>CP028296.1:5467623-5525877 GCA_003029925.1 Paracidovorax avenae | reverse complement strand
GCCCGCTGCGGGCGCGCAGGGGGTGCCGCCGGGCGGCACCGCGGCCGCGGCCCCTGCTGCGCAGCGCGAGCGCGTCACCGTCACCACGGACGTGCTGCGCCTGACCTTCGACAGCGAAGGCGGCACCCTCACGCACGGCGAATTGCTGGGCTATCCCGACATGGCGGACAAGTCCCGCCCGTTCACGCTGCTGGACGACAGCGCCCAGCGCGTCTACGTGGCGCAGACCGGCCTGATCGGGGGGGCCGGCTATCCCACGCACAAGACGCCCATGGCCGTGGTGCCGGGCAACCGCACCCTGCAGGACGGGCAGAACGACATCAGCATCCGCTTCGAGTCTCCGGACCTGGGCGGCGTGAAGCTGGTCAAGACCTGGACGCTCAAGCGCGGCGCATATGACATCGCCGTGAAGCACGAGGTGCTGAACACGGGCACGGCGCCGGTGTCTCCGCAGCTGTACATGCAGCTGGTGCGCGACGGCAACAAGCCGCCGGGAGAGTCGTCGTTCTACTCCACCTTCACCGGCCCGGCCGTCTATACCGAGGCCAAGAAGTACCACAAGGTCGAGTTCAAGGACATCGAGAGCGGCAAGGCCGAGATCGACAAGTCGTCCACCAACGGCTACGTGGCCATGGTGCAGCACTATTTCGCCACCGCCTGGCTGCTGGCCGACGGCATCCAGCGCGACCTGTTCGTGCGCAAGGTGGACACCAACCTCTATTCGGTGGGCATGATCACCTCGGTAGGCGAGATCGCTCCGGGCCAGTCGAAGACGCTGGACGCGCGCCTGTTCGCCGGCCCGCAGATCGAGACGATGCTGGAGAAGCTGTCGCCCGGCCTGGAGCTGGTGAAGGACTACGGCTGGCTCACGATTCTGGCCAAGCCGCTCTACTGGCTGCTGGAGCAGCTGCACAAGATCCTGAACAACTGGGGCTGGTCCATCGTGGGCCTGGTGCTGCTGCTCAAGATCGCCTTCTACTGGCTCAACGCCAAGGCGTATGCCTCCATGGCCAAGATGAAGGCCATCAATCCGAAGATCATGGAGATGCGCGAGCGCCTGAAGGACAAACCGCAGCAGATGCAGCAGGAGATGATGCGCATCTACCGCGAGGAGAAGGTCAACCCGATGGGTGGCTGCTTCCCCATCGTGATCCAGATCCCGGTGTTCATCGCGCTGTACTGGGTGCTGCTGTCGAGCGTGGAAATGCGCAATGCGCCCTGGATCGGATGGATCCACGACCTGTCCTCGCCCGACCCGTACTTCATCCTGCCCCTGCTGATGACGGCCAGCTCGCTGCTGCAGACCGCGCTCAACCCCGCGCCGCCGGACCCGATGCAGGCCAAGATGATGTGGTTCATGCCGCTGATCTTCAGCGTGATGTTCTTCTTCTTCCCGGCTGGCCTGGTGATGTACTGGCTGACGAACAACATCCTGTCGATCGCCCAGCAGTGGATCATCAACAAGCGCATGGGCGTGCCGCCGCAGTTCAACCTGCCGAAGTTCCGCTGACGTGAACTGATCCGCTTCGCTGCGTGACCCGGACGCCTTTTTTCGGCGCGCCATCCGGGCAATCCCCAACGGCCACCTGCGTGTGGCCGTTGTCTTTTGGGTACGAGGATTGCTAGGCTAGTGGTCTTCCCATCGACCCCCTTTGACTGGAGGCTTGCAGATGAAGCAGCGTTTGAATTTATCCCTCGGAACGATCGCCCTCGCCGTGCTCCTCGGCGCCGGAGCCGCGCATGCGGCCACCCTGCGCTGGGCCGGCGCGAACGACATCCTGACCGTGGATCCGCACGCGCAGAACCACCAGACCACGCATGCCTTCCTGCAGCAGGTGTACGAGAGCCTCGTGCGCTATGACAAGACCTACCAGGTCGAGCCCGCGCTGGCGACGAAATGGACGCAGGTCTCGCCCACGCAGGTGCGCTTCGAACTGCGCAAGGGGGTCAAGTTCCACGACGGCGCCCCGTTCACGGCGGACGACGTGGTGTTCTCGCTCACGCGGGCGATGACGCCGCCGTCCAACATGCAGTCGTCGGTGCAGAGCGTGAAGGAAGTGAAGAAGGTGGACGACTTCACTGTGGACCTGATCCTCAAGGGACCCAGCCCGGTGCTGCTGCGCGAGCTGACCGAGGCGCGCATCATGAACAAGGCCTGGGCCGAGAAGAACAACTCGGCGAAGGCACAGGACTACGCGGGCAAGGAAGAGAACTACGCCTCGCGCAACGCCAACGGGACCGGGCCCTTCATCATGGTGGGCTGGCAGCCCGACGTGAAGGTCACGCTCAAGAAGAACCCGAACTGGTGGGACAAGCCGACGGGCAACATCGACGAGGTGGTGTTCACGCCCATCAAGTCGGCGGCCACGCGCTCGGCCGCGCTCATCTCGGGCCAGGTGGACTTCGTGCCCGATCCGCCGCCGCAGGATCTGGCACGCATGAAGTCCAGCCCCGACATCAAGCTGATCGAGGGGGCCGAGAACCGCACCATCTACCTGGGCCTGGACCAGTTCCGCGATGAGCTGCCCGGCGCGGGCACCCCGGGCAAGAACCCGCTCAAGGACAAGCGCGTGCGCCAGGCGCTCTACCAGGCGATCGATTCCGCGACCATCCACAGCCGCACCATGCGCAACCTCTCGGTGCCCACCGGCACCATGGTGGCGCCGATGGTGCACGGCTGGAGCAAGAGCCTGGAAGAGCGCGCCTCCAAATACGACGTCGAGGCCGCGAAGAAGCTGCTGGCCGATGCCGGCTACCCCAGCGGCTTCGCGATCAAGCTCGACTGCCCGAACGACCGCTATGTGAACGACGAGGCGATCTGCCAGGCCGTGACGGCCATGTGGACGCGCATCGGCGTGAAGACCACGCTGCAGACGGCGCCGATGTCGCAGTTCGTCACCCGCGTGATGAACAACGACGTGAATGCCTACCTGTTCGGCTGGGGCGTGGCCACGTTCGACGCGCTCTATTCGCTGGATTCGCTGATGTCCACGAAGGACGGCAAGACCGCGGCGGGGGTCTATAACGGCGGCCGCTTCAGCGATGCCAAGCTCGACGGCATGATCGGCCAGATCAAGGTGGAGATGGACCCGGCCAAGCGGGACGCGCTGATCGCCGATGCCCTGAAGCTGGTCAAGGACGAGTACTACTACCTGCCGCTGCACCACCAGATCCGCCCCTGGGCGATGCGCAAGGGCATGGACACGCCGCACCGTGCGGACGACCGCCCGATGCCTGCCTGGACCACCATCAAGTAAGCCCGGCTGGCGGGCCCGGCTCCAGTCCCCGTGCCCTGGCCCGGGGTGGGGGAGGCGGCAGGCAGCCGGGGCAGGGGGCGGGCTTATCATGCGCGCCTCCCCCTCATCGCCCGCCGCCGCCCCGCGGCCGTTCCGCCCATGCTGCCCCGCCACACCGATCCCATCGCCGCCATCGCCACCGCACCGGGGCGGGGCGCCGTGGGCATCGTGCGCGTGTCGGGCCGCGGGGTCGGCCCGCTGGTGGAGGCGCTGTGCGGGCGTGTGCTGCGCCCGCGCGAGGCCACTTACCTGCCGTTCCGCGATGCCGCGGGGCAGTCCATCGACCAGGGGCTGGCGCTGTACTTTCCCGCGCCCCACAGCTACACCGGCGAGGATGTGCTGGAGCTGCAGGCGCACGGCGGCCCCGTGGTGCTGCAGCTGCTGCTGGCCCGCTGCCTGCAGGCTGCCGGCGAGCCGGACCGTGCCACGGGCCGGCCGCGCCTGCCCGGCCTGCGGCTGGCACGGCCCGGCGAGTTCACCGAGCGTGCCTTCCTGAACGACAAGATCGACCTCGCGCAGGCCGAGGCGATCGCCGACCTGATCGACGCCAGCACCGAGGCCGCCGCGCGCAGCGCGAGCAGGTCGCTGGCGGGCGCATTCTCCGACGAGATCCACCGGCTGCGTGACGCGCTGGTGCACCTGCGCATGCTGGTGGAGGCCACGCTCGACTTTCCCGAGGAGGAAATCGACTTCCTGCGCAAGGCGGATGCCCATGGCCAGCTGGCGGCGCTGCAGCGCACGCTGGAGGAGGTGATGGGCCGCACGCGGCAGGGCGCGCTGCTGCGCGAGGGCATCAAGGTGGTGATCGCGGGTCAGCCCAATGCGGGCAAGAGTTCGTTGCTGAATGCGCTCGCGGGTGCCGAACTGGCCATCGTGACGCCGATCGCCGGTACTACGCGCGACAAGGTGCAGCAGACCATCCAGATCGAGGGCGTGCCGCTGCACGTGATCGACACGGCGGGCCTGCGCGAGAGCGATGACGAGGTGGAGCGGATCGGCATCGAGCGCGCCTGGCAGGAGATCGCCGCAGCCGACGCGGTGCTGTTTCTGCACGACCTCACACGCGCGGGCCAGCCGGAGTACGAAGCGGCGGATGCGGAGATCGCGGCCCGCCTCGCCGGCATGGCGCCAGCGCAGGTGCCCGTGGTCGATGTGTGGAACAAGAGTGATCGCGCAGAAGGCTCCGCAGGCGCGACGGGTATCCCCGGCCGCGCGGCCACCGTGCGCCTGTCCGCGCGTACGGGCGAGGGTCTGGACGGGCTGCGGCGCGTGCTGCTGGACATCGCCGGCTGGCAGTCCGCGCCCGAGGGCATCTACACCGCCCGTGCCCGCCATCTGGAAGCGCTGCAGGCGGTGGATGCGCACCTGATGGAAGCGGCGGCGCAACTGGAGTCCGACGGCCCAGCGCTCGATCTGCTGGCCGAGGAACTGCGGCTGGCGCAGCAGGCGCTCAATGCCATCACCGGGGAATTCACGTCCGACGATCTGCTGGGGGTCATCTTCTCGAGCTTCTGCATCGGGAAATAGCGCGCGCGGAGGCCGGTTTCCGCGGGGTGGATCGCGTGTGTAAAAAGACGTAATCCTGCCTTGTGTGCCGGGGCGTGGGGGGATACCGTCCCGCCACCATGAATGCCGTGCTGTCTTCCACCCCTCCCGCTTCCTCGACCGTGCTGCAGGCCGACCTCGGCGGCCTCGTGCAGGCCGTGTCCCAGTCCACGGCGGAGGATGGGCTGCACAACCCGTTCACGCCGGAGCAGTGGGACCTGCTGGCCGGCTACCTGCTGCCCATGCAGGTGGAGGCGGGCCATACCCTCTTCACCCAGGGGGTGCAGGACCGGACGCTGTATTTCATCGAGAGCGGCAACTGCAGCGTGCATTACGAGGACGAGAAGGGCCGCCTGCGGCTGGCCATCGTGGGCGCGGGGTCCGTGGTGGGCGAGGGGGCTTTCTTCTCGCACCGGCCGCGCAGCGCCACGGTGCAGGCCGGTTCGCCCAGCAAGCTGTGGACGCTCACGGCGCTGCGGTTTTCCGAGCTGTCGAACCGGCAGCCGGCCGTGGCCCTGGCGCTGGCGATGGCGGCGGGCTCGGTGCTGGCCCGGCGCCTGGGCAACCGGCGGCGCCGTGTTGCGGCAACCTGACACCCGGGCACCGGGACGATGACCGCGCCGCCAGGTTCCTGCCTGGGGGCCTGGCCGGAGGGAGAGCCGCAGCTACACTCGCGCCATTCGCCCGCATCCTGACAAGAAGGCCCTCCGCATGTCGCTGTTCAGCTGGTTTTCCCGCAAAAAGCCCTCGTCCCGGCCACGCCCTGCGGTGGAGCCGGCCGGGCTGCTGAACGCGGATGCCACGGTGCCGCTCATGCCCGGACGCAGCGGCCGGCCGGCCGTGCCGCCGGCGCCGGCCGACCATGCCGCCAACCGCAAGAACGAGCGCATGGAGCGGCGCGAGCTGCTCTACACGGTGGTGCGCGACGCCATGGTGCGCGCGAGCGTGCTGTCGGCGGGCTACAAGTTCAAGGTGCTGTCGCTCGACCAGCGGGGCCGGCAGTTCCTGGTGATGATCGACCTGGGACGTGAATATGGCGGAGAGACCGCGCGCCTGAGCGAGATCGAGGCCCTGATCGCGCAGACCGCGAAGTCGCGCTTCGACATTCTCGTCACGGCCGTCTATTGGCGCATCAACGACCATGTGGCGGTAGGGGTGCCGGGGCACGGCGCGCCGCATCCCTCGCTCGCGCCGGCGCACGCCGGCCCCGTCCCGGGACACACGCATCCGAAGCCGGGCGCGGCTTCGGCCCCGGCGCCCCTGCTGCCGCCCCGCACCGCGCCCGATCCCGCCCCTGCTCCCGTGCTTGCGCCTGCGATCGCCGAACCGGTGTCGCTGCTGGCTCCGCGCGAAATACCTCCTTCCCTGGCGCCGTCCGTGCCGGCGGAAGGCGCCCGGCCGGGTGCAGCGCCTGGCAAGGGCTACGAACCGATCGATGCGGACGAAGTCGCGGCCTTCCGGCGTGCGCTGGGCAGCGCCGCTGCCACGGGCCGCGCCCAGCCTGCGGCGGCCAGCGTGCCGGGTACCACGGTACGGTCCGGGCCGCTGCTGCCGCCCGCACCTTCGGCACCTGGTTTCGAGGACACCGAAATGCCTGGCCATGACCGGGCGGCCCCGGATCTGAGCAACACCCAGTACGGCGAGCTGCGCTGAAAGGGCGGCTGCGGGCAGGAACCGCGCCGCAGCCCGTCAGTAGACGTCGCGCCGGTAGCGGCCGGCGTCGATGAGCGCGTCCATGCCTTCGGCGCCCAGCGCGTCGGAGAGCACGTGGTCCACGCCGGCGCCCATGCCTTCGGCGCTGCCGCACACGAACACCACGGCCCCATCGTCCAGCCACCGCCGCAGTTCCGGCATGGCCGTCCGCAGGGCATCCTGCACATAGCGGTGCGGGGCATCGGCGTCGCGGGAGAACACCCGGTCCAGGCGCGGAAGGCAGCCCTGGTCCTGCCAGCGCGCGATTTCTTCGGCGCACAGGGTGTCGGCCGTGCGCTGCCGCTCGCCGAAGAGCAGCCAGTTGCGCTGCTGCCCGGCGCGCACGCGGGCGCGCAGCAGCGATCGCAGGCCCGCCAGCCCGGAGCCGTTGCCGATGAAAAGGCAGGGGCGTCCTTCTGTGCCTTCAATGCCGAAGCACGGGTTCTCGACGAAGCGCAGCGTCTGGATGCTGCCCAGCGGGGCATGCGCGGTCAGCCAGCCGGACGCGATGCCCAGGCCCTGCGCATGCCGCTCCTGGCGCACCAGCAGCTGCAGTGCACCGTCTTCGGGCAGGGACGCGATGGAATAGGTGCGCGGTGCGAGGGGAATGAGCGCATCCGCGCAGGCCTGTGGATGAAGGCGCTCCGGTAGCGGCAGGGCGGGCAACACGCTCCGCGCCAGCACGTCGGCCAGCGGCTCGGGCGCTCCGCCGGCCTGTACGTTGAACTGGCCGTCGAGGCCTGCCTCGTGCAGCCAGCGCTCGACCGCATCCGCGGGCTGGCGGGGCAGCAGGTCCACGAGGGCCCCGGCCGGCCAGTGGAACGGGGTGCCGGCCACTGCGGGCTTCAGCGTGATCTCCACCAGAGGGTTGCCCAGGCTGCCAGGATTGAGCGTTTCACGGCTTTCGAGCCGCCAGGACTCCAGGTCCGCTGAAGGGGGCAGGGCCTGCAGGGCGGGGGCGTCGGCTGCCCAGGCTCTCGCGCCGTCCAGCGCCGTGAGCGCTTCGCGCCAGCGGGCCAGGGCGCCGGCATCGCCGCCGTCCACCTCGATCAGCGGGAACAGGGGCTGCGCTCCCCAGCGGCGCAGTTCTCCATCCAGGGCGTGGCCGAAGCCACAGAAGTGCGCGTAGTGCCGGTCGCCGAGCGCCAGCAGCGCGTAGCGCGCGGATGCGAGCGGCTGGACTCCCAGCGCCGGTCCGCGCTGCAGGAGGCGCATGAAGCGCCGTGCCGTGTCCGGCGGTTCGCCTTCGCCGAAGCTGCTGGCCACGACCAGGATGCGCGCATGGCCCGCGAGGTCTTCCGGCGCGAGATGCTGCAGCGCGCTGACCTGCGAAGGCAGGCCGGACTGGTGCAGGGCCGCTGCCGTCTGCTGGGCGATGCGCTCGGCCGTTCCCGACTGGCTGGCGTAGGCCACCAGGACGGTGTCCGCTGCCTTCGCGGAACTGGTGGCGGCGAGGGGACCGGCCGGCACCGCCACGGCCTGCCGGGCGGCCTCGGCCTCCCTGCGCTGGTGGCGCCGGCCGAGGTAGAGCATCCAGCCCGTCACGGCGAAAAGCGGCAGTGCCAGGGCCGCTGCGGTGACCGCGATGCGGCCGGGCAGGCCGAAGTACGTGCCCATGTGCAGCGGATAGAAGGTGGAGAGCGCGCGCACCGCGGCGCTGCGCTGGCCGTAGCGGTCGTCCGTGGCGACCACGCCGGTCGCCGTGTCGATCACCATGCGGTGGCGGGCCCGGTCGTGCGGCGCGTTGCGGTCCAGCCAGAGGATCTGCAGGGGTTGGTCCGCGCGCTGGGGCATCCGCAGCACGGCCGTCTGCCAGTCCGGGGCCCGCTGCGAGAACGCACGCCAGGCAGGGGTGAGATCCATGGGGCGGGCCGCGTCTGCGGGGGCCGGTGCCTTGGTGGCGCGCGGTGGAGCCGCCATGGCCTGGCGAGGCGGGCGCGGCTGCCCGGTCCAGGAGTCCACGGTGTCGCGGACGGTGTCGAAGGCCCAGTACAGCCCGGTGGCGGTGAGCCCCACATAGACGGCCAGCACCCAGGTGCCGGCCACCGCGTGCAGGCTCCAGAGGAAGGGGCGGCCCTTGCGGTGCGTGTCGAGCGCGAACCAGGCGCGCCAGCGCAGCGGGTGGCGGGGCCAGCGCAGGTACAGCCCGGACAGCGACAGGCCCAGCAGGCACAGGGCCAGCACGCCGGAGGCCACGCGGCCCGGCTCGCGCGGCAGCAGTAGCCAGCGGTGCAGTGCTTCGACCCATTCGAAGAAGTCGTCCCCGCGCAGTGCGGGCTGCGCGGCGCCGGTGTAGGGGTGCAGGTATTCCGTTTCGCCGCGGCGCTCGCCGGGCAGGGCGGCGAAGCCGACCCGCGCAGCCACGCCCGGCGTGGATTGCACGGTGAGCACATTCACGCGGCGCCCGGCGGCGCCGTCGCGGGCCAGGGCTTCCAGCAGCTGGGGCGGCGTCCGTGCCGGCCCCGCCTGGGGGACGACATGCCGCACGCCCGGATTGAACAGGTCGAGGATTTCCTCGCGGAAGGCCAGCAGCGCGCCCGACAGGCCGATGACCACGAGCAAAGTGCCGGCCGTGATGCCGACGAACCAGTGCAGCTGGACGATGGCGGCCCGCAGCCCGGGCCAAGCGAAAGCCCTGCGTCGATGGCCCGGCGCGGCCGGGGCGGGAGAGGGCATGCGGATGGGCGCTGCCTGTGGATGCGCGGGATCGAGGGCCATGGGATGGAGGGCGGAAAGCACGGCCGGCCCGGCGGAGAACTCCGCCAGGCCATTGCCATGAGAATGATTGTCATTCTATCGCCGGGCGTGCAGGGGCCCTCATGACCCGCACCGGCGCAAGCCGCCTTCAGTGCCCCGCGAAGTCCACCAGGGTGTAGAGCGACAGCCCGGATTCGCGCAGCCGCGAGGAGCCGCCCAGCTCGGGCAGATCGACGATGGCGGCACCTTCGGTCACCGTGGCGCCCAGCCGCTCCAGCAGTCTGCGCCCGGCCATCATGGTGCCGCCGGTGGCGATGAGGTCGTCGATCAGCAGGACCCGGTCGCCGGGCTTGACCGCGTCGGCATGCAGCTCGACCGTGGCGCTGCCGTATTCCAGTTCGTAGGTTTCCTCGACCGTGGTGAAAGGCAGCTTGCCCTTCTTGCGGATGGGCACGAAGCCCACGTTGAGCTCGTAGGCCACGACGGCGCCGAGGATGAAGCCGCGCGCGTCCAGGCCCGCGACCACGTCGGGACGCAGGGCCCGGTCCATGTAGCGGTGCACGAAGGCATCGATGAGCACGCGGAACACCTTCGGGTCCTGCAGCAGCGGGGTGATGTCGCGGAACTGCACGCCCGCCGCGGGCCAGTCGGGCACGGTGCGGATGTACTGGCGGAGGTATTCGTTGACGCTGAGGTCTTGCATGACGGGGGTGGGAAAAGAGGTGGGCCGCGGCGCGAGCGCGGCGGGAAAAAGGGCGGCAGTTTAGAGCCTGCCGCTGCGCCGGGCGTTCCCGGCCAAGCCGGGGCAGGTGGCTTCAGCCGCGCAGCAGCGCGTCTTCCGCCAGCGCCAGGGCCGTGGGGTGACCGGAGATGACCAGCGTATCGCCTTCGGAGAGCACGCTGTCGTCGGTGGGGGTGGAGCTGCGCCCGTCCTTGTGGCGCAGGTTGACCGCCCGCACGCCCATGGCGTGCAGCGGCAGTTCCGACAGCGGCCGTCCCACGGTGCCGGCGCCGGGTGGCAGGGTGACCGTGGCGAGGCGCTCCTGGTCGCGCTCCGAGGCCGTGTCGTCGTCGGCGCCGTGGAAGTAGCCGCGCAGCAGGTTGTAGCGGGCTTCGCGCTGGTCCTGTACCAGCCGCAGCACCCGCCGCATGGGCACGCCCACCAGGGCCAAGGCATGGCTGGCGAGCATCAGCGAGCCTTCGATGGCTTCGGGCACGACTTCGGTGGCGCCGGCCGCCTGCAGCTTGTCGAGGTGCAGGTCGTCCTGCGTGCGGACCACGACAGGCACCTGGGGCGCGTGTGAACGGGTGTTGGCCAGCACCTTGAGGGTGGCGGGAATGTCGAGGTAGGTCACCGCCACGGCGCTGGCCCGCACCAGGCCGGCGGCCATCAGCGCCTGCAGCCGCGTAGCGTCGCCATAGACCACGGAGTCGCCCGCGGCGGCGGCCTGCCGGACGCGGTCGGGGTCGAGGTCCAGCGCCATGTAGGGGATGTGCTCGCGCTCCAGCATGCGGGCCAGGTTCTGGCCGCAGCGGCCGTAGCCGCAGATGAGCACGTGGCCGCTGGTGTTGATCGCCTTGCGCGCGATGGTGGTCATCTGCAGCGACTGCTGCAGCCAGTCGCTGGCGACCAGCTTCATCACGATCGGGTTGCTGTACTGGATCAGGAAAGGCGTGGCCAGCATGGACAGCACCATTGCGGCCAGTACCGGGTTCATGAGCGCCGGCTCGACCAGGCCATGCTCCTGCGTGAGCGACAGCAGCACGAAGCCGAACTCGCCGGCCTGCGCGAGGTAGAGGCCGGTGCGCAGCGACACGCCGGTGGTGGCGCCCATGCCGCGCGCCAGCAGCAGGATGACGCCGGCCTTGAGCAGCAGCGGCACGGTCAGCAGCACGAAGACCAGCGCCCAGCGCTCCAGCAGGATGTGCCAGTCGAGCATCATGCCCACGGTGATGAAGAAGAGCCCCAGCAGCACGTCGTGGAAGGGGCGGATGTCCGTGCCCACTTGGTGCCGGTATTCCGTCTCGGATACCAGCACGCCCGCGATGAAGGCGCCCAGCGCCAGGGACAGCCCGGCCGCTTCGGTCAGCCAGGCGAGGCCCAGCGTGATGAGCAGCAGGTTCAGCATGAACAGCTCGTCGCTCTTGCGCCGCGCCACCAGGGTGAGCCACCAGCGCATCACGCGCTGGCCGCCCACCAGCAGGACGCCCACGAGCACGGTGGCCTTCAGCAGGGCGAGACCGAGCGCCACCAGCAGCCGCTCGGGAGAGGAGCCCAGGGCGGGGATGAGCACCAGCAGGGGCACCACCGCCAGATCCTGGAACAGCAGCACGCCCAGCACGCGGCGGCCGTGCTCGCTCTCCAGTTCGGCGCGCTCGCTCATCAGCTTGACCACGATGGCCGTGCTGCTCATGACCAGGGTGCCGCCGAGCGCCAGCGCGGTCTGCCAGCCCATGCGCCACAGCCCGCCCACGAAGTGCGACAGCAGCAGCATGCCTGCCATGCCGGCGGTGAGGGTGAGAGCCACCTGCAGCAGCCCCAGCCCGAACACGAACTGCCGCATGGCGCGGAGCTTGGACAGGCTGAACTCCAGGCCGATGGAGAACATCAGGAACACCACACCGAATTCGCCCAGGTGGCGCACCCCCTCGGAATTCTGGGTGAGCGCGAGCGCGTGGGGGCCGATCAGGATGCCCGCGGCCAGGTAGCCGAGCATCGGCGGCAGCTTGAGGCTGCGGCAGGCGACCACGCCCAGCACGGCGGCCAGCAGGTACAGCAGCGTCAGGGCGAGGGAAGACATGCCCGATGCTAGCCGAGCCCGTGGGGGGCGCGTGTTTTCCTGCATCGCGCCCCGGCGGCACCGTGATGCGGGCCACGTGGGGCTTTCGGCCCGGCTGGCTCACGGGCGGCGGGGCCGCCGCATAGAATCCGCGGATGCTTTCCGCCCCCCCCGCGCAGGGGCCGGCCCTGCCGCCCGCGCCTTTCTCCGCCGAACGGGCCGTGCGCCTGGCCCGCGAAACCTTCGATACCGAAGCTGCCGCCCTCTCGGCGCTCGCCGCCCGCGTGGGCGGTGCCTTTGCGGACGTGGTGCACCGCGTGCTGGCCACCTCCGGCCGCGTGGTGGTCATGGGCATGGGCAAGAGCGGCCACGTGGGCCGCAAGATCGCGGCAACGCTGGCTTCCACCGGCACGCCGGCCTTCTTCGTGCATCCGGCCGAGGCCAGCCATGGCGACCTCGGCATGGTGACGCCCGGCGACCTGGTGCTGGCCATCTCCAACAGCGGCGAGAGCGGCGAGCTGACCGTGCTGCTGCCGGTGCTCCGGCGCCTGGGCGTGCCGCTGGTGGCGATGACGGGCGGACTGGAGTCCACCCTGGCCCGCCATGCCGACCTGGTGCTCGATTGCGGCGTGGAACGCGAAGCCTGCCCGCTCAACCTGGCGCCAACGACCAGCACCACGGCCCAGCTGGCCATGGGCGACGCCCTGGCGGTGGCGCTGCTGGATGCCCGGGGCTTCCGCTCCGAGGATTTCGCGCGCTCCCATCCTGGCGGCGCTCTGGGCCGCAAGCTGCTCACGCACGTGAGCGACGTGATGCGCTCGGGTACCGACGTGCCGCGCGTGCTGCCGGAGGCCTCGTTCAGCGAACTGATGCGCGAGATGAGTGCCAAGCGGCTCGGCACGTCGGCCATCACGGATGCGCAGGGCCGCATCCTGGGCATCTTCACCGATGGCGACCTGCGCCGCCGCATCGAGGCCGGCGCGGACCTGCGCAGCGTCACGGCCGGCGAGGTGATGCATGCCGCGCCGCGCACCATCGCCCCCGACGCGCTCGCGGCGGATGCGGCCGAGATGATGGAGCGCCACGCCATCACCAGCGTGCTCGTCGCCTCGGAAGGCGGCGTGCTGGCGGGCGTGGTCCATATCGGCGACCTCATGCGGGCGAAGGTCATCTGATGGACGGCCGGATCGCTTCCACATCCCCGGTGGGCAGCCCCGTGCCGGGCACGGCCGCGCTGCCGGCCCTGCGGCCCGTGCTGCAGTTCGACCCCGCACTGCTGATGCGCGCGCAGGATGTGCGCGTCGCGTTTTTCGACGTCGATGGCGTGCTCACCGACGGCGGGCTCTACATCTCCGAAGCGGGCGAGACCCTCAAGCGCTTCCATACCCTGGACGGGCACGGCCTCAAGCTGCTGCAGAAGGCCGGCATCGTGCCGGCCGTGGTGACCGGGCGGGACTCGCCCGCGCTGCGCCTGCGACTGCAGGCGCTGGGCGTGGTGCATGCCCGCTTCGGCACCGAGGACAAGCGCCCCGCCGCAGAGGCCATCCTGGCCGAGCTGGGGCTGGGCTGGCACCAGGCCGCGGCCATCGGCGACGACTGGCCCGACTTGCCCGTGATGCGGCGCTGCGCGCTGGCCTGCGCGCCGTTCCACGCCCATGCCGAAGCGCGTGCCGTGGCCCACCATGTCACTGCAGCCCCCGGCGGTGGTGGCGCTGCGCGTGAGTTCTGCGACCTGCTGCTGGTGGCCTCCGGCCGCTATGCGGCGCTGCTGGAGGCGCACGCCGCATGATGGGCCGCCTGCGCCAGGCATGGGAGCGCATGTCCCTCTACCTGCCCGTGGTGCTCATGGGCGTGATGGCCCTGGGCACCTGGTGGCTGGTGCGCAATGCCCCCAAGCCGGTGCGCCCCGCGCAGGCAGTGGCGCCCACGCACGAGCCCGACTATTTCATGCGCGGCTTCTCGGTCAAGAACTTCGACGCGAACGGCCGGCTGCAGAGCGAGATCCGCGGCGACGTCGCGCGGCACTACCCGGACACCGACACGCTGGAAATCGACAACGCCCACATGCGCTCCGTGGCCCTGGACGGGCGCGTGACGGTGGCCACTGCGAAGCGGGCGCTCACCAATGCCGATGCCTCCGAAGTGCAGCTCTTCGGCAATGCGGTGGTCACGCGCGAGCCGCTCAACCGGCCGGGCCGCGAAACCCTGCCGCGGCTGCAGTTCCGCGGGGAGTTCCTGCACGCCTGGCTCAACAGCGAGCGCGTCCGCTCGAACCAGCCGGTCACGCTGGTCCGCGGTTCCGACCAGTTCACCGCGGACAACATGGATTACGACAACCTGGACCAGATCATGCAGTTGCGCGGCCGCGTGCGCGGGATGCTCATTCCCCCGCCGGCACGCTGAGACCCAGGCACGCCATCGACCCCAAGAGGCCTCCATGCACCCTCGTCCCCTGGCCTTCATCACCGGCGCTTCCAGCGGCATCGGGCAAGCCCTGGCCCTGCGCTACCAGCAGGCCGGGTTCCGCCTGGCGCTGGTCGCGCGACGCACCGCGGACATCCAGGCCTGGGCGGCCGCCAGCGGGCTCGGGCCGGACGAATTCCGCGTATATGGCGCCGATGTGGCGCAGGCCGACAGCATCATCGCGGCCGGCAAGGCCTGCATCGCGGAACTGGGGCTGCCCGACGTGGTGATCGCGAATGCCGGCATCAGCGTGGGCATGGACACCGCGGAGCGCGAGGATCTCGATGTCATGGCGCAGACCTTCGCGACCAACAACCTCGGCATGGCGGCCACCTTCCATCCGTTCGTGACCGGCATGGTCGAGCGCGGCAGCGGCGCGCTGGTGGGCATCGGCAGCGTGGCGGGCATCCGCGGGCTGCCCGGGCACGGCGCCTACTGCTCAAGCAAGGCTGCAGTGATCAGCTATTGCGAGAGCCTGCGGGGCGAGTTGCGGTCCAGCGGCGTGCGGGTGGTCACTTTGTGCCCTGGGTACATCGACACGCCGCTCACCCGCCAGAACCGCTACGCCATGCCGTTCCTCATGCAGCCCGGGGACTTCGCGGACAAGGCGTATGCGGCCATCGCGGCGGGCGCGCGCTACCGCGTGATTCCCTGGCAGATGGGCGTGGTGGCCAAGCTGCTGCGCATGCTGCCGAACAGCCTGTTCGACCGTCTGCTGGCCGGGCGGCCACGCAAGCACCGGCGCGGCGGGAGCGGTCCCGCCTCCTGATCGCCTGCCGCCGGAAAAGAAAAAGGCCCCTGTGACAGGGGCCTGGAAAACCTTGGAGTGGCTGGCCGGCAAGGACCCCGCGGGAGGTCCATGCCGGCAAGGGGCTCAATAGCCGCCGTTGTTGCCGCCGCCGTAGCCGCCGCGACCACCACCGCCGCCGCCGCCATTGCGGGCACCCGAGCCGTACGGGCTGCGGAAGCCGCCGTCGCCGCGGCCACCGTAGCCGCCGCCGCTGTCGCCGCCACGGCCACCACCGTAGCCGCCGCCGTCGCCACGGCCACCGCCGCCGCCGCCATAGCCGCCACCGCCACTACGGCCACCGCCGTAACCGCCGCCACCACCACCGCCGCCGAAGCCGCCACCGCTACGGGGCGGGCGCGGCTCCATGGGGCGCGCTTCGTTCACCACGATGCTGCGGCCACCCAGGGCCTGGCCGTTCATGCCATTGATGGCGGCCTGCGCTTCGGCATCGCTGCCCATCTCCACGAAGCCGAAGCCCTTGGAGCGGCCGGTGTCGCGTTCCATCATGACCTTGGCGCTGGTCACGGCGCCGAACTGGCCGAACGCCTGCTCGAGATCGCTGTCGCGCACGGAGTACGGCAGGTTGCCGACGTACAGTTTGTTGCCCATCACGGGACTCCTCAAAAACACATGTAAAAAGCGATGGAGTCCCGAAAACGCAGCCGGTCGGTCACAAAGAGCCTCTACGCGCGAAACTTACGGATCCCCGCATGCAACGCGAAAAAACATTTTTCGCCGAAGCATTATGGGCCATAAAGCCCCCAAAAGATCAAGCCTTACCACACGCTTCCTACGCCTGTGCATCAATAAAAAAAGGGCCCTGGAGGGCCCTTTTTTGTATCCGTTTGCAACCCGGAGGTTGCTGGTGGATCAGTAGCCGCGGCCACCGCCGTAGCCACCGCCATTGCCGCCACCGTAGCCACCGCCACCGCTGCGGCCACCGCCGAAGCCGCCGCCGCCGCCATTGCCGCCACCGAAGCCACCGCTGCGGGGGGGACGGGGTTCCATCGGACGGGCTTCGTTGACCACGAGGTCGCGGCCGCCGAAGTTCTGGCCGTGCGCGCCCTGGATGGCGGCTTGTGCCTCGGCATCGCTGCCCATTTCGACGAAACCGAAGCCCTTGGAGCGGCCGGTGTCGCGTTCCATCATGACCTTGGCGCTGTTGACATTGCCGTACTGGCTGAACGTCTGTTGCAGATCTTCATCGCGGAAGGAATAGGGCAGGTTGCCCACGTAGAGTTTGTTGCCCATGAAGGACTCCTTAAAGAAACATGAAAACGCGATGGAGCCCGACGCAACCAGCAAACCTGTGACGAATTTCAGAGACGCGAAACCGACCAATCACCGCAATTTGCTTCCTGCAAGCAGAAAGACCGAACCATTATCAACCAATTGTTCTGATCCGGCCCGTGGAAATTGGCGCGCTTGCAACGTTCGTGATGGGTATTTACCCGAACTTTGCGTCAGCTGACGGGCTGAGCGCCCTGCGGAGCGGCTGTCCTGGTTGCACTACAATCGCGGCAGTCTCTGGGGAGTAGCCCGCCCGGCGCCATGCGCGCACGGGGGCATGCGTCAACAAACTTGGGCCCTCGCGGCCCATGGCGCACGCGGTTCAGCCGGACTGGGCGAGACCATTGACTGTGCACCGATCCCAAGGCCGGAGTCGGGGCGCAGTCAATGCTGTCCACCTATCCGGCCGGATAACCCCACCCCATGGAAGCCTTCCTCGTATCCACGTCCATCGTCGCGCTCGCGGAGATGGGCGACAAGACCCAGCTCCTCTCCCTCGTCCTGGCGGCCCGGTTCCGCAAGCCCTGGCCCATCGTGCTCGGCATCCTGGTGGCCACCACCGCCAACCACGCGCTCGCCGGCGCCGTAGGCGCCTGGGTGACCACGGTCATCGGGCCGCAGGTGCTGCGCTGGATCCTCGGCCTGTCATTCATCGCCATGGCGGTGTGGATGCTCATTCCCGACAAGCTGGACGACGACGAGACGGGAGGCACCCCGCGCTTTGGCGTGTTCGGCACCACGGTGGTGGCGTTCTTCCTCGCCGAGATGGGCGACAAGACGCAGGTCGCCACCGTCATGCTGGCCGCCCAGTACAGCGCCTATTTCTGGGTGGTGGCGGGCACGACGCTGGGCATGATGCTCGCCAACGCGCCGGTGGTGTGGCTGGGTGAGCGCATCACCCGGCGCGTGCCGATCCGCGCGGTGCACGTGGTGTCGGCCGTCATCTTCCTGGTGCTGGGGCTCGCCGCGCTGTTCGCACCGGCGCCCGGTCCTTTGGCATAATTGCCGGACACGCGCCGATTTGCCACCGCTTGCGGGCGCTCTATAAATCCAGCTAAAGACCCGACCGTTGGTGCTGTGCGACGACCCGGCCTCGTTTTTAGCGATGCCGGGTTTTTTCATCCATGTCGTTCATCGCCACACCGCAATCCATGCACTTCGCGGAGCCGCTGCCCCTGCAGGGGGGCGCATCGATCCGCGACTACACGCTGGCCTACGAAACCTACGGCACCCTGAACGCCGACCGCTCCAACGCGGTGCTGGTGTGCCATGCCCTCAATGCCTCGCACCACGTGGCCGGCGTGTACGAGGGTCAGCCCCGCAGCGAGGGCTGGTGGGACAACATGATCGGCCCGGGCAAGCCGGTGGACACGGACCGCTTCTTCGTGATCGGCATCAACAACCTGGGCTCGTGCTTCGGCTCCACCGGGCCGATGCACACACACCCGGATACCGGCGAGGTGTACGGCGCCGACTTTCCCGTGGTGACGGTGGAGGACTGGGTGAATGCCCAGGCGCGGCTGCTGGACCGCCTGGGCGTGCAGCAGCTCGCCGCCGTGCTGGGCGGCAGCCTGGGCGGCATGCAGGCGCTGTCGTGGGCGCTGCAGTACCCCGAGCGCATGCGCCATGCGGTGGTGGTGGCGAGCGCGCCCAACCTCACCGCGGAGAACATCGCGTTCAACGAGGTGGCGCGCCGCGCGATCGTCACCGACCCGGACTTCCACGGCGGGCACTTCTATCGCCACGGCACCATCCCGAAGCGGGGGCTGCGCATCGCGCGCATGATCGGCCACATCACGTACCTGTCGGACGACGTGATGAACGAGAAGTTCGGGCGGCAACTGCGCGAAGGCCTGGCACCCCGCTACAGCACGCAGGACATCGAGTTCCAGATCGAGAGCTACCTGCGCTACCAGGGCGACAAGTTCAGCGATTACTTCGACGCCAACACCTACCTGCTCATCACGCGGGCGCTGGACTACTTCGATCCGGCGCTCGCCTTCGGCGGCAACCTCACGCTGGCGCTCGCCCGCGCCCAGGCGAGGTTCCTGCTGGTGAGCTTCACCACCGACTGGCGCTTCTCGCCCGCGCGCAGCCGGGAGATCGTCAAGGCCCTGCTGGAGAACCGGCGCGACGTGAGCTACGCCGAGATCGACGCGCCCCACGGCCACGATGCCTTCCTGCTCGACGATGCGCGCTACATGGGCGTGATGCGTTCCTACTTCGACGGCATTGCCAGGGAGACCGCCGCATGAGCGATCCATCCACCATGCACGCAATTGCGCGCCTCGTGCCCCATGGCGCGCGCGTGCTCGACCTGGGCTGCGGCGACGGCGCGCTGCTCGACATGCTGCGGCGCGAGCGCGGCTGCACGGGCTACGGCGTCGAGATCGACGACGCGAATGTGCTGGCCTGCGTGCGCCGCGGGGTGAACGTGGTGCAGCTCAACCTGGACGAGGGCCTCGCGATGTTCGGCGACAACGCGTTCGACATGGTCCTGCAGATCGACACGCTGCAGCACCTGCGCAACGCCGAGGTGATGCTGCGCGAGACGGCGCGGGTGGGACGGGCCGGCATCGTCGCGTTCCCCAATTTCGCGCACTGGCCCAACCGGCTGTCGGTGCTGCGCGGGCGCATGCCCGTGACGCGGCGCCTGCCCTACCAGTGGTACGACACGCCCAACATCCGTGTCGGCACCTTCAAGGATTTCGAGGTGCTCGCGCACAAGAACCGCCTGCGCGTTCTCGATGCCTTCGGCCTGCAGAACGGGCGGGAGGTGCGCTGGCTGCCCAACGCCATGGCCGGTACTGCCGTGTTCCATTTCGAACACGACTGAGCGTCCCGTCGCTCTGCACGCCGGAATCCCCTGCGGCCTGTACCCCTGGCAGTAGCGTGCAGCAGCGCCTTCGCGTATTCTCCGGCGCCCGGCACGACCGTTCTTTTTTCGTTCCACGCCATGTCCGAGTCCCTGCTGCACCTGCCGACCATGCTGGTGATGACCGTCGTGGGTTCGCTGGTGATGGCGGCCGGGCTGCTGCTGGTGGCGGCCCGCCGCCGCCGCGAGGGGCTGGGCCTGTGGGCGGCGGCCTTGCTGATGCAGTCGCTGGCCTACGTGCTGCTCGCGCTGCGCGGCCGCATTCCCGACGTGCTGTCGATCGTGGTGGCCAACGGCCTGCTCGCCGGGGTGTTCGCGAGCCTGCTGGCGGCCGTGTACCAGTTCCTGCGGCGGCCGGTGCCTTGGCTGCACACCGTGCCGCCGGTCCTCCTGACGATCGCCCTGTTCGTGGCCTTCCTGGGGGACTACACGGCCCGGCTGGTGCTGGCGGGCCTCATCTATCCGGCCCAGCTGGGGCTGGTGCTGTGGACCCTCGGCCGGCACCCCTCCGAAGGTTATGGCGCGCGCATGGTGGCGGCGGGCATCTGGCTGCAGGCCGCCGTGCTGGTGGTGCGGGCGCTGGCGGCGATCACGGGGCACATGCCGGCTTCCGGCCTGCTGGCGGCGAATTTCTGGCAGCACGCGACCTTCCTCGCCACCTTCGTCACGGTGCAGGCCTCGTCCTTCGGTTTCATTTTCATGGCCCGAGACCGCGCCGACGCCGCCAACGAGCGCATGGCCGCGCGGGATCCGCTCACGGACGTACCCAACCGCCGGGCGACCATCGCGGCGCTGGACCGCTGCGTGGCGCAGGCCGTGCGCTCGGGCGAGCCGCTGTCGGTGATGATGCTGGACATCGACCATTTCAAGCGCATCAACGACGGCCTGGGTCACCTGGCGGGGGACCAGGTGCTGTGCGGCGTCGTCGATGTGCTGGGCGAGCGGCTGCGATCGCAGGACCTCATCGGCCGCTATGGCGGCGAGGAGTTCCTGGTGCTGCTGCCGCGCACTCCGCTGGCTGGCGCGCAGGTGCTGGCGGGCGAACTGCGCGCCGCGGTGGAACAGGCGCATTTCGAATTCGTGGGCCGCACCGTGCCCGTCACCCTCAGCATCGGCGTGGCCGGCGGCGTGCTCGAGCCCGGCGATCGCTGGGACGGACTGGTCGCGGCCGCGGACGGGGCCATGTACCGCGCCAAGCGCGCGGGACGCAACCAGGTGGCAGCGGCCGAGGCACCGCGGCCTGCGGCGGGCGGGCCGGGAGCGGATTCAGCCGCCACCCAGCCGCGCTGACGCCCGCTGTGTCTGCAGGGCCCACTCGGCATCGCTGTCGTCCTTGAGTGCCACGCCCGTGGCGCCCAGCCGCCGGGCCTGGCGCATCAGCCAGGCCAGCTTGAACGCGGCCGCGGCATAGCCCAGCCCCTCTGCGCGGACGTTGGAGATGCAGTTGCGCTCCGCATCGCTGCGCCCGCGGCGCGGCGCATGCGTGAGGTAGATGCCCAGGCTGTCGGGCGAACTCAGTCCCGGCCGCTCGCCGATCAGCATCGCGCTCAGGCCCGCGCCCAGCAACTCGCCCACTTCGTCGGCCACCGCCACGCGGGCCTGGCGCACCACCACGACGGGCGCCATGCTGGTGTCGGGGGGCAGCAGCGGCGCCAGCGCCTGCACCAGCGGCACGGCGTGGCGCTGCACGGCGAGCGACGAAAGGCCGTCGCCCACCACCACGCACAGGGTGGACTTCGCCGCCCCGGCCTGCGCGGCATGCGCCTGCAGCGCCATGGCGTCCTCCGGATGCAGCTGGCGGCCCAGGTCGGGGCGGCGCAGGTAGGTGGCGCGGTCCTCGGCACGGCTGCGGGCCTGCAGCACCTCGTGGCCGGCGTCGCGCAGCGCGGCGGCCAGGGCCTCGGTGTCCAGCGGCGCATGGATGGCATCGCGGGCCATGGCGTGCGCCCAGCCGAAGCGCAGGGCCTCGTCGGTGGGGATCGCCACGCCGGCGCGGCCCAGGGCAATGCGTGCGGGCGTGGCCTGGCGCCATTGATGCCAGGGCATGGCCGTCACGCCGGGCTGCGAGTCCGTGGCCGCCGGCATGGGCGCGGGCATGGCGTCGGCGGCTTGATCGTCGCGGGAAGAGTCGTCCATGTCGATCCGTGCGGAAGGGGCGTTGGGGGCGGTGGGGCTCTTCAGTGGGCCTGCGTGCCGAGCACGTGCGCCAGCGCCAGTGGAGCGGCCCCGTCGCGCAGACGGCCCCCTGCCGTGGTCAGGCCCTGGCGCTGGAGCCATTCCTCGAATTCGGGTGCGCGCTGCAGGCCCAGCGTGTCGTGCAGGAAGAGCGCGTCGTGGAACGAGGTGCTCTGGTAGTTGAGCATGATGTCGTCCGCCCCCGGCACGCCGATGAGGAAGTTGAGCCCGGCGGTGGCCAGCAGCACCAGCAGTGTGTCCATGTCGTCCTGGTCGGCCTCGGCATGGTTGGTGTAGCAGATGTCGCAACCCATGGGCAGTCCCATCAGCTTGCCGCAGAAGTGGTCTTCCAGCCCGGCGCGGATGATCTGCTTGCCGTCATAGAGGTATTCGGGGCCGATGAAGCCCACCACCGTGTTCACCAGCAACGGGTGGTAGCGGCGCGCCAGCGCATAGGCGCGCACTTCGCAGGTCTGCTGGTCCACGCCGTGGTGGCCGCCGGCCGAGAGGGCGCTGCCCTGGCCGGTCTCGAAGTACATGACGTTGTCGCCCACGGTGCCGCGCCGCAATTGCAGGGCGGCGTCGTAGGCCTCGTCGAGCACGGCGATGCTCACGCCGAAGCCGCTGTTGGTCTTCTCGGTGCCGCCGATGGACTGGAACACCAGGTCCACCGGCACGCCCGCGTTCATGAGCTGCAGCGTGTTGGTGACGTGGGTCAGCACGCAGGCCTGGGTGGGAATCTCCAGGCCCTGGATCAGCGTGTCGAACATGCGGCACAGGCCCTCCAGCGTGGCCATGCTGTCGGACACCGGGTTGATGCCGATCACGGCGTCGCCCGCGCCCAGCATCAGCCCGTCCAGCACCGAGGCCGCCACGCCGCGCAGGTCGTCGGTAGGGTGGTTGGGCTGCAGCCGCACGGCGATGCGGCCGGCCAGCCCCAGCGTGTTGCGAAAGCGTGTGACCACGCGGCACTTGCGCGCCACGGCGATCAGGTCCTGGTTGCGCATGATCTTGCTCACCGCCGACACCATCTCGGGCGTGAGCCCGGGCGCCAGAGCCGCCAGTGCCTCGGGCGTGGCCGCGTCGCCCAGCAGCCAGTTGCGCCAGTCGCCCACCGTCATGTGGCGGATGGGCGCGAAGGCGGCGGCATCGTGGCCGTCGATGACCAGGCGGGTGATGGCATCGTCCTCGTAGGGCACCAATGCCTCGTTCAGGAAGGTGGCAAGCGGCAGGTCGGCCAGCACGTGGCGCGCGGCCATGCGCTGCTGCGCGGTGGCCGCGCCCACGCCGGCCAGGTAGTCGCCCGAGCGCGCCGGGCTGGCGTGGGCCATCACCTGGCGCAGGTCGTCGAAGGCATGGCCCTGGCCGCCCAGGGTGGTGTGATAGCGCATGGCGGAACCCCGTTGAAAGCCCGTGTCAGTGGGGAGCCGCGTCGAGCAGTGCGTCGGGCGCGGCCTCGGCGCGGCGGCTGGCGGTAGCAGCGTAATACACCCAGGCCAGCGCCATCAGTGCGAGAAACACCCCTGCCAGCACGGTGTTGAACCACACCATGGCGATCAGGCATACCACGCCCAGGGCCAGCGCCAGCATGGGAAAGAAGGGGTAGAGCGGTGCGCGGTAGGGCCGGTGCATGCCGGGCTCGGTGCGGCGCAGGCGCAGCAGCGCGGCCATGGAGACGATGTACATCACGATGGCGCCGAAGACCGCCATGGTCACGATGTTGGCCGTGAGTGTCTGGCCGCCGAACTGGATCCATTCGTCGCTGAAGATCGCAGCCACTCCCACGGCGCCGCCCGCCAGCAGAGCGCGGTGCGGCGTGTTGAAGCGCGGGCTGAGCCGGGCGAAGGCGCGGGGCAGGTAGCCGGCGCGCGCCAGCGCGAAGATCTGGCGCGAGTAGCCCATGATGATCCCGTGGAACGAGGCCACCAGCCCGAAGAGGCCGATCCACACCATCATGTGCAGCCAGCCGCTGTTGGCGCCCAGCAGCGCCTTCATGGCCTGGGGCAGCGGGTCGTTGATGTTGGAGAGCGTGCGCCAGTCGGTCACGCCGCCGGCCATGATCATCACCCCGAAGGCCAGCGCCACCAGGGTCAGGATGCCGGCGATGTAGGCGCGCGGAATGGTGCGCTGCGGATCGCGTGCCTCTTCGGCCGCCATGGCCGCGCCTTCGATCGCCAGGAAGAACCAGATCGCGAACGGGATGGATGCGAAGATGCCCGCCACGGTGGCGCTGCTGAAGGTATCGCTGCCGGCCCAGCCCAGGTGGGCGAACTGGGCCCACGACCAGCCGGGGCTGACGACGCCCATGAACACCAGCAGCTCGAAGATGGCCAGCAGCGTGACGATCAGCTCGAACGTGGCCGCGATGCCCACACCCAACCAGTTCAGGCCGATGAAGACCGCATAGGCGCCCAGCGCGATGGTCTTGGGGTTGATGGCCGGGAACTGCACGTTCAGGTAGGCGCCGATGGCCAGCGCGATGGCCGGCGGCGCGAAGACGAATTCCACCAGCGTGGCGTAGCCCGCCACGAAGCCGCCCGCCGGCCCGAAGGCGCGGCGCGCATAGGCGAAGGGGCCGCCCGCATGCGGAATGGCCGTGGTCAGCTCGGTGAAGCTGAAGATGAAGCTGGTGTACATGGCGGCCACCAGCACGGTGGCGACCAGAAAGCCCAGCGTACCGGCGCTGGCCCAGCCGTAGCTCCAGCCGAAGTATTCGCCGGAGATCACCAGCCCGACGGCGATGCCCCAGAGCTGGAAGGTGCCCAGCACCTTCTTCAGGTGCGGTGCGTGGGCCGGATCGGAAGGGGTGGGGGCGGAGGTGTGCATGGAGTGCCTTGCTGCGTTCGAAAGCCGATGGGCGACGTGCCGCCATTGCACCCATTCCGGGCCGCCGGCGTCTATCCGGATTCGGAAAAACCGGGCCGTGCCGGTTTTTTTCCGATCCGGGATAGCGGCGTCGGGGTTTTCTCGCAGGGGCTGGCGCTTTTCTTGCATCACATTCCCTACTCCAACGCCCGAACGCTCCACGACATGGCTGCCGCGCTTTCCTCCCGCACTGCCCTGGTGCCTTCCACGGGGGCGGGCGCACTGCGCTGGCGGGTCCGCGCCAGCGAGGATGTGGACGAGCATGCCGACCAGCTCTCGGACTGGTCGCAGCAGTACGACCAGTTGCGCGGCGGCCGCTTCGCCGGCCGGGTGCGTGAGCTGTGGATGGGCGGCCCGCGGCTGCAGGTCTTCCACGAGTACACCTCCCCGCCCACCAGCCAGCAGTGCGCGCCCTGGCAGGGCTCGGTGTGGTTCGGAGTGCCCGACGCCCGCTGCGCGCGGCCCCTGCACTTCTGCGGCGGCGAGCGGCGCACCGATGCACAGCGCTTCGTGCTGCGCGCCCGCGCCAGCGACGGCTTCACGCTGCGCACGCCGGAAGACTTCGGCATCTACGGCGTGGTCATGGACCAGGAATGGCTGCGTGCCGAGGCCGATGCCATGGGCCTGCACGGCGCGGCCATCCTGTTGTCCGGCCCGGCGCACGCGGTGCCCGTGGACGCTGCAGCGCATGCCGCGCTGTGCGCCACCATCGAATCGCTGCTGCGCATCGGCGAGGCGGCCCGGGAGCGTGCGGGCACCGGCTGGCAACAGGCGCTGGCGCGGCGGCTGCTGCGCCAGTTGTGCGGCGATCCCGCCGCAGCAGCGCCCGCCGCGGCGCCTTCGCAAGGCGCCGCCCAGCGCCGCTTCGCGCTGGTGATGGCGGCGCGTGCGTGGGCCGGCCAGCCGTGCTGCGGCGACGCCCGGGACGTGGACGCCCTGTGCCGGCACCTGCACGTGACCCGGCGCACGCTGCAGAACCACTTCCATGCCGTGCTGGGCCAGTCGCCCGCCGAGTTCCTGAAGGCGGTGCGCCTGAATGCCTGCCGCCGCGCGCTGCGCACGGCCGCGCCGGGCGAGACGGTGCAGGAGATCGCCGAGCGCTGGGGGTTCTTCCACATGGGCCATTTCTCCCAGGACTACAAGACCCTCTTCGGGGAGGCGCCTTCGCAGACCCTGCGCCGGCCCCCCCTGCAGGCCCTGTAGCACAATCATCGGCTCGTCGCGGCACGTTCCGCGCAGCAGGAGAGCCCCATGAACGCCCGTGTACCCGCCACCGCCTTCCAGCCCGACCAGGCCCTGTCCCAGCTCAGCGAGCGCTGGGACGGCGATATCCTGAAGCAGCTGACCGAATACATCGCCATTCCCGCCAAATCGCCCGGCTTCGCACCCGACTGGGAACAGCAGGGCCTGCTCGACCGCGTGCTGCGCAATGCTGCCGATTGGGTGGAAGCCCAGAAAGTCCCGGGACTGCGCCTGGAGATCCTGCGCATGCCGGGCCGCACGCCGGTGCTGTTCTTCGAGGTGGAGGCGACGCGGCCGGCTTCGCCGCAGACGGTGCTGATGTACGGCCACCTCGACAAGCAGCCCGAGTTCGATGGCTGGCGCAAGGACCTGGGACCATGGTCCCCGAAGTACGAGGACGGAAAG
This sequence comes from Paracidovorax avenae, assembly GCA_003029925.1. Classification (GTDB taxonomy): domain Bacteria; phylum Pseudomonadota; class Gammaproteobacteria; order Burkholderiales; family Burkholderiaceae_C; genus Paracidovorax; species Paracidovorax avenae_A. The sequence goes on along the minus strand of CP028296.1, from coordinate 5,499,762 downwards.
CTCTACGGCCGTGGCGGCGCGGATGACGGCTATGCCGTCTATGCCAGCATCGCCGCCGTGCAGGAAATCAAGCGCCAGGGCGTTCCGCACCCGCGCATCGTGGGGCTGATCGAGACCTGCGAGGAAAGCGGCTCGCGCGACCTGCTGCCCTACATCGACCTGCTGCGCCCGCGCCTGGGCGACGTCACGCTCGTGATCTGCCTGGACTCCGGCGCAGGCAACTACGACCAGCTCTGGCTCACCACCAGCCTGCGCGGCATGGTGAGCGGCACGCTCAAGGTGCAGATCCTGACCGAGGGCGTGCATTCAGGCGATGCGTCGGGCCTGGTGCCCTCGTCGTTCCGCATCATGCGGCAGGTGCTCGACCGGCTGGAGGACAGTGCCACCGGCCGCCTGCTGCCCGCCAGCTTCCATTGCGAGGTGCCGCCCGACCGCCTCGCGCAGGCGCGCGCCACGGCCGCGATCCTGGGCGACGAGGTGACGAAGCGTTTCCCCTGGGCGCACTACGACTGCGGCGGCTCGACCACGTTCGCGCTGCCGACCACCACCGACCCGGTGCAGGCGCTCATCAACCGCACCTGGACGCCCACGCTCAGCGTCACCGGCGCGGAAGGGCTGCCTGCGCTGCAGGACGCGGGCAACGTGCTGCGCCCCTACACCGCCTTCAAGCTCAGCCTGCGCCTGCCGCCCGTGGTGGATGCCGCCGAAAGCGTGCAGAAGCTCAAGGCCCTGCTGGAGGACAACGCGCCCTACCAGGCCCGCGTGACCTTCGAGCCCGGCAGCGCGGCCAGTGGATGGAACGCGCCGGCCATCACGCCGTGGTTCGAGAAGGCGCTGAACGCCGCGAGCCAGGCGCATTTCGGCGCGCCCTGCGGCTACATCGGCCAGGGCGGGACCATTCCGCTCATGAACATGCTGAGCCAGGGCTTTCCCACGGCGCAGATGATGGTCTGCGGGGTGCTCGGGCCCAAGAGCAATGCGCACGGCCCGAACGAGTTCCTGCACGTGCCCTACGCCAAGAAGCTCACGGCCGCCGTGGCGCAGGTGGTGGTCAGCCTGCCGGAGCCGGGCGCGGAAGGCTGAGGGCCGGCCGCCGGTCCGGCACGATCCATACCTGAACGCCGGTGCGCCGGCACTGCCGGGTGATGCGGTTCGCCCAGGCGCGGGTGACCAGGAAGCTGCTGCCGAACAGCTCGGCATCGGTGTCCACGACGCCGTCCTTGAGATCCGCGGAGCGCATCCAGGCCAGGGCCTGCCCCGCGAAGAGGGGGTTCTCGTCCCGGTCTCCGATGCGGGACGGCCACGGCAGGGTGTAGAGGCGCGATCCCGTGGTCCACACCATGCGCAGCAGCTGTTGCGGCTCCGGCGTGGCCGGGTCGGCGGGCAGGCGCTCGACCACGAAGCAGAAGCGCTGCGTGCCCTGTGGCCGCTCCAGGGTGGCGAGGAAGGACTGCAGCACGGCGACTCCCGGGAGCTGCCGCCGGTCCGGGGTGGAGAACGCGGGGTCCGCGCCTGCGGATGGCATTGCCGTGGGCGGGCGTGCCAGGGCGGGAAGGGCCCCGCCGGCCACGCAGACCGCCAGCGCCATGACCGCGCGGCGTTTGGTCTTTCCTGCGGCCGCCTTCATGCGGCCTGCCGGGGCCGGGGCCGCAGCGCCAGCCATGCGAGCCCCGCGCCGGTGAGCCCGATGGGCAGCAGGGAGCCGTAGTTCAGCAGTGTCCAGCCCTGGGTGGTGACCAGTGCGCCGGATGCGAAGGATGTCAGCGCCATGGTGGCGAAGACGCCGAAATTGATCGCGGCCTGGGCCCGGTCCTTCTCTTCGGGCCGGTAGGCGCGCATCGCCAGGGCGGTGCTGCCCGTGAAGAGGAAGTTCCAACCCACGCCCAGCAGGAAGAGCGCGGCCAAGAAATGCCCGAGCTCCACGCCGGAGAGCGCGATCGCCACGCAGGCGGCGTTGAGCGCCACGCCGGCCGCCATGACGTGCAGCACGCCGAAGCGCCGGATCAGGTGGCCCGTGAAGAAGCCCGGCGCGAACATGCCGATCACATGCCATTCGAGCACGAAGGCCGCGTCCCCGAAGGCGTGCCCGCACACCTGCATGGCCAGCGGCGTGGCCGCCATCAGCAGATTCATCACCCCGTAGCCCAGCGCTGCCCCCAGCATCGCGACCGCGAATACCGGATCGCGCAGCAGTTGCGCCATCGAGCGGCCCGTGGCGGCGCCGGCCGCCGACGCCGGTGGAACGGCCGGAAAGCGGATGCATGCCATGCAGGCCATGGACACCAGGGCCACCACGAACAGTGCCAGGTAGGCCCCGGTGAAGGGAACGGAGAACAGGTCGCGTGTGTGGTTGGCCAGGTTGGGGCCGGCTACCGCGCCCAGCAGGCCGCCGGCCATCACCAGCGACATGGCCGTGTCCCGCTGCGGCGCGGGCGCGATCTCGGCCGCGGCGAAGCGGTAGAGCTGGCCGTTGGCACTGTAGTAGCCCGCCATGAGCGTGGCAGCGCACAGCAGCCAGAACGCGTGCATCCACACGGCCAGCGCGCAGAGCAAGGCCGACGCCGCCGCCACTGCCAGCCCGATCTGGAAGGAGGCCTGCCGCCCCCAGCGCCTCTGGGCCCGGGCCACGGGACCGGTGGACAGCGCTCCGCCCACCACGTAGCCCATCACCGGCAGGGTGGCCATCCAGCCGCGCGGCGCGAGCTGCAGGCCCACCAGCCCGTTGATGGCGATGAAGACGACGTTGTTGGTGAGGAACAGCCCCTGGCAGAGGGCGAGCAGGCCCAGCGGGCGGCGGTGGGAGGAGGTCATGGCCGGATCTTGCAGGCTTCCATGGTGTCAGGGTCAAGCGCTTCCTCGACGGTCCGGTTGCGGCCCCCCTGCTTGGCAGCATAGAGCGCCCGGTCGGCGCGCTCCAGCGTTTCCTCGATGGGGTGCCGGGGGCGGTGCAGCGCGAATCCGATGGACACGGTGATGCGCAGATGTCCGGCGCTGACTCCGGCCCCGTCGCCGCGGTCCGCCGGCACCGCGAGTGCCGCCACGGCCTCTCGCACCCGCTCCAGCAACGCGCGGGCGGCCTCGGGCGGTGTGTTGCAGAGCATGAGCACGAATTCCTCGCCGCCCCACCGGGAGATCACGTCTCCGTCGCGCACGCAGCGGCGGACCGTCTGGGCGAATGCCTGCAGCACGCGGTCGCCCGCGGCGTGGCCGTGGGTGTCGTTGACCGCCTTGAAATGGTCCACGTCCAGCAGCGCGATCACCAGCGGGAAGTCCGACCGGGACACGCGCCGCTGCTCCAGCCGCATCAGCTCCAGCATGTGGCGGCGGTTGAGCAGCCCGGTGAGTTCGTCGTGCGTGGCCAGTTCACGGATGTGCTCCAGCGCGCGTGCCAGGTCGTGCTTCTGGCGGCGCAGGTCTTCGCGCGTGGCCTGCAGGCGCGTGGTGAGGAAGGTGCTGCCCAGCAGCACCACGGCCGTCATGATCCCGTAGGCCACCGACAGGCCGGGGGAGTGCCCCGGCTCGTCGCGCAGCTCCACCGACACCGTGGCCAGGCCGAACGCGGCCATGGCGTAGAGCATCACGCCGAACATCTGGCGCGTGGACAACCCGAACATGCCGAACATCAGGATCACCGCCAGGATCGGCAGGGCGATGCCGCGGGCCTGGCCGCCGATGGCGTAGGCCGCGGCATTGCAGGCGATGGCATAAACGATCTGCGGCAGCGTCAGGGACGGGTCCGACCAGCGCTGCGAGATGCCGCTGCGGATCAGGGCATACACCACCAGCAGGCCGCCGGCCGACAGGGCCGTCCAGATCCGGACCGGCCCCGGCTGCGCCAGCCCCGCGCCCACCGCGATGTGCATCGCCGTGATGCAGCAGGCCATCAGCAGCGCGGCCAGCCCGGCCATGGCCAGCCGGATGCGCTGGCGCGGCTCGGTGGTGAGCAGGGCGTCCAGCAGGCGCGAGCCCAGGGAGGCATCGCCGGGGTACGGCGGCCTGGCTGGCACCTGGGACAGGGGCGGCTCTGACACCGGGGTTCTCCTTGAGGGCGTGGACGACGCCGCCGATGGTTTTTACCCCAGGCACCCTGGGGCGACAATCTCTGGACCGCTGGCCGAGGGGAAACCCTAGAAGGAGGCGCGGAGGCCGCTGTTCAAAGCCAGGCCTCCTGTTCGGCTTTGCGGTCCAGCCGCTCCAGCGCATCGCGCAGCCAGGCCACTGGCGCGGGCAGGTCGTTCCGCGCTGCCAGGCGTGCCAGCAAGGCGCGGTCGAAATCGTTCAGCGGCAGGGTCGTGCCGTCCTGCCATAGCGCAGGCTCCATGCGGTACGGTGCCCATTCCAGCCCGCGTGCCGTCCACACGGCCCTTGGTGCCCTGCCGTGCGTGCAGGGCGAAGTCCCGGCGTTTGCCGAAGCGCTGTTCGGCATGCCATGACGCGAGTGCGTGCAGCAACTCGGCACGGGCCTTCAGCAGATCGGCGCTTTTCGTGGTGCCCAGGCAGCTGTCGATGGCGGACTGAAGCCATGGGAGGCCGTCCGCCAGGGTTGCCAGCTGCTGCCGGGTGTCGTCCCGCAGTGCCCGGCGTTCGTCCGATGTCCGGATGCCGCGGCTGGCCTGGAGCGCCGGAAGATCGCGCCACTCCATCCGCTCGATCTGCCACGTGCCCCGCACGAGGCGCTCGCGGGCCACCGCCGCGCCGGCTTCCACGAGGCACTCCAGCAGCGCCTCCGTGGAGTCCAGCAGATCCTGCCCCGCTTCATCAAGCAGCGTCTGCCAGCGCCGCTCTGCGGCATGGGAGGCAAGCCAGCGGCGCAGCAGTGCCTCCTGGCGGGGCGACAGCGGAGGGAGCCCGGCAAATGGTGCATCCCTCTCCCGCGCGCGGTTGCGGCCCCTGGCGGTGGTGACGATGGCCATGCGCATCCCGTGCAACGACCGCCCGGCGGCTATCCCGCCATCGGCTCCAGCTGCGGTACGCCGCGCCGCTTGGCCACGGCGATGGGCGGGGCCCAGCGCGAGCCCTGGGGCTTCTTGCTGGTCACGAGCGTGATCTCCGCGGGCTCGAAGACCTCGAGGTTGTGGGTGATGGGCGTGGTCAGCACGTACTGCGCCTGGGTGGAACGCAGGAAGTGGCCCACCAGCTGGATGTTGCGCACGTCCAGGTGGGCGAAGGGCTCGTCGATGAAGACGAAACCGCCCGAGCCGCTTTCCTCGTCCTTGAGCAGGCCCACCAGCAGGATCAGCGACTTGATGACCTGCTGGCCGCCCGACGCCTCGCCGTCGTTCATACCGATGCTGCCCTTGCCGTCGAACGCGAAATGCACCTTGAGCCCGGCCTGGGCGAGCACGGTGTCGTCGTTTTCCAGCAGCGGCAGGTCGGCCGCCACCTCCACGCCCGCCAGGGCGCCGAGTTCCTGGATGTTCTTGCGGTAGCGCCGCACGGTGCTGCGCAGCACCTCGATGTAGCTTTCGCGCGCATTCATCACGGCCGTGCCGGCCTGGGCGTTCTTGACCTGGTGGTCCGACAGGCTTGAGCCCTGCTCGCGCACGGTGGCTTCCATGCGGCGGTAGCGTTCCTCCACGGTGGCGTCCTGCTCCCAGGTGCCCTGTTCCAGTTCCTGCTCGACGGCGGAGAGGCGCAGCTTCGCCTGGGTGTCATTCACGTATTCGTCCACCAGTGCGCCCAGCGTCTCCGCGGCCGTCCAGCGCGCGGGGAACTGGCGCCGCTGCGCCTGGCTGCGCGCTGCGGCCTCCACATGCCCGCGGCGGCGCGCGGTCCATTCCTGCGCGGCGCGTTCGGTATCGCTGCGCGAGCGCCGCAACTGCTGCTCCAGCCGCTGGTGCTCCTCGGTGAAGGCCCGGTGGCGGTCATGCACGCGCGCAGCCTCGGTGTCCAGGCGCTGCCAGCGCTGGGCCGCGGCGATGCGCGCCTGTCTGGCCGCCGGCAATTCCTCGCGTGCCTGGGCGAACTCCTCGCTGCGGCGCGCCAGCTCTTCCGCGGCGCTGTGGCCTTCGAGCGCGCGGCGGGTATCGGTGATCTGCCGCTTCAGGGCCATGAGCCGGTCGAGCACGGGCACGAGCTGGCCGTCGATCTGCGCGAGGTCGCGCTCGGCGGCGGCGCGGCGCGCCTGCACGGCGGCGGCGCCGAACTGGTGGTCGCGCGGCTCCACCCACATTGAGCGTGCCCCGCGACCGTCGTGCATGTAGGCCTGGGGCGTGATCCAGGTGCCGCCCAGGCGCTTGCCTTCGCGCGGGTCGGCCACGCAGCGCAGCTGCTGCAGTTGCTGCACCAGCCAGCGCGGCACGGGCGCGGTGAAGCGCACATGCGCGAGCAGGGTACCGGGCTCGCCGCGCAGCGGCTTCTCGCCGGGGCCGACCAGGTAATGGCGGTAGCGTTCGCGCTCGCCGATGTCATAGGCCTCGGCCAGGTCGCTTTCCTTGTCGAGCAGCACCACCCAGCGGTGGCCGCGCAGCACGCCTTCGATGGCGGCGCGCCAGGCCTCGTCCGCCACCTCGATCACTTCGGCCACGAACTGGTGGCCGATTCCCTGTGCCGTGAGGCGCCTGCGGAACTGCTGTACCTCGGGCGGCAAGGGCGGCAGCGACTGGCCTTCGAGCGCCTTCAGGGCGTCCTGCGCGATCCGGCGGCGCTGCTGCAGCGCGGAGCGCTCGTCCTGCGCGCCAGACTCCTGCTCCTGCAGCTGGCGCAGGTGGGCCTGCAGCTCGTCGGCGTTGCTGCCCTTGTCCACGAGCGCGAGCAGTTCGGCCTCCCGCTTTGCCAGTTGCTCGAGCGGTGCCTCGTGGCGCGTGGCGTCGTCCAGGGCAGAGCGCGCTTCGTCGCGTTCGGCGCGCAGGCGCTCGGCATCGGCCTGGGCGCGGGTGCCTTCGTCCAGCAGCGTGAGCAGGCGCTTGTTCTGCGCGGCCTGCTCGGCGAGCGCCGCGCGGTGCTGTGTCTTCTGGCGGCGCAGTTCGCGCGCCTGCTTCGCCAGGCCTTCACGCTCGCCATGCCAGCTGAGCACGGGCAGGACCTCGGTGGCGAGCCGCTCGCGCTCGGCCAGCTTGAGCTGCCAGGTCTTGTAGCTGGTCACCCGGTTGCTCAGTTCGGTGAGCTGGGCGCGGCTGTGGTCGAGCTCGCGCTCGGCCTGCGCCATTTCGCGCGAGAGCTGCTGCTGGTGCTCGCGCGCCTGGTCGTAGGCATCCAGCACCTGCTGGTCCCCGAACACGTCGAACACCAGGCGCAGCAGTTCGCGCGGGCTGAATTCGCACAGCCGGTCGGTCTGTCCCTGTTCGAGCGACAGCACGCGTGCGATGGCAGGGGACAGGCCGGCCGCGCCGAGCACGCGGCCCCAGGCCTCCACGCCCATGAAGCCGAGATCCTTCTCGGGCGTGTCGCGCAACTGCTCGATGGAGACATCGCCATCGAGCAGGCAGTAGCGCCGCTGCCAGTCGCCGCCGTTCTTGTCGATGCGGCAGGCGAGCGTGACCTGGTCGGCGTACAGCAGCCGGCGCGCGAAGGGCCGGCTGGAGGTCTGGCGGCCCTGCGGGCGGTTGTCCACCACCGCGCGCAGCCACGCGGTCTGCGCGCCGGCATGGCGGGCGTAGGTGCGGTAGTCGCGCGGGGCCGAGCAGCGCAGGCCCAGCAGCGTGCGCATGGCGTCCAGCAGCGTGGTCTTGCCCGAGCCGTTGGGGCCGGCGATGGTGATGATGGAGGCGTCCAGCGGCAGCGCAACGCGCTGGCAGTAGTCCCAGTGGACGAGTTCGAGGGTTTGCAGGTGGAACATGGGCGGGTGGAGAGGCCCGGTCAGGCCGTGGGGGTCTCGGACCCGGAAGAAGTGGGGGCAGCAACCGCTGCGTCCGTCGCCGGCGGCGCCGCGGCGCGTTCGCGCGTCAGCACGTCGGCCAGCGCGCCGTCGAGGATGCGGGGTGCGAGCACGTCGTAGTCGAGCAGCACGTCCAGCAGCGGGCCCTCGCCGATCTCGTCCTGGCGCCGCGTGATGAAGCCGTGGCGTTCCAGCAGCTTCAGGTTGGCATCCAGCCGCAGCTTCTTGCCGAGCTGGTTGCCGTAGTCCTCCAGCAGCGTTTTGTACGACAGCACGGGGCTCACGAGCCGGGCGGAGGGCAGGGGCTTGGCGCCGGGGAAGAAGTCGTTCTGGCCATCGCCCTCGGCTTCGGTGCGGCTGGTCTGGCGCTCGCGCTTCGGTAAAACGATGAGGGCCCAGAGCACCACCAGCAGGGCCTGCGCGTCGCGCGGCAGGTCCAGGTTGTTGTTGGCGTTGAGCGCGCCTTCGCCCAGCACGGCGTTCTGCGCGGGCTGCAGCAGGGCGAGGCTGACGTGGTCGGCGTAGATGCTGTCCACGAAGCGCAGCCCGGACTGCGCCAGGCGCTGCTCGACCTGCGCGAAGAGTTCGGCATCGACCAGCGCGCGCTTGACCCGCGGGTGGCTGCGCGGCAGCCAGCGGCGCGTGAGGAGTTCTGCGATCAGCAGGGCGGCGTCGTCCATGGGCAGCGGTCCATCCGGAAACGAAAAGGGCAGTCAGGAAAAAACGAAACGAAAACAGGGAGCAGGCAACGGGCCGAGGCTTCAGCCGTCGGTATCCGGCGGAGTGTCCGCGGGCACCAGCCGGCCCCGGCTCACCAGTTCCAACTGCGGGTGGTCCAGGGCCTGGATGGCGGCTTCCCATTCCACGCGCCAGGGCTGGCGCGCGAGCGCGCCGGTGGCGCCGGGCAGCACGCCGGCCTGTGGATCGCCCAGCAGCGGTAGCAGCTGGGCCTTGTAGGCAACCTGGGCATAGCGGGCCGATTCCGGCTCGGCGCCGAGCAGTGCGGCGGCCACGTCGCGCGGCGCCCCGGCCGCTTCTCCGGCGGACGCTTCCAGCGTCCAGGCCGCCAGCAGATCGGACAGATCGCCCAGTTCGCGCGGCAGGGCCACGGCGGCCAGCGTTCCGGCCGGGGCTTCCTGGGCGCCGGGCAGGTCTTCCGCGGGGCCCTGGGTGGGGCGGTCGCGCTCGAACTCGGCCTCGGTCACGTCCAGCAGTTCGTGCGGTGCCAGGGCGCACAGGCCCACAGGCACGGCCAGCGCGGTGTCGAGCAGCGCGGCGGGATGGCGCAGCGTCTGCAGCCAGCGCTTCACGTCGGTGCTGGTGATGCCGGTGGTGCCGAGCGTCACGCGCTGGCGGTCCACCTGCTGCAGCGCGCGGTTGAACTGGCTGGCCATCGCCAGCAGGCGCGATTGCGCCTGGCCCAGCGCGCGGGCTGCGCGTTCCATGGCGATGTGGCCGTGGGCATGGCCGATGATGGCGGTGATGGCGTCGGAGGCCCGGTCGATCAGCAGGGCCGCGCGGTCGTAGCGCTGGCGCGCAGCGCGCAGCCGGAATTCGGAACCGCTCGCGATCGCGTCGGCGAACTCGCCGTGCAGCCGGGTGAGCTGCGCCTGCAGCATCTGCAACTGCCCGGCATCGAGCGCCCCGAGCTGGTTCGCGCCCACGACCTGCCCGAGCAGCGCGGCCAGTTCGCCGCCTTCGGCGTCCTGCCCGGCCGCGTCGCTGCTGGCCAGTGGCGCCAGCAGGCCGGCCACCCGCTGTGCGAGGGGGGGCAGCGCATAGGCGCGCAGGCTGTCATCCCAGGCCAGCAGGCCCACGTCGCGAAAGCGCTTGAGCACGGTGTCCAGCGCCTCGGGCCGCAGCGCGTGGAAGAGTTCGTCGATGCGCTCGCGGGGCAGCTGGGACTCGCCCTGGCGGGCGAGCTGCAGGAACGCCCACAGGCGCAGCTGTACCAGCGCGGCGGGGCCGTGGAACAGCCCGCTGAGCGCCTGCGACAGCTCCTGCTCGCGCGCGATGCGCCAGAGCAGGGGATCGTCCGTGGCGGCGTCCGTGTCGCGGAAGAAGTCGAACAGGGCGCCCGATGCTTCGTCCGGCCCGCCAGGCAGCAGGGCATCGGCGTCCGCCAGGTCCGCCCAGGGGGCGTCGGTGCCGGGAGCCGGGGTGGAAGATTCCATGCGCACCGCCATCATGCGCACGCCAGCAGCGAAAGCGCCGCCACCGAAGCCGTCTCGGCGCGCAGCACGCGCGGGCCCAGGCTCGCGGGCAGGAAGCCGCGCTCCAGGGCGAGGTCTTCCTCGTGCGGGGCCAGGCCGCCCTCGGGGCCGTGCAGCACCTGCACGCAGGCTGCGCTCGCCGCAGCGTCGTGCAGCGGCCGGCTGCCTTCGCGCAGCGACAGCACCAGCCGTGCGGCATCGGGCGCGGGAGGCAGCCGCAGCCAGTCCGCCAGCGGCACGGGGGCTTCCACCTGCGGCACGCGGTTGCGACCGCACTGTTCACAGGCCGCCGCGGCGATCGCCTGCCAGTGCGCCTGTCGCTTGAGCGCCCGCTCCCCGGAGAGCTTGAGCACGCTGCGGGCCGCCGCCACGGGCTGGATGCGCGCCACGCCCAGCTCGGTGGCCTTCTCCACGAGCCAGTCCATGCGCTCGTTGGCCGGCATGCCCACGACGAGGTGGACGCTGCGGCCGGCCTCGCGCTCCACCGGGTCGTGCGCGCCCACCAGGACTTCGACATCCGACCGGCCCATGCGCGCCACCGTGGCCGCGTACTCGCCGCCGCGCCCGTCGAACAGCGTGATCGCGTCGCCGGGCTGCAGGCGCAGGACCTGCACGTGGCGCGCGGCAGCGGGCGGCAGGGCCAGCGCGGCTCCGCTGGACAGCGGCTCGGGGCAATGGAAGCGGGGAATGTTCACGCTGGCGTCGTCGGTGGTTGCTGCTGATGGAGTGGGGAATGCGGTGGGGACGGCCGTCCCCTTCAGACCCGGCCGAAGGCGTAGCCGGCCACGGCTTCGGTGCCCTCGATGGCGTCGATGAGCCGCAGCAGCGGCACGAGTTCGCGGTAGCGGCCGGCCGTGGAGCGGATGTAGCCGATGAAGCGGGGCGTGTCGGCCAGGTACCGGGGCTTGCCGTCGCGCAGCGTGAGCCGCGCGAAGATACCGGCCACCTTCAGGTGGCGCTGCAGCCCCATCCATTCGACCGCGCGATAGAACTCGCCGAAGTCGTCGCCCCAGCCGGATGCGCTGCCGCTGCCGAGAATGCCCGCACGCCGGGCCTTTTCCCAGTAACGTACGGTAATGTCGATGACGAAATCCTCGTCCCAGCTGATGAAGGCATCGCGCAGCAGGCTGGCGATGTCGTAGGTGGCGGGGCCCCACACGGCATCCTGGAAATCGAGCACGCCCAGGGGGGCGCAGGCCTCGGCGGGCACCATCAGGTTGCGCATCATGAAGTCGCGGTGCACATAGACCGAGGGCGCGGCGAGGTTGGCCGCCACGATGGCGTCGAACGCGCGCGCCAGCGTCGCCTGCTGCCCGTCGTCCAGCGCCACGCCCCGGTGGCGCGCCAGGTACCAGTCGGGAAACAGCGCCAGTTCGCGCCGCAGCAGCGCGGCGTCATAGGGCGGCAGCGTGTCCGGCTTCGACGCCTGCTGCCACTGCAGCAGCACATCGGTGGCCTGCAGGTACCAGGCATGGGCATCGGCCGGGCGCGCCGGGTCGAGGCGCTCGATCACCGTTTCCCGGCCCAGGTCGGACAGCAGCATGAAACCATGGGCTTCGTCCCAGGCCAGGACCTGCGGCACGTTCAGGCCCGCCTCGGCCATCAGCCGCTGCACGTGCGCGAAGGGGCGGCAGTCTTCCTTGTCCGGCGGGGCGTCCATGACGATGCGGCTCGCGCCGTCCACGCCATCGATGCGCAGGTAGCGGCGGAAGCTCGCGTCGGCGGAGGCGGGGCGCAGGCTGGACGGCACCAGGCCGTGCGCAGCCACCAGCGGAGCCAGCCATGCATCGAAGGCGGCGCGGCGGGAAGGATCGGGCCACGCGACCGCGTGGGCTCCGGCATCGGCGGGCGGGGAAGGGGGACGGGGGTGGCTCATGGATAATCCGATTTTACAAACCCGGTCTCTCCCGTCCGGGTGGCCTGCGGTGCCCGCCCCGAGCGGGCGCGCCGCCGACCGGTTGAATCCATGGACCTTTCTTCCTTGCCCGATCCCCTCCGACCGACGCATTCCCGCCTGCCTGCCCGCCGCCGGAACCGTGCCGCCCCCCCGCGGTTCGAGCAGCGGGCGCTGGCTCGCCTGGCCGCCTGGATGGTCTGCGGGCTGCCGCTGGCAGCGCTCGCGCAGACCGAACCCGGCCCTGGCGCCGCGGCCGAGCCCGCTCCCGCCCTGCGGTCCAGCCCGCTGCTGCAGGAGAAGATTCCCGAGGACGTGCGGCCGAAGCTGCCGATCTTCGTGCGGGGCGACCATGTCTCCGGCCAGCCCGACATCAACGCGACCGTCGAGGGCAATGCCGAGCTGCGGCGCGGCGACACCATCATCCACGCCGACCGGCTCGACTACGCGGTGCCCGACGACCTCGCCAAGGCGCGCGGCAACGTGCGAATCAACCGCGCCGGCAACGTGTACGAAGGTTCGCTGCTCGAGCTGCAGGTGGACGCGTTCTCCGGGTTCTTCGACGACGCCAGCTACCGCTTCCTCGCGAACGGCGCCTATGGCGACGCACGCCGCGTGGACTTCATCGACCGCGACCGCGCCGTCGTCCACGAAGCCACCTACACCACCTGCCAGAAGAACGACGAGTCCACCTGGAAACCGGCCTGGATCGTGCGCGCCCGCAGCATCAAGATCGACAATGCAGAGCAGGTGGGCACGGCCGAAGGGGGCGTGCTGGAGTTCCAGGGCGTGCCCGTCCTGCCGATACCCGGCAGCTTCACGTTCCCCCTGTCGGACAAGCGCAAGACCGGCCTGCTGCCGCCCACCGTGGGCATCGACAGCGTGAGCGGCGTCGTGTATTCGCAGCCCTACTACTGGAACATCGCGCCCAACCGGGATGCCACCATCACGCCCACGGTCATGTCCAAGCGGGGCGTCAGCACCAGTGGTGAATTCCGCTACCTGGAACCGACCTACAACGGCGAGATCCGGGGCGACTACATGCCCTCGGACCGGCTGCGCAACCGCGACCGCTGGGCGCTGGGCCTGAAGCACCGCGGCACCTTCGATACCGGCATCGGCGGCATCGGCCTGAACGTGGATGCGACGCGCGTGAGCGACGACGACTACTGGCGCGACTTCAGCACCCGGACCAACGGCGGCATCAGCCAGCTCACGCAGCGCCTGCTGCCGGCGGATGCGTCCCTGTCCTGGGGCGCCTACGACATGTCGCTGAGCCTGCGCACCCTCAAGTGGCAGGTCCTGCAGGACGTGAACGCGCCCATCGTGCCGCCCTACGACCGCATGCCCCAGATCCATTGGGGCTACACGCCGTCGTCGCTGCCCGGTGGCTTCGACGCCAGCGTCGAGGCCGACTACACCGACTTCCGCGCGGACCGTGCCCTCACCGGTCAGCCCAATGCCCGCCGCAGCTATGCCATGGCGCAGTTCAGCCGGCCGTTCCTGGCGCCGGGCGGGTTCATCACGCCGCGCGTGCAGTTCCACGCCACGCAGTACGACTTCGACAGCGCCCTGACGGCGACCGGGCAGCGCACGGCATCGCGCGCGCTGCCCACCTTCAGCCTGGACAGCGGCCTCGTGTTCGAGCGCGACGCGCGCTACTTCGGCCGCAACTTCGTGCAGACGCTGGAACCGCGGGCCTTCTATACCTACACGCCGTACCGCGACCAGAGCATGATCCCGGTGTACGACACGGCGGCGAACGATTTCAACTTCGCCACCATCTACACCGAGAACGGCTACAGCGGCAATGACCGCATCGCCGACAACAACCTGCTCACGCTGGGCGTCACCACCCGCCTGCTGGACCCCGACGACGGTGGAGAGGCGGCCCGCTTCGGCATCGCCCAGCGCCTGCGCTTCAGCGACCAGAACGTGGTCATGCCGGGCGAGACGCCCGTGAGCGAGCGCCTCTCGGACGTGCTGCTGGGTGCCGGCATCAACTGGACGCGCCAGTGGGGTTTCGACTCCACCGTGCAGTACAACCCCAAGACCGGCCGATCCATCCGCTCCACTGTCGGCGCGCGCTACAACCCCAGCGACTACCGCGTCATCAACGCGGCCTACCGCTTCCAGCGGGGCACCAGCGAGCAGATCGACGTGGGCTGGCAGTGGCCCATCAACGATCTCTGGGGCGACAAGGGCCAGAACCTCGGCCCGGGCCGCGGGCAGGGCGGTGGTCGCTGGTACTCCGTCGGCCGCCTGAATTACAGCCTGCAGGACCGCAAGCTCGTGGACACGGTCATCGGCTTCGAGTACGACAGCTGCTGCTGGATCGGGCGCGTGGTGCTCGAGCGCCTGCAGAGCAGCGTGACCACGGCCACCACCCGGCTGCTCTTCCAGATCGAGTTCGTGGGCTTCTCCCGGCTCTCGCTGGGCTCCGACCCGATCCAGACGCTCAAGCAGAACATCCCGCGCTACCAGTACCTGCGCGAGCCGGTGCCTGCGCCGAGCCGGTTCACGAACTACGACTGACGGCCGCAGTCCAAGACCCATCGCCCCGATCCGCATCCGACGCTTTTCCATGAACCATCGAGCATTCATCCTGGGCCTCGCGGGCTTCGCCTCCGCCATCGTTTCCGTCGCGCCCGCGGGCGCGCAGGGGCTGCGACTGCCCGGCGGCGCGGGGCTGTCGGCACCGTCGGCTTCGCCATCGCTGCGCGCCGCGCCCCAGATCACCCTGCCGGATCCCGGCCCTTCGGCGCGTGGCGCCCAGGCGGCCCGGCAGGCCGACTTCATCGTCGCCGTGGTGAACACCGAGCCGATCACCAACAACGAAGTGCAGGCCCGCCTGGCGCGCGTGGAGCACCAGCTGGCCGCCCAGGGCGGTGAGCGGCCGCCGCGGCAGGTGCTCGCCCGCGAAGTGCTCGAGCGCCTGATCAACGAGAAGATCCAGGTGCAGATGGCCATCGAAAGCGGCATCAAGGTGGACGACTACGCCATCTCGCAGGCCGAGCAGTCCGTGGCCCGCCAGAACAGCGTGAGCATCCCGGAAATGCACCGCCGCCTCGCGGCCGACGGCATCAGTCCGGAACGCTTCCGCAGCGAATTGCGCAACCAGATGCTGATCCAGCGGCTGCGCGAGCGCGACGTCGAGTCGCGCGTGCGCGTGACCGATCTGGACGTGGACCAGTACATGCGCGACCAGCAGCAGTCCGCGATATCGGATCCGTCCAAGATCGAGCTGAACCTCGCCAACATCCTCGTCTCCGTGCCGGAGAACGCCACTCCGGACGTGGTGGAGCAGCGCCGCCAGCGCGCGCAGCAGGCCGTCGACCGCGTGCGGGCCGGCGAGGATTTCGCCAAGGTGGCGCGTGAACTCTCCGATGCCCCGGACGCACCCATCGGCGGCGAACTGGGCCTGCGCCCGGCCGACCGCTACCCGGACCTGTTCGTGCGGACCGTCCAGCAGGTGCCCGTGGGCGGTATCGCCGGCCCGGTGCGCTCGCCCGCCGGGTTCCACGTGCTGCGGGTGCTGGAGCGTTCGCGCGCAGGCATTCCCTCCTCGGCCGTGCAGACCCATGTGCGCCACATCCTGCTGCGCACCGGGCCGCAGCTGACCGAGACCGCGGCCGCGGAGCGGCTGGCCGAGTACCGCCGCCGCATCCTGTCGGGCCAGGCCGATTTCGCCACGCTCGCGCGCGAGCATTCGCAGGACGGCAGCGCCAAGCAGGGCGGCGACCTGGGCTGGGCCGGCCCGGGCCGCTACGTGCCGGAATTCGAGGAGGCGGTGGAAGCGCTCAAGCCGGACGAGATCAGCCAGCCCATCGTGTCGCGCTTCGGCGTGCACCTGATCCAGTTGCTGGAGCGGCGCGAGGCCAAGCTCACGCAGCGCGAGCAGCGCGACATGGTGCGCGATGCCGTGCGCGAGAAGAAGCTCGAGGAAGCGTTCACCAACTGGGCCCAGGAAGCCCGTGCCCGCGCCTACGTGGAATACCGCGACGCGCCGCAATGAAGCACATCCCGCGCAAGCGCTTCGGCCAGCACTTCCTGGCCGACCAGGCCATCATCGACGCCATCGTCCGCGCCATCGCACCGGCACCCGGCCAGCCGATGGTGGAGATCGGCCCGGGCCTCGCCGCGCTCACGCAGCCGCTGGTCGAGCGGCTCGGGCGCCTGACGGTGGTGGAACTGGACCGCGACCTCGCCCAGCGCCTGCGCGGCCATGGCCAGCTCGACGTGATCGAGTCCGACGTGCTCAAAGTGGATTTCACCGCGGTGGCCGCGAACCTGGGCGCGTCCCGCATCCGGATCGTGGGCAACCTGCCCTACAACATCTCCACACCGATCCTTTTCCATCTGCTCGAGCACGTGGATGTCGTCGAGGACCAGCACTTCATGCTGCAGAAGGAGGTCATCGACCGCATGGTGGCGCAACCCGCCACCAGCGACTACGGCCGCCTCTCGGTGATGCTGCAGTGGCGCTACGCCATGGAAGACGTGCTCTTCGTGCCGCCCGAGAGCTTCGACCCGCCCCCGCGCGTGGACAGCGCCGTCGTGCGCATGGTGCCCCGTGCGACCCCCGCACCGGTCGCGCCCCAATTGCTCGAGGAACTCGTGCAGGTGGCCTTCAGCCAGCGCCGCAAGCTGCTGCGCCACACCCTCGGCCGCTGGCTCGAGGCACGCCAGTTCACCGGCACCTTCGACACCCAGCGCCGCGCCGAGGAAGTCCCCGTGGCCGACTACGTGGCCCTGGCGCAGGCCTGCGCCTGAACAAAGCAGCGCAGGGTGGTTCGTTCCGTACCACCCCGCAGCAAGATGTCGTCACGGCGCTTGAAACGGCCACGGCCCAGGCCAGCAGCAGCCGCGCAAGGGCCGCCCCGCCGCGCCGCGCCGGCTGCGTCCCCCTTCCCGTAGCGCGAAGCGCGTAGAGAGAAGGGGGATGGCGCGTCAGCGCCTCAGGGGGTAGAGCCGAATGTCACGCAGCAGCGAGCCAGTAACCCGCATTGAACGGGCTGCTCATGCGCAGTGCCAGAGGAGAGACGTCTACGAGCTTGTCGGTAGGCATCTTCTCGGCGCCTGGGGCGACAGCGATCTGGATGGGCTCCGCGGCGGCCTCTTTAGCCTCGTTCGCCCGTTCTGCCTGGCTGTTGGATGCAGAACGGGCTACAGAAAAGAATAGAAGCACCGGAAAGCGATCTTGCGGTCGCCCCAGTAGTCCGCCGCTTCGCGGAAGATGTCCAGCAGTTGCTCGCGCGCTTCCTTGTCGAACTTCACGGTCGTGGGGATCTGTTCCAGCACCACGATGAAGCCGGGCTGCGGGCCCGATTTATGCAAGGGATCCGTCATGCAGTCGTACAGCGCATCGAAATTCTTTCCGAAGTGCGCCGGGAACATGAACTGGCTGGCGATGAGTTCCAGGACGTCCTGCTTGGTCTGCGCGTGCGCGAGGTTCGCATAGAGGAAGTGCTGGCCCAGCGCCTGGGCGGAGGCCTGCAAATCTTGCACGCGGAAGGCCCGGATCGACTGCACGATGTTGGGGCGCACGCCGCGCAGTGGGTTGTCCTGGTCGGTACGAAGTGGCATTTCCATCTCCGCTGCTCTTTCTTTATGTAGTCACCAATGAGGAATATCGCCGGAAACCGCCCGGATGGCACGGTTTCTCAGGAAAAGAGTCGGCAGGCCTGCGATCGTTCTGTGCATCGGCTCCTGCCCGCTGGGCTCGGGGGCCAAGTCATTCCACGATCTTCCGAAAGCTCGCGTAGTGGTCGCTGGTGTAGTAGCAGGCGTCCGGCGTGCGCGGAGGGCCGCCGCATACGATCCGCCGTGCACCACGGTTGCTCGCTCCCGGTGTCCTGACGGTGTATTCCCGGTAGTAGCCCCGCTTGTGCGGGGGCAACAGGCGTTCCCGGTTGCCAAAGACGCTGCCGTCCTTGTCGTGGGGGAAGGGGCCGCCTTCGCGGATGAGACTGAAGGTGGCGCGTCCTTGCGGGGGAAGTTCGGCCAATGCGATGGTGTCGGATCCGCCCGGGGACGGAGCATTCCGGGCTTCCCCCGAGAGAGGGGCCAGAACGAACGCGGCACCCAGAGCGTATGCAATACCTGCCGTGTACGCCCGGATGGCGATGGCCTTCAGCATCAACTACACCTTTCAGAAACTACGGGTTTACCCGAAATTTCGAGCCAGTAGTGTGACGTAAAGACCCCCAAAAAGCAAGCGCCTGCCCAAAAAATGGGCAGGCGCTGGAGGGTTTCAAGGCGCTCTAAAGTTAGCGCTCGCTATGGCCGGGCAGTTCAGCGCGCGGCGTTGGCGTCGGCCACCGTCAGGGCTGTCATATTGACGATGCGGCGCACGGTCGCACTGGCCGTCAGGACATGCACCGGCTCGGCCGCGCCCAGCAGCACGGGGCCGATGGCAATGCCGCCGCCGGCCGCCGTCTTGAGCAGGTTGTAGGAAATGTTGGCGGCATCGATGTTGGGCAGCACCAGCAGGTTGGCGCTGCCGGCCAGCGTGCTGTGCGGCATCACCTGGGTGCGCAGGGCGGCGTCCAGAGCCACGTCGCCGTGCATCTCGCCGTCCACTTCCAGCCAGGGCGCCTGCACGCGCAGCAGGTCCAGCGTCTGGCGCATCTTCACGGCGCTGGGCTGGTTGCTGGAGCCGAAGTTGGAATGCGACAGCAGCGCGGCCTTGGGCTTGATGCCGAAGCGCATCATTTCCTCCGCCGCCATCACGGTGATCTCCGCCAGCTGCTCGGCCGTGGGGTCGTAGTTGACGTGCGTGTCCACCAGGAACACCTGGCGTTCGGGCAGCAGCAGGCCGTTCATGCAGGCGTAGGTGTTCACGCCGGCGCGCTTGCCGATCACCTGGTCGATGTAGTTCAGGTGGTGCGCCGTGTGGCCCCAGGTGCCGCAGATCATGCCGTCCACCTCGCCCTTGTGCAGCAGCATGGAGGCGATCAGCGCGAGGCGGCGGCGCATCTCGATCTTGGCGATGGGCACGGTGATGCCCTTGCGCTCCGTCATGCGGTGGTAGGTCTGCCAGAAGTCGCGGTAGCGGTGGTCGTTCTCGACGTTCACCACGTCGTAGTCCACGCCCTCCTTCAGGCGCAGGCCGAACTTCTCGACACGCTGGGCGATGATGGCCGGCCGGCCGATCAGGGTCGGGCGGGCGATCTTCTCGTCCACCACGATCTGCGCGGCGCGCAGCACGCGCTCTTCCTCGCCCTCCGCGAACGCCACCCGCTTCTTGGCGGCCAGCTTGGCGGCGTTGACGATGGGCTTCATCATCGTGCCGGAGGCATAGACGAAAGTCTGCAGGTGGTCGCGGTAGGCGTCCATGTCGGAGATCGGGCGCTGGGCCACGCCGCTGTCGGCCGCGGCCTGGGCCACGGCCGGCGCGATCTTGATCATCAGGCGCGGATCGAACGGCTTGGGGATCAGGTACTCGGGGCCGAAGGCCAGGGGCTCGCCCACGTAGGCGGCGGCCACCACTTCGCTCTGCTCGGCCTGGGCCAGCTCGGCGATGGCGTGCACCGCGGCGATCTCCATCTCCAGGGTGATCGTGGTCGCGCCGCAGTCGAGCGCGCCGCGGAAGATATACGGGAAGCACAGGACGTTGTTGACCTGGTTCGGGTAGTCCGTGCGGCCCGTGGCCATGACCACGTCGCCGCGCACCGCATGGGCGTCTTCGGGGGTGATTTCCGGGTTGGGGTTGGCCAGTGCGAAGATGACCGGGCGCGCCGCCATCTTGGCCACCATCGCGGGCTTGAGCACGCCGCCGGCCGACAGGCCCAGGAACACGTCGGCGCCTTCGATGACTTCGGCCAGGGTGCGGGCGTCGGTCTTCTGGGCGAACTGGATCTTGTCCTCGTCCATCAGCTCGGTGCGGCCTTCATGGACCACGCCGGCCAGGTCGGTGACGAACACGTTCTCGCGCTTGAGGCCCACCTTCAGCAGCAGGTTCAGGCAGGCGAGCGCCGCGGCGCCAGCGCCCGAGGTGACCAGGCGCACTTCGCCGATGTCCTTGCCCACCACCTTCAGGGCGTTGAGCATGGCCGCGGCCACCGTGATGGCGGTGCCGTGCTGGTCGTCGTGGAAGACGGGGATGTTCAGGCGCTTGCGCAGTTCGCGCTCCACGTAGAAGCACTCGGGCGCCTTGATGTCCTCGAGGTTGATGGCGCCGAAGGTGGGCTCCAGGGCGGCAATGACCTCGACGAGTTTGGCCGGGTCCTTCTCGTTGATTTCGATGTCGAACACATCGACGCCCGCGAACTTCTTGAAGAGGACGCCCTTGCCCTCCATCACCGGCTTGGAGGCCAGCGCGCCGATGTCGCCCAGGCCGAGGACGGCCGTGCCGTTGGAGATCACGCCCACCAGGTTGCCGCGCGCGGTGTAGCGGAAGGCGGCGGCGGGGTCCTTGACGATCTCTTCGCAGGGCGCGGCCACGCCCGGCGAGTAGGCCAGCGCCAGGTCGTGCTGGTTGACCATCTGCTTGGTGGCGGCAATGGCGATCTTTCCCGGCTTCGGAAACTCGTGGTATTCGAGGGCCGCTTGGCGCAGCAGGGCGCGTTTGTCAGGCGTGGCGTTGACCGGGGGGGTATCGGACATCAAGGGGTCTCCAGCTCTGTGAAGGGCTGCCGGACCTCGCCAAAGGAGCGGGCGCTCCAGGACGGGCCGGCGTTTTAGGGTGTGAGATTGTAGTCAGCCTGCCGTAGAAACCCTGGTAAGGAATTCTGCTTAACCAGGGCGAAGCACCCATGACCTGCCAGCGCAGCACCGGACCGGCCAGGCATGCACGGGCCGCAACGGTTCTGCCGTTCTGTTGACCTTTTTTGTGCTGCCATTGTTATTTTTGAATCAATTGGTTTCCAAATGATGGGTTTTGCCGCCATTTGCCGCAATCCGCGGCGAAACTTCGCGCCTGCAGTCACATGCGTGCCGGAGGCTCCAGGTCTCTGAAAACGCCCGAAACATTACCTTTCTTGATGCACCCATGAACGCAGTTCTTTCATGGTCCGGCTGGCTGGTGGCCGCTGCGCTGTCCACCGCGGTCCAGGCCGGGACCAAGGCGCCCCCGGCCATCGACCCCGCCCACTGCCAACCGCCTGGCGCCGACCTGGTGCTGCCTGCGGCGTGGGCGCCCTACCGCGACGCGACGCGCGTGTGTGCCCTGGCCGAACGCCCGGCGGGCAAGGCGCCGGCCCGGGCGCCAGTCAAGGTCCGCCTGGTGGCGGTGTTCACCGATGCCTATTACCGCAACCTGCCGGCCAATGCCCCGTGGGAGCGCTTTCCCCTGCCGTTGCTGGTGGACGAGGCGGGCCGATGCCTGGCCCGGTTGCCGCATCTCTTTCCCGTGGACCCGCCCGAAGACCTCGAGGTGCGCCCGGGCCGCTGGCGCGACGGTATTCCCCAGGAAATCCAGCTGCAGGTGCGCTCGCCTGCGCAGGGCGGCGACTATCGCCTGCCCACCCTGCGGTGGGACAGTGAAGCCCGCCTTTACCGTGCCTCCCCCGCGAAGACCGCGGAGGCTTCATCGACACAGGACCACACCCCATGCCCGTAGACGCTGCAGCGGTCGCCAAACTCCAGCAGGCCTGCGACAAGGCCGCCGCCCTCTATCCCAATTCCTGCAGCCATTCGGTCTGGTACGTGATCCAGCAGTACCTGCCCGACCAGCCGTGGATGAATGCCAACGCGCTCATGGACCACGTGCAGGGCCAGCGCCACTGGCGCTCCGTTCCTGCGTCGCAGGTGGGCGAGCTGGCGCGCGGCGGGGCGCTCATCGTCGGCGGCAAGAAGGAAACGGGACATGGGCACGTCATCGTGGTCTATCCCGGTCCCGACAAGGCTGCCGGAGGGTATTCGTACACCCGGGGCGGCAAGACGGAAACATTGCGGACCCGCGGCAGCTATCCGCCGGTCATGTCCACGTCCCTGGGCGGCTGGCCCGGAGCCCGCAGCAAGGGCGACAAGACCATATGGGACCCCTGGGCCAGCGATGCCAAGTTCGCGCACGTGACCTTCTGGCAGCTCGTGCAGTAGCCTGCGGGCCCCGCCGTGGGCCCCTGCGGACCAGAGAAACGCCTGCCTGCGCTCCGTATGCCGATCTCAGGCCGGATCGAGCGGGAATACCGGCCGGCGTACGTTCCTGAACGGGAAAAGCGCGTAGTTGGAGCTGGTCACCCCGGTGGGGCTGTCGCATTCGACCAGCGCGTGCGAGAGCGGCACGAACACCGGCCGGCAGTACATGCGCGACTTGAGCAGCACGAAGCGATGGGCCGTCGGGTCCATGCCCACGCATGAGAAGACACCCAGGTCCCAGGGCTCGTGGGTGCGCTCGGTGACCACGATGCGCGCCCTGCCCGTGTCGAACAGCACGGTGCGGCCCATGGCGCAGCGCTGGCCGGTGTAGATCGGGCCGGTGACGGTGTATTCGCCGTCGCTGATGGCCACCACGGTGCCTTCGACGGCCACCGGCTCCTTGGCCACGCCGAGCTGGGTGAGTGGCACCTTGTTGCCCAGGCGCACGGTGGTGCGGGCGCCCCTGCCTGCCGCGATCAGCTCGGCGACGGCCCCGGGGTCGCACAGCGGGCCCACGGCGATGTCTTCCAGGCCTTCGGCCAGCGCGGCCTGCAGCACGTCCATGGAGTCGCAGGTGCCGCCGGACATGCAGTTGTCGCTGTGGTCCAGCAGCAGCACGGGGCGGTCCGCGCCCTCGGCCAGCGCCTGCGCGCGCCGCAGCGATGCGTCCAGCGGTTCGCTGTCGTAGATGAATTCTGCGCGCTCGTCCCAGATCGCGGCGGCGATGCGGTCCGCGGCGGCCTGGGCCGGGGCGGGGTCATCGGCATCGGCGGTGACGACCACGCTCATGCAGGGCGCTTCGATGTCGGCGAGCGAGAAGCCGGCGAATACCGTCACGGCGGGTATGCCTTGCGCCTCCGCCGCGCGCGCCGCGTCCACCGCGCGCAGCATCGCGCCCTGCAGCGTGGTGCTGCGCAGCGTGTGGCCCATCATGGGCAGCGGGTGCCAGCGCACGGTGTAGCGCGCCCGGCCCTGCAGCATGTCCATCAGCAGGCGGCCTGCATGTTCGCCGGTTTCGTACATGTCGATATGCGGATAGGTCTTGAAGCCCACCATCACGTCGGCGTGGGCGACCATCTTGGGGGTGATGTTGCCGTGCAGGTCCAGCGCGACGGCCACGGGCACGCCCGGCGCAGCGGCGCGCACGCGCTCCAAGAGGTCGCCTTCGCCGTCGGGGCTGTTCTCGGCCACCATGGCGCCGTGCAGGTCCAGCAGGATGGCGTCGCAGCCGGGCGCGGCCTCGACGATGCGGCGGGTGAGCTCGTCATATGCGGCGGCATGCACCGGGCCGCTGGGATTGGCCATGGCCGACACGGGCGTCACCATCTCGGCATCCAGGCTCCGGGCCAAATCGATGAAGGCCGCCATGGCGGTGCGCATGCCCAGGTTGTCCTGCAGCGCTTCCTGCCCGTAGCGGAGCGAGAAGGCTTCCAGTGGCGTGGGCACTGGCGAGAAGGTGTTGGTCTCGTGGTTGAGCCGCGCGATCAGGAATTTCATCGTCATGCCGCCACCCCCGCGCTGCGCAGCATGGCGTGCAACAGCACGTTGCAGCCGGCCTCCAGGTGTTCAGGCTCCGCGTCCTCGATTTCGTTGTGGCTGATGCCGTCCGCGCACGGCACGAAGACCATGGCCGTGGGCGCCAGGCGTGCGAGGTACACGGCGTCGTGCCCGGCGCCGCTCACCACGTCCATGGCGCTGTAGCCCAGCGCGGCCGCGTCGGCGCGCACGCCTTCGACCAGTTCGGGGGTGAAGGGCTGCGGCGGGAAGTACACCACCTGCTCCACCGCCATCGGCGTGCGGCGGGCCGTGCCGATGCGCTCGCAGGCCGCGCGCAGGGCGGCGTCCATCTGCAGCAGCACCGCGTCGTCGGCGGCGCGCAGGTCCACCGTCATGCGCACGCTGCCGGGGATCACGTTGCGCGAACTCGGGAACACCTCCAGCACGCCCACGGTGCCGCGTGCGTGCGGCGCATGCGCCAGGGCGATGCGGTTCACTTCTTCCACCAGGCTGCTGGCCGCCAGCAGCGCGTCGCGGCGCAGGTCCATGGGCGTCGGGCCCGCGTGGGCTTCCATGCCCTGCACGGTCACGTCGTACCAGCGTTGCCCGAGGGCGCCCTGCACCACGCCGATCACGCAACCGTTGGCTTCCAGCACCGGCCCCTGCTCGATGTGCGCCTCGAAATACGCGCCCACCGCGGGCGTGGGCACCGCCGTGCCGGCATAGCCGATGGCGGCCAGCGCGTCGGCCACGCGGGTGCCCTGGCTATCGCGCTGCTCCAGCGCATGCTCCAGGGTGAAGGCACCGGCGAACACGCCCGAGCCCATCATCACGGGCACGAAGCGCGAGCCTTCCTCATTGGTCCACACGGCGACCTCGATCGGGGCTTCCGTCTCGATGCCGGCGTCGTTCAGGCTGCGCACCACCTCCAGGCCGGCCAGCACGCCGTAGTTGCCGTCGAACTTGCCACCGGTGGGCTGGGTGTCGATGTGGCTGCCGGTCATCACGGGCGGCAGACTGTCGTCGCGCCCGGCGCGGCGCGCGAAGATGTTGCCGATGGCGTCGATGCGCACGCTGCAGCCGGCCTCGCGCGCCCAGTGCACGAACAGGTCGCGGCCCTCGCCGTCCAGGGCGGTCAGCGCCAGCCGGCACACGCCGCCCCTGGGCGTGGCGCCGATGCGCGCCAGGTCCATCAGCGTTTGCCAGAGGCGCGCGCCGTTCACGCGGGCCTGCAGCGCAGGGGGGGAAGTCTTCATGTCCACGGTCGGTGATCCTGAATGGTGTAAGGGGGCGTAAAGCAGTGGCGCCTTACGGGCGGGCATTCAGCCGGATGACGAGGCGGGAGGCCGCAGACAGTGCTTCGGCACGGAAAGGCCGACCAACGACGTCAGGCGGTTGAAGGCCCGCCCGTTTCATGCGAGGCCGACGCCGAGGTAGCGGTCTTTCGTCGCCTCATCGGCCAGGAAGTCGTCGTTGCGGGCTTCGTGCACGACCGCACCCTGTTCGATGATGTAGTGGCGGTCGGCCAGCTGGGTGCAGACTTCGAGGTTCTGCTCCACGAGCAGGATGGCCACGCCCGCGGTCTTGATGGCCTGCAGCTGGGCCACGATCTCCTCGACGATCACGGGGGCCAGGCCTTCCACGGGCTCGTCCAGCATGAGCAGGCGCGGGGCGTTCATCAGCGCGCGGCCGATGGCCAGCATCTGCTGCTCGCCGCCCGAGAGCTGTCCGCCGCCGTTGGTGCGGCGCTCCTTCAGGCGCGGGAAGATGCGGTAGATGTCGGGCAGTTGCCAGGGCGACTGCTTGCGCTGGCCCAGCAGCAGGTTCTCTTCCACCGTGAGCAGCCGGAAGATGCCGCGGTGCTCGGGCACCAGGCACACGCCGCGCTGCGCGATGCGGTGCGCGGGCAGGCCCTGCACGTCCTCGCCGCGAAAGCGCACGCGCCCCGCGCTGGGCTGCACCACGCCGCAGATGCTCTTGAGCGTGGTGGTCTTGCCCGCGCCGTTGCGCCCGAGCAGCGTGACCAGTTCGCCGTCATCCACGTGCAGGTCGACGCCCTGCAGCACGTGGCTTTTGCCATAGTGGGCGTGCAGCCCCTCGATCTGCAGGATGCCTGTCATGCCTTGCCTCCGGTGATCATGTTGCCCAGGTAGGCGCTGCGCACCCTTTCGTCGCTGCGGATCGCGTGCGGATGGCCCTCGGCCAGCACGCGGCCCTGCTGCATGACGGTGACGGTGTCGGAGATGTCCATCACGATGTTCATGTTGTGCTCGATGAGCACCACGGTGTGCTCGTCCTTCAGGCCCTGGATCAGCCGCTTCATGTCGTCCAGGTCGTCGATGCCCATGCCCGAGGTGGGCTCGTCCAGGAAGATCGCCTTCGGGCCCGCAGCCAGCGCCATGCCCACCTCCAGCCGGCGCTGCTGGCCGTGCGAGAGGTTGCCCACGGGCGTGTCGGCATGGCGCTCCAGGCCCAGCCGCGTCAGCACGCGGGCCACCACATCGGCGCGGGATCGGGGACCCACGGGCGCGCTCCAGCAGTTGAGTGCCTGCGCGGGCGCCGTGCCCTGCGCGGCCAGCCGCAGGTTCTCGCGCACCGGCAGCGTGAGGAACAGGCTCGTCACCTGGAACGAGCGCGCCATGCCGCGCTGCACGCGGCGATGGTCCGGCTCGCGCGTCACGTCGTGGCCGTCGAACACGATGCGCCCGCCGCTCACCGCCTTGGTGCCGGTGAGCATGTGGAACAGCGTGGTCTTGCCCGCGCCGTTGGGGCCGATCACCGAATGCACGGTGTTCGCGCGCACCTTCAGATCGACACCCGAGAGTGCTGCGAACTTGTCGTAGCGCTTCTCGACGCCGATGGCTTCCAGCAGGATGGGGGCCGTGCTCATGCTTTGTCTCCCGTGCCGGCAGGCGCGCCGTCCGTGGGGCCCTTCGCGCCGCGCAGGCGGTCCCAGGTCGATTCGAGCAGGCCCCAGAGGCCGCGCTGCATCCCCAGGCTGATCACCATCAGCACCACGCCCAGCAGCAGCAGCCAGCGCGGCCACAGGGTGGAGAGCCAGTCGCCCACGATCAGGTAGAAGGCCGACCCGAGCAGCGAGGCCAGCAGGTTGCCGGTGCCGCCGATCACGGTCATCACGAGGATCATCTCGCTCGTGTGGTATTCGGCATTCGCCAGCGGGGCGATGCCGGTCATCATGGCGTGCAGCGCACCGGCCAGGCCCGTGACGGCGCCGGAGATCACGAACGCCTGCAGCTTCAGCAGCTTGAGGTCGTAGCCGATGGCGCCCGCGCGCTCCTCGTTGTCTCGCACGGCCAGCAGGGTGCGGCCGAACACCGAGGCCGACACCTTCTGCAGAAGCCAGAAGGCCACCAGGAACACCACGGCCACGAAGCCGTAGTACTGCCACGGCGAGGCGAGCGGCCAGAGCGTGAAGCCGCCCACGGCGAGGGACGGACGCGGAATGTCCATCAGGCCGTTGTCGCCGCCCGTGAGGCCGGGCATCGAGTAGGCGAGAAAGTAGAACATCTGCGCGAAGGCGAGCGTCAGCATCACGAAGTAGGTGCCGCGCTGCCGGATGGCGACCCAGCCCACCAGCGCCGCGCCCACCGCGCCCGCCACCACGGCGAGCGCCAGGGCCAGCGGCATGGGCAGGGGCCAGCGCGTGAGCGTGAGGGCGATGGTGTAGCTGCCCAGCCCGAAGAAGATGCCCTGCCCGAAGGAGAGCAGCCCCGTGTGCCCCAGCAGCAGGTTGCAGCCCATGGCCGCTAGGCCGTAGATCAGCACCTCGCTGGCCAGGGAGCCGGACTGCATGGTGAGCGGCATCGCCAGCACGAAGGCCAGCGCCAGCAGCAGGTGGAAGTGTCTGCGCAAGATCGTCATGGCGGTGTTCATCCTTTGCGGCCCAGCAGGCCATGCGGGCGCAGCAGCAGCACGGCGGCCATGGCGACGTAGATCATCAGGCGCGCGCCCTCGGGCCACACCGTGCTCATCACGCTCTGCACGATGCCGATCAAGAGGCCGCCGACCAGCGCGCCGCCGAAGCTGCCCATGCCGCCCACCACCACGACCACGAAGGCCACGCCCAGCGCCTCGATGCCCATGAAGGGCTCGGCACCGCGGATGGGCGCCGCCAGCACGCCCGCGATGGCGGCGGTGGCCGCGCCGAGCGCGAACACCAGGCTGAAGATGCGGAACACGTTGATGCCCAGCAGCGACACCATCTCGGTCGATTCGCTGCCTGCGCGCACCGCGCTGCCCAGTCGCGTGCCTTCGAGCACCCACCACAGGCCCACGGCCAGCACGGCGGTGAAACCGATCACGAAGAGCCGGTACTTGGGATAGACGAAGCTGCCCCACATCACCACGCCCTGCAGCAGATCGGGCACGGCCACGCTGTCGCCCAGCGGCCCCCACTGCAGGATCACCAGCTCCTGCACCGCGAGCGCGAGGCCCACGGTGACGAGGATGTGGAATTCGTGCGGCTTGGCGTACACGTGGCGCAGCACCAGCTTTTCGGTGAGCCAGCCCAGGGCGCCCACCACCAGCGGCACCACCGCCAGCGCGAGCCAGAAGCTCAGGCCCCAGCGCGTCATCTGGTAGCAGAAATACGCGCCCAGCAGGTAGAACGCGCCGTGCGCGAAGTTCACGAAGCGCAGCAGGCCGAACACGATGGACAGGCCGACCGCCAGCAGGAAATACAGCATGCCGATGCCGATCCCGTTGATGACCTGTAGCAGGTAGATGCTCATGGAGTGGGGCAGGACGCAGGAAGGGAAGGCCCCGGCACGGAATGCGGGGCGGGAAGGTGCGAACGGAGGCGGCGGGTCAGCCGAGCTTGCAGCCGGTCTGGTCCAACGGCAGGAACGACTTGCCGGAGCTCACCACGTCCACGTAGTCGTCCTTGTTGGCCATCTTCGCCTTGGGCTTGCCCTTGAGCAGGTAGTAGTTCTTGAGCACCTGGTGGTCGCCCTTGCGGACTTCTTCCTCGCCCGTGAGGCCCGCGTACTTCATGCCTTCCAGCGCGGCGACCACGGCCTTCGGCTCCACTGTGCCGGCCTTGAGGATCCCGTCGATCAGCAGCTTGGTGCAGATGTACGAGCCCGCCAGGCTGTAGTTGGGGTTGGCCTTGAACTTCTCCTGGCTGCGCTTGACCAGGTCCAGGTTCAGCGGGGCGTTCACGGTGTGCCAGTACTGCGCGCCGAAGTAGATGCCGTCGCACAGGTCCGCGCCCAGCGATTCGAACTGCTCCAGCCCCGAGGCCCAGGCGATCAGGATGGTCATGTTCTTGTGCATGCCGAAGCTCACCGCCTGGCGCAGCGCGTCCGACGACTGCGAGCCGAAGTTCAGCAGCAGCAGCACGTCGGGCTTGGCGGCCATCGCGTTGGTGAGGTAGCCGCTGAATTCCTTCTCGGTAAGCGAGTGGTAGCTGTTGCCCACGTGCTCCAGCCCCTTTTCCTTGAAGACGTTCTTGGCGGCCGAGAGCAGGCCGTCGCCGAACACGTACTGCGGCGTGATGGTGTACCAGCGCTTGGCTTTGGGCAGCGCGTCGGCCAGCGGGCGCACGGTCTGCTCGATGGCGCCGAAGGTGGGAACCGACCAGCGGAACGTGGCGGCGTTGCAGTCCTTGCCGGTGATCTCGTCGGCGCCCGCGGTGGTGATGAAGATGCCGCCGGCCTTTTCGGCCTCCTTGCCCATGGCCAGCGATTCGGACGACAGGATGCCGCCCGCGAAGAAGCGCGTGCCCTGCTGCTGCGATGCCTCCTGCACCTTGCGCACGGCGGTGGCGGGCTTGCCCTCGGTGTCGAGCACGGTGTAGGCCAATGGGCGGCCCAGGGCCTTGCCGTATTGCTCGATGGCCAGCTTCATGCCCAGGTCGGCGAACTTGCCGTTCGCGGCGAAGGCGCCCGACATGGGCACGGGGCAACCGAACTGGATCGCGCCCGTGGACTGTGCCCAGGCTTCGCGCGCGAGGCCCAGCGATGCGGGCAGCGCGCCCAGTGCGGAGAGTTGCAAGAGGTGACGACGTTGCATGGGGAAGAGCTCCTGTGGGTGGATCCGGCCGGCCTGCGGGCCTGGGGCACGGTTTTCTGCAAAGCACGTGGCGTGCCATGTGTTTTTCCTATTTATAGTGATAAATAGGACAAATGCCGTGCACGTAAACCCTGCCTGCCGCGCCGCTGCACGCCCGTGGTGCATACACTGCACCACGGAGCGGACGGCCGGATGCCCTGCACCGCACTGCGCTCCACCCGTCTTCAATCCGCAACGCACCATGGCCACGAAACCGCCCGCCGGCAAGCCGATCAAGTCCCTCAAGCGCTCCGACCTCGTTGCGCAGGAGATCAAGCGGCTCATCACCGAGAAGAACCTGAGCCCGGGCGACCGCCTGCCGCGCGAGAGCGAGCTGCAGGCGCAGTTCGAGGTGAGCAAGGGCACCATCCGCGAGGCGCTCAAGTCGCTGGAGGTGCAGGGCCTGGTGACCATCTCCACCGGTCCCTCGGGCGGGGGCACCATCGTCGAGGTGTCGCTGGACCGCACGCTGCAGTTCCTGCAGAACTACCTGTTCTTCCAGGACGTCACTATCGACAACATCTATGCCGTGCGTCAGTTCCTGGAGCCCGAGCTGGCCGCCGGCGCCGTGCCGCACCTGACGGAGGCCGACTTCGAGGCGCTGGAGCACAGCATCGCCTGCTGCGATCCCCATTCGAGCAGCGAAGACCTGCTGGCCCAGCGCCGCGAGGACGTGAACTTCCACGACATCCTGGCCGCGGCCAACCCGAACCCCTTCCTGCGCTTCACCTGCGAGCTGATCAACGAGATGCTGCGCCAGCTCATCGTGTACGGCAACCGCACCCCGAAGTCGGAGCACCGCCGCTTCGGCGAGACCAATGCGCGATTCCACCGCGAGATCGTGCAGGCGGCGCGGGCGCGCGATGCCGCCCTGGTGCGCGACCTGATGGCGCGGCACATGCTGGACGCCGCCAGCAGCGTCCAGCGCATGAAGGGCCGCATCCAGGGCCGCCTGATCCTGGACGCCGAGACGCTGCGCGGCCCCCGGTCGGTCCACCTGCGCAAGAAGGAGTAGCGCGCTCAGCCGGCCTCCGGCCTCCCGCCCGTCGTGCCGTGCACGGCCACACGGTTGCGTCCCTGCACTTTGGCGGAATACAGCGCTTCGTCCGCGCGGGCCAGTAGTGCATGGGGCTCGTCCGCGTGCTCCGGGAAGGCCGAGACACCACACGACAGGGTGGTGGACAGCGCATCGGGGCCGTGGCGCACCTGCAGCGCCTCGAAGGCCTGGCGCAGCGCCTCGGCCCGCTCCCGGGCGATGGCCAGCGGCGTCTCCGGCAGCAGCAGCACGAATTCCTCGCCGCCGTGCCGGCAGGCCAGGTCCTGCACGCGCACGTGGCGCTGCAGCAGCTGCGCCAGGGCCTGCAGCATGGCGTCGCCCGCGGCGTGGCCGTGGGTGTCGTTGACGCGCTTGAAGTGGTCGATGTCGATCATCAGCAGCGACAGCGGCAGGCCCTGGGCGCCGCACTGCGCGATCCGGGCCGCGAGGGTGGCGTCCAGGTGGCGTCGGTTGTACAGGCCGGTGAGCGGGTCGCGCATGGCCTGCTCCTGCAACTGGTCCTGCAGCGCCCGGATTTCCTCGAACTGGGTGCGCAGCCGGGCGTTGCTCTGCTGCTGCTCCACCGCCCGCCGGTAGCTGGTGTGGGCGAACACGGTCAGGAACAGCGTGAGCGCCAGGATGCACAGCAGCGACGTGGCCGTGTCGATGTCCGGGTGCAGGGGCTGGTCCCCGTACAGGGCGAGCCCGCCCAGGAGTCCGACGCCCATGGCGGCCAGGAGCCGCAGCAGCCCGGGATAGCCGTGGAACGCGACGACATTGATGCAGTTGCCGATGAACAGCGTGAAGGTGATCCAGACCGGCAGGCCCAGCAGGCCCGCCCAGAGCCCGCCGAAGACGTTGTCCACCAGCATGTTGTGCAACTCGGCCTTCGCCTGGTGCGGCGAGCGGCGGGCCGTCCAGTAGGCGAGTTGCGGGTAGGCGAGGAACTGCACGGCCAGCACGGCCCAGGCGGCCTGGCCTGCGCCGATGTGCAGGAAATGCGACCCCAGCGCCAGGAACAGCAGCGCGTAGAAGAAGGTGCGGTTGCGGTGGTTCATCCGCACCAGCCAGTGGACGGTGCGTGCGGACGAGGGCGCTGGCGGGTTCGGAGAAGAAGGCATCGGCGGCGGTACGGCTTCCCGGCAGGCCCGCGGTGGAGGACGCGTGGAAGGGTGGCTCGACAGTGGATCCTTCCCTTATCGGCAGTTTTCCGGAAAGCTGCAGTGTTGTCTTCCAGCAGCCTTCCTGGTCTTTCCGGGCGGGCCGGTGGCCCCATTGCCCCGCAATAGAGTGACAATCCGCCTGCCACGGCATCCCGTGGCGCCGGGCGCCCCGGGAGGGAGTACCTGGCGCCGGTGTGCCGTGCCCCTTTCCCATCCAGCCATGAAAACAGGTGAAACGATGCGTTCCATGCGTTCTTACAGTGCCCTCTTGAGCATTCTCTGCTGTGCCGCCGTGCTCGGCGGATGCGCCGCCGGTGCCTCCGGCCAGGCGCCCGGCACCCCCGCCGAGGCCCCGCCGCCGGCCGCCG
>CP028296.1:5455545-5455907 GCA_003029925.1 Paracidovorax avenae | reverse complement strand
AAAGCCCGCGCCGCTGAGGGCTTTCAGTTCCACCCACGGGTCGGGCGGCGCATCTTCCAGGCGCCAGTCGTAGTGCATGTTGTAGGACGACTGCATAGGCGAGCCAGTGGAGTCGTGTGCCGGCTGGAACCGGCAGGTGGACATGGCGTCCTGGGCCGCCAGGTCCAGCCGCGTGGATCCGCTTGCGCAACACGTTCTCGTGCACATCGAGGTTGCGTGCGGCCTGTGCCACCGACACGCCTCGTTCCTTTACCAGCTTAACTGCCTCAAGCTTGAACTCTCAGCTGAATTGCCTTCTCGTTCCCATGAACCACCTCCGGTTTCATCTTCCACCTTAAACAAGGTGTCTTTGAAACCGGCAG
>CP028296.1:5423475-5423815 GCA_003029925.1 Paracidovorax avenae | reverse complement strand
CCAAGCCATGATGCGCGACCGCTCCAGCTACTTCGGCGGCGTGGTGCTGGACGGTGGTGAGGGCAACGACACGATGATCGGTGGAGCGGAAGACAACTTCTACGTCGTGGACAGCCTGGGCGACAAGGTGATCGAGACGGGCGGAACGGAGAGCCAGGACACGATCGTGTCCTCGCGCATCTCCGTGGACCTGGCTGGCCAGGCCGGCATCGAGAACATCGAACTGCTGGGTTCCTCGGAGATATCGGCGACCGGCGACGACAACGCCAACACGATCCGCGGTTCGCGGAAAGCGGCGCGCAACGTCCTTGCGGGCAAGGGCGGCGACGACACCTACTAC
>CP028296.1:5387519-5391029 GCA_003029925.1 Paracidovorax avenae | reverse complement strand
CGCGGCGGCCTGGGGCGCAGGGCGCCGCGCGGGCGCCGGCGCGCTGTTGCCGCCGCCGTAGCCATCGTCTCCACCGCCGTAGCCGCCGTCGTCATAGCCGCCGCCACCGCCCTGGCCGCCGCCCATGCCCTGGCGGCTGCCGAGCATCTGCATGGTGTCGGCACGGATTTCCGTCGTGAATTTTTCCTGGCCCGACTGGTCGGTCCACTTGCGGGTGCGCAGGCTGCCTTCGACATAGACCTGGGATCCCTTGCGCAGGTACTGGCCCACGATCTCGGCCAGGCGGCCGTTGAAGACGATGCGGTGCCACTCGGTGGCTTCCTTGTTCTCGCCGGTGTTCTTGTCGCGCCAGCGGTCGGTGGTGGCGATGGTGACGTTGGCGACCTGGTCGCCGCTGGGGAAGGTGCGCATCTCGGGGTCGCGCCCGAGGTTGCCGACGATGATGACTTTGTTGACGGATGCCATGGTGTGAAGGGGCCTGTAGAGAATGGTGGAGGAAAGGCACTACGGCCTGCGCGGCGGCCACGGGGCGCCGCGAAGAGGGATCGGGGATTGTGCCCCAAGCGGTCGATGCCTGCGCGCCCGGTTTCCGCTCCGCCCCGGGGGGCGGGCCGGGGCATTCCGGCAGGGTGCCACAATGTCCATCCACCCTGCCGCGCACCGATCGGCGCCCCCGTGCCCGCGCCCGTCCCCGCCCTCTGCCCCGCCATGCAACGAGAACCCGACTTCCTGGACAACCTGCGCTCGGAACTGCGCGACGGTCAGCGCTGGCTGGAGCGCAGCATCGTCCTGGCCTATGCGGTGGCGGCCGGGCTCAGCGTGGTGGTGTTCACCATGCTGGCGGAGTGGGCCTTCGCGGTGTTCGAGCGCGTCTACCACTGGGGCGGCGGCTGGGCCGTGCTGCTGTGGACGCCCGCGATCACCGCGGCGGTGGTCTGGGCCACGCGGCGCTGGGTGCCGGGCGCGACCGGATCGGGCATTCCGCAGGTGATCGCGGCGCTGGAGCCCGGCCTCACGGCGCCCCAGCGGGGCCGTTTCGTCTCCCTGCGGCTGTCGGCGGCCAAGATTTTGCTGGCCAGCGCGGGGTTCATGGCGGGCCTGTCGATCGGGCGGGAGGGGCCGTCGGTGCAGGTGGCGGCGGGCGTGATGCACCATGCGCGCCGCTGGTTCGGCCCGCGGTCGGGCATCACCGCCCATGCGCTGCTCGTGGCCGGCGGGGCGGCGGGTATCGCCGCGGCCTTCAATGCGCCGCTGGCGGGCGTGGTGTTCGCCATCGAGGAGCTGTCCCGCAAGCTCGAGTCGCGCAGCAGCGGCCTGATCATCGCGGCCATCGTGCTGGCCGGCCTGATGGGGGTGTCGGCATTCGGCAACCTGAGCTATTTCGGGCGCATCCAGGTGCCGCGGCTGGGCTGGGATGCGCTGCTGCCGGGCCTGGCCGTCTCGCTCGCCTGCGGCGTGCTGGGCGGGCTGTTCGCCAAGCTGATGGCGGCGTCGCTCACGGGTGCGCCGGACCGCTTCAACCGCTGGCGCGCGCGCTGGCCGGTGCGCTTCGCGGCGGCGGGCGGGCTGGCGATCGCGGTGATCGGCCTCGTGACGGGCGGGGCGACCTTCGGCGCCGGCTCGGAGGCGGTCAAGCACATGCTGGCCGGCCAAGCGGACGTGCCGGCCTTCTACGTCACGCTCAAGTTCATCGCCACGTGGCTGTCGGCCTGGGTGGGGGTGCCGGGCGGGATCTTCGCGCCATCGCTCTCGATCGGTGCGGGCGTGGGCCACAACGTGGCGCTGCTGGCCGGGGGGGACATCGCACCGGCCATCGCGCCGGCCCTGATCGCCATGGGCATGGCGGCCTTCCTGGCGGCGGTGACGCAGGCGCCGCTCACGGCCTTCATCATCGTGATGGAGATGGTGGACGGGCACGCGCTGGTGCTGAGCCTGATGTCCTCCGCGATGCTGGCCAGCCTGGTGTCTCGCATGCTGGCGCGGCCCCTCTACGAGACCCTGGCGGCCTCCATGCTGAGCGCCGCGCGGCTGCCCGAGGCGCCGGCGGACGTGGATGCTGCGGCGGAGCCTCCCGCTCCCGCGGAGGATGGCGCCCCGCGGGAAACTGCCGGTCGCTGAGCCGACCCGGGGCGGCCGGGCCTTACTTCCGCGCGCGGCCGCCGTGGGCCGGCACGGGCCGCATCCCCCAGGCCGCCGCCAGCCAGGCGAGGCAGAGCAGGGTGGTCGCCACGAACAGGCCGTGCGCGCCGCCCCAGCGCAGCAGCGCGCCACCGAGTGCGCCGCCCGCGAACAGACCCAGCGACTGCAGCGTGTTGTAGGTGCCCAGCGCCGCGCCGCGCACGGCCGGCGGCGCGGTGCGGGAGACGAGGCT
This sequence comes from Paracidovorax avenae, assembly GCA_003029925.1. Taxonomy (GTDB): domain Bacteria; phylum Pseudomonadota; class Gammaproteobacteria; order Burkholderiales; family Burkholderiaceae_C; genus Paracidovorax; species Paracidovorax avenae_A. The sequence goes on along the minus strand of CP028296.1, from coordinate 5,388,658 downwards.
GGGCTGGCTGGCTTCGAGCGCGTTGAAGCCGCAGAAGAACAGGAACAGCAGCCCGCCCAGGGCCCACAGCCCCGGCGGCGTACCGGTCGATGCCGCCCAGCCCAGCCCGAGCTGCACCAGGAGCACGAGGCCGATGGCACCCAGCAGGGCGCCGCGCAGCCGGCCGGCGCGCTCCAGGGCGAACAGGCCGCCCATGGCCAGGAAGGACAGCACCACGGCGGGCAGGTAGAGGTGCCAGTGCGCGCTCTTGGGCAGGCCGGCCTGCACCAGCAGGGCGGGCACGGCCACCCACATGGCCAGTTGCACCGTGTGCAGCGCGAAGACGCCGAGGTTCAGGCGCAGCAGGTCCGGGTGGCGCAGCACGTCGGCCAGGCGGCCGCGCGGTGCGTCCGCATGGCGCGCGGGCTCGGGGGGCACCACCCAGAGCACCACGGCGATGCCGGCCACAGCCAGCGCGCAGGTCAGCCCGAAGATGCCGGGCAGGCCGAAGCGGGCCGCCAGCGGCGGGGCGGCCACGAGCGCCACGGCGAACATCAGCCCGATGCTGCCGCCCACCAGCGCCATGGCCTTGGTGCGCACGCCGTCGCGCGTCTGGTCGGCCAGCAGGGCGGTGACGGCGGCGGAGACGGCCCCCGCGCCCTGCAGCGCGCGGCCCAGCAGCAGTCCGCCGAGCGAATCGGCCAGCGCCGCCAGCAGGCTGCCGGCCGCGAACACCAGCAGGCCGAGCACGATGACGCGCTTGCGCCCGAAGCGGTCGGAGGCCATGCCCAGCGGCAGCTGCAGCACGGCCTGGGTCAGGCCGTAGATGCCCATGGCCAGGCCCACCAGGGCGGGATCATCGCCGCCGGGGTACTTGCGCGCTTCGAGCGCGAACACCGGCAGCACCAGGAACAGCCCCAGCATGCGCAGCGCGAAGATGAGCGCCAGCGACAGGCTGGAGCGCCGCTCCAGCGGCGTCATCGTGGTGGCGGAGGCGGCGGGGATGTCGGTCGCGGGCGTAGGCGGCAGGGGGTCCGGCACGGCAGTGGTCATCGGTTGCGGGCGATGGAAAGACGGCGATTCTCGCCCATCGCGCGCGCCCCGCGCCGGCGGGCCGTCAGCGGCGGCGCTGCCGCCAGCCGATCACGCCGGCCGCGCAG
>CP028296.1:5246104-5246496 GCA_003029925.1 Paracidovorax avenae | reverse complement strand
CTGATTTGCCGGCGGGGCTGACGCGACGGCCGGTGCCCGTCCACGGCAGCAATACGCCGCTGCCTGCTCCACGTGCTGGCTTGGATCGGCTTACACGTGCCGCGCAAACCGGTCGGCCGGAGACCGCAGGGACTTCGGGGGGCTATGCCGATGGATTCACTCGCTTGAAAGCAAAATTTGGCCGTCATGAGCGCAGCGCGCCTTCCGATCAAAGCCTTTTCGAGACAAGTCTTCAATACCGGCTTGTGCAGGAGAAAGGCCTCAAGATTGTGTTCGGGGACGATAAAGCAGGTTTGCGTGGGGTGTGCGCCGGACTCTCCGCCGTATGGATGAGCCTCCACTGTGCTACTCCTGATGGCAGCGTCAATACGAGACTGAATGCGGTGGGATCG
>CP028296.1:5208476-5208807 GCA_003029925.1 Paracidovorax avenae | reverse complement strand
GACGTGTTCGCGCCCGATTTCAAATTCGCCGCGGAAGACGCCGCGGCCTTCGCGGCCGGCGATGCGCTCGCCCACCTGTGGCTCGTGCCCAACCCGCCGCACCATCCGCGCGGCGATTTCGGCCTCTCGCCCGAGGGCCGCGCGCTCGACCTGCCGGCGAACGACCCCGGTCCGCGCTACACCTACAGCACGCTCGCGCTGCTGCGGGCGGAGCTGTTCGCAACGCCCTGGTGCGACATTCCTCCTGGCAACCCCGGCGGCGTGGCCGCGCCGCTCGCGCCGCTGCTGCGCCGGGCGATGGGCCAGGGGCGCGTCACGGCGTCGCTCTACA
>CP028296.1:5150922-5206283 GCA_003029925.1 Paracidovorax avenae | reverse complement strand
CGCGGCTGCCGCGCCCGCCGCGGGCTCCGGCGGGCCGCTGCGCGATGCACGCACGTGGCGCCTGGCCGCAGGCATCGGCCTGTCGTGCGCGCCCCAGTTCGCGGTACTGTCGTTCGGCACCGTCTTCCTGCACGACTTCGTGCATGCCGGGCTGGCGACCACCACCGCGACCATGGCTGCGGTACAGATCGGCGCGATGGCGCTGCGCGTGTGGAGCGGCCGCTGGACCGACCGCCACCGCAATCGCCCGGTCTACCTGCGGGCCTGCTGCGGACTCAGCGCGCTGCTTTTCGCCGCCATGGCGGCGCTGGCCGGCTTGCGCACGGAGGGGGTTGCGCAGGGCGTGCAGGGGCTGCTGCCCGCGTTGCTGGCGGCCTGCGGCCTGTGCGTGTCGGCCTGGCACGGCGTGGCGTACACGGAACTGGCCGTGCGGGCGGGCGCCGGCCGTGCGGGAACGGCGCTGGGCATGGCCAACACCAGCGTATTCATCGTGTGCTTCCTGGTGCCGATGCTCATTCCCCACCTGCTGGCCCCATGGGGCTGGGGCGCTGTCTGGGGTGCGGCTGCGGGCTGCACGCTGGCGGGGCGGTGGCTGATGGTGCCCCGGGTGTCGGCCGCCCCTCCATGCAGCGCGTAGCACGCCGCCTGTGAAAAAGCCCGGCGGCCGCAAGGCCCCGGGCTCGATCGCGCCCGGGCCGCCTCGCGGCGGCCGGGCATGTGGCTGGCAGATTACTTGCCCGCCACCACGCGCACCATTTCCAGGCACTTGTTGGAGTAGCCCCACTCGTTGTCGTACCAGGAGACGACCTTCACGAAGGTGCCGTCCAGCGCGATGCCGGCATCGGCGTCGAAGATCGAGGTGCGGGCGTCGCCGCGGAAGTCGGTGGCCACCACCTTGTCTTCCGTGTAGCCCAGCACGCCCTTCAGTGCGCCTTCGGACTGGGCCTTCATCTCGGCCTTGATCTCTTCGTACGTGGCGGCCTTCTCCAGTTCCACCGTCAGGTCCACCACCGACACGTCGGAGGTGGGCACGCGGAAGGACATGCCGGTCAGCTTCTTGTTCAGCGCGGGGATCACGACGCCCACGGCCTTGGCGGCGCCGGTGGAGGAGGGGATGATGTTCTCCAGGATGCCGCGGCCACCGCGCCAGTCCTTGTTGGAGGGGCCGTCCACGGTCTTCTGCGTGGCCGTGGCGGCGTGCACCGTGGTCATCAGGCCGCGCTTGATGCCCCACTTGTCGTTGAGCACCTTGGCCACGGGAGCCAGGCAGTTCGTGGTGCAGGAGGCGTTGGAGATGATGGCCTGGCCGGCGTACGTGTCGTGGTTCACGCCATAGACGAACATCGGCGTGTCGTCCTTGGAGGGCGCCGACAGCACGACCTTCTTCGCGCCCGCGTCCAGGTGCTTCTGGGCCGTCGTCTTGTCGAGGAACAGGCCGGTGGACTCGATCACCACGTCGGCGCCGATCTCGCCCCACTTCAGGTTGACCGGATCGCGTTCCTGCGTCAGGCGGATCTTCTTGCCGTTCACCACCAGCGTGTTGCCCTCGACCGACACGGTGCCCTCGAAACGGCCGTGCACCGAGTCGTACTGCAGCATGTAGGCCAGGTAGTCGGGCTCCAGCAGGTCGTTGATGCCCACGACTTCGATGTCGCTGAAGTTCTGCACGGCCGAGCGCAGCACGTTGCGGCCGATGCGGCCGAAGCCGTTGATACCGATCTTGATGGTCATGGGTAGTCCTTTATGGAAGTGAAAGAAAGGATGGAAACAGTGAAATCTGCGGGTGATGTATTTCTGCAGCGGGGATGAATCTCAGCCGTATTCTTTTCGGCGGTACGCCTGCTCGAGCCGATTCTTGTCCCAGACCCCATCCCGTGCCGCCATGAGAAGCATGCCCAGGGTCACCGGGGTGGTGGTTTTCTTTTTTCTGAAAGCAGAAAGGAGCCAGAGGCCTTCGGGTTCGAAGTAATCTTCGGAGCGATAATCTCCTGTCGCCACGTTGAATCTGGATGCAAAAGATTCCATGAAATGGAATGCATCATCTCCCGTAAGACCCAGGTCTTTCACCAATTCTGTGTCCGGGGTGTAGGTAATGCGGCGCCCTAATTGGCGCAGGCCCACCGAGTCGATGTTCGATGCAAGCTGGGTCAGTTGTTCCCACAGGTCGGGGGAGCTTACCATAGGCGGTCTTCCTCCCTTGCGAGAGCGTTGTAGGTCGTTATCGTCTTGTTGACGATCTGGAAAACGTCATAGGCCAATATGGTCCAGCCGACGCCGGGAACCAGGCGTCCCACGAAGGCCCCCAGGTTTTTCGTGAACGTTATTTTGAGCGTTGTCAGGCTGGCGCCGGTAATCGTCGGCGGTGCGAATGGCAAACGGTTCCAGAAGAAAATATCCCCTGGAGGCAGTTGGGAGAGTTCGTTATAAGCGTAGATACCTGCCATGATTACCGATGTCCTCGGCACCATTCGTTGGAGCTATGTGCGCGATCAAACATGGTGGTATGCTGGTTTCAGTAGTTCTCTACATCGACGTCTTTGTAGGCGCTTGTGCCGCCGAAAACCAGCTCGATCGATTCAAAATTGGGGTGATTGCAGGCCATGGCAAGAATATTTCTTGAATTGATGGTCATCGTATTTGCATTTTTTGAAATGAGGTGAATGAAACTATAGAGTGTTGAATATCAGGAACTGCCCAGAACATTGTTTATGAAGAGCTCTCCTTTTTTGGCGGGTGTGATGCTGCTCAGGAATTCAGGTGCACGGGGAAGGATCCCAGCACATTTATCGACACAGGCCTTATCGTTGATCGCCCAGGTATCGGGGCTGAAAAGGGGTTTGAACCCCCTGTTCTTGTTGCTACCGACAGAGCCGTTCCGATCCCAGATTGCCAGCGCCGTGGTTTTGGAGACGGGTTTGGCCATAGCAAGGACCTGGCTCTTGGTTACCGTTCCTACGGCGATATGAAAACCTATCAGATTCGAAACCAGGTCTTCCTGGCTGAATCCGCTGTCGGTGATGAATTTTGGGAAAAATTCTTGATATGCTTCAAATTCCAGACTGACTTCCATGAAAATCGCCAAGGCAATCGATTTTCTTTCTGAGATGGATAAGCCATGTCGGATGATATATTCTCTCTTGATTCCAGATGATGCAGTCATGCCAAATTTCCTCTTTTGCATGTCTTGCTGATATACCAATTTGAATCCCGTCGTTTTGCCGTCTGCAAACGTCACTGCAGGAAAACGATGAGCATTGGAAGGCTGGGTGCATATCTGTCGGTGAGTGCCTAAACACTGCCTTACATCGGGTCCGCCTGCATTGATTTCTTTCCAAAGCGAGGATGCACCGGTGTGAGGTCGACTAGACGTCGGATTCATATGGCCCAGATCTAGCCAGCCAAGGTTGCACGTATAAACAAGTCCATAATCTTTGGCTATGGCTTCTTCGCCATCAATTACATGCCTGCGTTCACTCATTGCATTCAGTGGGTTCAGTAGTTCTCGATGAAGTCAATGGAGACTTCTCTGCAAGCGGCCACTTTGTCCACAAAGACCTTGACCGAGAGGAATTCTGAGTTCTTGCAACTCATGCTAAGAAGATTCTTCGATGCCGGAGCAGCGGCTGAATAGTCAGGTTCACATAAATATTTCTTAAAGGCTGTGCGGTAGAAATGCAATATCTCGTCGGCAGATAACGAGCTTCCGTATGTCAGGGAGCTGAATGGACTGCTTTCGCCATCCCGGCCCTTCCAGCGGACCTTTGGTTGTCTGCACTCGCCGACCAGCTCCACCGACTGCAGAGATTGAGGAGCGGCGAGTCGATATGTGATGGAGGCGCGGTCGATGTCGTTAATTTCGAAGGTTGACCATGCAAAAATAAAGAACAGCACAGCGATACAGCCTCCTCCCGCTGCGATGAAAAACAGCGACTTGATCACTTGGCTGGATTTCATTTTCATCGGGGGATTCTTTGACGCTGTGCTGTAGCGTCAACGGGCCGACTTCTTCAGCCGCGCGGCGCCGATCGCCACCATCACGGAGTCGGCCACGTTCTCCGGCGTGAAGCCGAAGTGCTTGAACAGCACCGGGGCCGGGGCCGATTCGCCGAAGGTGTCGATGCCGACCACGGCGGCGCAGCCGTACTTCCACCAGAAGTCGGTCACGCCCATCTCCACGGCGATGCGCGGCACGCCGGCCGGCAGCACGCTGGCCTTGTACTTGGTATCTTCGCGGTCGAAGGTGGTGGTGCTGGGCATGGAAACCACGCGCACGGCGATCTTCTTCCCGGCCAGCAGCTTCTGCGCGGCCAGGGCCAGCTGGACTTCGGAGCCCGTGGCGATGATCACGGCCTGGGCCTTTTTCTTGATGCCAGCGTCGGCCGGCTCGGAGAGCACGTAGGCGCCGCGCGAGATGTCGCCCAGGTCGCGCTTGGCCGCGTAGGCCAGGTTCTGGCGCGACAGCAGCAGGGCGGTGGGCCGGTTGCGGTTGGACAGGGCCACGCTCCAGGCCACGGCGGTCTCGGCCGTGTCGGCAGGGCGCCAGACGTCCAGGCCCGGGATCAGTCGCAGGCTGGCGGCATGCTCGATCGACTGGTGGGTGGGGCCGTCTTCGCCCAGGCCGATGGAGTCGTGCGTGAACACGTGCACCACGCGCAGCTTCATGAGCGCGGCCATGCGGATGGCGTTGCGGCTGTAGTCGCTGAACGTGAGGAAGGTGCCGCCGTAGGGGATGAAGCCGCCGTGCAGCGCGATGCCGTTCATGATCGCGGCCATGCCGAACTCGCGCACGCCGTAGTTGATGTGGCGGCCGCCCAGCTTGGCGGTTTCCGCGCCGCCGGTGTTGACTTCCACCTGCACCACGTCGCCCTGCTCGTCGAAGCGCAGCGCGGGCGTGCTCTTGGTGTTGGTGAGGTTGGAGCCCGTCAGGTCGGCGCTGCCGCCGAGCAGTTCGGGCAGCGCGGCCGTGAAGGCTTCCAGCGCGAGCTGGCTGGCCTTGCGGCTGGCCACGGTCTCGGCCTTGGTGTGGGCGTTCACCACGGTGTCCACGGCGGTCTGGGCGAAGTGCCTGGGCAGGTCGCCCGCCATGCGGCGCAGGAATTCGGCGGCCAGTTCGGGATACGCGGCGGCGTAGGCGTCGAAGCGCTGCTGCCAGTCGGCCTCGGCCTGCGCGCCGGCGTCCTTGGCGTTCCAGTCCGCATAGACCTCGGCCGGGATCTCGAAGGGCACGTGGCTCCAGCCGATGGCGTTGCGCGTCAGGGTGATCTCGTCGGCGCCCAGCGGCTCGCCGTGGGCCTTGGAGGTGCCGGCGCGGTTGGGCGAACCCTTGCCGATGGCGGTCTTGCAGACGATCAGGGTGGGCTTGTCGATGCTGGTCTTGGCGCTCTGCACCGCGGCGGCCACGGCCTCCACGTCGTGGCCATCGACCGGGCCGATCACGTTCCAGCCGCTGGCGCGGAAGCGGCCCGGCGTGTCGTCCACGAACCAGGGCGCGACCTGGCCGTCGATGGAGATGCCGTTGTCGTCGTAGAGCGCGATCAGCTTGCCCAGCTTCCAGGCGCCGGCCAGCGAGATCGCCTCCTGGCTGATGCCCTCCATCAGGCAGCCGTCGCCGAGGAACACGTAGGTGTGGTGGTCCACGATGGTGTGGTCCACGTCGCCGTTCCTGCGGTTGAACTCGCGGGCCAGCAGCTTCTCGGCCAGCGCGAAGCCCACGGCGTTGGTGATGCCCTGGCCCAGCGGGCCGGTGGTCGTCTCGACGCCGGGGGTGATGCCGTATTCGGGGTGGCCGGCCGTCTTGCTGTGCAGCTGGCGGAAGTTCTTCAGCTCCTCGATGGGCAGGTCGTAGCCCGTGAGGTGCAGCAGCGCGTACAGCAGCATGGAGCCGTGGCCGTTGGAGAGCACGAAGCGGTCGCGGTCGGCCCACTGCGGATTGGCGGGGTTGTGGCGGAGGTGGCGGGACCACAGCGCGACGGCCATGTCGGCCATGCCCATCGGGGCACCGGGATGGCCGGAATTGGCCTGTTGAACTGCATCCATTGCGAGTGCGCGGATCGCATTCGCCATCTGTTGAGAATTGGCCATCAGGGGCGGCTCCGGAAGGGGCTGGGGAGGGGAAAACCGCGCATTTTACCGGGCCACCCCTTGCTTTGCCCATGGAATGGCCGTGCCCTGCACTACAGTGCGGGCCATGCAAGGCCTGCACCTCACCGCCGATCTCCATGGCTGCCGATGCGCGCCGCGCTGGCTGCTCGATGCCGATGCGCTGGGCCGGACCTGCCTGGATGCCGTGCGTGCGGCCGGCCTGCAGGCGGTGGGCCGGCTGTTCCATTCCTTCCCCGCTACCGCGCATGGTCCGGGCGGCGTCACCGCCACCGTACTGCTGGCGGAGTCGCACCTGTGCATCCACACCTGGCCGGAGCGCCGCGCCGTCACGCTCGACGTGTACGTGTGCAACTTCGGCGCCGACCATTCCGCGCAGGCCCATGCCTTGATGGATGCGCTGCTGGCGCTTTTCGAGCCGGCCGGCGTACAGCGGCACGCGCTGCGGCGCGGGGCGCCCCTCGTGCCCGGCGATGGCCGCCACGATGCCGCTGACCTGCCTCACGATCCGTTTCCCGCATGACGATTCCACCGACGACATCTCCCGCTCCGCCCCTCTCCGCCACGGCCCCGCAGCCGCCGGCCATGCTGCTGGCCGCCGGCCGGGGCGAACGCATGCGCCCGCTGACCGACACCACCCCGAAGCCGCTGCTGGCCGTGCGCGGTCGCCCGTTGCTGCAGTGGCACCTGGAGGCGCTGATCGCGGCCGGCGTGCGCTCGGCCGTGGTCAACACGGCCTGGCTGGGCGAGCAGATCGGCGAGCGGTTCGGAGGCCGGTTCACCGCGGGCGACGGGACAGCAGGCGAGGCGTTGTCGATCGCGTACTCGCATGAAGGCCGCGACTTCGGTGCCGCGCTGGAGACGGCGGGTGGCATCGCCCGCGCCCTGCCGCAGCTGGGGGACGTGTTCTGGCTGGCGGCGGGGGATGTGTTCGCACCCGATTTCCGGTTCGCGGCGGAGGATGCGGCGGCTTTCAAAGCTGGCGAGGCGCTGGCCCATCTCTGGCTCGTGCCCAATCCGCCACACCACCCGCGCGGCGATTTCGGCCTTTCGCCGGACGGCCGCGCGCTCAACCTCCCGGCGGATCATCCAGGGCCGCGTTACACCTACAGCACGCTCGCGCTGCTGCGGGCGGACCTCTTCGCCGAGCCCTGGTGCGATATCCCCGCGGGCAATCCCGGCGGCGCGGCCGCGCCGCTCGCACCGCTGCTGCGTCGTGCCATGGACCAGGGGCGCGTCACGGCGTCGCTCTACACCGGGCGGTGGACCGACGTGGGGACGCCGGAGCGGCTGGCGGCGTTGAATCGCTGAAAACCGCGTTCCGTGCGCGGGCTGTACGGGAATCCGGCGTACCCTATACATGGCCCCGCCGAGGAGGGGCCGCCCTGTCGGTGGTAGAACCCGGTTCTGTGCGAAGGCCGGGCGAGGTACGCCCCCGCCGGCATCCCGATCCGCATTCCAGTACCAGACAGACCGAACGATGACCGCCCTTTCCTCCCTCCATGCCCGCCGTCGCGCCCACCTCGCCTCCCTGCTGGGCGAGGGCGGCATCGCCATCGTCCCCACGGCGCCCGAGCATCTGCGCAACCGGGACACCGATTACCTCTACCGGCACGACAGCTACTTCTACTACCTCACCGGATTCACCGAACCCCAGGCCTGGCTGGTGCTTACCGCGGAAGGGCGTTCCACGCTCTTTTGCCAGCCCAAGGACCTGGAGCGCGAGATCTGGGACGGCTACCGGCTGGGGCCCGACGCGGCCGTGGAGGCGCTGGGCGTGGACGCCGCGCACTCGACGGCGCAGCTGGAGCTGCTGCTGCCGCGGCTGCTCGAAAACCGGGAGCGGGTGTGGTTCCCCTTCGCCACGCACGAGGGTCTGGCGGCGCGGGTGGACGGCTGGCTGCAGAAGGTGCGCGCCCGCGTGCGCTTCGGCGCGCTCTGTCCGGCGCAGCAGGGAGACCTCTGCACCCTGCTCGACGAGATGCGGCTGGTGAAGGACGCGCACGAGCAGGACGTGATGCGCCGGGCCGCCCGCATCAGCGCAGGCGCCCACATCCGTGCCATGCAGTGCAGCGCGCGCATGCTGCGCGCCGGCGAGGACGTGCGCGAATACCACCTCGACGCCGAACTGCTGCACGAGTTCCGCCGCCACGGCTCGCAGGCGGTGGCGTACAACTCCATCGTCGCTGCCGGTGCCAATGCCTGCGTGCTGCACTACCGCGCCGATGCTGCGCCCGTGCGCGCGGGCGAACTGGTGCTGATCGACGCCGGCTGCGAGCTGGACGGCTATGCCAGCGACATCACGCGCACCTTCCCGGCCGACGGCCGCTTCACGGGGCCGCAGCGCGACGTGTACGACCTCGTGCTCGCGAGCCAGCATGCGGCCGTGGCCGCCACGAAGGCGGGCGCGCGCTTCAACGACCCGCACGAAGCCACCGTGGCCGTGCTGTCGCAGGGCCTGCTGGACCTGGGCCTGCTCGACAAGAGCAAGTACGGCTCCGCGCAGGACGTGATCGAGCAGCGCGCGTATTTCCCGTTCTACATGCACCGCACCGGCCATTGGCTCGGGATGGATGTTCACGACTGCGGCAGCTACGTGGAGCCGTCGGAGGTGGGCGACACCAGCGAGCGCAAGGACCCGCTGTCGGGCGAAACCATCACCAACCGCCCCAGCCGCATCCTGCGCCCCGGCATGGTCCTCACCATCGAACCGGGCCTCTACATCCGCCCCGCTCCCGGCGTGCCCGAGGCGTTCCACCACATCGGCATCCGCATCGAGGACGACGCGATCGTGACCGAGGACGGCTGCGAGCTGATCACGCGCGACGTGCCGGTGGAGGCGGGCGAGATCGAGGCGCTGATGCGCGGCTGAAGGCATACGGGTCCCGGGGTTCGGGTCGCGTCTCGGCTGGCGACGTGAAACCGCCATGTAACCGGTTCCATGCCAGAATTGAAACCCGATTACATCCCAACGCCATCCATAAGGAGACCACCCCCATGCGCATCCGCCGAGCCACCAAGATCGTCGCCACCCTGGGGCCCGCGTCGAGCGATCCGGTCCTGCTGGAGCGGATGATCGCCATGGGCGTGAACGTGGTGCGGCTCAACTTCAGCCACGGCACGGCGCAGGACCACATCGACCGGGCGGAGAAGGTGCGGGCCGCGGCCCAGCGTGCCGGCCGCGAAGTCGCGATCATGGCGGACCTGCAGGGCCCCAAGATCCGCGTGGGCAGGTTCGCCGAGGGCAAGGTGTGGCTGGAGCCCGGCGCGGCCTTCGTGCTCGATGCGTCGCGTACCGAGCTGGGCGACGGGGCCGGCGTGGGCCTGGACTACAAGGAGCTGCCGCGCGACGTGAAGCCCGGCGACATCCTGCTGCTCAACGACGGGCTCATCGTGCTGAACGTGAACGCGGTGCGCGGCGAACAGGTCCACACCACCGTGCGCGTGGGCGGCGAGCTGTCGAACAACAAGGGCATCAACAAGCAGGGCGGGGGCCTCACGGCGCCGGCACTCACGGCGAAGGACATGGAGGACATCAAGACCGCCATGAGCTTCCAGGCCGACTACGTGGCCGTCAGCTTCCCCAAGAACGCCACCGACATGGAAATGGCGCGCCAGCTCTGCAACGTGGCCGCCGCCGAGTTCCGCCACAAGCCGGGCCTGATCGCGAAGATCGAGCGCGCCGAGGCCGTTCCGCGGCTGGAAGAGATCCTGCGCGTGTCCGACGGCATCATGGTGGCTCGCGGCGACCTGGCCGTGGAGGTGGGCAATGCCGCCGTGCCCGCGCTGCAGAAGAAGATGATCCGCATGGCGCGCGACATGGACAAGGTCGTCATCACCGCCACGCAGATGATGGAGAGCATGATCACCAATCCGGTGCCCACGCGCGCCGAGGTGAGCGACGTGGCCAACGCGGTGCTCGACGGTACCGACGCCGTGATGCTCAGCGCCGAGACGGCCGCCGGCCGCTATCCGCTGGAGACGGTGGAGGAAATGGCCAAGATCTGCGCCGCTGCCGAGGCTGCCGAAGACCCCGAGCGCGATTCGGATTTCACGGGCCAGACGCTGGGCCGCATCGACCAGTCCATCGCCATGGGCGCGCTCTTCACCGCCCACCACCTGGGCGCCAAGGCCCTCGTGGCCCTGACGGACAGCGGCTCCACGGCGCTCTGGATGAGCCGCCACCGCATCCACATCCCGATCTACGCGCTCACGCCCAAGGTCGCCACCCAGCGCAAGATGGCCATGTACCGCAACGTGCGGCCCCTGCTGATGGATACCAGCGTGGACCGCGACACGGCGCTGGAGCAGGCCGAAAGCCACCTCAAGAGCCGCAACATCGTGCAGCAGGGCGATCTCTACGTGATCACCTGCGGAGAGCCGATGGGCGCACCCGGCGGAACCAATATGCTGAAGATCTGCCGCGCCGGCTGATCCACGCGCGCAGCATCCGGTGGGCCGGCCACGCGCAGGCCATGCCCACCAGCGCGCCGGCCACCACGTCCGACGGCATGTGCACGCCCAGGCACAGGCGGCTCCAGGCTATGGCGGCCGCGATCCCGTAGGCCAGCCACCGCCAGACGGGCGGCGTGCCGCGCCCCAGGCCCCGCACGAAGCCGCGCGCCAGCGCGAAGGCCGCCGCCGCATGCATGCTCGGGAAGCCCGGGCGGGTACCCTGCTCGATCCACTGCATACCCAGGCCGAGTTCCGCCGGGCGCGGGATGTACACCAGCTCGCGGAAGCCGCGCACGGCGCACCAGGCGAGCAGCATCGACAGCAGCCCGCAGGCGGCGGCACGACGCGTGGCCGGCTGCCCGCGCGCGAGTTCCAGCAGCAGCAACAGGCCGGCGAATACGGGCAGATCCTCCGACAGCCAGCGTGCGGCGGCGATGACGTCGGCCGGCGTGGCGGTCGTGGCGTTCAGCGCCAGGAAGAGGGTGGTGTCGAGGCCGGTCATCATCGGGCCGTGTCGATGCCGTCGGGCAGTGGGTCGCCCGGCAGGGGGCGCAGGCGCTGCAGCGCGGCCATCGCGAGATCGCAGGCCCAGCCCGTGGTCCAGCACAGCCAGGCCGTCCAGAGCGTGTGGCTCATGAAATGCGCACCGCGCACCTGCTGCGCCAGACCGAGCGTGAAGCCCGCGGCGAGGGAGGCGGCCAGCCACCAGCGGGCCACGCGCGGCAGGCATCGGCGCAGCGGAAAGTAGCCTCCCAGGAACGCGAAGCCGGCAGCGGCATGGCCGGCAGGAAAGCAATGGCCGCCACCGCCGTCGAACATGCCGCGCGACCAGTGCGAGACGTACCGGGCCACGCCGCCGAACTCGGCCAGATCCCACGGACAACTGGTGGCGCTGGCCCGCTTGAAGACCGCGATCACGGCGAGCGCGAGCAGGGCGCTGGCTGCCATCTGCATGCGGTCCGCGGTGGCGAGCCGGCGCAGCCAGCCCACCGGCCACCAGACCGAGGCGGCCAGCAGCACCATCAGCACCCAGCCCGCGCGCCGCGCGTCCTCGTGCATCACGGACACGAAGAACCAGTTGTCGCGCAGCGGAAACCCGCCGGCGTTGCCGAAGACGCGCGCGAGCGCGGTATCGAAGGCGGTGGCGTCCCAGGCGGCGATGAGGCCCAGGCAGGCCAGGGTGCAGAAGAGGGTGCCGGCCTGGAGGCGGGAGGGCGAACCTGCGGCCCCCGCGGCGGTGGCTGCGGACGGCGGGGTGGAGGAGTGCGCGGAAAACATGGAGCGCGACCTTAGGGAGCGTGCATTAACGCCGTCTTAATGACCCCACGGCCCGCTCCCCTCCGCGGGCCGGGGCCGTGGCTTCCGTCATGCTCACGCGCGCGTATGGCGCCGCGCCGCGGGCACCGCCACAATCGGCGCCATGAGAATCCTCGTAGTCGAAGACGATGACGGCATCGCCGCGGGCCTGCGGGCCAACCTGCAGCAGCGCGGCTACGCGGTGGACGTGTGCGGCGGCATCGCCCCGGCCTGGAGCGCGCTGCGGTCCGAACGGTTCGATGCCGTCCTGCTGGACCTGGGCCTGCCCGACGGGGACGGCGGCGAACTGCTCACGCGGCTGCGTGCGGCGCCGCCCGCCGCGCCGGGCGGCCAGCCCGGCAGACTGCCGGACCCGGCCACGCCGGTGCTCATCCTGACCGCGCGCGATCAGGTCCACCAGCGCATCGCCGGCCTGGACCAGGGCGCGGACGACTACCTGGCCAAGCCGTTCGACGTGGACGAACTGGAGGCGCGGCTGCGTGCCCTGCTGCGCCGCGCCGCGGGGCGCGCCTCGCCCGTCATCCGCGTGCACGACATCGAACTGGACCCGGCGGCGCGCACCGTGCGGCGGGCCGGTCAACTGGTGGAGATGTCGCCGCGCGAATTCTCCGTGCTGCTGGTGCTGCTCGACGCCCGCGGGCGCGTCCTCTCGCGCCAGCAGATCGAGGAGCGCCTCTACAACTGGCAGAGCGGCGTGGAGAGCAACGCCATCGAGGTGCACATCCACCACCTGCGCAAGAAGCTCGGCAGCGAGCGCATCCAGACCATGCGCGGCGTGGGCTACTTCGTTCCGTGGGAGTGACCGGCGCCATGGCCTCCGCACCGCAGCGCCCTGCCGCGCGCATCCCCTCCCTCACGCGCCGCCTGGTGCTCTGGACGCTCGGCGCGCTGCTGGTCGTGTGGGCCACCTTCGTCGGCGTGGCCTACCTCACCGGCATCGAGGAGGCCGACGAACTCACCGACGGGCACCTCGCCAGCGTCGCGGCCCTGCTGCTCAACCTGCGCCCCGGCGAGACGGTGGACCCGGCCGACGCCACGCAGCGCGCCCCCACGCCCTGGCTGCGGGCGCACGATTACCAGCAGTCGCTCAACGTGGTGCAGTGGGACGCCTCCGGCCGCCTGCTCTCGCACAGCGGCGAGGCACCGCTGCCGCCCTTCGACGTGCCCGAAGGCTTCGCCACCCTGCACCTTGGGCAGAAGTCCACGCCCTGGCGCAGCTTCTCGCAATGGGACGGTCCGCGCTCGCGCAAGGTGGCCGTGCTGCTCGACCTGCAGGAACGCGACGACCTCGCCGAGGACATCGCCGCGCAGATGGTGCAGCCCGGCCTGTGGCTGCTGCCCGTCGTGATGCTGGTGCTGGGCTTCGCGGTGCGGCGCGGCCTGCGGCCGCTCTACACCCTGTCGCACGACGTGGCCGCGCTGGACGTGGCCGGCGCCGGGCGTCTGTCCACCGGCGAGACGCCGCGCGAGTTCGAATCCGTCGTGGCCTCCATCAACACGCTGCTCGACCGGCAGCAGGAGGCGCTGGTGCGCGAGCGCCGCCTGGCCAACGAAGTGGCGCACGAATTGCGCACGCCGCTGTCGTCCATCGTGCTGCAGGCCCGGGCGCTCGGCGGCGGCCTGGACGGCCCGGCGCAGGCGGAGGCGCTCGCACGCATCGGGCAGGACGCACTGCGCGCCGGCCATGTGCTCAACCAACTGCTGGCGCTCGCCCGGGCCAGCCGCACGCGGCTGCACGAGCTGGAGGCGGAGCTGGACCTGGCGGCGCTGGCGCGCAGCGTGGCCGCCGACTTCGCCCAGGCCGCCTGGCAGCACGGCGCCGCGCTGGGGGTGGCGGCCGACGTCCCGGTGCCGGTGCGCGGCAATGCCGTGCTGCTCGACATGGCGCTGCGCAACCTGGTGGAGAACGCGCTGCGCCACACACCGGCCGGCACGCGCGTGGAGATCCAGGCCGGTCCCCTGGGCGCGGGCGGCGGCTGGCTGCAGGTGTGCGACGACGGCCGGCGTGCCCCGGAACCCGGAAACGCTTCCACCGCCGTGCCGGGAGCCCTGGAGGGGGCACGCGGTGCCGGCAACGCGCGTGCGCCGGTGGACAGCCTGCACCTGGGCCACGAGATCATCGCCCGCGTGGCCGAAGCGCACGGCGGCCGCTTCGCCGAAGCCGCGGCGCCCGCGCCTTTCACCACGTGTTACCGGGTGGAACTGCGCACCGCCGCAGGGGCGGGTGCCCCCGGCTAAAATGTTCCGGTTACGAAGCGGTTACCACCGCCGGCCCGCCGAGAATGCCCCGGCCCGCCGTGCGCTCTGCACGGGCCGGACGCTCCATCCCCACCCTTGAATGGAACCACCCCATGCCACTCGTCTCGATGCGCGAAATGCTCGACCATGCCGCTGAAAACCGCTACGGCATCCCCGCCTTCAACGTCAACAACCTGGAGCAGGTGCAGGCGGTGATGTCGGCGGCCGACGAGGTCGGCGCCCCGGTGATCCTGCAGGCCAGCGCCGGCGCCCGCAAGTACGCCGGCGAGCCCTTCATCAAGCACCTCATCCAGGCCGCCGCCGAGATGTACCCCCACATTCCCCTGGTGATGCACCAGGACCACGGCACCAGCCCCGAGGTGTGCCAGGGCGCGCTGGACCTGGGCTTCGGCTCGGTGATGATGGACGGCTCCCTGATGTCCGACGGCAAGACGCCGTCGTCGTTCGACTACAACGTCGATGTCACGCAGAAGGTCGTGGCCATGGCCCACAAGGTCGGCGCGACGGTGGAAGGCGAACTGGGCTGCCTGGGCAACCTGGAAACCGGCGATGCCGGCGAGGAAGACGGCATCGGCGCCGAGGGCAAGCTGGACCACAGCCAGATGCTGACCGATCCCGAAGAGGCCGCGCAGTTCGTCAAGGCCACCCAGCTCGACGCGCTGGCCATCGCCATCGGCACCAGCCACGGCGCCTACAAGTTCAGCCGCCCGCCCACGGGCGACATCCTGGCCATCAGCCGCGTCAAGGAAATCCACGCCCGCATCCCCAATACCCACCTGGTGATGCACGGTTCCTCCTCCGTGCCGCAGGAGCTGCTGGCCGTCATCAACCAGTACGGCGGCAAGATGAAGGAAACCTACGGCGTGCCCGTGAAGGAAATCCAGGAAGCCATCAAGTACGGCGTGCGCAAGATCAACATCGACACCGACATCCGCCTGGCGATGACCGGCGCCGTGCGCAAGTTCCTGGCCGAGAACCCCGACAAGTTCGACGCCCGCGAGTGGCTCAAGCCTGCCCGCGAAGCCGCCAGGCAGATCTGCAAGCAGCGCTACATCGAGTTCGGCTGCGAAGGCCAGGGCGCGAAGATCAAGGGCCGCTCCCTGCAGGAGATGGCCGGCCTGTACGCCTCGGGCGCGCTGGCACAGGTGGTGAACTGACGCACCGGGGAGCGGGGCTGCGGGTTCGGGTTAAGCTCGCACTCCGCCTTTCGGCCCGGTCGCGCCCTTCGTCGCGGCCCGGCCGGATGTCCGCGGGGTTCTTCCGCATTCCTTTCGAGGCGCCCAGTTCCGTGAAAAAGCCGCCCCTGTCGTTTCTGCCCGCGCGCGCGGGTCTATGCCTTCCCCTCGCCGGGGCCGTCCTGCTGACCCTCGCGGCCTGCGCCCCGGTGAAGCCGTCGCTGCCGCACGTCGGCCGGGCCCAGGTTGAACTGCCCCCGGGCGACTGGGAAGTGCTGCAGCGCGGCAAGCCGATGGTCGTGGACGTGCTGCCCGACGACACGGCCGACGACCTTCCGATGGAAACCACCATCATGGCCCTGCGCGGCCCCGGCAAGGACCGTCCGCTGCTGGCCCTGGTCTTCGTGCAGACCAATGCCACCAATTACCCGCGCGACACCACGCTGTGGACGCTGCCTTGCCCGCAGCAGGATGGCGTCTTCGTGGAGGACCGCACGCGCGCAAGCCCGGCCCGCGCCGACTGCCTGCGCTACCGCCGGCGCGCCGATACGGGCAATTACCTCGCGCTCAGTCGCCCCGGGGTGTCCCGGTGGATGGCGGAGCAGCGCATGGCCCCCGGGGGGCCCTATTCGCACGTGATGTACCGCTACGCGAACAACCGCGGCGGCTTCATCTCGGTGGACGTGGTCGCGGCCCAGAGCCTGCTGCGGCCCGTCACCCACACCAACGACGAGTTCCTCGTGGCCGGGCGGCCTGCCTTCCGCTGGAGCGAGAAGCTCGCCGACGCGGCGCGCCTGAGCGTCTCGATGATGGACGGACGGATGGTCTTCCCGCCGTTCCCGATTCCGCCCGAGATTCCTCCCGCCATTCCCCCCGCGCAGTGACGGCCCGGCGGTCCCGGGCCCCCGTTCCTGCGGGGCGGGCGCTAGGGTAAGCCCAGACACGCACCCGGGGCCGGTACCCCGAGAATGCGGGTTTCTTTGTAACAGCAGGTTCTGGAGACATACAGCATGAACGACCGTCCGTGGCTTGCCGCGTATCCTGAAGGGGTGCCGGCCGACATCGACCCGACGCAGTACCCGTCGCTCGTCGCCCTGATGGAGGAGGCGTTCCAGAAGCACGCGGACCGCACGGCCTACAGTTTCATGGGCAAGGACATCAGCTTCGCCCAGACCGAAGTGCAGAGCCGCCACCTGGCCGCCTACCTGCAGGGCCTGGGTCTCGCGCGCGGCGACCGCGTGGCGGTCATGATGCCCAACGTGCCGCAGTACCCGGTCGCCGTCGCGGCCATCCTGCGCGCGGGCTTCGTGGCCGTGAACGTGAACCCGCTCTACACGCCGCGCGAACTCGAGCACCAGCTCAAGGACTCGGGCGCGAAGGCGATCATCATCGTCGAGAACTTCGCCGCCACGCTGCAGGCCTGCATCGGCGCGACGCAGGTGCAGCACGTGGTGCTGTGCGCCATGGGCGACCAGCTGGGCCTGCTCAAGGGCCTGCTCGTGAACTATGTGGTGCGCAAGGTCAAGAAGCTGGTGCCGGCCTTCTCGCTGCCGGGCGCCGTGCGCTTCAACGACGCGGTCGCCAAGGGCGCGCGCGGCACCCTGCAGAAGCCCGACCTGCGGCCCGACGATGTCGCGCTGCTGCAGTACACGGGCGGCACCACCGGGGTGTCGAAGGGGGCCGTGCTGCTGCATCGCAACCTGATCGCCAACGTGCTGCAGTCGGAGGCCTGGAACGAGCCCGCGATGCGCAGGATCCCGGAGGGCGTGCAGCCCGCGAGCGTCTGCGCGCTGCCGCTCTACCATATCTTCGCGTTCACCGCGAACATGATGCTGGCCATGCGCACCGGCGCCAAGACCATCCTGATCCCCAATCCGCGCGACCTCGCCGCGGTGCTCAAGGAACTCTCCAACCACGCCTTCCACAGCTTCCCGGCCGTGAACACGCTCTTCAACGGCCTGGCCAACCACCCGGACTTCAACACGGTGGACTGGAAGAACCTCAAGGTGTCCGTCGGCGGCGGCATGGCCGTGCAGGGCGCGGTGGCGCGCCTGTGGCTCGAGAAGACCGGCTGCCCCATCTGCGAGGGCTACGGGCTGTCGGAGACCAGCCCATCGGCGAGCTGCAATCCCGTCACCACGAAGGAATACACCGGCACCATCGGCGTCCCCCTGCCCAGCACGCGCATGAAGCTCATCGACGACGAAGGCCGCACGGTGACCGAACCTGGCCGCGCCGGCGAGATCGTCATCCACGGCCCGCAGGTCATGGCCGGCTACTGGCAGCGCCCCGACGAGACGGCCAAGGTCATGACCGAGGACGGCTACTTCAAGACCGGCGACATCGGCACCATGGACGAGCGCGGCTTCTTCAAGATCGTGGACCGCAAGAAGGACATGGTGCTGGTCAGCGGCTTCAACGTCTACCCGAACGAGGTGGAAGACGTGGTGGCCGCGCTGCCGGGCGTGATGGAGTGCGCCGTGGTGGGCGTGCCCGACGAGAAGACCGGCGAGGCCGTGAAGCTCGTCATCGTCCGGAAGGATCCGGAGCTGACCGAAGCCCAGGTGCGCGAGTTCTGCAAGTCCAACCTCACCGGCTACAAGCAGCCGCGCGTGATCGAGTTCCGCGAATCGCTGCCCAAGACACCCGTGGGCAAGATCCTGCGCCGCGAACTGCGCGACAGCAGGAAGGCCTGACGGGCCACTCGCCCAGCGGCCGGCGGCGAAGTGCCGCCGGCTTTTCCACCATGCTCCGAACCGCCATCCTCAGCGCCCTGCCCGAAGAGCAGGCCGGCCTCTCTTTTGCCCTGCAGGCGCCTGAACGTGTCGTGCACGCCGGCAGGACGTTCTTCTGCGGCACGCTGGAAGGGCAGGACGTGGTGCTGGCCCTGTCCGGCATCGGCAAGGTGGCGGCGGCCACCACCGCCACGGCGCTCGTCGAACGCTTCGGCGCCGCGCGCATCGTGTTCACGGGCGTGGCGGGCGGCCTGGGGGACGGCGTGCAGGTGGGCGACGTGGTGGTCGCGCACGACTACCTGCAGCACGACATGGACGCATCGCCGCTGTTCCCTCGCTGGGAACTGCCCGGCTACGGCCGCGCCCGGCTGGCGTGCGACCCGCACCTGGCCGGCCTGCTCTCGGCGGCGGTGGACGGCTGCCTGCAGGATCTGGGCACGCAGGCAGGCGCCATGGAAGGCACCGCTCGCGCACCCCGCCGCCACACCGGCCTCGTCGCCAGCGGCGACCTGTTCGTGTCCACTGCGACGGGCGCCAAAGTCTTGTGCGATGCCCTGCGCGCTGCGGACCACGACGTGCTGGCCGTCGAGATGGAAGGCGCCGCGGTCGCCCAAGTCTGCGCGGATTATTGTGTCCCCTTCGGCGCAGTGCGCACCATCTCCGACCGCGCCGACGACACCGCCCACGTGGACTTCGCCCGCTTCGTGGAGACCGTGGCCGCGCGCTACGCGGACCACATCATTCGCCGCTTCCTGCAAATGCTTTAACAAGAGGGCTGTACAACCCACAACGTGGTGGGCAGCCTTCGATGCTTCCCCGCATCACGCAGAAGGCGCGGCCCAGGCCAGCAGACGCCGTGGAACCGGCTCCGCCGGGCCACTGGCGTCGTCCCCCTTGGGGGGAAGGCGCGCAGCGCCTCAGGGGGGACTCATTTCAACCAGCCGCGCTTGCGGAAGTACCACATGGGCCCCACCGCGCTCGCCACCATCAGCGCGATGCCGTAGGCGTAGCCATAGCTCCACTGCAGTTCCGGCATGAACTGGAAGTTCATCCCGTACACGCTCGCGATGAGCGTGGGCGGCAGCAGCGCGACGCTCGCCACCGAGAAGATCTTGATGATCTTGTTCTGGTTGATGTTGATGAAGCCGACCGTGGCGTCCATCAGGAAGTTGATCTTGTCGAACAGGAACGCCGTGTGGTTGTCCAGCGACTCGATGTCGCGCAGGATCTGCCGCGCATCCTCGAACTGCTCGGCGTTCAGCATCTTGCTGCGCATCATGAAGCTCACGGCGCGGCGCGTGTCCATCACGTTGCGGCGGATGCGGCCGTTCAGGTCCTCCTGGCGCGCGATGGCTGCCAGCACCTCGCCGGCGCGCGCATCCGTCACGTCGCCCGCCAGCACCTGGGTGCTCACTTCCTTGAGCTCGTCGTAGATGCCCTCGAGCGTGTCGGCGGAGTATTCCGCGTCCAGGTCGAACAGCTTGAGCAGCACCTCCTTGGCATCCTCGATCAGGCCAGGCGCCCGGCGCGCGCGCATGCGCAGCAGCCGGAAGACGGGCAGGTCCTCGTCGTGGATGGAGAACAGTACGCCCTTGCTCTTGAGCGTGTCGTTGACCAGGTTGAGGATGAAGGCCACGCGCACCGAACGGGGGTTGTCCTCGTCGTCGATCAGGAAATCGCTGCGGATATGCAGCTCGCCGTTGTCTTCCTCGTAGAAGCGGGCGGATTCCTCGATGTCCTCGTCCATCGCGTCCGCGGGGATCTGCAGGCCGTAGTGCTGCTTGATCCAGCGCTTTTCCTCGAGCGTGGGCGATTCCAGGTCCACCCAGATCGGCTGGAAGCGTGCGAGTTCTTCCAGGGATTCGATCTCTTCCTGGACGAGGCGGCCGTTGGCGAGCGTGAAGATGTTGAGCATGGGCTCGTTCCCGGTGGGTTGGCGCTGTGGCGCCGTTGGCGAAGGGGTGCGGGGGAGGTGCTTTCAACCCCCCGAAGGCCCTGGGCGTGCCGGGAGTTGAAAGCTACCGACTGGGGTAGGTTTCCACGGAGCTTTCTCCAAAAAAGCAAGCTGCGAATTATCGCATTGCGCAAGAGTGGCCGTGTGACGGCCGCATGACGGCCGTGTATCAGGCCGGGGCCGCGGGAGACGATGCCGTCCGCACGTGGGCGAGTGCCCGGCACAGGTCGGCCCAGGCGGCGGCCTTGGCTTCTGGCGCGCGCAGCAGATAGGCCGGGTCGTAGGTGACGACGGCGGGCGTGCCGTCCGGCAACTGGTGCGCCGTGGCGCGCAGCCGCCCGAGCGGCTCGCGGCTGCCCAGAACGGCGCGGGCGGCAGGCAGTCCCAACACCAGCACCATCGCCGGCCGCAGGGTGGCAATGGCGGCCTGCAGCGACCCGGCTGTGTCCTCCGGCCCCTCCGCCGTCCCGGGGGTGGCCCGCTCCACGGCGGAAAAATGCGCGTGCGGATGGTGGTGCAGCCGCATCGCGCGCAGCATGTTGTCCAGCAGCTTGCCGGTGTCCCCGGACAGCGGGGCCTCCGGTGACAGGCTTTCACCGACCACGAGCCAGCCGCTGCCGAGCTCGGCCGGCGTGGCGGCGGGGTCGGCCTGCGGATAGAGGGGCAGCGGCGCATGGAGCCGCAGCACGGGCCCGGAGGACTCCTGCATGCGCGCCCCGGCGGCGGGCATTGCCGGGGGATGCTGCGCGGGGGTGGCGGGCCGCGGCGCGGCTGGCGTGGGTGCCTGCCGGACGTCTGCATTCCCGGCAGCAGGCGGGCCCTGGACTGCGGCTGCGCGGACCGGTGCGGCGGGCTGCGCGGCCGGTGCCGGGGCTGCCTGTACCGCAGCGGGTGCCACGGGTGCGGGCGCCCATACGGTGATGCCCATTTCGGCCAGCATGGCGCGCTGGCGGGCGTCGAGGTCGAGGCTCATAGGGGTCGGCTCATCACGATGGCGTCTTCGCGGCCCCCGTCCGCTGCGGGGTAGTAGCGCTTGCGTTCCCCCACGGTGCGGAAGCCGTGGGCCAGGTAAATGTCGCGGGCGCGCTGGTTGCTCATGCGCACTTCCAGCCAGAGCCACTGGGCCCGCTGGCCACGCGCCCAGAGCACGAGCGCGTCGAGCAGCACGCGTGCCCAGCCCTGGCGCTGGTGGACGGGTGCGACGGTAAGGTTGAGCAGGTGGACTTCGTCCACGCCGCGCATGGCCACGAAATAGCCGATCAGCTCCCCGTTGCCGGCCACCAGCAGCGGCGCTTCGTAGCCTGCTGCCAGCGCGTCCGTGAAATTGCCGCGCGTCCAGGGGTGCGAATAGGC
This sequence comes from Paracidovorax avenae, assembly GCA_003029925.1. Lineage (GTDB taxonomy): Bacteria > Pseudomonadota > Gammaproteobacteria > Burkholderiales > Burkholderiaceae_C > Paracidovorax > Paracidovorax avenae_A. The sequence goes on along the minus strand of CP028296.1, from coordinate 5,184,936 downwards.
CTGCCGCTCGATCTCCAGCAATGCGTCCAGGCGTCCGGGCGTGAGCGGCTCGAAGCGGACTTCGTCCGGGTCGGGGAGATGGGCGCTCATGGCTGCGGGGAGGCGCCAGCACCCGTGGCGCTGGATGGGGTGCCGGCAGCGGATGCCGCCTCGCGGGCAGCGGCCCGCTCCGCCGTGGTCTGTGCCACCTTGTCGCGGACGTAGCGCGGCAGCGCGCCTGAAGCCGGCACCGCCTGGCCGGCGGCCAGCAGCGCGGGCGCCAGGCGCAGCAGGGCCGCGGCCGTGGGCAGGGCGGCCACGTGCGCCGCGGCAGGTGTTCCGGGCGCGAGGCGCTCTCCATAGGCGGCGCGGGCATTGCCGGCCACGGCATGGCCTTCCGGCACCTGCACGGCTTCCGGGGCGCAGAGGCCGAAGGCGTCGCCGTCCGTTCCCTGCCATCCTCCTTCCGCATGCCATGTGTAGCGTGCCGCATAGACCTCGTCCATCCGCGCATCGAGCACTGCCACCACCTGCGTGCAGCCGTAGGTGGCGCGGGCTTCTTCAGCCACCGCGAGCAGGGTGTCCACCGGCAGCACGGGCACGCCCGCGCCGCCACGGGCGCCGAATGCCAGGCCCTGGGCCACGGCGCAGGCCGTGCGCAATCCGGTGAAGGAACCGGGCCCGCGGCCGAAAACGATGGCGTCCAGCGTGTCGAACGACAGTCCGGCCTCCGACAGCAGCTCCCGGATCGCCGGCAGCAGGCCGGCCGACGCATGGGCGCCGCCCGGGGCGCTGCGCTGCCAGAGGCGCGCCGGCCCACCGTCCGCCGCCGTCCGCTGGACGGCGATGGACAGGGTGTCGGTGCTGGTGTCGAAGGCGAGCAGGTGCATGGTGCGATGGGGGGCTGCGGCACCGCGGCCGCGGTGCCGGCGGGTGGGGCGTGCAAGAGGGGGATTATCCGCGCTGCGCCCCGGGCGAGGTTGCGCCAGGGGGATCGCTAGACTCCCGGACCATGCCCGCACAGACCCTTTCTCCGTCCCGCCGACCTTCCTCCGCTTCCCGGGGCCGCCTGCTGGCCCTGGGGGCCTGCATGGCCTGCTGGGGCATTTTTGCGCTCCCGGCGCTCGCCCAGCCGCAGAAAGCCCTTCAGGCCGCCGCCGGGCGCCCCGCAGCGGCGGTCCGCGCGGCCGATACTGCGCTGCCGGCCGCGGTGGAGGCCGCCCTGCAGCGCGCCAAAGTGCCCTCCGATGCCGTCGCCTTCGTGGTGGCCGATGCCGATGGCCGCCAGCCGCCACGCCTGTCCTGGCGCGCGCAGGAGCCCATGAATCCGGCATCGGTGATGAAGCTCGTCACCACCTACGCCGCGCTGGAACTGCTGGGGCCGGCCTACACCTGGGACACCCCGGTCTATCTGGACGCCAGGCCGCAGGGCGGCAGCCTGCGCGGCAATGTGTACATCAAGGGCGTGGGCGACCCGCAACTGGTGATGGAGCGGCTCTGGCTGATGCTGCGGCGCCTGCAGGCACAGGGTGTGCAGGTCATCGTCGGCGACTTCGTGCTCGATCGCTCCGCCTTCGACCTTCCGGCCCATGACGCCGGGCTGTTCGACGGCGAGCCGCTGCGCCCCTACAACGCCGCGCCGGATGCGCTGCTGGTCAACTTCAAATCCGTCACGCTGACTTTCGTGCCCGACGTGGCGGCCGAGCTTGCGCGCGTGGTGGCCGAACCGCCGATGGCCGGGGCGCCCTGGCCCTCCACGGTGCCGCTCGCGGCGCCGGGCACGGAGTGCGGAGACTGGCGCGCGGCGCTGCGGCCGGAGGCGGCGGTAGGCGATGCCGCGGGCAGTGTCGCCTTCCAGGGCGTGTTCCCTGCGGCCTGTGGCGAGCGCGTCTGGTCTGTCGCGCCACCCGATCCACAGGGCTTCGCGGCCCGCGCGGTGGAGGGCATGTGGCGCGAACTGGGCGGCAAGCTCACCGGCAGCGTGCGGGAGGGGCGGGTGCCGGCGGGGCTCACGCCATCGTTCACCGTGTCGTCCCCGCCCCTGGCCGAAACGGTGCGTGCCATCAACAAATACAGCAACAACGTGATGACGCAGCAGCTCTTCCTGACCATCGCGCTGCAGAAGAACGGCACGGCCACCTTCGACGGCGCGCGCAACGCGGTGGCCCAGTGGTGGCGCCAGCGCGTGCCGGGGGGCGAACCGCCCGTGCTGGACAACGGCGCGGGCCTGAGCCGCGAGGCGCGCGTGAGCGCGGCATCGCTCGCGCGCATGCTGCAGGCGGCATGGGCTTCGCCGGTCATGCCGGAACTGCTGTCTTCCCTGCCCATCGCCGGAACGGACGGCACTCTGCGCCGCTCCGCGATGGGCCGCGCAGCCCGTGCCGCGCACCTCAAGACCGGCACGTTGCGCGACGTGTCTGCGCTCGCCGGCATCGTGCACGGAGCAGGAGGGCGCCGCTACGTGGTCGTGGCGCTGGCCAACCATCCCAACGCCGCGGCGGCCCGCCCGGCCATGGAGGCGCTGGTGGACTGGGCCGCGTCGGAGCGCTGAGGCCGGGGCGCAACACGCAGGACGATCAGGCGGGGTAGCATCCCAATGGTTGAGTGGAACGCACGACTTATCGTGCAGACCCGACAGGGTGGGTATCGGTGATTCCCCTGCCCTGCGTGGAATGTCTGCGGGATTACGATGGGTTCCGGCAAAGTGCACGATCGTGCTTTTTTTTCCAATCCAGACGGAGCAAACGTGATCTCTAAAACCATCTACAACAGAGCGTCCTGGTCCGTGGTGGCCGCCGCCTGCATGCTCGCGGCCTGCGGCGGCGGCGGTTCCGACACCACGCCGGCGGCGCCGGTGACGTCCGTGAAGGTCATGGGCGACAGCCTGGCCGACAGTGGAACCTTCGGCTTCAAGTTCACCGTGCAGGGCACGGCAGCCACGGGTGCAGGCTCCTCGCAGATCTGGCCCGACCGCGTCGCGTCCAACTACAACCAGACGCTGTGCGCCCACTACCTCTTCAACGGCTCCAGCTTCAACACCAGCGCCAGCTGCACCAACTACGCGGTGGCCGGCAGCCGCATCAACAACCCCACGGCGCCCAATGCGCCCACCTCGATCCTCCAGCAGATCAAGGATGCCGGCTCGGCCGGATTCTCCGCCGGCGATCTCGTGCTGATCGACGGCGGCGGCAATGACGCCGCGGACATCATCGGCGCCTACCTGCGCGTGTCCCGCGACGGTGGTGCCGCCTACCGCACGCTGCTGCTCACGCAGCTCGACGCGGCCACCGTTTCCAGCGCCTTCGCGGGCGGTGCCACCGGGCTCGCCCAGGTAGGCGGCCTGTACATGCAGGCGGTGGCCACGCAGTTCGCGGCCACCATCCGTTCCAATGTCCTGGACAAGGGCGCCAAGCGGGTCGCGGTGCTCAATGCGCCGGGCGTCACGCTCACGCCGCGCTTCCGCTTCGTGCTGGCCGGCGTCGCCGCTGCCAATGGCTCCGCCGCGGCCACCCAGGCTGCCGCGGTGTTCGACGGCTGGGTGCAGGCCTTCAACGCCAAGCTCGGCGCCTCGCTGAGCGGCGACAGCCGCCTGACGGTGGTGGACTTCTACACCAACTTCAAGGACCAGGCCGTCAATCCAGCGCAGTACCAGCTGACCAACGTCACCACTCCGGCCTGCCCCGTCGCGGGCACGGACAGCGATGGTCTGCCCACCTACAACTTCCCCACCTGCACCGCAGCCGCCCTCTCGGCCACCACCCCGCCTGCGGGTTCCACGGGCGGCGCCGACTGGTGGAAGAGCTACGGCTTCGCCGACAGCTTCCACCCCACCCCCTACGGACACCAGCTGATCGGTCAGCTGGTGGCACGTTCGCTCGCCCAGGCGGGCTGGCTCTGACGCGGACAGGAGTATTCGCCATGGCTCGATTCCTCTCATCCCTTCCTTCCTCCGCCGCGCTGGCCGCCGGCGCACTGGCGCTGCTCGCCTGCTCCGGCGCGTCTGCGCAGGTCGCGGGCACCTGGAGCGTGCGCCTGGGTGCAACGCACATCTCGCCCCAGGTCAAGAGCGGCAACCTGTCCGCCCCGGCCTTCCCCAACACCCAGGTAGATGTGGGCTCGGATACCGCATTCACCGGCGGCATCAATTACATGGTGACCGACAACTGGGCGGTGGACGTGCCGTTCGGCATGCCGTTCAAGCATGAATTCCGGGGTGCCGGGGCGATCGACGGCGTGGGCAAGGTCGGCGAGACCAAGGTGCTTCCCGCCACCGTGTTCGCGCAGTACCGCTTCGGCGAGGCCAAGTCCGCTTTCCGCCCCTACGTGGGACTGGGCGTGACCTATGCCAAGTTCTTCAAGGAGCGCACCACCGCCACGCTGAACGGCCTCACGGGCGGCACGCCAGCCAATCCCACCACGGCCTCCATCGACGACAAGTGGGGCATCACGCCGCAGATCGGCTTCGTCTGGAACGTCAATGACAAGTGGTTCGTCGATGCGGCCTACTACAAGAGCTTCCTGAAGACCAAGACGCATCTGTCCAGCGGTCAGACCATCGACATCCGCCTGAATCCCAACGTCTTCGCCGTGGGCATCGGCTACCGGTTCTGAACCGCGAAGCGATGGCGCATGAAAAAGCCGACCCCCGGGTCGGCTTTTTCCTTGGTGTCTCGATGGAGCAGGAACGCACCGGCGAGCGCCGGTGCGACAGGCGCATCACCAGCGGGCGCGCAGGCGGTCGTAGGCGTAGGTGCCGAACTGGCGGTGGGCGGACGGCGTCATGTAGATGCTGTCGGCGAACACGTAGCGGTTCTGGTCCGCGCCGCTCACCAGGGTGGACGCATTGCAGCGCAGGGAGCTCACCTGGCCCGTGCCGACGCCGATGTCGTTGCCCGAGGCGACCGACGTGCACACGGGGGTGTCCGTGTTGGTGAAGTTGTATCCGCTCGGGGAGCCGGTGAACAGGTTGCCGTAGTACTCCAGGTCCACGTAGAGCACGGTCTTGCCCAGGTCCTCGATGTTCACGAGCAGGGACTGGTTGAACCGCGTGCTCGCGGTGCTCAGCAGGCTCTGCTGGCCCAGCGCCACGGCCCAGGGGCTCTTGCCGAGGTCGTAGGTACCGATCACCACGACGTGCTTGGCGCCGGCGTTCGACAGGCGGCGCACCTGGGCGGCCAGATCGCTGCCGGCGGTGGCCGCCGCCGTGAGGAACTGGTCATTCGTCATCGTGCCGGCATTCACGGCCGTCATGCCGGCGATGAGGTCGCTGATGCCGCCGTTCATGAGCACGAGGTTGCTGTCGCCCAGCGTATTGGATGCCAGGAACGTGGTGATCTGCTGGGTGATGGACGGCGCCGAGCCACCCGCGGCATCGGTGGAGGCCGTCACCCGGGCGTTGCCCTGGGCGTAGGCCGTGCCGCCCGCCGAAGAGGGCCTGAGCGTACCTCCGTAGTTGTTGGCGATCTGCAGCGTCCAGTTGTTGGTGGAGCTGTCATTCACGGTATAGAGGGCACCGTTCTGGCCGACGTCGGTGAAGGCATCGCCGAAGGTGATGATGCGATCGGGCGAGAGCGCCGACTCCGTGGTGCTGGAACCGCAGGCCGCCACGAGCGCCGCCGATGCACAGGCGGCGATCAGGAAGGAGCGGCGCATCCAATTTGCTGCCATATGTTGTTCTCCAGAAAAATTGAGCAAGAGTGTAACGACTGGCGCTGTAAGGCTTTGCAACCGGGCGTGTCGCCGAGGCGTCGCGGTGAATGCGGTTCAGGCGGCGGCAGCCCGCTGCAGGCGGTCCCTCACGCCTTCCCAGTCCGGTGTCTCCGGCGGTGTTTCCACCCAGATGAGTTTCACCCCCGCGTCATCGAAGTCCCGCAGGGCCGCGAAAAGTTCCTGGGCCGCGGCTGCGGCGTCTTTGGGCATGCGGCGCAGCACCACGCCGGACGATGGCGAACGAAGAGGCACGCGCGCGTACACCGCCAGGTGGCGCGCATCGGTACCCAGCAGCTCCAGCCCGGCCCGCAGGGCCTGGGCATCCATGAGCCGTACCTTGGCACTGGGCGCATAGTGCGCTTCCAGCGTGCCGGATGCCCGGGGCGTGTGCGACGGCAGCTCTTCCTTCGAGAGGGGGGCGAGTCCGCAGGCCGCGGCGATCTCGGCGCGGGTGATCGCTCCCGGGCGCAGCAGCACCGGCACGCCGCGCGTGCAGTCGATGATGGTCGATTCGATGCCCACCGTGCACGGTCCTCCGTCGAGGACCAGCAGGCCGTCCCCGAACTCGCCCTGCACATGCTGCGCGGTGGTGGGGCTCACCCGGCCGAAGCGGTTGGCGCTGGGCGCCGCCACGCCATGCACCGGCTGGCCGCCCAGGGCCGGGTCGTCCGATGCGCAGGCCTTGAGCACGGCCTGCGCCACCGGGTGCGCCGGGCAGCGCAGGCCCACGCTGTCCTGGCCGCCGGCCGCCGCGGCAGCCCTGTCCGGCAGGCGCGGAAGGATCAATGTCAGGGGCCCGGGCCAGAAGGCCCGTACCAGGGCCTCGGCGAAGGCCGGAACGGAGGCGGCGAAGTGCGGTATGCCTTCGGGTCCCGCCACATGCACGATCAGCGGATGGTCGCTCGGGCGGCCCTTGGCTTCGAAAATCTGCGCCACGGCCGCATCGCTGGCGGCATCCGCTGCCAGCCCGTACACCGTTTCCGTGGGCAGGCCCAGCAGTTGGCCGGCCCGCAGCGCCCGGGCTGCCGCATCGATGGAGGAGGGGAGCCGGCCGTCGAGGATCATGTCGGCGGGCCTCAGAACGCGGCGATGCCCAGCAGCGCGGCTGCCTGCAGCGCCGTGGCGCGCGCAGCTTCCGCGGTGGGCGCGGTGACGTTCAGGTGGCCCATCTTGCGGCCCGGCTTGGCCTCGGTCTTGCCGTACAGGTGCAGGTGGGTGCCCGGCAGTGCCAGCACGGCGGCCCATTCGGGCGTGCTGGCCGCTGCCCCACGGGCGAACCAGAGGTCGCCCAGCAGGTTCAGCATCACGGCGGCGCTGTGCTGGCGCGGCGGCACCAATGGCAGCCGGGCCATGGCGCGGACCTGCAGCTCGAATTGCGACACATCGCAGGCGTTCTGGCTGTAGTGGCCGCTGTTGTGGGGCCGCGGCGCGATCTCATTGACCACCAGGGAGCCGTCTTCGAGGACGAAGAATTCCACGCACAGCACGCCCGTGTAGCCCAGCCCCTCCGCGACGGACCGGGCCGCCGCGACGGCCTGCCGCGCGACCGGCTCCGGCACGTTGCCTGCATGCACTTCGGTCACCGCCAGGATGCCGTCGCGGTGCAGGTTGCGCTGCACCGGCAGGTGGACGCACGCGCCGTCATGCCCGCGCGCCACGATCACCGAGCACTCGAAGGCCAGCGACAGGCGCTTTTCCAGCACGCAGGGCATGCGGCCCATCGCTTCCCACGCGGATGCGAGCTCCTCGCGGGTGGCCACCCTGGCCTGGCCCTTGCCGTCGTAGCCGAGGCGCGCGGTCTTGAGGATGCCCGGCAGGAGCGCCGCAGGGACGTCTTCCAGCTGCCCCGGCGTCTCGATCACGGCGTAGGGCGCGCACGGCACGCCGCACTGCATGAAATGCGCCTTCTCCCGCGCGCGGTCCTGGGCAATCGCCACGGCGTCGGCCGCGGGCGCCACGGGACGCTCGGCACCGAGCATGCGCAGCGCCTGCGCGGGCACGTTCTCGAACTCCGTGGTGACGGCATCCGACAGGGCGGCCAGGCGCGCCAGACCGTCTGGATCCTCGTAGGCCGTCCGGATGTGGTGGTGGCTGATGCGGCCGGCAGGGCTTTCGGCGTCGGGGTCCAGGACCGCCGTGAAGTAGCCCATGGCCTGGGCGGCATGCGCGAACATGCGGCCCAACTGGCCGCCGCCCAGCACGCCGAGGGTGGCGCCGGGAAGGATGGGATGCTGCGTGGAGCCGGGCATTGTCATGCCGCTTCGGTCGGAAGCGCCATCGCGCGGGCCGCGGCGGTCTGCTCCTGGCGGAACGCCTCCAGCCGCTCGCGCAGGGCCGGGTTCTCGTTGGCCAGCAGAGCGACGGCGAAAAGCGCCGCATTGGCGGCGCCGGCCGTGCCGATCGCGAAGGTGGCCACCGGAATGCCCTTGGGCATCTGCACGATGCTGTGCAGCGAATCGACGCCCTGCAGGTGCCGGCTGGCCACCGGTACGCCCAGCACGGGCACGGTGGTCTTGGCCGCCAGCATGCCCGGCAGGTGGGCCGCTCCCCCCGCGCCGGCGATGATCGCCTTCAGGCCACGCTGCGCCGCCGACTCGGCATAGGCGAACATGTCGTCGGGCATCCGGTGCGCGGAGACCACGCGTGCTTCGTGGGCGATGTCGAATTGCTGGAGAATCTGCACTGCGTGTTGCATGGTCTCCCAGTCGCTGCTGGAGCCCATGACCACGCCGATCTGGATGGGTTTCATGTGGAGTGGGGGTGCGCGTAGCGCGCACCCGCCTGAGTGGAACCCGGGATTTTACTTTTGGCGCGCCCCGCCTGCTGCACACAATGATCGACGTCACCGTAGAGAATTTCGAAGCCGAGGTCATCGCCGCCTCGATGGAAGTGCCCGTCCTGGTGGACTTCTGGGCCCCCTGGTGCGGCCCCTGCAAGTCGCTCGGCCCCATCCTCGAGAAGCTGGAAACCGAGTATGCGGGCCGCTTCAAGCTCGTGAAGATCGATTCCGACCAGGAGCAGCAGATCGCCGGCATGTTCGGCATCCGCAGCATTCCCACCTGCGTGCTGATGATGAACGGCCAGCCCGTGGACGGCTTCATGGGCGCGCAGCCCGAGGGACAGGTCCGCGCCTTCCTCGACAAGCACGTGCCCAGCGCCGATGAACTGCTGGCCGAGGCCGAGGAAGAGGCCGCCCAGGAGGCGCTGGAGGATGGCGACACCGACACCGCCCTCGAAAAGCTCCAGCATGCCGTCGCCACCGACCCCGCGAACGACGATGCGCGCTTCGACTACGTGAAGCTGCTGCTGCAGCTCGGACGCGTGGACGACGCCAAGGTCGCCTTCGCGCCCGTCATCGCCAAGGTCCCCGGCTCGCGCCGGCTCGGCGCGATCAAGGTGTGGATGGACGCGATCGACGCCACCGAAGGCGCCCCGGACGACGCCGCCGCGGAAGCCGCGTTCGCGCAGAGGATCGGCGCCAACAAGCGTGACTTCGACGCGCGCTTCGAACGCGCCCGGTGGCTCATCGCCCGGCAGCGCTGGACGGACGCCATGGACGAACTGCTGGAAATCCTCATGCGCGACAAGGCCTGGAACGACGAGGCCGCGCGCAAGACCTACGTCGCTGTCCTCGAGATCATCGAGCCTCCCCGCGTGAAGGTCGCAGAAGGGCAGATCCCCCCGGAGGATCCGGTCGTGGCCACCTACCGGCGCCGCCTCTCCAGCGTGGTGCTGAGCTGATGTGACGGGCATGGCGCGCACCGCGCGCGCATTCCAGGACCGCAGCGCCGGAATGTGGCGGCATTCCCGCCGCGTGGGCTGGCTCGCGATGGCCGTGCTGGCGATATGCGCCACGGGCTGCGGCATCCTGCCCCCGCCGCCCGATGCCGTGGTGACGGGGCTTGCCTATGCCCGGCAGCGCATCTTCATCCCGTCGGGTGGCGCGTTCGAGGTGGCCATCCTGGACGTGACCGATGCGGATGCGCCGCCTGTCATCGTCGGGCGCCAGACCCTGGAAGAGTTCGAGCGACTTCCGGTGACGCTGCGCATTCCCTACCGCTCCGCGCAGGTGGTGCCCGACCGGCGGTACGTCGTCCGCGCCATGGTGTCGGTAAACGGCATCGCCTGGATGGCGAGCGAAGGGGTGAATCCGCTTCAGCGCGACCCCGCCTACCGCCACGTGGACGTTTTGCTGCAGCCGCTGCCGCGCAATGCAGCCACCGGACAGGCCGCGGTGCCGCTCGCGCAAACCTACTGGAAGCTCACGGAAGTGGACGGGATGGGTGTGCCGCCCGCCCCTGCCGGCCGGCCGCAGGCGCATCTGGTCGTGCAGCCCCAGGAAGGGCGGATCACGGGGTCCGGCGGCTGCAATCCCTTCATTGCCACCTTCGAGATGTCCGGGGGCGACTTGCGCATCGGCACCATCGATTCGGGTCTGCGGCTGTGCTTCGATACCGGGCTGGCCGAAGGGCTGTACCTCGAGGCGCTGCGCGCCGCGGAGCATTACCGCATCGAGGGGCGGCAGCTCGTGCTCGCCCGGGAGTACGGGCCGGGCAAGGAAAAGGTCCTGCTGCGCTTCGAAGCCCCCGAACTGCGCCTGAAGTGACGTCGCAGGACGTCGGGCCGGTCAATGGCCGCCGGTCAGGCGCTCCAGGGCCTCGCGGTACTTCGCAGCCGTCTTCTCGATCACCTCCCGGGGCAGGCGCGGGGCAGGCGCGGACTTGTTCCACGGTGCGCCGTTCACCTGGGCCTGCTCCAGCCAGTCGCGCACGAACTGCTTGTCGTAGCTGGGCGGATTCTCCCCGGCGGCCAGGGCCGCCTCATAGCCTTCCACGGGCCAGTAGCGCGAGCTGTCGGGGGTGAGCACCTCGTCCATCAGCACCAGCGTGCCGTCGGGAGCCAGGCCGAACTCGAACTTGGTGTCGGCAATGATCATGCCCTTTTCCAGCGCGATCGCGGCCGCGGCCTCGTACAGAGCGATGCTCGTGTCGCGGATCTTCGTGGCCAGGTCGATGCCCACCATCTCTACGGTGCGCTCGAACGTGATGTTCTCGTCGTGCTCGCCCACGGCGGCCTTGGCTGCCGGCGTATAGATGGGTTGTGGCAGGCGCGACGCGTTCGTCAGCCCTTCGGGCAGCTGCACGCCGCAGACCGCGCGGCTGGCCTGGTACTCCTTCCAGCCGCTGCCCGCGAGATAGCCGCGCACCACGGCCTCCACGGGAATCGGGCGCAGCCGCTGCACGAGCATGGAGCGGCCACGCACCTGTGCGGCCTCTTCGGGCGACACCACGCTTTCCGGCGCGTCGCCCGTCAGGTGGTTGGGGCAGAGGTGGCCGAGCTTGTCGAACCAGAACAGCGCCATCTTCGTCAGCAGCTCGCCCTTGCCCGGAATCGGCTCGCCCATGATGACGTCGAAGGCCGAGATGCGATCACTTGCCACCATGAGGATGCGGTCGTCGCCCACGGCGTAGTTGTCGCGAACCTTGCCGCGTGCGAGCAGCGGCAGCGAGGCCAGGGACGAGGTGTGCAGGGCGGAAGGGCTGGGCAGGGTCATGGTGTGAAAAGGGTTGCAAGCGGTAATCCGGCCCCGTGCCGAGAAGCGCGCCGGGACTGCCCGGATTCTAGGGCGCGCCCTGCCGTACAGCCTGTGCATTGTGCGTCCGTCCCGCAGCCCGGTCACCTGTAACAGCAGTATCCCCGGCCGTGCCGCGGTCAGGATTGCATTTCCCGGCAGTGGCGCGCATAGTGGATTCGACAGCGCATGCATGAGCTCCCTTCCGTCGAGCCGCCACCTCGGTCGCCGAGGCGACGGCGTTTACTTCAACGTGCCAAGGAGACTTGTTTATGAATCTGACGATCAGCGGCCACCACCTCGAGGTCACCCCCGCTCTGCGCAGCTATGTGACGGGCAAGCTGGACCGGATCAGCCGGCACTTCGACCAGGTGGTTGACGTGAAGGTGCTTCTCACCGTCGAAAAGCAGAAGGAGAAGGAGAAGCGCCAGCGCGCTGAATGCAATGTGCATGTCAAGGGCAACGACCTGTTCGCCGAGAGTTCGCATTCCGACCTCTACGCTGCGGTCGATGAACTCGTGGACAAGCTCGACCGGCAGGTCGTGCGCCACAAGGATCGCCTGCAGGATCACCATTGCGCCATCAAGCGGGCACAGCCGGCGTAACCGTGAACCCCAAGTGAGCGTCAAGGATTCCATTCAGCGGGATTAACCGGCTTCCACCCCGGCATCGCCCGCAAAGCCGCCAGAAAGGCGGCTTTTTCATGCCCCTTTCCGGGGGCTCAGGGTTTATGCTAGGGGGTGCATAATCGCAACCCTCCACCATGAACCGTCTAGCTTCCATATTGCCGGCCGCTCAAGTGCTCGTGAGCGTCGATGCCACCAGCAAAAAGCGTGCTTTTGAGGAGGCGGGGCTGTTGTTCGAGAGCCAGCATGGCCTCTCTCGCGCGCTCATCACCGACAGCCTTTTCGCCCGGGAACGCCTGGGCTCGACCGGTCTGGGCCATGGCGTCGCGATTCCCCACGGACGCATCAAGGGCCTGAAGGCGCCCATGGCGGCCGTTTTCCAACTGGCGCATCCCATCGGCTTCGACGCCCCCGACGAGCAGCCCGTGGGCCTGCTCATCTTCCTGCTCGTGCCGGAGGCCGCCACGCAGAAGCACCTGGAAATCCTTTCGGAAATCGCGGAGCTGCTGAGCGACGGGCCGCTGCGCGAGCGCATCAAGGCGTCCACCGATGCGGCCGAGCTTCACGGGCTCATCGCCGGCTGGCAATCCGCTCAGGCCACCGCGTGATTCGTCCCTTCCTCGCTGCAACGGTCCGCAACACGTGAAACCCAACGTCGTCAGCGCCGACGTCCTCTTCGAGGCCTTCCGCTCCGCATTGAAGTGGGAATGGGTGGCCGGCCTCGGGGCTTCCGAGCGCCGGTTCGACGAAGTCGCCGTGCGGTCCGCCCGCTCGGGTGCGGATCTGGTCGGCTACCTGAACTACATCCACCCCTACCGGGTGCAGATCCTGGGCGAGCGCGAGATCGCCTACCTCGTCAACGCCACGCCCGAAGACTGCAAGCGCCGCATCGCGCGCATCGTGACGCTGGAGCCACCGGTGCTCGTGCTGGCCGACAGCCAGATGGCACCCGACGCGCTGCTGTCCATGTGTGAGCGCGCGCAGATCCCGATGTTCGCCACGCACGAATCGTCGGCCTTCGTCATCGACGTGCTGCGCGCCTACCTGTCCAAGCACTTCGCCGACCGGATCACCATGCACGGCGTGTTCATGGACATCCTGGGGCTGGGCGTGCTCATCACGGGCGAGTCGGGGCTGGGCAAGAGCGAGCTCGGGCTGGAACTCATCTCGCGCGGCAACGGGCTGGTCGCGGACGACGCGGTGGACTTCTTCCGCATCAACCAGACCACCATCGAGGGCAAGTGCCCCGACCTGCTGCAGAACCTGCTGGAAGTGCGTGGCATCGGCCTGCTGGACATCCGGGCCATCTTCGGCGAGACGGCGGTGCGCCGGAAGATGCGGCTGCGCCTGATCGTGCACCTCGTGCGCAAGGAAACGCTGGAGCGCGAATACGAACGCCTGCCCTATGAGCCGCTGACGCAGGACGTGCTGGGCGTGCCCGTGCTCAAGGTGGTGATCCAGGTCGTGGCGGGGCGCAACATCGCCGTGCTCGTGGAAGCAGCGGTGCGCAACACCATCCTCAACCTGCGCGGCATCGATACCTACCAGGAATTCGTCGAACGCCACCGCCGCGCCATGGAGCAGCGGGATGGCTCCTGAGGCACTGCCTGTCCCGGCGCGAGCGGCGGGAGGCGGCTGAATCGGTCAGCGGCCGTTGCCGGAGGAGGCCTTGGCCGCGCAGGTGGCGCACTGGCCGTAGAGCGCCATGGAGTGGTCCTGCACCACCCAGCCCTTGGCCTTGGCCACGAGCTGCTGGCGCTTCTCGATCTCGGGATCGAAGAATTCCTCGACCTTGCCGCAGACCATGCAGATGAAGTGGTCGTGGTGCTGGCCTTCGTTCAGCTCGTACACCGCCTTGCCGCTCTCGAAGTTGCTGCGGATCAGGATGCCCGCCTGCTCGAACTGGGTGAGCACGCGATAGACGGTGGCCAGGCCGATGTCGGAGCGCTCGTCGAGCAGCACGCGGAACACGTCTTCAGCCGTCATGTGGCGCTGGGCGCCCTTCTGGAAGATCTCGAGGATCTTCAGGCGGGGCAGGGTGGCCTTGAGCCCGGTGCTCTTGAGTTCGTCGATGTTCGTCATGACAGGGTCCTTCGGTGTGCCAGGGGCGCGCGCCAAGGCCTGGAAGACCAGCCGCTACAATGGCCCGATCATATCGTCTATGCCTATTTCCATGTCCGTCCACGCCCATCGCAGCGCCCGCATGGGCCTGATCCTGTTGCTCGGCACGGGCCTTTCGGCCTGCGGCAGCTTTGACAGCGCCAGCAACCGCATCGCAAGCATGGTCACGCCCTACAAGGTCGAGGTGGTGCAGGGCAATTTCGTCTCCCGCGAGCAGGTCGAGGCGCTGCAGCCCGGCATGTCGCGCCAGCAGGTGAAGGAGATCCTGGGCACGCCTCTGGTGACCAGCCTGTTCCACGCAGACCGCTGGGACTACGTCTTCACCCTCAAGCGGCCCGGGGTCGAGGCCCAGTCCCGCAAGCTGACGGTGTTCTTCAAGAACGACGCCTTCGAGCGCGTCGAGGGCGACGAGATGCCCACCGAGGCCGAATTCGTCGCCACGCTCGGCACGTCGCGCAAGGCCAAGCCCAAGGTGCCGCCGCTCGAGGCCACGCCCGAGCAGCTTGCCAAGTACCCCAAGGCCGCCACCGCCACGCTGCCGGAGCCGGCCGACTCCGCGGTGCCGCCTCCGCCGTCGAGCTACCCCCCGCTCGAATCCACCACCCGCTGAGCAGCCGGCGGAATCCGCCCCTTCGAATCTTTTCCTCGCGCGCAATGACCGTATCCGCTGCTTCGACCCCGTCTTCCTCCGGCGCTCCGGCGCCGATCCGCGTCGCTATCGCGGGCGCGTCCGGCCGCATGGGCCGCATGCTGATCGAGGCGCTGCGCGGCAGCGGCAACGAACTGGTCCTCGCGGGCGCTCTGGACGTGCCGGGCAGCCCGTCCCTGGGAACCGATGCCGCGGCCTTCCTGGGCCATGCCAGCGGCGTGGCCATCACGGCCGACCTGCACGACGGCCTGGCCGGCTGCGACGTGCTGATCGATTTCACCCGGCCGGAAGGCACGCTGGCCCATCTGGCGGCATGCGCGGAGCATGGCGTCAAGGCCGTGATCGGAACCACCGGCTTCACCGACGCCCAGAAGGCAGAGATCGAAGCCTTCGCGCACCGCACCGCCATCGTCATGGCGCCCAACATGAGCGTGGGCGTGAACGTCACCTTCAAGCTCCTGGAGATGGCGGCCCGGGCGCTGTCCACGGGCTACGACATCGAGATCATCGAGGCGCACCACCGCCACAAGGTGGATGCCCCCTCCGGCACGGCGCTCAAGATGGGCGAGGTCATCGCCCAGGCGCTGGGCCGCGAGCTCAAGGACTGCGCCGTGTACGGCCGCGAAGGCTTGACCGGCGAGCGCGATCCGTCCACCATCGGCTTCGCCGCGGTGCGCGGCGGCGACATCGTGGGCGACCATACGGTGCTGTTCGCGGGCACGGGCGAGCGCATCGAAATCTCCCACAAGTCCTCCAGCCGTTCCGGGTATGCCCAGGGCAGCCTGCGCGCGGCCCGCTTCCTGGCGGCGCACCGCACGGGCCTGTTCGACATGTTCGACGTGCTCGGCCTGCACGGCTGAGCGTTTCTTTCCCGGCACCGGCCCGGTATCGGCTCCTCGGGTGGCGTATCCATGAACGCGTGGCACTGGTGGCATCAGGGGGACATGGTCACCCGCATCTCGGCACTGCTGCTGCTGGCCATGTCCATCGCGAGCTGGGTGGTCATCCTCTGGAAGGCCCGCCTGCTGCGGCGCGCCGTGGCCAGTGTGGGGCGGTGCACCGCCGAGTTCTGGCGTTCGCCCACGCTGGAGTCGGCGCGCGAGCGTCTGGTGCCCGTCGATCCGGACGGCCTGGTACGGCCCCTGGTGGACGCCGCCGCCGGCATCGCCAACAACGCCCAGGCCGGCTCGCTGGCCGCGAGTGGCCAGCGCTCCCAGCAGCTCACGCGCGTCCTGCGTGATGCATTGCACCGCGTCCTGGCTCGCCTGCAGTTCGGGCAGGTGCTGCTGGCCACCGTGGGATCCACGGCGCCTTTCGTCGGCCTGCTCGGCACGGTCTGGGGCATCTACCATGCGCTCGCGGCGCTGGCCGGGGGCGGAGCGGTATCGATCGATCGCGTCGCCGGTCCGGTCGGCGAGGCGCTGGTCATGACGGCGGCGGGCCTGGCCGTGGCCATTCCCGCCGTGCTGGCCTACAACCTGTTCGGGCGCTGGATCGGCCGTGTGGAAGCCGATCTCGAAGGCTTCGCCCTCGACCTGCGCGAACTGCTTCTGGACGAAGCCCCGTCCCGCGGCGGCTGATCCGCCGCCTCCAGCCCGCCCCGAACCATGGCATTCGGCCGACTCGAACGCACATCCGCCCCCAAGCCGATGAGCGACATCAACATGACGCCCCTGGTGGATGTCATGCTGGTGCTCGTGGTCATCTTCATCCTGGCCGCGCCGCTGCTGGCCAGTGCCATCCGCCTCGACCTGCCGCGGGCGGAGGGCGCCACGCAGGGCGCTGCCGGCGATTCGGTCGAAGTCGCGATCGATGCCGCTGGCCAGGTCTTCGTCGGCGGCGTGCGCGTGGATGGCGCTGCCCTGGCCGAGCGGCTGCACGGCGTGGCGCAGGCGCATCCGCAAGCCGAGGTGCAGTTGCGTGCCGATGCCGGCGTGCCGTATGGCCGGGTGGTCGAGGTGATGGGCGCTGTCCACGCCGCGGGCCTGCACCGCATCGGATTCGTGGCCGAGCCTGGGGCCGCCCCGCCCGCCGCTGCGCGCCCCTGAAGCCGCCTGCCGGGGCGCTTCTCTCCAGCCGCCGCTGCTCACCCGTCCAGGGCCTCGCGCACCATCAGTGCGTCCGGCGCCTTGCCCCGGAAGACGCTCAGGCGCTGGCCGCCTGCCCGCTTGGCGGCATACATGGCCAGGTCCGCGTGGTGCAGCAGCGTGGCGGCATTCGTACCGTCACGGGGGTACTGGGCGATGCCGATGCTGGCGCCCAGGCTCCAGCACCTGCCATGGAGCAGCACGGGACGCACTGCGGCCGCCAGCAGCCTGCGCGCGGCCGCGGCTGCCTCGCGGCTGCCGCAAAGGGGCAGTACCGCGGCGAATTCGTCGCCCCCGATGCGGGCCACGATGTCGGCCCGTCGCGAGGCACCCTGCAACCGCTGGGCCACTTCGCGCAGCAGGTCGTCGCCGGCCCGGTGGCCCAACTGGTCGTTCACCTGCTTGAACCGGTCCAGGTCGATGAAGGCGATCGCCAGGGAATGGCCTTCCCGGCGCGCCTCGCGGATCAGGCGCTCCGTGGCCTCCAGCAGGAACGCCCGGTTGGGCAGCCCGGTGACGGCATCCTGGTAGGCCAGCCGGCGGAAGCTTTGCTGGGTGTGCTCCCGCTCCAGCAGCAGTGCGCACATCCGCGCTCCCGCCTCCAGAGCGTGCAGGGGCAGGCCGTCGCAGCCCAGTGCACTCCGGCCGTGCAGCGTGAAGGAGCCCAGCAGCCGGCCGTCGCGACCCAGGATCGGTGCGGACCAGCAGGCCGTGAAGCCCCGTGCCACCAGCGGCTCCCGCCATGGGGCCCAGCGCGGGTCCGCCGCGATGTCCGTGCAGGCGGCAGAGGCCGAGCGCCAGGCGGCCGCGCCGCGGGCGTCCCCGTCCTGCCCGGCGGGCTGGCCGTCGATGTGCACGGCCAGGACATCTTCCAGCTGGGGGGCCGCGAGGCATCTCAGCCGGTGCTCGCCGTCCAGTTCCAGCACCGACACGGCGATGCCCGGCAGCATGGCTTCGATGTCCTCGCACAGGCCGGCAGCGATTTCGGACAGGGGCAGGTCGTGCACCATCGCGTCGAGCACCCGGTGCTGCAGCCGTTCGCGCACCTTCGTGGCCGTGATGTCGGTCAGCATGCCGGTGAGCAGTCCGGCCGCCGGCAGAAGCAGCGCCTGGACCCAGAGCGGCGTGCCGTCCGCGGGGTGCAGCAGTGTTTCGCAGCGGTAACCGGAGGCCGCCGCCGGCAGGGTGCCCCCGAGAAGCAACTGGTGCAGATGGAGATCGGAAGGTGGGCGCGCCAGGAGGTCTGCCATGCGTTGCCCGGGCAGGGATGCGGCCGGCCGCCCCAGCAACTGGCCTGTTCCCTCGCTGGCGCAGGTGAACCGGCCCCGGGCATCCAGGGCGAAGACCGCGCAGCCTCCGTGGCCCATGCCGCACAGCAGCGCCGGCCAGGGCGCATCAGGGCATGGCGGGGGCCGGGCCTCGCTCCCGGGGGGCCGTGCCGCCGGCACAGCAGCGGATTCCATTTTTGCGATGTCTTCCATGCTGCGCTCGCCTCCCACGAGAGTCGTGCCGTCGTACGTGTATCGGCTACTATTGTCAGCAATTGGTATGAAATCATCATAGCAAATGGTTCAATCCGGCATGCTAACTTGGTTTGATGGACGAGCGTCGGATTCAGGAGCAGCGGCGGGCACGGCTCGCCGATGCCGTGCGCCGTCTGTCGGAGGGCAACGTGGCTGCTTTCGGTCGCCTGCTGGGTTACCGCGGCGGTGCATTCGTGCGCCAGATGCTCTGCGGCAACCGTGCCGTGTCGGACAAGACGGTGCGCCACATCGAGTCCCTGCGTGGCATGCACGCCTGGTTCTCGCAGCCGCCGGCGCCGGCCGGCATCCGGGAAACCTCCGTCGCATACGACTTCGACGCAGGACCTGAGATGTACGAGCTCTTCCCGGTCTCCCTGCATTTGCGGCCCGGCATCGCGGAATACGCGATCTGGCCCGACGAGACCGATGAAGACGCCCCCATCACCTTCCACCGCCACTGGCTGGAGCGTCGCGGCTACACGCCCCAGTGCCTGCTGGCCATCCGCGTGCGCGGCTGCGGCATGGAGCCTTCCATCCAGGCAGGCGACATCGTGGTCGTGAATACCTCGGACACCGCGCTGCGCGACGGGCAGGTCTTCGCCATCAACGGCTTCGGCGAAGTGCTGCTGCGGCGCGTCCAGCGCGATGGCGGGCGCTGGTGGCTCTCTTGCGACAATCCCGACCAGGCCCGCTATCCGCGCAAGGCCTGGGCCGAGCCGGACTGCATCCCCATCGGCCGGCTGGTATTCAAGCAGAGCGAGACCATCTGAAGCCGCCCGCGGTCCTCCGGCCGCGGCGCCCGGACGAGGGTGTCCGCATCCCGCCTAAAATCCGGCGAACCCCTCCTCCTGCGAAAACGCCGGCGACCGCCAGTGCGGCCCGGTCCCCTTTTTTCCATGCAAGACAAATACACCCCCGCCGAGGTCGAGCGCGCCGCGCACAGCCACTGGACTGCCCGCGATGCCTACCGCGTGACCGAAGACGCCGGCAAGAAGAAGTTCTATGCCTGCTCCATGCTGCCCTATCCCAGCGGCAAGCTGCACATGGGGCACGTGCGCAACTACACGATCAACGACATGCTCACGCGCTACCTGCGCATGAACGGCCACAATGTGCTGATGCCCATGGGCTGGGACGCCTTCGGCCTGCCGGCCGAGAACGCGGCGCTCAAGAACGGCGTGCCGCCGGCGCAGTGGACCTACGACAACATCGCCTACATGAAGAAGCAGATGCAGGCGATGGGGCTGGCCATCGACTGGTCGCGCGAAGTCGCCACCTGCGACCCGGATTACTACCAGTGGAACCAGTGGCTGTTCCTCAAGATGCTGGAGAAGGGCATCGCCTACCGCAAGACCCAGGTCGTGAACTGGGATCCGGTGGACCAGACCGTGCTCGCCAACGAGCAGGTCATCGACGGCCGGGGCTGGCGCACCGGCGCGCCCGTGGAAAAGCGCGAGATCCCCGGCTACTACCTGAAGATCACCGACTACGCGCAGGAACTGCTCGACCACGTGCAGGTGGGCAACCCGAATGCCACGCTCACCGGCTGGCCCGACAAGGTGCGGCTGATGCAGGAGAACTGGATCGGCAAGAGCGAGGGTGTGCGCTTCGCCTTCACGCATGACATTCGCGGGGAAGACGGCCAGCCCATCGGCGGAGGCCGCATGTACGTGTTCACCACGCGTGCCGACACCATCATGGGCGTCACTTTCTGCGCCGTGGCGCCCGAGCATCCGCTGGCTGCCCATGCCGCGCGTTCCAACCCCGAGGTCGCCGCCTTCATCGAGGAATGCAAGACCGGCGGCACCACCGAGGCCGAGCTGGCCACGCAGGAGAAGAAGGGCGTGCGCACGGGCCTGACCGTCACGCACCCGCTCACCCAAGAGCCGGTCGAGGTCTGGGTGGGCAACTACGTGCTCATGGGCTACGGCGACGGCGCCGTCATGGGCGTTCCCGCGCACGACGAGCGCGACTTCGCCTTCGCGCTCAAGTACGGCATCGAGATCAAGCAGGTTGTGCTCGTCGATGGCGAGACCTTCGACTACCACCGCTGGCAGGACTGGTACGGCGACAAGCAGAACGGCGTCACCATCAACTCCGATAGTTTCAGCGGCCTGTCGTATCCCGAGGCTGTCTCCGCCGTGGCGCATGCGCTGCAGGAAAAGGGCCTGGGCGAGAAGAAGACCACCTGGCGCCTGCGCGACTGGGGCGTTTCCCGCCAGCGCTACTGGGGCACGCCGATCCCGATCATCCATTGCGACGAGCATGGTGCGGTGCCGGTGCCCGAGAAGGACCTGCCCGTGGTTCTGCCGCAGGACTGCATTCCGGACGGCTCCGGCAACCCGCTGCACAAGCACGAGGGCTTCCATGCCGGCGTCAAATGCCCCATCTGCGGCAAGGCCGCGCGGCGCGAGACCGACACCATGGACACGTTCGTGGATTCGTCGTGGTACTTCATGCGCTACTGCGACCCGAAGAACGCCGACGCCATGGTGGCCGGCGGCGCCGACTACTGGATGCCCATGGACCAGTACATCGGCGGCATCGAACACGCGATCCTGCACCTGCTCTATGCGCGCTTCTGGACCAAGGTCATGCGCGACCTGGGCCTGGTGAAGGTGGACGAACCCTTCACGAAGCTGCTCACGCAGGGCATGGTGCTCAACCACATCTATTCGCGCCGCACCGAGAAAGGCGGCAAGGAATACTTCTGGCCGCACGATGTGGAGCATGTCCTGGACGAGGCCGGCAAGATCACAGGCGCCCGCCTGAAGAACGCGGTGGGCGACCTGCCGGCCGGCACGCCGATCGACTACGAGGGCGTGGGCACCATGTCCAAGTCCAAGAACAACGGCGTCGATCCGCAGGAACTGATCGAGAAGTACGGTGCCGATACGGCGCGCCTCTACACCATGTTCACCGCGCCGCCCGAGGCCACGCTGGAGTGGAACGACGCCGCCGTCGAGGGTAGCTACCGCTTCCTGCGCCGCGTGTGGAATTTCGGCGTGAAGCTCACGGGCATCGATGCCGAGGCCGCCGAGGCCGCCATCCAGGGCGCCGAGAGCCTGAAGGACGTGCAGTTCGGCAAGGAGGCCAAGGCGCTGCGCCTGGAGATCCATACCGTGCTCAAGCAGGTGGACTACGACTACCAGCGCATGCAGTACAACACCGTGGTCTCCGGTGCGATGAAGATGCTCAACGCGCTGGAGGACTTCAAGTCCACGGACGCGCCCGGTGGCCTGGTCGCGCTGATCGAGGGCTTCGGCATCCTGCTGCGCGTGCTCTATCCCGCCACGCCCCATATCGCCCACGGCCTCTGGAGTTCGCTGGGCTACGCGAACACCCTGGGCGATCTGCTGGACGCACCCTGGCCCCAGGTGGATGCCGGAGCACTGGTGCAGGACGAGATCGAACTGGTGCTGCAGATCAACGGCAAGCTCCGCGGCGCGATCCGCGTGCCGGCCGGCGCCGACAAGGCGGAGATCGAGCGCATTGCCCTCGCAAGCGAGGACTTCCACAAGCACGCTGCCGGCGCCGCACCCAAGAAGGTCGTGGTCGTGCCGGGCCGGCTGGTGAACGTGGTCGTCTGACCGTTTCGCCGCCCGTTTTGAACCCATTGCACCCGAGAGTCCGCACCATGCTGCAGCGCAAACGCTCGTTCCTGACCTTGCTGGCGGCAGCACCGCTGGCCGCCGGCCTCACTGCCTGCGGCTTCCATCTGCGCCGCGCGCCGGAGTTCCAGTTCCGCACCCTCTATATCCAGGCAGGGGCGGGTTCGGCCCTGGGCCGTGAGCTCGAGCGCACCCTCAAGGGCTCGGGTGGCGACCTCACGGTGCTGCGCGATCCCGCCGACCTGCCCAAGGCCGACGCAGTGTTCGAACTGCTGTCCGAGCAGCGCGAGCGCGTGGTGGTCGGCTACAGCGCGTCCGGCCAGGTGCGCGAACTGCAACTGCGCCTGCGCATCCGCTTCCGGCTGCGCAACCAGCAGGGCACGGAGTTGATCCCGCCGACGGAACTCCTGCAGCAGCGCGACGTGAGCTACAACGAAAGCATCGCCCTGGCCAAGGAGGCCGAAGAGGCGCTGCTCTACCGCAACATGCAGACCGACCTCGTGCAGCAGCTGCTGCGGCGCCTTGCCGCGGCGCGTCCGCAATGAGGGTGGACTGGCCACTCCCCGGGGCCGGTGCGTCGCCATGCAGATCGCGCTGAACCAGCTTGCCGCACACCTCCAGAAAGGGGTGCGGCCGCTCTACGTGATCCACGGCGATGAGCCGCTGCTGCAGCAGGAAGCGGCAGATGCCATCCGTGCCTCCGCGCGCGAGCAGGGCTATACCGAACGCAGCAGCCACACCGTGGCGGGTGCGCACTTCGATTGGAGCGCTGTGCTTGCGGCGGGCGGTTCGCTATCGCTTTTCGCGGACAAGCAGGTCGTGGAAATCCGCATTCCCTCTGGCAAGCCGGGGAAGGATGGCGGAGCGGCCCTGCAGCAGATCGCCGCGGCCGCAGCAGGCAACGAGGGCACCCTGACGCTCGTCATGCTGCCGCGGCTGGACAAGGCCACGCGCACCGGCGCCTGGTTCTCGGCCCTGGACCGCGAGGGCGTGAGCGTGCAGATCGACCCGGTGGAGCGCGGCGTCCTGCCGCAGTGGATCGCGCAGCGCCTGGCGGTGCAGGGCCAGCGCGTGGCCCCGGGGGAGGAGGGCCAGCGTACGCTGCAGTTCTTCGCCGACCGGGTGGAGGGCAACCTGCTGGCCGCCCACCAGGAGATCCAGAAGCTCGCTTTGCTGCACCCGCCCGGCGAACTCTCCTGGAGCCAGGTCGAGGCCGCCGTGCTCAACGTGGCACGCTACGACGTGTTCAAGCTCTCCGAGGCCGTGCTGTCCGGCCAGGTGGCGCGCATGCAGCGCATGCTCGACGGCCTGCAGGCCGAAGGCGAGGCCGAGGTACTGGTCCACTGGACCCTCGCCGAGGACATCCGCTCCCTGAAACGCGTGAAGGATGCGGTGAATGCCGGCAAGCCGCTGCCCATGGCCCTGCGCGAGAACCGCGTCTGGGGGACTAAAGAGCGGCTTTTCGAGCGCATCGTGCCCCGTTTTTCCGATGCCGCCGCGTCGCGCCTGCTGCAGTCTGCCCACATCGTGGACGGCATTGTCAAGGGCCTCAAGGTGCCCGACTGGCCCGCGGATGGCTGGCAGGCACTGCACCGCCTCGCGCTGCAGCTGTGCAAGGCTGTTCGGTGAATACCCCCTGAGTCGCCTGCGGCGCTACTGGGCGTTGACCTGGCCCCGTGCCTTGTCCACCCAGGTCTCCAGGCTGTCGATCAGGCCGCCCTGGCTGAACGAGCAGCTTTCCTCCGAGAACAGTGCCGAGGATTCGAGCCGGTCCAGCAGATCCGCCAGCACCTGGGCGTAGCGCGGAGGCAGTGCCTCCAGCAGCACTGTCTGTGCGCGTGCCACCTCGCTGAAGGCGTGAGGCGCCATGCGCGCGGCGCGAAGGTCCTCCACGGCCGTGGCGAGGGCGGTGAGCTGGGCGGCTGGCAACGGAGTGGTCGGGGTGGTCGTCATGGCCGGCGAGGGTAGCAAAACCGGAACATGCTGCCCGGCGGGGAAACCCGCGCCGGGCAGGCTGCGCAGCGATGCGTCAAAATCACGCCCATGAACGCGCAGCACATCGCCGAAACTCTCCACGCCCTCGGATCCCAGGCCAAGGCCGCCTCCGCGCTGATGGCCCGGGCGCCATCGGCCGTCAAGAACCGGGCACTGCTGGCGCTGGCCCGCCGCCTGCGCGACAACACCATCGCCCTGCAGGCGGACAACGCCCGCGATCTCGAACGCGCCCGGACTGCCGGCCTCGCCGAGCCCATGGTGGACCGGCTCAAGCTCACTCCCAAGGTCCTGGAGACCTGCGCCCTGGGCTGCGAACAGCTCGCAGCCATGGGCGACGTGATCGGCGAGATATCCGGCATGCGCCAGCAGCCCAGCGGCATCCGCGTGGGCCAGATGCGCGTGCCGATCGGCGTCTTCGGCATGATCTACGAAAGCCGCCCCAACGTGACCATCGAGGCCGCCTCGCTGAGCATCAAGAGCGGCAACGCCTGCATTCTGCGGGGCGGTTCCGAGGCCATCGATTCCAATCGGGCCCTCGCGCGCCTTGTGCAGGAGGCGCTCGAGGAGGCCGGCCTGCCCGGCGATGCCGTGCAGCTCGTGCAGACCACCGACCGCGAAGCCGTGGGGCACCTCATCGCCATGCCGCAATACGTGGACGTCATCATCCCCCGCGGCGGCAAGGGCCTGATCGAGCGCATCAGCCGCGATGCCAAGGTGCCCGTCATCAAGCACCTGGACGGCAACTGCCACACCTACGTGGACGACCCCTGCGATGTCGCCATGGCCGTGAAGGTGGCCGACAACGCCAAGACGCAGAAGTACAGTCCCTGCAATGCCAGCGAAGGGCTGCTCGTCGCGCGTGGCGTGGCGCCTGAATTCCTCCCGCGGATCGGCGCCGTCTATGCGGCCAAGGGCGTGGAAATGCGCGGCTGCCCGGATGCCCTGGCCCTGCTGGCCGCCGTGCCGGGCGCCGCGCTCGTGCCTGCCACCGAGCAGGACTGGTCCGAGGAGTACCTCGCACCCATCATCAGCATCAAGGTGGTGGACGGCCTGGACGAGGCGATCGGCCACATCAACCGCTACGGCAGCCACCACACCGACGCCATCCTTACGCGGGACCACATGCATGCCCAGCGCTTCCTGCGCGAAGTGGACTCGGCCAGCGTGATGGTGAATGCCAGCACCCGTTTCGCCGACGGCTTCGAGTACGGCCTGGGCGCCGAGATCGGCATCAGCACCGACAAATTCCATGCGCGCGGCCCGGTGGGCATCGAGGGACTCACCTCGCTCAAGTGGGTGGTGCTCGGCGAGGGCGACATCCGCGCATGAGCGGACCGCTGCCGGCGCACTCCCTCCTTCCTCCGTTCTCGCCAAATGAAGATCATCATCCTGGGCGCGGGCCGCGTGGGCGAGAGCGTGGCCGACAGCCTGGTGTCCGAGAAGAACGACATCACCGTCATCGACACCGACGCCCGGCGCCTGCGCGACCTGGAGTCGCGTTTCGACCTGCGCGGTGTCGTCGGCAGCGGCATCGATCCTGAAGTGCTGGCCGAGGCCGGAGCCGCGGATACCGACCTGCTCATCGCCTGCGCCGCGCTCGATGAAACCAACCTGGTCTGCTGCAAGATCGCCCAACTGCTCTTCAACGTGCCCACGCGCATCGCGCGCGTGCGCTCCTCGGGCTTCGGCACCGGCGACGAGCGGGGTCGCGCGCTGCTCGGCAAGGAGGGCTTGGCGGTGGACCGCATCATCTGCCCGGAAGAGTCCCTCACGCGTTACATCGGCAAGCTCGTCCAGTATCCCGAGGCCCTGCAGGTGCGGGAGTTCGCGGGCGGCCGTGCCTGCCTGGCCTCTGTCCGGGCCCGGGCCGGCGCACCGGTCGTGGGCATGCGCATCGCCGACATGCGCGCCAGTGCTCCCGATGTCGCCATGCGCGTGGTCGCGATCTACCGCCGCTTTCCGGAAGAGCCCGACCGTTTCGTGGCCTGCGACGGCACCACTCGCATCGAGGCCGGTGATGAAGTCTTCGTACTCGCCGCCCGTGAGCAGGTCCCTCGGGTGCTCGCGGCGCTGCACCAGCGCGGCGGTGTGCCGCCGCGGCCGGTGCGCCGCATCATGATTGCGGGCGGCGGCCGGGTGGGGCTGCGGCTCGCGCGCCAGTTGGCGGAGCAGGGCGGCTTCCACGTCAAGATCCTGGAGTCGAATGCCGATCGCTGCACGGAACTGGCTTCGGTGCTGCCCGCGGAGGTGCTCGTGCTGCACGGGGATGCCACCGACGAAGACCTGCTCGGCGACGAATGCATCGAAGAGGTGGACCTGTTCCTCGCCCTCACCGACGACGACGAGGACAACATCATGGCCTGCCTGCTCGCCAAGCGCATGGGCGCGAGTCGGGTACTGGCGCTCATCAACCGCCGCTCCTACGCCGACCTGATGCACGGCACGCAGATCGACATCGCGCTCTCGCCGGCACAGGCCATGCTGGGCGAACTGCTCGCCTATGTGCGCCGCGGCGATGTCCAGGCGGTCCACAGCCTGCGCCGCGGCGTGGCCGAAGCGCTGGAGATCGTCGCCCGCGGCGACCGCAAAAGTTCGCGCGTGGTCGGCCGCCGCGTCGGCGAAATCCACCTGCCACATGATGTGCACATGGGGCTCATCGTGCGCGGCCTTGGCGAGCACGCCACGGCCGATGCGGGCGAGGGCATGTCCGTCCCTGCCGGCGAGCCGGAAGTCATCATCCCGCAGAGCCACACAGTCATCGAAAGTGGCGACCATGTGGTTTTCTTCCTGCCGCACAAGCGGCTGGTTCGCGAGGTGGAGAAGGCCTTCCGCGTGAGCGCGACGTTTTTCTGACCGCGATGTCCGTGCCTTCCGCGCTTTCCGAGGCCCTGCCGGACCTGCTGCCGGTGCTGCGCGTGTTCGGCGCGTTGCTCGCGATGTTCTCCTGGGCCCTGGGTGTTCCCCTGGGAGCGTCCGTGTGGGCCGGAGAAGGCCTCTGGCCGGTCTATGCCGGCAGCCTGGGATTCACCTTCGCGTGCGGCTGCGCACTCTGGCTGGGTCTGCGCCGGCATGCGCGGGAACTGCAGCCCCGCCACGGCGTCATGCTCGTGTCGCTGGTCTGGCTGGTGCTGCCGCTGTTCGCATCCCTGCCGCTCATGGTGGCGCTGCATGCCATCGGCCGCCCCGTCGGCTTCACCCATGCCTACTTCGAGGCCGTCTCCGGACTCACCACCACCGGTGCGACCGTACTGTCCGGGCTCGACTCGCTGCCCCTGTCGGTCAACATCTGGCGCACCTTCATGCAATGGATCGGCGGCATGGGCATCCTGATCCTGGCCGTCGCCGTGCTGCCGCTGCTTGGCGTGGGCGGCAGCCAGCTCTTCAAGGCCGAAGCTGCGGGTCCCGTCAAGGACACCAAGCTCACCCCCCGCATGACCCAGACGGCCAAGGGCCTCTGGGGCGTGTACGTCGTGTTCTCCCTGGCCTGCGCGCTCGCGTTCTGGGCTGGCGGCATGGCGGTCCCGGATGCGCTGATGCACATGTTCGCCACGGTGAGCCTCGGAGGGCTGTCGCCTTACGACGCCAGCTTTGGCCACTTCCACTCGCCCCTGCTGGAAGCGATCGCCATCGTCTTCATGGTGCTGGCCAGCTGCAACTTCGCGCTGTACTTCGTCGCCTTGCGCAAAGGCCACTGGCGTACCTGCTGGCGCGATCCCGAACTGCGTGCCACTGTATGCACCCTGCTCGGCAGCGGCCTGTTCGTGGCGCTGCTGCTCTGGTTCAAAGGCATCTACGGGCCCCTGGACGCGCTGCGGCACGGGATGTTCCACACCGTGTCCGTCGCCACCACGACCGGTTTCGCCACCACGGACTACCTCGGGTGGCCGGTGTTTGCCCCGGTCTTCCTGCTCATGCTGTCCGGCGTGGCGACCAGCGCCGGCTCCACGGGCGGGGGCATCAAGATGGTCCGTGTGCTCATCCTGCTGCAGCAGGCGCGCCGCGAGATGACGCGGCTCGTGCATCCGCGCGCGGTGCAGCCGGTGCGCCTGGGTTCCGCCGTGGTCGAGAACCGGATGATCTTCGCCGTGCTGGCCTACATGCTGGTCTATGGCGCCACCATTACAGTGCTCAGCATGGTCCTGCTGCTCACCGACCTGGACGTCGTCACCGCCTTCAGCGCCGTGATCGCCAGTGTCCACTGCACCGGCCCGGGCCTGGGCCTCATCGGTCCCGCGGCCAATTACGCCGTCCTCACTGACTTCCAACTCTGGATCTGCACGCTTGCCATGCTGCTCGGCCGGCTGGAGATCCTCAGCTTCATGGCGTTGCTCACGCCCGCTTTCTGGCGGCGCTGATCCTGCGGCACTTCGCGGCGGAAAAAACTTGCGAACCCGGCCCGCGCCCCCAAATCCCTACAATCGACTCCACTTTCGGCGCAATGCCGTCTTCCCTGATTTCCGAGGGTACCCATGGTTCCGCATCTCATCACCGCCCTCACGGGGCCGATCAACGAGCTAGAACAGCGCATCCTCGACGCCATGCCCGCGATCGAGCGCTGGTTCCGGCTCGAGTGGATGGAGCACACCCCGCCTTTCTACACCTCGGTGGACATCCGCAATGCCGGTTTCAAGCTCGCGCCCGTGGACACCAACCTCTTTCCCGGAGGCTGGAACAACCTCACGGCCGAGATGCTTCCGCTGGCCGTGCAGGCCGCCATGGCCGCGATCGAGAAGATCTGCCCCGAGGCGCGCAACCTCCTCATCGTCCCCGAGAACCACAGCCGCAACACGTTCTACCTCGCGAACGTGATCCAGCTGCAGCGCATCTTCAACATGGCCGGGCTCAACGTGCGCGTGGGCTCCATCAGCCCTGAGATCAAGAAGCCGACCACCGTCACGCTGCCCAACGGCGACTCGGTCACGCTGGAGCCGGTCGTGCGCGACAAGGGCCGCCTGGGGCTCAAGAACTTCGACCCCTGCACCATCCTGCTCAACAACGACCTGTCCGCCGGCCCTCCAGGCATCCTGGAGGAACTGCACGAGCAGTACCTGCTGCCGCCCCTGCATGCCGGCTGGACTGTGCGCCGCAAGAGCCGCCATTTCCAGAGCTACGAGGAGGTGTCCAAGCGCTTCGGCAAGCTCCTGGGCATCGACCCCTGGCTCATCCATCCGCTCTTCAGCCACTGCGAAGGCCTGGACTTCAGCGAAGGCGCCGGCGTCGAGGCCCTTCGCTCCGCCGTGGATGCGCAACTGACCAAGGTCCGGCGCAAGTACAAGGAATACGGCATCAACGAAAAGCCGTTCGTCATCGTCAAGGCCGACAACGGCACCTATGGCATGGGCGTCATGACCGTGCGCGACGCCAAGGACCTCGACGCGCTCAACCGCAAGACACGCAACAAGATGGCCATCGTCAAGGACGGCCAGCCGGTGACCGACGTCATCATCCAGGAAGGCGTGCTGACCCGCGAGCGCGTGCACGAAGCCGTGGCCGAGCCCGTCGTGTACATGATGGACCGCTACGTGGTCGGAGGCTTCTACCGCATGCATGCCGAGCGGGGCGTGGACGAGAACCTCAATGCGCCCGGGGCGAGCTTCGTGCCGCTCGCCTTCGAGCAAAGCACCCATTTGCCCCAGCCCGGGGCCCGGCCCGGCGCCAGTGCGCCCAACCGGTTCTACATGTATGGCGTGATCGCCCGGCTGGCCATGCTGGCGGCCAGCTACGAACTCGAGGCGACCAACCCCGAGGCCGAGATCTACGAATAAGCTTCTCCGCAGCGCGGCAGCCTCCCCGCCTGGCGCTTAGTTGCTGCCCTGCAACATGGAGCGGCCTGCAGGAGTGCTTTCCCCGCTCCTTGTCACAATAGCGGTCCCCCAATACCGGAACCCCATCCGGCACGGTGCCGGAGGGGCCCTGCAGTGCAACGCTCCAAATCCTCGCTTGCGGCGCTCACCCTCGGCGCCATCGGCGTCGTGTATGGCGACATCGGCACCAGCGTGCTGTATGCCGTCAAGGAAGTCTTCGGCTCCGGCCACGTGGCCTTCACGCCCCAGAACGTCTATGGCGTCCTGTCCGTCCTTTTCTGGACGCTCACCACCATCGTCTCGCTGAAGTACGTCGTGCTCGTGCTGCGGGCGGACAACAATGGCGAGGGCGGGCTCATCGCCATGCTGGCCCTGGCTTCCCAGGCCGTGAAGGACAAACCGAAGCTGCGTTCTGCGCTGCTGGGCATCGGAGTGTTCGGAACCTCCCTGTTCTATGGCGACGGAGTCATCACGCCCGCCATATCCGTGCTTTCGGCGGTGGAAGGGCTGGAGGTCGTGTCGCCGCACTTCGGGCGGGCCGTCATCCCCCTCACGCTCGTCGTGCTGTTCTGCCTGTTCGCCGTGCAAAAGCGCGGCACCGGTGGCATCGGGCGCTATTTCGGTCCGGTGACGCTCGTGTGGTTCACCTCCATCGCGGCCCTCGGCGTGCCGCACATCATGGGGCACCCGGAAATCCTGGGAGCCCTGAGCCCGCACCACGCGCTCGGCTTCATCTGGCGCAATCCGGGAACGAGCTTCATCATCCTGGGCGCGGTGGTCCTCTGCGTGACCGGGGCCGAAGCCCTCTATGCCGATCTCGGGCACTTCGGAAAGAAGCCGATCCGCCTGGCATGGTTCAGCGTGGCGATGCCGGCCCTCACCATCAACTATTTCGGGCAGGGCGCCCTCCTGCTCGCCGAGCCGGAAGCCGTCAAGAACCCTTTCTACATGATGGCCCCCGACTGGGCCCTCATCCCGCTCGTGATCATGGCCACCATGGCCACCGTCATCGCCTCCCAGGCCCTGATCACCGGAGCGTTCAGCGTGACCAAGCAGGTGATCCAGCTGGGCTACCTGCCGCGGCTGAACATCCTGCACACCAGCGTACGGGATACCGGACAGATCTACATACCGTTCGTCAATTGGGCACTGTTCCTCGCCATCGTCCTGGCCGTGGTCATGTTCCGCTCCAGCAGCAACCTCGCGGCCGCCTACGGCATTGCCGTCACGCTGGACATGCTCATCACCACCGTGCTCACATTCTTCGTCATCCGCTATGGCTGGCGGTACCCGCTGGCGTTGTGCATCGGGGCCACGGGCTTCTTCTTCCTCGTGGACTTGGCCTTCTTCAGCTCCAACCTGCTCAAGCTGCTGCAGGGCGGCTGGTTCCCGCTGATGATCGGCTCCATCGTCTTCATGCTCATGATGACGTGGAAGCGCGGCCGCGAGCTGCTGAACGAAAAGCTGCGCGCCGACGCCATCGACCTGAGGGACTTCCTCACGGCCGTATTCGTCAGCCCGCCCACGCGCGTGGATGGCACGGCCGTCTTCCTGACGGCGGAGCCGGGCGCGGTGCCGAACGCGCTGCTCCACAACCTCAAGCACAACAAGGTCCTGCACCAGCAGAACCTGTTCGTCACCGTCCGCAACCATGAAGTCCCCTGGATCGGTCTCGACAAGCGCCTGCAGGTCGAGGCGCTCGGCGGCGACTGCTGGCAGGTCATGGTGCACTATGGCTTCAAGAATGACCCCGACCTTCCTGGCGCACTGGCACTCATGCGCGGGCGCGGGTGCGAACTGGAGTCGATGACCACCAGCTACTTCCTCTCCCGGGACGTGGTCACCCCGACGATCGGCAGCGGCATGGCACCCTGGCGGGAGAAACTCTTCGCACAGATGCACCACAACGCGAGCGGCGCCGCAGGCTTCCTCAACCTGCCCAGCAATTCCGTGGTGGAGCTGGGCTCCAAGATCGAGATCTGAAAGGACGGGGCAGCCCCGGGCGGCCCGGGGCCATCCTCTTGGAGCGGCACGGACGTCCGTGCCGGGTGACAGAATCCTGCCCCTCATGCGTTCCTTTCTCAGAGATATCAGCTTCTCAGCCGCCGCTGCGGGATTCGTCGCGGTACTGGTGGGGTTCACCAGCTCGGTCACCCTGGTCTTTCAGGCGGCCCAGGCCTTCGGTGCCACGCCCGCCCAGATGACTTCCTGGATGTGGGCCCTCGGGCTCGGCATGGGACTGTGCTCCCTGGTTCCTTCACTGCTCCTGCGCCAGCCGGTGATGGTCGCCTGGTCCACGCCCGGTGCTGCGGTGCTGGCGTCGGCAGGCCTGGCAGGCGGCTACTCCATGGGAGAGGCGGTAGGCGCCTTCATGCTGTGCGCCGTGCTCATCGCCCTTGCTGGCGCCACGGGCTGGTTCGAGCGCGCCATGCACCGCATCCCGGCAGAGATCGCCTCCGCGCTGCTGGCCGGCGTGCTGGCGCGGTTCGGCATGCAAGCCTTCGTGGCGGCCCAGACCGCACTGCCGCTGGTCCTGCTGATGCTTTTCAGCTACCTCATCGCACGCCGCTGGTTGCCGCGCTACGCCATCGTGCTCACGCTGGCTGCCGCCATCGCGTTCACGGCCGCTCAAGGCCAGATATCGCTGGCGACCATCCACCTCGCCTGGGCCGTCCCGGTCTTCACGGTCCCGGAGTTCACCGCGTCCGCAGTCATCGGCCTGGCGCTGCCGCTTTTCGTGGTCACCATGGCATCGCAGAATCTTCCGGGGGTGGCCGTCATCCGGGCCTCCGGCTACCCGCTGCCGGTGTCCCGCCTCCTGACCATGACCGGTCTGGCCACCCTGGCGCTGGCACCTTTCGGGGCCTATGCCCTGAACTTCAGTGCGATCACCGCTGCCATGTGCATGGGGCCGGAGGCGCACGAGGACCGGTCGCGTCGCTACACGGCTGCCGTGGCCTGCGGGGCGCTGTACGTCGTCATCGGCCTGTTCGGTGCGGTAGTGACCGGGCTGCTGACCGCATTCCCGCGCGAGCTGGTGGTCGCCATCGCTGGCCTGGCACTGCTCGGAACCATCGGCTCCGGCCTGTCCACCGCGCTGCGCGACGATGCCCACCGTGAAGCCGCGCTCATCACCTTCCTCGTTACCTTGAGCGGTGTCGTGATCGCTGGCGTTGGCTCCGCCTTCTGGGGCGTGGTCGCCGGCGTGCTCACGCTATTTGTGCAACATTACGGACGCCGCCCCCGCGACGCCTGAAACCACCTTCCCAGCCCTGACGAAATCATGAACATTCTTTTCGTTGCCGATCCGGTCGAACACTTCAAGATCTACAAGGACACCACGTTCTCGATGATGCGGGAGGCCCAGCGCCGGGGGCATGTGGTGAGCGTTTGCGAGCCGGGCCACATTCGCTGGGAGCAGGGACGCAAGGTGATGGCGCGCGTACGCGACCTCCACCTCACGGGTGACGCGCAGGCCTGGTTCACCGTGGCAGGTGAGCGCGAGGCCGAGCTCTCAGGATTCGGCGCCGTGCTCATGCGCAAGGATCCTCCCTTCGACAGCGAGTACTTCTATGCCACCCATCTCCTCGAGCAGGCGGAGCGGGAGGGGGCAAGGGTCTTCAACAAGCCCCGGGCGCTGCGCGACCACCCCGAGAAGCTGGCCATCATGGAGTTTCCCGACCTCATCGGGCCCACGCTCGTGACGCGGGATGCGGGCGACATCCGGCGCTTCCACTCGGAACATGGGGACATCATCCTCAAGCCGCTGGACGGAATGGGCGGCATGGGCATCTTCCGGGTCAAGGCCGACGGACTCAATCTGGGCAGCATCATCGAAACCCTCAATCATGAGGGCGCGCAGACCGTCATGGTGCAGAAGTTCCTTCCCGAGATATCCGAAGGGGACAAGCGCGTCCTCATCATCGGCGGCGAGCCTGTACCTTATTGCCTTGCACGCATTCCCCAGGGATCGGAAGTCCGTGGCAATCTCGCTGCCGGTGGCAAGGGCGTGGCGCGCGCTCTCACTGCCCGCGATGTCGAGATCGGCCGCCGGCTCGGCCCCGTACTACTGGAGCGGGGCATGCTCCTGGCGGGAGTGGATGTCATCGGCGATTGCGTCACCGAAATCAACGTGACGAGCCCCACCTGTTTCCAGGAGATCTTCAACCAGACAGGATGCGACGTCCCGTCCCTGTTTGTCGATGCGCTGGAGAAACAGTTGAATTTGATCTGAAGTCGCTCTTTTGTTGCTATACTAGCAGGCTTCGCTACTGAGATTGCTGCGGTTCCTGAGGGGATTGTGGTGGGGGTAGGTGGTGAAGGCGGTGGGAGAGAAGA
>CP028296.1:5143277-5145390 GCA_003029925.1 Paracidovorax avenae | reverse complement strand
CTAAAATTGGCTAAGTGGGAAACGAAGTGGGAAGGCTAAAACAGTCAGGATGTTGGCTTAGAAGCAGCCATCATTTAAAGAAAGCGTAATAGCTCACTGATCGAGTCGTCCTGCGCGGAAGATGTAACGGGGCTAAGCCAGTTACCGAAGCTGCGGATGCACAGTTTACTGTGCGTGGTAGGAGAGCGTTCTGTAAGCCTGTGAAGGTGTCTGGTAACGGATGCTGGAGGTATCAGAAGTGCGAATGCTGACATGAGTAGCGTTAAAGGGGGTGAAAAGCCCCCTCGCCGTAAGCGCAAGGTTTTCTACGCAACGTTCATCGGCGTAGAGTGAGTCGGCCCCTAAGGCGAGGCAGAGATGCGTAGTTGATGGGAAACAGGTCAATATTCCTGTACCGATGTGTAGTGCGATGTGGGGACGGAGAAGGTTAGCTCAGCCAACTGTTGGATATGTTGGTTCAAGCCTGTAGTCGTGCCCGGTAGGCAAATCCGCCGGGCTTAGATGAGGGGTGATAACGAGTCTGCTTGCAGACGAAGTGAGTGATACCCTGCTTCCAGGAAAAGCCACTAAGCTTCAGCTACACACGACCGTACCGCAAACCGACACTGGTGCGCGAGATGAGTATTCTAAGGCGCTTGAGAGAACTCAGGAGAAGGAACTCGGCAAATTGATACCGTAACTTCGGGAGAAGGTATGCCGCAAGTAGGTGAACTTGTACAAAGGGAGCCCAAAGCGGTTGCAAAAAATCGGTGGCTGCGACTGTTTAATAAAAACACAGCACTCTGCAAACACGAAAGTGGACGTATAGGGTGTGACGCCTGCCCGGTGCTGGAAGATTAAATGATGGGGTGCAAGCTCTTGATTGAAGTCCCAGTAAACGGCGGCCGTAACTATAACGGTCCTAAGGTAGCGAAATTCCTTGTCGGGTAAGTTCCGACCTGCACGAATGGCGTAACGATGGCCACACTGTCTCCTCCTGAGACTCAGCGAAGTTGAAATGTTTGTGATGATGCAATCTCCCCGCGGAAAGACGGAAAGACCCCATGAACCTTTACTGTAGCTTTGTATTGGACTTTGAACGGATCTGTGTAGGATAGGTGGGAGGCTTTGAAGTGAGGACGCTAGTTCTCATGGAGCCAACGTTGAAATACCACCCTGGTGCGTTTGAGGTTCTAACCTAGGTCCCTTATCGGGATCGGGGACAGTGCATGGTAGGCAGTTTGACTGGGGCGGTCTCCTCCCAAAGCGTAACGGAGGAGTTCGAAGGTACGCTAGGTACGGTCGGACATCGTGCTAATAGTGCAATGGCATAAGCGTGCTTAACTGCGAGACTGACAAGTCGAGCAGATGCGAAAGCAGGACATAGTGATCCGGTGGTTCTGTATGGAAGGGCCATCGCTCAACGGATAAAAGGTACTCTGGGGATAACAGGCTGATACCGCCCAAGAGTTCATATCGACGGCGGTGTTTGGCACCTCGATGTCGGCTCATCTCATCCTGGGGCTGTAGCCGGTCCCAAGGGTATGGCTGTTCGCCATTTAAAGAGGTACGTGAGCTGGGTTTAAAACGTCGTGAGACAGTTTGGTCCCTATCTTCCGTGGGCGCTGCAGATTTGAGGAAGCCTGCTCCTAGTACGAGAGGACCGGAGTGGACACACCTCTGGTGTATCGGTTGTCACGCCAGTGGCATTGCCGAGTAGCTAAGTGTGGAAGAGATAACCGCTGAAAGCATCTAAGCGGGAAACTCGTTTCAAGATGAGATCTGCCGGGGCCTTGAGCCCCCTGAAGAGTCGTTCAAGACCAGGACGTTGATAGGCTGGGTGTGGAAGGCGTGCAAGCGCTTAAGCTAACCAGTACTAATTGCTCGTGCGGCTTGACCCTATAACTTTGACAACACCGTCAA
Organism: Paracidovorax avenae; assembly: GCA_003029925.1. Classification (GTDB taxonomy): domain Bacteria; phylum Pseudomonadota; class Gammaproteobacteria; order Burkholderiales; family Burkholderiaceae_C; genus Paracidovorax; species Paracidovorax avenae_A. The sequence goes on along the minus strand of CP028296.1, from coordinate 5,143,488 downwards.
GGTTGTTATGCCAAGTGACGCAATCAAACACACAAGCTGATTTGCTCTATGAATTCGCCGTCCAGCCACACAAAGGCTCGACAGCAACCCTTTATGCCTGATGACCATAGCAAGTTGGTACCACTCCTTCCCATCCCGAACAGGACAGTGAAACGACTTTGCGCCGATGATAGTGCGGGTTCCCGTGTGAAAGTAGGTCATCGTCAGGCTC
>CP028296.1:5142542-5143177 GCA_003029925.1 Paracidovorax avenae | reverse complement strand
CCGATGATAGTGCGGGTTCCCGTGTGAAAGTAGGTCATCGTCAGGCTCTTACAGCCCAATCCGCCCTCAGATCCTCAACGGTCTGAGGGCGTTTTGCTTGGAGAATGGTTGTGTTGTGCGTGGATGCAGGCGGCAGTTGACTTTTTGCCAAAAAGTATGGTAGAATTCTGAATTCTTCGGAGGGGTGCCCGAGTGGCTAAAGGGGGCAGACTGTAAATCTGTTGGCTTACGCCTACACTGGTTCGAATCCAGTCCCCTCCACCAGATGTGAGTGACGAAGGTGTCGCGCAAAGACGTCGAGTCGATGCGGGAGTAGTTCAATGGTAGAACCCTAGCCTTCCAAGCTAATGACGCGGGTTCGATTCCCGTCTCCCGCTCCATATCTGTTTGAAGATTTTTGTCGAGTGATCGACATGCCCATGTGGCTCAGTGGTAGAGCACTCCCTTGGTAAGGGAGAGGTCGCGGGTCCGATTCCCGCCATGGGCACCATAGTTTCAGGGTGCGTCCGATGGGTTGCGCCAATGTCTAGACGTGTTGTATAGATTTTTCCGGAGTAGGAAATGGCAAAAGGTAAGTTCGAACGTACCAAGCCCCACGTGAACGTGGGCACGATCGGCCACGTGGACCACGGCAA
>CP028296.1:5141252-5142442 GCA_003029925.1 Paracidovorax avenae | reverse complement strand
GAAATGGCAAAAGGTAAGTTCGAACGTACCAAGCCCCACGTGAACGTGGGCACGATCGGCCACGTGGACCACGGCAAGACGACGCTGACGGCGGCGATCGCCACGGTGCTGTCCGCCAAATTCGGCGGCGAAGCCAAGAAGTACGACGAAATCGACGCAGCGCCCGAAGAAAAGGCCCGCGGCATCACCATCAACACCGCACACGTGGAATACGAGACGGCCAACCGCCACTACGCCCACGTGGACTGCCCCGGCCACGCCGACTACGTCAAGAACATGATCACCGGTGCCGCCCAGATGGACGGCGCCATCCTGGTGTGCTCGGCCGCAGACGGCCCGATGCCCCAGACGCGCGAGCACATCCTGCTGGCCCGCCAGGTGGGCGTGCCCTACATCATCGTGTTCCTGAACAAGTGCGACATGGTGGATGACGAAGAGCTGCTCGAGCTCGTCGAAATGGAAGTGCGCGAACTCCTCGACAAGTACGACTTCCCCGGCGACGACACCCCCATCGTGCGCGGCTCGGCCAAGCTGGCCCTCGAAGGCGACAAGGGCCCCTTGGGCGAGCAAGCCATCGACAAGCTGGCAGAAGCCCTGGACACCTACATTCCGACGCCCGAGCGCGCCGTGGACGGTGCCTTCCTGATGCCCGTGGAAGACGTGTTCTCCATCTCCGGTCGCGGTACCGTGGTGACGGGTCGTGTCGAGCGCGGCATCGTCAAGGTCGGCGAAGAAATCGAAATCGTGGGCATCCGCGACACGCAGAAGACCACCTGCACGGGCGTGGAAATGTTCCGCAAGCTGCTGGACCAGGGCCAAGCCGGCGACAACGTCGGCCTGCTGCTGCGCGGCACCAAGCGTGAAGACGTCGAGCGCGGCCAAGTGCTGTGCAAGCCCGGCTCCATCAAGCCACACACCCACTTCACGGCTGAGGTGTACGTGCTGTCGAAGGACGAAGGCGGCCGCCACACGCCCTTCTTCAACAACTACCGCCCGCAGTTCTACTTCCGCACGACCGACGTGACCGGCGCCATCGAGCTGCCGGCCGACAAGGAAATGGTCATGCCCGGCGACAACGTGTCGATCACCGTCAAGCTGATCAACCCCATCGCCATGGAAGAAGGCCTGCGCTTCGCCATCCGCGAAGGCGGCCGTACGGTCGGCGCCGGCGTCGTGGCCAAGATCATTGC
>CP028296.1:5034511-5065759 GCA_003029925.1 Paracidovorax avenae | reverse complement strand
ACTTCCTGGGCGATCTGTGCGGCGTAGGCGGGTTCGCCGCCGAGCTGGCCCTTCACGCGGCGCGTGATCGACCAGGCCAGCAGTGCGCCGAGGGCGGCCGAGACGGCGGCGAGGACCAGCATCAGCCGGCTGGCGCTGGCCGCCTGGTTCCGGGCTTCCGTGCCGGTGTCGGCCATCAGTTGCTGCTGGTAGGCGCCCAGATCTTCCATGGCCTGGAAATAGCTGCGCTGCAGGGGGCGGACTTCTTTCAGCAGCGTGTCCCGGGCCCCGGCCATGTCATTTTTCAGCCCGAGGCCCACGGCCTTGTTCACCGCATCGGTATAGGGCGCGCGGGCCTGCTGGAGTTGTTGCAGCAGTTCCCGGCCGCGCTGCGACTGGATGGCGGACTTCAGTTTCTCGAGGATTTCCGAATTGCGCGCGGTCGCCTGGCCGATCCGCTGCTTTTCCGTCTCCATCTGCTGGGTGTTTTCCAGCAGGGCGATGTTGCGCACGCTGCGGGCCACGAGATTGACGTTGTCCTTGAGCTCCTGCACCTGGGTCACCTTGCCGATGCGGTCCGAGGTGAGCAGGTCCACATCTTCCGAGACGGCGCCCAACTGCAGCCGCCCGACGGAGGCGAGGACCAGGCCCAGGAGGATGAGAATGGAAAAGCCGGTGCCGAGCATGGTGCCCAGCTTCATGTTGCGAAAGATATTCATGGTGTTACTTCCTGGCAGTTCATCGGCAACCGGCGCATCGCCCGGATGTCGGCGGAGGAGGTAACGGATTGTTCCGCAATCAAAGAAAATTTACTTGAATTGATGCTTTTCTCTGATGAAAAGTGAGAGATAAGCGAATTTTGCTTACAAACGTGCTAGCGCGGCCGACGCGTACAGCCCACTGGAACGCGTGGTGCCCCCACCGCAGCCCGGGATGGCAGGTCACTCGGCGCGGATGTTCGCGCGCTGCGCGATGGCACGCATGCGTGGCAATTCCTCCTCGATGCGCGACTGCGCGGCATCGGCAGGTTCATAGGCCGGCTCCAGCCCGCTGGCGATGAGCTTGCTGCGGACCTCGGGCGCCGCCATCGCCTCTGCCAGGGCCTTTTGCAGCCGGGTCCTGGCATCGGCCGGCAGTCCGCGCGGCGCGACGACGGCCAGCCAGGAGTCCGCGGCGAACCCCGGAAAGCCGCTTTCCGCCACCGTGGGCACGTCGGGCAACTGCGTCGCGCGCGTGGCGCCCATGACCGCGATGGCCTTGATCTTGCCCGCTTTCAACTGCGGCAGTGCGGCGGCCACCGTGTCGATGGTGAAGGGAATCTGCCCGCCCATCAGGTCCGCCATGGCCGGCGCACTGCCCCGGTAGGGCACGTGCATCGGCCGGATGCCGGTGGCGGCCCAGAGCAGTTCGCCCGCGAAATGGCCCGTGGTGCCGTTGCCGAACGATCCGTAGGAAAACTTGTCGGGCGTGCGCTTCACCGCGGCGATCACCTCCGCCAGGTTGCGGACCGGCACGTCGCGGTGGGCCAGCAGCACCAGCGGCACGCGCGCCACCATGCCGATGGGTTCGTAGCTGCGCACCGGGTCGTAGGGCAGCCTGGGGTTGAGCGCGGGGTTGCCGGTGAAGGTCGATCCCGAACTGATCAGCAGCGTGTAGCCGTCGGCCGGCGCATTGGCGACGAAGCCCGCCCCCACGATGGTGCCCGCGCCGGCCTTGTTCTCGACCACCACCGGCTGGCCCAGGGCGTCGCCCAGCGGCTTGCCGATCAGCCGGCCCACGATGTCCACGGCCCCGCCGGGAGGAAAGGGCACGACGAGCTGGACGGGCCTGGCAGGGTAGCCCTCGGCGTGCGCGGCGGGCACCGGGCCCGATGCCGCGATGGCCATGAGGAGTGTGGCACCGGTGCGTCGCAGCGCCGGCAGGTACTTCGTCATATCGGGGCTCCTTCCGGCGGGGAACGGGGGAACAGGCGCGGGGCCGCGGCGGGCTTCAGCCGTTGCGGAACAGGAAGCTGTAGGCGTTGAGCGCCGGCACGCCGCCCAGGTGGGCGTAGAGCACGCGCGAGCCTTCCGGGAATTCGCCGTTGCGCACCATGTCGATCATCCCGTGCATGGATTTGCCCTCGTACACCGGATCGGTGAGCATGCCCTCCTGCCGTGCGCACAGGCGGATGGCTTCCAGCGTGCCCTCGTTGGGCAGGCCGTACTCGGGGCCGCCGTAGCGCGTGTCGAGCACGATGTCGGCGTCGGTGATCTCGCGGCCCAGTTCCACGAGCTCCGCCGTGTTGCGCGCGATGCGCAGGATCTGCTCGCGGGTCTGCTCCGGCTTGGCGGAGGCGTCGATGCCGATGACGCGGTCCGCGCGCCCGTCGGCCGCGAAGCCCACCACCATGCCGGCCTGCGTGCTGCCGGTGACCGAGCACACGACGATGTAGTCGAACTGGAAGCCCAGTTCCTTCTCCTGCTGGCGTACTTCCTCGGCGAAGGCCACGAAGCCCAGGCCGCCGCGCGGATGCTCGGAGCAGCCCGCGGGGATGGGGAAGGGCTTGCCGCCGGCGCGGCGCACGTCTTCCATGGCCTGCTCCCAACTGGGGCGGATGCCGATGTCGAAGCCCGCGGCATCCAGCCGCACATCGGCGCCCATGATGCGCGACATCTCGATGTTGCCCACGCGGTCATAGACCGCGTCGGAGTAGTTCACCCAGTTCTCCTGCACCAGCACGCACTTCATGCCCAGGTGGGCCGCCACCGCGGCCACCTGCCGGGTCTGGTTGGACTGGATGCCGCCGATGGACACCAGCGTGTCGTAGCCGCCCTCGATCGCCTCGGGGATCAGGTACTCGAGCTTGCGGGTCTTGTTGCCGCCGAAGGCGAGGCCGGAGTTGCAGTCCTCGCGCTTGGCGTACAGCTCCACCTTGCCGCCCAGGTGCGCGGACAAACGCTTCAGGGTATGGATGGGCGTGGGGCCGAAGGTGAGGGCGTGGCGGGGGAATTTCTGCAGGTTCATGGATGCGGTGCCAGGGGGCGGAAAGAAAGACGGGAGGGCCGCGGGGCCCGGGTCCGGCGCGGGGCCTGCGAGGCCGTGCACCGTTGACTGCATCGTAGGAAAATGCACGGGAAACAGGGTTGCAAATGCAGGCGTAAAAGCATTCATGGAATGCATGGATGGCTGCAGATTGCCTTTTTTCATTTCATGGAATAGACCATGTGCGCAACAAAATTATGCAGCCCCAGCGCCGCCGCCGAGCCGCCGGCCGCTCCCCCGGCCCCGCCGCCCGCAGGCATCGACCGCACGGACCGCGCCATCCTGCGCGCGCTGCAGCGCGATGCGTCCGTGTCGAACGTGGCGCTGGCCGCCAAGGTGCACCTGAGCCCGCCGGCCTGCCTGCGCCGCGTGGAGCGCCTCAAGCGCCTGGGCCTGATCGACCGCACGGTCGCGCTGCTGCATCCGCGCGCGGTGGGCGCGGGCATGCTGGTGATGATCGGCGTGGTGCTGGACCGCTCCACGCCCGAGTCCTTCGCCGCGTTCGAGAAGGCCGCCGCGCAGATCTCGGGCTGCATGGAGTGCCACCTCGTGACGGGCGAGTTCGACTATTTCATGCTGGTGCGCACGCGCGACAGCGACAGCTTCAACCGCCTGCACGCGGAGCAACTGCTCTACCTGCCGGGCGTGCGGCAGGTGCGCTCGTTCATGGCGCTGCGCAACGTGGTGTCCACCACGGAGCTGCCGCTGTCCATCTGACGGGGGCGGCAGGCCGCCCCTGCGCCATCAGGGCTGGCGGACCATGTGCGGGTAGATCAGGCCGTAGCGGCCCGCCAGGCCCGCCGCGACGCCGGGGTTGGTGAGCTTGATGAACGCGGCGCCGGTCACCGGCAGGCCGGCCGGATCCGGGATCTGCAGCGCGGCCCAGCCGGACTGGAAGCCATTGCGCAGCGGGGCGCGCGCGACGGTGCTGGACAGCGGGGAGACGCCGTTGAAGGCCGCCACCGACACCGCGCCGCACAGGCGCGGCACCAGGGGCAGCGCGGAGGGGATCGCCGCGCCGTTCGTGGACACCGAGGCTTCGCGCGAGAACACCAGGAACGACCAGTTGCCGTTGGCGCTGCACACCTGGTTGCCGGACACCGTGGTGTTGTCGGAATGGAAGAACTGGTCGCCCGTGCCGGCCGGCGGCACCACCGAGAACGTGCGCGCGCCGGCCGCGTAGTCCATGGCCACGCTGTAGCGCTTGGTGGGCATGGCGAACACCCAGTCCGTCTGCGCGGTGATCGAGGATTCGAGCGCGTACTGGTTGCGCACCTCGCGCGCGTTGAGCAGTTCCGACACCTCGGCGGCCGTCCGGCGGGCATTGGCTTCCGAGGCGGGCAGGTGGTAGGGCGTGGAAAGATCGGGCAGGTCATAGGCGCGCGCCTGGATCACCGCGCTCATGGTCGGCACGGTGGACGTGCCGTCGATGTCCTTCTGCCGCGATGCGAAGCCGGCCGACACCAGCAGCGGATCCGCCGTGAAGCGCTCGGGCTGGGCGATCGCCTGGTCGGTGGGCGGGAACAGCACGTAGTTGCCGCGCCCCGGCTGGCCGGACGCGTTCACGGCCTGCAGCGTGGTCATCGGGGAGGAGAACGTGGTCGCGCCGGGCACGTCGATGATGTACCAGGTGCCCCCCACGCCGCCCGATGGCGTGGCGAAGCCGCGGGCGGCGGCGGTGGCCTCGTCGCCAGCGTCCTGCTGCAGGGCGGCATCGATGGCCGACCCCGTGCACGGCGCCACTTCCGACACCTGGCGGATCGCCGTGAAGAGCGCCGAGCGCTCCTGGCCGCTCGTGCCGTACACCGCTGCCGAGGGAATGTCGGCGGCGACGATGGCTTCGATGGAGCCCTCGCGCGTGTGGCTCGCGCGGTCGGCCGCACCCAGGGCGGGGTCGAGCCGGTCGGTGCCGAACGGCTGGGAAACCCCGGCCGCGAGCTGCGGCGACGTGCAGGAGCCGTCCGCGGTGGTGATCTGTGCGCGGCCATCGGGCCCGGCCGTGATGGCCCCGGTCCACATGTCGCCGGGCGAGAGCAGCAGCGTCATGGTGAGCAGGCTGTCGCCGTTGGCGGCGCCGCGCACGCGCAGCTTGATGGCCTTGCCGTTGGACAGATCCGTGTTCGCCAGGTGCAGCACGGTCATCTGGCCCTGCTGCGCGGTGAAGTAGGGCACCAGCAGCACGTGGCCGAGCTGGTTGGTGGCGGGCTGCAGGGCGACCGCATCCGTCGCGCCCAGTTGGCTGCGCGACGGGGCGCTGCCGGTGCCGGCCACCACGCCGGCCAGGGCGGGCGCGGCGAATCCGCAGCCGCAGAGCAATAGAACGCCCGCGGTGCGGGCGAAGTTCGGTGCAGGCATGGGCTCCTCCTTGGGTCTTGTCCTATGGGAGGCTGCAGCCTAACCGATGGGATCGGGCTTGACCATGGAGCGGCCCACGCATTCGTTGCACCGGCTGGTCATCCGCAGGGCGGCGACCGGCCGGTACCGCAGGCTACGGTCACGGGCGGGTGACGATGTGTGGATACAGCAGGCCGTAGCTGGCGGCCACGCCGGGTGCGACTCCAGGAAAATCGGCAACTCCTGCGGCCCGCGCGCGACGGAGGCCGACAGCATCGACGGCGTGAACGTGTTGGTAAGGGCGCGCTGATGGATCGGCACGACGGTGGCAGCGCCGCAAAACTTCGTGTCCACCGTGTTGCCAATGCCCCGTTTGCCAGCGCGCGTGTAGTCATAAAAGGTCACGGACCCGAAGCACACCCGATTGGTTTGAACGGTGGTGTTTTGTGAATGGACGTATTGCGGTCCCTCTCCAGCCGGAGGGACGGCTGAGTAGGTGGGCTGCCTGGTCGTGTAGTCCATGCCCACGCTGTAGCGCGTCGTGGGCATGCTGAAGACCCAGTCGGTTTGGGCGGAAATCGACTTTTCCACCGAGAACTGATTGGAAATTGCAGTGGCTGTCAACGCGCGCGACACCTCGTATGCGGTGCGGGCTGCGTTTGCCGGCGATGCAGGCAGCCGGAAGGGGGTGGAGAGATCCGGAAAATCGTACGCCCGGGCTTGCACCACGGCTGCGGCCGTAGGTTCCGACACCACGCCGTCAACACTTTTCACGCGGCCGGAGAGCATGGCCGAAACCAGCAGCGGATCGGACGTGTAACGCTCGGGCTGGTCGATGGCCTGCGCCGTGGCCGGAAACTGCATGTAATTGCCGCGCGCTGGCTGCCCGGCTGCGTTGACGGCCTCCAATGCCGTCATGGCCGAGGAAAACGTGGTGGCGCCTGGAACATCGATGATGTACCAGGTGCCGCTGATACCCCCCGACGGCGTTGCGAAGCCCAGAGCGGCGGCGGTGGCTTCGTCGCCGATGTCCTGCAGCGTTGTAGCGTCCAGTGCCGGAGCATTGCAGTCTCGCTTATAGAGCGGATTGAGGGCTTTCCACAGTGGGGATTCAAAGCTTCCGTCCGTACCGAGCCTGTATTGGGTGGGGATGTCGGCTGTCAGGATGGCCTCTACAGTTCCTTCGCGCGTCTGGTTGGCGCGCTCGGCCTGCGAGAGCGCGGGATTGAGCAGAACGGTCATGGACAACAAGCTGTCGCCATTGGCGGCACCGCGCAGGCGGAGCTTGATCGCCTTGCCGTTGTCAGGGTCCGTGTTGACGAGATGCAATACCGTCGCCTGTCCGTTCTGGGCCGTCTAATAGGGCGTGAGCAGCACGTGCCCTCTGTGGCTGGTCGAGCGCTGCATGGCCACGGCGTCCGTGGCGCCCAACTGGGAGGCCGAAGGGCAGCATGGGCTTGGCAGGCATGGATGTCTTCTCCGGAAGCGATGTCTTTTGGAGGCGCGCAGGCTAGACGATGGAACCCGATCGCGCAAATGGGAGGCGGATGGTGGATTCCGTAAAAAAGTATCGCCTGGCGATACCGGTCGTCCGAGCCGCTGCCACTGCACCGCTTCCTGCAGCAGGCCCGCCGACGGTGTGGACATGATGCCGCCCATGTTCCACCACGGGCCGCAAGCCCCCGCTTCCATGCCACGTCCTTCCGCCTCATCCCCTGCTTCGTCTTCCACGCCCCTGGTCCAGCGCGATACGGCCGCCTGGCAACTGCAGGTCTGGGTGTCGTTCGGCATCGCCGCGTTCTGCTGCACCGTGGGCCTGGCCTGGCTGCCGGGGGAGCGGCTGGAGCAGATCTTCATGGTGATGGGCTATGTCTTCTGCCTTTCCGCGGTGTTCATGCTCGCCAAGTTCGTGCGCGACAACCAGGCCGCTCCGCGGCGCGGAGCGGGCGATACGCCGCTCTTCAAGCTGGTGGTCTGGGGCGGCTTCGCCGTGGCGGTGGGACTGACCGGATGGGGCCTGTGGGGCATGGACATCTCGCCCACCTACAAGGCCTTCCTGGGCGTGAGCTGGCTCTACCTGCTGACGACGGCCTTCACGCTGGCCAAGATGCTGCGCGACCGCCACGAGGCCGACCTGGCCGAAGCACGGCTGCTGGGCCGCCGCGAAGCGATGCAGGCGCCGGCCGCGGCCTCTTCCCTGCCGGAGGCGCCCACTGGCGAAGTGCGTCCTGACCGCGTCGTGAACTGAACCCGGGAGACTGCTGTCATGTCACGTTTTTTATACCGGCCCTTGCTACTTCAGGTCACAACTTCCCCACGTGGGTGGGGGGCTGGGCGTTGGCTGGCGGGGCTGGCCCTTGCCAGCGCCGCCATCGTGTCGGCGCCGCCAGCGCGGGCGCAGAGCGATGCTTCCTTCGCGCTGTCGATGCTGCCCGTGGCGTCGGTCGTGGGAACGGCGTCCGTCGGGTCCGCGGCAGTCGGCGCGGTGGCCACCGTGCCCGTGGCGCTCTCGGTGGCCGGCACGGTGCTCACGGTGCGCGCGGTGGAGGCGTCGGCCGCCGGCACGGTCTATGTGCTGGAGCGTGCTTCCGACGGCGCCCGCGTGAGCGTGGAGGTGGCGGGCCGTGCGGCCTCGGGCGTCGCGGCGGGCGTGGGCACGGTCGTCACCTGCAGCGTCATCGGCACGGGTGTGGTGCTGTCGGCAGCGGGCGAGGTACTGGCGTTCGTGCCCAATGCGCTGGGCCGGGCGCTGCTGCACAACGAGCGGTTGTGAACGTGCCGGCCATGGTCCCTTTCCGCACCATGCTGCGCCCTGCCGCCGTGGGCGCTGCCCGGCTCCTGCTGGCCGCTGCGCTGGCGATGGGCTCCACCGCCCACGCCGGTCGCTCCTGCGAGGCGCGCAAACCCACGCCGCAGGCCATCGAACGCGGCATGCAGCTGGCCGAGCGCACCGCGCGGGCGCTCGATGCGGAGCACCAGCGCTCCGGCGCGCGCGTCGTGCTGCTGGCCCGCGCGGGGCAGGACCTGTCGAAATACGGCGTGCATTACTCGCACATGGGCTGGGCCTACCGCACGCCCGAGGGCCTGTGGCGCGTGGCGCACAAGCTCAACGACTGCGGTACCGCCGTGGGGTCCCTCTACCGCCAGGGCCTGGGCGAATTCTTCCTGGACGACCTGTGGCGGCACGAGGCGGTGTGGCTGGTGCCCGCGCCCGAGGTGCAGGCGCGGCTGGCCCCGATGCTGGCCGGGCGACCGGGCATGCTCGCGATGCACCAGCCGGCCTACAGCATGGTGAGCTATGCCTGGGGCACGCGCTACCAGCAGTCCAACCAGTGGGCGCTGGAGACCCTGGCGATGGCCATGGAGCCCGGGGCCGTCCGCACGCGCGCCCAGGCGCAGGCCTGGCTGCGCGCCCGGGGCTACGAGCCCGCCGTGCTGCGCATCGGGCCGCTCACCCGGCTGGGCGGGCGCGTCACCGCGGCCAACGTGGCGTTCGACGACCATCCGTCCCGGGACCGCTTCGCCGACCGCATCGCCACCGTCACCGTCGATTCCGTGCTGGCGTGGATGCCCCGGGCCGGGCTGGCATCGGAGGTGTCCACGCTCTCGCTGGACCGATCTCCCTGAGCACCGCATGATCGGTGCACTGCTCGAACGAATGAATCAACACAAGGAGTCCGACATGGGCAAATCCCTGCGCCTGTCCGAAAAGTGGTTTCGCCGTGGCCTGTGGCTGGTGTCGCTGGTGTTCGCCAGCTTCCTCATCGGGCTGGGCGGCACGCTGGTGGGCGACCTGCCGCGCGTGGAAGCGCCGCTGCAGCTCGATGATTTCCTGGACCGGCCCGCCGCGGAGGCGCTGCGCAACGAGGTGCGCGCCTCCGACGGGGCCGAGCAGCAGGCGCAGGCCGCGCTGGAGCAGGCCCAGCTGCAGCGCAGCAAGGCGCACAGCGAAAGCCAGGCGGCGCACGAGAGCTTCAACAACTGGATCGCCACGCGCAGCGCCACGCAGCAGTCGGAGCACAACCCCGAGGTGGTGCGGCGCACGCAGGCGCTGGATGTCCTGAAAGTGCGCGAGCGGCAGGCGCAACGGGCGGTGGAGGCCCAGCAGCAGGCCGCGCTCGATGCCCGGCAGGCCGCGGAGGCCGCGCGCCAGCGCCTGGAGCAGATGGAGGCGGCGGGCTACGAGCGGATGCACGTGGCCCAGCGCAAGGTGGAGCTGCGGGTGTTCCTCTACCGGCTCGCGCTCACGCTGCCGCTGCTGCTGATTGCGGGCTGGCTGTTCGCCAGGAAGCGCCAGAGCACGTGGTGGCCGTTCGTCTGGGGCTTCATCTTTTTCGCGCTGTTCGCGTTCTTCGTCGAGCTCGTGCCCTACCTGCCCAGCTACGGCGGCTACGTGCGCTATGCCGTGGGCATCGTGGTGACCGTGCTGGTGGGGCGGTATGCCATCCTGGCGCTCAACCGCTACCTCGAGCGCCAGCGGCAGGCCGAGGCGCTGCCCGACGCGCAGCGGCGCGAGGAACTGAGCTACGACGTCGCCCTGGCGCGCCTGGCCAAGGGCGTGTGCCCGGGGTGCGAGCGACCGGTCGATCTGAAGAACGAGACCATCGATTTCTGTCCGCATTGCGGCATCGGGCTGTTCGACCGTTGCGGAAACTGCCGCACGCGCAAGAGCGCCTTTGCGCGGTTCTGCCATGCGTGCGGAACGGGCAGCGCACAGGCGGCAGGACAAGCGCCCGGGCGCCTGTAGGATGAGAGGGGAATCGCTCCACGATCGTCCATAACGCCCTGCTCCCGGTAACGCAGGCCGGGGCAGGAGACTTTATGCGGCAGCCCGCAGCAACGCACGGATCGGATGGAGGCTCCGGACTACGAGCGCATGCGGGTACCCGGCGTGACGTTTCGGACCGCCGCAGAGCCGCCGTCTGCCGTGGCATGGATCCTTTCAGGTAAGGGTGCCTGGCGAGCCATCTTTGTCTGCATCGAGGTCCATTTTCGCCTTTGCGGTTAATCGGACCAGTGCCCGCTCCACGGCAGCGCTGTCGTGTGGATCGACACCTTCCAGTGTCAACCGCACGCCGGCATCGAGCTCCGCATAGGAGTGCGAGAAAATCTGGTGTGCTTCAACCTCCTTGGGCGGCAACTCCTCTACGGACCGCAGGCGGTTCATGTTGCGTGCCATGACTACCGCCGGGCTTGACCCCTCGCTCCGGAAAAACTGCAGAGATAGATCGACCATCGCTTGCGTCGCGGTTTCCTCGTCGAGCCCAGGTGCGACCCACGACAGGCCTGCACGCTGCGCGCCATAGAGCGTCGCCACAGATACGGCGGAAGCCGTGCCCGAAGTGCCTGTCATCACCGGGATGCCTGCCGCGTCGCGCAATCGGGTGCCCGGATCCTGCGACAGATCGGCTCCACCGGGAGTCTTGGAGGGAAAGGTGCCGTTGCGCACCGTGGAATGCCTGTGTGCAGTACGGTGGGACTTGCGATCTGCAAGTTCCTTCCACTTGTCCGATAGCAGACCACCTTCCTGAATAGTGCTGACTGCCGTTTTTGTCTGCTCCAGAGTGAAAGGTCCGTGCTCTTTCTTGATCATCATGGACAGAGCGGAAGTCGAGTTCGGATCCACCAGCCATGCAGGCGGGCGGGCATACGGGGAAGACGGATCGTATGGAACAGCTGCGGTGACTTCATCCGCGACCCGATTGCGGTCCACGTTGTCCATCCCCGGTTCCGTCCCCCATGAGTTCCGTTCCAGATGAAGCATCCATGCGGCTTGCTGAATCATGGGCGATGCGGGATCCTGGAAGCTTGCCTGTGCGCGGGCCAGTTTTCTCTTTTCGGCACCGGCATATTCGAGATAGTTTTTCGCCCGGGAAAAGAGATGCTCCTCGGAGTCATAGCGGTTGTTCGAAAAAGACTGCGAGAGAAATTTTCTGATCGGATCGGGCGTGTGTTCGCCGACCTTATATGGCCGACCTGCCACGTGTGCACAACTGAAGCTGTCTGATCTTGTGGCGCCGTCCGAGGCCATCCTTATTGTGGAGCGGGAGCGTGACTGCAGACCTTCTGGCGCAGCAAGTGCGTTTTGCGTGTGAGGAGCGCGGGAGCCGCAGGATTCCTCGCTTCGAGAGACGTTGTGATAATTGGTGCCGGAAGAGGAGGATACGGGTTTCATTTTGTTGCCTGCATGCGGTATGTTGGCGTAGGCGCAATATTGTTTGCGGAAATAACGGATGAGGTATCCCCAGGAGCGCAAAAGACCTGCCGGGAATTCCAACGCCGGGAGCATTGTGTCAGTCGTTCACTTCTTGATATAAATGAATCAAATGCATAATTCCTTTTCAGATGTTGCATGGAAATTGAAATTCCTGATTTATGAATAACTGTCAGGATAGCTTTAAATGACGGGGAATTCATGCCGCATTCTTCGGTGAGATGCCATACGTTTCGCATTACCATCCGCTCTGGGCGCGGTATGCCAGGGCAGCTCTGAAGGGGCCGCTGACAGGCAGAAAGAACCTTTTCCTACGGGCTCGACGGGTCCGAATTTTCCACACTGGCAGGCCGATCACGACCTCGCTCGCAGGAGAACCCATGCCCCTCGACCCCCGCACCGCCGGCCCCCGGCCGCCGTTCAAGGACCAGCAACCGCTCACGCCGCCCGGCGCCGAAACCGACATGCATCCGCAGCCCGACTACGGTGCCGCGTCGTACCAGGGCTCGGGCAGGCTGCAGGGGCGCCGCGCCGTCATCACGGGTGGCGACAGCGGCATCGGCCGCGCGGTGGCGCTGGCCTTCGCGCGCGAGGGTGCCGACGTGCTCATCGCCTACCTGCCCGAGGAGGAGGGCGACGCGCGCAAGACCCTCGAGCTCGTCACGGCGGAAGGCCGCCGTGCGGTCGGCGTGCCGGGCGACATCCGCGAAGAGGCCCACTGCAACGCCATCATCGAGCGCGCGGTGAAGGACCTGGGCGGCATCGACATCCTCGTCAACAACGCCGCCTACCAGATGGCGCACGAAAGCATCGACGAGATCTCGGCCGAAGAATTCGACCGCACCTTCCGCACCAACGTCTATGCCACGTTCTACCTGAGCAAGGCGGCGGCCCGCCACATGCCACCGGGCAGCGCCATCATCAACACCGTCTCGGTGAACGCGGACAAGCCCAACAAGACGCTGCTGGCCTACGCCTCCACCAAGGGCGCGCTGCAGAACTTCACGGGCGGGCTCGCGCAGCTGCTGGCCGACAAGGGCATCCGCGTGAACTGCGTGGCGCCCGGCCCGGTCTGGACGCCGCTGATCCCGTCCACCCTGCCGATCGAGCGCGCGCGCGAATTCGGCAAGCAGGTGCCGCTGCAGCGCCCCGGCCAGCCCGCGGAGGTGGCTCCGGCCTACGTGATGCTGGCGTCCGACCAGGCGAGCTTCATCTCGGGCGCGACGGTGGCGGTGACGGGCGGCGTGCCCATCCTCTAGGACCAGAAGCGCTGTCGCGAGCCAGCGGAGCGTTCCGCAGCGCTTCAGTCCACCCTGATCCCCGCGGCGTGGATCACGGTAGCGAGTTCCTGCCGTTCCCTGGCCAGATAGTCGGCGAACCGGGCCTGCGTCATCTCCATGGGCTGGAAGCCCGCGTCGGACAGCCGGCGGATCACCTCCGGATCGGACAGCACGGCGTGCATCTCCGCCGCGATGCGCAGGGCGATCGCCGGGGGCGTGCCCGCGGGCAGCAGCAGGCCCTGCCAGGCCTCGATGTCCAGCGACCGGAATTCCGGCGTCTCGGACAGGCTCGGCACCTGGGGCAGCGTGGCGGCGCGCCGCCGGGACGTCACGCCATAGGCCTGCACCTTGCCCTCGCGGATGAAGGCCTGGGCCAGCGCCACGGGCAGCACCGCCAGGTCGATCTGCCCGCCCGCCAGTTCGGTCAGCACCTGCGGGCCGGACTTGTAGGGAATGTGGGCGATGTCGAGCCCTGCCTGCTGCTTGATCGTCTCGGCGGCGATGTGCAGGCTGGTGCCGACGCCGTCCGTGCCGAAGTTGAACCGGCCGGGCTGGCTGCGGACGAGGCGGATCAGTTCTGCCGTGTCCGCTGCCAGACGGGGCCTGCCGATCAGCACGAAGGCCGAGGATGCCACCGGTACGACCGGCTGCAGTTCCTTGAGTCCGTCGTAGGCGAAGCGTGCCGGCGACACCAGCGGCGCGACCGTGACCGGGCTGGCCACCCCGAACAGCAGGGTGTAGCCATCGGGCCTGGCCCGGATCACCCGCTGGACGGCGATGGTGCCCGAGGCCCCCACCGTGTTCTCGACGACCACGGGCTGCTTCAGCCGCTCGGCCAGCCGGGGCATCAGCAGCCGGGCGGCCACGTCCACGCTGCCGCCGGCCGAGAACGGCACGACCGCGATGATGGGCTGGGCGGGCCAGGCGGAGGAGGGGCTGTCGGCGCGGGCCGGCGATGCGGAGGCGGCCAGCGCGGACAGCGCGGCCAGGGCGAGCGCCCTCGTGGTGTGGGTCAGGCGGCGGATGGGGGTCATGGCAGGGGCTGGCGAGGCGGGAAGCGGGCGGCGGGTGAGGCTGGCAGGCCGGGCGCTCAGGTCTTCAGCCAGGGCAGGGCCGACGCCGGGTAGCGGAAGGTCTGGAAGACGCTGTTGAGCCGCCCGGGGCCGGTCTTGCGTGCCGCGGCGTCCGGGTATTCGGCGAACCACGGCAGGATGTATTCCCACACCACCTCGCCGGCCGGCGTCACCTCGAAGAGGCGGCCCGTGGCGGATTCGGTGATGTGGGTGTTGCCGTTCCACAGGCGCTGGGCGTTGCCCATGAAGGCCGTGTAGAAGGCGTTGACCATCTCGTCCTGGTAGCTCCAGACGACGCGCCGGGTGGCGGAGTCGATTTCCACCACGCGCGAGAAGGCCACATGCGCGCCTTCGCGGAAGTTGCCGTTGTCGAACGCCAGGATGTGTCCGCCCGGCAGCGGCACGGGGGCGTGCTGGTGCGACACCAGCGACGGCGGCAGGTGCAGCCGCACGGCCCCGCTGGCCTTGTCCACGCCGATGATGCCGGCCGTGGTGCGCAGGCTCATCAGCACGCTGCCGTCGGCCGCCACGCCCAGGCCGTTCACCAGGGGCCAGTGGTAGCGGCCGAAGCCGGGGTGTATGGGAAAGGCCGCCGGGTCGAGGTGTTCCCAGGCCTTCCACTCCCAGACCAGCGCGCCCTGGCGGTCGACCTCGCGGATCACGTCGCCGTACATGGTCTCCTGCGGGCCGTGGGCGGTGCCGCCGGGCACCCGTTCCGCGAAGCCCTCGGGGACCGGTTCGCAGGCGGCATAGAGCAGGTGGCCGTCGGGCAGCCATTGCGCGTCGTGGTGGTGGGCCGGGTCCTCGTAGCGCCACACCACCTCGCCGACCGGGGTCACTTCGTAGAAGTCGCCGCCATGCCACATCGACCAGGGCGGGTAGCGGTCGGGCGACTGCGCGTGGCTGCCGTTGTAGCCGAGGTTGCCGTTGGGCAGGATGACCGCGTGGCGCCCCGGGCGCACGGGCAACTGCCATTCGTGGACCACGGCGCCACCGATGTCGATGAGGTAGACGCGCCCGCCGGCGGTCTGCGGGGCGATGAGCGTGTAGCCCCCGGCGCAGAGATGAGGGTCATGGGCGATCAGCCCCACGCCGCGGCGGCGCTGGGTGATCTGGTCAACGGTGGTGGCCATCGGAAGTCCTCTTTCGCTTTCAGTGGGTGGTCGGTGTGTCGTGCCGTGCTGAAAGAGACTCTATGCAGCTGCCATCGTCAGGAATAGCTGAAAGTTTCTGCAGGGGTGTCAGGGATTTCTTTACACTCTCCTGCCATGTCCTCCATCTCGCAGGCTTTCCGCTGCTTCGACGAAGTGGCACGGCGAGGGTCGGTCCGCAAGGCGGCCGAGACCCTGCATCTCACGGCGGCTGCGGTCAACCAGCAGGTGCTGAATCTCGAGGCGCAAGTCGGCATACCGCTCTTCGACCGGCTGCCGCGCGGCATGCGGCTCAACCTGGCCGGGGAGATCATGCTGGCCGCGGTGCGGCGCAGCCAGCGTGACTTCGACAACGCGCTGAGCCAGGTCGAGGACCTGCGCGCGCTGCGGCGGGGGCACGTGAACGTGGGCGTATCGAACGCCACCGCCGAATACGTGCTGCCGCAGGTCATCCTGGCGCTGCAGCGCAGCCACCCCGGCATCACCTTCGGGGTGCGCACCGGCAACGGCGAATCCCTGTTGCACTGGGTGGCGCAAGGCGAGATCGATATCGCCTGCTGCCTGCGGCGCACGCCACCACAGGGGGTGGAGGAAATCCGCAGCTTCTCCCAGCATCTGGGCGTGGTCACCGCGCCGGGCCATCCGCTCAGCACCCCCGCGCGGCTGCTGCGCCTGCGCGACTGCCTGGGCTACCCGCTCGCGATGGTGTCGCCGGACATGGAGCTGCGCAGCCTGCTCGATCGCATCGATCCGCGCCTGGCGCGACTGGGCCGTCCGCGGGTGGAAACCACTTCGGTGGCCATGGTGCGGCGGCTGGTGGCGGGCAGCGATGCCGTGGCTTTCCTGGTGCCCGACAACGTGGCCGAAGACGTGGCGCAGGGAACGCTCGTCTGGAACGGCCTGGAAGATGCGGGCGCCCGGCTGCAGGGCGGCATCTACCAGCGGTCAGGGTATTCGGCGCCCTCGGCCGTCGGGCTGTTCCTGGCGGCCCTGGAGGCGGAGATCGAAAGCATCCATGCGCGGTTCGAGGCACCGGTCGCGCTGCAACTGGGCGCCTTCGCGACCTGAGCCGCCCCCCCGCAGGAAGGATGCGGCGCCGGGCGGGCGGCGCCTGCGGGATCAGGCGCCCATCACCACCGGGCCGCCCTGCGCGATCGCGCGCTGGTACGCCGGGCGGGCGTTGATGCGGTCGCGGTAGGCCTTCAGGGCGGTGAACTCGACCGCGCCGCTGGCGCGCGCGATCGCGGCTTCCACCGCGAAGCTCATCTGGAAGTCCGCGATGGTGAGCGCATCGCCCGCGAACCACGCATGGCGCGCGAGGTGGTCTTCCATGAAGGCGAGGGCCGTGAGCAGGTTCGGGTCCACCAGCTTCTTCTGCGCCTTGCCGCAGATGGAGTAGGCCACCGGCCGCGCGAAGAACGGCATGGGCTGCATGGGCAGGGTCTTGAAGACGAGCTTCATCACGAGCCAGTTCATGAGCGAGCCTTCGGCGTAGTGCATCCAGAAGCGGCACTGCCGGTGTTCCGGCGTGCCCGGCCGGGGCACGAGATGGGCCAGTTCGCCCGTGGCTTGCGCGCCGTAGCGCTCGGCGATGTGCTCGATGATCGCGCCGGACTCGGCGATGATCTCGCCGCCGTCGTCGATCACGGGGGATTTGCCCAGCGGGTGGATGCGCTTGAGCTCCGGCGGCGCGAGGCGGGTGCGCGGGTCGCGCTGGTAGCGGCGCAGGTCGTAGGCCACGCCCAGCTCTTCCAGGAGCCAGAGCACGCGCTGGGAGCGGGAGGTTTCGAGGTGGTGGACGGTCAGCATGGGCGCATGGTAAGGCCGTCCCGGCAGCGCAGGGCTCAGGCCGTGGCCGATCCGCCCGCCGATGGTTTCCCGGCCGACTTCCCGGAAGGTGCGCGTTCCTATACGCCCCGCGCGCGGTCGGCCGCGAAGCGGGTGCGGAATTCGCCGAAGCGGCCCGCGTCGAGCGACTCGCGGATCTCCCGCATGAGGTTCAGGTAGTAGTGCAGGTTGTGCACGGTGGTGAGCATCGGGCCCAGCATTTCGCCGCAGCGGTCGAGGTGGTGCAGGTATGCGCGGCTGAACCCGCCGCGCCCGCCGTCGGCCCAGGCCACGCCCTCGGTGCCCGCGCAGGCGTGGCAGGTGCAGGTCGGGTCCAGCGGCTGGTGGTCGGCCTTGTGGCGGGCGTTGCGGATCTTCAGGTCGCCATGGCGCGTGAAGATGGTGCCGTTGCGCGCATTGCGCGTGGGCATCACGCAGTCGAACATGTCCACGCCGTCGGCCACGCCCTGCACGAGGTCTTCCGGGGTACCCACGCCCATCAGGTAGCGCGGCTTGTGGGCCGGCAGGCGGTGCGGCGTGTGGGCCATGATGTCCAGCATCTCGTCCTTGGGCTCGCCCACGCTCACGCCGCCCACTGCGTAGCCGGGGAAGTCCATCTCCACCAGCCGCTCCAGCGATTCCTGGCGCAGGTTCTTGTACATGCCGCCCTGCACGATGCCGAAGAGCGCGTTGGGATTGCCCAGGCGGTGGAACTCGTCCTGGCTGCGGCGCGCCCAGCGCAGGCTCATCTCCATCGACTTGCGCGCCTCGGCCTCCGTGGTCTTGTGGCCCTTGGTCTCGTAGGGCGTGCATTCGTCGAGCTGCATGACGATGTCGGAGTTGAGCGTGGTCTGGATCTGCATGCTCACCTCGGGCGACATGAAGAGCTTGTCGCCGTTCACCGGGCTCGCGAAATGCACGCCTTCCTCGGTGATCTTGCGCATGGCACCCAGCGACCAGACCTGGAAGCCGCCCGAATCGGTGAGGATGGGCTTGTTCCACTGCTCGAAGCCGTGCAGGCCGCCGAAGCTCTGCATCACGTCCAGGCCCGGGCGCATCCAAAGGTGGAAGGTGTTGCCCAGGATGATTTGCGCGCCCATCTCGTGCAGGCTGCGCGGCATCACGCCCTTGACGGTGCCGTAGGTGCCCACCGGCATGAAGATGGGGGTCTGCACCACCCCGTGGTTGAGCGTGAGCGTGCCGCGCCGCGCGTGGCTGGCGGGATCGGTCGCGAGAAGTTCGAATTGAAGCATGGTCGGGCGATTGTCCCAGACGGTCGCCTGCGCGCCGGCACTACACTGGTCCGCAGCGGCGCCGCGTTCCGCGGCCCTCCGGCCGGCTCCCAGAAGAAAGGACATTCCCGAACATGCTCAAGATCCTCGTTGCCGTCGATGGCTCCGAACTCTCGCTCGATGCCGTGCGCCACACGCTCGCGCTCACGCGTCAGGGGCTCGCTGCCTCCATCGTGCTCGCGCACGTGCAGGAGCCCGCCACCCTCTACGAGATGGTGGTCTCGCGCGACCCCGACCTCATCGCCGCCGCGAGCCTGGAGGCCGGCCTGCACCTGATGGCCCCGGCGCGCGCCCTGGTCGATGCGGCCGGCGTGCCCTGCGAATCCGAAGTGGGCGTGGGCGACGTCGCCCCCACGCTGGCGGACATCGCCGAGCGCACCCAGTGCGGCCTCGTCGTGATCGGCGCCCGCGGCCAGGGCGCCATCGCCAGTGCCCTGCTGGGCTCCGTCTCCCAGGCCCTGGTGCACGCGAGCCCCGTGCCCGTGACCATCGTCAAGCATCCCGACACGACCGCCGCCACGCAGCCGGCGGACCTGCCCGGCGACGGAGGCGAGCCCGATCCGGTGTGAGGGAGAAAAGCAGGAAGTGACGGTCAGGCGGTAGAAGCGAAAGCCGCTGAGCCCGGCTGACCGACTGGCTGGTGAGGCAGGGCGTTCCTGCCGGGCAAGCCCTGTGTGCTGCCAGCGGCCTTACCCCTCGGAAGGCCGCGGAGCAGGCCATGCCAGCAGACGCCGCGGGACTGGCTTCGCCAGACCGCTGGCGTCATCCCCCTTCCCGCCGGGCGCAGCGCGGCGAGAGAAGGGGGAAGCGGCGAAGCCGCTCAGGGGGATGCTTCCGTCAGGCTGCTTTGCGGAACCCATCCGAATGCGCGGTGCCGCCGCGCTGCAGCTTGCCGTGCGGCAGGCTGGCCAGGCGCGAGAACATGCGGCGGCAGTAGCCGGAGATCCAGAGGCATTTGTTGAGTTCGTCCACGGGCAGCGGACCCGAGACGACGACGATGTCGTTGGCGGCCTGCAGGGCGCCCGCGGCGCGCAGGCGGCGGCGGGTGTTGTTGGCCCACGAGGTGATGCGCGAGGGCGTGCCGTGCTGGTGCACCTGGCCGGTGTGCTGGTCGAACGCGATGGCCACGGTCTCGGTCCTGAGCTTGAAGCGGCGCTCGCCGGTGACGGCGCTGGGTGCCTCGCGCATGTCGTACAGGTAGTACGCGCCGGCCTTGAGTTGGTATTGCATGTCCATGGTGACGACCTCCGAGCGGGCATTGTCGAGCGGCCCCGGACAGGCAATCGCGCGGAAAAGGGCCGGAATACCGTTCTTATCCGCACCGCGGAAGAGGGCCGGAAACGGCCTTCGGCGCGGGGGCTCGGGCTGCGGCGGAGAGGGACACGAAAGGCCAGGAATGCCGTGCGCCGCGCGTGCCATTGTGTCGGCCCTCCCCGGGCGCTTCAACCCGAAACCGTGGCAAACGGTAACGGGTTGTGAGAGCCTCAGAAATCCACGAGGCTCAGGCCCACGCTGAACACCGTGCGCCGGCGGTTGTAGTCGGTGATGGTGTCGCCGTAGCCGCTGAAGAGCGACGTGTGGAACCGCAGGTTGCTCTGGATGCCGCCCAGGTCATTGCCCACCGCGCGCAGCCATTCCAGCCGCACGGAGCCCCTGCCCGTGGAGCCGAACGCGCTGCGCGCCGTCAGCGACAGCGTGTTGTCGCGGTCGTAGTTCCAGCCGAGCTGCATCTCGCCCCGGCCCATGTAGTCGATGATGTCCGGGTTGTCGTCGTCGCCCGCGCTTTCCTTCAGGCGTTTCCAGACGCGCGCGTTCACGGTCCAGCGGTTGTCCAGTTCCAGGCCGGTCATCAGGTACACGCGGTTCCAGCTGCGCGACAGCGGCAGGTTCTGCCCGTTGGACTGGTGCACCAGCCCGACGCCGCTGTAGCGCCAGCGCCAGCCGAAGGGCAGCCTGGCGTCGGTGGGATAGACGTACATCACCTCCGGCTCGTGGTCGGTGGCGCGGAACGGCCGGGAGATGTCCGGGCTGAAGAGCTGCCAGTACGACTGCTGCGTGTAGCCGACCCAGAGCGAATCCTTGAGCGTCGGGTGGCCCTGCGTGAGCAGGCCTTGCGCGATCTTGGTGCGCACCGAGAGCTGGATGCGGGTTTCGGTGGTGCGGTAATCGACGGCCGAGGCCGCGGTGTGGTCCACCGCGGGCGAGGAGGGCTGGCGGTTCACGGTGTCGGAGGCCACGACCGAGAACGAGATCGGCCGGTAGCCGCGGAAGCGGAAGGTGCCGCAGTCGCTGCCCGACTCCAGTTCCCAGAAGCGCGAGAGCGTGCTGTACTGCCCGTCGCGGCAGCCATCCACCTGGGCCACGTCGATGACGCGCGTGGCCGGCAGCGTAGTGTCCACCGGCGGGGGCGGCGCATTCTCCGCCGCCGGGGCTGCGGCGGGTTTGCCGGTGCCCGCGCCGTCGCTCGTGGCCACGGCCGGCGCCTGCCGCCATGCCTGCTGCCCGGCCCACTGGTCGAAGCAGGCCAGGCGCGCCTCGCTGCTGCCCATGGCCGTGCAACTGCGCCATGCGTCGCCCGCGGTCCTCGAAGGCGCTGGCAGCTGTTGCGCCAGCGCGGCCCCCGCGGGAGCGCAGAGCGCGAGCGCCAGGGCGCCCAGGCGTGCCGGGTTGCCCGCGGCGCGAAGGGAAGGCTGGGGTTGTCGTGTGCGTTGGTCCATGTTCCGCGGATCTCCTTGCCGCAACTGCCGTCCGCCAACCGGCCCATCCGGGTGGCGTGGATGATGATGGGTTTCTGCGTGCCGCTCGCCGCGAGCCCGGGCGCGGAGCCGGCCCGGGGTGGATGGCGTGTCCGGCGGGTTCATGGTGCCGTCGGGGCAGGCTGGGCCTTGCGTGCCGCGAACTCGGCACGCAGCGCGCGCAGCTTCTCGCGCGGGTCTTCGCGGGCGGTGTTCTTGTCCAGGCCCATCTCGGCGATGAAGCGGCTGGGCTGGGCGGCGACCATCTCGCGGCCTTTCTTGCGGCGCTTGGTCCAGCTCACGGCCAGGCTGCGCTGCGCGCGGGTGATGCCCACGTACATCAGGCGGCGCTCTTCCTGCAGGCGCTGCAGGGTGTCTTCGCTCACCTTCTGCTGGCGGCCTTCGTCGTCGTCGAGCTTGAAGGGCAGCATGCCCTCGGTCACGCCCACCAGCATCACGTGCGGCCATTCCAGGCCCTTGGAGGCGTGCAGCGTGGAGAGGGTGACGAGGTCTTCGTCCTTCTCGCGCTCGCTGATGGTGGACAGCAGCGCGATGGTCTGCGCCACTTCCAGCAGGCTCTTGGTTTCCTTCGCGACCACGGCGCCGGCGGTGTCGTCGATCTGCCCGCCCGCGCGCTGGCTCATCCAGTCGCAGAATTCGAGCACGTTGGTCCAGCGTGCGCCGGCCACGGTCTCGCTGTCCTCGCTGTCGTAGAGGTACTGCTCGTAGCCGATCTCCTTCAGCCAGTCGGTCATGAAGGTGCGCGCGTCCTCGGCGCCATGGGTGTGCCGCGCCTTGTATTCCAGGTAGTTGATGTAGCGGCCGAACTCCATCACGCTCTCGTGCGCCTTGCGCGGCAGCACGGCCTCGAGCATGTGGTTGAAGAGCGCGCCGAACATGCTCACCTTGTGCTGCGTCGAGAACTCGCCGAGCTTGGCCAGCGTGGTGTGGCCGATGCCGCGCTTGGGCGTGGTGATGGCGCGCAGGAAGGCCGGGTCGTCGTCGTTGTTGATCCACAGGCGGAACCAGGCGCACAGGTCCTTGATTTCCGCGCGGTCGAAGAAACTGGTGCCGCCCGAGACCTTGTAGGGCACGTTGGCCTTGCGCAGCGCCTTCTCGAACGGCTTGGCCTGGTGGTTGGCGCGGTAGAGGATGGCGAAGCTCTTCCACGCCGGCTGCGGGTTCAGCGTGGCGCGCAGGCTCTGGATGCGGGCGACGGCGCGCTCGGCCTCGTGCTCCTCGTTGTCGGCGTCCACCACGCGCACCGGCTCGCCCTCGCCCAGCTCGGAGAACAGCGTTTTCGGAAAGAGCTTGGGGTTGGGCTGGATGACGTTGTTGGCCGCGCGCAGGATGGCGCTGGTGGAGCGGTAGTTCTGCTCCAGCTTGATGACCTTGAGCTGCGGGTAGTCCACCGGCAGCTTCTTGAGGTTGTCCAGCGTGGCGCCGCGCCAGCCGTAGATCGACTGGTCGTCGTCGCCCACGGCGGTGAAGCGGCCGCGCTCTCCCACCAGCAGCTTGAGCAGTTCGTACTGCGTGGCGTTGGTGTCCTGGTATTCATCGACCAGCACGTGGCCCAGCGACTGCTGCCACTTCGCGCGCACTTCGGGGAAGTCGCGCAGCAGGCGCAGCGGCATGCCGATCAGGTCGTCGAAGTCCACGCTCTGGTAGGCCGTCAGGCGCTCCTCGTAGCGCTGCATGATGACGGCGATGCTGCGCTCGTTGTCGTCCTTCGCCTGCGCGAGGGCCTGGGCGCTGTCCAGGCCGGCGTTCTTCCAGGCGCTGATGGTCCATTGCCACTGGCGCGCGGTGGCGATGTCGGTGGTGCCGCCGGCCGCGTCCTTGATGATGCCGGTCACGTCGTCGGCGTCGAGGATGCTGAACTGGGGCTTGAGGCCCAGCACGTGCCCGTCTTCCCGCACCATGCGCACGCCCAGGGCATGGAAGGTGCAGACCAGGACGTCCCTGGCCGCGCGGCCGATCAGGTGCTGCGCGCGCTCGCGCATTTCGGCGGCGGCCTTGTTCGTGAAGGTGATGGCCGCGATGCGGCGCGGCTCCAGGCCGGTCTCGATCAGCCGGCCGATCTTCATCGTGATCACGCGCGTCTTGCCCGAGCCGGCGCCGGCCAGCACGAGGCACGGCCCCTCCGTGTAGTGGACGGCCTGGAGCTGGGCGAGATTGAGACCGGCGGACATGCAGCGAGCGGAGCGGAAAAAAGGCGAGCGCGAAAGGGCGGGCAGGGGGACGCGTTCCACCAGCGGACGGCGGAAAGCGGCCCGGACCGGGGAAGGCGGGTGCCGATGATAACGGGCGGTCCGCAAACGCGGGCGGCGTTGCGGCGGCGTCCTACAGTCGGGCCGGGACCAGGACAGCGGCCCCCGGGCCCGGAGATCGATGCCGGGCTGCGAGAATGCCCCGTGCTCTCCGTGCTGGCCGTCACTTTTCCCTTCTTCGCGCTTGTGCTGTGCGGGTACCTGGCCACGCGCGCCGGCCGGCTGCCGCTGGCGGCCATCCCGGGGCTGAACGCCTTCGTGCTGTTCTTCGCGCTGCCGTGCATGCTGTTGCGCTTCGGCGCGCGCACGCCCATTGCCGAGCTGCTGGATCCCGCGGCGGCGGGTGTGTATCTGGCCTGCGGCCTGGCGCTGGTGGCCGCGGCCATCGCGCTCACGCACCGCCGGCTGGGCTGGAACGATGCGGCGTTCGGCGCGCTGGCGACGGCGTTCCCGAACACCGGCTTCATGGGCGTGCCGCTGCTCGTGGCGCTGCTCGGGCCGGCCGCCGCGGGGCCCGTGATCCTCACGATGCTGCTGGACATGGTGGTGACCACGGCGGTCTGCGTCGGCCTGTCGCGACTGGGAGGCGGGGATGCGCCTGGCACCGAGGGCGCGCGGGCAGCGCTGGGACGCGCATTGCGGGGCATGGCCGCCAACCCCATGCCCTGGTCGATCGCGCTGGGCGCGCTGGCCTCGGGGCTGCAGGTCGCCCTGCCGGGGCCCGTGGACCGCACCGTGGGCCTGCTGGCGGATGCCGCGGCACCCGTCGCCCTGTTCACCATCGGTGCGGTGCTTGCGCGCGCGGGCATGGCCGCGCATCCGGGCGAGGCCCTGCGCCCCCGGGACGGCGTGGGCGCGGCACTGGCCAAACTGGTGGTGCATCCGCTGCTCGTCTGGGGAGTGGGCCATGCGGCGATCGCCGCGGGCGCGCCGCTGTCCGCCCCGGCGCACACGGCGCTGGTCCTCGCGGCGGCGCTGCCGAGCGCCAGCAACGTCTCGCTGCTGGCGGAGCGCTTCGGCGCGCACACGGGGCGCATCGCCCGGGTGATCCTGGTGTCCACGGTACTGGCTTTCCTGAGCTTTTCGGCCGCGGTGGCCGTCTGGACCTGACCGCTTCGCATTCCTGGGGCCGGCTTCGGCCCGGTCATCGGGGCGTTACGTGATTTCACGACATTGGCTGCGTTGCGGGCGCCCCGTGCGGCGCCTTCGTGAATCAGGAGTTCCACCATGACCATCCCTTCCGCTGCCCCGGCGCAGCCCGACTCCGTGGCCGCACGGAGGTATCTTTCGCAGATAGGGACCCACCTGGGCATGCCGTCCGACATCCTGCCCTCCCTGCAGCCCGGCGAGCCCTTCGTGGGGCCTTCCGGCCTGCTGTGCCGCATCCATGTCCGCCGGGACGAGGACCGCTGGGCCGCCTATCCCGAAGTCCTGCTGCCGCTGGCCGCCGCCGAGCTGGGCGGTATGGACGTGCCGCGGCTGCTGGGCGTGCAGGAGCAACTGCTCGGCGGCGAGGGCTGGCTGCTGGGCCTTATGGAAGACGGGGGGCTGCTGGGACTGCGGCCGCTGCAGGCGCGGCACGACGCGGCCCGCGTGGCGGCCGACATGGACCGCGGCCACCTGCTGGCGCGCGCCGCCCTGGATGCGCTGGTGCCGCCCGGGGACTCCGGGGCATCCGGCGCCGGACCTGCTGCAGTACCGTCCGTGGGTGCCGCGCCGTGATCCGCGGCTCCGAGCAGGCGCTGCTGCGCGGCACGCAAGGCCGGTCCGACCGGTTCCAGGAGGCCGGGGAGTCTTCGGCGAGTGCGCAGGGGCGGGACACCGCCCCACCGTCCCGCAGCCTGGTGCCACCCCAGGCGCTGGCGGAACTCTCCTCCGAAAGGCAGGCCCGCGCTGCCGGCATCGACGCCTCGGCCTCCCATCGGCGGGCAGCCCTGCCGTCGGAGCCCGGCGGCAGTTCGCGCTATTTTTCCGCGCGCCTGGATCCGGTGGGTTTTTCCGGAGAGCTGGACCTGTCGACCCTGCGGGGCTCGCAGCGCGAGCGGCCGAACGTCGAGGATTTCTCCCGGAGCAATTCGGGATCGAGGCTGGACCTCGACACCGTGGAGCGGCGCGGCGTGGACCGCGAGGCCGCCGCCCAGGAGGCCAGCGGCGACGAAGGCGACGGGACGGACCTGCCCGTCGTCCGCCTGCGCATGCAGGTCATGGCCCACCTCGGCGCCATGCCGCTGGCCGAGGACGTGCAGGACCGCGCGGAGGTGCAGGCCCAGATGGAGGCGGAGTACGTCCAGTGGGCTGCGGACCGCCTGCTGGAGCGGCACAAGGCCTATGGAGCCACCGGCGGGTACCACTTCCGCGAACACATGCAGCCCGTGGGATGGCAGCGCGCCTCCGTGGCCATCGCCTACGAAAGCCTCAAGGGCTTCATGACCTCGGCCACGCGCACGCCGTCGGGTGGCGCGATCTCGACGCTGCGCGACAACGAGGACGGGGACACCGCCTCCAAGATCTGGCCGTCCGTGTACGGCGGGATGATGGCGGGCATGGTGAACTACCTCACCGAGTCCATCGTGGTGCCGGCCATGGACCGCCGTTCGCGCGTGGCGAACATGCCGGGCTTCAAAGCGGTGGACCCGAAGGTGCTGGTCCCCGATCCGGCGCCCGTGCAGCTGGAAGTGACCGCCGGGGGCGCCAAGCGCTTCTGGCGCCCCGCCCGGGATTCGGAAGTCGGCCGCACCTCCACCACGGAAAGCGTGGACCGGCCCACCCGCAACGCCCTGCGCGGCGGCGCGTTCGACCACCGCAAGCTGGTGGAGACACGCCAGAAGCTCATGGACGGCAAGGCCGAGGCCGCGTTGCTCAAGCCGGTGCTCACGGCCGGTGCCAACGCCACGCGCCGCAGCCTGAGCAGCGAGGAGACGCTGGCGTCGCCCTTGCGCGCCCTGGGCTTCGGTGCGGTGGCCTCGGGCACCGCGTCGGCGGTGAACAAGGCGCTGCTGGAAGCGACCAAGGCCCTGCCGCGCACCGGGCAGGTGGCGGTGTCCGACCTCGTGGGCGGCACGCAGCGCGTCAACCTCTTCCGGCTGGCGCTGCCCGACGACACCCAGGCGCCGCTGCAGTGGCGCGATGCCCGGCGCCTGCCGGGCTTCGCCTGGAACGTGGCGCAGGAATCCGTGCTGCTGCTGGGCGAGGCATTCCGCACGAGCGCCGGGGCGTTCCATGCCGCGCGCGACTTCTTCGTGCGCAGCGTGGGCGGCAATGTGGTGATCGGCGCGGTGGCCTCCGCGGCCGGCCTGCAGTTCGCCTCGATCGTCCGCGGCCGCTATGGCGTGCCCGACGGCGACGAGCCGCCCAACTCCCTGGGCGGGGTGATGCAGCAGGCCGGGCAGAGCTTTTTCAGCGAACTGGGCTGGAGCGGCTGGAAGGCGCTGATGGGCGACATCAGCGGCGAGCTGACGTCGCGCCTGGACCGCCGGCGCGACCAGACGCAGGAGCGCCTGTGGCGCGAGGCCCGCGGCGAGATGCGCGCGCTGGACCCGATGCTGGAATCCCTGCTGAGCGCGTCGATGCGCTCCTTCGTGCCGCCCGCCGGCCGCACCGCGACGGGGGCCGTGCGGGGCGTGGCAGCCGCGGAGTCCTCCGGTGCCGCGCTGCGCCGTGCCGAGGAAGGCCGTGCCCCGGCGCCCACAACCGGGGGTGACGCCGTGCGCGGCCAGGTGGCGGAGGCGCTCGCGCGCCTGGCGGACCTGATGCGGGCGAGCCCGCAGGGCATCATCGAGCACGGCGCCGTGGCATCGGCCGCAGACAGCCTGCGCCAGCTGACCAGCGCCCACGGCGAGGACGCCCTGCTCCTGCACGGCGTGGACCGCGCCCGGCTGCTGGACGTGCAGGCCCGCCTGGAGCGCGTGGTGCGCCACCTGGAGCAGCGCGAGTCGCTCATCGCCTGGCGGGAAGGGCCCCGGCCGCACGCCGACTGACCTTCGGCCCTATTGATTCTCGGCCCGGCCGGCCGCGGCCTGCTCAGATCGCCAGCGGATCCACGTCCACCAGCCAGCGCACCAGCCCCCGGTGCGCCGGGTCCGCGCGGCAGGCATGCAGCAGCGGCTGCCAGGCTGCCAGGAAGCGCTGCAGCGCCGCGCGGCTCGGGCTCTCCAGCAGCATCTGTGCGCGCTCCACGTTGGCCACGCGCTGGATCGCCAGGGGCACGGGCGGGAACACCGTCACCTGCTCCAGTCCCGGAAGGCCCTCCTGCCGGGCGGCCTCGGCGCAACCGGCCAGGAAGGCCTGCGCCACCTCCTGCGTGCGCGCGTCGGCACGCACCAGTGCCTGGAACGCGAAAGGCGGCATGGCGGCCTCGGCGCGCTCGGCGAGCTGCCGCGCGGCGAAGGCCGGGTAGTCGTGCCGGCGCAGCGCTGCGTACACCGCGTGGTCGGGGTGGTAGGTCTGCACCCACATCTCGCAGGCGCTGCCCTGGGCGGCCACGTAGCCCGCGTCCCGGCCCGCGCGGCCCGCTGCCTGCATGAGCAGCGCGAAGAGCCGCTCGGGCGCCCGGAAATCGCTGGAGAACAGCGCGCCGTCCGGCTGCACTGCCGCCACCAGCGTGATGCGCCGGAAATCGTGCCCCTTGGCCACCATCTGCGTGCCCACGAGCACGTCCACCTCGCCCGCATGCACCTGGGCCAGCTGCTCCTCCAGCGCGCCCCTGGCCTTCGTGGTGTCGGCGTCGATGCGGGCCACGCGCGCGGCGCGGCGCTCCGGCGTGATCACGTTGCGCAGCAAGGCCGCCAACTGCTCTTCCAGTTGCTCGGTGCCGCGCCCGATCGGCGCGATGTCCGGGTTGCCGCAGCCCGGGCAGGCGTAGGGCACGCGCTGCGCGAAGCCACAGTGGTGGCAGCGCAGCGAGCGGTCGATCTTGTGGAACACCTGGTGGGCGCTGCAGTGCGGGCAGTCGCTCTTCCAGCCGCATTCCGTGCAGTGCAGCACCGGCGCGAATCCGCGGCGGTTGAGCAGCACCAGGCACTGCTCGCCGCGCTCCACGCGCTCGGTGATGGCGGCCACGAGCGGCGGCGAAAACACGGCGCCGCGCGGCTGCTGCGCCATGTCCACCAGCCGCACGCGCGGCAGCGCGCCCGCGCCGATCCGGCTGGGCATGTGCAGCCGCAGGTAGCGTCCGCCCGGATCGCCCTCGGCGGGCGGGCGGCTCGCGTGCCAGCTCTCCAGCGACGGCGTGGCCGAGCCGAGGATCACCTTGGCGCCCTGCTCGCGCCCGCGCCAGATGGCCAGGTCGCGCGCCGAGTAGCGTGCGCCTTCCTGCTGCTTGTAGCTCGCGTCGTGCTCCTCGTCCACCACGATGAGCGCCAGGCCCGGCAGGCTCGCGAACACCGCCATGCGCGTGCCCAGCACGATGCGCGCCTGGCCGGCGTGCGCAGCCAGCCAGCTTTTCAGCCGCTGCGGGTTGGTCATGCCGCTGTGCAGCGACACCACGCTGTCCGCCCCGTAGAGCGGTGCGAAGCGGGCCAGGAAGCGCGCCTCCAGCTGCGGCGTGAGGTTGATTTCCGGCACCATCACCAGCACCTGGGCGGCGGGGTCTGCGGCCAGGGCCTGCTGCACGCAGCGCAGGTACACCTCGGTCTTGCCGCTGCCCGTGCTGCCGTAGAGCAGGAAGGGGCCGGGCTGGGCGGCGATGGCGTCCGTGGCCGCCTGCTGCTCGGCGCTCAGGGCATGGGGCTCGGGCGCATAGGGCGCGGCGGCTTCCCCAGCAGCGGTGGCCGGCGCACGCCGCAGGCGCCGCGCGAGCTGCACGGGCGTGAGGTCGCGCAGCTGCGGTGGCAGGGCGGCAAGCGCCACCTCGCCCAGCGCCCGCTGGTAGTAGCGCGCCGCGAAGGCCACCAGCCGCCGCCAGGCCCCGTCCAGCGGCGCGAGCCCTTCCAGCACGCCTGCCACCGGCCGCACCGCGGCGCCGCGCGGCAGTTCGGGCGCATCGGCCGGCGCATCCCACACCACGCCCAGCACTTCGCGCGTGCCCAGGGGCACCCGCACCAGCGTGCCCGGCTCCAGCGGGTGTGTGCTCGCATAGCTCAGCGGGCCGCCCACCGCGCTGTGCGCGGGCGTCTGGACGGCGACCGAAACCATCACGCCACCGTCGGTTGCGGCGGATGGCGATGCGGCGGACGGGGCGTGGGATAGGGGCTGGGACACGGAAGGGACGGGGGCAAAGGCCAGGGCGGCGCCCGAGTCTGCCGCAAGCGGTCGCCGGGTGCACGGAGGGATTTGGGGCCGGGTTGTGGATAACTTTGTGGGCATCCGGGGACATCCAGGGGGCAGGCGGTGCACAGCTGCGCCGCGCAATGGAGTTCCGGTGTTCCCAGGGTGTCGAAAAAATCCTTGTGAATCAAGGATGTTGGGCCAACTGTTTCAAGTCCTGCCTTCGGCCCCCGCCTGTAGATTGCTGCGCCACCGCATGCGCCGAAGTGTGCATAAGTGGCCTTGTCAAGAGTTCCCCGTCCCCCCGGATTGTGGTAGGAGGGGGCTTTCTGGTGCGGTTCTGCCTTCGGTTCACCCGGCAAGTGCTTGATTTGACGAGGGTTTTGGAGAAATCCAGAGTTTGTGTGGATAACTTTGTTGATATCCACTGCGTACCGCGCGCAGGCCCTTGAAAACACGTGGTTCCGTCACGCTGCCCGGAAATTCGGCAGCAGCTCCGCTTCCCATATGAATCAATGATTTGGCGCTGTTTGAAGAAATCGTTGGCGCCGTCACGCCGCGCGCTCGCGGGCCGCATGGCTGCACCGCCCTGGTGCCGGCGATGTGAATAAGTCAAGGGGCGGCGGGGGCCCGGCCGCATGCCGCATGGCCGGGCCGGCGCGCGCTGGCCCGCTTCAGGCGCGGCCCGTGTCCACCGCCGCGCGCATCGCCCGCGAGTGACCATGCACCGCCTCCACCAGGGCGGCGACATGCTCCGGCGGCGTGTGCTGGCTGATGCCGTGGCCCAGGTTGAAGATGTGCGTGGGTCCGGTGGTGCCGCGGTCCGTGTGCGGGGCGCCGAAGCTGTCCAGCACGGCCCGTGCCTGGGCGGCGATCGCCTCCGGCGGCGCGAACAGCACGTTCGGGTCGATGTTGCCCTGCAGCGCCTTGCCGGGGCCGCCTGCCGCGCCGCCCACCAGCGCGCGGGCGCGGGCCAGGTTGGCCGTCCAGTCCAGGCCCAGCACCTCGCAATCCAGGCCCTGCATGTCTTCCAGCCACAGCGCACCGCCCTTGGTGAACACGATGCGCGGCACGTCGGTGCCGTCCACGCCGGTGCGCTTCAGCTGCGCCAGCACGCGCGTGGTGTAGGCCAGGCTGAACTGCTGGAACGCGCCATCGGCCAGCACGCCGCCCCAGCTGTCGAACACCATCACCGCCTGCGCGCCCGCGTCGATCTGCGCGTTCAGGTAGGCGGCCACGGCATCGGCATTGATGGCCAGGATGCGGTGCATCAGGTCCGGCCGGGAATACATCAGCGTCTTCACCAGCCGGTAATCGTCGCTGCCCTTTCCTTCCACCATGTAGCAGGCCAGCGTCCACGGGCTGCCGGAGAACCCGATCAGCGGCACGCGGCCATCCAGCGCCCGGCGGATGGAGGTGACGGCGTCGAACACGTAGCGCAGCTTTTCCATGTCGGGCACGGCCAACTGGTCCACGGCGGCCTCGTCGCGCACCACGCGGGCGAAGCGCGGGCCCTCGCCCTCGGCGAACGTCAGGCCCAGGCCCATCGCGTCCGGCACCGTCAGGATGTCGGAGAACAGGATCGCCGCATCCAGCGGAAACCGCTCCAGTGGCTGCAGCGTGACCTCGGTCGCGTAATCCACGTTGGTGGCCAGCCCCATGAAACTGCCCGCGCGCGCGCGCGTGGCCTTGTATTCGGGCAGATAGCGGCCGGCCTGGCGCATCAGCCACAGGGGCGTGTAGTCGGTGGCCTGGCGACGGCAGGCGCGCAGGAAGGTGTCGTTCTGGAGCGGGGCGAACGCGGCACCGACCAGCCAGGCGAGGTCGGCCGACAGCGCGGCCCCCGTGTAGCGGAAGCGCGGCGA
>CP028296.1:5029934-5034487 GCA_003029925.1 Paracidovorax avenae | reverse complement strand
GCCCGCCCGCCCGCGCCCCCCCGCTGCGCGGCGGAAACGGCGCCGCGCCCGCCGGCTGCCGCTCCAGCTGCGCGGCCCGTTCCTGCAGCCGCGCCAGGCTGCGATCCAGGGCGTCCAGGTGCTCCGCGTCCAGGCTCAGCGCCAGGTCCCGGTTGATGGCCCGCACCTCCGGCCACAGGGCGGCATGCAGCCGCGCGCCGGCTTCCGTCAGGTGCAGCCCCGCCGGCCGGCCGTCGGCGGGGGGCTTGCGCTGCACCAGCCCCTTGTCCTCCAGCGAGCCGATCGCCCGCGACACCCGCGCGCGGTCCAGCTCCAGCCGCACCGCCAGCACCGAAGGCTGCAGCCCCGGCTCCTGCGCCAGCCACATCACCACCCCCCATTCGCGGCGCGTGATGCCGTGGCTGCGCTCGCACAGGCGGGTGACGAGGCGGCCCGACGCCGCCGCCAGCTTCACCAGCCGGTACAGCAGCAGGTCGCCGGGCTGTGCCGGCGCCGCCAGCGGGTTGCCTGCGGAAGGGCCCGACGGGTCGGATGGGGAGGAGGGTGCGGAACGGGCGGCAGGACGGGAGGGGCGCGTCGCCATGCGGGAATGTCCTCATCGGGGTTGATTTGAACAATTGTCGCGCCGCTGCGTACAGTGCCTGCCATCCCTGCCGATGGAGTGCACCGCCATGACCCTGCGCCGCGAATTCCTCTTGAACACCCTGGCCCGCCCGGCCCTGCTGGGCGCCGCCGCCTCCCTGGGCGCGGGCGCCGCGCTGGCCCAGCCGCAGGACACCCCCCTGCGCATCGTCGTGGGCTACGCCCCGGGCGGATCGAGCGACCGCGTCGCGCGCATCGTCGGCGACAGGCTGCAGCGCGTGCTGGGCAGCCCCGTCATCGTCGAAAACAAGGTGGGCGCGGGCGGCCGCATCTCCGCCCAGTACGTCAAAAGCGCGCCGGCCAACCAGCCCATGCTGCTGCTGGCCAACCCGGCGGTGATGGTCGTCTCTCCCCTGGTGGTGAGCGACGTGGGCTACCAGCCCGACCAGGATTTCGTGCCCGTGAGCGAGGTGAACAACTACGTCTTCGGCGTGGCCGTGGGCGCCGCCGTGCCCGTGCGCGAGATGCAGCACCTGCTGGCCTGGATGCGCGCCAACCCGCGCTCGGCCAACATCGGCGTGCCCGCCACCGGCAGCCTGCCGCACTTCTTCGCGCTCATGCTGGGGCAGAAGGCCGGCATCGCCGCCGAAGCCGTGGGCTACCGCGGGTCGGCCCCGCTCATCACCGACCTGGTCGGTGGCCAGATCCCCGTGGCCGTGGACACGCTGGACGCCGTGCAGCCCCAGCACGAGGCCGGCAAATTGCGCCTGCTGGCCGTCTCCAGCGAGCAGCGCCTGCCCGAACTGCCCCAGGTGCCCACACTGCGGCAGTCCGGCGTGGACCTGGCCGCCTCCGGCTGGAACACCCTGTTCGCGCCGCGCTCCATGCCTGCCGCGCAGGTGGACCGCTACGCCGCGGCCATCCACAAGGTGATGCAGGACAAGGACGTGGTCAAGCAGTTCAAGGACAACCACCTGGACCCCGTCGCCAGCACCCCCGCGCAGACGCGCCAGAGCATCGCCGCCTACCGCAAGCAGTGGGAGCCCGTGATCCGCGCCTCCGGCTACCGCCCCTGAGCCGCCCCGCCGAAGGAGACGACGCCATGCCGCAGCAGAAAGAGACGCCGCAGAGACCGAACATCCTCTTCATCGTGGCCGATGACCTGGGCTATGCCGACCTGGGGTGCTACGGCGGCCGCGATGCCGCCTTCGGCCCCGTTTCGCCCGTGCTGGACCGCCTGGCCGCCGGCGGATTGAAGCTCACCCAGGGCTACTCCAACTCGCCCGTGTGCTCGCCCACGCGCTTCGCGCTCATGACGGCGCGCTACCAGTACCGCCTGCGCGGCGCGGCCGAGGAACCCATCCGCACCGCCACCCGCGGCAACGACCGCCTGGGCCTGCCGCCCGCCCACCCCACGCTGCCCTCGCTGCTGAAGGACGCCGGCTACCGCACCGCCCTCATGGGCAAATGGCACCTGGGCTACCCGCCGCACTTCAGCCCGTTGAAATCGGGCTACGAGGAATTCTTCGGCCCGATGTCCGGTGGAGTGGACTACTTCACCCACTGCGGCGCCAACGGCACGCACGACCTCTGGTTCGGCGAAGAGGAAAAAGCCCAGGAGGGCTACCTGACCGACCTCATCACCGACCACTCGGTGGACTACATCGCGCGCATGGCCGCAGGCGCCAGGACGGGCACGCCGTTCTTCCTGAGCGTCCACTACACCGCCCCCCACTGGCCCTGGGAAACCCGCGACGACGAGTCCCTGGCCCACGAACTGCGCGACAGCAAGCAGGCCATCTACCACCTGGCCGGCGGCAACGTGGAAACCTACCGCCGCATGGTCCACCACATGGACGAGGGCATCGGCCGCATCATGGACACGCTGCGCGCCCACGGCCTGGAGCGCGACACCCTCGTCGTATTCACCAGCGACAACGGCGGCGAACGCTTCTCCGACAACTGGCCCCTGGTCGGCGGCAAGATGGACCTGACCGAAGGCGGCATCCGCGTGCCCTGGATCGCCCACTGGCCCGCCGCCATCGCCCCCGGCGGCACCAGCGCCCAGCCCTGCCTGACCATGGACTGGAGCGCCACCATGCTGGACCTGGGCGGCGCGCAGCCGCACCCCGACTATCCGTGGGACGGCCGGACCCTGGCCCCCCTGCTGCACGACGCGGCCTGGACCGCCGACCGCCCCCTGTTCTGGCGCATGAACCACCGCGGCCAGCGCGCCATGCGGCACGGCGACTGGAAATACCTGCGGGTGGATGGCGTGGATTACCTGTTCAACCTGGCGCAGGACGAGCGCGAGCGGGCGAACCTGGCGCCGCTGCAGCCCACAAGGCTGGCGAAGATGGTGCAGGCGTGGGAAGCGTGGGAGGCGACCATGCCGGCGATTCCGGGGGATGCGACGGTGAGTCTTTGCTACACGGACAAGGACATGCCGGCACGGTAAGCCCACTTTGATGCCAGGCGTGGCTTGGCTGACATCATTGCAGGACGCACCTGCAGTGCGGATGCAGCCATCGCCCAAATCCAGCAACGTCGCGCCGCCCTGATGGCAGGCAAGGCCGCCGGCCGAAGCCCTGGCCCAGCTTGCCGCGCTGCCGATAGGCGCTGCTGGCGCGCTGCGTGAATACCTGCATGGTGATTACCTGATGTTGTATGTGGCCACGGATGCCGAAGAGACGGTGTATTTGCTGTCCATCCGGCACCACCGTCAACTTTCGTTCGATTTCGCCCGGTTATGGCCGCTTGGCGACAAGTGACATGATTCACTTTGCAGGGGCCCGCCCATGGCTGGAGCACACCATGCTGGAGCATGAACCACCGCGGCCAGCGCGCCATGCGCAGGGCCGCGGCTGAGCCGTCATGCGCCTCCTGCTACCCTCGGCGCGCAGAATCAACAGTACAAGAAATGAAGAGAACCATCGGTAGTCTCATGGCCGTGCTGGCAATGCTTCAGGCAGCGCCATCGTGGGCGGAAAACGTCAATGGCAAAACCATTTTCATGCAGCGGTGTGCCGTGTGCCACGGAGCTGATTTGAAGGGCACGGGGCAGTTGGCCAACAAGAGCAATCCGCCCACTCCCGACCTGACGTCATCCGCGTTCAGAAACAGGCTTCGCGCCTATCCGGGTGTGATCGTCTCCTCGGTGGTGCTCCGGCCCAATGGCGACCTGATCCCGAAAACATTGAAAGAGAACGGGGTGAAGCTTCCTCCGTTTTCCTGGCAGGTGAAGGACTTGCGGGACCTCAATCAGTACATGAGTGACGTTATCTTGAGGTCTCGCTAGAGCGGGTCATGCATTTCCCGCCGCGCACATTGGGCAGCTTCACGATCTGCAGGTCGATGCCGTTGTCCTGCGCCGCCTTGGATGCCGCTTTACCTGTATCGCCCTGATCCGCCCAGGCCCGTTGCACGGAGTGGCCCGTGGCCTGCTGCGCGTCCTCGCGCAACTTGTGCACCTGAGCACGCTCTTGCGCTTCGGCCGGCGTGACAGGCGCCGCCCACATTTGTCCCAGCGCACTCACAGCCATGCGCACCGTGTTTCCGCGCAACCGGTAATTACGGTTTCCTGCGGGAACGCCGGAGTGTGGAGGTGCGACTCTGTCGCGGGGGCAGAGTAATTTCTGAACAATATTCAAGTTATAAATTCCGTTAATAGTTAAACTGGCGTCAGAGTGAGGCAGAAGGTGATTAACATTTAAAAACAAATTTTTTATTAATAAGCTGTCGAGTTTTTGTTTCAGCAGACCTATCATCCGCCGCGTCTCAACTTGACTCTGCAGCAACGAGAGGGCTGCAGCCATCACAATGACACGCCGCGTCACCATCCAGACGCCCCTAGGAGAGCAGCTGCATTTCCGGCAGCTGCGGGGCAGCGAGGAGCTGAGCCAGCTTTTCTCCTTCGACATCGACCTGCTCTCGGAGGGGCGCGACATCGATCCCAAGGCGCTGCTGGGCAA
>CP028296.1:4926966-5010170 GCA_003029925.1 Paracidovorax avenae | reverse complement strand
ACTTCCTGGGCGATCTGTGCGGCGTAGGCGGGTTCGCCGCCGAGCTGGCCCTTCACGCGGCGCGTGATCGACCAGGCGACAAGCATCCCCAGGGCGGCCGACAGCACGGCCAGGACGACCATGGTGTTGCCGGCGGCGCCGGCCTCGCTGCTGGAGGATTCCGCCATGTCGGTGGTCACCTTGCGCTGGTAGGCGATCATGTCCTCCACGGCCTTGAAGTAGGCGTTCTGCGCGGTGCGCATTTCGCCGAGCAGCACCGTGCGCGCGGTGGTCATGTCATTGGCGAGGCCGAGCTTCGCGGCCTTCTCGACGGTGGCGAGGAACTGCGGACGTGCTTCGCCGATGCGGTCCATCAGGGCCCGGCCTTCGGGCGAGCGCACGCGCTGCTGCAGCCTGCCCATGATGTCCGACGTCTCCGCGATCACGCCGTCGAGCCGTTTCTTCTCAACGGCCATGGACGCGTCGTCTTCCAGCAACGCGAGGTTGCGCACGGCGCGGGCGACGATGTTGGTGTTGTCCTTGACCTGCTGCAGATGCAGCAGGGTGTCCAGCCGGTCGCGCGACAGCGTCTGGAGGTTGGAGCCCGTGCGGTCGAGCTGGATGCGCCCGTAGGCAGCGACCAGGAAGCCGATGGCGATCACGATGGCGAAGCCCGTGCCGAGCATGGCTCCGAGCCGGATGTTCTTCAAGAAGTTCACGATTCCTCCCTTATTGCAGTTTGCTATTGAACATATAAGACGCTATCACTTCGATAATTGTTACTTATTGTTTTTATTCAATACAAGGTGATAAAGGAAGGCGCTGCCTATGCACGCAGTCGGAGTGATCGCTTCCGGTGATGAACGCGACTGTGCGCAGCGTGCCAGGCCTGTGCATGCCCATGCCCTACGATGTGCCCATGCCTTATCCCTCCCGCTTCTGGGCCGAACTCTCCACCCGCGATTTCTCCGAGGCCCGGGCCTCGGGCCTGGCGGAACGCACCGTGGCCGTGCTGCCCGTGGCCGCCATCGAGCAGCATGGGCCGCACCTGCCGCTCAGCGTGGACGCCGCGCTGCTGCGGGGCGTGATCGATGCCGCGCTGCCGTTGCTGCCACCGGACCTGCCCGTGCTGTTCCTGCCGCCGCAGGATGTGGGCCTGAGCACCGAGCACACGGCCTTTCCGGGCACGCTCACGCTGTCGCCGGCCACGGTGATCGCGCTCTGGAGCGAGCTGGGCGCCTGCGTGGCGCGCGCCGGCATCCGCAAGCTGCTGCTGTTCAACGGCCACGGCGGCCAGGTGAGCGTGATGGACATCGTGGCGCGCGAACTGCGCCAGCAGCATGGCCTGCTGGTGTACAGCGCGAGTTGGTTCAGCCTGCCGCTGCCGGAGGCGGTGCAGGGCCTGTTCAGCGCCGAGGAACACCGCTTCGGCATCCACGGCGGGCAGGTGGAGACGTCGATGATGCTGCACCTCGCGCCTCAGACCGTCCGCATGGCGCACGCGCAGCAGTTCCGCTCCACGTCGCAGGACCGGGCGGAGCGCTACCCCCTCCTGGGCAACGGCCGCAGCGCCAGGATGGGCTGGGCCATCCAGGACTACCACCCGGCGGGAGCCGTGGGCGATGCGGCCGGTGCCACCGCGCAAAAGGGGCGTGCCGTGGTCGAGGCCGCGGCCGCGCAGCTGGCGACGTTGCTCGGGGAGATGGCCGACCTGCCGGACGGCACGCTGGTGGAGAGGCCTTAGGGTTCAGCGCCCGGGTCAGGCGGCCGGCGGCGTTTCGCCCCGCGCCAGCCGGGCATCGATGTCGTCCAGCACGGGCAGCAGGTCCGCCACGGTATCGATCACGTAGTGCGCTCCCGCCGCCCGGAGTTCGGCGGTGGCCTGGTCGCGCACCTGCTGCTGCGCCGAGGCATCCAGCGCATTCCATTCCTGCAGCGACAGACCGGCCGCGTTGCCGCTGATGGCCAGGCCCACGGCCCACGTGCCGGCGGCGGTGCCTTCCTGCACGCCCACGCCGGTGTCGTCCACTTTCACCACGGTGGCGGGTGGCCAGATGCCCAGGTCCGCGAAGCTGCGGTACATTATGAGCGGCGAGGGCCGGCCGGCCGCCAGGTCACCCGCGCAGACCAGGTTGTCGGGCGCGTAGCCGGCGGCGCGCGCGAGGGGCGCGAGCACCTCCATGATGGGGCGGTTGTAGCCGGTGGTGGAGCCGATCTTGAGTCCGCGCGCGCGCAGCGTGGCCACCAGGCCGAGGGCGCCGGGAATGAAGTCGGCGTGCCCGGGGATGACTGCGGCGTTCATGGGCGTGAAGACCTCGTGCAGGTGGTCCACGTCGGCATCGCCGAAGGGCCGGCCGTGCCGCGCCTGCCACTGCGCGGCCACGTGGGGCAGGCGGCCCAGGGCCCGGATGTGGTCCCACTTGGCCATGCCCATGGGGCCGCGGGCATCGGCGGTGGTGATCTCCACGCCGAACTGCGCGAAGAGCCGCACGAAGGCGCCCATGGGGGCGCGGGAGCCGAAATCGACGATGGTGCCGGCCCAGTCGAAGACGGCGGCCTGCAGGCGGAGCGGAGGGGGGCTTGCGTTCATGGGGTGGGTGCCCGGTTCACCACGCGGCGAAGACATCCTCGGCGATGCCGAAGGCGGTGCTGGCGCCGGTGCCGCTGGTGACGAGGACGAGGCGCGTGGCGTCGTCGGGCGCATCGATCAGGCAGTCGGTGGCGGGCGAGAAGGGGTAGGTGCCGAGCCAGCGGTGGGTCACGCGGCAGTCGGGCAGGTGCAGGGTTTCGCGCAGGTGGCGCAGGATGAGGTCGTCCACGCGGGTGTCGGCGAAGGGCTCCAGCACGGGGCCGTAGTGGTGGGAGTCGCCCACCACCAGCGATCCGTCGGCGCTCTGCACCACGATCAGGTGGATGCCGTGGGCCAGCGATTCGCCTTCCTCCACGTCGAGTTGCGCGAGCAGGGCCCGGGCGGCGGGCAGGCGGCTGTAGCCGTGGTAGCGCACGAGGCTCAGGTCGCCCATGACCGAGCCGGGCAGTTGGAAGCCCTCCGGCGGCTGCACGCGCAGCATGTGGAGCTGGCACAGCCGCAGGCCGTGGGGCGCGATGCGGTCGGCCAGCAGGCCGCCCAGTTCGGTGTGGGTGCAGACGGCCACCCGCTCGGCGTGCAGCGTGGCGCGCGCGGTGCGCACGCGGGGCGCGGCCACTTCCAGCACCTGCTCGCCGAAGCGGAAGGTGACGCCGTGCGCCTCTTCCAGCCAGCGGGCGAGCAGGCCGATGGCGGTGCGCGATTCGACACGCGCCTCGTGCGGGCTGTAGAGCACGCCCTGGGCCGGCCCGCGCGGACTGTCGAGCCGCAGCGCCGGGGCGCGCCGCGCGGCCTCCGGTGGCGCCAGCAACTCGCAGCCTTCGGCCATTTCCGTCGCCATGAACTGCTCGAGCACGCGCAGCGCCTGCGGCCGCTGGGCCGTGAGCCACAGCCCCTGGTGGACGATGTCGATGCCGGCCTGCGGGGCGATGTCCTCCCATACCTCGCGCGCACGCCGAGCCCGCCGCCATGTGTCGCCCGCACCCTGGCCGGTGACGGTGACGAAGCCGAAGTTGCGGATGGAGGCTCCGATACAGGCGGCATCCTTGTCGATCACGCACACCGACAGGCCGCGGCAGGCGGCGGTGTAGGCATGCGCCAGGCCGACGATGCCGGCGCCGACGACGATCAGGTCGTAATGCGGTGAGGAGTGCTGTGCTTGCATGTGGAGGGGGATTGAAATCCGTGGTCCCGCGTCAGCGTGCCCGCCAGCGCTGGGTGCGGCGTTCGGCCCAGTGGCCCGCCAGCAGGAAGAGCAGGCTCGCGCCGATGGAAACGGCCGAGACCAGCACCGCCATGGCGGCTGCGCCGGCGGTGTCGCCCGCATCGTCCAGGTTGAGGATGCCGACCGAGGCGGGCCGCGTCTGCGGCGCATACAGGAACACCACGGCGGACACGGTCGTCATCGCGTTCACGAAGAAATAGCGCGCGACGTCCAGCAGCGCGGGCAGGCAGATCGGCAGCGTGACGCGCCAGAGCGTCTTGTAGAAGGGCACCTTGAGCGAGGCGGACACGGCCTCGAATTCGCCGTCGATGGCGCGCAGCGCGGTCACCAGCGTGAGATGGCCGGTGGTGTAGAAATGCACCACGGTGCACAGCACCAGCAGCGCCATGGTCTGGTAGAGCCCGTGCAGCGGATTGCCCGGTGCGTTGAAGAAGAAGATGTAGCCCAGGCCCAGCACCAGGCCGGGAACGGCCATGGGCAGCATGGCGATCAGGCGCAGCAGCGTGCGCAGCGCGGGCATGCCCCGCATCTTCTCCTGCAGGTAGGCGCCTGCGAACGCCGCGGCCGTA
This sequence comes from Paracidovorax avenae, assembly GCA_003029925.1. Classification (GTDB taxonomy): domain Bacteria; phylum Pseudomonadota; class Gammaproteobacteria; order Burkholderiales; family Burkholderiaceae_C; genus Paracidovorax; species Paracidovorax avenae_A. The sequence goes on along the minus strand of CP028296.1, from coordinate 5,005,810 downwards.
CCGCAGGCGGCAGTGCCGGCCGCGAGCACCAGGCTGTTGAGCAGCGCATCGCCCATCTCGGCATCGACCAGGCCCGACACGTAGTGGTCCAGCCCGGGCGCGAGGTTGTAGGGCCAGAGCGTGGCGAGCGAGGCGAACAATGCCATGCCGAACATTGCCAGCATCAGCACGGCGACGAGTCCGCAGAATGCGGCCATGGCCGCGTCGAAGGCGGGCGCGGGCCTGGGCGCCAGCACCACGGCGCGCGCACCCAGCGCGGCGGTCTGCCGCCGCCGGACCAGGTGGTCGATGCAGAAGGTGAGCGCGGCCGGGGCCAGCAGCAGCAGGGACACCACCGCGCCGCGCCGGAAGTCCTGCTGGCCGATGACCAGCTTGAACACGTCGGTGGCCAGCACGTTGAAGTTGCCGCCCACCACCTTCGGAATGCCGAAGTCGGTGATGGCGAGCGTGAAAGTGACCAGCGCGGCGGAGACGAGGCCGTACCTGGCGCCCGGCAGGGTGATGGTGAGAAAGCGCCGCAGCGGGCGCGTGCCCATGGAGTCGGCCGCTTCGTAGAGACGCGCATCGGCCAGCGCGAGCGCGGTGGCGAGGATCATCAGTGCATGCGGAAAGGTGGCGATGCACTCGGCCAGCACGATGCCCGGCGCGCCGTAGATACCGTCGAAACCCATGGCCTGCCACAGCCCGCGCGCCATCCCCTGGTTGCCGAACCAGTAGATGAGCGCGATGGCGGACAGCAGCGAGGGCGCCAGCAGCGGCAGCAGCGCGATGCCGCGCAGCAGGCGCTTGAGCGGCATGCAGCTGCGCGTCAGCGCATAGGCGAAGACGAAGGCCAGCGGAATGACGATGGCGGTGGTCAGCAGCGAGACCTGCAGGCTATTGGCGAGGCTCTGCAGCAGCGCGGGCGAACGCAGGTAGTCGGCGAATGCGCTGCCGCCGCCACCGTCCGCGGCAGGCGCGAAGGCCTGCCCCAGGCTGGCAGCCAGGGGAGCGAGCAGCCCCACGCAGAGCAGTGCGACCAGGGCCAGCAGCGCGGCCTGCGCGATCCGGTCGCTCCAGGCCGTGCGGGGGCGCGGCGCCGCCGGAGAGCCGGGATGGGCGGCAGGCAGGGTGGCCATGGCGTCAGCTCCGTCCACCCGGCTGCGCAAAGGCGCGCAGGCGGTCTTCGCGCAGGGCGAACTCCAGGCGGCGGCCTTCCTGCACGCCGAATTCGTCCATCTGGTTCAGCGAGAACTGCAGCAGCAGGGGCTGGCCGGGCAGTCCTTCCACGTCCAGTTCCGCCAGGCAGGTGCCGCCCAGGAACTCGAGCCGCTGCACGGTGCCGGCGCACAGGCCGGCCTGGCCAGGCAACTCGGGCGACAGGCGCTCGATGATGCGGTCTTCGGGCCGCAGGTAGAGCAGGGCTTCGCTGCCGGAAGGCAGCGCCTCGGCGCCGCGGCCTTCGGCGCAGCGCAGGCGCAGGTCGCCGCAGCGGAACCAGCGGTCGCCCTCGGCCACCGCGCGCAGGCGGTTGGCCTTGCCCACGAAGTCGGCCACGAAGGGAGATGCGGGCTCGCGGTAGATCTGCATCGGCGTGCCCACCTGCTCGATCACGCCGTGGTTCATGACCACGATGCGGTCGGCCAGGGTCAGGGCCTCTTCCTGATCGTGGGTGACCATGATGGTGGTCACGCCCAGGCGGCGCTGAAGGGCGCGCAGTTCCTTGCGCAGGTGCACGCGCACGATGGCGTCGAGTGCGGAGAGCGGCTCGTCGAGCAGCAGCAGATCGGGCGAGGTGGCCAGGGCCCGTGCCAGCGCCACGCGCTGCTGCTGGCCGCCGGACATCTGTGCGGGATATTTGCCGCCGCTGCCGGGCAGGCCGACGAGCTGCAGCAGCTCCTCGACGCGCGCCCGCACGGCCGCGCGCGGCTGCCGGCGATTGGCCAGGCCGTAGGCCACGTTGTCGGACACGCTCAGGTTGGGAAACAGCGCATACGACTGGAACACGATGCCGTAGTCGCGCTGCGCGGGCGGCAGATGGGAGATGTCGCGCCCGGCCTGCCAGAGCCGGCCGAGCGTCTGCGCCTCCAGCCCGGCGATGATGCGCAGCAGCGTGGTCTTGCCGCAGCCCGAGGGGCCGAGGAAGCACACGAACTCGCCCCGCGCGATGGAAAGATCGATGTGCTCCAGCGCCGTGAAGGCGCCGAAGCGCTTGTGCACGCCCTCCAGGCGGAGGTGGCCTGCCGGGGCCTGCGCCACTGCGGCGATGGCACCCGGAGCAGCGCCGGCGCTGCGTTCCACGCCGAAGGCGCGCGCCGCCGGCGCATTCATCACTTCTTCGCCTCGCTTTTCGCGTCGTAGCGCTTCGTCCACTCGGCCAGGATGCGCTCGCGGTTCAGGGCGGACTTCTGGAAGTCCATCTTGATGAGGCGCGACTCGTAGTCAGCGGGGATGCCCGGCAGCCTGGGCGCCACGCCGGGCTGCGCGGTGACGGCGAAGTTCCTGCCGTAGAGCATCATCGCGTCCTTGGACGTGGCCCAGTCTGCCAGCTTCCTGGCCGCCGCCATCCTGGGCGTGCCCTGGTAAATGCCGAAGGCTTCCAGATCCCAGCCCAGGCCTTCCCTGGGGAATACCAGCTCGATCGGCGCACCCTTGGCCTTGTTGGCGTAGCCGCGGTACTCGAACGAGATGCCCGCCACGTACTCGCCGGCAGCAGCCATGTTGCAGGGCTTCGAGCCGGAGTGGGTGTACTGGGCGATGTTCTGGTGCAGCGCGTCCATGTATTTCCAGCCGCCGCCCTGGCCGGCGTCGTCGCCCCAGAGCTGCAGCCATGCGGCCACGTCGAAGTAGCCGGTGCCCGAGGAGGCCGGGTTGGGCATCACCACCTGTCCCTTGAATTCGGGCTTGAGCAGGTCTTTCCAGGTGGCGGGCACGGGAATGTTCTTCTTTTTCGCCTCGGCGGTGTTGAAGCACACCACGGCGCCGAACACGTCCATCCCCACCCAGGTCGGCGGGTTCTTCGCGTCGCGGTACTGCGGCATGACGGCGTCCAGGTTCAGCGGCGCGTAGGGCTGCAGCATGCCCTGGCTTGCGAACAGCGCCATGCTGGAGGCGGCGACGCCCCATACGGCATCGGCCTGCGGATTGGCTTTCTCGGCCAGCAGCCTGGCGGTGATGACGCCCGTGGAGTCGCGCACCCACTTGATCTCGATGTCGGGCTCCACCTTGTTGAAGGCGGTCTGGTAGGCCTTGATCTGGTCGGTTTCCAGCGCGGTGTAAACGGTGAGCTGGGTCTTCTGCGCCAGCGCCCCGGTGGCGCTGGCGAGGCCGATGGCGAGGGCCGTGAGAAGCTTGAGCGGACGCATGGAGAACTCCTTGGGGAAAGTCCGCACTGTGCATACCGGACGTGACAGCCGCATGTCACGGAAAGGCGTTGCGTGGAGGATTGTTTTTTGCAGATTGCAGACAATCTGCGGTTTTTCGACATAGCATCGTCACCATGACGGACCGAAGAATCTCGCCGCTGCCGGGCATCGCGCAGCTGCAAAGCCACTCGCTGGCGGACCTGGTGCAGACCGAGATCGAGCGCTTCATCCTCGATGGCGTGCTGGCACCGGGCGCCAAGCTCACCGAGGCCACGCTGGCCGACCTGCTCGGCGTCTCGCGCGGGCCGGTGCGCGAGGCCTTCCGCATGCTGGAGGAGGCGGGGCTGGTGCGCACCGAGAAGAACCGGGGAGTGTTCGTGCGCGACGTGTCCGTAGAGGAGGCGCTGGAGATCTTCGAGGTGCGCGCCGTGATGGATCTCTACGTCGGCCGCAAATTGGCCGAAACCGCCACGCCGGCGCAGGTGAAGGCGCTGCGGCAGATGGTCGATGCGATGAACCGCGCCGCCCGGGCCGGCGAGGCGGCGGATTTCCACCGCACGAACCTCGCCTTCCACGACCGGCTGCTGGAGCTGGCGGGCAACGCCAAGCTGGTGGCCACCTACCGCAAGCTGGTCAAGGAACTGTCGCTCTACCGTCGCCGGAACCTCAACGGCGAATCCATGGCCGTCTATGCGCGGGAGCACAAGCAGATCGTCAGGGCGATCGCCTCGGGTGATCCGGAGGCGGCGGGCCAGGCCATGTTCCAGCACGTGATGAACAGCCGCGCCCGCACGCTGGAGGCCAGCCGGCGGGCGGCCGGGGGCGCTGCCGCAGGCGCTCCCGGCCGGGCCGGTGCGCGCAGGCCGGTGCGCGGGACCGCCGCCGGAGCAGCGGCCCCATGAGCCTGGAGGGCGGCGTCGTCCTGGCCGTGCTGTGCGGCGCGCTGCTGCACGCGGGCTGGAACGCGCTCATCAAGTCGGCGGCGGACAAGGCCCTGGACACGGCCCTCATCCACAGCCTGGGCTGCGTGGCGGCGCTGCCGCTGCTGGCCATCGCGGGACTGCCGGCAGCGGCGGCCTGGCCGTACATCGCGGCCTCCACGGTGGTGCATATCGGTTACTACGCGGCCCTGGCCGGCGCCTACCGGCATGGCGACCTGGGGTTGACCTATCCGGTCATGCGCGGCTGCGCGCCGCTGCTGGTGGCCCTCTGCAGCCAGCCCTTCATCGGCGAGGCGCTCTCGGGCCGGGCCTGGTGGGGCGTGGCGGGCATCTGCTCGGGCGTGCTGCTGCTCGGCTTGTCCCCCGCCAACCTGCAGGGCGGCGGCCACCGGGGCAAGGCGCTGCGCTTCGCCCTGGCGAACGCCGCCATCATCGCGCTCTATACCGTCATCGACGGCCTCGGCGTGCGTGCCTCCGGAAACGCGATGGGCTATGTGGCGGCCCTGTTCCTGTTCGACGGGCTGCCGTACCTGCTGCTGGTGCTCCACCAGCGGAAGGGTGAAGACGAGCGCCGGGCCGCCCTGCGCTACATGGCCGGCCGCTGGCGCATCGCGGCGCTGGGCACGGCCGCGTCGCTGGGCAGCTACGGCATCGCGCTCTGGGCCATGACGCGCGCGCCGGTGGCGGCGGTGGCCGCGCTGCGTGAAACCTCAGTGCTCTTCGCCGCCGTCATGGGCACCCTGTGGCTGCGCGAGCCCTTCGGCGTGCAGCGCGCCATGGGCACGGCGGTGATCCTGGCAGGGGTTGCGGCGCTGCGGTTCGGCTGACGGAAGGCCCGGGACAGGTCTCAGGCGTGGGTGGCCCAGCCCGCGTGCTCGGGCGTGTCGAGGTGCGGCAGGGCGTTGAAGGTCTGCAGCATCAGCCGCTTGGGAGCGATGCTGAATTCGGTCACCGCGGTGTTGCGGATGCGCATGTTGAGGGCGATGGTCACCTCCGGCGGGGTGGAGAGCACCGCGCCCACGGCGGTGGAGATCGGACCGCCGCTGGAGACCAGCAGCACGTTCTGGCCCGCATGGTGGCGCCGCACGTAGTCCAGCACGGCACGCACGCCGTCCGAGAATCCCGTCCAGCTCGGCATGCCCGCCGGGCTGATGGTGCCGCCCATCCACTGCGCGAGCGCATCGCACAGCAGGCGGAAGTGCTGGCGGTAGAGCTCGGGCGTGTCTGCGGGCGGCAGGGGCTGGGGATGGATGGCCGTGATCAGGGCGGCGCTGTCGTACTCGTTGAGCGTGGGCAGCGCCTGCAGCGGCTCGGGCGCGGCCTGCAAACCCTCGGCGATGCCGGCCAGCGTCTGTGCATGCCGCCGCAGGGTGCCCGTATAGACGGCGTCGAAGCGCATGCCGCGCTCGCGCCAGTAGGCGCCCAGCCGTGCTGCCTGCTCATGGCCGCGGGGGCTGAGCTGGTCGTAGTCCTGGGCGCCGAAGGAGGCCTGCGCATGGCGCACGAGGTAGAGGGTTCCCATGTGTGGAATTCTCCGCCTCGTTGTGCGCCGCCGTTTGTCTCCCTCGCGACGGCATGTTCGCCTGGCCCCGCATTGCTTCGCGGGCGATGGTCGACATCTGGATGGCGCGTTGCATGATCCGGCATAGAAAGTGCCACCCGGTACTTGTTCAGCCAATATGCATATATGAACCCCTTAGGAAATTTCAGCAATCCGTACGCTTACCATCGTGCACAAGGCGCCTCAGGGAGCTCCGCATCCGGCACGAGCCCGGACGCATCTCCCACGCATTCGCAGGGGGCTTCAAGCCATCCGGCACTGAGGCGCAGCAAAGCCCACAAATATGAAGGCAGCTACGACGAGGGGACGTTGCGGCCGCGGAGGGTGCCGCCGCAGACGAATTTCGCGGCCGGCACGGTGGACGGGAGCGGGCTCGCAACCCGAGTGCAAACCTCGAATAGCGATGCGGAAGCGATCAATCGCCACGCTCAGCGCCTGGTCAGCATCCACGGAAGCACGCTGCCGCCCGACGTCCGGGCTGGCCTGCTGGCAGGCACTTACTATGAAAGCAAGGAAGTCCATAAAGGCCTGTTCCAGCGAGCCAAGACGGCACAGAAGGAAGCGGACATTCGCATGGGAAAAGCGGTTCTCGAAACCTACCAGGCCATGCTGGAGGAAGGGCACAAGCCATTCAAGGAGCGTAAAACCTTCGTCCAGCTGAGTGACCGCTGATCGTTGTCGGTAGTCTGCCGTCCCGTCAATGCGCAGGGGTGCCCAGCACCTGCCCGAATACCTGCGCGTCCACGTTGCCGCCCGTGAGCGGCAGGCCGACCAGCTGGCCGGCGAGCCGACCCTGCTCCTGCAGCGCGGCGGCCAGGGCGGCGGCGCCCGCGCCCTCGGCCACGTTGTGCGTGTCGGCGAACAGCGCACGCATGGCGGCCGCCACCTCGTCGTCGGTCACGCGCACCACGTGGTCCAGCCCGGGCGCGAGGATGGCCAGCGCCTCCGGGTCCGCCACGCGGCAGGCCATGCCGTCGGCGAGCAGCGTGGACACGGGGGCTTCCACCACGCGGCCGGCGGCGATCGAATCCGCATAGGTGGTGGCGTGGGCGCTCACCACGCCGACGATGCGCACACCGTGCCCCAGCGCCCGCTTCGCGGCGAGGGCCGAGCAGGCACCCGAGCCCTGGCCGATGGGCACGTAGGCCACGTCCATGCGCGGAACGGCCCGCAGGAACTCCCACCAGTAAGTCGCCACGCCGCGCAGCAGGTCGGCATGGAAGCTCGGCACCATGTGCGCGCCGCGCTCGGCCGCCAGTTGCATGGCGTGCTCGCGCGCTTCCTGGAAATCCTGCCCATGCTCGACGAGCGACACGCCCAGGGCACGCATGGCGGCGTTCTTTTCCACCGAATTGCCGTGCGGCACGACGATGGTGCAGGCCACGCCGTGGCGGCGCGCTGCCCAGCCCAGGCTCTGGCCGTGGTTGCCGCGGGTGGCGCTGATCACCTCGCGCGGCATGGCCCCGCGGCGCGCGAGCTGGTCGAAATACGTGAGGCCACCGCGGATCTTGAATGCGCCCACGGGGGTGTGGTTCTCGTGCTTGACCCAGCATTCGGCGCCCAGGCGCTCGCCGAGCAGTGCCCAGCGGTACTGCGGGGTGGGGGCGAAGTCGGCATAGACCACCTTCGCCGCGGCCTCGATGTCGGCGAGGCCCGGCAGCGCGGCGTGGGATTGGGCGGATGCGTCGAGCGCGGAGGCGGGCAGGGCGGCGTTCATGGCGTGGCCTTTCGTTCGGTGAAGAGGATCTTGAGGGCGAGCACGCCGAGCACGGTGCCCATCAGGTAGCGCTGCGCGCGCACCCAGGCGGCGCTGCGGTGCAGGAAGCGGGCCACGCGCGCGGCGAACAGCACCAGCAGGGCATTGACCAGCGCGCTGATGCCGATCTGCAGCGCGCCCAGCGTGAAGGTCTGCGCGAGCCACTGGCCGCGCTCCGGGTGCAGGAACTGCGGGAAGAAGGAGACGTAGAACATCGCCACCTTGGGGTTCAGCGCGCTCGTGAGAAAGCCCATGAGGACCAGCTTGCGCGGCCCGTCGTGCGGCAGGTCGCGTGCCTCGAACGGTGCGCTGCCGCCCGGCTTCACGGCCTGCCATGCCATCCACAGCAGGTAGGTGGCGCCCGCGATGCGCAGCACGTCGAAGGCGAGCGGCACGGCCGCCAGCAGCGCCGACAGGCCCAGCGCCGTGGCCAGCAGGTGCACGCCGAAGCCTGCCACCACGCCCGCGAGCGAGAGCAGCCCGGCGCGCGGACCCTGGATCAGGCTGCGCGAGACGCAATAGACCATGTTCGGGCCGGGCGTGAGCACGAGCACCAGCGCCGCTAGTGCGTAGAGCAGCAGCTCCTGCGGTGTGAAGGCGGACATCATGGGGCGTTCTCCTGGAGCACAGAGGTGCAGGTGACGGTACCGAGCGGCGTGGCGAGGGTCGCCGCGAGGCGCGGGGCGGAAGACCGGGCCGCGGGCGCGCGCAGCAGCCCGTGCACGCCCGCCGCGGCGCATGCGCCCTGCAGCGCCGCGGCGTCGGGGTGTTCCAGCGCGAGCGACTCCAGCGTGACGCCGCTGCCTGGCAGGCTGTGGCACGGATGGCGCTCGCCCCACTGGATCAGCGTGGGCAGGCAGCCATCCATCAGGCGGGCGCCATCGGGCCGCACGGTGATGCGCCACTCCAGCAGGCCGAACGGCGTCGGGCGCCCGGCGGTGATGATCTGGCCCCGGTCCACGCCTCGCGCGGCCAGCGCGGAATGTGCCGCGGCGATGTCGGGCACCGAGGCCACCCAGTGGACCAGTTGCGGCCCGTGCCGCGCCACGCGCGAGCGCAGGGCCTCGTCGTCCATGTCGAACCACCGGCGGCGGCCCGGCGGCAGGGCCGGCCGTGCCTGGGAATCGATGGCGATGACTTCCAGGTAGGCGCGCGGGTGCGCGGGCCCGGAGATGTTCAGCAGCCGGTTGTGGGTGCCCATGAGCGGGTGCGCGCCGCCGGCCGCGGGCTCCACGCCCAGCGTCCTGCGGCACCAGCGGCTGCCTTCCTCCAGCGAGCCGGCCACCACCACGAGGTGGTCCACGCACGCGGCCCGGGCCGGGTCGAAGGCGGCAGGGCTCACAGTAGCACCTGTCCGTCCACGCAGGTGATGGAGCCGCCACCCACCCAGATGTGCTCGCCGTCCTGCTCGACATGCACGCGGCCCGCGCGGCCCAGCGCGGTGCCCTGGCTGGCGATATAGCGGGGCGGGGCCAGGTGGGCACCGATCAGCCATTGCGCCAGGGCGGCGTTCAGGCTGCCGGTCACCGGGTCCTCGGCCATGCCGTTGTTGCCGGGGAAGAAGGCGCGCACCTCGAAATCCGGCGCGTCCGCCTCCCCACCGGGGTGGCTGCCGATCACGCCGACCTTGCCGCGGGGGCCCACCACGCCGACGTCGAGCGCACCCAGCACGGCCCCGTCGGGCCGCAGCGCGAGCACGGCCTCGGCCGAGGACAGCATCACGCCGCGCCAGTTCGGGCCGTTGTCGCACCAGGCATGGCCCACGATGTCGGTGCGCTCCAGCCCCAGGCCGCGCGCGATGAGCTCCACGTCCGACTCCGGCAGCGGGCCGCTCTTTTTGAGCGGCGGGGCCGCGAAGGCCAGCCGGTTGCCGTCCTGCCGCAGCGTGACCATGCCCACGCCGCATTCCTGCACCACGCGGCCCGGGGTGCGCGGCCGGCCACCGGCCTCGAGCCAGGCGTGGCAGCTGCCGAGCGTGGGATGGCCCGCGAACGGCAGTTCGCGGCCGGGGCAGAAGATGCGCACGCGGTAATCCGCCCCGGCCGCACGTCCCTCGTCCGTCGGGGGCAGCAGGAACGTGGCTTCGGACAGGTTGGTCCAGTTCGTGAAATGCTGCATCTCCTCGGTGGACAGGCCCTCGCCGTCGAGCACCACGGCCAGGGGGTTGCCGAGGTACGGGCGGTCGGTGAACACATCGACTTGCTTGAAGGGACGCTGGCGCATGGTGGACTCCTGTGGAAAAAACGAACGGGCACAACCCCCCCCGGCGGCCGTCCTGGCCGCCGTGGCATCGGGTGGAAACAGCCGCCGAGGGCGGTATCAGGCGAGCGGCTGGTCCAGCACGCCCAGGGCGCCACTGCGCGCGCGCAGCGCGGAGAACCAGCGCTCCAGGTGCGGCCGCGCGGGGCGCTCCTGCGGCAGGCCCCACCAGCGGTGGATCTCGCAGCCCACGGGGATGTCCGCCATGGTGAAGCGGTCGCCCGCCAGGTAGGCATGCCGGGCCAGGTGCGCGTCGAGCAGCTCCATCAGCGGCTCGGTCGCCGCCACCGAGCGCGCGATCGCCTCCGGGTCGCGCTGCGCCGCGGGCGTGCGGATCCACTGCAGGAAGGCATCGCGGCCGGCCGGGTTGAGGGTGGTCTGCTGCCAGTCCATCCACTGCTCGGCGAGGAAACGCGTGGGCAGGTCTTCCGGATAGAGGTCGCCCGGCGCATGGCGCGCGCAGAGGTAGCGCACGATGGTGTTCGATTCCCAGAGCGTGGTGCCTTCGTCCTCGATGAGCGGCACCAGGCCGTTGGGATTGAGCGAGAGGAACTGCGCTTCGCGCACGAGCCCGAACTGGCCGCCCGCGTCGGTGCGCTGCAGCTCCAGCGACAGCTCCTGCGCGGCCCAGACGACCTTGCGCACGTTGATGGACGACGTCCGTCCCCAGAGCCGCAGCATGGCGTCAGGCCTCCACGGACTGGGGCAGGCGCGCGCGGATGGCGGCGGCCAGCGCGGCGATGCCGTCCTGGATCTGCTGCGCGCTCGCGGTGACGAAGGACAGGCGCAGCGTGCGCGCGTCGGCGTTGTCCGCATAGAACGCCGCGCCGGGCACGAAGGCCACGTTGCGCTCCACGGCCTCGGGCAGCAGGTCCAGCGCGCTCATGCCTTCCGGCAGGCGCGCCCAGAGGAACATGCCGCCGTCGGGGCGGTTCCAGGTCACGCCCAGTCCCTGCATCTCGCGGTCCATGGCCGAGAGCATCGCGTCGCGCTGCTGCTTGTAGAGCGCGCGGATGGTGGGCACGTGGCGGTCCAGGAAGCCGCCCTTCATCACCTCGGCCACCATGCGCTGGTTGAATCCGGGCGTGTGCAGGTCGGCAGCCTGCTTGGCCTGCAGCAGCTTGGGGTAGAGCGCGTGCGGCGCCACCAGGAAGCCCAGGCGCAGGCCGGGGGCCAGCACCTTGGAGAACGAGCCCAGGTAGATGCAGCCTTCCGGATTGCGCGCGGTGAGCGGCAGCGGCGGGGGCTGGTCGAACCAGAGGTCGCCGTAGGGGTTGTCCTCCACCAGCGGCAGGCCCAGCTCGGCGGCCTTGGCCGACAGCGCCACGCGGCGCGCCTCGGTCATCGTGCGGCCCGTGGGGTTCTGGAAGTTGGGCAGCAGGTACATGAAGCGCGCGCGGTCCGCGCCCGAGCCCACCTTGGACGCCAGGTCGTCCACCAGCGGGCCTTCGTCGTCGCTCGCGACGCTGTGCACGTCGGGCTCCATGGGCGTGAAGGCCTGCAGGGCGCCGAGATAGGTCGGGGTCTCCACCAGCACGCGGCTGCCCGCGTCGATGAGCACCTTGGCCACCAGGTCCAGGCCCTGCTGCGAGCCGGTGGTGATCAGGATCTGGTCGGGCGATACGTCCCACGGCAGGAAATCCGCCACGGCCTGGCGCAGCGGCAGATAGCCCTCGCTCGCCGCGTACTGCAGCGAAGATGCGCCGTCGTTGCCCAGCACTGCCGCGCAGGCCTGTGCGAAGTCATCGACCGGGAAGGTCTTGGGGGAGGGCAGTCCGCCCGCCAGGCTGATGATGCCGGGCTTCTCGGTCACTTTCAGGATCTCGCGGATCACCGAGGGGTTCATCTTCGCGGCGCGTTGGGCCAGGGTCCAGGTCGTCATGGAAATCATCTCCTGCGGCAGGCCCGGGGAAGGAAGGGGCCGTGCCTCGTTCGTGTCGTCGTTGTCGAAAAAGCCGTCGTGCGGCCGGTCGGAGGGGCAAGGGGTGGGCCCCGCCAGGAAAAGAGCTTAACTGCGCGGCGGCCTCCCCGGGGTGGCAGGACCTGCAGGGGCGCGCTGCCCGGCGGGCGCGCGGCGGCCGATGAGGACCGTGGCCATGACGGCGAGCCCGACGCCCAGGCTGGCCGCATCCAGCCGTTCACCGAGCAGCGGGACGGCGAACAGCATGCCCAGGAACGGCTGCACCAGCTGCACCTGGCTCACCCGCACGGTGCCGCCCAGGGCCAGGCCCCGGTACCAGGCGAAAAAGCCCAGCCACATGGAGAACACCGATACGTACGCCAGGGCCGCCCAGGCGGCAGGGGCCACGGACGCCGCGGCATCGGGCGAGGGCGCAAAGAGCCAGGCTGCCGGCAGCGCCACGGGCAACCCCATCACCAGCGCCCAGCAGATCACCGCTCCGGCCGGCATGCGCTGCGACAGGCGCCCGCCGAAGCCGTAGCCCACGGCCGCGCAGAACACGGCGGCGAGCAGCAGCAGGTCGGCCGGGTGCCATGCCGGCCCGCCGCCCCCGGGGCGCTGCAGGGCGAAGGCCACCACCAGCGCGGTGCCGGCCAGCGCACAGAGCCAGAAGCGCGGCGACGGCCGCTGGCGGTGCAACAGCGCGCCCACCAGCGCGGTGGCGAGCGGCAGCAGGCCGATGATGACGCTGGCGTGCACCGCAGCCACGTGGCGCATGGCCAGCGAGGTCAGCAGCGGGAAGCCGAACACCACGCCGAGCGACGTGGCGGCGAGCGGCAGCCAGTCTTCGCGGGCCGGCAGCGGCGCGCGCTGCACCAGCAGCAGGGCCGCCGACAGCAGCCCCGCGATGGCGGCGCGGGCGATGGCCACGAACGCGCCCGGCAACTGCGGCGCCTCGGGCGTGCCCACGGCCAGCCGCGTCATGGGCAGCGTGAGCGCGAAGATCGCGACGCCCAGCAGCCCCCAGAGCAGGCCGCGGGTTTCGGCGGAACGCACCGCCACGGGCCGCGGTGCGGGGGATGCCGTGGATGCGGGCACGGCGCTCATGCCGTCACCATCCAGGCGGCGGTGGCCGCGAGCACCGCCGCCATGCCGCGGTTGAACCAGAGCAGGCGGGCGCCGCGAGCCAGCCACTCGCGCAGCAGCGCACCGGTGGCGGCGTAGAGGAAATTGCTGGCAAAGGCGAACACGATCATGACGGGCACCACCACCGCCAGGCGCGGCAGGCTGTCGGGCCTGCCGGCCACCCAGCCCGCCACGATGGTGAGCGCCAGCAGCCAGGCCTTGATGTTCACGAACTGCAGTGCGGCGCCGGACCAGAAGCCCACGTCCATGCGGGCCGCATCGGCATCGGCGAGCCGCCCGCTGCGCGAGAGCTTCCAGGCCAGCCACAGCAGATAGGCAATGCCCACCGCCTTGATGCCGGTGCGCAGGGCGGGCACGGCCACCACCAGGCTGCCGATGCCCGCGGCGCACACCAGCAGCAGCGCCGACCAGCCCAGCGGCACGGCGCACACGAAGCGCATGGCCGGCCGCAGGCCGCGGTTGGCCGCGATGGCGGTGGACAGCGTGGTGTTCGGGCCGGGCGAGAAGCTCATGGCAGCCGCCAGGACCAGGAGTGCGGTGAATTCGACCAGGGGCATGGGTGCGGCGGAGTTGCGGGCGGGATACGTGCGGTTACGGGACCCACTGTAGGCATGATTCCGCTACAGTGCCAATACAGACAGCTGCACAAGTTCATGAACTGTACAGGTGTGATGAGCGACACAGTTTCCAGAAAGCCTTCCATGCTGACCCGCACGCCCGAACGCACCCTGACCGAGCAGCTCGCCGAGCGATTCGCGGAACGCATCCGCAGCCGGCTGCTGCCTGTGGGCGCGCGGCTGCCGTCGGTGCGTGAATGCGCGCGTCAGCAGAGCGTGAGCACCCACACCGTGGTTGCCGCCTATGACCAGCTGCTGGCGCAGGGCCTCGTGGAGGCGCGGCGCCAGCGCGGGTTCTTCGTGCGCGATGCGCTGCAGAGGTCTCCGGCCCCGATGCCGGGCGCTCCCGCCGGCGCGCCCGCGGCCGCACCAGGCGGGCCGGCCGCGGGGGCCTCGATCCTCGGCGCCGCTGCGCTGCCGATGTCGGGCTCGCACATCAACGCCACCACCCTGATCCGCGGCATGTTCCACCAGGCCTCGTCCAAGCCCCAGCCGGGCGCCGGCGTGTTTCCTCCGGGCTGGCTCGAAGACGCGCGCTTCATGTTCGCTGCCGTGCGCCGCGTCACCGCGGGGCGTGCGCTGCAGGACGGTTCCCTGGCCTATGGCGAGCCCCGGGGCGACGCGGGACTGCGCGCGGCGCTCGCGCGGCGGCTGGCCGACCTCAGCGTACCGGCGGAACCCGCGCAGATCATCACCACCATCGGCGCCACACATGCCCTGGACATCGTGAGCCGCACCCTGCTGAAGGCCGGCGACCCGGTCATGGTGGAGGAGCCCGGCTGGTCGGTGGAATTCGCGCGGCTCGATGCGCTGGGCATGCGCGTGCTGCCCGTGCCGCGCGGCCCCGAGGGGCCGGACCTGGACGTGATGGCGCGCTACTGCGAGGCCCATGCGCCCAAGCTGTTCGTGAGCGTGAGCGTGCTGCACAACCCCACCGGCTACAGCCTGTCGCCGGGGCATGCGCACCGCATCCTGCAGCTGTCCCACCGGCACGGCTTCCACATCGTCGAGGACGACACCTACGGCCACATCGCGCCCGACCACGCCACGCGCCTGTCGGCCCTGGACGGGCTGCGCCGCACCATCTACGTGAACGGCTTCGCCAAGATCCTCGCGCCCAACTGGCGGGTGGGCTACCTCGCCGCGCCCGAGGGCCTGGTGGAGCGGCTGCTGGACACCAAGCTGCTGTCCACGCTCACCACGCCTTCCATCCTCGAGAAGGCCCTGGCGCAATGCATCGAGCAGGGCCAGCTGCGCCGCCACGCCGAGCGCATGCGCCTGCGCCTGGCCCAGGCGAGGGCGCGCAGCGTGCAGATCGCGCTGGAGGCCGGGCAGCGCTTCGCGGCCGAGCCCGCGGGCATGTTCGGCTGGGTGGAGACGGGCGTGGACACCGACATGCTCGCCCAGCGCATGCTCGACGAGGGCTACCTCATCGCGCCCGGCGCGCTGTTCCACGCCACCCGCCGGCCCTGCACGCTCATGCGCATCAACTTCACGACCACGCAGGATCCGGCGTTCTGGAAGGTGTTCCGGCGCGCGGCGGGCGGAAAGGGTTGAACGGAGCGCGCCAGCCGCTTCACTTCCCCGCCGGCCGCTCCACCACGAGGTCCGAGATCACACGCAGCAGCCCGCGGTTGATTTCCTCCAGGTCCATCTCGTGCGTCTCGCAGAGCTGGCGGATCGGGGCGGCGTCCTCGGATTCGAGCGCGCACGCCATCTCCAGGCTGGGGGCATAGGGGCCCTGGTGCAGCACGGCCGCGTCGTAGATGCGCTCGGACAGGGGCAGGCGCCGCAGGATGGCGCCCAGCGGCTCGGACAGCAGTTCCCCCAGTTGCGACAGCAGCCCGCAGAGGTAGACCTCGCGCCGCAGGTCGTTCTCCACCCCGGCGTCGAGCAGGCGCTCGGTCAGGTGCGCGCGGATCACCATGGACTCGCGGATGGGCTGCAGGTTGGGATCGGTGCTCGCATGCGGCAACTGGTCGCCCAGCCAGCGCTGGAGCGACCCATAGCCCATCATCACCAGCCCGCGCCGCAGCGAATCCACGCCCGTGCGCAGCCCCAGCGCGGCGGAGTTGGTATAGACCATGAACCGGTAGGCGAGCAGGGGGTCTTCGCCGAGGATCTGCTCGAAGGCCTCCAGCGACTGCTCCGCGTCGATGGCCCGCATCAGCTTGTGCACGGTTTCGTGGGCGGGCTGCAGTTGCTGGTGGCGCAGGCTGTAGAGCACGTCCTCCGACGGCCAGCCGGCGATGGCGAGCGCGCCGTGCCGGTCCAGGCAATGCTCCATGAGCGGGCGGCTCGCGATGTTCTCGTAGATCTGGCCCGCGATCACCGGGCTGGGCTGGGCGGGGGCGCCGCGGATCTGGCCGCCGGCCGCGCGCAGCGCCGCCATGGCGTCGGTGGCCGACAGCGACAGCAGGCTGTTGTCGAAGCAGGCCGCGACCTCCGCTGGCGGCAGCCGGTCCAGCGCGCCGCGCCAGACCAGCTTCAGGCCCCGCTGGTGCGCCGCGCGCACGCGCTCGAGGATGCCGGTGTCGGCCAGCCATGCATCGGGCACGCTGATCCAGGGTGATCCGCGCGGCGCCTGGGCGAGCAGGTCGATGAGCAGCTGCGGGCTCTGCGGCGACAGCATCAGCGGCGGCGAACCCGCGCTCCAGAGTTCCTGCAGCGTCCGCAGCAAGTGCGGCGCATCGACCACGGCTTCGCCGGCGTTGTGCACGTGCAGCTGCACGGCCGTGAGCCGGCGCGCGGCGTTCCAGAGGGGGCGGTAGCCCAGGATCAGGCTGCCGAGGACGGATTGGACCATGTTGGGCTTTGCGGGGCGGGCATGCGGAGGAGGCCGGGCCCGGTGCCCCGCTTGTCTCGCTTCCGCTTAGCTGATGTAGTTGAACAGCGACAGCTTCTGCACCTGGGCATAGGACTGCAGCGCTGCCTGGTAGCCGGTCTGGTTGTTCTGGAAATCGGAGATGCCCTTGATCATATCGAGATCCTCGGCGCGCGAGCGGTCCGCCTCGAGCTGGTCCGAGCGCTTGTTCTGGTCACCCGTGATGCGGTCCGCGCGATTGAGCAACTCGCCCGCGTAGCCGCGCATGTTCTGGATGCGCTCCAGGCCGATGTCGATGTTGTTCAGTGCCTGGCCCACGGCCTGCGCGGCCGCGTTGCCGTTGGTCGCGCCGCCGATGTCGCGCACTGCCTGGTCGATACTGCTGAAGATGCTGGCGCTGGGCTTGAGCGAGATGGTGTCGCCGTTGGCCGGAGAAAAGTTGTAGGTGCCGTCGTTCTGCTTGGTGGGCGTGCCGGTGATGTTGAAGCTCACGCCCGGGATGCCGGTCACCGCGATCGACACGGGCTTGTCCGCCGGGAAGTCCGGCACCGTGACGGGCGCGGACGCCACGCCGGTGGTCATGTTGGTGATGGTGTAGGTGGCCGTGGTGGTGCCGGCCGTCCCGCCGGGACCCACGCCACTGAACACGATCTGGTAGTCGTCCCCCGTGATGAGGGAGGTGTCCCCCGCCTTCACGCCATCGGTCGTCAGCAGGCGGCCCGTGGGGATGTTGCTCACCGAAGCCGTATAGACGCCGTCGCGCTTGGGCTGGAACATGAAGGCGGATTCGCCGTCCAGCGACATCGGCAGCGAGGTGGCGGAACCCGAGGCCTGCCCGGGCAGCCCGGCGAAGCTGTAGTCGGGGCTGCCCGACTGCGGGCCCAGGAAGGGCGCCAGCGCGCTGCCCAGCGCACCCAGCAGCGGCAGGCCGTTCGTGTCCTTGCGGTTGACCATGTCGGACAGCTGCTCGCGCAGGCCCTGCACCTGGTTCATGATGGTCTTGCGGTCTTCGGGCTTGAGCGTGCCGCCACCCGCACTCACGACGAGCTGGCGCAGTTCCTGCACGATGTCCACGGCCTGGCCGAGCGTGGATTCGGCCTGGGTGACGGTGTTGCGCGCGTTCTCCAGCGCCCGCTGCTCGCTCTGCACGCGCGAGATGCGCGTGATCGCGCGCTCGGCCTGGGCGGCCGCCACCGGATCGTCGCTCGCGCGCACCACGCGCTTGCCGGACGTCAGGTTTTCCTGCAGGTTGGAGAGCGCGGTCTGGCGCTGCGACAGGTTGCGCAGTGCGTTTTCGTACTGGTTGGCGCTGGCGGTGCGGTAGAAGGTACTCATGGCGTGCTCCGGTGGGCCGGGGGCGATGCGGCGCGGGCGGCGTCAGCGGCCCATCGTCTGGATCAGGTTGTCGAAAATGCTCTGCGCGATCTGCAGCACCTTGGCCGAGGCCTGGTAGGCCTGCTGGTACTGGATCAGCTTGGCGGCTTCCTCGTCCAGGTTCACGCCCGCCACGGCGGAGCGGTCGCGCTCGAGGTTGGAGGAGATCGTGGCCGAGACGTCCGATGCGTACTTGGCGTTCTGCATGCGCGTGCCCACCTGCGCCATGAGCCCGGCATAGCCATCGCTCATGGTGGCATCGTCGAACATCTTCACGTCGCCGAGTGCATCGATCGCCGAGGCATTGCCGGCGTTGCGCTTGTAGGCGTCGCCGTATTGCGCATCCAACGCGTTGCCCACCTTCACGGTGTCGCCCGTGCCCGGCGTGCCCTTGAGGGTGATCTGCCAGCCGTCGATGGTGATGGGCTGGCCCGGCGTGTAGGCCAGGCCCGTGGTGCCCGAAGCGGGCGAGGTCGATCCCGTCACGCCGTAGGTGGTCGGCGGACCCGCGGTGAAGGTGAGCGTCACGCCGCCCGGCGTCGGGGGGGGCGTGTAGGGGCTCGTAGCGGCCTTGATGGAACTGAGCTGCAGCGAGCCGTTGTTCGCCGTGCCCATCGCGGCATTGACGGGGCTCGCGGCGGCGAGGTCGCGCGGCGACAGCACCTTGGCCTCGATGTTCCGCGCCGCGCTGCTGAACGGCCTGAACATCACGCGCTCGCCGGCGGCGCCCGCGGCCGTCATGTTGAATGTGAGCCCGTCGATCTGCTGCCCCGCGAGGTTCGTGAGGTCGGTGAAGGCCGTGGCCTTGCCGTCGGACAGGCGCACCACCTGGCCTGCGGGCGGCGTGGTGAAGCGCACTTCGTAGTCGGAGGCGGCGAATTGGGTGGCGTCGGAGAACGACACATTGCCCGCTGCCGTGCCGCTCGTGTAGCCCGGCATGCTGGCCGGCACGGCGAACAGGTCCTTGCCGGTCTGCCCGTCCAGCGTGAGGCCGAGCTTGTGCTGCGCGTTCATCGTCATGCCGATGGCCTGCGCCATGCGGCCCAGCAGGTTGCGGCCCTCGGCCAGGTCATTGTTGTGGAACCGCAGCAGGCCGGAGAGTTCGCCCCCGCCGAGCATGCCGTCGTCCAGTTCGATGGGCTTGGTGCCGGGCGGGCTGAAATACACCTTGAGCTGCCCGCTGCCCGGGAACATGCTCGATTCCTGCACCTGCAGCGGCGTGGCCGTGGTGCCCAGCACCAGCGGCTGGCTGCCCGCCACGAACAGGCCCACGGTGCCGTCGTCGGCCGCCACCTGCGTGGTCTGCACGTACTGGTTGATCTGGCGGATGATCTGGTCGCGCTGGTCCAGCAGGTCGTTGGGCGTCTGCCCGTTGCCTTTCACGCGCGCGATCTGCTCGTTCACGCTCGCCATCTGCTTGGACAGGGCGTTGAGCGCGTTCACGTCGCCGGTGAGCTGTTCCTTCACCGTGTACTGGATCTCGTCCACGCGACCGGCCGCCGAGCGCATGCGCGCGGCGGTCTCGTCCATGCGGGTGATGGACACCGTTCGCGCGGTCATGTCCATGGGCGAGGCCACCACGTCCTTGAACGAGTTGAGCATGTCGGTGATGGCCGCGCCCAGTCCGCTGGTGCCTCCGCTGAACACGTCCTGCAGCTGCGACAGCCGCTCCGCGCGGGTCTTGTCGGCCGACTGCACCGAGTCCGCCGCCGCAGCCTGCCGCGTCAGCAATTCGTCGTGGTTGCGCAGGATGGTCTGCACGTCCACGCCCTGGCCGATGTAACCACCGCCCGTGAACTGCCCCTGCACCGTCTGCAGCGACAGCGTCTGCCGCGAGTAGCCCGCGGTATTGACGTTGGCGATGTTGTGGCCCGCGGTCTGCAGGGCCACCTGGTTGGCGAGGAGGGCGCGCGCGCCGACGTTGAGCAGACTCATGTGCGTTCACCCGCCTTCATGCCGAGGGCCCCACGCGCAGCGTGCTGTGGATGGCCCGGCTCAGCTTGTGCGCGTACTCGGGGTCCGTGGCGTAGCCCGCCTTCTGCAGCTCGGCCGCGTAGGCCACGGCCGAATGCGTCTTGCTGCGGGCCTTTTCGTAGCGCGGGTTGTCGTTGATGAGGCGCGCGTAGTCCTTGAAGGAATCCTCGTAGGAATCGTAGGCGCGGAACTTGGCCGTCACTTTGCGCGGCGTGCCGTTGATGTACTCGGTGGTGGTCACCTCCGCCACCTTGCCCGTCCAGCCCTTGCCGGCCTTGATGCCGAACAGGTTGAAGGAATTGCTGCCGTCCTTGCTGCGGATCTCGCTGCGGCCCCAGCCGGTCTCGTGCCCGGCCTGGCCGAGCATGAAGCTCGCGGGGATGCCGCTTTCCTGCGACACGCGCTCGGCTGCGTCGCGGTGGTGCTGCACGAAGCCGTCGCGGCCCTTGGGTGCGGGGGCGTAGGCGTTGGCCGCCGCCGCGGCGCGCGCGGACTGCTGCGGCTGCAGGCTCAGCGTGGACGGCGGGGAAAACGTGGGCGCGGCCTCCTGGCCGCCGCCGATCTGGCGCGTGAGCTGGCGCTGGATGGCTTCCGAGAGCCCGCCCTGCAGGCCCGACATCTGCACCGAGAACTGCTGGTCCAGCATGTCCTGGCCCAGGTTGCCCTGCTCGCCTTCCATCAGGCCGGACTTCATCGTCGCCTCGCGCATGCTCTTGATCATCTCGCGCATGAAGAGCGATTCGAACTGCTTGGCCGCTTCCTTCGCGGCCTTCGGGTCGTTCTGCCCGGCCTGGAACTTCAGCGCATCCAGCGAGCGCGCATCCACCGCCAGCGCATTCGAGGCCGTGGCGGGGGCGGAGGACGTCAGGCTGAGCGACATGGCGGTCTCCCTGCAGTCAGGCGGTGGCGGACACAGCGGCCATCAGATGACCTCCAGTTCGGCATTGAGCGCACCCGCGGCCTTGATGGCCTGCAGGATGGCCAGCAGGTCCTGCGGCGTGGCGCCCAGCGTGTTGAGCGCGCGCACCACGTCGGCGAGCTGCGGCGAGGGCGGCATCTGGATGATGTTGCCCGGCTCCTGCTTGATCGCGATGTCGCTCTTCTGCGCGACCACGGTCTGGCCCTGAGAGAGCGGATTGGGCTGGCTGATCACCGGCGTGGAACTGATCGTGATCGACAGGTTGCCGTGCGCGATCGCGCAGGGGCCCAGCGTCACGGCCTGGTTGAGCACGATGGAGCCGGTGCGTGCATTGATCACGACCTTGGCCGCCGGCGTGGCGTCGGCCAGCGGAATCTCTTCCAGGTCGGCGATGAAGTTCACGCGGCCACCCGGGTCCTGCGGGGCGCGCACCTGCACCGTGCGGCCATCCAGCGCCGTGGCGATGGACGCGCCCTTGCCGAGCTTGTCGTTGATGGCCCGCGCCACCTTGCGCGCGGTCTGGAAATCCGAGGCGTTAAGCCCGAGGTTGATCGTGTCGCCGTCATTCAGCGGCGTGGGCACCGAACGCTCCACCTGCGCGCCTTCGGGAATGCGGCCCGCGCTCAGATGGTTGATCTGCACCTTGCTGCCGCCGGCCGCGGCGCCTGCGCCACCGACCACCAGGTTGCCCTGCGCCAGCGCGTAGATCTCGCCGTCGGCGCCGCGCAGCGGCGTGGCGATCAGCGTGCCGCCCTTGAGCGACTTGGCATTGCCCATGGAGGACACGTTCACGTCGATGAACTGCCCGGGCTGGGCGAACGCCGGCAGCTGCGCCGTCACGATCACCGTGGCCACGTTCTTGAGCTGCGGCGCCGCCGTGCCGGGCGGCAGGCTGATCCCCATCTGCTGCAGGTAGTTGGTGAGTGCCTGCGTGGTGATGGGCATCTGCGTCGTCTGGTCGCCCGTGCCGTCCAGGCCCACGACCAGGCCGTAGCCCGTCAACTGGTTGCTGCGCACCCCCTGCACGGCCGCCACTTCCTTGATGCGCAGCGCGTGCGCGGGCGCCATCGCCCCCAGCAGGGCGAGTGCCGCGAGGCCGTGCGCGAGCCCCAGCCGCAGGGCGGCCCGGTGCGCGCGTGCGAGGAAGGAGGTGGGGGCGGGAGACTTCATGGCACCGATTGTGGGAGCGAAGGGTGCCGGGGGATGGAGGGAAAAGCCGCCGGATCACCCGCTTTATGAGGGAACAAAGGGTGAGCCCCTCCAGGCGCCGCCAGGCCGCAGAAAGCAAAAAACCCGCACCGCCGGAAGGGCGATACGGGCAGGGTGAAAGAGAGCGGCCGGGCTCGAAAGCCGGCCTCGGCTCAGAACGGCGCCACCGAATTGAACGCCCGTGCCAGCCACCCCATGGCCTGCGCCTCGGCCGGAGAGCCCCTGCCGCGCGACTGCACGCGGGCATTCGCCACCAGGGTGGAGCTGACCACGCTGCCCGGCTGCAGCGAGCGCGGGTCCACGGTGCCCGAGAAGCGCAGCACGTCCACGTTCTCGGCCACGCCGATCTGCTTCTCGCCCGCGATCACGAGGTGGCCATTGGGCAGCACGTCCACGACCGTGGTGGTGATGGTGCCGGTGAAGGTATTGGTACTTTGCAGGTCGCCCTTGCCTTCGAAGTTGTTGGTGCTGTTGCCGCCGAGCTTCAGCTTGCCGAGGTCGCTCGCGCCGATGAAGGGGAACGCGCTCACGCCGGCCGTGTTGGCGGCCGTGCGGTCCACCTTGGAGCTGGACTTCTGCGATGCGGAGATCGTCTCCACGATCTGGATGGTGACGATGTCGCCCACCAGCCGCGCGCGGCGGTCCTCGAACGCCGGCCGGTAGCTGGTCGCATGGAAGAGGCTGCCGGTGGCCGGCCCGGTCGCGCGGGGCACCGCCTGCACGGCGATCGGCGCCTGGGTGGGCGGCATGTCGATCGGCGGCGGTGGATTGACGGAGGCGCAGCCCGTGGCGGCCAGCAGGGCGGCCACGGCGGCGATGCGCAGCGGGGCTGCGCGGAGGAAGAGGGAGGCGGCGGTGTGCGGCATGGTCGGTGTCCCGGCGGTGGTCAGGATGGGGAGGGCGCGCATCACAGCTGCGCGAGCTTGGCCAGCATCTGGTCGGATGTCTGGATGGCCTTGGAATTCATTTCGTAGGCGCGCTGGGTCTGGATCATGGACACCAGCTCTTCCACCACGTTCACGTTGGAGGTTTCGAGGAAGCCCTGGCGGATGATGCCCAGGCCGTTGGTGCCGGGCGTGCCCTGCTGGGGCTGGCCCGACGCCGCGGACTCCTTGAACAGGTTCTGCCCGATCGGTTCCAGGCCGGCCGAGTTGATGAAGCTCGCCATGCCCAGGGTGCCGATCTGCTGCGGCGCGGTCGTGCCCGGCACCGTGGCCGAGACGATGCCGTCCGTGCTGATGCTGATCCCCGTGGCGTTGGCCGGCACCGTGATGCCGTTGGCCACGGGCAGGCCGCTGGAGGTGACCAGGCGCCCCTGGGAGTCGAGCTGGAACGATCCGTCGCGCGTGTAGCCCGTGGTGCCGTCCGGCATCGTCACCTGGAAGAAGCCGTTGCCGTTGATGGCCACGTCCAGGTTGTTGTTGGACTGCGCCAGGCTGCCCTGCGTGAAGTTGCGGCTGGTGGCCACCGTGCGCACGCCCAGGCCCAGGTGCAGGCCGGTGGGCAGCTGGTTCTGCTCGGTGGTCTGCGCGCCCACCTGGCGCAGGTTCTGGTAGATCAGGTCCTCGAATACCGCGTTGTTGCGCTTGTAGCCGGTGGTGGAGACGTTGGCGAGATTGTGGGAGATCACGTCCAGCTGCGTTTGCTGGGCGGACATGCCGGTCTTGGCGATCCAGAGCGAGTTGATCATGGCGGTTCCTCGGGGAATGCGTGCTTGGCGTGCGGGAGAGGGCGTCGGCGGAGCGGGCGTCAGCCGTTCAGGTTGAGCAGCTGGGCGGCCGTCTTGTCGTTGTTCTCGGCCGTCTGCAGCAGCCGCATCTGGGCTTCGAACTGCCGGGAGGCGGCGATCATGCCGACCATGCTTTCCACGGCGTTCACGTTGGAGCCCTCCAGCGCGCCGGACAGCAGCCGCGCGTTCGGGTCATTGGGCATCGGGTCGCCCGATGCGGTGCGAAAGAGCGCGTCGTCGCCCCGCTTGAGCGGGTCTTCCGGCGTCGGGGTGGCGAGCTTCAGCCGTCCGATCGGGGTGGGCTGCTGGCCGGCCACGCGCGCAGTGATGGTGCCGTCCGAGCCCAGGGTCACGTCGGCGCCGGGCGGCACGTCGATCGGGCCGCCGCCGTCGGACAGCACGGTGAGTCCGTTGGAGGTGCGCAGCTGGCCCTCCGCATTCACCTCGAAGCTGCCGTTGCGGGTATAGGCCTCGGTGCCGTCCAGGCCCTGCACCGCGAACCATGCATTGCCCACCGCCATCGCATCCAGGTTGCGGCCGGTGCGCTGCACGGGGCCGGGCGTCTCCACATGGCCGGAGGTCGCCTCCAGCGCGAACACGCGGGTCTTGGAGCCGTCGCCCTGCACGGGCACCGAGCGGAAGGTGGACATCTCCGCGCGGAAGCCGTTGGTGGAGGCGTTCGCGAGGTTGTTGGCCAGCACCGCCTGCCGCTGCGCGGCGGCACTGGCGCCCGTCATGGAGGTGTAGATGATGTGGTCCATCGCTCGGCCTGCAGGAAGGTGGGGGTTCGGAGGTCAGTGGCGGATCAGCCGGATCGGGCCGTCAGCGCAGGTTCACCAGCGTGGACATCACCTGGTCCTGCGTCTTGATGGTCTGGGCGTTGGCCTGGTAGGCGCGCTGTGCGGTCATCATGCCCACCAGCTCGGCCGTCAGATCCACGTTGGAATCCTCCAGTGCGCCGGAGCGCAGCCCGCCGAACTTGCCTTCGGTGGGCGTGCCCAGCACCGGCTGGCCCGACTGGAAGGTTTCCACCCAGTTGTTGCTGCCCACGGAGGCCAGGCCCTGCGTGTTGCGGAAGCTGGCCAGCGCCACCTGCCCCTCGGCGCGCGTCACACCGTTGGAGTAACGCGTCATCACCGTGCCGTTGTTCTCGATGCTGATGCCCGTGAGTTCGCCAGCCGTGTAGCCGTCCTGCGACAGGTTGGACACCGCGAACGCCTTGCCGTATTGCGACACGCCGTCGAGCTTGATGTTCACCGTGTAGTCGGCCAGCCCGTTCGGGTTGGGCGGGGTGGGTTTCACGGTGAGCGGCATCTGGAAGCCGGTTTCCGGTGCGGTGGCGGTCGGCGAGACGATCTTGCCGCTGTTGTCGAACTTGATCTGGCCGATCGGCGTGGCCACCACTGGCGGCGTGGCCGTGGCGTCGTCGAGCTTGTCGTACACGTCCCAGGTGTTGGCGCCGTTCTTCTGGAAGTACAGGCTCACCGGCTTGGCCACGCCCTGGCTGTCGTACACGTTGATGGAGGTGCCGTAGGTGGAGCGCGGCGTGGCGGGCACGGGCGGCGTGGCCGTGGGGTCGCCGGCGGCATCGGGTGCGCGGGCGTCGAGGTTGAACTCCGCCGTGATCGCCGTGGTCTGCTTGGCGGGGATCGGCTTGGACGTGGGGAAGGACAGCGGCGCGGCGTTGCTCGCAGTGCGCTTGCCCGTGATCGGGTCCAGCGCATAGCCCATGACCTGCGCCTTGGTGTTGGTCACCAGCTGGCCGTTGCTGTCGAGCTTGAAGTTGCCGGCACGGGTGTAGGCGCGCGAGCCGTCGGTCTGCTGCAGCGTGAAGAAGCCGTCGCCGTTGATGGCCACGTCCAGGCTGTTGCCGGTCACGGAAACGTTGCCCTGGTTGAACTGCTGCGACACCGCCGACAGCTCCACCCCGATGCCGGCATTGGTGCCGCCCGCGGAGCCGATGGCATTGGCCACCATCTCGGCGAATTCGGCGCGCGAGGCCTTGAAGCCGACGGTGCCGGAGTTGGCCACGTTGTGGCCGATCACGTCCAGGTTCTTGCTGGCGGCGTTGAGGCCGGACAGGCCTTGCTGGAAGCTCATGGTGCTCTCCTCGGGGGACGGAAAAGGGGTTGTTTGTCTTGCGGAATGCGCGAGGCCGTCAGAGCACCGCGCGGATGTTGCTGTAGTTCACGGTGCCGCCCGTGTCCAGGTTCAGCGTGAGGGCGCCGGCGTTGGAGCCGGTGCCCACCACCTTGGCCTGCATGAGCGGCGTCGCCTCGACGGCGCCGTCCTTGGTGGATGCCACCACGCGGAAGCTCAGGTCGCTGCGAGTGCCGCTGTACTTGCTGCCGTCCCAGCTGAAATCGTGGCGTCCTGCCGCGCTCGCGCCCACGTCCACCGTATCGACCACCTGGCCGCCCGGCGTGACGACCTCCACCTTGACGTCGGTGGCGGCGCCCTTGAGGTCGAAGGATCCGGTGCCGGCACTGTCCTTGAAGGTCATCTTGGATCCCTCGGTCAGCACGTTGCGGCCGATCATCATCGTGCCCTGCAGGGTCTGCATGGTCGTGAACTGCTCGGCCATGGTCTGCATGCTCAGGTTGAGCTGCTGGATGCCCGTCACCGTGTTGATCTGCGCCATCTGCGAGGTCATCTGGGCGTTGTCCAGCGGATTCATCGGATCCTGGTTGTTGAGCTGCGCCACCAGCAGCTTCAGGAAACGGTCCTGCGCGGCGGCCGGATCGGTGGCGGAGTTCGAGCTGGAGCCCGAGTTGACGGTGGCCGTGGAGCCGATGGGGTTGAGGATCATGGTGCGGTCCTTCGGGAAGGGATTACTGGCCCATCTGCAGCGTCTTGAGCAGCAGCGACTTGGTGGTGTTGAGGACCTCGACGTTGTTCTGGTAGGAGCGCGAGGCCGAGATCATGTTGACCATCTCCTCCACCGGATTCACGTTGGAGTGCGTGACGTAGCCCTCCGCGTCGGCCTGCGGATGGGTGGGATCGAGCACGCGCTTGCCAGGCGCCTGGCTCTCGCTGATGGCGCTCACGCGCACGCCGGCCGCGCCTTCGTCGCCCATGGGCGCCGTCTGGAAGACCACCTGGCGCGCCTTGTAGGCCTGGCCGTCGGGGCCGGCCACGGCATCGACGTTGGCGAGGTTGCTGGCCACCACGTTGAGGCGCTGCGCCTGCGCGCTGATCGCGCTGCCGGAGACGCCGAAGATCGAGAACATGGACATGGCGGTGATCGCTTTCCTGGTGCGTTGCGGGCGGGGGGGGACGTGCGTGCGTCCTCACTGGCCCTGGATCGCGCTCAGCATGGTGCGCGCATTGCCGTTGATGAAACGCAGCGTGGCCTCGTAGCGCACGGCGTTGTCGGCGAACGCGGCCCGCTCGCGGTCCAGGTCCACCGTGTTGTTGTCCAGGCTCGGCTGGGTCTGCACCGTGTAACCGAGGGAGCCGGGCGCGCCGCTGCCGGTGGTGGCACCGGGCAGGGGGATGTGGCGCGGATCGGTCGCGCTCTGCTGGCGCTGCAGGGCGCGCTCCACCGCGCTGAACGAGGCGCCCTCGCCCTGGCCGGTGGCATCGCGCAGTGCATTGGCGAAATTGAAGTCGCGCGCCACATAGCCGGGGGTGTCGGCGTTGGCGATATTGCTCGCGATCGCGCGCTGGCGCTCGGCACGCAGCATGAGCGCGTTGCCGTGGAAATCCAGCCTTTCGGTCAACTTGTCGAGCATGGGGCACCTTGCGGAGATCAGGGGAATCGGGGGCCGCCGCGCGGCACGGGGCCACGGGTTTTCGGCGTGGTCCGATTATGGAAACGGGCCCTTTTTTCTAAAGCGCGAAGAACGCGGGGATTGGCGCGCAGTTCGGTCCATCGCCGGCTGCCACCACGCCCTAGAGTTCAGGTTGTGCAATGGCCCCCGGACCGCCCCGTCCGGCCGGCCCCGTCCATCGCCGCAGCCCGGCTGCCCAGGAGGCCTCCATGTCCCCCCATTCCCATCTGCCGTCTTCCCGCCCCGCCCCGCGCCGCGCCCGCGCGCTGGCCCGCATGGCCGGCTCCGCGCTGCTGGCCTGGAGCGCCGCCGCGGCCGTGCATGCCCAGGGTGCGCCCGCCGCGGACGCGACGGCTGACCTGGGCTCCATCACCCAGCGCTGGCTCGACGACGCCCTGCAGCGCAGCCAGGTGTCGGGCGGCTCCATGCCGCTGCGCATGGAAGTCAGCGTGGGCCAGTTCGACTCGCGGCTGCGCCTCGCGCCCTGTGCCCGGGTGGAGCCCTATCTTCCCGCCGGCTCCCGGCTCTGGGGCCGCACGCGACTGGGTCTGCGCTGTGTCGAGGGTGCCACGGCGTGGAATGTCTTCCTGCCCGTCACCGTCAAGGCCTACGGTCCCGCCTGGGTGCTCACCGGCAACGTCGCCTCAGGCGCCGTGCTGACCGAGGCCGATGCCACCCAGGCCGAAGTGGACTGGGCGGCCGAGACGACCGCCATCGTGGCCAACCCGGAAAACTGGGTGGGGCAGGTGGCATCCCGTCCGCTCATGGCCGGGCAGGCGCTGCGCCAGCACATGGTGAAGGCCCCGATGGCCTTCCGCGCCGGCTCCCCGGTGCGGGTCGTCGCCCAGGGACGCGGCTATTCGGTAACATCCGCGGGGCAGGCCGTCACGGCAGGCTCGATCGGGGAGACTGTGCGTGTCCGCATGGACAATGGCCGGGTCATCGCTGGTATTGTGTCCAACGATGGAACGGTCGAGGTCGGCTTGTGACGTCCTGTTTCCGATAAAAGCCTAAAGTCTGCGCTCCGATGGTCGAAAACATTGCTACTGTGCCCCACATCGAACGGGGTGGGAGAGTGCGATGAAGATCAGTCAAAACCCGGAATTGCCGAATTCGCTGACGCAGCAGGTCCAGGCTGCCAAGCAGCAGGCCAAGGCAGCCGCCCCGGCGCCTGCCGCCGAAGAGGCCACCAAGACCGCGACCACGGTCGCCACCGCGGGCGGTACGCCCGTGACGTTCTCCAGTGCCGCCAAGGCGCTGGATCCGTCCCTGCGCAGCAGCGCGGATTTCGATGCCAACAAGGTCAAGGCCGTGCGCGCGGCCATCGAGAAGGGCACCTTCAAGGTCGATGCCGATGCCATCGCCGACAAGCTGCTCTCGAACGCCCAGGAAATCTTCGCCCACTCTCCCAAGAGCCACTGACCCCGGCCCTTGTCCGGGCGCGGCCGTAGCGCACACGGTCCGCGCTCCGCATGGGCCGGTCGGCACAGGACCGACCCATGTACCCCTCCTCCGCCTCCCCGTCTTCCCCCCGCTCTCCTGAAAGCCTGCTCGGCGCCGTCGAATCGCTCCTGGCCGACGTGGGGGCCCTGCTGCTGCAGGCGGATGCGCCCGCGCTCGAGCGCCGCGCCCCGCTGCTGCAGCAGGCAGCGCTCGACCTGTCCCGCTTCCTGGAAAGCCGGCCTGCCTCCGCGCCGCCCCTGCCGGACGACTGGGCGCGCCGCATCCAGGCCGTGCGCGGCCAGCTGTCGCTGCAGCGCGAACAGCTGGCCCGGCTCGCCGCGCTCACGAACCGCCAGGTGGCCACCTTCCTGCCTCCGGACCAGAACGGCGCCACCTATGGCAGCCGCGGCCCGGCCGGCACCGGCATGCACGGCGGCGCTGCCCGCATCTACCGCTCGCAGGGCTGAACGGGGCCTGTCCGGCCCGGAAGAAGGTCTGCGCCACAATAGACCAAGGGCCCCGAGGGGCCCTTTCTCTTTCTCATGGCTGTCCCGGACGGCCGGGATGCCGGCATCGGGGGCTGCGTCAGTGGCTGCGCATCTTCGCCCGCAGCCGCGCGATCGACTGGCTGTGCAGCTGGCAGATGCGCGATTCGGTCACACCCAGCACCGCGGCGATTTCCTTCAGGTTCATGTCGTGCTCGTAGTACATGCCCATGATCTGCTGCTCCCGCTCCGGCAGCGCCTTGATCGCCGCCACCAGGGAGGCGCGCAGGCGCTGGTCGCGCAGCATGGCCATGGGGTCGGCCGCGCTGTCGGCCACGTGGCGGTCGAGAAAGCCGTCATCGTCGTCGCCGTGCGTCATGTCTTCCAGGTAGACCAGTTGGGTGCCGCGCACCTTGCTCAGCAGGGACTGGTATTCCGAGAGGCTGAGTTCGAGCTCCGTGGCGATCTCGGACTCGAGCGGGCTGCGGCCGAGCCTCTGCTCCAGCCGGGTCACGGCGTGCTCGATCTCCTTCTGGCTCTTGCGTGAACTGCGCGACATCCAGTCGCCTTCACGCAGCTCGTCGAGCATGGCGCCGCGGATCCGCTGGGACGCGAAGGTCTCGAACTGCACGCCTTGCGTCACCTCGTAGCGCGACAGGGCCTCGCTGAGCCCGATCATGCCGACCTGGATCAGATCGTCCAGCTCCACGTTGGGCGGGAGCTTCGCGATCATGTGGTGCGCGATCCGTCGGACCAGCGGCGCGTGCTGGCGGATCAATGCATCGCGGTTGAGCTGTCCTTTGGCGGTGTACATCGGATCAGTGGCTCCGTGCGAAGGGCTGGGCAGGCCGCTGCGTACCGAAGGGCGGGGCGGCAGCGACCGGCGCGGCGCCAATGGTGCCCGCGTTTTCCAGCAGTTGCAAGGCCAGGCGCTGCAGATCCTGCGGATGGTTGGCCCGCAGGGTGGTGGTGCGCAGTTCGCTGCCCAGGTGCCGCTCGGCGCAGCGCTGCAGGGTGGCGAGCGTGGCGTGGACCCGGTGCAGACCCGAGGGCCGGTCGGTGGGCAGCACCGAGGCCACCGTGCAGGGGACGCCCGCGTGCAGCGCCATGTGCTTGAGCTGGCGGTAGCTGCGCATCGCATGGTCGCCGCCCTCGGCGATCAGCAGCGGCACCGCGGCCGTGTCACGCACCAGGGGCGCCAGCGCCTCCGCGGGGGCATAGATCGCCAGCACGGCATAGGAGCGGAAGAAAGGCTGCAGGGTCTGCTGGGCGGCTACGGCGTCGGTGCTCTGGCGGGCCAGCCGGCGCAGTCCATAGGCGGCCGGCAGCACGGCCAGCGAGGCCGACGCGGCGCCTCCCGTGTCCAGCGGCGCGCCATCCTGCCAGGACGGCTCGGCCAGCAGATGGGCCAGGCCGGGGAAGGCATCGGTCTCCCGCGCGGTGCCGTCGAGAACGGCCACGGGATACCCCATGCGCTGCAGTGCCGAGCACACCTGGAAGAAGGTTTCGAGCCCGTAGGCCGCATCTGGCTGCGCCAGGATGGCCAGCAGGCGCAGGGGCGATTCGGGCATCAGGCGCAGCAGGCTCGCGCCCTGGTGGAAGGCAGTGTCAAGCATCGACCAGGGCCCTTTCCGTGGCGAGTTCGGGAGAGTGCGAGAAGAAGAAGTTCAGGTCCGAGGCCTTCGGGTCGAACGCCGACTTCGCGGGCGAGCGCATGGAGGTGGCGATCAGCTTCTGGGCATCGGCCGCTTCCCAGTCCTCGGGCACGCGCTGGCCATTGGTCACGCCGCGCAGCACCATCTGGTGGCGGATCAGCGCATCCACGGCCGGGCCGAGCTTCACGGCCTCGTCCACCTTGGAGAGGATGGCCTGCTGCGAGCCGCCGGTCCTGAAGCCGGTGAGCACATCGTCCAGCGTGTCGCCGTGGCAGCCCGCGTTGAGCACCAGGAGGCGGTTGACTCCGGGCAGGTCGAGCACGTCGAGCATGTCGCGCTTGCGCGGGTCGCGCGGGGCGATGCCGGTGGTGTCGATCAGCACCATCTTCTTGCCGGCCAGCAGGCCGAGCAGGTCCTGCAGTGCGGCGCGGTCGTGGGCGAGGTGCGCCACCACGCCGAGCATGCGGCCGTAGGAACGCAGTTGCTCGTGGGCGCCCACGCGGTAGGTGTCCAGGGTGATCAGGCCGACGCTGGCCGGACCGTGGATGCGGGCGCACAGGGCGGCGAGCTTGGCGGTCGTGGTCGTTTTGCCCACGCCGGTGGCCCCCACCATCGCATACACCCCGCCTTCTTCGTACAGCGGGCGCTGGTGCGCATCGGTCTTGAGGTTGCGTTCCAGCACTTCCATCAGCCAGCGCACGGCATGGGCGGCACCCAGCTCTTCAGGCAGGCGCTCCAGCACGGCGCGCGCCAGCGAGGGCGAATAGCCCGCCCGGATGAGCTTGAGCATCAGGTTGGACTGGATCGGGTTCTGCCGTGCCTGGCCCAGCCAGGCCAGCGTGTTGAAGCGGTCCTCGATGAGGTCCTTCATGGACTGCAGTTCGCTCATCAGGTTCTGCTGGCCCGCTTCCTGGGCCAGCGAGGGCACGGGAGCCTGCACGCGGCGTTCGCGCACGGGCTGCTCGGGCGGCAGTCCCAGTGGGATGGCGTGCATCGGGTTGTGCCGCGGCAGCGGGGCGCTGGCGGGCGCCATGGCGCGTTCGGCCATGCGCGGGGCTTCGGGGCGGGGCAGCGGTGCGCGCTCGG
The DNA here is from genome assembly GCA_003029925.1 of Paracidovorax avenae. Lineage (GTDB taxonomy): Bacteria > Pseudomonadota > Gammaproteobacteria > Burkholderiales > Burkholderiaceae_C > Paracidovorax > Paracidovorax avenae_A. The sequence continues at coordinate 4,973,815 of CP028296.1, read as the reverse complement.
GCTGCAGGAACTGCTGCGGCGCGGCGGCGGGGGCCGGCGCCGCACCATGCATGGCTTCGTGGCGGCGGCGCAGCATGCGCTCGCGCACGTAGTCCTGGAAGGAGAGCGTGCTCATCGCCAGCTGTTCCGTGTCCTGTGCCACCGGGTTGCGTGGGGCCTCGGCCCGCTGCGCCGGGCGCAGCGGCCGGCTCGACTGCGCCGGGTTGGCGGCCATGTCGGCGGCGCGTTCCTGCAGCCGGGAGGCGGCCGGGGCGCGTTCCTGGAGCCTGGAGGCGACGGGTGCCGGCTCGGCAGCGGAGCTCTCCAGCGAGGATAGCGTGTCTTCCGCGGTGGCCATCACCTCGACGCCGCCGGCGATCTGGCGGTTCGACAGGATCAGCGTGCCGTCTCCGAAGGCCATGCGTGCCTTGGCCAGGGCCTCACGGGAGGTGGGAGCGGTAAAGCGTTTGATGTTCATGCTGCACCTTTGAGGATCGGACCGATGCGGATGGTGTGGGTTTCAGGGATCTCGCTGTGGGCGAGCACCTGCAGGCGCGGGGCGACGCGGCGCACGAGGCGCGAGACGGCGTTGCGGATGGCGTCGGGTACGAGCAGGCAGGCGGGCATGCCCATCTCTTCCTGCCGCATGGCCACTTCCGCGGCCTTCTGCGTGAGGATGTCGGCCACGCCGGGGTCGAGCGAGGGGCCGGAGGCGTTGCCCAGGGCCTGCACCAGCAGGCGCTCCAGGCCCGGCTCGATCGCGATGACGTTGAGCTCGCGGGTCGGGCCGTAGATCTGCTGCACGATGGCCGGGGAGAGGGCGATGCGCACACGGCGCGCCAGTTCCACCGGATCGCTGACCGTGCCCGCATGCTCGGCGAGGGTTTCGATGATGGTGCGGATGTCCCGGATGTGCACGGACTCTTCCAGCAGCAGCTGGAGCACCTTCTGGAACGTTGCGATCGACACCATTTTGGGAACCACTTCCTCGATGAGCTTGGGGGCCAGTTTGCCGACGTGTTCCACGAGCTGCTGCGTTTCGGTGCGGCTCAGGAGCTTGGCGGCCTGTACTTGCATCAAGTGTGACAAATGGGTGGCCATCACGGTTTCGGAATCAACGACCGTAAAACCCGCCATTTGTGCGGCTTCCTTCTGGTGCTCGTCGATCCAGTGGGCCGGCAGGCCGAATGCCGGGTCGGTAGTGGGCGTGCCGATGAGCGGCGTGCTGATGCCGCCGGGATTGATCGCCAGGAACATGCCCGGGAAGGCCTCGCCCTCGCCCACCACCACGCCGCGCAGCGTGATGCGGTAGGCGCTGGGCTTGAGCTCGAGGTTGTCGCGCACGTGCACGGCCGGGGGCAGGAAGCCCACTTCCTGGGCGAACTTGCGGCGCACCCCCTTGATGCGGGTCAGCAGGTCGCCCTGGCGGCTCTTGTCCACCAGGGAGATCAGCCGGTAGCCCAGCTCCAGGCCCAGCAGGTCCACCGGCTGCAGGTCGTCCCAACTGGCTTCCCCGTCGCCCGCGGGGGCGGGCGGCGCTTCCACCGGCTTGGGGGCGTTCGCGCGCTGGTACAGCAGCCAGGCGGCATAGCCGATGCCGCTGCCCAGCACCAGGAACACGGCGTGCGGCATGCCGGGGATCAGGCCGAGCATGATCAGGATCGCGGCGGCCACGCCCAGCACACGCGGCGACATGAAGAGCTGCTGCACGATCTGGCGGCCCATGTCCTGGTCCTTGCCCACGCGCGACACCACCATGGCGGCGGCCACCGAGATCAGCAGGCCGGGAATCTGCGCCACCAGCGCATCGCCGACGGCCAGCAGGATGTAGCTGTTGGCGGCCTGCGAGGCGGACAGGTCGTGCTGCAGCATGCCGATGGTGAAGCCGCCCACGATGTTGATGAGCAGGATCAGGATGCCGGCGACGGCATCGCCGCGCACGAACTTCGAGGCGCCGTCCATCGAGCCGAAGAAGTTCGCTTCTTCCTGCACCTCTACGCGGCGGCGCTTGGCCTCCTTCTCGTCGATCAGTCCGGCGTTCAGGTCGGCATCCACCGCCATCTGCTTGCCGGGCATGGCGTCCAGCGTGAAGCGTGCCGAGACCTCGGCGATGCGCTCGGCGCCCTTGGTCACCACCACGAAGTTGATCACCACGAGGATGGCGAACACGATCAGGCCGACGGCGAAGTTCCCGCCGATCAGGAAGTGCCCGAAGGCCTCGATCACCGCGCCGGCGGCGCCGGGGCCGGTGTGGCCTTCCAGCAGCACCACGCGGGTGGAGGCCACGTTCAGCGACAGCCGCATCAGGGTGGTGAGCAGCAGCACGGACGGGAAGGCCGCGAAATCCAGCGGCCGCAGCATGTAGGCCGCCACCATCATCACCATGAGCGCCACGGCGATGTTGAGCGTGAAGAATGTGTCCAGCAGCCAGGCGGGGATGGGCAGCACCATCAGCGCCAGGATGGCTACCACGAGCAGCGGGGCCGAGAGGCCCTGCAGCGCGGAGGCATTGGTGCCGGCCCACTGGCGGGCGGAGGCGATCGTGGGGGTCTTCATGGCGCGTCACCTGCAGTGGAAGCGTCGGACGGGGTGGCCTTCGTGAGCGGATCGAGCTCCGGCGGCACGTAGGGGTCGGGCTGGGCGTCGGGCATCCGGCCTTCGCCGCGCAGCGCGGCCTTGAGGCGGTACACGTAGGCCAGGATCTGCGCCACGGCCGCGTACAACTGGGCGGGAATCGGCTGCTCCAGCTCGGCATTGGCGTAGAGCGCACGGGCCAGCATGGGCGACTGCAGCACCGGCACGGAATGCTGGTTGGCCAGTTCGCGGATCTTGAACGCCAGCAGGTCCGTGCCCTTGGACACCACCTGCGGCGCACCCATGGTGGCCTCGTCGTAGCGCAGCGCCACGGCGTAGTGGGTCGGGTTCATCACCACGAAGTCGGCCTTGGCCACGTTGCCCAGGCTGGCGCGGCTGGCGATCTCACGCGCGCGCTGGCGCTGGCGGCCCTTGACTTCGGGGCTGCCCTCGGACTGCTTGTGCTCCTGCTTCACTTCCTCGTGCGACATCTTCTGCCGCGACTTGAAGAAGAAGACCTGCAGCGGAACGTCGATGAGGGCCGCGAGGAACACGACCAGCAGCAGCAGCGCCATGCCGCCGGTGATCCATTCGGCCACGTAGCGCAGGGCCACGGGGGAGGGCTGCAGCACCAGCATCGCTATCTTCTCGATGCTGGTGCTCATGAAGCTCCAGGCCACGGCGGCGAGGATGCCGGTCATCAGCACCATCTTGAGCACGGTGACCATATGCTGCTTCGAAAACAGGTTCGAGAAGCCGGAAAGCGGGTTGATCCGGCTGAAATTGGGCATCACCGGCTTGAAGGTGAACAGCCAGCCGCCGGAGCCGATCGCGCTCGCCACGGCGGCCACGGTGGTCAGCGCAGCGAAGGCAAAGCTCGCGACCACCCCGACGAAGGCCATGTCCTGCAGCCGTTGCAGCATGGAGCCGGTGGCGTGCACCGTCTCGGCGTTGAACGAAAAGTGGTACGCGATGGCCCGCTGCAGGTGCTCGATCAGGGAAGGGGCCAGCGCATAGGTGCTGACCGCGCCCATGCCGAGGACCGCGAGATGGGAAAGATCGCGAGACCGCGCAGCCTGGCCTTCCTCGCGCGCTTGCTGGAGCTTGCGCTCGGTCGCGGGTAGCTGTTTGTCTTGGCTGGAGGAGTCCATGGTGGCATGACGGAGGGGGTCATGCCGATTGTCGTGAGGGGTGCCGGAATCTAAAGTGCGAATAGACGGCCGGGAAGCCGCTTATTCCTCCGCGCCGTCCGGGGCCGGCAGGGACGGCGGCCGTGCAGGCCCGCTGCGAAAACGGCCCGCCGGGCCGGAAAAGCACTGCCCAGCCGGGCACGGAGCCGTGCGGAAAGCCAGGAGCAGGCCGGCGCAGGGCTGCCGTGCCCACTGCCGGGCCGGCGGAGGATCAGAAGCCCAGGCTGGCCAGCAGGTCGTCCACTTCCGACTGGCTGGAGACGACGTTGGGCGTGTTTTCCGGATCCACCACCGGGCCGGCGAGGTGTTCGCGCCGGGGCTCGGGGGCGGCGGCGACCGGGGCAGGCGCGGGCATGACCACCTGGGCCTGGGGGGGCGCCGTCTGGATGAGCAGCTGCACCAGTTGCTGCTCGATCGTGCCGGCCAGGCTCACCACGCGCGCGATCACCTGTCCGGTGAGGTCATGGAAATCCTGCGCCATCATGATCTCGGTGAGATGCACGTCGGCTTCCTTGGTGACGCGCTCCACGTCGTGCAGGAAGTTCATGATCTCGCCCTTGGCCACGGCGGCCACCGGGTCTTTCACCAGGGATGCCACCACGCGGCGCGTCTCCTCGGCGATGAAATCGTGCTGGGCCTTGGCCTGCTCGACGCGGTTGAGCACCTTCTCCGCGGCCTCGCCGGTGAGCCGGGCGATGTAGGAAAGGCGGCTCTGGGCATCGGGCAGCTCGCCCATGGAGCCCTTCAACTGCTCGGCGTAGCCCAGTTCCCGCAACGCATCGTGCAGCTGGCGGGTGAGCTGGCCGATCTTGTTGTGGACATCCGCGGAGTCCGGGGCGTTGTGGTCCGGCGTGTCCATGGTCAGAGTCCCAGCTTCTTGAGGATGAGCGTGACTTTCTCTTCCAGCGTCGCCTTGGTGAAAGGCTTGACGATGTAACCGGCCGCGCCGCCCTGGGCGGCCGCGACGATGTCTTCCTTGCGGGCCTCGGCCGTGACCATGAGGACGGGCAGGTGCTTGAGCTTGTCGTCCTTCTTGATCTCGGCCAGCAACTGGAACCCGTTCATGTTGGGCATGTTGATGTCGGTGACAACGAAATCGAACTTGCTGTTGCGCAGCTTGTTCAGTGCCACGACGCCGTCTTCGGCCTCGTCGGCGTCGGTGAACCCGCTTTCCTTGAGCAGATTGCGCACGATGCGCCGCATGGTGGAGAAGTCGTCAACGATCAAAAAGCGAAGGGCAGTGGTCACGTGGGACCCTTTCGGTCGGAAATTGCAGGAGCTATTGTCAGGGGCAGCCGCTTTGGTGACAAGACGTTACGGCTGCTGTGTCGATGCTGGATTTTCACGCTTTTCGGCCGCCAGTTCCGATATGGGGATCTGCGGGGCCTTTTTGCCCAGCAGCCGCTCCTCGGCTTCCTTGGTCAGAACCGTGATGGTGATGCGCCGGTTCACGGGGGCGCGCGGGTTCTCGGGCTCCAGCAGATCGCTGGCCGCAAGCCCCACCACGCGGCCCAGCTTGGCGTCGGGCATGCCGGCGGCCACCAGCTCCCGCCGGGAGGCGTTGGCACGGTCGGCCGACAGCTCCCAGTTGCTGTAGCCCCGGTCGCCGTTGCCGTAGGGCGCGGCATCGGTGTGACCGGACAGGCTGATGCGGTTTTCCACCCCGCCGAGCGCCGCACCGATTTCCCGAAGAATATCGCGCATGTAGGGTTTTACCAACGCACTGCCGCTGTCGAACATCGGGCGGTTCTGGTCGTCCACGATCTGGATCTGCAGGCCATCCGGCGTCACGTCGATGCGGATCTGCGACTTGAACTCCTTCAGGCGCGGGTTTTCCGAGATCAGCGCATCGATCTTGGCCTGCAGGGCCTTGATGCGCATCTGGTCCTGCCGGGCCTGCTCGGCGCGGGCGTTCTCGATGTTGGTCCGCCGGCTGGTGGCGGTGTCGGAGTCCGAGCGCCGGACCTGGCCGTGCACCTTGGAGAGGTCGTTGCCGCCGCCGGGAATGATGCTGGAGCTGTTGCCCGAGCCGTCACCGCCCTGCATCGCCACCTTGAGCGGCGACGCGAAATACGCGGCGATGCCCTGCAACTCGCCCTTGGCCGTCGAGCCCAGCAGCCACATGAGCAGGAAGAACGCCATCATGGCCGTCACGAAGTCGGCATAGGCGATCTTCCAGGCGCCGCCGTGGACGGCATGGCCGCCCTTCTTGACGCGCTTGATGATGATGGGCTGGAGCTTCTTGTCGGCCATGGCGTGCACCTCCGGCGGATGCTCGGATTATTTCTTGCCCTTCACGTGCCCTTCCAGCTCCGCGAAGCTGGGCCGGTCGCCCGAGAAAAGCACCTTGCGGCCGAACTCGATGGCCGTGGCGGGGTTGTAGCCCTGCATGCTGGCCAGCAGGGTGGTCTTGATGCACTGGAGTTCCTTGGCGGCGTCCTCGAGCTTCTGCTCCACGTGGCCGCCCAGCGGCTCCACCACGCCGTACGCCAGCAGAATCCCGAGGAACGTACCCACCAGGGCCGAGCCGATCATCCCGCCCAGCACCGACGGCGGCTGGCCCACCGAGCCCATGGTGTTCACCACACCGAGCACGGCGGCCACGATGCCGAAGGCGGGCAGGGCGCCCGCCAGCCGGGCCAGGGCCGCCACGGGGGCGTGGGCCTCCTGGTGGTGGGTCTCGATCTCGCTGTCCATCAGCGCTTCGATCTCGTGTGCGTTCAGATTGCCCGACACCATCATGCGCAGGTAGTCGGTGGTGAACTCGATCACGTGGTGGTCGTGCCCGACCGTGGGGTATTTCTTGAAGATTTCCGACTCATGGGGCGCCTCCACGTCCTTCTCGATCGCCATCAGGCCTTCCTTGCGGGCCTTCTGCAGGATCTCGTAGAGCATCGCCATCAGCTCCATGTAGCGCGCCTTGGTGTACTTGGAGCCCTTGAGCGCCATGGGCAGCGCCTTCAGCGTGGCCTTGATCACCTTGGGCTGGTTGTTCACGACGAACGCCCCGATGGCGCCGCCCAGGATGGTGATGATCTCGAACGGCAGCGCATGCAGGATCACGGAGATGTTTCCGCCGTGTGCGACGTACACGCCGAAAATACACCCGAGGCAGACGATGTAACCGATGATGACGAACATGCAGGTGCTCGAGGGTATGCAGGGCCAGGAAAAGGCCGCCTTCCAGGACTATGCGAAGGCGGCGAAGGGAGAATACGGATCGTATCAATGGTATCGGACAGCATTCTCCACACTTGAATGGAATCGGGGCTCCGCTGTCCGTTATTCCGGCAGCCAGGCGCGGAGCCAGTTCTGGAGGTGGGCCCCCTCGAGCATCCAGTCCCGCTCGACAGCGGCCCTGAGCGCGTCGCCCGACCGTGCGGCGGCTGCCGGGTCGTGCACATGGGCGCGGATGGCATCCACCCAGTCCTTGAACCGGTTCTTGACCAGGGTGACCGGCAGCCCGCACTGGTAGGGCCGCGCGTCGCTGGCGATCACGGGATAGCCGCACGCACCGTACTCCAGCAGCCGCAGGTTGCTCTTGCATTCATTGAAGAGGTTCTGCTCCAGCGGGGCGAGCGCCAGGTCCAGGTTCAGGCTGGCGAGCATGGCCGGATAGCGCTCGATGGATACCGGACCGTGGTATTCCCGCACATAGGGCTTGATGCGGTCCGGGCACATCCCGAAGAAGATCCAGTCCACCTCGCGGTGCAGCTCTTTCACCACATCGGTGATCAACTCCAGGTCACCCTGGTGGCTGATGCCGCCCGCCCAGCCGACGCGCGGCCGCCCGCCCGTCTGGCGGCTGCCCTGCAGTCCGCGCCACCAGCGCGACGGCAGGCGGTTCTGCACCACCCGCATGTCCGGGTGGATGCCCTTCAGGGCTTCGGCCAGGGCGTCGGTCGAGACGACGAAGCGGTCCACCATGCCGACGGAGCGGCGCAACTGCCGCAGAACGTCCTTGGGCATCTCCTGGCGGTGCGTATTCTTGAGCGGCAGATTGGGCAGGTAGTCGTCCAGCTCGGCCACCATGAACACCGGGCTCAGGCGCTTGATGCGCTGGATGAGCTGCAGCTGCTCTTCGTTCACCTGGCGCTGCAGCACCAGGGTGTCGGGCTGCAGCCGGTGCAGCTCCTCGGGCGTGAAGTAGCGGCCGGCGAACCGCGCATCGGCAATGCCGCTGCCGTGCATGGCGCGCACCGGCTCGATCACCCGGTAGTGGCCGCAGCCGGAATGGTCGGCGGCCAGCGCCAGCACGACGGGCTGGGGGCGCCACGGAAGGGGGCGGCGATTGATGGCGGCGTCGGTCTCCACGTCGAAGCCGGTGCCGTGCAGAGAGAGGTTGGGGTTGTAGGCCGGGTCGCGTGCCACGACGGGCAGCCACTTCTGGTACATCGCGTCCTGCTCGCCCATGAAGCGTGCCCGCTTGGCTTCCTGCGTGGCCACATCCACGGACTTCTGGCTCACGCTGCCTTCGTGCAGCACGACGGCGTGGGGCGTCCAGACGATGAGGTAGCCGGCCTGCCGCACCTTGAGGCACAGGTCCACATCGTTGTACGACACCTTGAAGGCTTCTTCGTCCAGCCCGCCGACCTCTTCGTAGATCGAGCGGCGGATCATCAGGCAGGCGGCGGTGACCGCGCTGTAGTTCTGGTCCACCTCCAGGCGATTCATGTAACCGGGCGCATCGGCCGGAAGGCCGATGAAGGGGTGGTCTGCCGGGCCGCGCAGGCCCAGCACGACGCCGCCGTGCTGGATGGTGCCATCGGCGTGCAGCAGCTTGGCCCCCACGATGCCGACCTCGGGCCGCTGCGCATGGTTGAGCATGGCGTCCAGCCAGTCGCCGCGCAGCGTGGCCGTGTCGTTGTTCAGCAGGATGAGGTACTCGCCTCGCGCCACACGCGCCGCCGCGTTGTTGATGGCGGAATAGTTGAACGGATGCGGATAGCGCAGCACGCGGATGCGCGGGTCGTCCATCGCCTCCAGCCCGTCCAGCCACGCACATGCGGCAAGCTCGGAACTCTGGTTGTCCACCAGGATGATTTCGTAATTCTGGTAGGCGGTCTTTTCCAGGAGGGAGCTCACGCATCGCTCCACCATGGCGAACTGGTCCTTGGTCGGGATGATGATGGAGACGGACGGCGTGGCCTCATGGCCGTAGTGCATCCGATAGCGCCCCGGCAGGTTGGCATCGACCCTGGCCTGCACATATCCCCGCGTATGCAGGTGCCGTGCGATGGCCGTGATTTCGTCAGGGCGGCTGGACAGCTGCGGCAGGGCGGAAACGAGCAGCGGCTCGCTGACATGGCCGATGGATTCGATCCCTTCGGCCATGATCAGCCGCAGGATCAGATCCAGTTCCGCTGCCTCGGGGACCTGCGGATCGAAACCGTCTGCCTGAAGGAATGCGTCACGCCTGAAGAGCCAGTGCCGTGCCATGCCCTGGGGGCACGAAAGCAGCAGGTCCAGGTTGAAGTCGGGGCGGAACAGGGTTCCCAGGCTGCCGGAGCCCGTATCCACCAACTCGTCTGCATAGACGGCTCGGCATTGCGGGGCACTGCCAACTTCCAGCAGCAAGGACCACAGGCCGTGGGGGGTGAAAACCTCACCGGCCTCCACGAACAGCAACCAGCCGGAACCGGCCGCGGCCACCTGCCGATTGGCAATCGCCGGCCATTCGGCCAGGGATTGCATTTCCACATGCTCGACCCCGGGCCGGGCCGGCCCGGGAGCGCGCGCAAGCACGGTGGCCTGCAGTGCGAGCCCCGGCAAGCGCAGCGCTTCCAGGCTATGAAGCGTGGCCGCTACCTGGCTGCCGTCTCCCTGGGCATCACGCACGAAGATGTGCACGGACGGGGCAGGCACCACGGTTTGCAGATGACTTTTCATCAACTGAAGCTGGGCTTCACAGGGCATGCGCGCGGAGAGCCAGGGCCCCAATGCATCCACCAGCGGTGGAGCACCGCTGAGCATGCGCTCCAGGCGCGTGCCCAGATCGACCGTGTCGAACACCCCTGGCAGGGCCAGCGGCGTGACGCGGACGAACTGGTTGTTGGTCGGTCGAACCCACCCCAGCTGCTTCAGTGTGCGGCTGAAGTAGGCGTAGCGTTCTCTCCCGATATGGGCGTGGATCCGCCCGAGGTGGCTGGTCTGCTCATTCGAGATGCGCAGGCAGGACAGTGGCGCCTGCAGCAATGCGAGGTGGCCCGACCTCAGCAACTGGACATGCATCGTCACGTCGCCAAGCCAGTAGACGGGTTCGTTCTCCAGCGAAAACTGCCTGCCCGCCAGCGGCAGCACATGCTCCCTGCGCACCATGACGGTACTGGGTTCGCCGATGAAATTCACGGTCCAGTCGGCCAGCAAGGAAACGAGGTCCCCACCTTCGATGAGGACGTCTCCGGTGAACGGGTACTGGGTTGCCGCGATGTCCGGTTGCCTGCGGCCCTGCTCGTCGATGACCTGCCGGCGCGAGGACACGAGCGAGACGTCGTGATGCCGGTCCAGCACGTCGGCAAGGGCCCGGAGGCATCCCGGCAGAAGAATGTCGTCGTCGTAGAGAAACTTGATGTAGGCACCGCGGGCCAGCCGGATGCATTTGCCGACGTTGCCTTCCTCCCCCAGGGGTTCGGGATTCTTGAAGTAGCGGATGGCAACGGGCGATGTCCGCGGCTGTGCGCTGCCGCGGAGGTAGGGCGTGACCGCTTTCTCGACGGCATCACCCCGGCTGTCATCGCAAACCACGATCTCGAAGCTGTCGAACTCCTGCGTCAGCGCGCTTTGCAGCGCGGCGTCGAGATAGGTCGCCTTGTAGGCCGGGATGGCCACCGTGACCTGCACGGGGGATGCAGAATCCGGCTCGCCTTGCTCGCCGACGCCGTCCTCCGCTTCCTTGCGCAGCAGCCAGCTGGGATGGGCGCATCCTGGCTCGGCGGGCTTGCGCCCGATGTGCAGGACGGAGCCGGCGCTGATGCCATGCTCGGAAAAGGCCGCTTCGCCCAGGTCATCCCGGGTCAGCGAAGCCATCGCAAAACCTGCATGCTGCAGGCGTCCGATGAAGTCCTTTTTCGCGTAGAGCCGCACGTGGTCGTCCTGTCCGAACCGGCGCCAGCGCTCTTCGACCCGGCTCTCCTGGGGATCCTCGTCCGTGGTCGCCGCCGTGGCCAGCAGGGGCACCATCAGGATCGCGCAGCCGCCTGGCGCCAGGACCCGGTGCAGCTCGCGCATCGCCCGCTGATCGTCGTTCACATGCTCCAGGACGTGCGAGCAGATGATGAGATCGAAGGAATCGTCCGCATAGATCCGCATGTCGGTGATGTCCACGCGGTCATCCGCGAGTGGGGATTGCAGATCCGCCGACCGGTAATTGCGCCCACCGAGACCTCGCAGCATGCTGGAAAGCGCCGGGGCCGGCGCTATGTCCAGAATCCGCAACTGCGGCAGGCTGGGGCGCAGCAGGTGGCGCCGAATGAAATAGGCATACAGGCGATCGCGATCCGAGGCCATGCATGCAGGACAGCTGTAATGCGCGGTGTTCAGCGTCTCGAAGTCCGACATCGAAAACGATGCGCCGTGCTTGCGCAGGGACGAAGCGTAATGATCCGGTACGGGAAGGAAGTGCGTGACGCCATTTCCGCAGACCGGGCACGTGAAAAGGTCGGTGGGGGCAGAAGCCATGATGGAGGTGCTCTGGTGATGGCGTTAACTGGCTGCGCAGCAGACGGAAAACAGGGAACCTGCAAGATCGGGATATTCCAGTCCCAGCTGGTAGAGGCCCTCCAGCTGGCTGGCCCCCAGGATTCCACCCGCGAACATCGCATTCATCTGGAAGTCGGCAAACGGCTTTAGCATGAGGCCGCCCGTATGCATGCTGGAAAGTCCTCCTGCCGAGATGTCCCTCGCCAGTTGCACGCGGTCGTAGGTTCGCCTGTGGCCGTGCCGCCGGTCGTTATCCGTCAGTTCATAGAGGTCGTCGACCAGCCCCATGTGGCGTGCCATCTGCCTGGACAGCGCACGCGCATTGGGCACCACAATGAACACCTTGCCACGTGGGGCGAGCAGGGTGCGCACCTTGCGCAGCAGGGCGCGGGGGTCGATCACGTGCTCGAGAACGTAGCTCAGGAAAATATGCTCGTACGTCGTCGTGGATTCGAACTCTTCGAACAGCGACTGAATGAAGACCGCGTTCGGAATGCCGTGCGATCGGGCTTTTTGAAGAAAGACGGAGGATCCGTCCACCACCGTGAGGCTCTCGAAATGCGGTGCCAGCAACTGGGTCATGTAGCCGAAGTCACAGCCAAGCTCCAGCGCATGGCTGTGCGGGGCGAAATGGGGCGTGAATGCCCGCATGGCCATGGACCTGATGGCAGCATCCTGGGGGCTGTCAGCCGTGGTGTAGGTTGCCGCCAGGCTCTCCAGGAACGTCTTTTCATCCATGATGGCTTTCCTCCTGCGATGGGCGGTGTGGGCGCGGCGCGAAACCCTGCTCCGTGAGAAGTTCGATCATGCTCAGGTCGAACGTCGGTATGCCCAGGGTTTTCCGGACTTCCTGGCGTTCGGAAAAGCTGTCGTCCACAAAGATGGGGTGGCCATCGCGCTGGATGTGGGTGGACTTCATGCTCCCATCGGTAATATGAACCACCCGGTCGAACAAGCCATGCAGCCGGTGCTGCTGCAGTGTCTTTTCAATATCCAGTGCGTGCCGTGTCAGGAGCGTGACGGGCTTTTTGGCATTGATGCACTGAAATATCAGCTTCAATGCTTCCAGATGCACTTCGCCATTGAGAATGAGCGTGTCGTCGAGGTCGATGTAGAGCGCGTCGAATTCAATGTCGTGCCGATAGCGGTTGCGCAGGCTGCGATCCAGTTCCACGCTGCCCTGGTTTTGCTGTATTTGAAGGTTCAATCCGTCCTGTTCCATCAGGCTGAGCAGCGGGAAGTTGACCCCCTGGACCCTGTGGGCCGCCATGGCGCCCGCAATACGGGGTGCCACCTCCAGCAACGTGAGGGCTCCTGAAGCCGAGCGCTTCACCTGGAAGAACCAGGCGCCCCGCATCTCCAGTTGCGTCGCGATGGCCCCGGCCATGCTCTCGATGCCCGGCAGCTCCACGGTCACCGTGCAGTTGGATATGCCATTGCGGACCCGGTCGCGGCGGCGGGCATGGCAAAAGAGCAGCCCCTGGCGAAGCGAGGAAAAGCAATCCACCGTGTATTCCTCGCCAGGGAGGTATTCGCATACCAGCGGGTCATGGGCGGTTCTCAGGGCATGTGCCAGCTGTTCCTCGTCATCCGCTCGAAAAGCATTCAAGGAGCCCTGGCCGCGGTCGGGCTTGATGAAGACGGGAAATGTGTCAATGGAGCGAGGGTCGAATACCCTCGGTGTCTGGATGAACGCTTCGAGGCGTTGATAGGTGGCCCGTTTGGATCGCGTGATCTCGCAGGTGTCTGCGGAAGGAGCGATTACCTTGGCACCCAGCGAGGCCCGCATCTTGCTGAGTGCCGTCAGGGCATCATCGTGTGCAGGAAATACGTAATCGATCTCCAGCCTTCTGCAGAGTCCGGCAATTTCTGATGGGAATGCCGGATGGGTCACATGCGGCAGGACATGGTACTCTCTGTAGAGCAGGCGGGCGTGATTGGGAATGTCTTCGCCCGCTGCGAAAAGGCTTGTGTTGCGGCAGCCCTTGAGCGCTGCAAATATCTCCAGACCGATTTCTGTTCCGGCTGGAAATACAAGGACCCTTCTTTCCGGCATTCCGCCGTTGCCTGCGATCTGCTGCTGCATCTGTGCCGGGCTTTCCATGGGTGAACCGGGGTTTCCGTACCCTGGCTTACGCTGCAGCTGCGCCGATGCCGATGTCTCGGATCAGGGCGGCAATCATCTCCACTGTGCCGTCTGCAAGGGCGGGGTACATCGGCAGGCAGAGGATGGATGCCGACGCGCGGTGGGCATTCGGCAGGTTCTGGGCGTTGGCGGACGGAAGTGCCTTGTACATCGGGAAGCTGCTGATGGGCGGGTGGAAGTACCTCCGGCCATGGATGCCATGGAGCTTCAGGTGCTCGTAGAGCGCATCGCGCGAAATGGGATAGTCCTCGCCGACCAGTATGGGGAAATATGCGTGGTTGTGCCGGTACGCGTCGCTCTGGATGAATGCAATGCCGTCGATCCCGGCCAGCAGCCGACGGTACCGGGCGTGGATATCGGCCCTGCGCGCGATCACCTTGTCGATGTGCTGCAACTGCAGCAGGCCGAAGGCAGCATTGATCTCGCTCATCTTGCCGTTGATGCCTGGCGCCACCACGGTCACTTCATCGACGAATCCGAAGTTCTTGAGGTGGTCGATGCGCCGCTTGGTCTTCGCGTCGGGGCTGACGATGGCGCCCCCCTCGAATGTGTTGAACACCTTGGTGGCGTGGAAGCTGAGCACGGACAGGTCGCCATGCCGCAATATGCTGCCCTCTGTATCGCGCACGCCAAACGCATGGGCCGCGTCGTAGATCACCTTCAATCCATAGTTGTCGGCAATATTCTGGATGGCGGCAACATCGCAGGGGTGGCCGTAGCAATGCACGGGCAGGATCGCGGTGGTCTGGGGCGTGATCGCTGCCTCGATCTTCGCCGGATCGAGGTTCAATGTATGCGGATCGATGTCCACGAAAACGGGTTTGATGCCGTTCCAGAGAAGCGAATGGGCGGTGGCTACGAAACTGTAGGGAGTCGTGATGACCTCCCCGGTGACACGAAGGGCTTGCAGCGCGGTGACCAGTGCAATCGTGCCGTTCGCAAAGAGGGAGATGTGCTGCAGTCCCAGATATTCCTGCAGCTTGAGTTCAAGTTCCTGATGGCAGGGGCCATTGTTGGTCAGGATCTTCCTGTCCCAGATGCCCTGCAGGTAGGGAAGAAACTCCTCCAGGGGCGGGAGGTACGGCTGCGTGACGTAAACCGGTGTTTCTTGCTGCCGTTCTGACATGGGAAGTCCCTAGAAGTTTTCACATGGGCGTATTGTGCGCAAGCGTGGCAGTTGGCAGGTGCGTCGCAGCGCTGCCGGATGACCCCAGGACAACTTCCCAACGAATTGCCGCCAGCACGACCCTCCTGCTGCAAACAAGAAAACCCACCCACAGGGGACGGCGGGATAACCGCGCGCCGGCCGGCGGGGCCTGTGACCGGCTTGATGGCTTATTTCAGCAGGGACAGCACGCCCTGGGGCAACTGGTTGGCCTGGGCCACCATCGCCGTGCCGGCCTGCTGCAGGATCTGGGCGCGCGACAGGTTGGCGGTTTCAGAAGCGAAGTCCGCGTCCTGAATACGGCTGCGCGAGGCGGACATGTTCTCGGACGACGTGTTCAGATTGGCGATCGCGGTCTCGAATCGTGACTGCAAGGCACCGAAGCTTGCACGCTGACCATTCACCGCGGAAAGCGCGGCATCGATGATCTTCAGCGCGCGCGTGGAGCCATCCACCGTGGACACATCGATGGTACTCACGGATTTCATGCTGGAGGTGGTGGCCGTGGTGGTCGTCATGGTGTCGCCCGTGCCGCTCACCGTATAGCCCTTGTCGGAGTTGTATTCCACCGTGCCGCGCGAGGCCACGGTGGTGCCCGTGCCGGCTGCCGTGGCGGTGGTGAACGTCAGGTCGCCTGTGGACAGCGTCTGGGTGGCGTCCTGCGAAGCCAGCGTGATGCCCGCGGCGCTGCCTGCGCCGTTGGCGATGTTGATGTCCTTGCCCGATTCGTTGGTCAGGATCAGGCCGGTGTTGTCGCTGTTGAGCTTGGCGGTGATGCCCGTTTGCGAAGACACGTCGTTGAAGGCCTTCACGGCTTCGGCCAGGCCGGCAGCGGAGCTGTTGGCGGTGACGTTGAACGTCACGTTGGCCGCGGTAGTGTTCTCGCCCTTGACCGCCAGCGAGAAAGAGCCGTTGCCGGAGAACTTCATTTCCGAGACGTTGCGGGCCGAGGCCGTCACGCCGGTGGAATCGGCCACGGCGTTGACGGCGGAGGCGATGTCGGCGGCCGTGCCGGAGGCAGCGACGTTGACGGTCTTGGTCTGCAGGCCGGCGATCACCACCGTGCCGGCGGCCGCGCCTGCCGAGCCGGCCGTGGCACCGGTGGTGGCTGCGCCGGTGGCCGAGGCCGTCAGCTGCGCGCCGTAGTTCATGGTGCGGAAGTTGCCCGTGGTGGCCGTGATGGTCTGGTTGGCGTTGGCGCCGACCTGGAAGGTGGCCGAGCCGAAGGAGCCGTCCAGCAGTTTCTGGCCGTTGAATTCTGTGGTGCCGGCGATACGGTCGAGTTCAGACAGCAGTTGGCCGACTTCCGCCTGGATGGCCTTGCGGTCGCCCGCCGAATTGGTGGCGTTGGCCGACTGCACCGACAGTTCCCGCACCCGCTGCAGGATGTTTCCGGCGCCCGCCAGCGCACTTTCCGCCACCTGGGACAGCGAAATGCCGTCGTTGGCGTTCCGCGCCGCCTGGTTCATCCCCCGGATCTGCGAGGTGAAGCGCTCGGAGATCGCCAGGCCGGCGGCATCGTCCTTGGCGCTGTTGATGCGCAGGCCCGAGGACAGGCGCTGGATGGAGGTGTTGAGCGACGACTGGCTCAGGCTCAGGTTGCGCTGGGCGGTGAGCGAGCTGATGTTGGTGTTGATGGTGGACGCCATGGCGGAACTCCTGCGAGGCTGGGAACAAACATTACTGCCGGCTCAAACGCTACCCCTCCGGCGGACTTTGTGGGAACGATGGAAGGATTGTTGGGGAGTCCGCCCCGGGGCATTGGGGGGATAAGACGCACAAAAACCGCTCAATCCATGTGTTCGTGCCTAAAGTTTTCCGCCGGACACCCGAAAACATCTCCAACGGGACGTATGAGCAGCACTCGAGTCGGCCCGCCGTTCAACAGATGGCCCGCAAGGATCTGTGAACTCTGTGGCCAGGCGGTTCCGGGCCCAGTTGGCGGCAACGCCATATCCAGTCAGTTCTTTTCAGGAGATTTGCAATGGCATCCACCATCAACACCAACGTCAGCTCGCTTACCGCCCAGCGCAACCTGAGCCTGAGCCAGTCGTCGCTCAACACCTCCATCCAGCGCCTGTCCTCGGGCCTGCGCATCAACAGCGCCAAGGACGATGCCGCCGGCCTGGCCATCTCGGAGCGCTTCACCTCGCAGATCCGCGGCCTGAACCAGGCCGTGCGCAACGCCAACGACGGCATTTCGCTGGCGCAGACGGCGGAAGGCGCCCTGAAGTCCACCGGCGACATCCTGCAGCGGGTGCGTGAACTGGCCGTGCAATCGGCCAACGCCACCAACTCCTCCGGTGACCGCAAGGCCATCCAGGCCGAAGTCGGCCAGCTGCTGTCGGAAATGGACCGCATTGCCGGCAATACCGAATTCAACGGCCAGAAGCTGCTGGACGGCTCCTTCGGCTCAGCCACCTTCCAGGTCGGCGCCAACGCCAACCAGACCATCACGGCCACCACGGGCAACTTCCGCACCATGAACTACGGCGCGCAGCTGACGGCCTCGGCCACCGGCGCAGCCACCACCGGTGCCACGGCCGGCTCGGCAGGCGCGGCCGCCGGCACGGTGGTGATCGCCGGCCTGCAGACCAAGACCGTCAACGTCGCTGCCTCCGGCACGGCCGCCGACATCGCCTCCGCCGTCAACGCCGTGGCCGATTCCACCGGCGTGACGGCCTCGGCCCGCAACGTCTCGGAAATGAAGTTCTCCGGCACCGGCTCCTTCACCCTGGCCGTCAAGGGCGACAACTCCACCGCGGCCAACGTGACGTTCAACGTCTCGGCCACCAGCACGGCCGCCGGCCTGGCCGAAGCCGTGAAGGCCTTCAACGACGTGTCCTCGCAGACCGGCGTCACCGCCAAGCTCAACAGCGACTCCTCCGGCCTGATCCTGACCAACGAATCGGGCAATGACATCAATGTCGCCAACGGCTCCAGCAGTGCCGCGGGCATCACGCTGGCTTCGCAGGATGCCGCGACGACGCAGTCTTCGGGCACGCTGACGTTCACCACCGCCACGGCGGCGGGCACCGGTGCCACCGTGGCCTCGCGCGGCACGGTGGAATACAAGTCCGACAAGGGCTACACGGTGAGCGGCACGGGCGGCACCATGACGACCACCGCGGCCACCAGCTCCACGCTGACCAAGGTGAGCGACATCGACGTGTCCACCGTGGACGGATCGACCAAGGCCTTGAAGATCATCGATGCCGCACTCTCGGCCGTGAATGGACAGCGAGCGAGCTTCGGCGCACTCCAGTCCCGGTTCGAGACGACGGTGAACAACCTGCAGAGCACGTCCGAAAACATGTCCGCCTCGCGCAGCCGCATCCAGGATGCGGACTTCGCGGCCGAAACCGCCAACCTGTCGCGCTCGCAGATCCTGCAGCAGGCCGGCACGGCGATGGTGGCCCAGGCCAACCAGCTGCCCCAGGGCGTGCTGTCCCTGCTGCGTTGATTGCGCGGGGCTGAAGGCGGGGTCTCGCGGCCCCGCTGCATTCGGGCGGCAGCGATTTCGATCGCTGCCGCTTTGCCGCTGGTGGCGCGAGCGGGCTGCAAGCGGTGGATTAGGTAGGTTATCCTGTGCTTATCGGCGCGATGTGGCGTCACCGAGGCGGGATAATTTCCGTCGATACAACGCATCGCATCGACTGAACGGAGGTGATATATGCCGAGCTTTTCTTCGTTGGGCATCGGCCTGGGTGGGAATGTCAATGTCAATGACCTCATCAAGGTTTCCGTGGATGCCGTCAAGCTTCCCATCACCCGGACCAACGGCCTGACCCAGCAGGCGGCCGTTACCAATGCGAAGGTATCTGCCTTCGGCCAGCTCAAATCGCTGGTGTCCACGTTGTCGGATGCCGCCAGCAAGTTGACCAGCGTCACCGGATGGAACGGCGTGGCTGCCACGTCGTCCAGCACCGATTCCGTGACCGTGTCTGCGGTGGGGGGGGCGGCGGCGACGTCGTTCAACGTGCAGGTGCAGAACCTGGCCAAGGCACAGTCGTCCATTTCCGATGCGTTGACGCCCGCCAAGAGCCCGGTGGGCGCCGGCACGCTCACCCTCACCACGGGCACCTGGAGCGGCAGCCCCAAGAGTTTTGCCGCGGGTCAGGACCCGGCGGTGAACATCGGCGTCAGCGCGACCGATACGCTGGAGGATGTGGCCAGCAAGATCAACGGCTCCAAGGCCGGTGTCACCGCGACGGTGCTGACCGATGCCTCGGGGCAGCGCCTGATGCTGCGCAGCAAGACCACCGGTGAAAGCGCGGGCTACCAGCTCGGCGTGACCGACGCGGATGGCAGCAACACTGACTCCTCCGGCCTGTCCCGCGTGCTCTCCGGCTCGACCGAGTATGCGCAGAATGCCAATGCCACGGTCAATGGCGTGGCCGTGACGTCGGGTACCAACGTCTTTGCGAACGCCGTGGCGGGCGTGACGTTCACGGCGGTCAAGCCCATCGCGACAGACGTATCCATCACGGTCTCCAAGGACAATTCCGCCGTCAAGGCCAACATCCAGGCTTTCATTACGGCCTACAACGCCGTCAACAGCGCGTTGAACGACGCCACGAAGTACGACAAGGACACCAAGACGGCCGGGCTGCTGCAGGGCGATTCGAGCGCGGTGACGCTGCAGAACACCTTGAGGATGACGCTGCAGTCGGTCAACCAGTCCGGCGCATTCCGCGCGTTGTCCGACGTAGGAGTGGTCTCCGCCGGGGGGGCCGGCAACCTGTCGCCCGACGGCAGCCTGACCCTGGACTCCACCAAGTTCGACAAGGCCATGCAGAGCCCCGATGACGTGAAGGCCTTCTTCCGCGGCGCCGACGGCGGTAGTGTCACGGACGGCTTTGCCGGCAAGCTCCAGGCCGTCACCTCCAAGCTGCTGGGTTCCGATGGCTTCTTCGCCAGCAAGGACCAGTCGTACAAGGATGTTCTCAAGCGCAATGCCGCCGACATCGAGCGCATCACCGACCGTGCCAGCGAGGTGGAGAAGAACCTCACTGCACGCTACACGGCGCTGGATACGAAGATGTCCACCATCAACCAGCTCAACAGCTACATCCAGCAGCAGGTGGTCGCCTGGAATAAAACCCTGTGAAGAGGGGCTTCAGTTTTGTGGCGGAACGCCGATAAATTGAATAACAAATTCCGAGGAGCGCCGCCATGTTCACCGCTTACCAGTCCCGTGCCAATGCCTACCAGCGCATCAATGTTGAAACGAGCATGCACACCATTGACCAGCACCAGCTGGTCAGCCTTTTGTATGCAGGGGTGTTGAGCTCCATCGCCACGGCGCGTGGTGCATTGGCCCGGGGCGACGTGGCGACCAAGTGCGCAGCCATCTCCAAGGCGGTGCGCATTCTGGAGGAGGGGCTGAGCACGGCCCTCGATCGCGATGAGGGCGGTGCGCTGGCGAACAACCTGGAGGCGGTGTACGACTACAGCCTGCGTCGCCTGATCCAGGCGAATGCCAAGAATGACGACGCAATGCTGGAAGAAGTCGCGCGCCTGATCGAGCCTATAGCCCAGGGTTGGAACGAGATCAAGAAGGTGGCCGTGGCTGCGGCGGCTGCCAACGACGTGGCCCGCCCCGTGGTGGCGGAGGCCTGAGATATGAACGACATGCTGATTGACTACTACAAGGCCATCGAAGACAGCAGCGCGCGGATGCTCGAAGCCGCCAAGCTCAAGGACTGGGACGAGGTCGTGCGCTGCGAGGGCGCCTGTGCCGTCCTGATCGAGCAGCTGCGCTTCAAGTCCCAGGACCAGCAACTGCTGCCGGAGCACCGTCGCGAGAAGACGCGCATCATGCAGCGCATCCTGCGCAACGATGCCGAGATCCGCTGCCTGGCCGAACCCTGGCTCGCCCAGTTCGAGCACCTGTTCGAACGCCAGCCGATGGTCATGCACTGACCACCTGTGTGCCCGCCATGCCGCGGGCCACGCGTGTCGCCTTCCTGCGGCGCCGGATGCACGAATGCCTCGCTCCTGTACAGGGATCGGGGCATTTTCTTTGGGGGCGAGCTTGTAACGACGAATGGGCCCCTCGACAGGGGCCCATTGACCGGCAGACCGCGCCCGGTGGCGCCGGAACCGGGGTTCAGACCTGCATGTTCATGATGTCCGTGTAGGCCTGGACCATCCGGTTGCGCACGTGCAGGGTCGCCTGGAAGCCCACCTGGGCCTTCTGGATGGCGATCATGGTTTCTTCCAGGCTCACGGCCGGGTTTTCCATCTGCACTTCCTGCTGCAGGCCGCTGGCCCGGTTCTGGGCGGCGCTGACGGACTGCAGTGCGCCCTTGAGCGCCGTGGAGAAGCCGACATCCTGTCCGGCTGCGGCTTCCGGCGCGGCCGTGGCACGGCGCGCCAGGCCGGCGCCCGTCAGGGGAGCGGTGGAGCTGGAGATGCGGAGGTCCATGGCGGGCGAAGGAAAGGGTTGCGGGGGATGGTGCAATCCTAGGGCCCGGCGCCCGGCGCATCCTGGGGAATAGCTGGGAAAACGGGCGCCTTATCCGGCTGCCGGGTGGGAGGCCGGCAGCCAATAATCGCGGCACGCCAGATCCCGTGTGCCGTGGCGGTCCCCTTGGAAAGCACCATGTCCGCAGTCGCCGAAATCCCCGTTGCTCCCCCAGCCAGCCCCAGCGCGCCGTCCGTGCTCCAGCGCTTCTCCGCGCTGGACCGTTCCAAGCGTATGCGCTTCGGCGCGGGCATCGCGCTGCTGGTTGCCGCGGTGGTTGCCGCGGTGGTGCTCAACCGCCAGCCGGACTACAAGGTGCTGTTCTCCAACCTGAGCGACAAGGACGGCGGTGCCATCGTGGCCCAGCTGTCCACCATGAACGTTCCCTACAAGTACTCGGAGGGGGGCGGCGCCATCCTGGTGCCGGCCGAGCGTGTGCACGACGTGCGCCTGCGCCTCGCCACCCAGGGCCTGCCCAAGGGGTCGGTGACCGGGTTCGAACTCATGGAGACCAACCGCTTCGGCGTGACGCAGTTCCAGGAGCGGCTGAACTTCCAGCGCGGGCTCGAGGGCGAACTGACCCGCTCCATCCAGGCCCTGTCGTCCGTGCAGAGCGCCCGCGTCCACCTGGCGCTGCCCAACCAGAACGGCTTTTTCCGCGAGCAGCAGAAGCCTTCCGCTTCCGTGCTGCTGAGTCTCTATCCCGGCCGCTTCCTCGACCGCACCCAGCTGGCCGGCATCGTGCACCTGGTGGCTTCCAGCGTGCCCGAGATGTCGCCTTCCGCCGTCAGCGTGCTCGACGATACCGGCAAGCTGCTCTCGCAGTCGCCCGACACGGCCGCCGGCAGCGGCAGCGCCATCGATGCCCAGCAGCTGTCCTACGTGCAGCAGATCGAGCAGCAATACACCCGCCGCATCCTGGACATCCTGGAGCCGGTGGTCGGCAAGAACAACGTCAAAGCCCAGGTGACTGCCGAGGTGGATTTCTCGCAGTCGGAGCAGACGTCCGAGCAGCACCGGCCCAACCAGACGCCCGACAGCAGCGCCGTGCGCAGCCAGCAGGTCGTGGAAAGCTCCGGCGGCACGCAGGGCAACCAGCCACCGGCCGGCGTGCCGGGCGCCGCCAGCAACCAGCCGCCCCAGCCGTCCACCGCCCCCATCAACGGCGCCAACCCTGCGCCCACGGCAGGCAATGGCCAGCAGGGCCAGCAGGGCCAGGCCGCCGGGTCCAAGCGCGAATCCATCACCAACTACGAGGTGGACAAGACGGTACGCGTCACCCGGGCCGGCAGCGGCGCGATCAAGCGCGTCAGCGCCGCCGTGGTCGTGAACTACCAGGCCATCGCGGAAGCAGCGGGCAAGGCTCCGCAGGCCAAGGCCTTCACGCCCGAGCAGATCGAGCAGATGACGGCCCTGGTGCGCGAAACCATCGGGTACAACAAGGATCGGGGCGACTCGGTGAACATCATGAACACCCAGTTCCTGGTGGACAACACGCCGGCGGTCGAGCTGCCGCTCTGGAAGCAGCCCGAAATGATCGAACTGGCCAAGAGCCTGGGCTGGCCGGTGGGCATGTCACTCTTCGCCGCGCTCATCCTCCTGGGCCTGGTGCGGCCGGCGATCAAGGGCATGAACCAGCCGCCGGCACCCGCTGCGGCGGCGTCCGCGGGCCGCCAGGTGGACGCGATCGAGGGCGACGAGCCCGAGCGTCCGGCCCTGGCCGCGCCCACCAAGCCGGAAGACCTGATCCAGACCCCCGAGCAGATGCGCCTGGAGGAGGCGCGCGTCCTGGCCAAGGAAAATCCCATGGCCGTCGCCAACATTCTCAAGGTGTGGGTAAACGGCGAGTCTTGAAACGCGGCCGCCATCCGTCGATGATGGCGCCGATGAGCACTCCCACCCACCCCTTTCCCTACGCACCGGTGACTTTCCATGGATGAGCAAGGCCTGAACGACGCGGCGATCCTGCTGATGTCCCTCGGCGAGGAGGAAGCCGCCGAGGTGTTCAAGCACCTGTCTCCCAAGGAGGTGCAGAAGCTCGGCGAGACCATCGCCCGCATGCGCTCCGTCTCCAAGGACAAGGTGGATGGCGTCATCAACCGCTTTTCCAACGACGCCGCCGCGCAGAGCCTGCTCGTGTCCGACACCAGCAACTATGTGCGCGCCGTGCTCAAGCGCGCACTGGGCGACGACAAGGCCGCGCTGCTGATCGACCGGATCCTGCAGGGCGGCGACGTCTCGGGCATCGAGAGCCTCAAGTGGATGGATCCGCTCTCCGTGGCGGAACTGCTGCGCAACGAGCATCCGCAGATCGTCGCGGCCATCCTGGTGCATCTGGATCCCGAGCAGTCCGCCGCGGTGCTCATGCAGCTGTCGGACCGCCAGCGCGGCGAGGTGCTGCTGCGCGTGGCCACGCTCGAGGGCATCCAGCCCACGGCGCTCAAGGACCTCAACGAAGTGCTCTTCAAGGTGCTCGCCGGCGGCGACAAGATCCGCAAGAGCTCCCTGGGCGGCGTCAAGGCGGCTGCGGAAATCATCAACCTGCTGGGCTCCAACATGGACACGGTGGTGCTGGAGTCGATCCGCGGCTACGACCCCGACCTGGCCCAGAAGATCATGGACAAGATGTTCGTCTTCGACGACGTCAACAAGCTGGACGACCGCGCCATCCAGACCGTGCTGCGCGAAGTGGCCTCGGAGACCCTGGTGGTCGCGCTCAAGGGTGCCCAGCCGGAACTGCGCGAGAAATTCCTCTCCAACATGTCCTCGCGCGCCGCGGAAGCCATGCGCGAAGACCTGGAGTCGAGGGGCCCCATGCGGCTGTCGGAGGTCGAGGCGCAGCAGAAGGAAATTCTCAAGACCGTGCGTCGGCTGTCCGACGAAGGCCAGATCGTGATCGGAGGCGGCGGCGATGACGCATTCGTATAGTCCCCGCGGCGCCTACACGCGCTTCATCCCGAGCGAGGAAATCGCCGATGTGACGCAATGGCATTTCGGCGCGGTGGATGGCTCCGACCTGCTTGCACCGGTGGAGGCGGAGCCCGAGGCCGCCGAACTGCCGCCTCCGGGCATCGACGAGGCCGCCCACCAGGCCGCGGTCGAGGCCGCGCGCGAGGAAGCCTTCGCGCAGGGCAAGGCCCAGGGCGAGGAGGAAACCGCCCTGGCGTGGCAGCAGCGCATGGACGACTACATCGGCGGACAGGGCCGGGAGACGGCCGCGCGGCTGGAGCGGCTGGTGCTTGACGCCGACGCCGGGCTGACCGATCTGCAGCAGCGCATGGCGCAGGAGATCCTGGAACTGGCCTGCGACATCGCTCGCCAGGTCGTGCGGCAGGAGCTGTCCAGCGGGCCGCAGGCCCTGCTGCCCGTGGTGCGCGAGGCGCTGGGCATGCTGGTGGCCGAGGGCCGGCCGGCCACGGTGCGCATCCATCCGGCCGACTGGTCGTTCCTGGAGCAGCCGCTCACCACGGAGTACGCAGGGGCGAAGATCCAGTGGGTGCCGGATGCCTCCGTGGGCGAAGGCGATTGCCTGGTCGAATCCGCAGGCACGGTGTTGGACGGCTCGCTCGACAGGCGCTGGCGCCGCGCCATTGCGGCCCTGGGGCTGTCGTCGGCCTGGAAGATCGAGGAGCCGGGCCATGGCTGAAAGCGCCACCGTGCCCGATCCGCAAGTGCAGGATTCGCCCTGGGATGCGTTCCTGTCCGGTGCGCGCGAGCGGCTGGCCGAGGGTACGGCGCTCGAAACCCGCGGAACCCTGACGCGCCTGACCGGGCTCGTTCTGGAGGCAGCGGGTATCCGTGTCCCCGTGGGTTCGCAATGCCTGGTGCAGATGCCCGGCCAGGAGGCCGTGCTGGCGGAAGTCGTCGGTTTCTCGGGCGACCGGGCCTTCCTCATGCCTGCAGGCGACATCCACGGCCTGTCCAGCGGCGCGAGCGTGGTGCCGGCCGCGCCCTATGTCCCCGTGCCCCGCCTGGGCGATTCCACGCGCCCGTCGACGGCCGCGGGCATCCTGCGCCTGCCCATGGGCGACGGCCTGCTGGGCCGCGTCGTGGACTCGCAGGGCCTGCCACTCGACCATGGCGGGCCGGTGCAGGATGTTTCCTCCGAGCCCATGGACCGGCGCCAGATCAACGCCATGGACCGCGACCCCGTGCGCGAGATGCTGGATACCGGCGTGCGGGCGATCAATGCACTGCTTTCGGTGGGCCGCGGGCAGCGCCTGGGGCTTTTCGCCGGGTCCGGTGTGGGCAAGAGCGTGCTGCTCGGCATGATGGCCCGCTATACGCAGGCCGACGTGATCGTCGTGGGGCTCATCGGCGAGCGGGGGCGCGAGGTCAAGGAGTTCGTCGAGGACATCCTGGGCGAACAGGACCGCGAGCGCGCCGTGGTGGTTGCCGCGCCGGCCGATGCGCCGCCGCTGCTGCGCATGCAGGGCGCTGCCTACGCGACGGCCATCGCCGAGCACTTCCGGGACAAGGGCAAACACGTGCTGCTGCTCATGGATTCGCTCACCCGCTATGCCATGGCACAGCGCGAAATCGCGCTCGCCATCGGCGAGCCGCCGGCTACCAAGGGTTATCCGCCGAGCTGCTTCGCCAAGCTGCCGGCGCTCGTCGAGCGCAGCGGCAACGGCCTGCACGGCGTGGGCTCCATCACCGCCTTCTATACCGTCCTGTCCGAAGGCGACGACCAGCAGGATCCCATCGCCGACTCGGCCCGGGCCATCCTCGACGGCCACATCGTGCTGTCCCGCGCGCTGGCGGAAACCGGGCACTTCCCGGCGATCGACATCGAGCAATCCGCGTCGCGGGTCATGCACAACGTGGCCTCGCGCGAGCATTTCGACCTCGCGCGCCGGTTCCGTGCCGTGTACTCGCGCTACCAGAAGAGCCGCGACCTGATCCAGGTCGGCGCCTACATGAGCGGCTCCGACCCGGCGCTGGACGAGGCGATCCGCCTGCAGCCGGCAATGGCTGCCTTCCTGCAGCAGGACATGTTCGAGGCCGCGCCCATGCAGGACAGCCTGCATGCCATGGCGGCCGTACTAGGCCCGCAGGCCTGACCGAGGGAGCGGCACCGCCATGGCCTCCCTCAACGCATTCCTGGTCGCCGTCGAGATGGCGGAGCGCCAGCGCGACGCGGCGCGCCAGGCACTGCAGGATCTCCAGCGCGCCCGGATCGCTTCCGAGGCCCAGCTGGAGCAACTGCAGGGCTATGCGCACGAGACGGAAGGGCGCTGGGGCATGCGCGCCGACGCCACGGTCAAGCCGGAGGTCATGTTCCACCACTACCATTTCATGGACCGACTCGGGCATGCCATGGGCGTGCAGAGCAGCGTGATCGGCGAGCAGGAAGGGCGCGTGCGTGCCGCGGGCCAGGCCCTGTTGCAGGCCGAACTGCGCGTCGCGGCGCTGCGCAAGGTCGTGGAGCGCCGGCGCCACGACATCGCCCAGGCCGAAGCGCGGCGGGATCAGAAACAGACGGACGAGCGCGCCGCGCTGCGGTTCGGCAAGGCCCCGGGTGCGGGGCAGGGCCCTGACGGGTCAGAGGAGCTGACGATATGAGCAACGACATCCAGAGCCGCACGGCCCGTGCGCCGTCTTCGGCCCACGCAGCGCACGAGTCCAGGGGCGCCCGTGGCGCCGGCAAGACAGGCAATGCAACGGCTGCGGATGCCGGCACCGATGCCACCAGCAGCCAGGGCGGTTTTTCGATGCTGCTGGCATCCCTCGGGGCCGGACTGGACGGTACCGATGCCGGAGCCGGTGCGCTGCCGGGTGCGGACACTGGCCTGGGCGCTGTCCTGGCCGGTGGCGCGCTGGCTGGCGATGCACTCCCATCCGGCGGTACGGCGGGCAATGCCGCAGGCGCATCGGGGCTGCCCGGCATGGATCCGCTGGCCATGGCGCTGCAAGGCATGGTGCCGGGCGGCACGGCCGGGGCCTGGCCTGCCGCGGCGGGATCCCTGGGCGGCGGGGCGGGGGGCTCCCTGGCGCAGGCGCTCCGGCCTGCGGGCCTGATGGACGCGAGCAGCCTGGTAGGGCAGACGGCGCTCATCGATGGCGCTGCCGATGTTTCCGGGTCCGCCGCCAATGCGGCCGGCAAGGCCTTCGCTGCATCCCGGGGCGGGATGGCGCGGTCCGGGCACGCCGCCATGGGCGGTGCGGCCAATCCTGCACTCGAGTCGGCTGGTGCGGGTGGCGGCCTGGTCGTCCCGGTCCTGGGAGGCAAGGACGGCGATCTTCCCGGCGCGCATGCCCTGGCCCAGGCCGTGGCTTCTGCGTCCTCCGCATCGGCGGGGGCGGCGGCGCAATCGGATCGCCGCGACGCGGGCACCGCCGGCGGACTGCAGGCTGCCGCACGTGGCGGCGAATCCTCCATGGCGACCGCCTCCGCCGTGGGCGGCACCCTGCAGGACCTGGCCCGGCAGGCAGGCGGGCGGGCGGATGCGGCTCCACCGGCCTCTCCCGGCACGGAGCGGAGCGTGGTGCCTGCATCTCCGGATGGCGCGCAGGCAACGGGTTCCTTTGCCGCGGGCGCGGTCGGGGACGGGGCGGCCGGCGTGGTGGATCCCTCGCAGATTTCCATGGAAGACCAGATCGCCGAACAGGTGGCCTACTGGGTGCACCAGAAGACCCAGAATGCAGAACTCACGATCGACCGGGACGGCCAGCCGGTCGAGGTGTCCGTGTCGCTCACGGGCAACGAAGCCCATGTCGCATTCCGCAGCGACCAGTCCCAGACACGGGACATGCTGGACACCAGCATGGCCCAACTGCGTGAACTGCTGCGCGGAGAAGGCCTGGAACTCGCGGGCGTGTCCATCGGGCAGTCCGGCGCGGGCGCGGGGGGCGATGCCTCGGGGCGTCCATCCGGGCGCGGCGAGGGCGGCGCGCGCATCGGCCGTGTGCAGGCTGCCGGAGGGGGCACGCAAGGGGTTGCAGACAACCCCCGGCCTGCATCCCGTCCGGACCGTGCCCTGGACGTCTTCGCCTGAGTGCGGGCGGGAGCCCGGGGAGGGCTTGCGCAACCACTGGAAAGAGGGCCTTTCCGCCGCTATTCTGGCTATTATCCGCCGCGCCGGTATCCAATAATGGCCCCTAGCGGAAGGCCTGCGCTCGATGGAGTGCGGGAAAGCCTTCCAGGGCACCCGGCCCCGGCCAGTCCCTCCCCACCGAATCCGTTGCGCAAGGAAACCCAACGTGTCTGCCAACCCTCCTGCCGCAGCCGCCGCCAAGCCGAAAAGCAAGAAGCTGGTCCTCATCATCGCCATCGTCGCGGTGCTGGTGCTGGCCGGCGGTGGCGCGGCCTGGTTCCTCCTCTCCAAGCGCAGCCATGGCGACGAGGACGAGGAGGGCGGCGGCGGCCATGCCAAGGCCGCGCAGGTCGAGCACAAGGAAAAGGTGGCGCCCACCTTCCTGCCGATCGAGAACATGGTGGTGAACCTCGCCGACACCGGCGGTGAGCGGTTCGCCCAGATCGGCATCACGCTGGAGCTGGCGGATGCCAAGACGTCCGACCAGGTCAAGCAGTATCTGCCCAGCATCCGCAGCGCGATCCTGATGCTGGTGTCGCAGCGCACCTCCCAGGAACTCCTCAGCCGCGATGGCAAGGAAAAGCTGGCCGTGGACATCCGCCGCGAGGTGTCCAAACCCCTGGGCTACACCGTACCCAAGCCGCGCAAGCGGCCCGCCAGCGACGAGGACAATGACGGCGAAGAGGCACCGCGCCCTAAGGCCGACAACAATCCCGTGCGACAGGTGCTTTTCTCCAGTTTCATCATCCAGTGAGCCGGCAGGAGATTTCCCATGAGCGAGTCATTCCTTTCCCAGGAAGAAGTCGATGCCCTGCTGGAAGGCGTCACGGGTGAAAGCCAGAAGTCCGTCGAAGAGGCTGCGGACACCGGCGCCATCCGCAACTACGACATCTCCAGCCAGGAGCGCATCGTCCGTGGTCGCATGCCGACCATGGAAATCGTCAACGAACGGTTCGCCCGCAACTTCCGCATCGGCCTGTTCAACTTCATCCGCCGCAGTCCGGAAATCTCGGTTGGCACGGTGTCCGTGCAGCGCTACAGCGCCTTCCTGCGCGAACTGGCGGTGCCCACGAACTTCAACATCGTGGCCATCCGCCCCCTGCGCGGCAGCGGCCTGATCGTCTGCGAGCCCTCGCTGGTGTTCGGCATCATCGACACGCTTTATGGCGGTGTCGGCAAATTCCAGACGCGGATCGAGGGGCGCGACTTCTCCCCCACCGAGCAGCGCGTCATCAACCGCCTGGTCGATGTGATCTGCGTCGAATACAAGAAGGCCTGGCACGGCATCTACCCGCTGGAACTGGAGTACCAGCGTTCCGAAATGCAGCCGCAGTTCGCGAACATCGCCACCCCGAGCGAGATCGTGGTGTCCACCGCCTTCCAGCTAGAGATCGGCGACCTGTCGGGAGCCATCCATATCTGCATGCCGTACGCGACGCTGGAGCCTATCCGCGACGTACTCTATTCCTCGACGCAGGGGGATTCGATCGAAGTCGATCGCCGCTGGGTGCGCGTGCTGACCCGCGAGATCCAGGCGGCCGAGGTCACCCTCGTGGCCGAACTGGCCCGCGCGGATGCCACCGTCGAGCAGTTGCTCGCCATGAAGCCCGGCGACTTCATCGAACTCGACCGCGAGCCGCGCATCCAGGCGTCGATCGGGGGCGTACCCATCTTCGAGTGCCAGTACGGCACGCACAATTCCAAGTACGCCATCCGCATCGAGGAGTGCCTGCGCAACCCCGATGTGAACTGGCTGGGAGAAAAGAATGTCAACTGAAGGCGACAACAACAACGACAACGACGGCAAGAGCGCGGCGGACGATCCGTTCGCCGGCTGGGCCGAAGCTCTGGAGGAGCAGAAGAGCTCCGACGAGGCGCCGCCCACGGACCAGGGCGGCCCCCTCGCGGGCGACCCCGTGCGCCCCTTCTCCTCGAGCAACGAGGCGCCGGTCAACGACATCAACATGGTGCTGGACATCCCCGTCCAGCTGTCGGTGGAGCTGGGCCGCACCAAGGTGCCCATCAAGTACATCCTGCAGCTGGCCCAAGGGTCCGTCGTCGAGCTCGATGCCCTGGCCGGCGAGCCCATGGACGTGCTGGTCAACGGCTACCTGATCGCCCAGGGCGAGGTCGTGGTGGTCAACGACAAGTTCGGCATCCGGCTGACCGACGTGGTCACGCCTTCGGAGCGGCTGCGCCGCGTGAGCCGTGGATAACGCCGCTTCGGGCGCCGGCATGGCGCAGACCCTGGTCATCGTCGTCCTGTTCATCGCCGTGGTGGCGCTGCTGCCCTGGCTCATCCGGCGCCTGCAGCAACGCCAGGCCGGCGCTGCGGGTTCCGGCATGGGCGCGGCGGCCAAGGTGCTTTCCGCCGTGCCGGTCGGACCCCAGCAGCGGGTGGTGACGGTGGAGGTCGGCCCGGAACACCAGCGCGTCTGGCTGGTGCTGGGCGTCACGGCACAGCAGGTCCAGTGCCTGCACGTGATCCATCCCTCGGCCGCGGGGCCGTCGCCCCTGGCCCATGTGCCATCGTCCACGTCCTTCGCCGGCGAGATGGCAGCGGCTACCCGGCGCCAGGATGCGCCCGCTGCGCATGGCTGAGGCAACGCGCTCCGGCGCGAACCAGCCGCGGCATGCCGGCCTGGCCGTGGCGGGTGTGCTCGCCTGCGCGGCGCTGACCCCCGTCTCCGCCTGGGCGCAGGCCGCTGGCGGCGGCAGCCTGCCGGTCCTCGTCGGCTCCGGCGCGGGCGGGGCCAGCTATTCGGTGCCCATCCAGACCCTGCTGTTCTTCACGGCACTGTCCTTCCTGCCGGCCTTGTTGCTCATGATGACCGGCTTCACCCGCATCGTCATCGTGCTGTCGCTGATCCGCCAGGCGATCGGCACGCAGTCCGCGCCGCCGAACCAGGTCATCATCGGCCTGTCGCTGTTCCTGACATTCTTCGTCATGGGCCCCACGTTCGACCGCGTCTATGCGGACGCCTACCAGCCCTACAGCAACAACACGATCACCTTCGAGCAGGCCGTCGAGCGCGCGGAGGCGCCCATGCGTTCCTTCATGCTCAAGCAGACCCGCCAGTCGGATTTCGCCCTGTTCGCCCGGCTCGCGAAGCTGCCGTCCGGAGCCACGGCGGAGACCGCGCCCATGCGCGTGCTCGTGCCCGCCTTCGTCACCAGCGAACTCAAGTCGGCCTTCCAGATCGGGTTCATGATCTTCATCCCGTTCCTGGTCATCGACATGGTGGTTTCCAGCATCCTCATGTCACTGGGCATGATGATGCTGTCCCCGGTGCTGGTGGCGCTGCCGTTCAAGCTGATGCTGTTCGTGCTGGCGGACGGATGGAACCTGCTGCTCGGCTCCCTGGCCGCCAGCTTCGTGACCTGACGCCAACGAGAAGGAATTCCCATGACCTCCCAAATGGTCCTGACGATGGGGCGCGACGCGCTCACGCTGCTGCTGATGGTGTCCATGCCGGTGCTCGGCGCGGTCATGGTGATCGGGCTGCTCGTCAGCATCTTCCAGGCCGTCACCCAGATCCAGGAGGCCACGCTCGCCTTCGTGCCCAAGCTCATCGCCGCCATGGTCGTGTTCGCGGTCGCGGGGCCCTGGATGATCACCTCCCTCGTGGACTACATCCGGCGCACCATCGAATCCATCCCGTCCGTCGTCACCTGAGCGCGGCGTGATCACCTTCTCCGAGGCGCAGATCATGGCCTGGCTCTCGCCGGTGCTGTGGCCGTTCCTCCGGGTGCTGGCCGTCTTCATGGTCGCGCCGGTGTTCTCGATGCGCAGCATCCCCGTCCGGGCCAAGATCGGCCTGGCCTTCCTGGTGGCCGTGTGCGCGCAGGCGGTGCTGCCCGACCAGCCCGTCATCAGCGTCAACGGCCGCGGAGCGCTCGGCGCGGTCGCCCAGCAGGTGGCGGTCGGCATGTCGGTCGGCTTCGCGGTGCGGCTGGTCTTCTCCGCGGTCGAGCTGGCGGGCGAGGTCGTCGGCCTGCAGATGGGGCTCAACTTCGCGTCCTTCTTCGATCCTTCCACCAGCGGACAGGTCAGTGCGGTGGGCCGTTTCTTCGGCCACATGGCCATGCTGCTCTTCGTGGTCATCAATGGTCACCTCATGGTGCTCATGGCCGTGGTGAAAAGCTTCGACAGCTTTCCCGTGGATGGGAATTTCCTGCAGTCGATCGGCCAGATGCGCCTGCACGAGCTTGGCGCCTCGCTGTTCTCCAGCGCGCTCTGGATCGCCCTGCCCATGATCGCGCTGCTGACATTCGTCAACCTGGCCCTGGGCGTCATTTCCCGGGTGGCGCCGCAGATGAATATCTACGCGGTGGGGTTTCCGGTGACCCTGACCGTCGGGCTGCTGGGCATCGCTGCCACGCTGCCCATGCTCGAGCAGCCGGTGCTCACCCTCATGCAGCAATCCATCGACCTCTTCGCATCGCAGCGGTGACCGGCCGGTCGTTCACACCAGCTGGTTGCGAATGGCGTACACCGTCAGTTCGGCGTTGTTGCTGAGCTTGAGCTTTTCCAGCACGCGCGACCGGTACACGCTCACGGTCTTCGGGCTCAGCATGAGCTCTTCCGCAATATCCGAAAGGCGCTTGCCGGACGCGATTTTCACCAGCGTCTGGAGTTCGCGTTCGGACAGGGCCTCGTGGGGCAGCTCGGGCGCGGGCTGCGCCAGGCTGTCCGCGAGCATCTGCGCCACCTCCGGCGTCAGGTATTTGCGGCCCTTCATCACGGTGCGGACGGCCTCGATCAGTTCCATGGGATCGCCCGCCTTGTTGGCATAGCCCTGGGCCCCGGCCCGCAGGCAGCGCAGGGCGTACTGGTCCTCGGGATACATCGACACCACGAGCACCTTGATGGCCGAGTCCGTTTCCTTCAGGCTGCTCAGAACCTCCAGCCCGCTGCGGCCCGGCATGTTCAGGTCCAGCAGCAGCACGTCGCAGGGCGCCTTGCGCAGGATCTCGCGCAGTTCCGAATAGCCGCCGGCCTCCCCGGTCACCTGGATGTCCGGCGCCTCGGTGAGCGTGTCACGGATGCCGCGCCGCAGCACGGCATGGTCGTCGCACAGCACGACATGGATCATGGCATTTCTCCCGGGTCTGCTACGTCCTGGCCGATCTGCGGTTCCAGCGGGATCGACACGATGACCGAGGTGCCGCGTCCCGGCTGGCTGCTGATGTCCAGCCACCCTCCGACCGTTCTCGCCCGTTCCTGCAGGCCCTTGAGCCCGAAGGATTTCGGCTTGTTCCGCGTGGCGGGCTCCATGCCGCAGCCATCGTCCGTCACCTCCAGCGTCAGCACGCGCTCGCTGTCCGAGAGATCGATGGTGACCTGCCGGGCCTGGGCGTACTTCGACACATTGGTCAGCGCCTCCTGCGCCGTGCGGTAGGCCACCAGTTGCACGTCGCCGGGCACCTCGATCGTATCCCGGCTGGAATGCAGCCGGGTGGGAATGCCGGTGCGGCGCTCGAAGCTCTCGGCCAGCCACTGCACCGCGGCCACCAGCCCCTGGTCGAGGATGGGCGGGCGCAGGTTCATCATGATGCGCTGGCTCGCCTCGATGGCATGCTGCAGCATCTCGGTGGCGCTGCCGGCGTGGTCCCGCACGGCCTCTTCCGTGGAATGCCGGGCGATCCACCCCACGTCGAATCGCACTGCCGTCAGGGAGCCGCCGATGTCGTCGTGGATCTCGCGGGCGATCGCCGCACGCTCCCGCTCGATGGAGATCTGCAGGTGCTCGGTCAGCTCCGCCAGCCGCCTTTCCGACGCCGCGAGGTCGCGCACTGCCTGCTCCCGAGCCCTGCGCGCTTCATGCACTTCGATGGCGCGGCCGATCACGTGCGGCAGCCGGGCCATGTCGTCCTTCAGGAGGTAGTCCGCCATCCCCAGGCGCATCGCATCCACGGCTGCGGCCTCGCCGATGGCGCCGGACAGCAGCACGAAGGGCGGGGCGTCGCCGCGTTCGCTCACCCAGCGCCACGCATCCAGCGCCGTGAAACCGGGAAGACGGTAGTCGGCGAGGACCAGATCGAATCGCTCCGCATCCAGCCAGGCCATGAACGACTCCATCGTGTCGGCGTGGCGTATTTCATACATCCCGTTGGCGCGGCGCAACGTAATACATGCCAAAGCATGGTCCGCAGGGGAATCTTCGAGATGCAGGATGCGCAGGGGTTTAACCATTACTCCTGAGACCATATGAACGCTATCATAGGATACATATTGGAACAAACGGCGCACCACGGCGTGCCGTTCGTGCCCTGCGGGAGCGCTTCGCCGACCGGGCGGTGCGTCGTTGCCGGTGGTGTGGCCACCAGCGTGTTTGCCGGAATGGATTTAGCGTGCCTTGAGCCGCCTGCTGCCATGGAGAAACCATGCAATCTACGCTAACAGGCCCCGATGAGCCAGGAGTCCAGCTCCCCGTCATGGTGGCTGCGGAACTTCAGGATTCCCTGCTCGTCGTCATGCGCGACCTGCACCGCCTCGAGGGCCTGCTCAGCCATGCTACCGACAATCTGCTTGCCCGCTTCGGTGAAGCCAACCAGGCCCTGTCGGACGAGTTGATCAAGGGCTCCCCGGAGCTGCTCGCGCTGCGCACCGCCTTGAGGAGCGCCGTCACCGAACTGCAATTCCAGGACATGGCTTCGCAGCTGATCTGGCACACCACCAAGGTGCTCCAGGGCTGCGCGTTCAGGCTTGCCTCCGAAGCCATGGGCTCCGAAGAGGGCGAGGAGGCCGCACCGTTCGCCGAGATGGCACCAGACCGCCCCAATCCGGTCACCCAAAGCGAGATGGACGCCGGTTCCATTGATCTCTTCTGACCTTGCCCCGTCTGGTTACCTTATATATTCAAGTGAGTTGGAGCCTTAAATGCAATCGATCCTCGCCGTTGATGATTCGCCCTCCATGCGCAAGATGGTGTCCTTCACTTTGACGGGTGCCGGCTACCACGTGGTGGAGGCCGTTGACGGCCAGGATGCCTTGGAAAAGGCGGAAACCCATGACATCCAGCTGGTCCTCGCCGACCAGAACATGCCCCGCCTGGATGGCATCGGCCTCACGCGCAAGCTGCGCGAGCATCCGCGCTTCAAGACCATCCCCATCCTCATCCTCACCACCGAGTCCAGCGACCAGATGAAGCAGGCCGGCCGCAATGCCGGCGCCACGGGCTGGCTGGTGAAACCCTTCGATCCCAACCGCCTGATCGAGGTCATCCAGAAAGTGATCCGCTGAGCCTCGGCGTCATACACAAGCACAAGGGAGCCATTCATGGCCGAAAACTACCAAGAAGGCGCAGGCGGCGATTTCGACCTCAGCCAGTTCTATCAGATCTTTTTCGAGGAGGCTGGAGAGAACCTGGACCAGATGGAGCACATGCTGCTGGATCTGGACCTGAGCGCAGCCAACGACGAAGAGCTCAACGGCATCTTCCGCTGCGCGCACTCCATCAAGGGGGGCGCCGCGACGTTCGGCTTCTCCGATGTCGCCGAACTCACCCACCAGATGGAGTCCCTGCTGGACCGGCTGCGCAGGCACGAGCTCCAGCCCGTACCGCAGATGGTGGACGTGCTGCTCGAGTCCGCGGACGCGTCCCGCAGCCTGCTGGCCCGCCACCAGGCGGGCGGCCAGGGCGAGGCCGTGTCCACGGGCGACCTGGTGCGCCGCATCAGTGAACTCGCCGCAGGCGTCGTGCCTGCTGCGGGTCCCGCCACGCCCCCGGCTCCTGCGTCCGCCCCGGCTCCCGTGCAGGCCGCGCCGGCGCCGGCCCCCGTGCCTGCTCCCTCGTCGATGCCCGCACCCTCCGGCCCCGGCGTGGCCCGTTCGCTGGAAATCCGCATCGGCCCTGTCGAGCGCAATGAGCAGGCGGACGCCATCAAGGACCTGTTCCGCGACATCGTCGGCCTGGGCTCCATCCGCGACCTGCCTTCCGACCAGCCAGGCGTGCGCGTTTTCGGCGTGGAAACCACCTCCACGGACGACGACCTGCTCGATCTGTTCGCATTCCATGTCTCGAAGGAGCAGGTGCGCATCACTGCCGCCGGTGCTGCCGAGCCCGAGCCAGCCGAGGAGGCCCCCGGCGTGGCGGCCGCCCCGTCCGCCCCCGGCGGCGCGCTGGAGGTTTCCTACGGTTTCTTCCCGGGAGCCCCCGGCATGCCCGGCGAGCGTCCGGACGCCGCTGCCGCAGGCGCCTCTGCCGGCGGTGCCGCCGATGGCCCGGCTTCGAGGCCGGCAGCCGCCGGCGGACGCGCCGCGGAGACCAAGGCGGCCAGCCAGTCGCAGATGGAATCCACCACCATCCGGGTAGCCGTGAACAAGGTGGACCAACTGATCAACCTGGTCGGTGAACTCGTCATCACCCAGGCCATGCTGGCGCAGAACAGCCGGGGCCTCGATGGCGCGGTGTACCAGCAACTGCTCGCGGGCCTGGCGGACCTCGACCGCAACACCCGGGATCTGCAGGAATCGGTGATGTCCATTCGCATGATTCCGATGTCCATCGTGTTCAGCCGTTTCCCGCGCATGCTGCGCGATCTGGCCAACAAGCTGGGCAAGAAGGTCGATCTCGTCACCCTGGGCGAAGCGACCGAGCTCGACAAGAGCCTCGTCGAGAAGATCACCGACCCGCTGACCCACCTGGTGCGCAACAGCTGCGACCACGGCATCGAAATGCCGGCGGACCGCCTCGCTGCGGGCAAGTCCGAGCACGGCACCATCACGCTGTCCGCTTCGCACCAGGGCGGCTCCATCGTCATCGAAGTGCGTGACGACGGCCGCGGCCTGTCGCGCGAGAAGATCCTGCGCAAGGCACGCGAGCGCGGGCTGGACGTTTCCGACCAGATGAGCGATGCGGACGTCTGGGGACTCATCTTCGCGCCCGGCTTCTCCACCGCCGACGAGGTCACCGATGTGTCCGGCCGCGGCGTGGGCATGGACGTGGTCAAGAAGAACATCGCCGCGCTCAACGGTTCCGTCGAGATCGATTCCGCCGAAGGCTACGGCATGCGCGTCTCGGTCCGGCTGCCGCTCACCCTGGCCATCATGGACGGCATGTCGGTCGGCGTCGGCGAAGAGGTCTACATCCTGCCGCTGTCGTCCGTCGTGGAGTCCTTCCAGGTCAATCCCGACGACGTCAACACGGTGGCCCAGGGCTCGCAACTGGTCAAGGTGCGCGACGAGTACATGCCCGTCATCGCCCTGGAGAAAACCTTCCAGGTGCCACGCATCGACCAGAGCAAGTCCAGCAACATCATGGTGGTCGTCGAAGCGGACGGCAGCCGCGTTGCATTGCTGGTGGACGAACTGCTGGGGCAGCACCAGGTCGTGGTGAAGAACCTGGAGACCAATTACCGGAAGGTGCCCAACGTGTCGGGCGCCACCATTCTGGGCGACGGCACGGTGGCACTGATCCTCGACACCGGGGCCCTGGTCCGCCGTGTCCGCCATTGATACGCCGCTGGGCAGATTGAAGGAGAGCCACTCATGGCGACTGTGATGGAAAAAGCGAACGAAGCGGCTGGCGCTTCCGTGGGAGGCGCCCGCGAATACCTGACGTTCCGCCTCGACCAGGAGGAATACGGCATCGACATCCTCAAGGTCCAGGAAATCCGGGGCTACGAGCCGCCTACCCGCATCGCGAACGCGCCCGAATTCATCAAGGGCGTCACGAACCTGCGCGGCACCATCGTGCCCATCGTGGACATGCGGCTCAAGTTCGACTGCTCCAAGGCCGAATACAACAGTTTCACGGTGGTCATCATCCTGAACCTGCGCAGCCGGGTCGTGGGGATCGTGGTCGATTCCGTGAGCGACGTCATGGAGCTCACGGCCGACCAGATCCGGCTGGCCCCGGAAATCGAAAGCTCCATCGACAGCAACTGCATCGTGGGCCTCGGTTCCGTGGGCGAGCGCATGCTCATCCTTCTCGACATCGAGAAGCTCATGTCCAATCCGGACATGGGCCTCATATCCACGCACGATTGATCTGCCGGAAGGGCGAGGCAGACAGGCCCTTCCTAAGCCAACGCGGAACAAGAGCGGCGTTTCGCCGGTGCACCGGCCGGTTGTCAGAGATGCGGAACTGAAACGAATCCAACAATGCGCCAGACCTCTTCTTCTTCCGTCCCTCCGCGCGACACGGAGTCCAGCGCCGCCCCGTCCTCGGGCCCCCTGGCCCAGGGGCGGGAGTTCGTCTGGACCAATGCGGATTTCTCCCGCGTGCAGGCACTCATCTACCAGCGCGCAGGCATCAGCCTGCACGACGGCAAGCACGCCATGGTCTACAGCCGACTGTCCCGGCGGCTGAGGGAAACGGGGCACACCAGCTTCCACGAATACCTGGGCTGGCTGGAAAACCACGACGGGCCGGAATGGCAGGAGTTCGTCAACGCACTCACGACCAACCTCACCGCATTCTTCCGCGAGCAGCACCACTTCGAGATCCTTTCGGGACTGCTGCGCAGCCGCCCCTCCGGGCCCTGGAGCGTCTGGTGCAATGCCGCCTCCACGGGGGAGGAGCCGTACTCGATCGTGATGACCGCGATCGAATCGCTGGGGGCCAATGCCCCGTTCAAGCTCACTGCGAGCGATATCGATTCCCGCGTCCTGGCCACCGCATCCGAGGGCGTGTACCGGCTGGACAGCGTGAAGGGCCTAAGCCCCGAACGGCTCCAGAAGTTCTTTCTGCGGGGCAAGGGCCCGAACGCCGGCCTGGCGCGGGTCAAGCCCGAGCTGCGGCGCGCCATCGAATTCATGAGCGTTAACCTGATCCGCGACGACTGGCCGTTCCGCGAGCCCTTCGACGTGGTCTTCTGCCGCAACGTGATGATCTATTTCGATGCACCCACGCAGCGCAGGGTCCTGGAGAAGATCCACCGTGTGCTGAAGCCGGGAGGCATGCTGTTCGTCGGGCACGCGGAAAACTTCAGCGAATCCCGCGATCTGTTCAATTTGCGCGGCAAGACCGTCTATGAGCGCCGATAAAGGCCGCATTCCGCAAGAAGCCCTCCATGACCCCAAACCGCCCTGGCTCCCTTCCCGCGTCTGGTGCTTCGTCCCCTCCCTCGTCACTCGACGGGGCTGACCGCCGCCGGGCTCCCCGCATCGCGCCCCTGAGCGCCGATATCTATTCGGCCGCGGCTGCGCCCACCAAGCAATCGACGCTGCAGGAACTGAAGGCCCGCTCCCGCCGTCCAGGCGAGGCATCCTTCTTCTTCTTCGACCACCACTTCCAGCACAACGCCGTCAAGGTGCTGCCCGGGGAGTATTTCGTGTCGGACGAAAACCTCGTGATCATGACGGTGCTCGGGTCCTGCATCGCCGCCTGCCTCTGGGACAGCCGCAGCCGCGTCGGCGGGATGAACCATTTCATGCTGCCCGACGGCGACTCCAACGACGTGTCCGGCCGCTATGGGTCCTATGCCATGGAATTGCTCATCAACGAGATGCTGAAGCTGGGCGCGCGCAGGGAAACCATGCAGGCCAAGGTCTTCGGCGGCGGGCAGGTCATGCACAATTTCACCACCATGAACGTGGGAGAGCGGAACACCACCTTCGTGATGAATTACCTGCAGACGGAGCGAATTCCCATCGTTTCCGAGGACGTGCTCGATATCTACCCGCGGAAAGTGGTATTTTTCCCCGTGACGGGCAAGGCCATGGTCAAGCGGCTGGCCCACGCCCATCCGGAAGCCCTGGTCGCGCAGGACGTCAAGGGCAATGCGGCCACCGTGGCCAAGGCCACGGCCGGCGGGTCGGTGGACCTTTTTTGATTGAGAAGGACAAGAGGGAATGAGCAGGAAGATCCGGGTGATCGTGGTGGATGATTCCGCGCTGGTGCGCAGTCTGCTGTCGGAAATCATCAATCGGCAGCACGACATGGAGTGCATCGGGACGGCCAACGATCCGCTCATCGCCCGGGAGATGATCCGCGAGATGAATCCCGACGTGATCACGCTGGATGTGGAAATGCCGCGCATGGACGGCATCGACTTCCTGGGCCGGCTGATGCGCTTGCGCCCCATGCCCGTCGTGATGATCTCCACCCTCACGGAGCGCGGTGCGGAAGTCACCATGAAGGCCCTGGAGCTGGGGGCCGTCGATTTCGTGGCCAAGCCGCGCGTGGGACTTTCCAGCGGCCTCAACGAACTAGCGGCGCAGATCGTGGACAAGATCCGCGTGGCCGCGGTTGCCCAGGTGCGCCGCGCTCCGGCGCCGCGCCCTGCCGAGAAAGCCGCCCAGCCCGGTGCTGCAGCGCCCATCGCGCCGGCCGCGACGCTGCTCGGGCGTCTTTCCACCGAAAAGCTCATCTGCATCGGCGCGTCCACGGGCGGGACGGAAGCCATCCGCGAAGTGCTCGTGCAGATGCCGGCGGACTCCCCCGCCATCGTCATCACGCAGCACATGCCCCCCGGGTTCACGACGAGTTTCGCCGCCCGCCTCAACGGCCTGTGCCAGATCACCG
The DNA here is from genome assembly GCA_003029925.1 of Paracidovorax avenae. Classification (GTDB taxonomy): domain Bacteria; phylum Pseudomonadota; class Gammaproteobacteria; order Burkholderiales; family Burkholderiaceae_C; genus Paracidovorax; species Paracidovorax avenae_A. The sequence continues at coordinate 4,933,084 of CP028296.1, read as the reverse complement.
TCAAGGAAGCGGTGAACGGCGAGCGCATCCTGCCCGGTCACGCCTACATCGCGCCGGGCGGCAGGCAGTTCCACGTTGCCCGCAGCGGTGCCAACTACGTGGCCGTGGTGGACGATGGTCCTCCGGTGAACCGCCATAAGCCGTCGGTGGAGGTCCTCTTCAAGTCCGCGGCCGCCGTGGTCGGCAAGAATGCCTTCGGCGTCATGCTCACCGGTATGGGCAATGACGGCGCCGCCGCCATGCGCGAAATGAAGGACGCCGGCAGCTACAACTACGTTCAGGACGAGGCCAGCTGCATCGTCTTCGGCATGCCCCGGGAGGCCATTGCGCACGGAGCCGCCGACGAGGTCCTGCCCCTCACCCAGATCGCGCCAGCGCTGATCACCCGCCTGCGCGGGGCGACGGACCGCCTCCACCACCGCATCTGAGGCATCGCTGCTGCCGGCCTTCACTGCTCGGACAGTTCCGTCCAGCGCTCGAGGGCTGCCATCAGTTCGTCTTCGATCTCTCCTTCCCGCGCGTGCAGCGCCGCGGCTTGCGCGCCGTCGCGGACATAGAGACTTCCGTCCGCCAGTTCCGCTCGGATGGCGTTCTGCTCCGCCTCGAGGGCCGCGATGCGCTCTGGGAGCAGCTCCAGTTCCCGCTGCTCCTTGTAGCTGAGCTTCTTTTTCACCGGTGCCGCGCGCTTGGCGGATGGTGCGGACGTTTCCTTGTCCACCGATTCCTGAGCCGCAGGGCGCGCCGGGGCACCGGCCAGGGCCCGGCTGCGCCGCGATTGCACCAGCCAATCCTGCACGCCTCCTTCGTATTCGCGCCATCGCGCATCGCCCTCATAGGCAATGGTGCTGGTGACGACGTTGTCGAGGAACATCCGGTCGTGGCTGACCAGGAACACCGTACCGTCATAGGACTGGAGCAGTTCCTCAAGCAGATCCAGCGTATCGATGTCCAGGTCATTGGTGGGCTCGTCCAGCACGAGGACATTGGCCGGGCGTGCGAAAAGGCGTGCCAGCAGCAGGCGGTTGCGTTCCCCGCCGGACAGGGACCTCACGGGAGACTGCGCCCGGGCGGGTGAGAAGAGGAAGTCCGACAGGTAGCTCTTGACGTGCTTGCGCTGCTTCCCGATCTCGATCCACTCGCTGCCCGGACTGATGAAATCTTCCAGGGTCGCATCGAGATCCAGCGCATGGCGCATCTGGTCGAAATAGGCAACCTCCAGGTGGGCGCCCCGGCGGATGGTGCCGCTGTCCGGAGCCAACTCGCCCAGGATCAGCTTCAGCAAGGTCGTCTTGCCGGCGCCGTTGGGTCCGACCAGTCCGACCTTGTCGCCGCGGAGGATCGTGGCGGAAAAGTCCTGCACGATGGCTTTGTCCCCGAACGCCTTGGCCACGTGCGCCAGCTCGGCCACGATCTTTCCCTGGTAGCCAGACGCGGATCCGGACGCGATGTCCATCCTGACGCTTCCCAGGGCGTCCCGGCGCTCCGCGCGGCTCGTCCGCAGGGCTTCCAAACGGCTGATGCGGCTTTGGCTCCGGGTACGGCGGGCTTCCACGCCCTTGCGTATCCATATCTCTTCCTGGGCCAGCAGCTTGTCGGCCTTGGCGGCGATCACCGCCTCCTGCGCCAGCTGCTCGGCCTTCTGCTGCACGTATTGTCCGAAGTTGCCCGGGAAAGACAGCAGGCGACCCCGGTCGAGTTCGACGATCCGGGTGGAAATGCGGTCCAGGAAGGCGCGGTCGTGCGTGATCGTGACCACGCTGCCCGGAAATGCCAGCAGCAGCTCTTCCAGCCACTCGATGGAATCCACGTCGAGGTGGTTGGTCGGCTCGTCGAGGAGCAATACGTCGGGCCGGGTCACAAGCGCCTGCGCGAGGGCGACCCGCTTTTTCAGACCGCCGGACAGGTCTCCCACGCGGGCTTGCGGATCCAGGTGCAGCCGCTGCATCGTTTCCTCCACCCTGCGCTCCCAGTTCCAGCCATCCACGGCCTCGATCTCCGTCTGCAGCGTATCCAGGTCGGCTCCGGTGGCGCTCTCATAGCGTCGCCGCAGCGCGACCACGTGCGCCAGCCCTGCGGCAGTGGACTCGAACACCGTATGCCCCGCGTCCAGCAGCGGTTCCTGCGCCACATAGGCGATCCGCAGGCCTTGCTGGACATGCATCGCCCCATCGTCCGTGTGCGCCAGCCCCCCGAGAATCTTGAGCAGGGATGACTTGCCTGCACCGTTGCGGCCGATCAGCCCCACGCGCTCGCCCGCCTCCAGGGAAAAATCGGCATGGTCCAGCAGGGCGGTATGTCCGAAGGCCAGTTGTGCGTCTAGGAGGGAGATGAGAGCCATAGATATAGATAGTGGAAGGCGTACCCAGGGGGACATCGTGCACCGTTGGTTGGTTGGGTTTGCAAAAATGCCTGCACGACGCGAAATTGTTGCTATACTAGCGGGCTTCGCTACTGAGATTGCTGCGGTTCCTGAGGGGATTGTGGTGGGGGTAGGTGGTGAAGGCGGTGGGAGAGAAGAGTTTGGCTGAGAGTTGCGCTGGTGATAAAAACTGGTGTAGAATTCAAGGCTTCGCTGATCTGAGGTGCTGCAAGAGATTGTGGTGGTTGAGGTTAGTGGGTGGTTGGAGGTCGAAAGACAAATAACCACAAAGTTTGACAGGACTTTAAAAACTCTGTTAGAATTCAAGGCTTCGCTGATTGCAGCGAGTTGAGAAGAAAAGAGAAATCTGATCTTCTGGTTCCTTAAAAATATACAGCCGATAAGCGTGGGCGTTTGATGGCGAGTGCCAAGTTCTTCGGAACTAGTGCTTAGCACTACAAACGCTCATGAGAATAGAAGTGAAGTTCACTTCAATTCCGTTTTTATGAGTGAAGTCGAAAGACTTTAAATTTCAAGATCGAACTGTAGAGTTTGATCCTGGCTCAGATTGAACGCTGGCGGCATGCCTTACACATGCAAGTCGAACGGTAACAGGTCTTCGGATGCTGACGAGTGGCGAACGGGTGAGTAATACATCGGAACGTGCCCGATCGTGGGGGATAACGAGGCGAAAGCTTTGCTAATACCGCATAAGATCTATGGATGAAAGCAGGGGACCGCAAGGCCTTGCGCGAACGGAGCGGCCGATGGCAGATTAGGTAGTTGGTGGGGTAAAGGCTTACCAAGCCTACGATCTGTAGCTGGTCTGAGAGGACGACCAGCCACACTGGGACTGAGACACGGCCCAGACTCCTACGGGAGGCAGCAGTGGGGAATTTTGGACAATGGGCGCAAGCCTGATCCAGCCATGCCGCGTGCAGGATGAAGGCCTTCGGGTTGTAAACTGCTTTTGTACGGAACGAAAAGCCTTCTTCTAATAAAGGGAGGTCATGACGGTACCGTAAGAATAAGCACCGGCTAACTACGTGCCAGCAGCCGCGGTAATACGTAGGGTGCAAGCGTTAATCGGAATTACTGGGCGTAAAGCGTGCGCAGGCGGTGATGTAAGACAGATGTGAAATCCCCGGGCTCAACCTGGGAACTGCATTTGTGACTGCATCGCTGGAGTACGGCAGAGGGGGATGGAATTCCGCGTGTAGCAGTGAAATGCGTAGATATGCGGAGGAACACCGATGGCGAAGGCAATCCCCTGGGCCTGTACTGACGCTCATGCACGAAAGCGTGGGGAGCAAACAGGATTAGATACCCTGGTAGTCCACGCCCTAAACGATGTCAACTGGTTGTTGGGTCTTCACTGACTCAGTAACGAAGCTAACGCGTGAAGTTGACCGCCTGGGGAGTACGGCCGCAAGGTTGAAACTCAAAGGAATTGACGGGGACCCGCACAAGCGGTGGATGATGTGGTTTAATTCGATGCAACGCGAAAAACCTTACCCACCTTTGACATGTACGGAATCCTTTAGAGATAGAGGAGTGCTCGAAAGAGAGCCGTAACACAGGTGCTGCATGGCTGTCGTCAGCTCGTGTCGTGAGATGTTGGGTTAAGTCCCGCAACGAGCGCAACCCTTGCCATTAGTTGCTACGAAAGGGCACTCTAATGGGACTGCCGGTGACAAACCGGAGGAAGGTGGGGATGACGTCAAGTCCTCATGGCCCTTATAGGTGGGGCTACACACGTCATACAATGGCTGGTACAGAGGGTTGCCAACCCGCGAGGGGGAGCTAATCCCATAAAGCCAGTCGTAGTCCGGATCGCAGTCTGCAACTCGACTGCGTGAAGTCGGAATCGCTAGTAATCGCGGATCAGAATGTCGCGGTGAATACGTTCCCGGGTCTTGTACACACCGCCCGTCACACCATGGGAGCGGGTTCTGCCAGAAGTAGGTAGCCTAACCGTAAGGAGGGCGCTTACCACGGCAGGGTTCGTGACTGGGGTGAAGTCGTAACAAGGTAGCCGTATCGGAAGGTGCGGCTGGATCACCTCCTTTCTGGAAAACAGCATTCAATATTGAACGCCCACACTTATCGGTTGTTGGAAGAAGTCGGTGCTAACCGACATGGGTCTGTAGCTCAGCTGGTTAGAGCACCGTCTTGATAAGGCGGGGGTCGTTGGTTCGAGCCCAACTAGACCCACCAAATCTTCCGAACATAAGATGCGAGGATCAGTGGGGGATTAGCTCAGCTGGGAGAGCACCTGCTTTGCAAGCAGGGGGTCGTCGGTTCGATCCCGTCATCCTCCACCAACCAATATGCTCTGCGGTAGGGCGAGAAACTAACACCAAAGCGGCTTCGCGAGAGGCCTCTTTGTTGTTGGTCCGGTATAGACCGGGTCAATCGGCTGTTCTTTAAAAATTCATAGAGTCGAATCAGCGTTGCCGGCGGAAAGCAGGAAACTGCACCGTGCCGTCGGCAACAAAAATTTGATTGCGTCAAAACGAATGTTCAATTGAGCGAAAGCTGATTGAAATTCAGTAATGACGAATTGTTCTCTAGGTAGCAATACCGAAGAAGAATTCACATTACGGCATAACGCGCGAGGTGAAAGACCTCGCAAGTCCTTGAAAGAAAGCGGAGATGTCTCGCAAGAGATGTCAAAGTTATAGGGTCAAGTGACTAAGAGCATGTGGTGGATGCCTTGGCGATGATAGGCGACGAAAGACGTGATAGCCTGCGATAAGCTTCGGGGAGCTGGCAAATAAGCTTTGATCCGGAGATTTCTGAATGGGGAAACCCACCTCGCAAGAGGTATCGCATGATGAATACATAGTCATGCGAGGCGAACCGGGTGAACTGAAACATCTCAGTAGCTCGAGGAAAAGACATCAACCGAGATTCCGAAAGTAGTGGCGAGCGAAATCGGAGGAGCCTTCTAGTGATAGCACGACTGTTAACAAAACGGAATGGAAAGTCCGGCCATAGTAGGTGATAGCCCTGTATGTGAAAACAGACGTGTGGTACTGAGCTGGAGAAAAGTAGGGCGGGGCACGAGAAACCTTGTCTGAATATGGGGGGACCATCCTCCAAGGCTAAATACTCATCATCGACCGATAGTGAACAAGTACCGTGAGGGAAAGGCGAAAAGAACCCCGGGAGGGGAGTGAAATAGATCCTGAAACCGCATGCTTACAAAAAGTAGGAGCCCGCAAGGGTGACTGCGTACCTTTTGTATAATGGGTCAGCGACTTACATTCAGTGGCAAGGTTAACCGAATAGGGAAGCCGTAGAGAAATCGAGTCCGAATAGGGCGTCCAGTCGCTGGGTGTAGACCCGAAACCAAGTGATCTATCCATGGCCAGGATGAAGGTGCCGTAACAGGTACTGGAGGTCCGAACCGACTAGTGTTGCAAAACTAGCGGATGAGCTGTGGATAGGGGTGAAAGGCTAAACAAACTTGGAAATAGCTGGTTCTCTCCGAAAACTATTTAGGTAGTGCCTCAAGTATTACCTTCGGGGGTAGAGCACTGTTTTGGCTAGGGGGTCATGGCGACTTACCAAACCAAGGCAAACTCCGAATACCGAAGAGTAGAGCTTGGGAGACAGAGCACCGGGTGCTAACGTCCGGACTCAAGAGGGAAACAACCCAGACCGCCAGCTAAGGTCCCTAAAATTGGCTAAGTGGGAAACGAAGTGGGAAGGCTAAAACAGTCAGGATGTTGGCTTAGAAGCAGCCATCATTTA
>CP028296.1:4851084-4925029 GCA_003029925.1 Paracidovorax avenae | reverse complement strand
CCCGAACAGGACAGTGAAACGACTTTGCGCCGATGATAGTGCGGGTTCCCGTGTGAAAGTAGGTCATCGTCAGGCTCTTACAGCCCAATCCGCCCTCAGATCCTCAGAGATCTGAGGGCGTTTTGCTTTGTGCTTTCAAGCCGCTGCGTTTCACGCGCGTGGCAGCTGCTGTACGTCGCAACGACGTGGAATCCGTTTTTGGACGGCCCGGCAGTTCTCCCCCTGTGATTCCATGGCGGTCTTTGTCCCGGCCTTGCACATCCGCAACAGGCTCTGGTTTGGGCTACGGTACGATTGACGTGCGCGTCAACGTGAGGCGATGCGTGCACTCTGCTGTCTCCACATCCTGCTGTCCTTGTCCATGGCCGTCACCTACACCATCAGCGATCTCGCCAAAGAGTTCGACCTCACGACGCGTGCGATGCGCTTCTATGAAGACATGGGGCTGCTCCAGCCCGAGCGTTCCGGGCCGGGAGGCCGCACGCGTATCTACTCTGCCAGGGACCGCACGCGACTGCGATTGACGCTGCGTGCGAAACGTCTGGGCCTCTCGCTGGCGGAAGCCAAATCCATCATCGACCTGTATGACAGCCCCAGGGATACCGGCGTGCAGCTGAGAAAGTTCCTGGATGTGCTGGCGAGCCATCGACAGCAATTGGAAGAACAGATGGCGGATCTGCAAGCCAACCTCGACGAGATCCGGGAACACGAAAGGGAGGCGCGATCGCTGCTCTCCAAGGTGGAGAAATCCAGCAAGGGCCAGAATGCTCCATAATTGACGTTTACGTAAACGTCATTGTGCCTGCTGTGCTGCATGCTTTGGCGGGAGATACGCCCAAGGCAGCCTTTGCAACCCCTTCAAGGAGACAACCCTATGAGCATTTCCTCGTTGCCCGGACTGAACTTTCAATTGGGTGAAGACATTGACGCGCTGCGCGATGCCGTGCGGGAGTTCGCGCAGGCCGAGATTGCGCCCCGCGCCGGAGAGATCGATCGGGACGATCAGTTTCCGATGGATCTCTGGCGCAAGATGGGCGAGCTGGGAGTGCTGGGCATCACGGTCTCCGAATCCTATGGCGGTGCGCAGATGGGCTACCTTGCGCACATGGTGGCGATGGAAGAGATTTCCCGCGCCAGCGCGTCGGTGGGGCTCTCCTACGGTGCCCACAGCAATCTGTGCGTGAACCAGATCCACCGCAACGGCTCGGAGGAGCAAAAGCGCAAGTACCTGCCGAAGCTGGTGTCAGGCGAGCATGTCGGCGCCTTGGCCATGAGCGAGCCCGGCGCGGGTTCGGATGTCATCAGCATGAAGCTCCGGGCCGAAGACAAGGGCGGCTACTACCTGCTCAACGGCAGCAAGATGTGGATCACGAACGGCCCGGATGCCGATACGCTGGTGGTCTATGCCAAGACCGAGCCGGAACTGGGGGCACGCGGCGTCACAGCCTTCCTGATCGAGAAAGGCATGAAGGGCTTCAGCATTGCGCAGAAGCTCGACAAGCTGGGCATGCGGGGCAGCCACACCGGGGAATTGGTGTTCGAGAATGTGGAGGTGCCAGCCTCCCAGGTGCTTGGCCAGGTGAACGGCGGGGCAAAGGTGCTCATGAGCGGGCTGGACTACGAGCGCGCAGTGCTTACGGGTGGCCCCCTGGGCATCATGCAGTCCGTGATGGACAACGTGGTGCCCTACATCCATGACCGCAGGCAGTTCGGCCAGAGCATCGGCGAGTTCCAGCTCATCCAGGGCAAGGTGGCGGACATGTACACAGTGCTCCAGGCGGGGCGATCCTTCGCCTACACCGTGGCGAAGAACCTGGACATGCTCGGCACGGAGCACGTCCGGCAGGTGCGCAAGGACTGCGCCTCGGTCATCCTGTGGTGCGCGGAGAAGGCGACATGGATGGCCGGCGAGGGCATCCAGATCTTCGGTGGCAACGGATACATCAACGAATACCCGCTCGGCCGCCTCTGGCGGGATGCGAAACTCTACGAGATCGGCGCCGGCACCAGCGAGATCCGCCGCATGTTGATCGGCCGGGAACTGTTCGCCGAGACCGCCTGACTTTTGTACAACGCTCCAGAAAGAAGCCTGATGACCGCTCCCAGCATCGATGAATTGTTCGTCCACAACCGCGCGTGGGCCGCACAGATGGAACGGGAACGCCCTGGCTTTTTCACGGAGTTGATGGCGCAGCAGAAGCCCCGGTACATGTGGGTGGGCTGCTCGGACAGCCGGGTTCCGGCCAACCAGATCACGGGGCTGGAGCCGGGGGAGGTGTTCGTGCACCGGAACGTCGCGAACGTGGTCGTGCCCACGGACCTGAACTGCCTCTCAACCATCCAGTACGCGGTGGACCAGTTGCTGGTGGAGCACCTGATGGTCGTGGGCCACTACGGCTGCGGCGGCGTGCGTGCGGCGCTGGAAGGCGTTCGCGTAGGGCTGGCCGACAACTGGATACGCCATGTAAAGGATGTCCGGGACCGCCACAAGGAGTTGATTGCCGCCACGCCGGCGGAGTTGCAGCTCGACGTGCTGTGCGAGCTCAATGCCATCGAGCAGGTGGTGAACGTGGCGCAGACGACGGTGATGGCCGATGCCTGGGGCCGGGGGCAGAAGGTGACGCTGCACGGCTGGTGCTACGGCCTCAAGGACGGTCTGATCAACAACCTCCACATGACGGTGTCGGGCATCCAGGGACTGGATTCCGTGTACAAGGCGGCGATCCAGGGCGTGGCCAACCGCTTGCGGGGATAGGCCACCACCTTCCGGTAACGTGTCGATGGAGCAACCAGCCATGTTCCCACGGCGTCTCGATTCTCCGGCCGCATACGGCATCGCGCAGGCGATGATGGACGGCTTCAATCGCCATTACCGTCTGTTCCGTGCCGAGTCGGCGCGCGCGAAGCACCGATTCGAGACGTCCGACTGGTCGAGCCAGCAACGCGCGCAGCGCGAGCGCATCGAGTTCTACGACCTGCGCGTGAAGGAGTGCGTGCGCAGGCTCGAGAAGGAGTTTTCAGCAGGGGCGCAGCCGATGGACGTGTGGTACCAGGTGAAGCTGCATTACATCGGCCTGCTGGTGGGGCACCGGCAGCCCGAGCTGGCCGAAACGTTCTTCAACTCGGTCACGACCAAGATCCTGCACCGAACGCACTTCCACAACGACTTCATTTTCGTGCGGCCGGCCATCAGCACGGAGTATCTGGAGAACGACGAGCCCGGGGCGCGGCCGACCTACCGGGCCTACTACCCTGCGCCGGAGACGCTGCAGGAGACGCTGGTGCGCGTCGTGGACAACTTCCAGCTGCAGGGCGAGTTCGAGGACCTTGCGCGCGACGCGGCGCGCGTGGCGGAGGTGATGCGTCCCCGGCTCGGGCCGGCGAAATGGCGCGCCAATTTCCAGATCCAGGTGCTGTCCAGCCTGTTCTACCGCAACAAGGGCGCGTACGTGGTGGGCAAGGTGATCAACGGGTTCCAGGAACTCGCTTTCGCGTTGCCCATCCTGCACGGCGCCGATGGCCGCTATGTGATCGACGCGGCGCTGTTCGGCGAGGACGACCTGCAGATGCTGTTCAGCTTCGCCCGGGCCTATTTCATGGTGGACATGGAGATTCCGAGCGCGTATGTGCAGTTCCTGCGCAGCCTGATGCCCCGCAAGCCGCGGGCGGAGCTCTACAACGCCCTGGGGCTGGCCAAGCAGGGCAAGACGCTCTTCTACCGGGATTTCCTGCACCACCTGCGCTATTCGAGCGATCGTTTCCGCATCGCGCCGGGTATCAAGGGGATGGTGATGCTGGTGTTCGACCTGCCGTCGTTCCCGTTCGTTTTCAAGGTCATCAAGGACTACTACCCGCCGCAGAAGGACACCACGCGGGAGCAGATCAAGGGCAAGTACCTGCTGGTGAAGCAGCATGACCGGGTGGGCCGCATGGCGGACACGCTGGAATACAGCGAGGTGGCTTTCCCGCGCGAGCGTTTCGAGGACGATCTGATCGCCGAGATCGAGAAGTTCGCGCCCAGCCAGCTGGAGATCAGCGACCGCGACGGCGACGGGAATGTCGAGGTGATCCTCAAGCATGTGTACATCGAGCGGCGCATGATTCCCCTGAACATCTATCTGCAGGAGGCGTTCGATGCCGATCCGCACGACGTGCGCGCGCGGCAGCAGATGGAGCGCAGCGTGGTCGAGTACGGCAATGCGATCAAGGACCTGGTGGCTGCCAACATCTTTCCTGGCGACATGCTCTGGAAGAACTTCGGCGTCACCCGCAACGGCAAGGTCGTTTTCTACGACTACGACGAGATCGAGTACCTCACCGATTGCCATTTCCGGAAGGTGCCGGCCCCGCGCAATGAAGAGGACGAGTTTTCGGGCGAGGTCTGGTGGGCCGTGGGGCCGCGCGACGTGTTTCCCGAAACCTTCGGCCCCTTCCTGTTGGGCAACGATGCCGTGCGGGAGGTGTTCATGCGCCACCATGCGGACCTGCTCGATCCGGTCTTCTGGCAGTCGCACAAAGAGCGCATACAAGCCGGGCACATGTACGACGTATTTCCCTACGACCCCGAGCGGCGCTTCGGCGCCGGCACCGGTTCGCCGGCCTGACTCCCATGCCGCGCGGCGCGGCCGGGCCTGCCCGCTGCGCCGTTTTTCCCTGACCCCTACCCCGCAATTCCACAGGAGACTCCGAATGCAGCAAGATCCCATCGTCATCATCGGTGCCGCACGCACGCCCATGGGGGCTTTCCAGGGCGATTTCTCGGGCCTGGCCGCCCATGACCTGGGGGGCGTGGCGATCCGTGCGGCCGTGGAGCGCGCGGGCATCGCGCCGGAGAGCGTCGGCGAAGTGCTGTTCGGCAATTGCCTGATGGCGGGGCAGGGACAGGCGCCGGCCCGCCAGGCCGGGTTCAAGGGCGGGCTGCCCAAGAGCGCCGGAGCCGTCACGCTGAGCAAGATGTGTGGCTCGGGCATGAAGGCCGCGATGTTCGCGCACGACCTGCTCCTCGCAGGGGCGCACGAAGTGATCGTGGCCGGCGGGATGGAGAGCATGACGAATGCGCCCTATCTGCTGCAGAAGGGCCGCAGCGGCTACCGGCTGGGCCACGACCGCATCTTCGACCACATGATGCTCGACGGGCTGGAGGATGCCTATGAGCCTGGGCGTTCGATGGGGACGTTCGGCGAGGATTGCGCGGCGAAGTACGGATTCACCCGCGAGCAGCAGGATGCATTCGCCGTGGCGAGCGTGCAGCGCGCGAAGGCGGCTACGGAGTCCGGCGCCTTCGCGGCGGAGATTGCGCCTGTGACCGTGAAGACGCGTGCCGGCGAGACCGTGGTGTCGGTGGACGAGGGGCCGGGCAAGGTGCGGCTGGACAAGATTCCGGCGCTCAAGCCGGCGTTCAAGAAGGACGGGACCATCACCGCGGCATCGAGCTCGAGCATCAACGACGGCGCCGCGGCGCTGGTGATGGTGCGCGAGTCCACGGCCCGCCGCCTCGGCGCCGTGCCGATCGCGCGCATCGCGGGCCATGCCATGCATGCGCAGGAGCCCAATTGGTTCACCACCGCGCCCGTGGGCGCCACGCAGAAGGCGCTGGCCAAGGCAGGCTGGAGCGTGCAGGACGTGGACCTCTGGGAGGTGAACGAAGCCTTTGCGGTGGTGCCCATGGCGCTCATGAAGGAGCTGGACGTGGCGCACGACATCGTGAACGTGAACGGCGGGGCCTGTGCGCTGGGGCATCCGATCGGCGCGAGCGGGGCCCGCATCATCGTGACCCTGATCCATGCGCTGAAGGCGCGCGGCAAGCGGCGCGGGCTGGCCACGCTCTGCATCGGCGGCGGTGAAGGCACGGCCATGGCGATCGAACTGGTGTGAGCGCTTCCATGTCGGAGGATCGCTCCCGCCATCCGGTGCTGGTGATCGGGGCGTCGCGGGGCATCGGCCTGGAGTTCGTGCGCCAGTACCGCGAGGCAGGGCGGCGCGTGATCGCGACGGTGCGCGATGAGGCCGGACGCGCACGCGTGGCCGCGCTGGGCGCCGAGGTGCTGACGGTGGATGTCGCCCGGCCGGCCAGCGTGAGCGGCCTGGCCTGGCAGCTCGATGGCGAGAAGATCGGCCTGTCGCTGTATGTGGCTGGCGTGATCCGTCGCCCTGGAGCGCTCACGCCGCCGACGCAGGAGGATTTCGATGCGGTGTTGCATACCAACGTGCTCGGCGCGATGCAGGCGCTGCCCCAGGTGGCGCCCCTGGTGGCGGAAGCCCGTGGCGTGTTCGCGTTCCTCTCGTCCTCGATGTCGCTGATCGGCAGTGTGCCCAACAGCGGGTCGTGGCTGTACCGCACGAGCAAGGCCGCGCTGAACATGGCCGTGGCGGCCGCGCAGCACGACTATCCCCAGGCGACGCTTGTCACGCTGGACCCGGGCTGGGTGCGTACGGACATGGGTGGGGCGGGAGGCGCACTGGAGGTGGCGGAGAGTGTCGAGCGCATGCGAGCCGTGCTGGAGAGCGTCACCCCGGGTGACCGGGGGCGGTTGCTGCATCACGATGGAAGAAGGGCGATGCAATGGTGAGTGCCGGCCCTGCCGGGATGGCGGAGGTGGCCGCGTGAGCGCACCGGTGTCCCATGGGGACAATCGCTTCAATCTGCTCCGGCTGGCGGCTGCCGTCGCGGTGCTGCTGTCGCATGGCGAGTTCCTCTACCGGTTGACGCTGCCGGTTCCGTTTCCCGGCCACACACTGGGCTCGCTGGCGGTTTATTGCTTTTTTTTCGTCAGCGGCTACCTGGTCTTCCAAAGCTGGGAGCGGGAGCCTGCGCTGGGTGTTTTCTGGGTGAAGCGCGTGGCGCGCATCTTTCCTGGATTGGTCGTCGCGAGCGCGTTTTCCGTATGCGTGGTGGGTTGGGCCATGACGCGATTGCCGACCACGGAATACTGGACACACCCAGGCACGTGGTTCAATTTTTTCAACAATGCGGCGGGCATCGCGACGGTGCAGGTACTGCCCGGCGTGTTCGAATCCAATCCTTTTGCCCGGGCGGTGAACGGCTCGCTGTGGTCGATCCGCTATGAGCTGCTGATGTACTTGTTGCTGTCGGCGGCAGGCGTGGCGGGGGGGCTGCGGCGGCGCTGGATCTTTCCGGTGGCGGCGCTGGGGATGGCGGCATGGTGGTTTCTGGCCCGCCGCATCGGCGCCGGGGTAGCGGGGCCTGCCTGGCTGTCCGAGTTGTTCGGCGCGTCCGAGGTGTCCGCGCTCGGCGTGCTGTTCCTGCTGGGCTGCTCCTGCGCGGCGTACCGGGTGCGCACCCATGCGTGGATGTGGATCGCAGCCGCCTGCGGTGCATGGATTGCGTCCGTCGCCACCGGAGCGGGGAAGGTGCAGGTGGGGGTATGGGCGATGGTGGCGGCCGGCACTTTCTGGCTGGCCCACGCTGGAGTGCGCCGCTGGCGATGGGCCGGCTTCCCGCGCGAGGATTTCTCCTATGGCGTCTATATCTATGCCTTCCCGATCCAGCAGGCGGTCACGGAAATATGCCTGCGTCGAGGTTGGAGTTTGGCTGTCTGCCTCGCGCTTTCCCTGGCGCTGACTTTCGCCATGGCCGCTTTTTCGTGGCACTGCGTGGAAAAGCCCTGCATATGGCAAGGGCGTCGCTTGGTGAACTGGTTGCGCGGTGCCCGGCGGCCGGACATCCACCGTCCGGCGCAATGACGATGGGATGCCGTATTCGGCCGGCACCGTTTTTTTTCTTCTAACGATATGGAGACAAGCACATGCTGTTGACGCAGGACCAGGAGATGATCCGCGACGCGGTGCGCGATTTCGCGCAGACGGAGTTGTGGCCGCATGCGGCCCGCTGGGACAAGGAGCACCTGTTTCCCCGCGACGCGCACCGTGGCCTTGCGGCCCTGGGGGCATATGGCATCTGCGTGCCGGAGGAGCATGGCGGCGCCGGGCTGGACTATCTTTCCCTGGCGCTGGTGCTGGAGGAGATCGCGGCAGGCGACGGCGGAACGAGCACGGCGATCAGCGTGACCAACTGCCCGGTCAATGCGATTCTGATGCGCTATGGCAGCGAGGCGCAGAAGCGCCGGTGGCTCGAGCCCCTGGCGCGTGGCGAGATGCTGGGCGCTTTCTGCCTGACGGAGCCCCATGTCGGCTCGGATGCCTCGGCGCTGCGTACCACGGCGGTGCGGCATGGGGACGAATACGCCATCGACGGCGTGAAGCAGTTCATCACGAGCGGTAGAAACGGGCAGGTGGCGATCGTGATCGCGGTGACCGACCGCGCCGCCGGCAAGCGCGGCATGAGCGCATTCATCGTGCCCACCGACACCCCCGGCTACGTCGTGGCGCGGCTGGAGGACAAGCTGGGTCAGCACAGCAGCGATACGGCGCAGATTCTGTTCGAGGGATGCCGCATTCCGGTGGAGAACCGGATCGGCGCCGAGGGCGAGGGCTACAGGATCGCGCTGGGCGCCCTGGAAGGGGGACGTATCGGCATTGCGGCGCAGAGCGTGGGCATGGCGCGCAGCGCCTTCGACGTGGCCGTGCAGTATGCGAAGGAGCGCGAGAGTTTCGGTCAGCCGATCTTCCAGCACCAGGCCGTGGGATTCCGGCTGGCCGATTGCGCCACGCAGCTCGAAGCCGCTCGCCAGCTGATCTGGCACGCGGCGGCTCTGCGGGATGCGGGGCGCCCCTGCCTGAAGGAGGCCGCCATGGCCAAGCTGTTCGCTAGCGAGATGGCCGAGCGTGTGTGCAGCGCAGCCATCCAGACGCTGGGCGGCTACGGGGTGGTGAATGACTTTCCCGTGGAGCGCATCTATCGCGATGTACGGGTGTGCCAGATCTACGAGGGCACCAGCGACGTGCAGAAGATCCTCATCACCCGCGCGCTGGCCTGAGCGCGGATTGCGGGGGCTGCGATGCGATGCGATGCGTGGCGGTGCGCTGCTCACCCGCGGTCCGCGATGCCTCCGCCGCTGGCGCTGCTGCGTTCGCGCAGCACCACGGTGATCTGGCCGTTGGTCTCGATGGTGGCGCGCTCCACTTCGTGCAGGTGCAGGCAGCCGCCGGCACGCAGAGCGGCGGCGAGGTCCTCCGCGGACAGCAGTTCCCGGCGCATGAGGAGCCGGTCCACCCGGCCGTTGTCCACCAGGGTCTGGGGGCGGCCGTCCACCAGGTGGGCGAGCCGCGGGAAGCGGAAGGTGGCCCGGGCCAGCACCACGTGGCAGCAGATGAGCGTGGATGCCGAGATGAGCCCGCCGA
Organism: Paracidovorax avenae; assembly: GCA_003029925.1. Taxonomy (GTDB): domain Bacteria; phylum Pseudomonadota; class Gammaproteobacteria; order Burkholderiales; family Burkholderiaceae_C; genus Paracidovorax; species Paracidovorax avenae_A. Next base: position 4,915,768 of record CP028296.1, on the reverse strand, counting down.
TGAGCGAGTTGTCGCCTGCATTCATGGAGTTCTGCACCGCATTCGACAGGATGAGCAGCAGCACGAGGTCGAACGGCGCGAACTGACCTGTCTGGCGCTTGCCCGTGAGCCGCAGGAACGTCAGCAGGAATGCATACACCACCACCCCGCGCAGGATGAATTCCCACCATGGCACGCTCAGAGCCCACATCGTCGATCTCCAGGAAATGAAGGGGGCCGGCATGCATGCCGGCCCGACCGGGAGTGTGCCATTGGTCGCGGATTGGCAGGCATCTGCAAGAATGCCTGCCCGTTCCCATGCTGATGGTCGCCGTGTCCCGTTTGTCTTCCTCCCCTTCCGAGTGCCTTTGCGGGCGGCTTTCCAGCCGGCGCACGCCGCTGTCCTATGCGGATTGCTGCGGCAGGTACATCGACCATTGGGACGCCTGCCCAGCGCCCGATGCCGAAAGCCTGATGCGGTCGCGCTACACCGCCTTCGTGCAGGGGAATGCAGACTACCTGCGCGCCACCTGGGCCGCAGAGCAGCGGCCGCCATCGGTGGCGATCGAGCCGGGCGTGCGCTGGCTCGGCCTCGAGGTGCGATCGCACCGCCCGCTGGGTGAAGACCGGGCCGAGGTGGAATTCGTGGCGCGCCAGCGCGATGCGGGCGGCCGGGCCCACCGCCTGCACGAGCGGAGCCGCTTCGTGCGCGAGGGCGGGCGCTGGTTCTATGTGGATGGCGAGTTTCCGCGCGGCTGATGCCGGTCTGCTCCACCCCGGCTGGTCCTGATCGAGCCCCTTCATCCACTCATTGCCATACGATGCCCACTGCTCCTGACAGCCTGTATCCCGATGCGTGGCGCGACGATGGCAGCGACGACGCCCAGGCATCCGGTGCCGGGCTCGATCTGGCGGTGCGCCGCCGGTTGCTGGATTCGCTCGCATCGCGGGGAGGGACCTCCGAGATTCCCGCCCTCGTGATCCCCGGTGTGCTGACCTGGCTGTACGCGCGCAACGGAGCCCCGGCCACGCACATGCTGGTGTGGTGGGGGAGTTTTCTCGTCTTCGTCTGCGTGCTTCTGTTCCTGCTGCGGCGCTTCCGCCGCGATGCCGCGTTGCCCGACCACGTGGTGGTGCCGCGCTGGGAAGGGGCTTTCCAGGCGATGGCGGCGATGGATGGCGCGTGCTGGGCGGTTCCCATCCTGCTCACGCAAGCTGCTCCGCTGGAGTTCCGGCTGCTGACGTACCTCGTCATCTGCGCGGTGCTCGCGGTGGGGACCACTTTCCTGGCGCCGCATCCACGGGTGTTCTTTCCGTTCTTCGCGGCGATCTACGGGCCCACGCTGGCGGCCGCGGTCTGGTATTTTCCCGATCGCTGGCAGGCCATGCTGCCATTGACCGTGCTCTATGGCGGCGTGATCCTGCGGCATGCGTGGGGTTCGCGGCGCTTCGTCGTGCAGCAGGTCGAGATGGAGCGCCAGCGCCTGCAACTGGCCGAGCGCTACCTTGCCGCCAAGGAGCAGGCCGAGCGCGCCCTGGAGGAGAAGAACCGCTTTCTTTCCACGGCCAGCCATGACCTGCGGCAGCCACTGCATGCGATGGGGCTGCTGGTGGAGTCGGCGCAGCAGCGCAATGCCGACGCGCGGCTGGTGCCGGTGCTGGAGGGGATCCAGGACTGCGCCCGCTCGCTGACCTTCCTTTTCAACGCGCTGCTGGATCTGTCCCGGCTGGAGTCCGGGGCCTATGCCGTCGTCCAGGAGGATGTCTCTCTCGCAGAGGTGCTGCACGACGTGTCCACGGTGTTCGGCCCGGATGCGCGCCATCGCGGCCTGCGGCTGGAGGTCTATCTGCCGCGGAATCGGCCGGCTGTCGTGCGTGCCGATGCGGCGCTGCTGCGGCAGATGGTTTTCAACCTGGTGCAGAACGCACTGCGCTATACGCGCGCAGGTGGCGTGCTGATCGGCGCGCGGATGCGGCGCGGGGTCTGGCGCATCGAGGTCTGGGACACCGGCCCGGGTGTACCGCCGGAGGATCGGCACCGCATCTACGCTCCCTTCTATCGGGGCGAGGCCCGCTGGACGCAGGAAGTCGCGGGCCATGGCCTGGGACTGTCGGTGGTGGCCCGGTCGGCGCGGCTGATCGATGCGGAGTACGGTTTCGAATCCCGGCCGGGACGCGGCTCGTGCTTCTGGCTGGTGGTGGAGGCGGTGGAAGCCGGAGCGCGGAGCGCTAACTCTCCGGCGGGTCCGGCGGTGGTACCGCTTCCACCGTGGCAGCAGCGCCTGGGCTCGCTGTCGGGCAGCTGCCTGGTGGTGGAGGACGATCCGCAGGTGGCCCACGCCGTGGCGGAGCTGCTTCGGTCCTGGGGGCTGCATGTCGCGATGGCAGCGACGGGGGCGCAGGCCCTGGAGCACGCGGCGTCCGGCAGGGCGCCGGATGTGGTGCTGTGCGATCAGCGCCTGGGCGGAGGCGAGAGCGGGTTCGACGTGCTGCGCGCGCTGCTCGAACGGTTTCCGTCCGCGCGCGGAGCGATGGTCAGCGGCGAATATGACGCCGCCCCGCTGGCGCAGGCCGAGGACGACGGCTACCTCGTCTTCCGCAAGCCGCTCGTACCGGAGGCGCTGCATTCCGTGCTGGCACGCTGGCTGGACGGGAAGTCCTGACGGCCGGCTGCAGGCTTCGGAGAGGTCGAGCCGCGCCCGTCGTCCGGGTCAGCCTGACAGCAACGCGGTGCCGCTTCTTCGGATGTGCTGCCGGGTAACAAAAACCCCCCTCCGGTGGGGTACGGAAGCGGCCCCTTTCTTCCGACAATGCCTTGCGTCCGCTTTCTGCGGCGTTTCCACGGCAGGCCGTGCCGGTCGCTTCATGTGCCCGGGCCACGCGCGGTCTTGCCGTCCCTTTCGGTGACAGACGGCGCATCGGGTACCGGCCCTGGCAGGCGCCAGGCCTGCATGCGGTAGATTCGAGTGTGCTTTGCGGCGCTCCAGGCGGGCGCCGCTTTTTTTGGTGCGCACCTTCAACGGATCTCTGCCATGCCCTCCGACGCCCTGTCGCTGCCCCCTTCCGCCCGGCTCCGGGCGCTTCCTCCGATCGATGCCGTGCTGTTCGACTGCGACGGCGTGCTGGTGGACAGCGAGCCGATCACCCACCGCGTGCTGCGTGCCATGCTGGAAGAATCCGGATGGACGCTGACGATCGAGGAGTGCATGCGGATCTTCATCGGCAAGGCCGTGCGCAGCGAAGCCGCCCGGATCGAGGCGGAGACGGGCCGTCCGTTGACGGACGAGTGGATGGCAGTTTTCTACGAGCGGCGCAATGCCGCCCTGGCTGCGGAGCTGCAGGCCATCCCGGGTGCGCGGCGGGCCGTGGAGGCGGCGCATGCCTACACGTCGGGACGCATTGCCTGTGCGTCCGGCGCCGACCGTCACAAGGTGGAACTGCAGCTCTCGAAGGTGGGGTTGCTGCCGCACTTCCAGGGGCGCGTGTTCAGCGGGCACGAGATGCCCCGTACCAAGCCGGCTCCGGACGTGTATCTGGCCGCGGCCGCTGCGTTGGGGGTGCCGCCTGGTCGGTGCCTTGTCGTCGAGGATACGGTGACGGGCGTCACGGCGGGCGTGGCTGCTGGTGCCACCGTGCTGGGCTACAGCCCGGTGGCCTGGGGCCATGACCCCGCCGCGGCCCTGCGGGCGGCCGGGGCGTTGGAGGTGATCGGCGCGATGGACGAGCTATGCACATGGCTCGGCGTGGTCCAGGACCCGGGCGCCGCGCCGCAGTGTTCATGAGGCTGTCGCATGGCGGGCGTAGCCTTGCCGGCTTCGTGCCCGCTTTCCTTCTGCCATGCCCACCGCCCGCCTTCCGCTCCGCCTGGCCGTTCCAGCCCTGCTTCTTGCCCTGACGCTTGCTGCCTGCGGAGGCGGTGGAGGAGGGAGCCTCGCACCCGTGCCGTCTTCCGGTGCCTATGCCACCAAGACCGCCTACCAGCCCCGGCAGTCCGTGGACAGCTATGAGGCACCTCCGCCGGGCTTCTCGAAGGTGTATGCCGAACTGGTGGCCCGGCATGGTTCGCGGGGCCTGTCCAGCCTCAAGTACGACGATGCGGTGCTGAACCTCTGGACGCGTGCGCAGGCCGACGGGGCGCTCACCCCGCTGGGCCGCCAGCTCGGGCCGGATGTCGAGAAGATCATGCGGGCCAATTTCCTGCTGGGCTGGGGCGTCGATGGCATCGGCACGCCGGGCTACGGCAACCTGACCCAGGTGGGCATCGCCGAGCATCGCCAGTTGGCGGCGCGGCTGGTGCAGCGCGATGCCGAGCTGTTCACCGGGCAGAGCTTCCAGGGGCGGCCCCGGCAGGTGGAGGTGCTGCATTCCGGGCAGGACCGGGCGGTGGACAGCTCGCAGTTCTTCGCAGCGTCCCTGGCTGCAGCCGCGCCTGCCGTGGCCGGAGCGATCGTGCCTGCCGTGGTGGACCGCTACCAGCTCTATCCGCACAAGCTGTCGGCCACGGGCGATGCGGTGTCTGATGGCTCCGCAGTGCATGCGGCGGTGCTGGCCGCCAGCCTGGAGTACCAGCGCTACGCTGCAGGCAAGGACGCCGCCGGCTACGGTGCGGAGGCCGCGGCCAAGGTGGCTGCTGCGCGTGCCACACCCGAGGTGCGGGCCCATGCGAGGGCGGTGCTGGAGCGCCTGTTCACCGCGGCTTTCATCGACAGGCTGGATGCGGGCAGCTACAGCTTTTCCAACAATGGCACCCACACGTTCGCGAGCGCGGACGGCCGCTTCACGAGCACGCTGACCGGGGATGGCAAGACGAAGATCCAGGGCATCGTGGACGCGGCAGCGCTGCTCTACGAGCTCTACATCATCGCGCCGGGCATGCGGCAGGAGATCGGCGGCGTGGATTTCGGTGCGTACGTGCCCGCCGAGCATGCGCCGACGTTCGCGTACCTGCAGGACATCGACGATTTCTACGGAAAGGGGCCGGCTGCGACCGAGTATGGCGGCGTCACGACCCGTTTCACGCAGGCACTGCTGCAGGACTTCTTCGACGAGGTGGGGCGCATTGCGCAGGGCCAGATGGGGCGGGTGGCACGGCTGCGCTTCACCCATGCCGAAGTGATGATTCCGTTCGCAGCGCGCCTGGGATTGCGCAACGCCTCCACGCCCGTGCCGCGCGCGCAGACCTATGCCTATGCCGGCAATCCCTGGCGCGGCGAGGATGTCTCCCCGATGGCCACGAATGTGCAGTGGGACGTGGTGCGCGACGCGGGCGGCAAGGTCCTGGTGAAGATGCTGTTCAACGAGCAGGAGGTGGATTTCCCGGCGGCCTGCGAGGGGGCCCGCCATGCGGGCGGCAGCCGGTATTACGAGTACGCCGGGCTGAGGCGATGCTACGGCCTGTAGGCGCGCTGGCGTTGCCGGTAGGCGGTGGGGGACATCCCCGTCCACTGCCGGAAGGCGCGCATGAAGCTTTTCTCGCTGGCGAAGCCGGCCGCCCGGGCCACGGCCTTGACGGGCCGGTCCGTGCGCTGGAGCAGATCCCGCGCGCGCTGTTGGCGGGCCTCGTCCTTCAGGGCCTGCAGCGAGGCGCCTTCCTCCCGGAGCTGGCGGTGCAGGGTGCGGGGCGAGACGTGCAGTGCGGCGGCCAGCGTCTGTGCGCTGTGGGACAACTCCGGTGCGTGGGCCAGCGCCTGCCGCACGCGCTGCACCAGCAGGCGGTCGCGGCGGTACTGGCGCACGGTGAGGGGCAGGGCGCGTTGCAGCATCAGCCGCAGCGCGTCCTCGTCGCGCTGCAGGGGCAGGTCGAGGTAGCGGGCGTCGAACCGCAGCAGGGCCTGGGGGGCGCCGAAGCGTGGAGCCACCCCGAAGAGCAGCGGATAGACCGCGGCATGCGGCGGCGGCTGGAACGGAAAGGATGCGTCCAGCAGTGGCAGCCGGGAGTCGATGAACCAGCAGGCCAGCCCGAGGGCATTGCGCAGCACGGAGACGGTGCAGAACTCGCGCAGCAATCCCAGGTCGCGCTGCTCGGACAGCGACAGCGTGGCGGTACCGTCCGCGGCATCCAGGTGCAGGCCGATGTCGTCCGCGAGGAGCGCATGGTGGCGGCACCAGCGGCGCAGTGCGATGCCCAGCGTGGGTGAGCTGATGGAGGCCCGCGCCAGCATGCCGTAGCTGCCCCAGGGCAGGCGCCGGGAGAACCAGCCGAGGGCCTCGTCGTCGAGCTCGCGCATGGCGGCTGCGGACAGCGCCTCCATCTGCAGGGCGGTGATGCGGGCCTGCGGGTTTTGCAGGCTGCGTGGCGGGATTTGTGCCGCTGCGAGGGCATTGGCGGGGCTCATGCCGCGCTGGACGTAGGCATGCACGATGGCGTCGACGAAGGCCATGGGGGTGGCTGCCACTGGCTGCGGCGCGGTGCTGGCAGGTGCCGGAGGCTTGGTCGTCATGCAGGAAGTGTGCGACCCGGTGGCGCGAATTGCAACCTGTGTGGCCTGATCGGTGGCCTGGACTGCGGCCCGGGGGCGTATGCTTGGTCCGAGCGGCCGTGCCCGCCGGCATGCTGTCCCGCATGTGCCGAGCACCGCCGGCTGCCGGTCCGCCAGAGACCGCATGACCAGGAGACAACTGCCGTGACCCAGCCGTCCGTTCCATCCGTCCTTTCGCCCGCCGCCAGCCACGTGCGCGGCGAGACCCGCGTTCCCCTGATCGAGCAGACCCTCGGGGATTTCTTCGCCGGCATGGCAGCTCGCCAGCCCGGCCGCGAGGCGCTCGTGAGCCGCCACCAGGGACTGCGTTACACCTACGCGGAACTGCATGCCGAGGTGCGACGCCTTGCCGGCGCGCTGCTGGGGCTGGGCCTGCAGAAGGGCGACCGCGTGGGTATCTGGTCGCACAACAACGCGGAATGGGTGCTGATGCAGTTCGCCACCGCACAGGTGGGCCTCGTGCTGGTCAACATCAATCCTGCCTATCGCACTGCCGAGGTCGAGTACGCGCTGAACAAGGTGGGCTGCAAGGCGCTGGTGGCGATGGCCCGCTTCAAGACCAGCGACTACCTGGGCATGCTGCGGGAGCTGGCGCCCGAGTGGAGCCAGCAGTCTCCGGGGCAACTGGCCGCGCGGCGCCTGCCTCACCTGCGCACCGTGGTGTGGATCGACGCGCCGGGACAGGGGGGCACCGAAGAGCCCGGAATGCTGCGGTTCTCGCAGCTGCTCGCGCGCGGCGATGCGCAGGACGCCCGCATCGACGCGGTGGCGAAGACGCTGGATCCGCAGGACCCCATCAACATCCAGTTCACGAGCGGCACCACCGGCTTTCCCAAGGGCGCGACGCTCACGCACCGCAACATCCTGAACAACGGTTTCTTCATCGGCGAATGCATGCGCCTCACGCCGGAAGACCGGCTCTGCATCCCGGTGCCGCTCTACCACTGCTTCGGCATGGTGCTGGGCAACCTCGCATGCGTGACGCACGGCAGCACCATCGTGTATCCGAGCGACGGCTTCGATCCGCTGGCGGTGCTGGAGACGGTGCAGGCCGAGCGCTGCACGGGGCTGCATGGCGTGCCCACCATGTTCATCGCCGAGCTGCAGCATCCGCGCTTCGCGGAATTCGATCTCTCGACGCTGCGCACCGGCATCATGGCGGGTTCCCCCTGCCCGATCGAGGTCATGAAGCGCGTGGTGAGCGACATGCACCTGGAGCAGATCACCATCGCCTACGGCATGACCGAGACCAGCCCCGTGAGCTGCCAGAGCAGCACGGACACGCCGCTGGACAAGCGCGTTTCCACCGTGGGCCTGGTGCAGCCGCACCTGGAGGTGAAGATCATCGACCCGGATTCCGGCGAGCCCGTGCCCCGCGGCCGCTCCGGCGAGCTGTGCACGCGTGGCTATTCGGTGATGCACGGCTACTGGGGCGATCCGGAAAAGACGCGCGAGGCGATCGACGCGGAGGGCTGGATGCACACGGGCGACCTGGCCACGATGGATGCCGAGGGCTACGTGAACATCGTCGGGCGCATCAAGGACATGGTGATCCGCGGCGGCGAGAACATCTATCCGCGCGAGATCGAGGAGTTTCTCTACCGGCATCCGCAGGTGCAGGACGTGCAGGTGGTGGGCGTGCCCGACGAGAAATACGGCGAGGAGCTGTGCGCCTGGATCATCGCCAAACCCGGCGAGCAACCCACCGAGGACGGCATCCGGGCGTTCTGCCAGGGCCAGATCGCGCACTACAAGGTGCCGCGTCACATCCGGTTCGTTTCCGAATTCCCGATGACGGTGACCGGAAAGATCCAGAAATTCAAGATCCGCGATGCCATGAAGGAGCAGCTCGGCCTGACCGAGCGCGCCACCGCCTGAAATCTTCCCCTGATCCTGCCATGATCCTCGAATCCCGCCTCAATCCCCGCTCGGCCGACTTCCAGGCCAATGCCTCCGCGATGCGCGTGCTCGTGCAGGACCTGCGCGACCGCGCGGCCCGGGTGGCCCTGGGCGGCAGCGAAGCCGCGCGCGCCAAGCACACGGCGCGCGGCAAGCTGCTGCCGCGCGACCGTGTGCGCGAACTGCTGGACCCGGGCTCCCCGTTCCTGGAGATCGCGCCGCTGGCCGCGCTGGGCATGTACGGCGACGAGGCTCCGGGCGCGGGCCTGATCGCGGGCATCGGCCGGGTGAGCGGCGTGGACTGCATGGTGGTGTGCAACGACGCCACGGTGAAGGGCGGCACCTACTACCCGATGACCGTGAAGAAGCACCTCCGGGCGCAGGAGATCGCGCAGCAGAACCGGCTGCCGTGCATCTACCTGGTCGATTCGGGCGGTGCCAACCTGCCGAACCAGGACGAGGTGTTTCCCGACCGGGACCACTTCGGCCGCATCTTCTACAACCAGGCGCAGATGAGCGCGCAGGGCATCGCGCAGATCGCTGTGGTGATGGGCAGCTGCACGGCGGGCGGGGCGTATGTGCCGGCGATGAGCGACGAGTCCATCATCGTGAAGAACCAGGGCACGATCTTTTTGGGCGGCCCTCCGCTCGTGAAGGCGGCCACCGGCGAGGTGGTGACTGCAGAAGACCTGGGCGGCGGCGATGTGCATACGCGGCTGTCGGGCGTGGCCGACCACCTCGCGCAGAACGATCTGCATGCGCTGCAGCTCGCGCGCCACGCGGTGCGCAACCTGAACCGCGAGCGCGCGCCGGCCGCCGGGGGCGCGGCGCCGCAGGTGCCTGCGTTCGAGGCGCAGGAGCTGTACGGCGTGATTCCGGTGGATACGCGCAAGCCGTTCGACGTGCGGGAAATCATCGCGCGCATCGTGGACGGCAGCGAATTCGACGAATTCAAGGCGCGCTACGGCACCACGCTGGTCACGGGCTTTGCGCGCATCGAGGGCATGCCCGTGGGCATCATCGCCAACAATGGCATCCTGTTCTCGGAAGCTGCCCTCAAGGGCGCGCATTTCATCGAGCTGTGCTGCCAGCGCAAGATACCGCTGGTGTTCCTGCAGAACATCACCGGCTTCATGGTGGGCCGCAAGTACGAGAACGAGGGCATCGCGCGCAATGGCGCCAAGATGGTGACGGCGGTGGCCACGGCGGCGGTGCCGAAGTTCACGATCGTCATCGGCGGCTCGTTCGGCGCCGGCAACTACGGCATGTGCGGCCGCGCCTATTCACCGCGCTTCCTCTGGATGTGGCCGAACGCGCGCATCTCGGTGATGGGTGGCGAGCAGGCCGCGAGCGTGCTGGCCACCGTGCGGCGCGACGGCATCGAAGGCAAGGGCGGCACCTGGAGCATGGAGGAGGAAGAGGCGTTCAAGGCGCCGATCCGCCGCCAGTACGAGGAACAGGGGCACCCCTACTACGCCACGGCGCGCCTGTGGGACGACGGGGTGATCGACCCCGCGGACACGCGCCGCGTGCTGGCGCTGGGCCTGGCTGCCGCACGCAATGCGCCCGTCGAGGACACGAAGTTCGGCATTTTCCGCATGTGAGGGCCCCACGGGCCCGACCATCCTGACAGCACAAGGAGGAATCCACCATGACGACCACCGAATACCGACATCTGCACGTCGGCCAGGCCGGAGCGATCGCGCGCGTCACCCTCGCGCGGCCGGAGGTGCGCAATGCGTTCAGCGACGAGGTCATCGCCGAGCTGACCCGCGCGTTCGAGACGCTGGGCCGGCAGGAGAATGTGCGCGCCATCGTGCTCGCCGCAGAAGGCCCCGCCTTCTGCGCGGGCGCGGACCTGAACTGGATGCGCCGCATGGCCGACTATTCGCGCGCGGAGAACGTCGCGGACGCGGGCCGGCTGGCGGCGATGCTGCGCACGCTGAACGATTGCCCCAAGCCGACCATCGCGCGCATCCAGGGCGATGTGTATGCGGGCGGCGTGGGGCTGGTGGCCACCTGCGACGTGGCGGTGGCGGTGGACACGGCTGCGTTCTGCCTGAGCGAGGTGCGGCTGGGGCTGATTCCTGCGACCATCGGGCCCTATGTGGTGCAGGCCATGGGCGAGCGCGCGGCCCGCCGCTATGTCGTGACCGGCGAGCGCTTCAGCGCGCTGGAGGCGCTGCGCGTGGGACTGGTGCATGAAGTGGTGGATTTCGAGCAGCTCGACGAAAAGCTCGACGCCATCGTGCAGGCGATCGCCGCGGCCGGGCCGCAGGCGGTGGCCGCAGGCAAGCGCCTGGTGCGGGACATCGCCGGGCGGCCCATCGACGACGCGCTCATCGCCTCGACGGTGGAGGCCATCGCGGACATCCGGGCGAGCGGCGAGGGGCGCGATGGCGTGCAGGCTTTCCTGCAGAAGCGCAAGCCGGCGTGGCTGCCGGCACGCGACTGAGGACGCCCCTCCGGGCCCGCCGCCATGGATGCCCTCTGGCTGCACATCGTCCAGTGGCTGCACGCCGCCGGACTGCACGTGGATGCGGGCACGGCCCAGGCCGTGGCGGAGCAGGCGCGGCATGCCACGGGCGCGCTGGACATGCCGGGCCTGCTGGCGCTGGCCGCGGGGCTCGGCTGGGCCAGCGGCTTCCGGCTCTATGCGGTGGTCTTCCTGGTCGGGGGCATGGGCGCGGCCGGCTGGCTGGCGTTGCCGGAGGGGCTTCGCATCCTGCAGCACCCGGCCGTGCTCCTGGTGAGCGGGCTGCTGCTGTGCGTGGAATTCGTTGCCGACAAGGTGCCCTGGTTCGACAGCCTGTGGGATGCCGTGCATACCGTGATCCGCGTGCCCGCGGGCGCCCTGCTGGCCGCCGGCGTGTTCGGCCCGGACAACGGGGGCATGGCGCTGGCGGCCGGCCTGCTGGGCGGCTCGCTGTCCGCCACGGCGCTGGCCACCAAGATGACCGCGCGGGCCGCCGCCAACACCTCGCCGGAGCCCGTGTCCAACTGGCTGCTGTCGTTTTTCGAGGACGGCCTGGTCGTGGTGGTGGTCTGGCTGGCCACGCAGCATCCGGTGGCCTTCGGTATCGCGCTGGCCTGCATGGTGGCGCTGTCGGTGCTGGTGCTGGTGGTGCTGCTGAAGTTCCTGCGCGCCGTGCTGCGGCGGCTCTCTGTTTTCTTTTCCCGGCCTGCGGCCCCGGCCACGAGATGAGTGCGGCGGCCTGATTTTGGAGTGAGACGCAAAGATGTTTGAAAAAATCCTGATCGCCAACCGCGGAGAAATTGCCTGTCGGGTGGCTGCCACCGCACGCCGCATGGGCGTGAAGACCGTGGCCGTGTATTCCGATGCCGATGCGTCCGCCCGGCACGTGGCGGCCTGCGACGAGGCCGTCCACATCGGCGGCAGTGCCCCGCAGGAGAGCTACCTGCGCTGGGAGCGCATCCTCGAGGCGGCGCGGCGCACCGGCGCGCAGGCCATCCATCCGGGCTACGGGTTCCTGTCGGAGAACGAGGAGTTCGCGCAGGCCTGCCAGGATGCCGGCCTCGTCTTCATCGGCCCGCCGCCGTCCGCCATCCAGGCGATGGGGCTCAAGGCCGAATCCAAGCAGTTGATGGAAAAGGCCGGCGTGCCGCTGGTGCCGGGCTACCACGGTGCCGACCAGGATCCGGCGCTGCTGCAGCGCGAGGCCGACCGCATCGGCTACCCGGTGCTCATCAAGGCGAGCGCAGGCGGCGGCGGCAAGGGCATGCGCGCCGTGGAGAAGGCCACCGATTTCGCGGCGGCGCTGGAGTCGTGCAAGCGCGAAGCGATCAACAGCTTCGGCGATGACGCGGTGCTGATCGAGAAGTATGTGCAGCGCCCGCGCCATGTCGAGATCCAGGTGTTCGGCGACACGCACGGCGGTTGTGTGTATCTCTTCGAGCGCGACTGTTCCGTGCAGCGCCGCCACCAGAAGGTGCTGGAAGAGGCGCCCGCGCCAGGCATGACCGAGGAGATGCGGGCACGCATGGGGCAGGCCGCCGTCGCCGCCTCGCGGGCCGTGGGCTATGTGGGCGCCGGCACGGTGGAGTTCATCGTCGAGCAGCGCGAGGGCGGCGCGATGGATTTCTTCTTCATGGAAATGAACACGCGCCTGCAGGTGGAGCATCCAGTGACGGAGGCGATCACCGGCCAGGATCTCGTGGAGTGGCAATTGCGGGTGGCCGCGGGCGAGCCGCTGCCGCTGGCGCAGGAGCAACTGCGCATTTCCGGCCATGCGATCGAGGCGCGCATCTGCGCCGAGAACCCGGACAACCAGTTCCTGCCCGCCACGGGGCGCCTGGCCATCTATCGCCATGGCCCTTGCACGCATTTCGAGCGCGGCATGGTGCGCATCGATGCCGGCGTGCGAGAGGGCGACGCGATCAGCCCGTTCTACGACTCGATGATCGCCAAGCTCATCGTGCACGGCGACACGCGCGAGCAGGCGCTGGCGCGGCTGGACGAGGCCCTGTCGCGCATGCACATCGTGGGGCTGGCGACGAACGTGCAGTTCCTGCGGCATGTGCTGCGCACCGAGTCCTTCTCGCAGGCCCGCCTGGATACCGCGCTCATCCAGCGCGAGCAGGCGGTGCTCTTCCACCAGTCGCCGGTGCCGCTGCCGCTGGCGCTGGCCGCGACCGTGGCCCATGCGCTGCTGGCCGAGCAGGCTGCCGAGCAGCCGGGCGACCCGTTCGGACGCCGGGACGGCTGGCAGGGATGGGGGGAGAGCCACCGGCGCTTCGAGGTGGAGTGCACCGGGCAGCCGGCCTCCGCGACGCTCACTTACCGGCCCGGCGAGGCGCCCCTGCTCCGCGTGGAAGCTGGCGGCGCCGTGCTGGCCGAGGGGCCGCTCGGCTTCGGGCGTGCCGGCGGCGCGGAAGGGAAGGACGAGGCCATCGACCTGTCTTTCGCCGGCGAGCGCACGCGGGCCACGGTGCATGCCCGAGGGGAGGCGCGCCACGTCTTCATGCCGCGGGGCGCTGCGCAACTCACGGCCATCGACCGGCTGGCCCATGCGGGGGAGGCGCAGGCCGAAGGCGGCCGCCTCACCGCCCCGATGCCCGGCAAGGTGGTGTCCTTCGCCGTGCGCGCGGGTGACCGCGTGGCCAAGGGCCAGGCCCTGGCCGTGATGGAGGCGATGAAGATGGAGCACACGATCGCCGCGCCCGCCGACGGCATGGTGGAAGAGTTGCTCTATGCGCCCGGCGACCAGGTGACCGAGGGGGCCGAGCTGCTGCGCCTGGCCGCGGCGGCATGACGGCGCGCCGAAAGCCTGCGTGACAGCGCGGACCATGCCCTCTGCGATAGGCTCCGGGGAATGACCGACATCCTGTTTTGCTGTACCGATACGCCGCCCGCGCCCTGGCTGGAAGGCCTGCGCTCTGCCCTGCCCGATGCCCGCATCACGGTCTGGGAGCCCGGCGCTCCCGAGGCCGACTACGCGGTGGTGTGGGCGCCGCCCCAGCAGTTCCTGGACGAGCAGCCCCGGCTGCGGGCGCTGTTCAACATCGGCGCGGGCGTGGATGCGCTGCTGAAGCTGCGCGTACCCGAAGGCTGCCGCATCGTGCGGCTCGACGACGCGGGCATGGCCGTGCAGATGGCGGAATACGTCTGCCATGCCGTCATCCGCCATTTCCGCGAATTCGATGCCTACGAGGCTGCGGAGCGTGAAGGCCGCTGGGCTTTCCGCAAGCCGCGGCTGCGGCAGGATTTCCCGGTGGGCGTCATGGGGCTGGGCGTGCTGGGCGAGCGCGTGGCGCGTGCCCTGGCGCATTTCGAGTTTCCCGTGCAGGGCTGGAGCCGCTCGCCCAAGGCGGTCGAAGGCGTGCGCACCTTCCATGGGGCCGAAGGCCTGCAGGATTTCCTGGCGGCGAGCCGCGTGCTGGTGAACCTGCTGGCCCTCACACCCGACACGACCGGCATCCTGCGCCGCGAGACGCTTTCGCGCCTGCTGCCGGGCGGCTATGTGATCAACGTGGCGCGGGGAGCGCACCTCGTGGAGGAGGACCTGCTGCCCCTGCTGGACAGCGGCCATCTCGCGGGTGCCACGCTGGACGTCTTCCGCACCGAACCGCTGCCGGCGGACCATCCGTTCTGGAGTCATCCACGCGTCACCGTCACGCCCCACACCTCGGCACGCACGCTGCGCGCGGAGAGCATCGCCCAGATCGCGCGCAAGATCGATGCCCTCCGCCAGGGGGCTGCCTCGGTGCGCGGCGAGGTCGATCCATCGAGGGGCTATTGAGACCGCCCGAATCCCGCGAACCCGTTTCAGGAATCCTCCCATGCCATCCCTTCCCACCCGCGCCAAGATCGTGGACGTCGGCCCGCGCGACGGGCTGCAGAACGAGAAATCTCCCGTGCCGGCCAGTGTCAAGATCGGCCTCGTCCACCGGCTGCAGGCGGCCGGGCTGACCGAGATCGAGGTCACGAGCTACGTGAGCCCCAAGTGGGTGCCGCAGATGGCGGACAACCATGAGGTGATGGCCGGCATCGAGCGGCGCCCGGGCGTCCGCTATTCGGTGCTGACGCCCAACCTCAAGGGCTACGAGGCAGCCGTGCTGGACCGGCCCGACGAGATCGTGGTGTTCGGCTCCGCCAGCGAGGCGTTCAGCCAGAAGAACATCAACTGCAGCATCGCCGAGAGCATCGAGCGCTTCGCGCCGGTGGTGGAGGCCGCGCGCGCCGCCGGCATCCATGTGCGAGGGGCGATGAGCTGCACCGTAGGCTGCCCCTACGAGGGCGAGGTGGCGCCGGAGCGCGTGGGCTACCTGGCCGGGCTCATGAAGGGCATCGGCGTGCAGCACATCGGCGTGGCCGACACCATCGGCGTGGGCACTCCGCGCAAGGTGCAGCGCGCCATCGAGGCGACGCTCGCGCACTATGCCGTGGATGACGTCTCCGGGCACTTCCACGATACCTACGGGCAGGCGCTCGCCAACACCCTGGCCGCGCTGGAGATGGGCATCTGGCAGTTCGACACCTCGGTGGCCGGCCTGGGCGGCTGCCCCTATGCGAAGGGCGCCACGGGCAACGTGGCCACCGAGGACGTGGTGTACATGCTGCACGGCATGGGTATCGAGACGGGCATCGACCTGGATGCGCTGGTCGATGCTGGGGCCTACATCAGTGACTTCCTCGGCCGCAAGCCGAATTCGCGCGCGGCCACGGCGCTCTTGAACAAGCGCGTGGGTTGATGCGCCGCAGGGCGGGGCGCGGCACAATCCGGCGCTTCGTCCATTCCACCATTTTTGCAGGAGGTCTCGCGCATGTGCGGTGCTGAACTTCAATCCCTTCCCGACGGCGTGCAGCGCGTGGCCGCCGCACTGCAGGCCAAGGGCCATGCGCAGGGCCCTCGCATGCTGGACAACTCGGCGCGCACCGCGCAGGAGGCCGCCGATGCCCTGGGCATCGCCGTCGGCCAGATCGCCAAGAGCATCATCTTCCGCCGCAAGAGCGACGACGTGGCCGTGCTGGTGGTCACCTCGGGCGACCGGCGGGTGGACGAGAAGAAAGTGGAAGCACTCGTGGGAAAGGTGGGCCGCGCCGATGCGGAGTTCGTGAAGGCGCGCACCGGATTTTCGATCGGCGGCGTCTCGCCCGTGGCCCACGCCACGCCGCCGGTGACGCTGATCGACCGCGAGCTGTTCCGATTCGACGAGATCTGGGCGGCCGCGGGCCATCCGCACGGCGTGTTCCCCCTGCGTCCGCAGGACCTGGAGGCGCTGACCGGCGCGCCGGTCGTGGACGTGGTCCAGCCGCCCGCCGCATGAATCCCGTCCAGGCGCTCGCAGAACGCGCGGCACAGGCCGCCGCCGAGGGCAGTTTCGCTCCCGGCAGCACGCAGGCGCCTCCCTCGCCCTGCATCGGCGTGTGCCGCATGAGTGCCCGCGGCAGCCATTGCGAAGGGTGTTTCCGCACCCTGGACGACATCCGGGACTGGTCCGTCGCGAGCCCCGACGCGCGCCGCGCGGTCTGGTCGGCCCTGCTGCGCCGCGCAGGCCTGGCGGTTCCCGCGCCGCTTTCCGGCATCGCCATGGAAAGGACTTCGCCATGAAGCACATCGTCTTCTACCTGGATTTCGTTTCGCCGTACGCGTGGCTGGCGTTCGAGCGCCTGCCCCAGGTGCTCGAGGGCCTGAGCCATTCGGTCGAGTACCGGCCCGTGCTGCTCGGAGCGCTGCTGCAGCAGCACGGCAACCCCGGCCCCGCGGGCATCGCACCCAAGCGTGCCTGGACCTACCGCCATGCCGAGTGGCTGGGCCATGCGCTGGGAACGGGGCTGGACATGCCGGCGCGGCATCCCTTCAATCCCCTGCCCCTGCTGCGCCAGTCCCTGGCCTGCAGCGAAGACGGGGCCATCAACCGCTTCGTGGCCGGCACCGTGCTGCGCCATGTGTGGCTCGGCGGTGCCGATGCGCTGGATCCTGGGCGGCTGGAGGACCTGGCCCAGGTGCTCTCGCCGCAACGGCGCGCGGAGGCGCCGGGCGAAGAGCCGGGCGCGCGAGCCAAGGCGCTGCTGCGCGCGAACACCGACGCGGCTGCCGCGCAGGGCGTGTTCGGCGTGCCCGCCTTCGTGGTGGACGGCCAGCTCTTCTGGGGGCTGGACAGCCTGCCCATGCTGCGCGCCCGCATGGAGGGCGACCCGTGGTTCGAGGGACCGCGCTGGGACGCGGTGGCGGAACTCCCTTCCGGGTTGAAGTAGCGGCTGCTCTCCCTGCATGCGGGTTTGTCCCGGGGAAGGGTTTTCCCCGGAGGTGCCGTGCTTGTCAGACTTCGGTCAGATGGCGGCTCGATAGTGCGACCCAGGTTGCACGCGGTGTCCTGGAGGGGGCGCGCGGAGCAGTCGCACCGATCACCTCATGGAGACAAGCACCATGGCTACCAATGTCGCTCACCGGCCGATGACGCCGGAAGAAAGAAAAGTCATCCTGGCCTCGTCGCTGGGCACCGTTTTCGAATGGTATGACTTCTACCTGTACGGTTCGCTCGCCGCCATCATCGCCAAGCAGTTCTTCAGCGGGCTGGACGCGGGCTCCGCGTTCATCTTCGCGCTGCTGGCCTTCGCTGCCGGCTTCATCGTGCGGCCCTTCGGTGCGCTGGTGTTCGGGCGGCTGGGCGACATGATCGGGCGCAAGTACACCTTCCTGGTCACCATCCTGATCATGGGCCTGTCCACCTTCATCGTGGGTGTCCTGCCGACCTATGCCAGCATCGGCGTGGCCGCCCCGGTCATCCTGATCGTGCTGCGCATGCTGCAGGGCCTGGCCCTGGGCGGCGAGTACGGCGGCGCGGCGACCTACGTGGCCGAGCATGCGCCGCAGGGCAAGCGCGGCGCCTATACCTCGTGGATCCAGACCACCGCCACGATGGGCCTGTTCCTGTCGCTGCTGGTGATCCTGGGAACCCGCACCGCCATGGGCGAGCAGGCCTTCACCGACTGGGGCTGGCGCATCCCGTTCCTCGTTTCCATCCTGCTGCTGGGCGTGTCGCTGTGGATCCGGCTCTCGCTGTCGGAGTCTCCCGCCTTCCAGCGCATGAAGGCCGAGGGCAAGACCTCCAAGGCGCCACTGCGCGAATCGTTCGGCCAGTGGAAGAACCTGAAGATCGTGATCCTGGCGCTGATCGGCCTCACCGCCGGCCAGGCGGTGGTCTGGTACACGGGCCAGTTCTATGCGCTCTTCTTCCTCACGCAGCAGCTCAAGGTGGACGCCGTCACGGCCAACCTGATGATCGCTGCCGCCCTGCTGATCGGCACGCCGTTCTTCGTCGTCTTCGGATCGCTCTCCGACAGGATCGGCCGCAAGCCCATCATCATGCTGGGCTGCGTTCTGGCCGTGCTGACGTATTTCCCCGTCTTCAAGGCGCTGACCGAAGCCGCCAACCCCGACCTGGCCGCCGCGCAGGCGAAGAACAAGGTGGTGATCGTGGCCGACCCGGCCGAGTGCTCGTTCCAGTTCAACCCGACCGGCACGGCCAAGTTCACCAGCTCCTGCGACGTCGCCAAGCAGGTGCTGGCCGCCAGCTCGGTGAGCTACGACAACGAGGCCGCGCCGGCCGGCACGCCCGCGGTGATCAAGATCGGCCAGACCACGATCCCGAGCTACGCCGCCCGCGGCCTGTCTGCCGAGGAAGCCAAGGCCAAGGACGCCGCCTTCAAGAAGGCCGTGGCCGAAACGCTGAAGGCCGACGGCTATCCCGCCAAGGCCGACCCCGCCAAGATGAACAAGGTGATGATGGTCGTCATCCTGACCTACCTGGTGCTGCTGGTGACCATGGTGTATGGCCCCATCGCGGCGATGCTGGTGGAGATGTTCCCGACGCGCATCCGCTACACCTCGATGAGCCTGCCGTACCACATCGGCAACGGCTGGTTCGGCGGCCTGCTGCCCACCATGTCGTTCGCCATCGTGGCGCAGACGGGCAACATGTACAACGGCCTCTGGTACCCCATCATCATCGCGGGCATCACGGCCATCATCGGCACGCTGTTCATCCGCGAAACCAAGGACGTGGACATCTACGCGGGCGACTGACGGCAGTGTCTCTCGGTGGGGGCGCGGCGCATGTTGTGCCGCGCCCCGCTTTTTTGCGGTGGAGAAGGCCGGGTGTCGAGGTGGGGTGTGCGCCGTTGCGCACGGTGACGCGGTATGTGCAGCAGTGATGGCAATAATACCGGCGGCCAATTTCTCCACCACATATTCCAGGGAGTCCCATGCAGAACACGCGTTTGCTTTCCTTCGCCACCATTGCTCTTCTCGGCAGTTCCGCCGCCTTCGCGCAGAGCAGCGTGACGTTGTATGGCCGGATCAACACCAGCATCGAACGCACCAGTCTGTTCGGTCAGCACTGGACCGGCGTGAACGACAACGCATCCCGCTTCGGACTCAAGGGGGTGGAGGATCTGGGTGGCGGCCTGAAAGCCGGATTCCAGCTGGAAAGCGGTTTCGACAGTTCCACCGGCCAAGCGGCACAAACCTTTTTCGGCCGTCAGAGCGAAGTGAATCTGTCGGGCAGCTTCGGAAAGATCCGCTTGGGCAACTGGATTCCCGAGTCGTATTACGCCGTGGCGGACTATGGCGTGCAGGACCAGCCCAACCACGACACCGGTAGTTTCTCCAACCGGCTGTACCAGTCGGTCGCCTTTGGCCATGCCAACAAGATCGGCTACCGCACACCCGAATTCGGCGGCTTCTGGGGCGAGGCGAGTGTGAGCGCCCATGAAAACGTGGCGCAGACCGCCCCCTCCGGCCTGCCCGCGGGCGACAAGTATGTCTATGACCTGGCCGCCAACTGGGAGCGCGGTCCGCTGGCGTTCGGTGCCGGGTATGCCAAGCTGGGCAGCAACTGGGATGCGGGCCTGCGTGGCCACTACACCATGGGCGCCATCCAGGTCGCGGGCTACTACCAGCGCAATGACTATGAGGTTCTGGGAACGCGCAATTCGGCAGGCCTGGCGGCCCAGTACGCTTTTGGAGCGTCCGAGGTGGTGGCCAATTACATCTGGGCCGGCAAGTGGAGCAACACGGCGGATTCCGGCGCGCAGCAATTGATCCTCGGCTACAACTACCACCTGAGCAAGCGCACCAAGGTGTATGCGGCTTACACCGTCATCAAGAACAAGGCGGCGGCCACTTACGGCTATTCCGCTGGTAGCGTGACTGTCGGCGGCCCTGTCGTTCAGTTTCTCGGTGGGGACCCGCGCAGCTTCGGTGTCGGCGTCCGCCACAACTTCTGAGCGCAGCCCCAGGCGTTCCAGCCTGTGCAACACCAAGCCTTACGTCCTCATTGCGGGGTCTGGAGGCATTCGGGGCCGTCTATTTACGTGGTTTGAACGGTTACCCGGCTCAGATCCTGTGTTTTTGGCTCAGGCGCAAGTCACACAACTTCTGGTGAACGGGCCTCGCTGTATGAAAACCCCGTGATTTGCGCCCGGAAGTCCGCCAAGTGTGGGGAAAAAGCGCCAAAGTGTGGCAGTTAAGCGTCAGCTTCGTTATCAAGACGACTTTCAACCATGCTAAAGAGGTTGTTACATCTAGAATTTGAGTGGTAGCTGCACTTGCATTTTGTTGCCACAAGCCTGCGCGGTGCCTACTTCCACCTTCCGAACAAGTATCCGAGGACATCACATGCAAAAGACCCATCGTCTGGCTCTCGCCGCCTTGGCCCTTCTGGGCAGCACCGCCGCATTTGCGCAAAGCAGCGTGACGCTGTACGGCCGCGTCAACACCAGCGTCGAACATTCCAAGGTGGGTGATCTGTCGCAGTCCGGTGTGAACAACAACGCGTCCCGCTTCGGTTTCAAGGGCGTGGAAGACCTGGGCGGTGGCCTGAAGGCTGGCTTCCAGCTGGAAAGCGGTTTCGACAGCTCCACCGGCGCAGCTGCACAGCAGTTCTTCGGCCGCCAGAGCGAAGTGAACCTGTCGGGCGGTTTCGGCATGGTCCGCCTCGGCACCTGGACGCCTGAGTCCTACTACGCCATCGCCGACTATGGCGTTCAGGACCAGCCCAACCACGACACGGGCAACTTCTCCAACCAGCTGTACACCTCGGTGGCTTTCGGGCAATCCAACAAGGTCGCCTACCGTACCCCCATGCTGGGCGGTTTCTGGGCCGAAGCCACTGTCAGCATGCACGAGCGTGCCGCTCGCACGAACCCCTTCGGCGTGAACGTGGGCACCAAGAACGGCTACGACGTCGCTGCCAACTGGGAAGGCGGCAACCTGGCCTTCGGTGCCGGCTATGCCAAGCTGGGCGACAACTGGGACGCCGGTCTGCGCGGCCACTACACGATGGGCCCCGTGCAGCTCGGCGCCTACTACCAGCGCAACGACTACGAGCTGGTGGGCACCCGCAACTCGGTGGGCATCGCTGCCCAGTACGCCTTCGGCGCTTCGGAAGTGGTGGCCAACTACATCTGGGCCAGCAAGTGGAACAACGTGGCTGACTCCGGCGCTCAGCAGCTGATCCTGGGCTACAACTACAACCTGAGCAAGCGCACCAAGGTGTACGCTGCCTACACGTACGTCAAGAACAAGTCCGCCGCCAACTACGCCTATGGCTTCGTGAACGGCACGAACACGCTGGCCACGGGTGCGGATCCCCGCACGTTCGGCCTGGGCGTTCGCCACAACTTCTGATCGCCGCACCTGCCGGGGCTCGCATGGGCCTCCGGCATCGGGTGATCCAGCATGAAGCCTCACTCCCGCAAGGGCGTGGGGCTTTTTTTCGTTCCATCAGGAGACAAAAAGCATGTGGAAAATCATCGTGGGCTTCGTCCTGTTCGCCGCCCTGTCGTTGTTCGTCATCATGAAAGCCGGGGACAAGGTGGACATGAGCGGGGAAAAGCATGGCGCGGATGCCGTGCACGCTCCGGACACTGCCGCGCCTGCTGCGGCCCCGGCATCGGCGGCGTCCGCTGCCAGCCGCGCTCCATAAGGCCGCGTCCGGCACGTCCGGGGGGGGGGCCTGCGTGGGGATCAGCGGCGGAACTTGCCGTCGGTGCCGATGATGGACAGGTCGGCAAAATCCAGGCCCGTATGGTCTTCGGGGCTGAAGTTGACCTCCAGGCCGCCGATGTCGAATTTCTGGATGCCTTCCAGCGCCGCCTGCAGGCGTTCGCGCGTGGGCTTGGTGCCCGCGCGGCGCAGTCCCTCCACCAGCACCTTGGCGGCGGCCAGGCCCTCGAGCATGGCGGGGCTCACTTCCTTGCCGTGCGCCTTCGCCAGGTCGTGCGCCTCGCGCACGAGCGTGTAGTTCGTCGCCCGTTCGTTCGGGAACACCTGCGTGACGATGACGCCGCGTGCATTCGCACCCAGGCTCTTGGCGAACCCGGACGATGCGTTGTTGGAGAGCGTGACGAGCTGCGCGCCCGAACCGGCCGCCCGGAAGGCCGCATAGCCTTCGGCCGTCGCGGCTCCCGACGCGACCATGAGCACGGCCTGGGCCTGCGCCTGCACGAGCTTGGGCGCGATGGCGGAGAAATCGGGCTTGGTCCGGTCGAAGCGCTCCTGCAGCACGGGCTTGAGCTTCGCGGCCTCGAAGCCCTTGAGCGCGCCCGCCAGTCCGTCGGCGCCGAAACTGTCGTCGGTGATGACCACCGCGATCCGCGAGATGCCCATCGAAGCCAGGTGGGTGATGGCTTTCTCGGCCTCGCGCTGGTAGGGCGCGCGCACGTTGAAGATGTGGCGGCGCACGGGGCGGTGGAGCACCATCGCGCCCGTGGAGGGGGCCACGAGGGGCACATCGAACTTGTCGAGCAGGGGGATGATGGCTTCCGTGTGCGGCGTGCCGCGCGTGAGGAACATCGCGAGCACGTTCTGCTCCTCGATGAGCTTGCGCGCGTTGACGAGCGTCTGGGCAGGGTCGAACTTGTCGTCGAGCGAGATGAGTTCGATCTTCTGCCCGTTCACGCCGCCCCGGGCGTTCACCGCGTCAATGTAGAGCTTCGCGCCCTCGGTGGTTTCCTGCACGCCCGACGAGACGGGCCCGGTGAAGCCGGCTGTCTGTCCCACCAGCAGCTGGCTCCAGGCCGCCGGAGAGAACAGGGAAGCGGCCGCGAGGGCCAGGGCGGCGCCGGTGGTCTGCCAGGAATGGGCCATGATGGTGGAATCTCCGGATAAGGGGTGGATTGTTCGGGGGCCGGCAGCGGTGCCCGTTGCTGCGGTGCAAAACGTCCGCGGAAGATGCCCGAACGCTGCCATGGTGACAAGAGGTGACAACCCTGGGCGCAGGGGTTTGCCCTGCGGGAGCGGTTGTCAATGGCGGTAACCGCCCCATATGGATAAGCCACTCTCCGACTCCGGCCAGCCATGTTCCTTTCCTAGAATGGCCCGCCTCCCCTCCGAAAGATCCTCCCGATGACCCAGGGCCTGATTCGCATCCATGGCGCGCGCCAGCACAATCTGAAGAACCTGGATGTGGACATCCGCACGGGCGAACTTACCGTGGTGACCGGCCCCAGCGGCTCGGGCAAGTCCAGCCTGGTGTTCGACACGCTCTATGCGGAAGGCCAGCGCCGCTACGTGGAAACCTTCAGCGCCTACGCGCGCCAGTTCCTCGACCGGATGGACAAGCCGGCCGTGGACAAGGTGGAGGGCGTGCCCCCGGCCATCGCCATCGACCAGACCAATCCGGTGCGCTCGTCCCGCTCGACCGTGGGCACGATGACGGAGATCAATGACCACCTGAAGCTGCTGTTCGCGCGCGCGGCCCAGTTGTTCGACCGGCAGACGGCGCAGCCGGTGCGCCACGACACGCCGGACACCATCTATGCCGAGCTGCAGCACCGCTGCGCGGAGGCGGGCGATCCGCGCGTGGTGCTGACGTTCCCCGTCGAGCTGCCGGCGGATACCTCCGCCGAGCAGGTGGAGCAGTGGTTGTCCGCCAGCGGGTTCACGAAGGTGCAGGCCGAGCGCGAGATCGGCACGCCCACCGGACCGCGAAAAGTCCTCGATGTGGTGGCTGACCGCTTCCGCCTGGGCAATGCAGAGCGCGCCCGCGTGGTCGAGGCCATCGAGATGGCGATCAAGCGCGGCGCCGGGCGACTGAACGTCTATCGGCTGGTGGACGAGGGCGAGCCCGGATCCGCCGCTGGGCCGTCCCAAGGCGGATCAGCCCCCTTGGGGGGCAGCGCACCACGCGCAGCGGGAAGCGTGGGGGCCTGGGAGATTTGGCGCTTCTCCACCGGGCTGCACTGCCCGGACAGCGACCTGCGCTATGCCGAGCCCATCCCGTCGATGTTCTCGTTCAATTCCGCCGTGGGCGCCTGCGAGGCCTGCCGCGGCTTCGGGCGCGTGATCGGCGTGGACTACGGCCTGGTGATTCCCAACGACCGGCTGACGCTGCGCGCCGGCGCGATCAAGACCATCCAGACGCCGGCCTGGAAGGAGGCGCAGGACGATCTCATGCGCCACGCGGAGGCCGCGGGCATCCCGCGCGACACGCCCTGGTACAAGCTTACGGAAGAGCAGAAGCGCTGGGTGATCGACGGCACGCCGGGCTACAAGGACGGCAACTGGAACAAGCAGTGGTATGGCATCCGGCGTTTCTTCGAGTACCTGGAGAGCAAGGCCTACAAGATGCACATCCGGGTGCTGCTGTCCAAGTACCGCAGCTACACGCCGTGCCCGACCTGCGGCGGCGCACGCCTGAAGACCGAGAGCCTGCTGTGGCGGGTGGGCAGCAAGGACGATGCCGATGCGGTGCTCGAGCCGTCCCGGCGCTTCATGCCGCTGGGCGTGGCCTGGAGCCGCGCCCAGCTGGAGGCGCTGCCCGGCCTCACGCTGCACGACCTGATGCTGCTGCCCATCGAGCGGCTGCGCCGCTTCTTCGCGCGCATGGCGCTGCCGGAAGGCGATGCCGGCGCCGGGGGCGATGCGCAGGCCCTGAAGCTGCTGCACGAGGAAATCACCACGCGCCTGAAGTACCTGTGCGACGTGGGCATCGGCTACCTCACGCTGGACCGCCAGAGCCGCACGCTTTCGGGCGGCGAGGTGCAGCGCATCAACCTGACCACGGCGCTGGGCACCTCGCTGGTGAACACGCTGTTCGTGCTGGACGAGCCCAGCATCGGCCTGCACCCGCGCGACATGCACCGCATCACCGAGGCGATGCTGCGCCTGCGCGATGCGGGCAATACGCTGGTGGTGGTGGAGCACGACCCGGCCGTGATGCTGGCGGCCGACCGCATGATCGACATGGGCCCCGGCCCGGGCGAGCGCGGCGGGCAGATCGTGTTCGACGGCACCACGGCCGACCTGCGCCGCGCCGATACGCTGACGGGCGTGTACCTGGGCGGGCGCCGGCAGATCGGCGCAGGCGTGAAGCGCATGGTGGCGGAGTCCACGCCGCGCCTGATCCTGGAGGGCGCGCGCGAGCACAACCTGCGGGACGTATCGGTGGAGTTTCCGCTGCAGCGGCTGGTCACCGTCACCGGCGTGTCGGGATCGGGTAAATCGACCCTGATCCAGGACGTGCTCGCGCCGGCGCTGCTGCGGCACTTCGGCAAGGCGACCGAGTCGCCCGGCATGCATGACCGGCTGCTGGGCGCCGAGCAACTGGGCGACGTGGTGTTCGTGGACCAGTCGCCCATCGGCAAGACGGCGCGCTCCAACCCCGTGAGCTATGTCGGTGCGTGGGATGCCATCCGCGAGCTGTTCGCGGTGGCGCCGCTGTCGCGCCAGCGCGGCTACACGGCCGCCAAGTTCAGCTTCAACTCGGGCGACGGGCGCTGCCCGACATGCGGCGGCTCGGGCTTCGAGCATGTGGAAATGCAGTTCCTCTCCGACGTGTATCTGCGCTGCCCCGATTGCGACGGCAAGCGCTACCGGCCGGAGATACTGGAGGTGACGATCGAGCGCGGTGGCCGCGCGGTCAACGTGGCCGACGTGCTGGCACTCACCGTGAGCGAGGCCGCCCAGGCCTTCGCCCAGGACCGCGACGTGATCCGCGCACTGCAGCCCATCGTCGATGTGGGGCTGGAATACGTGAAGCTCGGCCAGCCCGTGCCCACGCTCTCGGGCGGCGAGGCGCAGCGGCTCAAGCTCGCGGGCTTCCTGGCCGAAGCCGCCAGGAGCGCCAGCAGCAGCCGCCAGCCGCTGGCGAAGAAGGGCACGCTGTTCCTCTTCGACGAACCCACCACGGGCCTGCACTTCGACGACATCGCCAAGCTCATGCGCGCGCTGCGCAAGCTGCTCGATGCCGGGCATTCGCTGATCGTGATCGAGCACAACCTGGACGTGATCCGCGCCAGCGACTGGCTGATCGACCTGGGCCCCGAGGGCGGGGACGGCGGCGGGTTGGTGGTGGCCGAAGGAACGCCGGAGGACGTGCGCCAGCATCCCACTTCGCACACCGGCGCCGCGCTGCGCGACTACGAGCTGGCGCTGGGCGAGGGCGGCCATTCAGTGCAGGAGAAGGCCGCGGCGCTGCGCAGGGAGCAGCGCGGTGCGCAGGCGGAGCAGGGCGTGGCGGCCAGGAACGCCATCGAGATCGTGAACGCCAAGGAGCACAACCTGAAGAACCTGTCGGTGGACATTCCGCGCGGCAAGTTCAATGTGGTGACCGGCGTGTCGGGCTCGGGCAAGTCCACGCTGGCCTTCGACATCCTGTTCAACGAAGGGCAGCGCCGCTACCTGGAGTCGCTCAACGCCTATGCGCGTTCCATCGTGCAGCCGGCCGGCCGGCCCGAGGTGGATGCGGTCTATGGCATTCCGCCCACGGTGGCGATCGAGCAGCGCCTGTCGCGCGGCGGCCGCAAGAGCACGGTGGGCACGACCACCGAGGTCTGGCACTTCCTGCGCCTGCTGTACGTGAAGCTGGGCGTGCAGCACTGCATCCACGACGGCGCCCCGGTGCAGCCGCAGACGGCCGACAGCATCGCCGCGCAGTTGCTCACGCAGTTCAAGGGCCAGCACATCGGGCTGATGGCGCCGCTGGTGGTCAACCGCAAGGGCGTCTATACCGAACTGGCCGACTGGGCGCGCCCGCGCGGCTACACGCACCTGCGGGTGGATGGCAACTTCCTGCCGACCACGGGCTTTCCGCGCATCGACCGCTTCAAGGAGCACACCATCGAGCTGCCCGTGGCCAGCCTGGACGTGGCGCCTTCGCAGGAGTCCGAATTGCGGGCCGCGCTGGCACGCGCACTGGAACTGGGCAAGGGCGTGGTCCACGTACTGAGCGGCCTCGCCGGCCTGAAGGAGGCCATGGCCGCGGGGCAGTCCACCGCCGGCATCGGCACGCTGCAGGCGTTCTCGACCAAGCGCGCCTGCCCGGTGTGCGCGACGAGCTATGCCGAGCTGGACCCGCGCCTCTTCTCGTACAACAGCAAGCATGGCTGGTGCCCCGACTGCGTGGGCACGGGCGTGAAGCTCACCAAGGAACAGCGCAAGGTCTTCGACGATTCGGTGCAGGACGACAAGGACCGGGGCCGCGAGCAGACCTTTGCCGAACCCGAGGCCGAGGACGTGGCCGAGACCGCGTGCCCCAGCTGCCAGGGCACACGCCTCAACCCGGTGGCGCGGGCCGTGCTGTTCGCCGGCGTGCCGGTGACCGAAGTGGCGCGCCTGTCGGTGGCCGAGGTGCGGCAGTGGATCGACGGCCTGCAGCTCTCGGGCCGCGAGGCCGAGATCGCCCGCGACCTGGTTCCGGAAATCAGGAGCCGGCTCGAGTTCCTGGAAGAAGTGGGCCTGTCGTACCTCACGCTGGACCGGGGAGCGCCCACGCTCTCGGGCGGCGAGGCGCAGCGCATCCGCCTGGCCGCGCAGCTGGGCAGCAACCTGCAGGGCGTGTGCTACGTGCTGGACGAGCCCACCATCGGCCTGCATGCGCGCGACAACCAGATCCTGCTGAACGCGCTGCACAAGCTGGGCGACAAGGGCAACACCCTGGTGGTGGTGGAGCACGACGAGGACACCATCCGCCGGGCCGACCACATCATCGACATCGGCCCCAGCGCAGGCAAGCGCGGCGGGCGCCTGGTGGCGCAGGGCAGCGTGGCCGACATACAGGCCGCGGAGGATTCGCAGACCGGCCGCTATCTGCTGCACGCCATGCGCCACCCGCTTCAGGCGCGGCGCAGCATGCAGCCCTCCGGGGTGGAGGCCGACACCGTTGCGCTGGCCCAGCCCGCCGATGCACCCACGGGCCGCCAGAGCGCCGCCGTCAAAAAGCGGGCGGCGCAGGCCGCGGCCCTGCAGGCCGCTGCGCTGGAGGATGCCAGGGAGCGCGCCGCCATCCGCTGGTTGACGGTGCACGGCGCGAGCCTGCACAACCTGCAGAACGTGACGGCCACCGTGCCGCTGCACCGCCTCGTGGCCGTCACCGGCGTCAGCGGCTCGGGCAAATCGACGCTGGCGCGCGACGTGCTGCTGACCAACGTGCAGGCCTGGGTGCAGCAGCGCTCCACCAAGGCCGGGCGCGACGCGATGGATGCCGGCAAGGCGCCACCGCTGGCCGGCTGCACGGGCCTGGCGGGTTTCGAGTCGGTGGACCGCGTGCTGGAGGTGGACCAGACCCCCATCGGCAAGACGCCGCGCAGCTGCCCCGCCACCTATATCGGTTTCTGGGACACCATCCGCAAGCTTTTCGCCGAAACGCTGGAGGCGAAGGCCCGCGGCTATGCGGCCGGGCGCTTCTCCTTCAACACCGGCGAGGGCCGCTGTCCGGTCTGCGAAGGCCAGGGCATCCGCACCATCGCCATGAGCTTCCTGCCCGACGTGAAGGTGCCCTGCGAGGCCTGCCATGGCGCGCGCTTCAACCCCGAGACGCTGGCCGTGACCTGGCGCGGCAAGAGCATCGGCGACGTGCTGCAGATGGAGGTGGACGAGGCCGTGGAGTTCTTCGCCAGCATGCCCAGCATCGCGCATCCGCTGCAGCTGCTCAAGGACGTGGGCCTGGGCTATCTCACGCTGGGCCAACCCAGCCCCACGCTCTCGGGCGGCGAAGCGCAGCGCATCAAGCTGGTGACCGAACTCACCAAGGTGCGCGACGAGGTCGGGCGGCGCGGGCAGAAGGCGCCGCACACCCTCTACGTGCTGGACGAGCCCACCGTGGGCCTGCACATGGCCGACGTCCACAAGCTCATCCGCGTGCTGCACCGCCTGGTCGATGGCGGCCACAGCGTGGTGGTGATCGAGCACGACCTCGACGTGATCGCCGAGGCCGACTGGATCATCGACCTGGGGCCCGAGGGTGGCAAGGACGGCGGCCGCATCGTGGCGGCCGCCACGCCCGAGGAAGTGGTGCGCCTGGGCACCCACACGGGTCGTGCGATCGCACCCGTGCTGGCGCGCGGCGACTAGGGCTCAGCGGCCCGGGTTCATCACCTCGGGGTTACGCAGCGCCTCGTCGATGTGCTGGAGGTATTCCTGCGCCTTGGGGTTGGCGGGGTTGGCATCGCCCGAGACGTAGTAGGACAGGCCCTGCTTCAGGCCGCCGTGGTCCGCAATGCGCTGCGCCATGTTGGATGCAGCCATCCGCAGCTGCACGGTCACGCTCTTCTCGTATTGCTCGGAGGGCACCTTCTGGCCGCCGACGCGGCTGTTGCCGGGGCCGTCGGCGGACCAGTCGCGGCCATCCATGAACTTGCGGGAAATCTGGCCCAGGCCGATCGAGGTGTTGTTGTCGCCGGCGCGGTCGAGGTCGCCCTCGTGCTGCATCGCCTTGCGGAAGCCCTGGGTGAAGGCACCCGATTCCGACTGCAGCTGGGCGCGGAAGACGCTGGGGTCCAGGCCGTATTCCTTGGCGGTCCGGTCCACCGCACGGCCGAAGTCGGCCTGCGTCTGGACCTTGGCGTCCTGTTGCTGCTCGTCGCCGCGCAGCACGGGCAGGAATTTGGGGTGGACTTTTGCCTGGGCCTCGTCCACGCTCTTCGATCCGAGATCGCCGGTTGCTGCAGGTTGCGCTGCGCTGGCGCCGGAGGCGGGAGCGGCGGCCGGTGCCGGTGCCGGTGCTGCCGATGGCGCGGCGCCGGACGGGCTGCCGCTACCACCACCGCCATTGCCACCGCTGCGGGTGCCTTCGCCCGAGGCCGGGCTGCCGCCCTGTTCCGAGGGTTGGGGCGAGTGCGCCTGGCGATGCTTGGACAGCTTCTGGAGCAGGCCTTCGAGCAGTGCCATCAGCACCTGCGCGAGCAGGGTCTGGGCGCCGGCGGGGTCCTGCGCGCCAGGCGCCTGGACGCCCTGGAGCCGCGAGGAGGAGATCGATGAAATAGCCATGAATGCAGTTCCTTGCAATGTGGGGAATTGCACTCTCGCAGCGGCCTGGAGCGCGCGGGATGCGCTGCCCGAACGACTCCGCGGACATGCGAAGCCGTGCCCGCGCCTCAGGCGAACGCGTCGATGCGCCCGGCGCGGATCGCGTCGAGCATGCGCCGGTACAGCGCCATCGTGCGCTCGTAGGCACCGGGGCGGCCCTGCAGCGCGGCCTGCACATAGTCCTGGCGGCTCGCGGCGCATTCGAACCCGTTGGCACAGCGGGCCAGCAGGTCCCAATCGGTGGCCTGCGTGCAGTCCAGCCCCAGTCCGCAGGGCAGCAGGTAGAAAGCGAGCTCCACGCCGTCGTCCTGCGACTGGGGATGGAAGACGCCCTCGAACCGGTAGCCACGCGTGCCCGTGCCGGCCTCGGTGCGGACCGCGAGGCGCGTGGCGACGTCCTGCACGAGCAGCGGGTCGCCGGCCGCCAGCAGGTCGGACAGCAGGGATTGGCGCCGCTCGGGGGCCTGGTAGGCGGATTTGCCCGCGCGCAGGGCCATGGCCAGCAAGGGGTCCTTGCGGCGCAGTCCGTCCGCGGCGAGCCGGGCGATGCGCCGGTCCCCCGTGTCCTCTGCCGACAGGCCCGCGCACCGCTGGCGCAGGGTCTCCGCCGCCGCGCGGGCCTCGCTGGAGGCCGGGCGGGCTGCGCCCGGCTCGGTGCCCGCGATGCCATGGCACCGGCGCAGCGCCTGCACGGCATAGAACACGCCCCCGGCCTGAGGATGCGAGAGCGCATGGCGGACGAACCCGTCCAGGCGGCCGGCCCGGTTGTATTCCCGGAGCAGGTCCGCGGACAGGGGCAGGGACGCACGGGCGGCTTCGGCGGCCTCGCGTGTGCCGGAGGATTCCTCGGCCGTGCCCGGCTGCAGAAATCCCAGTCCCGCCGCGAGCAGCAACAGGGCGGCGCCCCCCAGCATCCAGGAAGAAGTACGCAGATTCATGGTGCCCCATTGGAGAGTGGAAGGCAGGGCCGGCGGGTATCCGGCGCGAAGCGGCGTGCGCGTTTCCGAGTTGGTGGAAGCGCTTTTCGCGGTAGTGAGTGCGCTCCGCGCTCTATCGGGGTGCATCGGGGCGGAAATTCCGGCCCAGGATGCCTTCGCACACATTGCAGTAGAAGTAGCGCGTGGTGCCCCGCTGCTCCAGTGCGCCCCAGCCGGTGGCCGCATCCAGCGACAGTGTTCCCTTGCCGCCCTGCCGGAAATGCACCTCTGCCGAGGCTTCGCAGTCCGCCAGGTCGATGCCACGCCGGTATTCCTCCGCCGTGCCCTCGATGGCGTGGTTCCAGAAATGGCGTACCCGTGCGGCGTCGATCTGCATGTCGGAGCAGTCGGCATCGCTGCCTTGGGTTCCGTGGGCATGGGAGCCGAGGATGTCGATGCGCTGCAATGGCGTCTGCGCCATGGTCGCAGCACCCGGCGCCGTTGCTGCCGGACTGGCCGCCGATGGCGCCGCCTGGGAGACAGCAATCAGCGCGAGCAGCAGGGGGACAGCATGCCGCTGCCTCATTTCGCCGCCCCTGCGACGAAGCCAGGAGCGAGGATCCCTTCGCATGAAGCGCAGCGGAAATAGCGCGTGGCGCCTTTCCACTCCAGGACCCCCCACCCCGTGGCGTCATGCAGGTGCAGCACGGCATGCACCTCCTTGCGCAGATGCAGGCGGGGCGATGCGGCGCAGTCGGCCAGGTCGAAGTCGCGCTGGAAGTCTGAGGCTGGCCCCTCCACGGCATGGTTCCAGAAATAGCGAACGCGCTGCTCGTCGATGACCCGGCCAGAGCAGTCGGCATCGCTGCCGGGTGCAGGTTCCACGGCGCGGGGCAGGGTGATGGCCCCCAGGGGGCCGATGGACCTGGCAGGGAAGTCTGCCTTCATGGGCTGTGCATGAGCGCTTGCCTGGAACAGCACCAGGATGCAGAGCGAGGCACTACGCAGGTTCAGCCCGATTTGCATCATTGCCATGCCGCGGTAGCGGCTTCCGTGCGGTTTTTGTGGCTGACGTCGGGGTGGCGGTGGAGGTTCGATTTCGAGACGGACGGCGTCGGTGGGTCTCATCGGTCAGATACTGGAGCGAGAGCATTTGAGGAAAGCGTGGGCGCGTTGCCGGTCAGCGTGGGCAACCGGTGGCTGCCGGACACTCTGCCGGTATGTTTTCAAACACCACACTGCTACCAACCACTACGGCATGTGCAGGAGGATCGGTCCACCAATGAAGCGTGCCGTTCATCCAAAGATCGACAACCTCACTTTCGCCCAATAGGGTTTCAGGATGGATGCGGTACAGCCTTACAAATGAAGGAATCTTCATTTTGTAGTGCAGGATGCGTTGGATGGGTGACGCGTCATAGAATTCAACGCGATAAACATTCATTGGGCTTGTTTCCGAGCCTTTGAAGACGGGCTTGCTGGCATACCAAACGACAGCTACAGCTGCCAGCCCAAGGGCAAGGACCATCCAGAGTGTCCTTGCCCCCATTTTTTTGTTGTTTGCCATTGTTATATTTTGAACTTTTGCGGGAATGGCAGGCGTACACGATGGACATCGGATAAGACCATGAAATCTCCGCCGTGTTGATTTTTTGTGCGCCATTTCTGAAAATCTGAATTTTGCACTAAGTATTTTCGTTCGACCGCTGTGTCGGGTGAGATGTCCGCAATCTCGTCTTCAATGTTGATGCTGCCTCGCAAGGATGTATTGCACTCAACCCCATTAAATCCCCAGCATCCCAAAGGTTGGGAAACAAAATTATTGCCGTCCTGGAAATCGTAGGAATCCCGCAGATAGAAGCCCAGTTCATCAACTTCAATCGACAAATTTTTGTTTTCCGTAGGCGAGACAATGCCAGAGACCGCAATTTTTATTTGGGCCTCGCCCATGGCTCCATAGAAATCATCCATTGGGTCGCCCATCTTGCCAAAAAGCAGAAAATTTACTTGGCATGAATCATCCAGTTCCTTTGCGGGAAGTCCCAGGTTGCCGAAGCGCCAGCACTGGCCGGAATGCGCCGGTGAGGCACGATCCACTCTCACTTTCAGCTGCTTGATTCCCGCGGGACTCGCCCATGTCGTCTGCAATTGTTGCATCGCCGCACGCACCCTGCTGAATTGAAGGGCCCAGGACATTTTGACCAAGGTCTCATCAAGGTGAGCCTGACTCAATTTTTTTAATGGATATATCCCACGACTTTCTTTCATTTCTACTGGCATCGCAAATGGCGCCCCTTTAAACCACCTTTCCATCAAGCTGGCAGCCACAGGCCATCCCAGCCTTGAGCGCATGACATCGGGGATGTCTCGTAACTGGAAAATTTTTGTTTGGTAATTCGGTTCTTTTTTCTTTGAGTTGCCGCTGATTGATGAAAGCGCGTCTTGCAATATGTCTATCACAAAAATCCCTCTTGTTTATTAATTTGAGTACCGTGGCAATGTATCTCGATTGGTCGGGCCGCCAGGTTGTAGCTGTTTGAACGTCGGCATGAGTTTGTGTTGTATTTTTGGATTTCGATGCGGGAATATTTTCGGCTCATTGCGCCTAAGAATAATCCGGTAAAAAACTTTAAAAAAGCACAGTCATAAGGTATGCACGCTTGTTCAGGCGATACGCGCTGCGCCCAGGGAAGTCAAGATATGGCGGCTTGATGCAGCACGGTTCCGAGCGCCCTCGTTCTATTCTCTTGACGTGCTGTGCAGTAGTTATGCGCTTCGCATCACCAAGAGCCTGCGGCGGGTGGTCTGCATGTGTCGTCCCTCCTCGGCGCGGAATCTAATGGCCCACGGCCGGGCATGCTGTAAGAAAGGGTTGCGCGCGATCCGCCTGTGCCGGCCGCCGTCTCCCCACGCGTTCTCCACCATCTGCACAAATCGCACACAAACGCTCGATAGTCGATCAAGGTTGGCTGCGCAGACTCGCGCCCATTCTTCCTTCCTCGTTCCGGATTTTTTCCTCCATGACCATCGACGCTGCCCAGCTCCTCGCGGACGAAGCCAAGTACTGCTCCTTCGGCGATACCGTCCACTACGTGAACCCGCCCAAGATCTTCACGGGCTGCGAAGGCAGCTACATGCTGGACGACAACGGCACGCAGTACCTCGATCTGCAGATGTGGTATTCGGCCGTGAACTTCGGCTACAAGAACAAGCGCCTCGAAGCCAAGATGATCGAGCAGCTGCAGGCCCTGCCCCAGGTCGCCAGCCAGTACCTGCACCCGACCAAGATCGAGCTGGCCAAGTTCATCGCCGAAGACGCCAAGCGCAAGTGGGGCAACGATGGCCGCGTGCATTTCAACGTGGGCGGCGCCCAGGCCATCGAGGATTCGCTGAAGGTGGTGCGCAACGCCAGCAACGGCAAGAGCCTGATGTTCGCCTTCGAGGGCGGCTACCACGGCCGCACGCTGGGCGCGTCCAGCATCACCTCCAGCTACCGCTACCGCCGCCGCTTTGGCCACTTCGGCGACCGCGCGCAGTTCATTCCCTTCCCCTATCCCTTCCGCCGCCCCAAGGGCATGACGGCCGAGGAGTATTCGGACCAGATCGTGCGCGAGTTCGCCCGCAAGTTCGAGAACGAATACCACGCCGTCTGGGATCCCAAGACCAACCAGTGCGAGTACGCGGCTTTCTACGTCGAGCCCATCCAGGGCACGGGTGGCTACGTCGTGCCGCCGCCGAACTTCTTCAAGGGCCTCAAGAAGGTGCTGGACGACCACGGCATCCTGATGGTGGTCGATGAGATCCAGATGGGCTTCTGGCGCACCGGCACGCTGTGGTCGGTGGAGAATTTCGGCATCAAGCCCGACGTGCTGGTCTTCGCGAAGGCGCTGACCAACGGCCTCAATGCCCTGTCCGGGCTGTGGGCGCGCGAGGAACTGATCAACCCGAAGATCTTCCCGCCGGGATCCACCCACTCCACCTTCGCCTCCAACCCGCTGGGCACGGCCCTGGGCCTGGAAGTGATGAAGATGACGCACGAGATCGACTTCGGCAAGCAGGTGCGCGAATCCGGCGCCTACTTCCTTGAAGGCCTGAAGGAGCTGCAGAAACGCCACAAGGAGATCGGCGACGTGGACGGCCTGGGCCTGGCGCTGCGCGCCGAGATCTGCACCGAGGACGGCTTCACGCCCAACAAGGCGCTGCTGGACAAGATGGTGGACATCGGCCTGGAAGGCAACCTGGAATACCAGGGCCAGAAGCGCGGCCTGGTGCTTGACGTGGGCGGCTACTACAAGAACGTGATCACCTTCGCGCCGTCGCTGATGATCTCGCGCCCCGAGATCGATGAGGCGATGGTGCTGCTGGACCAGCTCCTGACCCAGGCAAAGCGAGCCTGACGGCCAATGCGCTGGCGCAACCGGCTGGAGCCGGAGTCGCTCGTGGCGCATGCCGGCGCGCATCCGCCGGAAGGGTTCGCCTGGCTGCAGGGGCTGCCGGTGCCGGTGTTCTCGGCGCCGTTCGACCTGCTCACGACGGCGGACGACGACTTCAAGGCTCGGTTGCGCGGCTGGCCGCTGTTCAGCAGGTGGTCGCGGTGGCTGCGCGTGCGCACGGCCTTCGCGGGCACCACGGTGACGGAGTACGCCCCAATGCCGCAGGGTGCCGCGCCGGAGGCGGTCGCCGCGGCGCTGCGCACCGGTCCGGGCCGTGATTTCGCGCTGGTGATTGCGAAAGATCTTCCACAGGATTCGCCGCTGCTGGCCCCGGAGGACAACGCCTATGCCCAGGCGTTGGTCGAGGCCTGCGTGCGGCAGGGCTTCGTGCTGGTCGAGGGCCAGGCGCTGGCCTATGTACCCATCGACTTCGGACACCTGGACGAATATCTGGCGCGCCTGTCCTCCAGCCGCCGCAGCAACCTGCGGCGCAAGCTGCGCAGCCGGTCGCAGCTGCGGATCGAGCGCGTGCCCACGGGTGATGCCTATGCCGACGACGCACGCGTGGATGCCTGCTACGCGCTCTACGAGGCCGTGCATGCGCAGAGCGAGGTGCATTTCGACCGGCTCACCCGGGATTTCTTCGCCGCGGTGCTGCGTGACGGCGCCAGCGGCGGCCTCGTCTTCGAGTACCGGCATGCCGGCACCGATGCGCTGCTGGGCTGGAACCTCTGCTACGAGCACGCGGGGCGCCTCGTGGACAAGTACATCGGCCTGTCCTACCCCGCCGCGCGCGAGGTCAACCTGTATTTCGTGAGCTGGATGGTCAACCTGGAATATGCGGTCGAGCGGAGCCTGACCCACTACATCGCGGGCTGGACCGACCCCGAGGTCAAGCGCAGCCTGGGCGCGCGCTTCACCTGGACGCGGCACGCGGTCTATGTGCGCAACCCGCTGCTGCGCGCGCTGGCCCGTCGTTTCTCGGGCCATTTCGAGAGCGACCGGCGCTGGAAGGACAGCGTGGAGGACGCGCCATGAACGGCGCGGCGCGGCCCCCGGTGGTGCTCGACGTGGACGGCTCCGTGGGCACGCTGCCCGGAGAGGTCCGCCTGCCGCTGGCGCCGGCGTGGCAGGAGCGCATCCGCTTCGGCTGCGGCATGGGCACGATGCGCGCGTTCCGGCAGGCGCTGGAGCTGGCCATGCCGCCGGTGGCGGCGCACGGCACGGTGTTCATGGGCAGTGGCGACTTTCACCACCTGAGCTGGCCGCTCATCGAGCGGTGCATCGCCGCCCACGGATTTTCCGCGGCGCAGCCGCTGCGGGTGGTGGTGCTGGACAACCATCCCGACAACATGCGCTTTCCCTTCGGGGTGCACTGCGGATCCTGGGTACGGCGGGTGGCGCTGCTGCCCCAGGTCTCGCATGTCCATGTGGTGGGCATCACCTCGGGCGACATCGGCACGGGCCATGCGTGGGAGAACTACCTCGCGCCGCTGCGCGCGGGCCGGCTGACGTACTGGAGCAGCGGCGTGGACACGCGCTGGGCGCGCTGGCTGGGCATCGCGGACCGGTTTCGCGCGTTCCCGGACGCCGACGCCCTGATCGGCGAGCTGGCGCGCATGCTCGAGCGGCAGCGGGTGCCCACGTATTTCAGCGTGGACAAGGATGTATTTTCCCCGCGCGTGGTGCGCACGAACTGGGACCAGGGCGCGCTGGAGACGCGGCATGCCGCGGCGGTGATCGCCGGCCTGCGCAACTGCGTCGTGGCCAGCGACGTGACGGGCGACGTCTCCACCCACCGCTACGCCACGGCGTGGAAGCGGTGGCTGAGCGCGGGCGACGGACAGCAGACGGGAACGGAGCACGCCGACCTGCCGGCCTGGCAGGCCGCGCAGGCCGCGTTCAACATGTGGCTGCTCGATATGCTGGAGACGGACGGCTGACGGCAGCGCGTCGATCCGGCGTGCCGGGTCATCCGCCGGCCTGCACCACCTGTTGCAGCACCGCGCAGATCTGGTCGAAGCCGGCGTCGTCCAGCCAGGGACTGTTGCCGATGGCGAGCACGCGCGCCGCGAAATCCCGGGCATGCGGCCAGCCCTCTTGCGGGCCCGGGGCGATGTGCCGCGCATAGCGCGGGTAGTCGGGCAGCGCATGCACGAAGGGCAGGCTCACGCCCAGGCCCCGGCCCCACAGCGCGGCGATGGCGGCCTCGCGCCGGGCGGCGTCGGGCAGCAGCACCAGCAGCGTGGGCCAGGTACCCTGCGCGCCCTGAACGGCGCGGCTGTCCTCGATCACCTGCAGTTCAGGAATGCGCTCGCGCAGCAAGGCCATGCGGTGCCGGGCCCGTGCCTCGCCCCCGGCCAGCCAGGCAGGCAGGCGGGCCAGTGCGCGCACGCCCACGGCGCGGCGCCAGCGGCCGACTTGGTGCAGCGGGATGGCATCGTCGAAATCGTCGCCCGCCGCGGCGATGCGGTCGCCCTGGGCCAGTGCCCGCCGCAGCGGCATGCCATAGGCCAGCGGCAGGCCGGCCGGACGATAGAGCGCGGCATAGCCCAGCAGTTCGGCGCTGCGGCGCAGTTCCCAGCCCCACCGCCAGGGGGCCACGGTGCGGGCGGCGCGCGCGCAGGCTGCGCGCAGGGCGGGATCGGCCACCACCAGCGCACCGCCTTCGTAGATCGTGAGGCCCTTGCCCACGGCCATGCTGAAGAAGACCATATCGCTGCCCGTGGTGCCGATGCAGGCGCCGCCCTGCTCGCGCGCGCCCAGGGCCTGGGCGGCGTCCTCGATGACGCGGGCGCCGGCCGCATGGGCGATGGCGCGTACCGGCGCCACGTCGGTCACGCGGCCCGCCAGGTGGGTGGGCAGCACGGCCAGGGTGCGCGGCCCGCAGAGCGCGGCCAGTGCGTCGGGGCACAGGTCCAGGCTGGCGGGCCGCAGGTCGCACACGCGCATCCGCAGGCCGCAGTGCGCGGCCGCCAGGGCGACCAGGGGGCAGGTGTAGGCCGGGGCGATGACCTCGTCGCGCGCGGGCCCATGTTCGCGCAGGGCCGTGAGCGCCACCACCAGCGCCGCGGTGCCGGAGCATTCCACCTGCACCGACGGCACGCCCAGGAAGCGCGCCAGCGCACCGCCGAGGTCTGCATCGCCGCCGGGCAGCAGGTCGCGCCAGCCCAGCGGCAGGCCGGCGGTGGGTGGCGCCTCAGGCCCCATGGGGCGAGGGCGGGGGAGAGGCTGGCACCTGCTCTTCTGCCTCGCTGCGGGCCAGGCAGGCGATGCCGGCGGCGATGAGCGCGGCGCCCAGCAGCTGCGGCCATCCGATGGGCTCGTTGAACAGAATGGCCGAGAGCGCCAGCACGGAAACGACCTCGAGGTGCGATGCCGCGAAGGCCGGGCCGATGGGCGCGTGCTCCAGCAGCGTCATCCAGGTGAAGAAGGCGCCCACGTAGCCCACGAAGGCCCCGTAGATCCAGGGCTGGCCGAAGACCCGCGCCAGCCAGGCGCTGGAGAACTCCAGCGGCAGCGCGTGTTCGCCCGCCAGCTTGAAGCTGATCTGCGCGAGCGTGTCGAAGGCAACGAGGATGAGAAAGCCGATGGCGTAGAAGCGTCGCATGGCGTCACCCCTTCAGGCCGACGACGGCCACGCCCGCCGACACCAGCAGGATGCCCGCCACCCGCATCGGCGAGAGCTTTTCGCGGAACAGGAAGCGCCCGGCGATCATCACGGCCACGATGTTGATCGAGCCCAGCAGCACGCCGTCGGACAGCGGCACGAGGGAGAGGAACGCCAGCCAGACCAGGAATTCGGCCACGTAACAGCCGACGCCGATCCAGATCCAGGGCCTGCGCGCCATCCAGATCCAGCGCGCCAGGCCGCTGCCCGCGCGCGGGTCGGCCGTGGCGGCGGCCTTGAAGGCCAGTTGCCCGCCCGTGTCCACCAGCATGTTCAGGAACCACAGCAGGGCCACCAGCGGCGTGATGCCGCCGCCGTCCGTTGGCGTCATGGCGCAGTGCCTTCCCGGCCTGGCTGCTGCTGCTTTTGCGCGATCGCTTCGGCGAAGGCCACCGTGCGTGCCAGCACCGTGCGGCGGTCGCGGTCGATGGTGATCATGTGGTAGCTGTCGTCCAGCAGCACCAGCTCCACCGGGGCGTGACGCACGCCGCGCACGATGTCCTCGGCGTTGCCGGCGGCGGCGATGTCGTCGTTGCGGGCGTGCATCACCAGGCAGGGCGCGCGCACCGCGTCCAGGTTGCGCCGCACGTGGGCGGAAAGCGCCCGCAGCTCGATCACCGACCACCAGGGGTTGCCCGGCAGGCCGGCCGCCGCGCTGTCGCCCGAATGCATCTGCGACACCACGCGCTCGCGCAGGGCCTCGTCCTTGATGCCGTAGGGCGGCGCTTCCATGAAGACGCTTCGGCGGCCGATGCCCAAGGCCTTGAAGAGCGGCAGCAGGAAGGCCAGGCGCGTGTAGCCCGGAATGCTCCAGCCGTCGTAGCGGAAGGTGGTGGACAGCGCCACCACGCCGGCCACCTGCCGCGGCCGCTCGATGGCCAGGGCCAGCGCCAGCAGTGCGCCCATGGACAGGCCGCAGGCGACGATCGGCTGCCCGGTGAGCTGCATGAGCCGGTCCGCGCCGCGCCGGGCGCTGGCTACCCAGTCCTGCCAGCGCGTGGCGATCAGGTCGTCCTGCGTGCCGCAGTGGCCGGCCAATTGCACTGCGAGCACGGTGAAGCCCGCGCGATGCAGGCCCTTGGCGAGCAGCCGCATTTCGTTGGGCGTGCCGGTGAGGCCGTGGATCAGCAGGATCCCGGTGGTGGCGAGCGGTCCGTGGCCCTCCAGCAGGTATTCATGTTCGGTGCCATGGAGGGCCGCAGAGGCGGCGGGGCGGGCCAGGGGGCCGTCGTCCATGGCCCTCAGGGTCGCTGCGGCCGCGTTCATGCCACCTCCAGCTGGCGCGGAGCCAGTGCGTCCAACTGGTGCAGCATCTCCAGCGTGTCGGAGAAGTCGCTGAACGGCGCGTGGGCGATGTGGTTGGCTTCGCAGTGGGCGATGAGCTTGTACTTGGCGAAGACGAAATCGGCACGGCCGGAGACGCAGAAGTCCGAGGTGCTGTCGCCCACGAAAAGCACACGCCCGTGCACGGCCCGCTGCTCGGCCAGGCGTTCGCATTTGCAGTTGCCGCTGGCGCGCGCGCAACTGCCGCTGGCCCAGGGCGACTCCAGGCGCCACTGGCGCGGGCCGGCCTGCACGAGGCGGTTGGCGATCACGGGCAGGCCGTCCAGGCCGTGGCGGGTCAGCACCGACTGGATGGCGTAGTCGATGCCGTCGCTCACCACCTGCACGGGCATGCCCAGGGCCTGGGCCTTGCGCACGAAGGCGGCGAAATGCGGATCGACCTCGATGGTCTCCAGGTGGGCGTCGAGCTCGGCGCGGTCCATGTCCAGCAGCGCGACCTGGCCCTTCATGCATTCGCGCGAACCGATCTCGCCGCGCTCCCAGGCGTCTTCCAGCGCTTGCCAGCCGGGCTGGCCGAAGCGCTGCAGCAGGGAGTCGGTGACGTCCCGCGTGCTGATGGTGCCGTCGAAGTCGCACTGGACCATCCAGCCCGCGGGGGCCGCAGCGAGGTTCCGGGAGGCAAGGGCCGGGCGCCGGAGCGAGGACAGGGGAAAGGACGCAGTCTTCATGGTGTCATTCCTGCTTCAGGGGAAGAAAGCTCACGCGCACGGTCTGCCCGGGGCGTGCTTCCGGAGGGCTGTCGAATTCGAGCACGCACTCCACGACCCGCATCGGGCCGCGCTGGGCGTCCTCCTGCAGCCGCGAGGCGCCGAGCACGGGGCTGATGCGCACCACCCGCGCGGCGGGCAGGGCGACGGGGGCGGTGTCGCCGTCGGTCGTGACCGAGGCGCGCATCCCCGGCTTCACCGCGGCCGCGTAGTTCTGATTGACCTCCGCCCGCACGATCAGCGGCCGGTGCGGCAGCAGCGTGATCACGGCATGGCTGGCGGCCGCGGCCGCCAGGCGCACGCCGGCCTGGGTCCTGACATGCACCACGGTGCCGTCCTCGGGGGCGCGCAGTTCGAGGCGGGCCTGCTGGCCGCGCACCTGGGCGAGCTTCTTGCGTGCCACTTCGGCCTCCGCGCGCGCCACGGCGGCATCGGATTCAGCGGCGCGCAGTGCCTGGGCCGCGTCGTCGGCGCGCTGCGGTTCGGCGGCGTTGGCGGCGGCGGCTTCGGCGAGCCGTGCGGCCGTGCGGCGCAGTGCGGGGACCTGCTGGGCGCGTGCGCGTTCGCGCGCTTCCGCCAGCTGCAGTTCCGCCTGCGCCACGTCGGCCTCGGCCTGCAGGCCGGTGCCGGACAGGCGCAGCAGCACCTGCCCGCGCTTCACGGCCTGGCCTTCGTGCACGGCAACGGTGTCCACCACGCCTTCCTGCAGGGGCGTGAGGTCGAGTATTCCGCCCTGGACCTCGATGCGGCCGCGGGCGATGGCCACGCCGTTGGCTGCGCCGGAGGCCGGCGCGGATGCGGGCGCTTCGGGTGCGGGCATCTGCGTGGGGGTGCCACGGTCGGTGCAGGCCGCGAGCCAGGCGAGGGCCAGCGCGGAGGCCGCGCAGGCAGCGCCGCGCGCGGCGCGGGGCCCGAGGGGGAGGGAGAGGCGTTTCATGGGGTGATGGCGTCCGGCTGGCGCCAGTCGCTGCGGATGGCACCGTCTTCCATGCCGAGCACGCGGTCGGCATGGCGGACGAGGCGCGGGTCGTGGCTCACGCACAGCACGGTGGTGCCGTGGGCGCGTGCGATGCGGTGAAGGATGTCGATGACGCGCTGGCCGCTGTCGGCATCCAGCGCGCTGGTGGGTTCGTCGGCGAAGAGCAGCTGGGGCGACTTGGCGATGGCGCGGGCGATGGCCACGCGCTGCTTCTCGCCCCCGGACAGCTGGGCCGGGCGCATGT
Organism: Paracidovorax avenae; assembly: GCA_003029925.1. GTDB lineage: Bacteria > Pseudomonadota > Gammaproteobacteria > Burkholderiales > Burkholderiaceae_C > Paracidovorax > Paracidovorax avenae_A. The sequence continues at coordinate 4,873,344 of CP028296.1, read as the reverse complement.
GCGCGCGCTGCGACATGCCCACTTCGTCGAGGGCACGCCGTGCCTGGCGCGCGCTTTCGTCGGCGCCCAGGCCGAGGTAGCCCAGGGGCAATTGCACCTGCTCCAGGGCGGTCAGTGCGGGAAAGAGGTTGAAGCCCTGGAACACGAAGCCCGTGTGCTGCAGCCTGAAGCGCTCCAGCGCGCGCGGGCCGAGCGCTCCCAGGTCTTCGCCCAGGGCGTAGGCCTTGCCCGCGTCCGGCTGCTGCAGCCCGGACAGCAGCGACAGCAGCGTGCTCTTGCCGCAGCCCGAGGGGCCGGAGATGAGGGTGAGTTCCCCGGGGAGGATGGACAGCGAGAGCTGGCGCAGCACCGGCACCTGCACGACGCCCGAGACGAAGGATTTCTGCAGGTCCACGGCCTGCAGGCTGGGGGCGGCGCCGGGTGGCGGCGCGGGGGAGCGGGGGGCGTGGGTGTTCATCGCAACAGCAGGGCGGGATCGGCGGCCATGAGGCCGCGCATGGCCAGGAGACCCGAAAGCAGCGCGACCAGCGCGACCAGGCCTGCGCAGGCCAGGGCGGTGGCGGCCGTCATCGCGACCGGCACGCCCTGCGACATGGCGAGCCACAGCAGACCGGTGCTGGCCGCGGCGCCCAGCAGCAGGCCCAGTCCGCCGATCCAGCAGGCCTGCTCGATCACCAGCCGGCCCAGCGAGCGGCGGCTCACGCCCAGCGCGTTGAGCACGGCATATTCACGGGCCGATCCGGCCACCACGCCCATGAGCGACTGGCTGGTGACGACCGTGCCCACGAGGCAGACGATGCCCACCATGAACAGCACGGCCACGCCCGCGCCCGTGTCCAGCAGCCAGTACAGCTGGGAGCGGCGGGCGAACTGGCGGGCCGTCCAGACCTCGAACGGGCCGAAGCCCGGGGCTCCGGCGGAGAACCGGGCCTGGACCTCCCGGGCCTGCTCCGGCGTGCGGGTGCGGGCCACGACGTAGGTCGGCGCAGTCGCCGAGCCGGTGCCCGCGATCTCGCGGGCGGTGTCGATCGACGACAGGACGTTCGCCCCGCCCAGGCCGCGCAGCCCGTCCACTGCGGCCACGACGTGGACTTCGTGGGCGTTGATCCAGGCCGTGCCGCCCACGCCGGTGCCCAGCGTGGAGAGGTCCGCGCGGTCCACGATGACCGCGCCGGGCGCGCGCAGCGCCGCCCGCTGCCAGCCGGTGAGCAGGTGGGAGAACAGCATGCCGTCCGGCGCGGAGCGGATGCCCGACAGGTACACCGACACCCCGCCGCTTCCGGACTGCGCGCTGCGCCAGTCCGCATCCACCCAGAGGTAGGGCTCGGTGGCCACGACCGCCGGGTCCATGGCCAGCCGCAGGTCCACGTCGCTGCCGATCGCCCGGCCGAAATTCACGCTCTGCGTGCCGGGGTAGCCGGCCCAGAGGTCGGCGCCCGATGCACGCACATACAGCGCCGCGCTGCCGAAGATGCCCAGCACCAGCGCGGCCTGCACCACCAGCAGCACGCACGAGAAGCCCACGGCGAACACGGCAGGCACGAACCGCCGCCACTCGTGGATCAGCGTCTTGCGGGCCAGGGCGATCATTGCGCCTCTCCGTCGTCGGCCGACGCGGGGGGAAGCGGCGCGCCGCCCAGTGCCTTGTACAGCGCGACGAAGGCCAGCGAGCGAGCGTCCTGGGCCGTGGCCCATTCGGCTTCGGTCTGCAGGACCGCGCGCTGCGCGGCGAGTCCGTCGTATTCGCTGGCCAGGCCGAGCCGGGCCTGGACGCTGCCGGCACGCACGCGCTCGGCGAGTGCGGGCTGCGCCTCCGCGAGGGCATCCGCCCGGTTCTGCTGGGCCGCCAGGGCGGAGAGGGCGCCCTCGGCTTCGGCGACGGCGCCGCGCACCGTGCGCTGGTAGGACAGCGCCGCGGCCTGCAGCGCCTCCTGCTGCGCATCCACCTGCATGCGACGGCGTCCCCAGTCGAAGAGCGGGATGTCGATGGTGGGGCCGATGGCCGGCACGTTGTCGCTGGTGGTGCGGCGGTTGCGCGTGATGTTGTAGGCGTAGAGCAGCGAGCCGGTGATGGCGATGCGCGGGTACAGCTCGGAGCGGGCCATGCCCACGTCTGCGGCGGCCTTGCGCACGGCCGCTTCCGCGGCCTGCACGTCCGGGCGCGTGCGCAGCAGGTCGGCGGGCAGCGCCGAGAACGCGAAGGGCGCGAGGGTGGGCACCCGGACGGGGCCGGCTGCGCTCCAGGCCGGGTCCGGCGCCGCGCGGTCCAGCAGCACGGCCAGCGACTGGGCCGCGCGAGCGCGCGCCTGTTCGGGCTCGGCGCGTGCGGCACGGGTGCGGGCGCGCTGCACGCCGGCCGAGGCCACCTCGTCGGTGGCGCCGGTCCAGGTGCGGCGACGCACTTCCGCCAGCCGGGCGGCCCGCTCGTCGAGGGCTGCCTGCCGGTCGAGCAGCTGCAGCTGCCGGCGCGCCGCCTGCAGGTCCAGGTAATTGCGCACCACCTCGGCCACGACGGCGACGCGCGCGCCCTGGCCGTCCGCCACGGCCGCGTCGCGGTCCGCCGCAGCCGATGCCCGCGCGCTTTCCGCGGCGCCGAACAGGCCCAGCTCCCAGACCATGTCGATGCTGGCGTGGAAATAGCTGTCGGTGGCTTCGATGTCCTGCAGGGTGCGAGCGCCCGCGCCGAACGATGGGCGGAACTGCACCGCCGCGCGCCCGACCTGCAGGCGGGCTTCGCGCAGCCGGTGGGCGGCGATCGCCAGGTCGAGGTTCTTCTGCAGCGCCTCGTCCACCAGCGCGTCGAGGGCGGGATCGTGGAAGGACTTCCACCAGGCGCGGAACTCCGGCGCCGCGGCGGCGCCGTCCGGCACGGGCGAAGTCCAGGTGGCGGGCAGGGCGGGTGCCTCCGGGCGGCGGATGTCCGGTGCCGAGCAGCCGGCCAGGAACGCGATCGCCGCGGCAGCCAGGCCGAGGCGGAGCGGACGTGGAATGGGGGACGGAAGAAGCACGCGCGGCGTTACATTTGCAGGGGTGAAGCCAGGGCGGAGGGTCCGATGGCGATGGCTGGATTGGACCGCCCCAAGCTTGCGCCGCCTTGCATGGCATATGGAGGCTTCATGGAGATGCGGGGCTTTGCACGGTAGTCCGGGCAGCTGTGGATAATTCCGCCCAGCACCTCCCGACGCCATGAACCTTCCCGCCGCCCCGCAGGCCACCGGCCCGCTCGTTCTCGTCGTCGAGGACGAGCCAGGCATCGCCACCATCCTCTCCGCCTATCTGCAGCGCGACGGACTGCGCGCCCACCAGGCCCATGACGGCCTGGAGGCTTTGCGGCTGTTCCGCCAGCTCAAGCCCGACATGGTGCTGCTGGACATCCACCTGCCCGGCATGGACGGCCTGGATCTGCTGCGTGCCATCCGCGAGGACGGCCAGACGCCGGTGATCATGGTGACGGCACTGGCCGACGACGTGGACAAGCTGGTCGGCTTGCGCCTGGGGGCGGACGACTACGTGGTCAAGCCTTTCAGCCCGCCGGAAGTGGTGGCCCGGGTGCGCGCCGTGCTGCGGCGCGTGCAGGCCCAGCCTTCGGCACCGGCGCGGGCCGCCCAGCGCATCCGCGTGGGCCGCATCGAGATCGACCAGGAGGCCCATGCCGCCTTCGCCCACGGCGACGACGGGCGCGCCGTGCCGCTGCCGCTGACGCTGACCGAATACCGGCTGCTGGCCTGCCTGGCCGCGCAGCCCCGGCGCTGCTTCTCCCGCAGCCACCTGATCGAGCACTGCCTTCCGGAGAGCGATGCGCTCGACCGCGTGATCGATTCCCACCTCTCCAAGCTGCGCCGCAAGCTGCAACAGGCGGGGCAGGGCGAGCTCATCGAGACCGTGCGCGGCATCGGCTACCGGCTCTGGCCCGGGGAGGGTCCCGTTGCCTGAGCACCGCGCACCGGCCGCGCAGGGGTCGCTGTTCAGCCGGGTCTGGGTGCGGTTCGGCGTTTGCATCGCCGCCACCGTGCTGGCGACGATGGCGCTGCTGGCCGCGAGCGTGATGCTGTTTTCCGAAGTGCAGTACCGCGACTTCTACCGCAGCCTGCCCTCCGACGTGCAGGTCGAGCTCGACGGCCTGCGCGACCGCGACATGGAAGACAGCCCGCGGGCGATGGAGATCTACGGCCAGTACTGGCACGGCGACCTGCTGTTCGGCGAGAAATGGTCCCTGGTGGTGGGGCTGGTGATCTGCCTGCCCATCGGCCTCGTGGTGGGGTTCTGGGTGTCGCGCATCGTCACGCTGCCACTGGCGTCGATGGCCGAGGTGGCGTCCCACGTGGCGATGGGGGATTTCTCGGTGCGTGCCCAGCCGGGCCGCTACCACGACGAGATGGCGGAAATGGTCCGGCATTTCAACCAGATGATCGACGCGCTCGAGCGCTCGGCGAAGGAGCGGCGCGCCCATGCGGCCTCCATCTCGCATGAGCTGCGCACGCCGCTCACGGTGCTGCGCGCGCGCCTGCACGCGATCTGCGATGGCGTGATCGAGGCCGATCCGGCAGAGTCCCGCGCGCTGCTGGAGCAGGTCGAGTACCTGGGGCGGCTGGTGGGCGACCTGCACACCCTGTCCATGGCGGAGGCGGACCAGCTGTCGCTGGAAACCCGTGCGGTGGACCTGTCCGAGCTGGTGCGCGATGCCGTGGCGCTGCATGCGCAGCGCATCGAAGACCATGGCGTGGAACTGGCGCTGCGGCTGCCGGACCAGCAGGGCCCCCATGCCATGGTGGACCCGGACCGCATGCGCCAGATCCTGTTCAACCTCGTCGAGAATGTGCTGCGCCACGCGGCGGCGGGCGGCTGGATGGAGGTCGAGGTGGCCTGGGAGGGCGACCGCGCCGTGCTGCGCGTGAGCGACGCGGGCCCCGGCATGCCGGCGCGCCTGCTGGAGCGGCCCTTCGAGCGCTTCCCGCACGACCCCGGGCGGCGGGGCGAGGGCTCGGGCCTGGGCCTGTCCATCGTGAAGGCCCTGGTGCAGCGCCAGGGCGGCAGCGTGCGGGTGCAGAACCGCCCCGAAGGCGGCGCGCGCTTTACCGTGGAATTCCCGGCCATCGACTGATCCGTGGGCGCGGGCCCATGGCACGCAGTCCTACGCGCCCAGCCGCCCACGGACCACAACCGGTGCCGGTTGCGCTGCATACGATCACACCCATGTCGAGCAGCAATGCGCGGCGCCCCGAATCCCCCCCTCGCCCCAATGACTGGGGTTTCACCCTGTCCTGCCTCGCGGCGGACAGGGTTTTTTATGGGCGCGCCCGGTGGGAGAATCGGCGCCCATGACCGCTGCCGCACATCCCACTCCTACCGCATCCGCCTCCGTGGACACCCTCACCATCACCCGGCCCGACGACTGGCACCTGCACGTGCGTGACGGCGAGCCCCTGCTGACCGTGGTGCCCCATACGGCCGCGCAATTCGGCCGTGCGGTCATCATGCCCAACCTGCGCCCTCCGGTCACCACGGCGGCCCAGGCGCTGGCCTACCGGGAGCGCATCCTGGCCGCCGTGCCGCAGGGCATGTCGTTCGAGCCGCTGATGACGCTCTACCTCACCGACAACATCCCGCCCGCGGAAATGGCGCGCGCGAAGGAGGCCGGCATCGTCGCCTGCAAGCTCTACCCCGCAGGCGCCACGACGAACAGCGATGCCGGCGTGACCGAGCTGCGCAAGATCTATCCGGTGCTGGAGGCGATGCAGAAGGCCGGCCTGCTGCTGCTGGTGCATGGGGAGGCCACGGGCAGCGAGATCGACCTCTTCGACCGCGAAGCCGTGTTCATCGACCGCCACCTCATCCCGCTGCGCCGCGACTTCCCCGGGCTCAGGATCGTCTTCGAGCACATCACCACGCGCGAGGCCGCGCAGTACGTGGCCTCCAGCGACGCCTTGACGGCAGCGACCATCACGCCGCAGCACCTGCTCTACAACCGCAACGCCATCTTCACGGGCGGCATCCGGCCGCATTACTACTGCCTGCCGGTGCTCAAGCGCGAAACGCACCGGCTCGCCCTCGTGGAGGCCGCCACCGGGGGCAGCCCGAAGTTCTTCCTGGGCACGGACAGCGCGCCGCATGCGGCCCACCTGAAGGAGCACGCGACCGGCTGCGCGGGCTGCTACAGCGCGCATGCCGCCATGGAGCTGTATGCCGAGGCCTTCGACAGCGTGGGCGCGCTGGGCAAGCTGGAAGGTTTCGCCAGCTTCCATGGCCCGGACTTCTACGGCCTGCCGCGCAACCAGGGCACGCTGACCCTGCGCCGCGAATCGTGGACGCCGCCCGAGAGCTTCCCCTTCGGCGAAGCGCTGCTCAAGCCGCTGCGCTCGGGCGAGGCGCTGGCGTGGCGGGCTGCGGCGTGACCGGACCATCCGGCGGCGATTTTCGGTACGCGAAAGACAGAGGGAGATACCGATGACGGCGTTTTTCATCGATGCAGACAACCTGTGCGCACCTTCCTGGGTTGACGAGGCATGCCGTGTGCTGGAGAACTCGGAGGGGCGCACGTCCTTGCGGCGTGCCTATGGAAGTCCCGAAAAACTCAAGGGGCTGGCGGAAGTGCTGCGCACGCGGCTGATCCGTCCTTATGTGAATCTTTCTCTTTCGAAGAACACCACGGACGTTGCCCTGGCTGTCGATGCCATGGAGCTGTCCTATGCGACACCGCGGCCCGCGACGATCGCCATCGGGTCCGGCGACGCGGATTTCGTGCCGCTGGTGCTGCGTCTGCGGGAGCGCGGTTTCCGGGTGGTCTGCGTCACGGAAAGAGGCAAGATGGCCCCGGAGGCTGTCGATGCTTACGACAAGGTGCTTTTCGTGGGAACTGCAATGCCGGAGACGGCCGCTGTCCCGGTTTCCGCGGCAGATACCGATGCGCAGGCCCTGCCTCCGATCACAGCCCCGCAGTCCGCCGTGCCGGCCAGGAAGGCTCCCGCCAGGAAGGCCGCGCCCGTCAAGCGTGCAGCGACTGGCAAGACCGCTGCGAGCGGTGAGCCTTCCCCGGCGCCCGCCAAAAAGGTGGCTGCGAAGAAGGCGCCCGCAAAGAAAGCAACGCCTGCGGCCAGGAAAGCCGCCGCCCCCGCCCCCGCCCCCGCCCCCGCCCCCGTGCCGCGCGCCAAAAACGCTGCCGAACCGCTCGAACAAGTCACGGTGCAGCACATCCTGCGCCATGCTCCGGCACTGGCGGGCGGAAACATACAGCCCCTGGGCGAGATCGTGAAGCTGCTCCACGACGCCAAACTGCTCGGCAAAAACGCGGCTTCCACCAAGCTCTTCAAGAAATTCCCGCACCATTTCGAGCTGTCGCCCTCTCGCCAGCCCAATACCGTGCGCTACATCCTGCCTCCGCGCTGAGTGGCGGCATCCCGTGTTTTCGCTGCTGTGCCTCCGTGGCTGCAGCCATTGTCTTCTCTTGGTACCCGGGTGGAGTCTGCCTGGCATGCCGGCACGCCGCTTCCGCAGGCATTGAATCGGCCGTTCGGGGAAGCCATGGCGGAGGGGATGGGACGATCCGCCACGCGGGGCTCCGGATACAGGGTGCGCTTCGTACCCCAATCCTTACTGGACAAGGGCGTGCCCTACGAGGGCTTCATCCATGCCACCGGCACCTTCCCCACCCGAGACAACCTGCACGATTTCTTCAACGGCCTGGTCTGGCTGCGTTACCCGCGGGCCAAGCGCCGGCTCAACGCCCTGCAGGCCGGTGCCATCGCTGCGCAGGGCGTCGGCGCCGTGCGCGGCCCGCTGCGGGATGCGGTCACGGTCTTCGACGAGAACGGAGCGGTGCTGTTCGCGCCGCGGGAGTTGCGGGAGGCCCTGGCCACGCGCGCATGGCGGCGCCTGTTCACGGACCTGCGCCCGCTCTGGCGGCAGGCGCGCCTGGAAATTTTCGGCCACGCCCTGCTGGAGCAATTGGTGAAGCCCCGCAAGCCGCTCACGGCCCACGTGCTGCTGGTGCCGGATGCTCCTGAAATGGTAGCTGACATCGACGGTTGGCTGGAGGGCTCGCTGGTGCCGGAGCTGCTGACGACCAAGCCCTTCACACCCCTTCCGGTCCTGGGGGTGCCCGGCTGGTGGGCCGAAAACGAGAACTTTTGCTTCTATGATGACTCTTCCGTATTCCGCAGCGCACGCCCCGCATCACAGTACACAACAGGGGTCCCTCCGCGCTGACACGGCGGCTTGAACGCCCGACCGACATCCCCAAATTACTGTCGTGCCGGGCCCGGTACCAGGCCGTTTCTTCCCCCTGCACCCAACGCTTCCCCTTCGTGGAGAACCTTCGATGAAACGCATCGCGCTATTTCTGCTCACCAACCTTGCCGTCGTGGTGGTGCTGGGCATCGTCGCCAGCCTGCTCGGCGTCAACCGCTACCTGACGGCCAACGGCCTCAACCTGGGGGCGCTGCTCGGCTTCGCCTTCATCATGGGCTTCGGCGGCGCGATCATCTCGCTGCTCATCAGCAAGCCGATCGCCAAGTGGAGTTCCGGCGTGCGCGTGATCGACGGCACGGGCTCGGCCGACGAGGCCTGGATCGTCCAGACCGTGCGCAAGTTCGCCGACCAGGCCGGCATCGGCATGCCCGAGGTCGGCATCTTCGAGGGCGACCCGAACGCCTTCGCCACCGGCGCCTTCAAGAACAATGCCCTCGTGGCGGTCTCCACCGGCCTGCTGCAGGGCATGACCCGCGAGGAGGTCGAGGCCGTGATCGGCCACGAGGTGGCCCACATCGCCAACGGCGACATGGTCACCATGACCCTGATCCAGGGCGTGATGAACACCTTCGTCGTGTTCCTCTCGCGCGTGATCGGCTACGCGGTGGACAGCTTCCTGCGCCGCAACGACGAGAACAACTCCGGCCCCGGCATCGGCTACATGGTCACCACCATCGTGCTCGACATCGTGCTGGGTTTCCTGGCCTCGATGATCGTGGCCTGGTTCAGCCGCCAGCGCGAGTTCCGCGCCGATGCGGGTGCCGCCCGCCTCATGGGCCGCCGGCAGCCGATGATCAACGCACTGGCCCGCCTGGGCGGCATGCACCCGGCCGAACTGCCCAAGGGCCTGCAGGCCATGGGCATCGCCGGCGGCATCGGCAAGCTGTTCAGCACCCACCCGCCGATCGAGGAGCGCATCGCCGCGCTGCAGAACGCGCAAGGCTGATACCCCTGCGCGGCAGCCGGGCCGGCTGCCGCACTGGAAAGAAAACGCGACCCCGCCGTGGCGACACGGCGGGGTTTTTTCATCGGCCGCCGACTGCGACAGGGCCCGGCCCGCGCCGGGAGATGGGGGTGGACATGACGATGGACGTGCGTGTCTCGCCCCAGCGGTTGATGTCTCCGAGGAAGGACTCCAGCGCCGCCATGTTCTCCACCGCCAGGGCCATCACGTACGAGTCGGCTCCGGTGACGTGGTGGCACTCGAGGACCTCGGCGCGGGCGCGCAGCGCATCGAGGAACGCCCGCTTGTGCGGTTGGCCGACAGTGATGCCGATGAGGGCCTGGATGGGCCGTCCGACCCTTGCCGGATCGAGGTCGGCATGCACGCCCCGCACGACCCCCGCCTCCTGCAGCCGTTTCAGGCGTTCGGCCGTGGCAGCCACCGAGAGGCCCGCCGCCTCGGCCAGGGTCTTGAGCGGCGCCCGGCCGTCCGCCTGCAGCGCCTGCAGTAGCTTCCAGGCCTTGTCGTCCAGTACGGGTGGTTCGGTCATGGGCCGGATTGTCCGTAAAAACAGTGGCAAGACGCCAGTCAGGCCGGAAGAATCGGCTTCGTTGCCGCGTCCGGCCTGCCTACGATGGCTGGCATGGCACTGCTCGACGTCTTTCTCCCCTCCCTGGTGATCGGCCTGTCGATCGCCGCACCGGTCGGCCCGATCGGCATCCTGGTCATCCAGCGCAGTCTGGCGCACGGGCCGCGCGCCGGGCTGGCCACGGGGCTGGGCGCTGCCGCGGCGGACGCCGTCTACGGCGCGCTCGGCGCCTATGGGGTGCACTGGCTCGTCCACGCCCTGGTGGCGGTGCGGGTGCCCCTCGTGTGGGCGGGAGCGGCCTTCCTGCTCTGGATGGCCTGGCAGATCGCGCGTGCGCCGGCCGCGGGCAGCGGCAGCAGTGCAGACGACGGCACCGGTCCGGCGCGCAGCAGCTGGATCCATTTCGCGCGCACCTTCGCGTTGACGCTTTCCAACCCGGCCACCATCCTGTCCTTCATCGCGGTCTTCGGGGCCATGGCGGGCCGGTCGGCGGCGGCGACGACGGCACCGGCGGCCATGGTCGCCGGCGTGTTCGCGGGCTCCGCGCTGTGGTGGCTGTGCCTGAGCATGGCCGTCGGGCTGCTGCGGGCCCGCTTCGACGCGCGCTGGCACCGCCGGATCCACCGCGCCAGCGCTGCGGTGCTGGCCGCCTTCGCCCTGTGGCAGGTCGCATCCGTGTGATCCGGCCTTGCCGGTTGTCAGCGGTGCGGCCATGCGATTCGGGCCGCCAGCAGGCAGAACGCCGCGGCAAAGCTCCAGCGTATCCACTGCAGCACCCCGGGGCGCGAGAGGATGCGGTCCCTCACAGACGCTGCGAGCAGCCCGTACACCGCGAAAACGGCGAAGGTCAGCGCCATGAACACCAGAGAGAGCTCCAGCATGCGGAGGGTGGGCCGCGCCCCGCCCGCATCGATGAACTGCGGCAGGAACGCCAGGAAGAACAGCGACAGCTTGGGATTGAGGGCGTTCACGAGGATCGCCTCGCGCACCGCCTGCCCGCTGGAGAGCGCACCGGGAAGGGATGCCGGCTGCAGCGGCCCGTCGGCCCTGGCGGTCATCCAGGCCATGTAGAGCAGGTACGCCGCACCTGCATACCGCAGCGTGGCGAAGGCGGCGGGGCTGGCGGCCAGCAGGGTGGCCAGCCCGGTGATCGCCGCCAGTATGTGCGGCACGATGCCGAGCGTACAGCCCAGGGCTGTGACCACTGCGGCGCGGCGGCCGCGCGAGAGGGCGGCTGCCAGCGTCATCAGTGCGCCGGTGCCCGGGGTGGCGATGACGATGAGCGAGGTGGCCAGGAATTCATGGGAGAGTTGCACGGAAGGCCTCGTGGCGGAGTGGAAGTCTCCCGATCCTCCGCAGCGCGCGTGCTGCCGTCTTGGATGAAATTGCGGCGCGGTGGTCAGCGGCGCCGCGCCTCGGCATAGCGGCCGGGAGGCATGCCGAAGCTGCGCACGAAGAACCGGCTCATGTGGCTCTGGTCGTAGAAGCCGCTGTCCGTGGCTGCCTGCGCCAGGGGCACGCCCTGGCCGATCAGCTGGCGGGCGCGGTGGGTCCGCCGCTGCAGCAGGTAAGCGTGCGGCGTGAGTCCGGTCGCCCGGGCGAAGGCGCGCAGGAACTGGTAAGGGCTGAGTCCGGCTTGCGCTGCGAGGCTGTCCAGGCCCGGCGACGCGGAGGGATCGTCGTCGATGAGCGAGCGTGCCCGGGCGATTCCGGAGGGGCTGCGGGCGACCGCCGGTGCGCCGGGGTGCAGCAGGCCGCCCAGCAGCAGTACCAGCGCTTCGTCCGCGGCGAGGTCGTCCGTGCCCCCCGTGCGTGTGCACGTCATGGCTTCAAAGAGCCGGCCAAAGCAGCGTGCCAGTTCCGGGTTGCTCAGTGCGGGCCGTGCGAACTCCAGGCAAGGCGGCGCGCTTTCCTGGCCGAGGCCCTGGGCGACGCGTGCCAGCATGGCCGGATCGATGTACAGCATGCGCCAGGCGCGTCCGCCATCGCCGATCGGGGCGCCGTCATGCACTTCGCAGGGATTGACGGTGATGAGGTCGCCTGGCCCGGCTTCGACCATTCCCCGGCCGCTGGCCGATTTCTGCGCGCCGCGCTGGATCAGGCCCACGCCGAACTGCGCGTGCATGTGCCGGCCGAACGCGAACGCGGTGTCTGCCGCCACGGCTTCGATGCCCGGGTGCCGGCAGGGCAGCAGGTCGACTCGATGATGGGGCGTCCTCGGCATTCGCCCGATCGTACGCTGCCGTCGTGGACATTCCGAGGCCAGGGGGCGGGCGTGCTCAGCCGGGCGGGGTCACTGCCGGCGTGTCGACATCCATTCGCGCCTTGTCCAGCAGGAAATCGATGCAGGTGCGCACGGCCCGGGTCTGGTGGCGGTTGGGCAGGTACAGCAGGTACATGTGGGTGCCGAAAATGCTCAGGCGGTATTCGTCGAGCGTGGTCAGCACCTCGCCGGTGGCGATCGCGTCCTGCACCACGTAGTCGGGCACCAGCCCCACGCCCAGCCCGGCGAGGATGCCCTGGCGCAGGAAAGGGAAGTGCTCGGAGATCAGCGTGGGCTCCAGCAGCACCTCGTGCCGCTCGGCGCCCTGGTAGGCGGCGAGGCGCAGCTGGCGCCCGGTCACGCCAGCGGTGATGACGGGGCCGGCGCGCAGCGCGTGCAGCGTGCGCGGCAGGCCGTGCCGGCGGGCGTAGTCGGCGGAGGCGCAGGCCAGGTAGCGCACGTTGCCCAGGCTGCGCGCCACGAGCGAGAGGGGTGGCTCCTGCACCACGCGGATGGCGATGTCCACTTCGTCGCGCAGGTTGTCGGCGCGGTTCTCGAACAGCACGTCCAGCACGATGCCCGGGTACGTGCGCTTGAATTCGATCAGCCAGTCGCCCATCACGATCTGCCCGTAGCCGCTGGGCACGCTGATCCCCACGCGGCCCTGCAGGCCCTGGCCCAGCGTGGTGACGGCCTCCTGCGCGGCCATCAGTTCGTTGCGGATGGTGCGGCCGTGCTCGTAGAGCCGCAGGCCGATCTCGGTGGGCTCCACCCGGCGCGTGGTGCGCTGCACCAGTTGCACGCCCACGGCCTTCTCCAGCTTGGTGAGGTGGTAGCTCACGTTCGCGCGGGTCATGCGCAGCTTGCGTGCGGCCTGGCTCAGGTTGCCGCTGTCGATGATCTCGACCAGCAGGGTCAGCGAGGGCAGATCCATGGAAGCGTTCCGGCGGATTGGTTGAAATCCTTTGACAGTCTGTCAATGGATGATGGGATTGTCAGAAAACATTGTCGCCGCAAGAATGTCCCGGAACAGCTATCCAGGAGACAAAGGCATGACCTCAGCAGCGGCTATCCCATCGCCCGTACAGACACGCCTGCAGGGCGACGTTCTCGTCGTCCGCATCGACAACCCGCCCGTGAACGCGCTCGGTGCGGCGGTGCGCCAGGGCCTGATGGCCGCCATCGGCGAGGCCGAGTCGCGGGCCGACGTGCAGGCAGTGCTGATCGTGGGCGAAGGCAAGGCCTTCATCGCCGGGGCCGACATCCGCGAATTCGGCAAGCCGCCCGTGGAGCCCTCGCTGCCCCAGGTCTGCCAGCGCATCGAATCCTGCGGCAAGCGCGTGGTGGCCTCCATCCATGGCGCGGCGCTGGGCGGCGGGCTGGAAGTGGCGCTGGCGGCGCACTACCGCGTGGCGCTGCCGGCCGCGCAGCTGGGCCTGCCCGAAGTGAACCTGGGCCTGCTGCCCGGCGCGGGCGGCACGCAGCGCGCGCCGCGCCTGATGGGCGTGAAGCCGGCCGCCGAGATGATGCTGAGCGGCAAGCCTTTGAGTGCCAAGGCGGCCCTGGCCGCGGGCCTGGTGGACCGGCTGGTGGACGGCAGCGACGCAGTGGCCGCGGGCCTGGACTGCGTGCAGGAGCTGCAGGCCGCGCAGGCGCCGCTGCGCCGAACGCGCGACGTCGCCATCGCCGACAAGGCCGCCGCGCTGGCCGAGCTGGACGCGCTGGCCGCCGACACCGCAAAGAAATCGCGCGGCCTGTTTTCGCCGCAGAAGATCGTCGAATGCGTGCGCAACGCCGTGGAGCTGCCCTTCGATGAGGGCATGCAGCGCGAGCGCGCGGCCTTCATGGAGTGCCTGGCGAGCCCGCAGCGCGCGGGATTGATCCATGCCTTCTTCGCCGAGCGCGAGGTCGCCAAGGTGCCGGAGGCGAAGGCCGCCGCACCGCGCCCGGTGGCGTCCATTGCCGTCATCGGCGGCGGCACCATGGGCGCGGGCATCACCGTGTCGGCGCTGGACGCCGGCCTGCCCGTGACGATGATCGAGCGTGACGACGCCTCGCTGGCCCGGGGCCGAGCGCACGTCGAGAAGGTCTACGACGGTCTCGTCGCCAAGGGCCGCATGACCGCCGACGCCAAGGTCGCCGTGATGGCGCGCTACACCGGCAGCACGCGCTACGAAGACATCGCCGCGGCCGATCTGGTGATCGAGGCGGTGTTCGAGGACCTGGAGGTCAAGAAAGCCGTGTTCCGCGAATTGGACCGCGTCTGCAAGCCGGGGGCCGTGCTGGCCACCAACACCTCCTACCTGGATATCGATGCGATCGCCGCGGCCACGCAGCGCCCGCAGGACGTGATCGGCCTGCACTTCTTCAGCCCGGCCAACATCATGAAGCTGCTGGAGATCGTGGTGCCGGCCGAGGTGAGCGCCGACGTGGTCGCCACCGCCTTCGCGCTGGCCAGGACGATGAAGAAGGTGCCGGTGCGCGCCGGCGTGTGCGATGGCTTCATCGGCAACCGCATCCTGGCCGTGTACAAGCAGGCGGCCGACTACCTGATGGAAGACGGCGCATCGCCCTATGAGATCGACGCGGCGGTGCGCGGTTTCGGCTACCCGATGGGCCCATTCCAGGTGACCGACCTGGCGGGCGGCGACATCGGCTGGGCCACGCGCAAGCGCCGCGCGGCCACGCGCGACCCGAAGGCGCGCTATGTGGAGATCGCCGACCGCATCTGCGAGCGCGGCTGGTTCGGCCAGAAGACGGGGCGCGGCTTTTACCTGTACCCGGAGGGCGCCCGCACCGGCCAGCCCGATCCGGAAGTGCTGGCGATCGTCGATGCCGAGCGCGCGAAGAAGGGCATCGTGCCGCGCAGCTTCACGCCCCAAGAAATCATGCGCCGCTACATGGCCGCGATGGTCAACGAGGGCGCGAAGGTGGTGGAGGAGGGCATTGCCCTGCGGCCACTGGACGTGGACGTGACCTTCCTCTCGGGGTACGGCTTTCCGCGCTTCCGCGGCGGGCCGATGCACTACGCCGACACGGTGGGCCTGCCGAAGATCCTCGCCGACATCCGCGAATTCGCGCAGGAAGACCCGCTGTTCTGGAAGCCCGCGCCGTTGCTGGAAAAGCTCGTGGCCGAGGGCCGCGACTTCGGCAGCCTGAACCGCGCCGCTGCCGAAACGCACTGACAGAACGACAGCACGAGCGATCGACGAAAGACCCCATGGATCTGCAATTCACCCCCCAGGAGGAAGCCTTCCGCGACGAAGTGCAGGCCTTCCTGAAAGAGCACCTGCCCGCCGACCTCTCGCACAAGGTGCGCGCCGGCCTGCGCCTGGACAAGGCCGACATGAAGCGCTGGCACGCGATCCTGAATGAGCGCGGCTGGCTGGCCAACCACTGGCCAGAGCAGTATGGCGGCCCGGGCTGGAACGCCGTGCAGAAGTTCATCTTCGAGAACGAATGCGCGCTGGCCGGTGCCCCGCGCATCGTGCCCTTCGGTGTGAACATGCTCGGCCCCGTGCTCATCAAGTACGGCAGCGAAGCGCAGAAGCAGTACTGGCTGCCGCGCATCCTGAACGGCGAGGACTGGTGGTGCCAGGGCTATTCGGAGCCCGGCGCGGGATCGGACCTGGCCTCGGTCAAGACCACGGCCGTGCTGAGACGGGATGCCAGTGGCGACCACTACGTCGTCAACGGCCAGAAGACCTGGACCACGCTCGGCCAGCACGCCAACATGATCTTCTGCCTGGTGCGCACCGACCGCGAGGCCAAGGCGCAGTCGGGCATCAGCTTCCTGCTGGTGGACATGCGCTCGCCCGGCGTCGAGGTGCGCCCGATCATCACGCTGGACGGCGAGCACGAAGTGAACGAGGTGTTTTTCACCGACGTGAAGGTGCCCGCGGAGAACCTGGTGGGCGAGGAGAACAAGGGCTGGACCTATGCCAAATACCTGCTGACCTACGAGCGCACCAACATCGCGGGCGTGGGCTTCTCCGTCGCGGCGCTGGAAAAGTTGAAGCGCGTGGCTGCCACCGTGCAGTGCAACGGCCGTCCGCTCGCGCAGGACCCGTTGTTCGCCGCGCGCCTCGCCCGCGTCGAGATCGACCTGGAGAACATGAAGACCACCAACCTGCGCGTGATCGCCGCGGTGGCCGGCGGCGGCGTGCCGGGCGCGGAAAGCTCCATGCTGAAGATCCGCGGCACCGAGATCCGCCAGGAGATCCTCTCGCTCACGCGCCGCGCGATGGGCCCGTACGCGCTGCCTTTCGAGGAAGAGGCGCTGCATGCCGGCCACGAGGATCTGGCCGTGGGCCCGGACGGGGCCGCTGCCGCTGCGGCCAACTACTTCAACTACCGCAAGCTGTCGATCTTCGGCGGCTCCAACGAGATCCAGAAAAACATCATCTCCAAGATGATCCTGGGGTTGTGATGAATTTTGTACACACCGAAGACCGCCGCATGCTGGCGGACACGCTGGACCGCTTCATCGTCGGGCAGTCCGGCATCGAGCCGCGCAACCATGCCGCCTACGGCGCGCAGGGCCACAGCCCCGCGCTGTACCGCGGCTTCGCCGATCTGGGCGCCATCGGCGCGCTGTTCGCCGACGCCGATGGCGGCTTCGGCGGCGCGGGCTTCGACGTCAGCGTGGTGTTCGAGCGCCTGGGCCGCGGCCTCGTCGCCGAACCCCTGCTGGGCGCCCTGGTGGTGGGCCGCGCCGTGGCGGCGGCCGGCAGCGCCGCGCAGAAGGGCGCCGTGCTGGCGCCGCTGATGGCCGGCGAGGCCGTGGCCGCGCTGGCGCACGACGAGCCGGGCGGCCACTACGAGCCGACGCGCGTGGCGGCCACCGCGCGCCGCGCGGGCGATGGCTGGGTGATCGACGGCGCCAAGGGCGTGGTGCTGTTCGGCGACAGCGCCGGCTGGCTGCTGGTGTCGGCCCGCACGGGCGGCGGCAGCTTCGACGCGGCGGGCATCTCCCTGTTCCTGGTGCCCGGCAATGCCGCCGGGCTCACGCGCCAGGGCCACGGCCGCCTCGACGGCGGCCGCACGGCCGAACTGGTCTTCCAAAGCGTGGCCGTGGGCGCCGAAGCGCTGCTGGGCGCGGAAGGCGAGGGCGCCGCACTGCTGGAACGCGCCGTGGGCTGGGGCGTGCTGGCGCTTTGCGCCGAGGCCGTGGGCGCGATGGACGTGGCCAAGGAACACACGCTGGAATACCTGCGCACCCGCAAGCAGTTCGGTGTGCCGATCGGCAGCTTCCAGGCGCTGCAGCACCGCATGGCCGACCTGCTGCTGGAGGTGGAGCAGGCCCGCTCGGCCGTCATCAACGCCGCGGCCGCGATCGACGGCGTGGACCGCACCGCGCGCGAGCGGGCGCTCTCGGCGGCCAAGTTCAGCATCGGCCGCATCGGCACGCGCGTGGCCGAGGAAAGCATCCAGATGCATGGGGGCATCGGCATGACCTGGGAGCTGCCGCTGGCGCACTATGCGAAGCGGCTGGTGATGATCGACCACCAGCTGGGCGATGAAGACCACCATCTGGCGCGCTACATCGCTCTGAGTCAACCGGCTTAAGACGACGAAGGACACCATCCCATGACGGAGACGACCGCGCCCCTGCTGCACCGCCTCGAAGGCCCCGTGCTGATCCTCAGCAACAACAACACCGCCGCGCGCAACGCCCTGTCGCCCGCGTTCTATGCCGCGCTCACGGCGGCCCTGGCCGCGGCGCAGGGCGATCCCTCGGTGGGCGCCATCGTGCTCACGGGCGAAGGCGGGCACTTCTGCGCGGGCGGCGACCTGCGCCAATTGGCGAAGCGGCGCGAGCTGCCGATCGAAGAGCGCCGCGCCAAGCTGGAAGGCCTGCACGACCTGATCCGTGCGGTGCGCGGCAGCGGCAAGCCGGTGATCGCTGCCGTGGAAGGTGCGGCGGCCGGTGCGGGCCTGTCGCTGGCGCTGGCCTGCGACATGCTGGTGGCGGCGCGCAATGCCGTCTTCTCCGTGGCCTACGTGAAGGTGGGCCTCACGCCCGACGGCGGCGCTACGGCCTTCCTGGCCGAATTCGTGTCGCGCCAGGTGCTGACGGAGCTGTGCCTGACGGGCGAGCGGATTTCGGGCGAGCGCCTGCATGCCCTCGGCGCCGTCAACCGCCTGGCCGAGCCGGGCGAGGCGCTGGCCGGCGCGCTGGCACTGGCCGCCAGCGTGGCGAACGGGCCGCAGCAGGCCATGGCGCGCATCAAGGCCCTCTGCCTGGCGGCGCCCCAGGCCACGCTGGAAGAGCAACTGGAGAGCGAAGCGCAGAGCATGGTGCTGTCGCAGGGGACCGAAGAGTCGCGCGAGGGCATCGCCGCCTTCCTGGAAAAGCGCGCGCCCGATTACGTGCGACTGCGCGGCCCTGCGGCCTGACGCGCTCCCGGTGCCGGGTCGCGCAGGGGGCAGCGGCCACGCCGCCTGCCGCACCACAATGAACGAATGACTGGAGACAAGACATTGAACGCCACCACCGCTGACGCCGCATCGCCCGACGGTATCGACTTTCCGCTGGAGGGCGTGCGCGTGCTCGATCTATCGCGCGTGTTCGCCGGACCGCTGTGCGGCCAGGTGCTGGCCGATTTCGGCGCCGAGGTGGTGAAGGTGGAGCATCCCGGCCGCGGCGACGACACGCGCGACTGGGGCATGCGCATCGGCAAGACCGAGACCACCTACTACAACAGCATGAACCGCAACAAGCGGTCGATCACGCTGGACCTGCAGAGCCCCGAGGGCGCGAAGATCGTGCACCAGCTGCTGCCGCAGTTCGATGTGGTGATCCACAACTTCAAGACCGGTGGCGCCGAGAAGCTGGGCCTGGGCTACGAGCAGCTCAAGGCGATCAAGCCCGACCTGATCTACTGCGCTGTGGCCGGCTACGACGTGACCGGCCCGGAGGCGAAGCGGCCGGGCTACGACCTGGTGATCCAGGGCGAAACCGGGCTGATGGCGCTCAACGGCGAGGCTGGCCAGCCGCCGCTGAAATTCGGCGTGGCCGTGGTGGACCTGATGACCGGCATGTATGCCGCGCAGGCCGTGCTGGCGGCGCTGTTCCAGCGC
Organism: Paracidovorax avenae; assembly: GCA_003029925.1. Lineage (GTDB taxonomy): Bacteria > Pseudomonadota > Gammaproteobacteria > Burkholderiales > Burkholderiaceae_C > Paracidovorax > Paracidovorax avenae_A. The sequence continues at coordinate 4,854,222 of CP028296.1, read as the reverse complement.
AGCCGCACGGGGCGGGGACGGCTGATCGAGATGGCGCTCTACGACTGCGGCCTCATGGTGACCGGCTACTACGGGCTCGACGCCATGCAACTGGGCCGCGACCCCGCACGCTACGGCAACGCCCATCCCTCCATCGTGCCCTACGGCATGTTCGAGGCGGCCGATGGTCCGCTCATCATCGCCGTGGGCAACAACGCGCAGTTCGACAAGTTCTGCCGCCAGGTGATCGAACGGCCCGACATCGTGGAAGACCCGCGCTTTGCCACCAACGTGCAGCGCGCGAAGAACCGGCAGGAGATCGGCCCGATGCTCACGGAGCTGATCCGCGCCTTCCCGCGCGACGTGCTGCTCGAGCGCATGACGGCCTGCGGCATTCCCTGCGGCAAGGTGGCGGGCCTGCACGAAGCGCTCACCAGCGAACGCACCCGGCGCGGCGGCCTGCTGCAGGACATGCCGCACCCGGTGGTAGGCACCACGCCGGTGTTCGCGCCGCCCTACCGCATCGACGGCCAGCGCCTGCCGATCCGCCACGCGCCGCCCACGCTGGGCGAGGGCACGCGCGAAGTGCTGCAGCGCCTGTTGCAGCTGAGCGATGAAGCGCTGCAGGGCCTGCAGCAGCGTGGCGTGCTGACCCTGCCGGAGGCGCCTCTGCCGCCCGCCTGATTTCCCCCGCCGGCCCTGTGCAGCAGGCCGCCCGCAGAGGCGGCGCGCCGGAGCCGATCTTCCCCAGAGACCCCCCGGAGACAACACCATGACAGGTTCCCGATTCAACCGCCGCACCGTGCTGCACGGCATGGCCGCGCTCGGCGGCGCCGGCTGGCTGGGCACGGCCCCCGCCCAGACCCCGAAGGCTGCCGCCTGGCCCGCCAAGCCCATCCGGCTCATCGTGCCGTTCAACGCCGGCGGCGCCACCGACATCATCGCCCGCAGCGTGGGCGAAGCCCTGTCGCAGCGCCTGGGCCAGCCGGTGGTGGTGGACAACCGGGGCGGCGCCGCCGGCATCCTGGGCACCGACGCGGTCGCCAAGGCTGCGCCCGACGGGTACACGCTGCTGCTCTCGCTCAGCACTTCGATGCTGATCAACCAGTTCCTCTACACCAGGCTGCCCTACGACCCGCAGAAGGACCTGACGCTGATCACGCAGATCGCGGCCGCGCCCGTCACGCTGGTGGTGCACCCCTCGGTGCCGGCCAGCAACATGAAGGAACTGCTGGCCTACGTCAAGGCGAACCGGGGCAAGGTCTCGTACGGCTCCTGGGGCGTGGGCTCGTACGCGCACCTGGGCGGCGCCTACATGAGCAAGACGCAGGACGCCGACATGGCCCACGTCGCCTACAAGGGCGAGGCGCCCATGATCCAGGACCTGATCGGCGGCCAGCTGCAGCTGTGCTTCTCCAGCGCGCAGAACACCAAGCCCTTCATCGATTCGGGCCGCCTGAAGGCCATCGGCGTGACCGGCATGCAGCGCATGGACATCCTGCCCCAGTTGCCCACCATCCACGAGCAGGGCGTGACGGACGATGCCTATGCCGTCTTCGGCTGGGTCGCCATGGGCGGCCCCGCGAACCTGCCCAGGGAGGTGATGGACGTGCTTCAGGCGCACCTGCGCGAGATCGCCCGTGATCCGAAGCTGCTCGAACGTATCCGCGGCGCGGGCTTCATGCCGCTCATGAACAGCCCCGAAGCCTTCCAGGCCAACTACCGCCGCGACATGCCGGTCTGGAAGGCCCTGGTCGAGGCGGCCGGCGCCAAGCTCGACTGACGGCCGGGCGCGCAGCCGCGCTGGCCGAGTGTCGTGTGGGCGCAGGCCCCTGCTATGGGGCGCTGGAATGGCGCCGCATCCATCTTCTTTTCCTGTTTTCCCTGAACCCAGAACCGCACCGGAGACCCGACGAATGCCTTTGTTCCCCACCGCCCCCCTGGCCCGCGCCAACCGCCGCACGCTGCTGGGCCTCGCCGCCGCCGGGCCGCTCGCGTTGCTGTCGGCCGGCCACGCCGGGGCGCAGCCGTCCGCGCCGGCCGGTGCCTGGCCCGGCAAGATGATCCGGCTGGTGGTGCCCTTCCCCGCGGGCGGGCCCACCGACACGGCGTCGCGCATCGTGGGGCAGAAGCTGGCCGAGCGGCTCGGGCAGGCCGTGGTGGTGGACAACCGGCCGGGCGCCTCGGGCTCGATCGCCGCGCTGCAGGTGGCCAGGTCCGATCCCGACGGCTACACGCTGATGATGCTGGCCACGCCCACGCTGCTGGCGCCGCACCTCTACAAGAAGACCGGCTACGAAACGCTCAAGGACTTCACGCCCGTGGCCACCGTATACGACCTGCCGATCGTGGTGGTGGTCAATCCTGCGCAGCTGCCCGACGTGAAGACCCTGCCGCAGCTCATCGCCCACGCCAGGGCGCAGAAGACGCCGATGAACTACACCAGCTCGGGCACCGGCAGTTTTGGCCACCTGAGCATGGAACTGCTCAAGCAGATGGGCGGCTTCGACATGCAGCACGTGCCCTACAAGGGCGGCGTGCCCGCGATCACCGACACCATCGGCGGGCAGGTGCCCGTGATGTATGCCGACCTGGTGGCCGCGCTGCCGCACGTGCAGGCCGGCAAGCTGCGCGCCCTCGCCGTGGGCTCGCCGCGGCGCGTGGCGATGCTGCCCGACGTGCCGACGATCGCCGAGCAGGGCTTCCAGGGCTACGACGCGGTGTCGTGGGGCGGCCTGATGGCGCCGCGCGGCACGCCGAAGGCGGTGGTGGACCGCGTGGCCGGCGAGGTGCGGCAGATCCTGGCCGAGAAGGACGTGCAGGACCGGCTGCTGGGCGCGGGCGCGATCGCGCATTTCCAGGACCCGGCGCAGATGGCCGAGCGCGTGCGGCAGGATTACGCCAAGTGGGGCGGGATCATCCGCGACAAGGGCATCGCATCCGAGTGACCGTGCGTCCTGATTCCACCTGCATCTCCTTCTTTTTCTTCCATTCTTTATCCAACGAGGTCATCCCATGAAAATCCTGGTCCCCGTCAAGCGCGTGGTGGACTACAACGTGAAGGTCCGCGTGAAGTCGGACCACACGGGTGTGGACATCGCGAACGTGAAGATGAGCATGAATCCGTTCGACGAGATCGCGGTGGAAGAGGCCGTGCGG
>CP028296.1:4746421-4815156 GCA_003029925.1 Paracidovorax avenae | reverse complement strand
CCACGCCCCCGGCCACGCCCCCGGCCGCGGCCCTGGCCTGAGGCAGCGCGACCGCGATGCGCCGCGCCGCCAGCCTGAAGGCCTTCGTCATCGGCCTCTTCATCGGGGTCGTCGTGCTCACGCTCGCGTGGACGCGGGTGTCCCCCTGGACGTCGTACCCGGCCGGCATGGTGGCCGGCGCGGCGCTGGAGCGCATGGCCCCCGGCTGGGTGCGCGAGGCGCGTCTCGCCCCGGGGCGGCTGGAGGTGGATACCTCGGTGGCCATCGCCACGCCCCAGACGGGCAACCAGCCGGTGGAGATCACCCTCGAATCCGACCCGGGCCGCTATGCCTACGGGCTGCCGATCTTCCTGGCGCTGCTGCTGGCCGCGCGCGGGCCCGGGCGCATGGTGCGCGCACTTGCCGGCTATGCGTTGCTGCTGCCGCTGCAGGCCTTCAGCCTGTGCACGCAACTGCTCATGCAATTGCTGCTGACGGCGCAGTTCGACGTGCGCACCTTGCGCGTGGCGCAGTGGCAGATGGAGGCCCTGGTCTATGGCTACCAGCTGGGCTCGCTGGTGGTGCCGACGCTGGCGCCGATCCTGGTCTGGCTCTGGCTGGACCGGGCGTTCGTGAACGAGGTGGTGATCGGTGCATGGAAGCGTTCGCTGTCCGGCCGGGCCGCGGTACCTGCCGGGGCGCCCGCGGCACCGGCATCGGCGCCCGAAGCCGCTGCACCGGTCCCCCCCGTGGTTTCCGGGCCGGCGGCAGAGGCTCCCGCAGCCGGCACCCCGCTGGCGCCCGAGCGTTCCATCGGTGGCGTTCCGGTGTCGTCCAGCGCCTCTGCGGGCCTGCCCCCGCGCCGGCCCCTGCGCTGACTTTCCTGCCCGGCAGTGTGGCGGCCGAGTCACACCGGGGCCGGCCGACACGGCCGTGCCGCCGGGCGCTGCCAGAATGCCGGCCCATGCGTAGCTTCCTGCCCCTGTCCTTTCCCGCGCCGGCCCGTTTCCGCGTTCCGTTCCTGACCGCCGCCTTGCTGGCCATCCCCGCCGCCGGAGCCTGGGCCGCGGCCCCGGACGACTCCCCTGCCGCTGCGCCCGCGGCCGCCGCAGCAGCAGCGGATGGTGACTCCTCAGCCGAGCCGCGCGTGGCCCTGCACGCCCAGACCACCTATGTCTGGCAGCGCAAGCCGGCCTTCGATGCGGCCTACACCGGCCCGAACAGCCTGGTGCCCACGCGCGAGCGCTCGTATTCCTTCACCGCCACGGCCGACCTGGCGGTGCGGCCCTGGGAAGGGGGGCAGCTGCACTTCAACCCGGAGGCCGCGCAGGGCGTGCCGCTGTCGCGCCTGACGGGGGCGGGCGGGCTCTCGAACGGCGAACTGGCGCGCTCTTCCGGGGCGCAGCTCAAGGCCTACCGCGCGCGGCTCTTCCTGCTGCAGCGCTGGAACGCGGGCGGCGAAACGGAGAAGATCGACGCGGATTTCAACGAGATGGGCGGCACGGCCACCGCGCGCCGCTGGACGCTGGTGCTGGGCAACGTTTCGCTGCTGGATTACTTCGATCCGAACCCCTATGCCAAGGACCCGCGCGAGCAGTTCTTCAACTGGTCGTTCCTGGCGCCGGGGCCATGGGATTACGCCGCCGATGCACGCGGCTACACCTGGGCCGGCATCCTCGAATACCGCACGCCGCAGTGGGCCGTGCGCGGCGGCCGGGGGCTGCAGCCCCGCGAATCCAACGGGCCGAAGCTCGACCGCGCCTGGCTGCGCCACTACGGCGACCAGATCGAGGCCGAGTCGAACCTGCCCGTGGCGCTGCCGGCGGGCCCGCTGCGCGGTCGCGTGCTGTGGTTCCGCAACCGGGCGGTGATGGGGGCCTTCGACGATGCGGTGGCGCTCGGGCAGGCGACCGGCACGGTGCCGGACGTGGGCGCGGTGCGCCGGCTGCAGACCAAGACCGGCTGGGCCGTGACCCTGGAGGCGCCGCTGGGTGAGGATGCCGGCGTGTTCGTGCGTGCGGGCCGCAGCAGTGGCCGCCAGGAAACGTACGCGTTCACCGAGATCGACCGGCAGCTGTCGGTGGGCGGCCAGTGGTCCGGCGCGGCCTGGGGGCGGCCGGCGGACCGCATGGGCGCGGCCCTGGCTGTGAATGGATTGTCCGGCAGCCACCGCGACTACCTCGCGGCCGGCGGGCAGGGCGCCTTCCTGGGCGACGGCGCGCTGAACTATGGCAGGGAGCGGGTCTGGGAGGTGTATTACCGCGTGGCCATGCCGCCGGTGCAGACGGCCGCCGGTGCGCTGCAGTCGGCCGTGTCGCTGGGCGCCCAGCGCATCCAGAACCCGGGCTACAACCGCGACCGCGGTCCGGTGGATATTTTCTCGGTACGGCTGCACGCGGAGTTCTGAGCACTCCTTTTTTTCACGCCGTGGCGCCGGCCTCCTCGGCGCGGGCCCGCCACCCGTGGGGCCGCAGCGCATGGGCCTGCAGTTGCTCCAGCCCTTCGCCGAGGGCTTCGCGCACGGCCTCCAGCAGCCCGGCGGGGGGCGCCTGCCCGTCGCCTGCGGCCAGTGACTGCACGGCGGCCTCTTCCAGCAGCCGGGTGAGGCCGCCCAGGCGCTCGAGTCCGAAGCTGCCGGCCGTTCCGCCCCAGTCGTGCGCTTCCTGCCGCAGGGTGGGCCAGTCGCGCTCCCGCCAGGCCTGGTCGATCCGGCGCATCCGTGCATCGCATTGGCGGACGAAGCGTTCGCGCAGTGCTGCGAGGTGATCGGACGACAGCAGGCCTGCCAGGTCTTCCAGCGGGGCCGCATCGAAAGCGGGCAGGGACCGGACCTCCTGCAGGCCGGGGCCCGCTGCCCCCGTGTCCGAAGTCGGTGTGTGCGCTGGCGCAGGCGGCGCCCCGCGGGCGCCGGAGGGCGCGATCCAGCGGGCCAGCATCGTCCACAGCGGCAGTTCCAGCACCGGCTTGGGCAGGTGGTCGTCCATGCCGGCCGCGCGCGCCCGCTCCACGTCCAGCGCCGCGGCATTGGCGGTCATCGCGATCACCGGGAGGGCGGCGAACCGGGGGTCGGCGCGCAGGCGGCGGGTGGCGGTGAGGCCGTCCATGACGGGCATCTGCATGTCCATGAGCACGGCGTCGTAGGTGCCGTCGGGCGCCCGGGCCAGCCGTTCGAGTGCCTGCGCGCCATCGTTGGCGGTGTCCACCTGCAGGCCGCCGGCCTCCAGCAGGCCGGTGGCGACGAGCCGGTTGAGTTCGTTGTCGTCCACCAGCAGGACGCGCCGGCCCGCCAGCGCGGCCGGTGTTCCCGATGGGAGCGCCGGGGCCATGGCCGCCGGGGCGGTGCCGTCCGCGCGCCGCACCCGGACGGTGAACCAGAACGTGCTGCCCAGGCCCGGCGTGCTGTCCACGCCCGTGTCTCCGCCCATGTGGCGCGCCAGACGGCGCGAGATGGCCAGGCCCAGCCCGGTGCCGCCGAAGCGGCGCGTGATGGTCGCGTCGGCCTGGTGGAAGGGCTGGAACAGGTGCTCCCGCTGCAGTGGCGTGAGGCCGATGCCGGTGTCCCGCACGGTACCCCGCAGCACGACCGTGCCATCGGGCTCCTGCGCCGCGGCCTCCAGCGCGACGGCCACCTCGCCCGTTTCGGTGAACTTGATGGCGTTGTTCACGAAGTTCATCAGGATCTGCGCGATGCGGTGCGCGTCGCCCACGAGGTGGGCCGGAAAGGCGGCCGGCAGCCCGACGCGCAGCGCCAGGCCCTTGTCGCGGGCGCGCGGCTCGAACAGCTCGCTCAGGTCGGCCAGCAGCTGGCGTGCGTCGAACTCCGCATGCTCGAGCACGAGGTGCCCTCCGTCGATCTTGGAGAAGTCCAGGGTGTCGTCCACGATGCCCAGCAGGCGCCGGCCCGCGCGGTAGAGCTGCTCCACGCGGTCCTGCTGCGCGGGCGGCAGGGGCTCCTTGAGGGCGAGCTGGGCCAGCCCGAGGATGGCGTTGAGCGGGGTGCGGATCTCGTGGCTCATCACGGCGAGGAACGTGGCTTTCTCCTCGGCCACCTGCGCGAGCGCGCGGGCCTGGTTGCGCTGCTCGGTCACGTCGAGCCACACGCCGTTGAACAGCACGGCGCCGTCGGGCAGGGTCCGCGCGGTGGCCAGCGTCTTGATCCACCGGGTGTGTTCGCCGCGCTGCACCTCCACGTCGAAATCCAGGGGTTCCAGCGTGCGCAGGCTGTGCGCGAACGCCTCGTGCAGCAGGGCGCTGGCGGCTTCGTCGAGGCCGTAGGCAGCGTGCAGGGGCTCCTGCAAACCGAGCAGTTCCTGGGCGCTGCGGCCCTGCAGGATCCCGGCCTTCTCGCTCACGAACAGGAACCGGGGTTCATCGCCGCCCGCCTCCATGCGCAGCTGGAACACGGCCCCGGGAATGGCGCTGGTGAGGTCGATCAACTGCTCCGACAGGCGCCGCGCCTCGGCGCTGGCCGCGAGTTCGACGGCGAGCCGGTCTTCGCGCTGCATGCTGTCCTTGAACACTTTCAGGGCCTTGGCCATGGTGCCCACCTCGTCGCGCCGGTCGGTGCCGGTGATGGGGTCGTCGTAGTGCCGGTCGGTGAGGCGTTCCATGTGCCGTGTGAGCAGCGTGATGGGGCGCGAGATCTGTGAAACGGCCACCCAGGTGGACAGCGCGATCACCAGCGCCAGGCCGCCGGCCACCGCCAGCGCGGTGTAGAGGATCGTGCTGCTGGTCAGGCGCCCGAGCTGCACCGACGCCGTCCGGAAGCGGTCGGTGGATTCGTCGCGCTGCCGGTTCATGGCCTGCTGCAGCGTGCGCAGCGCGGGCTCGAATTCGCCGTGGATGATCTCCAGCGCCCGGTCGCCGCGCCAGCGGGCGGCGGCCTCCACGATGCGGGCGGCCAGCTTGAAGGCATGGGCCGCCTGCCCGCGGATCGATCCCAGCGCGCCGGCATCCCCGGGCACGAGCCGCTCGGTGGTGTCGATCTGCGCCTCGAACTGTGTCTGCAGCCGCTGCAGCGTGGCGAGGGCCGCGCGCATGGTGTTCTCGTCCTGTTCGGTGAGCACCGCATAGACGAGGCGGCTCGACTCGCCGAGCAGCAGGGCCGCATCGCTCACGTGCAGGGCGCTCTGGGCCTCGCGGTCGATGAGGCCCTGGTAGTCGTCGGTGATGTGCCCCATGGTCCGGGTGGTGTAGAGCGCAGTCGCGATGGAAATCACGCCCATCAGTGCCACGAGGAACACGATCTTGGCGGTGAGCGGCAGGTGAGACAGCGGGCGGGTGCGGACCATGCGGTGGCTCCGGGCAAGGGTGGCGAAGGATGGCGGGCGGGACGTGACGGCGGGGCCGCAGGGCGGCTCAGCGGTCGGCTCCGCGGTGGCGGGCTATCGCCTGGCGCAGCGCCGCCACCGCGGCCGGTGTATCGATCCGGGACTGCAGGTGGCGCGTGACCACATCGTAGATGGCGATTTTCACGCTGGATGGATGGGCGTTGCCCATGCCGATGGATCCGAGCAAAGTCCGGCGCATGTTGGCGCCGCGCAACTCGGCGATGGCCTGGCGGCCGCAGGTGTTGAAAAGGGCTTCCCGGACGTCCACCCGCGCGGGCGCCGCGCCGGTGCGCAGGTTGACGGATGTCTGCAGTTCGCGGTCCATGAGCGCGGAGGCGAAGCGCAGCTGCGCGGCACGCTCCGCGGCCGGGCGGCGGAAGAAGATGAACTGGTCGCTGTTGAACAGCACCATGCCCTGCGTGTCGGGAAACCGCCAGCACTGGTAGTCCACGCCCGCATACAGGCCGCGCACGCGCATTTCGCCGTCCACCCAGGAGCCCTGCACCTGCAGCAGCGCACGGCCGCGTGCCACGCGGTCCGTGGCTTCGTCCCAGCGCCGGTGCATGTAGCCGGGATCCAGATAGCCGGACAGCTGCCGCATCCGGTCGAAGATGGTCGTCGCCACCGCGTCGGTGAGCGCTGAAGGATCGAGGTCCACGAACGCCCGGCGGTAGAAGGCGGCACCGCCCACGCCGGCCGCCACGGATTCGAAGAGCAGGGTGTGTTCCCACGCTTCGTGGCCGATGGCGATGGGCGGGACCCCTGCGGCGCGCGCGCGGTCGAGCAGGGCGATCAGGTCGGCCCACGTGTCGGGCGGCCGAGTGATGCCGAGGCGGTCCGCGACGTGCTTGTTCAGCCAGAGCCAGTTCGTGGAATGCGCGTTGAAGGGCGCCGCCACCCACCGGCCCTGCCATTTGGACAGCCGCTGGATCTCGTTGGGCACGACCTCGTCCCACTCCTCGAGTGCGGCGATGTCGTCCAGGTTGTCGAGCAGGCCCCGGCGGGCCCAGGCGTGGATGTCGTAGCCGATCATCTGCGCGGCCGTGGGGATCTGCCCCGCGCCCACCCGTGCGGCCAGCACGTCCGTATAGCGCGCCGTGCCGCTGCCGGGAGTGGAGACCTCGCTCCACGCGATGCCGCGCCCGGTGGTGAAGTCGCGGATCGCGTCCATGCTCGCCCGCTCGCCGCCGGACACCCACCAATGGAGCACCGAGACGCCGTCGCCCCCTGCGCGGGCCGGGGCCGCGAACGCCATGAGCGCCGTGAGCGCCATGAGCGCGGCGCCCGCCAGGCACCTGTCCCACCGCGCGCGGCGCTGTGGCACTGGGGCGGGGCAAGAGGGCGAAGGCGTCACGGAATCGTTGGCTGGGGAATGCATGGGGGGCGCAAGGATGGAGCGGCAGCACAGCGTGCGGAGCCCGCGTGTTGTGGTGGGGAACGCACGGCGGAGCAGGGATTGTCAACAATTGTTGAATACCACAATCGTGGTGATCCATCCCATAGATTCTGCCAAATCCTCGCGCCATGCCGCTCCCCACTCCCGACGCACCTCGCGGTGCTGCAGTGGTGTCGCGGCGTGGCCGGGTCCAGTCCATCACACTCAGGGAGACCGGCATGAATCATTCTTCTCCAGGGCGGGCAGGCACTTCGGCGCCGCCCGGCACCTACCGCACCATGCTCGCCAGGGCCGCCGGAGCCGCGCGCAGCCTCCACCTCGGCATCGTCACTGCCGCGCTGGCCCTCGCTGCTGGCGCGGCCCAGGCCCAGAACCAGACCACGGACGTGCTCGTCAACCAGGATGCCGTGCCCGCGTCCGCGTCCGGCCCGGCCGGCGGCACCTTCCACTACGTGGTCAAGGTGCACCACAACACCGGCAGCGCCGCCACCGGCGTGCAACTGACGGACACGCTGCCCCTGGGGGCCGTGTTCCAGTCCGTCACCACCAGCCCGGCCGGTGCGTCCTGCCTGCCCGCCATCGCGCCCGGCACCACGATCACGGCCGCGAACCAGACCGTGCAGTGCGACCTGGGCACCCTGGCGGTGAACGCCACCAAGACCGTGGACTTCGCGCTGGTGCTGCCCACCGTGTCCACCAACTGGATCAACAGTGCGCGCGTGACGCGCAACGAGACCGATTCCGACCCCAGCAACGATGCGCTGGACCGCCGCATCACCACCACCGAGGCCGCGGACCTGTCGCTCTCGGTGGCGACCGATCCGCTCGCGCCCCCGGGCAACCCGATCGCGCCCGGGCAGCCATACGCCTACCTCGTGGACGTGGGCAACCAGGGGCCGACGGACATCCCGGCCGACGGACGCGTGCAGGTGACTTTCAGCGTGCCCACCGGCGTCGCGGTGACGCGCGCGGGCGGCACCAACGGCTGGAGTTGCACGCCCGCGGCGTCGAACGCCTCGCCGCTGGTCTCGCCGGGTGCACCCGATCCGGCCACGGTGGTGACCTGCTCGCGCGCCGGAGCGCTCGCGGCCGGCGCCGTGGCGCCCCAACTGCGCGTGGAGGCCGCGCCCAACGTGACCGGCTCCATCACCACGTCGTTCTCCGTGCAGGGCTACAAGGACGGCTCCACGCAAATGCCCGACGGCCAGCCGTCGAACAACACCGATACGGCCGAGGTCAACGTCGCCGGCACGGGTTCGGACGTGTCCATCGCCAAGGCGGTGAACGGCGGCACCACCTACGGCATCGGTGACCAGGTGGCCTACACCCTCACGCCCCGGCTCAACGGCGGCATGGCGCTCGACGGCGTGCCCGTGCGCGTGGTCGATACGCTGGGCACGGGGCTGTCCTTCGTGTCCGCCACCGGCACGGGCTGGACCTGCACCCCTGCAGGCCAGCAGATCACCTGCGACCTGCCCGCGGCGACGGCTTCCAGCTACACCAACCTGCCCGCGATCACCGTGCGGGCGCAGGTGCTGCAGACGGGCACGCTGGCCAACAGCGCGACCGTGGCGATGACGGGCCGCACGGACCCGAACACCAACAACAACGCCACGCCCGACGTGTTCATCACGGCCACCGACGTGTCCGACCTGCAGATCACCAAGTCCGCGTCCAACTACCAGAACGGGCAGGGCGTGGCCATTCCCATCGGCCAGACCTACCAGTACCGGCTGCGCGTGCGCAACCTGGGGCCGCTGGCCGTGCCCGCGACCTCGGGCGCGACGCCGCAGATCCCTTCCATGGCGGTGAGCGATTCCGTGCCTGCGGGCGTGACGCTCACGGGGCTGAACGCGGCCTCCGGCGCGGGCTGGTCCTGCAGTGCACTGCCGCTCGTCGGCCCTGGCACCTTCAGCTGCGAGCGCGTCGCGGGCCTGGCGGTGAACAACAATGCGCCGGACATCGTGGTGGATGCCGTGCGCACCACCGCGGGCTCCGCCACCAACAACGCCTGCGTGAACTTCAGCCCCGCCAGCGGCGGCACGCGGCAGGACCCGTGGCTCAACGACCCCGCCCATGGCATCAACTGCCAGGGCATCGGCGTGGGCGCCTCCGACCAGACGCCGGGCAGCGAAGTGTCCGCCGACGTGAGCGTGGCCAAGACCTTCGACAAGGCTTCGGTGCCGGCCGGCGACGTGCTCACCTACACCATGGTGGTGACCAACCAGGGCCCGAATCCCGCCACCAACGTGAGCCTGCGCGACGCGCTGGGCAGCCTGGTATCGAGCAGCGGCTCGCCGGGTGTCGTGTCGGTGAACACCACCGCGGGCACCTGCACGCCCTCGGGCGCGACCAACGCCACCTCGTCCACGCTGCTGTGCCAGCTCGGCATGCTGGCGAGCGGCGCGAGCGCCACGGTGACCGTGGCCGTGCGGCCCACGGTGGCCACCACCGCGCAGCGCAGCAACACCGCCACCGCGTTCTCCGCCGACGTGGTGGACCCGGTGCTGGGCAACAACACCTCGACGGTGCAGAGCGAGGTCACGGCGCGCGTGGACCTCGTCGCCTCCAAGACGGTCTCGCCCACGCCGCGCGCCATCTCCGGCGAACCCATCACCTATACGGTGCGCGCGAAGAACAACGGCCCGTCGTCGGCCGAGAACGTCTGGCTGAAGGACACGCTGCCCGCGGGCACCGTGCTGATCGGCACGCCCACGCCCACCGGCGGCGGCACCTGCGATCCGGTGGGCAGCGACGGCACGCTCAACTGCCGCTGGGGCACCGCGGGCGCGAGCATGCTGCTGGCGAACGGCGGGCAGTACGAAGTCACCTACCGCCTGCGGCCCACCACCGCGTGGACGGCCGGGCGGGTGCTGAACAACGAGGTGGAGATCGGTACCGCCACGGACGAGCCCAACCTTGCCAACAACAAGGCCCAGGCCCAGGTCGAGCTGACCCAGCCCGAGCTGGACGTGCTGGTGTCGATGGCGCACAGCGCGGACGCCATCGCGCTCGGCACCGAGACCACCTACACGATCACGGTGAAGAATTCGGGCCCGTCGTATGGCACGAACGTCGTGATGACCGATACCTTCCCGGTCACGCACCCGACCAACGGCGCCCCCTCGGCCACCTTCGCCTACACCGGCAACCTGACGGTGGACCGGGGCGGCTCGTGCACGCAGCCCGCCGTGGGCGCGACCTCCGGCAGCGTGGTGTGCACCTTCCCCGGGCTCGCCAAGGACGAGGTCGCGACCATCACGTTCCGCATGAAGGCGCTGAGCCTGCCGGCGGGCGCGGAAGCGGGCACGGTGTTCCACAAGGCCGTGGTGGCGGTGCGCGAGACCGAGTTCCTGCGCGGCGGCCAGGACGTGGTGGTGAACAACACCACCTACGACCAGACCTCGACCAAGCGCGACGCGATCGCCACCGACCTGTCGATCACCAAGACCGGCCCCGACGGCCCGCTCGCACCCGGCGCGGACGTGGACTACGTGCTCACCGTGCGCAACCTCGGCCCGCTCACGAGCCAGGGCGCGCAGGCGATCGACGTGCTGCCCCAGGGCCTCGCCTTCGTATCGTCCACCGACTGCACGTTCGCGTCCGGCACGGTGAACTGCACCGTCGGCGAACTGCTGCCCGGCGCGAGCCGCGACTTCCGCTTCAAGGCGAAGCTCGCGTCGCCCTACGACGGCGCACGGCCACTCGTGAACACCGCCACGCTGGACGCACCGGGCGACACCAACCCGGGCAACAACAGCTCGTCCAAGACGACCACCGTGCAGTCGCCGCCGGACCAGCTCGCGACGATCCCGACGCTGTCGCAATGGGGCCTGATCGCGCTGTCCTGCCTGCTCGGCCTGCTGGCCCTGCGCCAGTCCACGCCCGGCCAGCGGCGCGGCCGGTGAGAGTGAACGGGGCCGTGAGGCCCTCGTTCAGTGCGCTGCATACGGTCTGCTGCTCTCGCTCTGACGCTGCCTGTCCCGTCAGAAGGCCGCGGAGCAGGCCACGCCAGCAGACGCCGTGGAACCGGCTCCGCCGGGCCACCGGCGTCGTCCCCCTTCAGGGGGAAGGCGCCGAAGGCGACTCAGGGGGGGTCGCTGGCTCTAGTCGATACCCCACCCCATACACCGCCGTGATCACATACCCGTGGTCCGGCACCAGCGCCAGCTTCGCACGCAGGCGCGAGACGTGCGTGTCCAGCGAGCGCGAGGGCGCGTCTTGGATGTCGCCCCACACGGCCTCGCGCAGGTGCTCGCGCGAGAGCAGCCGACCCGCGTTCTGGAACATGAACAGCGCCAGTTCGTATTCCTTGTTCTTCAGCTCCACGGGTGCGCCATCCACCCGCAGGCTGCGCTGCTCCGGATCGAACCGGTAGCGGCCGAACACCAGCGTGCCGGCCGCCGCCTGCGGATAGGCGCGGCGCAGCAGGGCGTTGCAGCGCGCCATGAATTCGCCCATGCGCAGCGGCTTGGTCATGAAGTCGTCGGCACCACAGGCCAGGGCCTCCACCAGGTCCTGCTCGGCATTGCGGCGGGTGATGAAGAGGATGGGCACGGTATCCGATGCCGCGCGCACGGTGCGGATCACCTCCAGCCCCTCCATGTCCGGCAGGTGCCAGTCCACCACCAGCAGGTCGTAGGTGTCCGTGCGCAGCGCCTTCAGCAGTTCCCTGCCTTCCTGATAAAGGAGGCAGGTGTGCCCGGCCCGGGTGGCCGTGGCCTGCAGGAGTTCGAGAAGGATCGGGTCGTCGTCGAGAACGGCAATGCGCATGTAAACGGGAGCGGAGCGATGGAGGCACGGCCATGCAGGCCGGCCGCAGCGCGCCACGGAACTACGAAGCGCTCGAAACTAACGGCTTGCGTGCGCCAGGCGTGGAATTTGACAATTGTTTGCGTTTGCTGCGCGGCCTTGGTGTACCGCGGACGCTGCCGCTTCTTCCCCGTGTCACGCCGCCAGCGGCTCTTCCTGCATCGCCTCGATCTGCTCGCGCAACATGTCCACCTGGCCGCGCCAGTAGTCGCTGCTGCCGAACCACGGGAAGTTGATCGGGAAGATCGGATCGCTCCAGCGCCGTGCGAGCCAGGCGCTGTAATGGATGAGGCGCAGCGTGCGCAGCGGCTCGATCAGCGCGAGTTCGCGGCGGTCGAAATCCCGGAACTGCTCGTAGCCGTCCAGCAGGGCCGAGAGCTGCTGCGTGCGCTGGCGCCGCTCGCCCGACAGCAGCATCCACAGGTCCTGCACGGCCGGGCCCATGCGCGCGTCGTCCAGGTCCACGAAATGCGGGCCGCCGCCCGGCAGGTCGGTGGGCGTCCAGAGCACGTTGCCCGGATGGCAGTCGCCATGCAGGCGCAGCACCGTGCAGGCCGTGGCGCTGCCGGTGCCCGCCATCTTTTCTTCGATCAGCGCGATGGCATCGCCGCAGGCGGCGGTCCAGGCCGACTGCTGGTCCAGCGGGATCGCTTCGGCCTGCAGCAGGGCGTCGCGAGGTTCGACGGCGAAGCTGCGCACGTCCAGCGCCGGCCGCTGCACGAACGGCCGCGCCGCGCCCACGGTGTGGATGCGCGCGAGGAAGCGGCCGATCCATTCCAGCGTGTCGAAATCCTCCAGGTCGGGCGTGCGGCCGCCGCGCCAGGGGCTCACGGAAAACGCGAAGCCCGCGTGCGTGTGCAGCGTGCGGCCTTCCACGACGAGCGGCGCGACCGCGGGCACCTCGGCGGCGGTGAGTTCGGCGGAGAAGGCGTGTTCCTCCAGGATCTGCGCCTCGCTCCAGCGGCCCGGGCGGTAGAACTTGGCGACCACGCGCGTGCTGTCCTCCAGATGCACCTGATAGACCCGGTTCTCGTACGAGCCCAGGGCCATCAGGCGGCCGTCGCCGTACAGGCCGATGGACGCGAGCGCGTCCAGCACGAGGTCGGGCGTGAGGTGGGCGTAGGGGTGGAGGTCGTCGCCCTCAGGCGCTGGTGGATGGTGCATGGCCGGCATTGTCGCCGCCAGGCTGCTGCGGCTTCACGAGGATGACCGTGCAGGGCGCATCCCGCACCACCCGCAGCGGGATGGTATCGATGAAGCGCTGCAGCGGCACGCCGTGCGTCGCCGCGCCGAGGATCATCACGCCCACCCGGTTGCCCGCGGCGTAGCGCACCAGCGCCTGCGCCACGTCGCCGGATTCGAGCACGTGGAAGCTCGCGCCGTGGCCGCGCAGGTCCAGCCCCGAGGCCCATTGCCGCAGCCGCACGAGGTGGCGCCGGTGCAGCGTGGTCTCGCTGCGCGCATGGTCGGTCGCGCTGCTGGCGGAAGGGGACACCACCGTCACACAGGCCAGGCGCGCCCCGGGCCGGATGCCCAGCGACCGCGCCGCCGCCTCGCGCAGCGACTGCAGCGTCGCGTCGGCGGCGTCCTCGCCGGGCAGCGCGACCATCAGGATGGGGGCAGCCTCGATCAGCCGCGCCGGCAGCGGGCTGGGCTGGTAGTGCATGCCGGCGGCCCGCAGCCAGCGGCGCAGGTGGGTACGCAGGCCCGGTCCGCGCAGCCGGTGCGCGCGCTCGGTGAGCGGCACCTGCTCCGGGTTGGCGAGATCGAATGCGAGCTGCGCGGCCGACGGGTAGCGCTGCGCGGCCTCGGGCTCCAGGCAGCGCAGGATCACCTCCTGCAGCCAGGGCGGGATGTCCGGGCGGTGCTGGCGCGGCGGGCGCGGCGTCATCCACAGCCGCTGGCGCAGGCCGCCTCGCGTGGCCGGTGCGCCGAACGGCAGCTCACCCGTTGCGAGTTCGTAGAGCATCACGCCGATGGCGAAGACGTCGCTGCGCAGGTCGCCGCGCACGCCCACCACCTGCTCGGGCGCGATCCAGGCGGGCGAACCGACGGCCTCGCGCATTTCCTCGGCGAGCAGGTCGGGGTAGTGCGCGTGGAACGAGAGGCCGAAATCCAGCAGCACCGCGCTGCCGTCGGGCCGCAGCAGCACGTTGGCGGGCTTGAGGTCCAGGTGGCAGACATTCTGCTGGTGCAGGCTGTGCACCGCGAGGGCCATGGCCGCGCCGAGCCGCGCGATGTCATCCGCGCCAGGGCGGTGGCCCGTATCCAGGCGGTGCTGCAGCGTGTCGCCCTCCACGTATTCCATGGCGAGGTAGGGCAGGCGCGCGAGGTCGCCCGCGGCCACGAAGCGCGGCGCGTGCGGGCCCTGCAGCGCGGGCAGGATCTGCAGCTCCACCTCGAAGCCCACGATGTTCTCGGCGCCGTCGCCCGCCGTCATGCGCGGCACCTTCATCACGAGCGGGAACCCGGGGTCCTGCGCGGGATCGGCGCAGGAAACGCGGTAGATGTGCGCCATGCCGCCCGCGTGCAGGCACTCGTGCACCACGAATCCGTCCACCGCGGTGCCGGGAGCGAGCAGCTTCATGGATGGGCGGGCCGGGTCAGCGGCCTTCCTCGAGCCGGTCCGCGAAGAAGGCGGGCAGCCCTGCGGCGCGCACGGCCGCCGCTGCCGCCGCGTGGTCGTAGGGCACGCGGTGGAAGGTGATCGTGGCCGCACCGTCGTCGAACAGCGCATACATGGCGCGCACGTCGCGGTCGCGCGGCTGGCCCACCGAGCCGGCCACCGCCAGCCACTGGCGGTGCGGCGGCACGGGCACGGCCACGCCGGGCTGCGGCGCGAAGCGCATGAGCTTGGCCGTGGGCGTGAGGAAGTAGAGCGCCTGTTCGTGCACGTGGCCGCAGAACACGTAGCGGATCGCCGGGTCGATGGCGCTGGCGGCGGCCATGCTGCGCTCCGCCGCGCCCGCGTCGTGCACATAGTGCCAGTGCGCAGGATCGTCCACGCTGGCATGCACCAGCAGGGCCGAGGCGCCCAGCCGGCGTGTGAGCGGCAGGCCCGCGAGGAATTCGCAATGCCGGGGCGCCAATTGCGCATGTGTCCACTGCGCACTCTGCTCGCCCAGCAGGGGCGAATCCACGGGCGGGTCCAGCGCCGCCGCGTCGTGGTTGCCCAGCACGCAGGGAGCGCCTTGCGCTGCCAGTTCCATCACGGCATCGACCACGGCCACCGGATCGCCGCCATAGCCCACCAGGTCGCCGAGCAGGGCGAACTGTTCCGCACCCTGGGCGCGCGCATGCGCGAGGCAGGCCTCGAGCGCCTGGCGGTTGGCGTGGATGTCGGACAGCAGGGCGATCTTCATGGCGTCACGCGCGCAGGGCGTTCACGAAAGCGGAGGGGCGGAGCGGCGGAGTGGGAAGCGCCGGGCGACATGATGGCGTGGAAACGCCCGGTTTTGCGGGCGCATGACGCAAAAAAAGCGGCTGCCTGGGCTTTGAAACCTCCGCCATGGCCGAATATGAACGTTGGAATGGCAGAGACGCTATTTCTGTTTGGGAAAACAGCTATTCCTGCATCGGTAATTCCTGGACCAGCCTAGGTCCGGAGAAACCCCTGGTGTGGGCGTGTAGCCGCCCGCCCAGGCAGCCGGCGGCATGGCCGGTCACCGCCCACTGAAGTGGTTCATGTCATAACCGGTGGGATACGAAAGGGTGGACTGTTCGAAGTTTTCATCGGGGAACGCCATTGCATAGGCCGCCCGGCCCTCGAGCTCATGGGGCGTAGGATTGTCCGCGCGGTGTTGGTCGATGTCTCGCCGGATGCTGTCCAGCGCCTGCCGGTATTCCTGCGGAGTCGTGGCCGATGGGCCGCCTCCCAGATGCAAGGCCATCCTTCCCAGGAGTTCGCGCAACTCAGCGCGCAATGGCGAGTGCTCTCCGAGCGTATCCCGTGTATCCCGCAGAAGCTGCATGGCTTCGCTGTTGATGCTGGCTATGGTTTCGCGGTTGCGCTGCAAGCCGACGCCGCCCGCGGCGCGGCCCCGGATGGCGAGGCTTTCGTCTGGATAGGCGGTCATCGTGCGCGTGCCGCCGGTCTGGCGTGCTGGCGTGTGATCGCTGTCGCGAGCCCGGCTGGCGCGGGGCGGGGAACTGGTGCGTGATGTGCTGTTGATGCAGCCCATGGTGATTCCTTATGAAAACAAAGATGGAGGAATCATCCGGCGACCATGGGTTTTTACTGATTGCTGTACGCGAAGCGGGCGAACGCCAACCGAAGTAACGTAATTGCCTTCCGGTTTCGAATTGTCTTCCGCCGGACCCCGGAAGGGCTCCCCAGCCCACCGCCGGGAGGGCAGAAAAAAGCCGCCCGCCCCAGGCTGCATCGAGCCTGGGGCGGGCGGCCGGCCGGCGATCGCGGGGATCAGGCCAGCGTGATCGTCACGTCGATGTTGCCGCGCGTGGCGTTGGAGTAGGGGCAGACCTGGTGGGCCGCATCCACCAGCTCCTGCGCCTTGGCCTTGTCCACGCCCGGCAGGGACACCTTCAGGCGGACGGCAATGCCGTAGGCGTTGGGGATCTGGCCCAGGTCCACTTCGGCGTCGATGGCCAGGTCCTGCGGAATGGTGACACCGACCTTGCCGGCCACGGCCTTCATGGCGCCGATGAAGCAGGCGGAGTAGCCGGCGGCGAAGAGCTGTTCGGGGTTGGTGCCCGTACCGCTGGTGCCGGGGGACGACAGCTTGACGTCCAGGCGGCCGTCATCGCTACGGGAGGCGCCGTCGCGGCCGCCGGTGGTGTGGGCGCGGGCGGTGTAGAGAACTTTGTCGAGCGTGGTCATGTGGACTCCTTGGGTGGGTGGACGAAAGAAAAAAAGGAACGGGTGCGCCGCGGTGGCGGCGGTCAGCCCGGGCTGCGGGAGAGCCGTTCGCGCAACTGCGTGAGTTGCGCGGTCAGCGCCTCCAGTTCGGGAATGGTGCACTGGCTGCGCTCCAGCACGCAATGCGGGATCGCTTCGGCCCGGCCGCGCAGGGCCCGGCCGGCGGTCGTGAGGGTGATGCGCACGCGCCGCTCGTCCTGCGGATCGCGACCGCGGGCGACGAGCCCGGAGGATTCCATGCGCTTGAGCAGCGGGGTCAGCGTGCCCGAGTCCAGGCACAGCCGTTCGCCCAGCTCGGACACCGTGATGCCGTCCTGCTCCCAGAGGGCGAGCATGGCGATGTATTGCGGATAGGTGAGCCCGACGGCATCGAGCAGTGGCTTGTAGAGCTTGGTCATCGCCAGCGACGCCGAATACAGGGCGAAGCAGACCTGGCTGTCCAGCCGCTGGAGGGCGGGGAGCGGGGCCGTGGCTGGGATGGTGCGGGAAGGCATGGATTGAATTATTGTTGTTAATTAAATTGTGCGCAATTTAATTGCTCGAATAACCCTGCCGCAGCAGGGGCCGCCGCCTGCGTCGTTCCGCGCTTCAGTAAGTAGGGGCCGGGCCGGGCCGGGCGCTGCGCCTGCTCCGTCACGGAACCGTGCGGCCGCGGCGTCGGCGCCCTGGCGCAGCAGCAGCATGTCGATGGCCACGGCCACGAAGAGCGCGCCGAGTTCCAGGCATTCGCGTGCCCGGGCCTCGTCGGCCATCAGGATGCCGGGGGCCTTGCCGCAGGCGCGGATGCGGCGGATCGCGCCGTCGATGGCCGAGCGCACTTCGGGGTGCTGCGGCCGGCCTGCATGCCCCATGCTGGCCGAGAGGTCCGCCGGGCCGATGAAGACGCCGTCCACGCCGTCCACCGCGGCGATGTCCTCGATGCGCTCCAGCGCCTCGGCCGTCTCCACCTGCACGAGCAGGCACAGCTCATTCTCGGCCTGCGCGAGGTAGTCCGCATCGCGGCCGAAGCGCGTGGCGCGCACCGAGCCGCCCATGCCGCGGATGCCGCGCGGCGCATAGCGCATGGCCTCCACCGCGGCGCGCGCTTCGTCGGCGTTCTGCACGAAGGGCAGCAGCAGGCTCTGCGCGCCGATGTCGAGGTAGCGCTTGATGAGCACCGGGTCGTTCCACGCGGGCCGCACCACGGCCGCCGTGTGCCCCTCGCGCTCGGCGGCCACCGCCTGCAGTTGCTGCAGCATGTGGGGCACGTCGCTGGGGGTGGAGCGCTGCGCGCAGGCGCGCGCACTGGGCCATGCCTATGCGCCCGTGGGCGTGGTGCGCGGCACCCGTGCGGCGGCCGTGCCGGTGCGCACGCCCGGTGGCCGTACGGTGGCGGCGATCGCCGTCACCGCGATCTCGTCACGCCTGACCGAGGCGCGCCTGCCGCAGGTGGTGCAGGCCA
Source organism: Paracidovorax avenae (assembly GCA_003029925.1). Lineage (GTDB taxonomy): Bacteria > Pseudomonadota > Gammaproteobacteria > Burkholderiales > Burkholderiaceae_C > Paracidovorax > Paracidovorax avenae_A. Next base: position 4,797,322 of record CP028296.1, on the reverse strand, counting down.
TGCAGGCGCAGGCCGACGCCATCGGCCGCGAGGCGCAGGCGCGCGGCCTCGGTGGCGGCCCTCAGTAGCTGTACACACCCCGGCCCGTCTTGCGGCCCAGGCGCCCCGCGGCCACCATCTCCTTGAGCAGCGGGCAGGGGCGGTACTTGCTGTCGCCGAACTCGTCCAGATAGACATTCATCACCGCCAGGCACACGTCCAGGCCGATCATGTCGGCCAGCGCCAGCGGGCCGATCGGCTGGTTGCAGCCGAGCTTCATGCCGGCATCGATGTCTTCCGGCGTGGCCAGGCCCTCGGCCAGCACGAAGAAGGCCTCGTTGATCATCGGCACCAGGATGCGGTTCACCACGAAGCCCGGCGCGTTCTTCACGCTGATGGGGCTCTTGCCCAGGCGTTCGGCCAGCGCCTTCACGGCATCGTGCGTGGCGTCGCTGGTCTGCAGGCCGCGGATGATCTCCACCAGCGCCATCATCGGCACGGGGTTGAAGAAGTGCATGCCGATGAAGCGGTCGGGCCGCGAGGTGGCGGCGGCCAATTGCGTGATCGAGATCGACGAGGTGTTGGAGGCCACGATCACATCGGGCGCGGCGACAGCGTCCACCTGCTGGAGGATCTTCACCTTCAGTGCGTGGTTCTCGGTGGCCGCCTCGATGATGAGCTGCGCGGCCTTCAGGTCGTCGTAGTTCGTCGAGGTCCTGATGCGTGCGAGCGCCGCGTCCTTGTCGGCGGCGGTGATCTTTTCCTTCTTGATGAGCCGGTCCAGGCTGCCGGACACGGTGGCGAGGCCCTTCTGCACGGCCGCGTCGGAAATGTCCACCATCACCGCGTCGATGCCGGCGACCGCGCAGGCCTGCGCGATGCCGTTGCCCATGGTGCCCGCGCCGATGATGCCGACGGTGTTGATCGTCATTGGAAATCCTCCTGAAGAACGAATGTAAAAAAACGGGAAAGGGAAGCGGGAAACCTACTTCGCGAAGCGACGGCGCGTGAGCGCGAGCGCGATCCAGAACGAGGCCAGCGCCGTGATGCCCACCACCAGCCCGTGGCGCAGCGGATGTGCGGGCCACTGGTCCATGAAGAGCGGCCGCACCAATTCGACCACGTTGGTGAGCGGCAGCCAGTCCGACACGCGACGCACCAGCTCCGGCAACTGCTCGCGCGGGAAGAACACGCCCGAGAGGAACATCATCGGCGTGAGCACCAGCGTGAAGTAGTAGGTGAAGAAGTCGTAGCCCTTGGCCAGGGCGTTGAAGATGAGCGCGATGCTCGAGAACATCACGCCCGCCAGCAGCAGGACGGGCCAGGCGACCAGCAGCTTCGGGCTGTGGCTGATGCCCAGCGCCAGCATCACCCCCATGATCGCCGTCACGGTGAAGAACGCCTTGAACGCGGCCCAGAGCATCTCGGCCAGCACCACGTCGTCCAGGCCGACGGGGGCGTTCATGATGCCGTCCCAGGTCTTCTGCACGTGCATGCGCGAGAACGCGGAGTAGAGCGCCTCGAAGCTCGCCGCGTTCATCGCGCTCATGCAGATCGAGCCGCTGGCCAGGAACAGGATGTAGGGCACCGTGCGTTCGCCGACATGCACCTGGCCCACGAGCGCGCCCATGCCGTAGCCGAAGGCCACCAGCCACATCAGCGGCTCGGCGATGTTGCCCAGCAGGCTCGGCACCGCGAGCTTGCGCCATACGAGCAGGTTGCGAAGGAAGACGGGCCACCAGCGCGCGCTGGGCGCGGGCGGGCGCCAGTGGCTGGGCACGGAAGGCGTGGAAGAGTCCATGGGATCGGTCCTGGAGGCGGCAGACAAGGGGAGGAACAAGGGCCGTGCCGCTTCACTCGCGGATCTGGCGGCCCGTGAGTTTGAGGAACAGGTCTTCCAGGTTGGCGGGGCGGTGCAGGCGGCGCAACTGCGGGTGCGCGTCGAGCGCGGCCAGCAGCGGGTGCGCGTCGTGCGTGTAGAAGAACACCGTCTCGCCGCTCACCTCCACGCGCGCCGCGAGCGCGCGCAGCGCTGCATCCTCGGCCAGCGCCAGCGCGCCCTGTCCGTATACCTCGACCACGTCGCTCTCCAGGTGCTCGGCGATCAGCTCGCGCGGCCGGCCCTCGGCGATCTTGCGGCCGTGGTCCAGCACCAGCAGGCGCGTGCACAGGCGCTCGGCCTCGTCCATGAAGTGCGTGGTGAGCAGGATCGACTTGCCCTGCTGCTGCAGCAGTTGCTGCAGGCGCTCCCACATCAGGTGGCGGGCCTGCGGGTCCAGGCCCGTGGTGGGTTCGTCGAGCAGCAGCAGCGCGGGGTCGTTCACCAGCGCCCGCGCGAGCGAGAGGCGACGCTTCATGCCGCCCGACAGCTCGCCCGGCTTCGCATCGGCCTTGTGGGAGAGCGCGGCGAACTCGAGCAGCCGCGGTACGCGCTCGTCCATCACCCGGCCGCGCAGGCCGAAATAGCGGCCGAACACATGCAGGTTCTCCGCGCAGGTGAAATCCGGGTCGAGCGTATCGAACTGCGTCACCACGCCCAGCTGCGCCTTGATGGCGCGTGCGTCCTGCGGCATGAGCAGCGGCGCGCCGCCGTCCGGCGGATGAAAGCGCACGCTGCCCTCGTCGGGCGCCGTGAGGCCCAGGCACATGCGCAGCGTGGTCGTCTTGCCCGCGCCGTTGGGCCCGATCACGCCCAGGCATTCGCCCGGCGCGATGGAGAATGACAGGCCGTCCACCACGGCGGTGCCGCCGTAGCGCTTGCGCAGGTGGGCGATCTCGAAGAGCGGGGAGGGAGTGGCCATGGCGTCTATTATTGGCCGCCCTTTTTGCCATCCCTTTTCCTTCCCCATCCTTCGACGACCATGCCCATCACTCTCGGCACCCCCCTCTCGCCTTCCGCCACCAAAGTCATGCTGCTCGGCTCGGGCGAGCTGGGCAAGGAGGTGCTCATCGCCCTGCAGCGCCTGGGCGTGGAAACCACGGCCGTGGACCGTTACGACAACGCGCCCGGCCAGCAGGTGGCCCACCATGCGCGCACCATCACCATGAGCGATCCGGCGCAGTTGAAAGCACTGATCGAAGCCGAGCGCCCGCACCTGGTCGTGCCCGAGATCGAGGCCATCGCCACGCCCATGCTCGAGGAGCTGGAGGCCGCCGGCACCGTGCGCGTCATCCCCACGGCCCGCGCCGCGCGTCTCACCATGGACCGCGAAGGCATCCGCCGCCTGGCCGCGGAGACGCTGGGCCTGCCCACCAGCCCCTACCGCTTCTGCGATTCGGCCGAGGAACTGCAGGCCGCCATCGACGGCACCGACGGCCGGCCCGCCATCGGTTTCCCCTGCGTGGTGAAGCCGGTGATGAGCAGCTCCGGCAAGGGCCAGAGCAAGCTCGACGGCCCGGCCGACGTGCAAAAGGCCTGGGACTACGCCATGGCCGGCGGCCGCGTGAGCCACGGCCGCGTCATCGTCGAGGGCTTCATCGACTTCGAATACGAGATCACCCTGCTCACCGTGCGCGCCCTGGCCGCCGACGGCAGCATCCAGACGCATTTCTGCGAGCCCATCGGCCACAAGCAGGTCAGCGGCGACTACGTGGAAAGCTGGCAGCCCCAGCCCATGCCGTCCCTCGCGCTGCAGCGCGCCAGGGACATCGCCCGGGCCGTGACGGATGACCTGGGCCGCGGCCTGGACGGCCAGCCCTCCGGCCAGGGCCTGTTCGGCGTGGAGCTGTTCGTGAAGGGCGACGAGGTCTGGTTCAGCGAAGTGAGCCCACGCCCGCACGACACCGGCCTGGTCACCCTGGGCACGCAGCATCAGAGCGAATTCGAACTGCACGCCCGTGCCATCCTGGGCCTGCCGGTGGACACCCGCCTGCGCAACCCCGGCGCCAGCGCCGTGATCTATGGCGGCGTGGATGCGCAGGGCATCGTCTTCGACGGCGTGGATGAAGCCCTGGCCGTGCCGGACACCGACCTGCGCCTCTTCGGCAAGCCCGAGAGCTTCACCAGGCGCCGCATGGGCGTGGCCGTGGCCCGGGCGGACGACGTGGAGACGGCACGCGCCAACGCGCGGCTGGCGGCCGGCAAGGTGAGGCCGCGCGAAGCGTGAGGCCGTGCGCCCGGAAGGGCGTCCGGGACTTGCGGCTGCCGCCGTGAGGAAGTGACATAAAGGTCGCCAGGTGCAACAACCATGTGCAGCTGTTGCGATCCGGGAGAAAACCGGGAATCCGCGTGATGGAATCTGTCGTCCGGTGCATGGTGCGCCGGCCGTACGGGCTGCGGCGTTCCCGACTGCGGGGAGTTGCGCGCGGACGTTTCCATGAACGGATGTCCATGGCGCGGAACGCGCCGCAAGAGGTATCTCGGATGCTGCAATTCCAATACAACAGGCAGTGGATGGCATGGGGCACGGGGCTGGCGTGCGCCCTGGTGGCAGGTGGGGCGATGGCCGGGCCGGACGCCGCAGGCGGCGTGGTGGTCCGCCCGGAAAGCGCCAGGGCGGCGGCGATGGAGGACGGGTCCTTCATCGATCCGCAATTGAAGATGCTCTGGGGGGAGCATCTGCGCCGCGGCGGCAACCTGGTCGCCCCCGCGGATGCCGCGAGGGGCTTCGTCGGCCCGCGGGTGGTGGACGGCATGGTGCGCATCGAGGCCCTGTCCCTGGGCGACGATGCCGCGCTGGCGGACGAATTGCGCCGGCTGGGCGCCACGGATGTGCGCCAGCAGGGCAACCTGGTGCTGGGCCGGATGCCCGTGGCCGGGCTGGGCGCGCTGCGATCACTGCGCACGGCGCGCTTCGTGCGGCCGGCGCCGGAGCCGTTCGGCAGCGTGGGGGCGGTGACGTCGCAGGGCGATGCGGCGCAGGGGTCCGATCGCATCCGCCGCATCCAGGGGCTGGACGGGACTGGCGTGGTGGTGGGCGTGACTTCCACCGGCTACGACACGCAGGGCGGAGCGGCCACGGACGTGGCGCGCGGCGACCTGCCGGGGCGGGGCAATCCCAACGGCCACCTGCAGCCCGTGCGCGTCCTGAAGGACAGCAACGGGCGGGACAGCGACGAGGGCCGCGCCATGGCGCAGATCATCCACGACGTCGCTCCCGGGACCACCCTGGCAGTCTATATTCCCGAGAGCGTCCAGGACCACGCCGACGGCCTGCGCGCCCTGGCGAAGGCCGGCGCCAACGTCATCAGCGACGACATGTACTGGACCAACGATCCCTGGTTCCAGGAGAGCCCGATCGGTGCCGTCCAGCGGGAGCTTCTTGCCAGCGGGAACGTGCTCCCGATCACGGCCGCGACCAACTTCGGCGACTGGTCCACCGAAGGCCGGTTCCGGCCCCTGCCCGCGCGCGCGCTGACCATGGGCGGTTCCGCGGCGGGCCGCTGGCAGATGCACGACTGGGGCGGGGGGCGCACCACCTTTCCGGTCACCCTGCACCGCGGCGGCCGGGTGCGCATCGTGATGCAGTGGGACGAGCCGTTCGCTTCGTTCACCCGGTCCCGTGCGGGCTCCGCCTCGGACCTGGACCTGTTCGCATTCACCGACGACCAGGGCGGGAACATCGCCTTCCTCTCGGCCACGCGCAACGTGGGCGGCGACCCGTTCGAGTTCGTCTTCGCCTTCCTGAATCCGGACGCTGCCGACGCGAGCTTCACCATCCACATCGGCGTCGGCATGCCCGAGGGCGTCGGCCATGCGCCGGGCCGGTTCAAGCTCATTGCACAGCCCAACGACATGGCGCTGGTGGACTGGCCGCGCGATGCGGCCTTCCACTCCGCGACCGCCGTGGGCCACAACGCATCCGAGGGCGCCATCGTCGCCTGCGCCGTGCGCTACTCGCAGGTCAGTACGCCGCGCGGCCCGGTGGCCGAGAGGTTTTCCTCCATCGGCGGCTTCGCGCGCACGCGCGATGCGGAAGGGGTGGCTCTTGCCCACGCGCTGGACACTCGCAAGCCGGACCTTTGCGCTCCCGACGGCGTGGACAACTCGGTCTTCGGCGTGGACACGGACGGCAATGGCTGGCCGAACTTCTTCGGCACCTCCGCCGCCTCGCCGCACCTGGCCGGCGTTGCCGCCCTGATGCTGCAGGCCTCCGGAATGAAGATGCGCGCCGGCGAGGTGGGACAGGCGCTGCGGGAGACGGCGCGCGATATGGTGGACCCGGGCGATCCGCTCACCGCGACCGGCTACGACGTGCGTTCGGGCCAGGGTTTCGTCAATGTGGAACAGGCGGTGGCGCGGGCGGCGTCCCTGCGCTCCCGGCCCTGAGGCCATGCAGCCGGCATGGCCGGCCGCATGGCTGCGGAACGGCTGCGAAAGTATCAAATTTTTTTATCGGGCTCATCACCTTGTGGCATGCTCGAACTTTCGGGCCCGGCAGTGGCACGCGGCATCGCTACGGCCGTTTCCGGGGAGGCTCCGCGCACCCTCCGGACGATGCCCGAGTGCCTGGAGGACATGGAGCAGAGGATGATCATCGGCATCGACCTGGGAACCACCAACAGCCTGGTGGCGGCATGGAAGGACGGGCAATCCGTCCTGATCCCGAATGCGCTCGGCGAGACGCTGACGCCGTCCTGCGTCAGCCTGGACGAGGACGGCACGGTGCTGGTCGGGCGCGCGGCCCGCGAGCGGCTGCAGACCCACCCGGACCGGACGGCCGCGAACTTCAAGCGCTACATGGGCAGCGACAAGACGATGGTGCTGGCCGGGCGCGCTTTCCGGCCCGAGGAGTTGTCGTCGCTGGTGCTGCGCGCGCTGAAGGCCGATGCCGAAGCGTTCCTCGGCGAGCCGGTGGAGGAGGCGGTGGTCACGGTGCCCGCCTATTTCTCGGACGCGCAGCGCAAGGCCACGCGGGCCGCGGGCGCGCTGGCCGGGTTGCGGGTCGACCGGCTGCTCAACGAGCCGACGGCGGCGGCACTGGCCTACGGACTGCACCAGCAGGACAGCGAGACCCGGTTCCTCGTCTTCGACCTGGGCGGCGGCACCTTCGATGTCTCCATCCTGGAGATGTTCGACGGCGTGATGGAGGTGCGGGCATCCGCGGGGGACAACTTCCTCGGCGGCGAGGATTTCCTGCAGGCCCTGGTGAACCTGTTCTTCGAACGCCTCAAGCTCTCCGAATCCCTGCGCCGGGACAGCCACTTCATGCAGCGGCTCATCGCGGCCGCCGAGCGGACGAAGCGTGCGCTCAGCGAGCAGACACGGGCGGTGCTCTCGGTGGAGCACCAGGGAAAGCCCCTGTCCCTGGAGGTGGACGAGGCCCTGTTCGAAAGCTCCTGCGCCACGCTGCTCAAGCAGCTGCGGCTGCCGGTGGAGCGGGCCCTGCGCGATGCGAACCTGCGCACCGTCATGCTGGACAACATCGTGCTGGCTGGCGGCGCCACGCGCATGCCGATGGTCCGGCGGCTCGCGACGACGATGTTCGGCCGCTTTCCCGCCATCGACTTCAACCCGGACGAGGTGGTCGCCATGGGGGCGGCCATCCAGGCCGGCCTGAAGGCGAAGGACGCGGCCCTCAGCGAAGTGGTGATGACCGATGTGTCGCCCTATTCCCTGGGGGTGGCCGTGAACAAGCGCATGCCCGACGGGAGTTCCTCGCCCGGGCACTTCGATCCCATCATCGAGCGCAACACGATCGTGCCGGTCAGCCGCATGAAGACCTATGCGCCGACGCGGGACGACCAGGTGTTCGTCGATCTGGAGATCTACCAGGGTGAATCGCGCCTGGTGCAGGACAACATCCACCTGGGCAACCTCCGGATCGAGCTGCCGGGCACGAGCCGCGAGGATTCCTCCCTGGAGGTGCGCTTCAGCTATGACGTCAATGGCCTGCTGCAGGTGGAGGCGCAGGTGCCCAGCACCCAGAAGACCTTCAGCGTCGTCATCGAAGGCAATCCGGGCCTGCTGACCGAAGCCGAGATCGCCGAGCGCCTCGCGGCGATGGGCGCGCTGAAGATCCATCCGCGCGATGCGCTGGAGAACCGCACCGCCATGGCGCATGCGGAGCGCATCTACCAGCAGTTGCGGGGCGGCGCGCGGGAGTGGCTGGCGGAGCAGATCCTGCGGTTCGAAGGGGCCCTGGCCACCCAGGACGGCCGCGTCGTCGCCAAGGCGCGCAAGCTGCTGGAGGACCAGCTGGCCCACCTGGAGCGCACGGGGGCCGTCCTCGCGGACGACGAACCGTGAGCACGGAAAGCCGCACGCCGCCGCCATTCCTCGCCCACCTCGGCCTCGACGAGGCGGCGGACGACCGGGCGATCCGCCGTGCCTACGCGCGGCTGCTCAAGCAGATCGACCAGGAGAAGGACCCCGGCGGTTTCCAGTCCCTGCGCCAGGCGTACGAAGTGTCCCTGCAATGGTTCGCCCATCGCCAGCAGGAAGAGGAGGAGGAGCAGGCGGGCGCAGAACCACCCGCGCCCGCTGAAGCACCAACGCCCGCCGAGCCACCCGCGCCCGCTGAACCCGTTCTCTCCGCAGAGCCACCGCCGTCCGCCGCGCGCGAGCCGGGCCATGGCCCCGGCGATGCGGCCGCGCTCCGGCAGGCCGCCGCCCGGGCTGCGGAAGCCTCGGCCCGCGAGGTCTTCGAGGCGATGCGCGCCATGCTGCCGCAGCGGCGGCGCGGGGCCCACGAGAAAGTGCAGGCCTGGTTGCAGCAGGCGCTCGAAGGCGAGCGCCTGATCGACATGGATGCCCGGTTCCTGTTCGAGGGCGGCGTGGTGTCCCTGCTGGCGAATGGCTGGCAGCCGGGCCATGAGTACCTGTTCGGGCCCGCCATGGAGTGTTTCGGCTGGCGCCGTGACCGGGGCCGGCTGGCCGCGTTCGGGCGTGCGGGGGCGGTGATCGCCTCCGCGATCGACGAGCTCGATTTCTACGATGGGCAGCCGAAGAATGTGCGGGTGGGCCAGCGGGACCTCATCCGCCGCCTGCGGGACGACAGGCGCCCGGGCACGGGGTTCCTGCTGCGGCACCTGCCCCGGGTGCTGCACCTGCGCAGCCTGTTTCCGCACTGGCTGCACGTGATCACCGCGCTGGGCAACGTGGAGCGATGGAGCGAGTGGGCGGCTGCCGTGCCGCGGTGGCGCCGCTGGCTGACCTATGCGCCGGCCAGGGCGCCCGTGCCCGCGCCTGCGGATGCAGCCAGACCTTTTTCGGTGCCGGAATCGTCTTTCCGCATCGGCAACGGGTGGATCATCTTCGGCGTACTGATCCTCACGGCCCTGCTGCGGACGTGCCTGCAGAACGATCCGCCGCGATCGGCGCCTCCACCGGCTGCGCCCGTCCACGGCAGCCTGCCGCCAGCGACCGGGGTGGGCGGCATCTACCCTGGCCTGTCGCCCCGCGAGCCGGCGGGGCCCGTGTCGCCGTCGCTTTCCGCGCGGGCCACCCCGGTCACGTCCCTGCAGCCTGTCTATCCGCCCGAGGCCCGTCGCCGGGGGCACGAAGGGCGTGTCGTCGTCTCCGCCACCATCGGATCGATGGGGCAGGCGCGGGATGTCTCCATTGCCCAGAGCTCCGGCCACCGGGAACTGGACGAGTCGGCCCTGGCCGCCGTGCGCAATGCCACCTTCCACCCCGCCAAGGACAGCCAGGGGTATGCCGTGGACGCCAGCTACCGCATCCCGTTCAACTTCGTGCTGTCGGACAAGCCGGCTGCCGGCCCCGCGGAAAAGCCGGTCACCGGCCTCGCGGTCAAGCCGCGCGACTACGCCCAGCGGATCCGCGATGCCTTCCTGTCGCAGATCATCCTGCCGCAGGGCGTGACCGGCAATCCCGCCGCCGAAGTCCGGTTGCGGCTGAGCGCCCAGGGCGCCATCGAAAGCTACCGGCTGGTGCAGTCCAGCGGCAGCGCGGACTGGGACCAGGCCGTGCTGCGGGCGGTGGCGCGCGTCCAGCGCGTGCCCGCGGATGACAAGGGGCAGTTCCCTCCGGAGATGGTGATCACGTTCCGGCCGAAGCCCTGAGGGGCGAGTGCGCTCCGTCCGCCGCAGTGGCGGGGCCGAAACCCCAGTCTTCCAGCAGCGCACGGGCCCGCTGGTCGGTCACGCCGTTCGCGTGCGCCTGCGCGGCCTCGGACTGCGCGATGGCCGCAGCTTCATCGATGCGGCCCTGCTGCGCCTGCTCGAAAGCGCCGGCCGCCAGGTCGGCGGCCTCTTCCTGGGCCGCGGAGCCCGCAGGGTCGTGCAGGACCACATAGGCCCGCAATGGCGGCCATATCCGCTCTGGGCCGCCGGTGGCTGGCCTTTCGTGCAGCAGCGTGTCCCGGGACAGGCCCAGGCGGGGGTCGCGCAAGGCGTCCAGCAGCAGGCGCAGTGCCTCGTCCTGGCCCGGGTCGCCCATGAGCCGGTGCTCCAGCATGCGCGCATAGGCGGTGCGGGCGTCGCCTGCGATGCGCTGGAAACCTTCGTCGTCCGGTGATCCGTCCAGGTGGTGGTCGCGGGGGGCATGCTCCACCAGGAAGTCGGTGAAGGACCGCCGGAAAGCGGAGGACCGCAGGGCCTCGCCCACCACGGCATCGACCAGCTCCAGGTCTGCCTGCGTCAACGGCTGCTCGAGTATCGCGGCCTGGTCCTGCAGGCCGCGGGCCCACCGCTGGAAAGCCTGGGCCGCTGCCGCATCCACGGCTTGCAGATCTGCGGCCGACTTCCGCAGTCGTTCGCCATGGGCCAATTCCTCCGTGCCGGGCACCGCTGCGGGTTTGCGCCGCGACAGGGCCTCGGTGGGCGGATGCAGTCCTGCGCCCACCCTCCCGCTTTCGGCGTGCATCAGCTCCCACAGCATGGGCCGGTGGCGTGGCTGCTCCGGTGGCCTCGGCGGCGCCTGCCGGGGGGGCGGAGCCCCGGGTGCCGCCTCGGGCTCGCGGAGCAGTTGCCGGAGGGTGGTGCCTCGCGGCGCGGCGCTGGCAGGGCTTGGGGCGGGGGCCGGTGCGGCGCCCGGAGCGGTGTGTCGCGCGGACGTATTCGGGAAAGTTCGCAGGATACGGAGCATGGAAGGGGCCATGCCGCGTGGAACGGGTGTGGCCATCACCGACGGTAACCGCGTGCCCCGCGCCACCGCGCCCTCGGTGCGAAGCGGGACCGCGGCGTGCGAAACCCGGCAGTGTGCCGGGGCCTATTCAGGCCCTGGGCCTCGCGCTGGAGCCCCGTACCACCAGCTCTCCCTCCAGCACCACGCGCCGGGCGGGCCGCGCCGGGTCCTGCATGCGCTGCAGCAGCAGTTCCGCCGCGGTGCGGCCGATGTCGTAGGTGGGCTGGGCGATGGTGGTCACGTCCAGCGCGGGCAGGGCGGTCCAGTCGTTGTTGTCGAAGCCGGCGATGCCGATGTCCTGCGGCGTGCGCAGGCCGGCGGCCTGCACGGCCTGCAGGGCGCCGAGCAGCAGCAGGCCGTTGGTGGCGAGCAGCGCGTCGGGGCGCTCGGCGGGCGGCGCCGCGAGGCATTGCGCCGTGGCGCGCTCGCCCGCTTCGCGCGTGGGGTCGAGCCACAGCGGCCGCGGCGCGAGGCCGTGCGCCGCCAGGGCGTCCGCATAGCCCGCATGGCGCTGCTGGCCGGTGGTGCTGTGGATGCCGGCGAGCAGGGCGATGCGCCGCCAGCCCGATTGCAGCAGGTGTTCCGTGGCGCGGCGCGCCGCGGCGTGGTTGTCCAGCACCACGCGGTCCACGCGCGAGCCTTCCAGCGCACGGTCCACGAGCACGAGCGGAAACGGCCAGTCCGCGGGCCGCAGGCGCTGCAGCCCCTCCATGGTGGGCGACAGGATCACGCCGCTGGCCTGCTCGTCGGCCATCAGTTCCAGGTACGACTGCTCCTTGGCGGGGTTCTCGTCGCTGTTGCAGAGGATGAGCCGCAGGCCGTTCCGGTAGGCCACGTCTTCCACGGCCCGGCCCACGTCGGTGAAGAAGGGGCTGCGGATGTCCGAGACGATCAGGCCGACGATCGAGGCACGGCGCTGGCGCAGCCGGCGCGCTGCGAGGTTGGGCCGGTAGCCCATTTCGGCGATGGCTCGCTCCACGCGCTCGCGCAGCGGGGCGCGCACGGCGCCGGGCGTGGTGAGCACGCGCGATACGGTGGTGGTGGAGACGCCGGCGCGCTGGGCGACGTCCTTGATGCTGGCCAATCCGGACTCCTGGGCAAGGCGGTTGGGATAACGGGGCAGGTACCGGGCATGGGGCGCCGGTACAGGGCTCGCTGGATGGTAACGATTCCATGATTCATCTGGCAAGGGGTGCGGCGACGGTTTTCCATCCCATGGCTGCCGGTGGCATCGATGTGCCCACGGAAATGCTTGGGTCCTGTGATTTACTAGGTGTTTTCCCTGGTTTTCATGGCGACAGGGGGGCGGTGCGGCTTGCCCGGGCGCAAGCCACCGTTCCATAATCGCGTCTGGAATCGATACCAAATTCAGGAGACATGCCCATGTCCACCATTCCGGTCGAGGTCCGCCTCGGGGCGGCCCCGCACAACCGCGAGGATGCCGTGCGCGCCGCCGGCGCACTGCTGGCGCAGGCCGGCCACATCCAGCCCGCCTATGTCGACAGCCTGCTGCAGCGCGAGAAGGTGGCCAACACCTTCCTGGGCGAAGGGCTGGCCATTCCGCACGGCATGGTGGAAGACAAGCACCTCGTGCGCCGCACGGGGCTGGCCGTGCTGCAGGTGCCGGCCGGCGTGCGCTGGGGCGACGACGCCAAGCAGGCGAAGCTGGTGGTGGCGATCGCCGCGGCATCCGACGAGCACATCCAGGTGCTGCGCCGGCTCACGCGCGTGATGCGCGATTCCGTCCTGATGCAGCGCCTGGCCACCACGGGCGATGCGCAGGAGATCGTGCGGGCGCTCACGGCCGATGCGCCGGAGGGCGCTGCGGGCGCCGGGACCCAGGGCGCGGCGCTGGAGGATTTCCCGCTCGGGCGCGAACTCTCCCTCAATTACCCCAGCGGCCTGCATGCGCGGCCGGCCGGCGAATGGGCCCGCGTGGCCGGGCGCTTCCAGGCGCGGGTGCACGTGCGCTGTGGCGACGCGGTGGCCGACGCCAAGAGCGTGGCCGCACTGCTGGGCCTGGGGGCCGGGCGTGGCGCGCAACTGCGCCTGTCCGCGCAGGGGCCGGATGCGGCCGCCGCGCTGTCCACGCTGGCCGCCACCATCGTGCGGCTGGGCGAGGAGGAAGCGCGGCAGGCCGAACTGTCTGCCGCGCGGCAGGCCCAGGCGCAGGGCCTGGGCCGCGAACTGGGCGACTGGCAGCCCGCGGCGCGGCACACCTTCACCGGCATCGCCGCCAGCCCCGGCCTGGTCGTGGGCACCCTGGTGCATGCGGAGGCGGCCGCCCTGGACGTGGAGGACCGCTTCACCTCCGTGGCCGCCGAGGCCGCCGCGCTCGACCGGGCCTTCGCCGCCGCGCAGGCGCAGCTGGAGCAACTGGCCGCCGAAGCGAAATCCGCCGGCCGGGCCGAGCAGGCCGGCATCTTCGCTGCCCACCAGGGGCTGCTGCGCGATGCCGAACTGATGCAGGCCGTGAGCCGCACCGTGGTGCAGCGCCACGGCGCCGCATGGGCCTGGCGCCACGCAGTGCATGAGCGCGTGGCCGCGCAGCGCGCGCTGCCGGATGCCACCCTGGCCGCCCGCGCGGCCGACCTGCAGGACGTGGGCGAGCGCGTGCTGCGCCACCTGCTGGGCCTGGACGGCGATTCCGAGGGGCCCGGCACGGCCTGGCCCGAGGACGCCATCCTGCTGGCCGACGATATTTCTCCCTCGATGGCCGCGCAGATCGACACCGAGCGCGTGCGCGGCTTCTGCACTGCGCGCGGCGGCCCCACGGCGCACACGGCCATCCTGGCGCGTGCCCTGGGCCTGCCCGCCGTGGTGGCTGCCGGCCCGGGCGTGCTGCCCGCGCGGGACGGCGCCGGCCCGGCACTGGGCGGCACGCCGGCCATCCTGGACGGTTACCGCGGCCGGCTGTACGTGGCGCCCAGTGAAACCGCCCTGGTGGAAGCGCGCGAGCGCATGGCGCGCCTGGCCCGCCGGCAGGAGGAAGAGGCCCGCACCCGCCGCGAGCCCGCCACCACCACCGACGGCCACACGGTGGAGATCGCCGCGAACGTGAACCGCGCCGACCAGGTCGCGAAGGCGCTGGAATCCGGCGCCGAAGGCGTGGGCCTGATGCGCACCGAGTTCCTCTTCCTGGAGCGCGACACCGTGCCGGACGAGGAGGCGCAGTACCAGGCCTACCGCGGCATGGTCGAGGCGCTGCAGGGCCGGCCGCTCGTGGTGCGCACGCTGGACATCGGCGGCGACAAGCGCGTGCCCCACCTGGATCTGCCCGTGGAAGAGAACCCCTTCCTCGGCGTGCGTGGCGCGCGGCTGGCGCTGCGGCGCGACGACCTGCTGGTGCCCCAGCTGCGTGCGCTCTACCGCGCCGCGCAGCACGGCCCGCTGCAGGTGATGTTCCCGATGATCAGCACCGTGGAAGAGGTGCGCGAACTGCGTGCGCGCATGGAGGCCGTGCGCGCCGAACTGCAGGCGCCCGCGGTGCCGGTGGGCATCATGATCGAGGTGCCTTCGGCCGCGCTGACCGCCGACCGCCTGGCCGCGCACGTGGATTTCTTCTCGATCGGCACCAACGACCTCACCCAGTACGCGCTGGCGGTGGACCGCCAGCATCCGGAACTGGCCGGCATGGCCGACAGCCTGCATCCCGCGGTGTTGCGGCTCGTGGAGCGCACGGTGGCCGGCGCGGCGCGCCACGGCCGCTGGGTGGGCGTGTGCGGCGGCCTGGCGGGCGAGCCGCTGGACGCGGCGCTGCTCGTGGGCCTGGGCGTGCAGGAGCTGAGCATGAGTGCCGGCGACATCGGCACCGTCAAGGCGCTGCTGCGGCGCCATGCCCTGGCCGAGCTGCAGGCGCTGGCGCGCAGCGCGCTCGACGTGGACACGGCCGATGAGGTGCGCGCCCTGGGTGCCGCGCTGCGCCCGGCCCCGCAGGCACCCGGGCAGGAGGCCGACCATGGCTGATCACGCGACCCCCCGGGTCTTCACGGTCACCCTCAATCCGGCCATCGACCACACCGTGCGCGTACAGGCGCTCGTGCCCGGCAACGTGCACCGCGCGCTCGGCCAGCAGGTGGAAGCCGGCGGCAAGGGCGTGGGCGTGGCGGCCGTGCTCGCGGCGCTGGGCGTGCCGGTGACGGCCACCGGCTGGCTGGGCGCGGACAACGACGCGGTGTTCGCCGCCGCCTTCGCCGCACGCGGCATCGCGGACGGCATGCTGCGCCTGC
This sequence comes from Paracidovorax avenae, assembly GCA_003029925.1. GTDB lineage: Bacteria > Pseudomonadota > Gammaproteobacteria > Burkholderiales > Burkholderiaceae_C > Paracidovorax > Paracidovorax avenae_A. The sequence continues at coordinate 4,782,088 of CP028296.1, read as the reverse complement.
CGGGCGCCACGCGCACCAACATCAAGATCGCCGACGCCGCGCGCGGCGACTCCACCGACATCAACCTGCCCGGCCTGGCCCTGGAGCCCGCGGCCCTCGCGGGCGCCGAGGCCGACCTGGTTGCCGCGCTGTGTGCCCAGGTGCAGGCCGGCGACTGGTGCGAACTGGCCGGCAGCCTGCCGCCCGGCGCGGATGCCGCCGTGTGGGAGCGCATCGCCCGCACCGTGGCAGCGCGCGGGGCGCGCATCGCCATCGATACGGGCGGCGCGGTACTGCGGCAACTGCTGCAGGCGCTGGCCGATCCGGCGCGCGGCGCCGTGGTGCCCGTGGACTTCATCAAGCCCAACCGGGCGGAACTGGAAGAACTGGCCGGCCGCGAACTGCCCACGGCCGCCGATGTGGCGGAGGCCGCGCGCGCTCTCTGCCGCGCGCACGGGGTGCGGCAACTGGCCGTGTCCCTCGGCGGCGACGGCGCGGTGATCGCCACGGCCGAAGGCTGCTGGCAGGCCGCGGCCGCCCGCGTGCCCGTGGCCACCACGGTGGGCGCGGGCGACGCGCTGGTGGCGGGCACGCTCGCTGCCCTGTCGCAGGGGCGGGCCATGCCCGCCGCCGCGATCTTCGGCATGGCCTGCGCGGCCGCGCGCATCCAGCGCATCGCGCCGGGACTGCCGCCGCGCGCCGAGGTGGACGCCCTGGCCGCATCCATCCAGGCCACGCCGCTCTAAGCAATCAGGAGACACACACCATGGCCCAACTCATCGCCATCGCCGCGAGCCAGGCCGGCCCGGCGCACAGCTTCATGGTGGCCGAGGCGCTGCGCGCCGCGGCCGAATCGCTCGGCCACCGCATCGCCGTGAGCGTGCACAGCAGCCTGGGCACCCAGGGCGGCTTCAGCGACGGCGAACTCGCGGCCGCCGCGGCCGCCATCATCGCCGCCGACATGCCCGTGGACCGCCAGGACCTGCTGGGCACGGCTGCAGCCTCCGTCCACGAAGCCGCCCCGCAGGAGGTGCTGGCCGACGCGGAACGCGTGGTGCGCGCCGCGCTGGCCCGTGCAGGCGGCGCGCCCGCACCGGCCGCCGCTTCGCTGCCGTCCGCTGCCCCCGCTGCGGCTTCTCCTGCAACCGCCGCGCCCCAGGACGGCCCCCTGCGCATCGTCGCCATCACGTCCTGCCCCACGGGCGTGGCCCACACCTTCATGGCCGCGGAGGCGCTGGAGCAGGGCGCGCGCGCCCTGGGCCACACCATCAAGGTGGAGACGCAGGGCTCGGTGGGCGCGCAGAACGCGCTCACTGCGGGAGAGATCGCCGAGGCCGACCTCGTGGTGATCGCGGCGGACACGCAGGTCAACCGCGACCGCTTCGCCGGCAAGCGCCTCTATGCCACCGGCACCAAGGCCGCCATCCACGATGCGGCGGCGGTCTTCGCCCAGGCACGGGCGCAGGCCCAGGTGTGGGGCGGTTCCGCATCGCCCGCGCCCGCGGCCGGCGGCACGGCGGCGGCCACTCCGGCAGCGGCTGGCAAGCGCGAATCCACGGGCGCCTACAAGCACTTGATGACGGGCGTGTCGTTCATGCTGCCCTTCGTGGTGGCGGGCGGCCTGCTGATCGCGCTGGCCTTCGCGCTGGGCGGCATCTATGTCTATGACGATGCGCACAAGGGCACGCTGGGCTGGGTGCTGTTCCAGGTCGGCGCCAAGGCGGGCTTCGCGCTCATGCTGCCTGCGCTGGCGGGCTATATCGCCTATTCCATCGCCGACCGGCCCGGCATCGCGCCCGGCATGATCGGCGGCATGCTGGCCGGCACCGTCGGCGCGGGCTTCCTGGGCGCCATCGCGGCAGGCTTCATCGCGGGCTATTCCGTGCACTGGCTGAACCGCTTCATCCGCCTGCCGCGGGGGCTGGACGGGCTCAAGCCCGTGCTGATCCTGCCGCTGCTGGGCGCGGCCATCGTCGGCGTGCTGATGATGATGGTGATCGGCGCGCCCATGGCCGCCGTGATGGGCGCGCTGACCGACTGGCTCAAAGGCCTGCAGACCGGCAGCGCCGTGCTGCTGGGCATCATCCTGGGCGCCATGATGGCGTTCGACATGGGCGGGCCGGTGAACAAGGCGGCCTACGTCTTTTCCACCACCCTGATCGCCAGCGGCGTGGCCAACCCCATGGCCGCCGCCATGGCTGCCGGCATGACGCCGCCGCTGGGCATCGCCCTGGCCTGCTGGCTGTTCAAGAGCCGCTTCACCGCCGAAGAGCGCGAAGCCTCCAAGGCCTCCGCCGTGCTGGGCCTGGCCTTCATCACCGAAGGTGCCATCCCCTACGTGGCGCGCGACCCGCTGCGCGTGATCCCGGCCTGCGTGCTGGGCTCCGCGGTGGCCGGGGGCCTCTCGATGGCCTGGAACATCGGCCTGCAGGCCCCGCACGGCGGCGTGTTCGTGCTGGCCATTCCCAACGCCGTGAACCATGTCGTCCTGTATGCCGCCGCCATCCTGGCCGGCACGGTGGTGACGGCGCTGGCGCTCGGCCTGTTCAAGAAGCGCCTGGCGGCGCCAGGGGCCGCAGCATGACGCTTCGCCTGACCCGGGACACGCAGCTGTGCATGTCCCTGAGTGCGCGGCCCAGCAACTTCGGCACGCGCTTCCACAATTTCCTGTACGAGGAACTGGGCCTGGACTACGTCTACAAGGCCTTCTCCACCACCGACCTGCCGGCCGCCATCGCCGGGATCCGGGCCCTGGGCGTGCGCGGCTGCGCGATCTCCATGCCCTTCAAGGAGGCCGTGATTCCGCTGGCCGACGCGCTGGCCCCGTCCGCCGCGCGGCTGCAGTCGGTGAATACGCTGGTGAACGGCGGCGGCCGCCTCGTGGCCTACAACACCGACTACCTGGCCGTGCGGTCGCTGCTGCAGCGCCACGCGGTGCCGCGCGGCCTGCGGGTGGCCTTGCGCGGCAGCGGCGGCATGGCCCGGGCGGTACTGGCCGCCCTTGCCGACGAAGGCTTCGCCCAGGGCGTGGTCGTGGCCCGCAACGAGGCCGCTGGCCGCTCGCTGGCCGCCGCCCATGGCTACGGCTGGCAGGACGAATCGGGCGCCATCGAGGCCGGCCTGTTGGTCAATGCCACGCCCATCGGCATGGAGGGCGGGAACGAGGCCGGAGCGATGGCGTTCACGCCGGACCAGGTGGCCGGCGCGGCCTGGGTGTTCGACGTGGTGGCGATGCCGGCGGAAACCCCGTTGATCGCCGAGGCCCGGCGCCAGGGCCGTCCCGCCATCACCGGCGCCGAAGTGATCGCCCTGCAGGCGGCCGAGCAGTTCGTCCTGTACACCGGCGTGCGACCGAGCGACGAGCAGCTCGCGCGCGCTTCGGCCTTCGCCCGCAGCGGCCGCTAGCGGCGTTTCCGGGCTCCGGCTTCGTTCACGCGGTAGCCGCCCCCCGGCTCCACGCGCACGGTGAACGTGCGCAGCCGGTCGTCCTCGTCGTGCTCGTAGCGGGCCTTCACCGTGATCTCGATCGCCGCGCCGCGCGCGCGGCACTGCACGGATTCGAAGCGGTATTGGCTGTGGTCGTCGTTCAGCTCGGGAAAGGCGACGGTCTTCGTGATGCGCGACGGGTCGCCCTGCAGCGGGTCGGACACCCACTGCACGTAGAGCTCGCTGCCCGCGCCCTCGTTCACGTTCGCCTCCACCACGCGGTAGGTGCCCTGGCGGGACGCTTCCGTCCACTGGCCGCAGGGCAGCACCTGGCGCACGGAGGCGGGCAGGGCCTCCACCTGCGCGCGCATCCAGGATTCGGCGGCCAGGGTGGACGCCGGCACTGCCGCAAAGCAGGCGAGTGCGAGAAGGGTTGCGTGTCGTTTCACCATTGCGCCGTACTCGCTTCGGTTGCGTTCTTCCAGGAAACCTGGGGATGCCGGTAGATCTCGCGCGTGGAGATGCCCAGCGTGGACGTGAGCTGCGCGGTCAGCCACGTCAGCGAAACCTGCTGCGCGCCCGTCACGGCTTCGAAGGTCTGGCCCTGCACCCCCGAGACGATCTCGATGCCGATGGAGTCGTTGTTGTCCGGGTACCGCTTGGGGAAGGGCTTCTGCTTTTCCACCGTGCCGATCTGGCGGCCCACGGTCTTGCCCTTGAGCGCGGCGACCTCGGCCGGCGTGCACTTGTGCTCCTCCATGCAGCGCGACTTGATGAAACCCACGTGGTGGGTCTTCTGGTAGATGGAAGCCGTCTGGTAGATCGTGCCGTCCTTGTCGATGAGGAAGTGCGCTCCGTTGGGGTTGGCCGTCTTGTAGCTGTTGAATGAAGACTGCGCCGTGGAGGCCCCCGTCTGGTGGACGATGATGCCGTTGATCACCTTCATCTCGCCGCGCTGGATGGCTCCGTGGATCGCGAGCCGTACACGTGGATGCTGCACTTTTCCGGTTTTGTCGATGTCCATGCCTTGCCTGTTCCTCCTTTGGTTTGAACGGGCCATGCTATCGACGGAGTTCGATGTGTAAATATCTGTTTCCTGGCGTTGCATAACCTTGCCGCTGGATACATCGAGGCGCCTTGGTCTGTCGCTCGGCCTCGTCGCCGTTTCCTGTCTGTTCTCCCTGGGCGCCTTCGCCCAGACCGCATGCCCCTCGGGCGTGGCGGCCGGCAGCGCGCTTTGCGGCCCGAGCGGTGGCGGCGGGGAAGCCCCTCCACGGCCGACGGGCGAGTGGATCAAGACCTGGGGCGCCATCGCGACCTCCCCGTCCAGCGGGGACATCGGCAGCAGTACCGGGAGATTCTCGGAGGACGACGCGCGCCAGGGCGCCATGCAGCTCTGCACCAAGCTCGGCAACTCGGATTGCGTCGTCTCGCACACCTATCGCAACCAGTGCGTCGCGGTGGTCGATAGCTCCAAATCCACTTCCGGGCGCGCGATCGGCAAGGTCATCAGTGCAGTGAGCATCCCCGCGGCGCAGGAGCGGGCGCTGGAGGATTGCCGCAAGGCCGGTGGCACCGAGTGCAAGGTGCGCGGGACGGACTGCTCGAAACCCTACTTCCACAAGTATTGATCCAGCGGGACCGGCGGGGTCGGGGCCGGCCCGCGGGATACCGGCTCACGCCGGCTGCGCCAGCGTCCCCGCCAGTTCCCACAGGGACCCCATCTGCCCCGAATGGAACAGCAGCGGCGGCGCGTCGCTGCGCGTGAACCGTTCGATGCGCCCGAGCAGCACGGTGTGGTCGCCCTCCTGGTGGCGCGAGTAGGTGCTGCATTCGAAGGTGGCCACGCTCTCGCGCAGGCGGGGGCAGCCGTTGCCAGCCGTGTCGAAATCGCCCTCGAAGCGCTCGAACTTGTCCGGCGCAGGCTTGGCGAAGTGCCAGGCCAGCTCGCGCTGCGAAGCGGCCAGCACGCTGAGGTTGAAGGATCGCGTCGCCAGGAAGGCGTCGGCGCTGCGCGCGTCGTCGCGGATGCTCCAGAGCAGCAGGGGCGGGTCCAGCGAGACGGACGCGAAGGAGTTGATGGTCATGCCTTCGCGTTTGCCGTCGGGCGTGGCGGTGGTGACGAGGCACACACCGGTGGGAAAAGCGCCCAGCGCCTGCCGCAGCGCGCGCGCATCGACCGTGTCGGCCGCGTCGCCGGTGATGAGGGCCCAGGAGTACATGGGGCGGTTCTCCTCTCAATATTGCCCTTTGGGCTCCAGGCCCAGCAGGTACTGGCCAACCATCGACGACACCGCGTCCCAGTTCAGGCTGATGTGGCGGGAGATCGCGTTCGCATCGCGCCACATGCGCTGGATGGGCTGGTCCAGCGCCAGGCCGGCGCCGCCCACGCTGGCGAACACGGCCTCCACGGCATCGCGCGACAGGCGCGCGGCGAAGGCGTGGTCGCGCCGGTTGCGGATGCGCCGGGCGACATCGATGGCCTGGCCGTCCATGGCCATCTGCTCGACCTGCGCGGTGTCGCGGTAGATCAGCAGCCGCGCCGCGTCCACGCTGGCCGAGGCTTCGGCCAGCCGCGACTGCACGGGGAAGAATTCGCTCAGCCGGTTGCCGCCGCCCGAGACCGCGCCGCGCGTCACGCGCACGCCCGCCAGTTCGATCAGCGCGTCCACCGCGCCCTGGGCCGTGCCCAGGATCGGCGAGGTCAGGCACACCGGTACGGCTGACAGGAACGGGATACGGTAGATCGGGTTGGTGTTCACGCGCGCGCCGGGCGGCTGGTTGGACGACGCTTCGGCGAAGGTCAGCTTGCGGTGCCCGGGAATGAAGAGCGGCTGGTCGATGACGATGGCCTTGGAGCCGGTGCCCGCCTGGCCGGCGACGTGCCAGTTGTCCTCGATCCGCCAGTCCGCGCGGGGCGCCAGCAGGAAGCCGGCGGACGGCGGCGCGCCCTTGTCTTCGGGCGGGAACTGCACGCCCAGCAGGGCCCACTGCGAGTTGTCCACGTTGGAGGCGAACAGCCACTTGCCTTGCACGAGGTAGCCGCCATCGACCTTCTGCGCCATCGTGGCCGGCGCATACGAGCCGCACACGATGGCCGACGGGTCGTCGCGCCACACGTCGTCCTGCGCCTGCTCGGGGAAGGTGCCGACCAGCCACTGGTGGATGGCCCCCAGCGAGCAGCCCCAGGCCGACGAGGTGCAGCCGCGCGCCAGTTCGCTCACCACATCGATGAATGCGGTGAAGCCGTATTCGTAGCCGCCATGGCGTGCGGGCTGCATGAGCTTGAAGAAGCCCGCGTCGTGGAAGGCGCGGGTCGTTTCGTCGGAAACGCGGCGGTCCCGCTCCGTCTGCTCGGCCCGCGCGCGCAGCACGGGCACCAGATCGCTTGCGGATGCAACGATCGAAGCCAGGGAAGGGGCACCCGCCACGGGGGAGTGGCGGCCGGGGGCGGGAAGGTCCACGTGGTTGAGCGCGGCGAAGGGATGGGCGGTGGCGGGTTGCATGGGGTCTCCGGATGGAATGGTTGGGTCGTCTTTCGTGAAGCCATTGGAGAACTTTTTATTTGCATTTGCAAGTAATTGATGCTCGGGGTTTTCACGCATGCCTGCGGGAATTACACGGATGCCCAACGGGCGCTGCACCGGTAAGATGGGCCATGGCCACCCGAAAAAAGACACCGGCGACCGCGAAAACCGCGGCCTCCAAGGCACCCAGGCGTGCAGTTGCAGCGCCTGCTGTCGCCACGGAATCCATTGCAAATGCAGGCAAAGAGGTGCGGCATGACCTGGAGCGCGCCATTCCGTATTTGCTGGCGCGCGCGGGCTCGCGCATGGGCCAGTCGTTCAGCCGGGAGCTGCGGCAGTTCGAGCTGTCGCTCACGGACTGGCGCGTGTGCGTGGCGCTGCACCACCAGCCCCACCAGCGGCTTTCCGACCTGGCGCTGCACACTTCGACGGAACCTTCCACGCTGTCGCGCGTCGTCGATGGGCTGCTGCAGCGCGGCCTCGTGGTGCGCGACCGCTCGGGCGAGGATGCCCGCGCGCTGGCGTTGAGCCTGACCCCGGCGGGCCACGACCTGACGCTGCGCATCATTCCGCTGGCGCAGCTGTACGAGCGGGTCTCCCTGGGGGGGCTGACCCATGCGCAGGCCGAGTCGCTGCGCGACATGCTGCGCCTGCTCTACGACAACCTCGCCGCGCTGGACCGGGAATGAGCGGCATGCCCGCAGGCAAGGAGGCGGTGCGGTGAATATCCACTCGATCGACCTGAACCTGTTCCTGGTCTTCCAGGCCATCTTCGCGACCCGCAGCGTCACGCTGGCGGGCGAGCGGCTGGGCATGACGCAGTCGGCGGTGAGCAATGCGCTCAAGCGCATGCGCGAGCGCTTCAACGACGTGCTGTTCGTGCGCTCTGCGGAGGGCATGGTGCCCACGCCGCTGGCCGAGCGGCTGATCGGACCGGTGGAGGAAGGGCTCGCCGCGTTCTCCCAGGCGGTGGACCAGGGCCGCACGTTCGAGGCGGGCACTTCCGGGCGCCTGTTCCGCATCGCGGTCAACGACATCGGGCAGCTGGTGATGATGCCGCGGCTGCTATCGCTGGCCCGGGGCCTGGCGCCGGGCATCCGCTTCGAGACGGTGGACGTGCCGCGCGCCGAGGCGCGCCAGCGCATGCTGCACGGCCAGATCGATGTCGCGCTGGGCAGCTGGGAGCCCATGGGGCCGTCGTTCTACCAGCAGCGCCTGTTCGACGAGACTTTCGTGGTGCTCGTGGCCCGCGCGTCGCCGCTGGGCACGCGCGACTCCATCACGCTGGACGATTACCTGGCGGCCGAGCACATCGCCTACCGGCCGCGCGGCACCACCGACCACCAGCTGCAGCAGGCCCTGGAGCGCGTGGGCGCGCTCGACCGCCGGCGCGTGGTGCTCACCGCCGCGCATTCGCTGGGCCTGTCGTCCATCGTCGCCACCACCGGGCTGGTGCTGACCGCGCCCCAGCGCCTCGCGCAGGCCATGGTGGCTTCGCGCTCGGACCTGCATATCCTGAATGCGCCGTTCGAGGTGGCGCCCTTCGAGATCAGCCAGCAGTGGCACGAGCGCTTCCACCAGGACAGCGGCAACCGCTGGCTGCGCGAGCTGATGTTCGGCCTGTTCCACGAGAAGTCGCGGCGGGCCCCGGAGCCCGGGGCCGGTGCAGTGCCGGATGGCCTGGCCCGTGTGCCGCCGGAGCCGGCAGGCTGAGGCTACGGACAGCTCCGGGGCCGGACCCCTATGCCGGCGGCCTGCCGTGGAACGCGGCGTCCAGCAGCCCGCGCAGCGCTGCCCGCTCCAGGGGCCGGGGATTCGGGTACGGCTGCGCGGCGGCGAGTTCCGCTGCACGGTCGAGGCCGGATTCCGGCATGCCGATCTCCTGCAGCGACAGCGGCGCGCCGTGTTCCGCGGCGAGCCGGTGCAGGCCCAGGGGCGCGTCGTCCACGCCCAGCGCGCGCGCGATGCGCTCCATGGCCTGCGGGGCGGCGGCCGTGTTGTAGCGCATCGCATGCGGCAGGATGACGGAGTGCACCTCGGCATGCGGCAGCCCGAAGCTGCCGCCCAGGGTGTGGCAGAGCTTGTGGTGCAGCCCCATGGAGACGGCCCCGAGCACCGTGCCGCAGAGCCAGGCACCGTACAGCGCCTGGCTGCGGGCCGGCAGGTCCCGCGGGTCGGCGCGCAGCGGCTGCAGCGCGCCGGCGCAGGCGCGGATGCCTTCCTCGGCCATCAGGGCCGTGACCGGGTTGCCATCGTGGGCGTACAGGCCCTCGCAGGCATGGGCGATGGCGTTGAGCGTGCTGGTCACCGTGAGCGGCAGCGGCAGGGTGAGCGAGAGCGTGGGGTCGTACACCACCGTGCGCGGCAGCACGCGGGCATCGCGCCCGGTCTTTTTCAGGCCGGCTTCGGTGATGCCGTAGATCGGCGTCGCCTCGCTGCCGGCGTAGGTGGTGGGCACCGCGACGATGGGCAGGCCGCTTTCCAGGGCGATGGCCTTGCCCAGCCCGATGGTCGATCCGCCGCCCACGGCGAGCGCGCAGTCGGCCTCCAGGGCCGCCGCTTCTGCCCGGGCCTGGCGGGCCACCTCGATGGGCACGTGCATCTCGGCGCCATCGAAGATGCCGGCCACCCGGCCGGGCAGGCGCTGCGCGACGGCCTCGGCCTGCCCGCGCTGGTTCGGCGTGCACATCACCAGGGCGCGCCGCACACGCAGGCGGTCCAGTTCCTCGGGCAGGCGGTCGAGGCTGTCCGCGCCGAAGACGATGCGCGACGGACTGGCCGCGTAGGAGAAGGACAGGGGGGCCGCCGTCATCGCCGTGCCTGCTGCTCTGTGGAAGAGGGGTTCAGCACGAAGTCGTAATCCAGCGTGTGGAAGGGCGTGTCCAGGCGGGTGCCGTCGGGGGCCGTGCCGGGATCGTGGGGCTTCCAGTCGGCCACCAGGGACGAGCGCACGCCGAACACCGCGTCCGATTCCAGGTACTCGCCACCCTCGCGGAACACGTGGGTGATCAGCGTCTCGTAGCCCGGCGCCTGGATCATGAAATGCAGGTGCGCGGGGCGCCACGGGTGCCGCCCCGTGCGCTCCAGCAGCTGGCCCACGGGGCCGTCGTGCGGAATGGGGTAGGGCACCGCGAGGATGGATCGGAAGTGGTAGCGCCCGTCCGCCTCGCTGGCCAGCCGGGCCCGGCCCTCGGCGTGGTCCAGGCCGGGGCGCTGCACGTCGTAGGTGCCGTCCTCGTCCGATTGCCATACGTCGATGGTGGCGCCGGCCACCGGCTCGCCGCCGATGCCGCGCACCGTGCCGCTCACGAAGCAGGGCTGCCCGTGCGCGCCATGGGCGATGTCGTCGCCGTTGCGCACCACGGGCGCATCGGGCACGTAGAACGGGCCGAAGACGGTGGCTTCCGTGCAGCCGTCGGGGCGGCGGTTGTTCTGCGCCGTGACCAGCGTGGACAGGCCCAGGACGTCCGAGAGCAGGATGAATTCCTGCCGCCGGTCGTCGGTGATGTGCCCCACGCGCGTGAGGAAATCGATGCCCTGCGCCCACTCGGCCTCGGTCAGTTCCACCTCGCGCGCGAAGTCGTGCAGGTGCCGCACCAGGGCGTCGAGCACGCGGCGCAGCCGCGCATCCTGCGTGCCGGCCTGCGCCTTCAGCACGGCCTGGGTGATGGTCCATTCGTCGATGTCGATCATGGGGCGCTTTCCTCGAAGTGCTTCTTCGTTCAGCCCTGCGGCAGCTTGAAGAGCGACAGGGCGTTGGTGCGGCCGATCTTCAGGCGGTCGGCCTCGCTGATGGCGGCGTCGTCGAACCAGTGTGCGGCATGGTCCACGTTCTCGAAGGGCCAGTCGGTGGAGAACAGGAGGCGGTCCGCGCCCACTTCGAGCAGCGCATCGATCAGCGTCTGCGTGCGGAAGTTGCCCGAGGTGGTCAGGTAGAAATTCTCGTGGAAATAGTCGCACAGCTTGCGCTTCGCGGGGTAGCCCTTGGGCATGTCCACCCAGGCGTTGCGGTGGTCCACGCGCCACATGTTGTAGGGCAGGCCTTCGCCGAGGTGGCCCAGGATGATCCGGAGGCCGGGGTGCCGGTCGAACAGGCCGCTGGCCATGAGGCGCAGCGCATGCACGGCGGTTTCCTGCGCGAACGCCCAGGTGGGGCCCATCAGCCAGGGATGGCCCTGGTAGATCTGCGCCCAGCTGGCGATGGGGTTGCGCGGGTGCAGGTAGAAGGGCGCGTCCAGCCGTTCCACGGCGGCCCAGAAATCGCCGTACTGCGGCGCGTCGTAATAGACCACGTTCTCGGGCGTGCCGACCTGCGAGAAGCCGTTGACCAGCGCACCGCGGAAGCCCAGGTCCTGCATGCAGCGCTCCAGCTCGCGCGTGGCGAGGTCGGGGTCCTGCATGGGCAGCGCCGCGAAGGCCTGGAAGCGGTCCGGCCGGCGGGCCACCTGCTCGGCGAGGAAGTCGTTGGCGCGCACGGCGATCTCCACGGCCTTGCGCGTGTCGGGAATGGCCTGCACGGCGGGCGCGTTGAGGGACAGGATCATCATCTCCATGCCGTTGGCGTCCATCTCGCGCAGGCGCCGCTCATGGATGTCCAGCAGGCGCAGGCTCAGCTCCTTCCAGTAGTCGCCGGGGACGAAACCGGCCGAATCCTGCAGCGTCTCCGGAATGGCGAAATGTTCTTCCAGGCCGATCTTTCCCTGCATGTCCTGTCTCCTTTGCGGCGCTGCGCGCGCCCTGTGATGGATGAATGAATGGAATGTAGGGAGCGCTGGCCGGCGGGTCGAACGAAATTCCGTGATAGCGCGCATTCACCAATCGCATGGGGCCCGGCGGCCGGGCAGGCCGGAGCAGTCCTGTGGGAAGACCCGCCCCATCATTTCCGTGGCGCATACAGGACATCCTGAAAATGCGTTGGACCCGCAGCCCGGCAGTACAGATGATCGGCAGGCAATGCGCTGGCAGCCGCCGTGCGCTGGATTCCAAAGACAACGCAACGGAGACAACGGACGTGCGCCCTATCGACCTCCACCATCTGGCGGACACCGCCCGCTTCAACCGGTTCCACGCACTGGTGCTTTTCTGGTGCGCGCTGATCATCGTGTTCGACGGCTACGACCTGGCCGTCGTCGGCATCGCCCTGCCATCGATCATGGCCAAGATGGGCGTGGACGCCACCCACGCGGGCTTCATGGTGAGCTCCGCGCTGTTCGGCATGATGTTCGGCGCCATCCTGCTGGGCACCGTGGCGGACCGCATCGGGCGCCGCTGGGCCATCGTCATCTGCCTGGCGCTGTTCAGCGTCTTCACCGCGGGGGCCGGCCTGGCGCAGGGCCCGGTGTCGTTCAGCGCGATGCGCTTCCTCGCGGGGCTGGGCATCGGCGGCGTGATGCCGAGCGTGGTGGCGCACATGACGGAATACGCGCCCAGGAAGATGCGCGCCACCCTGGTGACGCTGATGTTCAGCGGCTATGCGCTCGGCGGCATGCTGGCGGCGCTGCTGGGCAAGGGCCTGCTGGAGAGCCATGGCTGGCAGTCGGTATTCTTCGCCGCCGGCATGCCCCTGCTGCTCGTGCCCTTCATCCTGAAGTCGCTGCCCGAGTCCATGCCGTTCCTGCTCGCCCGGGGCCGCACCGACGAACTGCGGCGGATCGCCGCCCGGCTGGACCCCGCCTACACGCCGCAGGACGGCGACCGCTTCACCATACCCGCCCACGAAAAGGCCGCCGCCGCGCCCATCCGCCAGCTGTTCAGCGACGGCCGGGGCTTCAGCACGGTCATGTTCTGGATCGCCTTCTTCATGTGCCTCTTCATGGTGTTCGCGCTCAGCTCATGGCTCACCAAGCTCATGGCCGGCGCCGGCTACAGCCTGGGCTCCGCGCTGAACTTCGTGCTGGTGATGAACATCGGCGCGGTGGTGGGCGCCGTCGGTGGCGGTTGGCTGGCCGACCGGTTCCATATCAAGTACGTGCTGGCCGGCATGTATGCGCTGGCAGCGGTGTCGCTCACGCTGCTGGGGCAGCCGGCCTCCACGCCCGTGCTGTTCGTGCTGCTCGGCCTGGCGGGCGCTTCCACCATCGGCACGCAGATCGTCGCGAACGCCTACGCCGGCCAGTTCTACCCCATGGCGGTGCGCGCCACGGGCCTGGGCTGGGCCCTGGGCATCGGTCGCAGCGGCGCCATCCTGGCGCCCATCCTGATCGGCATGCTCGTGGGCATGCGCCTGCCGCTGCAGCAGAACTTCGTCGCCATCGCGATCCCCGCGGTCATCGGCATGGTCGCGGTGCTGCTGATCCAGCACGGCCGGTCGGCGGCGGACGCGATGCCCCGCGACGCGCTGCTGTCCAAGTGACGCGCCGAGCCACCCGACATTCCCCTGGAGACGACGACATGAACAAGCATTCCCTTTCGGCCGCCCTGGCCCTGGCGGCCCTGCAGTGCGCCGGCGCGCATGCCCAGTCCGCCGTGACGCTGTACGGCACCGTCGATGCGGCGGTCACGCGGCGGCAGCTGTCCGGAGAAACCGCCGTGGGCGGCGTGACCAGCGGGGGCCTGTCCACCTCGCGCTGGGGCATCACCGGCACCGAGGACCTGGGAGGCGGGCTGCGCGCGCAGTTCGACCTGAGCTCCTTCATCCGGGTGGATACCGGCGACGCCGGGCGGTCCGCGACCGAGCCGTACTGGGCCCGTGCCGCCTGGGTGGGGCTCGCTTCGGCCACGGCAGGGTCCGTCCGCCTCGGCCGCATCCCCACCACCGGCTTCCAGCAGGCCGTGCGGTTCAATCCCTTCGGGGATTCGGCGGTGCTCAGCCCTTTCCTGCTGCACAACTACCTGCCCAGCCCGTCCCAGTCGCTGATGACGTCCGACGGATTCCTCGATTCCGGCTGGAGCAGTTCGGTGGCCTACACCAGCCCCTCCTTTGCCGACGTGACGGCCAGCGTGCAATACGCGGCCCGCGAGGGGTCGGGCGCCGGCCGGCGGCTGGGCCTGGGCGCCATCTACGGCGCGCCCGCGTCGAAATTCTCCGTGGGGGTCAGCTACGAGAAGACCGGCGGTGCCGCGGCCACGTTCCCGCGCCGCAACCCGGTGTCCGATCCCGCCGCGGGCGTGGTCACCCTGCGGGACTTCACCCATGCCACCGTGGGGGCCAGTTACGACTTCGGTGCCGTCAGGCTGTTCGGCCAGTACCGCCATGCGAGCCTGGAGGGCTCCAGCGGCAAGGTGCGCCTGGAGACGGCCCAGCTGGGTGCCGCGGTGCCCCTGGGCGCCGGCAAGGTGCTGGCCAGCGTGGCGCGCACGGAAAAGACCGAGGCGGGGGCGCAGGACCAGAACCGCACCTCGTTCGCGCTCGGCTACGACCACGACCTGTCCCAACGCACGGACGTGTACGTGGCGACACTGTTCGACAAGGCCTCCGGGCTGGACTGCGGCACCACGCTGGCCGTGGGCATCCGCCACCGGTTCTGAGCGTGCGGCCGCTGTGGCCGCTGCGCCCGTCGTTGCGGTGCACGGCGCTCAGGCCGGCGCACCCTGCGCCGGAGGCTGCACCTGCATGCGTCCGCGCCCCGCGCGCTTGGCCTCGTAGAGGGCCGCGTCGGCCCGCGCCATGAGATCCGCGAGCAACGGGGCGACGGCCACGGTGCCGGGGCCCGGCGGGGCGGCCTCCAGGGTGGCGGCCCCCGCGCTGTAGCCGACCGGAAATCCCAGGGCCTGCGGGCTGTCGGCGGCCAGCCGCGCGCGCAGCCGGCGGTCGAAACTCTCTGCGGCGCGGTCGCCCGGGGCATGCGCGAGCAGCACGGCGAACTCCTCGCCGCCAATGCGGCCCGCCACGTCGCCCGTGCGCGTCGCGTCCTGCAGCAGCCGCGCGAAGAATGCGAGCACGTGGTCGCCCGTGCCGTGCCCGTGCGTGTCGTTCACGCGCTTGAAGTGGTCCACGTCCAGCATCACGGCGGTCACGCGCAGGCCGTGCCGCAGCGCATGCGCCAGCAGCGCGCGGCCCCGCACGTCGAAGCCGCGCCGGTTGAGCACGCCGGTGAGCGCATCGGTCTTGGCCAGCGCGCGCAGCTTGTCCTCCGCCTCGGTACGCCATGCGACGAGCAGCGCCACCGTGCCCAGCACCAGCGTCACGTTGGCGGCGACGGCGGCGGCGATGTTCACCGGGTGCGGCGTGCGGAAGCTCGGGTAGGCGTCGGTGAAGGCGCCCAGCACGCCGCGCGCGCCCGTGAAGCCGGCCATGGCGACGAGGCAGGCGCACAGCAGCAGGCGCCAGTGCCGGGGCGACGGCCGCCAGGGCACGAGCGTGGCCCGCGCCACGGTGGCCAGCAGCACGGCCAGCAGCAGGTTGGCCCAGCCCACGCGGAAGGGGTAGCTGCCGAAACCCAGGGTGTAGCCGAGCGGTATCGCGGCGACGAGCCAGGGCAGCCAGCGCCGTCCCGGGCGCGGCCCCAGCCATTCCTGCAGCGCGGTGAACAGCGCCCATTGGGCGGCCGCCGCGCTGGCGATGGAGAGCGTGGACAGCACCTGGTCCCACAGGTGGGAGGAGGCGATGATGGCGCCCCAGGACAGGGCCTGCAGCCCCACGCTGGCCTGCCCGAAGCGCGCCGCGCGACTCACCTCCCGCCCCATGATGAGCGGCAGGGCGACCGAGAGCATCAGCAGGTTGGTGGCCGTGACGGCCAGCAGCGTGACGAAATCCAGCGCCATCGTGCGTTGTCGGCGCCGCGGCGCTCCGCTACTGGAAGGCGACTTCCGCGAAGCTGCGCAGCTTGCGGCTGTGCAGCCGGGTCACGCCGCCGGCACGCAGGATGTCGATGGCGCGCATGCCGATGCGCAGATGCTGGTCCACGCGCTCGCGGTAGAAGTGGTTGGCCATGCCCGGCAGCTTGATCTCGCCGTGCAGCGGCTTGTCGGACACGCACAGCAGCGTGCCGTAGGGCACGCGGAAGCGGAAGCCGTTGGCGGCGATGGTGGCGCTTTCCATGTCCAGCGCCACGGCGCGGCTCTGGCTGAAGCGCCGCTGGGGCATGTTGTCGGGCAGCAGTTCCCAATTGCGGTTGTCGGTGCTGGCCACGGTGCCGGTGCGCATGATGCGCTTGAGCTGGTCTTCGGGCACCTGGGTCACGTCGGCCACCGCCTGCTGGAGCGCGAGCTGGATCTCGGCCAGCGCGGGGATCGGCACCCACAGGGGCAGTTCCTCGTCGAGCACGTGGTCCTCGCGCACGTAGGCGTGCGCCAGAACGTAGTCGCCCAGCTGCTGGCTGTTGCGCAGGCCCGCGCAGTGGCCCAGCATCATCCAGGCGTGCGGCCGCAGCACGGCGATGTGGTCGGTGATGGTCTTGGCGTTCGACGGGCCCACGCCGATGTTCACCATGCTGGTGCCGCTGCGGTCGGCGCGCACGAGGTGGTAGGCGGGCATCTGCGGCAGGCGCGGCGGCGGGGAGCCGAGATCGTCGCCCGCCTCGGCGGGCAGGCCGGTGCGGCGGGTGACCACGTTGCCGGGTTCGATGAAGGCGACGTATTCGCTGTCGGGGTTCGCCATCTCGGCATGGCCCAGGCGCACGAATTCATCGATGTAGAACTGGTAGTTCGTGAACAGCACGAAGTTCTGGAACCACTCGGGCGCGGTGCCCGTATAGTGGCGCAGGCGGTGCAGCGAATAGTCCACGCGCGGCGCGGTGAACAGCGACAGCGGCTGCGCCTCGCCCGCGCGCGGCTCCCAGGTGCCGTTGGCGATGCCGTCGTCCATGGCAGCGAGGTCGGGCAGGTCGAACACGTCGCGCATGAGCATGCGGCGCTGGGCCGAGAGGGTGCCCTCGATGTGGTCGTGCTCGGCGAACGAGAAGTGGATGGGGATGGGCTGGTTGCTGATGCCCACCTCCAGTTCGACGTTGTGGCTGGCGCGCAGCAGCCGGAACTGCTCGGCGTAGTAGCGCGCGAACAGGTCCGGGCGGGTGAGGGTGGTCTCGTAGCGGCCCGGCCCCTCCACGAAGCCGTAGGCCAGCTGGGTGGCCGCGCGCGCCACCGTGGTGGTCTGCACCCGCACGAAGGGGTAGAACGCCCGCACGTGGCCGTTCGGCGTCTCGCCGGCCACGAAGCGCTGCATGGCGTTTCTCAGGTGGCCGATCTGCTCCTGGTAGATGCGCTGGACCTGGGCCAGCGCGTCGGCGGGATCGGTGTGGAAGGTGGGCTCTGTGAATTCTGGGATCTGGGCCATGGGCGTATTGTCCACGCCCGCCGCATGGTGCGTCGGGAAAGGGGCCGGGCCGGGATAATCGGGCCATGCAACCCTCCCCCCCTTCCCCGGCTCCCCGGGCCGCCGCGGCGTCCGCGGGCTTCGACGCCCTCGGGCTTTCCCCCGAGGTGCTGGCCAACCTGCGCCAGCTCGGCTACGAGCGCATGACGCCCATCCAGGCGGCCAGCCTGCCGCCCGCCCTGCTGGGCCGCGACCTGATCGCGCAGGCCAGCACCGGCAGCGGCAAGACGGCCGCCTTCGGGCTGGCCCTGCTGGAGCGCCTCAATCCGCGCCGCTTCGCCGTGCAGGCGCTGGTGCTCTGCCCCACGCGCGAACTGGCCGACCAGGTGGCGGCCGAGATCCGCCGGCTGGCCCGCGCGCAGGAGAACATCAAGGTCGTCACCCTCTGCGGCGGCGTGCCGCTGCGCGGGCAGGTCGCGAGCCTGGAGCATGGCGCGCATGTCGTCGTCGGCACGCCCGGCCGCGTGATGGACCACCTCGAGCGTGGCACGCTCGACCTGGGCGCGCTGGCCACCTTCGTGCTGGACGAGGCCGACCGCATGCTCGACATGGGTTTCTCCGAAGACATCGCCCAGGTGGCGCGCCGCTGCCCGGACACCCGCCAGACGCTGCTGTTCTCGGCCACCTATCCCGACGGCATCGAGCGGATCGCGCGGCAGTTCATGAAGGACCCGCAGCGCATCGCCGTGCAGGCCCAGCACGCCGAGGGCAAGATCGAGCAGCGCTGGTACGAGGTGCAGGAGCGCGAGCGCCTGCATGCCGTCTCGCAGCTGCTGAACCATTTCCGGCCGGAATCCGCCATCGCGTTCTGCAACACGAAGCAGCAGTGCCGCGACCTGGTGGAGGTGCTGCGCGCGCAGGGGTTCAGCGCCCTGGCCCTGCACGGCGACCTGGAGCAGCGCGACCGCGACCAGGTGCTGGTGCAGTTCGCCAACCGCAGCTGCAGCGTGCTCGTGGCCACCGACGTGGCCGCGCGCGGCATCGACATCGCCGGGCTGCAGGCCGTCATCAACGTGGACGTGGCGCCCGACCCCGAGGTGCACATCCACCGCATCGGGCGCACCGGCCGCGCCGATGCGGCAGGCCTGGCGCTCAGCCTCGCGAGCCTGCCGGAAATGGGCCAGGTGGGGCGCATCGAGGTGCTGCAGGGCCGGCCGTCGGAGTGGCATCCGCTCTCCGGCCTCACGCCCGCGCCGGGCGGACCGCTGCAGCCGCCCATGGCCACGATCCAGATCATCGGCGGCCGCAAGGAGAAGATCCGTGCGGGCGACGTGCTGGGCGCGCTCACCGGCGAGATGGGCTTCACGCGCGATCAGGTGGGCAAGATCAACGTGAACGACTTCTCCACCTACGTGGCGGTGGAGCGCAGCGTGGCCCGGCAGGCCGCGCAGCGGCTCTCGTCCGGCCGCGTGAAGGGCCGCAGCGTCAAGGCGCGGCTGGTCGAGGACGGCGACGCCTGACGGGTGCCGCCCCCCTGGCGTGGCGCCTGGGGGCGGTCCCCGGTTCGGTGTGAGGGTTTGCACTGCTTGGAGTAGTGGGCAATCCATCTAGACTTCCAGTCATCTAGAGGAGTGGATGATGTCTGAAGTGATCGCGCTGGACGCCGCAGGCCAGCCGGGCCTTGCGCGGTATGCGGCGCTCGCGGAAACCCTGCGTCGCCGCGTGGTGCGGGGCGAATGGCCCCCCGGCTCCGCGCTGCCGGCCGAGCAGGCCCTGGCGGCCGAGCATGGCGTGGCGCTGGGCACCCTGCGCCGCGCCCTGGAACTGCTGGTGGAGCAGGGGCTGATCGAGCGCATCCATGGGCGCGGAACCTTCGTGCGCAGCGGTATCGCGGGTGCATCGATGCTGCGTTTCTTCCGCTTCGGCGAAGGACCGGCGGGCGTGCCGGCCTCGCGCATCCTGTCGCGCCAGCGCGCCGAGCCGCCCGGTGCCGCGGCCCGCGCCCTGGGCCTGGCCGCCGGCGAGAGCGCGCTGCGCCTGCAACGCCTGCGGCTGGTCGATGGCGAACCCTGCCTGCTGGAGCGGATCTGGCTGCCGCTGGATCTCTTCGGAGCGCTGGAGGAGGGCGATCCGCAGGACTGGGGCGACCTGCTCTATCCCTTCTATGCATCCCGGCTGGGCGTGCACGTGCACCGCGCGGTGGACGAGATCGGCTTCGCCGCCCTCACCGCGCCGCAGGCGCAGGCGCTCGGCCTGCAGGCCGGCCATCCCTGCGCCCTCGTCACGCGGCGCGCCATGGATTTGTCGGGTCGCTGCGTGGAGTGGCGCGCCACGCGCGGCGATGCCCACGCATTCCATTACACCGTCACGCTCGTGTGACACACCTTCCGGAGACTGCCCCCATGACCGATTCCTCCCTGCCGCCTGCCGGCCCCGTTCCCGCCGGGCGGCTTTCGCGCCGCGGCATCCTGCTCGGCGCCGCGGCCGGCGCGCTCTGCGCTCCCTGGGGTGCCAGCCGGGCCGCGCCCGTCGCCGGCGGTCGCCCGGTCGCCCTGGTGGTGTCCTACCCCGCCGGGGGCGGCGCCGACCTCATGGCCCGCATCATCGCGCCGCGCCTGGGCGAGGCCCTGGGCCAGAGCGTGGTGGTGGACAACAAGCCCGGCGCCAGCGGCCAGATCGCGGGGGCTTTCGTGGCGCGCGCGGCGCCGGACGGTGCCACGCTCCTGGTCGATGCCTCGTCGTTCGCCGTGAATCCGTCGCTCTATCCGAAGATGGCCTACGACTCCGACAAGGCCTTCACGCCGCTGGCGGTGCTGGCCACCTTCCCGAACGTGCTCGTGTGCTCGGCGGATTTCCCGGCGCGCACGGTGCTGGACGTGGTCCGCATGGCGCGCGAGCGGCCGGGGGACATCGCCTATGCCTCGTCGGGCAACGGCTCGGCCCAGCACCTGGCCGGCGCCCTGTTCGAGCAGCGCGCGGGCGTGAAGCTTTCGCACATTCCCTACCGTGGCGGCGGGCCGGCCATGAACGACGTGATGGGTGGCCAGGTGCCTTTGTTCTTCGCCAACGTGGCGTCCGCGCT
Source organism: Paracidovorax avenae (assembly GCA_003029925.1). Lineage (GTDB taxonomy): Bacteria > Pseudomonadota > Gammaproteobacteria > Burkholderiales > Burkholderiaceae_C > Paracidovorax > Paracidovorax avenae_A. The sequence goes on along the minus strand of CP028296.1, from coordinate 4,761,882 downwards.
GGGCCACATCCAGTCGGGCAGGCTGCGGGCGCTCGCGGTGACGGCTCCGGTGCGCGCCCGGTCGCTGCCCACCGTGCCGACCATGGCCGAGGTGGGCGTGCCCCAGTACGAGGTGCTGGAATGGAACCCCGTGCTGGCGCCGGCCGGGCTGCCGGCGGACACCCGGGAGGCGCTGGTGGGCGCCCTCCGCAAGGCGCTGGCCGATGCCGAGGTGCTGGCGCGGGTGCGCGCCCTGGGGGGTGACGTGTTCGCAGATGCCTCGCAGGCGAGCGCCGCGAAGTTCATCCAGGCGCAGCAGGCACAGTGGGCCCAGGTGGTCCGCGAGCGCAAAATTTCGGTGGGATGAGCCGCATGGTGGAGCCTTTCCCTGCGGTGCCCGGCGGGGCGGCGGCCGGCTGCTGGGACGCGCACGTGCATGTCTTCGACGCCGGGGCCCCCGTGCAGCCGGGCCACTACCGTCCGGCGCACCAGCCGCTCGCCCGCATCGAGGCGCTGGCCTCCGCCCACGGCGTGGGCCGCCTGGTGCTGGTGCAGCCCAGCGTCTATGGCACCGACAACGGCGTGATGCTGGCGGCGCTGGCCGTGCGCCCCGGCGTGCACCGGGGCGTGGCCGTGGTCGATCCCGCCATCGCCGACGCAGAGCTGGACCGCATGCATGCCCTGGGCGTGCGCGGCATCCGCTTCAACCTCGTCTCGCCCGTGGGCAACGGCCCGCAGGACCTCGACGCGCTCGCGCCGCGCCTGCGCGAGCGGGGCTGGCACGTGCAGTGGTATGCCCATGCCGCGGATCTCGAATGCATCGCGCAGTGGCACGAACGCAGCGGCCTGGGCTGCGTGCTCGACCACCTGGCGGGCCTGCATGCGGAACTGCCGGAGCAGGACGCGGCCTGGTCCCACCTGGACCGCCTGGCCGGCCTGGGTGCCTGGGTGAAGCTGTCGGGCTGGTACCGGCTGCGCGCCCAGGCCCCCTACACGGCGCTGCATGCGCACATCGAGCGCGTGGCGCGCCGCATGCCGCAGCGCATGGTGTGGGGCTCCGACTGGCCGCATACCGCCTTCGCGCCGGACCGGCTGCCGGACTACGCCAGCGTGCGGGCCCCGGTCGTGGAAGCGATCGGCATCGAGGCCGCCGAGGCGGCGCGGCAGCGTGCGGGGGAGTTGTACGCCTGAGGGCTGCGGTCACGGGGGGAGGCCCGGATGACATGCCTCTCGGGCAGAATCCGGGCAGACTCTCCCGACGGCCATGATCCAGACCCCTTCGCTCCCGCCATGCCGGCGCCGCACCGCACGCCACGGAGGCCACGCATGAAGCCCCTGCCACCGCGCACGCTGCTCTGGATCTCCGTCGGCGTGGCGTTCGCCACCATCGGCCTCAAGGGTGCCGCCTGGCACCTGACCGGCTCCGTCGGGCTGCTGTCGGATGCGCTCGAATCGTTCGTCAACCTGGCGGGCGCCGTGTTCGCGCTCATGATGGTCACGGTGGCGGAGCGCCCGGCCGACGGCGACCATCCCTTCGGCCACCACAAGGCCGAATACTTTTCTTCCGGGTTCGAGGGCATCCTCGTGCTGGGGGCGGCGCTGGCCATCCTCTGGGCCTCGGTGCACCGGTTGCTGGTGCCCGCGCCCATCGAGCAGCTGGGCTGGGGCCTGGCGCTGTCGGTGGCCAGCTCGGCCCTCAACGGCCTGCTCGCCTGGATGATGCTGCGCTCGGCGCGGGCCTACCGCTCCGTGGCGCTGGAGGGCGATGCCCGGCACCTGATCACGGACGTCTGGACGTCGGCCGGCGTGGTGGCGGGCATCCTCGGCGTGATGGCCACGGGCTGGCTCTGGCTCGATCCCGTGGTGGCGATCGCCGTGGCGCTGAACATCATGCGGGAAGGCTCCCGCCTCGTCTGGCGTGCATCGCAGGGCCTGATGGACGAGGCCGTGGAGCCGCAGGAGCGCGCGGCCATCGACGCGGCGCTGGCCGCCTTCACCCGACGCCAGCCCGGCGTGCATTTCGACCACGTGGCCACGCGCCGCGCCGGGCGCCGCCGGCACGTGTCCCTGCACCTGCACGTGCCGGGCGACTGGAGCCTGGCCGAGGCCGCGCGGCTGCGGGGCGCGGTGGAGCAGGCGCTGGTGGACGCCGTGCTCGGGCTGCGCGCCACCATCGAACTGCTGCCCACGGGCATGGAAGCCGTTGCCACCCCCATGGAAGACGACGAAACGAGGAGCCTGCACCCATGATGGGCCTGCTGCAGCGCGTGCGCGAGGCGCGCGTGGAGATCGACGGAGCCACCGTGGGCCGCATCGGCCCCGGCCTGCTCGTGCTGGTGTGCGCCGAACGCGGCGACACCGAAGCGCAGGCCGACCGCCTCCTGGACAAGCTGCTCAAGCTGCGCATCTTCGCCGACGAGTCCGGCAAGATGAACCGCAGCGTGCAGGACACGGGCGGGGGCCTGCTGCTCGTGAGCCAGTTCACCCTGGCAGCGGACACGCGCGGCGGCAACCGGCCGAGCTTCACGCAGGCGGCCGCACCGGACGACGGCCGCCGGCTCTACGGCCATTTCGTGGAGCGTGCCCGCGCCCTGCACCCGCTGGTGGAAACCGGGCGCTTCGCGGCCGAGATGCAGGTGCACCTCGTCAACGACGGGCCGGTGACGATCCCGCTGCGGATCGCCCCGCCGGGCATGGTCTAGAACGGCGCGCAGAGCCCAGCGAAGCGGTTCCTGCGAGGCGTCGCATCGCAGGCAGTACGCGCAGTACGACAAGATGCGGCAACGACGCCGGAAGGGTTCTGCGGGCCGTTCTCAATCCGCGTAGGGGTCGGCGAAGCCCAACTCCTGCATGATGGCCGTCTCGTAGGCCTCCATCTCGTCCGCGTCCTCGGTGCTGGTCTCGTGGTCCCAGCCCTGGGCGTGCAGGGTGCCGTGCACCAGCAGGTGGGCGTAGTGCTCGTGCAGCGCCTTGTTCTGCTCGCGGGCCTCGCGCTCGACCACCGGTGCGCAGAGCACCAGGTCGGCCATGACCACGGGCTCCTGCGCGTAGTCGAAGGTGAGCACGTTGGTGGCGTAGTCCTTGTGCCGGTACTCGCGGTTCAGGGCCTGGCCCTCTTCGGCATCGACGATGCGCACGGTGATTTCCGCGTCGGTGGCGAGCGCGTGGCGGATCCAGCGGGCCACGGCATGCCGGGGCAGGGCGTCGCGGTGGGCCTGCACCCCGGCGAACCGGGCGAACTGCAGTGAAAGGTTGAGCTGGTTCAGGGCCATGGGAGCCTAGCGTCGTCGTATGGATTGAATGGTTCGCTATTTGATGCGAAAGCCGCCGACGGAACCCGGCGAAGCGGTTCTGGCGACGCGCTGCATCGCAGGCTGCGCGGCAGAGTGTGCCGGGCGTCCCCCCGGCTGTCGCGGGTGTGCCCAAGCGCGTCCAGCCATTTTGCCCCCGGTGCCACTGAAAAATATCGATAGTTCGCTATGAAAAAAGAAGCGATTCTCGGCAGGGCCGATCCCACCCGTCGGCGCGGCTGCCCGGCACCGTTACACGCCGTCACCACGCCGCCGCTCCATCCCTCCGATCCCGGCGCTTTTGCCCGGAGAATCCGCCCCCGAAAATAAGAAGAGGGAAGGGTGATGGATCCTATTGTCCAGGTCGATAGAGAGAAGCTTCGCGCGGAACTTGAAAAGAAACTGCCGCCCAGGGTGCGGCGCTTCCGGCTCGATGAGATTCCGGGCGTGATGCGCTCGCGCCTGGGGTGGCCGGTGGCGGCGGCGTTGATGGAGCGGTGGTTCAGGGGCGTGGGGTTTGCGATCAGTCCCTCGATCAAGCGCAGCCGGCCATCGGACCAACTACACCAGTTGCCCGCCTCGCAACTGGAAGAAAGCGTGGTCACCATGGGCTGGGCCTTGGGCTTTTCCCGTGTGCGGGCCGCCGTGTCCCAATTGCAGGCGCGATGGAATAGCCCTGCGGGGATAGAACAGATCAAGAACCGTGTCAAACAGCAGACGATAGGTAAAACCCCGCCCTGGCGCTTTGGCGATCTGAACCAGCCGGCCAAGATCCTGGACGACACCTGCCAGGTGAATTTCCTGAACGTAGGCCGATTCGGCGATCCCTTGGACGACTTCTATGGTGCCTTGGGCGAGGCGACGCTCAAGATCGCGGTGTCGGGCCTGGTGACGCCCGCAGGGCCCAGGGGATCGGGCAAGGTATCCATCGCGATCGACGAGTTGGCCTTCTACCTGCGCGACTCCTATGACTTCAACGACGATTCCTTCCTGTCGCAGCCGCTGGGCTTCTGGGGGCCTCTCGGCGTGAAGCGTTCCCCCCGGTCCGCAGTGGACATTCCCCTCGACGAGCAGTGGATATACGCCGATGCCGACGACGCGAGCCGCCAGAGCTATCTGGTGCAGAACCGGCATTTCCGGCAATGGCGCGCCCTGCATGGCCGGGGCGGGGATTTCATGGTCGTCTCCGATGTGCACCGCGTGCGCCTTGCGTTCCCGATTACGCAGGAGTGGTGATGAAACTGTCCCGACTCAAGAACGTGCCCTGCATCGTCTGGTGTCTGGCGCTGCATGCCTGCGTGGCGCTGGGCTGGTATGCGACCCGGCCGACGCTTTTCAACAGCTACAACAGCCCCCACTATGTATATCGGCTGGAAATTTACGATGCATCGCCGTGGCAGCGCATCATGCATTACGACCAAGAGGATCCGGCCATCGTCCGCCTGTACCGCGTGGAACCCAGGGAACTGCTGGGCGAAAGCAAGGTGGTCGATCTTATGAACGGCAGCGGGATCCAATGGCAACTCGACCCGCCCGTGCAGTCCAACACAGTTTATGTGGGTGGGAGTGTCGCGTTTGAAAACATCCCACCGGAATGCACGGAGGCGGCGCGGATACCGAGCTGCCCCCGCACCCAGCCTTCGGAATGACCGCTTATGCAAAGCGCCCTGCGCGCCTTGTGTTCCCGATCCCGCTGGAGTGGTGATGAAACTGTCCCGACTCAAGAACGTGCCTTGCATCGTCTGGTGCCTGGCGCTGCATGCCTGCGTGGCGCTGGGCTGGTATGCGACCCGGCCGACGCTTTTTACCATCGACAACAGCCCCCACGATGTGTATCGGCTGGAGACTTACCACGCATCGCTGTGGCAGCGCATCGTGCATTACGACCAGAAGTACCCCGCCATCTTCCGCCTGTACCGGGTCGAGCCCAAAGAACTGCTGGGAGAAAGCGAGGCGGTCGATCTCATCGGCGGCGGTGACATCAGTTGGCATCTTGATCCGCCCGTGCAATTCAACACAGTCTATGCCGGGAGCGTCATGTTTGAAAACATCCCCCCGGAATGCACGGAGGCGGCGCGGATACCGAGTTGCCCCCGCACCCAGCCTTCGGAATGACCGCTTATGCAAAGCGCCCTGCGCGCCTTCCTCTTCCTATCCCGATGGAGTGCCGATGAAACTGCCCCGACTCAGGAACGTGTCCTGCATTGTCTGGTGTCTGGCGCTGGATGCCTGCGTGGCGCTGGGCTGGTATATGACCACGCCGACACTGTTCAACAGCTACAACAGCCCCCACTATGTGTATCGGCTGGAGATCTACCACGCATCGCCGTGGCAGCGCATCGTGCACCGCGACCAGAAGGTTCCGTCCGTCGTCCGCCTCTACCGGATCGATCCCCGGGAGCGGCTGAGGGAAAGCCAGGTGGTCGACCTTGCAGCCGGCCGTGAGATCCGCTGGCAGCTCGACCCGCCCGTGCAAGCCAGCAAAGTCTATGTGGGCAAGGAGGTTGTCTTCGAGAACATCCCGCAGGAATGCACGGAGGCGGCGCAGATACCGGGTTGCCCCAATACGGAGCCTCCGGCATGACCGTCCCCGATAGGCGCCAAGTGCACCGCGTGCGCCTTCCGTTTCCGATCGCGCTGGATTGGTGAGGAGGCGGTCTCATCGCCGCGGTTCTGGCGAGGCGCTGCATCGCAGGCAGTCCACGCCCGAATGACAAGATGCGGCAACGGCGCCGGAAGGGTTTCGTTGGACGCTCTTTTATCTGTAGCGATCCGCCGGTCATGCCGCGCCGGAACGGCTGCTGCGCTGTGCGTCGTAGGCATCCACGATGCGCGCCACCAGCGGGTGCCGCACCACGTCGGCGGTCGTGAAGCGCGTCACGGCGATGCCCTTGACGCGCTTGAGCACCCGCTCGGCATCGATCAGGCCGCTCATCGCGCCCTTGGGCAGGTCGATCTGGCTCACGTCGCCCGTCACCACGGCCCGGGCGCCGAAGCCGATGCGCGTGAGGAACATCTTCATCTGCTCGGGCGTGGTGTTCTGCGCCTCGTCGAGGATGACGAATGCGTTGTTGAGCGTGCGCCCGCGCATGAACGCCAGCGGCGCGATCTCCAGCGCATTGCGCTCGAAGGCCTTCTGCACCTTGTCGTAGCCCATCAGGTCGTAGAGCGCGTCGTAGAGCGGGCGCAGGTAGGGGTCCACCTTCTGGGTCAGGTCGCCCGGCAGGAAGCCCAGGCGCTCGCCCGCCTCCACGGCCGGGCGGGTGAGCACGATGCGCTGCACCGCGCTGCGCTCCAGCGCATCGACGGCGCAGGCCACGGCCAGGTAGGTCTTGCCGGTGCCCGCCGGGCCGATGCCGAAGGTGATGTCGTGGCTGGCGATGTTGTCCAGGTACATGCTCTGGGTGGGCGTGCGCGCGCGCAGGTCGGCGCGGCGCGTGTTGAGCACCACGGTCCCGTCCGCCGCCTCCCGCAGGGCGCCGTCGCCGGCCAGCATGAGCTGCACCTGCTCTTCGGTGACGGGCCGGTCGGCGATCTCGTAGATCGCCTGCAGCAGTTCCATCGCCTGGGTGGCCCGGGCCTTGGGGCCGTCCACCTTGAACTGCTCGTGGCGGTGCGCGATGCCGACGGACAGCGCCGCCTCGATGGTGCGCAGGTGGGCATCGGCGGGCCCGCACAGGTGCGTGAGCCGGGTGTTGTTGTGGGGAGTGAATGTGTGGCGCAGGATCACGCGGATAATTCCGGTTGGACGTCAGCAGGACAAAAAGACAGGACGAAGATGATAGGCAAACTCACCGGCACGCTGCTGGAGAAAAACCCGCCCGAGGTGCTGGTGGACTGCCATGGCGTGGGCTATGAAGTGCAGGTGCCGATGAGCACCTTCTACAACCTGCCCGCCGTGGGCGAGCGCGTGCAGCTGCTCACGCAGTTCATCGTACGCGAGGACGCGCAATTGCTCTATGGCTTCGGCAGCGCGCCGGAGCGCCAGGCGTTCCGCGAACTCATCAAGATCTCCGGCGTGGGGCCGCGCACGGCGCTGTCCATCCTCTCCGGCATGGGCGTGGACGACCTGGCCCAGGCCGTGTCGCTGCAGGAGGCCGGACGCCTCGTGAAGGTGCCCGGCATCGGCAAGAAGACCGCCGAGCGCCTGCTGCTGGAGCTCAAGGGCAAGCTGGGCGCGGACATCGGTGCCCGCCCCGAGGCCGCGAACGACGCGCAGGCAGACATCCTGCAGGCCCTGCTGGCGCTGGGATACAACGATAGGGAAGGCGCCTCCGCGCTCAAGGCATTGCCGAAGGACGTGGGGGTCAGCGAGGGCATCAAATTGGCGCTCAAGGCACTGGCGAAATGAAGTTGGCCCGTCCCGGCACGCCAGTGCCGGACGCTGCGGGAGGGGCGAAAAAAATGAACCACAACATGAAAAATCACAGGGCTTCCGAATGGAAGATCGCGCGCCGGGGCGGCGTGCTGGCCGGCATCGCGGCGGCATTGCTCATCGCAGGATGCGGTGGCGGAGGCGGAGGCGGCTCCACCGCCACGGCCTCCTCGTCCGGCGAGACCGTGCTGCGGGTGGAGTCTGCGGTGCAGCCCGCGGACGCGGCCGTGCCGTCGCGCGAGGCGGCACGCTCCGAGGCCGGGCCGCAGCCCGTGCGCGTGGCGCTGGCGGCATTGCAGTCCGTCCAGGCGGAGGAAACGGGGCGGCACGGCGGCCCGCACAAGGTGGGCACCCTGCGCACCGTGCCCGGGACGGCCTCGGCCGCCGCACTGGCCGGCCGCCTGCAATGGACGCCGGCATCGGACGGCGGCCTGCGGGCCGCCATCAGTTTCACGGCCGAGGATGCCTACGGCGTGCGCCTGGGCGTGCTGGTGCGCCGGCTGCCCGAATCGGCGCGGCTGCGCGTGTACCGGCAGGACCGGCCGGACGCCGCCTACGAGACGCGGGGCAGCGACGTCCTGCAGATCCTGGCCCGCAACGCGGCCGCCGGCGACACGTCGGACGCGGCGAAAACCTGGTGGACGCCCGATACGGGCGGCAGCGAGGCGACGCTGGAGATCGACCTGCCGGCCGGCACACCTGCCGACGCGCTCGACATCGCCATCCCGTCGCTGGTGCACATCCAGGAAGACCTCTCGCTGTCCTCCAGCGGCGATGATGCGCCGGTCGCCAAGAACGTCGGCGACGCCGTTGCCTGCAATCTGGACTCCACCTGCTACGACGACTATGCGCAGCAGCGCAACGCCGTGGCACGCATGGTCTTCGTGGACTCCACCGGGGCGCATTTCTGCACCGGTACGCTGCTCAACGACCGCGACGGCACGCGCACGCCTTACTTCCTCACCGCCAACCACTGCATCCCGTCCCAGACGGTGGCGTCCACGCTGCAGACCGACTGGTTCTTCCGGTCTTCGTCCTGCAACAACCGTACGCTGTCGCCGGGCGCGGCGACGCGCACGGGCGGTGCCGTGCTGCTCTACTCGGGCGCCGACACCGATACGGCCTTCCTGCGCCTCAACGACGCGCCGCCGCCCGGCGCCGTGTTCGCGGCGTGGGATGCGGGCCCGCAGGCCGAGTCTTCGGCGATCGTCGGCATCCACCATCCGCGCGGCGACCTGCAGAGGATCAGCTTCGGCAGCATCATGGGCACGCTCGCCTGCTCCGGCGACCTCGATAGCCTGACCTGCGACTCCGCGACGGGTGACGCGGCGAACTACTACGATGTCAGCCTCGACCGCGGCACGGTGGAGCACGGCAGCAGCGGCTCGGCGCTGTTCCAGGGGGGCCGGGTGATCGGCACGCTCTACGGGTATTCGGGTGCCGGGCAGTGTTCCGCGGACGGAGTGCGGTTGTACGCCCGCTTCGACCATGCCTACGAGGCCGCGCTCAAGCAATGGCTGTCGCCGGCGACCCCCGCTCGCCACCGCGGCCACCAGCCCCGTGTGCTTCCCCACCACGGCCATAGCGGCCATGGCACGCCGGCGGCTCCGCAGGAGGCCGCCTCCGTGGCGCAGGGGTGATGCGCGCCCGGCCGCCGGCCGGGCCGGCGTGTGCCGCCCGCAACGGAACGGCCGGGCAGGATCGTTTTGCTGCGGCCGCGCTCGCCCAGGGCGACGCGGCCGTGGCACATTGACGGGCAAGCGGCGGGCACGGTGCCCGCCGCAGCCACAACAGGAGCAGAGGCCATGGATTTCAGGCTGCGAAGTGTTCGAGCGGTGATGGTGCTGGGGGCTGCCGCGCTCCTGGCGGCTTGCGGGGGCGGTGGCGGCAGTGGTGCCGAGGCGGGTTCTTCCGCCTCCGCCACGGCCCTGCCCAGGGCGGTGGTGCTGAGCGTGGAGTCGCGCGAGCAGCCCGCCACGGCCGCGCAGGATGTCGTGCGGGTGAAGGACCTGGCCGCGCGGCCCGCGCTGGCGCCCGCGCGGGTCTCGCTGGGCGCCCTGCTGGAGTCGCGCAGCGAGGCGGCCGCAGCCGCCGTCGGCCCGCGCCAGATCGGTGCCGCGCGCTCCGTGGAGGCCACGGCCACGCCCGCCGCGCTGTCCGGTCAGCTGCATTGGACGCCCACCGTGGCCGGCGGGCTTGCCGCCGCCATCAGCTTCACGGCGCAGGACGCGCACGGCCTGCGCCTGGGCGTGCTGGTGCACGCCCTGCCGGGCGGCGCGCAGCTGCGTGTCTATCGCCAGGACCGCCAGTCCGCGGTGTACGAGATTTCCGGCCAGGAAGTCCTGCAGACCATCGACCGCAACATCGCGGCCGGCGACACGTCGGATGCGGGTCGCACCTGGTGGACGCCCGACACCGGCGGCGACGAGGCCACGCTCGAGATCGAACTGCCGCCCGGCACCCCCGCCAGCGCCCTGGACATCGCCATTCCGCGGGTGTCGCACATCTTCACGAACCTCTCCCTGCCGACGGCGGAGGAGGGCGAGCAGGCCAAGATCGGCCAGTCGGGTTCCTGCAACCTCGACTCCTCCTGCTACGACGCCTATGCCAGCCAGCGCAACGCCGTGGCCCGCATGGTCTTCGTGCGCACCGACGGCAATGCCTACCTCTGCACCGGCACGCTGCTCAATGACCGCGACGGCACGGGCACGCCGTACTTCATCTCGGCCAACCACTGCTTCTCGTCGCAGACCGTGGCGTCCAGCCTGCGCACGGACTGGTTCTACCGCTCCCCGAGCTGCAACAGCAATGCGCTGTCGTCCAGCTCCGTGACCCGCACCGGCGGCGCCACGCTGCTGTATGCCAGCTCCAGCACCGATACGCTGTTCGTGCGCCTCAACGAGACACCGCCCGCGGGCGCCGTGTTCGCCGCGTGGAACGCGGGCACCCAGGCCATGGGCGCTTCCTCCGTGGGCATCCACCACCCCAAGGGCGACCTGCAGAAGATTTCCTTCGGCAGCATCGTGGCGCTGTCCTCCTGCAGCGCCCTGACCGATTCGAGCACGACCTTCTCGTGCAGCGGCACCTCCGGCAACTTCTACCGCGTGAACTGGACGCAGGGCGTGACGGAAGGCGGCAGCAGCGGATCGGGCGTGTTCGTGAACGGCGCCCTGGTCGGCACGCTGTACGGCGGCAGCATCACCTGCACCAGCAACGGTGGCTCTGACTTCTACGGCCGCTTCGACGTGGCCTATGGCGCGTCACTGCAGCAGTGGCTCTCGCCCGCCGCCAGCACCAGCGGGCGCACCGCCATCTACCGCTTCTTCAACGGCAGCACCGGGGCGCATTTCTACACCTCCAGCGCCAGCGAGCGCGATTTCGTGATCGCCACCTACCCGGCGTTCAGCTACGAGGGCGTGGGCTTCTATGCCTATGGCGGCGCCACGGACGGCCAGAGCGCGGTCTTCCGCTTCTTCAACACCTCGACGGGCGCGCATTTCTATACCATCAATGCCAGCGAGCGCGATTCCGTGATCGCCAACTACCCGGTCTTCAAGTACGAAGGCCCCGTGTGGTACGCCCAGACGGGCGCCGGCAACGGCTCCACGGCGATGTACCGCTTCTTCAACACGAAAACCAGCACGCATTTCTACACGATCAGCCAGGCGGAGCGCGACTTCGTGGTCGCGACCTACCCGGTCTTCAAGTACGAAGGCGTGGCGTACTACGCCTGGACGAACTGACGGCCCGGCACCTCCTTCCCGACACGCACCCGCGCCCATGAGCATCCAGACCGACGATTTCGCGCCCGCGCCGCCCAAGCGCGTGGTTTCCGCCGCACCCGCCTCCCCGCAGGAGGAGGCGCTGGAGCGCGCGCTGCGGCCCAAGCTGCTGCAGGAATACGTCGGCCAGGCCAAGGCGCGCGAGCAGCTCGAGATCTTCATCGGGGCCGCGCGCAAGCGGGAGGAGGCGCTGGACCACGTGCTGCTGTTCGGCCCGCCCGGGCTGGGCAAGACCACGCTGAGCCACATCATCGCGGCCGAGCTCGGCGTGAACCTGCGGCAGACCAGCGGGCCGGTGCTGGAAAAGCCGAAAGACCTGGCCGCGCTGCTGACCAACCTGGAAAGGAACGACGTCCTCTTCATCGACGAGATCCACCGCCTCTCGCCCGTGGTGGAGGAAATCCTCTACCCCGCGCTGGAGGACTACCAGATCGACATCATGATCGGCGAGGGGCCGGCCGCGCGGAGCATCAAGCTCGACCTGCAGCCCTTCACCTTGGTCGGCGCCACCACCCGCGCCGGCATGCTCACCAACCCGCTGCGCGACCGCTTCGGCATCGTCGCGCGGCTGGAGTTCTACACGCCCGAAGAGCTGACGCGCATCGTCACGCGGTCGGCCGGGCTGCTGAATGCGCCCATCGATGCGCAGGGTTCCTTCGAGATCGCGCGCCGCTCGCGCGGCACCCCACGCATCGCCAACCGCCTGCTGCGGCGCGTGCGCGACTATGCCGACGTGAAGGGCGACGGCCGCATCACGCAGGACATCGCCCAGCGCGCCCTGACGATGCTCGATGTGGACCCCCAGGGCTTCGACGTGATGGACCGAAAGCTGCTGGAGGCTGTCATCCACCGCTTCGACGGCGGCCCGGTGGGGCTGGACAACATCGCCGCCAGCATCGGCGAGGAGCCCGGCACCATCGAGGACGTCATCGAGCCCTACCTCATCCAGCAGGGCTACCTGCAGCGCACGCCGCGCGGCCGCATCGCCACCCTGGCGGCGTTCCGGCACCTGGGCGTGGCACCCTCGCGCCAGCACACGGACCTGTTCGGCGCTGCCTGAGCCGGCCGCGCATAGCGGTTTCCGCCTTCCATCCTGGGCCTACCCCGGCCCTCCCGCAAGCGTTCCGGAAACGGTGTTGCCGCAAGGCGTCATTCGGGGAAATCCCGTGCGCGTTGTCATGGGCATGGTGTCTACTGCGATAACCAGCCGCTATGCGATGCATTGAAAACAATGCCTCGCGCTAAGGCTGGGTTCAAAGCAATCGACGAACGGATGAGAGGGAAATTACGATGGATCCGATCCTTGGACAGATCATTCTGTGGGCCACGCCGTGGATTCCGCGCGGCTGGGCCATCTGCAACGGCACCTTGCTGAGCATTCAGCAGAATTCGGCGCTGTTCTCGCTCATAGGGACCACCTATGGTGGCGACGGCGTGAACACCTTCGCATTGCCCGACCTGCGCAACCGGGTGCCCGTGGGCTCGCAGAGCCCGGTGAACGTGGGCATCACCAGCGGCGCCGCCACGGCTTCGACCACGGCCACCGTGACGCTCGCGGCGAGCCAGCTCCCGCCCCACACGCATGCGGTGACCGCCGCCGGCAACGGCAAGCTGAGCGTCGCCGTCCCGGCGAATGCCGGCGCGGCCGCCGACACCAATGCGCCGGCCAACGGCCTCGTACTCGGCAAGGGCACCGCCGGCAACTTCCCCACGAAGATCTACACCGCCGCGGCCGCCGACGCCACGCTCAAGCCTTTCGACGTGGACCTGCCCGTTCTCACGGCGCAGGCTTCCAGCACGCCCGCGGCACCCGTGAGCATCCCCGTCACGGTGAGCACGCTGCAGCCGGGCATCACGCTGAACTTCATCATCGCCACCGAAGGCGTCTACCCCTCGCGCAACTGAGGGGCCGGCGCACGGGCCTTTCCGGTCCGGCCGGAGCCCTTCGAGACCATTCGCCGGTTCCCAGCCCCCTGCGCGGGGCTGCGGAACGGTGCGTCCCGCGGCATGCGCGCGGGCCCATTCAAAGCAGTCACCAACCGAAAGTGAGGGAAACCATGGATGAAGCGTATATCGGCACGATCGTGCTGTGGGCCGGCAGCTGGGTGCCGAGGAACTGGGCGCTGTGCGACGGAACGCAGCTGAAGATCATGGACTACCAGGCGCTGTACTCCCTCATCGGCGTGCGCTACGGCGGCGATGCGCGCACCACGTTCAATCTCCCCGACCTGCGCAACCGGGTGCCCATGGGGCTGCAGGCGGCGTCGCAGATGCCCGGCACCACGGGCGCGGCGTCGCAGGTCCTGACCGTGACCGGCGCTGCCACCGGCATGATCGCCGCCAACCAGCTGCCCTCGATGAGCGGCAAGGCATCGGTATCGATCCCCGTGAACAACGCGCCGGTCGCGGCGAACCTTACCGATGTCCCCGGCCCCACCGGCGTGCTGGCCAAGGGAACGGCGGGCAACTTCGGCGCGAAGATCTACACGAGCGACGCTGCCAACACCAACCTCAAGCCCTTCGACGCACCCGTCACCATCAGCCCCGGTTCCGCGCAGCAGCCCCTGTCGCTGCCGGTGTCGCTGTCGGGCCCGGTGAGCACCATCCAGCCCTCGCTGACGCTGAACTTCATCATCTGCCTGCTGGGGCTGTACCCCGACCGGCCCTGATCCGTCCGCCATGCCCGCGGACCGTTCCAGACATCTTGAGGAAAGAGGGAAATCATGGATGAGAGTTACATCGGCACCGTCCTGCTGTGGACGGCAGCCTTCGTGCCGCGCGGCTGGGCGCTGTGCGACGGGTCGGTCCTGAACATCACGCAGAACCCGGCGCTGTTCGCGATCCTGGGCAACCGCTTCGGCGGCGACGGGCGCACCACATTCCAGCTGCCCGACCTGCGCAACCGCGTACCCATGGGCCTGCAGACGGCCGACCAGCCGCCCGGCCCGACCGGGGCCGTGTCGCATCCCGTGGTGCTCAACGGGGCGGCGGCGGGCATGGTGTCCGCCAGCCAGCTGCCGCCGGTGGGCGGCAAGGCAGCCTTGAGCATTCCCGCGAACAGCGCGCCGACACTGGCCAACGTGACCGAAACGCCCGGTCCCGGGTCCGTGCAGAGCAAGGGCAAGGGGGGCAATTTCGACGTCAAGGAATGGACGAGCGATGCAGCGAATGCGAACCTCAAGCCGTTCGACGCCCCCGTGACTGTTGCCCCCGTGGGCGCCCAGCAGCCCCTGACCCTGCCGGTGGCGGCGGCCGGGACGATGGGCACCCTCCAGCCCTCGCTGACGGTGGCCTTCATCATCTGCGTGCAGGGGCTGTTCCCGCCCCGGCCCGACTGAGGGGGCTTCAGGTCACCGCGCCGCGCGCATCCACGCGCAGGATGCGCTCGACCACGCCGTGCGCGAGCCCGCCGCGCACGCCGATGAGGTGGCCGTGCAGGTTCACCGTCGGGTCGCAGTGGCCGGGAACGAGCCAGAGCATGCGGCCGATGGCGGGCAGGCGGGCCCGGTCGCCATCCGCGAACAGCAGGCCGTGCTCATCGCCGCCGTTGGCGTAGCGCAACGCGCGTTCGGGCGGCAGGAAGGCGACCTGCGGCAGGCCGGAATCGATGGCGTGGCTCTTGTGGCCCGCATCGCAGACGGCGTGCGTATCGCGGCTGGAGATGACCTGGGTCTTGATGAACAGCGCATGCTCGAAGGCCGGCTGCGCGGGCTCGCGCTCGTTGGCCGCGTAGTCCGCATCCATGAACAGGAAGGAGCCGGCCTGCAGCTCGCCGTACACGCCGCTCGCGGCCTCGTGCACCAGGGTGCCCGTGCCCGCGCCGGTGACGAGGGGGACGGGCAGGCCCGCCGCCTGGATGGCATCGCGCGTGGTGCGGGCGGCTTCCACGGCGGTGGCGATGGCATCGCGCCGTTCGGCCGCACCGCGCAGGTGCTGGGCTCGGCCATGGTAGGCGTGCAGGCCGGCGAAGCGCAGCCGCGCATGGCCGGCGACCGCCCGCGCGAGCGGCACCGCCGCCTCGCCAGGCGGCACGCC
>CP028296.1:4682258-4745585 GCA_003029925.1 Paracidovorax avenae | reverse complement strand
GCCCGCGCGAGCGCCACCGCCGCCATGCCGGGCGGCACGCCGCAACGGCCCTGGCCGACGTCGATCTCCACGAATACGTCGATGCCGGCGCCGTCCGGGCCGGCCGCGTCCATGGCCTCCGCCAGGCGGGCGATGCCCTCCGGGCTGTCCACGGCGATGGCGAGGCGCCCGCCCAGGCCGGCGAGCTGCCGGGCCAGGCGCGCCACGCGCTGCAGCTTGGCCGGCGCGATCACTTCGTTGCTGATGTAGATGTCCGTCACGCCGCCGGCGGCGAGCGCCTCGGCCTCCGAGACCTTCTGCACGCAGGCGCCGCCGGCCCCGGCCTGCTGCAGGCGCAGCGCCAGTTCGGCGCACTTGTGCATCTTCGCGTGGGGGCGCCAGCGCACCTGGTGCTTGCGCGCGAAATCGGCCATGCGCTGGATGTTGCGCTCCATGGCGTCGAGGTCCACGATCGCGGCGGGGGTATCGATCAGGTCCACCCGCTGGCCGATGGTGGCGAGCAGCGCCGCGGCGGGATCAGGCATGGTTTTCATCGCGGGCGGCATCCTCGAGGTGTTGCGTGTCGGCCCAGCCCACCAGGGTGAGCCCGTCTTCGGTCCAGAGCAGCCGGTTGATGGCGGCATTGGCCAGGAGCCAGGTGCGCGGCGCCTGCAGTTCCTGGCCGGTGGCGGCGCGGTAGAGCACGTCCATCACCCCGCCGTGCGCGACGAGGGCGATCAGCTCGCCCGGGTGGCGGCGGGCGAGGGCATGGGTGGCCGCGGTGATGCGCTCGCGGAAGGCGATCAGCGATTCGCCGCCTTCGGGCTCGAAATCCGGGTCGCGCTGCCGCCAGCGGCGGGCCTGTTCGGGAAGCTCGGCCTCGACCTCGCGGAAGGTGCGTCCCTCCATGAGGCCGAACGCGCGCTCGCGCAGCCGCACGTCGGTGGCCAGGGGCGCGCCCGTGGCGTCGGCCACGGCCTGGGCCGTGGCATGGGCACGCCGCAGGTCGCTCGCGTAGATCGCGGCCACGGGCTCGTCCGCAAGGGCCCTGCCCAGTTGCCGGGCCTGCCAGAGGCCGGTGTCGTTCAGGGGAATGTCGAGGTGGCCCTGGATGCGCGTGTCCACGTTCCAGGCGGTTTCCCCGTGGCGGATGGCGATGATGCGGGTGGCTTGCTGCATGCGGCGGTCAGGGGGCGCGGCCCGGCGCAGGGGACACGACCACCCCCGGGGTGGCGGGTGCGGAGGCGGTGGAGCTCGGGGCGGCGGCGGGGGCAGGCCCCTGGCCGGCCGGGGCGAAGGTGGTGCGCACCTGGCGCGGCCCGGCGGGCGGCGCCGGGAATCCGGTGAGCGCGGCGTCGAACAGGATGCCGAAGATGGCTGGATCGTTCACCCAGACATCTTCATAGACGGCCGAGGTTTCATAGACGATCTTCTGCGTGGCCGCGTCGCGCAGCACCAGGCTGGCCTCGCGGCGGTAGAGCGTGGGCGGGCGGTCCATCATCCAGCCGGTGCCCATGCCCCAGCCCCATCCGCCACGGCCGCCCCAGCCCACCCCCCAGCCCCAGCCGGGGTAGGCGGGGCCATAGTAGGGCCAGGAGGCGGGCCAGGTGGTGCTGGCGCTGGCGCCGATCTGCAGCACCAGCCGGGCGTCGGCGTCGTCGCGCTGCAGGCCCACGCGCGCGAGCGACTGCTGGGCCAGCGCCTCGATGGACGCGAACTGCGCGGCCTGCGCCTGCTGCGAGGGCAGGCGTTCCAGCCGGTAGGTGGGCGGGGAGGGCAGCCCCGGCAGGGTGGAGTAGGTGGACACGGTGCTGTCCACCGTGCGGGTGCTGGCGCAGCCGGCCAGCACGGCGGCGGCCAGCAGCAGCCAGAGGCAGCGGAAGAGCCGGGGCAGTCCGGCGGTGGCGGCGTTCATGGGCGGTCTCCTGGAATCCGGTACGAAGGGGAAGGCTTCACGGGTCGCTCGCAGGGCCGCGGCGTGTCAGGAAATCTGCACCACCTGCAGGCCCGGCAGGGCGGGCGCCGGGGGGAATTCCTCCGCGTCGAAGGCCCTGTCGCCGTCTTCGCTCGGAACGCCCGTGGCCTTCAGATGCTGGAAGTCGTGCAGCGTTCCGTCCAGCAGGTGGGACGGCACGATGTTCTGCAGGGCGTTGAACATGTTGTCCACGCGGCCGGGGAAGCGCTTGTCCCAGTCGCGCAGCATCTCGCCGACCTGCTTGCGCTGCAGGTTCTCCTGGCTGCCGCAGAGGTTGCAGGGAATGATCGGGAACTGCTGCTGCTGCGCCCAGCGGGTGGTGTCCTTCTCGGTCACGTAGGCCAGCGGGCGGATCACCACGTGGCGGCCGTCGTCGCTGACCAGCTTCGGGGGCATGGCCTTCAGCTTGCCGCCGAAGAACATGTTGAGCAGCAGCGTCTGGAGGATGTCGTCGCGGTGGTGGCCCAGCGCGATCTTGGTGCAGCCCAGCTCGTCGGCCACGCGGTAGAGGATGCCGCGGCGCAGGCGGCTGCACAGGCCGCAGGTGGTCTTGCCCTCAGGCACCACCCGCTTGACGATGCTGTAGGTGTCCTGGTTCTCGATGTGGAAGGGCACGCCGGTGGTGGCCAGGTATTCGGGCAGGATGTGCTCGGGGAAGCCCGGCTGCTTCTGGTCGAGGTTCACCGCCACCAGGTCGAAATCGATGGGCGCGCGTTTCTTCAGCTTGATGAGGATGTCCAGCAGGGTGTAGCTGTCCTTGCCGCCGGACATGCACACCATGACCTTGTCGCCCTCTTCGATCATGCGGTAATCGACGATGGCGCGGCCGACCTCGCGGCACAGGCGCTTCTCGAGCTTGTGCGCCTCGCGTTCGATCCGGGCCTGCGCGGGGCGGGCGGCGTCGGCGGTCCAGTCGGTGTCTTGGGGCAGGGCGGTCATGGGAGGGGAGACAATCGGGGCCGCGGAAGCAGGAAGGGCACGGCGCGGCTGCGCGGCGCCTCCCGCTTCCGCGCGGCGCAGCCGTGCGGCGGCGCCCGTTCAAGGGGCGGGTGACCGCCGATTTTACGGCGGGAACGCATTTCCGGGACGGATGGAAGGCGCATGGGAACAGGCAAGGACGTATTTCGCGGGGCCCCGCCGGACGGCGCGCCCGCTGCCGGCGCGGCGGACCCCGCGGCCCGCCTGCGCACGAAGATCGTGGCGCTGGCGGTGGTGCCGCTGCTCGTCACCCTGGCGCTGGTGACGGCCCTGGTGCGCCACCAGGCACAGGACCTCGCGCGGCGCGAGCGCGCCCTGGTGGAGCAGTCGTACCTGGAGCAGCGCCGCAGCGAACTGCGCAGCTACGTGGACCTGGCGGTGAGCACCGTGCGGCCGCTCTACGAGGCGGGCGGCGATGACCCGAAGGCGCGGGAGGAGGCCATGCGCCGCCTGGCTGCGCTGGACTACGGCAGCGACGGCTACTTCTTCGTCTATGACCTGCAGGGCCGCTCCCTCATGCACTCGCGCCAGCCGGAACTGGTGGGCAGGATGCTGTGGGACCTGCGCGATCCCCAGGGGCGGCCGACCATCCAGCAGCTCATCGCGCAGGCCCAGGCCGGCGGCGGCTTCGTGGAGTATTCCTGGCCCAAGCCGTCCCTCGGCGGGCAGCTCGCGCCGAAACTGGGCTACGTGATCGCCCTGCCGCACTGGAACTGGATGGTGGGCACGGGGCTGTACCTGGACGACATCGAGGCCACGCAGGCCGGCCTGGAACGGCAGGTGGGCTCCAACGTGGGCACCACGATGTGGTGGATCGCGGGTTTCGCCGCCCTGGGCTTCGCGGCGATCAGCGCCTGCGGGCTGCTGCTCAACCTCAGCGAGCACCGCCTGTCGGAAGCCCGCCTGCGCCTGCTCGCGCGCCGCGTGGTGCAGTCGCAGGAGGAGGAGCGCGGCCACCTGGCGCGCGAGCTGCACGACGGCACCAGCCAGACCCTGGTCTCCGCCAAGCTGCTCATCGAGTCGGCCGTGGAGGAGATCGAGCGCGAGCGGCCGGCGCCGGCCACCCTCGGCACCGCGCTCCAGCACCTCAACGAGGCCCTGGGCGAGGTGCGGCGCCTGTCGCACGAACTGCGCCCGGCGCTGCTGGACACCCTCGGCCTGCCCGCCGCGCTGGAGCACCTGGCCCGCGCCTTCGGCGAACATGGCCCGGTGGCGGCCACCGCCGACGTGGCCCAGCCGCCGGGGCCGCTGCCGCAGGACGTCACCACCGCGCTGTTCCGCGTCGCCCAGGAAGCGCTCACCAACGTGCGCAAGCATGCGCAGGCGCGGCATGTGCACGTGACGCTGGAGTGCGTGGGCGGCGGCGTGCAGCTGGAAGTGCGCGACGACGGGCGGGGCTTCGATCCCGCGGCGCTGCAGCACGATCCGCGGCGCGGCATCGGCCTGCGCAACATGCATGAGCGCATGGCGGCCATCGGCGGCCGCCTGCAGGTGCGGTCGGGCGCGGGCGGCACGCGCGTGGTGGCCGAGGTGCCCGCGGATAGGATGGAGCCCGCATGACCGCTGCCGCCAGCGCGCCCCTGGAGCGCCCCGTCCGCCTGTTCCTCGTCGATGACCATGCCCTGGTGCGCGATGGCCTGCGCGCGCGCCTGGGCAGCCTGCCGTGGGTGGCGATCGTGGGCGAGGCCTCCGGCGCGGACGAGGCGGAACCGCTGATCGCGCGGCTGGCACCCGGCATCGTCCTCATGGACGTGGGCATGAAGGACGTGAGCGGGCTGGACCTCGCCGCCCGCCTGCTGGCCGGCAGCGGCGCCCCGCGGGTGCTCATGCTCAGCATGTACGACAACCCCGAGTACGTGCAGCGCGCCCTGCAGGTGGGCGCCAGCGGCTACGTGCTCAAGGATGCGCCGGCGTCCGAACTGGTCGCGGCGCTGGAGGCGGTGGCCGCGGGCGGCACCTTCCTCAGCCCGGCCGTGTCGCAGCGGCTCTTTCGCAACCAGGCCCCGAAGCCCCTGCTTACCCCGCGCGAGAGCGAGATCCTGGCGGCGCTGGGCCGTGGCGCGTCCAGCAAGCAGATCGCCTGCGACCTCGGCCTGAGCGTGCGCACGGTGGAGGCGCACCGGCAGAACATCCGCCGGCGGCTGGAACTGGGCAGCCTGGCGGAGCTGATCCGCTATGCCGTCGAGCACGCGAAGCGCTTCGACACGGGCCGCTGACGCCCAGGGCCTGTCGACAGTCCCTAGGGTTGTCCCTTACGAAATTCCACCCGGCCCGCCTACGTGGCAGGGCGGATGCGCGCGGCGCCCCTGGCCGGGATACTGGCCTGCCCCCGGACCACCGGGGCCCTTCCCGCATTCAGGAGACAAGTCCCATGCCCCTCATCCGCCGCCACCTGGTGTGGCTCTGCATCGCCGTGCTCGGCGCCTGGGCGCTCGGCACCGTCGCGCTGACGCGCGGCGAGGCCGTCAGCGCGCTCTGGATCGTCGTCGCGGCGGTCTGCGTCTATCTGATCGCCTACCGCTACTACAGCCTGTTCATCGCCCAGCGCGTGCTGGGGCTGGATGCCCGGCGCTCCACGCCGGCCTGGCGCCACAACGACGGGCTGGACTACGTGCCCACCAACAAGCACGTGCTGTTCGGCCACCATTTCGCCGCCATCGCGGGCGCAGGGCCGCTGGTGGGCCCGGTGCTGGCTGCGCAGATGGGCTACGTGCCCGGCCTGCTGTGGCTGCTGGCGGGCGTGGTGTTCGCGGGCGCGGTGCAGGATTTCATCGTGCTCTTCATCTCCACGCGGCGCGATGGCCGCTCGCTGGGCGACCTCGTCAAGCAGGAGATGGGCACCGTGCCGGGGCTGATCGCGCTCTTCGGCACCTTCATGATCATGATCATCATCCTGGCCGTGCTGGCGCTGATCGTGGTCAAGGCGCTGGCCGAATCGCCCTGGGGCGCGTTCACCGTGGCGGCGACCATTCCCGTGGCGCTTTTCATGGGCGTGTACCTGCGCTTCCTGCGCCCGGGCCGCATCGCCGAGGTGTCCGTCATCGGCTTCGTGCTGCTGATGGCCGCGATCTTCGGCGGGCAGGCCGTGGCCGCGCACCCCACCTGGGGGCCGATGTTTACTTTCTCTGGCACCACGCTCACCTGGATGCTGATCGGCTACGGTTTCGTGGCCGCCTCGCTGCCGGTGTGGCTGCTGCTCGCACCGCGCGACTACCTCTCCACCTTCCTGAAGATCGGCACCATCGTGGCGCTGGCCATCGGCATCGTGGTGGTGGCGCCCACGCTGGAGATGCCGGCCATCACGCAGTTCGCGCAGGGCAACGGCCCGGTGTGGTCGGGCAGCCTGTTCCCGTTCCTCTTCATCACCATCGCCTGCGGCGCGGTGTCGGGCTTCCACGCACTGATCTCCTCGGGCACCACGCCCAAGATGCTGGAGAACGAGACCCACGCGCGCTACATCGGCTACGGCGGCATGCTGGCCGAATCCTTCGTCGCCGTGATGGCGCTGGTGGCCGCCTCGTGCATCAACCCCGGCATCTACTTCGCGATGAACAGCCCCGCGGCGCTCGTGGGCACCACGCCCGAGGCCGTGGCGCAGACGCTCTCCACCTGGGGCTTCGTGATCACGCCCGACATGCTGGTGCAGACCGCGAAGGACGTGGGCGAGCACACCATCCTGGGCCGTGCCGGCGGCGCGCCGACGCTCGCCGTGGGCATGGCGCACATCCTGCACCAGGTGGTGGGCGGACCGGCCATGATGGCCTTCTGGTACCACTTCGCCATCCTGTTCGAGGCGCTCTTCATCCTCACCGCGGTGGACGCCGGCACGCGCGCGGGCCGCTTCATGCTGCAGGACCTGCTGGGCAGCTTCGTGCCCGCGCTCAAGCGCACCGATTCGCTGCCGGCCAACCTGGTCGCCACCGCGCTGTGCGTGGGCGCCTGGGGCTACTTCCTCTACCAGGGCGTGGTCGACCCGCTGGGCGGCATCAACACGCTGTGGCCGCTGTTCGGCATCTCCAACCAGATGCTGGCCGCCGTGGCGCTGATGCTGGGCACCGTGGTGCTGTTCCGCATGAAGCGCGAGGCCTTCGCCTGGGTGACCATCGCCCCGGCCGCGTGGCTGCTGGCCTGCACGCTCACGGCCGGCTGGCAGAAGATCTTCTCGGCCGACCCGAAGATCGGCTTCCTGTCGCACGCCGCGAAGTACGCCGAAGGCATCGCCCAGGGCACCGTGATCGCGCCGGCCAGGACGGCCGAGGCCATGTCGCGCATCGTGCTCAACGACCGGATCAATGCCGGGCTCTGCGCGCTGTTCATCTTCGTGGTGCTGAGCGTGCTGCTCTACAGCGTGCGCGCCTGCCTGCAGGCCCGCGCCGCCAACCGCCCCACGGCGCAGGAAACGCCGTTCGAGGCCCTGCCGGAGGGCGCGCGGTGAAGCCGGCGGCTGGCGGCGGTGGCGACGGCGGTGCCCCCGGCGCCGCGGGCAGGCCGCTGCAGGCCGCGCGGGGCGCCGTGCAGGCCGTGGCCACGGGCGGGCGCTACCTTGCGCAGTCGCTGCGCCTCATGGTGGGCCTGCCCGACTACGACGCCTACCTGACCCACCACGAGCGCACCCACCCCGACCAGCCGGCGATGAGCTATGCGGAGTTCTTCCGGGACAGGCAGGATGCGCGCTATGGCGGCAAGGGGCGCATCGGGCGCTGCTGTTAAGAGCGGCTAACACGACCCAGCGAAGCGGTTCTGGCCAGGCGCCGTATCGCAGGCAGTACGAGTAGTACGACAAGATGCGGCAACGACGCCAGAAGGGTCGTGTCAGCCGCTCTGAACGCCGGATGATGAGGCCGGCCCGCCCTGGGCCAGCAGCGGCGGCAGCCGGCCTGCCAGCAGGTCGATGGCCGCGCGCGTTTTCAGGGGCAGGGCGCGCGCCTGCGGCCACACGGCCTGCAGCGCATAGCCGTAGGGCATGGGCTCGTCGAACACGCGCACCAGGCTGCCCTGGCGTACGCCGTCGGCCACCAGCCACGCCGGCAGCCGAGTGAGACCCATGCCGGCCACCGCCGCCAGCTTGTTGGCTTCCAGGCTGTTGCAGCTGAACGAGACCCGCGCCGGCGGCTGGAACGTCTGCACCTGCCCGTCCGCGCGGTGGAACTGCCAGGGATGGGGGCCCGTGTCGCGCGAGTAGCCGACGAAGCTGTGGCTGTCCGCCATCGCGATCATGGCATCCAGGTCTTCCGGCGCCGGGTGCCGTGCCATGTAGCCCGGGGAGGCATAGACACCCATCCACTGTCGGCCCAGCGGCCGCGCCGCCAGCACGCTGCTGTCGGCCAGCGGCCCGCTGCGGATGGCGAGGTCGATGCGCTCGTCCACCAGATCGGCCACGCTGTCGCTGAAGACCATCTCCAGCACCAGTTCCGGGTGCGCGGCCGCCAGCTCCAGCAGCAGCGGCGCCACCATCTCCCGGCCGATCAGCACCGGGGCCGTCACGCGCAGGCGACCGCGCGGCGTGCTGCGGCCGGCCTCCACGGCTGCATCGGCCGCGTCCAGCTCCGACAGCGCCCGCCGGCAGCGCTCGTAGTAGGCCTGGCCGTCCTCGGTCAGGCTCTGGCTGCGGGTGCTGCGCTGGAAGAGTCGCGTGCCCAGCCGCGCCTCCAGCCGGGCCACGCTCTTGGCCACGGCCGAGCGCGTGCGCTGCAGCCGCACCGCGGCCAGCGCGAAGTTGCCGGCCTCCACGGCCGCCACGAAGGCTTCTATCCCCGCCAGGCGTTCGCTCATTGAAGAATTTACCTATCCAGTGCGTTGATTTAGATGCTCCACCAGCGAATGTAGTGCGCCAATAGCATGGCTGCATCGTCAATTCCTTCCTTGATGGAGCATTTATGAAAGACAACACCCTGCAACGCTGGCAATTCACGGGCTATGGCCTGGAACATCTCACCTGTTCCGCCGCGCCCCAGCCATCGCCCGGCCCGGGCCAGATCCTGGTGCGGGTGGATGCGGCCTCGCTCAACTACCGCGACCTGCTCGTCGCGCGCAACACCTACCGCTGGAGCGCACCGCTGCCCTTCGTGCCAGCCTCCGACATGGCCGGCACGGTGCTGGCGGTGGGCGAGGGCGTGCAGCGCTGGCGCGGCGGCGAGCGCGTCATCAGCACCTTCGTCGCGGGCTGGCTGGACGGCGCCGCGCCGGCTGCCAGCCACTCGCTGGGCGTGCCGGGGCCCGGCATGCTGGCCACCCATGTGCTGCTGGACGCCGAATGGGCCGCGCCGGCACCCGCCACGCTGGATGCGGCGCAGGCCAGCACGCTGCCCTGTGCCGCGCTCACGGCCTGGTTCGCGCTGGTGGAAGAGGGCGGACTGCATGCCGGGCAGACCGTGCTGATCCACGGCACGGGCGGCGTGGCCCTGTTCGGGCTGCAGTTCGCGCGGCTGCACGGCGCGCAGGTGATCGTCGTTTCGGGCAGCGAGGACAAGCGCGCCCCGGCGCTGGACCTGGGCGCGCACCACGTGCTGGCGCGTGACTCCGACTGGGCGGCCGAGGTCATGCGCCTGACCGAAGGGCGCGGCGCCGACCAGGTGCTGGAAACCGTGGGCGGCCCGAACATCGGCCGTTCGCTGCAGGCCCTGGCGCGCAGCGGGCGCATCTCGGTCATCGGCGTGCTGGAAGGCGGCCAGATGCCGGACTTCACCTTCGACGCCATCGGCCGCCGGGCCTCCATCCAGGGCATCAGCGTGGGACACCGCGCGGCGCTGGAGCGCATGGTGCGCGCCATCGACGTCAACCGGCTGCAGCCGGTAGTCGCGGCCGAATACGGTTTCGGCGACGTGCCCCAGGCCTTCGAGCATCTGGCGCGGGGCGCCTTCGGCAAGGTGGTGGTGCGGATGTGAGGCAGTGCCCTCACCACTCTCCGCATTCCATCCGGATCGCCACTTCGCAGTCGTCGAAGATCTCGAGCTTGGCGATCTTCACGCGCACGCCGAGCACGCCGGGCAGCTGCATCAGTCGGCGCGTGAGCTTGCCGATCAGGCTCTCCAGCAGGTTCACGTGCTCGGCCGTGCATTCGTCGATGATGATCTGGCGCACCTTCCGGTAGTCCAGCACGTGGCCGATGTCGTCGTCGTGCGGCAGCAGGGGCTGGCGGCCCTGGTTGAGTTCGGCGTCCACCTGGATGGGCTGGGGCGCGGTCTTCTCATGGTCGAGGATGCCCAGGTTGGCATCGAAGCGCAGTCCGGTGAGCGTGAGGATCTGCAGGCCGCCGTCGTGGTGCATGGACATGATGGCTGTGGGAGGAAAAAAGGGAAGGAAAAGGCGGAGCGGGAAAGGAGCGCGCGGGCCGGCGTCACATGAGCGAGAAGTCGCGCTCGAAGCGCATCAGGTGCTGCCCGCCGTCCACGAGCAGCGTGGTGCCGGTGAGGGAGCGGTTCTCCAGCGCGAAGCGCACGGCGGCGGCCACGTCCTCGGGCGTGGAGGAGCGGCCCAGGGGGCTCTGCCGATGCAGTTCGCGGAATTTCTCGTCGGACAGCATGTGGCTGGTGAGCGTGAGCCCGGGCGCCACCCCCACCACGCGCACGCGCGGGGCCAGGGCCTGCGCCAGCAGGGTGTTGGCCGATTCGAGCGCGGCCTTGGAGAGCGTATAGCTCAGGAAATCGGGGTTCGGGTTCCAGAGCTTCTGGTCGAGCAGGTTCACGACCACGCCCTGCGGAGTGCGGGCGTCGGCTTCTGCTGCCGTATCGGCCTTTGCGCCGTCGCGCGAGGCCAGGTGCGCATGCAGCGCCTGCGCCAGCAGGATCGGCGCGGCGGTGTTGCTGCGCAGGTGTTTCTCGAGGGCCGTGAAGCCGAAGCTCGCCACGTCGTCGTGCTCGAAGAGCGAGGCGCTGTTGACCACGGCTTCCACGGTGCCGAGTTCCGCGGCCACGCGCGGCAGCAGGGCGCGCACGGCGGCCTCGTCGTGGAAGTCCGCATCGAAGGCGGCGCTGCCCGGCGTGAGCGCGGCGCAGTCGGCGGCCGTGCGCAGGGCGTCCTCGCGCGAGCCGCGGTAGTGCACGGCCACGCGCCAGCCCGCAGCGGCAAGCGCCAGGGCGATCTCTCGGCCGAGGCGCCGGGCGGCGCCTGTGACCAGCACGGTACGGGGGGAAGCGGAAGAGGGCATGGGGGACAATCGGGCCGTGACGACGACAGAACAGCACCCCAGTTTATCGAGCGCCCTGGCCCGGCGCATCGCCGATGGTATCGCCGGGGCCGGCGGCTGGACCGGTTTCGACCGGTTCATGGAATGGGCCCTCTACACGCCCGGCCTGGGCTATTACGCCAACGCGCTGCCGAAGTTCGGCGCCCTGCCGCAGTCCGGCAGCGATTTCGTGACCGCGCCGGAGCTGTCCCCCGTGTTCGGCCAGGCCCTGGCGCGGCAGGTGCGCGAGGCGCTGGACACCACGGGCACGCACGACGTATGGGAGTTCGGCGCCGGCTCGGGCGCGCTCGCCGCGCAACTGCTGGAAGCGCTGGGCGACCGCGTGCGGCGTTACACCATCGTGGACCTGTCGGGCAGCCTGCGCCAGCGCCAGCGCGAGCGGCTCGCGCCGTGGGGCGACCGCGTGCAGTGGGCCCAGGCCCTGCCGGAGCGCATCGAGGGCGTGGTGGTGGGCAACGAGGTGCTCGACGCCATGCCGGTGCAACTCCTTGCCCGCCACGGCGGCGCGGAAGGCGGCACGTGGCACGAGCGCGGCGTGGTCGTGGAATGCGCTGACGGCGGCGATCCCCGCTTCGCCTGGGAAGACCGCCCCACGGCCCTGCGCCCGCCCGTCGAGCCCGATGGCCCGCAGGACTACCTGACCGAGATCCACGCGCAGGGCGAGGGCTTTTTGCGCATGCTGGGGCAGCGCCTGGCATGCGGCGCGGCTTTCCTGATCGACTACGGATTTCCCGAGGCCGAGTACTACCACCCGCAGCGCCACATGGGCACGCTGGTGTGCCACCGGGCCCACCAGGTCGATTCCGATCCGCTCGCCGACGTGGGCGCCAAGGACATCACCGCCCACGTCAACTTCACCGCCATGGCCGTGGCCGCGCAGGAGGCGGGGCTGGACGTGCTGGGCTACACCACGCAGGCCCACTTCCTCATCAATTGCGGCCTGCTCTCGCTGCTGGAGCTGCTGCCGCAGGCGCAGCGCGCGCAGGCCGCCAAGCTCATGATGGAGCACGAGATGGGCGAACTCTTCAAGGTGCTGGCCGTGGGCGCGGGCGTGCCGGCATGGACGCCGATGGGCTTCGCGCGCGGGGACCGCACGCACCGGCTGTAGGCGAGGGCCTGCTAACACTACCGAAGCCTACCTCTGCAATGAGCGCAAAGCAGATGAAGGCCGGGAGCATCACGTCGAGTTTTTCGAAGCGCGAGAAGATGCGGCGGTAGCCTTGGAGGCGACGCAACAGGCGTTCGACCTCGTTGCGGCGCTTGTACAGGGCGCAGTCGTACCCCCAAGGATCAAGGCGGGTGCCCTCCTGTATCCGTACCACCCGAAGGGAAGTGAGGTCCGTCAATTTGGAGAATGACGGACATGAGGAAAAGTCGATTCACGGAGCAGCAGATCATCGATTTCCTGAAGCAGGCAGAAGGGCTTCGAGATCCAGATGGGCCTCGGCTCCGTCCCGGGCGATGACGGCCATCGTCGCATTCTGGCAGTACTGGACCGCAAAGGCCTCACTTTGCCGCCAAGCATGCCACCAGAATGCAAAGAACGACGGCAAGAGCGATCCGGAGCCAATGGTTGCGGCGTTCGCTGGGTGACGCCTGGGGTCGGCCACAGTGCGGGCACACGAGCAGATGCTCGGGCATCTCCCGTTCGCAGAAACCGCATCTTTGCATGGCGGTTCTCCCATTGGAATGTCCGAACCCGTCTTTTCCACAGCCTCGTGTGTCTCAAGCAGCCTCGCACCGGCCTCGGCAGGATGAGGGCCTCGTGCGGACTCAGATTATCGGCGAGCACGGCGCAGCGTCATCGCGTTCGCGTCATTGGGTGTTGACAGGCCCTGGTTCAGCCGGGCGCCGCTGGCGGCATCGAACACATGCGCCTGCGCCGCCTGGGGCCACAGCCACAATGGTTCTCCGGGTCGCACTTCGATGCGATCGCGGAATGCGGCGAGCACGTCGTGGCCGCCCGAGCCCACCGACAGCGCCACCTGTGTCTCGGCCCCCGTGGGCTCCACCACCACCACGCGGGCGGGCAGGGCGCCGTCCCCGCCATCCCCGGCGCCCGCCAGCGTGAAATGCTCCGGCCGCGCGCCATACAGCACCCCATCCAGGTTGGAGAGCGGTTCGTCGAACAGGAAGGCGTCGGGCTGGCGCACGATGGCGCGGCCCATGGCCACGCGCTGGCGCTGGCCGCCCGAGAGCTGGCGCGGCGTGCGGCCGAGCAGTGCCTCCAGCGCCGGTGGCGGCTTGCAGGAGGTGGCGGCGTTGCGTCATGGATGCGGAGGGAAGCGTGCGGTGGGCGGAACGAGGACGCAGGTCAGGCGGTGGTCGCGATCAGTGTGTCGATGTGTGCGTCGTTCGTCGCCTCCGGGCGGCGGCGCGTGCGGCTGCGGCGGCCGTCCACCGCCACGGCGGGTTCGCCGTGCACCGTCACGCGGCGCACCACGCGCGGCTGCCGGCCGTAGTCGTTGACGGCGATGTGCTGCGTGGCGCGGTTGTCCCAGATGGCCACGTCGTTCTGCTTCCAGCTCCAGCGCACGGTGTTCTCCAGCCGCGTCACGCGGTTCTGCAGCAGCTCGAAGAGCCGCGCCGACTCGGTGGACGAGAACCCCTGGATGCGCTGGATGAAGTGGCCCAGCAGCAGCGCGCGCTCGCCCGACACCGGGTGCACGTGCACCAGCGGATGCTCGGCCTCGTACACCTCCGAGGCGAACACGTCGCGGTGGTGGCGCAGGCGCGTTTCGTCCACTACCAGGCGGTCGGCGCCGTAGTCGTAGTTGTTGCTGTGCACGGCCCACAGGCTGTCGGCCAGGCGCTTGAGGTCTTCGGGCAGGCGCTCGTAGGCCGCGGCGGTGTTGGCCCACACGGTGTCGCCGCCATAGGCCGGCACGGTGACGGCGCGCAGGATGCCGTACTTGGGGAACGCGTCCAGGAAGGTCACGTCGGTGTGCCAGGAATCGGCGCGGCCGCCGCCCTTGGAGGCGTCCAACTCGAAGATGCGCGTGCCTTCGCGCGCCGGCACCGTGGGATGCGGCACGGTGCGCCCCAGGCGCTCGCCGAACGCCTGGTGGCGGGCGTCGTCGAGCTGGTGCTGGCCGCGGAAGAACAGCACCTTGTGGCGCACGAGCGCAGCCGTGAGGTGGCCGATGGTGGCGTCGTCCAGGCCACCGGACAGCTCCAGGTCCAGCACCTCGCCGCCCAGGGCGCCCGCCACGCGGCGGATGCGCAGGTCGCCGAAAGAGGTATCGATCGATTCGTCGGAAACAAGGCTCACGGAGGGCTCCAGAAAAGAGGGGGGTGGGCGGATTCTGGAAGCCGGGGTGCATGGTGCGAAGCGCGTTTTTCGGCAAAGCAGGCGCGCAAAACTTGGCGGCACAAGCTCATGCGTTCGGCATCCGAAGCGGCCAGGTAGTCCGGCGGCAGACCAGGCTCAGTGCTCAGGGCTTAGATGTTTTGGTAGTAAACAACTGAAAAATCATTCGTTCCAGGTATGAGTGATCGTGCATAGAGTGGCCATGAACCGCTCGCCACCCACCGCCCGGTGCGTTCCCCGGCGGTTGCCACCTGGAGATCCCACGCCATGTCCGCAGTCCTGTCCCATGCCGCCGAAGCGTTCCTCGAATCCCGGGCCGATGCACCGCCGCAAGGCTTCGAGATCCGCCCGCTGCCCGGCGCGCCGCTGGGCGCCGAGGTGCTGGGGCTGGACCTGTCGCGACCGCTCGGCGACGCGGACTTCGCCCGGCTGCACCGGGCGCACCTCGACCACCACGTGGTGGTGTTCCGTGACCAGCGCATCACGCCGCGCCAGCACATCGACTTCAGCCGCCGCTTCGGGCCGCTGCAGATCCACGTGCTGAAGAACTTCCAGCTGGCGGACCATCCGGAAATCCTCATCGTCTCCAACATCAAGGACGCCAGCGGCCAGCCGGTCGGGCTGGGCGATGCCGGCCACTACTGGCATTCGGACCTGTCGTACAAGGAGCGTCCCAGCCTGGGCTCGCTGCTGCACGCGCAGGAATTGCCCGGCGAGGGCGGCGACACGCTGTTCGCCGACCAGCATGCCGCCTACGACGCGCTGCCCGCGGCACTGCGGCGCGTGATCGGCCCGCTGCGCGCGGAGCACAGCTACCTGGCCAGGTACGAGGAGCTGCGCGCGCGTAGCCCCTGGCGCCCCGCGCTCACGCCCGCGCAGATCGCCGAGGTCGCGCCCGCCGTCCACCCGGTGGTGCGCACGCACCCGGAGACGGGGCGCCGCGCGCTGTTCGTGAACGAGCATTTCACCACCCGCATCGTCGGCCTGCCCGAGGACGAGAGCCGGGCGCTGCTGGCCGAACTGTTCGCCGCGGCCATCAAGCCAGAGTTCGTCTACCGCCACGTGTGGCAGCCGCACGACCTGGTGTTCTGGGACAACCGCTCCGTGCAGCACCTGGCTGCGGGCACGCCGGACAGCGAGCGCCGCAAGCTCTACCGCACCACCGTGGAAGGCGATCTCCCCTTGTAGATAGGAAGCACCCCCCTGAGGCGCTGCGCGCCTTCGCCCCCTCTCTCACGCTGCGCGTGGGAGGGGGTGAGCCCGCGGCTCCATGCCCGCCTGCGCGGGCATGGACGGGGCGAATGCCCCTCGACTCTGGCGAGGGGCTGGTGGACGCCGGTGGCCGGGCGAAGCCCGTTCCACGGCGTCTGCTGGCCTGGCCTGCTCCGCGGCCTCTCGACGAGCACGCGCACCTTCATTTTTGAATCCACTGGAAAGCTTGATCCATGCCACGTTCCGCCACTGTCTCCCTACTGCGCCGCGCCTTCGTGCGCAAGGCCGCCACCCTCGCCACGGCGGCCGGCCTGCTGGCCGCGGGCCTGGCGGCTCCTGGCATCGCCCAGGCCGAAGAAGGCAGGCTGCGCATCGCCCAGCAGTTCGGCATCGTCTATCTGCTTCTCAACGTGGCGCAGGACCAGAAGCTGATCGAGAAGCACGGCAAGGCCGCGGGCGTGGACGTCCAGGTGGAGTTCCTCCAGCTCTCGGGCGGCTCCGCCGTGAACGATGCGCTGCTCTCGGGCAGCATCGACATCGCCGGGGCCGGCGTGGGCCCGCTCTTCACGCTGTGGGACCGCACCCGCGGGCGGCAGAACGTCAAGGGCGTGGCCTCGCTCGGCAACTTCCCGTACTACCTCGTCAGCAACAACCCGGCCGTGAAGACCATCGCTGACTTCACCGACAAGGACCGCATCGCGCTGCCGGCGGTGGGCGTGTCGGTGCAGTCGCGCGTGCTGCAGTTCGCCTCCGCCAAGCTCTGGGGCGACAAGGAATTCAACCGGCTCGACAGGCTGCAGGTCGCCGTGCCGCACCCCGATGCGGCCGCCGCGATCATCAAGGGCGGCACCGAGATCACCGGCCACTTCGGCAACCCGCCGTTCCAGGAGCAGGAGCTGGCCGGCAATCCCCAGGCGCACATCGTGCTCAACTCCTACGACGTGCTGGGTGGCCCCGCGTCCGCCACGGTGCTCTACGCCACCGAGAAATTCTGCAAGGAGAGCCCCAAGACCTACCAGGCCTTCCTCGCCGGGCTTCATGACGCGGCCCAGTTCGTCGCCGCCAACCCCGAGAAGGCTGCCGACATCTATCTGAAGGTGACGGGCGCGAAGACCGACCGTGCGCTGCTGCTCCAGATCATCCGGAACCCCGAGGTGCAGTTCAAGGTACAGCCCGAGAACACGCTCGGCCTGGGCCAGTTCCTGCACCGCGTGGGAGCGATCAAGCACAGGCCGGAAGCGCTCAAGGACTATTTCTTCGACGACGCGCTGACCGCACGCGGCAGCTGACCGGCGGCGATTTCGGGGGAACGCAGCATGAAACGCATGGGAAGCTTTTCTTCCGCGCTGCTGGCGCGCGTACGGGACGAGATGGGCGGCGGTGGCCTCTGGGCGGAGCCCGGCATCGTGGAGGATGCGCCGGCCGCACGCACCGCCGCATCGCCACCTGCGCCCGCACGTGCGCTCGCGTCGGTGCCCGCTTCCGTGTCCGGCACCGTGCACCCGCTCCCCGCCTCCGCGCCGCCACTGCTGCGCGTGGAGGGCGTGAGCATCGACTACCGCACGCCGCAGCGTGCCGTGCGCGCCACGCACCGCGTGGGCTTCGACGTGCATGAGGGCGAGCGGCTGGTGCTGCTCGGCGCCTCGGGCTGCGGCAAGTCCACGCTGCTCAAGTCCATCGCGGGCTTCATCGCGCCCAGCGAAGGGCGCATCCTGCTGGACGGGAAGGCGGTGACGAAGCCCGGCCCGGACCGCGTGGTCGTCTTCCAGGAGTTCGACCAGTTGCCGCCCTGGAAGACGGTGCGCGAGAACGTGATGTTCCCGCTGCTCGCCGCGCGCCGCACGGGCCGCGCCGAGGCCGCCGAGCGCGCGGCGCTCTACCTCGACAAGGTGGGCCTCTCGCAGTTCGCCGACGTGCATCCGCACCAGCTCTCGGGCGGCATGAAGCAGCGCGTGGCCATCGCCCGCGCCCTTGCGATGCAGCCGCGCGTGCTGCTGATGGACGAGCCCTTCGCCGCGCTGGATGCGCTCACGCGCCGCCGCATGCAGGAAGAGCTGCTGGCGCTGTGGGAGGAGTTCCGCTTCACGCTGATCTTCGTCACCCACTCCATCGAAGAGGCCCTGGTGGTGGGCAGCCGCGTCGCCATTCTCTCTCCCCACCCGGGCCGGCTGCGCGCCGAGATCAACAGCCACCAATTCAATCTGAACAGCCTGGGCGGCGCGGAATTCCAGGCCACGGCGCAGCGCATCCACCGCCTGCTGTTCGACGAGTCCGCCCCGGAAGAGGGCGATGCGGCCGCACCCGGACTCGCGGGCGCCCATGCCGCCGCGCCAGCGCGGCGACAGCTCGCCGGCACCCTGCTGCCTTTCCGGATCGCCGTATGACCCAGCCGACCCCTCTCCACCCCGCGGCGGCCCATGCCATGGCCGCCGCAGCCGGCCGCCGCGAGCCGCCCTTCCGGCCGGACATCGAACATGCGCTGCCGCCGCTGGACGGCGTCGCCCCCGAGCAGCCGCTGCCCTGGACCGCACGCGTATGGCAGCAGGGTACCGTGCGCCGTCTCGCCATCCTGGCGGTGCTGGCCGTGCTGTGGGAGCTGGCCGCGCGCTGGCAGGACAACGACCTGCTGTTGCCCACCTTCCTGCAGACCGCGCGGGCACTGGGCGAGGGCCTGGCGTCGGGCGAGCTGGTGGCGAAGACGGCCATCTCGCTGTCGGTGCTGCTCAAGGGCTACCTGGCCGGCATCGCGGGCGCGTTCGTGCTGACCACGCTGGCCGTCTCCACGCAGTTCGGGCGCGACCTGCTGGGCACGCTCACCTCCATGTTCAACCCGCTGCCGGCCATCGCGCTGCTGCCGCTGGCGCTGCTGTGGTTCGGGCTGGGGCAGGGCAGCCTCGTCTTCGTGCTGGTCCATTCGGTGCTGTGGCCGCTGGCGCTCAACACCTATGCGGGCTTCCAGGCCGTGCCCGAGACGCTGCGCATGGCCGGCCGCAACTACGGCCTCACCGGCATCCGCTACGTGCTGCAGATCCTCGTGCCGGCCGCGCTGCCCGCCATCCTCTCGGGCCTGAAGATCGGCTGGGCCTTCGCCTGGCGCACGCTGATCGCGGCCGAACTGGTGTTCGGCGCCTCGTCGGGCCAGGGCGGCCTGGGCTGGTACATCTTCCAGAACCGCAACGAGCTCTACACCGACAAGGTGTTCGCAGGCCTCGTGCTCGTGATCCTGATCGGCCTGCTGGTGGAAGGACTGGGCTTCCAGACGCTGGAGCGGCTGACGGTGCGGCGCTGGGGCGTGCAGCGGTAGTTGCCAGCGGCCTGCCCGCCGTCAACGCATTCCTGCCCGCGGAACGCCCCGCTCTCCCGTCCGTTGTCCCCGCGCACCGGGGGGATGCGGCGAACCGGCTCTGCACCTACACTCGCGGCATGTTGCGCTGGCTGATCGTCGTCTTTCTCGCCCTGGTGCTGCTCCAGGGGCTGGCGCCGTTCCTGCAGCGGCTCGGCGTGGGGCGCCTTCCGGGGGATTTCCATTTCCGCCTGTTCGGGCGCGAGTGGCACCTGCCCCTGGCCAGCACCCTGCTGCTCAGCGCGGTGGCCAGCCTGATCGCCCGGTGGATCTGAGCACGGGCCAGGGCGTTACATGCACGGCGTTTTTTCCTGGCACAGTGATTGCCTCGCTTTTTGCCACCGTCCCTTTCCCGTCCCTTTCTCCTCCTCCTCGATCCGGTCCTCTCCCATGATCCGCCGCTCTTTCCGGCTGCTGGCGCTCGCCGCGGCCTTTTCCGCCCTTTCCGCTCCCGTGCTGGCCCAGGCGCCTGCCGACACGATGGCCCGCATCCAGCAGACCCGCACCATCACCCTGGGGGTGCGCGAGTCGGCCTGGCCGTTCGCGTTCGTGGACGCACAGAACGGGGGCAAGGCGGCCGGCTATTCGGTGGACCTGTGCCATGCGGTCGTCGAGGACATCAAGAACACGCTCAAGCTCAAGGACCTGGAGGTCAAGTACCGCACGGTGAGCGCCGCCGAGCGCATCCCGAAGCTGGAAGCGGGGGAGATCGACCTGGAGTGCGGCTCCACCACCAACACCAAGGCGCGGCAGGAGCGGGTGGCCTTCGGCCCCACCATGTTCGTGGCGGGCATCCGCGTGCTCGTGCCCAAGGGCACCAAGGCCGACACGGTGCAGGACCTCGCCGGCATGACGGTGGCCGTGAGCAAGGGCTCCACTTCCGAGAAGCTGCTCACCCAGCTCACCGTGAACGAGGTGAAGGCCACGGTCAAGGTCTTCGACAACAACGACGAGGCGTTCAAGGCCCTGCGCGCCGGCACGGTGAAGGCGTTCGCCCAGGACGATTCGCTGCTGCTCGGCCTGGTGGCCCGCAACAAGGCGCAGGATGCCCTGGCGCTGAGCAACTTCGTGCTGTCCGTGGAGCCCTACGCCATCATGGTGCGCAAGAACGACACCGCGCTCATGGCCGTGGTGGATCGCACGCTCGGCAGGCTCTACACCAGCCGCGAGATCGATCCCATCTACAAGAAGTGGTTCATGAACGACCAGATCTCCATCCCGGTGGGCCGCCTGACGCGCGAGAGCTTCAGCCGCCCCAACAAGGAGGCGGGTGTGGCGATGATGCTCGGCTACTCGCTGTAAACGCGGGCTGCGAAGGCGGCAATGTTGTCCAGGAGGCTGTCGAAATCCTCCGCGGCAAGGCAGGGGTTCAACAGGGTCAGCTTCAGCGCCGCGCGCTGCTGGACAGTCGTCTCCCCCAGTATGGCTATGCCGTGCTTGAGAAGTCCGGCACGAAGCCTGCGGTTGAAATCGTCGATATCAGCACCGGGCATGGGGCCGGTGTACCTGAAAAGAATGGTTGTCAGGCTCGGCTCGGCCAGAAGCTCGAACATGCTGCGGCGGCGGATGGCCTCGGCAACCTCGCGCGCCTGTCCAAGCAGGTGGTCGATCATCTCTCCCAGCACTTCGGTGCCGACCGCCCGGAGCATCATGTAGACCTTCAAGGCGTCGAAGCGTCTCGTCGTGGAGATCGTCTTGTCCACGAGATTGGGAAGATCATCGGTTTCGCGGTTCAGGTATTCGGCCTGGTAGAGCAGGTGCCTGAAGCGGTCCCCTTCGCGGAACAGCAGGGCCCCGCAACTCACGGGTTGAAACCACAGCTTGTGGAAATCGGCCACCATCGAATCGGCCTGCTCGATACCGGCGAGTCGGTGCCTGTAGCGGCCCAGCACCAGGGCAGAGCCGTAGGCGCCATCCACATGGAACCATAAGCCGTGCGCCCGGGAGATTTCGCCGATGCGCTGCAAATCGTCGATGGCGCCATGGTCCGTGGTGCCCGCCGTTCCCACCACGGCGAAGGGGATCAGGCCCTCCTGCCGCAGCGACTCGACCGTTGATGTCAACTCGTCCACGTCGATGGTGCCGTCGTTTCCGGTCCGCACCTTCACCACGCCGCGCTGCCCCAGCCCCATGATGAAGGCTGCCTTGTCCACCGTGAAGTGGCTCTTGGTCGAGGCGATGATCCTCAGCCTGGGGAAGAAATCGGGCATGCCGTCACGCCTGGCCTGGTGCCCGTGGTACGTCCACAGGAACCAGTCCCGCGCCGTGAGCAGGGCCATGATGTTGCCCTGGGTACCTCCGCTGGTAAACACACCGTCCGCCTCGGGGGGGTATCCGAACAGTGTGCAGAGGTGGTCCACGACCCGCTGTTCGACAAATGTGGCGGAGCCCGACTGGTCCCACGAATCCATCGAAAGATTCTGTGCCGCGATGAAGCTTTCCGCAGCGATGCCGCTCAGGAGTGGTGGCGTGTGCAGGTGGGCGATGCAATGCGGATGCTGGACGATGATTGCATGCGCAGCGATGTCCTGGCGCACTTCCCGGATCACCCGCTGCAGCGGTGCCACCGCTTGCACTCCGAGGTCACGCCGGAAAACCTGCTCGCGCAGATCGGACGGCTCCCTGCCCGAATAGGGGCGCACCGCAGCCTCGAAAAGACTCGACAGTTCCTCCACGCAGGACGCCATCACGGCACGATAACGATCCGAACCTCCGCTTCCCGTCCGGATGAAGTGCTCTTTCCACGATTCCGTCACCGTGCCTGCTCCGTGGCCTGCATGGCGTGCGTGAAGGCCCGGGCCGCGAAATCGATCTGATCATCCGTGATGTTCAAGGGAGGGAGGAAGCGCAAGACCGCGCCATGCCGTCCACCCTTCTCTATCATCAGGCCATGCCGCAAGGCAGCGGCCTGAATCCGGGCCGCGCGCTGCCCGTCGGCAAGCGGTTGACCCAGCGCATCCACGCGCTTCGGGTCAACGATTTCAAGGCCCAGCATCAAACCCTTGCCGCGGACTTCCGCAATACACGGATGGTCCTGCCGCAGCGCTGCCAGCCTGCTGCTCAGGCTGGCTCCCATGCGGTCCGCATTCGAGGCCAAGCCATCGCGCTGGATGATCTGCAATGTTCTGGTGCCGGCGACCATGGCCCACTGGGTGCCCCGGAAGGTGCCCGCATGCTCCCCCGGGGTCCAGTTGTCGAACCGCTTCTTGAACACCAGGCACGAAAGGGGGAGCCCGCCACCGATGGCCTTCGACAGCACGAGGATGTCCGGTTCCACACCCGCGTGTTCGAAAGCGAAGTGGCGTCCGGAGCGAGCGACTCCGCACTGGATTTCGTCGAAGATGAGGACGATACCCAGTTCGGATGTGATGCGTCGGATCTCCCGCAACCAATAGTCCGAGGCCGGTAGAACCCCTCCTTCACCCTGAATGGGTTCCAGAATCATGGCGGCGGGCTTGACCATACCGCTTTCCTGGTCGTGCAGCACGGATTCGATGTACCTGATCGATGCCCGTTCACCGGCCTCTCCGCCGAGGCCGAACTTGCAGCGCAGGCCGTAGGGAAATGGGAAGAAATGCACATCGGGCATCAGCCCGGTGCGCCGCTGCTTCGCGCCCAGGTTGCCCATCAGGGCCTGTGCACCGTTCGTCATGCCATGGTAGGCGCCATGGAACGCGGCGATGTTGTGGCGTCCCGTGTATTGCTTCGCCAGTTTGATGGCAGCCTCCACGGCGTCCGATCCCGACGGACCGCAGAACTGAATGCAGGAGTCCTGGGCGAAGCTGGCAGGAAGAAATCCCATGACTTCCTGGATGAGCGCGTCCTTGGAAGGTGTGGCCACGTCAAGTGCCTGCTGGGGAATGCCTGACTGAATCGCGGCCACCACCGCTCCTGTCACTTCGGGGTGGTTGTGACCGAGTGCCAGTGCTCCGGCTCCGGCCAGGCAATCCAGATAGCGCTGACCCAGCGTGTCTTCAACGATGGCTCCCTGGGCCCTGCGGATTGCCATGGGAAAGCGCCGGGGGTAGGACCGCACCTCCGATTCCAGACGCTCCTGGTTCCTCAGTTCCACTCCCTGCTGGAACCGGCGCTGAGGAGTGGGTTCGATGGGGCCGCCGATGTCCTGCGGTGCCGGGAAGGTGAAATCCAGAGGTTTGTTCATGATGCTGTGCCTGCCATGGTGGGCTGCCGGCTGGAGGCTTTGTCCTTCCAGCGATCTTCGATGCCAAAGGTTTGGAAGGCGGTCTTGTGGGAAGTGGGGTAGCGCGGGAACCCCAGCAAGCCGTTGACGATGGCGGCGTTGCGATGGGCGCCGAGTCCGAGATCCGGAGCGGCGATACCGTGGGTGTGCATTTCAGCGTTCTGAACGAAGATCCGCCCTGAACCGTTCCATCTGGCCTCCAGCGTGTAGTCGCGCCGCACGGCCGGGCGGCCTTGCCCGTCGAAGGCGAGCAAGGGCCTGAGTCTGTCCACGCAGGGAGGGAACACATACCGGTAGCCCGATCCCAGCACCACGGCCTCGGTGTGGAGGTCGAAATTTTCCTGGAGATCGAGGTGGCGGAACGAAAGCTTCCAGCCGTTGCGGGTGCCGGATGCTGTGAGAAGCTCGCTTCGGGCCTGCAGGACGGTGCCTGTTTCCGCGCCGTCCGCCGATTGCTCGTACATGCGGTCGTAGATGGCCGCGATGGTGCTGAACGAGATGCCCTTGTACCAATGGCCCTGCTTCGAGAGTATTTCCTTGCGCTTCGCTTCCTGCAGTCCGAAGAAATGCTCTATGTAGTCCGGCGAAAAATGCTCCAATCCCAGCTTCGAGTACTCCATCGGGAGAAAGCCGCTGCCACGGGTGAGCCAGTTCAGTCCGTATCCGAACTGCTTCTGGCCTTCCAGCAGGTCCAGGAAGCATTCCGCGGCGCTTTGCCCGCCCCCTATGACCGTGATGCTCCGCTTCGCATGCAGATGGGGCTTGGCGAATGCGTACTGCGACGAGTGGATGAAATCCGTACCGTTCAGCAGGGCCGACAGTGCATCCGGCGTCGAAGGGACCGTGCCTACGCCCAGGACGATGTTCTTCGCGAGATGCCTCGAGAGTGCCCGGGTCGCCGTGTTCCTTACCGTCACGCAAAACAGCGAATCCTGTGCCTCGATGTCCACAACTTCCATCGAGAACCGCAGGCTGCAGAGCTGTTCGGCAACCCAGCGGCAGTACCTGCTGTACTCCGTGCGGGCGATGTGGAACCTCTCGTAGAAGTAGAACTGGTAGAGGCGCCCGTGCTCTTTCAGGTAGTTGAGAAAGCTGAAGGGGCTGGTGGGATCGACCATGGTGACCAGGTCTGCCATGAAAG
Source organism: Paracidovorax avenae (assembly GCA_003029925.1). Lineage (GTDB taxonomy): Bacteria > Pseudomonadota > Gammaproteobacteria > Burkholderiales > Burkholderiaceae_C > Paracidovorax > Paracidovorax avenae_A. The sequence goes on along the minus strand of CP028296.1, from coordinate 4,721,261 downwards.
GAACCTGGAGGTAGCAGTTATCCAGCAGCAGCCCTTCGTGCCAGACGAATGTGTCCCTGGTGTCAAAAAATCTCGCCTTCACGGCATCTATGGGGTGCAGCAGCGCTGCCAGCCCCAGATTGAACGGACCTATGCCGATCCCAATGAGGTCGAGTATGTCTTTGGCTTCTTGCCCATCGCTCGTATTCATGGCACTTCCTGCGCATCTGCAATTCGTGTTTCATTGCCGCCAGCCCGCGCAGCAACCTGCACTGGCCGCTGGCTGAAGGGCCGGCGAATCCTCGCCGCCTTCTCACCTGGCTTTACCTGCTGGAGCACGGGAGGCGACCAGCGCCCCTTGCGGGTGCGGGATGCTTACGCGGCCGGGCGCTTGAGCACCTGGTGATAGGTGATGTAGACCTCCTCCCGCTCGTATCCCAAGGATTCGTAAAGGCGCTGGGCGATCTGGTTGGTCGTGGCGGTGTCCAGCGTCAACCGCTGGGCGCCTTCGCACGCGAAGTGGTCGGTGATGTAGTTCATCAGGTATCGCGCGTACCCTTGCTGCCGCGCGGCCTTGGCGACGTAGAGATCCGAGAGGTAGTAATAGGGCCGCATGGCCAGAGAGCATGTGGCCGGATAGAGCTGCGAGAAGCCGACGGGCTTGCGGTCCCCGTCGAGCAGCAGAAAGATCTTCGAGCGTTCTTTCTCGAGGTTGGACTGGATGAAGGAACGAGAGGCCGCGAGGTCGTCTTCCTGTTCGTAGAAGATCCGGTAGTCGTTGAACAGGCCTGCCAGAACGTCGAGTTGTTCCAGGGTGCATTGGATGACTTGCATGTTGATTCCGTGGGTGGTTAATGGACTTGTCCGATTTCGACCTGTACACCATTGAGGTCCCGGAAGAAAAATGCCTTGTAGCCTCCCAGCTCGTGGGCCGTGTAGGGCTCCGGCGTGGTGGGTTCGATGCCCAGCGCTTTCACCCGTTGGAAAACGTCCTCGATGTCCTCGACCATGAAGGCAAGATGGATGCCGCAGACGTCGCTGTGGGCAGCCAGGAGATGCCGGCCCTTGGAGGTGTGGTGTTCGATGAGTTCGAAATTGCGCTGTCCGATGCGGGCCATGCACGAGTGGTAATCCGGCTTCTCGACCCGAATGATCTCCCCCACTCCGTCGCCGCTGATGTGGACCGGCTCCTCGTAGATTTCGACCGTGGTGATCTGTCGATAGAAGGCGATCGTGTCCGCGATGCTGTGGACTGTCAGGCCAATGTGGTTCAGCTGGGGGAGCAGAGGCGTTGTCATGGATGAGGTATCGCGTTGTACAGAAAATGGGGCGTGGGGTTATCGAGGAACTCCGAGAACCGGATGCGCACTCCGAAGCGTTCCTCGATGGCGCTCAGCAGGCGGATCGCCTTGATGGAGGTCCCGCCGGCCTCCTGGAAGTCGGAATGGGCATCCAGCGAGCCCTGCGGGAGATCCAGGACTTCCTCCCACAGGGACAGGATGGGTTCGCAGGGCCGGCTGGATGCACCCGCCGCAAGCCGTGGCGCGGTGGCTGGCAGGGCATCGAAATCCACTTTGCCGCTGGCCTTGAGGGGAAGCTGCTGTATCGGGATGAAGCACTGCGGTATCTTGTAGTCGCTCAAATGCTGGGCAAGCTGCTGGCGCAGTGCGTCCAGCCCTATCTGCGGGGGCAGTGCGACATAGGCGACCAGTTGCCCTTCCGGCGACAGCCTGACCGCCGCCTGCAGACACCCAGACTGCACCAGGGCGCCTTCGATTTCCTCGAGTTCCACGCGAAATCCGCGGACCTTCACCTGCCGGTCCAGACGTCCCAGGAAATGAAGATCGCCGTGGGCATCCCGTTCGACGATGTCTCCAGTCTTGTAGAGGCGGCCTTCATCCACTTCGGGGCAAAGGACGAACTTCCGAGTGGTCGCCAGAGAGTCGCCCATGTACCCCGGTGACACCATCGGGCCGGCGACGTGCAGTTGTCCCCGAACTGTCGGCTGCATCTGTTCATCCAGGACATGCAACCGTGCGCCGTCGATAGGCTGCCCGATGTTGGTCCGCGCCTGATATGCCTCCATGCGCTTGAACGCCACGAGGACAGTGCACTCCGTGGGGCCGTAGAGGTTGTAGAACTGCCGCTCCGCCGCCCACGCCTGGATTACCGCAGGACTGCAGGCTTCTCCGCCCGTGAGCAGGGTCTCCAGGGTCGGGAACTGCTGCGGGTCGAGCACGGAGAGCATGGCTGGCGGCAGGAACGCCTGATGGATCCCGTGGCGCGCGCAGAACTCCGCGAGCCCGGTGGCGGACAGCCGCTGATCATCGCGGGGAATGCAGAGGGTGGCACCTGCCAGGAGCGCAGGGAAGATGTCCAGTACCGAGGCGTCGAAGTTGATCGTGGAGTACTGCAGTACCCGGTGAGATTCCTTCAGCGCTATCTCGCGGAGCATCCAGTCGACGAGGTGCAGTACGCCGTCGTGCCGGATTTGCACGCCTTTCGGGCGCCCGGTGGATCCGGACGTGAAGATGGTGTAGCAGCGGTCCTGCCCCGTTGCACGACATGGGAATGCCCACGCTGCGGACTGCGATGGATGGCTGTCGGCGGCTTCGCCGGGCGGGGCAACGCATACTCCGGAGACCGGGAGTCGGGTGTCAGGCACCGCCAGAACCAGCCTGCATTTGCAGGTCTCCAGGATGTGCGCCTGCAATTGCGCAGGGAGCGAGGGATCGACAGGAACATAGCTCGCGCCTGTGGCGAGGATGGCCAGGATCGACGCATAGAGGTCGGTGCTCTTTCCCATGCAGATGCCGATGGCGTCGCCGCTGCCCGCTTCGCGGCCGAGGTGCGTCAGGAACCAGATGTCGATCGATCGGGCGATTTCTGCAATGCGCAGGCCCAGGTCCTGGTAGCTGACCGTTTGTGCATCGGAGATGAGCGCCGCAGCTTGAGGCTGCCGACGCACGATTTCCGAAAGCCGGTGCATCACACTGGTCATGCACCCTCCCCGAAAACGTTGGTTCTTTCGAGGACGCAAGCACCCCACTGGAATGGTCCGGCACTGAAAAGCATGGTTTTCTGGCCTGTGCCGACCCTTGTCAGGCGACCGGCGTGGTGGAGGTTGATGAGGTTGTCCGAGCCGAAACAATGCGCGTGGCTGCCGATGGTGTGCGTGAATGCCTTCGCATAGTCCAGCCCGGCGATCTGGCAGTAGAGGCGGCTGATGTCGAGCGAATAGTTGTTGGAGATGAGCAGGTCTATCTCGTCGGCACGCATCGCCGCGCTTTCGAGGGTCTCTTCGATAAGGCGGGCAATGCAGCGGATTTCTTCTTTGAAGGACGTCCGGATGGCTTGTCGTCCATCCCACTTGTTGATGATGCGCCCGACCAGCCGGTAATCCAGTGATGCCGGAGAACTGCTGAAGATGCATGCTGCGGCCGCATCGCCGGTGAGGTAGGGGAAGTCCGGGTTCTCCGCATAGAGGCGTTGCAATCCGTCCTGTGCCTTGTCGAAACTGGCGACAAGAATGTGATCGCACTGTCCCGATTCGATCAGGCCCGTTGCGAGCTTCGCGGCCCAGTGAAAGCCCGCGCATCCAGCCATGCCCAACTGGTAGTGCGGAGCATGGCAAAGGTCCAGGCGGGCATCCAGGACGCCCAGCCAGCTTCCATCCAGGTTGTCCCGGGCGTCCAGCCCGTTGGATGTGAGGAAGACGGCGTCGATTTGCGATGCCTGCCGGCCGGCCGATGCCATGCACTGAGTGATGGCAGATTCCGCCAGATCGGCGATGTCGTGGTCCCACTGGGGGAACGTATCTGAACCGTGGTTCGGATTGCGCAGCCTGGCCCGCATGGCCTCGTCGCTGATCGCTTCTTCGAGGGGCACCAGCGGTCCCGCCGCGTAGCAGGCCGCTCCGATATGGACGGGTCTGCGTGGGACGGCGTTGTGTGAACGAGCCACCGTCATGCTGCTGTTTCCTGGCAGGGCACCTTCATTCCTTCCAATACAGCGGCTGCCGTACGGCGACCTTGAGGAGCTTCCGGGTCTGACTCCACGTACCCTTGAATCCTTGAGGCAGCACGAAAATGTCTCCTGCCGAGTAGGTCTTGCCCAAGCCATCTGTTCCGGTGACGGTCACCATGCCCTGAATGATGTGGATCACCTCTGTTTCCGGCCACGACAGGATTTCCAGATCCACTGGCTCGATTTCGCAGACCTCGATGGCTGCCACCTGGCCCGGAAGGGTGTAGGGAAGGTGGCACCTGTATATGAAGTGCGTGCCGTTTCGGGTGATGTAGTGCGGGTCCCTGTCTGAAGCCTTGACGGCACGAGCCGTGGCGGGTACGGACTTCGAAACCAGTACCACCGGGCGTAAATCCGGTGCCGCTGCCGGGGAGGATGCCGGCGCTGCCTTGGTTCCTACGGCCAAGCGGACCGGTATCCCGGAATTCGCGGCCATGGCCGCGGGCGATCCCGCCAGGGATGAGCAAACAAAAAACAGGTACGTCACCGTGCCAAGGCGGGATTGAATTAAATACATGTGCAGTAGGTTTTGGGGGATCGCCAGGCAATGGGGGAAATCCGAGAAAAACTGCCAAAGCTTTTGATGCCGGGTATCGGGGTGAATGGAGGTTTCCCCGGCAGATAGCGTCGGCGTGTGTCAGTGAACTGCCGATTCAGGATGCGCGACTACAGTATCCATGGCTGGAACGTCTGTCGAATCAGGGGGCAGAATGATTTTTTGACAACACATGGTGCGTATCACGGCGAATCGAAAATATCGGAGTGACCGGTAGATGCAGTTCACAAGAAAAACACCTCACGGACCGACAGCACGCACATGCATCGGATTCGGAGGTGTGGATTTTCAGTCAATGCCCATTGGTGTTTTGTTGATTTTTCTGGTAATGCATCTTGGATTCGCTGTCATTTCTTGCAGCCTGAGAATACAGCGGAAATATTATTCTGTCGCCTTGGCGACAATAGTAATAATATTGATTTTGTATAAAAATGATTTATAAATGAAATATTGGGTGCGGCATGCAAGGACTGCCTGATTGCACAGGGGACTCGTAGGAAACTGGGGCGGGACCAGCCTGTGGCTGGCAGTCCGCTTGATCTCCGGGCAGGCCTTGCGCTGCGATGGCGGCCGCATTCCGGACCTACGACGCCCCCGGCCTACACTGCAGACACGCCGGTTGCATTCATACTGCCGGCTCGAAGTTTCGCGGCGCGCGCCGGCACGGCGTCGCCTTTTTCCGATCGACCGAGGTGGCGATGAGAGCTTGTATCGACATAGGGGGAACGAAGGTCGCGGTGGCGCTGGCGCCCGCGGGAACGGACCGGGCAGCGCTCGTGGCGCGGCGCAGCGAGCCGACCGTGAAGGAGGGGCCGCCCGACGCGCTGGCGCGCCAGTGCCTGCGCATGGTGGACGAGGCCTGTGCCGAGGCCGGCATATCGCGCGCGCAGCTGCAGTCCACCGGCGTGGCGAGCTGCGGGCCCTTCGTCCTGCAGGACGGCATGGTCGAGGTCTCCACCCCCAACATCTGTGGCGGCCTGCCGGGCGCCGACCGCAGTCTGTTGCCCAACGACTGGACGCGCATCCCGCTGCAGGCCCCGCTGGCCGAGGCCCTGGGCCGCGTGAACGTGCAGAACGATGCCGTGGCGGCCCTGGTGGCCGAACGCCGCTGGGGGGCGCTGCAGGGGCAGGACCACTGCGCCTACGTCACCTGGAGCACCGGCGTCGGCGTGGGCCTGTGCGTGGACGGCAGCGTGCTGCGGGGCAAGAACGGCAACGCGGGCCACGCAGGGCACAGCTTCTCCAGCGACGGCCCGTCCGATGCCGCCTGCGGTTGCGGCAACGTGGGCGACGTGGAATCCCTGGTGGCGGGCAACGCCATCCCGCGCCGCTGGGGCCGCGATGCCGGCGGCCTGATCGGCGCCGCGCGCGAGGGCGACGTTGCCGCTGCCGAGGCCGTGGCGCAGATGTGCCGCGTGCTCGGCCGCATGCTCTACAACCTCGTCGCCATCCTGGACCTGCAGCGCATCAGCGTCGGCGGGAGCGTGTTCCTGCACCACCAGGATTTCCTGCTGCCCCGGCTGCAGGCCGAAGTGTCTGGCCACCTGCCCGCACTCACGGGCGGCGTGCTGGTGGTGCCGGCCGGGCTGGGGCTCCAGATCGGGGACTACGCGGCGCTTGCCATGGCCGGCTGAGCGCAAGAGGCTGCCTGGCCGCAGCGGGCTGCCACCCGCGGGCTCAGGACCCTGAGGCCGGGGCGCTGGCGGCGACGGTGATCCCGTAGAGCGCCAGCAGGCCCACCACGTGCCCGATGGCGACGCCGGGCTCGCCCGATTCGATCCGGCCGATGGTCTGCACATGCACCCCGAGCCGCGCGGCGGCCGCGGCCTGTCCGTCGCCTGCCGCCAGTCGCGCCTGCTTCGCTGCCGCGCCCAGGGCGCGGATCGCCTGCAGGGCGTCCTCTGCGATGTCCACGGAGATGCGTTTGCCTTGGGCCATGCGCGGATTGTGCCCGTGCCGGCTCAGTCCTGGGCTTTTTCCAGTGCGTCCAGGAAGGTGCGCCGCCACCAGTGGATGTCGTGCCGGCGGATGCGCTCCATCAGGGCCTGGTGGCGCTGCTGGCGCTCCGCGAGCGGCATGCGCAGCGCGGTCTGGATGCAGTCGGCCATGCCCTGGGTGTCGTACGGGTTCACCAGCAGCGCTTCCTTCATCTGCTCCGCCGCGCCCGCGAAGCGCGAGAGCACGAGCACGCCGGGGTCTTCCGGGTCCTGCGCCGCCACGTATTCCTTGGCCACGAGGTTCATGCCGTCGCGCAGCGGCGTGACCAGCCCCACGGCCGAGGCCCGGCACAGCCCGGGCACGCGCTTGCGGGCCACGGTACGGTGGATGTAGCGCACGGGCATCCAGTCCAGGTCGCCGTGGTCGCCGTTGATGGCCCCGCACAGGCCTTCCAGCTCGTGCCGCAGGTCGGCATAGGCGTTCACGCTGTCGCGCGTCGGGGAGGCGATCATGATGAGCGTGGCGCTGTGCTGGTTCTCGGGATAGCGCGCCAGCAGCTCGCGGAAGGCGCGCACGCGCTGCGGGATGCCCTTGGAGTAATCCAGCCGGTCGATGCCCATCAGCAGGCGCCGCCGCGAATACTCGTCCTTCATCGCCTCGTAGGTCTGCACCGCGTCCGGCGCGGCGGTGAGGCGCGCGAACTCGTCCACGTCGATGCCGATCGGGAAGGCCCCCACCTGCACCGTGCCGCCGAAGGCGCGCAGCCGCTGCGGGCCCACGCTCTCGGCGCCGCCCTCGCTGCTCAGGTACTGCGTGAAGTGGGACACGTCGGCCTCGCTCTGCAGGCCCACGAGGTCGTAGGCGAACAGCGAGCGCATCAGCCATTCGTGCTGCGGGATCGCGGCCATGATGAGCGGCGGCGGCACGGGGATGTGCAGGAAGAAACCGATGCGCTGCTTGCATCCGAGCGCGCGCAGCTCGGCCGCCAGCGGGATCAGGTGGTAGTCGTGCACCCAGAGGATGTCGTCGTCCTTGAGCAGCGGCAGCAGCTTGCGCGCGAACATCTGGTTCACGCGCCGGTAGCCCGCGATGTAGCCCGCATTGAAATCGGCCAGGTCCAGCCGGTAGTGGAACACCGGCCACAGCACGCTGTTGCTGTAGCCCGCGTAGTAGCTGTCGTGGTCCTCCTGGCACAGGTCCACCGTGGCCAGCGTCACGCCGCCCGCCTGCCGCGTCTGCAGCTTGCCCTCGCCGGGCACGCCGTCCTCGGTGATGGTGCCGCTCCAGCCGAACCACATGCCGCCCGTGCGGCTCAGCGTCTCGCCCAGGGCCACGGCCAGCCCCCCCGCGGCGGGTTTGCGGGGGTCGGCGATGCGGTTGGAAATGACGACGAGTCGGCTCATGGGAATTCCTTGTTGTTCAATCCAGGCGGGTGGCCGTCAGATCACGCTGTCCCAGGGCGCCGACAGGCGCATGGCGGCATTGATGATGCCCACCATGGAATAGGTCTGCGGGAAGTTGCCCCACATCTCGCCCGTCTGCGCGTGCGTGTCTTCCGACAGCAGGCCCAGCGGGTTGCGGGCGGCGAGCATGGCCTCGAAGATCTCGCGGGCCTGGCTGCGGCGGCCGATGCGCGCCAGGGCGTCGATGCGCCAGAACGTGCAGATGTTGAAGGCCGTGTCGGGCTTTCCGAAATCGTCGGCGGCCTCGTAGCGGCGCATGTAGGGGCCGTCGCAGAGCGTCTGCTCCATGGCGTCCACGGTGCTCACGAAGCGCGGGTCGCGCGGGTCGATCAGGCCCACCTCGGCCATGAGCAGCACGCTGGCATCCAGCTCGCTGCCGCCGAAGCTTTCCGCGAAGGCCTGGCGCTTGTCGCTCCAGGACTTCTCCAGGATCTCGTCCTTCATGCGCCGTGCGTGGCCGTGCCAGTAGCCGGCGCGGTCGGTCAGCTGCAGCGAGTCGGCGATCTTGGCCAGGCGGTCGCACGCGGCCCAGCTCATGAGCGCGGAAGAGGTGTGCACCCGCGCGCGCGTGCGCAGCTCCCACATGCCGGCGTCGGGCGTGCCGTACACCTTCACCGCCAGCTCGCCGATCTGCTCCATGCGCGCGAACTCGGCCGGCCCGGCCGGATGCAGCAGGCGCCGGTCGTGGAAGGCCTGGGCGGCGCCGAGCACGATGTTGCCGTACACGTCGTGCTGGAAGTGCTCCGCCGCCTGATTGCCCACGCGCACCGGGCCCATGCCGCGGTAGCCTGCCAGCTGCGGCACGAAATACTCGGGCAGCTCGCGCTCCAGCCCGATGCCGTAGAGCGGCTGGATGTGGCCGCTGCTGGTCTCCACCACCACGTTGCTCAGCCAGCGCAGGTAGTCCTCCATCGTGGCCGTCTCGGACAGGCTGTTGAGCGCGCGCACCACGAAGAATGCGTCGCGCAGCCAGCAGTAGCGGTAGTCCCAGTTGCGGCCGCTGTGCGCGGACTCGGGGATGCTCGTGGTCATGGCCGCGACGATCGCGCCCGTGTCCTCGTAGAGCGAGAGCTTGAGCGTGATCGCCGCGCGGATCACGGCGTCCTGCCATTCCAGCGGCACCGCCAGGCGCTGCGTCCACTGGCGCCAGTAGGCGACGGTTTCCTGCTCGTAGGAGCGGGCGGTGTCCGCGATGCCGTAGGGCAGCGATTCGTCCGCCCCCAGCAGGAAGTTGTACTCACGCGAGAGGACGAACGGCTGGCCGGAGAGCACGTGCGAGAGCGGGGCATCGGTGTTCAGCCGCAGCGTCTGGTCCGCGCCCACGAAGCGCACGTGGTTGCTGCCGCGCGTGATGGCGGGCTTCTCGCTGCCCCAGCCGAAGCGCACGTTCGCCGTCACGCGGATGCGCGGCGAGCCTTGCACGGGGCGTATGCGGCGCACCAGCAGCATCGGGCGGAAGAAGCGCGAACGCGCGTGGAAGCGCGGCGCGAAATCGGTCACCTCGATGCTGTTGCCGGATCGATCGGTGAGGCGCGTGCGCAGCACCGCGGTATTGGGCTCGTACCACTGGCGGCTCTCGACCTGGTCCTCGAGTTCGATCGCGAAGCGGCTGCCCTGTTCGCCGGGCTGGATGAGGGCGTTGAACACCGGATCGCCGTCGAAGCGTGGCAGGCAGCACCACACGATGTGGGCGTTGGCGTCCACCAGCGCGCTGACCGAGCAGTTGCCCACCATGCCGAGCGACAGCGAGGCCTCCCCGGGTGCAGCGAATCCCGGCGGGCGCGGCAGCGGGTCGTGCGACAGCCCGAGATTGCCGTCGGCGAAGGGCGGTGCGCTGGCCGCGGCGGCGGCCGCAGCGCCGGCAGCGGCAGATGCCGGGGGCGGGGAGGACGCAGGCGGTGTCGGGGTGGGAGAGGTCATGCGGGAAACCCTTCCGGCGATGCCATCTGGAACAGCCATTCGCGCAGCTCCGTGGTGTCGTCGCAGCGCGCCAGCGCACGGGTGTCGCCGGCACCGATCTTGATGCCGATGCCGCCGAGCGCCTGTGCGGCATCGAAGCCGTATTCATCGGTCACGTCGTCTCCCGCGAACACGGGGATGCGGCCCGCGAAGGGCGCCTGGCGCATGAAGTCGGCGATCGCCCGGCCCTTGTTCGGCCCGGAGGGCTTGATCTCCAGCACGCACTTGCCCTGCATGATTTCCAGCCCGGGCGCCTGCGCCAGCGCATGCTCGAGCGCCGCGCGGCACAGCGGCTCCAGCTCCACCGCCTGGCGGTAGTGCAGGGCCATGCCCGCGCTCTTGCGCTCCAGCACCAGCGCGGGATAGCGGTCCAGCAGCGGCTGTACGGCGCGCACCACGGGGGCGAGGTCGGGCGCCGGCACGCCGCCGACGACGCCGTTGCCCATCCGGTACTGGGCGCCGTGTTCGGAGGCCAGCGGCAGCTGCAGGGGGCTGAGGAAGTGGTCGATATCGGCCTGCGTGCGGCCCGTGGCGATGGCCAGGGCGCCATCCAGGCGTTCGTGCAGGACCCGCAGGGCCGGCACCACGCCAGGATGTACCTGCACCGCATCGGGGTGCGGTGCAATGTCGGCAAGCGTGCCGTCGAAGTCGAGAAACAGCGCATGGCGCGCGGTCAGCAACGGTGGCTTTTGCATTGGCGCATACCTTACCAGATGGCATTGCCGAGCCTGTAGGCGGCGAGGCAGGCGCCCTGTAGGCGCGCCGCAGCCGCCGCGTGCGCGGCTTGAAAACCCGGGTGCTGCCGCGCATCTGCCGCCATGTCCGAATCCCTGCACATCGTCTGCCCGCACTGCCACACCACCAACCGCATCGCGGCCGAGCGCCTGGCCGCGCCGCCCGGCACGGTCGAGGCGGACTGCGGGCAATGCCACCAGCCCCTTTTCACGGGCGAGCCCGCGGTGCTCGATGATGCGTCCTTCGGGCGCCATACCGAACGCAGCCATATTCCGGTGGTGGTGGATTTCTGGGCGCCCTGGTGCGGTCCATGCCGCACCATGGCGCCGGCCTTCGCGCAGGCGGCGCGGACGCTCGGGCCGGGCGTGCAGCTCGCCAAGCTCGATACCGAGGCGCATCCCGCCATCGGCGCGCGCCTGGGCATCCGCAGCATCCCGACGATGGTGATGTTCCGCCAGGGGCGGGAGGTCGCGCGCATCTCCGGTGCGCTGGGTGCCAACGACATCGTGCGCTGGGTGCGGACGGCCGGCGGCGCCTGAGACCGCAGGGGCTGTGGAAGGGGCCTGTCAGGCTCCGGCCGCCGACGGCTGCGCCGCCATCCACTCCTGCACCGCGTCGCCGCGCGCCCGGCGGATCCATTCGCCCACCTGCGGGCCGGACGCGCCGCGGCCCTGGGCCCGCGCGGCCACGGCGGCGGTATCGACGGAGCGTGCCGCCTGCAGTGCGCCCAGCAGGCGCTCGCGCTGCGGATAGGGGGTTTCCTCGAATCCCAGCCGGCCGCGCGCGTCGCACTCGCAGGCCAGCAGCACATCGGCGAAACGGGCGGGCTTGCGCAGCGCGTCGCAGCGCTCCAGCAGCCGCACCAGGGCCGCTGCGCCCAGTTCCGCGCTGCGGTGGATGTTGCCGTGCTCGCGCGCCACCACGTCCGCAATCTCGCGGCATTCCACCGGCACCCGCAGGCGCTCGCACACATCGGCCAGCAGGGTGGCGCTGCGCTGCTCGTGCCCGATATGGCGCGGCAGCACGCCGGCCGGCGTCGTGCCCTTGCCCAGGTCGTGGACCAGGCAGGCGAAGCGCACCGGCAGCGGCGCCTGCAGCCGCGCGGCCATGTCCAGCACCATCATCACGTGCACGCCGGTGTCCACCTCGGGGTGGTATTCGGCGCGCTGCGGCACGCCCCAGAGCCGGTCCAACTCGGGCAGCAGCACCTTCAGGGCGCCGCAGCCGCGCAGCACCTCGAACATGCGCGACGGGGCGGCTTCCATCAGGCCGCGCGCGATCTCCTGCCAGACGCGCTCGGGAACGAGGTCGGCGGCTTCACCGGCATCGACCATCTCCCGCATGAGTGCCATCGTCCCGGGGGCGACGGAGAAATCGGCGAAGCGCGCGGCGAAGCGCGCCACGCGCAGGATCCGCACCGGGTCCTCGCGGAAGGCATCGGTCACGTGGCGCAGCAGCTTTGCCTCCAGGTCGCGTGCCCCGCCGTAGGGATCGACCAGTTCCCATGCCGCGGGGTCCTCGCTGCGCACCGCCATCGCGTTGATGGTGAGATCGCGGCGCGACAGGTCCTGCTCCAGCGTCACGTCCGGGGCCGTGTCCACGACGAAGCCGCGGTAGCCGCGCCCGCTCTTGCGCTCGGTGCGCGCCAGCGCGTATTCCTCGCGCGTCTCGGGGTGGAGGAAGACGGGGAAATCCCGCCCCACGGGCAGGAAGCCGCGCGCGGCCAGGTCGTCGGGCGTGGCGCCCACCACCACCCAGTCCCGGTCGTTCACCGGGCGGCCCAGAAGCCGGTCGCGCACGGCGCCGCCCACCATGTAGATTTGCATGCGGGCAGTGTACGGCGGCGGGCGGGCGCTCCTGCATGCGCTGCGCCTGCGCGGGCGCCGGCCGGTATATTCGGCGGCGATCCTTCCTGCCCGCCCGCCATGTCCCTTTCTTCCTCCCTCACCATCGCCCAGATGAACCCCGACGGCAGCGTGCCCGTGCCCGAATCGCCGGATGCGGCCGCCAACGCTGCCGTGGAGGCGCTGCGCCGCGAGGAAGAGGCCGAGGCCCTGAAGCAGCGGCTGGAGTCGCTGCAGGAAGTGCTCGACAAGCCGCTCAGCGAGATCCTGGCCGAGCGCGACCGGTTCAAGGAGACGGCCGCGGCCTGGGATGCCTTCGCCGCGATGTGGGTGCTGTCGCAGCGCGCGATGCGCAGCGTGGCGATGGAACTCGCCGCGCAGCAGGGCGTGCCCCAGGAAGAGGTGGTGGCCCGGGCGCTGGCCTGCGCGAACCGGGTGCTCAATACCGAGGACGAGGACCTGGGCGGCTCCATCGCGCCGGCGCAGATGGCGCACATCGCGCGGCACCGGGCCTTCCTGCGCAAGCAGTTCCGCCAGGGCTGAATCCGGGCGGGAGCGGCCGGGACCGCGACGGCCCGGGGGCGTTCAGCGCCCGAGCCGGTAGGGTTCCTCGAAATCCAGGAAGTCCTGCTCGGCCAGCGCCGCGTCGATCCATGCCTTCACGCCGGGCCGCGAGGCCACGTGCTCCACGTAGGCGGCGATCGGCTCCGGCACGGGCAGGGCATAGGTGCGCAGGCGCATGCAGACGGGCGCGAAGAAGGCATCCGCGATGGTGAACCGGTCCCTGAAGAGCAGCGGGCCGCCGTGCTCGCGCAGCAGGGCGCCCCACATCTCCACGAGGCGCTGCACGTCGGCGCGCACGCCGGGCCGGTCGCGCCAGAGCAGGGCGCCCGTCTCCGGCAGGTGGGCCTCGATGTTCATGGGGCAGGCGCTGCGCAGCGCGCCGAAGCCGCTGTGCATTTCGGCGGCCACGCTGCGCGCCTGCGCACGGGCCGCCGCGTCCTGCGGCCACAGGTGCTTGTCGGGATGGCGTTCCGCCACGTATTCGGCGATGGCCAGCGTGTCCCACACGGTGATGCCGCCATCGACCAGCACGGGCACCTTGCCGGTGGGGCTCACGTCCTGCAGGGCCTGCTTGAAGCGCGAGCCGGGCTCGAAGCTGTCGAAGCGCACGGCCACTTCCTCGAAGGGAATGCCGGCCTCGCGCAGCAGCACCCAGGGGCGCATGGACCAGGAGGAATAGTTCTTGTTGCCGATGTAGAGCTGGAGCATGGACCGCACTCGCAGGGGTGGAAGGGGAAGGCCGATGCTAGGGCCATGCGCCGCGCCTGCCAATGCCGTATGACCCGCCGATTGATACGTGCCGCGCATCAATGCGGTGCCGGGCGGCCTGCGGCACAATCCGTCCCTGCTTTTTTCGCGATCCGTGCCGGTCTTCCCGTTCTTCCGCCTGCTGCTGTTGCGCGCCGCCCTGGCCTGGCTCTGCCTGGCGCTGGTGCATCCGGCCGCGCGTGCGGGTACCGTCGAGCCGGCAGTGCTCGCTGCGCACGAAGGCGGTGTCTCGCTCGTGCCCCACATGGAGGTGCTGGAAGACCCGGGACGCCGCCTTGGCATCGGCGATGTGCTCGCGCCGGAGAACGCGGCGCGCTTCGTCCATCCCGACGATCCCCTGCGGGGCGCCGAGGCCGACCGGGTGCTCTGGTTCCGCGTGCAACTGCGCCTGGCCGACCCGGGGGACGCGCAGCGCGAATGGCTGCTGGTCGTGCCCACGGTGTCCACCCACGAGCTGCGCTTCTACGGGCCCTACGGCCCGGACGGCCGCGCGCTGGCGCCGCCGGTGGTGACGGGCATGCGCCATCCGTGGGCCACGCGGCCTGCGGGATCGGAACAGATGGCCTGGCGCTTCCGGCTGCCGGATGCGCAGACCTACACGGCGTATTTCCGGGTGGAATCGACCTTCGCGCGCTTCTACGCGGTCACGGCCTGGGACCTGGCCGACTATCTGCAGGCCACCCAGGACAAGCGCATGTTCGACGGTGCCTGCTATGGCCTGCTGCTGGGCCTGCTGGCCTTCAGCCTCGCGATGCTGCTGGTGTTCCGCGAGGGTATCTATGCCTGGTATTCGCTCTCGTGCGCCTGCGCCCTGCTGGCGCTGGCCGGCCTGAACGGGCACACACTGCGCTACCCGTTCGCGCATTGGCCGGCGGCGGCGGGGCTGTTCTACACCCTCGCGCCCCCGCTCTGGGCCATGTCCAAGCTGCTGTTCGGGCGCAGCCTGCTGCGCCTCTCGCGCTATGCGCCGCGCATCGACCGCCTGGTGCTCGCCCTGGTCGCGGTGCTGGGCGCGGCCACCGTGTACGGGCTTTTCGGTCCCCATCCGCTCTGGCTGTTCCGTGCCGTGCAGGCGTCGGTGATGGTGTCCACCGTGGTGCTGGCTGCCGGAGCGCTGATCGCGGTGCGCCGGCGCTACTGGCCCGCCGTGCTCTACAGCGCCGGCGTGCTGCTGCTGTTGCTGGGCATCTGCGCCATCATCGTCGCGAGCTGGGGGTGGGTGGCCTGGGCACCGGGCCAGATGGACCTGACCCAGGCCGCACTCGTGGCGGAAGCCGTCATCTTCGCCGCCGCCATGGCATCGCGCCTGCGTCTGCTGCGCATGTCGGAGCAGGCGCTCGGCCGGCGAACCCGCGAGCTGGTGGAGGTGCTGGGCACGGACGCCCTCACGGGCGCGGCCAACCGCGCCGGGCTGGCGCGCCGGGCCGAAGCGGCGCTGGAGGCCGGCGAACCGTTCACGCTCATGCTGCTGGACCTGGACGGCTTCAAGGCCGTGAACGACACCCACGGCCACGCGGCGGGCGACGCCGTGCTGGCGGCCCTGGTGCCGCGCCTGCGCGCCCTGCTGCGCGAAGGAGACCTGGTCGCACGCCTGGGCGGCGACGAATTCGCCGTGCTCCTGGCAGGAGCGCCGCCCTGCACGGCCCTCGCGGACCAGGCCCGCGCCATGGCCCGGGCCGTAGCAGTCCCTCTCGGCTTCGAAGGCCGGAACCTGTCCGTGGGCCTCAGCGTGGGCATCGCCAGCCATCCCGGCGACGGCCGGACCCTGGAATCCCTGCTGCGCGCCGCCGACGCCGCCATGTACGCCAGCAAGCGCCGCGGCCGGAACGGCGGCGCAGAATGCTTCGCCTTCGCGAGCGACCTGGCTACGGTGACATGACAGTCACTGCCTGACCTTCAGTGCGTTGGCATGGGGATGGCTCCGGGACCTGCACGGCCTCAACCATCAGAAGGCCGCGGAGCAGGCCACGCCCGCGGACGCCGCGGAACCGGCTTCGCCGGGCCGCTGGCGTCGTCCCCCTGGGGGGAAGGCGCCGAAGGCGACTCAGGGGGGAAATCCTATTTCATCGGCCAGACAACCCCGTTGTCATTGAGAATTGCGTCGAGCGGCAGGTCGTGCGGCTCCGGCTCGAAATCCTCCAGGAAGCCGTGGGTGAACCCCAGGCCCACGGTGGTGGGCACCGGATACAGCGTGGCCAGGGTCCGGTCATAGAAGCCGCCGCCATACCCCAGGCGGTAGCCGCCGGGGCCGTAGCCCACGCAGGGCACGAACAGGAGGGTGGGCACGATGATCTCGGTGTCCTTGGGCTTCGGGATGCCGTAGGCATCCTCTTCCATCGGGCAGCCGGGATACCATGCGTGGAAGGTGAGGGTCTTGTGTTCCTTGTTCACCACCGGTAGCCCGATGCGGCGGCGCTGCGGCTCGTCCAGCAGTTCGCCGTCCTCCTTCCAGCGGTGCAGCGCGGGCAGCGGGTCGAACTCGCCCTTGATGGGCCAGTAGGCGCCGATGACGGTGTCCGGCCGGTCCACCAGCCAGATGCGCATCACGCGCTGCAAAAGGTCGGCGCGCTGTAGGCGGTCCGGCAGGTTCAGGCGTTCCTCGATCAATGCGCGTCGCAGGGCTGCTTTGTCCATCACATAATTCCCCAATGCAATTGCTCACGATTCTGACACCGCTCCTGGCCGCCGCGGCTTTCGCCACCGCCGCGGTGCCTGTCCAGGCTCAAAACCGGGGCGACGAGGCGCTGTTACAAATGCAGCAGGCCTACCGCAAGGGCGACCGCGCGCGGCTCACGCAGCTGCTGCCGGACCTGCGCGGGCACGTGCTGGAACCGTGGGGAGCGTACTGGGAACTGCGCGCCCGCCTCGACCAGGCCACGCCGCAGGAGGTGGCGGGCTTCCTGCAGCGCTTTGCCGGCACCTACCAGGAGGACCGGCTGCGCAACGACTGGCTGCTGCTCGTCGGCCAGCGGCGCGACTGGGCGCAGTTCAGCGAGCTGCACGCCCTCTACCGCATGAACGACGACCGCGAGGTGCGCTGCTACGCACTGCTGGTGGACCAGATCAAGGGCTCCGCGGCTTCCGGCGCGGCCGACGAGGTGCTGCGCAACTGGTATGCGCTGCGCGAGGCCGACGACGGCTGCACGCACGCGGCGGCCGAGTTCTATTCCGACAAGCGCATCGCGGCCCTGGACGTGTGGCGCAAGGCCCGGCTGGCGGCCGAGGCCAACCGGGCGCGTGCCACGCGCAACGCGGTCGAGATCGTCGCGCCCGAGGCGCTGCCGATGCTGCGCGAGGTGTTCGACGCCCCCGCCAAGTTCCTCGCGAGCCGTGCCACGGCACCGGGCCGCATGCGGCAGGAACTGGTGGTGCTGTCGCTCATCAAGATGGCGATGTCCGACACCGGCACCGCGGCCCGGCTGCTGGACTCCAAATGGGGCCCGCTGCTCACCCCGGAGGAGCGCAACTGGGTCTGGGGCGTGATCGGCAAGCAGTCCGCCGTGGCGCTGTCGCCGGATGCGCTGGGCTATTTCGGGAACGTCTCCAAGGATGCCGACCTGACCGACGACATGCTCGGCTGGAAGGTGCGTGCAGCCCTGCGCGCAGGGCAGTGGAAGCAGGTGGCCCGCGCCATCGACGCGATGAGCCCGGCCGGGCGGCAGGATCCTGCCTGGACCTACTGGCGCGCGCGGGCCTGGCTGTCCAACCGCCCGGGCGACGAAGACCGGGCGAAGGCGCGCGAACTGCTCGAGCGCATCGCGGGCCCCGGCGGCTTCTATGAGCAACTGGCGCTGGAAGAGCTCGGCCAGCGCGTGGTCCCGCCCGCGCCGCCGCTGCCGCCCACGCCCGAGGAAAAGGCCGCCGCGCGCGCGAACCCGGGCTTCGTGCGCAGCCTCTACGCCATCGGCCTGGGTCTGCGGCACGAGGGCGTGCGCGAGTGGAACTACACCACCAACCTGCACTCGCCGGGCGGCATGGGCGACCGCGAGCTGCTGGCCGCCGCCGACCTCGCCTGCCAGCGCGAGATCTGGGACCGCTGCATCAACACCAGCGAGCGCACCAAGTCCTTCACGGACGTGGGCCAGCGCTTCCCGATGCCGTTCCGCAACACCGTCGTGGCGCGTGCGCAGTCCATCGGGCTCGATCCTGCCTACGTCTACGGCCTCATCCGCCAGGAAAGCCGCTTCATCATGGATGCGCGCTCGGGGGTCGGCGCGTCGGGCCTGATGCAGGTCATGCCCGCCACCGCGCGCTGGACGGCCCGCAAGATCGGCATGGCGGATTTCACGCCCGACCAGATCAACGACCGCGACACCAACATCGCCATCGGCACGGCCTACCTCAAGCTCGCGCTCGACGACTTCGACGGATCCATGGCCATGGCCGCGGCCGCCTACAACGCCGGCCCCGGACGGCCGCGCAATTGGCGCAACGGGCCGGTGCTGGAGGCCGCGATCTGGGCCGAGAACATCCCCTTCTCGGAAACGCGCGACTACGTGAAGAAGGTGCTCTCCAACACCACGATGTATGCCGCGATCCTGACGGGGCAGCCCCAGTCGCTCAAGGGCCGGCTCGGCAACGTGGGCCCGCGCGACGCCGCCACGCCGGACCCGAGCCGTGAACTGCCCTGACTGGGCATGACCGCGGGCGCCACGCGCGCTGCGTGCTGCGGCAGCGCCGGCCCGGCCGCTGCCTTCAGGCGTTGTGCAGTGTCCCCCCGTCCAGCCGTGCGGCCCCGCTGCGCACCAGTTCGTGCACCAGTGCCTCCTGCCACGCCGCGCGGGGCTGGTCCACGAAGTGGCCGGCATGGAGCAGGCCGAAATACGGCGTCGCATCGGCCCAGGCATGCAGCCGGGCGAGCGGCACGCTCTGCCATTCGAGCAGCTTGTACTTGAGCAGCACCTTGGCGGCGTAGAGCGCGTGCCGCTCGGGGGCGCGCACGAAGCCGTCGAGCCGGCGCCGGGCCGCATCGAGCGCGGCCGCCACGTCCGTGAACACGGAGCCGTGCCCCGGCACGACGGTGCGCGGAGCCAGCCCGGCGATCAGGTCCAGTGTGGCCGCCACGTCCGCGAAGGCGTGCTCGCCTTCCAGCTCGGGGAAGACCACGCCGAAACCGTTCTGCCAGAGTGCGTCGGCCGAGAGCAGCACCCGGTGCCGGGGCTCGAACAGCACCACCGAATGTGTGTCGTGTCCCGGCGCGGCGTGGATCTCCCAGTCATGGTCACCCAGGCGCACGGTGCATCCGGGCTGCAGCAGCCCCTCCAGGCGGAACTGTGGGCAATCCTGCCCGGTGGGCGTGTAGCTCAAGGCCTGCGGATTCCAGTCGCGCACGTGTTCGGCCTGCCCGGGCGGCACCAGGGTGCGCGCCTCCGGCCAGGCCTGCTGCAGTGCCGCGTTGCCGCCGCAGTGGTCGCTGTGCAGGTGGGTGTTGGCGATGAGCGCGAGGGGCCGGCCCTCCAGGGTCGCCGCCACCAGGGACACCGTCTGGCCGGCATGCGCACAGTAGCCCGTGTCCACGACCGCTGCCGCGTCTTCGCCCACGCAGACGATGTTGTTGGCCGAAAGCCATCCGCGTTCGAGCACCGTGGTGCCGGGCGGCAGGAGTGGTGAGACGGCGCCGATGGGTGCCTGGGGCGTGGGGATGTGCATGCGGGGCCTCTGCGCGAAAGTATGGCACCGGCCCCCGCCGTCCATCCATCCGGCACAACCCTTCGCGCCGCCACGGCGCAGGCCGTCGCACCGCGCTGGCCCGGGCAGCCTGGGGGCCCGACAGTCGCTCGGCCATCACCGCGCCGCTGCCGAGGAATCCCCCATGACCTTCATTGTCCACATGCTCCAGGCGACGCCCGCCTGGGTTTTCGCGCTGCTGGCCGCCCTGGCCGCGCTGGGCGTGCGCCAGATGCACCCGTCCCGCAGGACCTTGGGGCGGGCCCTGCTGCTGCCGGCCGCCATGGCGGCGTTCTCGCTCTACGGCATGGTGGCGGCGCGCCATGCGCAGCCGGCCGCCTGGGCCGCATGGAGCCTGGCGGCCCTGGCCGCGGCGGCGTTCGTGGCGTCGCGCCCGGTACCGGAGGGCACGCGCTTCGATCCCGTGGACATGCTCTTCCACCTGCCCGGCAGCTTTCGGCCGCTCCTGCTGATGCTCGGCATCTTCTGCACCAAATACACCGTGGCCGTGGCGCTCGCCCTGCATCCGGCGATGTCGGGCGATCCGTTGTTCGCCGGTGCGGTCAGCCTGCTCTACGGCGTCTTCGCCGGCGCCAGCGCGGGGCGGGCGTTGCGCCTGCTGGGCCTGTGGCGGGCCGCACGGGAGGGCGTGCCGCCGCTGCGCCGCACCTGACGGAGGCCGGTCAGAACGTTACGCCCGCGCAGAGGATGACGTTCGCGTAGGGCGTGCATTCCCCCGTCCGCACCACGGCGCGCGCATCGCGCGTGAGGCGCTTGAATTCCTCGTGCGACAGGGTCTGCGGGGACACGGGCAGCGCGCCGGCCCAGCCGGGCACGGCCCCGCCCGAGCGTTCCACCGCCTCGGTGGCGATCAGGGCGCGCTCCACCTGCATTTCGGAGAGCACGGCGGCGAGAACATCGGCCACCGCGGGCAGCCCCGGGGTCACGGCCAGGTCGATGCGCAGGGGACCGGGCGGAATCGGCAGGCCGGCATCGCCGATGACGATCATGTCGCCATGGCCCAGGGCGGCGATGGCGCGGGACAGGTCGGCGTGCAGCAGTGCAGTGCGTTTCATGCGATGCGGCTCCATTCAGGGGGCATGGGGGATGCGGCCACTTCGGCGCGCGTGGGGATCGATGGCTGTGCGCCCGGGCGTGTCACGCACAGCGCCGCGGCGCGGATGCCGGTCTGCACCGCCAGGTCGAGCGATTCGCCGCGTGCCAGGGCGACGGTCAGGGCGCCCAGGAAGGTGTCGCCCGCGGCCGTGGTGTCCACGGCATCCACGCGCAGGCCCAGATGGTGCCGGCAGCCGCTGCCGTCGCAGGCCACGGCGCCCGCCGCGCCCAGCGTCACCACCACCTGCCGCGGGCCCCGGGCCCGCAACAGGCGCGCGGCATGGGCGGCATCTTCGGGCGTTTCCACGTCGCAGTCGGCGAACAGCGCGGCCTCCACCTCGTTGGCCACCAGGGTGTCCACCAGCGGCCATAAAGCATCGGGGATCGGCTGCATGGGCGAAGGGTTGAGCACCACGGGGCAGCCCCGCTGGTGCGCCTGCCTGGCGGCGGCCATCACCTGCGGCATCGGCACCTCGAACTGCAGCAGCAGGCTGCTGGCTCCCTGCAGCGCCGCGTCCAGTGCCTGCGCGTCGATCTCGAAGCGGGCGTTCGCCCCGCCCACGACGACGATACGGTTCTGCGCGGTGGATTCCACCGTGATGCAGGCGATGCCCGTAGGGGCCTCGGCGTCCGTCTGCACACCGGCATGGTCGATGGCGTCGGCATCCAGCGCGGCGCGCAGGGCCGCTCCGTGCGCATCGTGACCGACGCGGCCCAGCAGGTGCACATGGGCTCCCTGGCGCGCACAGGCCACTGCCTGGTTGCCACCCTTGCCGCCCGGAATGTGGTGCAGTGAATCGGCCATCACGGTCTCGCCTGCGCCGGGGGCCCGGGGCACGCGCAGGACGATGTCCATGTTGAGGCTGCCCACCACGGCGAGGCGCGGCGGGGTGGAACGGGAAGGGATCTCCGGAGCGGGGCGGGAAGGGGCGGTCATTCGGGGTTGCGGGAAGGAAAACGGCCGTGCGGCGCGGCGGTGGAAACGGTGCCCGGGGGCAGTGCCGCGGTCGAGGCGCGCAACCGCAGCTCCGGCTGCAGCAGCAACTGGCATGGTTCGCGCCGCGCGCCATCGATGCGCTCCAGCAGCATGTCCACGGCCGCCACGCCGATCTGCCGCTTGGGCTGGGCCACGGTGGTGAGGGGCGGGCTCGTGAAGGCGGCGAGCGCGATATCGTCGAAACCCACGATGGACATGGCCTCGGGCACGCGCAGCCCGCGCTCGTGGACCGCGCAGAGCGCGCCGATGGCCATCAGGTCGTTGCCCACGAACACCGCCGTGGGCGGGCGCGGCGAGGCCAGCACCGACTGCATGGCCTCGTAGCCGCTCTGGCTGGTGAAATCGCCGTGCCACAGCAGGTCGCCGTCGTCCACGCCCGCCTCGGCCAGCGCATCGCGCCAGCCTCCGATGCGCTGCGTGCTGGGCGCGAGGCCCGGCGGGCCGCCGATGCAGGCGATGCGGCGGTGGCCCAGCCAGAGCAGGTGGCGCGTGGCCAGCCGGCCGCCTTCGCGGTGCGCGGTCTCCACCAGGTCGCAGGGCTGCCGGTGGACCTCGATCTCGCGGTCCACCAGCACGGTGGGCACGCCCAGCCCCTCGAGCTGGCGCGCGAGTGCCGCGTCCTGCCCCGTGGAGACCACGATCAGCCCGTCGATGCGCCGTTCGGCCAGCACCTGCAGGTACGAGCTTTGCCGCTGGGCCTCGTCGTGCGTATTGCACAGGATGAGGTTGTAGCCCGCGCCGAAGCAGCGGTTCTCCACGCTGTGCACGACTTCGGCGAAGTAGGGGTTGGAGCTGTTGGGGATCAGCATCCCCAGCGTGCGCGTGTGGTTGCTCTTGAGGCTGCGCGCGATCGCGCTGGGCACGTAGCCCAGCTGGCGGATGGCGGTCTCCACGCGGGCACGCCCGTCGTCGCTCACATGCCGCGTGCCGTTGAGCACGTGCGAGACGGTGGTCACCGACACCCCGGCTTCGCGCGCGACGTCCTTGATGGTTGCCATGTCTTCCCGCGCCGGCCTCAGACCGCCGCGCGGCGCTGCCGCAGCGTGTCGATGATGACGGCCGCCACGATCACGCAGCCGGTGATGATGCGCTTGCTCGGCTCGCTCGCGCCGATCTGTGCAAGGCCGGCCTCCAGCACCGCGATGATGAGCACCCCGAATGCCGTGGTCACCACCGATCCGCGCCCGCCCATCAGGCTGGTGCCGCCGATCACCACGGCCGCGATCACCTGCAGCTCCATGCCGGCGCCGGCATTCGGGTCGGCCGCCTCCAGGCGTGCCGACTGCATCAGGCCCGCCAGCCCGGCCAGCAGGCCGGTGAGCGCGAACACGGCGATGCGGATGGGCCGCGGATCGACGCCGGCCAGCCGCATAGCTTCCTCATTGGTGCCGATGCCCACCATGCAGCGACCGAACACCGTGCGCGACAGCACGAGCTGCGCCACCACCACGATGAGCAGCGCGATGCCGAAAGCCACCGAGACACCGGCCGCCACGGGCGCGGCGAGCCAGGAAATCGCGTCGCCTACGTACTGCGTGCGCGAATCCGTCACCAGGTAGGCGCTGCCGCGCACCGCCTCCAGCATGCCCAGCGACACGATGAACGACGGCAGCCGCCAGGCCACCGACACGGCGCCCGTGATGGTGCCGCACACCAGGCCCGTGGCCAGCGCCAGGGCTGCGGCCGCCGGCACGCTCCAGCCCCATTGCAGGATGGCTGCGGCCGACGTCGCCGCGGACAGCGCCATCACCGAGCCGACCGACAGGTCGATGCCCGCAATGATCAGCACGAACGTCATGCCCACCGCCATCACGGCCAGCGCGGGAATCTCGTTGGCGATGGTGACGAAGGTCTCGGCGCTCCAGAAGAAGTCGGACAGCCAGGAAAACAGCGCGACCATGCCGACCAGCACGGCGGCCAGGCCCAGGTAGGTGCCCAGCTGCGTGCGCCAGAGCGGCACCGACGGCGCGGCGGAAGCAGAGGAGGGGGACGTGGTGGCGGTCATGCGGAAGCGGGGGAAAAAGGGGATGCGGAACCGGCGCCTTCGGCGCGCGGGCGGTCTTCGGCCTCGGAGAAGGCGGCGGCCAGCAGCGACTGCTCGGTCCATTCGCCGCGCTCGAACACGGCGACCAGGCGGCCGCCGCTCATCACGCCGATGCGGTCGGCCATGGCCATCAGCTCGCGCAGGTCGGACGACACCATGAGCAGTGCGCGGCCTTCCGCGGCCATGCGGTCGAGCTCGGCGTACAGGTCGGCGCGCGCGCCCACGTCCACGCCGCGCGTGGGCTCGTCCAGCAGCAGCACGCGGCCGTCGCGGTGCAGCCACCGCGCGAACACCACCTTCTGCTGGTTGCCGCCCGACAGCTGCCCCACGGGCTGCTCCGGCCCGCGGCAGCGTACCCGCAGCGTGCGGATGAAGCCCTGCACCACCGCGCTCTCATGCGCGCGGCGCAGCCAGCCCGCGCGCGAAACGGCGGACAGGTCCGACAGCGTGGCGTTCACCCGGATCGGCTGGCTGAGCAGCAGCCCTTGGGACTTGCGGTCCTCGCTCACGAGACCGATGCCCGCGGCGATCGCCGCCAGCGGCGAGCGGAAGCCACGCTCGTGGGTGCGCTCCGCGGCCTGGCCGGAAGCCGTGCTCCCGGCGGCCAGCGTCACGCTGCCGCGGTCGGCGCGGTCTGCGCCGAACAGCAGGCGCAGCAGTTCGGTGCGGCCCGAACCCACGAGGCCCGCGATGCCGAACACCTCGCCGGCCCGCAGCGCCAGGCTCACGTCCTGCACGGCGGTGCCCCGCCCGATGCCGTCCACCCGCATCACCACGGGCCCGGCCGTGCGGCGGGGGCGGTGCTCCAGATCGTTCACCGCGCGGCCCACCATGCGCTGCACGAGGTCTGCTTCGGACAGCCCCGCCATCGGGCGCGCGTCCACCAGCGCGCCGTCGCGCAGCACGGCCACGCGGTCGGCGATGCGCCGCAACTCCTCCAGCCGGTGGGAGACGTAGATGATGGCCACGCCGCGGGCCGTGAGCCGGGCGATCTGCTCGAACAGGTAATTGGTCTCGCGCGGCGTCAGCATCGCCGTCGGCTCGTCGAGCACCAGGATGCGCGTGTCGTCCTGCAGGTTGCGGGCGATCTCCACCATCTGCTGCTGGCCGATGCCCAGGCGGGAAACAGGCGTCGCCGGATCGATGCCCGTGAGTCCGATCTTGGCGAGCTGCGCGCGCGCGGCGTCGTGCAGTGCGCGCCGGCGCAGCCAGCCCATGCGGTGCGGAAGCCGGCCCATCAGCAGGTTTTCGGCCACGGTGAGGGTGGGCACGAGGCCCAGCTCCTGCATGACCATGCGCACGCCCTGGCGCTCGGCGTCGCGCCGGGAGGACGGCGCATAGGGCTGCCCCGCCAGGCGCAGGCTGCCGCGCGTGGCGGGCTCCAGCCCGCAGAGGATCTTCGACAGCGTGCTCTTGCCCGCGCCGTTCTCGCCGGTGAGCGCGAGCACTTCGCCGGCATGCAACGACAGCGTGACGCCGTGCAGCACGGTGGTGGCGCTGTAGTCCTTGCCCACGCCCAGCATTTCCAGCAGGGGCACGGAGGCGGGCGCCGGCGCGGCGGCGATGGGAGAGGAATGGTCGGCCACGGTGTGCGAACCCGGAAAAAAAGGAGGAATGCCGCGCGGGTTGCGCGCGGCGTCGGCCAGGTGGTGCGCCGAAGGCGGGCGCGGCGCCCTGCGGCGCCGCTGCGTTTACTTGCCGGTGCCCTTGGTCACCAGCACCACCTCGGTCTTGACCTCGGTGGGCAGCTGGGCCTGCGGCGTCTTGGCCGACAGCGCCTTCAGCGCCATCTCGATGCCGAACACCGCCTGCTTGGCGGCGTACTGGTCCGCCGTGGCCAGCACGCGACCGTCGGCCAGCATGGGCTTGATGGCGTTGATGTTGTCGTAGCCCACCACCTGCACCTTGCCGGCCTTGCCGGCGGCCTTCACCGCGGCCACGGCGCCCAGCGCCATGCTGTCGTTGCCGGCCAGCAGCGCCACCAGGTCCGGGTGCTCGCGCAGCATGCCGGCGGCCACGGTGTTGCCCTTCTCGATTTCCCACTGGCCGGACTGCACGCCCACCACGTTGATGCTGGCGGCCTTCATCGCGTCCTGGAAGCCCAGCGTGCGCTGCTGTGCGTTGAACGTGGTCGATACGCCCTCGATGATGCCGACCTTGTCGCCGGCCTTCAGCTGCTTGGCCAGGTAGTCGCCCACCAGCTTGGCACCGGCACGGTTGTCCGGACCGACGAAGGGAACGTTCAGGCTCTTTTCCTTGAGCGCGTCGGCATCCAGGCGGTTGTCGATGTTGACCACGAGGATGCCCTTGTCCACCGCGGCCTTCACGGCCGGCACCAGGGCCTTGGAATCGGCGGGCGCGAGCACGATGGCGTTCACCTTCTGCGCCACGGCCTGCTCGATCATCTTGATCTGAGCGGCGGTGTCGGTCTCGTTCTTGATGCCGTTGGCCACCAGCGTGTATTCCGAGGCATGCGCCTTCTGGTGCGCCTTGGCGCCGTCCTCCATGGTGCGGAAGAACTCGTTGGCGAGCGACTTCATCACCAGCGCGACCTTGGGCTTGTCCTGCGCGAAGGCAGGCTGCGCGAACAGGCCACCGGCGAGGGCCAGCACGGCGGCGGTCTGGAGGGTGCGGCGGTTCAAGGGCATGGAAGTCTCCTGGTTGTGAGCGAAAAGAGAATAGTCGGGCCCAGGCCTCTCGCCGTTCGCGGCGGGAGGACCTGCGGGGGTGCTATGGTAGCGAAAGAAAACGTTTGCGCAAACGTTTGCGCTCATCCATTCAGCAAGAGCGCCGCACACCGTTTTCCTGGAGGGGGCCCGGAATTGTTTACATCCGGATGCAAAAAACCCGGCGGTGGCCGGGCTCTCGATGGGATTTGAGTCCGGTGCCTGCCGGACGGCTTCAGGATGCCGGCGCCCGCAGCTCCCGCCGAAGGATCTTGCCCACGTTGGTCTTGGGCAGCGCATCCCGGAACTCGATGTGGCGCGGGCACTTGTACCCCGTCAGGTGCTCGTGGCAGTACCGCGCCACGGCGTCCTCGGTGAGCGCCGGGTCGCTGCGCACCACGAAGACCTTGATCGCCTCGCCCTGCTTCTCGTCGGGCACGCCGACGGCCGCGCACTCCAGTACGCCCGGGCACAGGGCGATGACCTGTTCCAGTTCGTTGGGGAACACGTTGAAGCCGGAGACCAGGATCATGTCCTTCTTGCGGTCGATGATGCGCGTGTAGCCCTGTTCGTCCATCACGCCGATGTCGCCCGTGCGCAGGAAGCCGTCGGCCGTGAAGGCGCGGGCGTTCTCCTCGGGCTGCTGGTAGTAGCCCGCCATCACGTTCGGGCCGCGGATGCAGATCTCGCCGGACTGGCCCACGGGCAGGCTCTGGCCCGCGTCGTCCTTGATGGCGATGTCGATGCCGGGCAGCGGCAGGCCGATGGTGCCGGTGAACTCCGTGTTGTCCACGGGATTGTTGGTGCCGATGGCGCAGGTCTCGCTCATCCCCCAGCCTTCGATCATGGTGTTGCCCGTCACCTTCTGCCATTGCCGCGCGGTGCTCTCCGAGGCGGCCATGCCGCCCGCCTGCGAGACGCACAGGTGCGAGAAATCGAGTGCGCGGAACTCCGCGTTCTGCAGCAGCGCGTTGAACAGCGTGTTCACCGCGGGCATCATGTGGAAGGGCCTTTTCTTCAGCACCGCCACGAACTTGGGGATGTCCCGGGGGTTCGGGATCAGCGTGAGGTGCGATCCCTGGCGGATGGCCAGCAGGCACAGCGTGAGCGCGAAGATATGGTAGAGCGGCAGCGCCGCGATGCTGTTGGCCTGTCGCACGTCGCCGATGCGGGCGAGCGCCGGCGTGAACCAGGCCTCCGCCTGCAGCGTGGCCGCCACGATGTTGCGGTGCGTGAGCACCGCGCCCTTCGACAGCCCCGTCGTGCCGCCCGTGTATTGCAGGAACGCGGCGGAATCGAGCGTCGCGGTGCTGGGTGCGAGCGTGTGCCGCGCGCCCTCGGCCAGGGCCGCGGGCAGCGTCGTCACGCGGCGGCCGTCCGACAGGGGCAGGTCGAAGGCCGGCACCATCCTCGCCAGGTGCCGCACCGCGAAACTGATCCAGCGGCCCCGCACGGGCCCGAGCAGGTCGCCGAGCGCGGTGAGCACCACGTGCTTCACGGCCGTGCGCTCCACCACCTCGGAGAACGTGCGCGCGAAATTCTCGAGGATGACGAT
Source organism: Paracidovorax avenae (assembly GCA_003029925.1). GTDB lineage: Bacteria > Pseudomonadota > Gammaproteobacteria > Burkholderiales > Burkholderiaceae_C > Paracidovorax > Paracidovorax avenae_A. The sequence goes on along the minus strand of CP028296.1, from coordinate 4,693,384 downwards.
CGCCTCCGCGCCGGAGTCGCGCAGCTGGTGTTCCAGCTCGCGAGGCGTGTAGAGCGGGTTCACATTCACGCAGGTGTAGCCGGCGCGCAGCACCGCGGCCATGGCCACGGCGAACTGCGGCACGTTGGGCAGCATGATCGCCACGCGTGCTCCCTGCGCCAGTCCCTGGGCCTGCAGCCAGGCACCCAGCCGGGTGCTCAGGCGGTCCAGCTCGGCATAGTCCATCCATTGCTCCATGCAGACCGAGAAGGGATGGCCCGCATGGCGGCGCAGCGATTCCTCCAGCAGGTGTGCCACCGAGCGGTAGCTTTCGGGATCCACTTCGTGCGGTACGCCGGGGGGATAGTTCTTCAGCCAGATCCGGTCCATGGATTCGTCTTCCTTTCGCGCTCCGCCGGGCGGCGGACGGTTGATGCGGCATTGCAGGGGCGCAAGGGCCGATTGGCGGGGGCCGGAGGCGATTGTGGAAACGCCTGCGCGCCTGTCCATCGGGTCAGTCCCGGGGCCGGGGGGCTCGTGCATGGCTTCGCGTCTCCGGTGTGACAGGATCCGGGCTGTGCGGGGGCACGATGGGCCCCGGTGCCGGAAAGGAAACGATGTGACGAATGCAAGGTGGCAGAGGTGGATGGTGGTGGCGCAGTTCGCGCTGGCCGCGGGCTGGCTGGCCTGGCTCTGGCCCCGTTCGCCCGCGTGGGCGCTGGCCGGTGCCGCCCTCTGGCTGGTGGGGCCCCGTCTCTGGCTGGGGTTGCAGTTCCTGGTCATGCTGCATGCCAACCGGAACGATCCGGTGCCGGCCCCTCCTGCGGGGCGCGTGCTGCGTGCCTGGTGGGCGGAAACCCGGTGGGCGAGCTGGGTGTTCGGATGGTGGCAGCCCTTTCGCCACGCCGCCGTGCCGGACTGGCTCCCGCCGTCCGCGGCGGGCGGCACCACCGCGGCGCCCCGAGGGGTGGTGCTGGTGCATGGCTTCCTGTGCAACCGCGGCTTCTGGATGCCGTGGTTCGCGTTGCTGCGCCGCCGCGGCCATGCGTTCGTGGCCGTGACGCTGGAGCCGCCCTTCGGTGCGATCGACGGCTACGCCGCCACCATCGACGCGGCCGTGCGGCGGGTGGCCGAAGCCACGGGACGGCCCCCGCTCGTGATCGGCCACAGCATGGGCGGCCTTGCGGTCCGGGCCTGGCTGCGCGCCTGCGGCGAGCCGGGCATCGGCCGGGTGCACCGCGTGGTCACGCTCGGCACGCCGCATGGCGGCACGGAGGCGGCCCGGCTCAGCCGTTCGGACAACGGCCGGCAGATGGTGCCCGGGCATCCGTGGCTGCAGGCCCTGGACGCATCCGAGCCACCGTCCCTGCGCGCGCGCTTCACCTGCTTCCATTCGGACTGCGACAACGTGGTCTATCCCGCCAGCACGGCCCTGCTGGCCGGGGCGGACAACCGCTTCGTGGCGGGCGCGGGGCACGTGCACATGGCATTCCATCCGGACGTGGTGCGTGCCTGCCTGGAAATAGCCGGGCAGCCCTGACGGACGGCCTGTTGCCGGAGCGGGCGCGTTTCAGGCCGCGAGCGGTTGCCGGTGCAGCAGCGTGCCGGAGCGTGCCGCCAGCAGCGCCTCCGCCGCCGGGCGCGGGCTCCAGAGCGGCGTGCCATGGGTGGCCTGCCGCGAGGCCCGGGCCTGCCCTCCGGCGCTGAACTGCGGCGGCAGCCGACCATGCCGGGCGAACCCCTGCGGCCCGGCGAGCAGGCCGGCCGCGGCACGGGGCGCCATCGAGGCGGCCGACGACGTGCGGCGCGCGACGCCCGGTACGGTGGGCTCGGGCGCGGATGAAGGAAAGCGCCGGACAAGCGGTGCGACGGGTGCGACGCGGCCTTCCAGGGACGCCGATGAAAGACCTGGAGACGGACGCAACAGGTTGGATGTGATGCCGGAGACACGGGTCATGGATGCCATCCTCGCCGTGCCACGGCGCGCCGGCCCCGCACCACCCGAAACCTCTTGCCGGCGCGCGAAGGGCATCCAGCAGGGCCATGCCATGCCATGCAAGCCCGGCCCGTGTACCCACCCTCCGCGGCCGGTGCCGGTGCCCCTCAGGCCGCCACGGCCTCGCGCTCGTCCGCGGCGAACTCGGCCTGCCCGCGCAGGCGTTCGTACACCGGCCCGAAATCCGGCTCCGTCATCGCGAACAGCTGCTCGAAGCTGTCGATCACGAAATACGTCTGCTGGTAGGTGTCGATCTTGTAGCGCGTGCGCATCGTGCGCTCCAGCTGCAGCGGCAGGCGCTGCGGCTCGGGGCTGTTCACCGAATATTCCAGCTCGCCGGAAGAACTGAGGATGCCCGCCCCGTAGGCGCGCAGCGCGCCGCGCTCGCGGATCAGGCCGAACTCGATCGTGTACCAGTACAGGCGTGACAGCATCTCGCAGGCACCCAGCCCGTGCGCCTTCAGGCCCCCCTGGCCGTAGCGCTGCACGTAGTCCGCGAACACCGGATTGAACAGCAGCGGCACGTGCCCGAACAGGTCGTGGAAGATGTCCGGCTCCACGATGTAATCGAACTCCTCGGGCGTGCGGATCCAGTCCGTCACCGGGAACTTGCGGTTCGCCAGCAGCGTGAAGAAGGGCACTTCGGGAATCAGACCCGGAACGCCCACGATCTCCCAGCCCGTGGCGCGCTGCAGCCGCTCGTTGATCTCGTCGAAGCGCGGGATGCGGTCGCTCGCACCCAGCGAGGGCAGGGCGGCGATGAAGGCCTCGCTCGCGCGGCCGGGCAGCAGTGCCGACTGGCGGGCGTACAGCCGGCGGTAGGTGTCGTGGTCCTGCGGCGTGTAGGCCGCATAGTCCTGCGCGCAGGTGTAGTCGCTGCCGGCGCGGGCGTAGTCGCCGCGCGGAGGGCGGTCGGATTGGCCGTAAACGACGGGGGCTTGTCCCATGGCATGTCTCCTGGTTATGCAATGCACGGGAATGCCCATGCCAGGGCGCCCCGCGCTGTCAGTCCATCTTGATCTTCGCGGCCTTGATCAGGAAGCCGTACTTCGCGTGCTCCGCGCGCACGAACTGGCCGAAGGGCTCCAGCGTCAGGTCCTCGGCGTCGATGCCCATCTTCTTGAGCTTCTGCTCGCTGGCGGGCACCTTCATCGCCGCGGTGATGGCCGCCGCATAGCGGCGGGCATCCGCATCGGGCAGGGAGGCGGGGGCGAACAGCCCGAACCACGTCACCACGTTGAATCCCGGCACCTCGTCGTTGATGCTGCGCACGTCCGGCAACTCGTCGTCCCGGCCCAGGCTGGTCACGCCCAGGGCCTTGAGCTTGCCTGCCTTGATCAGCGGCAGCGACGAGGCGAGGTTGTCGAACACGAACGCGACCTCTCCCGACTGCAGGGCCTTGAGCGCGGGCGCGGACCCCTGGAAGGGCACGTGCGCCACGCGCGTGTTGGTGAGCGACTTGAACATCTCGGCCGCGATGTGGCCGATGCTGCCGTTGCCGCCCGATCCGTAGCGCACCTGGTCGGGGTTCTTCTTGAGGTACTGCACCAGTTCCCCGGTCGTGCGAATGCCCAGCGACTTGGCATGCTCCGCGTCCATGACGAGCACGTTGGGCGTGCGCGCCACGAGCGCGATCGGCTTGAAGTCCTTCAGCGGGTCGTACGGGAAGGCCTTCTGCAGCCACGGATTCACCGCGTGCGTCGCCACCGCGCCCATCACCAGCCAATTGGCGTCCTTCGGGGCCTTGGCCACCAGCGCCACGCCCGTCGTGCCGCCAGCCCCCGGCTTGTTCTGCACCTCCACCGGGCCCAGCGTGCCGCGCACGCCTTCCGCCACGATGCGGGCGGACGCGTCCACCGGCCCGCCGGCCGGGTACGGAACAACGATGGTCAGCGGTGCCGAGGCGTTCTGGGCCTGGACGCTCCAGGCCCCTCCCGCCAGCAGGACGGCCAAAAGGTAACTGCGACGCAACATGGGTGTCTCTCTCTCCGTGCTCATTGGGAGGGCGCAGTATAGAGACGGGTGCCATGCCGATGCAGTTGGTTACGTCAATCGGCTTGCAGAAGGTTTTAGGCGTTCTTTCAAGCGCCCTGCAGCACCCCGCGGCGCATCTGGTCGAGTTCGATGCTCTCGAACAGCGCCTTGAAGTTGCCGTTGCCGAAGCCGTCGTCGCCCTTGCGCTGGATGAACTCGAAAAAGATCGGGCCCAGCTGGTTCTCGCTGAAGATCTGCAGCAGGATCGCGTCCTTCTTGCCGTCGATCAGGATCTTGCGCTTGTGCAGTTCTTCCACGCTTTCGCCGTGGCCGGGAATGCGCTTGTCCACCAGCTCGTAGTAGGTGTCGATCGTGTCCAGCAGGCGCACGCCGGAGCCGCGCAGCGCGTCCACCGTGGCGTAGAGGTCGTCCGAGCCCATGGCGATGTGCTGGATGCCCTCGCCGTTGTACATGTCCAGGTACTCCTGGATCTGGCCGGCCTTTTCCTTGCCCTCTTCGTTGATCGGAATGCGGATCTTGCCGCAGGGGCTGGTCATGGCCTTGCTCTTGACGCCCGTGACCTGGCCTTCGATGTCGAAGTAGCGGATCTCGCGGAAGTTGAACAGGCGCTCGTAGAAGTTCGCCCATTCGATCATCCGGCCGCGGTGCACGTTGTGCGTCAGGTGGTCGATGTAGGTCAGGCCGTGGCCCTTGGGGTTGAGCGCCTCCTCGGCGGTCACGCCCGGCAGCGGCTCGAAATCGACGTCGAAGAAGCCGATGTTGCCGATGTCGCCCGGCTGCGCGCCGTTCTTGCCGCGCCAGCGGTCCACCAGATAGATCAGGCTGTCGCCGATGCCCTTGATGGCGGGAATGTTCAGCTCGCCCGGGCCGGCCTGGCCGGCGTAGCCCCAGGCGCCCAGGGTCAGCGCGCGCTCGTAGGCGGCCTTGGCGTCGTGCACGCGGAAGGCGATGGCGCAGACGCTGGGCCCGTGCAGCCGCGCGAAGCGCTGCGCGAAGCTGTCGGGCTCGGCGTTGATGATGAAGTTGATTTCGCCCTGGCGATAGAGCGTCACGTTCTTGTGGCGGTGGCGCGCCACTGGCTTGAAGCCCATGCCCTCGAACACCCGGCCCATGGCCTGCGGATCGGGGGCGGCGTATTCGATGAATTCGAAGCCGTCGGTACCCATCGGGTTCTCCCAGGCGGCGGTGTCCTGGACGGCGGGGTGGGGCAGTGGGGTGTTCATGCGTTGTCTCCGGGGTTGGCGCGTTGATCTGCGTCATGCCACTGTAGGCGCACGCAGGCTCATGTTTCTGGCGTAAACATCGCGGAGATTTCAGGCTCGTGCAGGAAAACTGCGCCGCACTGGCCTGGGGCGCAACCTGCGGCCGACCCGGCCGGCCACGGAGCCGGCGCTCAGCCCCCGCCCGCCGCGCCGGGGCGCGTGGACCGCAACGCCAGCGCCCCTTCCACGCGCAGCCGCTCTTCGGGCGTGAACAGCTGCTCGCGCAGCTTCTGCAGCGCCGGACCGTCGCCCTGTGCGGCCCGGGCCTGCTGGTACTGGTCCAGCCGCTGCTGCCACTGCCGCTCCTCGCCGTCCAGGCGTGCCAGGGCGTCGGCCGCCGCCGCGCCGTAGCGGGCGCTGCGCTCCGCATGGCGCGTCGCGTCGTCGGCCTGGCGGGCATCCAGCGCGACCGTCTGCTCCGCCACCGCCTGCGGGGTGGCGTAGGCCTGCCGCGCGGCGCGCAATTCGGCGGGCAGCGCGTCCTCTGCGTCCTGGAGCGCCCGGGCCTTCTCCTGCGGAGAGCGATTGGTGTCCTGCAGGATCTCCAGCCGCGCGAGCGTGTGGCGGTCCAGCGCTGCTTCGCCCCCGAACAAGGCGGCCGCTTCGCCGGGCTCGAAGAAACGCTCGCGCAGCCGGTCACGCTCCTCCATGGAGGCCCGCAGCGCCTTCGGGTCGGACAGGTCGGCGGGCGGCGCCACCGTGCCAAGTGCCTCGCGGTAGTCCACATAGCGGCCGGCCAGCGCCAGGGCACGCTCACGCACCGCCGCCGGGAAATGGCGGTCCATCAGGCCCGCCAGCCGGCGCTTGAGCGTGGCCGCGTCGGTGGTCGGCCCGGCATCCAGCGCTTCCTGCAGCAAGGTTTCGAGCGTATCGCGCAGGCCCGCACCCAGCAGCGGGTCGGTCTGGAGCACCTCCAGCTCGGCCGCGGAGCGCGGCGCCAGGAACCGCGGATCGGGCCCGCCGGGCGGCCGGCGCGCGGATGCGGAGGCGTCCGCCGCCAGGCCGGATGCAGGGCGCACCCCAGCCTCGCCGGCACCGTCCGCCGTGGCGCGCTGCGCCCACCAGCCGGCCAGGCCCAGTGCCGCGGCCGCCAGCAACGCGGCAGCCATCCGCCCGCGTGCCGCCGCCATCTGTCAGAGCCCCTGCTGCTTCAGCCGGTTGGCGTGCTGGCGGTAGAGCGTCACCGGGTCGGGAGAGAACAGGTCCCGCAACCCCACCAACTGGTTGATTTCATCGAGGTGGTTCTGGCGGTAGTCCCCCAGGTGTCGGCCCAGCCGCGAGGAGCAGGCGGACACCAGCCCGTCGTTCGCCTCGCCGTGCAGCGGCGCCAGCAGGGCCAGGCCCGCATCGCTCGGATCGAGCACGTTCGTGACCGGCTGCGTGCCCGTCCAGGAGTAGTAGCGCACGCCGTTCACCACGTCGGCGCCACTCCCGCAACCGCTGGCCAGCCCCTGCGGAAAGCGGCGGTTGAAGTCCGCCGCGCCGGCCGTGGTGAGCGAGTCGAGCGCTGCCGTCGGCTTCTGCGGCAGGCCGGAGCCGCCCGATGCCGCACTGATCACCTGCGCGAGTGCACCGGCTGCGGCGCTCGCCACCGATTCGGACACCGAGCCCGGAGGGGCCACGCCGCGCACCACGTCCGCCACGCGGGAGCCCTTGTTCACCCCGCCGATCGACGTGACCGATGCCACGAGTTGCGGCGCCACGCCGGCGACATAACGGATGGTCGGGCCGCCATGGGAATGCCCGACCAGGTTCACCTTGGCCGCGCCCGTGACCGCCAGCACCTGCTTGACCTGGGCGAGCAACTGCTCGCCGCGCACCTCGGTGCTGTTGGCGGCCGACACCTGGGCGACGAACACCTGCGCGCCATCCCGGCGCAGCGCATCGGGGATGCCATAGAAGTAATCCACGCCCAGGGCCGAATCGAACCCGAACAGGCCGTGCACCAGCACGATGGGGTAGCGCGTCTGCGTGTAGCCGCTCTGCGCATGGACGGCCGGCGCGGTGAATGCGCAGCCCAGGGATAAGGCGAGGGCGGCGCGCGCCGCCAGCGCCCTGAAGCGGCCGAGGCCGCGAAGGGTTCCGTTCATGGTTGCTTGTCTCCGTCGTTGTAGTGATGTCCACAAAAAAGAACGACCGTTCGTTTTTGTGGATTCCATTATTCGCCGCCCATGGCCGCGTTCCACCCGGACAAACCCGGGGAGATGCCGGCGGGCCGTGCCTGCACGCGCGGGGCTTCGTAGAATCCTGTGCCATGAGCGCTTCCCACGCACTGGACCGGCTTGATCGGGCGATCCTGCGCTGCCTTCAGGACAACGGCCGCGAAACCTACGATGTCATCGGCGAACAGGTGGGCCTGTCGCCCAGCGCGGTGCTGCGCCGCGCCAAGCGGCTGGAAGATGCCGGCGTGATCGACCGCTACGTCGCCCTGGTGCGGCCGGAAGCCGTGGGCCTGGGCCTCACCGCGTACCTGAACGTCCGGCTGGAAAAGCACACCGAAAGCCACAAGCGCAATCCCATGGACCTGTTCCGTGCCAGCGTCCAGACCTGGCCCGAGGTGGTGGAATGCTCCGCGCTCACCGGCGAAATGGACTACCTGCTGCGCGTGGTCGTGGCCGACATGGCCCACTACAGCCGCTTCATCATGGACACGCTGCTCAAGCACCCCAGCGTGCAGGACTGCAAGACCAGCTTCGTGCTCGACCGCGTGAAGAGCACTACCGCAGTGCCGGTCTGACACTTTGGCGACAGGCTTTTGCTATTGAATAAGTAGCAAAAAATCGTTGAAGGCAGGGTATCTCGAACGGTCCTGTACCTGCAAGCTCGGAAGGCCGGCGTTTGCGTGGTTTCCAGGCCACGGCACGCCATGGGCTAGGGGAAAACCCTAAAATTCGCGCCATGCCTGCGCCTGCCACCGACACCCACCCCCCGCGACCCGTGCGGCGCGGTGCGCCTGTCGTCGTGCCCATCCGCTCGCTGGGCCCCGAGCACCGCGGGCGCATCGCCGTCCACCTGCTGCGCCTGGAGCCCGGTGACCGTTACCTGCGCTTCGGCTATGCCGCATCGGATGAACAGGTGCTGCGCTACGTGCAGCAGCTCGACTTCGTGCGCGACGAGGTCTTCGGCATCTACAACCGCCGGCTCGAACTCATCGCCGTCGCCCACCTGGCCTACGGCGACGCGGCCGAGCACAGCAGTTGCGCCGAGTTCGGCGTCTCCGTGCTCGCCCAGGCCCGGGGCCGCGGCTTCGGCGCCCGGCTCTTCGAGCGCGCCGTGATGCACGCGCGCAACCGGGACGTGCGCATGGTGTTCATCCATGCGCTCAGCGAAAACACTGCCATGCTGCGCATCGCCCGCAAGGCCGGCGCCGTCGTGCGCCGCGACGGTTCGGAATCGGAGGCCTACCTCGAGATTGCGCCCGCCGGCCTCCAATCACGCATGGCGCAGAAGGTGGTGCACCGGCTGGCCGAGATGGACTACCAACTCAAGCGCCAGGCCCGCCAGTTCCGGGCATTTCTGGCGGGGATGCAGGCAGCGCGGAGTGGGACGCCGCCGGGGGCGTGAAGAGTCCTCGAGTTCATTGAAACCCGCTGTTTTGTACGCCGCGCGTGCGCGGCCAGTCTGGTCCTGCTGGATGGCACGCTGATGAAGGCTGATTTTCGGCGATGTGCGCCTGGTATCCCGACGCCCGTTACTGTGACATAGTTACTACTGCCAATATTGCCCGAGATCATTAATTCATCGGCGATGGCATAGAAAATGCGTTGGTGATGCATAAATAGGCTCGTGCGCCTATTATGGATTTTCTGTGGTGCTTTTCTTGTTAGTGGAGCTCTACGCGGATCCCAAATTAAATTGGTTCGTTATTTTTGTTTTTAAAATTTCCAGATCTTTATTGCTAACGAAATAGAAGCCATCGAGATCTGAAGCTTCATGCTCGCTTTTCTTTAACGTATACCAGAAGTAGTGAAAGTAATCGCCTATCTTACTTTTTTCAAAGGCGCTAATTTTGGGGCTATTCATTAGATAGTTGATCGCGTCAACTTCCACGTACTTCTGCAGAAAGATGATGTCTGAATTTTTGCCAGCAGGGTTTTTAATGTGAAGCAATGGCGGCCTTGGAGTGTTCTTCTCTATTAGTTCAATCCACATCGTTGGCTCTTTTTTTGCCCATATGAAATGAGTTGATAGGAAGAATTCGCAGCAAAATGAATCGTGATAGTGCTCAAGTATGAAAAGACTGAAGTCTATATACGATGTATGCTCCAAATCATCTTTGAATTGAGAAAAGAAATCTATTCCGGAGCGCAGTTCTTCCCAATATTTGTTGTTTATAAATTCAGCGAGATATTGAATTTCTTTCTGCATACTCAGTTTCTTTCCGCTGGAGTACTCCGGGAAGCTGCTGCGTTCGCTGAAGAAGTATCCGTAGTACTTCGCCATGGTATTGCGTGGTGCCGGGGCATGAAATTCTTCAGTGCCATCGATAATTGAAAATCTATGATGTGGTGACCCTGCAAAACATCCCGGGTAATTTGTCATTTATGAATCTAGATTTAGAAGTATTTCTTTGAATTCTTCGAAATATTCATTGCTCCATTTGGTGTACATTTCTTCGTCAAGATTTTTTATTTTATAAAGATCGCTTTTATTGAAGTGTGATGTAATGCATCTCATGGTATTCAAGATGATCCATTTTATTGATCTAAAGTGGGTATTATCTGTTGAATGCGCTGTGAGAAGCTTAATGTCTGATATTAATTTGCAGAGCAATGGTTCATTGAGCAATCCTAGTTCCATGAGCTCATGGCAAAAAGTGTTCTCCACTTCGTCGTTTCGATTGTTATTGATGCTTTTTTGTGCGGCATCGAGAAGATCCACCCATTGCTCTGTTTGCCGTCCTGGTGTTTCTTTATCTCCGCGTGTCATGTCAACTTGAGCTATTTTATTAACCAATAAGCAAGCCGCTCGTTTTCTTTTAATTTCTCTCTATTGTAGTGATAAACCATATCGGTGTTTGTCTCTAAGCGCTCCGCGGCGATGGTCAAAGGAGGTCCCTCTGAAGACCTCATGGAAAAGGCCCTTAGAGGTATGTCGGAATCTGAGAAGATTGGCCAGTTGCTCACTTGCGTGAGCGGCACTTCCTCTATGAATTCGCAATTCTCACTAATTTGAAACGAAAGTGGACCGCTAATGTATGCAGGGTTTGTGAATATCAATTCCATATTATGGTAGTAGATATTGTCCTTGCTTCCTGTTATGGTGAGTTTGTCGTTTTCAAATCTGTATAAATTAATTTCCGATATTTCCTTGTTTTTTATAAAATTATTAATTTCATTGACTTCTGTGGTTTGATTCATGGTATGGGTCCTGTCGGGACGGGGACGTGAACATCATTGGCGGCCGTTGGGTTATAGCCTGGATTGCCTGGCTTCAAAATTGAGTTGGGATGCCAATTTCCATTGCCATCGCCTTGCTGCCAGCCCCAGCCTTGATTGGTTCCTGGTTGTGTGCCGTGCTGGCGGCGTTGTACCCGGTATGTGGGACCTGTCGCAGAATTTGACCCCGTGGGTGCATTTGCATCTGCGCCGTGAATTCTGGCTTCATAATCAAAATTACCTCGGGTGAATTTTCCTGACTTAAATCCTGCCGGATAGGGTTGGCCTGACTGGAACCCTTGGTCTTTTAAAGATTGGTCTAAGACATCACGTGCGCTGGGCTTGGAAAAACGTCCAGTTTGATTGTTGCGCCAACGGTTAGCTTTGTTATCCCAGGAGCAACTCCAGCCCCATGGATCGATCCAGGATAGCGGATTGACCGCATACCGCTGCAAGTTGAGCCCACCCGCCAACCCGATCGGATCCGGACTGATGAACCGCCCTACATCCGGGTCG
>CP028296.1:4681655-4682158 GCA_003029925.1 Paracidovorax avenae | reverse complement strand
GCCGGGATGGCGCTGCCGTCGATGCGCACGGCCTCCCAGCGCTCCTCCAATGCGCTGCCCCAGGTGCGCCAGCTCGCGCGCCAGCGCACCTCGCCGGCCTCATCGGTCACCTCTTCCGGCAGGCCCGAGGGGTCGGTGTGGAAGTAGCTCACCTGGGCGCTGGCGCGCAGGCGGGATTCGGACGGGGTCTGGGCATGGGTATGTGCTTGTGCCCCAACTTGTGCTGATGCGGAAGCGGCATGCGCTGCCGCGCTGCGGCCGGGCGCAGCCATCGGGTTCAGCGCGGCGTAGCGGCTGCTTTGGCTGCCTGGATGGCCTTGGGTGCCTGCCTGGCCCGCGGCATCCGATCCTGCACGGCCCACCAGCCCACCGTGCCCGCTGCCCTCCAGCCGCTGCCCATCCGCATCGATGCGCGCCAGCGGCACGTAGCTGCCCGGCTCATACACGTAGCTCACCACCTTGCCGCCGCGCCGCTCCTCGATCAGCCGCATGCCCTCCCAGAT
>CP028296.1:4680741-4680976 GCA_003029925.1 Paracidovorax avenae | reverse complement strand
GTGGACAGCGTGCCCTGCGTGCGCAGCACCTCCCGGTGCAGTGCGTCGCGCTCGATGTCGGCGATGAGCCGGTGCACTTCGCGCACCGGTTCGGGCAGCACGCTGTCCGGGCCCCCGCCCAGCCCGCTGGCCTGCAGCGTTTCACCCGACAGCGACCCCTGCGGTGCTTGCGGCGATGCTTCCTGCGCCCATTCCTCGGCCAGCCCCAGGTTGATCTGGTGCAGGTGCCCCGAGC
>CP028296.1:4680033-4680641 GCA_003029925.1 Paracidovorax avenae | reverse complement strand
CGGCCAGCCCCAGGTTGATCTGGTGCAGGTGCCCCGAGCCGTAGTGCAGGTAGTTCAGGCTGCGCCGCAGCACCGCCCGGCCCGTCTGTCCCGATCGGCCGGCGCCCACGGCCGGCAGCTGCGTGCGCGTGCGGTTGCCCAGCGCATCGTGCTCGTGCCGCAGCGTGTGCACCTGCCCGCTCGCCGCATCCTGTGCATGCTCGGCCACGATGCGGCCCAGCACGTCGTATTCGAAGCGCGTCGTGTGCTGCAGCTCCAGGGGGGCGTTGTCCGTTTCGGCTTCAGTGCCGGCTTTGGATTCGGCCTGCTCCCCGGCCTGGCGCCGCCAGCGCGATGCCTCCACCAGCCGTCCGCCCGCGTCGTAGCGGTAGCGCAGCACGCTGGCGCCCACCTGCTTTTGCACCAGCCGCCCCAGCGCGTCGCGCTGCAGTTCCGTGCGCCGCGGTGTCTGAGCGTTCCGGCCTGCCGGCCCCTCGCGCAGTGTGCCGTCCTGCGCCTGTGTCTCCAGCTCATGGAACACGTCGTCGCCCCGCGCCGGGTGGTGCACCACCGCCACCACGTGACCGTCCGCGTCGTATTCCAGCCCCACCCGCGTGCCGTCCAGGCGC
>CP028296.1:4678992-4679556 GCA_003029925.1 Paracidovorax avenae | reverse complement strand
TAGCGCGTCACCCCCCCATCGGGCGCCGTCTCCTGCACCAGCAGGCCCTGGCGGTCGTATTCGTAGCGCCACGTGGCCCCATCCGGGCCCGTGGTGCGCAGCGGCTCGAACCACCGGCTGTCCCAGAGCGTGCGCGTGAGCCGCCCCAGCGGGTCCACCACGCCCGTCTGCATGCCGTTGTCGTCGTATTGGAAGGTGGTGCTCGCCCCCGAGGGCCGCGTGCACGACAGCAGCTCGCGCCGCTCGTTCCACGCGAGCCGCCACGTGGCGCCCAGCGCGTTGGTGTAGGCCGTGAGGTTGTGCCAGCGGTCCCACCGCCAGCGCTCCTCGCGCCCGAGCTGGTCGGCCGCGCTTGTCCAGCCGCCGGCCTCGCTGGTGGAGCCGCCATCGGAGCCACCATCGAAGCCATAGGCGATGGCGTAGCTCTCGCCGTCCTCCACCCAGTGCCGCACCACCCGGCGGTCGCGCAGGGGCCGGCCATCGGGCCCCCGGGCGCCGTCCTGCCGCTCGGGGCCGCTGGCCTGCGCCGCATCCTCCCAGGCGTAGTGGCACGCGAAGCCGGCC
>CP028296.1:4665902-4677682 GCA_003029925.1 Paracidovorax avenae | reverse complement strand
CACGCGCCAGCCTCGACCACACCGACACGTGCCCTATCTCGTCCGCCTGCCTCGCCGCCGCCATGCCTCCCATGCTGCTGTTCCCCTGTCGTATTGCCTGTGCACAGGGGCTGCCGGCTACCGCCGTACATCGCGCCGGCGCCGCCCCGGAAAGCGGCATGATAGGAAGCGGCAGCCCGCAGCGGCCGGGCTGCGCCGGGCGAATTTGTGTCAGGGTGTGAAGGCCGGCCCGCGGCACGCCAGCGGGGGGCGTCGCGTGCATCCGCTATCCTTGCAGGCCTGACAACCACCGCACGTCCTGCGCCCCGAGACCGTGTCCGACCCCCACCCTGCGCGCCCCTCCGACCGCGAAGACAAGCGCACGCTCCTGCAGCGCTTCATCGAATTCATCCATCCCGGCCCGGATTCCAAGGATGAACTGATCGCCACCCTGGCCGAGGCGGAGGACAACGACGTCATCAATGCCGATGCGCGCGTGATGCTCGAACGCGTCCTGCGCATGGCCGAAATGACGGCCAGCGACGTGATGGTGCCCGCGCCGCGCATGGACCTGATCGACATCGAACAACCGTTCGAGGCGCTGCTGCACCAGGTGATCGACACCGCCCATTCGCGGTTCCCGGTGTACCAGGGGGAGCGTGACAACATCATCGGCATCCTCATGGCAAAGGACCTGCTCAAGCTGCAGCGGGCTCCAGAGCTGAACCTCCGGGCGCTGCTGCGCTCCGTGGTGTACGTTCCCGAAAGCAAGGGCCTGAACGACCTGCTGCGCGAGTTCCGTGCCAACCGCATCCACATGGCGGTGGTGATCGACGAGTTCGGCCGGGTGGCCGGGCTGGTCACCATCGAGGACGTGCTCGAGCAGATCGTGGGAGAGATCGAGGACGAATTCGACATCCCCGAGGACGAGGGCGACATTTTCGCCCTGGCGGACCGGACCTACCGCGTGAGCGGCGACACGCCCGTGGAGCGCGTGGCCGAGGCGTTCGACCTGCCCGCCCTCGAGGGCTCCGACCGGGACGAGGAGTTCGAGACCATCGGCGGCCTGATCGCGCACGAGCTGGGCCATTCGCCGCGCCGCGGCGAATCGCTGGACCTCGGCGGCCTGCGCTTCGTGGTGCTGCATACCAAGGGCGGCGCGGTACGCTGGTTCAAGGTGTCGCCGCAGCCCCCGGGCGGCGGACCGGACGCCGGCTGACCATGCTGCTGCAAGCCTATGGCACCGGGCGCCCGAGTGCGCCCGCGGCGCTCCTGTGGATGGCTGCCGTGCTGGCCGGGCTGGCGCAGGCGGCTTCCATCGCCTGGCCCTGGGGCGGCGAGCCGCTCTGGTGGCTGCAGATCGCCTCTCTGGCGGCTTTCGCGCGCGTCCTGCGGTCGGCACGCGGGGCAGGGCAGGGGGCCGGTCTCGGCGCCGCCTTCGCCACGGCCTGGCTCGCGGGCACCTTCTGGTGGCTGTTCATTTCCATGCACACCTACGGCGGGCTGGCGGCGCCGCTGGCGGCACTGGCGGTGCTGGCGCTGGCGGCCTTCCTGGGCAGCTACTACGCGGCCGCGTCGGCGGTGTTCGTGCATCTGCGCGACCGCCTCCCGCGCCGCAGGGGCTGGCAGGCCGCCGCCTTCGCCGCGCTCTGGCTGCTGGCCGAATTGGCGCGCGGCGTATGGTGGACCGGCTTTCCCTGGGGCGCCGGCGGCTATGCGCACGTCGAGGGCCCGTTGCGGGTGCTTGCGCGCTGGGTGGGGGTGTATGGCATCGGCGCCGTGGCCGCCTTGCTGGCGATGCTGGCCGTGCAACTGCGGGTGGCGGACCTGCGCCGTCCCCGGTGCTGGGCCGTGGCCGTGGCGCTGGCATGCGCCTGGGCAGGATTGGCCGCGCAGCGCCACTGCGCGGTGGACCGCTGCGGCACGCCGGTGGCCACAGCCCCCCCCCTGCTGTCCGTTGCGCTGCTGCAGGGCAATATCCCGCAGGACGAGAAATTCCAGGCCGGCAGCGGTGTGCCCATGGCGCTGCGCTGGTACGGCGACGCGTTGCGCGAAGCGGATGCCGCCCTGGTCGTGGCGCCGGAGACTGCCATCCCGCTGCTGCCCCAGCAACTGGTGCCGGGCTACCTGGAGTCCATCGCGGAGCGTTTCACCCGCAGCGGGCCGCAGGGCGGCCGGGCTGCGCTGATCGGTATCCCGCTGGGCGACCCGGAGCGGGGCTATACGAATTCCGTCGTCGGTTACGCGCCGGGCCAGGCAGCGCCCTACCAATACGACAAGCACCACCTCGTGCCGTTCGGGGAGTTCGTCCCGCCATTCTTCCGGTGGTTCACCGAGTTGATGAATATCCCTCTGGGGGACTTCAACCGGGGCGGCATGGTCCAGGCGCCCTTTGCCTGGGCCGGGCAGCGCCTGGCGCCGAACATCTGCTACGAGGATCTGTTCGGCGAAGAGCTGGCCGCGCGCTTCGCGGACCGCGCCGCGGCCCCGACGGTGTTCGTCAACGTGAGCAACATCGCCTGGTTCGGCGATTCCGTGGCCATCGACCAGCATCTGGCGATCAGCCGCATGCGGGCGCTGGAGTTCGAGCGGCCGATGGTGCGCGCCACCAACACCGGTGCCACCGCGCTGATCGACCACCGCGGCGTGGTGGCCGCGCGGCTGCCCTCGGTGCAGCGCGGCATCCTGCGCGGCGAGGTGGAGGGGCGGGACGGGCCGCCCACGCCCTTCGCCTGGTGGGCGGCGCGGGCCGGGTTGTGGCCGCTGTGGCTGCTGGGCGCACTGGTGGTGGCCGCGGCCTTCGCGGTGCGCTCCCGCGGACGCTGATACCGTCGCACGGGGCCACGGCCGCCCGCCGTCGCCCCGGCTCAGCTGCCGGATGGCACCGGCGGCTCCGCCGAGGGCGCGCGCCCCAGCACCGAGTGCAGCAGCCCCGGCAGCCGCGCCAGCATCCGGGCCGCGTGCCGGTCCGGCGGGCGGTGCTCGGCATGGTAGGCATGCAGGGGAATGGGCGGAAGGTGGCGCAGCGGTACCGCCACCACGGTGGCCGGATCCAGGTTGCCGGCCGTGAGGAAATCCACCACCGTCCAGCCCAGTCCGCGCCGCACCAGCTCCACCGCCAGCTGCGAGGTCTGCACCTGGATGCCCAGTTCGGTGTGCACCCCCAGGTCCCGGGCCAGTTCGGTCATGGGCGCGCGCATGGGGTCGTCGCCCAGCAACTGGATCATCGGGGTGTTGGACAGGAACGAGATCGGGTCGTTGCGGCTCACGCGCACCGCCCGCTGCCAGATGTCGCGGCCCACCGCGATCGAGAGCGGGCCGCTGACCAGGATGGCGCTGCACACCTGCGGGTGGGGGTGCGGATAGAAGCCCAGGGCGAAATCCACCGCCCGGGTCAGCAGCGCCTGGGCCATCTGGTCGGGGTGCAGCGTGCGCACCTCTACCTTCACGCGGGGGGATTCGCGCACGTGCAGTTCCAGCACCGTGGGCAGGAAGGTGTGCGTGACCGAGGGGATGGCGCCCACGCGAACCTGGCCGCCCTCTGGCTGGCGCAGGTTGACGGCGGTGCGGCGCAGTTCGTCGAGCTGGCGGTGGACCTGGGCCGATGCCGCGAACAATGCCTGCGCCTCGGGCGTGGGCACCAGGGCTCCGCGCACGCGGTTGAACAGCGGATAGCCGAGTTGCAACTCGGCATGGGCGATGGTCTTGCTGACGGCCGACGGGGTGATGCTGACGAGCCGGGCGGCGGCGCTCATGTTGCCCGTCTGCATGACGGCCTGGAAGACTTCGAGTTGCCGGAGGTTCATGGCTTGGGGAGGCGGATCGGGAGGGGTATGAATTTCATTCATACCCAGCCCCGGATTATTCCCCACTGCCGTGTTGCCTCCTTCCTACCATACGGCACCCGTACAACGGGCTTGTAACAATTAATCAAAGGAGATGAGCAAGTCATGTTCCCGCAAATGAATATCAAGCGCCTGCTGGCCGGCGCAGCCTTCGCTGCCTGGGGCCTCGTGGCCGGCGCGCAGACGCAGTCCGCAGCGCCCACGCAGCCGGTTGCCAAGCCCAACGTCGTGGTGCTGGCCACCGGCGGCACCATCGCCGGCGCAGGCGCCACGGCCACCAACAGCGCTTCCTATGCGGCGGCCAAGGTGCCGGTGGACAAGCTGCTGGCTGGGCTGCCGGAGCTGTCCAACGTGGCTGCGGTGAAGGGCGAGCAGGTCTTCCAGATCGCTTCCGAGAGCTTCACCAACGACCAGCTGCTGCAGCTGGGCAAGCGCGTTTCCGCGCTGTCCAAGCAAGCCGACGTGGACGGCATCGTCGTCACCCACGGCACCGACACGCTGGAAGAGACCGCCTACTTCCTGAACCTGGTCGTCCACACCAACAAGCCCATCGTCGTCGTCGGCTCCATGCGCCCGGGCACGGCCCTGTCCGCGGACGGCGCGCTGAACCTGCTGGAGGCCGTCACGGTGGCCGCCAGCAAGGAGTCGGCCGGCAAGGGCGTGCTCGTCACCATGAGCGACGAGATCCAGAGCGGCCGCGACGTGACCAAGGGCGTCAACATCAAGACCCAGGCGTTCCGCAGCCAGTGGGGTCCGCTGGGCATGGTGGTGGAAGGCAAGACCTACTGGTTCCGCGCCCCCGTCAAGCGCCACACGATGCAGTCGGAGTTCAACATCGACGACATCACCACCCTGGCGCCCGTGGACATCGTCTATGCCTACGGCAACGTGCCGCGATCGACCATCGATGCCGTGGGCAATTCGGGCGTGAAGGCCCTGATCCACGCCGGCACGGGCAACGGTTCCGTGGCCGACCGCGTGGTGCCTGCCCTGCAGGAGCTGCGTGGCAAGGGCGTGCAGATCGTGCGCTCCTCGCGCGTGGCCGACGGTTTCGTGCTGCGCAACGCCGAGCAGCCCGACGACAAGTACGACTGGGTGGTCGCGCACGACCTGAATCCCCAGAAGGCCCGCATCCTGGCGGCCGTAGCCCTGACCAAGCCCCAGACCAGCCAGGAACTGCAGCGCATCTTCTGGCAATACTGAGCGGCTCGGCCGCGCGCCCGGCGGCCTTTGCGCCACCGGGCACGATGACCCTCCGGGCCGCCGCGTGCGGCCCTTTTTATTGCGCGGCGTCAAGCCGGCGCGGTATTGCCGCATGGGGTCTGTCGCCCCCGCGTGGTGGCTGCGCCCGCCGCAGACTGGATAATGCGCATCCGCGACCCTCGGCGATGCCAGGGCCGCGCACACGAAACGCGGCGCTGCGCGCCGACCTGGAGCACGACTGACAATGGCTGAATCCTTTTCCTATGAACAACTGATCGCTTCGGGCGAAGGCAGGCTGTTCACCCCTGACAGCGGACGACTCCCGCTGCCGCCCATGCTGATGTTCGACCGCATCACGCACATCGACGCCGACGGCGGCGCGCACGGGCTGGGGAGGATTCGCGCCGAACTGGACGTGCGGCCGGATCTCTGGTTCTTCGACTGCCACTTCCAGGGCGATCCGGTCATGCCGGGCTGCCTGGGCCTGGACGCGATGTGGCAGCTCATCGGTTTCTACCTGACCTGGCTGCAACTGCCGGGCCGGGGGCGCGCACTGGGCGCGGGCGAGGTCAAGTTCACCGGCGAGGTGGGCCCCAACGTCAAGCTCGTCACCTACGAGATCGACATCAAGCGCGTCATCAAGCGCAAGCTGGTCATGGCGATCGGCGATGCGCGCCTCCTGGCCGACGGCCAGGAAATCTACGTGGCCTCCGATCTGCGCGTGGGCCTGTTCAAGAAGGAAGACGCCGCGGCGGCTGCGCCGGCGCGGGAGGAGGCGGGGGCATGAGCATGAGAAAGCGTGTCGTCATCACCGGCGCGGGCATCGTTTCCTGCATCGGCAACGACCTCGCCACCGTGGAGGCCTCGCTGCGCGAGAGCCGCCCGGGCATCCGTGCCATGCCGAAGTTCACCGAACTGGGCATGCGCAGCCAGGTGGCCGGCGTGCCCGACATCGACCTGGAAGCGCGCATCGACCGCAAGCAGCTGCGCTTCATGGGTGATGCCGCGGCCTACGCCCATATCGCCCTGGAGGACGCCATCGCCCAGGCGGGCCTCGCGCCGGACCAGGTCTCGCACCCGCGCACCGGCCTCATCATGGGTTCGGGCGGGGGCTCGCCCGAGAACCAGATCGAGTCCGCGGACATCCTGCGCTCCAAGGGCATCCGCCGCGTGGGGCCCTACCAGGTCACGCGCTGCATGAGCTCGACCGTTTCGGCCTGCCTTTCGACGAATTTCGGCATCAAGGGCATCAACTATTCGATCACCTCCGCCTGCAGCACGTCCGCGCACTGCATCGGCGCGGCGGCCCAGCAGATCGCCTGGGGCATGCAGGAAGTGATGTTCGCCGGCGGCGGCGAAGAGGTCACCTGGGGCATGGGACTGCTGTTCGATGCCATGGGCGCGATGTCCAGCAAGTACAACGACACGCCCGAGAAAGCCTCCCGCGCCTACGACGCGAACCGCGACGGTTTCGTGCTGTCGGGCGGCGGCGGCGCCGTGGTGCTCGAAAGCCTGGAGCATGCCCAGGCGCGCGGCGCCACCATCCTCGGCGAGGTGATCGGCTTCGGTGCCACGTCCGACGGCGCAGACATGGTCGCGCCTTCGGGCGACGGAGCCATCGCTTGCATGCGCCAGGCCATCGAGGGCCTGGACGTGCCCATCGACTACATCAATACCCACGGCACCTCCACCCCCGTGGGCGACGTGCCGGAACTGCGCGCCATCCGCGCGGTCTTCGGCGACACGGTGCCGCCGTTCTCCTCCACCAAGTCGCTCACCGGCCACTCGCTGGGCGCGACCGGGGTGCAGGAGGCGATCTACTGCCTGATCATGCTGCAGAAGGGCTTCATCGCCGGTTCCGCCAATGTCGAGACGCCCGACCCCGCCGTGGAAGGCATGCCCCTGGTGACCGCCACGCGCGAGGCGCCGCTGCGCACCGCGCTGTCCAACAGCTTCGGCTTCGGCGGCACCAATGCCAGCCTGGTGCTGCGGCGCTGGGACGGTCAGTAGTTCTCGTTGACGTCGCGGAACGGGCCGAACTTCGCCCGGCGGTAGGCCTGGGGCCGGCCGGGGAAATGCTCCGGTATCGCGAAGCCCTGCGGCCGCAGGGCCGGATCCGGATAGAGGCGTTGGCGGTTCGGGTTCTGCAGGCGGGGCGTGGCGTCGTCGTTCAGGAAGGCCGCGATGTCGAGTGCTTGGCCTGGGGTGAGCCGTGGCCGCTCGTAGGAGGTGCCTGAAGGCATCGACGCGCGGATGTAGCGCGCGAGCAGCGGTACCGCGAACATGTGGCCCGCGTTGTCGTAGGTGTCCGTGCCGGCGATCGGCGGAAACAGGTAGCCGCCACCCTGGGCGAAGTCCGGGCGCCGCTGGCCGGTGGCGTCCACGCCGTGGCAGGCGCTGCACAGCGAGGCGAACAGCCGCGCGCCACGCTGCGGGTCGGCCGCCCGCGCGACGGGCGGCATGGGCAGCAACCCCGTTCGCTCCATGGCGGAATGCGGCACCGTCCCCTGCGCCAGCCAGCGCAGGTAGGCCATGATGGAGCGCAGTTCGGGCGTGTCCGGCCCGATGGGCATGCTGCCCGGGCCGAACATGCCGATGACGCGCTGCTCCAGCGAGATGATCTTCCCGGACTTGATGTCGAACTTCGGATAGTCGTTGACGGCATTCACGAGCGGCAGCGCGTAGGGCTTGGTGCCCGGTAGGCCCGACGGACCTGCCTGGTGGCAATGCACGCAGTTCAGGCTGTTCCAGGACAGGCGTTTTGACGCGTCCGGTGCCAGCCGGCCGACGCGCGAAGAGGTGTTGCGCAGGATATCGATGCCCTCGCGGACCTCGTCGCCCTCCGGCCCCGGGGGAAGCCGGTTGGCGTCCGGCTCGCGCCAGGGCTGCGGCGGCCGGGCGGCATGGCGTGCCAGCATGGCCCGGGCCTGTTCGGTGGGAAGGGCGTCGCCCACGTGGTGCGGAGCGATATCGAAGGCGCCGGCGGCCAATGGAATGGCAGCCAGGGCAAGGGCCAGTGCCTGCAGGCCTGTGCGTTTCACGGTCATCGTCGGGGCTGCCCCCGGGTGACCGCACCTCGGGGCGGGAAAGTCGTTGTGCATGGATGGGGCGAGGGAAGTGCGGGCACCGCAGCCTCCGCAGGAATCCAGGAGATGGCCTGGAGATAATCTGTGTCAAATTCCGTCTTGCGGAATATATCCGTGCGGCCCTCTGCTGTAAATGCCAGGCCGTCGGCATCCCGCGGCGCGCACTGCCGTGCATGCTGGCGAATGCGGCGCCACCCGGGGTGGAGGCGTGGCAGCCCGGCCCCGTAGAATCCCCGGTTCCGCGCGCTGCGCGACCATCCTCCAAGACCGCGCGCCCGGGCAGACGGCTTGCAGCCGCCCGGCCGCCAGGACACACACGCATGTTGACCTTCCAGCAAATCATCCTGAAGCTGCAGTCGTACTGGGACGCCCAGGGCTGCGCGCTCCTGCAGCCCTACGACATGGAAGTGGGGGCGGGCACCTCGCACACCGCGACCTTCCTGCGCGCGCTGGGGCCGGAGCCCTGGAAGGCCGCCTACGTGCAGCCCAGCCGCCGGCCCAAGGACGGCCGCTACGGAGAGAACCCGAACCGCCTGCAGCACTACTACCAGTATCAGGTGGTGCTCAAGCCCGCGCCGGACAACATCCTGGAGCTGTACCTGGGCTCGCTCGAGGCGCTGGGCTTCGACCTGAAGAAGAACGACATCCGGTTCGTCGAGGACGACTGGGAGAACCCCACGCTCGGCGCCTGGGGCCTGGGCTGGGAGGTCTGGCTCAATGGCATGGAGGTGACGCAGTTCACCTATTTCCAGCAGGTGGGCGGCATCGACTGCAAGCCGGCCACGGGCGAGATCACCTACGGCCTGGAGCGCCTGGCCATGTACCTGCAGGGCGTGGACAACGTCTATAACCTCGCCTGGACCGATACCCTCAAGTACGGCGACGTCTATCACCAGAACGAGGTGGAGCAGTCCACCTACAACTTCGAGCATTCCGACGCCGACTTCCTCTTCACCGCCTTCGCGGCGCACGAGAAGCAGGCGCAATACCTCATGGGCCAGCAGCTCGCGCTGCCCGCCTACGAGCAGGTGCTCAAGGCCGCGCACAGCTTCAACCTGCTGGATGCGCGCGGCGCCATTTCCGTGACCGAGCGCGCCGCCTACATCGGCCGCATCCGCAACCTCGCGCGCGCCGTGGCCCGCAGCTACCTGGACAGCCGCGCGCGCCTGGGCTTCCCCATGGCGCCCCGTGCCTGGGCCGACGAAGTGCTGGCCGACATCGCCAAGGCCGGACAGCAGCCATCGCAGAAGAAGGACGCCGCCTGAGGGCGCCGGCACCGCGGACCGAGAGACACCACCATGACCCATCCGAATCTTCTCGTTGAACTGTTCGTCGAAGAGCTGCCCCCGAAGGCCCTGCAGAAGCTCGGCGACGCCTTCGCCGGCGTGCTGCTCGCGCAATTGCAGGCCCAGGGCCTCGCCTCCGCCGCATCGCGCCTGACGGCCTATGCCTCGCCCCGGCGCCTGGCCGCCCACATCACCGAAGTCGCACCGCAGGCAGCCGACAAGGCCGTCTCGCAGAAGCTCATGCCCGTCACGGTGGGCCTGGACGCATCCGGCAATGCCACGCCCGCGCTGCTCAAGAAGCTCGCTGCCCTGGGCGCCGACGCGTCTGCCGTGCCCGGCCTGCGCCGTGCGCCCGACGGCAAGGCCGAGGCCCTGTTCCTGGACAGCACCGTGCGCGGCGCGACCCTGTCCGAAGGGCTGCAGAAGGCCCTGCAGGAATCCGTGGCGAAACTGCCCATCCCCAAGGTGATGCGCTACCAGCTCTCCTCGGGCTGCGAACAGCCGGGCTGGACCAGCGTGAGTTTCGTGCGCCCCGCGCACGGCCTCGTGGCGCTGCACGGCACCGAGGTGCTGCTGTCCGTCTCGGTGCTGGGCCTCACGGCCGGCAATGCCACCCACGGCCACCGCTTCGAGGCGGCCGTGGACCCGGTGGTCATCCGCAGCGCCGACACCTACGCGCAGCAACTGGCCGAGGAGGGCGCAGTCATCGCCGCATTCGCCGATCGCCGCGCCGAGATCGCCCGCCAACTGCAGGCGGCTGCCGAGCGCGTGGGCGGCGGCGTGCGGCCCATCGAAGACGATGCGCTGCTCGACGAGGTCACGGCGCTGGTCGAACGGCCCAATGTGCTGGTGTGCGAGTTCGAGAAGCAGTTCCTCGACGTGCCGCAGGAATGCCTCATCCTCACGATGAAGGCCAACCAGAAGTACTTCCCGCTGCTCGATGCCGAAGGCCGTCTCACGCACCGCTTCCTGGTGGTCAGCAACATCCGCCCCGACGACGCGAGCGCCGTGGTGGGCGGCAACGAGCGCGTGGTGCGCCCGCGCCTGGCCGATGCCAAGTTCTTCTTCGATCAGGACCGCAAGAAGACGCTCGAATCCCGCGTGGCCTCGCTGGCCAGGGTGGTCTATCACAACCAGCTGGGCACCCAGGGCGAGCGCGTGGAGCGCGTGCGCGCCATTGCCCGGGCCATCGCCCAGCAGATCGGCGACGTGGAGCTGGCCCGCCATGCCGACCAGGCCGCGCAGCTCGCCAAGGCCGACCTCGTCACCGACATGGTGGGCGAATTCCCTGAACTGCAGGGCACCATGGGCCGCTACTACGCCCAGGCCGACGGCCTGCCCGCCGAAGTGGCCGATGCCATCGAGGACCACTACAAGCCCCGCTTCGCGGGCGACACCCTGCCGCGCGGCGACGCGGGCGTGGTGGTGGCGCTGGCCGACAAGCTCGAGACCCTGGTGGGCATGTTCGGCATCGGCAACCTGCCCACGGGCGACCGCGATCCGTTCGCCCTGCGCCGCCACGCACTGGGCGTGATCCGCATGCTGGTCGAGAAAGAGCTCCCACTCGACCTGGAAACCCTGCTGCACAGCGCGCTGCCCGCCTTCGGCGACAAGATCCAGGACCCGACCGCGCCGCTGGCCGACTTCATCTACGACCGCCTCGCCGGCAGCCTGCGCGAGCAGGGCTACAGCGCCCAGGAAGTCGATGCCGTGCTGGCCCTGCGCCCGCAGCGCCTGGCCCTGGTGGCGAAGCAGCTCGCCGCCGTGCGCGCCTTCGCTGCGCTGCCCGAGGCCCCGGCGCTCGCCGCGGCCAACAAGCGCGTCACCAACATCCTGAAGAAGGCCGGCGACGTGGATGCGCACGTCAATCCCGACCTGCTGCGGGAGCAGGCCGAGAAGGACCTGTATGCGGCCCTGCAGCGTTTCGTGCCCGAGGCCGATGCGCTCTTCGCCGCGGGCGACTACACGGCCAGCCTGCAGACACTGGCCGTGCTGCGCGCGCCCGTGGATGCGTTCTTCGACGACGTGATGGTCAACGCCGAGGAGCTGGACCTGCGCCTGAACCGCCAGGGCCTGCTGCAGAGCCTGCACGTGGCGATGAACCGCGTGGCCGATCTCTCCCGCCTGGCCGTGGCCTGAACCTGCATGGGCGAGCCGGCCATGCCCGTGCGCGGCGCTGCCGATGGCTCCACCCGCACCGCGTGGTGGCTGTTCGCACCGCCCGCGGCGCTCGTCGGGCTGCGCTGGCTGCTGCAATGGCACGACGACCGCTGGCCCGGGCCGGCCGTCTGGGCGCTGGCACCGTTCGACGGCACGCGGGCGCCCGGCGCGGGCCTGGCCTTTCTCGGCATGGGGGCCGCGGCAGTGGCCGTCGCCGGGGT
>CP028296.1:4585205-4664444 GCA_003029925.1 Paracidovorax avenae | reverse complement strand
GTGGCCGTCGCCGGGGTGCTGCTGCGCTGGATGGCCCGGCGGTGGGGCCGGCAGGCCGCACGGCACGCCGCCATCGGCGCATGGGTGCTGGCCTGCGCCGGAGGGGCCGTGGCCCTGGCGCTGCGGCACTGGGACGCCCGGCTGCTGCAGCCCCTGCCGGATGCCAGCGTGGTCGTGGCGGGCAGCCGGCCGCAGCCGGCCAGCCTGCGCGGCCCGGGCGGAACGCAGGTCGTGCTGCGCTGGCAGCCGGAGACCGGTGGCGCCGCAGGCCCCCTGTTGCGGCAGGCCACCTTGCCCGATGACCCCGCCGCTGCCTGGAAACCGGGGCAGGCGGTGCGCCTGCGCTGGGCGCGGGGGCGGTTCGGCGGCCTCTACGCCACCGGCTGGGATGCGCCGCCGACCGGCGGCACGGTGCCCGGCGCGCCGCATCTTCCATAATCGCGCGCATGAAACTCGCCATTCTCGACCGCGACGGCACGCTCAATGCGTCCGGCGAGGAATTCATCTCCGTGCCAGAGGAATGGGTGCCCGTGCCGGGCGTGCCCGAGGCCGTGGCGCGCCTCACCCACGCGGGATGGCGCCTGGCCGTGGCAACCAACCAGCCCGGGCTGGGGCGCGGCCTCTTCGACGTGCTGGCGCTCAATGCCATCCATGCGCGCATGCACCGGGTGCTGGCCGCCGCTGGCGGGCGCATCGAGGCGGTGTTCTACTGCCCCCATGCGCCCGACGAGGGGTGTGCCTGCCGCAAGCCGGCGCCGGGGCTGATGGAGCAGATCCGCGAGCGGTACGGCGTGGAGGGCGGCGAGATCCTCGTGGTGGGCAACTGCCCGGAGCACCTGTGGGCCGGGGCCGCCATCGGCGCGCGGCTCCATGCGGTGGGCACGCCGCCCGAAGGCAGCCGCCCCTGGCCACCCGGCGTGCAACACCATGCCAGCCTGGCGGATTTCGCGGACCAGCTCCTGGCCGCGGGCGAGCGTCCTCCGCCAGCCGGCGACTGACAAGCCCCCGCGGCGTTGCGCACCGGACCGCCCCCAGCCGCCTCTCCCGCTGAATTTTTCCTTTCCTTCTTCCCATCCATCGCATGGCCTTCATCCGTTCCGTTCTCCATCTGCTCTGGATGGCCCTCACCGTGGTGCCCTACACCCTCGCCATCCTCGTGGCCCGGCTGTTCGGCGCGCCCACCCGGGTGCGCTACCGCATCGCGCGTGCCTGGCTCAAGCTCAGCACCGATGCGGCCCGCGTGATCATGGGCATCCGCACCCGCATCACCGGCATGGAGCACCTGCCGAAGGACCCGGGGCAGGGCGTGGTGCTGCTGGTCAAGCACCAGTCCACCTACGAAACCTTTCTGATGCCGGCGATCATGCCGCGCCCCCTGGCCTACGTGTTCAAGAAGGAGCTGCTGCAGATCCCGTTCTTCGGCTGGTCCATCGGCAGCCTGGACATGATCCACATCGACCGCAACCAGCGTGCGCGCGCCTTCGTCAAGGTGCTGCAGCAGGGCCGTGCCCTGCTGGCCCGCGGCACCTGGGTCATCATGTTCCCGGAAGGCACCCGCATCGACCGCGGCCAGACGGGCGACTACAAGAGCGGCGGCACGCGTCTTGCCATCGAGGCCGGCGTGCCCGTGGTGCCGGTGGCCGTGACCTCGGCCAAGGTCTGGCCCCGCAAGGCCTTCGTCAAGCGGCCCGGCACGGTGGATGTCTCCATCGGCCACCCCATACCCTCCACCGGGCGCAAGCCCGACGAACTCATGGCCGAGGTCGAAGCATGGATCGAATGCGAGATGCGGCGACTGGATCCGGACGCCTACGGAGCCTCCGGCACGGACCGGTGATGCAGCGCCTGGTGCAGCTCGCACTGGATTTCTTCGGCGGGGACGGCAGTGCCGCTCCGCCGGCTCCTTCGCGCGGCGTACTTCCCGATGCCGCGCGAAGGAGCGTGGCCGATCCGGCCGCAGCGGGCGGAGACGGCAACGTGCTGCGCGGGTCCGTGGAATTCCGCCACCCCCGGGCGAACCGCGAACTGCTGCTGGGCGACGTGCTGGTCGCCTACGCGCTGCAGCGTTCCCGCAGGCGCACCATCGGTTTCACCGTGGGCGCGGACGGGCTGTCCGTGCGCGCGCCCGGATGGGTTTCGCTCGCCAACGTGGATGCGTCCGTGCGGGAGAAGTCCGCCTGGATCCTGCGCAAGCTCGGCGAGGCCCAGGAGCGCCAGCGGCGCCAGGCAGATGCGCGCATCGCCTGGGGCGACGGGGCCGTGCTGCCCTACATGGGCGAGCCGATCGCCATCGTGCTGGACCCGGCGCACGGCTTCCGGGGGCAGGGCGGGGCGCTGGTGCCCGGCCCGGACGGTGCCCTGGCCCTCCATGTCGGCCTGCCCCGTGCGGCCACCCCGGAGCAGGTGCGCGACGCAGTCCAGGCCTGGCTCATGCGCGACGCGCGCCGCCATTTCACGGCCCGGCTGGACCATTTCGCTCCGCTCCTGGGCGTGCAATGGCGCACGCTGCGGCTGTCGAGCGCCCACACCCGCTGGGGCAGCGCGCGCGCCGACGGCTCCATCCGGCTGAACTGGCGCCTGCTGCACTACCGGCCGGCCATCATCGACTACGTGGTCGCCCACGAACTCTCGCACCTGCGCCACATGGACCACAGCCCCCGCTTCTGGGACACGGTGGCGACCGTGGTGCCCGACTACGCGGCGCTGCGCGACCGTCTGCGCGACGATCCCGCTCCGCAGTGGGACTGAAGGCCCGCGTTGCCTCTGCCCGGCCGGCTGGCACAGAATGCGGGCATGACCACATCCTCTCCTTCCTCTTCTTCCCCCGCCGCCGAGGTCCTCCCTGCCGAAGGCTACGCGGGCGATGTCTCTCCCCAGACCGCATGGCAGTGGGTGCAGGGCGGCCGGGCCGTGCTGGTGGACGTGCGCACCGATGCGGAGCGCGACTGGGTGGGATTCGTGCCGGGGGCCGTCGCCATTCCCTGGAAGGTCTATCCGGGCATGGCGCCCAATCCTGCCTTCGACGAAGCCCTGCGTGCCGCCGTGCCTCCGGACGGGCGGGTCGTGCTGCTGTGCCGCAGCGGGGTGCGCTCCGTGGCGGCGGCCCGCCGTGCGGCCGAGCTGGGGCTCACGGCCTACAACATCCTCGAAGGCTTCGAAGGCGATGCGGATGCCGAGGGGCACCGCAACCGCACGGGAGGCTGGCGCTTCCGCGGCCTGCCCTGGCGCCAGGGCTGATCCTTCTCAGAGCGGCTTGCGCGCAGGCGATGCCTCCAGCATGGCATCCGCCAGCGCCTCCTGCCCGCGTTCGCGCAGCGATCGCACCGCACCGGCGAAGTCGCGGTCGTCACGGTTCTGGCTGAGCTTGCGCTTGCCTTCCATGCGGGTGATGGCGATCTCGATGCCCACGATCTGCTGCACCATCGCATCCAGGTAGTCGGCAGGCGCATCACCCATCTTCCAGGGCCGCTCCATGCCGGCTTCGTGCCGGCGCGTGAGCCGTGCGACCACCCCGCGCACGAATGCACTGTCGTCGCGCACGGCCATGCGTCCATGGACATGGACGGCTTCGTAGTTCCACGTGGGCACGTGCCGGTGGTGCTCTGCCTTGCCGGGATACCACTGGGGCGAGATGTACCCCTCGGCGCCGCGGAACACCGCCAGCACCTCGCTCCCGTCCACCACCTCCGTCCATACCGGATTGGCGCGCGCCACATGGCCCGCCAGCGTGCCGAGCGGCCCCTTGCCGGCATCCAGCAGGAACGGGAGATGGTTGGCATCCAGGCCCCGTGCCCCCTGGGTGACCAGCATCCCCAGCGGATGGCTTTCGATGAGGCGGTGCTGTTCAGACGTCCGGGATTCGGTGAAGGCGGCGGGCAGGTACATGGTCGGAGCGAGGGCGGTGGGTGGCTGGCGGCGCCCGCCAGCCTCAAATGTGCCCCATCGGAGGCACGATGGGAACGGCCGCCGAGGGCCATCACCGCCGGGCATTCCTGCCGTCGAATGCCGGCGGTGCGCCAGCGCCCGGCCTGCCGGCCGGGGCCACGCGTCACAGGGGCGGAATGCGCAGCTTCTGGCCCGGATAGATCTTGTCGGGATGCGTCAGCATGGGCTGGTTGGCCTCGAAGATGCGGGGGTACTTGTTGGCATCGCCGTAGTACTTCTTGGCAATCGCCGACAGCGTGTCGCCGCGCACCACGTCGTGGTATTGCGCTTCGGGCTCGGGCGCCTGAACGACCATCTGGTTGTCCACGCTCGTCACGCCGGACACATTGCCGCAGCACAGCGTGACCTTCTCCTTGGCGGCCTGGGTCGGCGCCTCGCCCTGCACGGTCACCTTGCCCTCCGGGCCCGCGAACGTCACCCGCACATCGCGCACGCCCAGGTTCTGGGAGGCGATGTAGGTCTCGATCGCCTTGCCGGCGATGGCGTTGAGTTCCTCCTGGCTCGGTGCGGCGGGCGCAGCGGCCGGCGCGGCATGCGCGTCCTTGCCCCCGAACAGCTTTTCCCCGGCTTCCTTGACGAAGCTGAAAAGTCCCATGGCATTGCTCCTTTTTTCTGGATGAAAGAACGGTCGGCTGGTTGCCGACCCGGAACACTTTAGCGCCTGGGAGCGCGGCGGCCCTGTCGGACATCGGCCCGAGCCCGGCCGTGGGGCCGGGCGGACCGGACCAGGGTGTGCCGCACGGAACAGCCACCTTTGTAAAACTCGTGATAATCCGCCGCATGACTTTTCTGGCCATCGATGTCGGCAACACCCGCCTGAAATGGGCGATGTATGACGCCCCCGAGCCGGGCGCCGCCGTGCTGGCCCATGGCGCCGAATTCCTCGACCACATCGAGC
The DNA here is from genome assembly GCA_003029925.1 of Paracidovorax avenae. Taxonomy (GTDB): domain Bacteria; phylum Pseudomonadota; class Gammaproteobacteria; order Burkholderiales; family Burkholderiaceae_C; genus Paracidovorax; species Paracidovorax avenae_A. Next base: position 4,659,601 of record CP028296.1, on the reverse strand, counting down.
GCCTCGCGGACAGCGCCTGGGCCGGGCTGCCCGCGCCCACGCGCATGCTCGGCTGCGTCGTGGCCGGCGACGCCGTGCGCCGGCGCGTCATGGAGCAGATGGAGTGGTGGGACGTGCCTTCCCACTGGGTCGTGCCCTCCGCGCAGGAAGCGGGGCTCGTCAACGGCTACGACCATCCCACGCGCCTGGGCTCGGACCGCTGGGTGGCCATGATCGGCGCGCGCCACCGGCTGCTGCGGCAGGGCGCCGCACGGCCCCTGGTGGTGGTGATGGTCGGAACGGCGGTGACCGTGGAAGCCATCGATGCCGAAGGCCGCTTCCTGGGAGGCCTCATCCTGCCGGGGCACGGCATCATGCTGCGGGCCCTGGAATCCGGCACCGCGGGACTGCACGTTCCCACTGGCGAGGTGAAGCTGTTTCCCACCAACACCAGCGATGCACTCACCAGTGGCGGCACCTACGCCATCGCCGGCGCCGTCGAGCGCATGGTGCAGCACGTCATCCAGCACTGCGGCGAAGAGCCCGCGTGCATGATGACCGGGGGGGCCGGCTGGAAAATGGCGCCCAGCATGACACGGCCGTTCGATCTGATCGAAAACCTGATCTTCGAGGGATTGCTCGCCATCGCGGCGGAGCGGTTCCGCTAGCCTTCGGCAAGCTCCAGCCGCGCCAGCTCCACGGCCAGCCGTTCCGCCGCGTCGGCGGCCTCGGTGCCTGCCGCTTCCTCGTAGAGCTTCGTGGCCAGGTCTTCCTGCTTCGCTCCGTCCAGCATCAGGAGCGCATTGGCGTGCTCGATGCGCCCGATCACGGAGTGGGGGTTCAGGGCGAAGGATTCCGCGAAGAGGCGCAGGCTTTCCTCGCGGCGCGCGCCGTGGGTGATGCTGCCCACCATCTCCCCGACCTTGTCGATCACCTCGGCATGGAACACGGCCAGGGCCAGCCGCGCATCGGCGTGGCGTTCGCTCAGCGCGATCGTGCGGTCCAGCGCCGTCCGCACCTGGCGTGTGAGGCCGAGCGCCAGCGCCTTGGCCACGCTGATGCCCTGGCTGTACCGGCCGAGGGCATAGGCGTGCCAGAACCAGGCGTTCGGATTGCCGGGCTCCGCGTCCGCCTGGACCCGCGCACGCTGCGCTGCCGCACCGAGCAGCTCGAGCCGGCGGCTTTCGCTGGGCTCCAGGTAGACCGCATGGACGATCGTGGCCTTGTTCGCGGCGGTGATGCCCGCCCCGCCGGCCGCCAGCCCGACCCGGGCGGCTTCCTCGAAGTTTCCGCAGTGGAACAGTGTCCAGGCCTCGAGCGCCGCGGCGTCCCGGGGGATGGGCTCCGCATCGCCCCGGTGCAGCCGCTCCCATTCGCGCAGCACGTCGCCGGTCGTGAAAGCGTACTCGCCGGCGTGGGGGAAGGGGGTCCAGGATGGCATCGAGGGTCCTGCGTTCGTGCGGAAAAAAGGGGCCGTGTCAGGCGGCGTCGGCCGGCTCGTGGCTGTCGTCCAGGGCCTGGAGATGCAGGCGCTGGTCGTCGGCCAGGTAGGGCCCCAGCAGTCCGAGCACATGCTGGGCCCCGCGCAGCAGCATGGTCTGCGCATTGGAGGGCTCCAGCGCGTGGCGCGGATCGCGGACGTATTCGAAGCTCAGCCAGTACGTGACGGCGACCATCAGATTGTCGGCCACGGTGTCGAGTTCCCTCGGGCCGAACCGCAGCGATCCCGCCTGCTCCATGCCCCGCAGCATGGCACGCACGGCGCCGGCCTTGCGCGCCAGCAGCTCCCGGAAATGCGTCTCCACATGCCGGTTGCGCGACATCAGGTCGTTGAGGTCCCGGTAGAGGAACCGGTACTGCCAGATGCGCTCGAGGACCGCATGCAGCAACAGCCGGGCATCCTCCACATCGCGCACCCCGGCGGCCGACTCCAGCAGCTCGGATAACTCCGCTTCATAGCGTGCATAGAGCGCCGTGACCAGTTCGTCCTTGGCCGGATAGTGGTAGTAGAGGTTGCCCGGGCTGATGCGCAGCTCCGCCGAAATGGCCGTGGTGGACACATTGGGTTCACCGAAGCGGTTGAACAGCTCCAGCGTTGTCTCCAGGATGCGCTCCGCGGTACGCCGCGGCGCTTTCTTTGCCATCGGTGCCTCCCTTGTGCCTTCGGCGGGGGATAGTTGTTGACGTGCTCTTGCTGGCCGCGTGTGGCGGCCCGGCCCATGTTCCCCGCTCCTTGCCGGTCCACTCTAACCTGCCGCAGCTTCCGCGTCCTGTTGCAGTGCATCATGCGGGGTCTTGATGAAGGCCATCCTCCGGCTCCGCTGCGCGTCTCGTGCGCTTCGTTACGGCCGTTTGTAACGCGATGGGATAATCCCGCGTTCGGCCGCAAGGCGTCTTTGCTCAAACGATCCATGATTCTGGTCACCGGCGGCGCGGGTTTCATCGGCGCCAACTTCGTCCTCGACTGGCTGGCCTGCGGCGATGAGCCCCTCGTCAACCTCGACAAGCTCACCTACGCAGGCAATCTGCAGAACCTCGCGTCGCTGCAGGGCGATGCGCGCCACCTGTTCGTCCAGGGGGACATCGGCGACCGGGAGCTGCTCTCCCGGCTGCTGGCCGAGCACCGGCCGCGGGCCATCCTGAATTTCGCGGCCGAATCGCATGTGGACCGCTCCATCCACGGCCCGGAAGACTTCATCCAGACCAACGTGGTCGGCACCTTCCGCCTGCTCGAAGCCGTCCGCGAGTACTGGCAGGCCCTGTCCGGTGATGAGCGCGCCGCTTTCCGGTTCCTGCACGTCTCCACCGACGAGGTCTACGGCACCCTGGCGCCCGAGGCCCCGGCCTTCGCCGAAACCCATTCCTACGAGCCCAACAGTCCGTACTCCGCCAGCAAGGCCGCCAGCGACCACCTCGTCCGGGCCTGGCACCACACCTACGGGCTGCCGGTGCTGACCACCAACTGCAGCAACAACTACGGCCCCTTCCACTTCCCCGAGAAGCTGATCCCGCTGATGATCGTCAACGCACTGGCCGGCAAACCGCTGCCCGTGTATGGCGATGGCATGCAGATTCGCGACTGGCTCTATGTGCGCGACCACTGCAGCGCCATCCGCCGCGTGCTGCAGGCCGGCCGCCCCGGGGAGACCTACAACGTGGGCGGCTGGAACGAAAAGCCCAACATCGAGATCGTGAAGACCATCTGCGCCCTGCTCGACGAGCTGCGTCCGCGTGCCGATGGCGAGCGCTATGAAAGCCAGATCGCGTACGTGAAGGACCGGCCGGGCCACGACCGCCGCTATGCCATCGACGCCCGCAAGATCGAGCGTGAACTTGGGTGGAAGCCCGCCGAGACCTTCGAGACCGGGATCCGCAAGACCGTGGAGTGGTACCTCGCGCATGGCGAATGGGTGGATGCCGTGACCAGCGGCGCCTACCGCGAGTGGATCGATCGCCAGTACCGCAAGCCCGCCGTGCAGGACGCCGCTACCGCATGAACATCCTTCTTTTCGGCAAGGGCGGGCAGGTCGGCTGGGAACTGCAGCGCAGCCTGTCCGTCCTGGGCACGGTCACGGCCCTCGATTTCGACAGCACCTCGCACTGCGGGGATTTCTCCCGGCCCCACGACATCGCCGGCACCGTGCGCGCCCTGCGGCCCGACGTCATCGTCAATGCCGCGGCCCACACCGCTGTGGACAAGGCCGAAAGCGAGCCGGACCTGGCCCGCACCCTCAACGCGACCACGCCAGGCGTGCTGGCCGAGGAGGCCGCCCGCCTGGGTGCATGGCTGGTGCACTACAGCACCGACTACGTGTTCGACGGCAGTGGCTCCCGCCCCTGGACGGAAGACGACGTGCCGGCGCCGCTGTCGGTCTATGGCCGCACCAAGCTCGAAGGCGAGCAACGGATCCAGGCGAGCGGCGCACGGCACCTCATCCTGCGCACGAGCTGGGTCTATGGGGCCCGCGGCGGCAATTTCGCCAAGACCATGCTGCGGCTGGCACAGGAGCGCGAGCGGCTGACCGTCATCGACGACCAGTGGGGCGCACCCACGGGCGCCGACCTGCTGGCCGACGCCACGGCCCATGCAATCCGCCACCTGCAGCAGCGGCCCGCCGACGCGGGCCTCTACCACCTGGTGGCCGCAGGGGAAACCCACTGGCATGCCTATGCCTGCTACGTGCTCGAGCAGGCGCAGCGCATCCAGCCTGCGCTGAAGATCGCCGCGCGCGACGTGGCCGCCGTGCCCACCAGCGCATTTCCCACGCCCGCCGTCCGGCCGCACAACTCACGGCTCGATACGCGCAGGTTCCAGGCCACCTTCGGCCTGGCCCTGCCGCACTGGCAGGCGGGCATCGCGCGGATGCTCGCGGAAATCCTCTGAGACCCCCAACAAAAAACTTCCCGTACACACCATGACCGCACGCAAGGGCATCATCCTGGCCGGAGGTTCGGGCACCCGCCTGCACCCCGCCACGCTCGCCATCAGCAAGCAACTGCTTCCGGTGTACGACAAGCCGATGATCTACTACCCGCTGAGCACCCTGATGCTGGCGGGCATCCGCGACATCCTCGTCATCAGCACGCCGCAGGACACTCCACGGTTCGAGCAACTGCTGGGCGATGGAAGCCAGTGGGGCATCCGTCTGAGCTATGCCGTGCAGCCCAGTCCCGACGGTCTGGCGCAGGCCTTCCTGATCGGGGAGAAATTCCTGGATGGCCAGCCCAGCGCGCTCGTGCTGGGCGACAACATCTTCCACGGCCATGATTTCGAGGATCTGCTGCGCAGCGCCATGGGGCGCGAGGAGGGCGCCAGCGTGTTCGCCTACCACGTGCAGGATCCCGAACGCTACGGAGTGGCCGAGTTCGACGCCACGGGCAAGGTGCTTTCCATCGAGGAAAAGCCCAAGGCCCCGAAGTCCAGCTATGCCGTCACCGGGCTCTACTTCTACGACCGGCACGTGGTCGAGCGCGCCGCCAGCCTGAAGCCCTCCGCGCGCGGCGAACTGGAAATCACCGATCTCAACCGCCTCTACCTCGAGCGCGAAGCCCTGCACGTCGAGATCATGGGCCGCGGGTACGCCTGGCTCGATACCGGAACGCACGAAAGCCTGCTCGAGGCCGGACAGTTCATCGCGACCCTGGAGCATCGGCAGGGGCTCAAGATCGCCTGTCCGGAGGAGATCGCCTGGCGGCATCGCCTCATCGACGACGACCAGCTCGAGCGCCTCGCCAGGCCGCTCGCCAAGAGCGGCTACGGCGCCTACCTCCTCAGGCTGCTGGCCGGCTGATCGGCACCCATAACGCTTTCTGACCGCGCCATCGATCCAACGCTTTCCCATGAACGTCCTTCCCACGCGCATTCCCGACGTCGTCGTCCTCGAGCCCAAGGTGTTCGGCGACGCTCGCGGTTTCTTCTTCGAGAGTTTCAACCAGCGCGCCTTCGACGAAGCCACCGGCAGCCGCCACGCTTTCGTACAGGACAACCACAGCCGCAGTGCGCGCGGCGTCCTGCGCGGCCTGCATTACCAGATCCGCCAGCCCCAGGGGAAACTCGTGCGTGTCGTGCGCGGCACCGTCTTCGACGTCGCCGTGGACCTGCGCAGGAGTTCGCCCACCTTCGGGCAATGGGTCGGCGAGGAGTTGAGCGAAGAGAACCAGCGCCAGATGTGGGTGCCCCCGGGCTTCGCCCACGGATTCGTCGTGCTCAGCGAGAGCGCGGACTTCCTCTACAAGACCACCGACTACTACGCGCCCGAGCACGAGCGCTGCATCGCCTGGAACGATCCAGAGATCGGCATCGACTGGCGTTTTAACGGGGAGCCCAGCCTGTCCGCCAAGGACGCCAAAGGCGCGGCCCTGCGCGAGGCGGAAGTCTTTCCCTGAAGCTCCCGTGCCGTCGCGCTCACGGCCGGGCCGTGGGCGCGAAGGCCCCGCGCACGGCCTCGTAAAGCCGGTCCGAGGCGAACTGCCGGTTGTCCGGGTCGAAGGAAAAGATGTTGTGCCCTCGCGGCACCAGCTCGCCATTCCAGCGCGGCTCCAGGAAGAAGGACAGGAACTCCGCCCCGTGCGCCGCATGGGCCTGCAGGACGCGCCGCATCTCCGCGGCATCCATGGCCTTGAGCGGATGGAATTCGGTGACGCCGTAATGGGCCGTGCCGCTGGCGGCGAGCCAGTCGAAATAGGGCCGGCCGTACGTCGGCTCCCCGTACAGGCTCACCCCCAGGCGGATGCCGGTCCGCGCAGGATGCAGCGAGTCCTGGATCGCGAACTTGTTGGCATCCCAGCCGGGATTGGTGAACGGGATGATCTGGTGGGTATAGCGCGGCACGTCGGAAAGGCAGGACTGCTTCACGATTCCGTCGAAGTAGCGCAGGTAGTCCACGACCTGGCGGGCGCGGAATGCATGCCATAGCGGGACCAGCGGGTTGTAGTAGTACGACGATGCCTGCGCGGGGAAGTCGATGCTTGCCTGCACCCGTGCGTCCGACGCCGGGACCGCGGGCGGCAGGGCGTGCTGCGGCATAGGCTTCGGCGTGGACTGCGAGCGGTCCATGATGGCGATCTCGCGCGTTCCCAGGTGCGTCAGCTGGCCAGGGCGGGCTTCCAGGAAAATGTCCAGCCGGTGCATGCCGGGCGGGATCCTTCGGAAATCCATGTCCAGGCGCCAGCCGGTGTTCGCGTCGCCGAATTCCGGCTTGGCCGCGAGCACGTCCTGCCGTCCCCAGTGCACGGTGGTCTGCCCCACCAGTTCGCCATTGCGGTACACATGTATGCGGGCGGGATGCTCCGGCGTGCTGCCAGGCACATACGCCCAGCCGGCCACCGGCAGCGTGCCCTGGGCGAATCCGTCGATGTGTTCCGTGAAGCGGCGCAGGGGCTCCGACCGGATGTCGCGCGACGGGGGAACCACCTCGTCGAACGAGGCGTAGTCGGCGCCGACCACCCGGTTGAATTGCGCGATGCTCCTGAATTCGGCGCGCAGGTAGCGGCGGAAGCCCTCGACGGAAGCCGGGCTGTAATCGGTGATCCTATAGCTACCACCGAATCCCATCCCGGCCTGAAAATTCGGAAACAAATGGTGCAGCTCGCCCAGAAGCGTGATGCCGCGGATTTTCGCGCGGTCTTTCTCGGGAAGCCGGCACGCCGCGTCCACCACGGCCCGGACCGCCTCGACTCTGCGCTCGGTCAGCGCATTGCGCGTGGTGGCGAAGGACCAGTTGAAGACCTTCGAGTCGTAGTAATCGTCCATGCCCAGCGGGCCGTCGCGCGTCTGCCCCATGTTCGAAGGATCGGCCGCCAGGACCGGCTCGATGGGGGCCTCGGAAGAGAAGTGCGTCGAGAACAGATACAGAATGGCCGGACGGGGGGTGTCCCGGAGGGTTCGCACCAGGCGGTCCACGATCGCCTGGTCGATCTGCCAGCCACCACCCTGCGCTGGCTGGAACAGCTTGAGCAGGGGTACCGGCAGCGTATAGCCCAGGTCCACGGGACCGGCCGCTTGCGGCGCGGGCTGCAATGTCCGCAAAGTGGATTCCACCAGCGCAGCTGCCGAACCCTCCGCGCTGCGGCACTGGCCCTGCATCTCGGCGAAACGGCCGGACAGGGGCGGGGAGCCCCAGATGCACGGCTCCAGCACTCCGATCATCGGTGCCAGCAGCATGCGCGCCGCATGCGGCGATGGCGCCTCAGGTTGCATGCGGTGCAGGAGGCGGACCCCCGAGACTCCAGCCAGGAGCACGGCGGCAGCGGATGCGGCCATGGCGGCGCGCGGCAGGATCGATCGGGACGGTCGGGGCGGGTGCTGGGGCTGCATGCGTTCGGGGTGTGGGCGCGTGGCCTGCGACTGTAAGCCACCGCGGCAGGAGGCGCGCGGCATGCCCGACACGGCCGGCTACACTTGAGGGCTTCGATCCCGGTTGCCCTGCCTTGCCGGGATCTGCCCCGCATCCAGGGCGTCTTCCTCACGTTCATGACCACCACCATCCTTCCCGACCGTACAGAGCCGACCGTCGATGCCGTCGCCGTGCAGCGCCCCCTGCTGGGCGAGTTGCTGGTGCAGTCGGGCAAGCTGAGTGCGCGGGATCTCGAACGCGCCCTTTCGGCGCAGCAGGAAATGGGTGGGCTGCTGGGCCGCGTACTCGTGCGGCTCGGCCTGGTGTCCGAAATCGACGTGATCCAGGCGCTCTCGCGCCAGCTGGACATTCCACTCATCGCCGCCAACGACTTTCCGTCCATGATGCCGGAAGTGGAAGGTCTGCTGCCGGAGTTCCTGCACGCGAACAGCGTGTATCCGCTGTCGGTCGAAGACGGTCGCCTGCACGTGGCCATGGCCGTGCCGCAGGATGCCTTCGTCGTGAAGGCGCTGCACCTGGCGACCGGCCTGGCCGTGGTGCCGCGCCTGGCGCTTGAAAGCGATATCGAGAAAGCGCTGGCCGAGCCGGTGGAGCAGGCGGACGAAGAGGGGGGCGACGACGGATTCGGCGATGGCTCCGATGGCGGCGATTTCGTCGAGCACCTCAAGGATCTCGCCAGCGAGGCTCCCGTCATCCGCCTGGTCAATGCCATCATCGGCCGCGTCATCGACCTGCGCGCTTCGGACATTCACCTGGAGCCCTTCGACGACGGCCTGCACGTGCGCTACCGGGTGGATGGCGTCATCCAGCTCGGCGAACTGGTGCCCCCGCGCCTGAGCGCCGCCGTCAGTTCGCGCGTCAAGCTGCTGGCCCACCTCGACATCGCCGAGCGGCGCCTGCCCCAGGACGGGCGCATCAAGACACGCGTCAAGGGCCGCGAGCTCGACCTGCGCGTTTCTACAGTGCCCACCGTGCACGGGGAAAGCGTGGTCATGCGGGTGCTGGACCGTGCAAGCGTGCGCCTGCAACTGGAGACCATGGGGTTCGAGAAGGACACGCTCGAGCGCTTCAACATGCTGCTGGCCAAGCCGCACGGCATCCTGCTGGTCACCGGGCCCACGGGCTCCGGCAAGACCACCACGCTGTATGCTGCCCTGTCCAAGATCGACGCGGAATCCAACAAGATCATCACCGTGGAAGACCCGGTGGAATACCAGCTGGAAGGCATCAACCAGATTCAGGTTCATCCGCAGATCAACCTGACCTTCGCCAACGCGCTGCGCTCCATCCTGCGCCAGGATCCGGACATCATCATGATCGGCGAAATGCGGGACGGTGAGACCGCGCAGATCGCCGTGCAGTCCGCCCTCACGGGCCACCTGGTGCTTTCCACTTTGCACACCAACACGGCAGCGGGTGCGGTCATCCGGATGAAGGACATGGGCGTGGAGGGGTACCTGATCACCTCTTCCGTCAATGGCGTGCTGGCCCAGCGGCTCGTGCGCACGCTGTGCAGCCACTGCAAGGAGCCCTACGAACCGGGCGACGAGGTCCGGCGCACCACGGGGCTGCACCGTTTCAGCACGTCCGGTCAGGCGATCTATCGCGCCGTCGGCTGCGAGCATTGCCGCGGCTCCGGCTACCGGGGGCGCACGGGTATCCATGAGCTATTCGTTCTGGACGAACCCATGCGCCGCGCGATCATCGACGGCAAGGATGCCAATACCCTCAACGCGCTCGCGGCGCAGGGCGGCATGCTCAACCTCTACGAGGACGGCCTGCGCAAGGTGGCGGCGGGCGTGACCACGCTGGACGAACTGAGCCGCGTGACGCAGGACCAGGGCGATGCCTGACTACGCCTGGCGCGCCGTCGCCGCATCCGGCAAGGTCGTCGAAGGCCGGCAGACCGCGCTGAGCGAGGCGCAGGTCCTCAAGCAACTGCGCGACCAGGGTCTCACGCCCCTGGGCATCAGCGATGCCGCGGGAGCGCCACCGGTCGCTGCGGCCTCCGCGCGCGGCGCAGGCAAAGGCGTCGCCGCAACCGCCGCTGCCGCTGGCGTGGTGCCTGCGCCCCGCGGGCGCGGCAGCAAGGGCCCCGTCAAGCAGGCGGACGTGCTTGCACTCACGTCGGAACTCTCCATCATGCTGCGCGCCGGCCTGGCGCTCGACAACGCGCTGCGGGTGCTCATCGACATGAGCCACAAGCCCAGCATGGCCGTCCTGCTGCAGGGCGTGCTCGATGCCGTCAAGGGCGGCACGCCCCTCAGCCGGGCGCTCGCGCAGCACCGCGACCTGTTCGGCGACTTCTACATCAACATGATCCGCTCCGGCGAGGCGAGCGGCCAGATGTCCGCCGTGCTCGAACGGCTCGTCGCCCACATGGAGCGCCAGCGCGCCCTGCGGGACAGCGTCATCTCGGCCACCATCTATCCGGCCATCCTGCTGGGCGTGGCCGTGCTGTCGCTGATCGCCATGCTGGGCTTCGTCGTGCCGCAATTCGAGAAGCTCTTCACCGACATGGGCGACGCGCTTCCCTTGCCGACCCAGCTGGTGATGGCCCTGGGCCATGCCTTCACCCGCTACGGTCTCCTGATCGGCATCGCGGTGCTGGGGCTCGGACTGCTCGTGCGCCGCTGGGTCACTTCCCCGGCCGGCCGGATGTGGTGGCAGTCTCGCCTGCTGAAGATGCCCCTCATGGGGCCGCTGGCCCTGAAGTACCAGCTGACGCTGTTCTCCCGTTCCCTGGGCACGCTGCTCGGCAACGGTGTGCCGATGCTCACGGCCCTGCACATCGCCACCGAGACGGTGAACAACGCCGTGCTCCAGCAGGCGCTCTCGAAGGTGGCGCCCATCGTGAAGGAGGGAGGCAAGGTGGTGCAGGCCATCACCGCCACCGGCATCTTCGAGCCCATCGCGATCAACCTGATACGGGTGGGTGAGGAGACGGGACGCGTCGGCCAGATGATGCTCGAGCTGTCCAACATATTGAACCGCGAGGTCGAAACCGGTATCAAACGCCTTCTCACCCTGGTCGAGCCCGTGCTCATCCTGGTGCTCGGCGTGCTGATCGCCGCCATCATCGTGTCCATCCTTCTCGGGATCCTGTCCATCAATGACCTCGCCGTATAATTTTCGTTTGTCCAAGGAGTCCTCTTCCATGGCGCACATCCTTGACCGCCGCTCCTGTGGCTCGCCCATGCAACGCAAATCCTCCCGCGGCTTCACCCTGATCGAACTGCTGGTCGTGCTGGCCATCCTGACGCTGCTCGCCGGCCTGGTTGGCCCGCGCGTGCTGGGCCAGCTCGGTGGCGCCAAGGCCAAGACGGCCGCCGTGCAGATCGCCGACCTGGACAAGTCGCTGGAACTCTTCAAGCTCGACGTCGGCCGCTATCCCACCACGGAAGAAGGCCTGAATGCCCTGGTCACGCGTCCTGGCTCCGTGAACGGTTGGGCTGGCCCCTACCTCAAGGGCGGCGTACCCACGGACCCGTGGGGCCACCCGTACCGCTACGCCAGCCCCGGTCCCAACGGCGGCATCGAGATCCTCTCGCTGGGCGCGGACGGTGCACCGGGCGGAGAAGGCGAAGCGGCCGACATCCGCAACAAGCCCTGACGTTTCCGGCTTCCTGCCGTTTGGCCATGCGGCGCGAGCGCGGCTTCACGCTGGTTGAGTTGCTTGTCGTCTTCGCCATCATGGCGCTCGTGGTGGGCCTCACGCCGCTCGCCTTCGAACGCCTGCGCGAAGCTTCGTCCTACCGCGACGCGGTCCGCACCATGTCCAGCCAGATGCGTTCCGCCCGCTTCCAGGCCATGGCCGAAGGCCGCGAGGTGCGCTTTTCGGTCGATCTCCGCAACCGCCTCTACGGAGTGGGCGCCGCCATGAAGCCCTTGCCCGAGCCGCTGCAGCTGCGTGCCATCGTGGCCAACTCCGAACTGGATCCGCAAAACCGGGCATCCATCCGTTTCTTGCCCAGTGGAGGCGCCACGGGCGGCAGCATCGAGATCCTCCGGGCACCCGGCGTGGGCACGCGCCTGCGGGTGGACTGGCTTTCCGGCCGGGTGACGCAAGAGGCGCTGACCCGATGACCGGGCCCAGGCGTCGCGGCCAGCAGGGTCTCACCCTGCTGGAATTGCTGGTGGCGTTCGCCATCATGGCGCTTGCCATGGGCATGCTCTATCGCGCCATGGGCGGCTCGGCCCGCAGCGTCGCGGACGTGGACCGCTACCAGCGTGCCGTGGTCCTGGCCCAGTCGCTCCTGGTCCTGCGCGATGCCGTGCCGGAACAGGGCTGGAACCAGTCCGGCGAATCGGCCGGATACCAGTGGCGCATCGCCAGCGCACCCTATCCCACCGACGTCAAGGGGCCGACCGTCCCTCCTTTGCACGAGGTAAGCATCGTCATCTCCTGGTCGGATGGCACCCGCACCCGTACGTTTGAACTCAGCACCCTGCGCCCGCAACGCAGGCTACCGGAACCGGGGCGCGGCTGATGGAACGGATCTGCCGAAGCCGCGAGCGGGGCCGGGGGTTCACCCTCGTGGAACTGCTCGTCGTGATCTCCCTGCTGTCGCTGGTCATGCTGGCCATGGCCTCCGCTCTGCGCACCACGGCGCAGACGGAAGAGCGCGTGGACGCCCGCCTGCGCAAGGTGGATGACCTGCGGACCACCGATGGCTTCCTGCGCTCGGTGCTCGGACGGATATCCCTGCGCAAGCGTCCGGGGATCACCAACTTCAATGAAAGCCCGTACTATTTCTTCGGCGGGCCGCGGGAAATGGCGTGGGTCGGTGTCATGCCCGCCCGCTATGGTGTGGGAGGGCGTTTCTTCTTGCGGTTGGGGCTGGAGGATGGACCTGCAGGCCAGTCGCTGGTGCTCCGATACCTTCCCTTCGTGGATTCGCCCGCCTTGCCCGATTGGGGGCGGGCCGAGAGCTATGTGCTGGTGCCTGCCATCTCCGGATTCGAACTCCGCTACGAGGATGCGTCGCCGGAGCCACCGCAGTGGGGCGCTCCCTGGACGATCGCCGACCGCCTTCCCCAGCGTGTGTCGGTGCTTATCCGCACCGCCACCGATGCGTGGCCTGAGATCGTGGTACCCATGCGGACGCTGCCCAGCAGCGATCCTTCCATCGGTGGCGCGGTCTTCGGAGGCAGCCGATGACCTGTGCGCTTCAGTACCGTTCCCGGCGGCCTTCCGGCGGCATGGCCCTGATCGCGGTGCTGTGGATCGTCGCATCCCTCAGCATCATTGTTACCGGAGTTACGCGCACCATTCGCGAAGAGGCCCGCATGATGGCGCTGGCCCGGCAGAACGTTCAGGCGCAGGCCCTGGGCGATGCGGCCATCCAGCTGGCCCTGCAGGCCATCGTCGCCAACAACGTGCCCATCAATCGCATGCTGCAGTCGGAAATCCGGTACGGAGGCGTCGCCATGCAGGTGCGGGCCATGCCGCTGAACGGACTCATCGACATCAACAGTGCTCCGGTGCCTCTGCTGGCCAGGATGTATGCCATCGCGGGCGGGGTACCTGCCGGGCAGGCGGATGCACTGGCGCAGGCCACCGTGCAAGTCCGCGAGCAGCGCGCCCCGTCAGGGCTGCAGGAGCGTTTCGAAGCCGAGGAAGACCTGCTCAAGGTCCCCGGGATCGACTATGGCCTCTATGCTAGACTTTTTCCCCTCGTCACTGCCGACCTGCGAGGCCGAGGGCTGGTGAACCCCTTGGCTGCTCCCGTCGAAGTCCTGACGGTGCTGGCTGGCGGAAACGCAGCCGCAGCCAGTGCCATTGCCGCCAAGCGAGACGTTGGCGAACCGGGGGTGGACACGAGTGCGCTCGACGGCGCTTTCCTCGATAGTTCCTCGGTCCGGCGAATCCGCATGGAGGCCCGGGTTCCCATGCCGGACGGCACCTGGCTGCGTGTATCGCGCAGCGTCGATCTGACCGCACGCGCCCGTGATGGAGCTCCGTGGTATTCCTTCCGCACCGGCTCCAGCGTGGAGCCGGTAGTCCGCAATCCCTGAAAAGCGATGCCCTCTTTTTCTTCTGAAGCCCGTTTTCTGGGAGTCGATCTGCGCGTGCTGTGGCGTGATATCCGCCAGCCCTGGTCGCACTTGCACGACTGGCCTGCTTTCGCGTGGCTCACGCCCGAGGCGCCGGTGCGTGTCATCCATCCCGATGGCCGGCAATCCGTCTGGACTGCGCAGGGGCGCCAAAGCGATCGCCCAGGCGCCGCCAAGCCGCCCTTTACTGCACTGGAGTTGCCTGAGGATCTGGTGCTGCGCCGCTCGCTGGCCCTGCCGCCGATGACGGCCGTCGACGTGGCCCATGCATCTTCGCTGGAAGCCCGCTCCATCAGTCCGTTCCCGGCAGGCGATCTGGCCTGGGGCCATCGCGCTCACTGGCTACCTGCCGGGAACGTGCGTGTGGACCTGGTGCTCGTGTCTCGCAGGCAGATTGCGCAGTACATGGCGGACCGGACCGATGCGCTGGTCGGCGCGGAGCCGGAGGTCTGGGTGCGTGCCGCGGATGGAGAGCCCATCGTGCTGGAGGGCTACGGCGAGGGGTTGCGCAAGGCCCATGCGATGCGTTGGCGGCGCACCGGTCTTGCACTGCTGGGCACGATCGGATTGCTGCTGCTGGCCATCGCCGTCACGCCCAGCCTGCAACTGAGGGAGCGTGCGCTCGAGGCTGCCCAGTCGTATGGTGAAGTCGCGCAGCGGGTGGCCCCCGTCGTTCAGCAGCGTGAAGCGCTCATGCAGTCCGCCGAGAAACTGAACCGGTTGTCCGACCTGGTTTCCAGCCGGATCGAACCCTTGAAGGTGCTCGATCGGTTGACCCAGCTTTTGCCGGACGATACCGCTCTCCAGAGCTTCCGGCTGCAGGGTGCCAAAGTCACGATCGTCGGCATGACGGCCAATGCTTCTGCCCTCATGCAGATCCTGGGCAACGAGGCAGGTTTCAAGGAAGTCCGTGCGCCGTCCGCGGCGACCCGGATGGGCAACTCGGGCAAGGAGTCCTTCGCGATCGAATTCATGCTCGATCCGCAGGTGTTCGGCGCGCCGACCAGCACGCCCACCCGAGCCGCCGCGTCTTCCTCCGCGGCCCTCCTGCCTGCAGCCGTGCCTGCGTCCGCTCCCGGTTCTGCCGCTTCCATGCCTTTGCAGGTCGCTCCAACTGCCAGTGTCTCCGGCACCGCGCCGGCGGCGGCAGTTCCGCCGATGGGTGCGTCGGCGCCCCAGGCCAGTTTTGGCGGCGTGGCGACCTTCGGCGGTACCGTGCCCCGGCCGGCAGCGGCGCCTGCGCCGAGCGCCTCTTCTCCTACCGCAGCAGCGACGCGCAATAAACCATGAAACGCATGCCTTCCCGAGAGCGGCTGATGCTGGCCGCTACCCTGCTGCTTGCCCTCGTACCCCTGGTATTGATCGGCTGGTACGTCGCACAGCGCCACATGGATGCGCAAGAGCGGCTGGATGCGCTGGAACCCCGCCACGCACGCCTGCTGGGCCTGGAAGCCCAGAAAGCTGAAATCGCCGCAGCCCTCCAGAACGCGGGCGAGGCGCGTGCGCAATACATCTATCCCGCCGGCCAGGACGCGAGCCTGACCGGCAATGCGGCCCAGCAGAAGGTGCGGGACATCTTCGGTGCCGCAGGGCTCCAGGTAAGCAGCAGCCAGGTCCTTCCAGCGAAGGAAGACAAAGGCTTCGATCGCATTCCCTTGAACGTGCGAGCCGAGGGGGACCTGCTTGCTGTTCAGAGTGCCCTGGCGGTGCTCAACAGCCAGTTGCCGCTGGTCCTTATCGACGACCTCGAAATCCAGGTGAATGCGGGGTTCGGCAATGTGGATCCGAAGAGCGCGCCGCGGTTGTCCGTTGCGTTCGGCCTGAGCGTACTGAGGGAGCGGTCATGAAGCGCTACTCCCTGCACCTGCTGCTCTGCGTAAACGCCATCCTGGCGCTGGTGCTCCTGTGGATGTGGATCTCTCCGGACGGAACGTTGCGCAATGTCCGCTGGCAGCCCCCGGAACCGCGCAAGTCGGATGTCGCTGGCCTGCTGCCCGTGCTGCCTGCCATCGGCACGGCCGATACCCGCGCCTTCATTGCCATGCTGGAACGGCCGCTCTTTTCAGCCACCCGTCGTCCGCCGCCGCCGCCTCCTCCTCCGTCGGCCAGCGAGCCTCCTCAAGACAATCTTTCCTCGGCACGCCTGTCGGGCATTTATTCAGGAGGCGGGGAGGGCGGCGTCATCATCCTGGTGGCGGGCAAGCAGCGGCGCCTGCGCATGAACGACAACATCGACGGCTGGGTGCTGAAATCCATCCAAGATCGTGTGGTTTCCTTCAGCCGTGGCGGCGAGACGCGCACGCTGCTGTTGCCCAGGGCTGCCGTGACGGTGTACTCCGGTGCGCCGCTTCCTTCCCCGGCCTCCAGCGCCGGCCAACCGCCGGCGATGCCTCCTTCCGCGGGCAACCCGCCCCGCCGCGCCGTATGGGGCGGCACACGGGCTCCTTGAATTCCAGCGCAGGTGCGCTTTCCCATCTTCCGGGTACGTAAGTCATGATTTCTTATCGATACGCTCTGACCTCCATCGCCATGGCCGTATGCCAGCTGGCGGCCGCACAGACCTCCGTGCCCGGTGGCGCGCCTGCCACCAACGTCGTGACCGAGCCGGCCGGGACGCCGGCAGCCGTCGGATCCGGTGCCTCCGCCGATGGTGCGGCTACTGGCAAGCCGGCTGGTGCTTCCGCCACAAGCGAGGACCAGGGCAGCCAGCCCCGCATCATGAAGGGCACCGACAAGGTGCTGGCCGATCCCAAGCCCGTTCCTGCCTTGACCGGCGCGCCCATGACGTTCAGCTTCGAGGAAGCCCCGGTCGCGGAGGTGGTCCGCACGATGCTGGGTGACATCGCGAAGGCGAATTACGTCCTGCACCCTCCGCTGAACGGCACGGTCACGCTGTCCACGCGCAATCCCATCCCTCCCGACCAGGCCATGTTCCTGCTGGAAAGCGCATTGCAGGCCAACGGCCTGGCGATGATCCGGGATGCCCGTGGTACCTACCACGTCGGCCGGCCGGATGCGCTGCGCGCCATCGGCGGAACGCTGCGCCAGTTCCGCAACGGCGAGCCCCTGCCGCCCGGCAATGGCGCCGTCATCATCCCGCTGCAGTACATCGGCGCGGCCGAGATGGCCGCCATCCTGCGGCCCATGGTGACGCCCGATGCGATCATCCGGGTGGACAACCTGCGCAACCTGCTGGTGATGTCGGGGACTCGGACCCAGGCGGAAGCCTGGATGGACCTGGTGAATACTTTCGACGTGGACCTGCTCAAGGGCATGTCCGTGGGAGTCTTCCCGCTCAAGTACGCCTCGGTGAAGGAGGTCGAGGCCGCTCTGCGCGTAGTGAGTGGCGGTGCAGGCAGCGCGCCCGGCGCCGTGCCGGGCACACCCGCGGGTGCTGCAGCGGCTGCGGCTGCAGGCTCGAACCAGGCCAATGCCGCGCCCGTGACGCTCGGCGAGGGCAATCCATTGTTCGGCGCGCTGCGCATCATGCCGATCGAGCGCATCAACAGCATCCTCGTGGTCACGCCCCGCGCAGCCTACCTGGAAGAGGCTCGCCGCTGGATCGAGAAGCTCGACCAGCCCAGCGACAACGGTGCGGAGCCGCAGCTGTTCATCTACCACGTGCAGAACGGCAATGCGAAGCACCTGGCGGGCGTGCTGAGCGGCATCTTCGGAGGCCAGTCTGGAGGCAGCGTAGCGAACAGCGGGGTGGCGCCCGGTCTCGGGGGAGCGTCGTCCAGTTCGTCGGCCTTCGGCAACTCGTCCTTCAACAATGGCTTCGGCTCGTCAGGGTTCGGCAACTCGTCCCTTGGCGGCGGTTTTGGAAGCAGTGGCGGCTTCGGCAGCAGCGGCGGCTTTGGCGGCAGCGGTGGTTTCGGCGGTGGCTTCAGCAGCGGTAGCGGCTTCGGGTCGTTCCAGGGCAATCGCGGAAACCAGAACCAGATGGGCGCCCAGCAGGGCGCAGTCAGCGCCAACCTCGGCGGGGTCCGTCTGATGGCCGACGAGCTCAACAATTCGGTGCTGGTCTGGGGAACGAAGGCCAACTACATGAAGATCGAAGCGACCCTGAAGCGGCTCGACCTGCCTCCGACGCAAGTGCTGATCGAGGCATCCATCGTGGAGGTCACCCTGGATGACACGCTCCAGTACGGCTTGCAATGGGCATTCAACAATAGCGGGCCGTCGGGTTACAACGGTACCGGGCAGTTGCTGTCCAACGACAATAAAAGCGGCATCATCGGGAACATTCCCACCGCAGCGACATCGGGTTTCTCTTATGCCCTTGCCAACTCGGTCGGAACAGTCCGTGTGGTTCTCAATGCCCTGGCCACCAAGCGGCTGCTCAAGGTGATCTCTAGTCCCTCGCTGATGGTGCTGGACAACCACACGGCCATGATGAGTGTCGGCGCGCAGCAGCCTGTACGGACCCAGACCGCAGTCAATACCAACAACCCGGATTTCTCCACCAGCACGATCCAGTACCGCGACACCGGGGTGAGCTTGGCGGTGACGCCTTCCGTGAATGCTGGCAACTTGGTGACTATGCAAATCGACCAAGCGGTGACCGACGCCGTGGCGGACAGTTCGGGCAGCATCTCCTTGCAACCAGTGTTCCAGCAGCGCCAGATCACCAGCAAGGTGGCCGTGCGCTCGGGCGAGGCCATCGTGCTGGGCGGCCTCATTCGCGACACCAGCAATACGTCGAAATCCGGTATACCGCTGCTCCAGGACATTCCCCTCGTTGGAAATCTCTTCAGCAACAACGGCAAGACGGGCAATCGTACGGAACTGCTGGTAGTGATCACGCCCAAAGTGGTGCGGACCGACATCGACATCCGCGAGGTCAGCGATGAACTGCGCGACCGCCTGAAGGGGTTGCAGATCATCGAGTTGAAGGAGAACGGTCGCACCCCTGCTGCGCCGTCGGGTACGTCTACAACGATCCAGCCATTGCCTCCGCAGTGATGGATTCACTTATCATTTTTCCCTATGAACTTTAAAACTCTCATTCTCAAGTCGGGTTCGGCATGCATGGTCGCGGGTGCGATGGTGTTGGCGGGATGCGCTGCCATGGCGCCTGCCACTCCCGAGCGGGCGGTGAAGGAGCGGGCTGAAGCGTACTGGAAGGCCCGCATGGCAGGGCAGTACGAGAAGACCTATGCGCTGACGCCTCCTTCCTACAGGGCGGCCGTCACCAAGGAGCAGTTTGCGCGGCAGTTCGGCAATGGTGCCTCGGTCACCGCGGTCGAGGTCACGAACGTGGAGTGCCAGCCGGAAAAGTGCGTCGCGAAGATCAAGCTCACCGCCAAGCCGATGATCATCGGCGTCAAGCTCAATAGCATCGATACCTATCTCGATGAAACCTGGGTGCAGGAGGATGGACAATGGTGGAGGTTCCAGGACCTCTGATACGTCTGCAGGCCTGGAGGCATCCCTGGAGGTGACGGCCTGTTGACTGAGCATCCAGGCAACAACGCCCGGTCGCGCATGCGCCGGGCGTTGTTGCATTCTGCATTGGCACATTGCGGGGGGCTTGAAGGCCGTTTGCGGTGCCTTGACGCGGTCGGGTCGCCGTGACTGCTCTGACCGCTCCAGGCGAAATGTGTGTGAATTTGGGTTTTTTTGCTTGGGAATGCAGGCTTCTTTTGGTATTGTTCGCCCCCAAGGTTTGTAGAGGTCGGAGAGGCAGACCCGCTCGGCATCCGCAAGGGTGCTTCGCGCAGGCTCTTCCGCGTCTGCAAGCCCTACCCCAAAGAATGGTCGGGCTCACCCCCGCCGTGCTCGGGTGGCCTCGTGCGGGGCCTTTCCAGACACTGTTGCATTTCATCAACAGGCGAAGGATTGGCAGAGGTTCCGCAGTACAGGCCGTGAATGCGCTGTGCTACTATTCTTTGGCGTAATCAATCGTGGTAGTTGCGCTTACCAACTTTTTAACTGGAGTTCTCGATATGAAGAAAAATGTTCTGGCCCTGAGCATTGCTGCCATGATTGGTGGCCTGGGCTTCGCTGGCGCTGCATCCGCTGATGTTGTCGTCGGCGCCGCTCCGCTGACGGCAACGACCGCTACCACGCTGTCGTTTGCCGAAGGCGGCGTGGGCCATGCACTGCTGGTGCCTTACTTCAACGCGCAAAACGGCAACATGACCGTTCTGCACGTGGTGAACACCGACACCTCCCGCGGCAAGGCTGTGAAGGTCCGTTTCCGTGGCGCCCTGAACTCCGACGACATTCTGGACTTCCAAGTCTTCATGTCGCCTGGCGACGTGTGGACGGCTGCCGTGACGGCTGGTTCCGATGGCGTGGCTCAACTGCAGACGGCTGACGGCACCTGCACGCTGCCCGCTCTGACGAAGAACGTGCCCCAGCGTTTCGTGACCGACCGCCTGAACACGGGCCTCGTGGCTGCCGACCTGGCCAACCAGACGCGTGAAGGCTACGTTGAAATCTTCAACATGGCTGACATTCCGGCAACGACCCCCGGCACGACGACGGCCAACCCCCTGTACACGGCTATCAAGCACGTGAACGGCGTGGCGCCTTGCACGTCTTCCGTGTTGAACGGCACGCTGGCAAACTTCACGACGCCTGCCGCCGTGGCTGCAGCTGGTTTCGACACGCCTACCACGGGCCTGGTCGGTGACTGGTACATCATCAACGTGGCACAGACGACGACGTTCGCAGGTGGCGCTACTGCTATCCGTGCCGTGGACAACAACGGCGCGCCCGCTGTCGGCAACTTTGTGCACTTCCCGCAAAACGCGAACACCAACGGCTCGCCGGACTCCTACACGGCTGATCCGCTGTTCCGTACCACGAACGTGCTCAACTCTGCCGGCGCCGCCCCGGGCAACCTGCCGAAGATCGCGGCCGCGAACTACGACCTGCCCGACATGTCCACGCCTTACACCGTGACGGCTCCCAACGGCACCACGGCTGTGACGCCGCTGGCGCAAGCTACGAATCTGACGAACGCCCTGGCTGTGACCTCCATCACCAACCAGTACGCTACCGATGCTTCTATCAGCGCCAAGACGGACTGGCTGTTCTCCATGCCTACCCGTCGCTACAACGTGGCTGCGAACTACGCTGCGGCTAACCAAAGCCCTGCCGACACCAACAACATCCGCCTGTTCACTGACCTGAGCGCCAATGGTGTCCTGACCGACGAGCGCTTCAATCCCGGCAACACCTCCCTGCAAGCTGTGGGCGGCGCGATCTGCGTGAACTCCACCGGCCAAGCGTTCTTTGATCGTGAAGAGCAAACGCAGACCGCCGGTGCCGTGTTCTCTCCTGGCTCCGTGGCGCAGACTCGCTTCTGCGGCGAAACCAGCGTGCTGAGCTTCTCCTCGGGTTCCGTGCTGGGTGCGTCGGTTGCAGCCCAACAGCTGACGACCGGTGCCTACACCAACGGCTGGAGCCGCGTGGACGTGTCGAACAATGGCAGCGGTCTGCCGATCCTGGGCGCTTCGTTCATCAAGCTGACCAACCCGCTGGCATCGGCTGGCACGTCCGGTACCTACGGTATCACGTGGCCCCACCGCTTCACGCGTCCTGCCGCACAGTAATTCACTGTTGCTACGGCACTTTTCACAGCAATGTGATCCAAAAAAGGCGGGGGTCTCCCCCGCCTTTTTTTATTTTTCACTGATGGTTGACTCATACATGAAACGTTCCGCTTTCCGCCTTTGCGCCGGTGCCATGCTCTCCGCACTGATGTTGTCTGCCCATGCCCAGGAATCCGTGTTGATCCAGGGGCCGCATATCGCGATCGACAGCAGCGATATGCGGGCCGATGCACTGCGCATGCCTCCGGAAATGCGCGATACGGTGCTGTCCCGTCCACAGACAGTGACCCAGATCGCGTCCAACCTCTATGCACGCCGTGCCATGGCACAACGCGCTGAAGCCGCAGGACTGGAAAAGGATCCGGAAGTGGCCGCTGCGCTGCGCGTTGCACGGGACAAGGTGCTGTCCGATGCCTATCTGGCCAAGGTGGACAAGGACAACATGCTTTCGGATGCGGCTGCCGAGGGGTTGGCCCGAAACATCTACAAGGCCAAGCAGGAGCGTTTCAAGGTGCCTGAGCAGGTGCAGGTACGGCACATCCTGATTACAGGCACGGGAGCGGATTCTCGGGCGCAGATCGAGAAGATCGAACAGGAACTGAAGGCCGGTGCAGATTTCGCACAGCTGGCCAAAGAGCGTTCCGCGGACAAGGGCAGTGCTGCGAAGGGCGGCGACCTTGGCTTCTTTGAAGCAGGCAAGATGGTGCCGGAGTTCGACAAGGCTGCGTTCGCACTGACCAAGCCGGGCGAATTGAGCGGCATCGTGGAGAGTAAGTTCGGCTACCACATCCTGCAACTCGAAGGCCGCCATGCCCCGAGAACGCGCAGTTTCGATGAGGTTCGCAGCGAACTGATGCAGGAAGTCCGCGCGAACGTGCAGCAGGAGGCCAGGGTTGCCGATGCCCAGGCGCTGCAGAAGGAAGCGAAGATCAACAAGGAAGCCATCGAAGCTTTTGCAGCTGGCTACAACCCGCAGCCGGTAAAGACGGCGCCGTAACGCGTAAGCTCTGCGGGTGTGATCGAGGCGCAGGCTTTCAACGCCTGCGCCGTTGCCTGGCGGGCAGCGCCCCGCCTTTGATAGTTTTCTTCATGCAGACTTTGCGGAACGAGTGGCGTGCCGTCTGGAGCGCCCGCTCCCTGGTATGGGTGTTGACCCGGCGCGAGGTGGCGGCGCGCCACGCAGGTACGGCCGTCGGCATCCTGTGGCCTTACTTGCAGCCCTTGCTGACCGTCGCGGCCTATTACCTCGTTTTCGATGTCGTGTTCTCCATGCGGCTTGGCAACGGAGCCCCCACGCATGCCGTAGGCACGTTCCTGGTCGTGGGGGCGCTGCCATGGATGGCGTTCTGTGACGCCGTGTCCCGGGGCATGAACAGCTTGATCGAGGCGGGGGGCACCCTGCAGAAGAATCCGTTGCCGCCCGTGCTCTTCACGACGCGGGCCGTGCTGGCCAGCGGCGTTATCTTCGGGCCGCTGCTTTTGCTGGTGGCCTTGGTCTATACCCCTCTCCATGGAGTGCGTCCGGCCCTGCTGGCGATGGCGCCGCTGCTGGCGCTGCAATTGCTCCTCTGCCTGCTCATCGGGTACCTGCTTGCGATTCTTGCCGCAGCCCTGCGCGACACGGTGCAGATCGTGGGCTTTCTTCTTTCCGTGGGGATCTACCTCACGCCGATCCTTTTCCCCCTGACCATGTTCCCGGAGAACTGGCGCTGGGTGCTGTGGCTCAATCCCATGACGGCCCTGGTCATCGGGTACCAGCAGGTGCTGCTGCTGGGGGACTGGCCTCCTTCCAGCGTATGGCTGGCCGGTGGGGCGTGGCTGCTGATCGTCGCCGTGGCGTTGAACGTCGTTGTCCGGCGCAGCCGTGACCAACTGGTGGACTGGCTATGAGCGCCCTGCAGCCCTTGTCCGAGACGGTCCTCCAGGTGAAAAACCTGGGCAAGGAGTACCGCATCTACGCGTCTCCCCGTCAGCGGCTCAGGTCACTCATCACCGGCCGCTCCCACCATCGCAGCCACTGGGCCCTGAAGGACGTGTCTTTCGAATTGCGCCGCGGCCAGTGTATCGGCGTGATCGGTGACAACGGTGCCGGCAAGAGTTCGCTGCTGAAACTGCTGGCCGGAACGCTTCAGCCATCGACCGGCTCGATCGAGCGGGTGGGACGTGTGACGGCCATTCTGGAGCTTGGGGCCGGCTTCCATCCGGACTTCAGCGGGCGGGACAATCTGTACTTCGGCGGCAGCCTGATCGGTATCGACCGGGAGACGATGCAGCGCCTGGAGCCTGAGATTATCGAATTCAGCGAGCTCGGGCATGCGCTGGACCGGCCCGTGAAGACCTATTCCTCCGGCATGGCGGTGCGCCTGGCTTTTGCCCTGGTCACCGCGGTGCAGCCCGACGTGCTCATCATCGACGAGGCACTGGCGGTGGGGGACCAGCATTTCCAGAAAAAGTGCGTGGACCGGATCATGGCTTTCCGGGATGCGGGCTGCACCATCCTGTTCTGTTCCCATAGCCCCTATCACATACGGCATCTGTGCGATGTGGCCTTGTGGCTGAAGGATGGGTGCGTGGAGCAGTTCGGGCCGACGGAGCCTGTGCTGGCGGCCTACGATCTGCATACCCGGTTGCGCGACGGCGCATCCCAGGGAGAAGTTCCTCACGTTGCCGGCGCACTGCCTCCGGCAGACCTGGCTGCGGGGGGGGCCGCTGCCGTGGAAGGTCTTGACCGGAATCGTGTCGCAGCGGTGGATGCCGGCAGTGCCTGCATTGTTTCCGTGGATGTCCAGGACCTTGCCGAGCCGGAGGGGGACCGTCCCGGCACGCTGCGGAGCAAGGATCTGGTGGTCTCCATCGTGGTGCGTGGCCGAGGGGACGAGCGTCCGAACATCGGATTCATGATCGAGCAATCACGCGGAGTGGGCATCACTTCGCTCGGGACCCATGAAGAAGGAGCGGAGCCGGTACGGCTAGAGGACGGCTCGTGGCGCTCGGTCCTGACGTTCCCCGAGCTGCCTCTGCACACGGGCGACTACGTCATCAGCGTCTATCTCTTCGACGAGACGGGGCTGGTCGTTTATGACGAATGGTTCCAGTTCCTGCATTTCCATTTTTCCTTTCCGAAGCCCATGCCAGGCCTGGTTCGTTTGCCGCATCGCTGGGAATGAGCCGGTGATGACGCGTTGGGGCCGTGCCTGGTCGCGGTGGAAAAGGGAAAGCCGGGATCTGCTGGAAGTGGTGCTGCTGCCCGGTCTGGCGGCTGTGCTGCCATGGACAGTGTGCTTTCGCCTGTTCCGTCGCATGGCGCACTGGCGATGGCTCTACCGTGACGCCTGCGAGGCGGCGCTGGCGCAGGCCAGTTCGCGTGGGTGGGTACACGGCCTTCCCGAAGAATGGCTTGCGGAACGCAGGTTGGTGACCTTGCTGGACCATGCGGACCATTATCTTTTCCGGGCACGGTCTGCGGCTTGGATGCGGCGCCATGTCGAAGTGGACGGTGCATGGGGTGGTGCCGGAAAGGCGGGGCTCTTGTTCACTTTCCATTGGGGCGCCGGCATGTGGGCGCTCTGCCATGCATCCACGGCAGGAATGCGGGGCAACATGGTGCTGGCGGCACCCGGCGGGCGGGATTTCGTCGGGCGATGGGTGTTCGGGCGGTACGTGCGTGCCCGCATGCGTTCGGTCGAGATGGCGCTGCATCGTCCGGTGGTCTTCGTGCCTGGGGGCATGGAGGGCGTGCGGGAGGCGCTTCGGCGCGATGAGCAGGTGGTGGTTGTCATCGATGTGCCGGAAGACCAGGTCAACGTCACGCGGACCGCGACCATCCTGGGGCAACCCGTCAGCGTGCCTGCCGTTCTGCCGCAGATGGCGGTGGACCATTCATTGCCGGCCACGGTGTTCTACATGGGTATCGATTTGCAATCGGGCCGCAGGACACTGCGGATCGCGCCGCTCGGCACGTTCAGTGATCCACAGGAGTTGACCGACAGGGTGTTTGATCATTTTGACGGGCTGCTCAGGCAGCGGCCTGCTGCATGGCATTTATGGACGGAGGCGCCGCGTTTTTTCCGGGCGCGTGCCGATGTCAGGCGCAATCCAATGGAGGAGAAGGCGGTGAACCCATGAACTGGATGAGTCGGTGGCAGGAACGCCTATGGGGAGTGGCTGCCTGGGATGAGGGGCGGATTTCGGACGAATGGTTCCGCGCGCACTTCGGCTATGCAGCCGACGTCGTGAACGACTGGGTCGGCGGAGCACTGGATCTGCGCACGTCCCGGCTGCTGAATTTCGGATGCGGAGACGGCATCACGGACCTGGCGCTGGTGCTGAAGCATGGCGCCACCAGCATCCATGGCGTGGATATCCGCCAGGAATACCGGAAGCTGCCGCGTATCGCTCGCGAGCAACTGGGGATGTCGCGCATTCCCTCGGCGCTGACATTCGAAACCATCCAGCCCGGCGCATCGCTGGCGGGCCGGCAGGCCCCCGTGGACGGGATCATGAGCTGGTCCACCTTCGAGCATGTCGATCGCGACCAGCTGCTGCCGATCCTGAAGGACCTGCATGCCTGCCTTCGGCCAGGGGGATTCTTCTTCATCCAGATAGAGCCGCTGTTCTATTCCCCGTATGGATCGCATCTGCGCCGCTATGACGAGGTGCCATGGCACCATCTGCTGGTGAGCGAAGAGGAGCTGTGGGAGATCATTCGCGCGCACGAAGGGCCCATCGATGCCGCGGAGACCGATTTCGGTTTTGCGGATTTCGGCCCGGAGGGCTACAAGCGCTTCGTCTTCAATGAATATCGGGCCTTGAACCGTCTCACTGCGGACGAATTGGTCGGCCTGACTGCGGAGGCCGGTTTTCATGTGGTGCGGCAGGAACGCAGGAGCCTGCAGATGGAGATCCCGGAGGAGTTGCGCGGCAAGTATCCCCCGGAGTGGCTGCTCAACAACGAGATATTCCTGTTGCTGGGCCGTTAAGTCCAAGCGGGTGGCGCCAGGCCGGGCGGGCCTGGCGCGCCCTGGCCTGCCGTTCAGTTCATGCCTGAAGCCAGTTCTTCACGCGGCGCTGCCAATGGGACGGGATGCGCCGCGCCACGCCGCGCAGGACCGGCAGCGAGCGGAGGTACACCACTGCCGAGAGCAGGCCCGATTTCGCGGCCGCGGCAGGGGTCGCCTGGGGCTGGAAGCGCTGCAGTTCCTCCAGGGAAAGCGGTTGCGACGGCACCATGGGCGTGACGCCCGACAGGTAATCGGCTTCATAGCGGAAGCCTGCCGGCGCCGCCTGGCCGTCCATGCCGTCGGGCAGGGGCACGGGCTGCGGCAAAGCAGGCGCTTCGCCGGTCGCGAAGTGCATGCTGCGGATCTCGTCGAACCATGCCAGCCATTGGGAAGCCGTGGCATCCCAGGGGCACACCCAGCTCCAGGGCCGGCCGACGACCCGCTCGTGGAATGCGCCGATGTCCGGAACGGCCACGGGCAGTCCCGCGAGGAGTGCGGCGCTGAGCGTGTAGCTGTAGGTCTCGGGCCACTGGGCCGGGAACCACACGATGTCCGGTTGCAGCCACTGCAGCAGTTGCGGAAGGTCTTTCTCGGCGTATTCGCCGTGCACGGTGAGGTGTGCCCGGGGCTGGGTCTGCAGGCTGCGGTAGCCGTAGCCGATGAGATGGAAATCCACGGGCGCATTGCGGCGAGCGGCTTCGATGGCGACGGCCTCCAGAAGGTCCGCACCCTTGATGGCACTGAGCGCGCCGATGACCGCCACCTTCAGCCTGCGGCCTTCCGGCAGCGGGCGGGGCGCTGGCACCGGCAGGGCTGAGGCCTCGGGCATGTCGGTATGCGGCACGGCAAGCACCCGCGCATTGGGTGCGAACGCCGCGATGCGGCGGGCCGTGTCCTGGCTCGGGGCGAGCACGTGGCGCGCGGCTTCCAGCAGGCGGGCGTTGGCCTGGCGCCACTGGGCCACGGTGCCTCCCATCGGTGCCTGCATGTCTGCCGGGCAGCATTGACACTGGCCCGGCCCGGTCTCTCCCACATACCGATGGCCGGTGCCGGTCATGGAAATGTGGGTGCAGTAGCTGTAGTAGTCGTGCGCCGTGAAGTCGTAGGCCACGCTCAGCAGGTGGGGCAGATTGCGCACTTCCTGGCCATGGCCCAGCAGGTGGTGGTAATGCACGTGGCCCACCCCCAGGCGGCGCAGCACGTCGAGCAGTTCGTCGTACTGGTCGTTCAGCCGGAATGCCAGTTCGAATCCTTCCTCCTCCCCTGCCATACGCAGCTTGACGCTGTGGCCATGTGCCGGCGTCAGCGTGAGGAACTGCGCCCGTCCGTCCAGGTGGTGTGCCAGCTCGCGGACATGGCGCACCGTGCCGCCCGCACGATCATGCAGCACCGCCAGCACCAGCGGCTTGCCGGCCTCCGTGATACGTGCCGCATCGAGTGCCAGCCGGTAGGGGGCCGCGGGGTCGGCACGCACGAAGGCATGCACGTCGCGGTCGTAGTTCGGGTGCAGGCGGCGCAGGATTTCCATGGCGGCCAGTTCGCGGGGACTCTTGCTGTCGCCGAAGCTCACGCCGCCGGTGTGCAGCACGAAGGTGTCCAGCAGGTGCAGGTTGCGCCAGCCGGCAGCCTGGGCACGCTGGCAGAAATCGTTCTCTTCGCCGTAGCCCTTGCCGAAGTGCTCCGTGTCGAAAAGGCCGACCTGCTGGAGGCAGTCCCGCCGGATATACATGCAGAACCCCACGCCCGTCGGCACATCCACCGCGGCGCCTGGATTCGTCCTGGCGCACAGGGCGTCCAGGCGGGCCGTGTCATAGCCCGCAGGGAGGTCGTTGTCCTTGCAGAAGCGCGGGTAGCTGCAGATCGTCGCGTTGTTGGAGAACGGCGTGACGGACGCGACCTTCGCGTCGCCGTAGGCAGCCTGGCGGATGCGGTCGAGCCAGTCGTTGGCAACCTCCGTGTCGCTGTTGAGCAGCAGCACGTCGTTGCTGCCGCTCAGCGCCATGCCGCGGTTGACCGTACCGACGAAACCGAGATTTTCCTCGTTCTCGAGCAGCAGGATGCGGTCGTCTCCGGCCGCACGTTCGCGCAGCCAGGCAGTGACTTCCGGCTCGGGGCTGCAGTCGTTGATGACGACGAGGCGATAGGGAGTGCGGCAGGTGCTGGCCAATACCGATTCCAGGCACAACCGGGTGTCGGCCAATCCGCGGTAGACCGGCACGATGACATCGACGGGGTGGGTGGATGGCGTGATGGGAACAGGGATGTGGCGGACCGGTTCCACGGCGCGCGGAGCGCGGCCCAGGATTTTATCGAGGCGCATCTTGGCGTGGACGATGGGGCGCGTGGCGCGGAACACGGTGGAGTTTTCGATGGAATGCAGGTGGCTGGAGAGCGAATTGAAGTCGCGGCGCGCGCATCCCAGTTCATGCTGCAGCCGCGTGATGTCGCGCAGGGACTGGGAAGCCTGCTGCTGCAGTTCGTTGCGTTGCTGCAGTACCTTGGAGTGCAACTGCTGGAGGGCGCTGCGCTCCGATTCCAGCGTCTGGTTCCAGCCTTCCATTGCCTGGCGTTCTTCCGCCCAGGCATTGCGCGCGGTCTCCAGCTCGGCATTCAGTCTGACCTGCGTGGCATGGTGTTCGGCATTCAACCTGACCTGCGTGGCATGGTGCTCGTCCTTCAGCTGGACGATCTGCTCCTGCAATGGCCGGACTGCGCCTGAAAGCGCCAGGTAGTCGGCCGACATGGGCCAGTCCAGCACCACTTCCAGGAAGGCGTTGCCGGGGAGGACGCTCGCTGTGGCCAGCGCTTCCGGCGGAACCGGCAACTGCATCCATGGGTCGTCCCCGGTCAGCAGCACCAGGCTGGCTGCCGCTGCGGCAGGCAGTGTCTGGAGGTTCCAGGCCATCTGTTGCTGCGGCTGTTTCTCCATCATGGCGCGCGAGGCGGTGTCGGCCTGCCACGCCCAGGCGGGGCTGCCGTCCGGCGCGCGCAGCGTGATCCCGTGCAAATGCAGGAAGCCTGGCCGGTCTGCAGGGTCGAGGCGCAACTGGGTGATGGGCTCGCTGGAGGATGGAAGGTCGAAGCGCAGGGTCTGGTGGTGCTCGCCGATCGTTCCACGGGCGGTGAGCTTCTGATCCTCGGCGAATCCCTGCCGGGTGCCCCAGTAGAGCTGGGCGGTGAACAGCGGCCGGGCCGGTTCCATGTCGTGGCCTGCACCTGCCGCGTCGTTGGCCACCGATTCCGCGGCCGGGCGGGCCCTCGCGATGAACTGGTAGGCCATGGCGTCCGGCGTGGCGAGCAGGTGCCGGGCCACTGCGGGCGGGAGCTTGTCGAAGGCGGCGTCGAACTCGGATTCC
Organism: Paracidovorax avenae; assembly: GCA_003029925.1. Classification (GTDB taxonomy): domain Bacteria; phylum Pseudomonadota; class Gammaproteobacteria; order Burkholderiales; family Burkholderiaceae_C; genus Paracidovorax; species Paracidovorax avenae_A. The sequence goes on along the minus strand of CP028296.1, from coordinate 4,629,788 downwards.
GGTATTTCCCGGCGGATGGTGTCGATGTCTTCCAGTGCCCAGGCCTGCTCCCCCAGGAAGCGGGCCAGCGATCGCCGCGTGAAGAAGCGTAGGTGGGTGCGGTCCAGCAGGCCCTCTTCCCGGTAGCGGAACTCGCCCTGCAGCAACTCTGCCACGAGGCCGCAGTAGCCGGCGTTCGGGACCGAAATCAGCACGCGTCCCTCAGGGGCCAGGAGGTGGCGGCATTGTTGCAGCACCTGATCCGGACGGCGCAGGTGTTCCAGGACGTCGGCACAGACGATATAGTCATAGCGCTGGCCGGTAAAAACGGTAACGAGGTCGCATGTTTCGAGATCATCGACCACGACGCGGCGGTAGTGCGGACGTGCATGGTCGGCTTCGGCTTCGCTCCAGGTCACGCCGTCGCTGACGGCATTGCGGGTTTGCGCAAGGTACTGGCCCAATGCGCCGCTGCCGCACCCCAGGTCCAGCACCGTTGCGCCGGGGTGGATCTGCTCTGCCAGTACCGAAAGAGAGGTGCGCTCGTCGGGGCGGATGCTGCGGAGATAGACGTGCAAATCCTCGATTGTTTGGGTCATCCCGGGATTATGACGGCCCCCTGATGGGCTCCGGGCGGGGCTGCGTGAGTGGTCTCCTACAGGGCTGTCGGCCCGGGGAGACGACAATACGCAGTTCATGACAACACTACCCCCTCCTGGCGGCCTGGCTGTATCGGTCGTCAGCCATGGCCACGGCCCCCTTTTGCATGCCATGCTGCACGGCATGGCCCGCTGGTGCGCAGGGAGCGTGACGCGGGTCGTGTTGACTCTCAACATACCTGAGCCATCCCCGCCCACCCCGCCGGGATACACGGGCTGGCCCTTCGCGCTGGATATCCGCCGCAACGCCCGGCCGCTGGGTTTCGGTGCCAATCACAACATGGCATTGAGCGGCGCTGTGGAGCCGTTCGTGGGTGTGCTCAATCCCGATGTCGCCTTTCTCGACGCCGATCCGTTCGAGCGTCTGCTCCAGGCTGCATCCGAGCCGGGCGTCGGTTGCGCCTATCCGGAGCAGGTGGACCTGTGCGGAAAGCTGCAGGATTCCGAACGGGAGTTGCCGACGCCGGGTGCCCTCTGGCGCCGGCGAATCCTCCGGCAGCCCGATCGCCGCACGGACTGGGTGAACGCCGCGTTCCTCGTGTTTCCTGCTGCCGCATGGAAGGGGGTGGGCGGATTCGACGAACGCTATTTCATGTACTGCGAAGACGTGGATCTCTGCCTGCGCCTGCGCCTGAAGGGCTGGCGGCTGGCCAGGGTGCCGGTGCGCGTGGGCCATGTCGGCCAACGCGCCAGCCGGCGCCGCATGGCCCATCTGGGATGGCATGTCCGCAGCCTTCTGCGGCTGTGGACATCGCCTGTGTATCACCAGGCGCGATCTTTGTTGCGTGCGGATACCGCCGAAGCGCGTAGGATCGGCGCCCCATGATCTGGTTGTCTCTGGTCAGCTTCCTGGCGACGGCCCTCGCTGCCGCCTGTATCGTCCGTTGGGGTCGAGACCACGCCGCGAACTACGGCGAAGCCATGCCGCAGCGTTTCCACCTGGGTGACGTGCCCCGCCTGGGAGGCGCGGCGCTGCTGGTCGGGATGGCCATCAGCTGGTCGCTGGGGGCCTTGCAGTCGATCTTGTGGGGGGATCCGGGCTCTCTGCGCCTCGGCTCCTGGGTCGGCTGGTGGATGGCCAGCCTGCTGCCGGCGGCCATCGGCGGCATGGCGGAGGACATGACTCAGCGCCTGCCCGTGCGCTACAGGCTGCTGCTCACCGCGCTCTCCGGCGGGATCGCATTGATGGTGCTCAACATGAACGTGCCCCGGCTGGGACTGCCCTGGCTGGATGCGCACCTGGTGGAGATTCCCTGGCTGGGCATGTGCATCGTGGTGCTGGCGGTCGCAGGCCTGCCGCATGCCTTCAACATCATCGATGGCTACAACGGCCTGGCCGGCATGGTGGCATTGATCATCTGCCTCGCGCTGGCACATGTGAGCCTGCAGGTGGGCGACCGGGCCCTGGCTTCCCTGCTGATCTGCACCGCGGCGGCCACCGTGGGCTTCCTGGTCTGGAATTACCCGCGGGGCATGCTGTTCGCGGGCGACAGCGGTGCCTACATCTGGGGGGTGATGATCGCGCTCAGCAGCATCGCGCTGGTGCAGCGCAACCGCGACGTATCCCCCTGGTTTCCCATGCTGCTGCTGATGTATCCCGTGTGGGAGACGCTGTTTTCCAGCTACCGCAAGCTGGCGCGGGGCGTGTCGCCGGGGGTGGCCGATGCACTGCATTTCCACCAGCTCATCTACCGGCGCATCGTGCGCGGGGTGTTCCACGACGATGAGTCGCGGCGGGTGCTCATGCGCAACAACCGCACGTCGCCCTATCTCTGGGGCTTCACGATGCTCACCGTGGTGCCGGCCGTTCTGTTCTGGAGCAACACGCCGGTCCTGATGGTGTTCTGCGGGCTGTTCGGGCTGACCTATGTGACGGCCTACTTGGCCATCGTGCGGTTCAAGGTGCCCGTCTGGCTGAGGCACTGAAGCGGCCTGCACCGGGCATGGCCCCCGGTGCGCCGCAAGGCGCGGCGGAGCGGGCACAATGCGCACTTCTCCACTGGCTGCTGCCCTGTTTCTACACGTCGAGCATTCCATGACCGATCTGCAATCCATCGCCCCCCGGGACAAGGCCGAGATCCTGGCTCAGGCGCTGCCCTACATCCGCAAGTTCCACGGCAAGACCATCGTCATCAAGTACGGCGGCAATGCCATGACCGATCCGGCGCTGCAGGCCGACTTCGCGGAAGACGTGGTCCTGCTCAAGCTCGTCGGCATGAATCCGGTGGTGGTGCATGGCGGCGGTCCCCAGATCGAGACGGCGCTCAAGCGCCTGGGCAAGCAGGGCCAGTTCATCCAGGGCATGCGGGTGACCGATGCCGAGACCATGGAGGTGGTCGAATGGGTGCTGGCCGGTGAAGTGCAGCAGGACATCGTGGGCCTGATCAACCAGGCCGGAGGCAAGGCCGTGGGCCTGACGGGCCGCGACGGCGGCCTGATCCGGGCCCGCAAGCTGAAGATGCTGGACAAGGACGATCCCAGCAAGGAGCACGACATCGGGCAGGTGGGAGACATCGTGTCCATCGATCCCAGCGTGGTCAAGGCCCTGCAGGACGACGCCTTCATCCCGGTGATCAGCCCGCTCGGTTTCGGCGAGGAAAACGAGAGCTACAACATCAACGCCGATGTGGTCGCCAGCAAGCTGGCCACCGTGCTCAAGGCCGAGAAGCTGATGATGCTCACCAACATCCCCGGCGTGCTGAACAAGGCCGGCGAGCTCATCACCGAGCTCACGGCCCGCGAGATCGACGAACTCGTGGTGGACGGCACGATTTCCGGAGGCATGCTGCCCAAGATCGCGGGCGCCATCGATGCGGCCAAGAGCGGCGTCAATGCGGTGCACATCGTGGATGGCCGCGTTCCCCACGCGATGCTGCTGGAGATCCTGACCGAGCAGGCCTACGGCACCATGATCCGCAGCCACTGAGCGCGGCGGGCGGCCTGCTCTCCTGCCATGCGCCTGTTGCTCGTCGAGGACGACGTGATGCTGGCCAGCGGCATCAAGCTGGGCCTGACCGATGCGGGCTACGCGGTGGACTGGGTGGGCAGCGGGGAGCGGGCGGAAGAGGTGCTGCGCGGTGAGGCGTTCGATGCCGCCATCATCGATATCGGTCTGCCAGGCATGGATGGGCTGGAGCTGACGCGCCGCCTGCGCGAGGCGGAGATGGCCAATCCCTCCATGCCGGTGCTCATCCTCACCGCACGCGACGCTCTCCATGACCGGGTCCAGGGCCTGGACCTCGGGGCGGACGATTACATGGTCAAGCCCTATGAACTGCCCGAACTGCTCGCACGCCTGCGCGCGCTGCTGCGCCGCTCGCATGCGGCCACCACCGCGGTGCTGAGCTTCGGGCCGCTGGAGCTGGACACGGCAGGCCGGCACGCGAGCCTGCGTTTTCCGGCCGCCGATGGCGGATTGGCCGTGCGCCAGTCCATCGAGCTCGGACCGCGGGAGTGGACGGTGCTGGAGTACCTGCTGATCCACGCGCCCAAGCCGGCCAGCAAGGAAAAGCTGGTCCAGGCGCTGACTGGGTGGGACAAGGAGATCACCCCCAATGCCGTGGAGGTGTATGTGTCCCGCCTGCGGGGCAAGCTGGAGCCCGGCGGCGTGGCGCTGCGGTCCATCCGGGGCTTCGGTTACCGGCTGGAGTTGCTGGCGCCCGGGCAGGGTTGACGGCCGCGTCCGCCACGATGACGTCGGTCCTGCGCAACCGCCTGCTTTTCTTCCTGGTGCTGCCGCTGTGCGTGCTCGCGTTGGCGGGCGCATGGCTCGACTACCGTTCCGCGGACGCTGCCGCCAGCCGGCACGACCAGCGCCTCGTGCGGTTGCTGCCAGCGCTCGCCGATTCGCTGGCCGGGCCGTCCCGGCGGGATGGGGAGCCCCCCGTGCTGCTGCTGGCGCCTCCGGTCGAGGAGTTCCTCCGCCAGAACGCCGGCTATGCGGGCTACAGCGTGCAGGACCTGTCGGGGCGCATCCTGCTCGGCGACCCCTGGGTGTACAGCGCCGTGCCGCTCACGCATGAGCCGGAGTTCCACAGCGTGGAGCACGACAGCGTGGTCTATCGCGTCGCCGTGCAGCGGACCCGTACCGGGGCGGGGGAACTGGTGGTCTCGCTGGCCGATGGGTCCGACCCGCGCCAGCAGTGGGGGCAGCAGATGCTGTTGCGGGTTCTGCTGCCCAATCTCGTGTTGGTCGCGGCGGCGGGGCTGGCGATCCATTGGGCGGTGCGCCAGGCATTCAAGCCACTGGTGGATCTGGCCGAGGCCGTCGAGCACCGTTCGCCGCGCGACCTGAGTCCCATTCCGGAAGAGGCCTCGCCCGCCGAAGTGCGCCCGCTGGTGCGGTCGCTCAATCGCCTTTTCGTCCTGGTCAACGCGCAGACCGAGGGGCAGCGCCGTTTCGTCGCGGATGCGGCCCACCAGTTGCGGACACCGCTGGCGGGCCTGCAGGCGCAGGTGGAGGCCTGGGCGCTGGCTGCCCGGGGGGCGGACCATGGCCGGGCCGGGGGGAATGGACCCGTCCAGGAAGGCATTGTTCTGGACGTGCAGGACATCGAGGCGCTGCGCCGGGCGGCGCGCCGCACTTCCAAGCTGGTGCATCAGTTGCTGGCCCTGTCCCGGGCCGATGCGGGCAGCGTGGATGCCCAGCCCAAGCAGCGGGTGGATCTCAAGGCGCTGTGCGAAAACCTGCTGGAGGATTTCCTGGATGTGGCCACCGCCCGCGGGCTGGACCTGGGGCTGGAGGTGGAACCGGCCCAGGTATCCGGCCATGGGTGGCTGCTGCGCGAGTTGCTTTCCAATCTCGTGGACAACGCCATCCGGTACACGCCGGAGGGCGGCAGCGTCACCTTGCGCTGCGGGATGCAGCCTGGCGGCAGCGGGCCGTGCTGCGCGGTGCTGGAGGTGGAGGACGACGGCCCCGGCATTGCGGAATCCGAGCGCGGCAAGGTGCTGCAGCGGTTCTACCGGGTGCCGGGTGCCGTGGGGGAGGGCACCGGCCTGGGGCTGGCGATCGCCGATGAGATCGCCCGCGGGCACGGGGGCACGCTGCAGTTGCGGACGGGCCGCCTGGGCCGCGGGTTGCGGGCCAGCGTGGCCATTCCGGCAGAGACGGATCCGGGCGCGGGCTAGCGGTCATCGTGCGGCAGGGGTGGTATGCGAGAATCAATTGCATACATTTGCGGCCATGGCTGAATCCTTTCCCCTCACATCCAACGACGGCACGGCGCCCGAGGCTGCGCCACCGCCGCCGACTGCCCGCCGGCGGCCCAGGCCGGGCGAGCGGCGGGAGCAGATCCTGCAGACCCTGGCGGCCATGCTGGAGCAGCCTGGCGGCGAGCGGATCACGACGGCCGCCCTGGCTGCGCGGCTGGAGGTGAGCGAGGCGGCCCTGTACCGGCACTTCGCCAGCAAGGCGCAGATGTTCGAAGGCCTCATCGATTTCATCGAGCAATCGGTCTTCGCGCTCGTCGCCCAGATCGTGGATCGCGACATGCCGGAGGCATCCCAGGTGGACGGAACGCGCCGCGCTGCCCGCGTGGTGGCCATGGTCCTGCAGTTCGGCGAGCGCAACCCCGGCATGGTGCGCGTGATGGTGGGGGATGCCCTCGTCTTCGAGAACGAGCGGCTGCAGCAGCGCATGGGCCAGTTCTTCGACCGGATCGAATCGACGCTGCGCCAGTGCCTGCGGAGCGCCGCCGAAGCGGCCGGATCCGCCACCCCGACGGTCGATGCGCAGGTCCGCGCCGCGGCGCTGTGCGACCTTGTGCGCGGCAGGCTGCAGCGCTATGCGCGCAGCGGGCTGCGCCGCCCGCCGACCGAGCACCTCGACGCGACACTCGCGTTGCTGCTGCACTGAGCGTCCGGCCCGCAGATGCGGGTCTCGGTGTTTACCCTTGATTGCTGGCGGCCGTCGGACCGGGGCTGGCTGCCGTCATCCTTTTGCTGCAAAATAGCACGATCGTTCGTTTTATTTCGTGCTGCCGTGCCGTCCACCGTCCCCCCCAAAACCCAGCGCCCTGCCGCCACGCGGGAGGGCCGCGCGCTGCAGAAAGGCCAGCAGACCAAGGCGGCCATCGTCGATGCGGCGCTGGGGCTGGCCACGCACATCGGGCTGGAGGGCTTGTCCATCGGCGCCCTCGCCGACGTGACGGGCATGAGCAAATCGGGGGTCTTCGCGCACTTCGGTTCGCGCGAGGAGCTGCAGATATCCGTCGTCCGCGAGTACCACGTGCGGTTCGAGCACGAGGTGTTCTATCCCGCCATGTCGGCGCCCCGCGGGCTGCCTCGTCTGCGCGCCTTGTTCGACAACTGGATGAAGCGCACCTCGATCGAGATCGACTCGGGCTGCATCTACATCAGCGGTGCCGTCGAGTTCGACGACCGGACGGGGCCGGTGCGCGATGCGCTCGCGAATTCGGTCCTCACCTGGCACGCCGCCATGAAGCGGGCGATCGACCAGTGCAAGGAACTGGGCGAGGTGGGCGCCGACGTGGAGTCCGAGCAGATGCTGTTCGAGATCCACGGCCTCATCCTCGCGCTGCACTACGAGGCGCGCTTCCTGCAGACGCCCGGCTCCCTGGGCCGGGCCACGGCCGGCTTCGACAACATCCTCGCCCGCTATGCCGCCAGGCCAGCGGGTTGAACGTTTTTCCGTCTTTTTCCGCCTACGCATTCCACCCATCCAACGCACCGAACAAGGAGTCCCTTCATGCCGACCTATACGCCCCCCCTGCGCGACATGCAATTCGTCCTCCACGAGGTTTTCCGGGTCACGGAGGAGTTCAAGGCGATCCCGCGCCATGCGGAGGTGGATGCCGACACCGTGAATGCCGTGCTGGAAGAAGCCGGCAAGTTCGCCGCGGGCGTGGCGTTCCCGCTCAACATGAGCGGTGACGAGGAGGGCTGCACGCTGGACAAGGCCACGCACGAAGTGGCCACGCCCAAGGGCTTCAAGGATGCCTACGCGCAGTACGTGGAAGGCGGGTGGGCGGCGCTGTCGTGCGATCCGGAGTATGGCGGCCAGGGCCTGCCGTTCGTCGTGAACCAGTGCCTCTATGAAATGCTCAACAGCGCCAACCAGGCCTGGACCATGTACCCGGGGCTGTCGCACGGCGCCTACGAGGCGCTGCATGCGCACGGCACCGAAGAGCAGAAGAAGCTCTACCTGCCCAAGCTCACCAGCGGCGAGTGGACCGGCACGATGTGCCTGACCGAGCCCCACTGCGGCACCGACCTGGGCCTGCTGCGCACCAAGGCCGAGCCCGTGGCCGGCGCGCCCGAAGGCACGTACAAGATCACCGGCAACAAGATCTTCATCAGCGCCGGCGAACATGATTTCACCGAAAACATCGTGCACCTGGTGCTCGCCCGCCTGCCGGATGCGCCGAAGGGCAGCAAGGGCATCAGCCTGTTCGTGGTGCCCAAGTACCAGGTGAACGCCGACGGCTCCATCGGCGAGCGCAACCCGATCTACTGCACGGGCCTGGAACACAAGATGGGCATCCATGGCAATGCCACCGCCCAGATTTCCATCGACGGCGCCGTCGGTACCCTGGTGGGCCAGCCGCACAAGGGCCTGCAGGCCATGTTCGTGATGATGAACGCCGCCCGCCTGGGCGTGGGCAACCAGTCGCTGGGCCTGACGGAAGTGGCCTTCCAGAACGCACTGGCCTATGCCAAGGACCGCATCCAGATGCGCAGCCTGTCGGGCACCAAGGCCAAGGACAAGGAGGCCGATCCGATCATCGTGCACCCCGACGTGCGCAAGATGCTGCTCACGGCCAAGGCCTACGCCGAAGGCGCCCGCGCGCTGCAGATCTACTGCACGCTGCTGCTGGACAAGGCGCACAGCCATCCCGACGAGAAGGTGCGCAAGGACAGTGACGAGCTCGTCGCGCTGCTCACGCCCATCGTCAAGGCTTTCATCACCGACAACGGCCATATCTCCACCAACGCCTGCATGCAGGTCTTCGGCGGCCATGGTTTCATCAAGGAATGGGGCATGGAGCAGTTCGTGCGGGACAACCGCATCAACATGATCTACGAAGGCACGAACACCGTGCAGTCGCTGGACCTGCTGGGCCGCAAGATCCTGGGCAACAACGGCGCCACGCTGAAGAAGTTCGGCAAGCTCGTGGGCAAGCTGGTCGAGGAAGAGGGCGTGAACGAGAAGATGGCCGAGTTCATCAACCCCATCGCCTATCTGGGCGACCAGATGACCAAGTTCACCACCGAGATCGGCTTCAAGGGCTTCCAGAACCCCGATGAGGTGGGTGCCGCGGCCGTGGACTACCTGCGCGTGGCGGGCCACCTGGTGTTCGGCTACATGTTCGCCCGCATGGCCCAGGTGGCACTGAGGGAGATCGCCGCCGGCAACACCGATCCGTTCTACCAGGCCAAGCTGCAGACGGCACGCTTCTACTTCGCCAAGCTGTTCCCCGAGACGGCGACCCTGATGCGCACCGCGCGCACCGGTGCCAGGCCGCTGATGGACACGGACGCCGCCCTGGCCTGACCCCCGTCGCCACGGCCTTCATTTCAACCAGACCACAGGGATGCCGCTATGAGAACCACGTTGTTGGCTATTGCCTTGGCAGCCGCCGCGCTGCCGTCCTGGGCCCAGATGTCTCCGGTGGGGACGTGGCGCAGCATCGATGACAAGACTGGCGAGGCGAAGGCCGAGATCCGCATCACCGAGGCGGATGGCGCGCTGTCGGGCCGCATCGAGAAGTCGCTGAAGAAAGACACCAAGCCCGACGCCACCTGTATCGAGTGCACCGACGACCGCAAGGGCCAGCCCATCGCCGGCCTGGAGATCATCCGCGGCGGCAGGAAGGCCGAAGGCAAGGACCTGTGGGAAGGGGGCAAGATCCTCGACCCCGAGAACGGCAAGGAATACCGTGCCAGCTTCACGCCCATCGATGGCGGCGCCAGGCTGGAAGTGCGCGGCTACCTCGGGCCTTTCTGGCGCACCCAGACGTGGCAACGCGTGCAGTAACCCATTCGACAAGAAAACACCATGTCCCGATTCCAAGTGAAGAAAGTCGCCGTGCTCGGCGCGGGCGTGATGGGCGCGCAGATCGCCGCCCACCTCGCCAACGTGAAGGTGCCCGTGGTGCTGTTCGACCTGCCTGCCAAGGAAGGCCCGAAGAACGGCATCGTCACCAAGGCCATCGAGGGCCTGAAGAAACTCAAGCCCTCGCCGCTGGGCGTGGCGGACGATGCCGCGCTGATCGGTCAGGCCAACTACGAAGAGCACCTGGAGCAACTGCGCGGCTGCGACCTCATCATCGAGGCGATCGCCGAGCGCATGGACTGGAAGCTCGACCTCTACAGGAAGATCGCGCCCTTCGTCGCGCCGAGCGCCATCGTGGCGTCGAACACCTCGGGCCTGTCGATCACGAAGCTCTCCGAGGCGCTGCCCGATGCGATCAAGCCGCGCTTTTGCGGCATCCACTTCTTCAATCCGCCGCGCTACATGACGCTGGTGGAACTGATCGACACGCCCACCACCAGGCCTGAAGTGCTGGACCAGCTCGAGGCCTTCGTCACGAGCGGCCTGGGCAAGGGCGTGGTGCGGGCGCACGACACGCCCAACTTCATCGCCAACCGCGTCGGCATCGCCGGCATGCTGGCGACGATGAAGGAGGTGGAGAACTTCGGCCTCACCTACGACGTGGTGGACGACCTCACGGGCAAGAAGCTGGGGCGCGCTTCCAGCGGCACCTTCCGCACCGCCGACGTGGTGGGCCTGGACACGATGGCGCACGTCATCAAGACGCTGCAGGACAACCTGACGGAAGAGACGGACCCGTTCTACGGCAGCTTCGGCACGCCCGAGGTTTTAACTAAGCTCATCGAGATGAAGCACCTGGGCCAGAAGTCCAAGGCGGGCTTCTACAAGAAGGTGGGCCGCGACATCCTGCGCTTCGACCTGGCCGAAGGCGACTACGTGCCCGGCGGCCAGAAGGCCGACGAGGTGTACGGCCGCATGCTGAAGAAGCCCGCCGCCGAGCGCCTCAAGCTGCTGCGCAACGCCGAGGGCGCGCAGGGGCGCTTCCTCTGGGCCATCCTGCGCAACAGTTTCCACTACGCTGCCGTGCACCTGGCCACCATTGCGGACAACGCGCGCGACGTGGACCAGGCCATGCGCTGGGGCTTCGGCATGAAGCAGGGCCCGTTCGAGCTGTGGCAGGAGGCCGGCTGGCTCGAGGTGGCGAAGATGATCCAGGAGGACATCGACGCGGGCAAGGCGCTGTCCAAGGCGCCGCTGCCCGAGTGGGTCTTCAAGGGCCCGGTGGCCGAGGCCGGCGGCGTGCACACCGCCGAAGGCTCGTGGAGCGCATCGAAGTCGAAGTTCGTGCCGCGCCGCCAGTTGCCGGTGTATGAGCGCCAGCACTTCCCTGAGAAACTGCTGGGCGAGAGCCATCTGCCGGACTGGCGTACGGCGGGCACCACGGTGTCCGAGTCCGATGCGCTGCGTACCTGGACGCTGGATGGCAAGGTGCTCATCGCCAGCATCCAAAGCAAGATGCACGCGATCAGCCCCGACGTGATGGAAGGGCTGATGGAGGCCATCGACACCGCCGAGCGCGACTATGACGGCCTGGTGATCTGGTCCGGCGACGCGCCTTTCAGCGTGGGTGCCGACCTGCAGGCCACCATGCCGGCCTTCGTCGTGGCCGGTATCTCGGCGATCGAAGGCGTGGAGCAGGAACTGCAGAACCTGATGCTGCGCCTGCGCTATGCCCAGGTGCCGGTGGTGTCCGCCATCCACGGCATGGCGCTGGGCGGCGGCTGCGAGCTGGCCGTCTATTCGTCGCGCCGCGTCGCCCACATGGAGAGCTACATCGGCCTCGTCGAAGTGGGCGTGGGCCTGGTGCCCGGTGCGGGCGGCCTGACCTACATCGCGCGCCGCGCGGCCGAGAACGCCGCCGCGTCCACGGGCAAGGACCTGCTGCCCTTCCTCACGGAAGGCTTCACCGCCGCCGCCATGGCCAAGGTGGGCACCAGCGCGCTGGAGTCGAAGAAGCTCGGATACCTGCTCGAGAGCGACATCGTCGTGCCGCACAAGGACGAGGTGTTGTTCGTCGCGCTGAACGAGGCGAAGGCCATGGCCGCCAGCGGCTGGCGCGCGCCTAACAAGCGCCTGTTCCCGGTCGCCGGGCGCAGCGGCATCGCCACCATCCGCGGCTCGCTGGTGAACATGCGCGACGGCGGCTTCATCAGCGACCACGACCAGCACATCGCCACGCTGATCGCCGAGATCGTGTGCGGCGGCGACGTGGATGCGGGCACGCTGGTGAGCGAGGAGTACCTGATGGCGCTGGAGCGCAAGGCGTTCTGCGCGCTCATCCAGCATCCCAAGACGCAGGAGCGCATCCTGGGCATGCTGAGCACCGGCAAGCCGGTACGCAACTGACCGCCGGCATGACCAACGTCCCTGCCGCCCCTGCGGCCTCCTTCGCGCCCAACCGCCTGCAGTTGCAGCTGGAACAGGTGGACGAATTCCCGGCGTTCCTGCGCCCGTGGGTGCGCAATCTGTTGCTGCGCCGCGCCGTGCCGTTCACGAAAACGGCACGCGTGGAGTTCACCGAGATGTCGCCGAACCGCGTGGAAGTGCGCCTGCGCAACGAACCGCGGGTGCGCAACCACATCGGCGGCATCCATGCCTCGGCCATGAACCTGCTGGCCGAGACGGCCACCGGCATGGCCGTCGGGCTGAACGTGCGCGACGACTGCATTCCGCTCGCCAAGGACATGAAGATGGCCTTCCGCCAGCGCGCCAACGGTGCACTGCGCGCGGTGGCGGTGCTCACCGACGCGCAGCGGCAGGCGATGCAGGACGCCGACAAGGGCGAGCTGCAGGTGCCCGTCACGGTGACGGACGAGTCCGGCGCCGAGCCGGTGCAATGCGAATTCACGTGGGCCTGGGTCCCCTCCAGCCGCCCCGCCAGGTAAACGATTGACTGACCGATCGACGGATCGATTGAAGGAGCCTTCTCCATGGCAAAACAAATGCAGGACGCCTACATCGTCGCCGCCACGCGCACGCCCATCGGCAAGTCGCACCGCGGTTACTTCCGCAACACCCGCCCCGACGACCTGCTGGCCACGACCCTGAAGGCCGCGCTGGCCCAGGTGCCGGGGCTGGACCCGGCCGCCATCGAGGACATCATCTGCGGCTGCGCGATTCCCGAGGGTGCGCAAGGCCTGAACGTGGCGCGCATCGGCGCGGTGCTCGCGGGCCTGCCCACCAGCGTGGGCGGCATCACCGTCAACCGCTTCTGCGCCTCGGGCCTCTCGGCCGTGCAGATGGCGGCCGACCGCATCCGCGTGGGCGAGGCCGAGGTGATGATCGCCGCGGGTGTCGAGAGCATGAGCATGGTGCCGATGATGGGCAACACGCCGTCCCTTTCGCCGAGCATCTTCGCGAAGGACGGCGACGTGGGCATCGCCTACGGCATGGGCCTGACGGCCGAGAAGGTCGCCCAGCAGTGGAAGGTGTCGCGCGAGGACCAGGACGCCTTCGCGCTGCAGTCGCACCAGCGCGCGCTGGCCGCGCAGCAGGCGGGCGAATTCACGGACGAGATCACGCCCATCGAGGTGACGGACCGCACCGCGGACCTGGAGTCGGGCGAGAGCATCGCGAAGACCCGCACGGTGACGCTGGACGAGGGAGCGCGGCCCGATACCAGCCTGGAGGGTCTGGCCAAGCTCAAGACGGTGTTCGCCGCACGCGGCTCGGTCACGGCCGGCAACAGTTCGCAGACCAGCGACGGCGCGGGCGCACTGATCCTCGCGAGCGAATCGGCCTTGAAGCGCTTCGGCCTCACCCCGCTGGCGCGCTTCGTCAGCTTCGCCAGCAAGGGCGTGCCGCCGAGCATCATGGGCATCGGCCCGATCGAGGCCATTCCCGCCGCGCTGCGCTACGCCGGCCTGAATCACCAGGACATCGACTGGTTCGAACTGAACGAGGCCTTCGCTGCGCAGTCGCTCGCCGTGCTGCGCCAGCTGGGGCTGGACCCGGCCAAGGTGAACCCGATGGGCGGCGCCATTGCCCTGGGCCACCCGCTGGGCGCCACGGGCGCCATCCGCTCCGCCACGGTCGTGCATGCGCTGCGCCGCAAGAACCTGAAGTACGGCATGGTCACGATGTGCGTGGGCATGGGGCAGGGCGCGGCAGGCATTTTCGAAAGAGTCTAGGCACAACCCCCTGAGCCGCTATCGCGGCTCCGTGCAGCCGCCAGAGTCGGCAGCTCTTCGGGCCGTCCCAACCTGCGCGGGCAGGTTGGGAGCCGCGGCCCTCAGCCCCTTCTCTCGGCTGCGCCGGGAAGGGGGACGACGCCGGTGGCCGGGCGAAGCCCGTTCCACGGCGTCTGCTGGCAGGAGCCGTTGGCGCTCTGCCTTGTCCAGTCACCGTTACGACGGCCAACCGTTTGCAACCACGGCACACTCGCTTCCCATGAACCCTGCACCCCATCCCCTGGACGACGCGCTGGCGCTCACGGAGGCCGGGCCCGGCCGCTACACGGCTCGCACGTCGCCAGCCTACTGGAACATGGTCGGGCCGTTCGGCGGCATCACGGCGGCGGTATTGCTGCAGGCCGTGATGCAGCATCCGGAGCGACTGGGCGATCCGCTGTCGCTCACCGTGAACTATGCCGGCGCCATCGCCGAGGGCGAGTTCACGGTGCAGGCCGTGCCCGTGCGCACCAACCGCTCCACGCAGCACTGGACGCTGTCGGTGCTGCAGCCCGGGGCCGACGGTGAGCCGGTGGTGACCACCACGGCCACGGCCGTCACGGCGGTGCGGCGCGAGACCTGGAGCCTGCCGGATACCCCGATGCCCGAGGTGACGGGCCCCGAGGGCCTGGAGCGCATTTTGCGCGGCATGCCCGTGAAATGGCTCGACCGTTACGACCTGCGGCCCGTGACCGGCGCGCTGCCGTCGCGCTGGGACGGCGGCGGCGACAGCAGCCTCAGCCAGCTGTGGATGCGCGACGAGCCTTCCCGGCCGCTCGATTTCTGCGCGCTCGCCGCGCTGGCCGATGTATTCTTTCCCCGCGTGTGGCTGCGCCGGGCGCGCCAGGTGCCGGCCGGGACCGTGTCGCTCACCGTGTACTTCCACGCGGGGCGCGAACAACTGGCGGACACGGGAGGCGGCTACCTGCTCGGGCAGGCGCGTGCCCAGGAGTTCCGCAACGGCTTTTTCGACCAGACGGTGCAGCTCTGGAACCAGGGCGGCACCATGCTCGCGAGCAGCCACCAGATCGTCTACTACAAAGAATGAAGCGCAGGAGCATCCGATGAGCGAACCCCAGGACATCCTCACGCATACCGAAGCCGGTGTGACGACCATCACCTTCAACCGGGTGGAAAAGAAAAACTCCATCACGCGGGTCATGTACGCCGCGCTGGCGGATGCCTTCGATGCCGCAGCCGAGGATGCCGCCGTGCGCGTGGTGGTGCTGCAGGGCGATGTGGCCATCTTCAGTGCAGGCAACGACATCGGAGACTTCCTCAACAGCCCGCCCTCCACGCAGGAGTCCCCGGTGTTCCGGTTCCTGCGGGCAATCGCCACGTTTCCCAAGCCGGTGGTGGCGGCCGTGTGCGGCCCGGCGGTGGGCATCGGCACCACCATGCTGCTGCACTGCGACCTGGTCTATGCGGGTGACAACGCTGCGTTTTCCATGCCGTTCGTGAACCTGGGCCTGTGTCCCGAGGCCGGCTCCAGCCTGCTGGTGCCGCGCATGATGGGGTACCACCGCGCCGCCGAGGCCCTGCTGCTGGGCGAGCCGTTCATGGCCGAAGCCGCGCTCGAGGTGGGCCTGGTGAACCGCGTCGTGCCCCCGACGGAATGCAACATGGTGGCCCAGACACAGGCACGCAAGCTCGCGGCCAAGCCGCTGTCGTCCCTGATCGAGACCAAGCGCCTCATGAAGAAGGACCAGACGGCGCCCCTGCTCGAGCGCATCGCCGAGGAAGGCGTCGTCTTCGGTCGCATGCTCCAGGAACCGGCGGCCCGTGAAGCCTTCACCGCGTTCATGCAGAAGCGCCGGCCCGACTTCAGCGCCAGCTGACCAGGGGCCGCCCGCTCCGGCGGAGGTTGGTGTATTCCCGGGGCAACGATACCTGCCGGAGTCGGCTGGTCGGCGCTACATTCGGCAACATCTCCATAGACGGATGCTGCCGGCATGACTCGTACGTTCCGTACTTCTTCCGCTGACTCCCTGCCAGTTGATCGCCGGACATGGCTTCGCTGGGGCCTTCTGGCGGGGGGCGCGGCCGTGCCGTGGGCGCACGCATGGTCCCAGACCCAGGGAGGGCCGTTGGAGGGAGGGGCGCTGAAGCTGGTGGTGCCATATCCGCCCGGTGGCTCTTCCGACCGCGCGGCCCGGCTGCTGGCCGAAGCCCTCGCGCCCCGTCTCGGCGTGCCGGTGGCCGTGGACAACCGCGCTGGCGCCGGAGGCCGGCTCGCATTGCAGCAGCTGCACCGCGAGACTACCGGCCAGAACGTGGTGGTGCTCGCCAATCCGGCGACCATGCTGGTCGCTCCGCTGGTCTTCAAGGACAACGGCTACGATCCTGCCAAGGACTATGTGGCGCTCGCGCAGATCACCCGTTATGCGTTCGGTGTGGCGGTGGGAACGGATGTTCCGGTGCGCGACTTCTCCCAACTGCACGCATGGATGCTGGCCCACCGCGACAAGCTGTCCGCCGGCATCCCGGCCACCGGCAGCCTGCCCCATTTCTTCGCGCTCATGCTGGCCGAGCAGCTCGGCCTGACGCTGCCCGTGGTGGGCTATGGGGGCTCCGGCCCGCTGCTCGACGACCTCATGGGTGGCCATGTTCCAATGGCCATCGATACGCTGGACGCGCTGGAGCCGCTGCACCAGACGGGCAAGCTGCGCATTCTGGCGATGTCCGACGACCAGCGCGCATCGACGCTGCCCACCGTACCCACTTTCAAGGAGGCCGGCCTCGCGTTGTCCGCCCAGGGCTGGAACGCGCTCTATGCGCCCGCATGGCTACCTGCGCCGCGCGCGCGGCGCATTGCTGATGCGGCCTTCCAGGCCATGGGGGACAAGGCCGTACAGGCGCGGTTCATCGGTGCGGACATGTTGCCCGTCGCCCTCTCCCGCGAGCAGACGTTGCAGATGCTGGCGGCCTACAGGGCGCAATGGGAGCCCGTGGTGCGCCGGTCGGGCTTCCAGCGTTGAGCCGGGCGGCGCAATCACGCCGGCTGCAGGCCGACGCACAGGAGCGCTCACCGCCTACGTGACTGCGCGGTGCTGTATGACGCTGCAAGCCCTGCAAGTGCATGCAACGATCGAAGGGTTTGGTTACCGTTCTTGCGTAACGCGTGGATTTTTGCCGGAGGAGGCCTCCTAGCATCGGACAGACTTTTTCCAAGGAGATCTGATGGCCGTGCAAAACCCCTTTTTCGGCAAGCGTGAACCCGAGTCCTTCCAGCCCCGCCCACCCTCCTCGGTGCTCGGCGGTTCCGGCAGCGCGGTGAACGGCGCCGCGTCCACCGCCACCACCCCCCAGCCCGCGGCCCAGAAGCCCGCGGCCAGCGCGCCCTCGGAAGGCGTGGGCAGCAAGCTCACCGTCGGCCCGAACATCAAGCTCAAGGGCGTGGAGATCACCGACTGCGACACGCTCGTCGTCGAGGGAACGGTGGAGGCCACCATGGATTCCCGGGTGATCCAGATCGCGGAGCAGGGGGCCTTCCGGGGTTCGGCCGAGATCGACATTGCCGAAATCCACGGGGAGTTCGACGGTACGCTCACCGTCCGGCAGAAGCTCGTCATCTACAGCACCGGCAAGGTCAACGGCAAGATCCGCTACGGCAAGGTGGTGATCGAGGAGGGCGGCCAACTGGCGGGCGAGATCGAAGCCGGCACGGTGGGCTCGGTACGGTCCCAGAACCACGCCGCGGTGAATGTTTCCCGCAGCGAGGCCCAGCAGCTCGCAGCCTGATCCTTCTTGCGGCGGTCCCCGGCCAGGGGCCGCCGCCGTCCGCATGGAGCACCGCCGCTGCGGGGCACGGCCCGCAGCAAGGCGAGCTCCGACAGTTCAACGGGTGCCGGTCACGACATCCGCTGCGGGGACGGCATTCCCTGCCTCCTCTCCCGCAGGCCTCGGCACGGGCCGCGGCTTGCCCGACGCATCGATGGCGACGTAGGTGAGCCGCGCCTCCGTCACCTTCACATAGCGGCCCTGCGCCGCGAAGCGCTCGGCATACACCTCCACCTCCACGGTCACCGACGTGTGGCCGATCCGTGTGATGGAGGAGAAGAACGAGAGGATGTCTCCCACCCGCACGGGCTGCTTGAAGACGAACTCGTTGACCGCCACCGTCGCCATGCGCCCCTGCACGTGGCGCGCGGGCAGAACGGAGCCCGCCAGGTCCACCTGGGCCATCACCCATCCGCCGAAGATATCCCCGTTGGCGTTGCAATCCGCAGGCATGGGGATCACTTTCAGCACCAGCTCCTTGTCGGTGGGCAGGGCGCTTTGCGGGGGCAGGGTGGAGGTCATGGGCACAATCCGGGTAAGAACGAACAACGACCGGGATTGTCCCCCATGCGCCCCCACGGCGACCCATCCACTGCCTCCGCCCCTCCTGCGGCCGTGCCCGCCGCCGCCCGCAGCGACCGCGCCACGATCGCCCGCCTGATCCCCTACCTGCTGCACTACCGCTGGCGGGTGATGGCCGCGCTGGTGTTCGTCATTGGCGCCAAGCTCGCGAACGTCGGCGTGCCGCTGCTGCTCAAGCGCATCGTGGATGCGATGGCTCCCGTGCCGGATTCCGCCGCCGCGCTGGTGGTGGTTCCCGCGGGGCTGCTGGCGGCCTACGCGCTGCTGCGGCTGAGCACCTCGGTCTTCACCGAACTGCGCGAACTCGTCTTTGCCAAGGCCACGCAGGGCGCCGCGCGCCGCATCGCGTTGCAGACCTTCGAGCACCTGCACGCGCTCAGCCTGCGCTTCCACCTGGAGCGGCAGACCGGGGGGATGACGCGCGACATCGAGCGCGGGGTGCGGGGCATCGAATCGCTGATCTCCTTCACGCTCTTCAATATCGGGGCCACGCTGATCGAGGTGTTCCTGGTCCTGGCGGTGCTCGGGGGGAAGTTCGATCCGGCCTTTGCCTGGATCACGCTGGCCGCGCTGGCCTGCTACATCCTGTTCACCGTGATGCTCACCGAGTGGCGCACGCGCTTTCGCCGCGAGGCGAATGCCTTCGACTCCGCGGCCCACACCAAGGCCGTGGATTCGCTGCTGAACTACGAGACCGTCAAATACTTCAACAACGAGCCTTTCGAAGTGCGCCGCTACGACGAGAGCCTGGAGCAGCTGCGGCACGCGCGCCTGAAGAGCCAGACGTCGCTGTCGCTGCTCAACGCGGGGCAGCAGCTCATCATCGCCACGGCCCTGGTCGCCATGCTGTGGCGCGCGGCGCAGGGCGTGGCCGACGGCCGCATGACGCTGGGGGACCTGGTGATGGTGAATGCCTTCATGATCCAGCTCTACATTCCCCTCAACTTCCTGGGCGTGATCTACCGCGAGATCAAGCAGAGCCTGACCGATCTGGACAAGATGTTCACGCTCATGGACCGTGAGCAGGAAGTGCGGGACACGCCGCAGGCGCTACCGCTGTCGCTGGGAGGCTCTGCGCCGTCGGTGCGGTTCGAAAGCGTGCATTTCGCCTACGAGCCGGCGCGCACCATCCTGCACGGTGTCGATTTCGAGATCCCTCCCGGCCGCACGGTGGCGGTGGTCGGGCCCTCGGGCTCGGGCAAGTCCACGCTCGCGCGGCTGCTGTTCCGCTTCTACGACGTGCAGGCCGGACGCATCACGATCGACGGGCAGGACATCCGGCAGGTCACCCAGGACAGCCTGCGCCGTGCCGTGGGGGCCGTGCCGCAGGACACGGTGCTGTTCAACGAGACCATCGCCTACAACATCGCCTACGGCAGGCCGGGGGCCTCGCAGGTGGAGATCGAGGCCGCGGCGCGCGCCGCACGCATCCACGATTTCATCGCGGGGCTGCCGGCGGGCTACGGCACGCAGGTGGGCGAGCGGGGGCTGAAGCTGTCCGGGGGCGAAAAGCAGCGCGTGGCCATCGCCCGCACGCTGCTCAAGAACCCGCCCATCCTCGTGTTCGACGAGGCCACCTCTGCGCTCGATACGGCCAACGAGCGGGCGATACAGGCAGAACTGCGCAGCGCTGCCCAGGGCAAGACGGTGCTGCTCGTCGCCCACCGCCTCTCGACCGTGGTGGACGCGCACGAGATCCTGGTCATGGATGCGGGCCGGATCGTCGAGCGCGGCACGCATATGCAGTTGCTGGCGCTCGGGGGGCGCTACGCGGACATGTGGCGCCAGCAGTCGCGCGAAGAGTGACGCCTTCCGGGAAACGCTACTTCTTCGCCACCGCCTTTTCCGCCGCGTTCACGAGGTCTGCGCCGATCTGTCCCTTCCACTTGTCGAAGACCGGGCGGGTGGCCTGCACGAAGGCCTGCCGCTCCTCGGGCGTGAGCTGCGTGACGGTGACGCCGTGGCCGGCGATCTCCTTGAGCAGGGGCTTGTCGGCCTCGACCATGCCCTTGCGCGCGATGGCGATTTCTTCCTTGCCGGCTTCGATGGCAGCCTGGCGCACGATCTCGCGGTCCGCGGGCGTCCAGGAGTTCCAGATGTCCTTGTTCACCACGAAGATGAGCGGGTCGTTCATGTAGCCCCACAGGGTCACATGTTTCTGGGCCACGGTGTAGAGCTTGGCGGCCAGGTAGATGGACAAGGGGTTTTCCTGGCCGTCCACGGCGCCGCTGGCCATGGCGGGTTGCGCGTCGGCCCAGCTCATCTGGGTGGGGTTGGCCCCCAGCGCCGTGAAGGTGTCGAGGAACAGCGGCGAGCCGACCACGCGGATCTTCAATCCCTTGAGGTCGGCCGGCGTCTTGATGGGCCGCTTGGAGTTCGAGATCTCCCGGTAGCCGTTCTCGCCCCAGGCGAGCGGCACAACGCCGGCCTTCTCGAGGGTCTGGAAGAGGCTCTTGCCGACTTCGCCCTGCGTGACCGCGTCCACCGAGGCGTAGTCGGGGAAGAGGAAGGGCAGGGAGAAGAGGTTGAGCGCCTTGACCTGCGGCGACCAGTTGATGGTGGAACCCACGGCCATGTCGATCACGCCCTGGCGCAGCGCGCTGAACTCGCGGGTCTGATCACCCTGGATGAGCGAGACACCCGGATAGAGCTTGATGTTGATGCGGCCCTGCGTGCGTTCGCGCACCTTGTTCGCCCAGAGTTCGCCACCCTTGCCCCACGGGAAGGCGGTGCCCACCACCAGCGACATGCGGTATTCGCTCTTGTAGTTCTGCGCGGCGGCCGGTGCCGCGCTGAACGCGAGGGCGGCCGCGGCGGCCACGGCAGTGGCGAGGAAGGTGCGCAGTTGCATGGATCGTCTCCAGTGAGTCGTTGGTTTCGGAAGGGGAAAAAAGCGTGCGGGCCTCAATAGCCCAGGCGTGCCGGCAGCCAGAGGGCCAGTTGCGGGAAGGCGATGACGGCCACCATCACGAGGAACATGGCCAGCAGCATGGGGCCCACCCAGCGGACGGTGGACTCCATGCGCACGCCCGCGATGCGGCACGACACCATGAGATTCACGGCCAGCGGCGGCGTGAACTGGCCGAGCGCCACCTTGAGTGTGAGGATCACGCCGAACCACACCGGATCCCACTGGTAATGCTGCATGATGGGCAGCAGCAGCGGCACGAAGATCAGGAAGATCGAGATGCCGTCCAGGAACATGCCCACGGTGATCAGCAGCAGGATCAGCAGTGCGAGCACGCCGTATTCGCCCAATCCTGAATGCACGATGGCGTTGGCGATCGGATCGATCACGCCGAGCGTGGAAAGCGAGAACGCGAAGATGCCCGCAAGCGACACCACCAGCAGGATCACGGCAGAGAGCTCGCCCGCCTCGCGCAGGATGGGGTACAGGTCCCGGAACCGGATGGTGCGGTGGATGCACATGCCCACGAAGAGCCCGTAGAACACGGCCACCACGGCGGCTTCGGTAGGCGTGAACCAGCCCGCGCGCATGCCGCCCAGTATCAGCACTGGCGCGGCCAGGCCCCAGGAAGCCTCGCGCAGGCTCTTCCAGAAGGGCGGGCGGGGCATCGAGGCTTCCAGCGCGCCCATTTTGTGGCGGCGCGCCAGCCACACGGCCGGCACGATCAGCGCGATGCCGGCCAGCACGCCGGGCACCATGCCCGCCGCGAACAGCGCGGGCACCGAAGCGCCGGGCACCAGCACCGAATAGATGATGAAGGCGACCGACGGCGGGATCAGGATGTCGGTGGCGGCGGCCGCGCCGACCACGCTGGCCGAGAACGAGCCGGGGTAGCCCGCGCGCGACATGGCAGCGATCATGACCCCGCCCACGGCGGCCGCGTTGGCGGGGCCCGAGCCGGAGATGCCGCCCAGGAACATCGCCACGGCGATGGCCACCAGCGGCAGCATGCCCGGGCCGCGCCCGACGATGGCCACCGCGAAGTTCACGAGCCGCAGCGCCACCCCGGAGCGGTCGAAGATCGAGCCGACCAGTACGAACATGGGAATCGCGAGCAGCGGGTACTTGCCGAGCCCGGCATAGAAGTTCTGCGGCACCGCCAGCAGCCCGAACCAGGGCGTTTCGGCATTCGCGATCGCGATGGCGGCCGTGCCGGCCAGGCCGAGCGCGGCGCCGATCGGCACGCCGGCGGCCATCATGCCCAGGAAGACCGCGAAAAGAAGCGCCGAGATCATGGCCGATCACCCTTTGCGCCGGCCGCCGCGCCCTGGCGGCGGAAGAGGCCGATGGCGCGCAGCGTGATCAGTGCCGACAGCAGCGGCAGCCAGATGGAGTACCACCACTGCGGCACCCCGATGCCCGGCGATGTCTCACCGAATCGCCAGTCGTCCCACGTCACCCGGGCGCTCAGCACGGCGATGACCGCGAACAGGACGGCGACCGAGAGGGCCCCGAAACGGGCGAGGCGACGCCGGCGCACCGCGGAGCCGCCTTCGGCGAAATATTCGATGCGGATGTGCACGTCCCGCGCCACCGCGGCCGAGCCTGCCACCAGCGCCAGCACGATCATCAGGAAGACGGAGATCTCCTCGGTCCATGCGAAGGAGGAATTGGTGAAATAGCGTACGAGCACGTTGGCGAACGTGATGAGCGCCAGCAGGGCCATGATGGCCACGGTCAGGCAGTCTTCGAAGCGCAGGGAGCGTTCGGTGGCGGTATCCGTGGAAGATTGTCCGCCCAGAGCGGGGCGTGGGGATGTGGCGGAAGCGTCGGCCTCTGCGCCGGGAGGCTGGGGTGCTGGCATGGGGGAGATGGCAGGAGCGAAGGGCAGTGGGGCAAGGCACGCGGCATGGCGCGTGCCCCGGTCCGGACGGTCAGCGGGCAGTGTAGGTGCAACGTGGCGCTGCGCGATCCGCATGTTTGCGAATGCAGTACATGATTTCCCGAAGTGCACTCGACTTTGCGGACGCCGCGGAGCCGATAATGGCGCCCCATGGAAACCAAGTGGCTCGAGGACTTTGTCAGCCTCGCGGAGACACGCAGCTTCAGCCGGTCGGCGCAACTGCGGCACGTAACCCAGCCCGCATTCTCGCGGCGCATCCAGGCCCTGGAGGCCTGGGCAGGAACCGATCTGGTGGATCGCAGTTCCTATCCCACCCGGCTCACGCCGGCGGGCAAGACCCTGTACGAGGAAGCGCTGGACATGCTGCAGTCGCTGCAGAACACCCGCGCGATGCTGAGGGCGCACACCAGCGCCGACAAGGACATGGTCGAGTTCGCGGTGCCCCACACCCTGGCCTTCACCTTCTTCCCGGCCTGGCTCTCCGGGCTGCGCGACCGGTTCGGGCCGGTGAAGAGCCGGCTGATCGCCCTGAATGTGCATGACGCGGTGCTGCGGCTGGTGGAAGGGGGCTGTGACCTGCTGATCGCCTACCACCATCCCTCGCAGCCGCTGCAGCTGGATTCCGACCGGTACGAGATGCTCACGCTGGGGCAGGAGATCCTCTCCCCGTATGCCCGGGCGGACGCCGATGGCCGGCCGCTCTACGCGCTGCCCGGCGAGCCGGGCCATCCGCTGCCCTACCTGGGCTATGCGCCCGGGGCCTACCTGGGACGGGTGACAGAGCTCATCCTCAAGCAGTCCGGCATTCCCATCCACCTGGACCGCGTGTACGAGACCGACATGGCCGAAGGCCTGAAGGCCATGGCGCTGGAAGGTCACGGCGTGGCCTTCCTGCCGCACAGCGCGGTGAAGAAGGAACTGCGCTCGCGCCGGCTGGCGAGCGCCGTGCGCGAGGGCGTGCCGGACATGCAGATGTCGATGGAAGTGCGGGCCTACCGGCAGAAGTCCTCCGGCAAGGAGCGCGCCAAGGGGACGGTGGAGTCCCTCTGGGCCTACCTGCAGGCCCACGGCACCGATAAGCCGCTGTAGCGTGCGCTGGCTTGGTTATGTCTTGATTGCATGATGTAATCCTGCAATCGGCATTGGAAAGCGGTGGGGACAGGACTTACAGTCCCGACCGGCTCCAGGCTGCAGTTACTGAACTGCAGTCAAAAGAGATGCCCGGCTGGCGCGGTTTTTGCGTCGGTTCGTATTCCATGCCGAGACAAACCATGAATCCTGTTCGCCCGTGGCGCACCCTCCTGGGGGTGGCCTCACTCTGCTGTGCCGTGGCCTCCCATGCGGGAGTCCTGGAGCGCATCGCTTCGGGCGGCAAGCTGGTGGTGGCCTACCGCGACGCGGCTTCTCCCTTCGCCTTCAAGGATGCCGGCGGGCGCCCCGCTGGCTATGCCGTGGAGTTGTGCCAGCGCATTGCGGATGCCGTGCGTCGCAAGACCGGCCGCAAGGACATGGAGATCGCCTACGTCCCGGTGGACCTCGGCAACCGGATGGAAGCCATCACCCAGGGGCGCGCCGACCTCGAATGCGGCTCCACCACGAACAACGCCGAGCGCCGGCAGATCGTCGCGTTCACCATTCCCCACTTCATCACGGGCACTCGCCTGCTGGTCAAGGCGTCGAGCCCGATCGACCGCATCGAGGACATGGGCGGCCACAAGCTGGTCTCGACCCGCGGCACGACCGCGCTGCGGGCCGTGCAGCAGCTCAACCGCGAGCGTGCCCTGCAGATCAATGTGATCGAGGCACCGGACGACCAGCGGGCCGTGGACATGGTGGAAAAGGGCGAGGCCGACGCCTTCGCGATGGACGACGTCCTGCTCTACGCGTTCGCCGCGGGCCGCCCGGATCCGAAGTCGCTGAAGGTGGTCGGCAAGTTCGTCACGGCCGAAGCGCTGGCGATCATGCTGCCCAAGGGCGATCCGGAGTTCAAGAAGGTGGTGGACGACGAGATGCGCCGGCTCATCACCAGCCGCGAGATCCATCCCCTCTACGACAAGTGGTTCCTCCAGCCCGTCCCTCCCACGAACCGGGCATTGAACTTGCCTGTCAGCTACCTGCTGCGCGAGTTCTGGAAATACCCCTCGGACCAGGTTCCCTTCTGACGCGTGCCCCACGGCACGCGTGTTTCCCCCATTCGGGATATTCCCTGCAACGGCGAATGCCTTGCATGCGTCTATCTAGAATGCCTCTTCCCTTGTATCCATAAGCTAAGGAGATCGTGATGAAGAAACAATTGTTGGCAGTTGCTGTGATGGCGCTCGCTGCGGGCGGCGCGTTCGCCCAATCGAACGACACGCTGGCCAAGATCAAGGCCTCCGGCACCATCACCGAAGGCGTGCGCGAGTCTTCCGGTCTCTCCTACACCCTGGGCGACGGCAAGTACACCGGCTTCCATTACGACGTGTGCGCACGCGTGATCGCCGACGTGCAGAAGCAGCTCGGCCTGGCCAAGCTGGAAACCAAGTACCAGCCCGTGACCTCGCAGAACCGCATCCCGCTGGTGCAGAACGGCACGGTGGACATCGAGTGCGGCTCGACCACCAACAACCAGGCGCGACAGAAGGACGTGGCCTTCGCCGTCACCACCTACGTCGAAGAAGTGCGCATCGCCGTCAAGGCCAATTCGGGCATTTCCGGCATCAAGGACCTGAACGGCAAGACCATCGCCACCACGACGGGCACCACCTCGGTGCAGACCCTGCGCAAGAACAAGCGCGCCGACGGCCTGACGTTCAAGGAAGTGTTCGGCAAGGACCACTCCGACAGCTTCCTGCTGCTGGAGTCGGGCCGTGCCGACGCCTTCATCATGGACGGCTCCATCCTGGCCTCCAACATCGCCAAGTCCAAGGCTCCCAACGACTTCAAGATCGTCGGCGAAACGCTGAGCGTGGAACCCATCGCGATCATGATCCGCAAGGACGACCCGGCCTTCAAGAAGGCCGTGGACGACAGCCTGAAGGGCATGATGAAGTCGGGCGAGATGGCCAAGCTCTACGACAAGTGGTTCATGCAGCCCATCCCGCCGAACAACGTGAAGATCGGCCTGCCGGCAAGCGACGCCACCAAGGCCGCATGGGCGAACCCCAACGACAAGCCCATGGAAGAGTACACGCTGAAGGATTGATGCGTACGGACGTGTCCCCCCGCAAACGCCCACCTTGCCGGTGGGCGTTTGTTTGTCGCCCCGCAAGGGCGGGCGGACCGTCGCAGGATTTCAGGACGTAAGACGATTTGAGAAGGAATTCCCATGGGATCGAATTGGGATTGGCAGGTCTTCCTGCAGGACCCGGGGGGCGAATACCCGACCTACCTCCAGTGGATGCTCTCGGCCTGGGGCTGGACCGTTTCGGTGGCCCTGCTGGCGCTGGTGATCGCGCTGGTCGCGGGGTTGGTCATCGGGACGATCCGCACGCTGCCGGACAACAAATTTCTGGTCGGCTTCGGCAATGCATGGGTGGAGCTGTTCCGCAACATTCCGCTGCTGGTGCAGATCTTCCTGTGGTATCACGTGGTGCCCGCCATCTTTCCGGTGATGAAGAGCGTTTCCGGCTTCATCCTCGTGGTGCTGGCGCTGGGATTCTTCACATCCGCACGGATCGCCGAGCAGGTGCGCTCGGGCATCCAGGCCCTGCCGCGCGGCCAGCGCTACGCGGGCATGGCGCTGGGCTTCACCACGGTGCAGTACTACCGCTACGTGCTGCTGCCCATGGCATTCCGCATCATCATTCCGCCGCTCACCAGCGAGACGATGAACATCTTCAAGAACTCGTCGGTGGCCTTCGCGGTGTCGGTGACCGAACTGACCATGTTCGCCATGCAGGCACAGGAGGAAACCTCGCGCGGCATCGAAATCTACCTGGCGGTGACGGGCCTGTACGTGATCTCGGCATTCGCCATCAACCGCATCATGGCCTTCATCGAAAAACGTGCGCGTGTCCCGGGCTTCATCGTCGCGGGCGGCACCGGGGGAGGCCACTGACATGATGAATCTCGACTTTTCCTTCTACAGCTGGGACATCATCAGCAAGTTCGTCCTCAAGGGCTTCTATTTCAGCATCGTGCTGACCGTGGTGGCCACGATCGGCGGCGTGCTGTTCGGAACGCTGCTGGCGCTGATGCGGCTGTCGGGCAAGAAATGGCTCGACGTGCCGGCCACCATCTACGTCAACGGCATGCGCAGCATCCCGCTGGTGATGGTGATCCTGTGGTTCTTTCTGCTGGTGCCGTTCCTCGTGGGCCGGCCGATCGGGGCCGAGATGTCGGCCGTGATCACGTTCATCGCCTTCGAGGCCGCGTACTTCAGCGAGATCATGCGGGCCGGCATCCAGTCCATATCGCGTGGCCAGGTGTTCGCGGGCCAGGCGCTGGGCATGACCTATGGGCAGAACATGAAGCTCGTGATCCTGCCGCAGGCGTTCCGCAACATGCTGCCGGTGCTGCTGACCCAGACCATCATCCTGTTCCAGGATACGTCGCTCGTGTATGCCATCGGCGCCTACGACATGCTCAAGGGCTTCGAGACCGCGGGCAAGAACTATGGTCGCCCGATCGAGGCCTACCTGCTGGCCGCGGTCGTGTACTTCATCATGTGCTTCGCGCTCTCGTCGGCGGTGAAGCGCCTGCACCGCAAGATCGCCATCATCCGCTGACCCCGTGCGGCAAGTGAGTGAGGAATAAAGCAAATGATTGAACTCAAGAACGTTTCCAAGTGGTACGGCAGCTTCCAGGTGCTGAACGACTGCTCCACCACCATCCGCAAGGGCGAAGTGGTGGTCGTGTGCGGCCCGTCGGGCTCGGGCAAATCCACGCTGATCAAGACGATCAACGCACTGGAGCCCATCCAGAAAGGCGAGATCTACGTCAACGGCGTGGCCATCCACGACCCGAAGACCAACCTGCCCAAGCTGCGCAGCCAGGTCGGCATGGTGTTCCAGCACTTCGAGCTGTTCCCCCACCTGTCGGTGACGGAGAACCTCACGATCGCGCAGATCAAGGTGCTCGGCCGCCGCGCCGACGAGGCGAAGCAGCGCGGCCTCAAGATGCTCGACCGCGTGGGCCTGTCCGCTCACAAGGACAAGTTCCCGGGCCAGCTGTCCGGCGGGCAGCAGCAGCGCGTGGCGATCGCGCGCGCGCTGTCGATGGACCCCATCGTGATGCTCTTCGACGAGCCCACCTCGGCCCTGGACCCGGAAATGGTCGGCGAGGTGCTGGACGTGATGGTGAGCCTGGCCAACGAAGGCATGACCATGATGTGCGTGACCCATGAAATGGGCTTCGCGCGCAAGGTCGGCCACCGCGTGATCTTCATGGACGTGGGCGGCAAGATCCTGGAGGACTGCACGAAGGAGGATTTCTTCGGCAATCCCGATGCGCGGCAGCCCCGCACGAAGGACTTCCTCAACAAGATCCTTCAGCATTGATGCGTGCGCGGCGAAGGCCGCGCTACGCACCGCGGGCGGGGAGGTATTCCTGCCCGCGGCCCAAGGCGCCCTCCGGGCGCCTTTTTGCTTTGGTGGGGCCTGCGGGGGTGATCGCCCGGCCCGGGCGCGGCGAACAGCCCTGCTTGCCCTCTGCCGCCGGCCACGGGATGATGGCGCTCCTGGAGTGCCTCCTGCCGATCCCCATCCCGTTCCTGCCCACGCCCCCCCGGCCCCCGGCCATGACGCCCCGAGATCCATCGTCCTCCGATGCCCCCGCCCCTCCTGCCGGCGGGGCTGCCGATGGCGTCGCTGCCACCGGGCAGGTGGTGTTCTGGCACCGCGATGCTCCACCCCAGCCGGCCTTCGGCGCGCCCTGCAATGGCTGCGGGTTGTGCTGTCTCGCGGGGCCGTGCCCGCTGGGCATGGTGGTTTCACGCCGCCGCAGCGGGCCGTGCGCGGCATTGCGCTGGATCCCGGCCGAAGTTCCGGGCAGCCCCGGCCGTTATGTCTGCGGCATGGTGGCGGACCCGGCCGCAGTCACCGGCTGGCGCCGTGCCTGGGCGCTGCGCTGGATCGCCCGGCTGGCGCGGCGGTGGATCGCGGCCGGGCAGGGGTGCGACGCTTTGCCGCTGCACGTGGCCCCCGTGCCGGCACATCGGCCGGAACGCGACCGTTGAACCGGCCTCGGGCGTGCTCCAGGGCATCGAGGGCGGGCCGCGGCATGACGCGCGGGTGACAGTGCGTCAGGGTTTGCGGTGTTGGCGCACCGGGCGGGCCGCGCTGCAATGTCCTGATCCGCCTTTCTTTCCGTTTTTCTTGAGGAGTTTCCGTACATGCAGCGACGTCGTTGGATCCAGTGGGGTGCCGCAGCCGCCCTCGCGCCCGCCCTGTCGGCACGGGCCCAGGGCTTTCCCGCACGCCCCGTCAAGCTGGTCGTCGCCTTCCCCGCGGGTGGCCCCACCGACATCACGATGCGTGTGCTTGCGGAGAATGCGTCCAAGGTGCTGGGCCAGCCGGTCATCATCGACAACAAGCCCGGTGCCGGGGGCACGCTGCCTGCCCAGATGCTGCAGTCCTCGCCGGCCGATGGCTACACGGTCGCGCAGATCCCGCTCGGGGTCTTCCGCATGCCCTACACCACGAAGATCAACTGGGACCCCGTCAAGGACATCAGCTATGTGATCAACGTGACGGGTTATGCGTTCGGCGTGGTCGTACCGGCCGATTCCCCCTTCAAGACCTGGGCGGATTTCGTGGCCTATGCCAAGGCGAATCCCGGCAAGCTCAGCTACGGCTCCACCGGTGCGCTGACGAGCCCGCACCTGACCATGGAGCGGGTGGCGCAGCAACTGGGCCTGCAACTGCTGCACGTGCCCTACAAGGGCAGCGCGGACCTCATGCAGGGCGTCCTGGGCGGGCAACTCATGGCCGCCGCGGACTCCACGGGCTTCACGCCGCAGGTGGAGGCCGGCAAGCTGCGGGTGCTGAACACCTGGGGTGCGGAGCGTCTGGCCAAGTTCCCGGATGCGCCCACGCTGAAGGAGCTGGGCATCGACATCGTGCAGAACTCCCCCTTCGGCATCGGCGCTCCGAAGGGAACGCCCGCGGACGTGGTCCGCCGGCTGCACGATGCCTTCAAGGCCGCCATGGAGCAGGAGAACTACCGCAGCGCCCTGGCACGCTACGACATGGTGCCCATCTACATGGACACGGCGGCGTACCGCCAGTTCGCGCAGGACACCTACTCCCGGGAGAAGGCCATCATCGAGCGGCTGGGGCTGGCCAGGCCCGCATGATCCGCCGCGGCCGCGGCCGCGGTCCGGGCCGGCCGGCCGTCAATGCTCAGGCGGGCGAGCCGCCAGCGGGCCGCAGGATCGCTCGCACCACTTCGGCGAAGCCGGCGCCGCGCTCCGCGCGCGTGATGTACCGCGGCCGGTGCGCCAGTTGCGGCACGAACCGGGCGACATTGGCCACGCCCACGCTGTGGGGGAAGGCCTCGAACATCTTCTGGTCGTTGGTGGAGTCGCCCACGTACACCCAGCGGCCGATCTCCTCGTCCAGCGGGCGCCCGAAGAGCTCACGCACGATCCAGCGTGCGCCCGCGAGCTTGTCGTGGTCGCCGTACCAGCCATTGATGTGGATGCTGCTCACCGTGGCGTGCATGCCTTCGGCGCGCATGCGCTGCACGACGGCGTCGATGGCGGCCTGGGGCAGGTGGGTGAATTCGCTGTGGTCGATGGCGATGTCGCACTCCCGCCCTGCGGAGTCCGCGGCGCGCCGGGCGCCGGGCACCTCGCCCTCGATCCGCGCCAGCACCTGCTGCATGCGTGCGTATTGCGCAGCGCGCGTGGCCGCATCCTGCTGGTAGAGCTTGCGCAATACTGGCATGCCAGGACCGCCTGCCGGCACCATTGCCACCGCTCCGTTCTCTGCCACGATCGCGTGGACCGGCCAGGAGAGGGCGAAGGGCTCGCTCCAGCCTGCAGGGCGACCGGTGACCGGAATGACCGCGAGCCCGGCATCCCGCAGTGCCTGCAGCGCGTCCAGCGCGTCGGCGGTGATGGCGCCGTCGGTGGTCAGCGTGTCGTCGATGTCGGTGAAGACGCCGATCAGGTCGCCGGAGGGCTGCCAAAGTGGCAGCGGCAGAAGGTCTGCAGCAGAAGGGGCGCGCGCGTCGAAGGAGGACATCTGCAGGGCGCCCTCCGCGGGCGCCGGGCCCACGGAAGACATGCGTATCACGGAGCCTCCGGGCGGCGGGCGATGGCCGGCTCGCACTCGTCGGACAGTTGCGGGCTCAGCGGTTCCGTCGGCACGCTGCTCACGTCGTGGTGCAGGAAGGCCACGAGGAACTGGATGCCCACCATGACGGGAAGCGCGGCCAGCATGACGGTGCCACTGGTGGCCGGCTGGTCTCCCATGGCGCTGTGGATCCATTGCCGCGCGCCGAAAATGCTGCCCCAGGCCAGCAGCAGCAGGCCGAAGATGCTGTAGATCGATCCCGCATTGAAGTCGCGCACGAAATAGCTGTAGCCATAGCGGCGCAGGAAGCGGGATGCGTGCTTCTTCAGGAATTCCGGCAGCACCTTGCCGATCTTCAGGTTGGATTCCTCATCCGCGTAAACGGAGTCCATCGGCACGTCGCGTACGACGGCACGCAGGGTGTTGAGGCGGAACAGCATGTCCGTCTCGAAGAAGTAGCGCCGCTCGAGCTTGTCGAGCGGCAATTCGCGGAGCACGCTGGTGTGGACGGCGGTGTACCCGTTGGTCGGATCCATGAGGGTCCAGTACCCGCAGCTCAGCTTGGTCATGAACGACAGCACGGCATTGCCGAAGAGCCGCACCGGGGGCATGCCGCGCACCGATTCCGGCCGGAAGAAGCGGTTGCCCTTGGTGTAGTCTGCACGGCCCGCCAGGATCGGGCGCACGAAGTGCGGCAACAGTGCCGGATCCATCTGCCCGTCGCCGTCGATCTTCACCACGATGTCCATGCCGTCGGCGATCGCCTGGTGGTAGGCCGTCACGACCGCTCCGCCGACACCGCGGTTTTCCGGATTGAAGAGCACCCGTACGCGGGGGTCGGTGCAGTTCGCCTCGATGAAGGCGCCGCTTCCGTCGGGGCAGGCATCGTCCACTGCGTAGATGCGCTCCACGGATGCCGGTATCGCGCTGATCACCCCCAGCACATGCTGGGTGACCTTGTAGCAGGGAATCGCCACTGCGATGGACATCGTGCTGCGGGCCGGCATCATGCCCCTGCCCTCCCGGCCACTGCGATGCCCACGAGAATCAGCGCGCCGCCGATGAACGTCTGCAGATGCAGCGGCTCTCCCAGGAAAAGCCAGCCCATGGTCGGAACGATGAGGAAGGCAAGGCCCATGAAGGGATAGGCCAGATGCAAGGGCGCGCTGCGCAGCACCCAGATCCAGAGCAGCGTCGTGAGGCCGTACAGCGCCAGGGCCACGATGAGCCAGCCATTGAACAGCCAATCCGTGATCGCGGGTTGCGGCGGCAGCAGCATGGCGGCCTTCTTGAACAGAAGTTGCCCGACGGAGATGCCGAGGACGCACAGAAGCGTCAGGGAAGTCAGTAACAGCGACATAGAACGGTGGGGTTGAAGGAAGATGTCCGCACGAGGCGGTCGTCCGGGCGCTTCAATGCGCTGCGCCCCTGCCGCGGTGGGCCAGCAATATGGGCAGGAGCGGCATGGCGATCATGAAGAACGGAAGGATGTACCGGTACTCGCCGGCAATGGAGAAGATGAAAATGGCCCCCAGCTGCACGACCATGGGGGTTGCTGCCAGCAGCAGGGCGGCGTCCCGCTGCATCGCTCCCCGGATGAATGCGCAGAAAACCAGGAAGATGCCCAGGAAGGGCGTCCAGAGGAGCCAGCGGTATTTGAAGCTGAACTCGAAGATCCTGTCCGCGATCTTCTCTGCGCCGGTCCACTGGAAGAGGCGGTAGGTCGATTGGGTGTTCAGTTGGCGCAGGATGACTTCTGCATATTTCGGCCCCGGGAAGCCTCCCATGGCGAAAGCGGACACGAAGAAGATGTTCACCCGGCTGCCGAGGAACTTCGGCATGTTGTGCCACAGGTTGTATTTGAAGAACTGCTTCACGACCGCTTTGCTGTCTGCATCCGTCAGGCTCGAGACCCTGGGGCCCTTGGGAAAGAATTGAAGCGGATCCCAGTAGTCCGGGTCGTAGTGGCTCAGGTAGACGTCCAGGGAGTTGTACTTCTTCAGCAGTTCGACCGTTTCGGGCATGACTCTCGGCTGTGCAGTCCAGAGGTTCATCGGGCGGGGCTGCAGGAAATTGACGGTCTCGTAGATCGCCAGCGGGTAGAGCACGCCATGGCCTCTGCTCTTGTGTGCGTGCGATGCTGCCACCAGCAATCCGCACCACACGATCAGGATGGCGCCGAGCCAGCGGCGGCCGGCCTTTTCCACCATCAAGGCCAGCAGGGCCACCGGCAGCAGGAAGATGATGCCGTTCGGCCTGGCGAACGCAGCGAACGGCAGGGTCAGCGCGATCATCGCCACGGAAGCGCGGCTCAGGCGGCGTCGCCTGGCGCTCAGCCATATTTCAAAGGTCAGTCCTGCCACGGCGACGGAGTAGATGCCGTCCGGATACAGCGTTTCGATGAAATAGACGGTGTGCGGGGCCAGCGCGATGAATACCAGCAGGAAGATCGTCGTCTTCCGGAAGCCCTGCGTCCAGGACCAAGAGAGAATGCGCGAGAAGACGACTGCGCAGATCATCATGAGCACCGCGATGGGCACTTCCACCCTGTGGGCGGGTTCATAGAAGATCTTGACGAAGTAGTACCAGAAGACGGGTTTGCCGGACCGGTTCGTGATCGGATCCTGGACTTCCAGCAAGACCCCCAGGCTGTCTTCTCCCAATACCCCCGGCCAGAACACCATCAGCCACAGGACATAGACGGTCGTCAATATGGCCAGGCAGACCACGAACGGGCGCCAGTCCGGGTTCGAGCGCCAGTCGGATGTCGAGCCGTCGGTCGCGCCCCTGGTGAGCGGCATGGTGTATGTGTTAGGCATTGGTCTGCAGTGCAAGTCCCGCGTGTTCACGCAGCGGATGGAAATGGATCTTCGGGAACCGTTCCTGTGCCAGCCGGACGTCGTAGGGGCTGGTGCACAGGTAGGCCAGCGTGTCGGCCGCATCGTGGGCCATGCGCATCGGGTAGGCGTCCGTGAAGGCCCGCAATTCCGCCGGCGTGTCCGCAGTGATCCAGCGCGCGCCCGTGTACTGGCAGTTTTCCAGGCGCACGTCGCAGTCGTATTCGGTCTTGAGGCGGTGCTGCACCACCTCGAACTGCAGCTGGCCGACGGCGCCCAGCAGCATGTTGCCGCCCGCATCGGGCTTGAAGACCTGGATGGCACCTTCCTCGCCCAGCTGGGCCAGGCCCTGCTGCAGCTGCTTGGTGCGCAGCGGGTTCTTCAGCACCACCGTCATGAACATCTCGGGCGCGAAGAAGGGCAGGCCGGTGAACTGCAGGCTGGCGCCATCGGTGATGGTGTCGCCCAACTGCACGCCGCCGTGCGTCGTGAAGCCGATGATGTCGCCTGCATAGGCCTCTTCCACGGCTTCGCGCCGCTGGCTCATGAAGGTCACCACGCTGGTGGGACGCAACTCCTTGGCGGTGCGCTGCACCTTGAGCTTCATGCCCGGGGTGTACCTGCCGGAGGCCACGCGCACGAACGCGATGCGGTCGCGGTGGTTGGCGTCCATGTTGGCCTGCACCTTGAACACCACGCCGGAAAAGCTCTGCTCCTCGGGCATCACCGTTTTCTCGACGGGTTGCCTGTTGACCACGAGGTTGCTGGTGCGCGGACGCGGGGCGGGTGCCAGGTCCACGAGGGCATCGAGCACTTCCATCACCCCGAAATTGTTCACGCCGGAGCCGAAGAACACGGGCGTCTGTTTGCCGGCGAGGAAGGCCTCGTGGTCCCAGGCCGGGGACGCGCCCACGGCCAGCTCCATGCTTTCGATCGCCTCGTCGAAAGTGGAGCCGAAGCGCGCGCGCAGGGTGTCCGCGTCGCTGAGAGGAATGGTCTCGAAATCCTGCGGCCGGCGCTCGCTGCCGGACTCGAACACCGTCATGGCCTGCATGCGCAGGTTGATGATGCCGCCGAAGCTCTTGCCCTGTCCCACCGGCCAGGTCATGGGCACGCAGGGCATGCCGAGCTCGCGCTCGACCTCGTCGAGGATGTCCAGGGGCTCGCGCACCTCGCGGTCCATCTTGTTGACGAAGGTGATGATGGGAGTGTCGCGCTGCCGGCAGACCTCGATCAGCCGCCGCGTCTGCGATTCGACGCCGTTCGCCGCGTCGATCACCATGAGCGCGGAATCCACGGCGGTGAGCACGCGGTAGGTGTCTTCCGAGAAGTCCTTGTGGCCGGGCGTGTCCAGCAGGTTCACCACATGGTCGCGGTAGGCCATCTGCATGACCGACGAGGCCACCGAGATGCCGCGCTGCTTCTCGATTTCCATCCAGTCCGACGTGGCGTGGCGGCTCGCCTTGCGGCCTTTCACGGCACCCGCGATCTGGATCGCACCCGAGAAAAGCAGCAGCTTTTCCGTGAGCGTGGTCTTGCCAGCGTCAGGGTGGGAAATGATGGCGAACGTGCGGCGGCGCCGGGTTTCGGAAGCGTAGGACACAGTGTTTCTGGTGAAGGCGCGGCGCGGCGTAGGGTCGAATTACGGGCGCTGCGGCTGTGCGCCAATGCACCGCCGCAAGGGGAAAGCAGCCGGGGGAAGTGGCGATATTCTAGCGGCGGCCCTGAGCCGGGCTGCACGTGGCATGCCGGGCTGCCGTCGCGCCGCCGGCCCTTTCAGGCGGGCCCCGGGAGCCGTGCTCCCATCCTTGGAGAAAATCGCTTGAAACGCAAAGCGGGCGATTCCACCCAATGCCATGAAGCGTATCCGGCCACCGCCGCCAGGGCGATCGACAGCAGCAGGCTTGGAATGAAAGGCATGTCCGGGAAGACGGCATACACCGACTGCTGCACCGGGCATCCGTAGAGATAGATGCCATATGACGGATCGCCGCCGCGCTGCAGGAATGCCAGGGAGGGTACGTTCAGCGAGCCCAGGAAAATCAGCAGCGGCGGCAGCAGCAGCAGGCCGGCCGAATGCTCCAGGTGCAGGCCGAAGAAGAGCAGCGCGGCCAGGGGGGCGAGCACGAGGAGGAGCCGGCCGGCGCAGGCATGGAATTCCTGGCGGAAGACGGCGATGAGTGCGCCGTAGGTGAAATAGGCCGGATATTCGAACCAGTGCCGCATCTCGCCGGTCAGGTCCGCGTTGCGGGCCGTGAGAAAGAAGGCGATGTAGGCCAGCCCGGCAACGCATGCGATCGCACGCGACCTGAACACACCCAGCAACCCCACGCCTGCCAGCACGAGGTAGCACAGGCTTTCCATCGGGATGGTCCACAAGGGGCCGTTCATCAGATGCTTGAGCGGGTTGTTCTCGAAGACGCCGGGCAGGTTGGGATAATCCTTGATCAGCAGCAGGTTGCGAAAATAGCCGAGCGTTTCCGGATGGGTCAGGAAATCCCCGGCAGGCAGCGAGGAGAAGACGATGCCGAACAGGAACACATTGCTGAGCACCGCGACCAGCACCCCGGGCCAGATCCGCAGGAAGCGCTTGAAGAGAAACGGCATGACCTGCGGTTGCCGCAGCCAGCTCCGGGTGACCAGATAGCCGCTGATCGTGAAGAAGGTCATCACCGCCACTCCGCCCACCATGTTGGAGTGCAGCCAGGAGGGAGGTGCTGTGCTTGTGATATGGAAGTGATGGCTGAAGATCACGGCGCTCGCCGCGGCGATGCGCAGGAGGTCGAACAGGTTGCTCCTGTGCGGTGTGGACATGGGCGCTGGTTCCTTTGTCGGCCCTTTCCGGGGCATATCGTTGGCGATGAGGGAGCGGCGAGCCGCCCGGGCCCGATCTCCTTATAATCCTGGTCTTCCGAGGAGCGTTGCAGCGTCCTACATCCCGGTGCCCGGGTATTGCAGGGACGCGAGGCTCGGATCATCATTTTGCAACGACGCTCGCCCACGCTTTTGTGCGGTGAGTGATCCATTCCCCCGGCATTGCGTGGTTTCCACCTTCTTCAATGGAGAAAAACCATGAGCGCAGTTCTCAAGCCCCAGGCCGACCTGGCCATCGCCGACATTTCCCTGGCCGACTGGGGCCGCAAGGAAATCAAGATCGCCGAGACCGAAATGCCCGGCCTGATGGCCATCCGCGAGGAATTCGCGGCCGCGCAGCCCCTGAAGGGCGCGCGCATCACCGGTTCGCTGCACATGACCATCCAGACGGCCGTGCTGATCGAGACGCTGAAGGCCCTGGGTGCCGACGTGCGCTGGGCTTCGTGCAACATCTTCTCCACGCAGGACCACGCCGCTGCCGCCATCGCCGCGGGCGGCACGCCGGTGTTCGCCATCAAGGGCGAGTCGCTGGAAGACTACTGGGACTACACCCACCGCATCTTCGATTTCGGCGCCAAGGGCACGCCGGGCGAAGGCCCGAACATGATCCTGGACGACGGCGGCGACGCCACGCTGCTGATGCACCTGGGCCAGCGCGCCGAGAAGGACGCATCGCTCGTGGCCGGTAACGGCAGCAGCGAAGAGGAGCGCATCCTGTTTGCGGCCATCCGCAAGAAGCTGGCGGAAGACCCGACCTGGTACACCCGCAAGTCGGCCGAGATCATCGGCGTGACGGAAGAGACGACGACCGGCGTGCACCGCCTGAACGAGATGTCCGCCAAGGGCACGCTGCTGTTCCGCGCGATCAACGTGAACGACTCGGTCACGAAATCGAAGTTCGACAACCTCTACGGCTGCCGCGAATCGCTGGTGGACGGCATCAAGCGCGCCACCGACGTGATGATCGCCGGCAAGGTGGCCCTGGTGGCCGGCTACGGCGACGTGGGCAAGGGCTGTGCCCAGGCCCTGGCCGCCCTGCGCGCCCAGGTGTGGGTGACCGAGATCGACCCGATCAACGCCCTGCAGGCCGCGATGGAAGGCTACAAGGTCGTGACCATGGAGTACGCCGCCGACAAGGCCGACATCTTCGTGACCACCACCGGCAACAAGGACGTGATCCGCCACGAGCACATGGTGGCCATGAAGAACGAGGCCATCGTCTGCAACATCGGCCACTTCGACAACGAGATCGACGTCGCCTCGATCGAGAAGTACCAGTGGGAAGAGGTCAAGCCCCAGGTGGACCACGTGATCTTCCCGGACGGCAAGCGCATCACGCTGCTGGCCAAGGGCCGCCTGGTGAACCTGGGCTGCGCCACGGGCCACCCCAGCTTCGTGATGTCCTCCTCCTTCGCCAACCAGACCATCGCGCAGATCGAACTGTTCACCAAGCCCGACGCCTACCAGGCGGGCAAGGTGTACGTGCTGCCCAAGGTGCTGGACGAGAAGGTCGCACGCCTGCACCTGAAGAAGGTCGGCGCCCAGCTCACCGAGCTGACCGACGCGCAGGCTGCCTACATCGGCGTGAAGAAGGAAGGCCCGTACAAGGCCGATACGTACCGGTATTGAGCACTCCCCCCTGAGGCGCTGCGCGCCTTCCCCCCTCTCTGGCGGCGCTTCGCGCCTTGGAGGGGGGACGACGCCAGCGGCCCGGCGGAGCCGGTTCCGCGGCGTCTGCTGGCCTGGAGGTGGGCGAGTGCCCTGGCGAACGGCAAGCGCTGAGGGCCGTTGGAGCTGTCCGCGTGGGTCGTCGGTTGAGCGCGGCTGGTGGTGCTCGGTGATGGATCTGCGCGCAACGACCGCATGCGGCAACACGTGCCGTGCAGCAACGTGCAGCAACGGCGCCGGTCATTTCTACCAGCTGCTGCAATCGATTGGAAATGTGGTGGGCCGCGCGTGCGGACCGCCCTGTTGGAGAGGAAGGCGCCATGCGCGCGGATGTGTTTTTGGTGGAGCGCGGCCATGCCGCTACCCGGTCGCAGGCCCAGCGGTTGATCGCGGCCGGTGTGCAGTGGCGGCTTGCGGCCAGCCTGCCGTGGACGAAGGTGGCGAAGAACGGCGACGACATCCCGGCGATCGCCGAGGTCGAGTTGCTGGATGGCGCGGAGGCGCGGTATCTGTCGCGTGGCGGCCTGAAGCTGGAGGGTGCGCTGCGCACCACCGGGCTGCAGGTGGCCGGGCTGCGCTGCCTCGACGTGGGGCAGAGCACGGGCGGCTTCACCGACTGCCTGCTGCAGCACGGTGCGGCGCAGGTGATCGGCGTGGACGTGGGCCATGGCCAGTTGCACGAGCGGTTGCGGGACGACCCGCGCGTGGTGGGCGTGGAGGGGCTGAATGCCCGTTCCGTGACTGCCGAATCGCTGCGGGATGCGTGCGAGGAAGCCCTGTCCGAGCGCGTGGAGCGCGATCCGGAAGACAACGAAACCCAGCCCGAGGCGCCTTATGCCTGGATGCGCAATGGCGGCCAGGTGGACGACGAGTACGACGACAGCGACGATGCCAAGGAGCACGAGGTGGAGGCCTTCAAGGCCGAGCGCGAGGCCAGGGCGCGCGCGCGTGCCGAGGGTGCGCTGCCCACCGATCTGCGTCGCCGTGCGGGGCGCGAGGGCGTGGACATCACGCCTGAATTCGACCTCGTCACCGGCGATGTGTCCTTCATCTCGCTCACGCTGATCCTGCCGGCGGTGGTGCCGCTGCTGAAGGCGGGCGGCGAGTTGCTGATGCTGGTCAAGCCGCAGTTCGAGCTGCAGCCGGGGCAGGTGGGCAAGGGCGGCATCGTGCGCGACCCGGCCCTGTATGCCCAGGTGGAGCAGCGCCTGCGCGACTGCTGCGCCGCGCTGGCCCTGGACGTGGCCGGCTGGCACGACAGCCCGATCGACGGCGGTGATGGCAACCGTGAATTCTTCATCCACGCAAGGAGGAAGGCATGAGCCTTTCCACGCACAAGGCGGCCCTTCCGGTCAGCTTCGAGTTCTTCCCTCCCAAGACGCCCGAGGGCGCGGACAAGCTGCGCGCCGTGCGCCAGCAACTCTATGTCCGCCGTCCCGAGTTCTGCTCCGTCACCTACGGCGCGGGTGGCTCCACCCAGGAAGGCACCTTCGGCACGGTGCGCGAGATCCTCTCCGAAGGCGTGCAGGCGGCCTCGCATTTCTCGTGCATCGGAGCGACCCGCGAGGGCGTGCGCGAGCAGCTTGCCCAGCTCAAGGCCATGGGCGTGTCCCGGCTGGTGGCGCTGCGCGGCGACCTGCCCAGCGGCTACGGCGCTGGCGGCGAGTTCCATTACGCCAGCGACCTCGTGGCCTTCATCCGCGCCGAGGCGGGCGACGATTTCCACATCGAGGTGGCTGCCTATCCGGAAGTCCACCCGCAGGCCCGCTCCCCCGAGGCCGACCTGCAGGCGTTCGCCACCAAGGTGCGCGCCGGGGCGCATTCGGCCATCACGCAGTACTTCTTCAATGCCGACGCCTACTGGCGCTTCGTGGACGACGTGCGCGCCCTGGGGCTCGACGTGCCGGTGGTGCCGGGCATCATGCCCATCATGGGATCGACCCAGCTCATGCGCTTTTCCGACGCGTGCGGCGCGGAAATCCCCCGCTGGATCCGGTTGCGGCTGCAGGGCTTCGGCGATGACTCGGCCAGCATCCGCGCCTTCGGGCTGGACGTGGTGACTGCGCTGTGCGAGCGCCTGCGTGCCGGCGGGGTGCCTTCGCTGCACTTCTACACCATGAACCAGAGCGCCGCGACGCTGGAGATCTGCCGGCGCCTGGGCCTCTGATCTTTCGCCGGAGGCCGGGGGGCGTACTCGGCCGTGTTGGGTAATATGGCGCCTCCCCGCGCGACCCTGACATGACGCCTGCTCTCGCTTTCCCCCTGATGGCAGCCCTGCTGTGGGCCCTGCTGCCCCTTTCTGCCTCGGCCCAGTTGCGCTATAGCTGCCGCGACAGCATGGGCAATGTCTTCTCTCTATCGCGGCCCTGCCCGGCGGGTACGGTGACCACCGCCGCCGCTGCCGGTCCGCTGGAGCCCGCCGTGGCCCCCGGGCCATCGCGTCACGAGCCGCCACCGTCCCCGCCGCCGCTGCGCACCTTCCCGGAGGCGAACGAGTACCGGAAGTACATGAGTGCGCAGTGCCGTACGCTCCAGGATGCGGTCCGCTCGGGGCCTGCGCGCGGCCTGCAGTCCGATGTGCTTCACGGCCTGCGCCGGGAATACGAAAGAGACTGCAGGGAAGAAGAGCAGGAGGCCTCCGCGCGGTTCTACCGCGAGCAGCGTGAAGTCCGCCAGCAGCGCCGCGAGGAACTCCGGCAGGCCGAAGCGGCCGAACTGGCATCCCGCGCGGAAACCACCCGGCGGGCCGAGCAGTGCGCCGAGTCGCGCCGCATCCTGGCGGCCAGGCGGGCGCGTACCGATCTCACCGATGGCGAACAGAAGGACTTGAAGCGTTTTGAAGAGGTTTTTGCATCGCGCTGCCAGCGCTGACTGGTGCCGCCCCGCAGGCCGGCTGGCCATATCGGGGCTGTGCGCCCTGGTGGCCGCCTGCGCGGTCGCACCCGCTCCGGGGGACTCCTCCGCTCCTGCCGCGCCCGTGCCCGCTCCGGCCCCTGCCGCGCAGGACAAGGCCACGGCGGAGCGGCCTGCCAGGCCGGCGAAGCGTCCTTCCCGGAGCCCGGCTCCGGCGCCCGCGCCTGCCCAGGACGCCGTTGCCCCGGAGCGCGTGCCGGCCGACAGGCCCCGTGAACCGCAGGTGCCGGAAGACGAGCGCTCTTCGGGAACGGGGCTCGACCTGAACGGCGAACTGGCCGGCTTCGGCGAGGAGGGCATGGCCTCGTGGTACGGCGCCCGTTTCCACAGCCGCCGCACCGCCAGCGGCGAGCGGTTCGACATGAATGACTTCACGGCAGCGCACCGCACGCTGCCCTTCGGCACGCGCGTCTGCGTCCGCAGCCTGGTGACGGGGCGCTCGGTGCAGGTGCGCATCAACGACCGGGGGCCACACTCGCCCGGCCGCATCGTCGATCTGAGCCGTGCGGCCGCGCAATCCCTCGGCCTGCTGGGGCTGGGCATCAAGCCGGTGGCGATCAGCCTGGCGCCCGCGGATCCGGACGCGCCGTGTCCCGGCTCCCGGGACGACTCGGTGGCGCCGTGACCGGTCTCAGCCGCCCGATTCGAGGCTGTGGGCGGCGTGCTGCGCGTCCTGGGCCAGCAGCTGCGCCATCTGGGGCAGGGCAGGCTGCAGCGCCGCCTTGAGCGTGTAGGGCGGGTTCACGACGAACATGCCGCTCGCGGGCAGGCCGGGGCGCCGCTGCGT
This sequence comes from Paracidovorax avenae, assembly GCA_003029925.1. Classification (GTDB taxonomy): domain Bacteria; phylum Pseudomonadota; class Gammaproteobacteria; order Burkholderiales; family Burkholderiaceae_C; genus Paracidovorax; species Paracidovorax avenae_A. The sequence goes on along the minus strand of CP028296.1, from coordinate 4,587,434 downwards.
TCCGTCCGCGTCCGAGGTCATCCTGCTGGATTTCACGGTCAGGGTGGCATGCAGCCAGGGCTTGCCCGCGCGGGTGGCGAGCGTCTTTATCCGCCGCGGCAGGTCGTGGGCCTCGGGCCGCGGAATGATGGGGTACCAGATGGCATAGGTGCCCGTGGCGAAGCGCTTGAGCGCTTCGGCCAGCATGTCCAGCACCTTGCCATAGTCGCTCTTGATTTCATAGCTGGGATCGCAGAGCACGAAACCCCGCCGGGAAGGCGGGGGCAGGAACTTCCGGATGCCCTCGAAGCCGTCTTCGTGCAGCACCGCCACCTGCCGCCCGGCGTCGAGCTGCGCGACGTTGCCCGCGAGGGAGCGCATGTCCGTGGGATGCAGTTCGAACAGCTTCAGCCGGTCCTGCGGGCGCAGCAGCCGGTGGGCGATGAAGGGCGAGCCCGGATAGACTTTCGCCGCCGGGCCTGTATTGAACTCCTGCACCAGGTCCACGTAGGCCTGCAGCGCCGGGGCGAGCTCGGTGCCCTTGGGCAGCGCCGTGGGCAGGAGGCGGAGAATGCCGTCGGCCGCCTCGCCGCTCGTGGCCGCGTAATCGCCGTCCAGCCGGAAGAGGCCCGCGCCGGCATGGGTATCCAGCACGGCGAGCGCGGCGTCCTTCTGGGTGAGGTGTTGCAGGGTGGCGATCAATACCGTGTGCTTGAGCACGTCGGCATGGTTGCCTGCATGGAAGGCGTGGCGATAGCTGAACATAGGCCCCGATGGTAACCAGCCCCGCCCGCGTCCGCCGAGGCGGCGGGGCCTGGCGGCGAGGCAGTTTCCATGCCCGGGAACGCGCTTTGTTGCCCGTCCGCGGTCCGGTTGCTGCATGATGGCGGCCATCGGCCGCTCCGGCAGACACCGCCGTGCCGTGCCGGCCCCCTGGATTTTTGCTTTTTCCCTATGCCCGCTCCCACCCTCGTCACCGAACCCCAGAGCGAAGCCCACCACGTGGACGCCTTGCCCGCGGGATCCCGCCTCGGAGAATTCGAGGTGGTCTCGCTGCTCGGCGTCGGGGGCTTCGGCATGGTCTACAAGGCGTTCGACCATTCGCTGCTCCGGTTCGTGGCCATCAAGGAGTACATGCCCACGGCGCTGGCCGCCCGTGCGCAGGGGCAGTCGCTCTGGGTGCGCTCCTCCTCGCACGAACAGTCGTTCCAGGCGGGGCTCGCGTCCTTCGTGGCGGAGGCCCGGCTGCTCGCGCAGTTCGACCATCCCTCGCTGGTGAAGGTCTTCCGCTTCTGGGAGGCCAACCAGACCGCCTACATGGTGATGCCGCTGTACGAGGGAATGACGCTCAAGCAGGCGCGTGCCCACATGCGCACGCCGCCGCCCGAGGCCTGGCTGCGCAAGGTGCTCTGGTCCGTGCTGGGGGCGCTGCGGGTGCTGCACGAAGGCCAGACCCTGCACCGCGACATCTCGCCCGACAACATCTTCCTGCAGGACTCGGGGCTGCCGGTGCTGCTCGACCTCGGTGCGGCCCGGCATGCCATCACCGACCATTCCCACCGGCTCACGGCGGTGCTCAAGGTCAACTACGCGCCGATCGAGCAGTACAACGACGAGGGCAACGACCTGCGCCAGGGGCCCTGGAGCGATCTGTATTCCGTGGGGGCCGTCGTGCATGGCTGCCTGTGCAATGACACGCCGCTGCCTGCGACCCTGCGCGCGATCCGCGACCGGATGGTGCCGTTCTCCCGTGTCGCGAAGACCGTGAAGCGCCAGTTCGGCGTCGAGTATTCGCCGCCCTTCGTCGCCGCGGTCTCGCAGGCACTCGCGCTGCAGCCGCAGGACCGGCCGCAGAGCATCGACGATTTCCTGCGCACCCTCGAGATGGCGGCCCCCCCGGAAGGCATGGAGCAATTCGACTTCCGCGCCGAACTCGGCGACATCTGGGTCGAGCCGGCCGATCGCCGCGCAGCAGGGGTGGCCGTGCCGATGATCGACATCACGTCCGTGCCGGCACCGATGTCGGGCCTGCCGGTGCCCGAACCCCTGGCCGCGCCCGTGCTCGTTCCCGAGCCGGCCGCCGTCACCACGGTGTTGCGCCGCAGTCCTGCCCCGGCTGCCGGGCCGGAGCGCGCGCCACGTGCGGCGGCCGCGGGGGGCGACACGGTTTTCCTCGACAGCACCGCTGATGCCGGTGATTCCTGGTTCGGGCCCGCGGGCGCGCACGGGCCGGGCTGCGCGGCGATGCCC
>CP028296.1:4561768-4562114 GCA_003029925.1 Paracidovorax avenae | reverse complement strand
CCGGCTTCGTGCAGCCGCTTGACACGGCGCAGGCAGGTGGGGGGGGATACATGCACCAGTGCCGCCAAGGCCTGGTTGCTCAGCGAGGCATCGCGCTGCAGGGCTTCGAGCAGCTGCAGGTCCGTGTCATCGGGGAACTTTTCTTCCATGATTGTTCATTTTATGAAAGAAAATTCAGAATTGCATTTTGTTAGAAATTTTAATTCATGAGTGGTGTAAAGAATGATCAGAAATTTCTTTTCACTCTGCCTAATATCGCGGCAGCTCCGGCCTGCAAGCCGGTTCGCCTCCCCCTCGTTTCGCCTTTCGTTCCTCAGGAGTTCAGGCCATGTGCGGTATCGTCGGC
>CP028296.1:4440079-4447174 GCA_003029925.1 Paracidovorax avenae | reverse complement strand
GCTGGCGGCCAAAGGCCAGGAGCTTGCCGGGGCGCGAGGCGCGGCCCAGGCCTGCAGTACCGCCGTGGAACAGCTGCACACGCTGGCAGAACGCCGGGCCCGTGAGGCTGAGACTGCGCGCCGGGCGGCCGGCGCCCGGGCATCCGCTCACGACCGCAAGGCCGACGCGATCCTGGCCGCGCCGCCGGCCGTGCCCGGCGATGTATGCGCCAGCGCCCAAGTGCGGGTCGATGCGTGGCTCAAGGGGAGGGCGCAACCATGAGGGCCCCTGTAATGCTGCTGGCGGCGCTGCTGGCCGGCTGCGCGGGCGCGCCGCGCGTGGAAACCGTAGAGGTGCGGGTGCCCATGCCGGTGGAGTGCCAGGAGCCCGTGCCCGCCCGACCGGCCATGCCCACGGAGGCGCTACGGCCCGGAGCCACGCTGGACGACTTCGCCCGTGCGACGATGGCTGAAATCGAGCGGCGAGAGGGCTACGAGGGGCAACTGCTCACCGCCCTGGAAGCGTGCCGCGCTCCCATCAACCCGAGCCGGCCGGCCGCCGGCACTTCCAAGGACCACCCATGACCGAACAGACCATCGAACAGGACATCCAGGCCAGGGCCAGCGTGGCGCCCCGCGTGACGTCCGACGACATCAAGGCCGAGATCGTCGGCGAACACTACTTCACAGCGTTCGATGGCGTGGCCGGTGCGGCCTACAACCAGGCATCGCCCGACGGAGTGCTCAGGCCCTTTTCCTTCGAGGCGCCCGGTTCGCTCGGGCTGCTGACCTTCTGCGTTTTGGTCCTGCGCAACGGATTCACCGTGACCGGAGAAAGCGCCTGCGCCAGCCCGGAGAACTTCGACGCCGAGATCGGCCGCCGTATCGCCCGGGAGAACGCCGTGGCCAAGATCTGGCCGCTAATGGGCTTCCGGCTGCGCGACAAGCTGACGGCGGCCTGAGCGGCGCCTGTCAGCCCTTGGCTGCGCCGGCCCGCGTGTAGCTCTTCAGGCTGGAGACCGTGCCGTCGATAGCCACCATCTCGCCAGCCGATCCGGGCGCAACTTCCAGCGGGACGCCCAGGAATGGCTCCCCGTCGGGCAGATGCTGGCCGGTGACCGCGCGGCGGATCGCCCTGCGTGCATCCTCGAGGTCTGCATGCTGTGACGGGCTCAACGTGATTTTCTGCGGGTATGCGTTGGCATGCGCCGCCCAATGGGCCTGGATGGCTTGGACGAGGTTCTCGTAAATGTGGGGCATGCCGGCATTGTCGCCCGCCAGCAAGGGGCCGGTTTGGTAGGGGAAATCTTGCCAGACAGGGCGGAAACCATGCGCTCACAGTCTGGCGGAAATCTGTTCGGCCGTTTCCCTGTAATAGGTGTTCATGAGGATGCGAATGTCCTTGTGCCGGCTCATACGCGCCAGAGTGAGCACGTCAACCTTCCGGGACAACAGCGTCAGGGCCGTGGCCCGAGTGTCGTGAAACGTCAGGTCGTCGATCAGTAGCTGTCTGGTCAACTTGCTGAACAAGGTGCTGGCCTCATTCGCCCCAACCTTGAATTTCATCGGCCCTAGCCGGTCCAGGTAGCGCACTGCTCTGGGCATCAGCGGGACCTCTATGTATCCCGAGGTTTTGGCGCGCTGCAGGATCCAGACACGGCGCTTTGGGTTGTACTCTCCGCCAACCACCTCAGCGAGTCTCAGGGACGTGTGCAGTGCGATGTGGAAAGCCGTTATCACCTCGCCCGTTTTCTTGTCCCGGTCCGCCCGGAACACGCGCTTCATCTGCTGCCAGCCCCATACCTGTCTGCGCGAATCGCCTTGCTTTGGCATACGCACGCCACGGAACGGATGCCGCTCGATCAGGCGCCATTCTTCCATCGCCACCGTGAAGAAGTTGCGAAGCAAGTTCCCCTCCCGCAGCACAGTGGAGCCCATCACCTTCTTGAGACGGGTTTCTCGCCACTGCCCAATCTCTGCGGATGTGATGTCCACGAGCGGTGTATCCGCCCCGAAGTGCTCCTTGAAGTAGTGGAAGCGCCGCTCTTCCCATTTCGGCTTCGTCTTAGTGGGGCTAACAGTCCGAACGTAGTCGGCGACTGCATCACCGAATGTCTTCCCCCCGCTGGTCTTGAGCTTGTCTAGCTCCGCCTCCATGGCGAGAGCCCATGCCTGTGCTTCTCTTTTTGTAGCAGCGAGGTGAGATTTTCGGATGCCATGGCGCTGGACTTCGGCGCGCCACTTGTCGCGGTACTTGCGGATGGATGCCATGTGCGGGATGTTGTGCGGGATTTGGGCGGGGAGCTATTGTGCATCGCCCGTGTCAAACATCACCGTTCCCTCTGTAGAACCGCCGATGTTTCCATCGACTTCCATACAGTGGTCCCCTCAGCAGGAATCGAACCTGCATCTAGCGCTTAGGAGGCACTCGTTCTATCCATTGAACTATGAGGAGAGGACGGCGGATTGTAAGGCCGGCCGAAGGGGCACCCGGGCGGGCCCACGAACGCGGTACGGTCCGCCCGAAGCCGCCTTGGAGGCTGTTTGAATATACAGTATGCTCCGAACATGCCTTTTGAACAGATCGCCATCGCGTTTTTCGGTGCTTTCGCCGCGTGGCTGTCGCAGGCGCGCTCGGCGCGCTGGCGGCGCTGGGCGTGCGTGGTCGGGCTGCTGGGGCAGCCTTTCTGGTTCTGGGCCGGGTGGCGGTCGGGGCACTGGGGCGTGTTCGCGGCCTCGGCGCTCTATGCGCTGGCCTGGCTGCAGGGCGCCTGGGTGTACTGGCTCGCGCCCCGCAGGGCGGGGGGCGACGCACCGGCGGGGCTGGGCACCATCCAGCTGGCGCCCGGCGGGCGGGGCTGATCGCCGCCGAACGCCCGGGGGGATGGGCGTTTTCCAATAAGGTGCGGCTCTACAATAGCTTCACATGCCTCCAATGCACGACCTGACGTCCCCGCAACTGCTGGCGCTGCTGCGCTGGCGGGGGCTGGATGCCGGCATGCAGGCCCTCAATGGCAACGTCGCGCATCGCTACACCGGCATCTTCCGGGTCGATGGGGCCCGTCTTGTCAATGTGCATTTGCAGGACAAGCTCGGCGAAGCGCGCCCCGAGGCGCTCGCGGTGGTGGAACTGGCCGACAGTTTCTGCCAGTTCGTGCTGCGCGATGGCGAGTTTCTGACCGGCAACTCCCTGCATGCAGAGCAGTTGGGCTGCCACCCCTTCCGGGGTGTGGTCCTCGCCTACCACGGCGTGCCGATAGGCGACAACGCGGGCGGGCTCTGGGGCACTCTGTGCCATTTCGACTACGAGGAGCGTGAACTCGCCCCCGCGCAGTACGAGCTGCTCAAGGCGGCGGGCCACATGCTCTATCCCTTCGTGCGCCACCTGCACCTGCACGGCGGGCGCGTGCCGGAGGCGGCGCCGGGCGCACAGGCCCCTTCCGCATCGCCTCTCCCTCTCCCTTCCGTTTCCTGAAGACCCGCGGTTCCGCAGGGGCAGGGGCGGCAGCGCGCGGCCCGCGCGCGCCGCGTCAGTCGTACCGCAGCGTGTAGATCAGGTCCACCGCGCTCTGCACGCCTGTCTGGCCGCGCAGCGTGAGCCGCTGCGTGAGGTCGTAGAAGATGTAGAGCGTGCCCAGGGCGCCCGAGAGGCTGCGTTCGTAGGTGACGTACAGGTCCTTGGACAGCCGCTTGCCGAACGTGAGCGCCGCGCCCGAGGCGTCTTCGCTGCTGGCGCCGGAGTTGGGGCCGCGGAACCCGATCTCGTCCAGCCCCAGGCGGCTCGCGAAATTGCCCGCACCGGCGTTGCCGCCTCCGCCGCCCAGCAGGGCCAGCGCGGCCTGCTGCAGCAGCGCGGCCTCGGCTCCGCCCGCGGCGGTACTGCGGCCCAGGACCACCCAGGAGAGTTTTTCGGCGTCGGGCAGGTCGGGGTCGGAATAGAGCGCCACGCGCGGCGCCTTGGCGGTGCCCGAGACCTGCACGCCCGCGCGCACGCTGATGTTGGGCCGGATGGCCAGCACGTCCAGCGCGGGGTTGTCGTAGGGGCCGTTGAAGCGCGCGAGGCCGGTCTCGATGTTGAGCGCCTGGCCCCAGGCGCGGTAGCGGCCCTCGACGGTGCGCACCTCGCCGGTGATGCGCGGCGGGCCGCCGGCCGTGGTGGCGCCGCGGATCTCCAGCTCGCCGGCCAGGCGCGTGGTGACGCCGTGGCCCTGCAGCGCGAAGTCGTCGCCGAGGTCGAAGGTGAGGGCGATGTCCGGCGGGCGCGCGGCCTCCACGCGGCCGGCCTGGGCGCCTTCGCGCTGGGCGGCCTCGGCGCGGGCACGGTCGGTGGCGGCGGAGCGCACGACCACGTCGCTGCCCAGGCTGGGTGCGCCGGCCTCCGGCAGGATGATGGTGGCCCGGTCGGCGGTGAGCTTGCCGCGCAGCGACAGCTGGCCCTGGCGCAGCTGCGCACGCACCTGGCCCGAGACGCTCACCTGGCGGTCGGCGCGCACCAGCACCTGCAGGGCGCGTGCATCCGCGGTGAAGTCCATGGCGATGCCCGAGCCGCCCGCTGCGGCCTCCTGGCCCATGCCGGCCCAGGACACGGTGCCGGTGCCCGAGAGGGTGCCGCCGTCCTTGGGCGCGGCGGTGCGGTTGCCGCTGAAGCCCGCGATGCGTGCGCTGCTGCCGGGGCCGCCGTTCACGCGGAATTCGGTGATCTCGAGCCGGTCGCCGCGCAGCGCGGCGCGCAGGCGGCCGTTCTGCAGGTCCACGCCGTCGAGCAGCGAGCGCACGGCCAGTTGCTCGGCGGCGAGCGTGCCGCTCCAGCGCGGCGCGGTGCGGGTGCCGGACAGCGCCACGTCGGCGTCGAGCGTGCCTTGCACGCGCCAGCCCGGCGGGGCGAGGGTGGACCACACGCCCACGTCGGGCAGCCGTGCGCGCGCAGTGGCGGAGAGGGGCGCATCGGCGGGCCATTCCCATCCTTCGCCCACGCGCGCCAGGCGCGTGGAGGCCTCGGCCTGGACCTGGCCGGCGCGCTCGCTGTCCCATTGCAGGCGCGCGCGCACCGTATCGCCTTCCGCCTGCAGGCGCAGTTCGGCAGTGCGCACGCCCGCGGGCGTGCCGGCGCCGCGGGGCGTGTCGGTCGCGGAGGCGTTCGCGGCAGCGGCCGTTCCGCGGACCATGCCGGCGGCCGGTCCCGTGCCGGTGCCCGCGCTCGGGCCGCTGCTGCGCACGACGGTGGCCGCGGGCGCGTTGCCGGTCAGCAGGCGCAGGTCGCCGGAGGTGCGGCGCAGGCTGGCGGACGCGCGCAGGGTGTCGCCCGCGTCCACGTCCCAGTCGCCGTCGAAGACCAGGTTGCCCTGCACGCCCAGGCGGTCCAGGGCGTCGCTGCCCTGCGCCAGCGCTTCGGCCCAGGCCATGGGCAGGCCCTGGAGCTGGCCGCGCGTGCGCAACTGCAGGCTGCCCGATGCGGTGCGCGCGAAGCGCACGGGCTCCCAGCGCAGGGTGACATCGCCCGGGGCGGGCGCGGACACGCGCGCCTGCCCGCCGGAGGTCTCCACCTGCAGCGTGGGTGCGGTGCGTGCCGACACGGTGAGCGGCTGCGCGAACTGCACCGTCCAGGGGCCCGGGCGCTGTCCGTCGCGGGCCTGCAGGCGCAGTTCATCGATCTGCGCGCGCCACTGGTCCGGGCCGGCGGCGCCGCCGGAGCCGCGCAGGCGCAGATCCAGCCGGCGCTCGTCGAGCCGCGCCTCGCCGTCCAGCGAGAGGGTGGCTTTCGGCACGGAGCCGGCCACGTCGGCCCGCACGGCCGTGAGTTTGATGGTGGCGGGGCCAGAGCCGGTGCCGGGCCGCGGCGGCAGGGCCACTTCCCAGCGCGGGGCTGCGAGGCGGGCCTGCAGTTCGAAGGGGCCGGTGGCGGTGGCGGCCCCGGCCCGGGGCCGGGCCACGAGTCCCGCGGCCTGCAACTGGCCCAGCAGGGATTCCCAGCCGCCGTTCCAGCGGGCATCGAGATGCGCCTCGCCCTGCAGCGCCGCCCCGCCGAGTGCGGTGCCCAGGCCGGGAACGGATTCGATCCAGCGCTGCACGCGCTGCGCGTCGGCCACGCGCAGGTCGAGCGTGCCCGCGCCGGCGCGCGGGGCGATGCGGCCGTCCACCTGCGCGGTGGCGCCGGGCAGCGTGGCCTGCAATTGGCCCTGGGCGGAGCGGGCAGCGGTGTCGATGCGCAGCTGGCGCGCACTGGCTTGCACCTGCAGCGCGTCCAGCTGCAATTGCGCGAGGGTGAGCAGGGTGCCCTGCCAGGTGCCTTCGGTGGCGAGCCGGTCGATGCGCAGCGGCGGGGCTGCCGGCGCGGTGGCCGTGCCGCCCTTGCGCGGCGCGCGGCTGGTACCCGCGGAGCGGATGTCGGCCGAGAAGCGCACCAGCGAGGCGGGCGCGGCATCGGTGTCGGTGGCGGGAGCGCCATCGCTGCGCGCGCGCGCCCTTCCGGAGAGCGGTGCGGCGTCCAGGGTGCTGAGCACGGCATCGGGGCGCACGCCGCGCAGTTCCAGGTCGCCCTGCAGGGCATGCGTGGCGGGCGTGAAGGCGCCCTCCAGTGCGATCGTGCCGCTGCCCACGCGGGCGGTGGCCTGGGGCACGGTCCAGCGTGCGCCATCGAAGTCGGCGCGCGCGTCGATGGATTCGACCGGCAGCCGGCCTTTGTCCCACGGGCCGGGCAGGGCATTTTCCAGCTGGGCGGACAGGGCCCAGCCGGTGGCGGGCGGCGTGCCGGCGGACGGCGCGGGCGCGGATGCGGCCGATGCCGGCGCCTGGGCAGGTGCTGGCTGCGGCGCGGCGGGCAGAGCCCCGGTTCCTGCCGCAGTGGCCGGCGCGGGGGCGGCTTCGATGCGGCCGCTCAGCCGCGTGGTGGGGGCCCGGGGCCAGATCGCGGCCACGTCCAGGGCCTGTACCTGCACCTGCGCCTGCAGCAGGGGCTGTGGCGCCCAGGGAGCGATGCGGGCCTGGACCTGGGCCTGCATGGGCTCCGCGCCGGAAGGCGTCGTGCCGGAGGGGGAGGATGCGGTTGCCGGGGCGGATGGCGTGGTGGGCGTGGCGGGGGCCGGTCGGGGGGCGGTGCCGGCGCGGCGCGGCGCGGGC
>CP028296.1:4397746-4439979 GCA_003029925.1 Paracidovorax avenae | reverse complement strand
CTGCGGCCTGCGCAGCCACGGCCTGCAGGCGTCCGGAGACGTCCAGGCGCGCAGCGGCGGTGGCGAGGGTGCCGCGCACCTCGGCGCGGGCGGTGGCTTCCAGGTCCGCGCCGCCGCCGGGGGCCGGCGTGCGGACCACGCCGTCGGCCGTGAGTTGCAGGGCCATGGGGGCCTGCGCCTGCAGCGTGGCGCTGCCGCTGTAGCGGCCCTGGGCCAGCTCCAGGTTGTCGAGCATGACGCTGTGCTGGTCGCCGTCGAAGCGGTAGCGGCCGGCGAGGTTGCGCACGGTGACGGGGCTGGCGGCGGCCCAGGTGATTTCGTCCACGCGCAGGGGGATGTCGATGCGCAGCGGCAGCACCAGCTGTTCCAGGGGCTGCACCGGCTTGTCGGGCTCGGGCTCCGCAGGCGTCCGCGGCGTGGCGACGATGCGCGCGGCGTGCACTTCGCCCAGCGAGAGTTCGCGCTGCAGCAGCGGCGGCAGGCTCCAGCCGATGCGCGCGTCCTGCACTTCCACCACGAGGGTGGGGCTGCTCCAGCGCAGCCAGCCGATCTGCCCGCCCGCGCGCACGGAGCCGGAGACGTCGCGCGTTTCCAGGGTCTGGCCGGCGGGCAGGTAGCGGGCGGCCTGGGCGAGCGCGGTGGCCAGGGAGTTGCCGGTGCCCGTCCACCACCAGGCCGTGGCGAGCAGCACGAGCAGCAGCGCGACGAGGCTGGCGAAGGACCAGAGCGTGATGCGCAGGGCGCGCCGCCGGCGCGGGCGGGGGGGCGGGGCCGCGGCGGCGGCGTAGGGGTTCGGGGTCTGGTGGGTGGCCATCGGATCGCGGATAAAAGCGGCCGGAGCCGGTCAGAAGCTGAAGCCCAGGCGCAGGTGCAGCCGCAGGGCCTTGGCCTGCACGCCGTAGGCGATGTCGGCCTGCAGCGGGCCCACGGGGCTGCGCCAGCGCAGGCCGGCGCCCACGCCCACGCGCGGATCGAAGTCGCCCCAGCGATCGGCCACGGCGCCGGCATCCACGAACACGGCGCTCTCGAAGTCGGTGCGGTTGCCGCGCAGGGTGATGGGGCGCTGCCATTCCACGCTGCCCACGGCGAGGTAGCGGCCGCCGTAGAGGGTGTCGTTCTCGGTGCGCGCGCCGATCTTGCGGTAGCCGTAGCCGCGCACGGTGGTGTCGCCGCCCGTGAGGAACAGCTGGGTGACCGGGATGTCCGCGCCCTGGCGGGCGATCACCGCGCCGCCCTCGGCGCGCAGCGAGAGGCGGCTGGAGCGCACGATGCCCTCGCCCATGTCCACGCGGCCCAGGGGCAGGAAGGACTGCCAGCGCACGCGCGTGCGCACGAACGGATCGCGCTCGGGCCGCAGCGTGGTGCCCACGCCCAGTTCGGCCGCGAGGCCGTAGCCGCGGGTGGGCGAGGTGTCGTTGTTGAAGTAGCGGCCCGTCCAGCCGTAGTTGGCGCTGATGGCGTTGCTGGAGGGCGGCGCCGACGGGCCGCGGCTCTTGGAGTCGTCGTACTGCAGGAAGTAGCTGCGGTCGATGTGCCCGGTGCTTTTCGTGCGGCCGCCGCGCAGGCGCACGCTGTCGGTGTCGTAGCTGCCGGTTTCCTCGCGCTGCACCTGCGCACCGCCGAACCAGCGCCAGCCGCTCTCTTCGGGCAGGGCCGTCCATTCGGTGGACAGCAGGCGCGTTTTCTGGTCGATGGTGACCTTGCTCACGGCGCGCCAGCCGATGCCGGGCAGGCGGTTGTGGATGTGGTCCACGCTCAGGCGCGCACCGGTGTCGGTGGAGATGCCGACGCCGAACACCACCTTCTGCAGCGGCGCCTCGCGCACCTGCGCGGTGATGGGCGCGGCCTGCGGATCGGTACCGTCGGTGTCGAGGGCGAGGAACACCGCGTCGTAGTAGCCGCTGCTGGCCAGGCGTGCCTGCGCGTCCAGCAGTTCCTTCTCGGAGTAGTCCGAGCCCGTGGGCAGGCGCGCGATGCGGCGCGCGCCGTCGGGGTCGTAGCGGTGCGCGCCCTGCACGCGCAGCGCGCCGAAGCGGTAGGGCGGGCCCGGGGCGTAGGTCACGCTCAGCCTGGCCTCGCTGCGGTCGGCGTCGATCTCGGCGCGGCTGGCGTCGATGCGCGCCGTGGGGTAGCGGCGGACCTGCAGCTGGCGCAGGCCGTCGGCCTTGGCGCCGTCCCAGGCGTCCTGCGTGAAGGGCTGGCCGGGCTGCAGCGACCAGGAGCGCTGGATGCGCTCCCTGCGGCGCGCGAAGCCCGGCGATTCGGCCTCGGGGCCGGTGAAGGCGATGTCGGCCGCGGCGACCTGGGTGCGCGGGCCGGGCTCCACGTCCACGGTGATGGACCGGGGCGCGGGGCCGCCGGGCGTCTCCTTGAGCGCGATGGTGAGCGTGGGGCTGAAGTAGCCCATGGTGCCCAGCAGCTCGCGGGCATTGGCGTCGGCCGCGCCGAGCAGGCGCGAGAGTTCGCTGGCCTGCAGGTCGGGCAGCTTGCGGAAGCGTTGCAGCTCCATGTGCCGCTCGAGCAGTTCGCGCACGGCGTCGGGGCCTCGCACGTCGAGCGTGAAGGCATCTGCGCCGCTGGCGGCTTCCCCGGTATCGGAGGCGATGGTGGCGGTGTTGTCGTCGCTGTCCGCCTTGTCGCGGGCGCCGGGCAGCAGGCTGCAGCCCTGGAGCGCCACGAGACTCAGAAGCAGCAACGCCGGCCAACGGGCCGGCGCTGTAGTCAGGCTGGGCATGAAGTTTATTTTGACAGCAGCCGCATGGTCTCCTCGAGCCCTTTGAGGGACAAAGGGTACATCCGACCCCCCAGCAACTGTAGGATGAGGCCGATACTTTGCCGGTACTGCCAGACGCCCTGCGGTTCGGGGTTGATCCAGGCGTGTTTCGGGAAGGCGTGGGTGAGCCGCTGCAGCCACTCCGCGCCGGGTTCCTCGTTGTGGTATTCGACGCTGCCGCCGGGCTGCACGATCTCGTAAGGGCTCATGGTCGCATCGCCCACGAAGATCAGCTTGTAGTCGCGGTTGTACTTGCGGATGATGTCCCAGGTGGGGAACTTCTCCGCGAAGCGGCGCCGGTTGTTCTTCCACATGTAGTCGTAGACGCAGTTGTGGAAGTAGTAGAACTCCAGGTGCTTGAACTCGCTCTTGACCGCGGAGAACAGCTCCTCGACGCGCTGGATGTGCTCGTCCATGGTGCCACCCACGTCCATGAGCAGCAGCACCTTCACGTTGTTGTGGCGCTCGGGCACCATCTTGATGTCGAGGTACCCGGCGTTGGCGGCCGTGCTGCGGATGGTGTCCGGCAGGTCCAGTTCCAGGTCGTTGCCCTCGCGTGCGAAGCGGCGCAGCCGCCGCAGGGCCACCTTGATGTTGCGCGTGCCGAGCTCCTGGGTATCGTCGTAGTCGCGGTAGGCGCGCTGCTCCCACACCTTCACGGCACTTTTGTTCTTGCCAGCGCCGCCGATGCGCACGCCCTGCGGGTTGTACCCGCCGTGGCCGTAGGGGCTGGTGCCGCCGGTGCCGATCCACTTGCTTCCGCCCTCGTGGCGCTCCTTCTGCTCTTCCAGGCGCTTCTTCAGCGTCTCCATGAGCTCGTCCCAGCCCATCTTCTCGATGGCGGCTTTCTGCTCGGGCGTGAGTTCGCGCTCCAGGATCTGGCGCAGCCAGTCGGCGGGCACCTCCTTGCGGAAGTCGGCCACCATCTCGACGCCCTTGAAGTAGGCGCCGAACGCGCGGTCGAACTTGTCGAAGTGCTTCTCGTCCTTGACCAGGATGGTGCGCGCGAGGTGGTAGAAGTCGTCGATGCTCCAGCCGTCTTCGGACTTCGGGCCGACGACGCCCGCCTGCAGCGCCTCCAGCAGGGCGAGGTATTCCTTGACCGACACCGGCAACTGGCCGGCGCGCAGCGCGTAGAAGAAGTCGATCAGCATGGCGCCCGTCCTTCGCGCGTCACGCCGCGGCCGCGCCGTCCTGCGCGCCGGCGCGATGCCGCTCCAGCAGGTACAGCAGGTGGGCCCGGGTTTCGGGCCATTCGCCCGCGCGCAGGCTGTACATCACCGTGTCGCGGATGGTGCCGTCGCGCCGCAGCGCGTGGCCACGGAGCACGCCGTCCTTTTTCGCGCCCAGCCGCTCGATGGCGCGCTGCGAGGCGAAGTTGAAGTTGTCGGTGCGCCAGCCCACGACGTGGCAGCCGAGCGTGTCGAACGCATGGCCCATCATGAGCAGCTTGGCGGTGGTGTTGACGTGGGTGCGCTGCACGCGCCGGGCGTACCACGTCCAGCCGATCTCCACGCGCTTCACGGCGGGCAGGATGTCGTGGTAGCTGGTGGTGCCCAGCACTTCGCCGCTGGCCTCTTCGATGACCGCGAAGGCGAAGCGGTGGCCCTGGGAACGGCCTTCCAGCGCGGCCTCGATGTAGGCGCGGGTGTCGGCCGGCTCGGGCACGGAGGTGACGCGCAGCGTCCACAGCTGGCCGTCGGACGCCGCGGCGGCGAGGCCCGCTTCGTGGGTGAGCGCGAGCGGCTCCAGGCGGATGCCGCGGTCCTGCAGGATGACGGGTTCGACGAAGGCCATGGGGATCGATGTGTTCGGGAACGGGTTTCAGGAGGCGCCGGGTGGACGGCGGGAGGCCCGCCAGCGCCGCGCGCCGTGCAGGCCCAGTCCGCCGCCCGCACCCACGAGCGCGATGCCCAGCAGGCTGGAGGCGCCGTAGCCCTGCGCGAAGATGTCGAGGCCGAGCAGCCCGCCCAGGCCGTAGCCGGCGAGCGCGCCGCCCACGAAGCCTGCCGCGTCGGAGAGACCTTCGATCAGGAGTTGCCGTGGGGTGTCGCCGGGCATGCGCAATGTCTTCGGGGAAGCGGGCCGGTCAGCGGTTGCGCTGGTTCATGAACACCAGCTTCTCGAACAGGCTCACGTCCTGTTCGTTCTTGAGCAGCGCGCCCACGAGCGGCGGGATGGAGACCTTGTCGTCCGCGCTCTGCAGGGCCGAGAGGGGAATGTCTTCCGCCACCAGCAGCTTGAGCCAGTCGATCAGCTCGCTGGTGGAGGGCTTCTTCTTGAGGCCGGGCAGGTTGCGTACGTCGTAGAAGGTCTTCATCGCCGCGGTGAGCAGTTCGCTCTTGAGCGTGGGGAAGTGCACGGCCACGATCTGGCGCATGGTGTCCGCGTCGGGGAAGCGGATGTAGTGGAAGAAGCAGCGGCGCAGGAAGGCGTCGGGCAGCTCCTTCTCGTTGTTGGAGGTGATGAAGACCAGCGGGCGGTGCTTCGCCCGGACGAGCTCGCGCGTCTCGTAGCAGTGGAACTCCATGCGGTCGAGTTCGCGCAGCAGGTCGTTGGGGAATTCGATGTCGGCCTTGTCGATCTCGTCGATCAGCAGTGCCACGGGCTGGTCGGCGGTGAAGGCCTGCCAGAGCACGCCCTGCACGATGTAGTTGCGGATGTCCTTCACGCGCTCGCCGCTCTCGGCGTCGCCCAGCTGGCTGTCGCGCAGCCGGCTCACGGCGTCGTATTCGTAGAGGCCCTGCTGGGCCTTGGTGGTGGACTTGATGTGCCACTGCAGCAGCGGCAGCCCCAGGGTGCGCGCCACCTCCTCGGCCAGCAGGGTCTTGCCGGTGCCCGGCTCGCCCTTGACCAGCAGCGGGCGCTGCAGGGTGATGGCGGCGTTCACCGCGAGCTTGAGATCCGGCGTGGCGACATAACTTTCGGAGCCTTGGAATTTCATGGGCGTGCGTGCGGGCGGTGAGGGTAATCGTTGATAAATGGCCGGAAGGGGCGCTGGCTATAATCATTTTGGCCCCCGAGCACCGACAAACTCCATTGGATTGTGCGCGCAAAATGAACAAGAAGTTGACCACGATATTCGCCGTCGCTGTCGCTTGCGTGACCGCGGTGGCGCAAGCCCAGGACGTCAAGGGAGACGCCAAGGCCGGGGAGGGCAAGATCGCCATGTGCATCGGCTGCCACGGCATCCCGGGCTACCAGGCGAGCTTCCCCGAGGTGTACAAGGTGCCGATGATCTCGGGCCAGAATGCCGGCTACATCGCTTCGGCGCTGCAGGCCTACAAGAAGGGCGACCGCAGGCATCCCACCATGCGCGGCATCGCCGATTCGCTTTCCGACCAGGACATCGCCGACGTGGCCGCCTACTACGCCGGCCAGGCGCGCCAGGGCGGCGCGCCCGCCAAGCCCTCGCGCGAGCCGGGCGCCCAGGTGGCGCAGCTGCTGCAGAAGGGCGCCTGCGTGTCCTGCCATGGGGAGAACTTCTCCAAGCCCATCGATCCGTCGTACCCGAAGATCGCGGGCCAGCACCCCGACTACCTGTTCGCCGCGCTCAAGGCCTACAAGACGGGCGGGCCCGCCGCGGCCACCGTGGGCCGCTCCAACGCGATCATGGCGGGCATCGCCAAGCAGTTCTCCAATGCCGAGCTCAAGGCCCTGTCCGGGTATCTGGGTTCGCTCGACGGTGAATTGCAGGTGGTGCCGCAATCGCGCTTCCGCTGAGATTCGCGCCCCGGGCGCATATTCCAGGGTATTTACCCATTTCCTTTTCCGGGAAAATGTCGCTGATTAATTGCGGCGGATGAGGCCGCGGCGTCGGTCAGAGGGGAGTGGCAAGGCGCAGGTGCTCGAGCGGTGCCGGACGCCCGAAGTGGTAGCCCTGGGCGCTCGCGCAGCCCATGGACCGCAGGCGGGCGGCCTCTTCAGCGGTTTCCACGCCTTCGGCCACCACCGTGACGGCGAAGCCCCGGGCCATGCTGAGCACGGCGGTCACGATGGCCTCGTCCTGCGGCGAGTGCAGCAGGTTGCGCACGAAGCGCTGGTCCACCTTCAGGCAATCGAACGGCAGCCGGCCGAGATAGGCCAGCGAGGAGTAGCCGGTGCCGAAGTCGTCGATGGCGATCTTCACGCCGAGCGCGCGGATCGCCGCCAGCCGCGCGCGGGTCACGCCATCGTCCTCCAGCAGCACCGATTCGGTGAGTTCCAGCGTCAGGTGCCCCGGGGGCAGGCCGCTGTCCAGCAGGATCTGCTTCAGGGTGTCCTGGAAATCGGACTGGATGAGCTGCCGCGCCGAGACGTTGACGTGGATGTCGAAGCCGTCCGGCAACTGCGGCAGCCGCCCGGCGATGGCGTGCGTGGCTTCGCGCAGCACCCATTCGCCGAGGCCCAGGATCAAATCGGAGGCTTCCGCCACGGGGATGAACACGCCGGGCGGCACCATGCCGCGCGTGGGGCTCTCCCAGCGGACCAGGGCCTCGGCGCCGATGGTGCGGCCGGAGGAGAGCTCCACGACCGGCTGGTAGTGCAGCACGAACTGACCGCGCTCCAGGGCGTGCCGCAGTTCGGAAGCCAGGCGCACGCGCTCCAGGGAGCGCTCCATCATGTCCGGGGAGAAGGGCACGCACTGGCCACGGCCCATCCGCTTGGCCTCGCCGAGCGCACTGCTCGCGTTGCGCAGCCAGTCCGCCAGCCGGCCGGCCGGCAGCGTGCCGGACACGGTCCCCACGGAAACGGTCAGCTGCACTTCGTCCTCGCCGACCGAAAAAGGCTGGGCGAAGACGTCCTGGATGGCACGCCCGGCATCGGCCGGCGGGGCTGCCTCGCTGGCCAGGTACAGGAGCGCGAATTCATCGCCGCCCAGTCGCGCGGCGAACGCCGGCGCGGGCAGCGAGCCGCGCATCCGGTCCGCCGCCGCCTGCAGCAGCCGGTCGCCCGTGTCCAGACCCATGCTGTCGTTCACCGCGCGGAAGGCATCGATGCCCGCCAGCACCAGCATGGCCCGCTGGGGGTGGGGCCAGTCGGCTTTCTCCAGGAGGCCGCGGCGCGTGAGCAGGCCGGTCAGCGGATCGCCCAGCAACTGCCGGTGCAATTGCTCGAACGAATGGCGCAGCCGGCCGGCCATGTCGTTGAAGGCCTGCACGAGTGCCCCGGTTTCGCGCAGCGGGCTGGTGATGCGCAGTTCGGTGTCCCAGTCGCCGCGGGCCATGCGCTGCGCGGCCCGGGCCGTGAGCAGGATCGGGGCGGCGATGCGCTGGATGGCCCACAGCCCCAGCAGCAGGCCGAACGCCGCGATGGCGGCGGTGGCGAGCAGCAGCCGGCGGGAGGCCGCGCGCGTGTCGCCGAGCAGGTCGGCCTCGGGCAGCGCGACCACGATGCGCCAGTTCAGGCCGGGCACCTGGGTGAACGGCGTCACGCGGGCGAAGTAGCGCTGGCCATCCAAGGGGTAGCTGAACGCCGCGGCGCCCTCGTCCTGTGTGCCCGCGGGCAGGAACCGGGCCGCGGCGCGCACCGCCTCGCTGGTGCTCTGGCTGGCGAGCCGCCGGCCGTACTGGCGGCTGCCGGGTGCCATGGGCAGCGTCACGCTGCCTTCCCCGGACTGCGCGACGAGCCGGTCCTCGGCATCGATCACGAAGATGTGTCCATGGCCGAGCAGGGGTTCGTTGCCCAGGAAGCGCTGCAGCGTGTCGAGCCGTACCTCGGCCTGCACCACGCCCACGGGTTCACCGTCGGACACGACCGGGGACGAGGCCGCGATCATCACGTCGCCGCGCTCGCCCGCGCTGGTGTAGATCTCCGACCAGCGTGCCTGGCCCGAGGCGACGACGGGGGCGTACCACGGGCGGCCGCGCGGGTCGTAGTCCTCCTGCGAGGCGATGACCGAGTTGTTGCTGCCCAGCCCGTACACCTGCAGCCGGCCGTGGGTGCTGCGGTCCTGCAGGATCAGCCGCAGGCGGCCATCGTCCTCGCGCCGGATGCCGGCGTATTCGCCCTCGCGCCCGCCGAAGCCCAGCAGACCGATCTGCCGCTCGTCGGCATAGATGGCGTCCAGGATGGCGCGCAGGTATTCGTGGATCGGGCGCAGGTCGCCCGCATGGTAGAGGCCATGGCGGCCGATCGCGTCCGCGACGCTGCGCTGGACCCGGTACGGCGTGGCCAGGAAATGCAGGAGCCGGTCGCTGGCCGTGTACGTCACGGCGTCGAGCAGGCGCACGCTTTCCTGGTCGATCAGCCCATCGATCTGGCGGTGCTGGGTGACCGCCTGCAATGCCACGGTGCCGATGAAGAGTGCCGCGAACGGAACGGCGATGGCCGTGCGCAGCGACAGGCGCCAGCGCTGCACTTCAGCACCGCCCTTCGAAACCATGTTCCCGGCGTGCCGGAGGTCGTCGGTTCATGGTGGGACTGCCGTGGTCGTCTTCGGGTGTTTGCTATTTTTATTATAGCTACCGCCGGGGTGCGGCTTCAGTCGCGGGTGGCCCGGCGCTGCACGCAGGCCACGTAGGCGTCGCCATCGGGAGGGCGGCCCGAGCGCTGGCTCTCCCAGAGCATGCTGCCCAGGCATTCCATGGCGGCATGGTGCGCCTCCTGCAGCGACCCCAGGCGGGCGGCGAGCAGTTCCACCGCCTGGCGGATGCCGCGCGGCTGGTCGATGCTGCACTGCTCGCTGATCGAGAGGTGCATGGACAGGTGCAGGAAGGGGTTGGTGCGGCCGGGCGTGCGGTCGTAGTCGCGCGCGAGGGCCGCGTCCACGTCGGAGAGTTCCTCGTGGTATTCGGGGTGTTCCGCGATCCACAGGCTGGCCAGGGTCTCGATGGCTTCCATCGGCTGGCCTGCCTGGGCCTTGGCATGCACCGCGCAGAAAAAGCGGCGCACGTCCGCTTGCGTGGGATTGAACATGATGCCGTGCAGCGTAGCACGGCGGCATCGTCCCTGCGCGGTGGCGAATCAGGCCGTGGGCCGGGCTTGCCCGCCGTGCGGGGGCAGTGCGGCACTGTCGTCCGCGGGCTCTTCGATCTCCGGGACTGCGGCATGGCGCTGCCGCGCCTGCGTGGCGTGGCCTGCGCCGGACGCCACCGCCTGAGAGCCGCCGTCCGGCGCAGGTGCCGTCGCCGGGGCGGCGGGCGCCTGCGCGTTCGCCACGGCGGAGCGCACCCTGGCGTGGGCCTGGTAGGTCTGGTTCGTGTTGCGGTAGGCCAGGCCGAAGGCGGCGGCCGTCGTGCCGACCCCGAGGAACGAGGTCAGCGCGGGAGCCGCCTTGTCGAGGCCGGTGGCCCTGGCGACCTGCTGCACCGCGAGGTTGGCCATGCCCGCGAACTGGTTCCACGAGAACCGCGCGACGGAGTGGTCCAGGATGCGGTCGTGGTCCTTCATGGGCAGCTTGCTGCCCGAGTTCCACACCTGTTGCGCGCCCACCTGCTTCGTCTCGTAGTGCTTGCCCACGCCCGCGTCGATCACTTCCACCGAGGTATTGAAGAGCCCGCGGACCAGGGCCACGAGGGCCGCGTTCTCCAGCTGCGGATCGTTGACCGGGTTGTTCGTGTCCGCCACCTGGAACTGCAGTCCGCTGAGGCTGACGGAGCGCGCGTTCAGCACCGCGCCGACCACGCCGTCCGAGGCCGTGCTGGCGCCCATGGTCATCAACGTGTAGACGGCCGCCATGGAGCTCATGTTGGCGTCGTTCACGCCGCTGGTGCCGGGACCGCGGGTATCGACGAACTTGATGCTGGCCTGCATCAGCTCGCGCATGGCGGCATAGATGACGTTGCGCACCTGGGTGGCGAGCACCCGCGCAGACACGCCGGGGTCCCCGCCAGCCGCGGCGGTGGCGCCCATGATGAAGTTGCCGGTCTCTGCGATGACCTGGTTCGCCGTCACACGCCGGGAATCCGCCTGCTGGATTTCCTTGTGCCTTGCCTTGTCCTGCGGGGACATGGCGTCCCACTGCGCGTTCGTGAGGCCGAAATGCCCCTTGACCGCGGCTTCCGGATCCCGGTCCATGCGCGCATGGCGCAGTTTCGCGTGCGCCAGCACGGCCGCCATCGACACGGCGGTCTGCATGCCGACGATGGCGAAGGGGTTGTCCTGGGCGAACCTGGAGTTCACGATGCCGCGGTAGATCTGCAGCATCGCGTATTCGCGGGAGAAGGTGGGAATCCCGCAGGTCAGCAACTGCTGCACCGTGTGGCCGGTGAAGGCGCCCACGGCCGCGCGGCTGGGGAGCCGGTCGCCCACGAGGTCCTGCGCGCTTTGCCGTGTGAACTCGCTCGTGGCCTGCCAGCCCTGCTGTGCCTTCGCCGCCGTGTAGTGGTAGCCCTGCACGGCTTTGTCCCTGGCCGCCGTGGCGGCCTGTCCGGCGTATGCGGCGCCCGCGGCCGCGCCGCTCCTGACCTGGCTCATCGAACCCTGCGCCAGATTCCGGGCCCCGGAGGCCAGGTTCCTGCCCTGCTGCAGGAGCCGCGCGCCCCGTCCCGGGACGGGTGTGTGGGTCTGGGCTTCCACATCGGCCATGTAGCGCAGCGACATTTCGCGCACCGGGGCCCGGGGCGCATCGTTGCGCGGGGGCCTGCTGGAAGAGGCAGCGGCGGAGGTGGAGGCCTGCGCATCCGGCCGTGCGAAACGCTGCAGCTCCGTTGCCGGCAGGCGCTGGCTGCCCGTGCGGACGATGGGCGAAGTCGGCTGGCTGCTGGTGGGCTGCGTTTCCTTGCCCGGGGAGGTCAGCAGGTGCTGGGGCGAGGTACCCGGCGCGGAGGTGGTGTTTTTCAGCATGGGGAACTCCTGGTGTCCTGGGTCATTGCACGGGGGGGTGCGTGCCGGCCATGCTGGCGGCGAGGGCGGCGAATCCGTCCAGCTGGACGGCCAGGTCGGCGCCATCCATGCCGGTGGAGTCCCAGCGTGTCTGCACGAGCGTGCCCTCGGGCGACAGGCCGAGGGTGCAGCCGGCGATCACCATCAGCTCCACGTTGGCCTGCAGCGCCGCGGTGCGGGCTGCGCTGTCGGCCAGCGGCCTGTCCAGCAGCGCGGACAGCAGCAGGGTGTGGCCGTCGCCGCAGGCCACGATCTGGATGTCCGTCCCGTGCAGGCGGGCGCTGCCGGCCAGCGGGAGGCCGGGGGCTTGCGTCTTGCCGGCCCCCAGTTCCTGCAGTGCCTGCCCGATGAGGGGACGGTGCCAGTCCGCATCGATGCGTGCCTGCGTGGCGGCTTCGAGGCCGGGCGGCAGCGGCGGCATCTCCGGCGGCGCGGCTTCCGGCCCGGGCGCGCCGCCGGCCTGGCGGAGTGCATGCGCTTCTATCATCGGGGCCAGGTTGTGTTGCATCGCGCCCGCGCTCTCCCGCAGCATGCCGCTGAAGTAGCTGAGCTGGAACAGACCCTGGGCGAGCAGCGCCGCGTCGCCGACGTGGGAAGGCGGCACGGCCTGCAGGACCGTCGCGCGGCCGGAAGGGTCCATGCCGATCCCGATGGAGCCGAGCGCCATCGCCGGTGCGTTGAGATGCAGCAGCAGGCTGGTCCAGACAGGCTCCTCCACGCCGGCAGGGCAGGGCTGCGAGGCCACCAGCGCCCAGCGTTCCCGGGGTGCGTCCTCGATCAGCAGGGGGCGGTAGCGGATGCCGTCCTGTTCGAAGGCGAGCGCCCTGGCGAAGCGCTCAGCGCCTTCCGGTTCGCCGAACTGCAATGCGGCTTCGCGCAGCCATGCCGCCGACGCGGGTGAAAGAGCGGAGGATGGATCAGTGGTTTGTGCGGTGGATGACGTCTGCATGGGGTTCCTCTCGTTGGGGATGCATATCTTTTGCATATCCATGCACGAAAGGGACCTGCCTGGCGAAGCAGGCGAGCGGCATGCGAAGCCACCGGCCGGCGCGGGTCGCGCCGGCGCAGGGATTGTGATAGGGCACTGCCGAGCTGAAAGGGGCCCGCTGCGGGGCCGGGGGCTCAGCCGCGCCGCGTGCCCAGCAACCGCGAGATGGTGTCGGCCGTGCGCAGCAGCACGGGCAGCAGGTCGCGCTGCATCACCTTCGCGCTGGTGCGGTTGGCCTGCCCGCTGATGTTGAGCGCGGCCACCGTGCGGCCGATGCGGTCGCGCAGCGGGGCGGCGACGGAGATCAGCCCTTCCTCCAGTTCCTGGTCGATCAGGCACCAGCCCTGCGCGCGGGCGGCCTGCACGCGGGCGAGCAGTTCCGCGTCCTCCACCACGGTGCGCGGGGTGAAGCGCTTGCGCGGCAGGTCGCGCATGAGCGCGATGACGCGCTCGTCGGGCAGGCCGGCCAGCAGCATGCGGCCCATGGAGGTCCAGAACGCGGGCAGGCGCGAGCCCACGCCGAGGTTGGTGCTCATGATCTTGTGGGTGTGGATGCGCAGCACATAGACGATGTCGTGCCCGTCCAGCACGGCGGCCGAGCACGACTCGTGCACCTCGCCGGCCAGCGCTTCCATGGACGGCTCCGCCAGGTCCCAGATGGGCATGGACGAAAGGTAGGCGAACCCCAGGTCCAGGATGCGCGGCGTGAGGCGGAACAGCCGCCCGTCGCTTTCCACGTAGCCCAGCGTCTGCAGCGTGAGCAGGATGCGGCGGGCGCCCGCGCGCGTCAGGCCCGAGGAGGCCGCCACTTCGCTCAGTGTCTGCTGGGGCGCGGCGGCACTGAAGGAGCGGATCACTTCCAGTCCGCGGGCGAACGACTGCACGTAGCTGTCGCCCGGCCTAGGGTTTTTACCAGGGTCCTTGGGGGTATCGCTCATAAGCTGTTGGCTCTAGAATTAATTCATTGTACGAACATTTGTTCTTTATACGAACAAAATTCCGCAACTGGACATCCGGTTGCCTCCCGCTCGCGGGCCGGATTGTCGCCGTGCGGCACGGTGGTCCGGCCCTGCCTCCCATCCCAGGTGTTTCTTCCCATGATCAACAAGATTGCGGATTCCGTTGCCCAGGCCCTGTCGGACATCCAGGACGGCGCCACGGTGCTCGTCGGCGGCTTCGGCACGGCCGGCATTCCCGGCGAACTGATCGACGGACTGATCGAGCAGGGCGCCCGCGACCTCACGGTGGTCAACAACAACGCCGGCAACGGCGACACGGGCCTGGCCGCGCTGCTCAAGACGGGCCGCGTGCGCAAGATCATCTGCAGCTTCCCGCGGCAGGTGGACAGCTGGGTGTTCGACGACCTGTACCGCTCCGGCAAGCTGGAACTGGAACTGGTGCCGCAGGGCAACCTCGCCGAACGCCTGCGCGCGGCCGGGGCCGGCATCGGCGCCTTCTTCTGCCCCACGGCCTACGGCACCGAACTGGCGAAGGGCAAGGAAACGCGCGAGATCGGAGGCAAGCACTACGTGCTGGAGTACCCCATCCATGGCGACGTGGCCCTCATCAAGGCCGAACGCGGCGACCGTTGGGGCAACCTGACCTACCGCATGTCCGCGCGCAACTTCGGCCCCGTGATGGCCACGGCCGCGAAGCAGACCGTCGCCACGGTGCACGAGATCGCGGAACTGGGCGCGCTGGACCCCGAGGCCATCGTCACCCCCGGCATCTTCGTGAGCCGGATCGTGCGCATCGAGCGCACCGCCACCCAGGGCGCGGGCTTCAGGAAGCCTGCATGAGCCCGGCATCGCATCGGAATTGAACAGGCCACCAGCGCAGAAGGAATCAGCGTGAGCAGCTATCAGAAACGAAGCAAAGACGAACTGGCCCGCCGCGTGGCCCAGGACATCCACGAGGGCGCCGTCGTCAACCTGGGCATCGGGCAACCCACCCTCGTGGCCAACCACATCCCGGCCGACCGCGAAGTCATCCTGCAGAGCGAGAACGGCATCCTCGGCATGGGCCCCGCGCCCGCGGCCGGGCAGGAGGACTACGACCTCATCAACGCGGGCAAGCAGCCCGTCACGCTGCTGCCGGGCGGTGCGTACTTCCACCATGCCGACAGCTTCGCCATGATGCGCGGCGGCCACCTGGACATCTGCGTGCTGGGCGCCTTCCAGGTCAGCGCCACGGGCGACCTCGCCAACTGGAGCACGGGCGAGCCCGGCGCCATCCCGGCCGTGGGCGGCGCGATGGACCTGGCCATCGGCGCCAAGCAGACCTGGGTGATGATGGACCTGCTGACCAAGCAGGGCCAGTCCAAGATCGTGGCGCAGTGCACCTATCCGCTCACCGGCATCGGCTGCGTCAAGCGCATCTACACCGACCTCGCCACGCTGGCCTGCACGCCGGACGGCCTGGTGCTGATCGACGCCGTGCAGGGCCTGGAGCATGCCGAACTCGAACGCCTGGTCGGCCTGCCCATCCGCGCCGCCTGAAACGCCGCGCCCGAATCCCCTTAGGAGACAAGACACCATGACCTCTTCGCAAGCCTTCATCTGCGACGCCATCCGCACGCCCTTCGGCCGCTACGGCGGCGCGCTCTCCAGCGTGCGCACCGACGACCTGGGCGCCGTTCCGCTCAAGGCGCTGATGGCGCGCAACCCGCAGGTCGACTGGGCCGCGGTGACCGACGTGCTCTACGGCTGCGCCAACCAGGCCGGCGAGGACAACCGCAACGTGGCCCGCATGAGCGCGCTGCTGGCCGGCCTGCCCATCGACGTGCCGGGCGCCACCATCAACCGCCTGTGCGGCTCGGGCCTGGACGCCGTCGGCACCGCGGCGCGCGCCATCAAGGCGGGCGAGGCGGGCCTGATGATCGCCGGCGGCGTGGAGAGCATGAGCCGCGCGCCCTTCGTGATGCCCAAGGCCGAGAGCGCCTTCAGCCGCAGCAACGCGGTGTATGACACGACCATCGGCTGGCGCTTCGTGAACAAGCTGATGAAGGCGCAGTACGGCGTGGATTCCATGCCCGAGACGGCCGAGAACGTGGCCGATGATTACAGGATCGAGCGCGAGGCGCAGGACCGCATGGCCCTGGCCAGCCAGCTCAAGGCCGTTGCCGCGCAGAAGGCCGGCCACCTGGCGCGCGAGATCACCGCCGTGACCATTCCCCAGAAGAAGGGCGACGCGGTGGTGGTGGACAAGGACGAACACCCGCGCGAGACCAGCCTGGAAGCGCTCGCCAAACTCAAGGGCGTGGTGCGCGAGGGCGGCACCGTGACGGCCGGGAACGCCAGCGGCGTGAACGACGGCGCCTGCGCGCTGCTGCTGGCGGACGAGGCCTCTGCCGCGAAGCACGGCCTGACGCCGAAGGCCCGCGTGGTCGGCATGGCCACGGCCGGCGTGGCGCCGCGCGTGATGGGCATCGGCCCCGCGCCTGCCACGCAAAAGGTGCTGGCTCTGACCGGCCTCACGCTGGAGCAGCTCGACGTGATCGAGCTGAACGAAGCCTTCGCTGCGCAGGGCCTGGCCGTGCTGCGCATGCTGGGGCTGAAAGACGACGACGAGCGCGTGAATGCCTGGGGCGGCGCCATCGCCCTGGGCCACCCGCTGGGCGCCAGCGGCGCTCGCCTGGCCACGACGGCCGTCAACCGGCTGCATGCCACGGGCGGGCGCTATGCGCTGGCCACCATGTGCATCGGCGTGGGGCAGGGCATCGCGGTGATCCTGGAGCGCGTGTGAGCGGGGGCGGCATGGCCATGAACGAGGTGCTGAAGACCGCGGCAGGCAACTTCCGCGTGCGGGTGGAAGGGCCTGCCGATGCGCCGGCCCTGGTGTTCTCCAACTCCCTGGGCACCACGCTGGAGATGTGGGATGCGCAGGCCGAACGGTTCGCACGCACCCACCGCGTGGTGCGCTACGACACGCGCGGCCACGGCGGCAGCGTGGTGTCTTCCGGGCCGTACACCTTCGACCAGCTGGGTGGCGACGTGGTCGCGCTGCTCGATGCCCTGGGCATCGCGCGGGCCAGCTTCTGCGGTATCTCGATGGGCGGCTTCACCGGTCTCTGGCTCGGCGTGAACGCGCCGCAGCGGCTCGAGCGCCTGGTGGTGGCCAACAGTGCCGCGAAGATCGGCACGGCCGACGGGTGGACCACGCGCGCCGCCATGGTGCGCGAGAAGGGCGCGGCCGGCATGGCCGAGCTGGCCTCCTCCTCGCCGGGGCGCTGGTTCACCGACGCCTTCGCCGCCGCGCAGCCCGACGTGGTGCGCCGCGCCCAGGGCTGGATCGCGGGCATCGCGCCGGAAGGCTACGCCGGCTGCTGCGAAGCCCTGGCGCAGGCCGACCTGCGCGAGGCCATCGGCGGCATCGCGGCGCCCACGCTGCTCATCGCCGGCACGGCCGACCCGGTCACCACGGTGGCGGATGCGCAGACCATGCAGGCCGCCATCGCCGGCGCACGCGTGGCCGAACTGCCGGCCTCGCACCTGTCCAACCTCGAGGCGCCGCAGGCCTTCGATGCCGCGCTCGCGGATTTCCTGCAAAGGGACTAGGACCGATTCCATGGAACAGCCACAGCCCGCGAACCCCCGCTGGAAGCAGCGCCCCCCCGGCTCCACCTGGGGCGACTTCGGGCCCGACGACCAACTGGGCCGCCTGAACCTGCTGACACCCGACAAGGTGCGCCAGGGCGTGGCCGAGGTGCGCGAGGGCTTGGCGTTCGCGCTGAGCCTGCCGCTGGACTATCCCGGGGGCAGCGCGCTCAATCCGGCCCGCCACCCGCCCGTGCTGCGGCCCACGCTGCGCAAGGGGTTGGTGAATTTCAACTGCCTGATGGCCGAACTGGAGCCGGGCCGCACGGACGTGATGTCCGACGACCTGGCCATCCTGTACCTGCAGTACTCCACGCAGTGGGACAGCCTGGCGCACGCCGGATCGCTGTTCGACGCCAATGGCGACGGCCTGCCCGAGGCGCTCTACTACAACGGCTATGCGGCGGGGCGGCACATCGTCGGCCCGCAGGACGTGCGCGACACCGGCGTGCCGGCCACGCCGGGCGCTGCCGGCACCAGCACCTCGGCCGCGCACGCCCTGGGCATCGAAGGCATGGCGCGCACGGGCGTGCAGGGCCGCGGCGTGATGATCGATTTGCGCGCCCACCTGGGCGATGTGCGCACGCTGGTCGGCTATGACACGCTGATGCGCGTGCTCGACGCCGACGGCGTGGCGGTGGAGACGGGCGACATCGTCTGCCTGCACACGGGCTTCGCCGACGTGGTGCTGGGCATGCGCCGGCATCCCGATCCGCAGGTGCTGCACAACGCCTGCGCGGTGCTGGACGGCCGCGACGAGAAGCTGCTGCAGTGGATCACCGACAGCCAGCTCGCCGCCATCGCGGCGGACAACTATGCCGTCGAGGGCCTGCCCGCACGCCCCGGGCCGGGCTGCTGCGCGGCGCTGCCGCTGCACGAGCACTGCCTGTTCAAGCTGGGCGTGCACCTGGGCGAGCTGTGGCACCTCACGCCGCTGGCGCGCTGGCTGCGCGGGAACGGCCGCCACCGGTTCCTGCTGACGGCACCGCCGCTGAACCTGCCTGGCGCCGTGGGCTCGCCCGTGACGCCCGTCGCCACGGTCTGAGACCGCCACTCCCGAGGCCTGCGGGCCTGGGAGCCGCCCCATCCCCGAACACGCCGCAGGTTCCCGGCCCGCGGCGTCCGCCATGTGCCGGTCCGCCGCGCACGGAAAGAACACGCCATGCCCTTCATCATCGAGACCTTCGACAAGCCCGGCCACCAGCACGTGCGCCAGGCCACGCGCGCCGCGCACCTGGAATTCCTGGACAGCCACAAGGACCTGTTGCTGGCCTGCGGGGCCAAGCTGGACGACGACGGCCGGGACCTGGGTGGCGGTCTCTATGTGGTGGCGCTGGATGCGCGCGAAGAGGCGCAGCGCTTCATCGAGTCCGATCCCTTCCATGCCGCCGGCCTGTTCGAGCGCGTGGTGCTCACGCGCTGGCGCAAGGCCTACGTGGACGGGCAGTGCTACCTGTGAGCCGTCCGCTGCGGCGCGGCATGACCTATTCCCCTGAAGGATTCCCCATGACGAACTCCCTTGCCTCCTCCGTGCGCGAGCGCGTCCTCATCACCGGCGGCGGCGCCGGCATCGGTGCGGCGACGGCAGAACGCTGCCGCGCCGACGGCTACGAGCCGGTCGTCATCGACCGCGTGGTCGATCATGTGCCCGGTGGCATCCAGGCCGACCTGTCCAACCCAGCCGAGACGGCGCGCGCGCTGCAGCAGGCGCTGGCGGGTGGCCCGATCACGCGGCTGGTCAACAACGTCGGCATCGTGGTGCCGGCCGGGGCGGCCGAGCAGACGCTGGAGCAGTTCGACCTGGCCGTAGCGCTGAACCTGCGCTGCAGCCTGCAGTGCATGCAGGCGCTGCTGCCGGGCATGCAGGCGGCCGGCTTCGGGCGCATCGTGAACATGTCCTCGCGCGCTGCCCTGGGCAAGGAGCTGCGCACCGCGTACTCGGCCACCAAGGCCGGCCTGATCGGCATGACGCGCGTATGGGCGCTGGAGCTGGGGCGCCACGGCATCACGGCCAACGCCATCGGGCCGGGGCCCATCCGCACCGAGCTGTTCGACCGCGCCAACCCACCGGATGCGCCGCGCACGCAGGCCATCATCGATGCGGTGCCCGTGAAGCGCGTGGGCACGCCCCAGGATGTGGCGCACGCCGTGTCGTACCTGCTCGATGCGCGCAGCGGCTTCGTCACGGGGCAGGTGCTCTATGTCTGCGGCGGCATGACCGTGGGGGTCGCGGGGGTGTGAACAACCCCCTGAGGCGCTGCGCGCCTTCCCTTCTCTCGGATCGCTGCGCGCTCCGGGAAGGGGGACGCCGCCGGTGGCCGGGCGAAGCCCGTTCCACGGCGTCTGCTGGCGTGGCCTGCTCCGCGGCCTTCTGACGGGTAGCGCCGTGCCGGTTCCGTACGCCGCGCGATGAGACGCTGAAGCGATTCCTCTTTCCTCATTCATCCCATAACAGCGAGACAAGTTCTTCCATGTCGAAAATCACCGCCTTCTTCACCGAACTGATGCGGCGCTACCTGCCCGATCCGTTCGTCTTCGCGATCCTGCTCACGCTGCTCACCATGGCGCTGGCCTTCGGGGTGGAGAGCCGCCCGATCGACGCCGTGGTGCAGGACTGGGGCAAGGGCTTCTGGAGCTTGCTGGCCTTCACGACGCAGATGGCCGTGATCCTGGTGATGGGCTACGTGCTCGCGGCCGCGCCCATCGTGGACCGCTTCCTCGACCGCATCGCCGCGCGCGTGAGCACGCCGCGCCAGGCCATCATCGTCGCGACCATCGTGGGCGGCGTGGGCAGCTACCTGAACTGGGGCTTCGGCCTGGTGATCGGCGGCATCATGGCGCGCAAGCTGGCACTGAAGGTGAAGGGCGTGCACTATCCGCTGATCATCGCGGCGGCCTACACGGGCTTCACGATGTACAGCCTGGGCTTCTCTGCGACGATCCCCGTGCTCATCTCCACCAAGGGCCATGCCTTCGAGGGCACCATGGGCCTGATCCCGCTCACGCAGACGATCTTCTCCGCGCCCATCCTGCTGACCAGCCTGGCCGTGCTGATCGCGCTGCCGCTGCTCAATGCCGCCATGCACCCCAAGCAGGGCGAGAAAGTGGTGGAGCTGGACCCGGCCACCGTGGCCGAGACGAAACCCGCGGCCAGCGCCGAGGGGCTGCTGGGCGACGAGAAGACGCTGGCATACCGCCTGAACAACAGCCGCCTGCTGAGCCTGCTGATCGGGCTGTGCGGCATGGCGTACGTGGCCATGCACTTCATGAAAGGCGGCAACCTCGACCTGAACATGATCAACTTCTTCATCCTGTTCCTCGGGGTGCTGTTGCTGGGCACGCCGATGAAGTACGTGGAGAAGGTCAACGAGGGCGTGAAGACCATCGGCGGGATCATCCTGCAGTTCCCGTTCTACGCCGGCATCATGGCGATCATGCACGGCTCGGGGCTGGTGGAGTCCATCGCGCACGTGTTCGTGAACATCTCCACCGCCGCCACGCTGCCGCTGTGGGGCCTCGTGAGCTCCTTCGTGATCAACTTCTTCGCGCCCTCGGGCGGCGGCCACTGGGTGCTGCAGGGCCCGTTCATGATCAACGCGGCCACCACGCTGGGCGCCTCGCAGGCGCAGACCGCCATGTCGGTGATGCTGGGCAACGGCTGGAACGACCTCGTGCAGCCGTTCTGGATCCTGCCGGCGCTGGCGCTGTCCAAGCTCAAGCTCAAGGACATCATGGGCTACACGGTGGTCTCCATGCTGCTGGTGGGCGCCATCTATGCCGTGACCATGCTGGTCTGGCCGCATCTCTGATCGCCCTTAATTTTTCGCTTTCGCCTCTTCCCTTTTTCTCAAGGAGCAACCCATGCTGTTCATGGCTGAAATGACCGTCCGCATCCCGTCCACACTGGCCCCCGAAGTGGCCGACGAGATCAAGCGCAAGGAGAAGGAATATTCGCAGCAGTTGCAGCGCGATGGCAAGTGGCGCCACCTGTGGCGCGTCGTCGGCGAATACGCCAACGTGAGCATCTTCGACGTGTCCGGCAACGACGAACTGCACACGATCCTGAGCGGGCTGCCGCTGTTCCCGTACATGGAGATCAAGGTGACGCCGCTGGCCAACCACCCGTCGTCCATCGTGCAGGAGTGAGCACCGCATCCCCATCCCTACAACGAAGAGATCCGAGGAAACAAGCCATGACCATCGCCCACTCCACGTTCCGCCGCGGCCTGATCGCCGCCGCTGCCGCCTGCGCCCTGCTGCCCGGCCTCGCCGCCGCCCAGGCGTTCCCGAGCAAGCCCATCACCATCATCGTGCCGTTCGCGGCCGGCGGCACCACCGACATCCTGGCGCGCATCATCGCCCAGGGCATGGGCGCCGAGCTGGGCCAGTCGGTGGTGGTGGACAACCGTGCCGGCGCGGGCGGCAACATCGGCGGCCAGGTGGCGGCACGCGCGCCCGCCGACGGCTACACGCTCTTCATGGGCACGGTGGGCACGCACGCCATCAATGCAGCGCTCTACAGGAAGATGCCGTTCGATCCCGTGAAGGACTTCGCGCCCCTGACCCGCGTGGCCAACGTGCCCAACCTGCTGGTCGCCAACCCCGCGCAGCCGTTCAAGACGGTGCAGGAGCTGATCGCCTACGCCAAGGCCAACCCGGGCAAGATCAACTTCGGCTCGTCGGGCAGCGGCAGTTCCATCCACCTGTCGGGCGAGCTGTTCAAGAGCATGGCCAAGGTGGACATGCAGCACGTGCCCTACAAGGGCAGTGCGTCGGCCGTGACGGACCTCCTGGGCAACCAGATCGCGATCATGTTCGACAACATGCCCTCGGCCATCCAGCACGTGCGCTCGGGCAAGTTGCGCGCCATCGCCGTCACCACGGCCAAGCGCTCGCCCGAGTTGCCCGACGTGCCGACCATTGCCGAATCCGGCGTGCCCGGCTACGAGGCCACGTCGTGGTTCGGCATGTTCGCGCCGGCCGGCACGCCCGCGCCCGTGGTCGCGCAACTCAACGCCACCATCGTGAAGGTGCTGTCCATGCCCGACATCAAGAAGAAGCTCACGGAGCAGGGCGCCGAGGCCGCCGGCGAAACGCCCGCGCAGTTCGCCGACTTCATCCAGAAGGAGAGCGTGAAGTGGGGCAAGGTGGTGAGGGAGTCCGGCGCCAGCGTCGATTAAGGGCTTTGTGAGCCGCTTCAGCGCGGCATGCCCGGCACGCCGTTCTTCGCCGCCACCACCTCGGCCACCATGGAGAGGGCGATCTCGGCCGGCGTCCGGCTGCCGATGAACAGGCCCGCCGGGCCGTGCAGGCGCTGCAGTTCGGAGTCCTGGAGCCCGAAATGCAGCCGCAGCCGCTCGCGCCGCCGGGCGCTGTTGCTGCGCGAGCCGATGGCACCGACGTAGAACGCGCGCGAGCGCAGGGCTTCGATCAGTGCCAGATCGTCGAGTTTGGGATCGTGGCTCAGGGCGAGCACGGCCGTGCGGTCGTCCTCCCGCAGGGCGAGGACCACGTCGTCGGGCATGTCGCGCGTGAAGGCGATGCGGCCCCGGGCCCAGGCGGGGGCCTGCTCCAGGCGCGGGTCGCACAGCACGATGGCGAATCCGACGGCCAGGGCCATCTGGCAGGCGTAGTACGCAGTGTCGCCCGCGCCGATGACGACCAGGCGCGCGACCGGCGCGAAGCAGGCCACGAAGCGCTCGGCATCCAGTTGCGGTGCCGTGCCCTGCGCGGCCTCGCGCAGCTGCACTTCACCAGTGGCCAGGTGCAGTGTGCGCTCCAGGCAGCGCCGCTGTACGCAGGCGTGCAGCAGCTCCGGCAGCCGGCTGCGCTCCCGCAGCGGTTCCATCACCAGTTCCACCGTGCCGCCGCAGGGCAGGCCGAAGCGGTGGGCCTCGTCGGCCGAGATCCCGTAGCGCAGGACTTCGGGGAGCGCCGCGGCGCCCTCGGGCTGCGCCTGCGCCGTGGCTTGCTGTTGCACGCGGCGCACCAGATCGTCCTCGATGCAGCCGCCCGAGACGGAGCCCGCCACGTCGCCGCGCGCATTCATCGCCATCAGCGATCCGGGAGGGCGCGGGGACGATCCCCAGGTGCGTGCGACGGTCACCAGCCACGCGGGCTCGCCGGCCTGCAGCCAGCCGTTGGCCGTGCGCAGCACGAGGCTGTCCAGGTCACCCGCTTCCATGTCAGGTGCCGAGCGCGGACCGCACCACGTCCGGGGTGAACGGGGCCTGGTAGAAGCGCCGCCCCGTGGCGTCGAACAGGGCATTGGCCAGCGCGGCAGGGCCCGGCACCGAGGCGGATTCGCCGGCACCCATGGGCGGCTCGTCCTGGCGCGGCATCAGCACCACTTCGATGGGGGGAACGTCGCGAAAGCCGATGACGGGGTAGCCGCCCCATTCGCGGCTGGCCACGCCCCGGTCATCGAAGGCCACGCGTTCCAGCAGGCTGCGGCTCAGCGTCTGGATGACGTTGCCGTGGATCTGGTGGCGCACGCCGTCGGGGTTGACCATCATGCCCGTGTCCTGGCCCACCACCACGCGCCGCACGGCGATGCGGCCGCTGTCTGGATCGACCTCGATATCGGCGACCCAGGCGGCCCAGGCCGCGCCGAAGCCGGGAAAGCGGCTGTGCACGTAGCGCGCATAGGCCACGCCGCGCCCGCGCAGCAGGCCATCCGCGCCGGGCCGGCCCCGGCTGCCCGGCTGGCCGCGCTGCCAGCCGGCATGGCGCGCCGTGGCCTCGATCAGTTCGATGGCGCGCTGGTCGTCGAGGTGCCGGATGCGGTAGTCCACCGGATCGGCGCCAGCCGCCTGGGCCAGCTCGTCGATCATGCAGTCGTGGGCGAAGGAGTTGGGCAAGGCCGACACGCCGCGCAGCCAGGAAGAGCGCACCAGCGGCGCCATGTCGTGGCAGGCGATGCGCCGGCTCGCATAGCGGTAGGGCGGCACGGCGGTGCGGTCGCCCATCTCCAGCGTGCGCGGCTCGCCCGGTACGCGGCCGGTGAGCAGCAGGGCCAGCAGGGGCGCGTCGTTGGAGGGGTAGCGCACTGCGAAGTCGCAGGCCAGCAGCTCGCCGCCCTGGCCGATGGCCGCGCGCACGTCCATGAGCTGGCCGGTGCCCTTGGGCTCCCACTGGTGCTCCTGCTCGCGCGTGAGCTGCACGCGCACCGGCGCGCCCACGGCCATCGACAGCAGCGCGGCGTCAGCGCACACGTCGTCGGCGCAGTTGCGGCCATAGCAGCCTGCGGCCTCCAGGCGCACGATGTCGATGCGGTCTTCGCCCAGCCGCAGCAGCCGGTCCAGGTCGGTGCGCAGCATGTGCGGGTTCTGCGTGCCGGACCACACGGTGAGCTGGCCACCCTGGAAGTCGGCCACCGCGCAGGAAGGGCCGATGGAGGCGTGCATCTGGTAGGGCCAGACGTAGCTGCGCTCCAGCACGGTGGCCGTTGCCGCGTCCGCGAAGGCGGCGTCCACGTCGCCCTCGTCCACCAGCGCACGGCGCTGCGCGGGGTTCGCGCGGATCGCGCCGGCCACGTCGCGCAGGTCGGGCGCGGGCGGCACGGGGCGCCATTGCACGCGCAGCGCGCGCAGGGCGGCGATGGCCTGCTCTTCGCGGTCGGCCACGACACCGACGAAGTCGCCCTCGGCGACCACCTGCACGTTGCCGGGCAGGTGGACGACGGAGGCATGGTCCACCGCGACGAGGCAATGGCCGATGAAATCACCGCCGTCGCGGCCCGGATGCGGCGGGCGCACGACGCGGCCATGGCGCATGCCGGGCACGCGCACGTCGTGCACGAAGCTCAGCTCGCCGGTGGCCTTGGCGGGAATGTCCACGCGCGCGGCGCCGCGGCCCACCAGCCGGTACTCGCTCGCGGGCTTGAGCTTCACCGGCTGCTCGGGCGGTGCCAGCGGGAGGTGGAGGGGCTGTCCCTGCAGCCCCTGCAATAGTTGTCCGTAATGGAGCGTGCGCGCGTCACCGCCATCGGCAAAGCGCACGACGCCGTCGCGCGCCTGCAGGCGTTCGGCATCCACGCCCCAGTGCGCGGCGGCGAGCGACAGCAGCTGCTCGCGCGCCTGGGCGGCGGCACGGCGCAGCGGCACGGCGGAAATCTGGATGCTCGCGCTGGCGATGGTCGGTCCCTGGTTGGGCGACGCGGCCGTGTGGCCCAGCACCATCTCCAGCCGGGCCAGGGGCACTTCGAGTTCTTCCGCCACGATCTGGGCCAGTGCGGTGCGGATGCCCGTACCCAGGTCCACGTGGCCATTGAAGGCCAGGGCGCGCCAGCCCGTTTCCGCACCCGGGTCGGCCAGCACGGCCACGAAGATTTCGGGCGTGGCCTGCACGTAGTCGGTGCCCGAGCCGGGCTGCCCCGGCGCGGGCTTCGGAGGCGCCACGGGCTGGCGCACCACGAGCAGGGTGTCGGGGCGGTCCAGCAGCGGGGCGTGCAGGTCGTGGGGCTGGAGCAGGTTCATGGAGCGGCGTTATCTCAACGCGCGAACGCGCCGGTATCGGCGAGGGCCTGGTCGAGGGGCATCACGGCCGCGTACTTCTGCGCCATGTCGAACAGGTTGGCCTCGTGCGGGCCCAGGGCGCGGTCGCCGCAGCAGTCGGCCACCACCAGTGGGCGGAAGCCCGACTGCATGGCATCGACCACGCTCGCGCGCACGCAGCCGCTGGTCACGCAGCCGGCCACCAGCAGCGTCTGCACGCCGCGCTGGGCCAGCCAGGGCGCGAGCATGGTGCCGAAGAAGGCCGAGGGCGTGCTCTTGCGCACCACGTATTCGCCGGGGGCGGGGGCCAGCTCGGGCACGATGGCGCTGGCCGGGCTGTCTTCCTTCAGCGTCAGCATGCCGGGCACCTTCAGGCAGAAGATATTGCTGTCCGCGTCGTCGTCCGAGAACACGATGCGGCTGTGCGCCACCGGCCAGCCGCGCTCGCGCGCATGGGCCAGCAGGCCGCGCGTACGCGCGATCGCCTCGGGAATGTTGCCGCCGCCGAACACGGCCGGGTCGGCGAAGCCGTTGACGAAGTCGATGATGAGCAGGCCGAAGGGCGCCTTGAGCGGCAGCGGCGTGCCGAAGCCCTGGCGGGCATAGGCGGAGATGTCGCCCTGCACGCCCGCGGCGGGGATGGCCTGGGCGCCGGTGGTGGAGTTCGTCATGCGATGTCCTTGCCTTGCGGGGATTTTCTGGCAGCGCGCGCCAGTCCTGGTTCGTCCTGCACCACGCCGTCGATCACCACGGGCGTGCCGTCCAGCGCCACCGTGCAGTGGCGCATGGGGATGTCGATGTGGCAGGCGGTGGTGCGGCTGCCGCCGGCTTCGTTGTTGGGGCCCATGGACCAGAGGAAGTTGCCCTCGAAGGCCCGCGCGTCCATGCCGATGTGGGTCTCCTTGTTGTAGTGCGCCAGCATCGACCAGTGGGCGCGGGGCTGCAGGCCCCAGCCGACGTGGGAGACGGCATAGGCCTCCGGGTCCTCGTACGAGGCCATGTACTCCTGGAGGATCTCGGCCTGCAGGCCGCCGCTGATGCGCGTCACGTAGCCCCGCTCGATCGTGAGTTCGATGGGCTCGGTCACGTAGTCCTTCATGGGCAGCAGGATGTCGCCGCGGTCCAGCACCACGCGGCCTTCGCTGCGGCCTTCGTCGGGCCAGGTCAGCACGAAGCCGCTGGGCCAGTGGTCCCAGCGGCCGGGCTCGTCCACGAAGCCGTATTCGCAGATGGCGGGGAACTCGCCCAAGGCGCAGCGCAGGTCGGTGCCGGCCGCGGACGTGATGTGCATCTGCCTGGCCGCCTCGATGCGCTTCGATGCAGCCTGCACGCGGGCGCGGTCGGCCTCGGTGGGCACCAGGCGGCACAGCACCTCGGGCGGCTCCACGGCCAGCAGGATCTTGGTGCCGGTCTGCAGGATCTCGTGCTGCTCGGGCGAGAACAGCAGGGTCATGAGATCGAGCACCAGATCGCTGGCCTTGAGCGCTGCGATGGCGGCGGGGTTGCCGGTCAACGGCGTGGTGCCCAGGTAGGCCAGCGAGTCGCGGCTGAGCGATTTCTCGGCGTTGACGGGCGGCAGGTCCAGCCGGTTGACGCGCGCGCCCAGGTCGCTGGAGGCCGCGATCGCGCAGCGCAGCGTCTGCGGATGCGTGTCGGCACCCGTGAGCACGGTGACCGTCTGGCCGGGCTCGAGCCGGGAGAGCGTGAGCACCTGCTTCCAGGCGTGGATCAGATCGTTGTCGCTGACGGACATGCGGGGTTCCTTGGCGTGCGGTAGTAGAGAAAGTGCATTTCAGTTATCCATGGCGTTTCGCGCCACCGGCAACCCATGAAGCCGGCGCGGAGTCACCCGTCCGATGGCCGCGGAGCAGGCCATGCCAGCAGGCGCCGCGGAACGGGCTTCGCCCGGCCGCTGGCGTCGTCCCCCTGCCCGCCATGCGCTGCATGGCGAGAGCGGGGGGAAGCGGCGCAGCCGCTCAGGGGGGTGTCGTCTCATCCCACCCGGGCGCCGAGGAAGTCGCCGAGCGCTTCGTAGAAACCGGCCTCGTTGTCCCACGGGATCATGTGCCCGGCGCCGGGCACGCGCACATGAATGGTCTGGGGCGCGAGGCCCTGCCACTCGGCCACGTCCGCCTCGCGCACCACGTCGCCGCGCTCGGCGGTGACCAGCAGCAGCGGCTGTGCAATGCGCGGCAGGTCGGCATGGATGTCGTCGCGGCCGAAATCCTCGAAGCTCTGCACGATGGCAGGTTCGTAGCAGGTGTGCAGCCACTGCGCGCGCAGCCGGCGCTGCTCCTCCGTCCAGGTGGGGCAGAAGGCGCG
This sequence comes from Paracidovorax avenae, assembly GCA_003029925.1. Taxonomy (GTDB): domain Bacteria; phylum Pseudomonadota; class Gammaproteobacteria; order Burkholderiales; family Burkholderiaceae_C; genus Paracidovorax; species Paracidovorax avenae_A. The sequence continues at coordinate 4,412,001 of CP028296.1, read as the reverse complement.
CATGGCTTCGGCATCCATGCCCTGCGTGGCCTGGCGGATGGAGTCCACGTACCAGGGCAGGGCGGCCGGGTAGGCGCGGCGGCCCGGGCCGGAGACAGGCGGATCGACGATGACCAGGCGCGTGAGCCCGGCCGGCTGGCTGCGGGCCGCGCGCACGGCGATGCGCCCGCCCATGGAGTGGCCGACCAGCGCCCAGCGCTGCAGCCCCAGGGCCTGCGCCAGCGCGACCACGTCGGCGGCCTGGGCGTCGAGGCCGTAGTCCAGGCCGGGGCCGGACGACGACAGCCCGCGGCCCCGCACGTCCAGAACGTAGGTGTCGAACTGCCGGCCCAGGTGCTCGGCGACGAAGCCCCAGGTCACGGCCGGGCTGGTGATGCCGGGGATCAGGATGACGGCATCGCGCGCCGCGCGATCGCCCTCGGCGCCGCCGTAGCGCAGGTAGTGCTGGCGGATGCCGTTGGCATGGACGTGGCCGCCGTAGCGGAAGGTGCTGGAGGTGCTGGCGTGGTCGCTCATCGAATGCTCCTCAGGCCTTGGCGGCCGCGTCGTACGGATAGGCGCCCGACAGCAGCGCGCCCGCGCCTGGCACCACCGGGTCCAGGCCCAGTGCCTTGAGGATGGCATAGGTCGTGGCGATGGAGGCCGTCAGCACGGGCTTGCCCGTGGCCGCTTCCACCTGGGCCACTGCCGGCAGCGAGGGCATCTGCACGCAGGCCGACAGCACGATCACGTCGGCATCGGCGTAATCCATGCCGGCGACGATGCCGGGCAGCCTGGCGGGATCGTGGCGGCCCACCTCGAGGTTGTCGGGAATCTCCAGCGCGCGCCAGTCCACGATCTCGAAGCCCTCGGCGGCGATGTAGTCCATGACCAGCTGGGTGAGCGGAACCATGTAGGGCGCCACCAGGGCGATCTTCTTCGCGCCCATGACCTTCAGCGCCTCGACCAGCGCGCCTGCGCTGGTGATCACCGGGGCCGTGGCGCCGTTGCTCGCCGTGCGTTCCGTCAGGCGCTGCTGCGACACGCGGTGGTAGCCCTTGCCCATCGCCATGATGGCCACGAGGCAGGCATAGCCCAGCACGTCCACCCGCGCATCGCTCAGCTCCAGCGCGCAGCGGTCGCTCTCGGCATCCATGGCGGCCAGCTCTTCCTTCTGCACTTTCTTCATGCGCATGCGGCTGGAGTGGAAGGTGAAGCGGTCCTGCGGGCGCAGCGTGGAGTGGGCCTGCAGCATGGCCGGCACCTCGGTCTCCATCGTGGTGTTGGAGCTGGGGACGATCTGGCCGATGCGGTATGTCTGGGTCATGGCGTGCCTTGTCGCGCAATGCGCGTTTGATAAAGATCAGATGGGTGTGTACGCTTCATTTTTGCAAAACCCGTGCCTTCTGGCAAACGCCAATTTCATCGGGGTTTGCACCTATGTTGTGCATGAATTGCACCAAAAAAAGCAATGGTAGGCTTATCCTTGCACGCCGTGGTGCACTTGATGTGGCTCAAGCAATAGAGTGCATACACCTGATTTGGTGGGTTTTTCTGCATGGCATGGATAGTGCTTTTCACCCTGCAAGAGCCTGCCGCGGCAACGGCCGCCCGCCCCGTCCCATCCCCATTCCCGCAAGGAGAGAACCGTGTCCCAATCCCCCCGTATCGCCGTCGTCGGCGCCGGCCTGGGCGGCGCCGCCGCCGCCAAGCTGCTGCTGCAGGAGGGCTTCGATGTCCGCGTGTATGAGCAGGCGCCCAGCTTCTCGCGCCTGGGGGCCGGCATCCACGTCGGGCCCAACGTCATGAAGATCCTGCGCCGCATCGGCATCGAGGATGCGCTCAACGCCCAGGGCTCGCATCCCGACTACTGGTACAGCCGCCACTGGCAGACCGGCGACGTGCTCGCGCAGATCCCGCTGGGCGATTACGCCGTCAAGGAATACGGCGCCAGCTACCTGACCGTGCACCGCGGCGACTTCCACGCGCTGCTGATCGATGCGCTGCCCGACAGCGTGATGGCCTACGGCAAGTTCCTGACGAAGGTCGAGGACCGCGGCGATGTCGTGGTCATGCACTTCGCCGACGGCACGACGGAAGAGGCCGACATCGTGATCGGCGCCGACGGCGTGAACTCCCGCATCCGCGAGGAGCTGCTCGGCCCCGAGCTGCCGAAGTACGCGGGCTACCTGGCCCACCGCGCCGTGTTCCCCACGCCCGAGGTCAAGGCCGGCATGCTGCCGTTTGATGCCTGTGTGAAGTGGTGGAGCGATGACCGCCACATGATGACCTACTTCGTCACCGGCAGGCAGGATGAGCTCTACTACGTGACCGGCGTGCCCGTCGAGCAGTGGGACCTGAACGACCGCTGGCTGCCGAGCAGCAAGGACGAGATGCGCGAGGCTTTCTCGGGCTGGCATCCCACGGTGCAGGCGCTGATCGACGCGACGGTGGAGGTGACCAAGTGGTCGCTGCTGGAGCGCGACCCGCTGCCCCTGTGGAGCCGCGGCCGCCTGGTGCTGCTGGGCGATGCGTGCCACCCCATGAAGCCGCACATGGCGCAGGGCGCGGCGATGGCTATCGAGGACGGCGCCATGCTGGCGCGCTGCCTGAAGGAGGTCGGCGCACACAACCATGAACTCGCCTTCGCGCTGTATGAGGCCAACCGGGCCGAGCGCGCCAGCAAGGTGCAGCGCATATCGCACGACAACACCTGGCTGCGCACGAACGAGGATCCGTCCTGGTGCTTCGGCTACGACGTGTTCAGTATCCCCCTGGTGGAACCGAAGGTCGCCGCCGCGGCCTGATACTTCCCTGCCGCCGCCGAAACGCATTCCATGGGAAATCCCCTCCAATCCAGCAGTCCGGCCCCCGGCCTCCGGCTGCGGGTCAACGGCCGCGCCTGCGACGTGCCCGCCGCGCCCGGCACGGCGCTGCTGCACGTGCTGCGCAACGACCTGGAGCTGAATGGCCCGAAGTACGGTTGCGGCCTGGGCGAATGCGGCGCCTGCACGGTGCTGATCGACGGCGTGGCTGCACGCTCCTGCGTGATCCCCGTGCAGGCCGCCGTGGGCCGCGAGGTGACCACACTGGAAGGGCTCGGTTCGCGCGCATGCCCGGGGCCCACCCAGCAGGCCTTCATCGACTGCCAGGCGGCCCAGTGCGGTTATTGCCTCAACGGCATGGTCATGACCGTCGAGGCCCTGCTGCGCCGCAATCCCCATCCCTCGGAGCAGGAGGTGCGCAGCGAACTGCACCACAACCTCTGCCGCTGCGGCACGCACGTGGAGATCCTGCAGGCCGCGCTGCGCGCCGCGCAACTGCGTGCAGGCGGCTCGGGCGTGGATGGCCTGGCGAACGATGCGGGAGTGCGTCCATGAGCCTGCCCGTCCGTTCCATCGCTCCCCCTGCCACGGATGTGCCCGGCGTGCCCGCGGATCTGCTGCACGGGCTGGCCGTGCGGCCCGACCGCATGGGCTGGGACGGGCTGCGCTACCAGGGCGACGCACTGGTCGATGCCCGGCTGGACGATGCGCGTGCCATGGCCGGCGTCGTGGCCGCGGTGCGCAGCGGAAACTTCCTGGGCGTGGTCGCCATGGCACCGGTCCATGCGCAGCAGGCGGCCGTGGCCCTGGCGCCGGCCTGGCGCGGGATGGATGCCGGTGCCGATGCGCGTGAGCCGCTGCCCGGTGCCCCGGTGGGGGATGCGTTCGTCTGGAACCCGCTCCGCACCGATGTACCTGCCGGCGCGCGCGCCATCGCCTGGTGCGTGGACGGGCATGCCAGCCTGTGGCTGCCCCGTTGTGCGCCGGATGTCCAGGCCCTGGTCGCCAGCGAGATCGCGGCGCTGCTGCAACTGCCCGTGCAGGCCGTGCGCCTGTTCGTGCTGGACGGCGCGGCGCCGCATGCGCTGGCACTGATGGATGCGGCGGCCGATGCGGCGCTGCTGTCCCGGGCCGTGGCCCGGCCCGTCAGCGTGGCGTGCGGGGCGGGCGGCGAGCCGTGCGCGCTGGCACTGCAACCCGCCGTCCGGCCCTCCATGGGCACCGGCGCTGGCGCAGGCACCGCGTTGCGTCCGGCCGAAGGCGCTGATGAAGCGCCAGGCCCCTTTGTTTTTTCCTCGACCCTGACCTGGGCCGTGCGGCCCAGTTGTGCGCGCCTGCTGGGCCAGCCCGATGCGGCCCGCGCATCTGCCCTGCCCGGCGTGCAGGACGCCGGTACCGTGCAGGGCGTGCGCCATGCACGCCACCTGTCGCAGGCCGGGGTGGACGATCTCAATGCCGCGCAGGTGTTCGCCAGCGAAAGCCTGTGGCACGAACAGGCGCTGGAGCAGGGGCAGGATCCGCTGGACTGGCGCCTGCGGCACCTGCCCGAAGGCCCGGCGCGCGACTTGGCCACGCGCGTGGCGCAGAGCGCGCCGTGGCCCGGGGACGGGCAGGAGGCGGATGGCCGCCTCCACGGCCGGGGCTTCGCGGCCGCCTGCATGCAGAGCCTCGATACCGAAGGCCGGGACCGCGTGGTCTGGAGCGCCTGGGTGGCCGAAGTGGCCGTGCATCCGCAGACCGGCGAGATCGAAGTGATCCGCGTCGCCGCAGGCCACGACAGCCGGCACCTGCAGGCAGCGCAGGGCGCCAGCGTGCACGGGCATACCGTGGAGCACGATGCGCAGTGGCTGGCCAGCGCGCGCCGGCTGCTGGGCGCACCGGCCGCCTTCGACACATGGAACAGCCCGGCCCCTGCCGAAGAGGCTCCGGCCGCTGGCGGTGAACTCCAGGCGGGAGGGCAGGGCGAAAAGGCCCTCGTCCGCCATGGCCAGCTGGACCTGGACGGCGTGGCCACTTTGCCCGCCGCCGCCGCGATCGCCAATGCCATCCGCCATGCCACGGGTGTGCGCCTGCGCGAAGTGCCGTTCCAGACCGAGCCGCTGCGCCTCGCGCTGTCCGGCGAAGCGGGTGCGGGCGGACAGCCGGCGCGCAGCACGCTGCGCCGCGGCCTGGGCTGGCTCGCGGCCGGTGCCGCGGGCATCGCGGGCCTGGCCGCCATGGCGTGGCCACTAAAGCCGGCGTTACCGCTCACCGACGGGCCCGATACGTCGCTGTACTCGCCGCAGGCCATCGAGCGCGGCCGCCTGGTCGCGGCGGCCGGCGACTGCGTCGTCTGCCACACCGCGCCCGGCGGCGCCCCGAACGCGGGCGGCCTGGGCCTGGAGACGCCCTTCGGTACCATCTATTCGACCAACATCACGCCCGACACGGAGACCGGCATCGGCCGCTGGTCGTATGCGGCCTTCGAGCGCGCCATGCGCCAGGGCATCCACCAGGACGGCCGCCAGCTCTATCCGGCGTTTCCGTACACGGCTTTCGCCAGACTGAGCGATGGCGACCTGCAGGCGCTCTACGGCTACCTGATGTCCCGGCCCGCCGTGCAGGCCCGGCCGCCCGAGACGCAACTGGCCTTTCCCTACAGCCTGCGCCCTGCCATGGCCGGGTGGAACCTGCTGTTCCACGATGCCACGCCCTTCCGCGCCGATCCGGCCCGCAGCACCGAATGGAACCGGGGCGCCTACCTGGTGGACGGCGCGGGCCACTGCGCGGCCTGCCATTCCCCACGCAACGCGCTGGGCGCCGAGAAGGGCGGCATCCACTATCTGGGCGGCGGCGAGGCCGAGGGCTGGAGCGCGCCCGCGCTCAACCGCCTGGCCGAGGGCCCCCGGCCCTGGAGCCGCGAATCGCTCTACCAGTACCTGCGCACGGGCTTCTCCGCGCGCCACGGCGTGGCCGCCGGCCCCATGGCCCCCGTGATCCACGGACTGGCCGAACTGCCCGATACCGACGTGCGCGCCATCGCCACCTGCCTGCTGGAGCTGCCCGGCCGGGCGCCGCAGGCCGCTCCGGCCGCGCATCCCGCACCAGTCACCGTGCCGGCCTCCACCCCGGGCACAGAGGCGGTGGCGCCCGTGCGCACCCTGGACCGCCACGCCAGCGGCGAGCGCATCTACCAGAACGCCTGCGCCGTCTGCCACGAGGCCGGCAGCGGCCCGACCCTGTTCGGCGCGAAGCCGCAGTTGGGCCTCAACACCAACCTGCATGCCGCCACGCCGGACAACCTGGTCCAGGTCATCCTCCACGGCATACGGCAACCCGCCAACGACGCCCTGGGCTACATGCCCGGCTTCGGCGACAGCCTGGATGACCGGCAGATCGCCGACCTGCTCGGCTACCTGCGCGCCCGCTTCGCGCCCGAGGAGAAGGCGTGGCCGCAGGACACGGACACGGTCCGCCGGCTGCGTGCCACGGCGCATGCGGGTGCGCCATGACCACTTGACCCGGTAATCGCGGGCCGCGGCATGCGGAGCCGCGGACAAGAAGAGGAAAAGCGGGAGGAAGGTTTTTCGCGATCGGCCCCTCCGGGTGGCGCCGGAGGGGCCGATCGCGCCAGGGGTTTTCTGACAGGGCGCGTGCCGGCACGGCGGCGCGGCCTGGCGGAAGGGGCATATCAACAGCTAGCGGTGACGACCACAGGAGTTCCCATGTCATCTTCATTCGTTTCGGTGGAAAAAGGCATCCAGACAGCGGGTGTCGGCCGGTTCCAGTACCGGCTCTTCGTGATCTTCGGCCTGGTCTGGCTGGCCGACGCCATGCAGGTGCTGTCCATCGGCTTCAGCGCACCGTCCATCGCCAAGACCTTCGGCAAGACGGTGCCCGAGGCACTGCAGACCGGCACCTTCTTCTTCATCGGCATGCTGATCGGCGCCTTCGTCTTCGGCCGCCTGGCCGACCGCATCGGGCGCCGCCCGGTGCTGATGATGGCGGTGGTGATCGATGCCTGCGCCGGCGTGGCCTCGGCCTTCGCGCCCGAGTTCGCCTGGCTGCTGGTGCTGCGCTTCATCACCGGCATCGGCGTGGGCGGCACGCTGCCCGTGGACTACACCATGATGGCCGAGTTCCTGCCCAGCGACCGCCGCGGGCGCTGGCTGGTGCTGCTGGAATCGTTCTGGGCCGTGGGCACCATCTTCCTGGCCATCCTGGCCCTGGTGGCCGTGTCCTGGGGCAACGATGCCTGGCGCGTGATCTTCTTCGTGACCGGCATTCCGGCGCTGGTGGGCGTGGTGCTGCGGTTCTACATCCCCGAGTCGCCCATGTACCTGAACCGCAACGGCAAGTCCGACCAGGCGCGCCAGGTGCTCGAGCGCGTGGCCAAGGTCAACGGCAACACCACGCCGATCCCGCCGCTGCAGCCCGAGAAGCAGGAGCGCAAGTCGCTGTTCGCGCTGTTCTCGGCGGAACTGCGCCGCCGCAGCCTGGCGCTGTTCCTGGCCTGGGCGCTGATCTCCATCGCCTACTACGGCGTCTTCGTCTACCTGCCGGTGAAGCTCGGCAGCGAGGGCTTCGCCTTCATGCGCGGCCAGGTCTTCCTGGTGGTGCTGGCGCTGGTGCAGCTGCCGGGGTTCGCGCTCTCTGCCTACGGCGTGGAGCGCTGGGGCCGCAAGCCCACGCTGATCGGCTTCCTGCTGCTCAGCGCGGTGGGCTGCATGTTTTACAGCCTGGGTTCGTCGCCGTTCGTGGTGATCGGCTCCACCCTGCTCATGAGCTTCTCGCTGCTGGGCACCTGGGGGGCGCTCTACGCCTTCACCCCCGAGGTCTATCCCACCGACCTGCGCGCCAGCGGCATGGGCATGGCGGGTGCCGTCGCGCGCTTCGGCGGCCTGTTCGCCCCGGCCATCATCGCGCCGATCATGGCCACGCATTTCACGCTGGCCCTGGCCGTGCTGTCCGCCATGCTGGTGGGCGGCGCGCTGTCGATCTGGGCGGTGGATGTGGAGTCGCGCAACCGCGCGCTCGATTGAAACGGGCCCCCGGCAGCGGCCGCGAGCGCAGTTGCCGGGGGGCGCCGTCCACCAGTCTTGCCATGCGCGCTCCCTACAATCCCGGCATGCCAGACAAGACCGCGACCGAGGATGAGGGGTATGTGTTCTCCGAACAGGTGGGGCATCTGCTGCGCCGCGTGTACCAGCGGCACACGGCGCTGTTCCAGCAGTACATCCCGGACTCCCAGCTGACGGCCGCCCAGTTCGTGGTGCTGTGCTCGCTGCACGACCAGGGCAGCAGTTCCCTGGCCGAGGTGGTGAAGGCCACCGTCATCGACCAGGCCACCATCCGCGGCGTGGTGGACCGACTGAAGCAGCGCGGCCTGATCAGCGTGGACCACGACCGCGTGGACCGGCGCAAGGTGGTGATCGAACTCACGGACGAGGGCCGCGACCTCGTGCGCACCATGCAGCCGTTCGCGCGCAGGATCACCCAGAGCACCTACGGCCGGCTCAACCCCGCGGAACGGCTGGCGCTGGATTTCCTGCTGCGCAAGATGCTCGAAGGTGGTGAGGACGAGTAGCCAGGCTGCCTGTGCTGCCTCGTACATAGGCGGATAGCACAGTCATGTAATTTCAGTCTTTGGAAGGGTTTCAACGAATGTTGAAAGCCTGAAAATTGGTGAAATAAAAGCGACTGATTCCGGACTGCACGGCCTATTGCTTATTCTGGTGTCTTTGGGGTTTTGCGGACGCCCTTGCAACGCATGGACGGCCAGCGTATTTATTGGAAGAGTCATGGGTAAGAGTTATTTTAAATATCCATTTCTGCGGCGAGAACTTCTGATGTGCATGCAGGCGCTTGCGGATAGAGATTATCAAAATTCAGCGTGGATTAGTCGGATTTTTCCCCCTGGAATAGAATGGGATAGTCTTGGCGTAGCCGTTGATTTTATATTCAATGACTCGGGGTTGTCGGACGATGCCGTGGGCGCGATAGGAATTTTTCTAGTGGAAGATGAGTTGGGCGGGGTCGCCAAAGTAATAGAGAAGATGGAAGTTGTTTTTGAAAAATATGGGGATGATTGTTCGGATCTGGAATACATTTCTCAACCAGAGTGGAGTGACGTTGTTGAATCTGCCACGGTGCTGCTTGATCAGATCAAAAACAACAATCGGAATTTGGGTTTTGACCCCTCCATGGTCGATTAATCATTTTGCGCAGGTCTCTTCGCATGCCATAGGGGGTTTCATCCAGCTCAACAGCAGGCGCCTTGCGTCCACTACCGCACCGCTCCCCTCGACCGTCAGCCTGCCGGCGTTATCCAACAACCGCACATGGAGCAGCCGCAGTTGCGCCGTCCACCACTGCTGCATGTTGTGCTGCTGGACCTGATCGAACTCCGAGTAGATGTACTCCACCGGCAGCCCTCCCGCACCGCTGTACCGTGCATCCAGAGCGGACAGCACACGCCCAGCCAGCGGGTCCAGCCGCTTGGAAAGCTGCGTCAGCATCCAGGCGCATTCCTGCATCCGCAGGTCCATGGCGAGCAACGCACTCTTTGTGCACTCCAACTGATGGGCGGTATCCCGATAGCTGCTGCCGCTGAAGATGGCGCACCGCACATCCGGCTGGTCGCAAACGCTGCGCGCCAAATCGCCCAAACCGCGCAGCAAAGCGGCATCGATCACGCCGCCTAGAACCTGCCAAGACTGCGTCAGGTACAGCGGCACGGTGCCGTTTGCGATCCAATGCAAGGTCGGATTTTCCGCGGCTGTGCCGAAATCCCCGGGATCGAAGCCCAACCCCCAGGCAACCTGAGATGTGGGCGCCAAGCCGTGCCAGCCATACTCCAGCATGCCGCCGGCCCAATTTGCCGAGGCACGGACCTTGTTCGGCATCAAGCCGTGGAGCGGACCGCGAGGCAACCGATCCGCAACCCTGGCAAGCCGGGCCGCGGTGACGCCCAAGACCCGTAGGCGCGCGATGGCGACCGCATGCGCACTTGTCTCCAACGCGCAGCGTACGGCTGCGACCGCTTGCGCAACGTGCAGCACATGCCCGCGCATCACTGGGTCACTGAAGCTGCCGGGCTTGGCAAGCGGCGCCAAAGCCGAAGCCAACTGATCGTGTGCGTTGGAATGGGAATGCATGGTCGTGTCTCTCCTCCCGGGCACCGCGCATGCGGGCACCCGGCCTATAGGGGCGCGAGTTCGCCCCAGCCCAAACGGGCATGCAAATAATGAAAGTGGAATGCCGGGGCCGTTGGCCCGGGCAGGTCGTCAGCCCTGACCGCGATCCGAAGCGATGCAGCGGCGTGTGGGCCGCTCAGTTGCTCACGGGCGCGGCCTCATTGGGGTGCGATGCCGGTACTTCTGGCGATTTCGCCCCACTTCTCGATGTCCTCGCGGATCAGTCGACCGAACTCCTCAGGCGAAGAAGGCGACACGGCCAGGCCCACGGTATCGAAGCGCTGCTTGATGGCTGGATCGGCAAGCACCTCGCGCAGCGTGGCGTTGAGCAGAGCGACGATCTGGGGTGAGGTGTTCGCAGGAGCCGCCACACCAATCCACGCGGTCAGGTCGTAGTCCTTGAGGCCTTGCTCCGCAAGCGTCGGGATATCCGGCGCCAGCGGCGTGCGCCGTGCGGACGTGACACCCAGCGCGGTCACGCGCCCGGAACGCACCGCCTGCATGCCGTTGACGAGATCGGCAACGACAAAGTCCGTGCTGCCGCCTATCAAGTCCGCCATGGCCTGGGGCGTTCCTTTGTAGCCCACCGCGGTGGCGTTGAAGCCCATCGCCGACACGAAGCGAGCGGCCATCAACTGGGTGCTCCCTGCCCCATACCCATAGGAAAGCTTGCCAGCATGGGCTTTGCCATAGGCGGCAAGTTCCTGCGCAGACCGGACAGGCAGCGACTTGCTGGAGACCAGCAGGAAGGGGGACTCGCCGATCAGGGAAATCGGCGTGAAGTCCTTTCGGGGATCGTACGGCAGCGATTTCATAACCGCCAAGTTACTGGCTCCATTGGTGACGCCCACCATGAGCAATGTGTAGCCATCCGGTGCAGCACGAACCGCTGCCATCGTGCCTACGAGGTTGCCGCCGCCGGCTTGGTTGTCCACGACGATCGGCTGCTTCAGGCGGACCGCCATCGCGTCGGCCAGTGTTCGCGCCACGACATCCGTGATGCTGCCAGCGGACATCGGGACCACCAGCCGGATCGGCCTGTCCGGATACGCGGCAGCGACCAGCGGCGCCATGGAGATGAGGATTGCGACGATGGATTTCTTCATAGTTTCTCCTCGGTTTGTTGTTGTGTGCAGCTCTCAGATCGACGCTCAAGGCGCGCTGCTGAAAGTGACCTCGGCCATCCGGTCCAAGGATTGAATGGCTGTGGTGTTGCCCGCCTCGCCGAGTTCATCCGCGATCACCACGTCGAGCAGGCGCAACGCCGTGCGGCACACGTCCATCGGCACGCCAAGCGCCTCGGCGGCCTGGAGCCCCAGATGCACGTCGTTGCGGAGAAGGCCGCTGCTGAAGCGCGGCGGAAAGCTCCGATCCAGCAGCCCGCTAGCGCGCCGCTCCTGCGTGGCGAACGACCTGCCGCTCGATCGATTGATGACGTCCAGGACCATGTGCGGTTCAATCCCGGCAGCGGCGCCGCAGGCCATCACCTCGAAACTTGCGAGCATCGTCGTCGCATAGAGCAGGCTGTTGAGTACCCGGAGGGTTTGCCCGCTGGCCACATCAGTGCCGAGGTAAAAGACGTGCTTCCCGATGGCTTCCAAGGCGAGCAAGGCGCTTCCGTATGCATCCAGCGAGCCAGCAGCCATGATGGTCAGCTCACCGCGCACAGCAGCTGTCAGCCCTCCGCTGACGGGAGCGCTCAGGAAACGCACGCATGCCTCGTCCATCAATGCCTTCGCCTCACGGGTGGCCTCTGGCCCTATCGTGGACAAATCGACAAGCACATTCGGTCTACGTTGCCCTGAGCGCCCCGCCAACTCCCGAACGACCGACATCACGCTGTCGGGTGTTGGCAAGCTCATGCAGACCACGCTGACGTCAGCCAGCATCTCATCCAATCCATCCGCTGCGACCGCACCATATTCCAGCGCCGCGGATACGGCTGCAGCGTTGCAGTCGATCACGGTGACAGCATGGCCTGCCCCAACCCAATGCCTGACGAAATGCCGGCCGATATTTCCAGCCCCGATCAAACCAATACGCATCGTCCCTCCCGGTAATGCACTGAACGGCCGAAATGCTATGCCGACAGGTGGAATGTGACGATTGCTAAATATCCGATGCAGTATGCAAACAGGTTAATTGATCGGCCGTCTCCTGCGCATTTCAACAATTATTTATGTTGCCCATAAGAAGCCATTTCAATTCGCCATGGACGGTGCGAAGTCCATCCGCTCTTGAGCCGCCTGCTCCTTGAAGGCAGCGATGAATGGGGCGACATAGGGCCTTGCGACGCCAAGCGACGAGCGCAGCACCGCCGGGGTCAGCAAGATGTCTTCAGCGATCGGCACGGCCCGGAGGCGATGGTCAAGGTTTGCCTGCACCGTGAACTCATCGACCAGTGCCACTCCAATCCCGGATGCGGCGAGCGCGCACGCGACATCCATCTGCCAGACATCGAAGCGTGAATTCAGTGACGCGCCAATCCTCTTGAGCGCGGCCTCGATCAACTGGCCACCCGCGATACTCGGATGCGGAGCGATCACCAGGACGTTGGCGAGGTCCTGCAAGCTGACCCGTTCCTTCGATGCCAGCGGATGGTCCACGGGCATCACGCAAACCATGTGCCCCGAGGCCACCACCTCGGCTTCCAAGTTCACATGCTCCAATGGGACGACTGCGATAGCCAGGTCTGCCTGGTTGCTCAGGAGCACGCGTGGCATTTCCCCCAGCGTGCATGTCCGCAGTTGCACATGCACCTTCGGGTAGCGGGCCAGGAATCGAGCAACCGCACGGGCGACGACTCCGCGGGATAGGCAGGGACTCGAACAAAGCGTCAAAGTACCAGCAGACCCGTTGCGAAGACTGGCCGCCAAGTCGTTGACCTGGAGTGCGTGGAGGTAGCACGACTCCACCTCTGCGATCAGGGCGTTTGCCTCCTCGGTAGGGCGTAGCCGGCCTCCGACACGCTCAAACAGGGAGTATCCGAGGCACTGCTCCGTGTGCGCGATTCCTCGGCTCACTGCAGGCTGGGACATGGAAAGCAGCTTCGCCGCCCCTTTTATCGATCCGGCAAGCATCACTGCCCTGAAGAGTTCCATCTGACGCAAGCGAAACTGCATGGTGGGTTCTCGCAAAGTTGAATAGAGCGCCCACGATGGCCCCAAACGGGCCATCCAGATCAATGCAAATTTAATAGTTTGCATAACCGTTAACGATCAGAAACAAAACAGATTTGTCGTAGCACATCCATCTGAACCCTACCCGGTCTAAGATCGCGCCCGTTTTAGGCTCAAGGTGGCATGACGACTGGTCGATGCCTCGATAAATGACTCGCCGCGTAACGATTCAAACGCCTTTGGGAGGGGCCCTGCAATTTCGACAATTGCGGGGGGAGGAAGTGCTTTCGTCGCTTTATTCATTCGACATCGACCTGCTCTCGGAGGGGCGCGACATCGATCCCAAGGCGCTGCTGGGCAAGACGGCGACGGTGGAGATCGAGACGGAAGGCGGCGGCAGGCGCTACCTGGACGGCCTGGTCACGCGCTTCGGCATGCAGGGCCAGGACCATCGCCTGTACTCGTACCACCTGCGCCTGCAGCCCTGGCTCTGGGTGGCCACGCGGCGCCAGGACTTCCGCATCTTCCAGTTCAAGACCGTCCCGCAGATCGTGGAAGAGGTTTTGAGCCGCTACGGTTATCCGATGCAGCTCAAGCTCACGCGCGCCTACCGCGCCTGGGACTACTGCGTGCAGTACGGCGAGAGCGACTTCGACTTCGTCTCGCGCCTCCTGGAGCATGAAGGGGCGTACTACTACTTCCAGCACGCGAGCGGCCAGCACACCCTGGTGATCGCCGACGACATCGTGGCCGGCCACGAGCCCTTGCCGGGCGCGGCCGTGATCCCGTTCTACCCGCCCGAGAAGTCGGCCGTGGCGGACCGCGAGAACATCCACGCCTGGACGCTGGGCGAGGAGATCAAGCCCGGCCGGTACTACAACGACGACTACGACTTCAAGAAACCGAGGTCGGACCTCTCCAACATGCGCCAGCAGCCGCCAGGGCACGCGCATGATGCGTACGAGATCTACGAATGGCCGGGCGGCTACGTGCAGCACGGCGACGGCGAGCAGTACGCCCGGGTACGCCTGCAGGAAGGCCTGACGGGCCACAGCACCGTCCGGGGCGAATCCCGCCACCGGAGCCTGGCGACGGGCTACACCTTCACGCTGGAGAACTACCCGCGGGGGGACCAGAACCGGCAATACCTCATCACC
>CP028296.1:4266488-4267847 GCA_003029925.1 Paracidovorax avenae | reverse complement strand
TGATGTTGCCCCCGTATTCCCGGCCCCGCTCTATTCGCAATAAAGCGCCCGGTCAGCCCCTGCGGCCTGCTGCCGCCTGAACTCCCGAGGCGAACGCATTTTCAGCGACGAGTGCGGATGCACCTCGTTGAAGTGCTCGAAGGCCGCCGGCAGCTGGGCCAGCACCGTGCGCGCGTCACGCAGGTCCATGCGGGCCACGTAGTCGCGCTTGAAGGTGTTCACGAAGCTCTCGGCCATGCCGTTGCTCTGCGGGCTACAGACGGGCGTGTTGATGGGCTTGAGGCCCAGCGAACGCGCCAGTGCCCTGGTGTCGGCTGCGATGTAAGCCCCGCCGTTGTCGCTCAGGAACTCCAGCTCCTGGCCGGCCGGCACTGCCTCTACTGTGCCGAAGCGACGCTCGACGGCTTCGATGAGCATCTCGCGCACCGGCTCGCCTGGCAGCCCCTTGCCTTCCCAGGCCCGCCAGGCCATCACCTCGCGGTCACAGCAATCCTTCGTGAACGTGGCAGTCACGGTCTGGCCCGAGTCGCACTTGATTTCCAGGCCATCGGAGCACCAACGCAGGTCGCTGCGCGAGACCGCCACACGGCCTTCATGGGTGCGTGCGGACTGGCGCCGGCGTGGTGCTTTGGGCAGCAGCAGGTCGGCTGCCGCCATCACGCGATAAACGCGTTTGGCATTGACCTTCGGCGCACCCTGAGCAGCGCGCTGGCGGTTGACCAAGGCACAGGCGCGTCGGTAGCCATAGCTGGGCAGCTGCGCAATCTGCTGGCGTAGTTCAGCAAGCAGCCCGGCATCGTCAATGGGCGTGCGGTGGCTGCGACCATCGGTCCAGTCTTCATCGCGCCCGAGCAGATCGCGCACATGTGAGCGCGCCAACCCCATCGTCCTGCAGACCGTTTTCACTGCTCGTCCCCGGGCAACAAGGGCGAGCGCGCAATCCACTTTTTTTCTGCGGCGTACTCCACTGCTTCCTTGAGGATTTCGTTCTCCAGGGTCTTCTTGCCGAGCACACGCTGCAGCTTGGCGATCTCCGCGCGAGCGGCCGCCAGCTCGGATGCCGGCACCACCGCTTCGCCAGCCGACACCGCGGTCAACGCGCCCTGGCGCTCGAGCTTGCGCCACTGGAACAGCAGCCCCGCCGAGACGCCCTCCTGGCGTGCCACCAGCGACACGCTCATGCCTGGCTCGTAGGTGCGGCGCACCAAGCTCGCCTTCTCGGCCAGGGACCAGCGCCTGCGGCGCTGGTCTTTAACGACTACCTCTATCGACTCCGTATGCCTAGTCATATGCACTGTCCTGTTCCTATCTCCAAAGATAAGCGACAGGGCGGGGCCGGGGAATCAGGGGGCTATCTCA
>CP028296.1:4238055-4257132 GCA_003029925.1 Paracidovorax avenae | reverse complement strand
GGCACCAGCCCGGCAGGCCGAGCAAAGTCTCTGGAACTGCTGACCTTCTGCGTCCTGGTGCTGCGCAACGGCTTCACCGTGACCGGAGAAAGCGCCTGCGCCAGTCCCGGGAACTTCAACGCCGAGATCGGCCGTCGGATCGCCCGCGAAAACGCGGTGAACAAGATCTGGCAGCTGCTGGGCTTCCGGCTGCGCGACAAGCTGGCGGCGGCCTGAGCGGCGCCTGTCAGCCCTTGGCTGCGCCGGCCCGCGTGTAGCTCTTCAGGCTGGAGACCGTGCCGTCGATAGCCACCATCTCGCCAGCCGATCCGGGCGCAACTTCCAGCGGGACGCCCAGGAATGGCTCCCCGTCGGGCAGATGCTGGCCGGTGACCGCGCGGCGGATCGCCCTGCGTGCATCCTCGAGGTCTGCATGCTGTGACGGGCTCAACGTGATTTTCTGCGGGTATGCGTTGGCATGCGCCGCCCAATGGGCCTGGATGGCTTGGACGAGGTTCTCGTAAATGTGGGGCATGCCGGCATTGTCGCCCGCCAGCAAGGGGCCGGTTTGGTAGGGGAAATCTTGCCAGACAGGGCGGAAACCATGCGCTCCGTGGGCGTCATGCGAACCGCCGATCCCTGAAAGATCAACGACTTACGGCACATCTGCCGCTCACATGGCTGACTCGAAATCAGGCGTAGTGGCAACACTACCGTGGGTTCGAATCCCACCCTCTCCGCCAATGAACAAAGCCCTTGAATGATTTCAAGGGCTTTTTTCTTGGTCGCTGCGCGACTTCGGGCCAGCCGACGGCTACCCTGCAAGCTGTGGCGCGGCAATCAGCGGTATGGCTGCCTCCGGCGGGCACCCAGCCATCTTCCGGGCCCGCACGCTCTCCAGGAATGTTTCCTCCGGCACCGGCCGGCCATGCAGCCAGCCCTGCTGGGACGGGCAGCGGTTGGCCTGCAGGAAGTCGGATTGCTCCTGCGTCTCGACGCCTTCGGCCACCACGTGGAGCCCGAGGTGGGAGCCCATCGACAGGATCGAGCAGACGATGCCGACGCTGGCCGTGTCGCCGGGCAGGCCGTTGATGAAGCTGCGGTCGATCTTGATCTCGTAGAGCGGCAGCTGCCGCAGGTAGGCCAGGCTCGAAAAGCCCGTGCCGAAATCGTCGATCGAGAAACGCACGCCCAGTTCGACCAGTTCCGCGAGGCGTTCCGCCGCATGGTTCACGTCGGTGATCAGCAGGCCTTCCGTGATCTCCAGAATCAGTCCGGACGCGCAGGCACCGGTCGCCGCCAATGCGTGGCGGACTTCATCGACGAAGCCCGGATGCTTGAACTGCGCCGGACTGATGTTGATGGCCAGGGTCAGCGAGGGATCTTCCCGGTGGAGGTCGGCGAGGATCCTGCAGCCGGTCTTGAGCACCCAGGTGCCCAGTTCGATGATGAGGCCGGAGGCTTCCGCCAGGGCGATGAACTGGTCCGGCGGCACCATGCCGCGCTCGGGATGCCGCCACCGCAGCAGGGCCTCGCCCCCCGTCAGCTGGCTGCGGGCATCGTGCTGGGGCTGGATCTGCAGGAACAGCTGCTCCGAGCCGATGGCCGCGTGCAGATCCTGCTCCAGCGCCAGGCGTTCGTGGAAACCCGCCAGCATGTTCTCCTCGAAGAACACGGGATGGTTGCCGCCCTGCGTCTTGGACCGGCGCAGGGCGAGTTGCGCTTCGCGCAGGGCATCGAGGCCGCTGGCCGTATGGGCGTGGATGAGGCTGATGCCCGCGCTCGTGCGGATGCTCAGGGAGCCCTGGCCCACGTTGAACGGCGCGGCCAGGCTGTGGAGCAGCTTGGCGGCGACACCTTCCACCAGGTGGCGGGCGTCGTGGTCGATGCGGCCTTCCGTGCGCAGCAACACGACGAATTCGTCGCTTCCGGTGCGTGCCAGCGTGTCTCCACGCCGCAGGGCGCACTTCAGCCGCCGTGCGGTTTCGCAGAGCACTTCATCGCCGACCTGGGTGCCGTGGGCCACGTTGAGCAGCTTGAACTGGTCGATGTCCAGGCAGATGACGCCCGTCGGCCCCTCGCCGCCTGCCATCAGGCCCTGTTCCGATGCCAATTGCTCGAGCAGGTGCCGGCGGTCCATCAGGCCGGTCAGGGCATCCCGCTGCTGTGGTGCCACGGCGGCCGGAAGGCCGGTCTCTTTGCGGGATTCCGCGGCGTCTTCGTCCTGGCTGGTGATGCCGGTTTCGGCGATGGCGATTCCGCCTTTGCCTGCCTGCTTGACGGCATACATCGCCGCATCGGCGGCATGGATCAGCGTCTTGACGCTGGTGGCGTGCGCCGGGTAGCTGGCCACGCCGACGCTCGCACCGACCCGGGCCGATTCCCCGTTGGGCAGCACGAACGGCACCTTGAAGCTGTCGATCAGCTGCCGCGCCAGGTCCGACACGCTGGGGTGGAGTGCGTCCACGCCCGCGATGATCACCACGAGTTCGTCGCCGCCCAGCCGGCCGATGACGTCGCAGTTGCGCTGGAAGAGCATGCGCAGCCGCTGGGCTGCCTCGACCAGCACCGCGTCCCCGGCGGCATGCCCCCAGCGGTCGTTGACGGACTTGAACCCGTCGAGATCGATGAACATCAGCGTGACGTCGCCCGGGTCATGGCCCGGGTGGACGGCATGGATGTGCTGTCCGAGGAGGGCTTCGATATAGGAGCGGCTCTTGAGCCCCGTCAGCGCATCGTGCTCCGCGCGGTAGCGCGCGGCGCTCTCCTGGTTCTTGCGCCGGGTGATGTCGTAGAGCACGCCCTCGACGTACTGCTCCGGGGCACCGGCGGTGTCCATGCACGACACCATGCAGTGGACCCATACCTTCGTGCCGTCCGGGCGGATCAGTTCGAGGTCTTCGGCTTCCGGCTCCAGGGAGGTGCGGGCCCGTTCGATCAGCTGCAGCAACTGGGCCGAGCGGACGAAGAAGGTCGGGATGAAGTCCTCGGCATGGGCGTTGATCTCCTGGCCGGCCTGCAGGTGGAGCAACCGCTCGAAGGCCGGGTTGGCGTGCAGCAGCTGCCCGGCCGGCGAGAGGATGAAAATGCCCGCGCTGGTCGAGTCGAAGATGCCCCGGTAGCGAGCCTCCAGCGCGGAGATTTCCTCGCGCATGCCGCGTTCTCGCTCGAGTGCGTCCTGCTGCAGTTCCAGCAGGCGGTTGACCGCGGTGGTGACGATGCCCACTTCATCGACGGCATGGCGCGGGTTGATCGATATGCGGCGCGCCGTGCCGGGCATGATCATGGCCAGCTCCGCCGCCAGCCGGTGCATGGGTTGGGACAGCATGCGCCGGGCCAGCATGCTGAATACGCCGAGCACGCCGGCCAGCAGCACGGTGATCGCCACGACCAGCTGGGCCGCCTGCCAGCCTGCCTCGGCGTTCATCCGCTGGTAGTTCAGCCAGACCTGCAGATCGCCGATGTGTCCTTCGCGCCTGAAGGGCGACACCAGGGGCGACTGAAAGGTGGGCTTCGTTGGGGCATTTGCGCCGGTGGCCTCCAGGCCGGCATCCGGGTTGGCCTTCGCTGCCATCGTGACCCCGGCGGCATCGCGGACGCCCACGCGGGCGACCGACGGGTGGTGGGCCAGGCCGTCCAGCAGTTCCTTGAGCAATACCTCGTCCCGCGCATACACCCCGACTGCCATCGTCTGCTGCACGGCCGCGGCGATGGCGCGTGCGGAGGCTTCGGAGTTTTCCAGGTAGTGCGACTTGGCGCTGAGGTACAGGACGATGGCCACGAGGGTCGCCATCACGCCCGCGACGCTCACGACCGCCCACTGGAAGCGGCGATGGAGGCTTTTACTGCGCATGGGGAGCAGGGCGGTGGTGGGAAGGCACGTGCAGCATCACGGAAGGTGCATCACCACCCGCACCGAGTTGTCCTGCGGGGGGCGGGTGACGTAGCCGATGGCCGAGGGATCATTGCGCAGGCGCTGCAGCATGGCCGTGTCGTCCTCGGCGGTCTGCGGCGGCCGCACCTGGCCGGTGAAATGCAGGCGGGCCCAGTAGCTGTTGATGCGGGCGATGTCCATGCCGGTCAGCAGCTGGTAGAACTCGGCGCGCGCCGGACCGTCGCGTTGCTGGTCGAGCGGGGTGGCCGCGCTGCCGTCGGGGAAGGCGCGGGTCCTGCCGGTATAGATGGCCACCAGCTCGTTCTGGTTCACGGACTGCAGCGGACTCTGCGCGGACACCACCACGTAGATGGGGGCAGAAGCCACGGTGAAATGCAGCGCATGGACCGCCAGCGTGATGGCGGCCAGCATGCGCGGAAGGTTCGGGAGTGCGCGTGGCATCACTGGCCCCATACGAAATCGACCAGCAGGGAGACCAGGGTGCCTTTGGCGGCCTGCCCGTCGTGGTTGCGCCAGCCTGCCGCGCCGTTCTGCCGGACGTGGAACCGGTCGACCTGGAACTTGAGTGCGGCATTCGATGCGAAATCCCATCGAAGACCCACGCCGAACGTGCTCTGGTCGAAGCGGAACTGGTTGGCCGCGTAGGTGGCGTAACCCGCCAGCATCTGGGCCTGCCGGGCCGCGGCGGGTCCCGCCACGGGCGCCAGCGAAGAGGCCACGTCGGGAGTGGCCAGGGCGGCCTCCTGCGGCTTCACCCGGCTGGCGAGGGCGTAATAGGTGACCGTGTCCCTGCGCCATGCGGCGCTGGCGTAGGCCCGGTAGGCATCCAGCGTGCTCCCGGGAATGTTCAGCCGGCTGCCTTCCGCCACGAAGGTCCAGGGGCCGCTGTCATATTGGGCTGCGAGCGCCAGGTAGCTGGTTGCGCCGCCGGCCCAGAGCCTGTCGCTCAGCGGTGTGACCGCTTCCCGCACTCCGGGCAGGGGAGACTGCCGGAGGTTGTCGATGCCCTGGCGCAGCGCCTCGTATTCCGGGCCCTGATCCAGGCTCACCCGGGCGTGCATGTAGCTGAGTTTCAGCAGCAGCCCGCCCGCTTCCCGCGACAGCCCGAGCGCCAGGATGCCATCCGCTTTCGCCGGCCGGTGGGATCGGCCGCCGTCGGTGGTGCTGGTGCTTATCGTGCCGGTGGTGGCACGCAGGCGCCACGACGAACTGCCGGTATCCCATCGCTGCTCCACGTCCAGGCCATCGATGGCCACGACCGGCGCGAAGGCATAGAAATCGGCGGGCGGGCGCGCCCAGGTGAATGCATAGCCGACATTGCGGCTCTCGGAATACAGGAACACGTCCGGGCTGACCCGGCCCATGCGGAGGCGGGTATTCGCCCATGGCCGGTAGCCGACATAGGCCTGCTCGATCGCTTCGCCGGAGAACGCACCCTTGGCCCTCGGCAACAGGACGCCCTGCGCGGCGGCCTCCCAGCCGCTGCTGTGGTTCCAGTCGATTTGCGCGCCGAGCCTGGAGTCCGTCGTGGCGCCGAGGTCTGCCGCAGCGCCTTTCTGCGCGGTGCTGCGGATCAGTCCCCAATGCGGGGCACCGGTCTTGTGGACCACACCCACGGTGCCGAAGCCGCTGAGGGTGATATTGTTTTCCGTGGCCTCCTCGGCCTGGAGGGGCATGCATGGGCCCAGGGTGAGCGCCAGTGCGACAAAGGAGATTCTGCGTACAGACCGTGCTCCGGGACGCGGCGCTGTCTTCGGCCGCTCCGCCTGAGGGAAAGTGGTTGTTCTGGTGATCAAGATGGTCTGCGAGCCAGGAAATCCTGAATCTCCCGAAAATCGGGCAAATAATCGATATTTATGATTATTTGTTTATTTTCGGCAGAAAAGAATGAATCAACTGCAAACAAATTGTACTTCTTGATGCATTTTTGCCACTGAAAAAGATATTTTTGCGATTTTTAATTGTTGTTTTTTAGAAAATCTGTCATCGGACTTCCCGAGGTTGCGTAGGACGCCAGACGTCTGATTGGCCGCAGGGAGTTCATCCGGCGGCGCCATGCTGGTAGAGTGCATGCAATGCGCCGGCCTTCCATCCGGCGCACCCGAACAATGGAGCAGTGAAGCTCCCACCGATCTTCCAGGTTGGTGGGAGCTTTTTTTTTGGAGGGCAGGGCGTATGCCAAAAGGACAATCGGCCCACTGGCGGGTGGGGGTGCTTTTCTCCACCACTGGCGTCACCGCCGCGGTCGAGCGGACGCAGCGGGCGGCCACGCTGCTGGCGATCGACCAGATCAATGCGGCGGGCGGGGTGCTGGGGCGCAGCATCGAGCCCATCGTCCACGACCCGGGCTCGCAGCCGCGGCGCTACCGCGAGCTGGCCGAGCGCCTGTGCGACGTGGACGGCGTGACCGTGATCTTCGGCGGGTACATGTCCAGCACCCGCAAGGCGATGCTGCCGGTGGTGGAGGCGCACCGCGCGCTGCTGTTCTATCCGACGCTCTACGAAGGCTTCGAGTACTCGCCGCACTGCGTCTATACCGGCGCGGCGCCCAACCAGAACTCGGTGCAGCTGGTGCGGTACCTCGCGCGCCACTATGGCAAGAGGGTGTTCCTGGTGGGTTCCGACTATGTCTATCCCTATGAGTCCAACCGCATCATCGCGGACCTGTTCAGGCAGTCGGGCGGCAAGGTGCTCGACGAGATGTACGTTCCGCTGCGGGTGGCGGACATCGACATGGGTAAGGTGCTGCGGCGCATCCAGGCCGCCCGGCCCGACGTGGTCTATTCCACCGTGGTGGGCGACGGCATCGCCCGCTTCTACGAGGCCTACCGGGATGCCGGCTTCGACACGCGCACCCACCCGATCGCCAGCCAGTCGACGCAGGAGGCCGAGGTGGCGCAGATGGCACCCGGCGTGGCCGAGGGTTGCATCACCGCGGCGCCGTACTTCTCGACCCTGCAGTCGGAGGCCAACCTGCGCTTCGTGGAGGCCTACCGCGCGCGCTACGGGGCGGACATGCCGATCACGGCATGCACCGAGGCGGCGTACTTCCAGGTGTACCTGTATGCGCAGTCGCTGGCCCGTTCGGGCGGCGACCGCATGAACCAGCTGCTGCCCCACCTGCACCAACACGCATTCGACGCACCGCAGGGCGCGGTCCGCATCGATGGCGACAACCACCATACCTACCTCTGGCCGCGCGTGGCGCGCGTCGATGCGCAAGGACTGTTCCAGGTGGTGGACGACCCCGGCTTGCAGGTCAAGCCCGACCCCTACATGATTGACAACCGGCTCGATCCGCTTGAGCGGAGACTGGCCTGACAGCAGGAGGCAGGATGTCTGTTGCCAAGTTGCGCGAACTGCTCGAGCTGAAGGTGGTGGTCGTGCATCCGCCCGACGAGGAAGGCGCGGCCCTGATCGGCCACATGCGGCGCATCGGCTGCCTGGTCAGTTCGGCATGGCCGATGCCCACCGCCCCTGCCAACAACACCGACGTGCTGTTCCTGCTGATCGACGGCGAGGAGAGGGCGGCCACGACGGCATTCCTCAAGGCCCTGCCGCAGCCGCGGCCGACGGTGATCGCCATCGTCAACTACGAGGATCCCGGCACGCTGCAGATGGTGCTGGAAAGCGGCGCCCTGGCGGTGGTGCAGAAACCGATCAAGCCGCTGGGCCTGCTGGCCACGCTGGTGACCGCGCGCAGCCTCTGGACCGAGCGCCAGGCGCTGGCCAAGGAAAACCGCAAGCTGCGCCGCAAGATCCTGAGCGACCAGACCATCAGCCGCGCCAAGACCATCCTGATGGTGACCCGGCAACTGGATGAAGCGGCCGCCTACCAGACGATCCGGGAGCAGGCCATGGCCAAGCGGGTGCCGATGGACGACATCGCGAATTCGATCATCCACATGGAATCTCTATTGAAATCTTCCGCATGAGCCGATATAAATACGGCACCGCATCGCAATTTGAATTGACGGTGTGGTGACTGCGGCATCCCCTGTTCACAGGCCATGACGCGGTTGGTCCGGCAAGCGGTCAACGCTTGCCAGGCCCAGGCAATGAAGCCTCCCGGAGCGGTCATCCCGCGCCTGGAGGTTTTTTTTTGCCTGCGCCCGACAGTGCTGTCGGCTGGT
This sequence comes from Paracidovorax avenae, assembly GCA_003029925.1. Lineage (GTDB taxonomy): Bacteria > Pseudomonadota > Gammaproteobacteria > Burkholderiales > Burkholderiaceae_C > Paracidovorax > Paracidovorax avenae_A. The sequence continues at coordinate 4,249,125 of CP028296.1, read as the reverse complement.
TCTGCTTCGTCCCGGTTCATCAATCCGGCGGTGCGCTCCATGCCTGCGCCGCCCTGTCAACAAGGATCCGCCATGCCGAACACGACACGCCGTCGTCTCCTCGCCTCTTCCGCTGCCACCGCGGCCGCCCTCGCGACACCTGCGTGGATGCGCTCTGCCCACGCTGCCGAGACCATCAAGGTCGGTGCCCTGTATTCCCAGACCGGAGGCCTCTCCATCGTGGAGAAGATGCTGGCCAATGGCGTGCTGATGGCCGTGGCCGAGATCAACGCCGCCGGCGGCGTGATGGGCCGCCAGGTCGAGGTGGTGGTGGAAGACGGCGCTTCCGACCCGAAGATCTTCAACGAGAAGGCGTCCAAGCTGGTGGTGCGCGACCGCATCGCGACGGTGTTCGGCTGCCACACCTCGGCCAGCCGCAAGGCGGTGCTGCCGGTGTTCGAGCGCCGCAATGCGATGCTGTTCTACCAGACGCACTACGAAGGCTTCGAGTGCTCGAAGAACGTGGTGTACAGCGGCGCCGTGGCCAACCAGCAGCTGGGCAACTACATCCCGTGGATGGTCAACAAGCTGGGCAAGAAGAAGATCTTCATCGTCGGCTCCAACTACGTCTATCCCCGCGAGATGGCCAAGGTCAGCAAGAAGCTGATCGAGCAGGCGGGCGCGCAGTGGGTGGGCGACGAGTACCTGGAGCTCGGCCACTCCGAGTGGGCCAGCATGGTGCGCAAGATCAAGGAGTCGGGGGCCGACGCCGTGCTGTCCAACGTGGTGGGCGACTCGATCATCGCGTTCTACCGCGAATACAAGAACCAGGGCATGTCGCAGGCCGCCGTGCCGATCTGCGCCACCGTCACCGGCGAGATCGAGATCGCCGCGATGGGCGCCGAATACGCGGCCGGCAGCTACACGTCGGTGCCGTATTTCATGTCGATCGACACGCCGGCCAACAAGTCGTTCGTGGACCGCTACCGCAAGTTCGTCAATGACCCGAAGGCCGTCACCTACCACTCGCTGGAGGCGGCGTACTTCCAGGTGTTCCTGTGGAAGCAGGCGGTGGAGGCCGGCAAGTCCGCGACGGCCGATGCGATCCGCGCCCACATCGGCGGCCAGTCGTACGACGCGCCCGGCGGCAAGGTGCTGATCGACCCGGAGAGCCTGCATGCCTGGGTCACGCCGCGCATCGGCCAGTGGCAGGCCGACGGGCAGAGCAAGGTGGTGGATGCCGCGCCGAAGCCCGTGCGGCCCCTGCCGTACTTCGCCTACGGCGAGACCGACACGAACCTGATGTGCACCACCAAGGGTGCGGTGAACGTCAAGTCCTGAGCTCCCGGGCGCCACGCGGCCGCGCCACCCGGCGCGGCGGCGCCTGCCATTTTCCATGGGAACCATATGCTGGATGTCTTCTTCATCGGCCTGAGCGTGGGCGCGATATTGCTGCTGGTGGCGCTGGGGCTGGTCATCACTTACGGCGCCATGGGCGTGATCAACATGGCCCATGGGGAAATGATCATGGTCGGCGCCTACACCGCGGTACTGGCGCAGATCTGGCTGGGATGGGGGCTGATCGCCTCGATCCCGCTGGCCTTCGCCAGCGCCGCGCTGCTCGGCCTGCTGATCGAGCGCTGCGTGATCCGCAAGCTCTATGGACGCCTGGCCGACACGCTGCTGGCGACCTGGGGCGTGGCGATCCTGGTACAGCAGGCGGTACGGCTCGAAGGCGGGCTGAGCTTCTTCGGCGTCCACGTGCAGGGCCTGGGGCCCGGGCTGCAGAACCTGCCCGTGCCGGAGATGCTGCAGGGTGTCGTGCAGGTCGGCGGTGTGGCCATCAATGCCTACCGCGCGTTCATCGTGGCGAGCACGGCGGTGCTCACGCTCGGCACCTGGTTCCTCCTCTACCGCACCACCGTCGGCATGCAGGTGCGCGCGATCATCCGCAACCCGCGCATGGCCGCGGCGTGCGGCATCGACGTGCAGCGCGTCAATGCCTGGACCTTCGCCTTCGGCGCGGGCCTGGCGGGCGTCGCAGGCGTGCTGGTGGCGGGCTTCAAGACCGTATCGCCCGACATGGGCACCACCCTGGTGGTGGACGGCTTCCTCGTCGTGGTGGCGGGCGGCCTGGGCAGCCTGCTGGGCGCGGTGGTGACGGCGGGCGTGCTGGGCGAGGTCAACGGCGTGATCGCCACGCTGTCCAACGACATCGTGGGACGGGCCGTGGTCTTCGGCCTGGTGATCCTGCTCATCGTCGTGCGGCCGCAGGGACTTTTCTCTTTCAAAGGGCGCTGAACCATGACTGCCTCCTTCGACCGGCGCGCGACCTTCGCTGCCTACGGCGCCTTCCTCCTGCTCGTGGCCCTGGCCCCGCTGGTGCTCGATCCCTTCTGGCTCAACCGCATCGCCAAGTACCTGGTGTACGGCATGCTGGGCGTGGCCATCGCCCTGGGCTGGGGCTATGCCGGCATCCTGAACCTGGGGCAGGGGCTGTTCTTCGGGCTGGGCGCGTACATGCTCGCCATGGCCCTCAAGCTCGCGAGCCCCGCCAGCCAGCAGCCGGGGGCGCACGGCCCGGTGCCGGACTTCATGCTGTCCAACGCCGAGCCGGGCGCCATCGTCGATCTGTGCTGCATCAACCGCGGCGCGTTCCTGTGGCAGCCGTTCCAGCACCAGGGCTTCGGCCTGGCGATGGGGCTGCTGTTGCCGATGGTGGTCGCCTTCGTGCTGGGCGCGGTGGTATTCCGCAAGCGGATCGCCGGTGTCTTCGTCTCGATCATCACGCTCGCGGTGGTGCTGCTGGTGCGCCTGCTGCTGGTCGATGCGCAGCCGCTCACCAATGGCTTCAACGGCCTGACCGACCTGGCCTGGCTGCGCATCGGCGGGCTGGAATTCGACCCGTTCGGCCTGCCGGCCTACTACCTCGTCGCCGGCACCCTGGCGGTGGTGCTGGTGGGCACCCGGCTGCTGGTGGCCACGCGCGCTGGCCTGATCCTGAAGGCCGCGGGCGAAGACCCCCAGCGTGCCCGCTACCTGGGCTTCGACGTGGCGCACTACCAGACCTTCTTCTTCACGCTCTCGGCCGGCATCGCCGCCGTGGCCGGCATGCTCTACGTGGTGGTGGCCGAATTCGCCTCGCCCAGCTTCATGGACCTGGCGTTCTCCATCAGCATGGTGGTGTGGGCCGCGGTGGGCGGCCGGTCGTCCCTGCTGGGGGCCTGCGTGGGCGCCATCCTGATCAACCTGCTGGAGGCCACGGCCAGCGAGACGCCGGCCCTGGTGGAGGCCTGGAAGGTGGTGGTGGGCCTGGTCTTCGTGCTGGTGGTGCTGTATTTGCCCAAGGGCATCGCGGGCTGGGGGCACGAGCTGCTGGCGCGCCGCCGCAGGCCTGCCGCGCCCGCCCCGGAGGCCACGCAGACAGCGCCCGCCCTTCCTGCCCGGGAGGCCGCATGACACCGGTCGCACTGCAACTGGACGACATCGGCGTGCGCTTCGGCGGCTTCAAGGCCGTGGACGGCGTATCGCTCACCGTGCAGGAAGGCGAGCTGCGCGTCCTGCTGGGCGCCAACGGCGCGGGCAAGACCACGCTGATGGATCTCGTCTCCGGCAAGACGGCCAGCACCCAGGGCCGCATCCAGCTGTATGGCCGCGACATCACGCACTGGCCGGAGTACCGGGTGGCGCGCGCCGGCATCGGCCGCAAGTTCCAGATCCCCAGCGTGTTCCGGGAGCTGAGCGTGCGCGACAACCTGCGCGTGGCCAGCTGCCGCGAACGCTCGATCCTGCGCAACCTGCGCTTTCGCTTCGGCGGCGCTGCCGAGGCGCAGATCGACGAGATCCTGGAACTGACCGGCCTGGAGGCCGAGCAGCACCTGCAGGCCGCGTTCCTCAGCCACGGGCAGACGCAGTGGCTGGAACTGGGCCTGCTGATCGCGCAGAAGCCGCAGGTGCTGCTGCTCGACGAGCCCACGGCGGGCATGACGCAGGCCGAGACACTGCGCACCTCGCAGATCCTCAAGGCCCTGCGCGGCCGCCACACCATCCTGGTGGTGGAGCACGACATGGCCTTCGTGCGCGAAATCGCCGAGCGCATCACCGTGCTGCACCTGGGCAAGGTGCTGGCCGAGGGCGACGTGGAGGCCATCGAACGCGATCCCCGGGTGCGCGAGGCGTACCTGGGCTCACACGGGATCAGCACGCCATGCTAGAACTGAAGAACGTCCACAGCTACTACGGGCGCAGCCATGCGCTGCACGGCATCGACCTGCGGGTGCCGGCCGGCCAGGTCACGGCCGTGCTCGGGCGCAATGGCATGGGCAAGACCACGCTGCTGCGCACCCTGGTTGGCAGCCTGGTGCACAGCACGGGTGCCATCCTGCTGGATGGCGCCGACATCGCCGCGCAGCCCACGCATCTGCGTGCACGTGCCGGCATCGCCTACGTGCCGCAGGGCCGCGAGATCATTCCCGATTTCACCGTGCGGCAGAACATCCTGATGGGCGCCTTCGCCCGCCAGGGGCCGCGCGAGGTGCCGCCGCTGGCGCTGGAGCTGTTTCCCTACCTGGCCGCGAACCTCGACCGCCCCGGCGGCGTGCTGTCGGGCGGCCAGCAGCAGCAACTGGCGATCGCCCGGGCGCTGGCTGCCGCGCCGAAGGTGATGCTGCTCGACGAGCCCAACGAAGGCATCCAGCCCTCGGTCGTGCAGGAGATCGAGGCCGCCATCGTGCGCCTGAATGCCGAGCTGGGCATGACCATGGTGCTGGTGGAACAGAACATCGGCTTCGCCCGCCGCGTGGCCAGCAGCTTCGCCATGCTGGAAAAGGGCGCGATCGCGGTCGCCGGCCCCATCGCCGACCTGACCGATGCGGTGGTCGATCGCTACATGACCATCTGAGCCGGCTCCCGAGCCCATTCCCGCTTTTTCTCCGTCGTCCATCCCACAGGAGCCCTTCATGGTCCCGTCACCCTTTACCGCCGCCGCCGTCCAGTTCGAACCGGTCCTGAATGCCAAGGAACGCAATGTGCAGGCCCTGCTCGCCCTGGTGGACGAAGCCGCCGCGGCCGGCGCGCGCCTGATCGTCACGCCCGAGATGGGCACCACCGGCTACTGCTGGCACGACCGCGACGAGGTCGCGCCGATGGTCGAGCCGATACCGGGCCCCACGACGGAACGCTTCGCCGCGCTGGCCCGCGCGCGCGATTGCCACATCGTCGTCGGCATGCCCGAGGTGGATCCGTCCACGAATCTCTACTACAACAGCGCGGTGCTGATCGGCCCCGGCGGCGTCGTCGGCGTACACCGCAAGAGCCATTCGTACATCTCCGAGCCGAAGTGGGCCGCTCCCGGCGACCTGGGCCACGCGGTGTTCGAAACGCCGCTGGGCCGCATCGCCCTGCTGGTCTGCATGGACATCCATTTCATCGAGACCGCGCGGCTGCAAGCGCTGGGTGGCGCCGATGTCATCTGCCACATCAGCAACTGGCTGGCCGAGCGCACGCCGGCGCCCTACTGGATCACCCGCGCCGCCGAGAATGGCTGCTACCTGGTCGAGAGCAACCGCTGGGGCCTGGAGCGCACCGTGCAGTTCAGCGGCGGCAGCTGCGTGATCGCGCCCGACGGCGAGATCCTGGCCGTGGTCGATGACGGCGACGGCATCTGCTATGCGCGGATCGACCCGGCCCGCAGCCGCGCCCGCGAGTTCCTGGGCGAGCCGGTGATGGCGCAGCGCCGGCCGGAGCACTACCCCGCGCTGATGACCAACACCTTCCTGTGGAACCCGTCGGATTTCTTCCGCCTCTATGGGCACCGCCCGCTGCCGCCGGGCCGGCGGTCGGTGGTCTCGGTCGCGCAGTTCGCGCCGCAGCCGGAGGCCGGCGACAACCTGGCCGCCATCGCGCACTGGGCCGATGAGGCCCGGCGGAGCGACGGGGCGGAACTGGTCGTGTTTCCCGAGCGGGCCCTCACGGGGCTGCACGACCCCGCCCGGAGCGCCGTGCCGGCCGACGGCGAGACGGTGACGGCGATCGTGCACATCGCGATGCGGCTCGGCCTCTACCTGGTGGCGGGCTTTGCCGAGCGCGATGGCGACAGCCTCTACAACAGCGCGGTGCTGGCCGGGCCCGAAGGGCGCATCGGCGTCTATCGCCAGCTGCACCTGACGCAGCAGGACAGCGCCTGGGCCACGCCCGGCGAGCGCTGGGCGGTGCACGACACGCCGTTGGGCCGCCTGGGCCTGCTCATCGGCCACGACGCCAGCTTTCCGGAGGCGGGCCGCGTGCTGGCGCTCGAGGGGTGCGACATCATCGCCTGCCCCGCGGCGCAGAGCGGGCGATTCACCGGTGCGCATGCGGGCTCCGCCGTGCGGCAGAACTACCCGATCCCCACGGGCAGCGATCCGCTGCACTGGCACCTCTACCGGGCACGCGCCGGCGAGAACAACGTCTATCTGGCGTTCGCCAATACGCCCGAAGGAGGGCGCAGCGGCGTCTTCGGCCCCGACAGCTTCGAGTTTCCGCGCCAGGAAAAGCTGGTGTGGGAGGAGGAAGGCATCGCCAGCCTGGCCACCGATACCCGTGCTGCCGAGGGCAGCCGCTACCCCACCAGCGTCGTCCGCCGCAAGGACCTGGTGCTGATGCGCCTGCCGCACCATTACAAGCCGCTCGTCGCCACCGGCGGATAGCCGCCAGCGAGCGGTTCGCCGACGGCAGCCGGGCGGGGGCACGTCCCGCGTGCTATACATTGACTGAAGCAACCCACCATCCGAGAGGACCGCATGCCGATGTCGATCAAATCCCTCCTGAAATCCTCCGTCGCAGCGCTGGCGATCGCCGGCGGCGGCGCGGCATTCGCCCAGGGCACGCCCATCGATGCCGCGGCGTTCGACGCGCTGGTGGCGCAGGGCCCCGTCGCCAGCGCCGAGGCCATCGCCGCGAGCCCCTGGGCCAGCAAGATCAAGCAGGCCGGCACGCTGCGCCTGGGCGGCACCCAGACGTCCAACCTGTTCTCGCTGCTGAACGAGAAGGATGGCAGGCTGCGCGGCTTCGATGCGGGCATCGCCCAGCTCCTCACGCGCTACATCCTGGGCGACGCCTCCAAGGTCCAGTTCACGCAGGTGAACTCGTCCACGCGCGAGCAGGTGCTGATCAACGGCCAGGTGGACACGGTCATCGCCACCTATTCCATCACGCCCGCGCGCGCCGAGAAAATCTCCTTCGCCGGGCCGTACTACACCTCGCAGGCCGGGGTACTGGTCAAGGCGAACAACCAGGCCATCCAGTCCTACAACGACCTGGGCGGAAAGAAGGTCGCCACGCAGGCGGGCTCCACGGGGCCCGCGATCCTCGCGCAGTTCGCGCCCAAGAGCACCGTGCAGGAGTTCCAGACGCACCAGGAAGCCCTGGATTCGCTGCGCCAGGGCCGCGTGGCCGCCTACGTGACCGACTACACGCTGCTGCTCAACACCCTGAGCCTCGGCACCGGCGACGCGAAGCTCGCGGGTGCCCCGTTCGGCGCGCAGGACCCGTACGGCATCGGCCTGCCCAAGGGCTCGGACGGCGTGGCCTTCGTGAACGCGTTCCTGAAAAAGATCGAGGCCGACGGCACGTGGGCCAAGCTCTGGACGATCGCCATCGGCCAGCGCACCGGCAGCACGGCCGTCCCCACGCCGCCTGCGCTGCCCTGAACCGATGGGCGAGGTAGCCAGGCTCCTGGCCGACCACGGGCCTGCCTTCGGGCAGGCCCTTTTGCTGACCTGGAAGCTCACCGCGCTGTCGTTCGTGCCGGGCGTGCTGCTGGGCATGGGGGTGGCGATGCTGCGGCTCTTTCCGCTGCCGCCGCTGCGCTGGGTGCTGACCCTCTACGTCGAGACCTTCCGCAATATCCCCAGCGTGGCGCTGCTGATCTTCATCGTGTTCGCGCTGCCCGATCTGGAGTTCGTGATCGACTACGAGCCCAGCGTGGTGCTGACCCTGGTGCTGGTCTGCTCCGCGTTCACGGCCGACTACGTGCGCTCGGGCATCAACACCATCCCCGGCGGGCAGATCGAGGCCGCGCTCAGCCTGGGGATGCGGCCGGCGCGCATCATCTGGTCGGTGGTGCTGCCGCAGGCGCTGCGCTCGGTGGTGCAGCCGATGACGTCGCTGCTCATCGCACTGATGCTCTCCACCTCGCTCGCGTCGCAGGTGCCGTTCCCGGGCCGGGAACTCACCACGCTCGTCTCCAAGATCGCGACCGACTCCGCCGCCGGCATGGCCGCCTTCGCCGTCGCGGCCGCGATGTACGTGGCCACCGGCCTGCTCATTGCCTGGGCGGGCGCCGCCCTGGACAGGAAGCTGCGGATCCTGCGATGAACCGGTCCCTCGAAGACATTCTGTTCGGCGCGCCGAGCCCCCGCACCCGCAACCTCACCCGCGGGATGAGCGTGGTCGCGGCGGGCGTGCTGCTCCTGCTGGCGGTCGGCATCGCGCTCCGCTTCCATGCCGCCGGGCAGCTCGATGCCCGCTACTGGAAATTCTTCGCCTGGCCGACGACCTGGACCTTCCTCGCCAAGGGCCTGCTTGGCACGCTGGCCTCGGCAGCGATGGCCGCGGTGATCGCGCTCTCCCTCGGGCTGGTGCTGCTGGCGGGGCGCCTGGCGCGGTACCGGCTCGTACGCTGGCCGGCCGTCGCGGCCATCGAGTTCCTGCGGGGCACGCCGACGCTGCTGCTCATCTACGTGTGCTTCCTGGTGCTGCCCTCGATCGGCATCAAGCTCGGCACCTACTGGATGCTGACCCTGCCGATTGGCTTGAGCACCGCTGCCGTGGTGGCCGAGGTCTATCGCTCGGGCGTGCTCGCCGTGCCGCGCGGCCAGGCCGATGCCGCGCGCAGCCTGGGCATGAAAGAGACCCAGGTGTTCTTCTCCATCGTGTTTCCGCAGGCGCTGCGCTACATCGTGCCGGCCCTGGTCGCGCAACTGGTGATCGTGGTGAAGGACACCACCTTCGGCTATGTCGTCACCTATGGCGAGCTGATGCAGAACGCGCGCGTGCTCATCGCCAACTACCACTCGCTGGTGCCGGTGTACCTCATCGTGGCGGCGCTGTACTGCCTGGTGAACTACGCGATTTCGCGGGCGAGCCGGCGGCTGGGGCGGCCGGCGCATTGATAACGGCCGGGTGCCGTGCTGGTGCTGACGGCGCCTCGGCCCGATCCGGCGATGTCCGCCGCGTCTAGGGCTGGCGGCTGCTCGCCACCAGCGACGCCGCCAGCAGCCGCGCGGACTTCGCGCTCACGCCCTTGCCGGTGATCGACAGCGCCGGCGGATGGGCGAGCATGTGCGCGAACACCTGCTGCACTTCGTCCGCGCGGATGTCGCCGATCAGTGCGATGGTGTCGGCCAGCGGCGTCACGGTGCCGTGCGCGAACACCTCCTCCACGGCCCGCTCCATCGTCGCGAAAGGCCGCTCGCTGGCCCGCACGCGGGAGACGGTGAGCTGGTTCTTCGCGCGCTCCAGGTGCACCGGGTCGATCGCGGATGCCTGCGCCTGCAGCAGTTCGCCCGTGGCACGCACCAGCGCCTCGACCTTGTCCGGCGTCGTCACCGCATGCACCACGAAATTGAGCCAGGCATCGCCGCTGTCGATCGTGGCATCGGCGTTGTAGGCCAGGCCCAGCCGCTCGCGCACCGTGTCCACCAGCGGCGAGGACATGCCGCCGCCGAAGAGGTTGGCCGCGAGCGCTGCGGCCAGGCGCCAGCGTGGGGGCAACATGGCCTGCACCGTGCCGGCACCCTTCCACTCCGGCCCGAAAGGACCGGACAGCGGATAGGCGATGTTCAGGAACACCTGCGACACCTGCGTGAAGCGCCGCGCCACGGCTTGGCCGACGTGCGGGGCGGGTGTGGGCGGCTGCACCCCGGCGCCATCGGCCTGTGCCCCCGATGCGGACACAGGCGCGGGCATGGCAGAGAACAATTCCTCCGCCCGCCGCATCCATGCATCGACGTCGAAATTCCCCGCGGCCGCCACGATGGTCTTGCCGGCCACGTAGTACTGCTGCACGTGCCGCACCAGGTCGTCGCGCGTGAAGCCCTCAATGTTCTCCACCGTGCCGATCACCGGCATGCCCATGGGGTCGTCGCCCCACAGCGCGCGGTCCAGCAGGTCGCTGGAGCTGTCCTCCGGGTCCTCGTCGTACTCGATCGCCTCCTGCCGGATCACGTCCAGCTCGCGCTGCAGCTCGGCCTCGGGGAACGTGCTGTGCAGCACGATGTCCGCCGTCATGCCGAGCAGCTGCAGCGCGTGCTGGCCCAGCCCCGTCATGAAATAGCCCGTGCTGTCCTTGCCCGTGTAGGCATTCACGTCCGCGCCCAGCCGCTCCGCATCGAGGTTGATCGCCTGCACCGAGCGCGTGGCCGTGCCCTTGAAGGCCATGTGCTCCAGCACGTGGCTGATGCCGTTGGTGTCCGGCGTCTCGTCGCGCGAGCCCACGCGCAGGAACACGCCCACGCTGGCGCTCTGCACGTGGGGCATGGGGAGGGCGAGGAGGCGGACGCCGTTGGGGAGGGTGTGGAGGAGGGGAGTGGGAGAGGGGGGATGGGCCATCGATGGTCTGGGCAGGGAATCTTTGCTGCTTCTATCGGGCAGACGCGGCGCATCGTTCCATGGCTCGCTGCCTGCATGCCGCATTGTCGTCGGGCCGTGATGGAGCGTGTGATACGCAGGTGTTGCGTTCCAAGGGCGCATGGACGGCAGATTGGTAGTTTGATAAGTATTAATGATTTCGATAACGTTCGTTGATACGACTTTGGCGCTTCCATAGCCCTGTGCGTGAATAAACATTTGCAAACAAATTGCCTGCGTCGGAAGCCTTTCCAACTCGTCGTTACGCCTTCTATCATCGCGGCCGTTTCAACTTGACTCTGCAGCAACCAGAGGGGCTGCAGCCATAACAATGACACGCCGCGTCACCATCCAGACGCCCCTGGGAGAGCAACTGCAGTTCCGGCAGCTGCGGGGCAGCGAGGAACTGAGCCAGCTTTTCTCCTTCGACATCGACCTGCTCTCGGAGGGGCGCGACATCGATCCCAAGGCGCTGCTGGGCAA
>CP028296.1:4235311-4236189 GCA_003029925.1 Paracidovorax avenae | reverse complement strand
CTGCCGTACACCCCCGCGAGAACAACCTCCAAGCCGCGCACCACCGGCCCGCAGACGGCCGTCGTGGTCGGCCCGGCGGGCGAGGAAATCTGGACGGACGAATACGGTCGCATCAAGGTGCAGTTCCACTGGGACCGGCTGGGGGCGATGGACGAGAACTCCAGCTGCTGGATGCGGGTGGCGACGAGCTGGGCGGGCTCGGGGTTCGGGGCGATCTCGATCCCGCGCATCGGGCAGGAAGTGATCGTGGACTTTCTGAACGGCGACCCGGACTATCCGATCGTCACGGGCAGCGTCTACAACGCGGCGAACATGCCGCCCTGGGCCTTGCCGGGCAATGCCACGCAGTCGGGCATCAAGACGAAGTCGAGCAAGGGCGGGGCGTTCGGCGACGGGATGAAGAACGGTGCGGGCGATGCGAACGCGATCCGCTTCGAGGACAAGAAGGGCGCGGAGCAGGTGTGGCTGCATGCGCAGAAGGACCAGCTCATCGAGGTGGAGAACGATGAGGACCACTGGGTGGGTCAGGACCGGCGCAAGACGATCGACCGGGACGAGACGAACACCATCCACCGGGACCGCACGGAGACGGTGGACCGCAACGAGAAGATCACGGTGCATGGCTGGCGCACCGAGGAGGTCGATGGGGACGAGACCATCACCATCCACTCCAACCGCAAGGAGCGGGTGGACCACAACGAGACGATCTCGATCGGCGACAACCGCGACGAGACCGTGGGCGCCAACGAAGACATCCGCATCGGCAACCACCGCAGCAAGACCGTCGGGCAAAGCGAAAAGGACCGCATCGGCACCAGCTGGAACATCCGGGTGGGCACGATGAAGACCGAGACCATCGGGATGACGGCCATGCAGAA
>CP028296.1:4234668-4235211 GCA_003029925.1 Paracidovorax avenae | reverse complement strand
GACCGCATCGGCACCAGCTGGAACATCCGGGTGGGCACGATGAAGACCGAGACCATCGGGATGACGGCCATGCAGAACGTGGGCCTGGCCAAGATGGTGAACGTGGGGCTGGCCTACAGCGTCAACATCGGCGGCGTGCGTAACGACATCGTGGGCGCGAACTGGACCCGCACGGTCGTCGGCAGCGACTCGGTCAGCGTGGGTTCGGACCGCAAGGCGAGCGTGAGCGGCGCGGACAGCCTGGAGGTGTCGGGCGCGCTCACGGTGAAGGCCAAGACCATCACGCTGGAGGCGGGCGACGAGATCACGCTGCGCTGCGGATCGAGCACCGTGCGGCTCACGCCTGCGCTCATCGAAGTGCTGTCCTCGCTGGACAAGCTCAACTGCTAGGCGCACCGATGCGAGGTGCTCCGCGCGTACGCGCGCAGGAGCGGGGCATCGCAACCACCATCCAGAGAGCCACAGGTGCTGCTTGCTTGAAAGAGCGCAGTGCCTTGGCCTTGTGGGCGCCACGACGAAGAACAAACAAGCAAGCAAGGGGAA
>CP028296.1:4228350-4234568 GCA_003029925.1 Paracidovorax avenae | reverse complement strand
TGCTGCTTGCTTGAAAGAGCGCAGTGCCTTGGCCTTGTGGGCGCCACGACGAAGAACAAACAAGCAAGCAAGGGGAAACAAAAATGAGCGGCAAACCCGCAGCCCGGCAGGGCGACTTGACAAAAAAAGGCGGCCCGATCGTCCAGGGCTCGGCGACGGTGCTGATCGGCTCGGCGGGGGGCGTGGCGTGCTCGGTGTGTCCTGGGGGCATGGCGGTGGGCAATCCGGTGAACCCGGCGCTGGGCGCGAAGGTGCTGACGGGGGCCGATGAACTGGACTTTGCCCTGCCCGGGCCGCTGCCGCTGGCGTGGCAGCGGGTGTACAGCAGTTACGTGAACGCGGAGCATGGTGCGGCATGCGGGCTGCTGGGGTATGGCTGGAAGCTGCCGCTGGAACTGCGGCTGCGGCTTGAGGATGAGCGTGCGGTGCTCTTCGATGCGTCAGGACGGGCGATCACGTTCGATGAGGCGCTGCAGCCGGGGCAGGCGCTGTACAGCAGCAGCGAGGATCTGTGGCTGTTGCGGGGCGGCGGCATGGCTGGCTCCACCGCCCCATCCTCCACCCCGGCTGAACTGCTGCCCTGGGCGCAGCAACCGCGCTGGTCGCACGTGCCGGCGGTGCTGCGTGCGGACCCGGGTTGCGTGATCGCCGTGCCGGGTGCGGGCGGTGCTGGCGCACCGGCCTGGGTGTTCCTGCCGGCGGGCGTAGCGCACGAAGGAACAGCCTCGGGCCACGTCCTGCATGCCGTGATCGACCGCTTCGGCCGCAGCCAGCGCTACCAGTGGGGCACGGAAGGCGAGCAGCAGGGCCGCGTCGTAGGCATCACCGATGGCAGCGGGCGCCGCTATGCACTGCGCTACGAGCGCATCGCGCAGGATGCCACTGCAGCCCGCAAACCCGGCAAGCCGGATGAGGGCGCACATGCACGCCATCCGCTGCTCGGCCCCGATGACGGCGTGCGCCTCGTGGGCGTGGACTGCACGCTCAACCCGCTCGACCCGAGCATCGTTCCGGGCACGGCCTCGCGCCCTCAACCCCTGGTGGGCTACCGCTACGACGCTGCGGGCAACCTGGCCGAGGTACTGGGTGCGGATGGCACCGTGCTGCGCCGCTTCGGCTACGACGCACTGCACCGCATGACGGAGCACCAAGCGCGCCAGGGTCCAAAGCACCGCTACGTTTACGAAGACCAGACCGCGCAGGGCCGCCGCCAGGGGCTGGTGGCGCGCCCGGGTGCCCGCGTCGCCGAGCAGCACAACGAAGAGGGGCTGTCGTACTTCTTCGCGTACAGCGAAGCGCCTGCCAGCGTCGGCGAAGGTCCGGCGGGCCCGGCGCGCAGCAGCACGGTAGTGCGCGACAGCCTGGGCCGCACGACGACTTACCACTTCGAGGGCGAAGGCGGCCTCAAGCGCCTGGTACGTCTGGTGACCCCGGATGGGGTCGAGCAGAGCTACCGCCACGACAGCGCCGGCCGTCGGCTCTCGGCCACCGATGCGCTGGGCCGCACCACGTGGTGGCGCTACGACGGAGCGGGCCGGCTGCTGGGTGTGCAGGGCCCGGACGGGCGCAGCACCCAGCAGCACTGGGGCGCGGCGGGCAGCGCGCAGGACGGGCTGCTGCTGGCCAGCCAGGACGCGGCGGGGCTGCGCACGGACTTACGGTATGACGACTGGGGACGGCTGGTGGAGGTCGCGATGGGTTCGACCGGAGGCGCCAAAGGCGCCACGGAAGCCCAGGCCCTCATTACCCGGTTCGAATACGAGCAACCGCAGGATGACGGCACCGGCGGCGGCACAACAGCCTTCCCTCCCCACACACTCGCCTGGTGCGACCAGCCCGTGGCGACGATCGATGCCCAGGGCGGGCGCAGCCTCTACGCCTACAACGCGTGCGGCCAGCTCGCGCGGCACACCGACTGCTCCGGCCGCAGCCAGTCCTGGCGCCACGGCGCCTGGGGCGAGGTGGTGGAGACGGTGGATGCGCTGGGCCAGCGCACGCACTATTACCACTCGCTGGAACACGGCGCCCTGCGGCTGGTCGGCGCGCAGCACCCGGGCAATACGGGCGTACGTTATCGGTGGGGGGCTGATGGTTTGCTGGCGGCAGCCTCGCATGGCACGCACGATGTGCTGGAAGGCACAGGCGAGGCCGCGGGTACCAGCACCACCATCGCTTACCGTCACGACCTTTGGGGCCGCGTGGTGGAACAGTCGCAGTTCGGCCGGGGCGTGCAGCTACGTTACGACGTGGCCGGGCGGCTGCAGGAACTCGTCAACGAGAACGGCGACGTGACGCGCTTCATGCACGATGTGGCCGACCGGCTGGTGCAGGAAGTGGGCTTCGACGGGCGCAGCCAGGTGTACGGCTACGACGCGGCGGGCCAGCTCACGCACACGGGCGATGGACATGGGGAAGGCCACCACCCGGGAGCGGCGGCGCGGCCGGAGCTGGGCGCAGTGGTGCGCACGCGGCTGCACTACGACCTGGGCGGTCGGCTGGTGGCGCGCGTGGCCGTGCGGCTACCGGCACCTGAGCCCTCCGATACCGAACCCCACGCGATACTGCAGATCCAGCGCTTCGAGCACACCTCGGCCGGAGCATTGCAGCAGACGCGGACCTGGGAAGCCCAGTTGCCCCACGGGATCGAGCCCATGGCTCTGTCAACGGCCCTATCTTCTGACTCCTCGCGCCCAGGCACTGCCACAGACCGCCCCATCCTCCTGGCCGAGCGCTGGCTGGAACTGGAAACGCAGGCTTTGCTGTCCCTGCTGGACCGCCCGGGCGACCCGGTGCATGCGCCGTTGGCCGCCGCGCTCCAGGCGCAGCGGCTGCAGCCAGAGACGCGCGTGGCGATGGTGCGCGATGCCTTCGGGCGCGTCTGCGGAGAGACGCAGACGCTGTACCGGAAGCCGCAGGCGCCACACCTCCAGACCAACCTGGGTGCCGGCGAGCCGCCCGTGGAGTTCGAGCACGCGATCACCCACACCCTGGGCCCGCTGGGCCAGCGCACGGCCACGCAGGCGCAAGGCCTGGGCACGCTGCAGTGGCTGGCCTACGGCTCGGGTCACGTGCACGGGCTGCTGCTGGATGGGGAGCCCCTGGTGGACTGGGAACGCGACGCACTACACCGCGAGGTGGGGCGTACGCTGCATGTGCTCGAAGGTAAAGGCAACGCAGACCTGCCGGCGATCGTGCATGCGCGGCAGTTGGACCCGATGGGCCGCATGCTGCACCAGGACTGGCGCGGCCTGCGCCATGCGGCGTCCATGCCAACGACCGGTGACGCCAATGACTCCGATACCGGTCCCTCGTCCGCCGCGGGCCGCGTCGCCCCGGCCCTGGGGCCGCTCTCCACACTCGCCCAGCGCCGCTACTGGTACGACCCGCTGGGCCAACTGGTGGGCGTGCAGACACCGGGCGAGGCCACGCGCTACGGCTACGACGCGTGGCAGCGCCTGAGCGGGCTGCACCGCGCGGGCCAGGGCACACCGGAAGTCCGGCAGCACTGGGCGCTCGACCCCGCAGGCAATCGCCTCCCCGTCCCCCAGGAGGCCGGCGTAGCGGCACCGCACCCGGATCGGCAGGCGTGGGTCCGCGAGGTGCGCGAGCACCTGCAAGACCCCGACTTCGACCTGCTGCGCGCGGGCGACGGACCCGGCGAGCGTGCGGGCCCGGTCACGCACTGGCCGGGCAATCGCATCGGGTGGAGCACACCGGAGCGGGATGGCGACGGCCACGGCACCTCGGTCCGCTACCGCTATGACGCCTTCGGCAACCGGGTGCAGGCGCTGCACGCCGACGGCCGCGCGCAGCGGTTGCGATACGACGCCCTGCACCAGTTGCGCGAAGTCTGGCAGCGCGAGGGAACGGGGGGCGCCTGGCAACGGGTGGCCTGCTACCGCTATGACCCCTTCGGCCGGCGGCTGGCCAAGACCGTCATCGGCGATAGCCGATACAACCATGGAGCCGCATTGGGCTCCGCGGCCACTACCTATGCTGGCTGGGACGGTGATCGTCTGGTGCATATCGAAGGCCCGCAGGGATTGCAGCACATCCTGTATGAGCCGGACTCGTTCGTGCCGCTGCTGCGGCTGGAGCGCGACCGGGCCATCCCCACAGCCGTGCAGGCCATGTTCACGCTGGAAGACCAAGGCGGCGAATCCCACGCGGCGGCCCTGTTCGCGGGATTGCCCCGCGCGCAACGCGAATGGCTGGAGCAGGCCCTGAACGATGCCCTGGGGCCGCAGGGCGATGCACCGCGATCCCGCCTGCAGGCAGGTTTGCCCGGAGAAACCGGCGCACTGCTCTTCGCGGGCCTCCGAGCCGTGCGCCAGCAACGGCAGGACTCCGCCCAGGCCCACGCGACGCGCATCCGCCATGTGCTGTGCGATCACCTGGGCACGCCTATCGCCCTGGTGGACGCCAACGGTCCGCAGGCGGGCCTGGTCACCTGGGCCGCCACCTACCACGCCTGGGGTACCCTACGCGAGGAATACGATCCGTACGGTATCGGGCAGGAAATCCGTTTCCAGGGCCAGCAGTTCGATGCCGAGACGGGGCTGCACTACAACCGGTTCCGGTACTACGACCCCATGCTGGGGCAGTATATGACGCAGGATCCGATTGGGTTGAATGGCGGGATAAACAAGTTTCTCTACCCTCAGAGTCCACAATCCAAAATAGATGCACTTGGGTTAAAAGAGGAGGGAGGATTGCTATCTAAAATATTCTCCTGGGGAGAGAAGGCTAATAGTGCCAAAGATGCCGTGGATGCAGGAAAGATGGTTCTTGAAAATAAAAGAATGGAAAAAGAGGTGAGGAAGTTAGAAGGCAAATTGGAAGAGTGCTTGTTGAAGGTTCCCACATGCCCAACGGAAGAAATGAAGAAGACGGAAAAGGAGATAGATGACTTGAGAAAGACGATGCTGAAAAACACGGGGGAAATAACAAAAATCATGATGGAAACGCCCGGAACATCTGCGGGCGGCCCGATTCATGTTCCGGGGATGAAGCCTTGAAAAAGAATATCGTTTATTTTTTTGTGGTATCTGGAGTTGTTGTTTCACTGGCGTATTTTTTATTCTGGATAAAAACTGGAATACCCAATCTGGACGCACTTGTCCCTCCAACGCGCTGCGTGAAATCTGCGTACAACGACGAAAATGATAGAAAGCGAATTTCTGTAAACTGCCGGGATTACACTGGCAAAGTTCAAACGGTTGTTGTGAGGAAGTTTGATGGCAAGGATGATTTGGCAAAAATAAATTTTGCTTTCAGAAATGGAGTGGGTTTGGATGGGTTTTCATGTACGCAATTAAACGGCTTGCACGCGTGCTTTTCTGAAAATGAAAAAATAATGGTCTCTTCAATTGTCGATGAGGCGGTTGTTTTTTATGTTTTGCAGTATAACGAAGAAAGAAAAAATAAGGATAGATAGGACGAATCTGCTGAGCGGGCGTGTGCTTTCATGCCCCTCAGGCACGTGCATTCGGTGACAGTGGATCAAAGTACGCGTACATGTTTTTAGTGAAGTTGAATGGTTTGCAATGTTGTCGATGTTTATAAGTGCACGGCGGTCAGAAAATTAATATTTCTGGCAGTCATGTTTTTTGCTGCAGGTTATTTTGCATGGGTGATCTTTGCTTCCAGTACTACCAAAGAGTTCTGCACTACCGCCGCTGACAGGTGTGTGACCATTCATGGTTGGTGGGTGGATTCACCCATCATTAGAGGCGAAAGATCGATAGTTATTTATAAGCGTGGAATATTTTCATCGCATGTTGAAATAATGACGGTGGATTTTTTTGACAAGAATATGCCAATCTTGAATACTTTGGCTGATTCTGTTGAAGGAGGGAAGAGATTCGACTGGGGGGAGGTGTATGATTTGAACTTAAATAGTGAAGCCATGAGGAAGATAAAAGTGGCCGAGATATTTTCCGGATCAGTTTATGTGCCGTCGCAAAGAGCCTTGGTGAATTGCGCAGACTTCAGCTGCCTGACTGAAATAAGACGTATCCATAACAGTAATTAGAAGCAGGAGCAGTGCATCCAGAGTGCGTGAGACTTTCCACCGCAAGGGTGCTCGCTGGGGGGCATGGCGCGCTCTAGTATTCATCGTCAGTGGAGGGCTTTTCATGCGGCGGTCTCAAACCTGAAGTGCAACACCTGAACCTCAGGTAACTTGCCCAGATGACTTCGCGATACACGCACTTGCA
>CP028296.1:4150883-4228114 GCA_003029925.1 Paracidovorax avenae | reverse complement strand
GCAGCAGGGCTCTACTATTCACTGACTCGGAAATTCAATCTCAATCAGCGGTGTTGCACTTCAGGTTTGAGTCCGCCTGCAAAAAGACAGCGGATTCTTCTTTTATATAAATTTCCTGACGATTCTGATGCTTGCCATGATGCTTTCTGCCGGCTATTGTGGCTCGCATATCCGATCTATTTGCCGATGGTCCTTGCGGCTTATCGTAAGTCCAGCGCCTTAATTTTCTTGGGGCTAGGTGCAGGGGGTGTATTTGTTTTGGTCGGTTCTTTTATTTTTTCTGCCGGCGATAGAGGCGGTGCCTCGCTTGCTCAAATTCCATTCTTGCTTTTCGGATTGGTGTTTTCTTCCGTGATCATGCTCTTGGGTATTATCATGGAAAGGCGTGTCAAAAAATCTCGAAGGCTGAAGTAATGCATGCAATTTTTATTCGATGTTGCCATGCGCGATTTTAATAATTCAAAGACAGGGCAAGCCTTCGTGATAGTGAATTTTAGGTCTGCCTTATTGTTAGTTTTTCTTGTTGCCTATGACCTGTTGGTGATTTTCTCGGGGCTGGGTAACTACTATCATGGTGGAAGCTATTTAGATTCACTGATGATCGATGTCGCGGCTGTACTTCTGCTATGGGCTGGCATGAAATTGTTTGTGGAAATGAATTTGTTTATTAAATCCGCCATGACCATCCTGATGATCTTGCCCATGATCATGCTTTCGGGTGTCTTTTATCGAGTGTTCCCATGGTTTGAATGAAGGCTGTGGTTTAGAGGGTATGTGCGAGGCAAGGTGCGGCGTTGGATCGACATGAATTTCAGTTCTGCAATATTGTCTGTTGTCGCTGCGGTGCTTGCGGGTCTGGTTGCTCTTTCACTTATTTCCCCGCCGGGAGAAGTGCGGGTCGGCCTCTATTTCTATAGGCGTGCTGGCGTTCCTGTTTGTCTGGTTGAGGGTGGTTGCAAAGAAAGTCCCAGATAAAGAAGACGAGCCGTGGGATATCTAGCGCGTGTCCTGAACTTCCCGTCGCAGCAAAGTCCCACCCAGGCGGACATACCTCCCACAGGTGGCGCCGCGTGGCTGATCCGCCCGCGCTGCGTAGCGCATGCCCTCAGGGACGCGCAGAGCATTGTTGCCATCCGGGCTGCGACGTACGATCCACGGCATTCCCGGCTCTGTCCGGCCAGCCTCCCGCGAATCCATCGCTGCGGCACGCGCACTCCCTGCCCCATGCCCCTTCCCGACCCGAACGACACTCCCGCGGCGCCGCACTGCCTCGCCGGCCGCTTCCGCCTTCTCGGCCCGGTCGCCCGCACGCTGCGGTGGTGGATGTGGGCCGCGGTGGCCGGGGCACTGGCGGCGGCGGCCACCGTGGCATTCCGCGCGCTGGTGCAGGGGGTGGAGCACCTCGCCACCGGCCATGCCGGCGGCCTGGTGGAAGCCGCGCGTTCCCTCTCGCCCTGGCACCGCGTGGTGGTGTGCACCGTGGGCGGCGTGCTGGCGGGCCTGGTGCTCGAATGGGGTGGCCGCTGGGCGGCGGCCGGCCCGCGTGGCGATGCGCACCTGGACTACATCGATGCCGCGCGCGCCGGGCGGGTGGACCTCAACGACCGCACCACGCTCGTGCGTTCGGCATCGGCGCTGCTGTCGGTCGGCACGGGCGCTTCCATCGGCCGCGAGGGGCCGATGGTGCAACTGGCGGCCTGGCTGGCCGCGTGGCTGGCCCGGGTGGTGCCGATCGCCCCCGAGCAGCGTAGCGCCCTCATGGTGTGCGGCATCGCCGCCGGCATCGGATCGGCCTACCACGCGCCGGTGGCGGGCGTGGTGTTCGTGCTGGAACTCGCGCTCGGCTTCTTCGCGCGCCATGCGGTCGCGCCCGTGCTCATCGCCGCGGGCACCGCCAGCGCGCTCATCCAGTTGCTGGTGGACCCCAAGCCGCTCTACGACGTGCCGGCGGTGGCCGTGGAGCCGACCAGCCTGGGGCTGGCCCTGGTGGCGGCCGTGCTGTTCGGCGCGGTGGGCTGGACGCTGCTGCACCTGCTGGAGGGCAGCCGCCGGGCTTTCGGGCGCGTGCGCTCCCTGCCGGCGCGCCTGGGCCTGGGCGGGCTGCTGGTGGGCGCGCTATCGGCCTGCGTGCCCGAGGTCTGGGGCAATGGCTACAGCGTGGTGTCGTCGGTGCTGCAGGGCGGGCACCTGTGGCAATGGATCGTGGTGGTGATGCTGACCAAGATCGTGGCGACGGCCCTGAGTTCGGGCAGCGGCGCCATCGGCGGCGTGTTCACGCCCTCGCTGTTCGTCGGCGCCACGGCCGGCAGTGTGCTCGCCCAGCTCGCGGCCCTCGCGCTGCCCGCCGCCTGGGTGGGCGACCCGCGCGCGCTGGCCATCATCGGCATGGCCGCCGTGCTCGCGGCCGTGACCCATGCCCCGCTGATGGCCATCGTGATGGTGCTGGAGATGACGAACCAGTTCCAGATGACGGTGCCGGTGATGCTGGCCTGCGCGGTGGCGTATGCGGTGAGTACGCAGTTCGGGGGGCGGCCGTTGTATGGGAATCCGATTGAGGCGCCGGGGTGAGGGACCACTTGGTAAAAAACGTGATGTTGTCTTTGCATTTCGCTGCCCGTGCTGCAGTGCAGTGCCAGCCTCGGTTGCGCCGCCTGGTGTTGCTTAAAGGCTTTTGCGAATCCGACGCCTGGGCCCGTCTCGTGTTGTCGAGGCAATGCTCTTCGTCTGCTACCGCGCAGGAAAGAAATTCCTATGCATGACTTTTCTGTCAACCCAGCAACACTGCTTGAAAGGGCACCCAGCGCCTACGAAGGTACGGCTCCTATCGAGAAAGATCTGCAGCGACTGCCGACGCAGCGGGCTCGCACTATCGAGGAATTGCTGCCTCACCATTGGTAGTCTCCCCCTGCCTCATGAATGTATATTTCAACGAAATATCTCTTCGATGGTGTTCGTCAAGCGTCTCGGACTTTGGACGTTCGAGACATCTGATTCGTCCCTGTCTCGCCGAGCCCGAAGCATTGGCATTCAACATGAAGATTTCCTGCCACTGCGGCGCTGTCATTCCAGACCAGACCGACTTCTTGCCTTACAAAGCCCGCTTCGTTCCCGATCAGGATTGGGAGGACTTTGGCGATTCGTCGGAATCGGGCGGCAGCGTCGATTCGTCATTTCTACGCCTGTGCTATCAATGTCCTCAGTGTGGTCGCCTCTACGTAGAGGATGCTTCGCGTGAGCTCCATTGCTTCATGCCCGAAGGGCATCAGGTGCAGGTACTCCGCTCAAGCGAAGGCGAGGGCTGGCGTGCGCCGCTCATTGGGTCCTGGACTGACACGCCCTACGCTGGCGGTGTCAAGGGACATCTCTGGTGCGATGCTGAGGGAGGCACTTCTACAGAGTTTGACGATTGGAGTCAGCTGGAACTTGCGTATCAGGCCCTGTTCAAGCGACTTCGCACGCTGAATCGACTTCGGTCGGCGCTGCTACAGAAGAACGGCAAGGATGTGCACAGTTGGACGCTGAGAAAGTAGTCATGGAATACATCAGCGTCGTGTGGAAGCACAGCAGCAGCGACCCTATCCGCCTAGTCTCTGAGCTTGACGGAGAGCGATACGAGCGCCGAAAACTCGAGTTCTATGCGGACGGAACCGTTGGTGCAGCAAGTGACGACTTCGAAGACGTACGCACGCAACTTGGAGTCGTCGCCGTACCAGCGCTCTCGGAGATCAATGAGGATACGCAGTTCCAAGGCAAGGCCATCACGCAGGCCGAGTTTGATGAACTCTGGCAGCAGAACGTTCCTCCATTCGCGCACAGACGTTGAGCTCTGCAACATAGCCGTGCGTCAACATGACTTCGCTGGGCGCTTACTCATCAGCGGCGCTGGGGCATTCGCTCGGGAAAATCCTGACTCTTTTGCAGCCTTGAACGACGTGCTGGGACAGACCCGCGAGACCTATGCCCGGACCAGGCGAGTCTTCGAGTTCGTCATCCGCGAATAGACCCGGCGGGCAGAGCAACGCAGCCCCACAACGGTAGCGCGCGGCGCCCTCCGTCCCGAATCAATCACCCCCGCACCAACACCAGCCCCGGCGGCAGCGCCTCCCCGAACACCCGCCGCTGGTCCGCCTCATCCAGCACCGTCACCTCTCGCACCATCGCCACCCAGCCCGGCGCGGCATGCGCGGCCTTCAGTTGCGCGGCAATCCTTAGGCGAACCTCGTCCGGCAAATCCCGCGCCCGGTCCCCCGTGGCCTGCGCGATCTGGGCCACGGCAAAAGCCGCCGCCTCGTGGCGCGCCCAGTCGGGCGCGATGTCGGCCTCGATCTGCGCGAGCCACCCCTGCACGGTCTCAGGGGGCAGCACATAGTGCACGCTGGCGTACAGCGGCTGGCGCGCGCCCAGGCGGCCCAGGGCCCACCAGAGTTCGGCCGTGGGGCGTTGCGGTTGTTGTCGTTGTTGCTGCTTCAGCCGCTGCAGCAGCCAGCCGCCGAACTGCGTCTTGTCGGCCGGCTGGATGCGTTCGAACGAGGCCGCCATGCGCAGCAGTTCGTCGGGCGCCTGCATGCGCGGGCCTTCGGGGGCGGGGATGTCGGTGGCGCCGGGGGGCTGCAGGTAGTAGGCGATGACGTCATGGACCATCTGCTGCTGTTCGGCGTCCAGGCCGCCGGCGATGCGGCGCCAGAGGGTCCACCATTCGGACCATTGCTGGCTGTCGTCGCTGTGGGCGATGCCGGGGCCGAACAGTTCCCACATCTGCTGCATGCGCCAGCCGTCGAGCGGGTCGCCGAAGCCGGGGCGCAGGGTGAAGCCGACGAGGTTGAACCAGGTGCGTTCGTGCTGGGCGGAGCGGCGGCGGCGTTTGGCGCCCTGCAGCAGGGCGCCGAAAAGGGTGCGCAATAGCTGCGTGGGCCAGGTGGCGCGGTCGCCGAGCAGGCGCTCGAGGGTGGCGCGCAACTGGCGGACCTCTTTCGCATCCACGCCCTGCTGCTTCTTGCCGCCATAGACGCGGTCGATGGCGGCGAGGGCTTCGGACAGGCGCGGGTGGGTGGCCGTGGCCTTGGTGCGGGATGCGGCGGAAGGGGACTTTGCGCCGGGATTCGCGTGGAGGTCTGCGTCGGCACCTGCACCCCCATCGTCATGCGCATCCTGCGTTGCCGGATCGCCGCGCAGCTGGAATTCGAGTTGCCAGCGCTGAGGCTGCGGGGCGTTCACGGCCACGCAGTGCATTTCCAGCGTGCCGACGTCGGTGATGCGGGCTTCGAGCTGCACCTCGACCTGTGCCGCACCGCCAGCCTGCGTTTTGGGCAGCACGGTGGCGATTGGGGGCAGGCGCTGCAGGCCTTCGTCGCCGTCCTGCAGGGGGACGAGATCCCCCGCACCGTGGCGGCGATCGGTGGCGCTGGTGGCCAGGTTGAAGCGCACGGGCCGGCCGAGGCGCAGGCGGAAGCGCCGGTCCGCGAGCCGCACGGTGTCGCCCTCGGGCGTGCCGTGCGGCAGCACGCAGACGCCCTGGCCGCCATCGAGCGCGAGGTAGTAGGCACGGGCGGCGCTGCTGCGGATGCGGGGCGCGCTGCCGGCGCGGGCCATGGCGTAGGCGACGGCGCCGCGTGCGACGGCGGCGTCGAGCCGGGGTTCATCGACCTCCAGCAGGCGGATGGGCGGGGCGCCGGCCGGCTGCCAGCCGCGCAGGGTGGCGAGCAGGCGGTCGCGCAGGGCCTGGGCGTGGAACACGCCGCCGTTGAGCAGCACGGTGTCGGGCAGGGCGCCGCCCTGGCGCTGCAGGAAGGCGGCGATGTGGCGGGTGATGGCGGCGTCGTGGGCGTAGGGCAGGCCGAATTCGACGAGGGCGCCGCGCGCCCGCGCAGGCTGCGCATCCGCCGCCACCTGCGGGAAGAATCCTTCGACCAGCAGCCGGTCCACGTCGGCGCGCGTGAGGGTGGCGGAGCGCGCGCCGCCGATCAGCCGGCTGCCGCTGCCCTGGAGCGTGACGGTGGTCTCCGCGGGGCCGTCCGGGGCGAGCAGGCGCTCCTTGGCGCTGCGGCAGCGCTGGGTGAGTTGCGCGAGCTGGATGGCCGAGAGCGGGGTGTTCGCGGGCTGGCCCGGCTGGCCGGGTTGGACCGTGGGCCCGCCCGACAGCCGCGGCTCGATCCAGCGCGCGAGCGCGAGGTCCATGTTGTCGCCGCCGAGCACGAGGTGGTCGCCCACGCCGGTGCGCGCGAGCTGCGGCTGGCCGGCGGCGTCCAGCGTGACATCGATGAGCGTGAGGTCGGTGGTGCCGCCGCCCACATCGACCACGAGCAGGCGGCGCGTGTGGGCGAGTGGATTGGCCAGATCGGCGCGGTGCGCGAAGACCCAGTCGTAGAACGCGGCCTGCGGCTCTTCGATGAGGTGGACGGGGCCGAGGCCGGCGAGTGCGGCGGCCTGGAGGGTGAGCTGGCGCGCGCCTTCGTCGAACGAGGCGGGCACGGTGAGCACGGTGGGCTGCTGCGCGAGCGGCGCCTCGGGGTGGGCGTGGTCCCAGGCGTGGCGCAGGTGGCGCAAATAGCTGGCGCTGGCCTCCAGCGGGGAGACCTTGGGCACCTCATGGGGCGCGCCCCAGGGCAGGATGGCGGCGGTGCGGTCCACGGCGGGGTGCGACAGCCAGCTCTTGGCGCTGGCCACGAGCCGGCCGGGCGTCTGCTGGCCGAGTTCGCGCGCGAAGGCGCCGAGGATGGCGGGCTCCTGCGATGGCCAGGGCAGGGGCAGGTCGGCCTGCGCGAGCGCGCCTGCGGCCGGATGGAAGCGCAGCGAGGGCAGCAGGGGCCGCGGCGCGACTTCGCCGGCCGCGATGCTCTGCGCGATGGGGAAGACCTCGATGTCGTCCGCGCCCAGGGGCGCGAACGCGAGCACGGTGTGGGTCGTGCCCAGGTCGATGCCGATGCGGAAGGCGGCCGCCATCACGCGTCGCGGACGTCGAACTCCACCTTCCACTGCGCGCCGCCGGATGCCTCCGCCAGCAACTCCAGCGTGCCGATGTCGGTCACGCGCGCGCGCAACTGCACGGGCACGACCTCGCCCGCGGAGCGGCCTTCGGCGGGCAGCGTGGCTTCGATCTGCGCGAGTTCCTGCAGCTCTTCGGGCGACCAGAAATCCAGCAGGGTGCCGGGCTGGTCGTCGCGCCGCACGGACGATCCGAAGAAGCGGAAGCGCACGGATTCGCCGACCACGAGGCCCAGTTGCTGCGGCGGCAGGGGGGCCTCGGAGCCTTCCTCCATGCCGAAGGGCGCGACGCACAGGGCCTGCACGGGCGGCTCCAGGCCGGGCACGGCGGGCATGCTGGATTCGATGCCGACGTAGTAGGCCTGGGCCGTGCCGCCGCGGATGCGGATGCCGCGGCCCTGGCGCACCTGGCCGTAGTAGGCGGCGCCGCGCGCGACGGCGTGGTCCATGTCGGCGCCCTGCAGCAGGCGGGCGGCGGGCGCGCCGTCGGCGGCGAGCCAGGCATTGAGCGTGGAGAGCACGCGATCGGCCAGCAGTTCGGACTTGAACACGCCGCCGTTGAACAGCACGGCCGTGGGGTGCAGGAAGGTGGCGCCCTCGGGCTGGGCGAAGCCCGGCAACTGCGCGGTGGCGCCGACCTGGCGGCCCAGCAGCGCGGCGAGGTGGCGGGTGACGGCGGCATCCTGCGCGTAGGGCAGGCCGATCTGCGTGAGGCCCGCGCGCGGGCGGGTGATGGGGCGGGCGCTGCTCTCGACGGCGGGGAAGAAGCCTTCGAGCAGGATGGTGGAGAGCAGTTCGCGCTGCAGCTCGGTGCGGATGGAGCCGCCGATGAGCCTGGAGCCGCGGCTGGGCACCACCAGGGGCACGCTCTGCAGGCCGGGGTCGCTCAGCAGTTGTTCCTTGGCCAGGCGGCAGGCATAGGTGAGCGCGCGCATCTGCCAGGGGTCGAGTTGTTTGCCTTCGGCGGCCAGGCCGCGCGCGACGCCGTGGGCCAGGGCCAGGTCCATGTTGTCGCCGCCGAGCAGGATGTGTTCGCCCACGGCCACGCGGTTCAGCTGCAGGTTGCCGGCGTCTTCGGTGACGGCAATGAGCGAGAAGTCGCTGGTGCCGCCGCCCACATCGACGACGAGGATCACGTCGCCCACCTGCACCTGCTTGCGCCAGTCGCCCGCACTGCCGGCGATCCAGCTGTAGAGCGCGGCCTGGGGTTCTTCCAGCAGCGTGATGCCCTGGTATCCGGCGGCCTGGGCGGCCTCGGCCGTGAGTTCGCGTGCGGCCGGGTCGAACGATGCGGGAATGGTGACGGTGACGGATTGCTGCTCGAACGGTGCGTCTGGGTGGCGGTGGTTCCAGGCGTCGCGCAGGTGCTGCAGGTAGTGGGTGCTGGCGGCCAGCGGCGAGATGCGCTCGACCTCGGGCGGCGCATCGGCCGGCAGGATGCCGGCGCGGCGGTCCACGCCGGCATGGCCGAGCCAGCTCTTGGCGCTGGAGACGAGGCGGATGGGGGTGAGCGCACCGTGGCTGCGAGCCCATTCGCCAGTGATGCGGCCGGGCGCGGCGTTCCAGGGCAGGGCCAGGTCGCCGGGCGCGAATTCGCTGTCGTGCGGCACGTAGAGGAAGGAGGGCAGCAGGGAGAAGTCCTGCACGGCGCCGGGGCCGCTTTGCTGGGCGACGGGCAGGATCTCGGGCGCCGCGCCTTCGCTGTGCAGATCGACCCAGGAGAGGGCGCTGTGCGTGGTGCCGAGGTCGATGCCGATGGCGTATTTCGCTGGGCTCACAGTTCGACCTCCGCGGGGGCGATCACGCGGGTGTCGTGCCCTTCGGTGAGGGCGGGCAGGCGCACGGCGGTGGCGCGCCAGCCCTTGTGCTGCAGCGTGCCGGTGAACGGCGGCTGGCCGACCACGTTGCCGGTGACGCGCACGGCCGCGGCGTCGAAGCCGGCGGGCAGCGTCAGGCGGCTGCCTTCGGCTTCGGTGCGCACGGGTGCGAGATCGAACGTGTCCTGCAGCACCTTGCGTGCGCCGCCGTGCAGCAGGCGCGCGGCGGCGCCCACGTCGGCATCGGAATAGGCGCCGATGTCTTCCTGCAGGAAATCGACGAAGCGCGATTCGCGCTGCAGCAGGGCGAGCAGCTGCAGGGCGGCATCGACATCGGCCGTGGCACGCACGGGCGCGGGGGCCGGCACCGGGGCGGGCGGCGGGGGCGGCGGTGCCTGCACGGGCGCAGGTGCGGGAGCGGGCGGCGGCACTTCGCTGGCCAGGGGGGCCCCGGAGCGCAGCGCCTGCACGCGCGCGGCCAGGCGGCCATCGCCCAGCAGGGCGAAGAAGCTGCCGATGGCCAGGGAGAGGCGGGAGAGGAAGGGGAGTTCTTGCGGTTCGGTCATGGGTCGGTGGTGGCGCCATGGGGCGCGACAGGCAGCGGGTGGGCCGGCCTGGCGCCGGGCCGTGTGACCGCTATTGTCTTCAATGCGGGAAAGCAGTTGTAAAACCCGAGGATTCCACGCGGCCCTGCTGGGTGGCGGGCAGGCATTGCAGCACGCCGAAGACCAGTTCGAACACCGTGAACCCCAGCACGATCGCGCTGGCGCCCTGCACCACGGCATGGATCTGCGCCGCGGCGAACAGCAGCCGGGCCAGGGCGTCGAGGCGGCCCAGCAGGATGGAGGGCGACAGCAGCCTCGCCAGGGACCACGCGACCACGACCGAGCCCAGCAGGTTGGCCAGCAGCATGTGCGTGGCGTCCAGCGGGTGGACGGTGCCGGGCAGTTGCCAGTGCAGCGCCAGGGCGGCCAGCTGCGCGTACAGCCAGGCGAAGGTCCAGGGCAGGGCGAAGGGCCAGGTGACCAGCAGGTCGTACCAAGCGCTGGCGCGCACGATCCGGAGATAGGAAGAGGGATTCATCGGTGCATTCGCGATTCGCGGGTGGTGGAGGAGGGCGCGAGCTTCCACCCTGAAGTAAGCTTCAGGGTCAACCACTTTTTTTTCGTTCCGCACCCGCTGCGGGGCGGCTGCACGCATGCGCATCGGAGAACTGGCCGAACTGTCGGGGCTCAGCCGGGAGGCACTGCGCTTCTACGAGCAGCGGGGGCTCATCCGGGCCCGCCGCAAGGACAACGGCTACCGCGACTATCCGCCGGAGGCGGTGATGCTGGTGCAGTACATCCGCACCGCGCAGCAGCTCGGCTTCACGCTGGCGGAGATCGGCGAGCGCCTGCCGCAGCTGTGGGACGCGCCGGACCCGGCACCCGCGCTGGCGGCGGTGCTGGCGCACAAGCTGTCCGAGATCGATGTGCGCATCGCGGCGCTCACGGAGTTGCGGGCCGTGCTGGCCGGGCGCATCGCGCTCGCCTGCCCGCTGGAGCCGGGGTGATGCGGTGGGACCTGCCCCGCCGCATGGGCGTCCTGCTGGCCGCCGGCCTGCTGGCGGGTTGCGGGCGGCCGGCTCCCGGGCCTGCGGGCGAGGTGGAAGCGGCGCTGCGGGAGGCCGGCCCGGGCGAAGTGTTCCAGGGCCTGCTGGCCGGGCAGCCGGTGCACCTGGTGGTGCACGACTGCGAGGTGTTCCGCGTACAGGCCGCTGCGGGAGGTGGGCTGGCGTGGGAGCGCGTGCTGGCGCCGGAGCCCTATCCCTTCTTCACGCGGTGCGAGCGCCAGTCGCTGGCCGCCGATGCGGGCGGCGTGACGGCCACGCTGGGGCGCATGGCCCTGGGGGCTGGCGGGTGCTGCGCGAGCGGCGGCACCTACCGGTCGGACGACGGCCGGAACTGGACCCCATCGCCGTGAACGGCCTCCCGGGCGGCCGGCGCGGGGGCGCTCCGTCCGGTCGCGCTGTCCGGTGGATCCGCGGAGGTATCTCCGCCTTCGAAAGGGTGGTGGCACGGCGTGTGCGGGCAGGACCAATCCGTGATCATGTCGGCCACGCACCGGGATGCCGGTGACGACTTGCCCTGGCGCGGGAAGGCCAGCGTCACCAGGCGTGAGAGGTCGGGCTCCAGCAGCCGGCTGGCCTGCAGCCGGCCGCTGGCGCGCTCCTGCGCGATGGAGTAGGGGCCCAGCACGGTGTAGAGCCCTGTCGTCGAGGTCACCAGTTCCTTCTGCAGCGTCAGCGAGTCCGCTTCGACGACGGCATCCAGCCTGAAGCCCTGGCTGCGGGCGGTTTCGTCCAGAGCGGTGCGCCATTGGCTGGGCCGCCGGGGCAGCACCAGCGGCAGTCCCTGGAGGCGGCGGAAATCGATGCCGGGCAGGGCGGTGAGGGGGTCGCCGGGAGCGGAGACGAGGAAGGTGTGGGCCACGGCCAGGACTTTTTCCTCGCTGCCCCGCGGCGGCTGGAAGCGGAAGACGATCGCCATGTCCACGGAGCCGCTGTCGAGCATGGCGTTGAGTTCGGTGCCCTGGGCCTCGACGACGTTGAGCCGGATGCCCGGGTGTTCCTGCCGCAGCCGCTGGAACACGCAGGGCATGAGGTGGTGCGCCGCCGAGGGAATGATGCCCAGGCGGACTTCGCCGCTCAGGGTACCGGCTTCGGTACGCAGGCTTTCCGACAGTGCCTCGGTTTCGTGCAGCCAGCGCCGCAGCCGGGGAAGCGCGCTGCGTCCCGCATCGGTCGGCACCACGCCGCGCCCGGTCCGCACGAACAGTGCCGTACCGAGCTGCTTCTCGAATTCGCTCACCTGCCGGCTGATGTGGGACTGCGCCGTCTGGCGCCGCGCCGCCACCTTGTTGATGCTGCCGCTGTCGGCGACTTCCAGGAGCAGGCGAACGCTCTCGATGTTCATGCGGGGTTTCCCGGTTATCTGCGTTTCGGCAATTCTGAAAGCTCTGAATCTTATCTGCACAGATAGATGGCGAATTCCTACATTGCACAGGCCTGTGCCGGGCGGCCATCGTGGATGGGCCCCACGGCGCCTTCTTCCCAGCCTTCCGAGGACACCGCCTTGAAAATAGCCTCCTTCCAACACGCCGGCCAAGCCACCTATGGGGTCCTGCGCGGCGACGACTTCCTGCTGCCGGGCGACGACTTCCTGCGCCGCCATCCCGACCTGCGTTCCGTGCTGGCGGCGCAGGCCCTGCCTGCGCTGGCCGAAGCCACCGCATCGGGCGCACGCGCCGTCCGCGCGGCCGACACCCGCGCCCTGCCGGTCATCCCCCAGCCCGGCAAGATCATCTGCGTGGGCCTCAACTACAAGACCCACGTGGCCGAGACCAAGCGGGCCGACAGCGAATACCCGTCGCTCTTCCTGCGCTTCACCGATTCGCTGGCCGCGCAGGGTGACGAGGTGCTGCGCCCCGCGTTCTCCGAGCGCTTCGACTGGGAGGGCGAGCTGGCCTTCGTGATCGGCCAGGGCGGGCGCCATATCGCCCGCGCCGATGCCTTCGAGCACATCGCCGGTTATGCCTGCTTCAACGACATCAGCGTGCGCGACTGGCAGCGCCACACGCACCAGTTCACGCCGGGCAAGAACTTCCCCGGCACCGCGCCTTTCGGGCCGTACCTGGTGACGCGCGACGAGGTGCCCGACGTGGCCCGCCTGACGCTGGAAACGCGGCTGAACGGCGAGGTGATGCAGCACGCCAGCGTGGGCGACCTGATCTTCGACATCCCGACCATCGTCGAATACGTCTCGCGCTTCACGCCGCTGTCGCCCGGCGACGTGATCGCCACCGGCACGCCCGGCGGCGTGGGTGACCGCCGCGAGCCGCCGCGCTACATGCAGCACGGCGACACGGTCGAGGTGGAGATCACCGGCCTGGGCATTCTCCGCAACCGCATCGGAACGGACGCCTGAGGCGCGGGCAAGCAGATGGCAAGCCATTCCACCCCCAACGCGCGCAACCTGCGCATCGCCGTGGACATCGGCGGCACCTTCACCGACATGGCGGCCTTCGACGAGGCCACGGGCCAGTTGCTGTTCGGCAAGGCGCTGTCCACCCACGGCGCCCTGGTCAACGGCATCCAGTCCACGCTGGACAGCGCGGACATCGACCTGAAGGACGGCAACCTGTTCCTGCACGGTTCGACCATCGCCATCAACACGCTGCTGGAGCGCAACGGCGCCAACACCGCGCTGCTGATCACCGAAGGCTTCCGTGACATCTACGAGATCGGCCGCGTGAACCGGCCCGATGCCTACAACCTGTTCTTCAACAAGCACCAGCCGCTGGTCAGGCGCTCGCTGCGCTTCGAGGTGGCCGAGCGCCTGCGCGCCGACGGCAGCCTGCACAAGCCGCTGGACGAGGCGGCGGTGCGCGAGCTGGCGAAGGAACTGAAAGGCCAGGGCATCGAGGCCGTGGCCGTGCTGCTGCTGCATTCCTACCGCAACCCGGCCCACGAGCAGCGCGTGAAGGCCATCCTGCAGGAGGAGCTGCCGCAGGCCTTCGTCTCCGCGTCGCACGAGCTGAGCCAGGAGTACCGCGAATTCGAGCGCGTCTCCACCGTCGTGGCCAATGCCTATGTGGGCCCGCGCGTGTCGCAGTACCTGGGCCAGCTGGAAACGCACCTCTCGGCCAAGGGCTTCGGCGGCGACTTCTACGTGGTGCAGTCCACGGGCGGCCTGTTCCCCATCGAGCATGCCCGCGTCGGCTGCGTGCGCATGCTGGAATCCGGCCCGGCGGCCGGCGTGATCGGCGCGCAGGCGATCTGCGCGCAACTGGGCATGGGCGATGCCATCGCCTTCGACATGGGCGGCACCACCGCCAAGGCCGGCGTGATCAGCGAGGGCCGGCCGCTCACCACCGGCTCGGCGCTGATCGGCGGCTACGAGCGCGCGCTGCCCATCCAGATCCCGATGATGGACATCCACGAAGTCGGCACCGGCGGCGGCTCCATCGCCCGCGTCGAGACCGGCAACGCGCTGCGGGTGGGCCCGCAGAGCGCGGGCTCCATCCCCGGTCCGGTGGCCTATGGCCGCGGCGGCCAGGAACCGACGGTGACCGACGCCAACCTGGTGCTGGGCCGGCTCGATGCCGACAACTTCCTGGGCGGCGAATTGAAGCTCGACCTGGCGGGCTGCCAGCGCCAGATGGCCGAGCGCGTCGCGACGCCGCTGGGACTCGACCCGACCGAGGCGGCCGACGGCATCCTGCGCATCGCGGTGACGCAGATGTCGCATGCCGTGAAGGCGGTGACCACCGAGCGCGGCCTGGATGCCGGCAGCTTCACCATGGTGGTCTATGGCGGCGCGGGCCCGCTGCATGCCTCGGCCATCGCGCGCGAGATCGGCATCCGCAAGGTGCTGATCCCGTATGCGCCGGGCTATTTCTCGGCCTACGGCATGCTGTTCTCCGACCTGCGCTACGACTACGTGCGCTCGGTGTTCCGCAAGCTGAACGACGTGTCCTTCGACGAGATCGAGGAGGCGTACCGGAAGATGGAAGACGAGGGCCGCGCCGCGCTGGAGCAGTCCGGCGTGAAGGCCGATGGCGTGGTGATCGAGCGCGCCGCCGACATGCGCTACGTGGGCCAGGAGCATGCGGTCACCGTGGACCTGCCGCTGGCCTTCTTCGAGAGCCGGGACCGCTCGGCGATCAAGCGCCAGTTCGACGAGCTGCACAAGGTGCGCTACGGCACCTCGGCGCCCAAGGAGCCGGCCGACCTGGTGAGCCTGCGCGTCACGGTGCTGGGCACCATGAAGAAGCCGCCCAGGCACCAGGTGGCGCAAGGCAGCGACAAGCCCGAGGCGGACGCGCTGCGCACCGTCAAGCCGGTGTACTTCCGCGCGGGCGGCTGGGCCGACACGCCGGTCTTCAAGCGTGACCTGCTGCGCGCCGGCAATCGGATCTCCGGCCCCGCCCTCATCGAGGAGCACGCCTCCACCACCGTCGTCCAGCCCGGCGACGCGCTGCGCGTGGACGAACTCGGCAACCTGCAAATCGCCATCGGAAGCGACCGCACATGAGCACCTACACCACCCCCGCAGCGGCTGCCGGCACCGGCGCCGCCGTCGATCCGGTCACCGTCGAGATCATCCGCAACGGCCTCTATGCCGTGACGGAGGAGATGAAGACCAACCTGACCCGCACGGCCTACAACCTCATCATCTACGAGGCGCTGGACTTCACCGTCGGCCTCTTCACCAAGGAAGGCGACACGGTCTCGATCGGCCTGGGCCTGCCGATGTTCATCCGCGGCATGTCGGAAACCGTGAAGGCCAAGATCCGCCACTTCGGCTACGAGAACATCCTGCCCGGCGACATCCTGGTCACCAACGACGCCTACACCACGGGCAGCCACCTGAACCACTTCACCTTCACCATGCCGGTGTTCCACGAAGGCCGGCTCGAAGGCTTCACCTGCTGCATGGCGCACTGGCTGGACGTGGGCGGCACGCTGGGCAACGTCACCACCGACATCTTCAGCGAAGGCATCCAGATCCCCATCGTCAAGTACCAGCGCGAAGGTGTGGTCAACCAGGATCTGATCGACATCATCGCCATGAACGTGCGGCTGGCCGAGCGGGCATTGGGTGACCTGCGTGCGCAGATCACCGCCGTCACCACCGGCGAGCGGCGCTACGTGGAGCTGCTGCAGCGCTACGGCGCCGACGCGGTCAACGGCGCCATCCGCCAGATCATGGATTCGTCCGAGGCGGTGGCGCGCAAGAACACGCTGTCCATCCCCGACGGCGTCTACGAGGCCGAATCCTTCATGGACGACGACGGCCTGGAGATCGGCAAGCGCATCCCCATCCGCGTCAAGGTGACGGTGCAGGGCGACGAGATGACGGTGGACCTGTCGGACGTCTCCAGGCAGGTGCGCGGCTTCTACAACTCGGGCTTCACCACCGGCATCGCCTGTGCGCAGGTGGCCTACAAGTGCCTGACCACGCCCACCGACTACCCGGTCAACGACGGCAGCTTCCGCCCGCTCAAGGTGGTGATGCCGATGGGCACGGTGGTCAGCGCCGAGCGGCCCTATCCGATGCGGGTCTGGATGACCTTCCCGATGACGGTGATCGACACCATCTTCAAGGCGCTGGCGCCGGCCATTCCCGACCGCTCCATCGCCGGCCACCATGCCGACCTGGTGTTCCCCAACATCCACGGCATCTCGCCGGAGGACGGGCGGCTCTTCATCGTCGGCATCGGCCCGCTGGGCGGCGGCTGGGGCGCCAAGAGCCGCGAGGACGGCGTCTCGGTCACCGTCTGCATCAACGACGGCGACACGCACAACAGCCCCACCGAGCAGCTGGAGGCCAAGTACCCGGTGCTGGTCGAGAAGTACGAGATCCGCCGCGACTCTGCCGGCGCCGGCCGGTACCGCGGCGGGCTGGGCGCGGAGATGGTGGTGCAGGCGCTCTCGCCGTTCACCGTGACCACCCGCATCGACCGCGTCCACTGCAAGCCCTGGGGCCTGGAGGGCGGCGGCGACGCGATGGGCAACGGCCTGGCGGTGCGCCACAAGGGCGAATGGAAGACCGACCATGCCAACGCCAAGATCTTCAACGTGCGGCTGGAGCGCGGCGACGCCTACAAGATGCTGTCGGGCGGTGGCGGCGGCTTCGGCGACCCGCTGGACCGCGAGATCGACAAGGTGGCCGAAGACGTGCGCGAAGGCTATGTGAGCGCCGAAGTGGCCCGCGAGGTGTACCGCGTGGTGTTCGATGCGCAGGGCCGGGCCGACGCGGAAGCCACGCAGCGCCTGCGCGCCGCACCGCGCAGCCCGGCCGCCGGCACCGCCGCCACCCCCACCGCTGCCTGGGACGGCCAGTGACCGTGGCCGAAGCCAGCGACTGCATCATGCAGCGCAGCGACACGCTGCTGCGCCTCTGGAGCGACCTGGCGATGCGCCACGTCGCCCTGGGCGGTGCATGCGGCTGCGGCATGGGCGGCATCAGCCTGCGGCTCGAAGATTTCGAGCTGGACATCTTCGACTACCTGCAGGACGCTGGCCTGCGCTCGGGCGAGCCCGCGGTGGCCGCGTTCTTCGAGGCCTGGGGGCCGGCCGCGTCCCGGCCCGAGCCGGTGCGCCTGCTGCTGCAGCGGCTGGGCGAGGGCGCGGTGGAGCCGGGCGGCGCCGAGTGGATCCTGGCGCGGCTGGAGCGCAGCCTGCGCTCGTTCGCGAGCCTGCACGGCTCGCAGGCAGAGGTCTGACATGGCGGGCCACTTCTCGGCCTTGCTGTCGGCGGAGCCGGCCGGCGGCGCGCGCGTGCCCGTCACGGTGCTGACCGGCTTCCTGGGCAGCGGCAAGACCACGCTGCTCAACCGCCTGCTGTCCCTGCCGGAGCTGGAGGGCACGGCCGTCATCGTCAACGAGTTCGGCGAGGTCGGCATCGACCACGACCTGATCACCCACACCACCGAAGACACCGTGCTGCTGGCCAACGGCTGCCTGTGCTGCGCCGTGCGCGGCGACCTGGTGGAGGCCCTGTGCGCGCTCGCGCAGCGCCCCGGGCCGCCCTTGCGGCAGGTGCTGATCGAGACCAGCGGCCTGGCCGACCCCGCGCCCATCCTGCGGGTGCTGATGGGCGACCCGGCGGTGTCGCGCCACTTCGCGTTGCGTGGCGTGGCCTGCACGGTCGATGCGGTGCTGGGCCTGCGCACCCTGGCCGCGCACGCGGACGCCGCGCAGCAGGCGGCCGTCGCCGATCTGCTGGTGCTGACCAAGACCGACCTGCTGCCGCAGGAGGGGAACGGCACGGGCGCCATCCTGCGGGCGCTGGAGCGCATCAATCCCGATGCGTCCGTCGTGCAGGAGTCTGCCGCGCAGATGGGCGCGCTGCTGGAGCTGATGCGCCGGCCGGCGCCTGCGGGCCGCGAGCCGGGCCAGAACGTGGTGTACCGGCCGCCGCCATCGCACGCCGCGGCCCTGGCCGGGGCTGCGGAGCCGGTCCATGCCGGCGGCATCGCTTCCTTCGTGCTGGTGCGCGACGTGCCGCTGCCGCTGGAGGCATTCGCGGACTGGCTCGACATGGTCGTGGCTTTGCGCGGGGCGGACCTGCTGCGTGTCAAGGGGCTGGTGCACACCACGGACGACCCGCGGCGCCCGCTGCTGGTCCATGGCGTGCAGCACCTGTTCCCTCCGCCCGAGTGGCTGCCTGCCTGGCCGTCGGGCGACACCCGCACGCGCCTGGTCTTCATCACCCGCGGGGTGGACGGCGATGCGTTGTCGGACACCCTGGACATCCTCGTGCGCAGGCACGCGCGGCGCCCGCCATCGTGAGGGCGGCACCGACCCGGTTCCTTTCGGCTTCACAAGAAATTTCAAGGAGACAAGCATGAACAAACGCCAATGGCTGCGGGCCTTCACGGCTCTCGCGGCGGCATGCGCCGCGTCCGGTGCGATGGCACAGGCCGCTGCTGCCCACTTTCCCGAGAGCGACCGCGTGGTCCGGATCATCGTCCCGTTCGCGGCGGGCGGCGGGGTGGACAGCGCGGCACGCCTGCTGGCCGAACAGATGCGCAAGCAGCTGGGCACCAACGTCATCGTGGAGAACAAGGCCGGCGCGAGCGGTACCGTGGGAGGCCGTTTCGTGCAGGCCGCGCCGGCGGACGGCTACACGCTGCTCTTTTCCGCGGCGACCCAGGTGCATACGCGGCAGGTGATGAAGAATCCGCCCTATGACCCGCAGGCCGATTTCGCGCCTGTGGCACGCATCGGCGAAGCGCCGCTGATGCTGATCATCTCGCCGCAGCAGCCGGAAAAGAAGCTCTCCGAGGTGCTCAGGTCGGCCGGCGCGAAGCCCGAAGCCTGGACCGCTGCGCTGCCTGCGTTCGGTGCACCCAGCCACCTCGCCACCCTGCTGCTCGCCAAGGAGGGGAAGGTGTCCTTCACCTACGTTCCCTACAAGGGCACCCAGCCGGCACTGATCGATGTGGCGGGCGGCCAGGTGCAACTGCTGCTCGACTCGATGGTGTCGCTGCTGCCCATGGCCAAGTCGGGCAACGTCAAGCCGATCGCCATCACCGCGAAGACGCGCAGCCCTCTGCTGCCGCAGGTGCCGACCTTCGCCGAAAGCGGCATGCCGCAGTTTTCCTACGCTTCCTGGTACGGCCTTTGGGCGCCCCGCGGCACGCCGGCCGATCGCATCGCGGTGCTCAACAAGGCCGCCAGTGCCGCGGTGTCCGAACTGGCCCGCTCGGGTGCGTTCGCCAACCTGGGCATCGAGCCGGTGAGCGAATCGCCCGAGCAGTTCCGGCAGTACATCGCGCACGAAGTGACGCAGGGCGCCGAGCTGCTGCGCAACGCCGGCTTCAAGCCGGAGTGAGAGCACCCGTTCCCTCCCGTCAGAGCACCCCGTAACGAGGACAACCCATGCATGCAAAGACTTTGCTGAGCGCCGTCGCCCTGTCGGCCACGGCCATTGCGGGCCTGCCGGCCTTCGCGCAATCATCGCTGACCGTGTTCGGCGTCATCGATGCGACCGTCCAGCACGCCAGCCAGGGCGGCGCTTCGGTGAACCGCCTCAACGGCAGCGGCGGCAACCAGATCAGCCGCCTCGGATTCCGGGGCGTGGAGGACCTCGGCGGCGGGCTGTCCGCGGGCTTCGTGCTCGACATGGGGCTGAATGTCGACACGGGCACGGGGGGCGTCACGTCGGCCAATAACCAGACGGCTGCCGCATCCTCCGGCCTGGCGTTCAACCGCCGCTCCACCGTCAGCCTGAGCAGTACCCGGTGGGGTGAAATGCGCCTCGGCCGCGACTTCACGCCGACCTACTGGAACCTCACGTTGTTCGACCCTTTCGGCACGGCGGGCGCGGGATCGGCGGCCAACATCATCCAGGGCAGCCTGTCGAAGGTGTCCACGGTGCAGACGGCGCTGCGCGCTTCCAACTCGGTCGGCTACTTCCTGCCGGACATGAAAGGCTTCTACGGACAGCTGATGTACGCCATGGGAGAGAACGGCTCCGGTGCGGCCAACGGCACGCGGCGGGACGGCAACTACGCGGGCGTGCGCCTGGGCTACGCGGCCGGTCCGCTGAATGTCGCCATCGCCCACGGCCGGACGTCGCTGGCTTCGGGCGACGTGTCCACGACCAACGCGGGCCTGGCCTACGATTTCAAGGTCGCCAAGCCGATGCTGCAGCTCTTCCAGGACCGCAAGGACGGTGCGGCCGCGCCCAGCCGCTCATCGGGCTTCCTGGTGGGCGCGCAGTTTCCGGCGGGGCCGGGCTACATCCCGGTATCGTACAGCCGCATCGGGGACAACGCCGCGGTGGAGCGCAAGGCGACCCAGCTGGCGATCGGCTACGTTTACAACCTTTCCAGGCGAACGGCGGTGTACACGACGTTCTCGCGCATCGGCAATGCCGGCGGCGCGGCGCTGAGCGGAGGCGGGGTGCCGGGCGTGGCGAACGCGGCATGGCGCGGCACCGACATCGGCATCCGGCATACCTTCTAGCCGCCGCGCCGCACGCCCCGCGGCCGTTACTGCATGAACCAGCCGTGGCTCACCACCAGCGACTGGCCGGTGAGCGCATTCGTGGGGAAGGCGGCGAACAGCAGGGCGGCGCGCGCGACGTCGTCGGTGGTGGTGAATTCGCCGTCCACCGTTTCCTTGAGCATGACGTTCTTCACCACTTCGTCCTCGGTGATGCCCAGCGTCTTGGCCTGCTCGGGGATCTGCTTTTCCACCAGGGGCGTGCGCACGAAGCCGGGGCAGATCACGTTGGCGCGCACGCCCTTGGCGGCGCCTTCCTTGGCCACCGTCTTGCACAGGCCGATCAGGCCGTGCTTGGCCGTCACGTAGGGGGCCTTGAGCTTGGAGGCTTCCTTGGAGTGCACCGAGCCCATGTAGATCACGCTGCCGCCGCGGTCCTGGGCGTACATGTGCTTCAGGCAGGCGCGCGTTGTGAGGAAGGCGCCGTCCAGGTGGATGGCGAGCATCTTCTTCCAGTCGGCGAAGCTGAATTCCTCCACCGGATGCACGATCTGGATGCCGGCGTTGCTCACCAGGATGTCGATGCCGCCGAAGGCCCTGGCGGCCTCCTCGACGGCGGCGTCCACCTGGGCCTCGTCCGTCACATCGACGGCCACACCCAGGGCCTGGGCGCCGGTGGCTTTCAGTTCATCCGCGGTGGCG
This sequence comes from Paracidovorax avenae, assembly GCA_003029925.1. Classification (GTDB taxonomy): domain Bacteria; phylum Pseudomonadota; class Gammaproteobacteria; order Burkholderiales; family Burkholderiaceae_C; genus Paracidovorax; species Paracidovorax avenae_A. Next base: position 4,207,117 of record CP028296.1, on the reverse strand, counting down.
GTGGCGGCATCCTTGTTCAGGTCGGCGATGACGACCTTCGCGCCTTCCTTCGCGAAGAGGGTGGCGATTTCCTTGCCGATGCCGCTGGCCGAGCCGGTGATGAAAGCGACCTTGTCCTTGAGTTGCATGGGATTGTCCTCGGGGTTGACGAATGGATGGAAAGAAGCGGGGAGGGTGGCGGGCCGGTCAGGCGAGGTAGTCGTGCTCCACGGTGCCCAGGGCCAGCGTCATGTCGGCGATGTAGTGCACGGCGGATTCGACCTTGCGCACCGGCAGGTCGGCCACGGGCGCCAGCGCGTGCGGATGCAGCTCCAGCGAGGCCGGGGCCGTCCAGGCGCCGTGCAGGGTCACATCGACCATGTGGTAGCGCACCAGCTCGCAGATGCGCGGCGTGCCATCGACGTGGGGAATGATCTTGAGCAGGAAGTTCGGCTGCGCGATGCCGGCGAGCACCGGGCCGGGGTCCAGCTGCCGGTGCTTGAAGCCCATGGTGGCGTTGGCCACGCGCACACGGCCGTAGTCCAGCGTGCCGACGATCACGTCGGTCTCGTAGCTGAACGCGGGGTTGGCGAGCTTCTTGGGAAAGCCCCACAACTCGCGCCCGCCCGCGATGGGAGGGTGGTCGTCGAGGTACATCGCATGCACGTAGGCGCCCTGTTCCACGCCACGCGCGGTGCGCAGCTGCACGGGGATCACCTGGCCCGACTCGGTGTAGTCGCCGAAACCGGTGGAGTCGGGCATGCGGATGAATTCGTACTTCACGAGCGGCTCGGTCACTTCGAGCGGCTCGGGCACCACGGCGCGCAGCGCGTCCAGGTCGGTGCGGTAGGTGATGACCATGAACTCGCGCCGCATGAAGCGGTAGGGCCCCGGGGGAAAGGCGGGGCTGGTCAGGGGCATGGCGAAAGCCTGCTGGCGGACGTCTTCGATCTTCATGCGGGCACTTTCGGGTGGAAGGGGTGGAAAGGCAGGAGGGATCTTCGCCGCCAGTCTTGCCAGGGCCGCTTAGAAACGGCTTAAGCGGCAGCGTGACGGGGCCGCGTCCTACAGGCCGCCGGGCTCGCCCACCGGGTGGCGCACGCGCGCGGCGCCGGGCTCGCTCAGGTCGAACGTGGTCACGCCGTTGCGGGCCTCGCTGCGCAGCCACTCCGGGTGCGCCAGCGTGGCCTGCATGTCGCGCATGCCGGCCTGCCAGTGTTCGCGCACCGTGGCGCGGGAGAACTCGTAGTCCTTGGAGTCGCGCTCGTAGGGCCGCCCACGGTAGATGAGGTGCACGATGTCGATGGGCGCGTGCGTGAACTGCGCGCGCAGGGTTTCCACGCTCGGGTCGCTTTGCAGCGCGGGCGGAAGTTTTCCGATCAGGTCGGCCAGGGCCTGCTGCAGGTTGACGTTGGCCGACAGCGCATCGGTGTTCATGCGCGTGCGGCTGGAGTACATGATGTCCTTCTGGCGCTGCGCCACTTCCGAGAGCGTGGCGGGCACGGCCCCCCGTGCGCTGAACAGGTCCACCTGCAGCACCACCAGCGGGCGCGTGCGGGGATGCACGTCGAGCACGTACTGCAGCGGCGTGTTCGACACCACGCCGCCGTCCCAGTAGTCTTCGCCGTCGATGTGCACCGCCGGGAACCCCGGGGGCAGGGCGCCGCTGGCCATGATGTGCTCGGGGCCGATCGCTTGCTCGGTGCTGTCGAAGTACACCGAATTGCCGGTGCGCACGTTGACGGCGCCCACGCTGAGCCGCACCTCGCCGTGGTTGATGCGGTCGAAATCGACCAGCCGCTCCAGCGTGCCCTTGAGGGGGCTGGTGTCGTAGTAGCTGGTCACGGGGGCGGAGGCGCCCAGCAGCAGGGCGGGGTCCAGGCGCGGCTGGAAGAAGCCGGGGATGCCGAACAGCGCGCCGGTGGCAGCGCTCCACTGGTTGAGCAGGGCACGGTCACCCAGGTACTGCGGCACCTGCTGCCCGAAGCCCGAGGACACGAGGTTCCAGAACTCCTGCAGGCGCGCGACACGGTGTTCCGGCGCGTTGCCGGCGATGAGCGCCGCGTTGATGGCGCCGATCGAGACGCCCGCGACCCAGTCGAGGGCCGGATGCGCGTCGAACAATGCCTCGTACACCCCCGCCTGGTAGGAGCCCAGGGCGCCACCGCCCTGGAGGACGAGGGCGCGGTCTGCGGACTCCATGTCCACCCCGGCCGCGGGCGCGCGTGCGCCCGGCAGGGGGCGGGAAGGAGCGGCGGGGGAGCGGGGTGTCCTGGTCTTGGTGCTCATGCGGGTGCCTGGTGGATGGAGGGAGGGCCCGGGCGGCGGGCCCACGCGATGGAGCAGCGGCGGTACTGCCGGGTTCCCCCAATATACGCACCTGCGGCCCGGCAGGCGCGCCAGCGGGCTGTTTCCGCGCCCGGACCGTGCCGTGACCGAAACAATTTTTACCGCACTGCCGCAACTTTATAAATACAAATAATTCGCATTACTTGTTTTGTTTGTATCATCGCTTTCCGCGCGTCGGAACCACCGCCGCCCATTCCAGGAAAGCGATGCCTATGTCCTTCTTGCCCTTGTCCGAACCCTCCCTGGCCGATGTATTCGTCGCCCACCGTGCGCAGCTGTGGCGCGTGGCCCGGCAGATCGTCAATACCGAGGACCTGGCGGACGATGTGGTGCAGGACGCCTACCTGAAGCTCGCGGAAGGGCCGGGGCGCGTCGCGGAACGGCCCATCGGCTACTGCTGCCAGGTGGTGCGCAACCTGGCGCTGGACTATTGCCGCAGGCACCGCGTGGAGGCGAGCTACCGCACCTTCGACGTGGACGTGGAGGCCATCGACGTGCCGTGCCATCGCTCTCCCGACCGCCACATGTGCGAGCAGCAGGTGATCCACGCGATCGACGAGGTGCTCTCGCAGCTGCCGCCGCGCACGCGCATGGTGTTCGAGCTCTACCGCATCGAGGGCCTCACGCAGCGCCAGATCGCCGAACGCCTGGGCTGCGCGCTGGGGCTGGTGAACGGCCTGATCGCGGAAGCGGCGAAGGCCGTGGCGCGCTGCCGTGTCCACATGATGCCGGGGCAGTGACCCCGGCGCGGCTCCGCGCGGCGCGCCGACCGGGCTGACGGCGGCCATAGCGGGGGGCAGGCTGCCCGTGCGGCGTTACTGTCGGGATGCGCTAGGCTCGGCGCATGACTGCTTCCCCCGATGAAGATCCCGTATGGGACGCGGCCTGGACCTGGGTCCAGCGTGAATTCGACCGCGAGACATTCGACGAGGCCGCTCGCGCCGGGCTGGCCGCGTGGCTGCAGGCGGATCCCCTGCACCGCCAGCGCTACGAGGAGGCCGCGCAGCTGTGGCGGCTGGCCGGCAGGGTGCCGCGCCGCACGGACGATGGCGACGGGCATTCCTGAAACGTGCCGCAGCAGCCCCGGGTGCAGGCCGCGATGAACAGATGGCCCCGCCAACCGTCTTGTGAAGGCAGGCCCGCCCGGATGCGCTCCCCTCGTCGGGAGCCGCGCGGCGGGGCTGGATGTTCAACCGCACAAGGGATGCACCGATGTCAACGAGCTGCTTCGACCGCGAGGACGAAACCTTCATCGTCCTGATCAACCACGAGGAACAGTATTCGATCTGGCCCCACTGGAAAGCCGTGCCAGAAGGCTGGAAGGCCGTGGACGGCGTGCGCGGCGACAAGAAGACCGTGGTGGCCTACGTGGACGGCGCCTGGACCGACATGCGGCCGAAGTCGCTGCGCGACTGGATGGCGCAGCAGGACGCCGGGGCCGCGGCAGAAGGTTCCACCGCCGCGGCGGCCTGACGGCGATGGCCATGGCGAGCGACGCGGACCTGGTGCTGCTGTGCCTGCCCTGTGCGGGCGCGAGCGCGACGATGTACCTGCGCTGGCAGCGGCGCCTGCCCCCCGGGTTGCGGGTGGTGCCGGTGGAGCTGCCCGGCCGCGGCGCGCGCATGGGCGAGCCGTTCGCGCGGTCGTATGCCGATCTCGTCGGCCCGCTGGCGGAAGGCTGCCTGCGCGCCGCCGGTGGCGCCGCGTTCGCGCTTTTCGGCCACAGCATGGGGGCGCTGCTCGCCTATGGCGTCGCCTGCCGCTTGGCAACCCTGGGCGGTGCCATGCCTGCGGCACTGGCCGTGTCGGGCTGCGCCGCGCCCGCGCTGCGCAGTGGCGAGCGCTATGCGGAGCCGCTGGACGATGCGCGCCTCATCGCGGACCTGCGCGAGCAGGGCGGCACGCCGGAGGCGGTGTTCGCCGAGCCTGAGCTGCTGCGCATCACGCTCGACGTGCTGCGGGCGGACTACCGCCTGTGCCACGGCTTCCGCCGGCCGCAGGACCTGGCGTGCGCGGACGGCGCGGCGCCGCTGTCCTGCCCCGTCCACATCTTCGGCGGGCGTGCCGACCGCATCGCCGCGGCCGAGCTGCAGGCCTGGGCGCGCGAGACGCGCGGCCCGTCGACCCTGGACTGGTTTGGCGGCGGGCACTTTTTCCTGCGCGAGGAGGAGGACCGCTTCCTGCGGACCCTGGCCGCGCGCATGACGGCGCCGGGGGCGACGCGCGGCGCGCAGCCCCTGGCGGCCACCGCCTGACCGCGGCCACCCTTTTTTCCTGCTTCCTTTTCTGGTTTCCCGCGCTGCCTTCGGCGCCGCGGGCTGGCAGCGCCTTTGCGCGCACGAGGAGTTCCACATGAATGAAATGCCGATGCAATTCAGGCGCCAGGCGCCCGAAGGGTCCGAACTGCCCCTGCTGATCACGCCGAACCGGCCCGGGGAGGGGCTGCTCGATGCCTTCGGCCGCCTGCGTCCCCGCATCGAGGAGGCGCTGCCGGCTGTGGGCGGGGTGCTGCTGCGCGGGTTCGACGTGCCGGCCGTGGAGACCTTCCAGCAGTTCGCGGCGGCCTTCGGCGATCCGCTGCTGAAGTACGAGTTCGCCTCGACGCCGCGCTCGGCCGTGGAGGCCTCCACCGGGGCGGGGGTCTATACCTCCACGGAGTATCCCGCGCACCAGACCATTCCCCTGCACAACGAGCAGGCCTACACGCGCGAGTGGCCCATGCGCATCTGGTTCCACTGCGTGACGGCGGCGCCGGAAGGGGGAGAGACGCCGATCGCGGACAGCCGGGCCATTTACCGCCGCATGCCCGAGCGCATCCGCCGCCTCTTCGAGCCCGGGGTGCTGTACGTGCGCAATTTCGGCGAAATGGACGTGCCCTGGCAGAAGGTGTTCAACACGGACCGCCGCGACGCGGTGGAGGCGTTCTGCGCGAAGGCAGGCATTGCCTGGGAGTGGAAGGACGACGGCGGGCTGCGCACGCGGCAGCTGTGCCAGGGCATCGAGGTCCACCCCGTCACGGGCGAGACCGTGTGGTTCAACCAGGCCCACCTGTTCCACATCTCCGCGCGCGACGCGGAAGAGCGCGAAGTGCTGGAGGAGGTGCTGGGCATCGACAACGTGCCTCGCAACACCTTCTTCGCCGATGGATCGCCCATGCCCGACGCGCTGATGGACGAGGTGCGCGCCGTGCTGGACGCCGAGACCGTGTCCTTCCCCTGGGAGAAGGGCGACGTGGTGATGCTGGACAACATGCTGGCGGCCCATGCGCGCGCGCCCTTCAAGGGGCCGCGCAAGGTGGTGGTGGCCATGGCACGGCCCCACGGCAACCTGGGAGCGGGCGCATGAACGCGAAGGATCCTGCACTGTCCGCGGCCCTGGGCGCGGAGGCGGCGGCGCCGCGCCATTTCGTCGAGCGGCTGCGCACGCTGGCGGATGAGCGGCCGGACGCGGTCTGGCTGACGGTGGTGGACGAGCCGCAGGGCGGCCGGCGCGAAGTGGCGCTGACCTATGCGGAGTTCGCGCGCCGCGTGCACGCCCTGGCCGCGCGGCTGCAACAGCGGTTCGCCCCGGGCGACCGCGCGCTGGTGCTGCAGGACAACGACGAGCACTATGCCGCCAGCATGCTGGCGTGCTTTCACAGCGGCATCGTCGCGGTGCCGGTGTTCCCGCCGGAATCGCAGCGGCCCCAGCACCTGGCGCGGCTGCAGGGCATCGCGCGGGACTGCGGCGCGGCCTGCGTGCTGACCACGACGGAGTGGGAGGCGATGGTGCGCGCCGGCTTCCCCGGCCTGGAGGTGATCGCGGGCGATGCGGTGGACCTGGCGCTCGCCGGCACCTGGCGCACGCACGAACCGGCGGACGATGACCTGGCCTTCCTGCAGTACACGTCCGGCTCCACGGGGCATCCCAAGGGCGTGATGGTGACGCACGGCAACCTGATGGCCAACGAGCGCGCCATCCAGGAGGGCATGGCAACGGGGCCGGAGGACCGCTTCGTTTCGTGGGCGCCGCTGTTCCACGACATGGGCCTGATCGGGGGACTGCTGCAGCCGCTCTATTGCGGGGCATCGCTGGTGCTGGTGTCGCCGCGCTACTTCCTGGAGCGGCCCGCGCGCTGGCTGGAGCTGGTGTCGCGCTACCGCGGCACGGTCAGCGGCGGGCCCGACTTCTCGTACCGCCTCTGCCTGGAGCGCATCAGCGACGCGCAGGCCCGGGGGCTGGACCTGTCGCACTGGCGCGTGGCCTACAGCGGGGCGGAGCCCGTGCGGGCCGACACCATGGCGGCCTTCGCCGAGCGTTTCGCTGCGCAGGGTTTCCGCGCAGGCGCGGTGCATGCCTGCTATGGCCTGGCCGAGGCGACGCTGTATGTGACCGGCGTGCGCCCCGGACAGGGCCTGTGGGCGCGGGGTTTTTCCGCGCAGGCGCTGGCCGTGGGCGCGGCGGAACCCGGCGATGCGGGCACGGGGCCGCTGCTGGTGGGCTGCGGTGGCCCGGCGAGCGGGCATGCCGTGCAGATCATGGACGTGGCATCGCTCGCCCCCGCCGACGCGGGCTGCGTGGGGGAGGTCTGGGCGAGCGGGCCCAGCGTGGCGGCGGGCTACTGGGGCCAGCCGGAGGCGACGGCCGCCACCTTCGTGGAGCATGGCGGCCGGCGCTGGCTGCGCACGGGCGACCTGGGCTTCCTGCATGAGGGGCAACTGGTCGTGACCGGGCGCACCAAGGACCTGATCATCCTGCGCGGCCACAACGTCTATCCGCAGGACGTGGAGCGGGCCATCGAGGCCGAGGTGGAGGCGGTGCGCAAGGGCCGCGTGGCCGTGTTCCCGGTGCAGGGGGCGCAGGCCGAAGGCATCGGCGCGGCGGTGGAAGTGTCGCGCGGCATGCAGAAACTGGTGCCGCCGCAGGCGCTGGTGGAGGCCCTGAGCGCGGCCGTGAGCGAGGCGGTGGGCGAGCCGCTGTCGGTCGTGCTGCTGCTGCAGCCCGGCACACTGCCCAAGACGACCAGCGGCAAGTTGCAGCGCAGCGCCTGCCGCGCGGCCTGGGTGGAGCGCAGCGCCGATGCCTACGCCATCTACGAGTGGGGGCGCTTCGTGCGCGGCGGGCCGCAGGAGGCCGCCGAGTCTGGCGGCGGCGCTCTGGATGCGCTCGAATCCGAGGTGGCGGGCATCTGGCAGGACGTGCTGCGCACCGCGGCGCCGCAGGCGCTGGACCGCCACTCGCATTTCTTCGTGCTGGGCGGCAATTCGCTCGCGGCCACCCAGGCGGCGGCGCGCATCGCGCAGCGCTTCGGCGTGGCGTTCGCGCCGCGCGTGCTGTTCGACCATCCGCGGCTGGGTGCTTGCGTGGAGGCCCTGCGCGCGGCCATGGCTGCGGCGCCCGCGGGCAGTGCCAGCGCCGGTGCGGTCGTGAGCGCCGTGGAGCCATTGCCGCCGGCCCTGCGCGGCGGGAACCGTCCGCTGTCGCATGCCCAGGCGCGCCAGTGGTTCCTCTGGAAGCTGGCGCCCGCGGAGGCTGCCTACCACGTGGGCGCGGCGCTGTGGATCGACGGGGAGTTCGATGCCGCTGCGGCCCAGGCCGCGCTGGAGGACGTGGCGCGGCGGCAGGCGTCGCTGCGCACCGTGTTCGGCGAAGGCCCGGATGGCGTGCCGTTCCAGCGCGTGGAGGAGATGCCGGCGATCGCGTTCGAGGTGGCGGACCTCGGCCGCACCGCGTGCTCGGAGCGCGACGATGCCGTGCGCGAGCGGCTGGACGCGCTGCAGTCCCGGCCCTTCGATCTGCTGCAGGGCCCGCCGTGGCGCGTGGCGCTGCTGCGCCTGGATGCGCGCACGCATGTGCTCGCCGTGGTGATGCACCACATCCTCTCGGACGGCGCATCGATGCAGCTCTGGGCCGCCGAGTGGCTGGAGGCCTATGGTGCGCGCCGCCAGGGCCTGGCCGCGCGGAGCATGCCGCAGCTGCAGTACATCGATTACGCGGCCTGGGCCGCCGGCCGGCTGGAAGCCGGCGAAGGCGAGCGGCAGTGGGCGTGGTGGCGGGAGCGGCTGGCCCATTGGCACGCGACGCCCTGCGAGGTGCGGCCGGACCATCCGCGCCCGCCGCGCGCGTCCTATACGGCGCGCCGCCATGCCTTCGAGGTGCCGGCGGCGGTGGTGCAGGGCCTGCGCGCGCTGCAGGCGCGCGAGGGCGCGACCTCCTTCATGGTGCTGCTGGCGGCCTTGCAGGTGCTGCTGTCCCGGTACACGGGCCAGCCGCGCGTGCGCGTCGGCGCGGCGGTGGCGCAGCGGGGCGTGCCCGGCGTGGACGGGCTGGTCGGCCTTTTCGTGAACACCCTGGTGCTGCCGGGCGCGGTGGGGCCCCAGGCCACGCTGCTCGGCGTGCTGCGCGATGCGCGGGAGATGGTGCTCGGGGCCCAGGCCCACCAGGAGCTGCCTTTCGACCGGCTGGTGGAGGCGCTGCGGCCGGAGCGCAGCGCGGGCGCGAGCCCCCTGTTCCAGGTCATGCTCAACCACCTGGCCGAAGACGATCGGCTGTTGCAGGCGGTGCCGGGGCTCGCCGTGCGGGCCGAGCCGCTGCAGGGGCCGCAGGCGCAGTTCGAGCTGGTGCTGGAGGCGCGCGAGCGCGGCACCGGGGCGCTGTCGCTCACCTGGGTGTATGCGGGCGAGCTGTTCGAGCCTGCCACCATCGGGCGGCTGGCCGGCCATTTCCTGGCCCTGATGCAGGCGATGGCCGAGGGCCCGGAGCAGCCGGCGGGCGCGGTGGAGTGGCTTGCGCCCGCCGAGCGCGCGCAGCTGGACGCATGGAGCCGCAACGACCACCGCGAGAGCCCGCCCGTGCCCGTCTTCCAGCAGCTGGAGGCGCATGCCGCGCGCCAGCCGCAGGCCACGGCGCTGCTGTTCGGCGACGAAGCCATCGGCTATGGGGAACTGAACGTGCGGGCCAACCGCCTTGCGCGCCATTTGCTGCGCGAGGGGCTGCGGGCGCAGTCGCTGGTGGGTATCTGCATGCAGCGCTCGGTGGAGATGATCGTGGGCATGCTGGCGGCGATGAAGGCGGGATGCGCCTACCTGCCGCTGGACCCCGAGCTGCCGGCCGGGCGGCTGGGCGACATGCTGGAGCACAGCGGCGCAGCCTGGGTGCTGTCGCATGCGGCGACGGCCGGGCAGGTGCCCGCGCTGCCGGGCGTGCGGGTGATCGGCGTGGAAGGCCTGCAGGACGAAGTGCCCGGCGATGCGGAGAACCCCGGCATCGCGGTGCACGGCGAGCAACTCGCCTATGTCATCTACACCTCGGGTTCCACGGGGCGGCCCAAGGGCGTGGCCGTGCGCCACGCGGCGCTGCACACCTGCATGGCCTGGATGCAGGGTACCTACGGGCTGGCCGCGTCGGACACGGTGCTGCACAAGGCGCCCTTCGGTTTCGACGTGTCGTGCTGGGAAATCTTCTGGCCGCTCACGGCCGGCGCCCGCCTGCTGGTGGCGCCGCCAGGGGCGCACCGCGATCCGGAGCACATCGTGCAGTTGATCGAGCGCCACCAGGTCACCACGCTGAACTTCGTGCCGTCCATGCTGCGGGCCTTCCTGGACCATCCGGGCATCGAGCACCGCACCCGCCTGCGGCACGTGATCTGCGGGGGCGAGGCGATGCCCGAGACCCTGCAGCGCGAGGCCCTGCGGCGCCTGCCGGGCGCCACGCTGCAGAACCTCTACGGCCCCACGGAAACGACGATCCACGTCACCCGCTGGACCTGCCGCGACGAGGCCGGGCCCGTGCCCATCGGGCGGCCCATCAGCGAAACCCAGGCCTGGGTGCTCGATGCGCAGCTGCAGCCGGTGCCCCAGGGCGTGGCCGGCGAGCTCTACATCGGCGGGGCCCTGCTGGCGCGCGGCTACCTGGGCCAGCCGGGGCTGACGGCCGAGCGCTTCGTGGCCGATCCGCAAGGGGCGGGCGGGCGCCTGTACCGCACCGGTGACTGGGTGCGCTGGAATGCCGAAGGGCAGATCGAATACCTGGGGCGCATCGACCACCAGGTGAAGCTGCGCGGCCTGCGGATCGAGCTGGGCGAGATCGAATCGGCGCTGCGCTCCCAGGCCGGCGTGAAGGATGCGGTGGCCGTGGTGCGCGGCGCTGCGGGAGCCGAGTCGCTGGTGGCCTACGTGGCGGGTGCGGGGGACGCCGTGGCGCTGCGCGCGGCGCTGGCGCAGCGGCTGCCCGGCTACATGGTGCCGCGCGCCATCGTGGTGCTGGATGCGCTGCCGCTCAATGCCAATGGCAAGGTGGACCGGGCCGCGCTGCCCGATCCGGCGCCTGCGGCAGGCATGGACACCGGCGCCGCGGCGCCGCAGGGCAGCACGGCGCACCGGCTGGCGGCGCTGTGGAGCGAGCTGCTGGGCGTGCCGTCGGTGGGCCTGCAGGACAACTTCTTCGACCTGGGCGGCCACTCGCTGCTGCTGGTGCGTGCCCACCGCCGGCTGGAGGACGAGTGGGGCTGCCGGCTCGCGCTGGTGGACCTGTTCCAGCACCCCACGGTGGAATCGCTCGCGCGCCGCATCGACCAGGCCGCGGAGGAGCGCGAAGGGGAGGGCGGCCCTGCGCAGTCCGGCGCATCCGCCGCGCCACATGCTGCCGACGACCGCGCGCGCCGGCAGCGGGCTGCGCTGTTGCAGCGCCGCGCGCATCTTCAAGGAGCCCGGGAATGAATGCACCCATCGACTCTCCCATGATCTCTTCGCAGGCACCGAGCGGGCTGGAGATCGCGATCGTCGGCATGGCGGGGCGGTTTCCCGGCGCGCCGGATGTCGAAACCTTCTGGCAGCGCATCCGCGACGGCCTGGACTCCGTCAAGACCTACTCGGAAGCGGAACTCGAGGCCCTGGGCGTGCCCGAGGCACTGCGCCGTGATCCCGACTACGTGAAGGCGGGCGTGCCGCTCGACGGGTTCGACCGTTTCGACGCGGAGTTCTTCGGTTTCACGCCGCGCGAGGCCGAGCAGCTCGATCCGCAGCAGCGGCTGTTCCTGGAAAGCGCCTGGGCCTGCCTGGAGCATGCCGGCTGCGATCCGGCGCGCTGGGAGGGCAAGGTGGGCGTCTACGGCGGCGAAGGGCCGGGCGTGTACCTCATGCGCCACCTGCTGCCCGCGGCCGGGCTGGACGCGGGCTCGGGCATCGCCGACGTGCTCGGCCTGATGGGCGCCAATGCGCCCAGCTCGCTCTGCGCCCGCGTGGCCTACAAGCTGGACCTGCGCGGCCCGGCCGTGAGCGTGCAGACGGCGTGTTCCACATCGCTGGTGGCCGTGCACATGGCCTGCCAGTCGCTGCTGGGCCACGAATGCGACATGGCGCTGGCAGGCGGCGTGTGGCTGAACCTGCTGCAGCAGGGCGGCTACCGCTACCAGGCCGGCGCGATCCTGTCGCCCGACGGGCATTGCCGAGCGTTCGATGCCGATGCCGGGGGCACGGTGATCGGCAGTGGCGTGGGCGTGGTCGCGCTCAAGCGGCTGGAGGACGCGCTGCGCGACGGCGACACGGTGCATGCCGTCATCAAGGGCAGCGCGGCCAACAACGACGGCGCGGCCAAGGTCGGCTTCACCGCGCCCGGCGTGGACGGACAGGCCGAGGTGATCCGCGCGGCGCAGCTCGTCGCGGGCGTCTCGGCCGACACCATCGGCTATGTGGAGGCGCACGGCACGGGCACGGTACTGGGCGATCCCATCGAAATGGCCGCGCTCACGCAGGCATTCCGCGCGGACACGGATCGGCGCGGCTTCTGCGCGGTCGGCTCCGTGAAGACCAACATCGGCCACCTGGACGCGGCGGCGGGCGTGGCGGGGCTCATCAAGGCCGCCATGGCCCTGAAGCACGCGCAGCTGCCGCCGAGCCTGCACTGCCGGCAGCCGAACCCGCGCATCGATTTCGCGTCCAGCCCCTTCTACGTCAACACCGAAGCGGCCCCATGGCCCCGGGGCGCCTTCCCGCGCCGCGCGGGCGTGAGTTCGTTCGGCATCGGCGGCACGAACGTGCACGTGGTGCTGGAAGAGGCGCCGCCGCCGATGCCGCGCGCGGGCCGTTCCGTGGACGATCAGGCAGGGCAGGGCAGGGAGGGCACAGGGGGCGTTCCGGAGCCGGAGTGGGAGGTGCTCCCGCTGTCGGCGCGCACCGAGGCCGCGCTGCACGCATCCCGCGCGCAGATGGCCGCCCACCTGCGCGGTGCGGCTCCCGATGCGCTGGCGGACATCGCGCACACCCTGCAGTGCGGCCGCCGGGCCTGGGCCTGGCGGACGGCCGTGGCGGCGCACGAACCCGCCCTGGCGGCGCAGCGGCTGGAGGCCCCGCTGCCCGCGCCCCGGCGCGTGCCGGCCACCGCGCCGGAGGTGGTGTTCCTGTTTCCCGGCTCCGGCGCGCAGCACACCGGCATGGCGCAGGGGCTCGACCGGCGCAGTGCGGTGTTCCGGCAGGCGCTGGACGCATGCGCCGCCGTCCTGCGGCAGGAGACCGGGATGGACCTGCGGGCGCTGATCCATTCCGCGCCCGGCCAGGAGGCCGAAGCTGCCGAACGGCTCGGGCGTGTCGAGTGGATGCAGCCCGCGCTGTTCGCGGTGGAATACGCGATCGCGCGGTGGTGGATGTCGTGCGGCGTGCGGCCTGCGCTGATGCTGGGCCACAGCCTGGGCGAGTATGTCGCGGCCTGCCTGGCCGGCGTCTTCGCGGCCGAGGACGCGATGCGCATCGTGATCTGGCGCAGCCGGCTCATGGCCGGCCTTCCCGCAGGCGCGATGACGGCCGTGCCATTGCCGGAGGCGGGGATCGCCCCGCTGCAGGCCCTCGGCTGCGACCTGGCCGCCGTGAACGGCGATGCGCTCTGCGTGCTATCCGGCCCGCCCGCCGCGATCGGGGCGGCGGAAGAGGCGCTGCGCGCGCAGGGCCATGCGCCCCGCCGGCTGCATGTGGCCGTGGCCATGCATTCGCGCATGGTCGAGCCCATCGTGGCGGAACTGGAGCGGCGCATCGCCGCGGTGCCGCGCCATGCGCCGCGCATTCCTTTTCTCTCCAACGTCACCGGCCGGCCGATCACCGCCGAAGAGGCCATGAGCCCTGCCTACTGGGGACGGCACCTGCGTGGCACCGTGCGTTTCCACGGGGGGCTGGACGCGGTGTTCGCGCGGCCGGGGCGCGTGGTGCTGGAGGCGGGGCCCGGCGAGTCCATGGCGGGGCTCGCGCGGCGGCATGCACAGGCGGCAACGGCCGCCGGCATCTGGGCCAGCCTGGCCCATCCGCAGCAGCGGGACCGCGACGCGCAGCAACTGGCCCAGGCCCTGGCCGGCCTGTGGACGGCGGGGGTGGAGATCGACTGGCCCGCCACGCGCGACGGCGTCCGGCGCCGGAACGTGCCGCTGCCCACCTATCCGTTCCAGCGCCAGCGATTCTGGGTGGAGGCCGGTGCGCCGCGACCGCAGGGCGATGCATCCGCGGCGCAGCCGCAGGGGCTCTATTACCTGCCCGCGTGGCAGCGCAGCGGCGCGGTGCCGCAGGCCGCGGGGCCCGGTCCGGGCGATACGGTGCTGCTGCTGGGCGGCGCGGGGCTGCCGCTCGCGGAGCGCCTGGCACAGCGCCTGGCGGAGCGCGGAGCGCGCGTGGTGCAAGTGGCAGCGGCCGACGGCTTCAGGGACGAGGGCAGTGGCGGCTTCGCGCTGCGGCCGGAGGAGCGCGCCGACCATGCCGTGCTCTGGCGCGCGCTCGGGCCGGTGACGCATGCCTTCCATTTCTGGGGGCTGGGGGAGGACTGGGAGCGTGGCTACTTCAGCCTCCTGGCCCTGGCCCAGGGCCGCGAGGACACGGGCCGGGACGAGCCGCTGTCGCTCACCGTCGTGATCGACCGGGCCGAGGAAGTGGCCGGCAACGAGCCGCTGGAGCCCGGCCAGGCCACGGTGGCGGCCCTGGCGCGCGTCCTGGGCCAGGAAATGCCGCGCATCGCCTGCCGCGTGGTGGATGTGCTGGTGCCGAACGCCGGCAGCGTCGCCGAGGCGCAACTGGCCGAAGCGCTGGCGGGCGAGCCGGCGTGCCCGCCCGAAGAGTTCTGCGTGGCTTGGCGCGGTGCGCAGCGCTGGGTGAAGACCTATGAGCCGGTTCCTGCACCCGCGGCCTGCGCGCAGCGCCTGCGGCAGGGCAGCGTGGTGCTGGTCACGGGCGGCCTGGGCAGCGTCGGCCTCGCGCTGGCGCGGCACCTGGGCCGGCGCCATGGCGCGCGGCTGGTGCTGCTGGGGCGCACGCCGCTGCCGCCGCGCGGGGAATGGGAGGGCCTGCTCGCGCAGGCGGACCTGCCCGCCGCCCAGCGCCGCAGGCTCGTGCAGTTGCAGGCGATGGATGCGGACGGCATCGAGTGGATGGCGGTGGCGGCCGACGTCACCGATGCGGCGCAGTGGCGCGGCGCGCTGCAGGCCGTGCATGCGCGCTTCGGCGGCGTGAACGGTGTGGTGCATGCCGTGATGGAGCCGGGCGGCGGCATGCTGGCCACCCGCACGCGGGCGGAGGTGGAGGCCGCCTTCGCCGCGAAGACGCAGGGCACGTTGGCCATGGTGGACGCCCTGCGCGGCGAGCCGGTGGATTTCGTGCTGCTGTGCTCGTCCGTCGCCAGTTGGGTCGGGGGACTGGGCCGCAGCGACTACGCGGCCGCCAACGCCTGGCTCGACGCCTTCGCCACCGCCAGCCGGCGCGACAGCCCGTGGCCGGTGTTCTCGGTCAACTGGGATGCCTGGCGCGACGTGGGCGCCGGTGCCGACATGGACGTGCCCGAGGGCATGGGCCTGGACGAGCGCACGGGCATGGAGGTGTTCGACCGGGTGGTGAACGGGCCGCTGCAGCCGCAGACGCTGGTGTCGGTCACGCCGCTCGCGCAGCGCCTGCGCCCGCTGGACGGTCTCGTGGATGCGCTGGAGGCCGCGCCGCCGCCGGCGCCTTCCGGGGGCACCGCGCACCCCCGCCCGGTGCTGTCCACGCCCTACCGCGCGCCGGAGGGCGAGCTGGAGGACAACCTCGCGGCGCTGTGGACCGAGGCCCTGGGCATCGATGGCATCGGCGCCGACGACAACCTCTTCGAGCTGGGCGGTGACTCCCTGCTGGCGATCCGCCTGCTGGCCCGCGTACGCAAGGCCTATGCGGTGGACATCCACCCCGCGGCCTTTTTCAAGGCCCCGCGCATCGCCGACCTGGCGCAGCTCGTGGAGCTGCGGCTCATCGAGGACATCGAGCGCGGCGCCGCAACTTCTTCCGTTTCCCTGCAGGCCGATTGACATGAGCGACAGTCCTCTTCTTTCCGAGCGCCGCGCGCGCCTTTCTCCCGAACAGCAGGCGCTGCTGCGCCAGCGGCTGGGCGGCCGGCCCTCTGCTGCTGGCGGGGCGGAGCCGGCCCCTGCGCCCGCCCTGGACGCGCTGCCGCGCAGCGGCGTGCCGGAAGGGGCCGAGGCGCCCCTGTCCTGGGCCCAGCAGGGCCAGTGGTTCCTCTGGCGCATGGACCCCGGCAATACGGCTTACCACGTGGGTGGCGCGCTGGATTTCGAAGGCACGCTCGACGCCGCCGCCCTGCATGCGGCGCTGCAGGCCCTGGTGCGGCGGCACGCGGGCCTGCGTACCGTCTTCGGCGAAGGCGACGATGGCACACCCTGGCAGCGCGTGGAGCCCGCGCGGGAAGTCCCGCTGCCCTGCACCGATCTTTCGGGGCTGGCGCCTGCCGGGCGCGATGCCCGGCTGGAGGCGCTGGCGCGCGAGGTGTGCGCGGAGCCCTTCGACCTGCGCCGCGGCCCGCTGCTGCGCTGCGCGCTCGCGCGGCTGGGCCCGCGGGAGCACCGGCTGCTGTTCATGATGCACCACATCGCCTCCGATGCCTGGACGGTGGAGCGCATCCTCGACGAATGGGCGCGGGGCTATGCGGATGCGCTGGAAGGCCGTGCGCCGTCCGATGCGCCCCCGGCGCTGCGCTACGTCGATTTCGCGGTCTGGCAGCGCCAGTGGCTGCAGGGGCCGGAGGCCGCACGGCACCGGGATTACTGGACACGGCAGCTCGCGGAGGAGGCGCCCGTGCTGCAGATCGGCCGGGGCACCGCGGCCCCGGCGCTGCAATCGCCTTCGGCACCGGAGACCGTGGCCGCGCAGCACCTGCTGGCCGTGCCCGCCCCGCTGGCGCAGGCGCTGCGCCATCGTGCCCGCGCGCACGGCACCACGCTGTTCTGCGTGCTGCTGGCGGCCTTCCATGCGGTGCTGTTCCGCCATGCCGGGCATGCCGTGCAGCGCGTGGGCGTGCCCGTGGCGGGACGCAACCGGCCGGAGACCGCCGACATGGCCGGCGTCTTCATCAACACGGTGGTGATGCAGGCGCGGCCCGCGCCGCAGATGCCGCTCTCCGCCTTGCTGGCGCAGGTGCATGCGACCGCGCTGGAAGCCCGCGAGCACGAGGACCTGCCGTTCGAGCACGTCGCGCAGGTATTGCGGCCCGAGCGCGGCCACGAAGGCGGCGGACTGTTCCAGTGCATGTTCAACCACCTGGGCGAGGGCGGCCGGCCCCTGGCGGGCTGGCCAGGGCTGGCCGTGCGCCGCGTCGATCCCGGGCTGCGCGCGGCGCCGTTCGGGCTCACGCTGGAGACCATGGAAAACCCCGGGGGCGGGCTGCTCGCCGCTTTCCGCTACGACGCGGCGAAGTTCACACCGCAGGAAATGGCGGAAATCGCCGGCCATTACGAACGCATGCTGGATGCGCTGGCCCATGATCCCGGGCGCCCCGTCGGCGAAGTCGCCATGCTCGGCGATGCCGAGCGCGCGCGCCTGCGGGCATGGTCTGCGGGCGGGGACGCCGTGGCGATGGACCTGCCCGTGCACCGGATGTTCGAGCGCCAGGCGGCGCTCACGCCCGATGCGCCCGCCCTGGTGTCCGGTGACCGCGAATGGACGTATGCGCAGCTCGACGCACGCACCAGCCGCCTCGCGCAGCGGCTGCGCGCCGGCGGCGTGGGCCCGGAGACGCTGGTGGGCGTGGCACTCGCCCGCGGCACGGACATGGTGGAGGCGCTGCTCGCCGTGCTGAAGGCCGGCGGCGCTTACGTGCCGCTCGACCCCGAACTGCCGGCGGACCGCATCGCCTACATGGTCGGCGACTGCGCTCCGGCGCTGGTGCTGACCGATGCCGCCCACCGCGCCTGCCTGCCGTCGGAGATGGCGCAGCCCGTGGTCCTGCTGCCGCTGGAGAATGCACTGCCGGGTGACGCTGAGGAAGCCGCATGCCCGCCCGTGGCACTGCATCCCGAGCACCTGGCCTACGTGATCTACACCTCCGGCTCCACCGGCCGGCCCAAGGGCGCAGCCAACCGCCACGGCGCGCTGTCGAACCGGATCGCGTGGATGCAGCAGGCCTACGGCCTGGGCCCCGGCGACACGGTGCTGCAGAAAACGCCGTTCGGCTTCGACGTGTCGGTGTGGGAATTCTTCTGGCCGCTCGCCGTGGGTGCACGCCTGGCGGTGGCGCCCCCCGGCGCGCACCGCGAGCCCGCGGAGCTGCAGGCGCTCATCCAGCGGCATGCGGTGACGACGCTGCACTTCGTGCCCTCCATGCTGCAGGCCCTGCTGGCGCAACTGGACGCGGGCGCCTGCGCCAGCGTGCGGCGCATCGTGTGCAGCGGCGAGGCCCTGCCGGCCGAGGCGCGCCGCCAGGTGCTGGAGCGGCTGCCCGGCGCGGCGCTCTACAACCTCTACGGCCCGACGGAGGCCGCCATCGACGTCACGCACTGGACATGCCATGCGCAGGAGCGCGGCCCCGTGCCGATCGGCCGGCCCATCGCCGGGCTGCGCACCCACGTGCTCGATGCCGCGATGCAGCCCGTCCCGGCGGGTGCGGCGGGCGAGCTGTTCCTGGGCGGCGCCGGGCTCGCGCGCGGGTACGCCGCCAGGCCGGGCCTCACGGCCGAACGTTTCGTGGCCGACCCGTTCGAAGCGGGTGCGCGGCTCTACCGCACGGGCGATCTCGTGCGCTGGCGCGGGGATGGCGCCCTGGAATACCTGGGGCGGCTGGACCACCAGGTGAAGATCCGCGGCCAGCGCATCGAGCTGGGCGAGATCGAGGCGCGCCTGCTGGCCTCGCCCGGCGTGCGCGAGGCCGTGGCGGTGGCCGCATCCACGCCCGCGGGCACGGCCCTGGTGGCGTACTGCAGCCCGCAGGCGGATGCCGTGCTCGACGGCGAGGCGCTGCGTGCGCTGCTCGCCGCGGAACTGCCCGAGGCCATGGTGCCCTCGCAGATCGCGGTGTTGCCGGCCCTGCCGCTGAACGCCAACGGCAAGGTGGACCGCAAGGCGCTGCCCTCGCTGCAGCCCGCTTCCACTGCGGCCTACACCGCGCCGCAGGGCGAGGTGGAGGAGGCGCTGGCGCGCATGTGGTGTGAACTGCTGGCGCTGCCGCGCGCCGGCCGTGCGGACCACTTCTTCGCCCAGGGCGGCCATTCGCTGATGGCCATGCAGCTCGTCGCCCGCGTGCGCTCGGGCCTGCAGGCCGAGATTTCGGTGCGGGACGTCTTCCTGCACCCCGTGCTGGCGGACCTGGCGCAGTGCGTGGAAGCCGCCCGCCCGCAGCGCCTCGTGGCGGACGCGCTGTCGCGCCTCGATGCTTTCCTCGACGATATGGAGATGGCCGGATGAGCGATATGGATGCACTTTCCCCCCAGGCCCGGATGGCGCGGCGCTTCATGCGGCTGACCGATGCGCAGCGCCGCGCCGCCTACGCGAAGATGCGTGAAGAGGGGCTCACGATGGGCCAGTTCCCCATCCTGCCGCGCGAGCTACAGGACGGTGAGGCGGAGGCCACCCAGGCCCCGCTGTCGTACGCGCAGATGCGCCAGTGGTTCCTGTGGCAGATGGAGCCGCAGGGCTCGGCCTACCACATCACCGGGGCGTTCGTGCTGCGGGGCGCCCTCGACGTGCCCGCGCTGGAGGCCGCCTGGCGCGACGTGATCGCACGGCATGCCGCACTGCGCACCGTCTTCCGCGCCGATGCCGAAGGGCATCCCCACCAGCAGGTGCTGCCGTCCGTGGAGTTCGGCGTGCACCGGATCGACCTGTCGGACCTGCCCGAGCCCGAGCGGTGCGCCCGCGCCGAGGCCGCCGCCCGCGCCTGCTGCGAGACGCCCTTCGACCTGGGCGAGGGCCCGCTGCTGCGGGTCTGGTTGCTGCGCACGGGTGTGGAGGAGCACCGGCTCGTGGTCGCCATGCACCACATCGTGTCGGACGGCTGGTCGCTGCGCGTGCTGGTCGAATCCTTTGCCGGGCGCTACCGCGCCCGCCATGCGGGCGAGGGCGCCGATGCGGCACCCTCGCCCGCGCTGCAGTACACCGACTATGCCCTCTGGCAGCGCCAGTGGATGGAGGCCGGTGAAAAAGAGCGCCAGCTCGCGTACTGGCGCGCCCGGCTGGGCGGCGAGCAGCCCGTGCTGCAGCTGCCCGCGGAGCATCCGCGCCGCGCCGACGGCCGCTACCGGGCGGCCGTGCATGCGTGGGACCTGCCCGCAGACCGCGTGCGGGCACTGCGCTCCGCGGCGCAGGCGCGCGGCATCACACCGTTCATGGCGCTGCTCGCGGCCTTCCAGGCGGCCCTGTACCGCTGGAGCGGGCAGCACGACGTGCGCGTGGGCGTGCCGGTGGCCAACCGCGGCCGCGTGGAAACGGAAGGGCTGGTCGGCCTGTTCGTGAACACCCAGGTGCTGCGCCTGCAGGTCGATGGTCGCATGCCGCTGTCCGCCGCGCTGGACGCGGTGCGCGATGCGGCCCTGGAAGCCCAGGCCCACCAGGACCTGCCCTTCGACCAGTTGGTCGAGGCGCTGCAGCCCGGCCGCAGCCTGGCCGCGCCGCCGCTGTTCCAGGTGATGTTCAACTACCAGCAGCACGACCACCGCGCGCTCGCCGGC
Source organism: Paracidovorax avenae (assembly GCA_003029925.1). Classification (GTDB taxonomy): domain Bacteria; phylum Pseudomonadota; class Gammaproteobacteria; order Burkholderiales; family Burkholderiaceae_C; genus Paracidovorax; species Paracidovorax avenae_A. The sequence goes on along the minus strand of CP028296.1, from coordinate 4,186,860 downwards.
CTGCCGGGTCTCGCGCTCGAGCGCTGGGACATCCCGGGCCAGACCGCCCAGTTCGAACTCATCCTGGGCGCGGTGGAGGACGGGCAGGGTGGCCTGCGCCTCGAGTTCCATTACGCCCGCGAACTGTTCGAAGCCGGCACGGTGCGCCGCATGGCGGGCCACTACGAAGCCGTGCTCGCGGCCGTGCTGCAGGTGCTGGAAGGTACGGGCGATCCGTGCGTGGGCGACGTGCCCCTGCTGGCCGGTGGCGAGGCGCGCCAGTTGCGCGAATGGGGCGATTGCCCGCGCGCGCAGCCCCATGCCGAGCCCGTGCACCGCCTGTTCGAGCGCATGGCGCGGCGGCAGCCCGATGCGGTGGCCGTGGAGGCCGGGGACGCCGCCTGGAGCTACCGCGCGCTGGACCGCCGGGCCAACCACCTCGCACACCGCATCGCTGCGCTGGGGGCCGGGCCGGAGCGGCGCATCGGTGTCGCCCTGTCGCGCTCGCCCGAGCTGGTGGCCGCCCTGCTGGCCGTCCTCAAGGCGGGCGCGGCCTTCGTGCCGCTGGACCCGGCCTATCCGGCCGAGCGCCTGGCCCACATGGCGCGCGATAGCGGCATGGCGCTGCTGCTCACCGAACGCGCCCTGGCGGGGCGCATCCCGCTGCCGCCCGGCGTGGCCTGCATCGCCTGCGACGACGAACCCGGCGCCTGCGACACCGGCCCTCATGTGCCCGTGGGCCCGCGCCAGCTGGCCTATGTGATCTACACCTCCGGCTCCACCGGCCTGCCCAAGGGCGTTCTGGTGGAGCACGGCCCCTTCGCGGCCCACTGCGTGGACACCGCCGCCTGCTACGAGATGGGGCCGGGCACGCGCGAGCTGCACTTCCTCTCGTTCGCCTTCGACGGCGCGCACGAGCGGCTGTTCACCGGGCTCACCTGCGGCGCCGCCGTGGTGCTGCGCGACGACACCCTCTGGACCGCCGAAGAGACCCTGGAGGCCCTGCGCACGCGCAGCATCACGCACGCGGGCTTTCCGCCGGCCTACCTGGGGCAGCTGGCCGACTGGGCCGGGCGGGCCGGGGGCGATGCGCCCGTGCTGGAGCTGATCTCCTTCGGCGGCGAAGCGATGCCGCGCGAAGGCTTCGACGCCGTGCGCCGCCACCTGCGGCCGCGCCTGCTCATCAACGGCTACGGGCCCACCGAGGCCGTGGTCACGCCCATGCTCTGGAAGGTCGATGCGCTCGCCTCCTTCCCCCAGGCCTATGCGCCCATCGGCCAGCCGATGCCGGGCCGCACGGCCCATGTGCTGGATGCCGACCTGCAGCCCGTGCCGCGCCACGTGCCCGGCGAGCTGTACCTGGGCGGTACGGGCCTGGCGCGCGGCTATGGCGGCCGGCCGGGCCTCACGGCGGAGCGCTTCGTGGCCGATCCGTCCGGCGGCGGCGGTCGCCTCTACCGCACCGGCGACCGGGTGCGCTGGCGCGAGGATGGCCAACTCGAATACCTGGGCCGCACGGACCACCAGGTGAAGGTGCGGGGCTTCCGCATCGAGCCGGGCGAGATCGAGGCCGCGCTGCGGGCCGCCCCGGGCGTGGGCGAGACCGTGGTCGTGGCACGCGAGACCGCGCAGGGCACGCGGCTGGTCGCCTACGTCGCCCCGGTGCCGGCCTCCGTGCCCGCGACACGGGCCGCGCTGGACGAAGGCGCCCTGCGCGCGCACCTGGAGCGCAGCCTGCCGGACTACATGGTGCCGTCGGCCATCGTCGTGCTGGGTCGCCTGCCCACGGGCCCCGGCGGCAAGGTGGACCGCAAGGCGCTGCCCGAACCGCCCGAAGCCTCTGCCGCCCAGGCGGGCGGGGCGCCGCGCGGCGATGCCGAACAGGCCGTCGGCCGCGTCTGGTGCGAGGTGCTGGGTCGCGCTGAAGTGGGTCGCGACGACAATTTCTTCGAACTGGGCGGCGATTCCATTCTCAGCCTGCAGATCGTGGCCCGGCTGCGGCTGGCCGGCTGGCGCGCCACGCCGCGCCAGCTGTTCGAGCGGCAGACCATCGCCCAGCTCGCGGCCGTCGTGGAGCGCCTGCCTTCCGGCGAGGCCCGGCCCGCCGGCCCGGCGCGCGGCGAGGTGCCGCTGCTGCCGTTCCAGCGCGACTTCTTCGCCATGCCGATGCCGGCCCGCCACCACTGGAACCAGGCCGTGCTGCTGCGCAGCCCCGCTCCGTTGCAGGCACAGGCCCTGCGCGGTGCGCTGCGCGCGGTGGCGGAGCGGCACGATGCGCTGCGCCTGCGCTTCACGCGCCGGGACGATCCCGCCGGCAGCGTGTGGACGCAGCGCTACGAGGACACCGCCACGGCCCTGTCCGGATGGGACGATGTGCTGTGGATGCGCGCGGCGGACGGCCCCGCGCAGCTCAGCGCACTGTGCGAGCAGGCGCAGTGCAGCCTGGACCTGGAGCACGGCCCGCTGCTGCGCGCCGTCGCCGTCGCCCTGCCCGGCGGGGATGCGCGGCTGCTGCTCGTCATGCACCACCTCGTCGTCGATGGGGTGTCCTGGCGCATCCTGCTGGACGACCTGCAGCAGGCCTACGCCCGCTGCCTTGCGGGCACACCGGCCGCGCTGCCGCCGGCCTCCAGCGGGCTCGGTGAATGGGCCGCCGTGCTGCAGCGCTACGGGCAGGACCACGCGGAGGAGGTGGCGCACTGGGCCGCCCTGGCCGGCTGCCCGGCGGCGCTGCCCTGCGCGCGGCCCGAAGGCCCGCGCACCGCGGCCCAGCAGCAGTCCGTCTCCATCCGCCTGGACCGGCGCACCACCGAGGCCTTCCTCGCGCAGGCGCCCGCGGCCTACCGCACCCAGGCCAACGACCTGCTGCTCACCGCCCTGGCGCGCGCCCTGTGCCGCTGGAGCGGCCACGACCGCGTGCTGGTGGAGATCGAAGGCCATGGCCGCGAGGATCTCGACCCCGCGGTGGACCTGTCGCGCACTGTGGGCTGGTTCACCTCGCTCTACCCCGTGGCGCTGGATGCGCGGGGGCCGCTGGGCGACGCCGTGCGGCGTGTGAAGGAAACCCTGCGTGCCGTGCCCCGGCACGGCGTGGGCCATGGCGCGCTGCGCCACTTCGGCACGCCGGCGCAGCGCGAAGCCCTGCAGGCGCTGCCACGCGCGCAGGTGGTGTTCAACTACCTGGGCCAGTTCGACGCCCGGCCGCAAGACAGCGCAGGTGGGTGGACGCTGGCGCCCGAGCCGGCCGGCCCCTTCGTGGATGCCGGCGCCCCGCTCACGCACGAGTTCACCGTCAACGGCCGCGTGCTTGCGGGCGAGCTGTCGATGGATGTGCTGTTCAGCGGCGCGCGCCACGATGCCGCCGCGGTGCGCGGCTGGATGGCGGATTTCGAGCGCGAGCTGAGGGCCCTGATCGACCACTGCGCGCAGGCGCCGCAGGGCGCCACGCCTTCCGACTTCCCGCTCGCGGGGCTGGACCAGGCGGGCCTGGACGCGCTCGGGCTGGACTGGGCGCAGGTGGAGGACCTGTATCCGCTGTCGCCCCTGCAGGCGGGCCTCGTCTTCCAGACCCTGCTGGACCCGGATGCGGCCGCCTACCGCAACCAGCTGCGCATCGACTTCCGCCACCTGGACGCGGACCGGCTGCGCGCGGCCTGGGAAGCCGCCTTCGAGCGCCACGCGGTGCTGCGCAGCGGCGTGCTGGCCGAGGGCACCCGGCCCCTGCAGTGGGTGGCCCGGGCCGGCAGGCTGCCGTGGCGCGAGATCGACGCGCGCGGCGATATCGATGCACGCGATGCACGTGCCCGCCTGGACGCGATCGCGCAGGAGGAACTGGCGGCCGGTTTCCCCGGCATGCAGCCGCCGCTCATCCGTTTCGCACTGGTGCGCACCGGCGAGCACGGGCACCACTTCATCTGGACCATGCACCACGTGCTGCTGGACGGCTGGAGCACCTCGCAGCTCATGGCCGAAGTGCTGCGCCACTATGCCGGCGAGCCCGATGCCGCGCCGGCCGGCCGCTACGGTGACTACATCCGCTGGCTCCAGCACCGCGACGCCGAGGCGGACCGCGCCTGGTGGACCGGGGCGCTGGGCGGCGTCGAAGAGCCGACCCTCCTGGCCCGGTGCCTGCCACGCCCCGCGCCTTCTGCGCCCTCCGTGCGGGATGGCGGCACAGTGCGGCCGGACGCCGGCCAGGTGCAGAAGTCCTTCTCGGAAGAGGAAACCGCGCGCCTGCAGGCCTTCGCGCGGCGCGAGCGCGTCACCCTCAACACGCTGGTGCAGGCGGCCTGGGCCCTGGTGCTGCAGCGCCATGCCGGGCAGGAGACGGTGGTGTTCGGCACCACCGTGGCGGGCCGCCCGGCCGAACTGCCGGGCGCCGAGCGCGCGGTGGGCCTGTTCATCAACACGCTGCCCATGGCCTGCACCCCGCGTTCCGGCGCGGCCGTGGGCGACTGGCTGCGGGAACTGCAGGCCCAGGGCCTGCGCATGCGCGAACACGAGCACACGCCGCTCTACGACATCCAGCGGTGGATGGGCACGGACGCTGCGGGGCTCTTCGATACGCTGCTGGTGTTCGAGAACTACCCCGTCGATGGCGCCCTGCATGCACTGCCCGCGGGGCTGGAGGCCGAAGTGGCCGCCCAGCGCGAGGAAACGCACTACCCGGTCACGCTGCTGGCGCTGCTCGAGCCGGTGCTGACGCTGCAGCTGCGGCACGACCCCGGGCGGGTCGATGCCGCCGCGGCCGCGATGCTGGCGGACCAGCTGGTGCGCGGGCTGCGCGCGCTGGCAGAGGATGCCGGCCGGGCGCTGGGTGCACTGGACGTGCTGGCCCCGGCGGACGCTCGCCAGGCCCCGGCCCCCGTAGCAGTGGACGGCAACGACACGATCCATCGCCTGTTCGAGCGCCAGGCCCGCCTGCGCCCCGACGCCGTCGCGCTGCGCTTCGAGGACGATGCGCTGACCTATGGCGAGCTCGACCGCCGCGCCAACCGGCTGGCGCACCGGCTGCGCGCCGCGGGCGCCGGACCGGAGGCCCGCGTCGGCGTCGCGCTCGGCCGGGGGCTCGACCTCGTGGTGGCACTGCTGGCCGTGCTCAAGTCCGGCGCGGCCTATGTCCCGCTGGACCCTGACTATCCCCCGGAACGCATCGCCTACATGGCGGCAGACAGCGGCATGGCCTGCGTGGTCACGCAGGACGGCCTGTGGGATGCCTCGCCGCTGCCCGCGGGCCTGTCCGTGGTGGACCCGCAGTGCGATGCCGGCGCCTGGCCCGACACCCTGCCGGATGTGGCGGTGCACCCGGACCACCTCGCCTACGTGATCTACACCTCGGGCTCCACCGGGCGGCCCAAGGGCGCGCAACTGTGCCATCGCCAGGTGGTGCGGCTGCTGCGCGGCACCGACGGCTGGTTCCGGTTCGGCCCCGAGGACGTCTGGACGCTGTTCCATTCCTGCGCGTTCGACTTTTCCGTGTGGGAGCTCTTCGGTGCGCTGTGCACGGGCGGGCAACTGGTCATCGTCCCGTACTGGGTGAGCCGCTCCCCGCAGGACTTCCTGGCGCTGCTGCGCACGCGGCGCGTGACCGTGCTCAACCAGACGCCGTCCGCCTTCGGGCAGCTGGTGGGCCTGCCCGCCACCTGCGAACCGCCGCCGGCCGGCATGCCGGAGCTGTCGCTGCGCGTGGTCATCTTCGGTGGCGAAGCCCTCGATCCCCAGCGTCTGCGGCCCTGGATCGCGCATTTCGGCGACGCGCGGCCCGAGCTGGTCAACATGTATGGCATCACCGAAACCACGGTGCACGTCACCTGGCGCCGCATCACCCGGGCCGACCTGCAGCCGCAGCGCAGCCCGGTCGGCACGGCGATTCCCGACCTCGGCCTGTGCGTGCTCGATGCGGACCTGCGGCCCGTGCCGGCCGGGGTGCCGGGCGAGCTGTTCGTCAGCGGCGCGGGCCTGGCGCGCGGCTACCTGCGCCAGCCCGCGCTGACCGCGCAGCGCTTCGTCGCGCACCCCTCGCCGAGCATGCCCGGGGAACGCCTCTACCGCACCGGCGACCGCGTGCGCTGGGGCGAGGACGGCGAGCTGGAGTACCTGGGCCGGGTGGACCACCAGGTGAAGGTGCGGGGCTTCCGCATCGAGCTGGGCGAGATCGAAACCCGGCTCCTGGCCCAGCCGGAAGTGCGCGAGGCGGTGGTGGTGGCGGAGCAGGGGCCGGGCGGCGCCCGCCTGGTCGCCCACGTGAGCGCCCAGCCCGGCCTCGCGATCGACGTCGCCCTGCTGCGCGAGCGCTTCGGGGAGTCCCTGCCGGACTACATGGTGCCCGCCGCGGTGCTGGTGTCGGACGGGCTGCCGCTCACGCCCAACGGCAAGGTGGACCGCCGGGCGCTGCCGTCGGCGGCCCAGGCCCTGCCTGGGGCCGGTGCGCCGGGCGAGCCGCCGCGCGAGGGTGTGGAGACGGCCCTGGCCGCGCTGTGGCGCGAGGTGCTGCAGGTCGAGGCCATCGGCCGGCACGACCACTTCTTCGAGCGGGGCGGGCACTCGCTGCTGGCGGTGCAGCTCGTCGCTGCCATCCAGCGGTCCTGGGGGCGCACCGTGGCGCTGCGCACGGTGTTCGAGGTGCCGGTGCTCGCCGACCTCGCCGCCCGCCTCGCGGCCGACGGCGCGGCGCCGCTGGCGGATGGCGCCGCCGCGGCCGGCGACCCGGCCCGGCGCATCGACGCCCTGCTCGGGGAACTGGAACTCTGAATCACGAACGGGAAAGACGACCATCGCATGACCACCGAAATGCACGAGCTCTCGCGCCGCTTCGCGGCCCTCACCCCTGACAAGCGCCAGGTGTTCCTGGAGCGGCTGCGTGCCAGCGGCATCGGCTTCGAGGCGCTGCCCGTGGTGCCCCGGGCCGCCGCCGGCGAAGCGCCCATGGCCTATGCCCAGCGGCCCCTGTGGCTCGCCTGGCAGCGCGATCCCGCCTCACCTGCCTACAACCTCGCCGGCCGCATGGCGCTGCAGGATGGGCCGGGTGCGCTGGACGCACCGGATGCCGCCGCGGTACACCGCGCCCTGGCCACGCTGGTGGCGCGCCACGCCGCGCTGCACACCTGCTTCGGCTGCGACGCACAGGACCAGCCGGTGCAGCGGGAAGACCCGCAGCAGCGCTTCGGCTGGTCGGTGCGCGAATGGAGCATGCCCCGCACCCAGGCGCAGGAGGCCCTGGCCGCGCAGGCGCAGGCCTTCGCCATGGAACCCTTCGACCTGGAGCGCGGCCCCGTCTTCCGCGCCTGCCTGCATGTCTTCCCCGAAGGCGCTCCCGAACTGGTGCTGTGCGTGCACCACATCGCGGCCGACGGGCAGTCCATCGGCCTGCTGCTGTCCGAATTGCGCGCACTGCTCGCCGCACCGGGCGAGGCGGCGCCAGACCCTGCGGCGCTGGGCGCGGCATCGCTGGGCTATGCGGATTACGCCGCCTGGCAGCGCCACTGGATGGAGGCCGGGGAACTGCAGCGCCAGATCGGCCACTGGCGCGGGCGCCTGCGCGACGCGCCGCTCGCGACCGCGCTGCCGCTGGACCGGCCGCGCACCGCACGGCGCGGCACGCAGGGCGGCATGGTCCATGCGGTGCTGGACGAGTCCGTATCCGCCTCGCTGCGCGCGCTGGGCCGCGCGCATGCGGCCTCGCCCTACCTGGTCTGCCTGTCCCTGCTCGGGCTGCTGCTGCATCGCCTGGGCGGCCAGGACGACCTGTGCATCGGCGTGCCCACCACCACCCGGGACCGGCCCGAGCTGGCCGGCGTGGTGGGCCATTTCACCAACGTGCTGGTGCTGCGGCTGCAGGCCGATCCGGCCTGGTCCTTTGCGCAGTGGCTGGCGCATGTGCGCGACCGCTTCGTCGAGGCCAAGGCGCACCAGGAAGTGCCGCTGGACATGCTGGTGGATGCGCTCTCGGTGCCGCGCGTGCCCGGCCTGCATCCGCTCTTCCAGGTCAAGTCCACCCAGCAGCAGGCCGCCCCGCGCGGGGCGCAGAAGCACGCTGCGGCGGCCGGAAGCATCCCGGTGGACGAGGTGCATTTCGACCTGAGCGTGGACGTGCTGGACGATGGCGACACCCTCTCGTTCGGCATTGCCTACGCGGCCGACCTGTTCGACCGCGGCACCGTCCTGCGCCTGGCCGACGGGCTGCGCATGCTCGCGCGCCAGGCAGGCGGCGGCGGCATCCCGGCCATCGGCCAGGCGGCGCTGTCGCCCGTGCCGGAGCTGCGCGGCGAAGACCCCGCATGGCCCTGCGCGAACGTGCTGGAGGCCTTCGCCGCCGCCGCGCGGCGCGATCCCGCGGCCCCGGCCATCGCGGCGGGCGGGCGCACGGTCACCTACGCGGAACTCGACCGCGCGAGCGCCGCCTGGGCCCGGCGTCTGGAGGCACACGGCATCCGTGCGGAAGACCGCGTGGCCGTGTGCCTGGAGCGCAGCCCGGAGTTCGTGCTGGCCTGGCTCGCGGCGATGCGGGCAGGGGCCGTTTGCGTGCCGCTGGACCCGGCGCTGCCGCCTGCCCGGCGCGACGAACTGCTGCACGACTGCGGCGCCGCCCTGCTGGTCGGCGATCTCCCGCAGCCGCCGGAAGGCGTGCCGCAGTGGCGCATGGATTTCAGTGCGTCCGGCGCGGTGGCCACCATGCCGCCGCCCTCGCTCCGCCCGCTGCATCCCTCGCAGGGCGCCTACATGATCTACACCTCCGGCTCCACCGGGCGGCCCAAGGGCGTGGTGGTGCCCCACGGTGCGCTGGCGAACTACGCCCAGGGCGTGCTCCAGCGCCTGGACCCGGGTGCGGGCCGCTGCTTCGCGATGGTCTCCACCGTGGGCGCGGACCTGGGACACACCGCGCTGTTCGGCGCGCTGTGCTCGGGCGGCTGCCTCTACCTGCCCTCCACGGCCGAGGCGTTCGACCCCGATGCGTTCGCGGCCGGCATGGAGCGCTGCGGCGCCGACGTGCTGAAAATCGTGCCCAGCCACCTGCGCGGCCTGCTGAATGCGCGCCATCCCGCTGCGGCGCTGCCGCGCCATACCCTGGTGCTGGGCGGCGAGACGGCCGACGACGAACTGCTGCGCACCGTGCGCGCGTTGCGCCCGGGCCTGCGCATCCTCAACCACTACGGCCCCACCGAAACCACGGTGGGCGTGCTCACCCATCCCGCCGCGCCGCCGGACGAGGGCCCGCGCGGGTTCACCGCACTGCCGCTGGGCCGGCCCCTGCCGGGCATCCGCGCCCACGTGCTGGATGCCCGCCTGGAGCCCGTGCAGCCCGGCATGCCCGGCGAGCTGTACCTGGCCGGGCGCGGACTGGCGCGCGGCTATGCCGGCCGGCCCGGCACCACGGCGGAGCGCTTCGTCGCTTCGCCCTTCGAGGCCGGCGCGCGCCTCTACCGCACGGGCGACCGCGTGCGGCTGCGCAGCGACGGCGCGCTGGAATTCCTCGGCCGAGCGGACGACCAGGTCAAGATCCGCGGATGGCGCGTGGAGCCCGCGGAGGTCGCCCAGCGCCTGCGCGAGTGCGCCGGCGTGGCCGATGCCGTGGTGGTCGCGCGCGCCCGCGACACCGATGGCGCGATGGCCCTGCATGCCTACGTGGTGCCCGCCGATGCCGGTGCGCCGGCCGATCCCGGCGCGCTGCCAGCGCAACTGCTCGCGCAATTGCAGGCGGCGCTGCCGGCCTGGATGGTGCCGGACCACATCCTGCCCATCGCCGCGCTGCCGCTCACGCCCAACGGCAAGCTCGACCGCCGGGCCCTGCCGCTGCCCGCCGCTGCCGTGCCCGAGGAAGCCGCCCGCGGAGAGCCCCCGCGCGGCCCCCTGGAGGAAGCGATCGCGAAGGTATGGAGCGAGGTGCTGCGCGTCGATCACGTCGGCCGCGACGACAACTTCCACGCGCTCGGCGGCGATTCCATCCTGTGCCTCAAGCTGGTCGCCCGCCTGCGCAGGCAGGTGCCGGGCGGCGCGCAGGCGAGCCTGGCCGATGTCATGCAGTCCCCCACGCTCGCACACCTGGCGCAGCGGCTGCGCGAGCGCTTAGAAGGAGCGCACGATGCGGTCTGCCTGCAGGAAGGGGGCGACGGCGTGCCGCTCTACTGCCTGCCCGGCATGGTCGTGAACACGCGCGAATTCCTGCCGCTGGCCGACGCGCTGCGCGGCGAGCGCACCGTGCATGCCTTCGTGAGCCATGTGTACACGCGGCAGCGCTGGCGAGGGTTCGCGGTGGAGGCCCTCGCGGCCGAGTACGCCGATTTCATCGCGGCCACCGCCGCGGGCGGGCGGTGCGCGCTGCTGGGCTGGTCTTCCGGCGGCGACCTGGCCGTCGAGACCGCACGGCGCCTGCAGGGCCGCGTGGAGGTCGCCTTCACCGCCCTGGTGGACGTGCACCGCACGGAACCCCTGCGCCCCGGCCGGCCGCTGTCCGCGGCGGAGCGCGCGCAGGCGCATGCCCGGCTGGACGCCTGGCTCTCCGCCTCCACCATGGCCGGCCGCTGGCGCGAACTGCTGGAGCGCATGCAGCCCGACGAACGCGACGGCGTACTGCAGCAACTGATCGATGCCCCCCAGCCCCTGCCGTTGGACGGCGAGGGCGAGGACTGCCACGAATACCTGCTGTGGACCACGCTCGACAAGCGCGTGCAGGCCTGCCGCCACGTGTTCGCCAGCGACGGCCTGCCGGTCCACCTCTTCCAGGCGGGCCGCTCGGTGGAAGAGGGCGGGGCGCTGCGCGACTGGTCCGCGCTCGCAGACGTGCGCGGCGTGCATGTCGTGGAAGGCGCAGGGCACCTGGACATCATCCGCCAGCCCGCCTTCATCGGCGCCCTGCGCGAGGCCCTGTGCGCGGCCGATGGCGCCCCGCGCGCCTGAAGGGAAAGCAGGCGCCTGAACGTGCCTGCCTGAACGAAAAAAGGGAGCGGCACGCTGCCGCTCCCCTTCGCGCCTTCAGCAGGCCGCGGGCCTTACCAGCGGTACGTGGCCGTCGCCACCACCCGGCGCGGATCGCCGTAGTAGCAGTTGCCGTACTGGTCGCAGTTGCCGATGTAGGTCTTGTCGCCCAGGTTGCGCACGTTCAGCGCGAAGCTCCAGCGGTCGATGTCGTAGCCGATCATCGCGTCGAACACGGTGAAGGACGGCACCTTCGCCGGCGCCGCGTCCAGGTCGCCATGGTTGGATCCCGTGTAGCGCGCCCCCAGGCCCACCTTGATGCGGTTCGCGAACCGGTAGTCCACCCACAGCGCCGCGGCGTTGCGCGACACCGCCGTGAGCGGCTTGCCGATCTCGCGGGCCGTGCTGCTGGCCGTGATCTTCGCCGTGGGCGTGTAGCTGTAGGAGCCCACCACGTTCAGGCGCGGCATCAGCTCGGCCGAGGCTTCCAGCTCCAGGCCGCGCACCTGGATCTCGCCGGTCTGGCGCGGCACGAAGTTGTCGTCCGCGGTCAGGTAGTTCTTGCGGCGCAGGTCGAAGATGGCGGCGCTGTAGCGCTGCTTGCCGCCCTCGGGCTGGTAGCGCACGCCGGCCTCGTACTGGCGGCCTGTCTCGGGCTTGAACGGCTGGCCCGTGGCCGGGTTGCGCATGGCCGTGGGCACGAACGATTCGGTATAGCTCACGTACGGCGCCCATCCGCCTTCGGCCAGGTAGGTCAGGCCGGCGCGCTTGGTCGCCTTGTTTTCCGACACCCTGGTCTGGCTGCCGTCCAGCCGGCTGTCCGCGTCGCTGGTGGCGCGGTCGTAGCGGGCGCCCAGGGTGAGCACCCAGCGGTCGCGCCACTTGATCTGGTCCTGCAGATAGAAGCCGGTCTGCGCGAGCGTGGCGACGCCGTCGTACCACGGCGCGGGCAGCTGCACCGCGCCGCCATACACGGGGTTATAGATGTTGAGCGGGCTCGCGGAGCCGCCGCTGTAGCTGACCTGGTCGATGCGGGTGCGCTGGTATTCCAGCCCGGCCAGCACGGTGTGCTGCACGTCGCCCGACCGCAGGCGCGCCTCCAGCTGGTTGTCCAGGTTCAGCGCATGGATGCGCTCGTTGCTGCCCGACACCGTGCGCCGCAGCGTGGAGAAGTTCGCCGGATCGCGCGGGTTCGCCGGGTTCACGGTGATGAAATTGCGGCCCTGCACCGCGGTGTAGTCCACCTCGAGGCGGCCATACCGCGCGTTCTGCCGCACCGTGAAGGCATCGTTGATGCGGTGCTCGAACAGGTAGCCGATCATCGCGGTGTCCAGGTCGAACCGGTTGTAGCCCGGCTCACCGGCGAACAGGTCGCTCGGAATGGTGGTGCCGATGGCCGTCGGCACCAGCGAGCCCACGGCCGGCCGCGTGCGCGAGTACACCCCCGCGCGGGTACGGCCGAACTGCGACAGCACGGTCAGGCTGGTGTCGCTGGAGGGCTTCCACGTGAAGGCCGGGGCGATGAAGGTGCGGTCGTCCTTCATGTCGCCCGCCGGCAGGTCGGCATCGCGCGTGAGCGCGGTCAGGCGGTAGAGCAGCTTGCCGTCATCGCCCACCGGGCCCGAGACATCGGCCGCGATCTGGCGGCGCCCGTGGTCGCCGATCTGCACCTGCACCTCGCGCAGCGGCTCGGCCGTCGGGCGCTTGCTCACGGCGTTCACCAGCCCGCCCGGGCCGCTCATGCCGTACAGCACCGAGGCCGGGCCGCGCAGCAACTCGATCCGCTCCGCGCCGTAGCTCTCCACGGGCCAGATGCCCCAGTTGCCGTTGTTGCGCAACGGCATGCCGTCCAGGTAGAAGCCCGGCGAATAGGCATCGAAGCCGCGCAGCGAGATCCAGTCGTAGCGCGAGTCCGCCCCGAAGCGCGTGGGGATCACGCCCGGCGAGTAGCTGAGCGCGTCCTTCACCGTGCGCGCCCCCTGCGCCTCCATCAGGTCCGCCGGGATCACCGAGATGGACTGCGGCGTCTCGATCAGGGGCGTGTCCGTCTTGGTGGCGGTCGCGCTGCGGCGCGCCGTGTAGCCGTTCACCCGGCCCGTGGCGCTTTCCTCGGCGCCGCCGGTCACCGTGACCGTGGGCAGCGTAGTGGAGCTGGCGGAGGCCTCCTGCGCCCCCGCCAGCGGGGTGGACAGCACGGCCGCGGTGCCGAAGGCTGCGGTGATGGAAGCGTGCAGCAGGCGCTGCCGCGCAGGCCTCGCGGCGGAAACATGGCGCATCGGAAAACCCCCTTCAGAAATGGAATAAGTGCAGAAGTGCGGAATGCATACGAATTGTAATGAGAATGTTTCTTATTAACCAGTCCGCAGTTACGTTTTTTCCGTGACTGCTCAGGTCCGCGGCATCCACAGGCCGTCGTAGAAGTAGTGCTCGCGCAGCAGCATCACCAGCTGCGCGCGCTTGTGCGGCAGGTCGAACTCCTTGACCTTCGCGTAGCCGGACTTGTCGAGGTTGCGGATTTGCTGGTGGTGGTCGATGCGCGGCTCGCCCAGGATGCGCTGCGTGCGCGGGTCGCACAGGAACAGGTAATGCGAGATCGAGGTGAGCCAGGCGGTGGCGAAGGCCTTGCCCCGGAACGCCGGTTCCCCGACCAGCACATGCCAGCCGCGGTCGTAGTCGTGCGCATCGTAGAAGGGCGCGATGCGGCTTTCCTTGGTCCAGTACGCTTCGAAATACGCGAACGGCTCGCCGTCCAGGCTGGCGATCATCGAATGCATGTGCGGATCGCGGGCGATCCCCTCCAGGTAGGCGCGGTGCTTCTGCAGGTCGCCTTCTTCTTCCCAGATCACCGCCACGTCCGGGTCGTTCATCCAGCGGTTGAAGCGCGGCAGGTCTTCGTCGATGTCCAGGCTGCGGAAGGTGAACGTGCGCTCCAGCCACGGGATGTAGCGCTGGTAGAGCAGCCCGCGCGGCTTGGGCGCGCGGCGCGGGTGGTAGCGGCCATCGGTCAGCACGAAGCGCTGGGCCATGGGCGGCGGCACCCCGGGCCGCCAGAGCCCGGGCTGCTGCCACAGCGTGTCCCGGCAGGCGCGCCAGGTACCGTCCGCCGCCGGCAGCACCACGCCGGCCTCCGCCAGCGCGGCCAGGGCCTGCGGGTCGGCAGGATGCATGGCCAGGTCCCTGCATTCCGGGTGCGCGGCAAAGGCGGCGTCCAGCGCCGCGAGCCCGTGCGCTGCCAGCGCCGGCCGGGCACCCTCCGTAGCGGGCCGGAGCACGAGGTCGCCGCCGTGCCCGGACAGCGTCCAGTGCGATGCCGGCTCCGACGGCCCGCCCTCCACCTGCAGGGAGGCGCCGTCGATGCGCACCGCATGCGCCTGCCCGCCTGCGTACGACAGGAATGGCCGGCCGGCGGCGGCCTGGGTGTCCGCAGCAGCGGAGGAAGGGGAAGAAGTCGGGGTATGGGGCGTGGCGAATTTCACGGTCTGTCTCCTGGTCCTCAAGGGTGGAATGGCGAAGCGGGCGGCGGTGCGCCCGACAGGTGCGGGGCCAGCAACTGCAGGCCCTGGTGGAGCGCGGGGAACAGGCTGCGGTGGAAGTTGTTCCAGCGCAGTTCCAGGATCGTGTCGGCCGGGTCGATCGGCGTGCCCAGCACGTCGTAGATGACCTCGCCCGAGTCGATCCCGTCATCGACGTAGTGCAGCGACGCGCCGGTCCGCAGGATGGGCGTGGCCGGCTCCGTGGCCATGCGCTGCCAGTCGGTCACGCGCTCGCCGCAGGCCCCGTGCAGGGCGTCCAGCGTGGCGTGGGCGCCGCGGCGCCGGTAGGGGGACTCCAGCCGGGTGATGCCCGGATGGATGTTCACGATGCGGCGGTGGAACGGCGCGCCCTGCTGCACCAGCGCATCCAGGATGACCAGCAGGCCGTCGAGCACCACGATGTCGGCCTCCAGCGATTCGAGCGTGCGCTGCAGCGCGGCCTCGAAAGCCTGCTTGCCCGCCGCGCGGCCCGGGTCGGCGAGCGGCAGGCGGCGGTACTCCGACGGCACGGGCCGCAGCAGGTCGCGCAGCTTGCGGTCCTGGGTCGCGAGTTCGTGCGGAAAGATCCAGCGCTCCCCCGGCGTGCATGCGAAACCGTAGCCGTTCAGCGCCGCACGGTCCCGCGGCGATTGCGGGTCGTCGTCGAACACGATGCCCTCCAGGGAATAGGCCTCCCCGAGGGGCGTGGTGTCGAGCGCGTGCGCCAGGTATTCGAGCGGGGAGGGCATGTAGCGCCGCCCGCCGCGGTAGTCGATGAACTGGCCGGCCTGGTCGGCGGCCGCATTGCGCAGGGACAGTATGTAAACGAGCTTGGCCTGTGGCATGGAAGGGCAGGGGTTGGAGGTCGGAACGTTCTGGAAATGGGACGGGTTCGCGCAGCGCCGCGGCGGTGGGTGCGTGCAGGCCGCTTCAGCCCGGGGCGGCCGGCGCGCCGGCGCAGGCATCCGGCCTTCGCCCGGCAGGCGGTGCGCGGTGCCGCGGGTCCAGCGGGCAGCGGCCGCAGTAGCCTTCGCCGGGCAGGCGGTAGTACAGGCAGCACTCGCGGTGCAGCGCCACGGATTCGATGCCCTGCGCCGTGGCCATCGCCACCACGCGGCGCGGGCGGCACAGCGGATTGGCGCGCGGCCCGCCGGCATCGGGCCATAGGGGTGCCTGCAGCAGGTCGGCGGCGTCCTGCGCGATGGCGGGCTGCTGCGGCGCGAGCCGCATCGCCTGCTCCAGCACCGCTTCCAGGTGCCGCGCCGCATTGCTCCACAGCACCTTCTGCGGCACGCGCGCCACCTGCTCCAGGGCCGTGAACAGGGGGGGGCAGTGCTGCCAGACCAGCGGCGCATAGCGCTGCGCGGCGGGGGCGCCCGGCAGTGCGGTGCCGATGCCGCCCAGGTGGATGCCGCGCACCCGCCCGTCCGGGCCCAGGTCCAGCTGCAACGCCTCCAGGCCCACGGGAAAAACATGCCCCAGCACGCTCGCGGCGGCGGCCACCGGCGGCACCAGCACGCCGAGGGTGTCCAGCACCCAGGCGGAGGCGGCCGCGCGCAGGTCCTTCGCCGCAGGCCCCTGCAACCCCCACACCGCGGCGGCGTACCGGCGCAACAGGTCTTCCAGCTGCAGCGGCTCGAGCAGCCGCGGCCCCGGCCACGCGCCCCCGGGCGCAGGCCCGGCATGCAGCCGCTGCGCGAGCGGCGCGAGCGCGCCGGGAAAAAGCGGCCGCAGCACATCGATCATGGCGCGCGGCGGACGGGAAGTGAGAGGGGCGCGAAGGCGCAGTGCATTCCAGTGTGACGATCCTGCGCGCCGCTTGTTCATCCGCCTTCCGCGCGGCGGCGTGGAACCCCCTGCGCATGAACATCCCCGCGCCCGCAGCGTCTTTGGAGCAGGCGTCCCGCCTTGCAACCCAGCCCCCGACGGGCGGAAAGAGATCTTGCGCATGACTGCAGCCCCCGCTCCGCGTGCCCCGGCTTCCGAGGTGGCGCGGCTCCTCCGGCCCTTCCTCCCGTGGATCGCACTCTCCACCGTGTGCGGCCTGGCCGCCGGCATCGCCACCGTGCTGCTGCTGCGCACGGTCAACGAAGTGCTGCACCGCGACGGCGGCATGTCCGGCGGCCTGCTGTGGACCTTCGTCGCCCTGTGCGCCGCCGCGCTCTTCGGGCGCCTGGTGGCCGACGTGTCCACCAACTACGTCGGCCAGAAACTGGTGGCGCAGGTGCGCGTCGGCCTGGCCCGGAAAATCCTGTCGGCCCCCATCGACGCGCTGGAGCGCTACCGCACCCACCGGCTCATGCCCGTGCTGTCGCAGGACGTGGACATGATCAGCGACGCCGCCTTCGTGCTGTCGTCCGCGCTCATCGCCTCGGCCGTGATGCTGGGCTGCCTCGTGTACATGGCCTGGCTGTCCCTGCCGCTCTTCGGGCTGGTGGTGCTGGCGCTGGCCATCGGCGCCAGCCTCCAGGTGGTGGCGCAGACCCGGGCCGAGAAAGGCTTCTGGAAGGCCCGCGAGCACGAAGACAGCCTGCACAAGGCCTACCGCGCCATCAGCGAAGGCGCCAAGGAACTGCGCATGCACCGCGAGCGCCGCGCCCGCATGCTGGGCGGCCAGGTGGAGCGCATCGTGGCCCGGATCCGCCAGGTCAACGGCCGCGCCATCAACACCTACGTCACCGCCACCGCCTTCGGCTCCGCGCTGTTCTTCCTGCTCATCGCCATGATCCTCGGCTGGGCCGCCTTCCAGCCCACCGAGCCGGCCGTGCTCAGCGGCTTCGCGCTGGTGCTGCTCTTCCTCAAGGGGCCCATCGACCAGATCGCCGCCACGCTGCCGCACATGGGCCGCGCCAAGGTGGCCTTCCTGCGCATCGCCGACCTGTCGGCGCGCTTCGCCACGCCGGAGCCCCACCTGCACCAGGACCGCCCGGCCCCCGCCCCCGTGCTGCACGAAGGCATCTCGCTGCAGGGCGTGCGCTACGCCTTCGAGGCGCCCGCCGACGGCGGCGAGCCCTTCGCGCTCGGCCCCGTGGACCTGGAGCTGCGCCGCGGCGAAATGGTCTTCATCGTGGGCGACAACGGCTCGGGCAAGACCACCCTCATCAAGCTGCTGCTGGGCCTGTATGCCCCGCAGGAGGGCGAGGTGCTGATCGACGGCGTGGCCGTCACCGCCGAGTCGCGCGACGACTACCGGCAGCTTTTCACCACCGTGCTCTCGGACTTCTACCTCTTCGAGGACCTGGCCGGCGCAGGCGAGGGCGGGGCGGGCATGGCGGCCCTGCCCGAGGCCGCGCGCCCCTACCTGGAGCGCCTGGAAATCGCCCACAAGGTGAGCATCCGGGACGGCGCCTTCAGCACCGTCGATCTGTCCACCGGCCAGCGCAAGCGCCTCGCGCTGGTGCATGCCTACCTCGAGGGCCGCCCGGTCATGGTGTTCGACGAATGGGCCGCGGACCAGGACCCGGCCTTCCGCCACCTCTTCTACACCGAGCTGCTGCCCGAGCTGCGCGCCAAGGGGCACCTGCTGGTCGTGATCTCCCACGACGACCGCTACTTCCACCTGGCCGACCGCGTCGTCCACATGAGCGCGGGCCGCATCGCCGGCAACCGCGTGCGCGCCGGCCGCGAAACCCTGGCCGCCTGACCGTCAGTCCCGTCCCTATTTCCAAGGAGTTGTCATCCCATGCAGCACATCCATGACCTGATCGGTATCGGCTTCGGCCCCTCCAACGTGGGGCTGGCCATCGCGCTCGAAGAGCACCGCGCCGCCCACGGCCGCGCGCCGCAGGCCTTCTTCATCGAGCGCCAGCCGGCCTTCGCGTGGCATCCGCACATGCTGCTGGACCATGCGCACATGCAGATCTCCTTCCTCAAGGATCTCGCCACGCTGCGCAACCCGCAAAGCCGCTTCACCTTCCTCAACTACCTGCACGAGCAGGGCCGGCTGCAGGACTTCATCAACCTCAAGAGCTTCTACCCCAGCCGCCACGAGTTCAACGACTACCTGGGCTGGGCCGC
Organism: Paracidovorax avenae; assembly: GCA_003029925.1. GTDB lineage: Bacteria > Pseudomonadota > Gammaproteobacteria > Burkholderiales > Burkholderiaceae_C > Paracidovorax > Paracidovorax avenae_A. The sequence goes on along the minus strand of CP028296.1, from coordinate 4,168,441 downwards.
GCGCCAGTTCGAGGGCCAGTGCGCCTACGGCGAGGAGGTGTTCGAGGTCCTGCCGGAGCCCGGCCCGGACGGCGTGGTCGAGCAGTTGCGCGTGCGCTCGCGCAACGCGGCCGGCCGCGTGCAGGAGCGCCTGGCGCGCAACCTCATCGTCGGCGTGGGCGGCACCGCGCGCATCCCGGAAGTGTTCCGCGGCCTGCAGGGCGACCCGCGCGTCTTCCATTCCAGCACTTACCTGCGCGACATCGCCCGCCAGGGCGCGGCGCGCAGCATCGCCCTGATCGGGGCCGGGCAGAGCGCCGCGGAAATCTTCATGGACCTGCAGGGCCGCCCCCATGCACCCGAGGTGGACTGGGTGATGCGTGCGCGCGCCATCCGCCCCTCCGACGACAGCCCCTTCGTCAACGAAATCTTCAACGCCGAATTCACCGACTACATGTTCGGCCGCTCCGGCCCGGAGCGCGAATCGCTGCTGCGCGAATACGCCCACACCAACTACGCCGTCGCCGACCTGGAATTGATCCAGCAGGTCTTCAAGACCTTCTACGAACAGCGCGTGACCGGCGGCCGGCGCCTGCGCATGCTGCGCCAGCACGAAGTGCGGGCCGCCCGCGCCGATGCCTCCGGCGTGTACCTCACCTTCCACGACCGCGAATCGGGCGAGGAAAGCACCGTGCGCTACGACGCCGCCGTGCTGGCCACCGGCTACGAACGCGCCGCCCACCGCGACGTGCTCGCGCCGCTGGCCCCGTACCTGGGCGACTTCACCGTCGATCGCCACTACCGCGTGCAGACGGCCCCGGGCTTCCGGCCCGCGATCTTCCTGCAGGGCGCCTGCGAATCCAGCCACGGCCTGAGCGACACGCTGCTGTCCGTCACCGCCGTCCGCACCGGAGAAATCGGGCAGGTGCTCGCCGCCGCCCTGCCTCCCGTCCGCGAGCCGCTGCGCACGCGCGGCCCGGACGCCCCGGCGCGCGGCAGCGCAGGGGATGTCGAGCGGGAGACGCCGCACCTGCATGTGGCATGAGGCCGCCGGGTCCGTGCCCGCAGCGGCCGTGCCCGGCACCGGCAGAGCAGGGCCGCTGCGCCTGCCCCCACCATGCGGACAATCCGGGCCATGCCGCCATCGTCGATGACCCCGCCCGTTCCGTGGCCCCTGCCGCCGGAGGTGCTCCCCGCCCTCCGCGCCTGGCGTGTCCCGCTCCACCTGGATGCGCCCATCCCCGCGGATGACTGGGCCGTGCTCTCCCCCGCCGAGGCCGGGCGCGCTGCGCGCCTGCGCCAGCCCGCCGACCGCGTGCGCTCCGCCTGCACGCGCGCCGCGCTGCGCCGCCAGCTGGGCGAGCGCCTCGGCTTGCCCCCGCAGGACGTGCCCCTGGCGGCCGGCATCCACGGCCGGCCGGCGGTGGCGGGATGGGAAGGGCTGGATTTCAACGTCTCCCACTCCGGCGAATACGCGCTCATCGCCCTGGCGGAGGGCCCCTGGGCCGTGGGCGTGGACGTGGAGCGTTGCGATGCCTTCGGCGCGCACGGCCTCGCGGACCCGGCCGCGCTCGCATCCCTGGTGCTGTCCCCCCGCGAGCGGGCCGCGCCGCCCGCCGCGCGGCCGGATTTCCCCACCTTATGGACCGTGAAGGAAGCGGTCCTCAAATGCCTGGGCCTCGGCGTGGCCGAGCACCTGCCGCACGTCTGCGTGGAGCGGCGGGAAGCCGGCGGGGTGGGGGGCGAGGATGGGGCAGGCCTGGGCGTGGTACTGGAGGGCCCGCTGCACGGCCCGGCCGTACAGGCCTGCGTGCTCGCCGCGCCGCCCGGCTACGCCGCCGCCCTGGCCTGGGCCGCGGCGGCATAGGCCCGCCCCGCCGGCCGCGCACGCCGTTTGCCGCATGCCGGGCAGGAGCCTCCCGCTTCGGGCCAGGCCTTGCCCGCCGTGCCGGGGGAGGGGAGGCGTATCGGCAAATTTGCAGCAAGGAGCGACCATGCCCGCCACGAATTCCCGCACCCCCTGGCCTTTCCCGACCGCCGACGCCCATCCCTCTCCCGCCCCTGGCACCAGCACGGACAGCCCAGCCGGCGGACTGCAGGTACAGGCCGTCGAGGAAGACACGCTCGACAGCGCCGTGGAAGAGACCTTCCCCGCGAGCGATCCCGTGTCCGTCGTCAGCACCAAGTCCGTTCCCGCCGACGAGGGGGCCGCGGAAGACCCGAAGGCGACGAAGCGTTGACACCGGCGCCGGCACCCGCACCGGGACCGGGACCGGGACCGGCTCCGGCAGTCGCCGGACCGCCCGGCCCGGCCGCACGGATCCGATGAACCCACAACAGCCTGCGGCCCTGCTGCCCTTCGGCATCCTGATGGCCCTGTGGATCGCCGCGGGCGCGGCGGACTGGTGGTGCCACCGGCGCACGCGCATCGAAGCGACCAGCACCGGCTTCGCGGAATCGGCCTTCCACTGGGCGCTGTTCCTGCAGATGGGCGCCGCCGTCCTGGCGGCCCTGCTGTTCGAGCCCACGGCGGGGCTCGTGGCCTTCCTGCTGGCCATGTGGCTGCTGCACGAGGCCGCCACCTGGCTGGAGCTGCGCATGGTCGCGCCTGCGCGCACCATCACCCCGCTGGAGCAGATGGTCCACAGCTTCATGGAGATCCTGCCCCTCGCGGGCATCCTGCTGCTCTGCCAGCCGGCGCTGGAGGCGTGGCTGGCGGTGCCGGAGGAGGGCAGGGGCGCGACGCTGGATTGGGGCTGGCGGATGCGGTCGGAGTTGCCGCCCTGGCCGGTGCTTGGGGGCTTCGCCGGGGCTATTGCGGTGTGCAATGGGCTGCTGCTGGCGGAGGAGAGTTGGCGGTGTTGGAGGGTGGCGCGGACGGGTGGTCGTGCGCGCCTCCTGCAGGATTAGCTCTTTGTTCTGAAGTCCACCGCGAGAACTCTGATCCTGGCTGATTCTGTCAGCAACTCTCTCTGCTCGAACGAGGAGGGCCATGACCTTCCTCGTGGAACTCCGGTTTCTGCCAAAGGGCCTAACAAGCAGCTGAAATCACCCCTGCTGACAGTCAACATTGACCTACGGGCGTCGGCTTTGCAGCGATTGTGGCCGGTCGAAGATCAGCCTCAGCCGATCGCTCCCGCTGCATCGCGATCGTTGGCCAGCCGCGCTGGGATCAAGTTCAACGACGTTGCCAGCAGCCCCTGATGCCACTTGACTCCGTACGCCGGCAGCGTTTCCGCAATCCGCTCTTGGTCGATCAGCGGTCCTCGAGTCATATGTGCGTCGCAGATAGATCGTAGCGCTCCGTCTACGACCATTCTTCAAGCCAATTTAGAACGACGAATGGCACCGCCACGCGACTCGCGCGGGCGGTATTGGCGCGACGGCATCAAGAGACGAAGCACAATGGGCAGTATCAGAAGCGGCGCCGCGGTCGCGGGCGTGGCGTTCAACCATGTCCGCCGGGCGCTAGCGATTTCGGTGCAAGCCTGGTAGCCTGCTCGAAGCAGTGAAATTGAATAGTTATGAAGAACTTTGTGGATCTTTTCAGCGGCGGAGGCCTGGGGGCACGTGGCGCAGCGATGGCAGGCATGACACCTATACTGGCTGTAGACATGTGGGACAGAGCGTGCGAAACGTACAAGGCAAACTTCCCGACCGCCGTTGTGCTCAATCAGAAGGTGGACGATATCAACCCACTGGAGCACATCAGACGTGAGGACGTAGACCTGCTTCTCGCTTCGCCAGAATGTACTAACCACTCGGTCGCCAAGGGCGCGGCGCCTCGGAGCGAGGAGAGCAAGGAGACGGCTCTTCACACCATAGACTGGATCGCGACGCTGATGCCAACGTGGTTCGTCATCGAAAACGTCAAGGAGATGAAGGACTGGCACCGCTATGATGAGTTGCTCGATTTACTTAGGTTACTGGGCTACCAACTCCGTGAGCAGGTCATAAATGCTGCAGAGTTCGGGGCTCCGCAGTCGAGAGTTCGGCTATTCCTGATCGGCGGACTAGGTCAGGTGCCTCCGCAGATCACTCCCGATTCGACGGAGAGGCTCATGACCGTGAGGGACATCCTGGACCCTGACGACCAGTGGAAGTTCACCCCAGTATTCACGAAAAGGCGGGCGGCGAATACGGTGGCCAGGGCGCGCAATGCCATCGCGACGCTTGGCGACGACGCTGAGTTCCTTCTCGTGTACTACGGCTCTGGCGGCGATAAGTCCTGGCAGACCCTAGACGAGCCGCTGCGCACCGTGACCTGCGTCGACCGCTTCGCACTTGTGCGCAGAATCGACGGCGAGTGGAAGATGCGCATGCTCCAGGTTCCAGAAATCGCGCGGGCGATGTCTCTGCCGCCTGAGCACATTCTCACGGTCGGTTCCCGGCGCGAGCGTATCAAACTCTGCGGCAATGGTGTCTGCGCCGCAGTTATGAAGCGGATCGTGACACAGCTCAAAGCCGCGACGCCTGTTTCGCAGCCCGCGAAGAGGCAAGCGCATCGGAAAACTCCCGTCTCAGCTTGAGCTCGAGCATTTCGACCCTTCGAGTCTCGCACTCCCAGATTTCGACCACTCTCCAACCTAGATCTGCAAGCTGAGCCTTGACGCGCCGATCCCGCTCCACGTTAGCCTGGAACTTCCCGGCCCAGAATTCCGGTCTGGTCTTCGGATTGGCTGCGAGCCCGCAATCGTGCCGATGCCAGAAGCAGCCGTGAACGAGGATCACCGTCCGGTGTCGGGCGAGCACCAAATCGGGCTTCCCTGGAAGCTTTCGACTGTGCAGTCTGAACCGGAGGCCGAGCCGGTGCACCATAGAGCGCACTACCAGCTCGGGAGTCGTATCTCTCCCGCGGATGGCCTGCATGACCTCCCGGCGCTTTGAAGGTGAAAAGACGTCCATTCGCGTTTTCAAGTCATGGGGTGTATCAGCGGTGCGGGCCGAGTTAGGCGGGAGCGCCGAACGGCATGATGGTTTTTAACACCAGCCTGTCTACTGACCCGTCGGCGGATGCCGCAGCACATAACATACACTTGTTCAATCGGAGGGTGTCCAGTGACCAAGAGCGTACCGTTCAGAGTCCAATCGCATGTCCTGAAACTACTCGGCGACCAGCTCATAGGGCACGACCGCCTCGCTGTGTTCGAACTCGTCAAGAACTCCTATGATGCCGACGCGCGGACGGTGACCGTCACTTTGGATTTGCTTGCACCCGTACCCAAGATCAGTGTCAGGGATGACGGCATCGGCATGTCCGCGGACACGATCGAGAACGCTTGGCTGCAGGTGGGCACCGACTCCAAGCGAAACGCGGAGGCGCGCAAGCGTAGCCCGCTCGGCCGACTCCCCCTCGGTGAGAAAGGCGTGGGGCGTCTGGCGGTGCAAAAGCTCGGCGACACCATCCGGCTGGTAACGCGGCAGGAGGGGCAGCCTGAGCATGCATTCGAGATATCCTGGGGCGCTCTGATTGACAGCGCTCGCTACCTCGGCGACGGGCTGGCGGTCGAGGTCGCAGAGAACGCTTCACCCGAGGAATTCGAATCCGAGTCCGGTACGCTTGTCGAGATAACCGACCTGCATCACGCGGATTGGTCGCGACGCGAGATCCGCGATCTGTACAGGCTCGTAACCTCACTGTGCAACCCTTTCGACGACGAGTCCTCCTTCAAGGTCAATCTTGAACTGCCGGGAAACGAAGCCGCCGTCGCGGACCTTCCCTCCCTCAAGGATATGCTGGCATCGGCGGTCTGGGAGTTCAAATTCGAGATTGACGAGAGTGGATCGATCAAGTGGGAATACGGCTTCAATCCGCCGAAGTTCAAGAGCTTGAAACCGCGAAACCAGGGGCCTGTCATAGAGAAGCTCGCTCTGATCGATCCAGACCCGGACGACGTGCGTCCGCGGACGACCCCCGACCCTGCGACGGGCAAGGACAAGGAAGACGAGCACATCTTCGTCCGCCCCGAGGATCTCGAAGGCATCGGCACGATCCGCGGGTCCATCTACGCGTTCCACCGCCGGGACGAGATCCTGAAAGCCTCGGGCGCACCGCAGCAACTAAAGAAGTGGCTCGAACAGCAGACGGGCGTCCGCGTCTACCGCGACAACATCCGGGTGTTCAACTACGGTGAAGCCGGAGAGGACTGGCTCGGGCTGGATGCTCGCCGGATCAACAGGCCTGCCGGAAAGCTCGGCGCGCAGAGTGTGATTGCTCAGATATCGTTGGATCTCGCCAAGAGTACCGACCTGCGTGAGAAGACCAACCGAGAGGGATTTGACGAGAATGCTGCGTTCCGTCGTCTGAAACGCATCAGCCTGAGCGTCTTCGATCTATTCCAACGACTGCACAGTGAAGACCGCTCCGCGATCGATCGTGCGCTGAAGGGTGATGAGGACTCACCTCCTATGGAGGCTGCGCTGGCGCGTCTGGAGGCGCTCGGGAAGAAGCACAACATCGAAAAGGAGGTAAAGCCCGTCATTCAGGCGATCAAGGCGGAGCTGAAGTCCTTCCAGGAGGTGATGGTCGCGTCAGGCCTCGCCGGCATGAATCTCGCACTCATATTCCACGAGATCGTCCACAGCATCGACCGGATGCAGAGGCGGTTACAGGCAGGCGTCGATCCCGAGGAGGTGCGTAAGGAAGTCGATCATCTGCGCAAGCTGATGGAGACGTTCAAGCCGTTGCTTCAGCGCGACCCGGCGAGAAATGTCCCCGCCGATGATCTGGTCCGGCGCGCAATCGGTTTTCATGCAGATCGCTTTGCTCGACACGAGGTGGTGGTGTCCAACTGGAGTGCGGATCCGGAAAAGCGCCACGACTTTTCGGTCAGCGTGCCGCGCGGCCTAGTGGTCGGAGCTCTCAGCAACGTAATTGACAACGCCATCTACTGGACTCGATTCCGAAGAGAACGTGACGGTGGTGGTCCGGCCGCAATCTTGGTGTTTTCGTCCTGGGACGAGGAGACTGGCGGAATGATTGCGGTCTGCGACAACGGGCCAGGGTTCCAATTGCCACGGCACTTCCTTGGTAAGCCGTTCTCGTCCACCCGGGCTGGCGGTATGGGGCTCGGGTTGTTTTACTGCAAGGCAGTTATGGAATCCATAGGAGGGAGCTTAGAAGTGGTGGATGCATCCGAATTGAACGATGTGGTGGCCTTGCCGGCCGCCTACGACGGCACAGCCGTAGTCTTCAGGTTTCAAAAGAAATGATTCCGCGCTACTCGCGAGTCGCGGCGATCGACGACAACGAAGAACATCTGAAGGCCATCGCATGGGGTCTCAGTCAAGCCGGCTTCTGTCCCGTGCCGTTTCGCTTCGATGACGGTGACCTTCTACCAGCACCCGAGGTGCCCGTCACTGGCGTGCGGATCGTCTTCACCGACATTCATATGGCTCTCGGCAACCTCGGCAATCCGAAGATGCACGCCGGCATCATCATCCAGTGCCTGAAGAAACTTGGTGCCTCCGGCCCCTATGCGTTGATCTTCTGGTCGAGGTTTCCGACAGAAGTCGAGCAGATAAGGAGCCTTATCGAGGCCGACAGTCCTGGCACCGGCCTCACGCCGCCGATTGTTTACGGCTCCATCGACAAGAAAATGGTGTTAGGCGCTGATGGCTCCGGCGCCTTCGATGCGGATCAGTTACGCGAGCTGATCGGCGAGCAGATGGAGAAATTCCCGACCCTGGCGACGGCGGCGCATTGGGAAATGCGCGCGGCCGAAGCCGCCGCGAAGACGACTGACACGGTCTTTTTGCTAACGCAGGCGCAGATCGCTGAACAACGCACCAAGGCATGGGAGAGTTTGCTTGCGTTTCTTGCGGCCGAAGCAGTCGGCCCCGAAGTTGCGCCGCGGAGCGTCGAGGCTGCGCTGGACTCAGCCTTGCTTCCGATCCTCGAGGATCAGCTCAGCTTCGTGGGTAGAACCTCCGCGACACCAATTCCCGAGACGCATCCCCTACGGATTGCGTTATCAGTGAGTCCGCGCCCGCTGCGACCCGACGGTATATCGTTTGCGCGGCTCAATGCCAGCTATCTTATCGACGAAGCCGGAGCCGCTTCGCCCAAGGGGGAATTCGAACGAGGAATGGTCATTCAGCTGCCTGGGGGCTTCGTCAATTCGGGGCCGTTCATACAGCAGTTCGGAAAGGAAAGATCCGATCTGATCCGCGGGGAATTCCTGTTGAAGAGCAAGGCAGTGACGGCCGAGCAGGTCGGCCAACTGGCGCTTCACGTAGTCGAGCTCGGGCCTGAGTGCGACCACGTGCAAGGGAAAGTAGCCACGCACCGGTATCTGCTGGCGCTTCTCGTACCTTCTGAATTGATCAGCCTCTGTTATTCGAAAACAACTGGATACAACAACCTAAGCGTGATAAATGTCGGTCTCATGGCTTTCAAGAATGCGCCACAGGAAGAATTCCACTTGCTCATCTCGACGCGTTGTTACATGACTATGCCGCCCGGCGCCGCGCTGGGCGGTAAGTGCAGGTTCAGATTGCGTCGGATGTCCATCGAGGAAGTGATGCATCACTATACGAGCCACGCGAGACGCCCTGGCGTCATGCGATTCAAATCTTGAATATTTAGGCTGACATCGTAACAACAGGGCATATCGTCGCACCGATAGCGGACTGCTGGGGAAGGTTTGCAAAACCCCTGAAATTTTCGGGAGGCGCTAGATAAGTCGTTGATTTCATTAGGTCTAATTTTGAAGAACAAGGTTTTGCAGAGGGTCCCTAGCCTTCGCTTTCGTGGACGTGCGCATTGGATGAATTCTCGTCGCTGAAGTCGGCCATTTTTTCGATTTCCCGGGCGATCAGATCGTGGGGCTAGCGACTGGAAGTTTCCTTGTCGCCAATTTTGACTAATTGATCTTCCGAGAATTCCAGTGGTACGTCGTCGAGCCAGATCGTGTCTCCTTCATCTTTTATGACTATTGGCAAAGCCTTGCTGTTTTCTGAAATTTCTTGAATTTCTTTTGTGATTTCTTTTTTGCTCTTGCCTTTCCACTTGTGTAAAAGCGTGGACTGCAATATCGATAGTGATCTGGCCGTGCCGGTCTGACTGGCTCTAACATAGCTAAGAGTAATTGACCTGTCGATCAAAAGATATCCAAAGATGCTATTGCTTATTAGAAGGATGAGGCAGAGAATTGCCAAGATCAATACCGGCTTTCGCATTGGTTCATCGCCTTAATTGTGTTTCGTAAATATCAGCGCTGGATGCATTGCCATGTATTTTGGTCGTCAGCACAGACAATGGACTGAGAACTGCTAGGGTGCGCATCCAGGGATTGGTCGATCTATTCCTCAGCATTGCTTGTGATAGTACTGCACGACTTTGGCAGTGATTTTTTCGGATGGCCAAAACATTTCCAAATCATGGATTTTTCCGCCTTTTGGGCAGTCAAGAGAACGAAGTTCTGGTGTCTGTAATCTAAGCCTATTAAACCTTGAGGAGTTATAAAATAGTTCCGAGTGCTGTCCGTGATTTTTGTAAGACTGGTTTTTGCGGAGTCACATTCGGCAATGTCAATTCTATTGTCTGCCCAACACCTTTCGACCGCTTTTAGCGTCGCGGAGAGAGATTGGATCATCGTCATAGAAGACGCTTTTTGTTCGATAATGGTGTCATTCTTGTGGTCGATCCATCCTGCAAGGCAAACGATAAATATCAAAAAAATCGCAGCAAAAATTTTGTTGTTTTGAAATATGCGCATTTTTATGACTAGTATGATTTTCCCTTTTAAGGGAGCGGAATGTTTTTAAGGATTGGTAGAAAAAGAATGCCGAAATTAGAAAAGATGCTCCAATAAAAATCATTGCGATGAATGGTTGGCGGCATCTAAAAAGTTCATGAGTGATGGAGAATTTCCCTTGACAGGGCCCGATTGCCAGGCTGGCAGAAGAGAACAGCCACATGACACTCCATAAAAAGACAAGGAAGAAAATAAAACCGAATAAGGATAAAGTGAGGGATTTTGCTTTTTTACTCATTAAACCCTACCTTCTCGTAGAAATGGATTGTAAAATAGAGAGGCGTTAGATATGGCTCGCTCGCGTCTATTTGGGTTGATTTGGAGGTTTTTTCTTCTTCTCTTTGTTTTTTGTTTTAATGAATGCTGAAGCGAATACCATGATTAAACCTATTATGGGAATGGTGTATTTGCCTATGTTGTTTTCTAATGGCAGCAGTGCCCAGTAGATGATGTGGGGAACTGCAGATTTGGCGGCATTGGAGTGTGATAATGATTCGATTGAATAATTGCTCATTCCCAATGCGATTAAGCTGCATCCTAAGATAAAGAGAATGGTTTTCATTTTTTGAATATCCTTGTGCCTTTTCGCCAATTGTCTTTGGTGTCGTTGATGTTGGCGTATGGATCTACATTTGGATCGAAGAAGGGTTGATATGCAGGGTCTCTTCCAGCCTTCACGCACTTACAGCCTGATGGCGCATCTGCGGTGGAGGTTGCCGGAGGAAGGAAATCGGAAGGCGCTTTGTGATCGTTGGGCTTGCATGTAAGGCCGCTTGAGCAGTCCCATTGAACGCAAGGCAAATCCAGGGGATCACCTGGATAAGAGGGATTCGGCGTTTGTGTCATGTTTGCTGCGGCCTCATATGCAGCTCTTGTTGGCAGGTCGCTTCGCGGAATTGGTCGTGGAGGAGTACCTCGAGGGTAATAGGCTCCTGGAGATGAAAAGCCAAACCCACGGAGCCCCAGAGGATCCACCTGATTCCACGGATCTGAATTCGCGTACATATAGTTATTTGTCCCACCCGCCAACCCTATCGGATCCTGCGACACATACCTCCCCATCCCCGGGTCATAGTACCGGTGCCGGTTGTAGAACAACCCCGCCCCGTCCCCTTCGTCGTGCTGCCCCTGCATGCGGATCGGCTGGTGCAGCCCCAGTGGGTTGTGCTCCTTCACTGTGTTCCCCCACGGGTCCAGCTCGATTTGCCAGTCTATGCGGCCCTGGGCGTCGATGAGCGCCAGGGGCGTGCCCAGGTGGTCGCAGTGGTAGAGGTGCAGGTGCGTGATGGCGGCGCCTTCGCCGCGCAGTTGCCGCTGCAGGCGCTCGGCGTCCCAGCCCATGCTGTGCAGGTGGCGGCGCGTGTGGTCGCTGGCGCCGTGGAGCAGTTCTTCCTGCAGCGCCTGCAGGGGCGCGGGCTGCTCGCGGTCGCCGGGTTCGGCGGCGCCCAGCAGCTGCGCCAGGGTGGGCGGCTCGCCGCAGGCCCCCGTCTGGATGCGCAGCAGGGGCACGAAGGTGCCCGGGTGGTAGAGCGTGTGGATGCGCTGCGCGTCCTGCGGGCGCAGCGGGTCGCGCAGTTCGGTGAGGGTCAGGGCATCGCCCTGCCAGCCGTGGCAGCGCTCGGTGACGGTGGCGGTCGGCTGTTGTTGCGGGCCGCTGCCCTGCGAGCGCTCGATGCGGCTGGCGATGCGCCGGCTGAAAACGTCGTAGTGGTGGATGCGGCGGACCCGTTCGCCCGTGGCGTGGTCGATCTGCTCGTGGGCGACAAGGCGCTGGGCGTGGTCCCAGTGCAGGCGGTGGGTCTGCCGGCCGTCGGCGTGCGTTTTTTCCACGAGGTTGCCGCAGGCGTCCCAGCGGTAGCGCCAGGGGCCGTGGGCCATGACACGGTTGTCGGGCCAGCGGTCGCGGGCGTGGCCGGGCGGGGCCGCGCCGTCCTGGCGCAGCAGGTCGAAGGCCGGGTCGTGCAGGTGGCGGCGCACCTCGCCGGCCCAGTCACCCTGCGGGCCGCCCATGGCGTCGGCGGCGGGCTGCCAGGGGTTGCCTGCCGGGTCGTAGCGGTAGTGCAGCGGCTCGCGCCCGGGCAGGTGGGCCGCGGCCAGGCGGCCAGCGGTGTCGTAGGCATGGTGGATCGTGCCCTGCGGGGTGTCGATGCGCGCGAGCCGGCCGGCCACGTCGTAGTGGTGCTGGCGCGCGAGTGCGGACAGGCCGGGATGGCCTGCGGACGGCCGGGGCACCCCGCCATTGGCCGTGCCGTGCACGGAAAGCGCCTGCAGCCGCGAGAGCGCATCGCGGCGCCAGCGGGTCTGGCTCGCCCCGAAATCCAGCGCCACGGGCCGGTGCAGGCCGTCGCGCTCGATGTGCAGCAGGGGTTCGCCGTCCAGCAGCAGGCCGTGCACGTGGCCCGGGCCGTAGGTCAGCCATTGCAGCGGCGGCAGGCCGGGCAGGTCGGCCCCGGTGGGCGCTCCCCCCGCGTCCAGGGCGTGCGTGCTCTCGTGGCTCCAGAGCAGGGCGCCCTCGGTGGAGCGCATCTCCTGGCGCTCGCCCACGATGCGGCCCAGGCGGTCGCGCCGCAGGTGCACGCTCACCTGGTGGCGGTGCACGGCGGTGTGGTGGTGGGCGGCCACCAGCTGTCCCGCGCCGTCGTGCTCGAACCGCTCGGTGATGGGCGCTTCCTGCGTGGTGCCCGGCAGGGGCGTGATGGTACGGGCCAGCAATTGCCCCGCGCCGCTCCACTCGTAGTCGATGGCGTGGCGCGCGTCCTCGGTGCGGATGCGCTGGCCGCCCCGGTTGTAGGCATGGCGGGTCACGAGGCCGTCGAAGCCGGTTTCCGCGACGAGCCGGTCGCGCACGTCGTAGGTGAAGCAGTGGGCCCGGGCATTCTCGTTGTGCAGTTCCACGAGGCGGCCGGCCAGGTCGTAGCGGTAGTGCTGGGCGAGCCAGTGCGGCGGTGCCTGGGTGCCCGGCGTGCCCGCGCTGCCGTCCTGCGGTTCGGGAGTGGGCGCACCGCCGTATTCGTAGCGGACCACGCGGCCCCAGGCATCGTGCGCGAAGCGCTCGCACAGGCCGCCGGGGTGGTCGATGGCGATGAGGTCATCGCCCTCCGGCGTGTAGCGCCAGCGGGTGGTGCGGCCCAGGGCATCGGTGGATTCGGCCGGCCGGCCCAGGGCGTCGTAGGCCGTGCGCAACTCCAGCCCTTCCTCGCCCTGCACGCGCACCGTGCGGCCCCAGGCGTCGTAGTGAAAGCGCGTGGCGCGGCCGCTGCAGTCGGTGCGGCAGGCCAGCAGGCCCAGCGCGTTCCACTGCAGCGTGCTGGTACCGCCCCGGGCGTCGGTGATGGCGATGGGCAGGTCGGGGTGCGCTGCCGTGGTCTCGGGGTAGCGGTAGTGCGTGGTGTGGCCCAGCGGATCGGTATGGCGCACGAGGCGGCCCCAGGCGTCGTGCTCCCAGGTGGTGATGAGCGGATCGCCCATCGGGCCTTCCGGTGCCGGGGCCTGGTGGTGCAGGGGCAGGCCCAGTGCGTCGTGTGCGATGCGGTGGCTGCGGCCGGCCGCATCGGTGATGCCGATGACGAGGCCCGTGGCCGCATCGATGGTGTGCTGCACGCGGCGGCCCAGCGCATCCGTGTGCTCCAGCAGGCGGCCTGCGGTGTCGTGCTTCCAGGTGGAGCGGGCGCCGTCCGCCTCGATGCGCTCGGCCACGCGGGCCAGGCCCCCGGCGCCCTCGAACACGTAGCGGCGCTGGCGGCCCAGGCCGTCGGTGACCAGCGTGCTGGCGCGCACCGGCTGCGGCGGCGAGGCCGTGGGGTCCGCGGGGAGCGGGGTGTAGTCGAAGCGCAGGTCCAGCCCGTGCGGCGTGGTCTGTGCAACTACGCGGCCCTCTGCGTCGTAGGCATAGCGCGTCATCGGGCGGCCGGCGCGGGCGTGGCCCGTCATGCGGCCCGGATGGGTCGCGTCGCCGTACTCGAAGCGGCGCACGGTGCGGCCCGTGCGGTCGATCACCTGGCCCAACTCTCCGCGGCCGGTATAGGCGTAGCGCACCAGTGCGAGCGGCGCGGACAACTCGGACAGGGTTTCCCGGCCCTGGTGCGGATCGGCCTGCAGCCACACGGCCACGAGGCGCACGCCGCTGTCCGCGCCCCAGCCATGGGCGGCCGGCGAGGCCGGAGCCACGCGTTCCAGTTCGAAGCCGTAGCGGCGGCCGGCACCGTCGGTGACGCTGCGCAGATGGCCCGCGAAAGGCCCGTCCGCATGGCGCTCGTGGCGCTGCACGCGGCCGAAGCGGTCGCAGATGCCGTGCAGCACATCGTGCGGGGCCGCGTGGTCGTCCGTGCCGCCCGTGCCCGCCGCGGGGCCGTCCGGCGCGGCGGGCACCGGCCCCGGCGCGAAGACCCACCAGGGGCCCAGCGGCGATGCGGTGGCCACGGTGATGCGCGCATCGGTGCGCACTGGCGCCGGCAGGGCACTCCACAGGCGGGCGAGGCGCCCGGCATGGCCGCCCTGGTGCGCGCCGGGCAGGTGCTCCGTGCCGCAGCGCACGAGCCAGAGGCCTTCGCTCGCGCTGTGGGCGATCTCGCCCGGCGCCAGGGCCTCGAAAGCGATGCGGCGGCCCCGGCCGTCGTGCAGGTGCAGGACTCCGGGCGCTGCATCGCCTGCGGGCAGGTGCGCCACGCGGGCTTCTCCAGGCATCCACCAGCCCGGCCCCAGCAACCCCACGGGGGCGGGGTCGGGGCTCTGGTAGCTGGAGTACGAGCGCACCAGCGCGAACGGCAACGGGCCGGGCAGGCCGAAGTCTTCCTCGCCGGGCAGCACCTTGGCGCCCAGCAGTGGGTTCACCGGATGGCCTTCGGTGACGCCGCCCGGGCACACCGAGCAGGCGATGCCACCGGCCGAGCCGATCAGCACCGTATGCGAGCCCTGCACGATGGGCCCGCCTTTCCTGGTGAGGTCTGTCTGGCGTGCGGCTGGTTTGCCCTGGGTCATGCGGTGCGGCCCGGCCAGCGGCGGCCGAACGGTGGAGTTCAAACGGCCGCGATGATAGGAAGCGCCCCCTGGGCAGGGAAGGGCTTGCGGAAATATGTTTTGTGTCGGAGTGTCTTTGTTTATCGAAAATCAAATGAAGAGTTATGGCGGGGCTCAAACAGCCATCGGCGGCCTTCCCGCGCTGCTACGGATTTCCACCCTTGCAATGATTTGATAATTCAACAATACTTGAAATATGGAAGAGAATGACGTCGTCCGGGCCCTGCTGGCACTCGCCCAGACCGTTCGCCTGCGGGTGTTCCGTGCGCTGGTCGTGGCGGGCCCGGAAGGCATGACCCCCGGCGCCCTGACCCAGGCGCTGGACGTGCCCGCCACCAGCCTGTCGTTTCACCTCAAGGAGCTGGCCCATGCGGGCCTGGCGACCCAGGAGCGCCAGGGCCGCCACCTCATCTACCGTGCCGCCTTCGACCGGATGAACGGCCTCATGGCCTACCTCACCGAGAACTGTTGCCAGGGGCAGCCGTGCCTTCCCCGTCCCTTGGGAGCCCCATGCCCGCCGCCGTCCTGATCTTCGTCGCCACGCTCGTTCTCGTCATCTGGCAGCCGCGCGGCCTGGGCATCGGCTGGAGTGCTTCGCTGGGAGCGGTCGCAGCGCTGCTCTCGGGCGTAGTGCACCTCGCGGACATCGCGGTGGTGTGGGGGATCGTGTGGAATGCCACGGCCACCTTCGTGGCGGTGATCCTCATCAGCCTGCTGCTCGATGAAGCGGGCTTCTTCGAGTGGGCGGCCCTGCACGTGGCGCGCTGGGGCGGCGGCCGGGGCCGGCGGCTGTTCGTGCTCATCGTGCTGCTGGGGGCTGCCGTGGCGGCGCTGTTCGCCAACGATGGAGCGGCGCTGATCCTGACCCCCATCGTCATGGCCATGCTGGTGGCGCTGGGCTTCTCGCCCGCGGCCACGCTGGCCTTCGTGATGGCCGCCGGCTTCATCGCCGATACGGCGAGCCTGCCGTTGATCGTCTCCAACCTGGTCAACATCGTCTCGGCCGACTACTTCCAGATCGGCTTCAACCGCTATGCGTCGGTGATGGTGCCGGTGAACGTCGCCGCCGTGCTGTCGAGCCTCGCCGTGCTGCTCTTGGCCTTCGGGCGCGATGTCCCGGCACGCTACGAGGCATCGCAGCTCAGGGTGCCCGTCGATGCCATCCGCGACCCGCGGACCTTCCGGGCGGGCTGGGTGGTGCTGGGCCTGCTGCTGGTGGGCTTCTTCGGGCTGGAGCCGCTGGGCGTGCCGGTCAGCGCCGTGGCGGCCGTCGGCGCTGCCCTGCTGCTGGTGGTGGCGTGGCGCGGCGAGGTGATCGACACCAGGCAGGTGCTGCGTGGTGCCCCCTGGCAGATCGTCGTCTTCTCGCTGGGCATGTACCTCGTGGTCTACGGGCTGCGCAATGCAGGGCTCACGGACCCGCTCGCGGCCCTGCTGGACCGGCTCTCGGCCATGGGCATCTGGGGCGCGGCCCTGGGCACCGGCTTCCTCGCCGCGGGGCTTTCCTCGGTGATGAACAACATGCCCACGGTGCTGATCGGTGCGCTGGCCATCGATGCATCGCATGCCGGCGGCGCGGTGAAGGAGGCCATGGTCTATGCCAACGTGATCGGCTGCGACCTGGGCCCCAAGATCACGCCCATCGGCAGCCTGGCCACGCTGCTGTGGCTGCACGTGCTCGCCAGGAAGGGCACCCGCATCGCCTGGGGCTGCTACTTCAAGGTGGGCACCGCCATGACCCTGCCCGTGCTCGCCATCACCCTGGCTGCCCTGGCCATCCGCCTGGGCGCAGGCTGAGGCCCATGCGCCCGGCCATCCGTTTCCATCCGCGAGGATTCCTTCCATGAGCGAGATCACGATCTACCACAACCCCGACTGCGGCACCTCGCGCAACGTGCTCGCACTCATCCGCAACAGCGGCGTGGAGCCCACGGTCATCGAGTACCTGAAGACCCCGCCCGACCGGGCCACGCTGGAACGCCTGATCGCCGCCATGGGTACGCCCGTGCGCGACCTGTTGCGCGAGAAGGGAACACCCTATGCGGAACTGGGCTTGGCCGACCCGGAGTGGAGCGATGCGCAGCTCATCGACTGCATGCTGCAGCACCCCATCCTCATCAACCGGCCCATCGTGGTGACGCCCCTGGGCACGCGCCTGTGCCGCCCCTCGGAAACGGTGCTGGACATCCTGCCCGGCCCGCAGCAAGGCGCGTTCTCCAAGGAAGACGGCGAAGCCCTCATCGATGCGAAAGGCCGGCGTGTCCACCCGTCCTGACCTTCCCGGCATCGGTCCGGAACAGCCGCATCCGATCGACCTGCAGCGCCCGTGGCCCACTGAGCGTGCGGCGCGCCCGCCGCGCATCCTGCTGCTGTACGGATCGCTGCGGGACGCTCCTTCAGCCGCCTGCTGACCGAGGAGGCTGCCCGACCGGATTCCGCTCGCCCCGGGGTCGGCGCGCCCCCCGCAGGGCAGGACGCTGGCGGTGATGGAGGTGTCGGGCGGACCGCAGTCCTTCAACGCCGTCACCCAGCTGCGGGTGCGGGGGCGGTGGATGCGCGTGAACCTGAACCGCGCTCAGGCTTCGGCGGCCTGGATCAGTGCCTGCAAGGCGGCTTCCACGTCTGCGGCATCCACGCCGTCCACGGGCGCCAGATGGGGCGCCAGCGCCGCCAGGGCCCCGGGCTCCTTCTGCAGCCGGGCGATCGCCTGGCCCGCGTCGCGCGGCGCGGTGCTCGTGGGCCACAGCATGGGCGGCGTGCTCGCGCGGCTGCTGGTATCGGACTCCGGCGACGCCCTGTGGGACA
>CP028296.1:4096529-4148781 GCA_003029925.1 Paracidovorax avenae | reverse complement strand
CGCCGCGCCGCCGCGCAGGCTGCGCAGGCCCACGGCGTGGCGCAGGTCGCGCAGCAGGGGCCCGGCCTCCGCGCGGGCCTTCTCGGCGCCCGCGAGCAGGATGTCCTCGATGCGGCCCGGATCGGCAATCAGCGCGTCGTAGCGCTCGCGCATCGGCGCGACCACGCCGTCCACGCGCTCGAACAGGATCTGCTTGGCCTCGCCCCAGGCGATGCCTTCGGCGAACTGCCGGCCCAGCGCCTCGGTTTCCGCGTCGGTGGCGAATGCCCGGTAGATCTGGAACAGGGCGGAGCCCTCGGTGTCCTTGGGTTCGCCGGGCGCGCGCGAGTCGGTCTGGATGCCGTTGATCAGCCGGCGCAACTGCTCGCGCGGCGAGAAGAGCGGGATCGTGTTGTCGTAGCTCTTGCTCATCTTGCGGCCGTCCAGCCCGGGCAGCGTCGCCACGTGCTCGTCCACCGCCGCCTCGGGCAGCACGAAATGCTCGCCGTAGAGGTGGTTGAAGCTCGACGCGATGTCGCGCGCCATCTCGATGTGCTGCACCTGGTCGCGTCCCACGGGCACCTTGTGCGCCTTGAAGGCCAGGATGTCGGCGGCCATCAGCACCGGGTACATGAAGAGGCCGGCCGTCACGCCGTCGTCCAGCTCCCGGCCCGCGGCCTCGTTCTTGTCCTGCGAGGCCTTGTAGGCATGGGCCCGGTTGAGCAGGCCCTTGCCGGTCACGCACGACAGCAGCCAGTTCAGCTCCGGGATCTCGGGGATGTCGGACTGCCGGTAGAACGTGACGTGCTCCGGGTCCAGCCCCGCCGCCAGCCAGCTCGCGGCGATCTCCACCGTGGAGCGCTGGATGCGCGCCGGGTCTTCGCACTTGATGAGCGCGTGGTAGTTCGCCAGGAAGTAGAAGCTCTGCACGCCGGGCCGCTGGCTGGCCGCCACCGAGGGGCGGATCGAGCCGACGAAGTTGCCCAGGTGGGGCGTGCCCGTGGTCGTGATGCCGGTGAGAAAGCGCGTGGTGCTCATGGTCGAATCGGCTCGGGGCCGAAAGGAGAACGGAAGGAGGAAAGGCGGGCGGCCGCGCGGCCCGCGGGCGCCGCGCCGGCTCAGCCCAGCAGGGCCGTGAGCGGCGTGAGCAGCAGGTTGATGGCCGAATAGCCCAGGGACATCAGCGGCCGCAGCCACACCGTGCCCACGATACCCGCCACCACCAGCGCCAGCACGATGAAGAAGCCGTAGCGCTCGATGCGCGAAAGCCAGCTGGCCTGCCGCCAGGGCAGCAGCCCCACGAGGATGCGCCCGCCGTCGAGCGGCGGCAGGGGGAACAGGTTGAATGCCCACATGACGAGGTTCACCAGCACGCCGGCGCGCGCCATCTCCATGAAGAAGCGCTCGTCCACCCCGAAGCCCACCAGCATCACCAGCAGCACGGCCCACAGCACCGCCTGCACGAAATTGGAGGCCGGCCCCGCGAGCGCGACCCAGATCATGTCCCGCTTGGGGTTGCGCAGGTGCCCGAAATTCACCGGCACCGGCTTGGCGTAGCCGAACAGGAAGGTGCCCGACGTCGCGAAATACAGCAGCAGCGGCATCAGGATCGTGCCCACCGGATCGATGTGCTTGAGCGGATTGAGCGTGATGCGCCCCATCATCAACGCGGTGTTGTCGCCGAAGTGACGCGCGGCGTAGCCGTGCGCCGCCTCGTGCACGGTGATCGCGAAGAGCACCGGCAGGGCGTAGATGAGGATGGTTTGGATGAGATTGGAGAAGTCCACCGGCCGATTGTCTCAGAGGCCGCGTTGCGCACCCGGCACGCGGCAGGGGAACCCCTCGGACCGGACAGGCCACGGGGGCGCTACGATGTTCATTTGTTGCCAAATGCAACACCTGGGCCGCGCCGCGGCCGAGGCGACGGTGCACAACGAAAGGCAGGAGACACAGGTATGGCGTGGGATGGGTGGAGAACGGGGACGCGGCTCGTCCTGGCCTTCGGATCGGTGGCCGTGCTGGTGGCATGGCTCATGGGCGCGGGGCTCTCCGACATCGGCCGCGCGCAGGACGCCCATCGCGCCGTGCTGCAGGCCGCCTCCGCGCTGCCGGAGGCGGCCCAGCGGGCTCCGATCGAGCGCGCGGTCGCCATGGCCGAGGCGGAGCTCGCCGCCATGCGCGCCTGGCTCCTGGGCCTGGGCTGCGCGGTATTCGCGGTGGCGGGCGCGGCCTTCGTGCTGCTGCGCCGCGGCATCGTGGCCCCGCTCGACCAGGCCATCCTCATCGCCGAGACCGTCGCCGCCGGCGACCTGAGCCAGGAGTTCAGCTCCGACCTGCAGGGCGACTTCGGGCGCCTGCTCGGCGCGCTGGGCACCATGGAGGACACGCTGACCGAGCTCGTCTCGCGCATCCAGCAGTCCACCCATGCCATCGGCGCGAGCGCCGGCGAGATCGACGCCGGCAACGGCGACCTCGAGCGCCGCACCGGCGAGCAGGTCGCCTCCCTGGCCGAGACCGCGCAGAGCATGGAGCAGCTCACCGCCACCGTCCGCCAGAACGCCGACCGGGCCCGGTCCGCCAGCGGCCTCGCCGTGCAGGCCTCCGGCACGGCCGAGCGCGGCGGCGCCGTGGTGGGCCAGGTCGTGCAGACCATGCAGGCCATCAGCGGCAGCTCGCACAAGATCGTGGACATCATCCAGGTGATCGAGGGCATCGCCTTCCAGACCAACATCCTCGCGCTGAACGCCGCGGTGGAAGCGGCCCGCGCGGGCGAGCAGGGCCGAGGCTTCGCCGTGGTCGCCTCCGAAGTGCGCAGCCTCGCGCAGCGCAGCGCGGTGGCCGCGCGCGAGATCAAGGGCCTGATCGACGCGTCGGTGGAGCAGGTGCGCAGCGGCGCCGGGCTGGTGGACGAGGCCGGGCGCACCATGCAGGACATCGTCGGCGCAGTGGGACAGGTCAGCGGCCTGCTGGCGGAAATCTCGCACGCGCTGCAGGAGCAGAGCGACGGCATCGTCCACGTGAACCAGTCCGTCGCCCAGATGGAGGGCACCACGCAGCAGAACGCCGCACTGGTGCAGCAGGCCTCGCGCGCGGCCACCGCGCTGAACGACCGCGCTCAGGACCTTCAGCGCGCGGTGGGAGCGTTCAAGCTGGACTGAGCCGGTCTCTACAGCCCCAGCGCCGACAGCGGGCCGCGGCCCTCGCGCACCACGCGCGGATCGCCGCCCGTGGCCATGTCGGTCAGGTCCACCACGGTGGTGGGCTCCAGCGGGCAGGCGCCCGCGTCCACCACGGCATCGATCTGGTGCTCGAAGCGTGCGCGGATCTCCGACGGATCGTTCATGGGCTCCGTCTCGCCCGGCGGGATCAGCGTGGTCGCCAGCAGGGGCGCGCCGTGCAGCTCCAGCAGCAGCTGCAGCCCCTTGCGGTCGGGCACGCGCAGGCCGATGGTCTTGCGCTGCGGGTGGCTCACGCGGCGCGGCACTTCCTTGGTCGCGTCCAGGATGAAGGTGTAGGGGCCGGGCGTGGCCTGCTTCACGAGGCGGTATTGGCGGTTGTCCACGCGGGCGTAGTTCGACACTTCCGACAGGTCGCGGCACAGCAGCGTCAGGTGGTGCTTCTCGTCCACCTGCCGGATGCGGCGCAGCCGGTCCACGGCGTCCTTGTCGTCGAGCTGGCACACGAGCGCGTAGCTGGAATCGGTGGGCACCGCGAGCACGGCGCCGCGGGCCAGCAGGGCCGCGGCCTGCTTGAGCAGCCGGGGCTGCGGGTTGTCGGGGTGGACTTCGAAATACTGGGCCATGGGGGGTGTCAGTGGGCGCGCCGCACGCGGTCGGCCAGCAGCTCCCACACGGGCGTGAGGGCGCCGGGCAGGGGCGGCAGCGTGCCCAGGTCGGTGTGCGATTCGTCGGGGCTGTGGAAGTCGCTGCCGCGCGAGGCGGCCAGGCCGAACTCCTGCGCCATGGCCGCGTAGGTGCCGTATTCGGCCGCCGTGTGGCTGCCCGTGACCACCTCGACGCCCTGGCCGCCGTGCTGGCGGAATTCGGAAAACAGCGCGTATTCCTCGGTGGCGGAGAACTTGTAGCGCGCCGGGTGCGCGATCACGGCCATGCCGCCGGCCTGCGTGATCCAGCGCACCGCGTCGCCCAGCGCGGCCCAGCGGTGCGGCACGTAGCCGGGCTTGCCTTCGGTGAGGAAGCGGCGGAATACCTCGGCCGTATCGCGGCACACGCCTGTCTCGACGAGGAAGCGCGCGAAATGCGTGCGGGAGATGAGTTCGGGATTGCCCACGTAGCGCAGCGCGCCTTCGTAGGCATCGCGGATGCCGACCCGCGCGAGCTGCTGCGCCATCTCCCGCGCGCGCTGGCCGCGGCCGCCGCGCGTGTCGGACAGGCCCCGCACCAGCTGCGCGTCGTCCGGGTCGAAGCCGAGCCCGACGATGTGCACCGTGGTGCCGATGAAGGTCACCGAGATCTCCACGCCGGTGAGGTAGTCCATGCCCTGCGCGGCCGCTGCGGCCATGGCGCGGTGCTGGCCGCCCACTTCGTCGTGGTCGGTCAGGGCCCACAGCTCGACGCCGTTGGCGCGCGCCCGCTGCGCCAGTGCCTCGGGCGTGAGCGTGCCGTCGGACACCACGGAGTGGCAATGGAGGTCGGCGTTCAGAGCGGTAGGCACGGAATCATTGTAGGACCGCGGTTTCGCGTTTGGATACGCATACCCCTGAAAATGCCGGGAACGGAGGGACCGTGGACGGCGCCTGCCCCTAGGATGCCCGCCTCCTGCCCAGCTCCCGCCCGGCACTCGCCATGGTGACCGCCAGCAGCGTGGCGGCGAGCACCGGCAGCATCGCCTGACGTATGCCAAATCGCTCGCCCAGAAAGCCGAGCATCGGAGGCCCGACCAGGAACGCCGTGTATCCCAGAGTCGCCGTGATGCTGACCCGTGTGGCGGTGTCGCCTTCTCCTTCTCCGGCGGCAGACATGGCAAGCGGAAAGCCCAGAGAGGAGCCGATGCCCCAGAGAACGATTGCGCACACGGCGAGCCGGGGGCTCGGCGAAAAGATCACCACGGCGAGCGCCAGACTGGCCGACAGCGTGCAGATCCGGAACACGGCGGCCCTGCCTATCCGCCTGACGACCCAGTTGCCGCAGAAGCGGCCCACGGTCATGCTGGCGGTGAAGACCATGTATACCGCGACACCCGCCGTATTCCTGAAGCCGTGGCCATCGATCATCAGGATGGGCAGCCAGTCATTGGCGGCTCCCTCGGCCAGCGCCAGGGCCATGCAGAGGAAGCCGATCATCAGCAGGCGAGCGTCGTACATCTCCGTCCAGAACGAAGTTTTTCCGGTCCTGTCCGGCTGCCGGACCGTGTGTGCGAGATGGCGGGCCTGGTGCCAGGTGAGCGCCAGGGCGGCGACCGCCACGGTCCCCAGGTGCCACAGGACGGACGTACCGTAGGCCGATAGACCCATGCCCACGGCTGCGCCGATGAGCGTGCCCAGGCTGAAGAATCCGTGGCAGGCGGGCAAAACAGGTTTCCCGGTGAGCCGTTCCAGCTCCACGCCGTCGATATTGGCGCCGATGTCGACCCATCCCATGCCGATGCCGACCAGGAGGAACCCCAGGAAGCACAGCCAGACGACACTCAGTTGTACAGCGGTGCCGATGCCCACGAGGCCCAGCAGCAGGGTCGCGAGGCCGGCCTGCACCGTGCGGCGCGGGCCGGCCCGCATGGTCAGCTTTCCGGCGGTCACTATGCCCAGCATCGAGCCTGCGGAAAATCCGAACAGGGTCCAGCCCATCTCTTCGATGGAGGCGTGCAGCCCGTCACGGATCGACGGTGTGCGGGAGGCCCAGCTCGCCAGGCCCACGCCGGGGATGAAGAAGGCGGTATTGAGCGCCCATGTTCGAGCCCGGAGGGAGCCGCTGGTCATGTGCGACTGCCCGGAGGCAGCGTGGGAAGGGGTAGGGGAAACGGGGCTTGCGTTGGACATGGCGGATAAGGGCGTGCCGAGGCGGGGCGGGCCTTGCGAACCTCGATTCCAGCAGCTCCGCATGCACATGCACCAGCGGAGCGCCGAACGCTCGGGAGGTCAGGGGGCTCGTTTTCGCCTGCCGCGACCGATTGGCGTGGTTAAGAGCGGCTAACACGACCCTTCTCGCGTTGTTGCCGCATCTTGTCGTACTACTCGTACTGCCTGCGATACGGCGCCTGGCCAGAACCGCTTCGCTGGGCCGTGTTAGCCGCTCTAAGCAGGCGGAACCGGATTCAATGGCCGGCGTAGCGTTCGAGTCCCTGGCTGAGCAGATCGAGCGCCTCGCGGGTGACGTGCTCCGGGTAGCTCGTCGGAATGCGGATGTACTGGCCGGAAACGCCTGAATAATTGCTGGCGGTGGCCAGCACCAGACCGAAATCGCCCAGCACCTGATCGGCGAATTCCTCGACATCGTCCACCGGCAGGTCCACGAACACCTGGGTGCCGGCCGGTGGCAGTTCCGAGTACCCGGCCTGCGCGCGGCGCAGGAAGTCATGCACGACGGTTCGGCTGCCGAGCACCTGTCTCCTGAGCCGCTCGTTGCCCCGTACGATCAGGGAAGCCGCCTTCGTCTGTGCAGGCGTACAGACGGCAACGCACTCGATTTCAACGAGCCCGGCCATGGCCTCGATGTTTTCAAGGGACGATGTCAGCCATCCCACCCGCAAGCCCGGCGCGCCGTAGTTCTTCGACATCGAGTTGACGGTGTAGATCAACGAGAAGTCTTCGGCTGCATGGAATGGAGAGAGCAATTGCTGGCTGCCGAAGATGAAGCCGTCGTACACCATGTCGAGCACCAGCGCGATGCGGCGCTCCGCCAGGGCGGGTACCAGGGCTTCCATGAAGGCGCCGGGGTAGAGGCCGCCCAATGGATTGTGGGGGAAGTTGAGGTAGATGAGCCTCGTGTCCGGCCGGCACAAGGCCAGGACTTCCGCAGCGGCCGGGTATTCCTGCTGCATGTGGTAGTAAACCACCTCGTAACCTTCCGCTGTCAGCAGCGCAGGCACTGCACCGAAGACCGGCGCCAGGCATATCGCAGAACCGGGACCCGCCGCATGGCTTTTTGCATGGCGGAAAGCCAGCGACAAGCCATGCATGGCGCCGTTGGTGACCAGAATGTTCTCCCTGGCCAGCCCCAGGCCGTACGTTGCGTTGTCACGCATGCAGATGGCATCCAGAAGCTCTGGATTGCCATTGCAATCCGCATATTGAAAGATGTCGTCTCTCGCAGAACTGGGAGTGGGCAATTCCGCGGATGGCCATACCGGTACGTTTTCGACGAAGTAGCAGGCCTGGTCCTGCAACTTCCACCGGGCATATTTCAGCCGTTGCTGCAGTGTGCTGAGGGAGCTGCCAGTGCGTACGATTCTGTGTTTTTCATGAAGCCGCATTATCTTCCCTTTCGCAGCAGATAACCGATTTCCAGGCCGGTGGAGTCCACCTGGTCGGAAGTCGTTTCACAGGTGATCAAAGACAGTCCTGCCTCGGAGAAAATCTGCTGCCATTCTGCGTCTTTGATCAATTTCTGATTGGTGAAGCAGTGCAGGAGATAATAGGGGTTGTAGTAAGCCAGCGAAAGTCCATGGCGCATCGTGCGTGGATCGTGGAATTGGTTGTCCACTTCAATGATGATGATGTTGATGTCGGGAAAGCGGCTTGCTATCTTCCTGAGGAAATCGACGACGGCCTGCCGGCCGGACTGGCCGAGTATCTCATGCAGTACGAAGCCGAGAACGATGAAATCGGGAGTGAAATCGAAATCCGAATCGAGGAACTCCACGGCGCCGGAGTGGCTGATGCGAATGCGATGGGAAAGACCCTCTCGCTCGACGAGTGCCGCGGCTTCTTCGTAACCGCCCCGGTCCGGTTCTGCTCCCCACGCATGGATGTGCGGAAGTGCCTTGCAGAATTCGGCCAGATAGAGGCCGTTGCCGCAGCCCAGGTCCAGCAGCCTGGTGCAGGCAGTCGGCGCTTTCGCCATGAGCGACTGGGTGAGAGGAATCGCGTCGAAATGGCTGATGCCGCAACTGCCGACCCCGACCTGGGTCGCATTGCGCGTAGCCCAGCCGGAGCCCGCCTTCAAGCGATCACCCATCTGCAGGAAGGTGGTGGCATATCCACCTATCAGCATCACGTACCAGCCCTGCAGGGGCCGCAGTGCCCGGCCTTTTTGCGACAGTGTCAGGCCTTCGGGGGACTCTGTCAGGATCGCCTCGTTCTTCAGGTATTGGCACAGTCCCAGCAGCCTGTCCCGATCCATGCCCAGCGTACTGCACGCATCGTCTGCGGATACGGGCTTTTCTCCCTCGAGCAGAGAAAAGAGCCTTGTGTCGAATAAGTGATAGATGGCGATGGCGAGTACGAATTTACGGATGGGGTCGATTCCCTCGATGAGATCGGCCTCGAAATTCTGGTGGATATCGTTCTGGCGTGTGGCGGGGGAATGCATAATTGATGGGTGGGCGGATAATGGACGGCGCCGCCGGGTATCGGCTCTCGTGCAAACGGGAGAAATCGTTCCGCCGTGTTTCTTCGGGTCGGAGAAATGGCCGGGGCGTATGGCAGGCGACAGGAAAATCATCCTATCACGCGATCCTGCGGAAGATGGTGATTTTTCCGGTGGGAAATTGATATGAAATTATGCAGTACATAAACCAATGAATACGCTGAATTCCGCGGCAGCCGTGGAAATCCTGCGCATTCCTTCCCGGTAGAGAGCGCCTGCCGGACCATCGGCGCCATCCGCGCCCGCGGCCCAGGCCACCGTGGATCTGTTGTGGCAACCTGGTACCGGCAGGGTGCAGGTGGGAGGGCCGGGCCGCCTAGAGTTGCGCGCCTTCCACCAGGAACTGCACCCGCCGCTCGCCCTTCCACTCGTTCACGTCGAGCCGGAACGCCAGCAGCACGCGCGCCGGCAGCGGATCGGTATGGCCGAACCAGATGCCGTCCACCGGGCGGCCCTGGTGCAGCAGCTTGAGCGAGAGGTGGTTCTTGCCTTCGCCCACCAGCCGCTGGCTGACGATCTCCACCTCTTCGCTGAAAGTGGGCGGCGCGAAGCCTTGCCCCCAGACCTCGCGGTGAAGCGTGTCCACCAGTTCCGCTCGGCAGTATTCGGGCGAGAGCGGCCCGTCCGTGTCGAGCCGGCGCGTCAGCGTGGCGGCGTCCAGCCATTCCTGCGCCACCTGGGCGAAGGCGCGTTCGAACACCGGGAACTGATCCTTCGCCACCGTGCAGCCGGCCGCCATCGCATGGCCGCCGAATTTCAGGATCACGCCCGGATGGCGCTTGGCCACCAGGTCCAGTGCGTCGCGCAGGTGGAAGCCCGGAATGGAGCGGCCCGAGCCCTTGATCTCATCCTCCTTGCCCGGCGCGCTGCTGGTGGCGAACACGAAGGTCGGACGGTGCCGGCGGTCCTTGATGCGCGAGGCCACGATCCCGACCACGCCTTCGTGGAAGTCCGGGTCCCACACGCTTACCGCGGCCGGCGGCTCGTCGTTCTCGCCGAACAGGCTTTCGGCCATCAGCAGGGCCTGCTCGCGCATGCCACCCTCGATCTCGCGCCGCTCGCGATTGATGGCGTCGAGCGTGCGTGCCAGTTCCGCGGCCCGGCCCGGATCGTCGGTCAGCAGGCATTCGATGCCCAGCGTCATGTCCGCGAGGCGCCCGGCCGCGTTGATGCGCGGGCCCAGCGCGAACCCGAAATCGAAGGTGGTCGCCACGGACGCCTTGCGGCCCGCCGCGTCGAACAGCGCCGCGATGCCCGCCGGCATGTGGCCCGCGCGGATGCGCTTGAGCCCCTGCGCGACCAGGCGCCGGTTGTTCGCGTCCAGCCGCACCACGTCGGCCACCGTGCCCAGCGCGACCAGGGGCAGCAACGGCTCCAGCTTCGGCTGGCCGGCCTTGTCGAATACGCCGCGTTCGCGCAGTTCCGCGCGCAGCGCCATCAGCACGTAAAACATCACGCCCACGCCGGCGATGGACTTGCTCTCGAAGGTGCAGCCCGGCTGGTTGGGGTTCACGATGGCGTCGGCCTGCGGCAGTTCCGGGCCGGGCAGGTGGTGGTCCGTCACCAGCACCGACAGGCCCAGCGCCCTGGCCTCGGCCACGCCCTCCACGCTGGCGATGCCGTTGTCCACGGTGACCAGCAGGTCGGCTCCGCGCTCGTGCACGCGGCGCGCGATGGCCGGGCTCAGGCCGTAGCCGTCGGCGATGCGGTCGGGCACCAGGTAGTCCACCTGGCGCGCGCCCAGCAGCCGCAGGCCGCGCACCGCCACGGCGCAGGCGGTGGCCCCGTCGCAGTCGTAGTCGGCCACGACGACGATGCGCCGGTCCTGCGCGATCGCATCGGCCAGCAGCGCCGCGGCCTCGCGCGTGCCCCGCAAAGCGGGCGGCGGCAGCAGCCGCGCCAGCGCGTCGTCGAGCTCGTCGTGGGCGGTCACGCCGCGCGCGGCGTAGAGCCGTGCGAGCAGCGGATGCACGCCCGCCTGCTCCAGCGCCCACACGGCGCGGGGCGGAATATCCCGGGCCACGATCTTCATAGCTGCTCCTGCACCCATTGGAAGCGCACCGGCCGCAGCCTGCGCCGCAGGCGCTCCAGCAGGCCCGTGGACGCCGTCTCCCAGGCCATCGCGCTGCGCTCGCCGCACAGCGTCAGGCGCGCGGCGCCGCCGCGCTCCACGCGGTCCGCCAGCCGGGCGACCGGCCCGGCATCCAGCGCCTTCCAGCCCTCGGCCCAGGCGCGCCAGTCCTCGTGCAGCGCGGCATCGCGCAGGGCCTGCGGCACCTCGGCCGGCGCAGCGGTGGCCGGCACCGGGTCGGGCAGGCGGCCCGCGCCGTGCACCCAGAAGGCGTTCACCGGCGCCTGCCCGCGACCGGCGCGCGCGTCGTTGAAGGGATGGGTGTAGAGCAGCATCTGCATCTCGCTGTGCAGGCGGTGCAGCAGCCGCGCCCGGGCCGCATCGGGCATCCAGGCGCGCACGTCGCGCTGCACCACCCGGTCCAGCGAAGCCGTGGCCAGCCCGTCGAACAGCGCCGATCGCGCCAGCCAGCGCGTGGGCGCGTGGTAGGCCAGTTCGATGCCGTCCTCCGAGAACCAGGGCGCCAGGATGTCCATCAGCGCGCGCGATGCGGCTTCGTCCAGGCCCAGCGTGGCCGGGTCCGCCAGCACGACCTGGTCGGCACCCACATGCCACTGGCAGGGCGTCACCCAGGCGCAGGCCGAACCGTCTGCCGGGCCCGGCTGCGCCGCATGGCGTTCCCAGGCCGCCCAGGGCGTGGTGCCGGTGCGGCTGGCCGGCAGGCCCAGGTGTTGCGCCAGCGCGCGCTCGTGCGGCGGGGTGAAGTCGGATTCCTCGCCGGCATCCGTGCCAGCGGGCGACAGGCGCGCGAGCAGCCGGTCCAGGTGGGGCAGGCCGAGGCCCTGCAGGGCCTGCCGGCACCCCGGCGCCGTGCTGGCCGCCAGGGGAATGAGCAAATGGTGGATCTCCGACATGGCGGGTATTGTCCGGGATGCCACAATCGGCGCCGTCCCGGTGCCGCCAATCCCGTCGCGGCGCGGGGCCGCTTTTTCCCCACCATGCAACTTCCCTACGAACTGGCCCTGGGCTGGCGCTACACCCGGGCCGGACGCGCCACGCGGCGCAACGGCTTCATCTCGTTCATCTCCGGCGTCTCCATGCTGGGCATCGCGCTCGGGGTGGCCGCCCTCATCATCGTGCTCAGCGTGATGAACGGCTTCCAGAAGGAAGTGCGCGACCGCATGCTCAGCGTCGTCTCCCACGTCGAGATCTTCGCGCCCCAGGGCGCCGCGCTGCCCGATCCCGCGCTCACCATGGCCGAGGCCCGCAAGAACCCCGAGGTCGTGGGCGCAGCGCCCTTCGTCGGCTCGCAGGCGCTCATCGCGCGGGGCGAGGACATGAAGGGCGCCCTGGTGCGCGGCATCGACCCCGCCCGCGAAGGCGAGGTGACCGACCTGGCGGCAAAGAACGCCGACGCCGTGCAGACGCTGACGCCCGGCAGCTTCCACGTGGTGCTGGGCGTGGAGCTGGCACGGGCGCTCGGCGTGCGCGTGGGCGACCCCGTCACTCTCATCGCGCCGGGCGGGCAGGTCACGCCGGCCGGCGTGGTGCCGCGCCTCAAGCAGATGACGGTCTCGGGCCTCTTCGAATCCGGCCACTACGAGTACGACTCCGCCCTGGTGCTCATGCACCATGCCGACGCCGAACGCATCTTCCGCCTGGAAGGCCCCACCGGCATCCGCCTGAAGCTGCGCGACCTGCACCAGGCGCCGGAGGTGACGCAGGAACTCGCCCGGTCCCTTTCCGGCGACCTGCTGATCCGCGACTGGACGCAGCAGAACCGCACCTGGTTCGCCGCCGTCCAGCTCGAAAAGCGCATGATGTTCATCATCCTCACGCTCATCGTGGCGGTGGCGGCCTTCAACCTGGTCTCCACGCTGGTCATGACCGTGACCGACAAGCGCGCCGACATCGCCATCCTGCGCACCCTGGGCGCCAGCCCGCGCAGCATCATGGCCGTGTTCGTGGTGCAGGGCGCGCTCGTGGGCGTGATCGGCACGGCCTGCGGGCTGGCCCTCGGCCTGCTCGTGGCCTTCAACATCGACATCATCGTGCCGGCCATCGAGCATGCGCTGCACGCCAGTTTCCTGCCCAAAGACATCTACCTGATCAGCAAGATGCCCAGCGACCCCCAGAGCAGCGACATCACCCCCATCGCGGTCATCTCCCTCGTGCTGGCCTTCGCCGCCACCCTGTACCCGAGCTGGCGCGCCAGCCGCGTGAATCCCGCGGAGGCATTGCGCTATGAGTAGTCAGGAGCACCCCCCTGAGCCGCTTCGCGGCTTCCCCCCGCCCTCGCCGTGCTGCGCACGCCGGGCGGGTGGACGCAGCCCTCGCTGCGGGGCGGCCCTTGCTTGGCTGCCACTGGACTGGGCCATGCCGGTTTCATGGGCTGTGGGTAGCGCTTTTCGCGCTGGAGAATCGAGATGAACGCGGGGAACAATGAAGTGGTGCTGCAGGCGCGCGGCCTCACCAAGCGCTTCACCGAAGGCCGGCTCGACGTCACCGTGCTCAAGGGCGTGGACCTGTCCGTGCACGTGGGCGAGACCCTGGCCATCGTGGGTGCCTCGGGCTCGGGCAAGAGCACGCTGCTGCACCTGCTCGGCGGGCTGGACGCGCCCACCTCCGGCAGCGTGCAACTGCAGGGCGCGGCCTTCGACACGCTCTCGCCGCAGGAGCAGGGGCGCCTGCGCAATACCCACCTGGGCTTCATCTACCAGTTCCACCACCTGCTGCCCGAGTTCAGCGCGCGCGACAACGTCGCCATGCCGCTGCGCATCCGCCGCGAGCCCTATGCCGCCTGCCTGGAGCGGGCCGATGCCATGCTCGCCGCGGTGGGTCTGGCCGGCCGCGTGCACCACCGGCCGGCGGAGCTGTCCGGCGGCGAGCGCCAGCGCGTCGCCATCGCGCGCGCCCTGGTGACCCGGCCGGCCTGCGTGCTGGCCGACGAGCCCACCGGCAACCTCGACCGCGGCACCGCCGACGGCGTGTTCCAGCTCATGCTGCAGCTCGCCCGCGAGCAGGGCACGGCTTTCGTGATGGTCACCCACGACGAGACCCTGGCCGCGCGCTGCGACCGCGTCGTGCGGCTGGTGTCCGGTGCGCTGGCGGTGGCCTGACGCAGCCGGCGGACCGTTCCCGCACCGCGCGAAGGAGGATGGACATGGACTGCGCTGCAGCAGAGAGACTCCCCTTGCTGGCGATCACCCAGGGTGATCCGGCGGGCATCGGCCCGGAGATCGTCGCCAGGGCCTTCCGCGACATGCCCGATGCGATGCGGGGCTGCTTCGTCGTCGGCGAGGTGGAAACCCTGCGCCGCGCAGCACGCTGCATCGCCCGGCCGGGCGAGCCGTCCCTGCCGCTGGCCGTGCTGGAGTCACCTGCGGAGGCACTTGACGCCCCGGCGCGCTGCCTGCCGGTGCTCCCCCTGCCGGGCCTGCCCGGGCCGGTGCCGTTCGGCATCGTGCATGCCGAGGCCGGACGGGCGGCGGCGGATTGCGTGACCTGGGCCGCCCGTGCCGCGTTGCGCGGCGAGATCGCGGGCCTGGTCACGGCCCCGCTGCACAAGGAGGCGCTGTCCGCCGCCGGCGTCCACCATCCCGGTCACACCGAGCTGCTGCAGGCCGAGGCCGCGCGCCATGCCGGCGTGCCGGTCGCCGACATGCCCGTGCGCATGATGCTCGCCAGCGACGAGCTGCGCA
Source organism: Paracidovorax avenae (assembly GCA_003029925.1). Lineage (GTDB taxonomy): Bacteria > Pseudomonadota > Gammaproteobacteria > Burkholderiales > Burkholderiaceae_C > Paracidovorax > Paracidovorax avenae_A. The sequence continues at coordinate 4,134,487 of CP028296.1, read as the reverse complement.
CCGTGCTGGTCAGCATCCACGTGTCGCTGCGCGACGCCATCGCGGCGGTCACGCAGGGCAACGTGCTGCGCACGCTGGAGATCACGCACGCCGCGCTGCGCCGCAGCCTGGGCCGCGACCCGCGCATCGGCGTCGCGGGCCTCAACCCGCACGCGGGCGAGGGCGGACTCTTCGGCCACGAGGAGATCGAGGCCATCGCTCCGGCAGTCGCCGCGGCGCGCGCGCACGGCATCGACGCGCACGGCCCCTTCGCGCCCGACACGGTCTTCATGCGCGCGCGCAGCACGCCGCAGCGTGCGGGCGAATTCGACGTGGTCCTGGCCATGTACCACGACCAGGGCCTGATTCCCGTCAAGTACCTGGGCGTGGACAAGGGCGTGAACGTCACGCTCGGGCTGCCCCTGGTGCGCACCAGCCCGGACCACGGCACGGCCTTCGACATCGCGGGGCAGGGCATCGCCGACGCATCGAGCCTCGTGGAGGCCGTGCGCATGGCGCGGCGGCTGGCGGCCCCGGTGGACGCCGCCCCGCTCAGCGCCTGAGGCTGTCGCGGATCTCGCGCAGCAGCAGGACGTCTTCCGGCGGCGGGGCCGGGGCGGCCGGCGGCGCGGGTGGCGCCTCGCGCTTGAGCCGGTTGATTTGCTTGACCATCATGAAAATGATGAACGCGAGAATCAGGAAATTCACCGCGACGGTAATGAAACTGCCGTAGGCGAGCACCGGCACGCCCGCCTTGCGCAGGGCGTCCAGCGTGGCCGGGGTGCCGGGTGGCACACTGCCGAGCACGAGGAAGAGATTCGAGAAATCCAGCCTCCCGAATACCAGCCCGACGATGGGCATGATGACATCGTTCACCAGCGAGTCCACGATCTTCCCGAAGGCGCCGCCGATGATCACGCCCACGGCGAGATCTATCACATTTCCCTTCACCGCGAACTCCCGGAACTCCTTTGCAATACCCATTTCGCTTCTCCTTGATATAGCTGAAAACCCTTGCAGTATTGCCGAGCCGGAGGGGTGATAACCCCTGGAATTAACCTTACTTGCGCCGCTACAATTTGCGATTGCTCCCCCAGCGACGACCTATTGAGGACCCCCATGAGTGAAACCCCAATCGACTCCAGCAAGCGGACGTGGCTCATAGCGTCGGGCTGTGCTGGTGCGGTGGGCGGCGTGGCGACGGCCGTGCCGTTCGTGAGCACTTTCCAGCCCTCCGAGAAAGCCAAGGCCGCCGGGGCCGCGGTGGAGGTGGACATCGCCGGCCTCAAGACCGGCGAGAAGATGACCGTGGAGTGGCGCGGCAAGCCGGTCTGGATCATCAAGCGCTCGCCCGAGCAGCTGGCCGCGCTGCCGGGGCTCGATCCCCAGCTCGCCGACCCCAAGTCCGAGCGCAAGCCCTCGGAGCTCACGCCCGAGTACGCGCGCAACGAGAACCGCTCCATCAAGCCCGAGATCCTCGTCGCGGTGGGCATCTGCACCCACCTCGGCTGCTCGCCGAGCGACAAGTTCACGCCCGGCGCACAGCCCTCGCTGCCAGACGACTGGAAGGGCGGCTTCCTCTGCCCCTGCCACGGCTCCACCTTCGACATGGCCGGCCGCGTCTTCAAGAACAAGCCCGCGCCGGACAACCTCGAGGTGCCTCCGCACATGTACCTGTCGGAGACCAGGCTCCTGATCGGTGAAGACAAGAAGGCCTGAGGGAGACGCACATGGCTTACCGCGAATTCAAGGACATCTCCCCCAACGCCTCCACGGGCGCCAAGGTCACGAACTGGCTCGAGAACCGCTTCCCCACGGCCTTCGACGCCTACCGCGTGCACATGTCGGAGTACTACGCTCCGAAGAACTTCAACTTCTGGTACATCTTCGGCTCGCTCGCGCTGCTGGTGCTGGTGATCCAGATCGTCACCGGCATCTTCCTGGTGATGCACTACAAGCCCGACGCCGCCAAGGCGTTCGAGTCCGTCGAGTACATCATGCGCGACGTGCCCTGGGGCTGGCTGATCCGCTACATGCACTCCACGGGCGCCTCGGCGTTCTTCGTCGTGGTGTACCTGCACATGTTCCGCGGCCTGCTCTACGGCTCCTACCGCAAGCCGCGCGAGCTGGTCTGGATCTTCGGCTGCGCGATCTTCCTCGCGCTCATGGCCGAGGCCTTCATGGGCTACCTGCTGCCGTGGGGCCAGATGTCGTACTGGGGCGCCCAGGTGATCGTGAACCTGTTCGCGGCCATCCCCTTCGTCGGCCCCGACCTGGCCCTGCTGATCCGCGGCGACTACGTGGTGGGCGACGCAACGCTCAACCGCTTCTTCAGCTTCCACGTGATCGCCGTACCGCTCGTGCTGCTGGGCCTGGTGGTCGCCCACCTGCTGGCGCTGCACGACGTGGGCTCCAACAACCCCGACGGCATCGAGATCAAGGGCCCGAACGCCCCGAAGGACGAGCATGGCCATCCGCTGGACGGCATCCCGTTCCATCCGTACTACACCGTGCACGACATCTTCGGCGTGAGCGTGTTCCTGTTCATCTTCTCGGCGGTGGTGTTCTTCGCCCCCGAGTTCGGCGGCTACTTCCTGGAGTACAACAACTTCATCCCGGCCGATCCGCTCAAGACCCCCGCGCACATCGCGCCCGTCTGGTACTTCACGCCGTTCTACTCGATGCTGCGCGCCATCACCAGCGAGATGATGTACGCCCTCATCGCCTGCGTCGTGCTGGCGGCGGGCTTCGGCGTGGTCAAGGGGCGGCTGCCCGGCTTCGTCAAGGCCGCCATCGCGGTCGTGGCCGTGGCCGCCGTCGCGCTCATGCTGTCCATCGACGCCAAGTTCTGGGGCGTGGTGGTGATGGGCGGCGCCGTCATCATCCTCTTCTTCCTGCCCTGGCTCGACCACAGCCCGGCCCGCTCCATCCGCTACCGCCCCGGCTGGCACAAGTACCTCTACGGCATCTTCGTGGTCAACTTCGTGGTGCTGGCCTACCTGGGCGTGCAGCCGCCTTCCCCGATCGGCGAGCGTGTCTCGCAGGTGGGAACGCTGTTCTACTTCGGCTTCTTCCTGCTCATGCCGTGGTGGAGCCGCCTGGGCGAGCCGAAGCCGGTGCCCGACCGCGTGACCTTCGCCGCGCACTGAAGCCGGCCGGAACGACGACCATGAAAAAAATCATCCTCACGCTGATCGCCTCGCTCGGGTTCGCCCTGGGCGCGCACGCCGCGGAAGGCGGCATCGCCTGGGACAAGGCCCCGGTGCGCACGAACGACACGGCCTCGCTGCAGAACGGCGCCAAGATCTTCGTCAACTACTGCCTGAGCTGCCACTCGGCCGCCTTCATGCGCTACAACCGCCTGAAGGACATCGGCCTGACCGACCAGCAGATCAAGGACAACCTGCTCTTCACCACCGACAAGGTGGGCGAGACCATGAAGGCCACCATCGATCCGCGGCAGGCCAAGGACTGGTTCGGCGCCAACCCGCCCGACCTCACCGTGATCGCCCGCTCGCGCGCCGGCCACAACGGCACCGGGGCGGACTACCTCTACACTTTCCTGCGCACGTTCTACCGCGACGACACCAAGGCCACGGGCTGGAACAACCTCGCATTCCCCAGCGTCGGCATGCCCCACGCACTGTGGCAACTGCAGGGCGATCGCCGCCCGGTCTTCGAGGAACACGAGAGCCACGGACACAAAACCCAGGTCTTCAAGGGGTGGGAGCAGCTGACTCCGGGTACCATGTCGCCCCTCCAGTACGACGAGGCCGTGGGTGATCTCGTCAACTACCTGCAGTGGATGGGCGAGCCGGCGCAAAATACGCGGGTTCGCGTCGGGGTGTGGGTGCTGATCTTCCTCGGCGTCTTCACGGTGATCGCCTGGCGGCTCAACGCGGCGTTCTGGAAGGACGTCAAGTAAGCTCGGCCGCCGCCTGCAGCATCGCGCCGCCTTCGTGCGGCGCATTTCGCTTTCCGGAGTGGACGCGCGAGCGCCCACTCTTTTTGATTTTTAGGAGCTTCCCACCATGATGGTGCTTTATTCGGGTACGACCTGTCCCTTCTCCCATCGCTGCCGCTTCGTGCTGTTCGAAAAAGGCATGGATTTCGAGATCCGCGATGTGGACCTGTACAACAAGCCCGAAGACATCAGCGTGATGAACCCCTATGGCCAGGTGCCCATCCTGGTCGAGCGCGACCTCATCCTGTATGAGTCGAACATCATCAACGAGTACATCGACGAGCGCTTCCCGCATCCCCAGCTGATGCCCGGCGACCCGGTGGACCGCGCCCGCGTGCGCCTGTTCCTGCTCAACTTCGAGAAGGAGCTGTTCGTCCACGTGAACGTGCTCGAGTCGCGCGCCACCAAGGGCAACGAGAAGGCGCTGGAAAAGGCCCGCTCGCACATCCGCGACCGCCTCACGCAGCTCGCCCCGGTGTTCCTCAAGAACAAATACATGCTGGGCGAGAACTTCTCCATGCTCGACGTGGCGATCGCCCCGCTGCTCTGGCGCCTCGACTACTACGGCATCGAGCTGTCCAAGAACGCTGCTCCGCTGCTGAAGTACGCCGAGCGCATCTTCTCGCGCCCCGCCTACATCGAGGCGCTCACGCCTTCCGAGAAGGTCATGCGCAAGTAATGCGGCGCGGCCGCATCCGCGCGCCGCATTCCGCTTCCCAAAAAGCCTTTTTGCCAGACGCCGACATGATGAATGCCCAGGACTCCACTTCCACGCGCCCCTACCTGATACGGGCCCTGTACGAGTGGTGTACCGACAACGGCTTCACGCCCTACATCGCGGTGCGCGTGGACGATTCCGTCCAGGTGCCCCGCGAATACGTGAAGGACGGCGAGATCGTGCTCAACATCAGCTACGACGCCACGAGCGCCCTGCAGCTGGGCAACGATTTCATCGAGTTCAAGGCCCGCTTCGGCGGCAAGCCGCGCGACATCATGGTCCCCGTGGGCCGGGTGATCGCGATCTACGCGCGCGAGAACGGGCAGGGCATGGCCTTCCCGCCGCCGGTGGACATGCTGGCACCCGGTGCGGGCGGCCTGTCCGCAGGGCTGCTGGATGCTGGTGCGGCGCCCGAAGGCATCGTGCCGGAACCCTCAGCCGAAGAGGACCGGGTGGTACAGCTGGTGCCCACCGACGGCGGCCCGGGCCCGGCAGACGAGCCGCCACGCGGCCCGGCCCCTGCCGGCGGCGGACGCCCGTCGCTCAAGCGGGTGAAGTGATCCGGGCCGGCCGCGGCCGGCATGCCGTCGTTCCCTCCCCGGCGCGGCATGCGCGCTAGAATGCGCGTTTCGCCGATTTAGCTCAGTTGGTAGAGCAACCGCCTTGTAAGCGGTAGGTCGTCAGTTCGATCCCGACAATCGGCACCATCTTTCCCGCCGTTCGCCTTCCAGCCCCTGGCCACCCGCATGCCGGGTCTTCAGGTTTGGATTTTCAGGCGAATGGCGTTAACCTCCCACCCCCGGCTGCGCAGATGCGCCTGCAGTGCAGGCAGCAGTTGCCGCACCTTCGCCGCCGCCGCATTGTTGCGGACCAGCAGGCACCAGGTCGCGCCCTCGATCGGCCCTGCCTGGATGGCTGGCCGCAGGGTGGCGGGAATCAGCAACTCGACGGCCCGCAGCCGCTCGCTCGAGTCGCGCGTCAGGCTCGCCAGCCGTGCCAGCGTGGGGGAATCCTCGGTGGCCTGCAGCAGCGTGACGGCGTGGTGACGGCGGTTCATGGGGCAATGCGCCGCGCGGCGCGGAGAAACGAAGTGCAGTTGATTATCACGGACGCCTGGCTGGCGCGCAGCCGCGCCATCCACCTCTCGGGCCTGCGCCTGGCCGCCTTCGGGCTGCTGCTGTCGGTGGCGGTGATGCTCATGGCGGCGCTGCTCTACCACTGGGTGTTCCTCAAGGGTGCCCGGGAGGGCTGGCCGGTGGTCGGCACCCTGGTGCGGCTGGCCACGCGGGACGAATCCGCCGAGCGCGACCGCTTCATGCGGGCCAACCTCGACGCCATGGCCCGCAAGGTCGGCGAGATGCAGGCGCGCATGCTGCAGCTGGAATCCCTCGGCGAGCGCGTCTCCGGCCTGGCGGGCATGTCGCCCGCGGAATTCTCCCGCCCGCCGGGGCAGGGCGGGGCGCTGGTCTCCAGCCGGCCGATGGAGATGGACGAACTGCAGCACACGCTCGACGCGCTCGCCGAACTCACCGACCGCCGGGTGGACCTGCTCACCGTGGTCGAGTCCCGCCTGTTCGACCAGCACATCCGCAAGAACATGGTGCCCACGCAGGAGCCCGTGCTCGGCAAGACCGCCGGCTCGGCCTTCGGCTGGCGCATCGATCCCTTCACCGGCCAGTCGGCCCTGCACACGGGGCTGGACTTCCAGGCGGACACCGGCACGCCCATCCTGGCCGCTGCCGGCGGCGTGGTCGTGGCGCAGGAAGTCCACCCGGCCTACGGCAACATGGTGGAGATCGACCACGGCAACCAGCTGGTCACCCGCTACGCCCATGCCTCCCGCACCTTCGTCAAGCGCGGCGACCTCGTGCGCCGCGGCCAGAAGATCGCCGAGGTCGGCACCACCGGCCGTTCCACCGGCCCGCACCTGCATTTCGAGGTGCTGGTGCAGGGCGTGCCGCAGGACCCGCAGAAATTCCTGCATGCCGGCGCGGCCGGTGCCGCAACCGGCACGCAGGTGGCAACGAAGGCCGCCGCGCCTCGCAGGTAAAATCCCCCGCTCCGGAATCGCTGCCCCTGGTTGCAGAACTTGCAAGCAGTGGTAGCGTCCCCCATCTGAACCCACTTCATCACTAGGGATTCGGGTCGCGCCGCCCGCGCATGCGGGCCGCGGTCCTGTTCGCATGGCCTCCAACTTCCTCACCAAACTATTCGGCAGCCGCAATGACCGGCTCCTCAAGCAATACCGCAAGACGGTGGCCCGCATCAATGCGATGGAGCCGGAGTACGAGAAGCTGAGCGACGACGCCCTGCGCGCCAAGACGGAGGAGTTCAAGGATCGCGTCGCCCGGGGCGAGTCGCTCGACGACCTCCTGCCCGAAGCCTTCGCCGTCGTGCGCGAGGCCTCCAAGCGCGTGATGAAGATGCGCCACTTCGACGTGCAGCTGCTGGGCGGCATGGCGCTGCACCACGGCAAGATCTCCGAAATGCGCACCGGCGAAGGCAAGACCCTCACCGCCACGCTGCCGGTGTACCTGAACGCGCTCAGCGGCAAGGGCGTGCACGTGGTGACCGTGAACGATTACCTCGCCAGCCGCGATGCGCGCTGGATGGGCCGCCTCTACAACTTCCTCGGCCTCGCCGTGGGCATCAACCTGCCCCAGATGCCGCGCGAGGAGAAGCAGGCCGCCTACGCCGCTGACATCACCTACGGCACGAACAACGAATACGGCTTCGACTACCTGCGCGACAACATGGTGTACGAGGCGCACGACCGCGTGCAGCGCGCCCTCAACTTCGCCATCGTGGACGAGGTGGACTCCATCCTCATCGACGAGGCGCGCACCCCGCTGATCATCAGCGGCCAGGCGGAAGACCACACGGCGATGTACATCGCCATGAACAAGGTCGTGCCGCTGCTGGTGCGCCAGGAGGGCGAGGCCGATCCGCGCACGGGCGAGGGCGTGACCAAGCCGGGCGACTTCACCATCGACGAGAAGTCCCACCAGGTCTTCCTCACCGAGCAGGGCCACGAGACGGCTGAGCGCGTGCTCGCCGCGCAGGGCCTGATCCCCGAGGGGGCGTCGCTCTACGACCCGTCCAACATCACGCTCATGCACCACCTGTATGCGGCGCTGCGGGCCAACCACCTCTATCACCGCGACCAGCACTACGTCGTGCAGAACGGCGAGATCGTCATCGTGGACGAGTTCACGGGCCGCCTCATGTCCGGCCGCCGCTGGAGCGAAGGCCTGCACCAGGCCGTGGAAGCCAAGGAAGGCGTGGAGATCCAGGCCGAGAACCAGACGCTGGCCTCCATCACCTTCCAGAACTATTTCCGCCTCTACAACAAGCTCTCGGGCATGACCGGCACGGCCGACACCGAGGCCTACGAGTTCCAGGAGATCTACGGCCTCGAGACCGTGGTGATCCCGCCCAACCGCCCCAGCAAGCGCGACGACCAGCTCGACCGGGTGTACAAGACCACGCGCGAGAAGTACGAGGCGGCCATCCAGGACATCCGCGAGTGCCACGAGCGCGGCCAGCCCGTTCTGGTGGGCACCACGTCCATCGAGAACTCGGAGATCATCGACGACCTGCTGAACAAGGCCGGCCTGCCCCACCAGGTGCTCAACGCCAAGCAGCATGCCCGCGAGGCCGACATCGTGGCCCAGGCCGGCCGCGCCGGCATGATCACCATCGCCACCAACATGGCCGGCCGCGGCACCGACATCGTGCTCGGCGGCAACATCGAGAAGGAAGTGGCCGCCATCGAGGACGACGAGTCTCTGGACGAGGCCACCAAGCAGGCCCGCATCGCCGCGCTGCGCGAGCAGTGGGCTGCCGACAACGAGAAGGTCAAGGCGCTGGGCGGCCTGCGCATCATCGCGACCGAGCGCCACGAGTCCCGCCGCATCGACAACCAGCTGCGCGGCCGCTCCGGCCGCCAGGGCGACCCCGGTTCCTCGCGCTTCTACCTGAGCCTGGACGACTCGCTCATGCGCATCTTCGCGGGCGACCGCGTGCGGGCCATCATGGAGCGCCTCAAGATGCCCGACGGCGAAGCCATCGAGGCCGGCATCGTCACGCGCAGCATCGAATCCGCGCAGCGCAAGGTCGAGGCCCGCAACTTCGACGTCCGCAAGCAGCTGCTCGAATACGACGACGTGGCCAACGACCAGCGCAAGGTCATCTACCAGCAGCGCAACGAGATCCTCGACGCGGCCGACCTGTCCGGCGTGATCGCCGGCATGCGCGAATCCTGCCTGACCGACATCGTGCGCCAGTACGTGCCCGAGGAGTCCGTGGAAGAGCAGTGGGACCTCGCCAGCCTGGAGAAGGTCCTCGCCGACGAATGGCAGCTGCGGCTGCCCCTGCAGCAGGAAGTCGAGAGTGCCCAGGCGATCACCGACGGCGAGATCCTCGAGAAGGTCCTCGCCGCTGGCAACGCCGCGTTCCAGGCCAAGGTGGACATGGTGGGCGCGGAGAACTTCCACCAGTTCCAGCGGGCCGTGCTGCTGCAGAGCTTCGACTCCAACTGGCGCGACCACCTCTCCGCGCTCGACTACCTGCGCCAGGGCATCCACCTGCGCGGCTATGCGCAGAAGCAGCCCAAGCAGGAATACAAGCGCGAAGCGTTCGAGCTGTTCCGCCAGCTGATCGACCAGGTCAAGAACGAGGTCACCCGCATCCTGCTGACCGTGCAGGTGCAATCGCCCTCGGAGCTCGACGAGGCCGCGGAGGCGCTGGAAAGCCGTGCCGAGCAGATCGCCAACGTGACCTACACGGCCCCCACCGAGACCGGCGAGCCCGAGACGCTGCCCGATCCGCGCACGGCCGCGGCCGGCGGCGATGATCTGAACCTGCCCGAAGGCGTGCGCATCGGCCGCAACGACCCCTGCCCGTGCGGCAGCGGCAAGAAGTACAAGCAGTGCCACGGCAAGCTGGCATGATGCCGCGCTGACCCTTTTCGCTCTCGCCGCAGGGGCCGCCACAGGCGGCCCCTGCCACATCCCCCTTCGCCCCTTTTGCTGCTTTCCGAGGAATTCCGCATGCCCGTGAACCTTTCCGCTCCCGTTGCCGCCGACCTGCACCCGGTCGCCGGCGTCCGCATCGGCGTCGCCGAAGCCGGCGTCCGCAAGGCGGGACGCAAGGACGTGACCGTGTTCCTGCTGGACGAAGGCGCCACCGTGGCCGGTGTCTTCACGCAGAACCGCTTCTGCGCCGCACCGGTCCAGGTCTGCCGCGAGCACCTCGCGCAGGGCGGCTCCGTGCGCGCCATCGTGGTCAACACCGGCAATGCCAATGCCGGCACCGGCGCCGACGGCCTGGCGCGCGCCCGCGCCACCTGCGAGGCGCTCGCCGGCCAACTGGGCGTGCAGGCCGCCCAGGTGCTGCCGTTCTCGACCGGCGTCATCATGGAGCCGCTGCCCGTGGACCGCATCGTCGCGGGCCTGCCCGCCGCGATCGCCGATGCGCAGCCCGCGCACTGGGCGCGCGCCGCGGAAGGCATCATGACCACCGATACGCTGCCCAAGGCCTTCAGCACGCAGGTGCGGATCGGCGGCGCCACCGTCACGGTGACCGGCATCTCCAAGGGTGCGGGCATGATCCGCCCCAACATGGCCACCATGCTGGGCTTCCTCGCCACCGATGCCTGCATCGCCCCCGAGCTGGTGCAGCCGCTGGTGCGCGAACTGGCCGATGCGTCGTTCAATCGCATCACCATCGACGGCGACACCTCCACCAACGACTCGTTCGTGCTCATGGCCACGCACCGTGCGGGCAACCCGGCCATCGCCTCGCTGGACAGCGCCGATGGCCAGGCCCTTCGCGCCGCGCTGCGCGAGGTCGCGCAGAAACTGGCCCAGGCCATCGTGCGCGACGGCGAGGGCGCCACCAAGTTCATCGCCATCCGCGTGGAGGGCGGGCGCACCGCCGAGGAGTGCCGCAAGGTGGCCTACGCCATCGCCCATTCCCCACTCGTGAAGACCGCCTTCTTCGCCAGCGACCCGAACCTGGGCCGCATCCTGGCCGCCGTCGGCTACGCCGGCATCGACGATCTGGACCAGACCCGCATCGACCTCCACCTCGACGACGTGCACGTGGCCGTGCAGGGGGGCCGCCACCCGGACTACCGCGAAGAGGACGGCCAGCGCGTGATGAAGCAGAGCGAGATCACGGTGCGCGTGGGACTCGGTCGCGGCGATGCCGTTGATACCGTCTGGACCTGCGACCTGAGCCACGACTACGTGACCATCAACGCCGACTACCGCTCCTGATCCCTGTTCAACCCATGAACGATCGCTTCGACCACCTCCTGCAGCGCGCCGAGCAGCTCATCGACCGCATCGAGTCGGTGCTGCCCCGGCCGCTTTCCGCGCCCGACTGGAACGCCTCCGTGGCCTGGCGCTACCGCCGCCGCGGCGGCGGGCACGGCGCGCTGGAGCCCGTGCGCCATGTCGCGGGCATCGCGCTGGAAGACCTCAAGGAAATCGACGCGCAGAAGGAAAAGATCGAGCGCAACACCCGGCAGTTCGTCGAGGGGCGCCCGGCCAACAACGTGCTGCTCACGGGCGCACGCGGTACCGGAAAGTCCTCGCTCATCAAGGCCTGCCTGCAGACCTATTCCGGACAGGGGCTGCGGCTCATCGAGGTGGACAAGTCCGACCTCACCGACCTGCCCGACATCGTCGATGTGGTGGCCGGCCGTCCCGAGAAATTCATCATCTACTGCGACGACCTGAGCTTCGAGGAAGGCGAGTCCGGCTACAAGGCCCTGAAGTCCATCCTGGACGGCTCCGTGGCCGCCTCGGCACCCAACGTGCTGGTCTATGCGACCAGCAATCGCCGGCACCTGTTGCCGGAATACATGAAGGAAAACCTCAGTTACACGCACACGGCGGACGGCGAGGTGCATCCGGGCGAAGTGGTGGAAGAGAAAATCTCCCTGTCCGAGCGCTTCGGCCTCTGGGTGAGCTTCTACCCCTTCAGCCAGGACGAATACCTCGCCATCGTCGCGCAGTGGCTGTCCGCGCTCGGCGTGCCGGCCGCGGCCATCGAGGCGGCCCGCCCCGCCGCGCTGGTCTGGGCGCTGGAGCGCGGCTCGCGCAGCGGCCGGGTGGCCTACCAGTTCGCGCGGGACTTCGCGGGGCGCGCCGATGGCTGAGTCCGCCGCATCCGGCGCCCAGCGCGCCCACACCGAGGTGGCGGTCGGCATCCTGTTCCGTTCCGATGGCGCCATGCTGCTGTCCACGCGGCCGGCCGGCAAGCCCTATGCGGGCTACTGGGAGTTCCCCGGCGGCAAGCTGGAGGCCGGCGAAACCGTCGAGCAGGCCCTGCGCCGCGAACTCATCGAGGAACTGGGCGTCACCATCGGCCCGGCGTCCGTCTGGAAAGTGACCGAGCACGACTATCCCCATGCACTGGTGCGCCTGCACTGGTGCAAGGTGCATGCATGGACGGGCGAGTTCGAAATGCGCGAAGGCCAGTCCATGGCCTGGCAGCACTGGCCGCTGGACGTATCGCCGGTGCTGCCCGGCGCCTACCCGGTGTTGCAGTGGCTGGCGGAGGAGCGCGGCCTGCCGTTCGATCCGGCCCTGCTGCCCAAGGCATAGCCGAGCGAGGCCGCTGCGAGCGCGGTGTTGCTGCCCGCCGCATCGGCAGGGTCAGGGTGGGACGGCCTTCAGTGTTCCGGCGGACGCTGCTGGTGGTCGCCGAAGGCGTCCTCGTCGGGCGGGGCATCGGCCGCCATGCGGAAATCCTCTGCCGCCCAGGCGCCCAGGTCGATTTGCCGGCAGCGCTCGCTGCAGAACGGACGGAACCGGTTCTCGGGCGCATACAGGCTACGGCCGCCGCAGGTGGGGCAGTCCACCCAGAGCTGGCGGGAGGCCGGGGGCGGCGCATCCGCACTGAGGGAATCGTCGTCGTGGCGCGAAGTCATGGGCAAACGCTTGTGCAGGCTGCCGGTCACGCGCAGAGCGTGAGTTCGAAGGCCGCGTCTTCCTGTACGGGCTGCAGCTTGCCGTCGGCATCCTGGCGCATGAGCCGCACGGACACGATGAGGCGGTTGCCACTGATCTCCGGCACCATGTTCCAGGCCGGGTCGATCCGCAGCCGCAGCAGCTGGAAGGTACGCCCCTGGGGCAAGGTCTGCTGGAACTGCCCGTGGTCGGCAGCCACCTTCTGCGGCATGCCTGAATCGCGCAGCAGCTTGAGCAGCACGTAGAGCGATTCCGCCAGCGGCGCGAGGTGGTTCGCCCAGCCTTCCAGGTCGTGCTGGCGCTTCTCGGGCGAATGGTGCTGCCAGGCGTAATAGGCGGGCAGGTCGAAGCCGCAGGTGCCGCCGGGTATGCCCACGCGGCTGCGGATGCTCATCAGCCATTCGTTCTCGGTCAGGGCCTGGCCGGCCTTGCCGGTCTGCGCGTTCAGGGCCGAGAAGCAGTGGTCGAGCTGGGCGACGACGCCGTCGAGCACCGCCTCGGAGATCGATGGGTTGCCCCGGTAGCCGTCGAGCTGGTGGCGCTGCTTTTCCAGGTCCTTGAGCACGTCGGACTTCAGGTCGGCCCGGGCCGCCACGTCCATGATCTCGAACAGGGTCACGAGCGCGAAATGGTGGTCCAGCGGGTGCGGGCGGGGAATCAGCTCGCCCAGGCGCCGGAAGAGCTGTTCCAGCCGCAGGTAGGTTCTGAGGCGTTCGTTGAAGGGGTATTCGTAAAGAATCACGCTGCAGGGTTCCTGGGGGCGCACGGCGGGCGCCGCCAGCATCGCGCGTCCCATATCGCCCGCATCATAGCCCGAAGCCATCGGCGATTCGCCGGACCTCCGCCCGCAGGGTATCCAAAGGTATTCGGTCGTTGTGGAGCACCATGTCCGCGACGGCACGGCGTGCGGCCCGCGGCGCCTGCGACGCGATGATGGCCCGCACGGTGTCCGGGGCCAGCCCGCTGCGGGCCTGCACGCGCGCCACCTGGGTCGCCTCGGAACAGTCCACCACCAGGATGCGGTCGAGCTGCTGCGGCCAGCGCGGCGATTCGGCCAGCAGGGGGATGTCGAACACCACCACCTTGGCGCCGCGCGCCGCCGCCTGCCGAGCCTCCGCATGGATGGCCTGGGCCACCAGCGGATGGACGATCGCCTCCAGCCGCTGCCGCGCCCCGGCATCCTGGAAGGCCAGTTCCCGCATGCGGGCCCGGTCCATGGCACCGCCGGCATCGATCATGCCGTCGCCGAAGGCACTGCGGATCGCGGGAATGGCGAGGCCGCCGGCCGCCGTCGCCGAACGGGCGATCCGGTCCGCATCCACCAGCGCGGCCCCGAACTCCTGCAGCCACTGGCCGACGGTCGTCTTGCCGCTGCCGATGCCGCCCGTCAGGCCCAGCCGCAGCGGGGCAGGGGAAGGTGCCGTGCCCGTCACAGGCCCAGGGATCCCAGGATGCCTTGCAGTATGCGGTCGGGGCCGAACAGCATGGCGGCGAGCCCGGCTCCGGCGAGGAACGGCCCGAAGGGAATGTAGCCCCCTTCCCTCAGACCCCGGGTGAACTTCATGCCGATGCCGATCAGCGCCCCGATGACCGAGGCCATCAGGATGATCGGCACCAGGGCCTGCCAGCCGAACCAGGCACCCAGGGCCGCGAACAGCTTGAAGTCGCCATAGCCCATGCCTTCCTTGCCCGTGACCAGCTTGAACGCCCAGTACACCGCCCAGAGCGACAGGTATCCGGCCGCCGCCCCGGCCACCGACGCGAAGAGCGGCACCGAGGTCCACTGGAAGGCCGAGGCCAGCAGCCCGCCCCACAGCAGCGGCAGCGTGATGTCGTCCGGCAGCAGGGTGGTATCCCAGTCGATGCAGGCCAGCGCGACCAGCGCGGCGGAAAAGGCGCACCAGACCGCCGCCGTCGGCGTCGCGCCCCAGTGGCGGGCGCAAAACCAGAACAGCAGTCCGGTCGCGAGTTCGACGGCCGGATAGCGCGGGCTGATGCGGGTCTTGCAGGCCGAGCATTTGCCGCCCAGCCGGAGGTAGCTCAGCACCGGAATGTTCTCGTGCCACCGCACCGCATGGCCGCAGGCCGGGCACCGCGAGCGCGGCGTCACCAGGTTGAAGGGCACCGCCTCCGGTTTCGTCGCGGCGGCCGTGGCCGTGGCGGCACCCGGCTGCGAACGCAGGTAATCCTCGCACTCGGCGGCCCAGTCGGCCTCCATCATGCGCGGAAGGCGGTGGATGACGACGTTGAGGAAGCTGCCGATCAGCAGGCCGACGAGGCCGAACAACGCGGCCTGCAGCCAGGGTTCGAACCCCATCAGACCACCTGTCCCAGCTTGAAGATGGGCAGGTACATCGACACCACGATGCCGCCGATGATGGTGCCCAGGAACACGATGATGATCGGCTCCATGAGGCTCGACAGCCCGGCGACCATCTCATCGACCTCCTCCTCGTAGAAGTCGGCCGCCTTGCCCAGCATGTGGTCGATCGAGCCCGACTCCTCGCCGATGGCGCACATCTGGATCACCATGGACGGGAACACGTTCGCGTTGCCCATCGCGGCCGTCAGGCTGGTGCCGGTGGATACTTCCTGCTGGATCCTCTCGGTCGCCATGGCATAGACCGAGTTGCCCGAGGCACCGCCCACCGAATCCAGCGCCTCCACCAGCGGAACGCCCGCCGCGAACATCGTGGAGAGGGTGCGGGTCCAGCGCGCCACGCAGGACTTGTCGATCAGGGCACCGAAGACCGGAACGCGCAGCAGCACCCGGTCCATGAACATCTGCATCTTCTCGTTGCGCCGCCACGCCTGCATGAAGAAGAAGACGCCGCCGCCCAGCACGCCGAAGATCAGCCACCACCATTTCACGAAGATCTCGCTGACGCCCATCACGAACAGGGTCGGCGCCGGCAGGTCCGCGCCGAACGAGGTGAATACCTCCTTGAACGCGGGGATCACGAAGATCATGATGACGGTGACCACGACGAAGGCCACGATGACCACGGCCGTCGGATACATCAGCGCCGAGCGGATCTTCGACTTGATGGCCTCGGTCTTCTCCATGTAGAGCGCGAGCCGGTCGAGCAGCGCTTCCAGGATACCTGCGGCCTCCCCGGCTTCCACCAGGTTGCAATACAGGCTGTCGAAATACATCGGGTACTTGCGGAAGGCCGCATTCAGCGACGTACCGGTTTCCACGTCGGCGCGGATGTCGTTGAGCAGCTTGGTGACCGAGGCGTTGGTGTTGCCGCGGCCCACGATGTCGAAGGACTGCAGCAGGGGCACCCCGGCCTTCATCATCGTGGCCATCTGCCGCGTGAAGAGCGCGATGTCCTTGGGCTTGATCTTCTTGCCGCCACGCATGCGGCGCTTCTTGATCTTGGTGGGCAGCACCCCCTGCCGGCGCAGCGTCGCCTGGACCTGGTTCTCGCCCAGGGCCCGGACCTCGCCGCGCACGACCTTGCCGTGGCGGTCCTTGCCTTCCCACTCGAAAACGAAATCCTTGATGTCCCTCGATGCAGCGGTTGCCATGCGGGCCCCTTGAAGATGGATTGCAGCGTTGTTATTCGTTCGTCACGGCCAGCACCTCTTCGAGCGAGGTCAGGCCCAGCCGCGCCTTGTGGAGTCCGGATTCGCGCAGCGACCGCACGCCTTCGGCCTTCGCCTGCTCCGCGATCTCCATCGCGCTGCCGTCGCGCAGGATGATGCGCTGGATCTCTTCCGAGATGGGCATGACCTGGTAGATGCCGACGCGGCCCTTGTAGCCGTTGTTGCAGGCCGGGCAACCCACCGGGCGGTAGGTCACCCAGGAGCCGTCGATGTCCTCTTCCTTGTAGCCCGCCTCGAGCAGCGTTTCGTGGGGGATGTCCGCGGGCGCCTTGCACGCAGGACACAGCCGGCGGGCCAGGCGCTGCGCCGTGATCAGGATCACGCTCGATGCGATGTTGAAGGGCGCGATGCCCATGTTCCGCATCCGCGTCAGCGTGGTGGGGGCATCGTTGGTGTGCAGCGTGGACAGCACCAGGTGGCCTGTCTGGGCCGCCTTGATCGAGATGTCCGCGGTTTCCAGGTCGCGGATTTCCCCCACCATGATGATGTCGGGATCCTGCCGCAGGAACGACTTGAGCGCCGTGGCGAAGGTCAGCCCGGCTTTCTCGTTCACGTTGACCTGGTTGACGCCGGGCAGGTTGATTTCCGACGGGTCTTCCGCCGTCGCGATGTTCACCCCCGGCTTGTTCAGCATGTTCAGGCAGGTGTAGAGCGACACCGTCTTGCCCGAGCCCGTCGGCCCCGTCACCAGGATCATCCCGTAGGGCCGGCCGATGGCATGGAGCAGGCGCGCCTTCTCCTCGGGCTCGTAGCCGAGCGCATCGATGCCCAGCTTGGCGCTGCTGGGGTCGAGGATACGGATCACGATCTTCTCGCCGAACAGCGTGGGCAGCGTGCTCACGCGGAAGTCGATCACCCGGTCCGGCCCCACCTTGAGCTTCATGCGCCCGTCCTGGGGCACGCGCTTTTCCGAGATGTCCAGGCGGGAGATCACCTTGATGCGCGAGGCCAGCTTCTCCTTGATCGCGATGGGCGGCGATGCGATCTCGCGCAGCTCGCCGTCGATCCGGAAGCGGACTCGGTACTGGTGCTCGTACGGCTCGAAGTGCAGGTCGGACGCACGCATGTTGAATGCGTCCAGCAGCATCTTGTGCAGGAACTTGACGATGGGCGCGTCTTCGACTTCTGTCGCGGCCGTGTCCTGGGCTTCGGTACTCTCCTGCGCCGGCAGGTCGTCGAACTCGAAATCCCCCCCCGACACCATGCTTTCCATGGTCTCGGTCGTGGACTTGGTGGTCGCATCCACCAGCCGCACCAGCTTGTCGTACTCGGCGATGATCCACTCCACGCCCATCTGGGTGGTGAACTTGATCTTCTCCGCCGCCTCCTGGTCGGTGGGGTCCGCCGTCGCGACGATGAGCCGGTTGTTGCGCTTGCTCAGCACGATGACCCGGTACGCCTGGCAGATCTTCGGGTCCAGCACGTCGCGCGGCAGGCGCAGCGGATCGATGGCCTCGATGTCGAGCAGGGGGGCGCCGAACACCGACGACACGGTATGCGCCAGATTGATCGGGGAGACCGAACCCGAACCGGTCAGCTCCGCGATGAAGCTGCTGCGGTTGACCTGGGACTTCCGGTAGATGTCCTCCGCCACCTTCTGGCTCAGCTGCCCGGCCGAAATCAGCGCCCGCCCCAGGCCGGGCAGAGCGATACTGGAAGCATCCTTGAGGGCGTAATCGGCGTCAGCCATGTAACCAGAGGAGTCGATAGGTTGGAAAGTGAACCATCCTATCATCGCAACCGCAAAGCACCGTGGATGGCGTACCCGGCAATTGGAGGGCTTGCGGCTATTGCGCAACCGTTGCGTACAGCGTGCGTGGAAACGACCCCGCAGTAGGTGCTTCGCGCCGTTTTCCTCCGCGGGCCGGCACGCCCGGGAGTGTCGTGCTTTCGCGTCACTGGCGCGTCGGCGCGGTGCTCTCCAGAAACGACAAAGCCGCGTTGCCGCGGCTTTCGTAGGTTCTTGCTGCCAATGCCGCAAGGAATCTGGTCGGGGTGAGAGGATTCGAACCTCCGGCCTCTACGTCCCGAACGTAGCGCTCTACCAGGCTAAGCTACACCCCGTATGTGTTTGAAGACCTGCAGCGCCTGTTCAAACGCGCCTGTCTAATAGCTGAGACGCCAATTGTAGCAAACCTTCGGTGTACTTATTGGAAGGAAGTGCGGATAGTGCGCGAATGGCTTCCTGTGCCTGGGCGGCGGCAGCGGCGCGCGTGGCCTCCAGGGCACCGGTTTGCTTCACGATCGCCAGGATGGCGGGCAGCTCGTCGAGCGATCCCTGCTGGATGGCCGTCTCGACCAGCTGCCGCTGGGCCGCGTCGCCGCGCTGCATCGCGATGATCAGGGGCAGAGTGACCTTGCCTTCGCGCAGGTCGTCGCCGAGGTTCTTGCCCATTTCGGCGCTGTTGCCGTCGTAGTCCAGCACGTCGTCGATCACCTGGAAGGCCGTGCCCAGGGCCTTGCCGTATTCGGCGCAGGCCTCTTCGGTCTCCGCGGGGGCGCGGGCCAGCACGGCCGCCAGGCGTGCACTGGCCTCGAACAGCTTGGCGGTCTTGGAGCGGATGACTTCCAGGTAGCCCTGCTCGTCGAGCGTCGCGTCATGGGTGTTCATGAGCTGCTGGACTTCGCCCTCCGCGATGATGTTGGTCGCCTCCGACAGGATCTGCATGACGCGCATGTCGTCCGCGTCCACCATCATCTGGAAGGCCCGCGAGTGCAGGAAGTCGCCGACCAGCACGCTCGCGGGATTCCCGAAATTCTCGTTGGCCGTGGGGCGCCCGCGCCGCATCGTGGACTCGTCCACCACATCGTCGTGCAGCAGCGTGGCGGTGTGGATGAATTCGATCACCGCTGCCAGGTTGAACCGCTGGGCCCCCTGGTAGCCCAGCGCGCCGGACATCAGCAGCAGCAGCGCCGGGCGCAGCCGCTTGCCGCCGGCGGAGATGATGTAGCGGGCAATCTCGCCGATGAGGGGGACGGAGGACTGCAGTCGGAGGCCGATGACCTTGTCCACCTCATGCATGTCTTCTGCAATCAGTGCAAGGATGGCCGATGTATGGGGCTGGGCGGACAAGGCGAGGGCGGTCTGCGAGGTGAAAGGGTCATTATAGGAACCGCCATGCGGCGCACGGAGCACGCCGGCGGGCGCCTGCGCCGCGACCCCCGGCGACGCTATGTACAAAAAAGGTGTTGCATGCTATAGTGCGTGGTTCCGTAAAAACGTTTTTGCGGAACCATCACTTCTCAAGAGGTTTACATGTACGCGGTCATAAAAACCGGCGGCAAGCAGTATCGCGTTGCTTCCGGCGAAAAAATCAAAGTAGAACAGATTGCTGCGGACGTAGGCCAGGAAATCGTGATCGACCAGGTTCTGGCAGTCGGCAACGGCGCTGAACTCAAGGTCGGCACGCCCCTGGTGTCCGGCGCAACGGTCACGGCCACGGTCGTGGCCCACGGCAAGCACGACAAGATCCGCATCTTCAAGATGCGCCGTCGCAAGCACTACCAGAAACGCCAAGGCCATCGCCAGCAGTTCACCGAACTGCAAATCGGCGCGATCGCCGCTTAAGGAGCAGACACCATGGCACAGAAAAAAGGCGGCGGCTCTACGCGAAACGGGCGCGATTCCAAGCCCAAGATGCTCGGCGTGAAGGCATTCGGCGGTGAGATGATCAGCGCCGGCTCCATCATCGTGCGCCAGCGCGGCACCAAGTTCCACCCCGGCACGAACGTCGGCGTGGGCAAGGACCACACGCTGTTCGCGCTGGTGGACGGCCACGTGTCGTTCGGTACCAAGGGTGCGATGTCCAAGCACACGGTCAGCGTGACGCCCGCCTGAGCGGTTCCGTCCTGACCATGCAGTGAAGCCCCGACCTGTCGGGGCTTCGTCGTTTTGAGCTTCTGCCGTCTCGGCGCGCAAGGGCTCCCGGCCGGGGCGGAATCCCCGTTTTTGTAAACTCTCTTCATGAAGTTCGTCGACGAAGCCTTTATTGACGTGGCCGCAGGGGATGGCGGCAACGGCTGTGTATCGTTCCGGCACGAGAAGTACAAGGAATTCGGCGGACCCAACGGAGGGGATGGCGGGCGCGGCGGGCATGTGTTCGCCGTGGCCGATCCGAGTCTGAACACGCTCGTGGACTACCGCTACTCCCGCCGGCACGAGGCCAGGCGCGGCGAACACGGCATGGGTTCCGACATGTTCGGCGCGGCAGGGGACGACATCACCCTCAAGATGCCGGTGGGCACCATCATCTCCGACGCGGAAACCGGCGAGGTGCTGTTCGAACTGCTCAAGCCGGGCGAAATCATCACCATCGCCAAGGGGGGGGACGGCGGTTTCGGCAACATGCGGTTCAAGAGCGCGATCAACCGCGCACCGCGCCAGAAGACGCCCGGCTGGCCGGGCGAGCGCCGCAACCTCAAGCTCGAGCTCAAGGTGCTGGCCGACGTGGGCCTGCTGGGCATGCCCAACGCGGGCAAGTCCACCTTCATTGCCGCCGTTTCCAACGCGCGGCCCAAGATCGCCGACTATCCCTTCACCACGCTGCATCCCAACCTGGGCGTGGTGCGGGTCGGCCCTGAGCAGAGCTTCGTGGTCGCGGACATTCCGGGTCTGATCGAAGGTGCCTCGGAGGGCGCCGGGCTGGGGCATCAGTTCCTGCGCCACCTGCAGCGCACCCGGTTGCTGCTGCACGTGGTGGATCTGGCACCGTTCGACGAGGGCGTGGACCCGGTCGCGCAGGCCACCGCGATCGTCGGCGAACTGCGCAAGTACGACGCCGAGCTCTATGAGAAGCCGCGCTGGCTGGTGCTCAACAAGCTCGACATGGTGCCTGGCGACGAGCGGGCCGCGCGCGTCAAGGATTTCGTGAAGCGCTTCCGCTGGAAGGGGCCGGTGTTCGAGATTTCGGCACTCACCCGCGAGGGTTGCGAGCCTCTGATCCAGGCCATCTACCAGCATGTGCGCGCCCAGCAGCAGGCCGAGCAGGTACAGGAAGTGGTCGATCCACGCTTCGCGGACGACGCGCCCTCGGAGTGACGGGCAGGGCCGCCATCCCCTGGTGGGTGGCGGCGCGGGGGCCGTCGTGGCGGCTGGCGCTACATACAAAAAAGACGGGGATACATGGTTTCGAGCATATTGCGAGATGCGCGCCGCATCGTGATCAAGGTGGGTTCCAGCCTGGTGACGAACGAGGGCCGGGGACTGGACGAGACGGCCATCACCGAATGGAGCCGGCAGATGGCCGCACTGGTGGGTGGGACCGGCGGCCCGCGGCGCGAGGTCATCATGGTGTCCAGCGGCGCGATCGCCGAAGGCATGAAGCGGCTGGGGTGGTCCACGCGCCCGCACGAGATCCACGAGCTCCAGGCCGCCGCCGCCGTGGGGCAGATGGGGCTCGCGCAGATGTACGAAACCAAGCTGCGCGAACAGGGCCTGGGCAGCGCCCAGGTGCTGCTGACCCACGCGGATCTCGCCGACCGTGAGCGCTACCTGAACGCGCGCTCCACGCTGCTCACGCTGCTGCGCCTCGGCGTGGTGCCCGTCATCAACGAAAACGATACGGTGGTCACCGACGAGATCAAGTTCGGCGACAACGACACCCTGGGCGCGCTGGTCGCGAACCTCGTGGAGGCCGATGCGCTGGTCATCCTGACGGACCAGAAGGGCCTCTACACGGCGGACCCTCGGCGCGATCCGCATGCGCAGTTCGTGCACGAGGCGGCGGCCGGCGATCCTTCCCTGGAGGCGATGGCGGGCGGCGTGGGCTCCAGCATCGGCCGCGGGGGCATGATCACCAAGATCATCGCGGCCAAGCGCGCGGCCGGCTCGGGGGCTTCCACGGTGATCGCCTGGGGGCGCGAGCCGGACGTGCTGCTGCGGCTCACGCAGGGCGAGGCCATCGGCACCCTGCTGGTGGCGCAGACCGCCAAGAAGCAGGCCCGCAAGCAGTGGATGGCCGACCACCTCCAGCTGCGCGGTGCCGTGACGGTGGACGTGGGCGCGGCGGCCAAGTTGCGGCAGGAAGGAAAGAGCCTGCTGCCGATCGGCATGGTCGCGGTGGAGGGCGAGTTCTCCCGGGGCGACGTGATCGCCGTGCGCGACCCGGCGGGCGCGGAAATCGCCCGCGGGCTCGCGAACTACGCCAGCGCCGAGGCGCGGCTGCTGTGCCGCAGGCCGTCTTCGGAGTTCGAGCGGCTGCTGGGCTACAGCGCCGAACCGGAAATGGTGCATCGGGACAACCTGGTGCTGTCCGGCGGCTGAGTCGGCCCCGTCGCCAAAGCAAAAGGGCGCTCCAGAGAGCGCCCTTTTTTTGTGTGGCCGCGTCAGCCGGCCGACTTCTGGATGCCGGGCATGCCCGGATCTCCATCTCCCGTCCGGGGATCGGGGTCGAAGCTGGCGCCTGGCGGCAGCTCCATGCCCGGGTGGACCAGAAGGGAGGTGGTCCGCAGCTGCGTCGTGGTGCCGAGCGAGACCTCCGGAGCGCCTTCGCGCTGGCGCATGCCGCTGCGCAGGTACCGGTTGCGCTGGTCGTTGCGCGGCAGGAAGCGCGCCAGCTCGGTCAGGGCCATTTCATAGACGCCGCGCTTGAACTCCACGACGACGTCCAGCGGAACCCAGTAATCGTTCCAGCGCCAGGCATCGAACTCTGGGTGGTTGGTCGCCCGGAGGTTCAGATCCCAGTCGTGGCCGACCAGCTGGAGCAGGAACCAGATCTGCTTCTGGCCCTTGTAGTGGCCGCGTGCGTCACGGCGGATGTACCGGTCTGGCACCTCGTAGCGCAACCAGTCCCTTGTGCGGGCCACCACGCGGACGTGGCACGGCTGCAGCCCGACCTCCTCGTGCAGTTCACGGAACATGGCCTGCTCGGGAGTCTCCCCTCGATCAATGCCACCTTGCGGGAACTGCCAGCTGTGGGTGCGGATCCGCTTGCCCCAGAACACCTGGTTCCTCTGGTTGAGCAGGATGATGCCGACGTTGGGCCGAAAACCGTCCCGGTCGAGCATAATCTAACCCCAATTTTTAAAACTGTATCCATTATGCACGGGCATGGGTGCGCGGCAAGCGTACCGGCCCGGATGGTGAATTCCCTCGTGCAATGAAAGCTTCCCAATTTTTCGTTTCCACCCTCAAGGAAGCCCCGGCGGACGCCGAGGTGGTGAGCCACAAGCTCATGACGCGCGCCGGTCTCATCAAGAAGCTGGGCGCCGGCATCTACAACTACATGCCCATGGGCCTGCGCGTGATCCGGAAGGTGGAAGCCATCGTGCGCGAGGAAATGAACCGCGCTGGCGCCGTCGAGGTCACGATGCCCGTGGTGCAGCCGGCGGAGTTCTGGCAGGAGACGGGCCGGTTCGACAAGATGGGACCCGAGCTGCTGCGCATCCGGGACCGCCACGGCCGCGACTTCGTCGTGCAGCCGACCAGCGAGGAAGTGGTCACTGACATCGCCCGCCAGGAGCTGCGCAGCTACAAGCAGTTGCCCAAGAACCTCTACCAGATCCAGACCAAGTTCCGCGACGAGCGCCGTCCGCGCTTCGGGCTGATGCGTGGCCGCGAGTTCATCATGAAGGACGCCTATTCCTTCGACCGCGACCAGGCCGCGGCCAAGGCCAGCTACCAGGTGATGGCGCAGGCCTACCGCCGCATCTTCGATCGCTTCGGCCTGACCTACCGTGCGGTGGCAGCCGACAGCGGCGCGATCGGCGGCGACCTGAGCGAGGAGTTCCAGGTGATCGCCGCCACCGGCGAGGATGCGATCGTCTATTGCCCGCAGAGCGACTACGCGGCAAACATGGAGAAGGCCGAGGCGCTGCCGCCACAGGGCGCACGCCCCGCGGCGTCGCAGGCGCTCGCCAAGACCGCCACGCCCGGCAAGAGCACCTGCGCGGACGTTGCTCAACTGCTCGGCGTGCCGTTGCAGGCGACCGTGAAGTCGCTGGTGCTCGCCACCGACGAAACGAACGAATCCGGCGAGATCGTCCGCAGCCAGGTCTGGCTGCTGCTGCTGCGCGGCGACCACGACATGAACGAGATCAAGGTCGGCAAGGTGCCCGGCCTGGATGTCGGCTTCCGCTTCGCCACCGTGGGCGAGATCGAGGACCATTTCGGCTGCAAGCCGGGCTACCTGGGCCCGCTGAACCTGCGCCAGCCCGTGAAGCTCGTGGTGGACCGCGAGGTGGCGGTCATGGCCGACTGGATCTGCGGTGCCAACGAAGTGGACTTCCACATGACCGGCGTGAACTGGGGCCGCGACCTGCCCGAGCCGGACGTGGTGGCCGACCTGCGCAACGTCGTAGCGGGCGATCCGTCCCCGGACGGCAAGGGCGCGCTGGCGATCGAGCGCGGCATCGAGGTGGGCCACGTGTTCTACCTGGGCACCAAGTACAGCCGTGCCATGAACGCGACCTTCCTCGGCGAGGACGGCAAGCCGGCCTTCTTCGAGATGGGCTGCTACGGCATCGGCATTACCCGCCTGCCCGCGGCGGCCATCGAGCAGAACCACGATGAGCGTGGCATCATCTGGCCGGACGCGATCGCGCCGTTCACGGTGGTGGTGTGCCCGATCGGCATGGACCGCAGCGACGAGGTGCGCGCGGCGGCCGAGAAGCTGCATGCCGACCTGCTCGGGGCCGGCGTGGACGTGATCCTGGACGACCGCGGCGAGCGCCCGGGCGCGATGTTCGCCGACTGGGAGCTCATCGGTGTGCCGCACCGCGTAGTGCTGTCCGACCGGGGCCTCAAGGAAGGCCAGGTCGAGTACCAGCACCGCCGGGACGCGGCGGCGACCAAGGTGGCGTCGGCCGATATCTTTGCCTTCATCAAGGATCGAATCAAGGTATGAACTGGGGTGGTGGGGTGAGGGGCGGGACGCCCGGCAGGGGCCTGTCCCGGCGGGCGTGCGTGCTGGCCGGTGCGTCTTCAGGATTGGCCGGGTGGCTCGGCGTGCCTGCGACCGCCCATGCGGGCGGGCAGCTGGAAGAGCCGCTCATGGATTCGGTGCGCACCGCGCTCACGTCCGCGATCGCCAACCAGGCACCGCCCGAGCCGAACTTCTCGACCACGGAAGCCCGCCTGCACTACCTGCGCTGGCTGGGCACCATGAGCGACCGCCTGCGGCGCCGCAAGCCGGACTGGGAAGTGCGCCGCGACTTCCTGCAGACCGTGTGGTATGAGTCCAAGCGCGCGGGCCTCGACGTTTCGCTCGTGCTCGGACTCGTGCAGGTGGAGAGCGCATTCCGCAAGTATGCAGTCTCCAGCGTGGGCGCGCGCGGCTACATGCAGGTGATGCCGTTCTGGACGCGCGTCATCGGCGACGGCGATGCGAGCAAGCTGTTCCACATGCAGACCAACCTGCGCTTCGGGTGCGTGATCCTGCGCCACTACCTGGACCGCGAACGGGGTGACCTGTTCATGACGCTTGGGCGCTACAACGGCAGCCGCGGGCGTTCGCCGTACCCGGATGCGGTGTTCGCGGCGCAGCGCAACTGGCTGTTCGAGGATCGCGTCCGATCCGCCTGAGCGGGCCGATGCGTTGCGTTCAGCTGCCCGATGCCGGGGCTGCCGACCCGGGTCCTGCCGGGTGCGCACCACCTTCCTGCAGGCGCGAGACCATGATCTGGTCGATGCGGTAGCTGTCCACGTCGAGCACCTCGAACTTGTAGCCGCCCCAGTTCACGCTGTCCGTGCGGCGGGGCACGCGGCGCAGCATGACCATGAGAAAGCCCGCCAGGGTTTCGTATTCGCCGGCATGGGGCAGTTCGTCGAGGTGCAGGGCCCGCAGCACGTCGCCCACGGGCGTCACGCCGTCGATCAGCCAGGAGTTCTCGTCGCGTCGGACGATCTGCTCCTCGTCGTCCGGGCCGATCAGGTCGCCCATCACCGTGCTCATCACGTCGTTCAGGGTGACGACGCCCACGACGAGGCTGTACTCGTTGACGATCACGGCGAAGTCCTCGTGCACCTGGCGGAACTGGTCCAGCACCTCGGCCAGCGAAAGGCGGTCGGGCACGATGAGCACCTTGTGCACGAGGCCTTCGTCCTTCAGGGAGATGGGCTGGTTGTTCAGCACGCGCTGGAAGAGGTCCTTGGCATCGACGTAGCCGACGACGTGGTCGATGTCCCCCTCGCACACCGGGTAGGTGGAGAAGGGCTCCGCCGCGATGCGCGCGCGGATGAGCTGGTCCGGGTCGTCGCGCAGGAAGAAGGCGATCCGGTCGCGCGGCGACATGGCGCTGCTCACGGGGCGGGAGTCGAGTTCGAACACGTTCTCGATCACCTGCTGCTCACGTGCTGCCAGCACGCCGGCCCGGGTACCGGCCTCCATCATGGCCAGGATGTCGTCGGACGTGATGCGGTCGTCGCGCAGTGACGACAGGCCGAGCACGCGGAACAGCAGGTCGGCGGCGCGGCTGTAAAGCCAGACGACGGGCCGCAGCACTGCCATGAGAATCGCCATGGGCCGCGCGACGACCACGGCGAGGCGCTCGGAGTTGACCATGCCCAGGCGCTTGGGGAACAGGTCGGCGAACAGGATGAAGAGCGAGGTGATGGTCAGGAACGACGCCAGGAAGCCGAAGGTTTCGGCACGCGCGTCGCTGAGCCAGAGCTGGAGCAGGGCGGTGAAGTGGGGGCTGAGCGCGCCTTCCCCGACGATGCCGCCGAGGATGGCCACCGCGTTCTGGCCCACCTGCACCACCGTGAAGTAGTCGCCCGGCTGCTCCTGCATGCGCATGACGCTCTCGGCACGCGCCTCGCCCTCGTCGGCGAGCTGGCGCAGGCGCAACCGGCGCGATGCGGCCAGGGAGATCTCGGCGACGGAGAAGAAGGCACTGGCCACGATGAGGAGGCCGATGAGGAAGAAGCTTTGCGACAGGGTCATGGGACGGGCAGGCGCCGCCATGGATTTGTCGTGTGAAGGGCCGTGCGCCAGCGTCCCGAGTGTACGCGGGCCGTGCGGGCACGGCCGTGCCGAACAGTCCAGCCGGCTTGCGCGGCGGATCAGCGGGGCATGCGGCGCACGGCGGCCCCTCCGCCGTGCCGGAATGGCTGGCTACTGTACGAAGCCCATGCGCGGCTTGCCGGACGCGCCGCGCGGCAGGTCGGCCACCTCGACGGTGGAGCGGTGCTGCAGCCGCGCGTTGCCGAAGCCCGTCATGAGCGCCCGGCGCATCTCGCGCGGGGGCATCTGCGCCAGGATGTCCAGCACGTCGGCCTGGGGTTCGGGATCGATCAGCCGGCCCCAGTCATGGCCCTCGCGGATGCCCTGGTAGAGGTTGCGCGCGATGGTGCGGGCCTGCTCCGGCGAGGGCGCCTGGACCTCGAACACGTTCATGCGGTTGAGGATGGGGTCGGGGATGCCGCGCTCGTCGTTGGCGGTGGTGATCCAGATCACCTGGCTGGCGTCGATGGCGATTTCCGCGAACTCGTCGGTGAAGCTCTGGGCCGTGTCGTGTTCCAGCAGGCCGTAGAGGGCACCCAGCGGGTCGTACTGCGCATCGGGGTCGGCCTTGTCGATCTCGTCCACCACGATGACGGGGTTGGCGTACTCTCCGTCCACCAGAGACTCGAAGACCTTGCCAGGGCGCGCGCCCTTCCATTGCGAGGACGATCCCGAAAGCAGCCATCCGGCGGTCATGGAACTCATGGGCACGAGGTTCATGCCGGTGCCCAGCAGTTCTGCCAGCTGGCGCGCGAAATGGGTCTTGCCGATGCCGGGCGGGCCCAGCAGCAGCATGGGCGTGACCTCCAGGCCGTCGCGGCTGTCCTGCGCGAGGGCGACATGGCGCTTCACGTCGTCGAGCACGTCGGTGAAATTCGGAAGCTGCCCGTAGAGCCCCGCCATGTCGGGCACGCCCGAGGGCTTGACCTGGAAGCGTTCGGGCCCGCGTTCGAGCATGCGTTCGTACACGGCGCGCAGCGTTTCGTACTCACGCTGGCTGCCGGCGTCCTGGAGCCGGGCAAGCTTGCGCTCCACATCGCCGGGCCGGAACACGTTGCGCAATTGGGCCACTGGCAGGCCCATCGAAGGCGATTGCGGGACAAGGCTGTGTGTCGTCGTCATGGCGCGCTCCTGGTTCGTTGGAGTGAAAGGGCACGCAACCATTCAAGCACACAACATGCCGGGTCCCAAAGATGGAAAAACCCCGTCAACCGGTAGCAGTTGTCCGACAGCCACGCCCATGGGCCGCGCCCCTTCGCGGGCAAGAAAAAGCCGCCCGGGGGGCGGCTGTATGCGAGCCTGCCGGGCGTGGCTCAGGCTTCTGCCTGGCCGCCGAGCACCTGCTTGAGTTCGCCAGACTCGTACATCTCCATCATGATGTCCGAGCCGCCGATGAACTCGCCCTTCACGTACAGCTGCGGGATGGTGGGCCAGTTGCTGTATTCCTTGATGCCCTGGCGGATCTCCTGGTCTTCCAGCACGTTCACCGTGGCCACGGCCTTGGGGTCCACGCCGCAGGCCTTGAGGATCTGGATGGCGCGGCCCGAGAAGCCGCACATCGGGAAGCTGGCGCTTCCCTTCATGAACAGCAGGATGTCGTTGGACTTGACGAGGGCGTCGATGCGTTGCTGGGTGTTGTCGCTCATGGGTTGCTCCTGTAAGGGGCCGCGATCGGGCGGCCATGGGGGATTATTTCACTGCGGCCCCGAAGAGGGAGGCATGCACCATGTGGAGGCATGCGCCGGGGTTTCCAGGGGGGCGGCCGTGGCTGGCGCACCGGGCATGCGTCCGCCCGTGCAGCGCGCATGGCCGGCGAGGTCGGCGCGGCTCTGCACCTCGGCATAGCCCGCGCTGCGCAGAAGCGCCTGCACGGCCTGTGCCTGGTTCCAGCCGTGCTCCAGCAGCAGCCACCCGCCCGGAGCCAGACGGCTGGCGGACTGCACCACGATGGTGCGGATGTCGTCCAGCCCGTCTGGCCCGCTCGCCAGGGCGTGCCGCGGCTCGTGCACCAGGGCCGCCAGGTGCGGATCGTCTTCTTCGATGTAGGGCGGGTTGGACACGATGGCATCGAAGGGGCCGGAGATGCCGTCCAGCCAGCTCGTGCGGACGAAGTCCACGGGCAGGTGCAGCCGCTGCGCATTGGCCCGGGCGACCGCGAGCGCGTCCGCGCTGGCATCCACGGCCAGCACCACCGACGCGCCGGGCAGCCCGTGCCGCAGGGCCAGGGCGATGGCACCGCTGCCCGTGCCCAGGTCCACCAATCGCGGCGAGGGCAGGGGCTGCAGGACCTCCAGTGCCCAGTCCACCAGCGTTTCGGTGTCCGGGCGCGGGTCGAGCACGCGCGCATCCACCTGCAGCGGCAGGCCGTAGAACTCCTTGCGGCCCGTCAGGTAGGCCACGGGCTCGCCGGCCTGCCGGCGCGCGCAAAGGGCCTGGAAACCCTCCTGCTCGGCAGCGGACAGCCGGTCCCCGTCATGGGCGAGCAGCCAGGCGCGGCCGGCATCCGGGCGGCCGAGCACGTGCAGCAACAGCATCTGTGCATCGATGCGCGCGAGGCCGAGCGCCTGCGCGTGCGCCAGGGCCTGGGCGACCGTGGGGGGGGGCGGAGGCGTGGATGCGTCGTTCATGGCGCGGTGAGCCTCAGGCCGTCGATTCCAGCTCGGCCAGCAGTTCGGCCTCGCGTGCGTGGCGCAGGGCCTCCAGCACCTCGCCCAGGTCGCCTTCCATGATGGCGAGCAGCTTGTAGAGCGTGAGGTTGATGCGGTGGTCGGTGAGACGGCCCTGGGGAAAGTTGTAGGTGCGGATGCGGTCGGAGCGGTCGCCCGAGCCCACGAGGCCCTTGCGCAGCGCGGCCTCCTTGGCGGCGCGCTCGCTGCGCTCCTTTTCCTGGATGCGCGCCTGCAGCACCTGCAGCGCCTTGGCCTTGTTGCTGTGCTGGCTGCGGCCGTCCTGGCATTCGGCCACGATGCCGGTGGGCAGGTGGACCACGCGCACGGCGGAGTCGGTCTTGTTGATGTGCTGGCCGCCCGCACCGCTGGCGCGGAAGGTGTCGATGCGCAGGTCGGCCGGGTTCAGCGTGATCGCCTGCTGCTCGTCGGGCTCGGGCATCACGGCCACGGTGCAGGCGCTGGTGTGGATGCGGCCCTGGGTCTCGGTGGCGGGCACGCGCTGCACGCGGTGGCCGCCGGATTCGAAGCGCAGCGCGCCATAGACGCCGTCACCTTCCACGCGCAGCACGACTTCCTTGTAGCCGCCGATCTCGTTGTCGCTGGCGCTCAGGATCTCCACCTTCCAGCCGGCCGTGGCCGCGTAGCGCGTGTACATGCGGGCCAGGTCGCCCGCGAACAGCGCGGATTCGTCGCCGCCCGTGCCGGCGCGGATTTCCAGGAAGGCGTTGCGCGCCTCGTCGGGGTCGCGGGGCAGCAGCAGGCGCTGCAGTTCGTCCTCCAGTTGCACCAGCTCGGCTTCGGCGGCGGAAATTTCCTCCCGGGCCATGTCGGCCATGTCCGGGTCGTCCAGCATCTCGCGCGCGCCGGCCAGGTCGGCCTCGCGCTGGCGGTAGCGCGCATAGCGGCCGGCGATCTGCGTCACCTCGGCGTGCTCGCGCGAGATGGTGCGGTACTGGGCCATGTCGGACATGATGTCCTCGCGCGAGAGCAGGAAGTCGAGCTCTTCGAGGCGCTGGGCGTAGCGCTCCAGCTGGCTTCTGAGGAAGGGTTTCATTGTCGGGAGAAGGAGGAGGGCGGCTGCGGCGGTGGTTCGCAGCCTGGGGCATCCGTGCGCGGATGCGGGAGGCCAGAGGGGGCAGAGAGGCCTGGCGGCGGGCGCCGCTACAGGCCGCTCTTGGACTGCGAGCGCAGGAAAAGACGGGAGACGGTCTGGGCCGTCTGGGCGCGTGTGTCGGCATCGCCCGCGCGCAGTTCGGCCAGGGTGCCGTGCAGCATCTTCTGCGTGAGGCCGCGCGAGAGCGCCTCCAGCACGGCGTCCATGTCCTCGCCCCTGGCGATGAGCTTCTTGGCGCGTGCGATCTCCAGCGCGCGCCATTCGTCGGCCTGTGCGTGGATCTGCTGAATGAGCGGCACCACGCCGCCCACGGGGCTGCGCTGGTCCATCCAGTGCATGAAGCTCTGCACGCCCGCGTCGATGATGGCTTCGGCCTGCGCCACGGCTGCCTGGCGGCTGGCCTGCGCGGTCTGCACGACGCTGGCGAGGTCGTCCACGGTGTAGAGGTAGATGTCCTCGAGCGCCTTCACCTCGGGCTCGATGTCGCGCGGCACGGCCAGATCGACCATGAACATGGGGCGGTGGCGGCGTTTTTTGAGCGCGCGCTCGACGGCGCCCAGGCCGATGATGGGCAGGCTGCTGGCCGTGCAGCTGACCACGGCATCGAACTCGTGCAGGCGGTCGGGCAGGTCGGCCAGCCGCATGACCTCGCCGCCGAAGCGGGAGGCAAGCTTTTCACCGCGCTCCAGCGTGCGGTTGGCGATGGCGAGGCTCTTGGGGTTCTTCGCCGCGAAGTGGGTGGCGGCGAGTTCGATCATCTCGCCCGCGCCCACGAAAAGGATGCGGATCTCCGTCAGGTCTTCGAACAGCTGCCCGGCCAGGCGCACGGCGGCGGCGGCCATGCTGATGCTGTGGGCGCCGATCTCGGTGCTGGTACGCACTTCCTTGGCGACGGCGAAGCTGCGCTGGAAGAGCTGGTTGAGCGTGGTGCCGAGCGCGCCGGCCGTCTCTGCCGCGCGCACGGCGTCCTTCATCTGGCCGAGGATCTGGGCCTCGCCCAGCACCATGGAATCGAGCCCGCTGGCCACGCGGAACGCATGGCGCGCCACGAGGCTTTCCTCGAGCGTGTAGGAGTGCGAGCGCAGCAGCGAAGGGCTCACGCCGCCGCTGTGGGCGAGCCAGTCGAGCGTATGGTCCAGCGCAGGTTGCTGGCCGGCGCAGTAGATCTCGGTGCGGTTGCAGGTGGAGAGGATGGCGGTTTCCACCTGCGGATGGCGCGTGGCGCCGCCCAGCGACTGGCGCAGGCCCTGCAGCGTGGGCGCGATCTGGTCGATGGCGAACGCAAAACGGCCGCGCAGATCGAGCGGCGCGGTCGTGTGGTTGATGCCGAGGGCCCAGACTGCCATAAGCGGTGATTATAAAATTTCCGCCCCGCCCGTGTGCTTCCCGCAGCACAAGGGTCTTGATCTGCGTCATGCCTTTGCGCTATGGACCCGACCGCCGCCGCACTCCACCTGCTGAATTTCATGGCGCCCGCCCTGGGCGTGGCGCTGTTGCTGGCCTGCATGGCCGCGCTTTTCTTTCGCGGAGCGCCCCGCACCGTCGGGTTCGTGGGGCAGGTGGCCATGAACTTTGCCGTGGGCCTGGGGGTGTGCGCTGCCGGGTTGGTGCTGACGGGGCGGGACGGGAAGATGCTGACCTATGCCGCCTTGGTGGCGGCCTGCGGCTCGGTGCAGTGGGTGCTGCTGCGCGGCTGGCGTTGAGAGGCTCTCAGTGCATGCCGCTGCCGCAGGGCTGAAGGCCTCCTCGCACCGGCCGGCCCCTCAGCACCGCGAGGCTGAGCCCGGCCGTGATCCAGGCGGCCAGCCCTCCATACAGCATCACCCAGCCGAAGCCCTGAACCACCACCTCCTGCAATGGCAACGTGCTCGCGCCCGGCAGGGAGTGGCCGGCCAGCAGTTGCTGCGCGCCGGCCAGGTCACCCCCCGCGAGCCGCTGGGCCAGCGCCTGCAGCAGGTCCGGTTCCACCGCCGGGCCCCACAGCCCGCGCAATGCGGCCTGTATGCCCGCCACCAGCACCAGGCCCATCACGGCGATGTGGATGACCAGCGTGATGAGGCGTGCGCTCACGTCCATCCCTGACGCCATGCCGGCGCGGTGCGGCGGCACCGAGGCCGTGGTCATGTTGGTGGCCGGCGTCGTGGTCAGCCCCAGCCCGATGCCTGCGACGAGCGCGCCGGGCAGCACGGTCCAGCCGCCCAGGTGCGCCAGCAGGCTGCCGCCCCACATCAGCAGGAAGCCCAGCCCGATGATGAAGAGCCCCGAGGGGATCACCCAGGCCGCCTGGTAGCGCAGCAGCAGCCACTGGGCGACGGGGGGCATGACCAGGAACGGCACCGTATAGACCAGCAGCATCAGGCCGGTGGCAGTGGTGTCCAGGCCCACGCCGGCGCTGAAGTAGAAGGGCAGATAGATCATGAAGGGCCAGTAGCTGCAGTTCATGCCGACGCAGGCGAGGATGCCGCCCGAGAAGTCGCGGATCGTGAACACGGAGAAGTCGAACATCGGGTGGGGCTGGCTGCGCTCCACCGCGATGAATGCCGCGAGGCTGGCGGCGGCCAGGGTGGCCAGGCCGAGGGCGGCAGGGCTCTTCCAGCCGAGACTTTCGCCCTGCATGAGTAAGCCGGTGAAGCCGAGCACGGCCAGGGTCAGCGTGCCGAGGCCGGCCCAGTCCAGCCGGTGCTCCCGTGCCTGGGGGTCGCGGGATTCCGCCACGCCGGCACGGAGCAGGGCCAGCGTGAGCGCGGACAGCGGCACGTGCACGAGGAACACCCAGTGCCAGCTGGAGGCCCAGACGATGGCGCTGCCGGCCATGGGGCCGAAACCCAGCCCGACGCCGGCCACCACGCCCCAGACCGCGAAGGCGCGGCCCCGCTCCCGGCCGTCGGGAAACTGGTGCGAGAGGAGGGCGATGGAGCAGATGAACATCGCGCCGCCTGCGATGCCCTGCACCAGCCGGCCCAGGATGAGCACGGGCGTGGAGCCGGCCCATCCGCACCAGAGCGAAGCGAGGCCGAACGCCAGCACGCTGAGCATGAAGACGCGGCGGCGGCCATAGCGGTCCGCCAGGGTGCCGGTGGCCATCAGCACCGTGGTGCAGCCGATGGTGTAGGCATTCATGATCCATTGCAGGCCCTGGAAGTCGGCGTGCAGCTCCTGGTCCAGCACGGACAGGATCACGGGCACGCTGGAAATCTCCAGGCCGAACATCAGTGCGGAAAGGCAGATGGCGGCCAACGCCAGGGGCTGGGATGTTGGACGGTGGGCAGGCATGGGAAGGGTCTCCAGAAAGAAGGCCGGAAAGGCAGGCGCCATTCTGGAAAGGCTGGCTTCATGATGCAAATGATTAAATAATGTGGGATTCAGTTGATTTTTTAATTTATAGGGCGCGATGACCATCGACACCGGATTGCTGCACACCTTCGTCGCGGTGCATCGCAACCAGGGCTTTACCCGTGCGGCCCAGCAACTGCACCTGACGCAGTCCGCCGTCAGCCACCAGATCCGGCGGCTGGAGGCGCTGGTAGGCCGGCCGCTGTTCCGCCGCACGACCCGGCGCCTGGGCCTGACGGCCGATGGCGAGGATCTGCTGCACCACGCCCAGCGTGTCCTGCAGGCACAGGAAGCGCTGGAGCGGCATTTCCGCTGCTCGCCGATCGAGGGCACCGTGCGCCTGGGGGTGCAGGAGCACTTCATGAGCGACGGCCTGCCGCAACTGCTGCACCAGTTCGCGCGCAGTTGTCCGCATGTCCGCCTGGAGGTGAGCGTGGGCCTCACGCTCGACCTGTCTGCCATGGTGCGCGAAGGGGATCTGGACCTCGCCGTGATCACCAGCACGTCGGAGGTGAGCGGCGGCATCCTGCTGCAGCGCCTGCCGATGGTATGGGCCGCCGCCGAGTGCTGGGAGCGGCTGGACGGTGCATCGCTGCCACTGGCCTATTCCCCGCTGCCTTGCGTGTGCGGCCAGATCGGAATCGATGCGCTCGAGCGGGCCGGCATCGCCTGGCACAAGGCCTTCAGTTCGCACAGCCTGCACGACCTGCGCGCTGCCGTGCTGAGCGGCCTCGCGGTGGCCATGTTCACGAGCGACAACCTGCGCCCCGGCATGGTGCTGCTGGACGAGCGCGACGGGTTGCCGCCATTGCCCATGATGGATTACATGCTGGTCTACAGCGATGAGTCGGTGCAGGACAGCCATGCGGCGGTGCAGGAGCTGGGGCGGCTCATCGAACAGGCCGAATGGGCCTCGCAGGAGGTGGCCGCCAGGGGGGCGCGGCGCGGGCGGACGGCGCGTTAGCGGCCAGAACGCCGGCAATCGCCGGGAAGACGCCGTCCCACGGGTATTGCCCATGCCTCCATGGCCGTCCCCGCACCATGGCAGATGCTACCCAACGATTTGCCGCCCTGGGAGGCGGTCTATTAGCAGAGCCGCCGATGGCTGGATGGAGGCTACTTCGAGGCGATAGTCTCGGACTTACGCTCCATCATCCGCGTGGCAAAGGGGTGTCAGGGCCAGCCCAGCGCCGTGCTGGACTGGCGAACGCTGCAGTCGAGTTGCGAGAGCGGCCCACGTGCAAGCTACGACGGCTGCAAACGCAGGTGCGGCAGCAAGGTGCATATGGCGGTTGACACGCTGGGCCATCTGCTGGCTGTGCATGCCACGTCGGCGGATGAGCAAGAGCGCGCTCAGGTGCACAAGTTGTGTGAGGACACGTGCAGCAGGTCACGGATCACTCAGTGCAACTGGCTCGGGCTGGCCAGGGATACACAGGTGAAACGGAAGCCGAGGCGGTGCAGGACAACGGCATCTACCTGGACACCGTGAAGCTGCCTGAGGAAAGGCTTTTACTGCTGCCGCGGCGCTGGGTGGTGGAGAGAAGAAGCCTGGCTGGCTGGCTCGGGACTACAAGCGGCTCCCGAAGTACTCGGCGGACTGCATTTTCTGATGTTTGCGGTGCTTATGGTTACCCGCCGTCGCACGGTGCTCGCTGGAACGGGAAGTTTATACAGCTCTTCGAACATTGCACGGCGATGCAGCGCTGCCGGTACATAGGTCGCCATCGAAAGCGGTTAGCCCCGTTATTGCCATCTCCTATGTGTTGGTCTGCTTTTTGGTACGGGAAATTAATTATGGAGTGCGGAAAATGAAGGGTTGAATTGGCCAACGTTTTCACGAAGGCCGTATAAATATTAGCTATTGCCTTGGATGGCCTGCGAGCGAATCCTTGCGCCAACAGTCGATTCTATAATTTTTTCGCGAATTATTTCGGCTTTATCGTTTTTGGTCGTCAAAATATCAAGCTTGCGTGCAAGAAGTTCTAATGCCTTCCGGCTTGAGAAATTCTCCGCAAAAAAAGAATGAGCTTCATCCCTTGATGAAAAGCTGTCCAGTTTTTGAAGAATTTTAGGCAAGTCGAGATCGTTATTGCTTTCATTATCCTCTTTAAGCCTGCGTCGAATAATTTTGATCTCAAGCGAATAATTTTCGTCGAATAACTTTTCGAAATCGCTATCTGATAAATTTTCAACTGCCCGCATCAGGCGAGATAGTGTGGAAGATAATTCAATTTTTTTCATATTAGAGTCCCAAAAGTTTTAGGTCAAACTCTTCCACGAAATTTTCAATTTCTTCAACAACAGCTGAATATGTGCCATTGGTGAAACGGTTCAGCACAACAGGGACCAGATCTTGAGGAGCGGAAGCAAATATAGTCTTGTTTTCTCTAAAGTAGTTCTCGAAGGTTGGGACATCAAGCCGCTTTGTTTGAGAGATGAATTGCTTCTGCGCTCGGATTGGTGCGCCGCTGGTAATTTGAATCATGGTAAAAACCACGCCAAGAATATTCGGGGAAATGCGCTGACCGTCCGAATCCAGAGTTGCATACTCATTGTATTCTTTGGCTAATTCCTTCACGCTTCTTTGGAGGTAGTCAATGCCGAGGGTTGATAGATAATCAGGCTTGGCAGGAATTAGAATATTTTCACTGGCTACGATTGCATTTTTGGTGACAATATTGAAATTTGGAGGGCAATCAATCAAAATGATGTCGTAATTTTCTTTTCCTTTAAGATCCTGAATTGCTGCTCGGAGCTTGCCGTGCACTTTAATGTAGTTGCGTTTGGTTTGGTTGAGGTTAACGCCGCCAAGCAATGTGGCTAACTCTAGGTCTACATTAATTAGACCAAGATGAGAGCAAATCAGATCGATTTGGCCACTGCCTTTCCTAAGCCTTGAATTTGCCTCTTTTGGGGTAATGACGAAATCTTCGAGGGGCGGTGGTTCTGCCCCACCACTGATGGCGTCAAACCATGATTTAATAGTCTTTGTGTCTTTATAAGTGGAATCCCAAACGTCTGGCTTAACAAATGAGAAAGTTAAGCTGGCTTGGGCATCGGTATCAATCAAAAGCACTCTTTTACCTTGCCAAGCTAACTCGGCAGCCAAATTGGCAGTCACTGTAGTCTTGCCAACCCCGCCCTTATAGTTTATAACCGCAACAACATTCATTTGATCCTCCCTTTGGTATTGATAGGACTGGCAATATAGCATAAGTGCTTGTGTCGGGAAAGAGGCCTTTTGCTGACTCTGATCAAGAGTTTGACATAAGTATTGTATAGATGCTGGCGACGTATTTTCCTAACTTAAAGGATTATGAAGTTCGCTCATTGAATGCGAAGCCAAGGATAAATTTTGAGGATGCCTAGGGAAGGTCTGCACAACACGCGTATGAGTGTGCAGATGCGCTGAACCTATTGATGTATGTGGCGCTCCAGTCCCGTTTCGCTTCAGTTCGCGTCAATGCGGCGTAGATTGGCCACCGACTTGGCCTGTCTGGCGAACTGCGGACGCACTCATGCCAAGGCCGCCAGCAATTTGCGCCGCACCAGCCAGAGATTGGCCAACGCAAACAGCGTGTGCAGCTGTGCCGTGTTCTTGACCAACCCTCGGTAGCGCACCTTGGCATGCCCGAACTGGCGCT
>CP028296.1:4054915-4055248 GCA_003029925.1 Paracidovorax avenae | reverse complement strand
CTGCTTGCGATTGAGCTGGCCGAGTTCGGGAAGTTGCGCCAGCAGCGTGCAGGCGGTCGTCGGCCCCACGCCCTTGACCGAGGTCAGCAGTTTGGCCAGGTCGGCGTGGTGAGTCTGGACATGCGCCTTGAGCTCGTCATCGACATCGTGCAATTGCGCCGCGATGGCATCCATGATCGCCAGGATGCTGGGCTTGGCCTTGCGGTGGGCCACGCCCAGGCGCTGGCGCTCGGACACCAGCATGGTCAGCAGTTGCCTGCGGCGCACCACCAGGGCCGTGAGCTCGCGGCGCTCGTCGTCGGCCAGGGCACGAGGCTGGTGGCCTTGCGCATC
>CP028296.1:3942170-3975920 GCA_003029925.1 Paracidovorax avenae | reverse complement strand
AACTCCAACTCCTGGCCTGCCGGCACCGCCTCTACTGCACCGAAGCGACGCTCGACCGCTTCGATGAGCATCTCGCGTACCGGCTCGCCGGGCAGTCCCTTGCCCTCCCAGGCCCTCCAGGCCATGACCTCGCGGTCGCAGCAGTCCTTGGTGAAGGTAGCCGTCACAGTCTGACCCGAGTCGCACTTGATTTCCAGGCCATCAGAACACCAGCGCAGGTCGCTGCGCGAGACCGCCACCCGGCCCTCATGAGTGCGGGCGGACTGGCGTCGGCGTGGCGCCTTGGGCAGCAGCAGGCCGGCCCCGGCCATCACGCGATAGACGCGCTTGGCATTGACTCTGGGAGCACCCTTCGCAGCGCGCTGGCGGTTGACCAAGGCACAGGCACGCCGGTAGCCGTAGCTGGGAAGCTCTGCAATTTCCTGCCGCAGCTCAGCGAGCAGTTCGGCATCACCACAGGGCGTACGGTGCCTGCGGCCATCGGTCCATGCTTCATCGCGCGCCAGCAGCTCGCGCACGTGTGAGCGCGCCATCCCCATCGTCCGGCAGACCGTCTTCACTGCTCGTCCCCGGGCAACAAGGGCGAGCGCGCAATCCACTTTTTTTCGGCGGCGTACTCCACGGCTTCCTTGAGGATTTCGTTCTCCAGGGTCTTCTTGCCGAGCACGCGCTGTAGCTTGGCGATCTCTGCCCGGGCCGCCGCCAACTCCGAGGCCGGCACCACTGCTTCACCTGCGGACACGGCGGTCAAAGCGCCCTGACGTTCCAGCTTGCGCCATTGGAACAGCAACCCCGCCGAGACACCTTCCTGGCGCGCTACCAGCGACACGCTCATGCCCGGCTCGTAGGTGCGCCGCACCAGGGCCGCTTTCTCGGCCAGGGACCAGCGCCTGCGGCGCTGGTCCTTCACCACTACCTCTACTGACTCCGTATGCCTAGTCATATGCACAGTCCTGTTCCTATCTCCAAAGATAAGCGACAGGACGGGGCCGGGGAATCAGGGGGCTATCTCATGACAGCCTGTGCGCAGTAGGTAGAGCACCGCACAGAACACCTCGTAGAGATCCAGCTCTATGGGCTTGGTACTGCGCCGAACGCTGCGCAACAAGGGCTCGATCTCGGCGAACTTCTCTCTGCTTATGTCGCTTGGGTAGGGCTTTCTTTTCACCAACCAATTGTCGGCTCTAAAAAGATCGTAAACACGTTCTAAGCCCCTCCGATCTCCCGCCAGATCGCCGACAGCGGCAGCACCTTGTCCACGCCCCCCCGCTTGATCGCCTCCTTCGGCATGCCGAAGACCACGCAGCTCTCTTCGTCCTGGGCGGTGGTGCGGGCGCCGGCCTGGTGCATCTCCAGCAGGCCTGCGGCGCCGTCGTCGCCCATGCCGGTCATGATGATGCCGTGGGCGTTGGCTCCCGCGCATTTGGCCACGGAGCGGAACAGCACGTCCACGGAGGGGCGGTGGCGGTTCACCAGGGGGCCGTCGAGCACTTCGACGTGGTACTGGGCACCGCTGCGCCGCAGCAGCATGTGCTTGCCTCCCGGGGCGATCAGCGCGCGGCCGGGGACGACGCGGTCGTTGTTTTCCGCTTCCTTGACGGCGATGCGGCACAGGCCGTCCAGGCGGCTGGCAAAGGCAGCGGTGAATTTTTCCGGCATGTGCTGCACGATGACGATGCCGGGGCACACGCGGGGCAGGGCGGTGAGGACTTCTTCCAGCGCCTGGGTGCCGCCGGTGGAGGTGCCGATGGCCACCACGCGCTCGGTGGTCTGGGCCATCGCGCGGCCCGCGCCGGGCGGCAGGATGGCGTCGGCGGTGTTTTTGCCGAGCGGGGGCGCCATCGCGGGCGCTGCAGGCTGCCGGGCCAGGCGCCGCACGTTGGCGCGCGCCGCGGCGCGCACGGTGGCGACCAGTTCGTCCGCGCTCTCGGTCAGGAAGCTCTTGAGGCCCAGCCGGGGTTTGGTCACGATGGCCACCGCGCCGGCGGCGAGCGCCTCCATCGTGGTCCTGGCGCCTTTTTCCGTGAGGGTGGAGCAGATCACGACGGGCGTGGGGCGCTCGGCCATGATCTTGCGCAGGAAGGTGATGCCGTCCATGCGGGGCATCTCGACGTCCAGCAGGATTACGTCCGGCCACTGGTGCTTCATGCGCTCCATGGCCAGCAGCGGGTCGGCTGCCGCATGCAGCACCTCGATGCCGGGAGCCTCGCCGAGCAGGCCGGTGAGTACCTGGCGCACGACGGCGGAATCGTCCACGACGATGACTTGGATGGGTTTCATGGGGATGGTTGGCTGTGCTGTGAAGCGCTGGAAGGGGGGCGGCTACGGTTGCCGCAGTGCGGCCGGCGGGACCTGGCGTACCCAGACCGCGCCGCTGGCGACGTCGAACACCACCTGCCGGTGGCCGTCGCCGAAAAGGTGTTCGCTGCGGACGCCGATGCCCCGCCCTGCCAGCAGTTGCCGTGCGGCATGGCCGTTGCGGGTGCCGACGGAGTCCATCGCGGGCCGGGGCCGGGTGGGAAACATGTTGCCGCCGCCGAAGATCTTGGCTTCGCATTCGGCGATGGACACGCGCTGGCGCCGCAGGCC
This sequence comes from Paracidovorax avenae, assembly GCA_003029925.1. GTDB lineage: Bacteria > Pseudomonadota > Gammaproteobacteria > Burkholderiales > Burkholderiaceae_C > Paracidovorax > Paracidovorax avenae_A. The sequence continues at coordinate 3,973,331 of CP028296.1, read as the reverse complement.
GCGCACCATCAGCTCCAGCGCCTCGTCGCCATAGCGGCCGTCCAGTTCGCCGGGCCGGGCGGGGCGGCCGCGGTCGGCCAGCAGGAAGTGCGACATGGCGCCGATGCGGCGCGCGGGGTGCCACAGCGTGATCGCCACGCAGGAGCCCAGCATGGTGCGCAGCCGCATGGTGTCGTCACCCACGAAGTACTCCCCCGGCTGGAGGAAGACGTCCATGGGCCTGAAAGACGTCGGCACGTGCGGCTCCGGACATCATGGCTTGCGATAGACCGAGGGTGCGATCTGCACCATGGCGGCATCGATGCCGTGCAGGCTCTCCGAGTGGCCGATATAGAGGTACCCGCCCGGCCGGATGAACGAGATCACGCGGGCCACCACGTCGCGCTTGGTGTCGCCGTTGAAGTAGATCATCACGTTGCGCAGGAACACGACGTCGAAGCTGCCCAGGTCGGGGAGCCGGGTGTTCAGGTTGGCGTGGAGGAAGCGGACCTTCTGGCGCAGCTCGCGCGCCACCAGCAGCGTTCCCGCCTGGGGCCCCTGGCCCTTCAGGCAGAAGCGCCGCAGGTAGGGGTCGGGGATCTGGCGGGCGCGCTGCTCGGGGTAGTGGCCGGTGCGGGCCTTGTCCAGCATGCGCGTGCTGATGTCGGTGCCCACCACCTCGAAGGGCTGGCTGCCACGGCAGTCCGCCAGGACCATGGCGATGCTGTAGGCCTCTTCGCCGCTGGAGCTGGCGGCGCTCCACACGCGGAACGGCGAGGTGGCGCCGGGTTGCTGCGCGGCACTGCGCAGCAGCTCGAAATGCCGCGATTCGCGGAAGAAATAGGTTTCGTTGGTGGTGAGCAGGTCGATCGCCATCTGCACTTCGGCGGGATCCTGGCCGCTTTGCAGCAGCGCGAAGTATTCCGCATACCCTGCCACCCGGGTCGCGTGCAGGCGCTTGGCCAGGCGCCCGCAGACGAGGGCTTTCTTCGCCGGTGACAGGGTGATGCCGGCTGCATCGAAGATGAAGCGCTGGAAATGCCCGTAATCGTGATCGGAGATGGTTCTGGATGGCATGGGGTGGCAGTGGTCAGGGAAGCCGCAGGGCGTCCAGGCGCGTCCGGTGGGACCGGTTCCAGGTGGGCAGGTCTTCCCCGGGCATCGCCTTGGCGATCAGCCATCCCTGGGCGCTGGTGCAGCCGAAGTCCTGGAGCAGGCGCCAGTCCTCCAGGTGTTCCACGCCTTCGGCTACCGTGGAGAGGTTGAGCCGCCGCGCCAGGTCGAGCGCGGACTCGAGGATCACGCGCAGGCTCTTGCGGCGATGGGCGCCGTGCACGAACGAGCGGTCTATCTTGAGTTCGGAAAAGGGTATGCGCGAGAGCTGCTGCAGCGAGGAAAACCCGGTGCCGTAGTCGTCGATGGACAAGCCGAACCCCTTGAGCCGCAGGCGCACCAATGCCGAGTGCGCGGCGCTCGAGGTTTCCACCATCGATCCTTCGGTGACCTCCAGCATCAGTTGCGACGGCGCCAGGCCGTACCGCAGCTGCCGCGCGCATATCTCGTTCACGATGTCCGGCGAGGCCAGCAGCTGCGGCGACAGATTGATGGACAGCGTGAGCCGCATGCCGCGCGATTGCCAGGCGGCGCATTGCAGGAAGCTGCGCTCCATCATCGACAGCGTCAGTGCGTGGATGAGCCCCGCGCTTTCGGCCAGCGGAATGAATTCGTCCGGCGGCACCATGCCCAGGACCGGATGGTTCCAGCGTGCCAGGGCCTCGACCCCCCGGAGCATGCCGGTCCGGGTGTCGGCCTTGGGCTGGAAGTGGGGCGTGATGCCTCCTTCGCGGATGGCCTGTTCGAGCATCGCTGCATCGATCGGCATGCGGGGAGCGCGGCGCCGTTCGGCAACGGGCGCCGATGGCGACAGGACTTCCTCCAGCACCGCCTGCAGGTCGCCGCTGGCCAGCGGCTTGTGCAGCCCGCGCACCACCGACGTGCCCAGCGACTGGACCGAATCCAGGAGCGCGTCCCCGTGCGCCGACAGCAGCAGGATCGGAATGCGCAGGCCTTGCTGCTGCAGGGCTTCGATGAGTTCGATGCCGTCCATTTCGGGCATTTCGAGGTCCACGACGACCAGGCTGGGCTGCGGGTCCATCGTCCCGATCATCTCCAGGGCCTGGCGGCCATGGCAGGCCTCCAGCACCTGCCCGATGCCCAGGTCGTGGCAGAGCCGCACGGCATGCTGCCGCTGCGGTGTGCTGTCATCGACGACGAGGACCGAGCAGGCGGCCGCGCTGGGCAGGGACGGGTCGGGGGCGTTCATTCGGTGGCGGGCGTGGTCGGGCGCAGCAGGGTGGGGCTTCTCAGCGGGGCTCGGCCGTATCGGCCGGCAGCCGGGCCAGTTCGGCCAGTGCCTGCGTGGAGAAGGCGCGGTCCAGGTTCAGCAGGACCACCAGGCGGTCGCGCACCTTGCCCATGCCCTGGATGAAGTCCGCCTGGATGCGGGCTCCGAAGGGAGGAGGGGGCTCGATGTCGGCCGGGCTGATGTCGATGACTTCGTTGACGGCATCCACCACGACGCCGATCACCTGACGTTCCTGGTCCGCACCGACTTCGACGATCACGATGCAGGTGCGCTTGCCCACGGCCGCGGGCTCGCCGCCGAAGTGCGCCTGCAGGTCGATGACGGGCACCACGGCGCCCCGCAGGTTGATGACGCCGCGCACGGAGCGCGGCATCATCGGGACGGTGGTCGGATCGCCATACTCGATGATTTCCTTGATCGCAAGGATGCCGATGGCGAACATTTCGCGCCCCAACTGGAACGTGAGGTACTGTGCCGCTTCAGCGGCGGCCGCATCGGACGGATCCGTGGAGGCGTGGGAATGCTTGGCGTTGGGCATGCGGGCGTCCTCGGCAATCATCAATAGCGGGTGAATTGGGATTCGTCGATCCCGTCCGCGCCCGCGGCGCCCGCGAAGGCGAGGCTGGGGCCGACCTTGCGGGACTGCGCGGGTTTTCTTGCAGCCGCGCTCCGGGCTGCGCTCGCGGGCGCCCGGGCCGGCGTTGCCCCGAAGAGCTTGAAGAAGCCCATGGTCTGCTGCAGCTGCTCGGCCTGGCTGCTCATTTCCTCGGCGGTGGCGGCGAGTTCCTCGGAGCTCGATGCGTTCTGCTGCGTGGTCTGGCTCAGCTGGCCGACGGCGGCATTGATCTGGCCGACGCCGGACGACTGCTCCTCGCTCGCGGCGGTGATCTCCTGCACGAGGTCGGAGGTCTTGCGGATGCTGGGCACCATCTCGCCCAGCAGGGTGCCGGCGCGCTCGGCCAGCTCGACGCTGGAGCTGGCCACGTCGCCGATTTCCTGGGCGGCGACCTGGCTGCGCTCGGCGAGCTTGCGCACTTCGGCGGCGACGACGGCGAAGCCCTTGCCGTGCTCGCCGGCCCGTGCGGCCTCGATGGCGGCGTTCAGGGCCAGCAGGTTGGTCTGGTAGGCGATGTCGTCGATGATGTTGATCTTCTGGGCGATCTGCTTCATGGCCACGACGGTGGCCTTGACGGCCTCGCCGCCTTCGGTGGCCTCGGAGGCGGCCTTGGTGGCCATGCTGTCGGTGAGCTTGGCGTTCTCGGTGTTCTGGGAGATGGAGGCGGTCATCTGCTCGAGCGATGCGCTGGTCTCCTCGACGCCGGCGGCCTGCTCGCTGGCGGCCTGGCTGAGCGACTGGGCGGTGGCGCTCACCTCTTCCGAGGCGCCCGCCAGGGCTTCCGCGCCGCTGTTGACGTCGGTCACCACGCGCGAGAGCTTGTCCACCATGTTCTTCATCGCGGCCAGCACGCTGGTGGTGTCGCCCTGGCGGGTGGAGATCTGCAGCGTCAGGTCGCCGTTGGAGACGGCATTGGCGATCTCTGCGACGTAGGCGGGCTCGCCTCCCAGTTGCCTCACCAGCGAGCGGGTGATCAGGAAGGCCAGGGCCAGTGCCAGCAATGCGCAGGCGGCCAGGATGGAGATGGTGAGCGTGCGTGCGTGCGCGTAGGTGGTCGCTGCATCCGCTGCGGCCTTGTCGCCGCCGGCCACGTTCATGTCGGACAGCTTGTCGGACAGGCCGCGGACCGTGTTGTAGGCCTTGCGTGCGTCGCCGTCGAGCACGGCACGGGCTTCGGCCATATTGCCCTGCTGGATCAGGGCACCCAGTTTCTCGTGCTCGGCGAACATGGTCTCCATGGCCTCCTTGCTCTGGTCATAGAGGCGCTGCTCTTCCGGAGAGCTCACCAGCCTGGCGTAGTCTGCCCAGAGCTTGCGGGTGGCCGCGATGCGCTCCACCCCTTCCTTGACGGACTCCCGCACTTCGGCAGGATTGGTGTCCATGATCGTGCGCATCTCCAGCACCCGCAGGCGGTTGATGTTCGACTTGGACAACATGATGATCCGGACGCTGGGCAGCCAGTTGGTGGCCAGGTCCTCGGTGGACTGGTTCACCGTGGCGAGCTGGTTGATGGCGTAGGCGCCCAGTCCGGCCATCAGGGCCAGCACGATGAGGAAGGCTCCGAAGAGCTTGGTCGATAGTTTCAATGGGCCGAACATGGTGATGTCCTCCGGTGTGAGACGAAAAGAGGGGCGGGCGGGTCAGTAGCGGGCGAACTGGGATTCGTCCACTCCATCGGCGAAGGCGGTGTCGGCAAGGGCCAGGCTCGGCTTGGGCTTGCGGGCCGCCAGCGGCTTCCTGGCCTGCCGGCTCCGGGCCGCGGGCACCGCGGCCTTGGCCGGCGTGCTGCCGGCCAGCTGGAAGAAGCCCATGGTCTGCTGCAGCTGCTCGGCCTGGCTGCTCATTTCCTCGGCGGTGGCGGCGAGTTCCTCGGAGCTCGATGCGTTCTGCTGCGTGGTCTGGCTCAGCTGGCCGACGGCGGCATTGATCTGGCCGACGCCGGACGACTGCTCCTCGCTCGCGGCGGTGATCTCCTGCACGAGGTCGGAGGTCTTGCGGATGCTGGGCACCATCTCGCCCAGCAGGGTGCCGGCGCGCTCGGCCAGCTCGACGCTGGAGCTGGCCACGTCGCCGATTTCCTGGGCGGCGACCTGGCTGCGCTCGGCGAGCTTGCGCACTTCGGCGGCGACGACGGCGAAGCCCTTGCCGTGCTCGCCGGCCCGTGCGGCCTCGATGGCGGCGTTCAGGGCCAGCAGGTTGGTCTGGTAGGCGATGTCGTCGATGATGTTGATCTTCTGGGCGATCTGCTTCATGGCCACGACGGTGGCCTTGACGGCCTCGCCGCCTTCGGTGGCCTCGGAGGCGGCCTTGGTGGCCATGCTGTCGGTGAGCTTGGCGTTCTCGGTGTTCTGGGAGATGGAGGCGGTCATCTGCTCGAGCGATGCGCTGGTCTCCTCGACGCCGGCGGCCTGCTCGCTGGCGGCCTGGCTGAGCGACTGGGCGGTGGCGCTCACCTCTTCCGAGGCGCCCGCCAGGGCTTCCGCGCCGGCGTTCACCTCGGTCACGATGTCCGACAGGCTGGTCACCGTCTTGTTGACGTATTCCTTCATCTGCCCGAAGGCGCCCTGGTATTCGGCGGTGATGGTCTGCGTCAGGTCGCCCTGGGCGACCGCGCCCATCACGCGCACCACGTCGTCGATGCTCTCGCCCGACATGCGCACCATGTCCTTCACGGTGTTCAGCAGGCTGCTCTGGTCGCCCGGCCGGGTGGCGACCTGCACGGTGAAGTCGCCCTTCGCGACCTGGCGCATCACCTCGGCGGCATATGCCGGCTCGCCCCCGAGCACGTTCTGCAGTCCGCGCACGATCACCATGGCGATGATGGCGGCCAGCGCCGCGGCCAGCAGGCTGCCGAAGACCAGCACGGCGTTGGTCGTGGCGTGCCGGGATTCCGCTTCCCGGCTGCGCACGGCCAGCAGTTCGCTTTCGGCGCCGCGGGCCTGGGCGAGCAGTTCACGCATGCGGTCCATGTGCTGCTTGCCCTTGGCGGCGGTCACGCTGGCCACCACGGCATCCATGGACGCCTTGCCGTCCTTCACGCTGCGGCGCAGGGCGATCTCCGGCTCCAGGACCTTCGTGATCCACTCCTCGCTGGAAGCCTGGATGCTCGCGAGCCGCTCCTGCTGCTTGGGGTTGTCCTGCGTAAGGGCCTTGGCCTTGTCCAGGTGCTGCCTGAGGCTGGCCAGGCCTGCCTTGTAGGGATCGAGGAACGCGTCCTCCCCGGTAAGCGCGAAGCCCCGTTCGCCGGTCTCCACGTTGACCAGGGCGTCGAGCACGTTGTCCATCTCGGACATCACCTCGTAGGTGTGGACGTTCCAGCGGTTCGCCTCCGTGAGCGCCCCGAAATTGATGTACGCCGTGCTGGTGAGGATGAGCAGGATGGCGAGGATGGTCCCGAAGCCCAGATAGAGCCTGGTTGCGACCTTGAGATTTTTGAACATGGGGGTGCCTTCAGGGCGATGGGATGTCTGGATGGGGGCGGTGGCCGTCATTGCGGCGCGGCGCCCACGGCGTCGGATGCGGTGCGCTGCGAGGCCATGGCCTTCGCCGCGAGCGCGGGAATGTCCAGGATCAGCGCGACCTCGCCGGTGCCCAGGATGCTGGAGCCGCTGATGCCCTGGAGGTGGGCGAACATCTGCGCCAGCGGCTTGATCACCGCCTGCGCCTCGCCCAGGAGCCGGTCCACGATCAGGCCGAAGCGCTGCGAGCCTTCCCGGACTACCACGATGCTCTGGCGGGAACCGGCCGGGTCCGGCACATGGAAGAGCGTGCGCAGCCGGATGAACGGCAGCACGCGCCCGCGCAGCTCGGTGTAGTCGTGGCCGCTGTCTTCCCGGAACTCGATGCACTCCTCGATGGATTCGAGCGGCAGCACGAACACGGAGCGCCCCACGGCGACCTGGAAGCCGTTGATGATGGCCAGCGTCAGCGGCAGCCGCACGGTGGTCGTGGTGCCCAGGCCCGGGCGGCTGTCGAGGGACACCGTGCCCCGCAGCGCCGCGATGTTGCGCTTGACCACGTCCATGCCGACGCCCCGGCCCGAAAGGTTCGTGACCTGGTCGGCCGTCGAGAAGCCGGGCTCGAAGATCAGGTTGTAGATGTCCTCGTCCGGCAGCGCCTTGCCCGCATCGACCAGGCCGCGCTCGACGGCCTTGGCGAGGATGCGGTCGCGCGACAGGCCGCCCCCGTCGTCGCCCACCTCGATCACGATGCTTCCGGAGTCGTGGTACGCATTGAGCGACACGGTGCCCCATGCGGGCTTGCCGCGCTCCGTGCGCAGGGCGACCGGCTCGATGCCGTGGTCCATGCTGTTGCGCACCAGGTGCGTCAGCGGGTCGGCGATCTTCTCGACCACGGTCTTGTCCAGTTCGGTGTCTTCGCCGCGCACCTGCAGGACGATGTCCTTGCCGATCTCGCGCGAGACGTCGTGCACCATGCGCTGGAACCGGTTGAAGGTCGCGCCGATGCGGACCATGCGCAGCTGCAGTGCGCTGTCGCGGATTTCCTGGACCAGCCCGTTGAGCGTGGAATGCGCCTCCTGCAGGGCCACGTTCTGCACGTGGCGGCCCGCCTGCGTGGCCGTGGCCGTGGCGGTGATGAGCTCTCCCACCAGGTCCACGAGCCGGTCGAGCTTTTCCGCATCGACCCGCACCGACTGGTGCTCGGCCGAGCGGCTTTCCTTGATCTGCTTCTGGCGCACCAGCGCCGCCTCCACGATCGGCTGCTGCACGCGGCGCTGTTCCACCAGCAACTGGCCGAGCGGTTCGGTCGCGCCGTGGTGCTGCAGTTGCAGGGCCTCGTCGAGCTCCCGGCGCGTCAGGCTGCCGCACTGCACGAGGATTTCGCCCAGGCGTACGGAGGCATCCTGCCCGTGCGCGCCCATGGTGCCGATCAGGTCGATGTAGCGGGAGATCTCGCTGTCGGGCGGAAGGATGTGCACCACGCAGTCATCGAGCACGAACTCGAAGGCGCCTTCGATGTCGGCCTTGCCGGCACTGCTGCGCAGCGCGATCTCGAAGCCGAGATAGCAGGACTCCGCGTCCATGTCCGCCAGCGCGGGCAGGTCGTCGGGCAGCGTGGCGATGCCCGTGATCGTGCCGAGCTTGTTGAGGTAGCGCAGGAACGACAGGGGATCCATGCCGTTGCGCAGCACGTCCCGGCCGAAGCGCAGGGAGATGTGCCAGTGGTCCGGTGCGCGGCTTCCGGCCCCAGCCGGCGCCGGGGCGGCAAGGCCGTCGGCCGGCCGGACGGGCTGGTCGGTGCGCGGCGGGGCGCCGGCATTCTCCAGCAGCCGGTTCAGGCCTTCCAGCAGCGGCTGCGCGTCGGCCTGCAGCTGCTCGTCGGCCTGGGTGTGGCCGGCCGCAGCGGCCGCCACGAGGCGGCCGGTGTGGTCGCCGCAGGCCAGCAGCAGGGACACTACCGATTCATCGAGGGGGATGGCGCCGTCGCGCACCTTGTCGAGCACGCTTTCCGCGACATGCGTGAAGTCCACGATGAAGTCCAGGCCGAACAGGCCTGCGGACCCCTTGATGGTGTGCGCCGCGCGGAAGATCGCGTTCACCGAGTCGGAGGGATCGTCCTCCTGCAGCACCCCCAGCAGGGCCTGCTCCATGTCCTCCAGCAACTCGCCGCTCTCGGCGATGAAGGCCTGCAGTGCCTGTTCCATGTTCATGGGGCGTCTCCCTCGGTCGGTGTGCCGGCGGCGAGGGTCTCGCCGAAGAATGCGGACAGGTCGAACAGCGCGAAGACCTCCGACACCGGCGCATTGCACCCGGTGAAGCGCAACCACTGTCCCCTGGCCTGCGCATCGCGGCGGGCGGCCATGAGCAGCTGCACGCCTGCGCTGTCGATCTCGGTCACGCCCGCCAGATCGATTTCCAGGCCCTCGGGGCTGTCGGAAAGCGCGGCGAGCAGGCCTGTGCGGGTTTCCGCGGCCCGGTAGATGGTGAGCTCGCCGTCGAGGGCCAGCGTGGTGATGGAGGTCATGGCAGCACCAGCTTTTCCACGGCCGACAGCAGGGTGGGCGGCTGGAACGGCTTGGTCACCCAGGCCTTGGCGCCGGCCAGCTGGCCCTCGCGCTTCTTCGCCTCCTGGCTCTCCGTGGTGAGCATGATCACGGGGGTGAACCGGTAGGCCGGCATGGCCTTCACGCTCTTGAGGAAGGTGATGCCGTCCATGTTCGGCATGTTCACGTCGCTGATGATCAGGTGCACCTTCTGGCCGGTGAGCCGGCGCAGCGCGTCGCTGCCGTCGCAGCCTTCGATGACGTCATAGCCTGCGCCCCTGAGCGCGATGCCCACGACCGATCGAACGGAAGCGGAGTCGTCCACGATCAGAATGGTCTTTGCCATAAAAAAGGTCCTTCAGAAAAATGTGATTTCTTCGTGCTGCGCAGGCGCAGGGGCGGTTGCCTTCGACGAACCGGCGCGGTGCACGGCGCGCTCGCTGGCCATCGCATAGGTCGCCTCGAGTTCCTGCAGCAGCGGGCCGGCATCCAGGGGGCGCAGGGCGCCTTCGCTGGCGCACAGGGCGTGGTGGTTCTGGACGACCGACGGCATGCGGCCGATGTTGTCGCGCACGTGGCTGAGCACCTGGCTGACCCGGTCCTGGAACTGCAGCTGCACGAGCGAGTCGTTCACCTCTGCCTGGATCTGGCGGCTATCGTGGCGCAGCAGGTCCGCCGACTGCGCCAGGTGGTCCGTCAGGTGCCGGAACTGTTCCAGCACCTGGGCGATGCGGCTTTCGGAATCGGCCATGACGCGGTGCTCCTGGTTCTGCGACAACTGGGCCGCGGCACGGGTCTCGTCGATCGCCGAATGGATCGCGTTGATGGCCGCGATGATCCGGCGCCCGGTGTCCCCGGACATCTGCGACAGCGAGCGCACTTCCTGCGCCACCTGCGCGAAGCCGCGGCCGCGTTCCCCCGCGTGGGCCGCTTCGATGGTCGCGTTGATCGCGAGCAGGTTGGTCTGCTGGGCGATGCGGGAGACCGCTTCGGCCATGTCCTGCAGCTCTCCCACGAAGCGTTGCAGGTCTTCTATCTTGGCCAGCATCTGCGCCTTGCCCTGCATGGCGTCGCGCAGCGATCCCACCAGTTCCTGCAGTTGCGCCTGGCTGCGGGCGTACACGGCTTCCGCGTCCCCCGGGCCCGCTCCATCGCGCGCCGACTGGTCCAGCGTCCGCGACAGCTGCTGCACGATGTTGGCGAACCGGGCGCTGAGCTGCGCGATCGCCTCTTCCATCTGGCCGCGCGACGATTCGATCTGCCCCGACCAGACGGGCGCCATGGCGGCGCTGAAGGCCTCGAACTCCGCGATGAGCCCGAGAAGTTCGTCCGGCGCGGTGCGCCGGGGGCGCCAGGCAATCCAGCCCCCCACCGCGCCGCATGCCACGAGCGCTGCGGCACATGACACGCCCGCCAGGCTCGCACCGGACAACCCGAGCGCTGCGATCGCACCGAGCAATCCGGTGCATGGCGCGACCAGGCTTTTCCAAGCCTTCTCCCTATCTCCGTTCATATGGCAATGCCCCCCTGTGAAAGCAGCCAAGGCCAGAGATATGGACCTTGGTCTGCCGATAGGACAACCTTAAATCTCGGGCTGCGCGAGCATGGGGACTGAATTGACAAAGTTGCGGTACCCATTCGGCCAATTGTAGTTGAATTTGATAAATTTAGTAGATGTTTGAGAGAAACGGCTTTTTTCTATGCGGAAAGTGTGAGAATTGAGTCTGCATGCAGACCAAGCCAACGACATCTATCGCTTCCCGCAGTGGGCACCGCGCGGACATCGCCCCCCTGTTGATACGCCTGCTGGTGTCCAGGGCCTGGACGCGCGGCCTGACTGCCGAGCGGCTGACGTGCGGGCTGGGCCTGGAGCCGCACGCGCTGGACGCCCCGGGGCTGCAGGTGTCGTACCGGCATACCCTGGAGGTCGTCCGCCGTTTCTGGAATGCGGCGCCCGGCATCGAGCAAGGGTTGCGATTCGGGGGCCAGGCGAACATCGTCGCGCTGGGTGCGCTGGGGCTGGGCATGATGGCGTGCGCGAACGTCCATGACATGCTGCAGTTCCTCATCGAGTTCCAGCGCGCCGGGGGCTGCCTGCTGAACGTGTGCAGCGAACGGACGGAACAGCATTTCCACATCGTGGTGCGCCCTCGCGTCGATGACCCGGAGGTCGAGCCCTTCCTGGCGGTGTACACGCTCGCATCGATCCATGCCATGGTGCAGCAGGTGCTCGGCGCGGAATTCCATCCCCTGCGTGTGCAGTTCGCGCTGCCGCGCCCGGTGGACCTGGTGGAGTTCGAGCAGGCCTTCGGCTGCCGGGTCGAGTTCGAAACGGGCGACCACCGGCTGAGCCTGCCGCCGCAGGCTATCGCGCTCAGGACGGCCGAGCCCAGCGTGGTGGCGAGGATGCGGGCACTGCTGGCGGAGGCCTGGCCCCCCGGGCCGTGGACGGACCTCGGTGCCGCCGTCGTGCAGTTACTCCGGCGCTGCCAGACGCTCGCCCCCCCGCTGTCGGACATCGCGGCCGCGCTGAATCTCGGCGAACGCACCCTGCGCCGCAGGCTGGCCGAGGAAGGACTGACTTACCGCGGCCTGGTGACCGAGGAGCGCCGGCGCCGCACGCTCACGATGGTGTGCCGGTCCAGCCATTCGATGGAAGACGTGGCGGAGAAAACGGGCTACTCCAGCGCGCGCAGCCTGCGCCGCGCCGTGCAGCGCTGGACGGGCACCGGCCCGTCGCTCGTCCGTGCGGCAGCCCAGGCTGCCACCCGCGCCCCCGTGGCGGAGCAGCAGGACCCGGGCGCCACCGGTTCCGCGGCAGCGCCAGGGCCGGAAAGCACGCAGGGTCCGCAGGCCGGCGGCCGCGGTGCGACCCGAAGCCCGCGAGGCCCACGGGGTTCGAAGTAAGTTGCCGCGTGCTATGACCCGCGCCAGCGGGCATGCCGCACGCCCAACTGCAGCTGCTGGATGCGGCGGTGAATGGTGGAGCGGCTGACGCCGAGCTGGCGCGCGGCTTCCGAGACGTTGCCCCGGCATTGTTCGAGCAACTGCTCCAGCGCCTGCGCGGCGGACTCGCTGGCGGGGTGTGCCGGGGCGGTCCCAGGTGGCGCGCTGCCCGCCGCCAGCAGCGCATCGGGCAGGTGTTCGGGCCCGATGGTGCCGTCGCCATCCTCCCCGCACAGGGCTGCGGCGTAGCGCAGCGCGTTGTGCAGCTCGCGCAGGTTGCCGGGCCAGGCATGCGCGGCGAGCACGGTACGGGCGGTATCGCCCAGGTGCAGGTGGCTGCCCAGGGAGGCCAGCATCTGGTCGGCAATCGCCTGCAGGTCGCTGCGCTGGCGCAGCGCAGGCAACTGCAGCTCGGCGGCGTTGAGGCGGTAGAGCAGGTCTTCGCGGAAGCTGCCGCGCCGCGCCAGTTCGGCCAGCGGCCTGTGCGATGCCGAGATGAAGCGCACGGACACCGCCCGTGGCGCGCGGGCGCCCAGCGGGGTGATTTCGGATTCGGACAGCACCCGCAGCAGCTTGGCCTGCAGGGCCGGCGGCATGTCGCCGATCTCGTCGAGAAACAGCGTGCCTTCGTGCGCCGCGGCGATCAGGCCCTCGCGGCCCCTGGCTGCTGCGCCGGTCCAGGTGCCGGGCAGGTAGCCGAACAACTCGCTTTCCAGCAGCGCCTCGGGAATGGCCGCGCAGTTGATGGCGATGAAGGCGCCGCTGCGGCCACTGGCGGCATGCAGCGCGCGGGCCAGGTATTCCTTGCCCGCGCCGGTCTCCCCCTGCACCAGGATGGGCAGCGTCCGGGGCGCGAGCCGGGCCGCCTTGCGCAGCAGCGCCCGAAGTGCCGCATCGCCCGTGTCCAGCGCCTGCAGTGCCGGGGGCAGCGGGGGCTCGGCCCGCGTGGCCTGCGCGCGCGCATGGCCCACCCGGCGCTGGGGCTCCATGGCATGGGCGAAGAGGATGCTGCCATCGCGGGCGCGGATGATGCGCTCCTGCGCGGGGCGGTTGCGGCGCAGCTCGGGCAGGTGGCGCAGGTCCACGTCGAAAAAGCGCTCCAGCGGCTGGCCGATGAGCGTGTGGCGCTGGCGCCAGTCCAGTGGCGCGGCGGCTGCCAGCAGGCGGGCGCCCGCGTGGGTCATGGCGCGGATGCGGCCGCGCGCATCGACGCTGATGGAGGCGTCGGGATCGACGTCGAGAAAATCGGGCGACTGCGCCAGGCGCACCACCCAGTCGTGGCCGGACTGCGCCATCAGGTTGGCGTGCTCCACGCGCCGTGCCGCGGCCGCGACGAGGTTGAGCGCCAGGTTCTGGCTGGCCCGCTCGGCGGGGGAGCGCAGCAGCGACAGGTCGAGCACTGCCGCGAGTTCGCCGCGCAGGTCGTAGATGGGTGCGGCGGTGCAGGACAGGCGGGTGTGCGTGAAATCGAAATGGTCGCTCTGGTGCACGGTCAGCGCTTCGCCCGTTGCAAGGCAGGCCCCCACGGCCGAGGTGCCGGAATGCTCCTCGCGCCATTGCGCACCCAGGTACAGGCCCGCGCGGCGCAGGTCGCCGGTGTCGGCTTCGTGCCCCAGGAAGTCCACCGCCACGCCGTGCCGGTCCGCCAGCAGCAGCACGTAGTCCAGGCCCTTGAGCTGCTGGTAGAGCCGCTCCAGCGCATGGCGGGCGATGTGGATCAGCGGACCGGATTCTTCGCGGTGCGCACGCAGTTCGCCATCGGGAACGATGTGGGCTTCGCTGGTCTGCGCCGGGTCGAGCCGGTGGTGGTCGATGCAGCGGCGCCAGCTGCGCAGCACGGCGCGGTCGCGATCCTGGCTGCCCGTGGGGTAGCCCGAGCCGAAGGCTTCGATTTCCTGGACGTGCGAGGCGTAGGACTGCAGGGGCATGGCGTGGAGTCGATGCGGTCTTGTCTTGGAACGTGCCGTGGGGGATTGTGTGCCCGGGGCCGTGCCGCGCCCATCGAGATTTACCCATTACTGCTGCTGCGCTGCAGCACGCGTGATGCGACAGGTGTCGCACGGTGCACCGCCTGTCGCGCGCGGCAGCCGCCAGGGGCAGGGCGCAAGGCGCAGGGTTTGTACCCGGGGTTCGCAGCCAACCCCTTGATTCGCCTGGCATTCGGTGCAGGCCGGCAGGGTCCGTCATGCCTGGCATGGCGGTTGCCTTGATCCGTACCGCCCGGAGAAAAACCAGCGGGCACGACCACTATCCAAGGAGACAACGATGACCGATACGACGGCTGCAGCCCGCGCCCAGGCGCTGCTCGACCGACTCAACCGCGCTCTGGCGGACCGCGACTTCACGGCCGCGAGCCACCTGTTCGCCGGGGAGTGCTACTGGCGCGACCTCGTGCTGCTGACCTGGAACATCAAGACCCTGGAAGGGCAGGGCCAGATCGCCGACATGCTGGCCGCGCAGCTGGATGCCGCCGCGCCCGTGCGCTTTGCGCTCGACGAGCGCGAGACGGTGGAGGAGGCCGATGGCGTGGTATCCGCCTGGATCGTGATCGACACGCGCCATGCGCGCGGCGGCGGCCATGTCCGCATCCGGGACGGGCGCATCTGGACGCTGCTCACGGCCGCCCAGGAACTGAAGGGGTATGAAGAACCCCTGGGCACGCGCCGCCCCATGGGGGCCGAACACGGCATCCGGCGCGGGCGCCAGACCTGGCAGGAGCGCCGCCAGAAAGAGGCCGAGGAACTGGGTCGCGACACGCAGCCCTTCGTGCTGGTCATCGGCGGAGGGCAGGGCGGTATCGCGCTGGGCGCGCGCCTGCGCCAGCTGGGCGTATCGCACATCGTCATCGACCGCCACGCGCGCCCGGGCGACCAATGGCGCAATCGCTACAAGTCGCTGTGCCTGCACGACCCCGTCTGGTACGACCACCTGCCGTACCTGCCCTTCCCGGACAACTGGCCCGTGTTCGCGCCCAAGGACAAGATCGGCGACTGGCTGGAGATGTACACCCGGGTGATGGAGGTGAACTACTGGCCGTCCACCACCTGCCTGAACGCCCGCTTCGACGAAGGCCGGCAGGAGTGGGAAGTGACGGTGGTGCGCGACGGCGAGACGCTGGTGCTGCGGCCGAAGCACCTGGTGTTCGCCACCGGCATGTCGGGCAAGGCCAACGTGCCCAGGATCCAGGGCCAGGAGGTCTTCCAGGGCGAGCAGCAGCACTCGTCGCAGCACCCCGGCCCGGACGCCTACGCGGGCAAAAAGGTGGTGGTGATCGGCGCCAACAATTCCGCGCACGACATCTGCGCGGCCCTGTGGGAGCACGGCGCCGACGTCACCATGGTGCAGCGCTCGTCCACGCACATCGTGCGTTCCGATTCGCTGATGGAGATCGGCCTGGGCGACCTGTATTCGGAGCGCGCCGTGGCCAGCGGCATGACCACCAAAAAGGCCGACCTCACCTTCGCCTCGCTGCCCTACCGCATCATGGCCGACTTCCAGGTGCCGGTGTACGACCGCATCCGCGAGCGCGACGCGGAGTTCTACCGCCAACTCGAAGCGACCGGCTTCATGCTGGACTTCGGCGACGACGACTCGGGCCTGTTCATGAAGTACCTGCGCCGCGCCTCGGGCTACTACATCGACGTGGGTGCCTGCGACCTCGTGATCGACGGCAGCATCAAGCTCCAGGCAGGCAAGGAGATCAGCCACCTGTCGGAGAACGCGGTGGTGCTGGACGATGGCACCGAGCTGCCGGCGGACCTGGTGGTCTATGCGACCGGCTACGGCTCGATGAACGGCTGGGTGGCCGACCTGATCAGCCAGGAGGTGGCGGACAAGGTGGGCAAGGTCTGGGGCCTGGGATCGGATACCACCAAGGACCCGGGCCCGTGGGAGGGCGAGCAGCGCAACATGTGGAAGCCCACGCAGCAGGAGGCGCTGTGGTTCCACGGCGGCAACCTGCACCAGTCGCGCCACTACTCCCTGTACCTGGCGCTGCAGCTCAAGGCGCGCCAGGAAGGCCTGCCCGTGCAGGTCTATGGCCTGCAGCAGGTGCACCACTTGCGCTAGCGCAAGGGCCGAATGTGCCCGCCGGATCACGATGGACGGCAGTGTGCCGTCCTGTCCCCCCACCTGACCAATCAGAAAGTCGAATCATGAAAGCAGCACGTTTCCACGGCCGTGGCGACATCCGCATCGAAGACATTCCCGAACCCGTGGTGGAGCCCGGCACCGTGGGCATCGAAGTAGCCTGGTGCGGCATCTGCGGCACCGACCTGCACGAATTCATGGAAGGGCCGATCTTCATCCCGCCCTGCGGCCACCCGCATCCCATTTCGGGCGAATCCGCCCCCGTCACCATGGGCCACGAATTCTCCGGCGTGGTCTATGCCGTGGGCGAAGGGGTGAGAGACATCCAGGTCGGCCAGCACGTGGTGGTGGAACCGTACATCGTGGCCGACGACGTGCCCACGGGCCCGGGCGACCACTACCACCTGTCGAAGAACATGAACTTCATCGGCCTGGGCGGGCGGGGCGGCGGCCTGTCCGAACGGATCGCCGTCAAGCGCCGCTGGGTGCACCCCATCTCCGACGCCATTCCCCTGGACCAGGCCGCGCTGATCGAGCCGCTGTCGGTGGGCCACCATGCCTTCGCCCGCAGCGGCGCCAAGGCCGGCGACGTGGCGCTGGTGGGCGGGGCCGGCCCCATCGGCCTGCTGCTGTCCGCCATCCTGAAGGCCAAGGGGCTCAAAGTCATCGTCACCGAGCTGAGTGCCAGGCGGAAGCAGAAGGCGCAGGAGTCCGGCGTGGCCGACCACATCCTCGACCCCTCCGAAGTGGACGTGGTGGCCGAGGTGATGCGACTCACCGGCGACCAGGGCGTGGACGTGGCGTTCGAATGCTCCAGCGTCAACCAGGTGCTCGACACCCTGGTGGCCGTGACCAAGGCCACCGGCGTGGTGGTGATCGTCTCCATCTGGAGCCACCCGGCCACCATCAACGTGCACAGCGTGGTGATGAAGGAGCTGGACGTGCGCGGCACCATCGCCTACTGCAACGACCACCAGGAAACCATCCGGCTCGTCGAGCAGGGGAAGATCAACCTGGAGCCCTTCATCACCCAGCGCATCCAGCTGGAGGACCTGGTGGCGAAGGGGTTCGACACGCTGATCCACAACAACGAGTCGGCGGTGAAGATCATCGTGCAGCCGCGGCTCGAATAGAGTGCGAAGTACCCTCGACGCGCTGAGAGGGAGCTAGAGGGCGCGGGTCGATAGCAGCCCGCAGCATAGAACTGTTGAGGATGGGCAGCAAGGCGTCAACCCCAGCCATAGCCGCAATGCCAGTCAGTTAACCCGTTGGCCCGGAGGGGGCTGCAATTACTGGGAATGCGAGGAGCATGGCTTGCTCGAAGGCCTGTGCTCGGGTACACATGGCGGTCACGCTGTTCCAGTGCTTGGCGACGGCATCCGCTGCGGCGAGGCGGCTCGCGCGCTTCTTCTTGTCCACACGCAGTTTGATAGGCAGGCTTGCCATTTGGGGTTCAATCCGCAGATTGCATTCGAGATCGGCGAGCAAGGCATGATCGTCAGGCAGTTTAGCTGCAGCCTGCCAAGCGCCAGTATTCATTGCCGGGATGCACACTATCGTCTTTGAGCCTGGCACTGCAGGTTGCAGCCATGCCAGCAATACAGCGTGCAAGTCATCTGACTGGAGGGGGGCGGGGGGGCTGTGGACAGGACATGGCAAAGGCCTCCAGCCTTTGCTGACGGCGTCTGCATCTGTGTAGGGCGGGCGCAGGTCTGCATAGGAGAAAGTAGCCACGTCCGCATCCAATTGGATGACGATGCAGTCGAAGTTCGATAGGGTGGGGTCTTCATCGATCGGCCCACCATTGGGCTTACTGCGGGTTGCCTGTTGCTGGCACCACTTCAAGACCCCGCCCCACCCGGTGCCCATATCGGGTTTGGTCGCTTCGGGCTGTAGTTGTGTCAGCACGAAGGTGCGGGGAGCAAGAATATGCCTCAATGCAGCCTCAATCACTTCACGCTCTGTCGGGCCTTCGCCGACCAAGGCAATTCGCAGCGGACTAGACATTCGGTACCGCCCCCAGGTGCCCCATCGTCCACAAGCGCGAAAGCGGGTAATCGCTATTCAGCTCCTTCAACTCTGGTGTCGGATTCAGCCTTCGAACCACGGTGTGTCCGTTGCTGTCTCGGTCCACGGCGAACAGACGAACTTCGTCATTGTCCAGATCTAGTCCGTCAAGTACCGCAGGATTGTGAGCCGTAAACATTAGCTGCCGGCTGTGGCCAACTGTGTCGTTGGCAACCAACGGCACCCGAGTCAGCCAGCCCGCCAGCCGCGTCGCCAACGCGGTGACCAGCCGTGGATTCAACGCCTGATCCAGATTGTCGATGGCGATCACCGCAGGGCTGCGCGGCGACAAGCACAGTGCGGCGGTAAACAGTACATACAGTACACCCTCGCTGGCATCAAAAGCCGTTAGTTCGTTACGGCTGGCGGCCATAAAACGATCGGTGAACTTTAAGACTTCTTGGCTACGTGCTACTGATGGGGATAGCAGCGCCTGCACGCTGCGCGAGGTTCCGACATCCGCAGCCCAATCGACCAAGCGAAGAAGGTCATCCAGCAAATCACCTTGGGATTCTTCAGCGAAACGCTTTAAGTCGGATATCGCCTCGGCCAGTCGTCCTCCTGATAACCCCAGTGGTTCGCGTGTCTGTTGGTCAGGCAGGATGCCACGCAAAGTGGGGGTGTTGGGGCAGTAGATCGCGTATTGCTGCAGTTGTTGCAACATCAAAGCCGCCGGGCTTTCAGGAGGCAACTCTACCAATCTGAGCGCTGCGAGACCAGCCTTCGGATTGAGATTGATTTTGTTGCGGACCCCGTCGGTCAGAATGGTTTTCTGACCATCTGTCAGCGTCTCGGTCTTGAACGACCAAGCTGGGTCTGGAGACTCCAGCGGGTTCAATAAACTGACCTTGTAAGTTGCGCCACTCTGCGCTACAGCTTCCAGACCAATGTGCGGCAGACTACGAAAGTCATGGAAAGACGATTTGAATAGTCGAGGCAAGCCAGGGCGCACGCCACGACGCTGCAGGGCCTCGTCGTCCACAGCGCCATTGGCTGCTGCCCCCAGAACGCCCAGGGCCTCCAGCACGTTGCTCTTGCCTACGCCGTTTGCACCAATGAAGCAGTTCACCACACCCAGCTCGATATCCAGTTCAGTGATCGACTTGAAGCCGCGAATCTTCAGTTTCCGAATCATTTTTCTTCTCCAGTGATGGCTTGCGACGGAGGGGCAACGAGCATTCGCTTAAAATGGCGGACCTCAGCGTCCAACAGCGAATTTCCTATTCAGCACCACCTGGAGCTACCGCTCCGTTAGCCTGAACTCGATGTCTTCTGTGCATGCTCGAAAGATTGGCGATATTGTCGCAGCGCTTGATGGCGCTCGACGGCTAGTGCGGTTGAAGCTCTATACCAATGACTCTGAAGATCATCCGTGCAGCCGCGGCTGAAGTAGGCAGAGAGCGCGATGGTGTCCGGGCTCACCGCAAGAACCGCTCCGCCAACTGGCACCAGAAGGCAGCCCCGTAGGGCAGGATGCCGTCGTTGAAGTCGTACTTGGGGTTGTGCAGGCCGCGCCCGCCCTCTGCAGGGCCGTTGCCGATGCGCACGAGCGCGCCCGGGCGGCGCTGCAGCATGTACGCGAAATCCTCGCTGCCCATGAGCTTTGGGAACTCCGCGTCCACCGCCTCCGGCCCGACCAGGTCGATGGCCACCTGCGCGGCGAGCTCGACGGCCCCGGCGTCGTTCTCGACCACCGGGTAGCCTTCCACATAGTCGATCTCGGCCCGGCACCCGTGCGCCTCTGCCGTGCCCGTGACGAGCGCGGTGATGCGTTCCTTCAGCAGGGTCCGCACCTCCGCCGAGAACGACCGGACGCTGATGCCGATTTCGGCCTCCGCGGGAATGACGTTGAGCGCGTCCCCGGCACGGAGGCGGCCCACCGTGACGACGGCGGATTCCGACGGATCGACATTGCGCGCCACCACCGTCTGCAGGCCCATGACGATGGCGGAGGCCGCGACCACCGGGTCCACGGCCAGATGGGGCCTGGCCGCGTGCCCGCCGAGGCCGATCACCTGGATGAACACCCGGTCGCCTGCCGCCATGAACGGCCCCTTGCGCACGAGGAACCGGCCCGGCGGCACGCCCGGGTGGTTGTGCAGGGCGTACACCGCATCGCACGGAAATCGCTCGAACAGCCCGTCCTCGACCATCGCCTTTCCGCCGCTGTCGAAGCCGCGCTCCTCGGCAGGCTGGAAGACCAGGTGCAGCGTCCCGGAGAAGTTGCGGTGCCGGGCCAGGTATTTCGCCGCGCCCAGCAGCATGGTCATGTGGCCGTCGTGGCCGCAGGCGTGCATCCGTCCTGGAACGCAGCTGGCATGCGGAGCGCCCGTCGCCTCCTGGATCGGCAGGGCATCCATGTCCGCCCGGATGCCGAGCGCCTTCGTGCCCTCGCCATGGCGGAGGCTGCCGACCAGGCCCGTGCCACCGATGCCCCGGGTGACCTCGTATCCCCACTCGGTGAGCTTGCCCGCGATGAAGTCGGAGGTCGCATGCTCCTCGAACGCGAGTTCCGGATGCTGGTGCAGGTGCCGCCGCACGGCGACCAGTTCCTGTTCATAGGGCAGCAACTGGTCGATGCGCGTATGGGCGCGGCGTGGGTCTGGGGATCGGGTCATTCGAGAATGATGTGGTTGGCTTGGGCGATGGCTGGTAGAACTGGATGCGCTCGGCGATTTCGGCCTGGTAGGCCTGCGGCTTCACGTCCTCCGGCACCATCATGCCCTTGTCTTCCCATACGCGGCGGGTCGCAGGGTCCTGCAGGACCTTCCGCATGGTCTGGTAGAGCTTCTGGACGGATGGCGTCCGGAGTCCTGGCGGGCGCGGCCAGCCCCGTCCCGGAAGTCAGGTTCAGGTCCGGCAGTTTCAATTCCGAGAAGGTCGGCACGTCGGGATCCAGTGGCTCATGCCCAGGCTGCCCGCGTTCAGGGCGGAACACCCGGGCATCGAGATCGAACTGCGCCAGTTCAAGCACGACGAGGATTTCACGCGGGACGACGTGGACCTGTGGATCGAAGTCAAGCGGCCACAGCGCAGATGGCCCGTGCACATCCGGACGCGCTACCTGCTGGGCCGGGAGTTCGTCCCGGTGTGCGCGCCGGGACTGCGCCAGCGGTACCGTGATCCACACGCACTGCAGTCCGCCGCCTTGCTGCACCACACCAACTTTCCCGACAACTGGGAGCGCTGGTTCGCCAAGGCGGGTGCACCGTGCACGCTGCGGCTCGGGCCAGGGTTCGACCTGACGATGCACCTGATCATCGCGGCGAAGGCCGGGATGGGGGCCGCCGTCGTGCCCCGCTGTCTGGTGAAGCGCGAGCTGTCGGGTGGGCAACTGGTGATGCCGTTCGACATCGAGGTGTCCTGCGGACGCGGGTACTTCCTTTGCTCGAGGCGTGATGGTCCACCGTTTCCGGCGCTGGAAAAATTCGCGGGGTGGCTGGAGGCGCAGGCGGTACCGGCGCCGGAAGAGGCGCGGTCGTAGCACGGCCCTGTCTGCCTTCCCTGACGGTGCATCGGCCTACATCGGCGGCACATGGAGCCACTTACTCTTGGATCTCGCCACGTCGCCAACCAGACCAGGAGTGAATATGCAGTCATCCGCAGGCAAGCCGGACCTTGTGAACCTTGAGGACCCCGATTCCGTCACGCGATGGGTCAAGGAACTGGACACGACCGAGAGCCAGTTGAGAGACGCCGTCGCCCAGGTGGGTACGAAGGGCGCCGATGTCGAAATGCATCTCAAGGGTGCCCGCAGCTCCACCAATGAAGACCGCATGAAGCAGGCGCCCGCCGGGGAGCGATAGATCAACGGAATGCCGGCAGCGGGGGCTTTGCGGGCCCCGGCTTGACCTCTCGCTTAATATGCAACATCATAAGTTGCATGAAACGCGACAGCCGCCTCTCGTCGGTCCTTCACGCCCTGCTGCACATGGCCGAGCAGGAAGGGCCCATGACCTCCGACGCCCTGGCGCAGTGCCTCGGAACCAATCCCGTCGTCGTCCGGCGCACCATGGGTTTCCTGCGGGACGCCGGCATCGTCCAGTCCGAGAGAGGCCACGCGGGTGGATGGCGCATCCAGGCCGACCTGCGCGCCGTCACCCTCCGCCAGCTGCACGAGGCCCTGGGCGAGCCGGCGATGTTCGCCATCGGCAACCGCCACGAGGCGCCGGAGTGCCTGGTCGAGCAATCGGTGAACGCCGCGCTCGAAGGCACGTTCGCCGAGGCCGAGGCGTTGCTGCTCCGGCGTTTCTCCGAAATCACCCTGGCCGATCTCGCCGCCGACTTCGCGCGCCGGCATGCGGCAGTCCGGCGCAAGAGGAGCTGAGCATGCAGCACGACGCCATCGTCATCGGCGGAAGTTATTCGGGCATGGCCGCGGCCCTGCAACTGGTCCGGGCGCGGCGCGGCGTGCTGGTGATCGATGCCGGCGAACGGCGCAACCGGTTCGCCAGCCACTCGCACGGGTTTCTCGGCCAGGATGGCGTGCCACCGGGCGAGATCGCGGCACAGGCGCGCCGCCAGCTCGAAGCCTATCCCACGCTGGCCTGGCGCGACGGACGGGCCGAGGCCGTCACGGGGCAACTGGACGGGTTCGTGGTCACGACGGCCGACGGCACCTCGCACCATGCGCGCCGCATCCTGTTCGCGAGCGGGGTGGCCGACCAGCTTCCCGCGGTACCGGGCCTGGCCGAGCGCTGGGGGCAGTCCGTTTTCCATTGCCCGTACTGCCACGGCTACGAACTGAACCAGGGGCGCATCGGCATCGTCGGCAGCAGCCCGCTGTCGCTCCACCAGGCCGAACTGCTCACCGAATGGGGCGACGTGACGCTGCTCGTCAACGGCGCCGTGGAGGTGAGTTCCGATGTCCAGGCCAAGCTGGAACACCGGGGCGTGGCCATCGAGCCGGTGCCCATCGACCGCATCGCAGGCCATGCCGACGTGCTGCTGGCCGACGGGCGGCAGCTGCGCTTCGCGGGCCTGTTCGCGGCGCCCCGCACGTCGCCATCGAACGCCCTGGCCGAGGACATGGGCTGCGCGCTGGAAGAGACGCCCATGGGCATCCAGGTCCGCACCGATGCAGAGAGCAAGACGTCGGTCGCCGGGGTGTTCGCCTGCGGCGACGTGGCGCGCGTGCCCCATTCGGTATCGCTGGCCGTGGGCAGCGGGGCCATGGCGGGCGCCCAGGTGCACCGCTCGCTGGTCTGGCCCGAGACGCTCACGCCGTGACGCCATAAGCGCGGCCAACACAACCCTTCTGGCGTCGTTGCCGCATCTTGTCGTACTACTCGTACTGTCTGCGATGCAGCGCCTGGCCAGAACCGCTTCGCTGGGTCGTGTCAGCCGCTCTTGGTGCCGTGCTGCGCGAATGCGTTGCGGCCCAGCTCCCGCGCCGCGGCGATGTGGGATGCAGCGCTCTCCCGATCGACGCCATACAGGATGCTGGACGTGGCCACCCTGGCTCCGCAGTAGTCGAAGATGCCGTGGTCGATCTGGGTGCGCAGCGCCGTGTCGTAGCCATGCCGCGCATACGTTCCCTCGTCGGCAGCACCGATCCCGACCAGGTGGGCTTCGAGACGGCCGAGCCGCTTCTCGATGGCACCTTCCGGGGTTTCCGAATACGCCCATCCGTTGGAGAAAACGCGGTCGATCCAACCCTTGAGCTGCCCTGGAAACGACCACCAGTAGACAGGGTAGACAAGCACCAGCGCATCGGACCGGTCGATACGCTCCTGCTCGCGCAGGACGTCGGGCGGAGCGGATGCCTGCAACAGGAACGTGGCCCGGTCCGCGGGATTGAATGCGGGCTGGAACCCCTCTGCCGCGATGTCTGCCAGGTCCGTGGTGTGCTTGCCGGACTCTTCGACGCCCTCGGCGAACGCGTGCGCGACAGCGTGGGTGAGCGATTGGGGATCGGGGTGGCTGACGACGATGAGGGCGTGCATGGGAGATCCTTGAGGAGGGGTTTAAACTACTGTTGGTATGTTAGCAGGTTAAATTACTTTTGGTAGGTTATCGATGTCCAACCACCCGACGAAGCCGGACGCAGGCCGTGCGATCCAGCGGCGCCTTCCCAAGGAGGCCCGGCAGCGCCAGCTGCTGGATGTCGCCTGGTCCATCGTCCGCAGCGAAGGCAGCGATGCGCTCACGCTGGGCTACCTGGCCGAGCGCGCGGGCGTGACGAAGCCTGTCGTCTACGACCATTTCGGGGCGCGCAACGGTCTGCTCGCAGCGCTCTACGGGGAGTACGACAGCAGGCAGCACGCACTGCTGGACGAGGCCCTCGCAGCCTGTGCCAGGACGCTTCCAGCGGTCGCCAAGGTCATCGCCGCGAGCTACGTCGGGTGCGTCATGGCCATGGGCCGGGAAATGCCGGGCGTGAGCGCGGCGCTGGCGGGCTCACCGGAACTGGAGGCCTTGAAGAAGGAGCATGAAACCCTCTTCATGGACAAGTGCCGCCGCGCGCTCGCGCCTTTTGCGAAGAAGCCTCTGAAGCCGGCTGCCATGCGCGCCATGCTGGGGGTGGCCGAAGCAGTGTCCTTCGCGGCGCTGGCGGGGGAGGTGGACCCCGTGGACGCAGAGAACGAGATCTACGACGCGATCCGGCGGATCACGCGCAGGGGTTGATGCGGGGTTTTCAACCTGATGGAGGTTGCGCTTGGATCACGGGCCCTGCATCGCATATACAGTCGTGCCATGCCCAAAACACCCCTCATCACCGGTCTCGACCATGTCGTGCTTACGGTCGCGAGCATTCCGCGCACCATCGCGTTCTACCGGCAGGCTCTCGGCTTCGAGTCCCGGGAGTTCAAGCACGGCAGGTATGCGCTGCACTTCGGACGGCAGAAGATCAACCTGCATGAGGTGGGTACGGTGGTGGACCCGAACGTACGCCATGCAACGCCGGGCTCGGCCGACCTGTGCTTTTTGACCACTTCCCCCCTCGACGAAGTCATTGCCCATTTGACCCATGTGGGAGTGGGCATCGTGGAAGGCCCGGTGAACGCCACAGGCGCCTGCGCCCGGTTGCGGTCGATCTACTTCTACGACCCCGATGAGAACTTGATCGAAGTGGCGAACGAGGTCGCCGATGGGGTGGTGGGCTAGGGAAGGTCTGCGGTGAACAAGTCCCCGCGATGCGGCGCAGAGATGCGCCGCGCGCGAGGGTTTGTTCAGCGTGGCCTCAATTCGGGAAGGTGACGCCGACCAGCGGACTGCGCAGGCTGGCCGCGTTGCGCGCCGACAGCGTGTAGCTGCTGCTGTCGTCGGTCGAGAGGTCGCTCACGAAGAAGAAGCCCTGCGCGGCACGCTGGTTCATGGCGGCCAGCTTCTGGTCCGCGGTCTGCTGCAGGTTGACGGCGCTCAGGTCGTATTCGACGGGGCCGTTCTGCGCCGAGCTCTTCTCGAAGACCTGCGCGATGGCGCCGCCCTGCAGCGAGAACGCGCCCAGGTAGAACCCGCCCTGCGCCCCCTGTTCGTTCAGCCGCTGGCGCAACGCGTCGCCGCTGGCCATGCCGCCGGAGCCGGACACGGGGATCACGGTGTAGGAATAGGTGGTGGCGCTGGAATCCTTGGCGTAGAGGTTGAAGCTGTCCTGGCCTGCGCCGATCGGGCCCACCAGCCGGAAGCCCCGTGCGCCCTCGGCGTTCAGCTGGGCCTGGAAGGCATCGCTGCCCAGGCTGCCGGAGATGGCCTGCCGCTCGTAGGAATAGGTGGCGCCGCGCGCCGCGTCGCGCACGGTCAGCAGGCTGATGCCCGGGCCGTCGCCGGACATGTAGGGCCCCTTGAAGACGAAGCCGCGTGCGCCCTGCTGATTGAGCTGGGCCACCAGGCCATCGCCCGAGTCGGCCTGCGCCACCGTCTCATAGGTCAGCCGCGAGTTGCTGTGCGCGGTGTCGGTCACATAGAAGTCGTTCTGCGCGCTGCCCCCCGTCACCATGGCCGACAGGTAGGCATAGCCGCGCGAGCCCTGGTCGTTCATGGCGGCCAGCAGCGCAGCACCAGAGGCTGCGGGCTGGGCGATGTACTGCCCGGTGACCTGGGACGGGGTGGTGCCGCCACCGCCATTGCCACCACCGCCCCCTCCACCGTTACCCCCGCCGCCATTTCCGCCACCGTCCACGCCTCCACCGCCCCCGCCATTTCCGCCGCCTCCGAAGACGTCGCCGCCGCCACCGCCGCCTCCGCAGGCGGCCAGGCAGGCAGTCAGGGCAAGGGCCGCAGCGCGGCGGGTCATGGCAAGAGCATTCATGGAAATCCTTGGGTTGCTGAGTGAGGGGGAGCGGCGGCAGTCCGTCCGGTTGCATCGTTCGTTGCAACGCATCGGACCGCACGCCTAGTACAAAGGAAAATTATTTGCACCAGGGCCGAGCGGAGCTCACCCCACCAGCGCATGGTTTTTGTTTCACGCTGTAGCCCGGCGGATTCGGCGTACGTCCTGCGGAAGCCTTGAAAGCTCCAAGGTGTCCGATCTTCGGGGCGTTTGCGCCTACATTCGCTGACACCTTTCGCTCGATGCCTGCGCCATGTCATGTCATGGCACGCCGGCCGGAAGGTGACGTGCTCCCCGATAGCCGTACCAGCCGAATGGAAGTGAGATCCGTCAACTTGGAGAATGACGGACATGAGGAAGAGTCGATTCACGGCAGCAGCAGATCATCGGTTTCCTGAAGCAGGCCGAAGCGGGCCTGGCGGTCAAGGAGGTCTGCCGACAGGGCGGTTTCAGCGAGCCCACGTTCTACAAGTGGCGGGCCAAGTACGGCGGCATGGATGCCGAGGAAGCCCGGCGCCTGAAGGAGCTGGAGGTCGAGAATGCCCGGCTCAAGAAGCTGCTGGCCGAGGCCCACCTGGATCTCGAAGCCCTCAAGATCGGCTTCGGGGTAAAGCGCTAGCCCCGCAGGACAAGCGCAAGGCCATTGCCCGGATGCTGGAGCATGCCCGGCTCTCCGAGCGCAGGGCCTGCCGTCTTGCGGGGCTCTCCCGCGATGCCTGGCGCCACCCGCCGCAGCCCGGCGCCTGCAGGCACCAACCACAAGAAGGTGTACCGCCTCTACCGCGAGCAGGGCCTGGCGGTGCGCAAGCGCAACAAGGCCCGGAAGCACCGCGGCGAGCGCACACCGCTGGTTGCCGCCACGCGTGCCAACCAGACCTGGAGCCTGGACTTCGTCAGCGACGCACTGGCCAATGGCCGGCGAATCAAATGCCTGACCATCACCGATGACTTCACCCGCGAGTGCATCGACATCGCGGTGGATCTGTCGATGCCCGGGGCCTATGTCGCCCGGGTGCTGGAGCGCGCAGCATGCTTCAGAGGTTACCCGCAGGCCATCCGGACCGACAACGGCCCGGAATTCACCTGCCGGGCCTTCATGGCCTGGCTGCAGGCACGAGGCATCGAGCACGTCCTGATCCAGCCGGGAAAGCCCACCCAGAACGCCTATATCGAAAGCTTCAACGGCCGGTTCAGGGACGAATGCCTCAACGAGAACTGGTTCGAGACCTTGGCCCAGGCCAGGGAGATCATCGCCCTGTGGCGCCAGGATTACAACGAAGTGCGGCCCCACGGAAGCATTGGCCGGATGCCACCTGCCGCATTTGCAGCCAGGCACCGCGAACCATCCACCATCGATGCAGGATCAGTTAACCTGCAAAACCCTGGACCTCTCTCTCAATGATTGGTACGGCTCCAGGGGGCAGGTCAGGTGATCAGTTCTGCGTGTTAGTGCGCACCTCACCATCGGGCTCAACAGACCTCACGTAGGGTATGCGGTACAGCTCTTGCTCCAGCCGGGTGGGATCGCCTGACGGGGAAGTTGCAACGGCAAAGCCGCCAAGGTTCTCGTAGGTATACAAAATTATTCCTCCTTTTTTTCTGATCGCGTGCTTAACCCGCGCGCGCTTTGCAAGCGTTTCACAGTCGCATAACACAATGAATGACGCCACTGGCTGGCGTTTTGACACCGGCTTATTCACCTGGGCGTTTACAGAGGGCACCGAAGAGATAAGGAGCACCCCTGCTGCGAATGCCAGTAAATGTCGTCTCACAACCATATCCAACCCAGGGGGGGGCGTGGGGGCAACGATGGCTGCATCTGCGTTCATGCCAAGGGGTCCTGGCGCATGATCTTGATCGCTGCCGCAGCCATGCCGTGGTTGGAATGGGCGACGCCAGGTACCGTCTGCAAGCGCCATCGCAGCGGCACACCCAGTCGGGTGGCCGCAGCAAGCGCCTTGTCGTAGAAGTAGCGTCCGCGCGCGTAACGGTACGGGCCCTGGGCTTGGGCCTCGGGATCAGTAGGCAGATTCGGATGGTTCGGGTTCACGTCTTTATCCCCCAAAAGAAGCACCACCGGCCGTTCAAAAGCACGTTTCAGGTCTTCATCCGTCAGCGCGACATTGGCCAAGCCCCAGGGAAAGTTCGCGTCCCGGTTGGGTAGCGTGTACGAGCCGGCGTTAGCGCTGATGATCAGGCCGGCCCGCGATGCCTCGGCCATCAGCATGTAGCGGTGTACGAATTGCGCACCGGCAGAGTGACCGTACAGTGCAAAGCGCTCACGGCGAGCGCCAAAAGCCTTGCGTCCGACAGCGAAAGCCTCGTCGACGACACCGAATACCCACTGATCTCGAGGCCGTATACGCATGCTCTCGTCCACCACGTTTCCGAAGTTGTAAAAGTTGCGTTCGGGGAACTTGGCTTGCGTGAACTCCGGCACCAGAACCAGTATGCCGGCATCTTCCGCGGGTTCTGTCCATTCGCGGAGATAGCGGTCTGCGTCACGGTTGACTCCATGCATGACTATGGCGACAGGGTCGTTCGGCTGCCAGCGCGCGGGGCGGTACGCATGCAAGCGAATCTCGTCGGAGGTGGCGCCAACGCTTGGCGCGGGGAAACGAAGAACGTGCGAACCAGCGGGTAGCGCGCCGACTGCAGCCGGCGAGGAAGCGCAGCCCAGCAGCGGGAGACCTGCGGCGAGAGCCAGCAGATGACGGCGTTGGGTCAGGTCGGTGATCGAGGTTTTCATGTGATTTTTCGGGTTTTGCCACGGGTTTTGGAAGCGGTCGTTCGGCTGCGGGATACCTGTTTTTCTGAGGAAGACGCTTCAGCCAGGGATGGCAGCGCTTCGAACAGGCGCACGGCGCGGCGGTGATTCAGGTCGAGCCGGCGCCAAGCGCACACATCCACCGGCACGTGGAAGCCTTCGGCTCCCACGATGCGCAGCACCCCGGTCTGCAGTTCATCGGCCACGCTGCTGCGCGGCAGCCAAGCGACGCCCAGTCCTTGCAGGCAAAGCGCCTTGAGCGTCTCAGCCAATGGAGACTCGGCACGCCGCACGAGGCGCGTGCCGATCTGCGCCAGCGTTCGCTCCAGTAGTGCCGCCGAAAAAGTGAACGGCGAATACCCCAGAAAGGGCACCTCGCTTGAACGCTGCAGATCGCAGCGGCCGTCGTCATCGACGAAGGCGCGCGAGGCGACCGGCACCAATGCGTCGTGGGCAACGACACGGCGTTCATATTCCTCGGTGCGCGCTCGGGGCTTGAGCTGTGAATAGCCTACGAGCAACTGCGCGCCACCCCCGTCGATCTCGTGAAAGTGGGACTCGACGCCTTGAACGCTCGGCACGATCTCGACAGCCAAAGATGGCTCGGCACGCATCAGCGGTGCGATAAGCTCAGGCACCGTGCGCGATGCCAGCGTGTGCAGCGTCAGCACCCGTACCTGTCGGCCGTCTTTGCCCAACGCTTGGCGAAGATCTGCCCGCACAGCATGCATCGAAGCCACCGTCTCGCGGGCTAACCCTACGAATTCCTGACCGTAGGGCGTGAGTTGGACCGGATAGGCCGCTCTGTTGACAAGCGGGGCTCCCAACCACTGTTCGAGCGCGCGAATGCGGCGACTAAGCGCGGGTTGTGTCACGTGCCGATCTGCAGCCGCCGCCGAGAAGCTGCCGCTGTGCACCAGGGCAAGAAGATCCTCCAGCCATTTCATCTCCATGTCGTTGCCTCCTGACGCGACCGACCTTGGGATCTATCCGCAAATGAAATTCTTTTCCGCTCATCAATTGAATCGCGCCTTGACCATGGATTTTCCTGCGCCAAGCTACTGCCAACTCCGTGAACAACGTGCTTTATTGATGGATCAGCCCTTGACACCAATACCCTAATTCAACCAGCAGACCACGACTGCAACGAAGCTGGGCCCTGTAGCTCGGGTCTGGCCTGCGTCGTGTGTAGAGGATGCAAAAAGGGGACATCGGGTAGTCGTTCCAGGTTCCTCATCAGTGTTGAACACTTTAGAGATCGCCAACTCTACGCCTATGCCGATTTAGAATATATCCGGTCCAATGTGGTCCGACAGAGCCAACGTACGCGTCGAGGAGCCACTACGGTTGCCCGATGTGCACGACACCGGCGGCCAGGGTGTTGCTCGCGATGTCGCCTCGGGAGCGGCGCAGCAGGGCGGTCGTGCAGTAGAGCGGCATGCCAAACTGATACTTACCGGTGACCTGCACGCTCCGGCCGCAGCAGGGGCAGAAGTGCTTGATGCGATGGTGCTGCAGTACGCCCACCTGCTCGAAGATGATTTGCAGTTGCTCGCTGATCTCGGCACCGATCTCCAACAGCGCGTGCCCGTCATGGACACATACGCGCTCGGCATCTGGCAACTCGTGGCGCACGATCTCGCGGTGCAGCGCCGAGTCCAGTGGCTTGCATCCGCCCTTCTTGCTCTGATGGCTGGCAACCGGGTTCGACTCCTCCTTATCGGTCTCGGCCTTCGGCAGCTGCTCGGTGGACGCGAGCTCCTCGGCCTCGTTGAGGAACAACTTCGTCTTCGACACCACAGCCAGCGGTCAACAGATCAAGTGCCTGACCGTCGTGGACGAGTACACCAGGGAATGCCTGGCCATCGACGTGGCCGGAGCCATTCGTTCCAGGCGCGTGATCGAAGTGCCGTCGCGGCTGGCGAGCTTGCACGGCGCGCCGCTGTTCATGCGGTCGTGAGATAGCCCCCTGATTCCCCTGAGATAGCCCCCTGATTCCCCGGCCCCGCCCTGTCGCTTATCTTTGGAGATAGGAACAGGACAGTGCATATGACTA
>CP028296.1:3889349-3889676 GCA_003029925.1 Paracidovorax avenae | reverse complement strand
GGGATGTGCGCCCGGCGGCGCACCTACTTTCTTTTGCTTCGCCAAAAGAAAGTAGGCAAAGAAAAGGCGAGCCCTGGTGTCTGCGTCCCCCTTCGCCCCGTGGGGGCGAAGGGGGCAGCCTGTGGTGCTCGGAGGCAAGGCGCGGCTGCGGAACTCGCTGCGCGCTGGCGCGCTCCGCTCGGACAACCGCAGCCAGTCAGATGACGAAGCAGGCGTGTCCTTCGGCACGCCTGCGCGCCTTGCCTCCTGCGCTCCTCGGCGCAGCCACGAGGGCGGGGTGCCGCATACGGGCCATTGCTTCGCTCGGCCTGGGGTGCGCGAGTGCTG
>CP028296.1:3880655-3886731 GCA_003029925.1 Paracidovorax avenae | reverse complement strand
CGCGTCCGCCGCCCGGGCGTCCGCCATGGCGCCACGGCCGGCCCGGCCCCGCGGCCGCCACGGGGCGCATGGCGGCTCCGCGCAATGGGGCATCGCAAGCTTGCTCGTGCTGCCGGCCTATGCCGTGTTCTGCATGGCGCTGGCGGTCTTCGGCACGATGCCCCGCTGGGTCCCGGTGGCCTGCCTGGGCCTGAGTGCGTGGACCTACCTCATGTACTGGCGGGACAAGCGGGCCGCGGAGCAGGGGGCCTGGCGCACCTCCGAGAAGACCCTGCACCTGCTGGCGCTGGCCGGAGGCTGGCCCGGGGCCCTGCTGGCGCAGCAGGTGCTGCGCCACAAGTCCGCCAAGCGGTCTTTCCGCATCGTGTTCTGGGCGACCGTGGCGCTCCACGCCGCGGCACTCGGCTGGCTGTGTTCGCCGCACGGCGATGGCCTGCGCGCGGCCCTGCCTGCCTGAAGCTGACGCTGAAGCGGCCGGTGCGGGTCGCTTTCAGTCCGGGCCCGCGAGCATGTCCGCGAGCGCGCCCAGGTCCGTGCAGTGCAGGTCGTTGCCGGGCCGGGGCGAGACATCCTTCGCGCGGCCCGTGCCGAATTCGTGCGGCCTTTCCACATACGCCGTCCGCAGGCCGCAGGCCCGCGCCGCTTCCAGGTCCTCGTGGTGCGCGGCCACCATCATGACCTGCGCGGGCTCCAGGTCGAAGACGCGGGCGGCGCCCAGGTACACCGCCGGATCGGGCTTGTAGGCGCGGAACACCTCGGCGCTCAGGATGCAGTCCCAGGGCAGGCCGGCCCCCTTGGCCATGTCGGTGAGCAGGCCGATGTTGCCGTTGGAGAGTGTGGCGATGGTGCGGCGGCGCTTGAGCCGCTGCAGACCTGCCACGCTGTCGGGCCAGGCCGCGAGCCGGTGCCACGCGCGGTTCAGGTGCCGGCGCTCGTCCTCGGCCAGATGCGCCAGGCCGAAACGGGGCAGCAGGCCGTCGAGGATCATCCGGTGCAGCTCGTCGATGCGCGTCCAGCCGAGTTCACCGCTGCGCACCCGCTGCATGGCGGGCTGGTAGCCCTCGCGCCAGGCCAGGGTGAAGGCATCGGCGTCCACTTGCGGATGCAGCGCCTGCATCTCGCGCACGATGCTGCCGTGCCAGTCCACCACGGTGCCGAAGATATCGAAGACCAGCAGGCGCACGTCGGGGAAGGCGTCGTTCATGGGCAGCTTCCGGAGATTGGGAGGGGTGGGGATGGGGAGGGCGCGGCCCTGCCGGTGCAGCGGGTGCCGCCTGCCGGCCAGCATACGGCATGTGCGCAAACCCCGCCGGCTGCAGGCTGCGGCTGGGCGTGATATGTTCCACCCGGCCTCCGGGTTAACCCTGAAGATTTCCCTTTGCGCCCGGCCTGCCTGGCCGGCGCCCCAAGCCGTCTCTCCATGACCACGCCTTCCCTTCCCCGCGACGCCGCCGATGCCCCGGCGGCCGCCTTTTCCACGGCCACTCCACGCCCGCGCGACGACCGCACCCTGCTGCGCGCCGTGCTGGCGCTGGGCCTGGGCGGCTTTTCCATCGGCACGGGCGAGTTCGTCATCATGGGTCTGCTGCCCGAAGTGGCGCGTGACATCGGCGTGACCATCCCGCAGGCCGGGCACGTCATCAGCGCCTATGCGTTGGGCGTGGTGATCGGCGCGCCCGTGCTGGCCGTGCTCGCGGCACGCTGGGGCCGGCGCGCACTGCTCATCGCGCTGATGGCCGTCTATGCGCTGGGCAATTTCGCCTCCGCGATGGCGCCGGGCTACCTGTCGCTCAACCTGCTGCGCTTCGTCACCGGCCTGCCGCACGGCACCTATTTCGGGGTGGCCGCGCTGGTGGCCGCATCGCTCGCACCGCCGGGCCGGCGCGCGAGCGCGGTGGGCCTGGTCATGCTGGGCCTGACGGGGGCCACGCTCGCGGGCGTGCCCATCGCGGCCGCGTTGGGCCAGCATTTCGGCTGGCGTGCAGCCTTCGTGTTCGTCGGGGCGATCGCGGTGCTGGCGATGGCGATGGTGCGCCGGGGCGTGCCCTACATGCCGCCCGATGCGGCTGCGAGCCCCTGGCGCGAGCTCGGGGCGCTGCGGCGCAAGCAGGTCTGGCTGACCCTGGGCATCGGCGCCATCGGTTTCGGCGGCATGTTTGCGGTCTTCAGCTATATCAAGCCCACGCTCACCGAAGTGGCGGGCCTGCCCGTCGGCGGCGTGCCCTTCGTGCTGGCGCTTTTCGGCGCGGGCATGGTGGCCGGCAACCTCGTGGGTGCCCGGCTGGCGGACCGCGCCCTGATGCGCACCATCGGCGGGCTGCTGGTCTGGTCGCTGGTAGTGCTGGGAGCCTTCGTGTTCGCAGCCCAGCACGTGGTGACCGCGGCGCTGGCGACCTTCCTCATCGGCACCATCGTCGCCATCGGGCCGGCGCTGCAGATCCGGCTGATGGACGTGGCCGGTGATGCGCAGACCCTGGCCGCCGCGCTCAACCATTCGGCCTTCAACTGTGCGAACGCGCTCGGTGCCTGGCTCGGCGGCGTGGCCATCACGGCCGGCCTGGGGTGGACGTCCACCGGCTGGGTGGGGGCCCTGCTCGCCGTCGCCGGCCTGGTCGTGTTCGCCGCATCGCTGGCCGCGGAGCGCAGCGCTTCCAGGCCGCCCGCGCCCTGACTCAGGCTGCCTGGGCGCTGCGGCTGCGGTGCCAGTGGCCCACGCCGTTCGTCACCAGCACGCAGCAGGCCAGCCAGGTGCCTCCGGTGATCCAGCCCGCGAGCACGTCGCTCGCGTAATGCACCTGCAGCACCACCCGGCTCCAGCCGACCGTGAACACCACCGCGGCGGCGGCGAGCAGGGCGGGCAGGTGCCAGCGCGCCGGCAGCAGGCGTACCGCCAGATAGGCCAGCATGCCGTAGGCCACCATCGAACTGCTGCTGTGCCCGCTCGGGAAGCTGTAGCCTTCGGCCGCCGAGACGCCGTGCGTGTGCTCCGGCCGCACCCGCTCGAAGGCGTGCTTGAACCCGCGGGTGAGCAGTCCGTTGCCCGCCAGGGCCGCGGCCCAGCAGGCCGCCAGCAGGCGGTGGCGGCGCCACCAGAGCGCGATGCCCACCAGCGCGGCCATGGCGGCCAGCACCTCGGTGTCGCCTGCATGTGTCAGGCGTGCGAACAGGGTGAGGGTGGGCAGGCCCGCCCGTGCGCGCAGGGTCTCGGCCAGAGTCTCGTCCATCTGTGCCGCCCAGGCGGTGGGGACAGACCATTCGCTTGCCAGGAACCCCAGCAACTCGGCGCAGCCCCAGACCATCAGCGCGGAGGCGGCGAGCGCCGCCCAGAGGTGTGCCATGGCGTGCGGAGGCGCCGACCAGCGCCCGGCCCAGGGCGCGCAGTGCGGTGCGGCCGCCAGCGCGGCACCCCGGGCCAGCAAGGTGGCCACCAGTACGAACGACAGTCCCGCGCCCCAGAAGGCCAGTGGATGCGCTCCCGCCCAGGCGGCCCAGGCCTGGGAGGCGTTCATGGCCGTCCTCCCGCGGCGCAACGGCCCGGATGGTGCGGGCCGCCGGCGGCCTGATGTGCGTGGGCGCGCAGTGCGGCGGGCGCCAGGAAGGCCGCAAGGAGGGCGGGTCGGGGGGCGGGGGACTGGGAGGGCTGGTGCATCGGTCGGAAAAAAGCCTGTGGCGTTGCATCGGAGCCACCGATGGTGACATGCCCGGGGCCGCGCGCGCGGCCATGACCTGCCGCCGCGCCGGAGATATCCGCTGTCGGCCGGCGCCGACAGCCGCTGCCTCTGCCATCCGATGGGGGCGGGCGGTGTGCGGCCCGGACAATCGGTTCGGGTGCCGTGGCCGTCCGGCCGGAGCGCCCTTCCTGTCCCGCGGCCCCCGTGCTGCGCCTTCCCGTCCACAGCACCATGCCACCTTCCGCACTGACCTCCTCTTCCGCCGTGTCCGGGCCCGGGCCCGTGCATCTGGTGGTGCCGCACCGGCCGGGCGCGGACCATGGCCAGCTGAGGGGCCGGCTGGAGTCCCTGGAGCCGCTGCGCCGCCATGCGGTGCAGTGGCATGTGCCGGCGGTGCGGGCCGGCATCGTGCAGGCGGCGGACGAGGCGGCGCAGGCTGCCCTGGCTTCGGGCGGCATCGTCGTGGCCTGCGGCGGCGACGGCACCATCAACGCCGTGGCGGCGGCGGCCTGGCGGCACGGCGTCCGCATGGGCGTCATCCCCGCGGGCACCTTCAACTACTTCGCCCGCGAGCAGAGCCTGTCGCTGGACCTGGCCCAGGCGGCGGAAGACATCCTGCAGGCGCTGCACGACGGCGACGAGCGGCCGGTGCGGGTGGGCTACGTGAATGACAGCATGTTCCTCGTGAACGCCGCGGTCGGCCTGTATCCGCGCCTGCTCGAGCAGCGGGAAATGGCGTCGCGGCGCTTCGGCCGCTCCCGCTGGGTGGCGATCGTCTCCGCCGTGTGGAGCTTCCTGCGGCCGTCCTCGGCGCGGCGCTGGCGGGTATCGCTGCGCGCCCACCGCGGCGCGGACACCCTGGTGCAGGAAGAGTTCTTCGCCTCCACCCTGTTCGTAGGCAACAACCCCCTGCAACTGGAGCGACTCGGCATTCCCCAGGCGCGCGACGTCGCCGAGGG
This sequence comes from Paracidovorax avenae, assembly GCA_003029925.1. Classification (GTDB taxonomy): domain Bacteria; phylum Pseudomonadota; class Gammaproteobacteria; order Burkholderiales; family Burkholderiaceae_C; genus Paracidovorax; species Paracidovorax avenae_A. The sequence goes on along the minus strand of CP028296.1, from coordinate 3,882,101 downwards.
GGACCACCTCGCGGTGCTGCTGCTCAAGCCGCAGGGCCGGTGGGCCACGGCCCGCACGGTGTGGCATGCCGCCATCGGCCACCTGGACCGCGACGATGCCGTCATCAGCCTGGCCTGTTCCGAGATGGTGGTGGAGCCGGCCAGCTGGCGCCCCGCCCAGGTCAAGGTGGCGTTCGACGGGGAGCGGGCCTGGATGCCGCCGCCGCTGCGCTTCCGCGTGGAAGACCGGCCGCTGTGGCTCGTGGCGCCCACGGCGACCGCCAAGGATGAAGAGGCAGAGGGCGCGGGCGGGCGCGCCGCCGCCGATGCCGAACCGGTGGCGGATCCCGGCGATGCCGACGCGCCAGTGCCGGCCCCCTTGCCCGGCGTGGTGCCGGGCATGGCCGCGGCGGCTGCCTGAGACACCGGAACCCGGGCAGGCGGCCATGAGCGTATTGATGCACCTGTCCGATCTGCACTTCGGCGCGCACGATCCACGTGCCTGCGCTGCGGTGCAGGCGCTCGCGCGCGCACTGCCGGTATCCGTGGTGGTGGTGTCGGGCGATCTCACTCAGCGCGCGACGGTCCCGCAGTTCGAGGCCGCCCATGCATTCATCTCCGCGTTGCCTGTCCGCCACACGCTGGTCATGCCCGGCAACCACGACCTGCCCCTGTTCGCCTGGTGGGAGCGGCTCGGTGGCGCCTACCGGCGCTATGCCCGCTGGTGGGGGTGCGACCGGGAGCCCGTGTGCGATGCCGGCGGGTTCTTCGTGGTGGGGGTCGATACCACGCGGGCCTGGCGCCACCGCCGGGGAAGCCTCTCGCCGGAGCAGATCGACAGGGCGGCACAGAGGCTGGCGGGTGCGCCGCCCGGCCGCTGGCGCATCCTCGCCACGCACCATCCCCTGGTGGCGCGGCATCCGGGCGATGCCGACCACCGCCCGCACCGCGCGGCCGAGGCGCTGGCGCGCTGGCGGGCCGCCGGTGCCGAACTGCTGCTGTCCGGTCACGCCCATGCGCCCGGCCTGGTCGAGGCGCTGCCGGGGCTGCGGGCCGCGCAGGCCGGCACGGCCGTGTCGGTGAGGCTGCGGGCACAGGCGCCCAACAGCCTGCTGACCCTGGAGACCGGCCCCAGGGGCCGGCAGTTGACCCGCTGGGATTTCGACCAGGAAACGGGAGAATTCGTCGCCAACCATCCTGTCAGGTGGAATCTATGACTCCGCGTGTTCTCTGAGGAGGGGGGAGAGCATTTCCCGCCATTTGTCAAAGGCATCCAAAATGGTAAAAAACCGGTGCTACTGGGAGGACACCTATTTGGCAGCGAACCTTCGCGCGCCCTGCACCGGCAGATTCGTCCGTTGCCACCCGATCCGTGCCTTGCCTGCTGCCGCGTCGGTGCGGCGGGTTGCGCTGGCCTGCGCGCTCGCGCTGGCTGCCCTGCCGGGGGGCGCCGCGTCCGCCGAGCCG
>CP028296.1:3876669-3880650 GCA_003029925.1 Paracidovorax avenae | reverse complement strand
GCCGGCCCCGCCTGCCTCCCCGCCGGCGCCGTCGGCCTCCGCGCCGGCGCCCTACCGGCTGCGCATCGTCGGCAACCTCGGAGCCCTGTCGCAGTATTCCCGGCGCGAGGCGCCGTTCTGGACCAGGGACCTTCCGCGCCTGAGCGGCGGGCGCTTCACTGCCTCCATCGTCCCCTTCGACCGCGCGGGCGTGCCCGGCATCGAGATGCTGCGCCTGATCGAACTGGGCGTGGTGCCGCTGGGCACGGTGCTGATGAGCTCGCTCACCGCCCAGTACCCGCAGTACACCGCGGCCGACCTCCCGGCGCTCAATCCCACCCTGGCGGACCTGCGGGCCTCCGTGCAGGCCTTCCGGCCCTACCTGCAGGACGAACTGCGCAGGCACCACCATTTCGAGATGCTGGCGGTGTACGTCTATCCCGCGCAGGTGCTGTTCTGCAAGAGCGCCCTGTCGGGGCTGGCGGACCTCAAGGGACGGCGCGTGCGCGTCTCGTCCGCGGCACAGGCGGACTTCATCGCCTCGCTGGGCGGCGTGGCGGTCTATACGGGCTTCAGCCAGATGGTGCCCAGCCTGCAGGCGGGCGACAGCGAATGCGCCATTACCGGGACGATGTCGGGCAACACGCTCGGCCTGCACCGCATGACCCGCTACCTGCACACCCTGCCCATCACCTGGGGGTTGTCGTTCTTCGGGGCCAATGACGAGGCCTGGGCCGCCATGCCCCCCGAACTGCGGGCCCTGCTGCTGCGCGAGCTGCCCCGGCTGGAAGATGCCATCTGGCGCGATGCGGAGGCCGAGACGGAAGAGGGCGTTGCCTGCAACAGCGGCGCACCGGCCTGCGTGAATGGCGAGAAAGGCTCCATGGTCGTGGTGTCCCTGTCGCCAGAGGACGACGCCCGGCGCCGGCGCCTGCTCTCCGAATCCGTGCTGCCCAGCTGGCTGCGCCGCTGCGGCGATGGCTGCGCTGCCGTCTGGCGCCGCACCGTGGGCCGGGCGCGCGGCATTCCCGTGCCGGAGACTCCCTGATGACGCCGCTGTCGGTCCGCCTGCAGTGGGCCGTGTCCGCGGTGGTCGCCGCGCTCGTGCTCGGTATCGCGGGGGCGGCCGCGGGGCTGATCGTGAACGCGCGGCACGTGGCCGTGGCCGAGAGCGATACGCAGGTGGCGCGCTTCGCCGCGGGCGCCGAGGCGGCCCTTAACCGTGCGCTGCTGGGCCTGGACGTCCTGCTGGCCAGCACGGACGACATGATCGAACTGTGGAGCGAGCGCATGCCCCGCACCGACCCGGAGTTCATCGGCAAGTTGCTGCGCAGCGCCTCCCGGCAGAACATCCTCGTGCGTTCGGTCGTGCTGATCGACCAGCGGCGCAACATGGTGGCTGCATCGGACGCCATGGGATCGCGCATGCTCCAGGAGCTTCCGCCCGGCTTCTTCGACGAGGCGATGTCCCTGGACATGCCCACCCTGGTGCTGAGCGCCCCCACGGTCAGCTTCGCCAGTTCCGAGCGCATCCTGTACGCGGCGCGCCCCATCCGCTCGCCCTCCGGGGAGCGCCTGCTGGCGGTACTGCAGGTGCCCGTGAGCATGCTCGCCGCGGTGCTGGCCCAGGGGGCGGACATCCCCGGTCTGGAGGTCACCCTGGAGCGCGGCCGGGGCGAGATGATCATCGGCATCTCCGGCCGCGGCGAGGCACGCAGCCGGGCGCGCCTGCCCTCGCTGGGCGACGACGCCCCGGCCTTCAGCGCCTGGGACCAGCCGGCGCGCCTGACCGGTGTGCCCGCCCTGGTGGTCGCCCGTCCCATCCTCTACCCGGGCCTCTGGATCACGGCGAGCCTGCCTGAGGCATCGGCGCTGGCCAGCTGGCGCTCCGAGCGCAATGCCATCGCCGCGGTCGCGGCCCTGCTGATCGCCGCCGCGCTGGCGGCGGGCGGCTTCGCCATGGCCTACCTGCGCCGCATCAGCCGTGCGCGCAACGATCTCGCGCGTTCCAAGGCCACGCTCGAGCAGGCCCTGGGCTCCATGGTCAGCGGCTTCGTGCTGCTGGATTCCGGCCACCGCGTGCTGCAGTGGAACCAGCGCTACGAGGAAATCTTTCCGTGGCTGCGGTCCATGATGGAAGTGGGCCTGCCGTTCCGCTCCGTGCTGGAAGCCACGTCCCGCTACTACCTGCCTGAAGCCGACGAGGCCATGCGCCGGGAGTGGGTCGAGCAGCGGCTGCTGCTGCAGCGCGAGACCCGGGGCACGCACGAGCAGATGCTGCCCAACGGCCATTTCATCCAGATCACCGAGCGCGCCACGCCCGAGGGCGGGCTCATGATCACCTACCACGACGTGACGGACATGCGCCGGGCCAGCGCGGAGATCGAGAACCTCGCCTTCTACGATCCGCTCACCGGGTTGCCCAACCGGCGGCTGCTGCTCGACCGGCTGCACCAGGCCCTGGCCACCGCGCAGCGGTCGCGCCAGTTCGGCGCGCTGCTCTTCCTGGACCTGGACCAGTTCAAGACCCTCAACGACACGCAGGGCCATGAGATGGGCGACCTGCTGCTGCAGCAGGTGGCGCTGCGGCTGCGGGTCTGCGCACGCCCTGCCGACACCGTGGCGCGCCTGGGCGGCGACGAGTTCGTGGTGATGATGAGCGATCTCTCCCACGACCGGCAGGAAGCCGCGACGATCGCGCGGCGCATCGGCGAGAAGATCCTGCACGCCGTGGCCCAGCCCTACCACCTGCAGCAGCAGATGCACCAGCACACCTGCAGCGTCGGCGCCGCCATCTTCGGCGACCAGCGCCAGACCGCGGCCGACCTGCTCAAGCAGGCGGACATCGCCATGTACCAGGTCAAGGCGCGGCGCGGCAATGCGCTGTGCTTCTTCGATCCGCAGATGCAGGTCGTCATCAGCCAGCGCGCGCGGCTCGAGGCCGACCTGCAGGCCGCCATCACGGCGCAGGAATTCGTGCTGTATTACCAGCCCCAGTTCTCCCGCGCGGGGGAGGTGATCGGGGCGGAGGGACTGCTGCGCTGGAAGCATCCCGAGCGGGGCCTGATCGCCCCGGGCGAATTCATCGCCGTGGCCGAGGAGAGCGAACTCATCGTGCCGATCGGCCAGTGGGTGCTGCGTACTGCCTGCGCTCAGCTCGCGGCCTGGAGCAGCGACCCCCGGCTCGCAGGCCTGCACATCGCGGTGAACGTCAGCGCACGGCAGTTCCGCCATCAGGACTTCGTCGCCAGCGTGGTAGAGGCCATGCAGCATGCGGGCGTGAAGCCGCACCTGCTGGAGCTGGAGCTGACGGAATCCCTGGTGCTCGACAACGTGGACGATTCCGTCGCCAAGATGCACCTGCTGCGCACCAAGGGCGTGCGCTTCTCGGTGGACGACTTCGGCACGGGCTACTCGTCGCTGGCCTACCTGACCCGCCTGCCGCTGCACCAGTTGAAGATCGACCAGTCTTTCGTGCGCAACCTGGGCCAGCGGCCCACGGACGACGTGATCGTGCAGACCATCATCGGCATGGCCCGCAACCTCGACCTGGAGGTCATCGCCGAAGGCGTGGAAACCCAGGAGCAGCGCGAATTCCTGGACCGGCATGGCTGCGACCTCTACCAGGGCTACCTGTTCGCGCGGCCCATGCCCGCCCAGGACTTCCTGGTCCGTTACGGCTCGGTGGCCTCGGAACAGCCTGATTGAGCAGGGTAGATGCAGGCCGCTATATAACTTCTCGATACAAAATTACATTTCCAAAAAGCTACCCAATCCATAAACCTCCCACCTATCATCGCGACCGTCTCTAACCCTCGGATGCGGTCCGGCCGTGTCCCTCGTAACCAAGATGACACGCCGCGTCACCATCCAGACGCCCCTGGGAGAGCAGCTGCAGTTCCGGCAGTTGCGGGGCAGCGAGGAGCTGAGCCAGCTTTTCTCCTTCGACATCGACCTGCTCTCGGAGGGGCGCGACATCGATCCCAAGGCGCTGCTGGGCAA
>CP028296.1:3862798-3875741 GCA_003029925.1 Paracidovorax avenae | reverse complement strand
CTGCCGTACACCCCCGCGAGAACAACCTCCAAGCCGCGCACCACCGGCCCGCAGACGGCCGTCGTGGTCGGCCCGGCCGGAGAAGAAATCTGGACCGACGAATACGGCCGCATCAAGGTGCAGTTCCACTGGGACCGGCTGGGGGCGATGGACGAGAACTCCAGCTGCTGGATGCGGGTGGCGACGAGCTGGGCGGGCTCGGGGTTCGGGGCGATCTCGATCCCGCGCATCGGGCAGGAAGTGATCGTGGACTTTCTGAACGGCGACCCGGACTATCCGATCGTCACGGGCAGCGTCTACAACGCGGCGAACATGCCGCCCTGGGCCTTGCCGGGCAATGCCACGCAGTCGGGCATCAAGACGAAGTCGAGCAAGGGCGGGGCGTTCGGCGACGGGATGAAGAACGGTGCGGGCGATGCGAACGCGATCCGCTTCGAGGACAAGAAGGGCGCGGAGCAGGTGTGGCTGCATGCGCAGAAGGACCAGCTCATCGAAGTGGAGAACGATGAGGACCACTGGGTGGGTCAGGACCGGCGCAAGACGATCGACCGGGACGAGACGAACGTGATCCACCGGGACCGCACGGAGACGGTGGACCGCAACGAGAAGATCACGGTGCACAACAACCGCACGGAGCGGGTGGACCACGACGAGACGATCTCGATCGGTGACAACCGAAAGGAAGATGTCGGCATCGACGAGACGGTTTCCATCGGCAACAACCGCAGCAAGACCATCGGCCGCAACGAGAAGGACAAGATCGGCAACAACTGGTCGATCAAGGTCGGCAGCTTCAAGACCGAGACCATCGGCCTGGCCTACATGCAGAACGTGGGCCTGGCGAAGATGGTGAACATCGGCGCGGCCTACAACGTGAACGTGGGCGCGGCGATGGTGGTGAACGTGGGGCTCAGCCAGTCCACCAACGTGCTCATGAACCGGTCCGTCACCGTGGGGCAGAGCCAGACCACGAAGGTCGGTGCGGACCGCACGGACGAAACCTCCGACAACTACACGGAGAACGTGGGCAAGAACTCGGCCACCACCGTGGGCGAAGTGCGCACCCTGAGCGTGGGCAAGGAGATGTCCGTCACGGTCGGCGACGCGATCGAGATCCAGTGCGGCAAGGCCGTGCTGCGCATGACCAGCGACGGCACGGTGCAGATCAACGGGCAGACGATTTCCATCGCGGGCAGCTCCAAGGTGACGGTCTCGTCGCCGGACAGCCACGTCAATCCCGCTTGAGGTCAGAAAGAAGAGGAGGGCTTCCATGGCCTACGCACATGCTGCACCCACTCCGGCGGATGCCGCCACCGCGGACCGCGCCGACGCGGGCGCCGCTCCGGTGCTGCGCACCGGCCGTGTGACGGAGGCCCTGGCCCCGGACCGCTATGCCGTGGAGTGCCCCGGTGCAGGGGCGGACATGGCCGCCAGTGCCTCCGTGGGCGTGCTCCTGCCGGAACTGGTGCCCGGCGACGAGGTGCTGCTGGCGGTGCGCTCCGGCGGCGAGGCCGTCATCACCGCGGTGCTGGCTCCCTCGCCCGCCGTACCGTGGAGCCAGCGGGCCATCCGCCTGCAGTCGCAGGACGCCGTGGTGCTGTCGTGCGGCGAGTCGTCCCTGCGCCTGACGGGCCAGGGCCTCGCACGGCTCGTGGCCCTGAAGATCGAGCACGACGCGCGCGATCTCGTGGACATCGATGCGGCCGAGGTCCGCATCAACTGAGCGCCCGTCAGAGATGTACCTGCAGGCTTTCCAGGTACCGGGCGGCTTCCCTGTCGAACGTGTGCCGCCAGACCATCACCATGTGGCCGTGCTCGGGCTCCAGCACGAGGGTGTCGAACGCGGGGCAGACGGTGCCGCGCTCGCCCCGCACCGCCCAGGACACGGCCGGCTGCAGGTCCGGCACGCTGGTTTCCCCCTCGCCCCGGGCGCACAGGTGCTGCCAGCGGATGCGCGTGCCCGGCCGGACCTGGCCCGGCGCGAACTGCATGCGCGGGTGGGCGCAGTTCCAGGCCGCCGGGTCGAAGGTGGCCGGCATGCGCGCCACGAGGCCGGGCGCCTGCTGCAGTTCCTGCGGGGCATAGCTGCCCCACAGGGCGCGTCGGGGCAGCCACGTGCGCCCGATGCAGCCGAAGCCCGCGGGCGGGTCATTGCCGGAGGGCAGGCGCACGGGCGCATCGGCCCACTCGATCTGGTGCAGCGGCGCGCCGTCCCGCGGCACCCCGACGCTGAAACCGGTGCCCGCCGGATTGCCGGCATGGAAGGCCATCGGGTCTTCCGCGTCCTTCCCGCCGAAGGCGAGGCCGTACACCAGCGGCACGCGCAGCGCCGGCTCGCAGGCCTCCGCCACGGGGAACAGCCCCATGCGCCGGCGCCATATGCGCCGGCCGTGGATGCGCACCGTGCGGGTTTCCGCACCGATGGACAGGCCCGCGTCGAACCGGTCCGCCGGACGGCCTCCGGGCGCATGGGCGAAACCGTTGAAAACCACGTCCACCCGTGGTTTGAAGGGGGCCAGGTCGGCCTCGTGCCGCACGGTGCCCTGCAGCCCGTCCTCCCCGAAAAACGCGTCGCCGCGGTAGATGGGCAGCGCGCTGCCCTGGGCGACGGGCCTGCCGGCGAAGTCCAGCGTGGCCTTGATGACCAGCGTCCGGCACGCGCCGCCGTCCGGCCGGTGGCCCGGCAGCAGCTCCGCGGCGAAGGGCGTCAGGTTGTCCAGCATCGGGTGGGGTCCTCCTGCCCGGCATTGTCTTTGATCCCACGCGCGCCGCGGCCTGCGGCGCCCCCTTTCGCATGAACGTCATCGAATTGCCCGTGCCCCGGGCCACCGACCTGCCGGTGTGGACCGATCCATCCGCGCGCATGGCACGGTCGCTGGTCACCCAGTACTGGCGCCGCAGCCACCTGCTGCCGCGCTCCGGAGCCCGGCCGCCGGCCATCGCCGTGTTCGACGACGCCATCGTGCAGGCGCTGGCCGGGCTGAAACAGCACCTGGCGTACGCCCCCGAGGTGCTGCCCACCTGCCGGGAAGCCATCGCCGCCGCGGGCGACGAAACCCTGCACGAGCCGTCGCGCATCTTCGCGCTCGCCTGCCTGGAGGTGTTGCAACTGCAGCTCGGCCGCGCGGGCGCCGAACTGGCGCACCTGGGCGGCGAATACCTGCAGGCCCAGCCGGTCGCGGTCTGCAACGCCCTGCGTTTCGCCTTCGATGGCACGGTGGGCGCCTACCTCGCTCCCCGGGTGGCGCTGCTGGCCGGGCAGCAGGGCGCGGAGCGCACCCCCCTCGGCCGCCTGCTGTTGCGGCTGGCGATTGCCCGGCCTGCGGTGTCGGATGCCTTCGCGGAAGCGGTCGCGCCCTGGGTCGCGTCCCTGCCCGGCGGCATGGCCGTGCTCTGTGCGTGGCGCTGTACCGGCCGCGGCGACGAGGCCCGGGCCCTGGCCGCCGTGGAGCAGGGCGACGACGCCGAGGCCGCGCTGGCGGCGCTGGCGCTCATGGGCAGCCTGCACGAGACTCCGGCCGCGCGCGCCGTGCTGGCGCGCAACCCCCGGTCGCCCGCAGCGCTGGCGCTGCTGGCCGCACGCGAGGGTTACGAACTCGCGGTCGCCCTGCGGGAGGGCCGCCACCCTGAGATGCCCTGGGCCTTCCAGTGCCAGGCCGCTTCCCTGGTCGGCGACGTGCCGCTGCTGCGCCACCTCGCCGCCCATGCACCGTGGGACGACGAGGAGGCCTGCCGCACGCTGGCCGATGCGGTGGCACTGCTCACCGGCACGCCGGCTGACGGGCTCTTCGACCTCGCGCGGCCCGCGCTGGAGCGCGCCTCCGCCGCCGATGCGGCACTGGCCGCGCTGCCGCTGGAAGGGCCGGCGCTGCGCCTGGGCCGTGCCCGCAGCCAGGTCGTGCTGGAGGATTCCACCGCCCTGGTCGGTGCACCCCTGCGCCACCTGCTCCATCTCGAACACGCATCGCGCCTGGCCGGCGCGCTCTGGATCGAAGCCGACGACCTGATGCCCGTGCAGGGCCTGGCAGCGGCCACGGCCTCGGTCCTGGAACGGGCGGCCTTCGGCGCCGCGCAGCCCCAGCCATGACGCCTCTTTCCATCGCCGCCACCGGCGCCTGCACCCCCATCGGCACCCGCGCCTGGCAGACCGCCTCCAGCCTCGCCGCGGGCCTGTCCGCCTTCACCCGGCAGGCCATCGCCGGCCAGGCCGACCACCGCGCCACGGTCTCGCGCGTGCCCGGCATCGATCCGGCCTGCACCGGCACGGAGCGCCTCGTGCGCCTGGCCGCCCCGGCGCTGCACGAAGCCCTGCGCTCCGGGCCGGCGCCCGCCTCGGGCTGGCCCCTGCAGCGGCCGATCCCGCTGTTCGTGGCCCTGCCGGAGCCCTGGGCGGAACTGCCCGGCAGTATCGATACCGACCGCTTCGCGCTGGAACTGCCGCGCGCCCTGGACCTCGCCCCCGAATTCCTGCCCCTGACCCTGTATGCGGGCGGCGCAGTGGGCGGCGCCGACGCGCTCTCGGGCGCCTACCGGTTCATGCAGGCGCACCCCGATGTGCCCGAAGTGCTCGTGGGCGGCGTGGACAGCCTCGCCGACGCGGCCGTGGTGGAGGCGCTCTACCAGCGCCGCTGGGTGCAGGTGGCCGGCCACTGCGAAGGCTTCGTCGCCTCCGAGGCCGCCGCCTTCGTGCGCCTGTCGCGCGCGCCTGCAGCCGGGGAATTCGCCACCGTCTATCCGCCGGCCTTCGGCGAGGAAGCCGCCCCGCGCGTGGGCGAGGACTCGCTGCTGGACGGCCGCGCCCTGATCCAGGCCGCCCGCGCCGCGCTGCAGACCGCGCACATGCCCGCCGATGCGCTGCATTCCTACTGGTCGGACATGGACGGCTCCCCCTGGCGTGGGGCCGAACGGGCCAGCCTGTCGGCGGCCTTCGCCGCGGACGGCGGGCTCGCCCCCGCGCGCGATCCGGCCGCCTTCCTGGGCGAGGTCGGCGCCGCCTGGGTGCCCCTCATGCTCTCGCTCTTCCATGAAATGCGCCAGGCGCTGTCCCACCCCGTCATGCCCGCGCGCCTCGCGGGCCATGCGGGCCTGCAGACCGTCACCGGCCTGTCCACGCGCACCGCCGCCTGGGTCGCCACCTGGGACCATGCGCAGCCCGCGCGCCCGGCTGCGGGCGCCGGCCGCGATGCCCTTCCGATCCCTTCCTGAGCACAGACATGGCCACGTTCGTCAACGACCGCAGAGCGATCCACGAAGGCCGCAGCCCGGCGATGATCCCGGGCCCGGTGAACCCCGTGTTCCCGAAGCCCAACGGGCCGCCCGTGCCGATCATGAACATGGCGCACGGGCCGGGCCTCAAGAACGGCACCGCCACCCTGAAAATCGACGGCCGGTCCGTGGCCATCGCCGGCAGCCGCTTCGAATCCATCCCTGCCACGCCCGACCGCCTGGGCGGCATCGCGGGCGTCAAGTCCACCGTGGTGGGCGGCGCGGCCGAGCCCACCAGCTACAGCAGCGACACCAAGTTCGAGAGCCGCGGCAGCGTGCGCTCGTTCGACACCACCAAGAGCAATGCGCTGGTGATCCAGCCCGGCTGGGCCATGCGGCTGGCCATGAAGGCGCTGCCCGGCCCCTACGATCAACTGGCCCAGAAGGTCATCGAGAAGCTGCCCGGCGCCTTCGGCGACCAGCTCGCGGCCCTGGGCGAGAGCCTCACGGACCCGAGCGTGCTCATCGGCCCCGCACTCAAGCTGCTGGGCAAGCTCATCCCGGGGGTGAACCTCGTGGTGGGCGGCGCGGCCATGGCCGAGTCGGCCGTCCAGGTGGCGGAACTGGCCAAGGAAGTGCAGGAACTGCTGACTCCGCCGCTCACCGACGAGAAAATCGACCAGATCGCCGACATCATCGCCAACGGCATCGCCTCGGTCACCATCGGCTTCGTGCTGGGCAAGATCGTCAAGCGGGCCAAGGGCAAGCCCAAGCCCGTGGCGAACCGGGGGGACAACCAAGTCAACCCCAATGCGCCGGGCACCATCATGGATGACGCGCGCCCGGGCCACATGCCGCAGCCTTCCTGTGAGCTGGGCACCTGCTTCCCCGTCATCTTCGCCACGGGCGCCAAGATCCTCGCCGAGAATGACTTCGAGTTGCCCGGCCCGCTGCCCCTCGCATGGCGCCGCTTCTACCGCTCCAGCGACCGGCGCCCGGGCTGGCTCGGCTGGGGCTGGAGCACGCCGCTGTCCATCGAACTCACGCTGGCCTACGACGCCGTGCACTACTACGACGCGCGCGGCCGCCTCGTGCGGTTGCCCGTGCTGCCGCGCGGCGCCAGCCACTTCGATGCGCGCGAGAAGATCACCGTGCGGCACCACGAGGGCGGCGGCTGGAGCATCGAAGCCACCGACGGCCTGCGGCATGAATTCGCGGCCCCCGTGCCCGGCCAGTGGCGCCTGCCGCTGGCGCGCATGGCCGACCGCAACGGCAACGCCGTCACGCTGCGCTACCCCGCGTACGACGCCACCGGCGCCGACGGCTGCGCGCCGCGGCCCCTGGGCCTGGCGGACAGCGCGGGCCGGCAACTGCGCTTCGAATGGAGCGGAGACGAGGGCGCACCGGACCGGCTGCTGCAGGCCATCCACCTCGAGCCGCGCGTGCTGGACGGCGTGCAGCACGCAGGCGGCGTGCTCGCGCGCTACGCCTACGGTACCGAGGGCAACGAGGCTGGCGACCCGCGCGCCAACCTGGTCGAGGCCGCCGATGCCCTGGGCGGCACTGCCCGCTACCGCTACCGCCACCACCTGATGGTGGCCTACGCCACCCGCAACGGCTTCACGCACCACCAGCAATGGAGCCGCCACGACGCGGGCGGCCGCGTCGTGCGTACCTGGACGGACACGCCGGGCCTGCTGGACACGCGCTTCGACTACGACCTGGGCCGGCGCACCACCCACGTGACCGACGCGCTGGGCCGGCGCAGCAGCTACGAATACAACGCGGCGCACGAAGTCGTCGCCATCACCGAACCCGGCCCCGACGGCCGCCCCGTGCGCACCGAGACACGCCTGGACGCCGCCGGCAACCCCGAGGAAGCCCGCGACGCGCTGGGCCGGGCCACGCGCTGGCGCTTCGATGCGCGCGGCAACCTGCTGGCCGTGACCGACGCGGCCGGCGCCACCACGCGCCTCGCCTATGGGCACCTCGACCTGCCGGTGGAGATCACCGATGCGCTGGGCCACGTCTGGCGCCAGCAATACGATGAGCGCGGCAACCTCGCCGAGCGCGTCGATCCGCTGGGCCATGCCACGCGCTGGCGCTACGACGCGCGCGGCCTGCCGGTGGCCATCGAGGACGCGCACGGCAAGACCCGCCGCCTGCTTTGGGACGACGCCGGCCAGCTCGTCGCCTACACCGACTGTTCCGGCCAGACCACGCGCTACACCTGGGACACGCTGGGCAACCTGCTCACGGCCACCGACGCCCTGGGCCAGACCACCCGGTACCGCCACGACGCCCTGGGCCAGTTGCGCCACGTGGTGGCGCCCGACGGCTCGGAGCACCGCTACGATTTCGACGCGCAGGGCAACCTCACCGGCTACACCGACCCGCAGGGCGCTGCCACGCGCTACGCCTACAACGGGCTGGACCAGCCCGTGCTGCGCCAGGACGCGCTCGGCGGCACGCTGCGTTACCAGCACGACGCCGTGGGCCGCCTCGTGGCGCTGCAGAACGAGAACGGCGACACCACCCGCTTCACTTACGACGCGGCCGACAACCTGATCGAGGAAATCGGCTTCGACGGCCGCATCCAGCGCTACCGCTACAACGCCGCGGGCGAACTGGACGAACTACACGAGCGCGACGCGCGGCTGCCCCCGGACACGCCGTACGACCCCGACCCCGCAGCGCCGTTACCGAAGCGCACCGTGTTCCGCCGCGACGCGGTGGGCCGCCTCGTCGGCAAGGCGCACGTGGGGCCCGATGGCGTGGAAGAGGGGGCCGGCAGCCGCGATGCCACCACCTTCGCCTACGACCTGCTGGGCCGCATGCTGCAGGCCGGCAACGCCGATGCGCGCGTGCACTTCGCCTACGACCCGCTTTCGTGCCTCGTCGAGGAAGTGCAGGAGCACCTGGCGCCGGACGGGACGGGCACCCTGGGCCGCTATGCCTGGCGCCATGCCTACGACGCACTGGGCAACCGCACGGACAGCCGCATGCCCGGCGGCCGGCACGTGCAATGGCTCTATTACGGCTCGGGCCACCTGCACCAGATCCGCGTGGACGGTCATGTGCTCTCGGACATCGAGCGCGACGCGCTGCACCAGGAGATCGAGCGCACCCAGGGCGCGTTGGAAAGCCGCTACGGCTGGGACCCGATGGGCCGACTGGTGGCGCACAAGGTGGGCCGGCGGCAGGCGCTGCAGGGGCAGCCGGGCATGCCGTCGCCACAGGCCCTTCGGGACCGCGACCAGGGCCTGCCGGCATTGCCGCAGCTTCCTTCGGGCGACCGCATCGCGCGGCAGTACCGCTACGACCCCACCGGCAACCTGATCGCCACGCGCGACGGCCTGCGCGGCGACAGCCACTACCGCTACGACCCGCTGGGCCGCATCCTGGCGGCGCAGCGCGGTGACGGCAAACAGCAAGCCGCCGAGCGCGAGACCTTCGCGTTCGACCCGGCCGGCAACCTGCTCAACCCCAACCGGGGCGCGGGGCCGCAGGCGAGCGGCGGCGTGGGCCAGAGGGATGTCGTGCCGCACAACCGCCTGACGGTGTACCAGGACCTGCGCTTCGCCTACGACCTGCACGGCAACGTCACCGAGCGGCGCATCGGCTGGCACACCGTGCAGCGCTTCGCATACAGCCCCGAGCACCAGATCATCGAAGCGCGCGTCGTGCGCTATCGCGACCGCCCCGCCGAAGCGCAAGTGCATGCGGAGCCTGCGACCACGGAGCAGGTCACCCACTACCGCTACGACGCGCTGGGCCGGCGCATCGAGAAGCGGGATGCGTTCGGGCGGACGGCCTTCCTCTACGACGGGGACCTGCTGGCGGGCGAACTGCGCGGCAGCAGGCTGTCGGAGTACCTGTACGAGCCGGACAGCTTCGTGCCGCTGGCGAAACTGGAGTCGGAATGGAAGGGCCTAGCCCCAGAGAAAGAGAGGGAGCAGGCGAGGGCAGAGGCCGCATCACAGCCAGAGGAACAGGCGCGACCCAAAGACTTCACGGCTTACTACTACCAATGCGACCAGATCGGTGCGCCGCAGGAGCTGACGGATGAGCAGGGCCGTATCGTGTGGGCGGCGAGCTACCAGGTATGGGGGCAGACGCAGGCGCTGCAGGTCATGCGCACGGGCACGGACGACGCGGCGGTGTTCACCCAGGCGGAGCGGCCGTTGGCGCTGGCGGCGAAGGGGGAAGTGCAGGCGCTGAGCTTCGTGGAGCAGCCGCTGCGGTTCCAGGGGCAGTATTTCGATGGCGAGACGGGGCTGCACTACAACCGGCATCGATACTACGATCCGGTGACGGGGCGGTTTGTGCACCAGGATCCGATTGGGCTCGACGGTGGAATAAACCTTTTTGTTTTTGCTCCTAATCCTTTAGAGTGGATCGATCCATATGGACTGGTAAAGTTTACCAAGAAGACTAAAGGCTTGATCCTGGATGAGAATGAGCAATTTTTTGGGGTTAAGAAATGCGAAAAATGTAAATGCCAAGTGCAGCAACCAAAGAAGAGTCAAAAAGGCGTTACACCCCCTCAAGACGAGTGGCAAATTGATCATATCGATCCGGAGTCAGCAGGAGGTCCCGCCACGGAAGTGAATGGTCAGGTTCTCTGTAGAAAATGTAATAGAGAAGATTGGTATAAAAAGAAACCTAACTATAAGAAGAGAAATCGTCTTAAAAAGAAAAAGCCCAACAAGCCCAAAGGTGGAAAATGTGATGGAACGTAGTAGAGTGATTTTTAAGCTGAGTCAAGACGATGACGGTTATCCTCCGTTTTCTCGCGAGGGTATATGGGCTATACGGATCGCTGGCGATATATGGCGAGTGGATAATATTCCATTTTTCTCGTCAGAAGTTAGCAATTGTGATTCTATTAGCGTGTCAAAAGGAATGAATGAGGCTCTATTCTTTAAATCTGTCGTATCCAGAGGCGGGCATAGCACAATAAGAATTTTCTTTAATGAAGATTCAAAAATTCCGGAAATAAGAGCTTCTTTGAAAAATCTCGGTTGTTCATCTGAGGGTACAAACATAAAACGGCTCATTGCGGTCGATGTTCCTCCTGATGTGGATATGCGGAGAGTAGAGGGCTATCTGAATGAACTCAAGGAAAATGATCTGATTGACGTGGAGCATGGATTGATTCAGCATTCTAGCTGATAGGCTGTAATTTCTGAGGTAGTAGTCTTAGGCCTGAAGTGCAACACCGCTGTTTGATATTGAATTTCCTTTTTTGGGGATTTTGCAATACATGCATGCTGCATAGACAACATCTTGTGTGGGCATCTTTGATACGATCGAAGCAGGCTCACTTGACTCAAAGTGGAGGCGGCAGCAATGGCGTGTGGAGAAAAAAATGAGCAATTAAGAAGGGAAGAGAAATTTTCATTCGATGTTCGAAGATCTTTGGTGTTGTCTTTCTATATAAAATGTTGGTCTATGCCAGAGTGCAGATTAATTATGAAAAATGGAAAAGACATCTACATCGAGGTGTATTATTTCTCCGCATTGAATGAGGAGTGTCCTGCGATATTTGCTACCGTAGGGCTTTCTAACGCGAAAAGAAAATCAAGCGGAGAATTTTTTGGTGCCGAATGGATGCTTGCTCTGCAAAAGGACCTGGGGGGAGAAACTGTCGATAGGGTATAAAATTATTTATGTGATCTGATGGCCCATCATATTGAGAACATAGATGACTCGAAAATTCCCAGGGTGATGGGTGAAAGTAATTTGGCTCCGCAGGGGTGGAGCACCAAGGGTTTTTTGCTTGATGAACTTAGGGGGAAGAGTGAAGATCTTGAGCACATCTGGATACGCTCTCAAGATGTGAGGGTTCTATGGGCACTTCCCATAACGGGGAAAGAGGCCGATCTGATTATAAAAAAAGGAGTGGAAGCGTTCGATGAATATATGGAAAATATCGACTACTCAATCATCGATACCTTGCGACCATAATTTCAGAATTCCGCAGAACGCGTGTCATGTTTGGCTGGTCGAAATTTTTCAGGCATTGCGGTAGTGTCGCGGCGACCGGTGCCAATGGGCCGCTCGTCATACCGTTCGCCACAGGTCTTGGGGCAGGTAACACCCCTGCCAGTGCTATTGCGGTTGGGCTATCGCAGCGCGCAGTAATACTTCAGGGCTCCATAAAAAACAAAAATGCTGCCAATGCAACTTGCCAATCATACAGTTGGAGTTTGGATGGGTGATATTAAAGTTATAGGCAGCCTGGACCTCTGGCAGAAGTCCACCCAGGCTCGGCGTGAAGAGGTATGCCAGGCCATACTGAAAAAACTGCCTAAGAGATTCAAGCTGGTCAAGCCGTACAAATCAGTCAATCCCAGCAATGGACAGGAAATTGAGATACCCTGTTTTTATGATGAGCGATACGAAACTGCATTGAATCTTGTATTTGGAGGAGAGTTTCCCTATGGCGCGTCGGGTGAGCGTCTCAAGGAAATAGAAAAACTCTTTTTCGAGGATGACTGGGCAGGAATTTCTCCCCTTATTCGAAGAAGGAAGCCTGGAGGTTCAGAGAGGGTATCTGCTTTCCTGATGAGTCGATTTCCCGTGTACGAATGGGTGGTTGAAGAAAACATCGACCTTGACGAAGACATCGAGAGGCCAGATTTTTACAGCGAAGATGGACCGTATCCAGTGTATGTGACCTCGGATGAGGCTGCGGCTTTTTTGAAAAAAAGCGGATACCGGCTTCCGGCGGACAAGGAGTGGGAGTATGTCGCCAAGGAGGGAAAGAATAATATTTTCATTTGTGGAAGCCACGTTCCGGAAGAGGGTGAGCTGGAAAGTGTCTGCCTTGCTCAGTTCGGTGACGCGCGGAAAAACAGGGCTGCGTCTAATTTGTTGGGCATCGCAGGCTTGGGCGTCGCCTCATTCACCTTGAATAGCCCGGAGAGAAATGAACTGTCCATTCGGGGTGGTGCTGCAGGATTTTATCCATTCCAGCATCCATCACAAATTGCCATGCTGTTGAGCGAGCTCCAGTTGCCTCCTTCGAATATGCCTGGAGGGTTGGCGGGTATGCGTCTCTGTCTGGATATTCCTGGAGTTTGAAGTTTGAATCCTGATCGTAAGCTGATTTGTGATAAATATGGATCGAAGTATCATGAATTTTTGGAGGATTTGAATGTTGGGGTTAATATTGAATCTCTCGGAATGACTCCTGTGTATGGGGTTAGGATAAATCCTGCCTCTGATACTTCGGGGTGGTATATATGGGGTGGAAGCTATTCTGAAGATGAGGATTTTTTCAAGCCAATTCATGGTTTTCATTTGATACATAGGCTTCCCGGGTTAAGCAAGTATCTTGCCTTGGCTCCGGGATTCAAATTCATTGTGGATGGGGATGGATACGAGGATGTGTGGTTTGACCCCTCTTCCTTAAAAAGGGCCGGGCAATCTGGGGTTTGGTGATGGATAAATCTATTTTTCCTTCAAACGTTGTTGAAGTATTCGATTTCATCGTTCATGGCGAGCTTTTGGTGACCGCTTATGCAGGGGATGGATCCCCGGCGCTCATGCTCGATGACATGGGGACCGCGCTGGAGCGCTACACCAATCAGGATGTCGAGCCCCCGGATCATTTTTTGCTCGACATCACCGCGGATGCCGCTGGTGAAATTCCTTTGAAACCTGAAATTAAGGAATTCTCGGAATCGAAGCGTAAACTGGTGGAATATGATGAGCAGGAGGATTTTTATCA
>CP028296.1:3805392-3805721 GCA_003029925.1 Paracidovorax avenae | reverse complement strand
CGAGCCTGCAGGCTGAACGTTGCCGGTGTAGGTGCAGGAGCTCAGTCGCTCCGCACTGGTTTCGATCTGCATGGAGAACTGGCCATCCTGCATTTTCACGTCGATCCAATGCGGCGTTCTCCGGCTTTGCGTCACTGCGGCGAACGTGTCGGTGGCGATGGAGTCGCGCGTGAGCCGCACGCCAGGGTCTTCGTACTGGTAGCGCGAAATACGCCGCGGCACGTCGCCCGGCAGCGTGGCGGTGCCCGTGGTGGGCGTGTCGAAGACGATCTTCACGGGGCCCGCGGTGGCTGCGGTTTCGCCCTGGCCGGCGCCGCCGCCGATCACCG
>CP028296.1:3640183-3660963 GCA_003029925.1 Paracidovorax avenae | reverse complement strand
GGCACCAGCCCGGCAGGCCGAGCAAAGTCTCTGGAACTGCTGACCTTCTGCGTCCTGGTGCTGCGCAACGGCTTCACGGTGACGGGCGAATCGGCCTGCGCATCGCCCGAGAACTTCAACGCCGAGATCGGCCGCCGGATCGCCAAAGAGAACGCTGTGGCGAAAATCTGGCCGCTGCTGGGCTTCCGGCTGCGCGACAAGCTCGCGGCGTCCTGAGCGTTGCCGCTGCCCGATTCTGGTAGGGGAAATCTTGCCAGACAGGGCGGGACACATGCGCTCCACGGGCGCTGCGCGAAGCCGGCTGCGGAACAGGCGCGGAACTTGATGCGGAACAGGCTACCAAAACCATAGCGCTGCAGCCATGGTGCCCGGGGCCGGAATCGAACCGGCACGCCTTGCGGCGGGGGATTTTGAGTCCCCTGCGTCTACCAATTTCACCACCCGGGCGACGCGAAGAAGGAAGCCCGGGATTATGGCACAGTAGGGGGCTATGGCTACCACCCCTTCTCCCACGTACCCCACCATCGAAGACGCGATCGGCCGCACGCCGCTGGTCGCCCTGCAGCGCATCGGCGCGCGAGAGAACGCCGAGCGCGGCACGGTCGTGCTGGGCAAGCTGGAGGGCAACAACCCGGCGGGTTCCGTGAAGGACCGGCCCGCGCTGTCGATGATCCGGCGCGCGGAGGAGCGCGGGGAGATCAAGCCGGGTGACACGCTGATCGAGGCCACCTCGGGCAACACCGGCATTGCGCTCGCTATGGCGGCGGCGATCAAGGGCTACCGGATGGTGCTGGTGATGCCGGAAGACCTGTCGGTGGAGCGGGCGCAGACGATGAAGGCTTTCGGCGCGGAGCTGATCCTCACGCCCAAGAGCGGCGGCATGGAGTACGCGCGCGACCTGGCCGAGGCCATGGTGCGGCAGGGCAAGGGCGTGGTGCTCGACCAGTTCGCCAACCCGGACAATCCGCGCATCCACTATGAAACCACCGGGCCCGAGCTGTGGGAGCAGACGGGCGGGCGCATCACGCACTTCGTGAGCGCCATGGGCACGACCGGCACGATCACGGGCGTGTCGCGCTTCCTGAAGGAAAAGAACCCCGCCATCCAGATCATCGGTGCGCAGCCCAAGGAAGGGTCGCGCATTCCGGGCATCCGCAAGTGGCCGCAGGAATACCTGCCCAAGATCTACGATCCGCGCGCGGTGGACGAGACGATCAATGTCGGCCAGGACGATGCCGAGGACATGTGCCGCCGGCTGGCGCGCGAGGAGGGCATCTTCGCGGGCATCTCCGCGGCGGGCGCCTGCTGGGCGGCGCAGGAGATCGCGCGGCGCGAGCGGGATGCGACCGTCGTCTTTGTCGTGTGCGACCGGGGCGACCGCTACCTGTCCACCGGGGTGTTTCCCGCCTGAGCGGCCCGGCCGGCAACTGCACCATGCACTCCGAACCGCGTTTCTGCACCCAGTGCGCCACGCCGCTGGCCTGGGTCACCGCCATGGAGGACGGCGGGGAGCGGCAGCGGCTGCGCTGCCCCGCCTGTGGCTGGACGCACTGGAACAATCCCACGCCGGTGCTGGCTGCGGTCGTCGAGCTGGACGGGCGCGTGCTGCTGGCGCGCAATGCGGCGTGGGAGCACAAGGCCTTTGCGCTGATCACCGGCTTCATGGAGGCGGGCGAGTCGCCGCAGGAAGGCATCGTGCGCGAGGTGAAGGAAGAGACGAACCTCGACGTGAGCGCGCTGTCGCTGATCGGGGTGTACGACTTCCAGCGCATGAACCAGGTCATCGTGGCCTACCATGCGGTGGCGCACGGCACGGTGCGGCTGTCGCCCGAACTGGTGGACTACCGGCTGATCGCGCCGGAGAACCTGCGGTGCTGGCCCGCCGGCACCGGCCAGGCGCTGGCCGACTGGCTGCGCGGCCGCGGCATCGAGCCCACGTTCATGGAGTGGCCGGGCCAGCGCAGCGAAGCGCCCGCACCCGCTGCCCGGGTGCAGGCGGGCACCGTTGCAGACCCGGCTGCAGGGCTGGCGCAGCCCGGGCCGCTCTAGAATTCTTTCTCTCTTCGCCAGGAAGCCGACGACGATGCACATCCACAAGGAAATCGACACCCGCGGGCTCAACTGCCCACTGCCCATCCTGAAGGCCAAGAAGGCGCTCGCCTCCATGGCAAGCGGCGAGGTGCTCAAGGTGGTGTCCACCGACAACGGCTCGCTGCGCGACTTCCAGGCGTTCGCGAAGCAGACCGGCAACGAGCTGCTGGACCAGAGCACGGCGGGCGAGGAATACACCCACGTGCTGCGGCGGCGCTGAGCCCCTGAATGCCGCCATGCCCCGAGCAAGGGGCGAGGCCAGCAAAAAGGCGCTCCCCTGGAGCGCCTTTTTTCGATGGCAGCGAGTGCTTGCCTGATCCGCGGCTCAGATTTCCACGGTCTTGAGGTACTCGCGGAAGGCGGCGCCCACCTGGGGGTGCTGCAGCGCGAGTTCCACAGTGGCTTCCAGGAAGCCTTCCTTGCTGCCGCAGTCATAGCGCTTGCCTTCGTAGCGGAACGCATAGACGGCTTCGCGGGTCATGAGGCGCGCGATGGCGTCGGTGAGCTGGATCTCGCCGCCCACGCCCTGAGGCTGGTTGCGGATCTCGTCGAACACGCCGGGCGTGAGGATGTAGCGGCCGGCCACGCCCATGCGCGAGGGTGCATCTTCGGGGGCCGGTTTCTCGACGATGCGCTCGATGCGGATCAGCGGGCCGCCAGCGGGCTCGCCGGCCACGATGCCGTAGCGGCGCACCTGGTCCTGCGGCACTTCCTGCACGGCCAGCAGCGAGCGGCCCTGCTTGCGGAAGGCGGCCGCCATCTGCGCCATGACGGGCTGGCCGCCGGGGAGGCCGACCATGAGGTCGTCTGCGAGCAGCACGGCGAAGGGTTCGCGGCCCACGAGCGGCTCGGCGCAAAGCACGGCATGGCCCAGGCCCAGGGAGCGCGGCTGGCGCACGAAGGCGCAGTCCATGTCATTGGGGGCGACCGAGCGCACGAGCTGCAGCAGTTCGTTCTTGCCGGCGGCCTCCAGTTCGTTTTCCAGCTCGTAGGCGGTGTCGAAGTGGTCCTCGATGGCGCGCTTGCTGCGGCCGGTGACGAAGATCATGTGGCGGATGCCGGCCGAATAGGCCTCTTCGACGGCGTACTGGATCAGCGGCTTGTCCACCACCGGCAGCATCTCCTTGGGGGATGCCTTCGTGGCGGGCAGGAAGCGGGTTCCCAGCCCTGCCACGGGGAAGACGGCTTTGCGGATCGCGGAGTTGTCGCTCATTGAAGATTCCTCGTTTCGAAGTTGGATCATTATCGAAGGAGGGTGGGGGCGCCACCGTAGGCCTTCAACTGAAACTGCACCTGGTTACACCCGCAGCGCCCACCATTGCGGAGCGCCACGAGGTGCGGTTTCCCGGCTCACCCCAGCCGCGCGAGCTGGTCGCGCAGGCGTTCGAGCGTGGCGCCGAAGTCCGCGACGCGCTTCTGCTCCTGCTCGATGACGGCCGGCGGCGCCTTGGCGACGAAGGCCTCGTTCGCGAGCTTGCCGCGCGCCTTGGCGATCTCGCCCTCGATGCGGGCGATCTCCTTGGAAAGGCGTGCCTTCTCGGCAGCCACGTCGATTTCCATGTGCAGGCACAGGCGGGCCTCGCCGACAACGGCCACGGGCGCGGCCTGTGCGGCGGTGGCCCAGGTGGCTTCGTCGTCGAACACCTTGACTTCGCTGAGCTTGGCCAGTGCCTGCAGTGACGGCGCGGCCGCGCGCATGAAGTCGGCGTCGCCGACGGCGTAGAGCGGCAGCCGGGTGGCGGGGGAGACGTTCATTTCGCCGCGCAGCGTGCGGCAGGCATCGACCAGGGCCTTGAGGCGGCCGACGTGGGCGATGGCGACCTCGTCGATGCGCTCGGGCTGGGCCTGCGGATAGGGGGCGACGCTGACCGACGCGCCCTCGCGGCCGGCCACCGGGGCGACCTTCTGCCAGAGTTCTTCGGTGATGAACGGGATCAGCGGGTGCGCGAGGCGCAGGATGGTTTCCAGCGTGCGGATCAGCGTGCGGCGCGTGGCGCGCTGCTGCGCTTCGCTGCCGGTCTGGATCTGCACCTTGGCGATCTCCAGGTACCAGTCGCAGAACTCGTTCCAGACGAATTCGTAGATGGCCTGGGCGACGTGGTCGAGACGGTAGTCCTCGAAGCCCCTGGCGACTTCCGCCTCCACCTTCTGCAGGGCGGAGACGATCCAGCGGTCGGGCTGGCTGAACTGCAGGTAGCCGCCGTCGCAGTCGGCCTGGGTGTGGTCCGAGAGGCCGCAGTCGTGGCCTTCGCAGTTCATCAGCACGAAGCGGCTGGCGTTCCAGAGCTTGTTGCAGAAATTGCGGTAGCCCTCGCAGCGCTTGCTGTCGAAGTTGATGCTGCGGCCCAGGCTGGCGAGCGCGGCGAAGGTGAAGCGCAGCGCGTCGGCACCGTAGGCGGGAATACCTTCGGGGAATTCCTTCTGCGTGTTCTTGCGCACCTGGGGCGCGGTCTCGGGGCGGCGCAGGCCGGTGGTGCGCTTTTCCAGCAGGGGCTCGAGCGCGATGCCGTCGATCAGGTCCACCGGATCGAGCACGTTGCCCTCGGACTTGGACATCTTCTTGCCCTGGGCGTCGCGCACGAGACCGTGCATGTAAACGTGTTTGAACGGCACGCGGCCCGTGAAGTGCGTGCTCATCATGATCATCCGGGCGACCCAGAAGAAGATGATGTCGTAGCCCGTGACCAGCACGGAGGAGGGCAGGTAGAGGTCGTAGTCTTTCGTCGCGGAAGTGTCGTCCAGCGCTTCGGGCCAGCCGAGCGACGAGAAGGGCACGAGCGCGGAGGAATACCAGGTGTCCAGCACGTCGGCATCGCGCGTGAGCTTCGCGCCCGCGCCGGCCTGGGCCTGGGCGTCGGCCTCGCTGCGGGCCACGTAGACCTTGCCGGCCTCGTCGTACCACGCCGGGATCTGGTGGCCCCACCAGAGCTGGCGGCTGATGCACCAGTCCTGGATGTTGTTCATCCACTGGTTGTAGGTGTTGACCCAGTTCTCGGGCACGAACTGCACCTGGCCGGAGGCCACGGCATCGATGGCCTTCTGGGCGATCGACTTGCCCGTCGGGTCGCCCTTGCCCACCTCGCTCATGGCGACGAACCACTGGTCCGTCAGCATGGGCTCGACCACCTGGCCCGTGCGGGTGCAGATGGGGACCATGAGTTTGTGCTTCCTGGTCTCGACCAGGGCACCGGCGGCCTCCAGGTCGGCCACGATGGCCTTGCGGGCCACGAAGCGGTCCATGCCGCGGTATTTCTCGGGGGCGTTCTCGTTGATGGTGGCCTGCAGGGTCAGCACCACGATCATGGGCAGGCCGTGGCGCTGGCCCACCTGGTAGTCGTTGGGGTCGTGCGCGGGCGTGACCTTGACGACGCCGGTGCCGAATTCCCTGTCGACGTAGGCGTCGGCGATGATGGGGATCTCGCGGCCTACCAGGGGCAGGGTGACGGTCTTGCCGACCAGCGCCGTGTAGCGCTCGTCCTCGGGGTGGACCATCACGGCCACGTCGCCCAGCATGGTCTCGGGCCGCGTGGTGGCCACCGTGAGGCTGCCGGAACCATCCGTGAGCGGGTAGGCGATGTGCCAGAGCGAGCCGTCCTTCTCTTCGCTTTCCACTTCCAGGTCGGACACGGCGGACTGCAGCACCGGGTCCCAGTTCACGAGGCGCTTGCCGCGGTAGATCAGGCCCTGCTCATAAAGGCGCACGAAGGTGTCGGTGACGACCTTCGAGAGCTTGTCGTCCATGGTGAAGTATTCGCGGCTCCAGTCCACGCTGTCGCCCAGGCGGCGCATCTGCGTGGTGATGGTGTTGCCGCTCTTTTCCTTCCATTCCCAGACCTTGCGGGTGAAGGCCTCGCGGCCCAGGTCGTGGCGGCTCACGCCCTGTTCCTGCAGCTGGCGCTCCACCACGATCTGCGTGGCGATGCCGGCGTGGTCGGTGCCCGGCACCCACAGCGTGTTGTGGCCCCGCATGCGGTGGTAGCGCGCCAGGCTGTCCATGATGGTCTGGTTGAACGCATGGCCCATGTGCAGCGTGCCGGTCACGTTGGGCGGCGGCAGCTGGATGGCGAAGTTCTCGCCGCGGGCCGCGGCGCCGGCATCCGGTGCGCCGGTGCCGCGGCAGCCCGCCGCGCCGTAGCCCCGGCGCTCCCACTCGGGGCCCCAGCGGGCTTCCAGGGCAGAGGGTTCGAAGGACTTGGACAGGCTTTCAAGGCCGGGCTGGTGCAGGGGCGAGCTCATGGGCGTGGAAACGGGCAGGTGCGGCGCCTCTGCAAAGAGGCGCTGTCGCGTGGGAAATGGGCTGAACGGGGGATTCTACGGGCCCGGCTCCGGGGGGCACGCCGCGGGCGGTGTCTCGTTTTGTTACGTACCGGCGGTGGACCGCGCCGCGCCGGCTGCGAATAATTCGCGGCTCCGCCACCTGCGGCGGCCCGGAGGGGGCCACCCGGTGATGAAAACCATTCCTACAAAGCGCAGTACCGATGAATCCGTCTTCCGCATTCCGCAAGGGCCTCCTGAAAGTGGCCCTGCTCACCCTGCTTTCCCTCTTCCTGGTGCCCGCCGCGACCCTGCTTTTCGTGCGTCATGTGCAGGGCACGGAAGATGCCCGCTTCCTGGCGGATATCGAGCGCCGCATCGATGCCGAGGTGTCGATGTCCGCGGCCGAGAAGGAGGCCCAGCGGGCGTTCTTCCGCAGTCATCCACCGTCCGGCGCCTGCCATGACACGCATCCGCGCGTCGCCGCGGTGCGCGAGGGCCTGTGCGGCCGTTTTTCGCCCGGGTGGCAATTCGATCTGGCCCGCCGGCTGTCGGCTGCGACGCTCGTGGCCGGCGCCGCACTGCTGCTCGCCGCGCTCGGGCTGGGGGCGCTGGCGTTCGTGAACCGGCCGCTGCAGTATGCGAGCTTCGTGGCGGGATGGCGGCTCACCACCTGGGCGAGTGCGGCTTCGCTGGTCGTGCAGGGTGCCATGCTCACCTGGCTGGCGTTCTGGGTGCCGGCATTCTTCTTCCACCGGTACTCGCCCAAGCTCATCCTCGTGGTGGCGCTGGGAATGGCCGTCGCCGTTTACCTGGCCGTGGCGGCGATCTTCCGCAGGCTGCCGCGGGACAACGCGGTGACGGGCGAGACCATCGCGGAAGCCGACGCACCGCAACTCTGGCAGCGGGTGCGTGCCCTGGCCGCGCGCCTGGGCACGGAGCCTCCGCGCCACATCGTGGGCGGCATCGATGCCAATTTCTTCGTGACCGAGGCGCCGCTGACGGTGCAGGGGCGCGAACTCACGGGGCGCACGCTGTTCGTCAGCCTCCCGCTGCTGCGGGTGCTGGACCAGCACGAGGCCGATGCGGTGCTGGCGCACGAACTGGCCCACCTGGGCGGCGGCGATACGCGCAGCAGCGCGCGCCTGGGCCCGAAACTGGTGCAGTTCGACCACTACCTGCATGCGGTGCGCGAGGGCGGCCTGTCGGCGCTGGCGTCGCCGCTGCTCACCCTCTATCGCACCATCTTCGAGATCGCCCTTGCGCGGGACAGCCGCGAGCGCGAATTCCGGGCCGACCGCACGGCCGCGGAGGCGGTGTCGCCCGAGGGCATCGCCCGGTCGCTCGTGAAGATCGCCGCCTACGCGCAGTACCGGCACCGCATCGAGGAAGACCTGTTCGGCCGGGACCAGCGCCACGGCCAGGCGCTCGGCATCGCGGGCTTCATCGCTCAGGGGCTCGGGCCCTATGCGGAGTCGCCCGGTTTTGCCGAAGCCATGCGCTCGGCCCGCGTGCCGCACCCCTTCGATTCGCATCCACCCATGCCCGAGCGCATCGGGCGCGTGGGGGTGTCGCTGGCCGAGGCCGACTATGGCGCCATCGTGCGGCGTGCGCCCGCATCCACCTGGGCGCAGGACATCCTCACGGCCGAGGCGATCGAGTCGAGGCTGTGGTCGGAATACGAGGCGGCCTTCGCGGAAAACCACGAACGCAGCCTGGCCTACCGCTACGAGCCCGCGAACGATGCGGAGCGGGCGGTCGTGCTGCAGTACTTTCCGCCGCAGTCGTTCGGGGTGAAGGGCGGCCATGCGGTGGAGGTGAGCATCGATGGCATCCGCGCCACACGGGGCGGCCAGCATGTGCCCTGGGACGCCGTGAAGGCGCTGCAGTTCAGCGAGAGCGCGTTCACGAACGCGCTGGTGGTCACGCACCCTGAAAAGCACCTGCTGCGGCACCGCACGACCAAGATCGCGCTGGCAGGCATGCGGTCCGAGAAGGACCGGTTCAAGGCCGTGGTGGGTGCCTACTGGCAGCGCCACCAGGTGATGCGCATGCACCAGGCAGAAGGCTGAGCTCCGGCTGCGGCGCTGCCTACGCCCCAGGCTGGGCGGCAGGCCGGCTGGCCTGCCTTGGCGCCTGTTTCAGGCGGAGGTGCCCGGCACGTACTCCGGCCGGTCGTTGGACTGGGGCTTGAGCGGGGCCGCCGACTTGCCTTCGGCGCGCTCGCGGCGCCATTGCTCCTTGCGGGCCGTCCATTCGGCAAGGCGCTGGTGGGCCACCTTGCTGTCCTTGGCCATGTGCTCCTCGTCGGCCAGCTGGGCGGCCAGCTCGAGCCGGATGCCGTTCGGGTCGAAGAAATAGATGCTCTTGAAGATGTGGTGGTCGGTCACGCCGAGCACCTCGACGCCGTGCGCCTGCAGGCGGGCCTTGGTGTTTTCCAGTTCCTCGACCGTATCGACGCGGAAGGCGATGTGGTTGACCCAGGCGGGCGTGTTGGGGGAGGGCTCGGGTTTCACATCGTCGCCCAGGTCGAAGAAGGCGATGAAGGAGCCGTCCCGCAGACGGAAGAAGAAGTGCGTGTAGGGGCAGTATTCGCCAGTGCTGGGCACGTAGTCGCTCTGGATGATGTGGTAGAGCGGCAGGCCGAGGATGTCTTCGTAGAAATGCCGCGTTTCTTCCGCGTCGCGTGCGCGGTAGGCGTAGTGGTGCAGTTGCTGCACGGCGGCGGGCGGGGGCAGGGTGGCCAGGTCGGGGCGGGGCAGTGCGCTCATGGCTGTCTCCTTGGGATGGATGGGGCGATTGTACTATCCGTAATTGGTTTCATATAGAGCAACTTGCACAAGGCCCCGGGGCGGACGTATAGTCGGCAGCCAAGGCCTTTTCTGGCCGCGTGTTGTCCATACGCTTCTCTTCTCTTCTCTTCTCTTTCGAGGTATCCGCCGATGCGCCTGTGAGCCCCCTCCCATCCGTTCCATCCCTTTTTGTTGCGGGGTGGCCGATCACGATGGCTTGGAGTGCCCGGCATGGCGACCTTCAATGCGGACAACCGTCCGCTTTCTTCCCGCAGCGCACCGCGCGCTGCCTCTTCCTTTTCCGACCCGACCTTGTCCTCCCATGGCGCGGAGGGGGCGGCCTCGAGACTCCATCTGCGGCAGGTGCAGTGGTGCCCTCCCGGCAGCGAGCCGCTGTGGGACGAGCCGTCGGCGTTGAGCCTGCCGCCCGGCATCACCGGCCTGGTGGGCGACAACGGCGTGGGCAAGAGCGTGCTGCTGTCGATCGCGGCCGGCGCGTTGCAGCCGTCTTCCGGCACTGTGCTGTGCACGGGGACATTGCGGGCCGTGGGCCAGCATCCGCCGGGCACGACCCTGGCCGCACTGGCAGGCCTCGACCGCGAACTGGAGGCATTGCAGAGGCTGGAGTGCGGCCAGGGCACCGCCGAGGACCTGCTTCTGGCGGACGGCCGCTGGGATTGGCCCGCCCGCTGGCGGCAGGCGCTGGAGGGGGCCGGGCTCGGCCACCTGCAGGGCGATGCCGATACCAACCATCTCAGCGGCGGAGAGCGTGTGCGCGTCGCGCTGGCCGGAGCCTTTTTTTCGCAGGCCGAGGTGCTGCTGCTGGACGAGCCTACCAACCACCTGGATGGCGAAGCACGACGCTGGCTGCAGCAGGCGCTGGACAGCGGGCGTGGCGGGCCACGGGCCGTGCTTCTGGCGAGCCACGACCGGGCGCTGCTGGAGTGCGCGGACCGCATCGCGGAACTGTCACCACACGGCCTGCGGCTGTACGGTGGCGGCTGGAGCGCGTATGCCGCACAGAAGGCGGTCGAAACCCAGGCCGCACACGAAGCGCTGCGGCAGGCGCGAGTACGTCGCGATGGCGCGATGCGGGAACTGCGCCGCCAGCAGGAGGCCCAGGCGCGGCGCAACGCGCGCGGGGCTGCGGCACGCCGGGTGGCGAATCAGTCGCCCCTGGTGCTGGACCGCATGAAGGACCAGGCCGAAGCGCATGCGGGGCGGGAGGACGTGCGCCGGCAGCAGGCGCGTGAACGGCTGCAGGAAACCGTGCGCGAGGCATTCGCCCGGGTGGGGGTGGAAGCGGCCGTGGCGCTGCCGCTGCCTGCCAGCGCTGTCCCGGCAGGCAAGCCGGTGCTGCGGCTGGAGGGGGCGGTGCCGCCGTTCGGGCCACGGGCGCCGCTCGACGGGGTCTGGAGCGGGCCGGTGCGCATCGCCGTGACCGGGCCCAATGGCTGCGGCAAGAGCACGCTGCTGCGCATGCTGGCCGGGCACGTGCCACCGGCGGCGGGCCGCGCTGACTGCCTGGTGCGCGCGGTCTGGCTGGACCAGGATGCCGGGGGCCTGTTGCCGCCGGAGCACAGCGTGATGGAGGAGCTCGCACTGGCGGAATCGCCGCTGCCCACGGCGGAACTGCGCACGCGCCTGGCGCAGCTCGGCCTGGATGCGGACCGCGTGTTGCGCCTGTCCGGCAGCCTCAGCGGTGGTGAGCGCGTGCGTGCGGCGCTGGCCTGTGCCCTGTGGGGTGGCGCGCCCGCGCAACTGCTGCTGTTGGACGAGCCCTCCAATCACCTGGATGCCCGCGCGGTGCAGGCGCTGCAGGAGGCGCTGTCATCGTTCACCGGGGCGATGGTGGTGGTGTCGCACGACCGGCATTTCCTGCGGGCGCTGGCTCCGCAGATGGCCTGGACCTGGGAGGATGGGCGCTGGAATCTCGGCGGCGCACTGGAGGCCGCGGGCTGACCGGTGCAAGAGAGCCCCGGCCGCCATCCGCGGCGGTCGCCAGGCCGCGGCTCAGGAGGCGAGTGCGGCGTGCTTCCAGGCCGTGGCGGCGGCTTCCGTGTCGCCGCGCTGTTCCGCGAGCTCGGCGAGGTGGCGCCAGGCGCGGCAGCGCAGCGGGCCTTCGTCGAGCTGCTGGGCGGCCTGGGTGAACAACTGCTGGGCCTTGCCCCAGAGCTGGCGGCGCAGGCAGGCCATGCCGGACAGGTACTGCAGGCGCGCATCGCGCGGATTGGCCTGCTGGGCGGATTCGATGCGCGCCAGCCAGGCCGCGTCGAGCGCGTCGAGGTTGCTTTCCAGCACGCGCACGAGCTTGAGCGCATGCGCGTCGGGCAGCGGATCGGCGGCGTCCACCATGCGGTCCCACGCGGGCAGCAGCCAGGTACGCACCTGGCCGTGGTCGCCGCCCAGGGCGGTGAGGCGCTGTGCGGCATGGATGGCCAGTTCGGGCATGGCGCGCTCCGCCGGCTCGAACGCCATCCAGGTCTGCTGCAGCTGGGCGGGGTCGTGCGCGCCGTTGAGCAGTTCGATGGCGAGCCCGCGCACGATGCTCTGCGCCGCGGCGGGTGAGAAGGCTCGGTGCTTGCCGAGCAGGCGGGCGGTTTCCAGCGCCTCCTGGGTCTGGTGCGAAAGGCGTGTGGCCTTGAGGCGCGCCCGCAGGGCCAGCGTGCGCCGTGCAGCGCCCTGGGGCAGGGCGGCGAGGTGCTCGAGCGCGGTGGCCGCGTCGCGTTCGTCGAGCGACCAGCGGGCGGCGCGCAGCTGGGCGCCTTCGCGCAGCTCCAGCTCGCTCACCGGGGCGCGGGCCGGGATGTTGTCCAGAGCGTTGCGCAGGTGGGCCTCGCGGGTGGCGCGGTCCTGCAGGGCGTGGGAGCTTTCGGCGGCGACGAGGTGGGCCAGCGTGCGCAGCTGGCGCCCGTGCGGCACGGCTTCTCCGGCGGCTTCCAGGGCGTTTTCCTGGGCGAGGGCGGCCATGGCGGCCTTGCGCGAGCGCAGGAAGCGCCCGGCCAGCAGCTGCGAAAGCGCGTCGAGCAGGGCCGCGTGCATGGAGCGTTCTTTCTGCTGCACGCGCCAGCGCCGTGCCTGGCCCGGCAGTTCGAGCAGCGCGGACAGCGCGCGCAGTGCGGCATAGAGGATCGCGAAGCCGCCGAAGAACAGCAGCAGCACGAAGTTGAGCGACAGGTCCACGCGGTAGGGTGGCCAGAACAGGGTCACGGTGCCCTGGTTGTTGCCCGCGAACAGGGCGGCGGCCACGGCCGTGCCGAAAAGTACCAGGAACCAGAGTGCTGCGCGCATGGGTCGGTGGTCTCCTGCGCGGGTCAGCGGCCGGCGGCGGCGGTGGCCAGCGCGGCGAAGGTTTCGTCCAGCGTGGGCAGGGCCGCGCCCTTGAGGTGGACCTGTGCCTGCTGCAGCACCGTGGCCGCCGTCTGCGTGCGGCGCGCTGCGGGATCGAAGTACCGGCCCAGTGCGTTGTTCGCGGCGGAGAGGTCGGCGCGTGCCGATTCGTACTGGCGCGCGAGCAGCGCGAGGCGGGCGTTCATCAGCTGGAGCTTGAGGTTTTCGCGCAGGAAGAAGGCCTGGTCGGGGGCGATCAGGATGGCCTCCGGGCGGTCGATCCGGGTGACGCGCAGCAACTGGCGGGCCTCGTCCCGCACGACTTCCCAACTGCGCTGCAGCGTGGCTTGCCACCAGGGCAGGCTGCCGTCGGCGCCGGCCGCCGCCGGGCCCTCGGACGGGCGGGCCGCGGCATTCATGCGCCGCGTGGCTGCGGCCTGCGCGACGGCGTTCTGCAGGGGCAGATCGTCTACTTGGCGCATGAGATCGTCCAGACGGGCCAGCAGGCCGGCCGTGTCGGTGACCTGCGCCGAGCCCACGCGGTCGAGGTCACGGCCGATGGCGCGCGCCACGGGGGCCAGGCGCGGCTGGGCGGCCCGCTCGATGCGCTGGCTGGCGCTCTTGAGCGCGGCCATCACGGGCTCCAGGCTGCCGGTGAGCTGGGCCTGCTGCTGCGCGAGGCGCAGCGCGGATTCGATGTCCACCACGAGGTTCTCGTCGCGCGAGCGCGAGAGGCTCTGCATGAGTTCCTCGAGCTGGCTGCGCTGCAGGGCGACTTCGCTCACGCGGGTTTCGTTCACGGCGATGCGCGCCGATACGTCGCGCGCCATGTCCAGCGCCTGGTTGGCGAGGGTGCGGGCTTCGATGGATTGTGCGCCCGCATCGGCCGACTGGCGTGCGAGCTGCTCCTGGATGCTGCCGAGGCGCTGCCACAGCATGACGCTGGTCGCGAGGCCGGCGACGGCCACGACGCCGAGCAGCGTCAGCACGGCGCGCTGCACGCCGGAGGCCTGGGGCGCCGGGGTTGCGGGAGGCGCGGAAGGTGCGTGGTGGGGCTCGGAACTCATGGGTGGGATTCTATCGATGCGACCACGTCGTTCAGGGCCGGGCGGCATTGGCGCACGGCCCCGAAGCCGGCGTCCTGCGCGGCCTGCGCGATGCGGGGGTGGGTGGCGAGCGCGCGCGCTCCGGACCAGTCCTGCCCGGGCAGCGCTGCGCCCAGGTGGGCCACGGCCTCGGAACTGCTGAAAAGCCAGAGCGAGCCGTCCGTGGCCGCGGCGCGGGCGAGGGCCAGTTGCTCTGCGCTGAAGTCGGGGGCGCCGCGTTCATAGGCTGCGACGAATTCGGCTTGCCCTCCGGCCGCGGCGATCCGTTGCGCGAGCCATTCGCGCCCCGTGCCTGCGACGGCGTCGGTGCCGTCGCCGTCGGCCTGAGCGCCGCGCACGATGAGGATGCGGTCGCCCTGCCGCACCTGCGGCGCCACCTGTGCCCAGAGGGACTCGGAGTCGAACTGCGTGGCATCGGGCGCGGGCCGGTCGATGGCTTCCGCGGGCACGCCGGCCTGCCGCAGCGCCTGGGCGGTGCCGGGGCCCGGCGCCCAGATCCGCGGCAGCGCGGCCGGAGCGCCGGCGAAGAGTGTGGCACCCGTTCCTGGCGGATCAAAGAAATAGTGGGCCGCGTTGCTGCTCACGAACATGACCGCGCGCCATCGGGGCCAGGCCTCGCGGGCAGCCTGCAGTGCTGCGCGGGCTTCCGGATGGGCGCATCCCCGGATGGCGATGAGGGGCAGGGCCACGGCGTCGATGCCGCGCGCATGCAGGTGCACGACCCACTGCGTGGCGTCGCGCTCCGGGCGGGTGACGATGGCGCGGCGTGGGGCCGGAGGCGGGGGGGCGCGGTGCACGGGTGGACGCGGGCTCGGTGGGCGGGCGCGGCGGTCAGGCCGGGATCTGCGCACCGTCCGCGCGCAGCCGCGCCGCGACGGCGGAGCCGAGCGCCTCGGCTTCGGGCAGGGAGGCGACCGGCGCGGACACCTGCACGCGCACCAGGGGGCGGATGCCTTCGGGGTCGCCCCAGGCGCCGTCCAGGCGCAGGGTGCCGGCGTCCATCCACCGGCCGTGGGCCGCGAGCGGCACGGAGCAGCTGCCACCCAGGGCACGGCTCACGGCGCGCTCGGCTGCCACGCAGAGCCAGGTGGCCTGGTGGGCGAGCGGCGCCACCGCCTGCAGCAGGTCGTGGCGTTCGGAGCGCACCTCCAGGCCCAGTGCGCCCTGGCCGGCGGCCGGCAGCATCTCGTCGGGCTCGAACAGGGCACGGATGCGGCCTTCCAGACTCAGGCGCTTGAGGCCCGCGGCCGCGAGCACGATGGCGTCGTACTGGCCTTCGTCGAGCTTGCGCAGGCGGGTATCGAGGTTGCCGCGCAGCGGCTGGATGTCGAGGTCGGGGCGCAGCGCCTGCAGCAGCACCTGCCGGCGCAGGCTGGAGGTGCCGACCACGGCACCCTGGGGCAGGTCGGCCAGGCAGGCGTGGCGGGGCGAGACGAAGGCATCGCGAGGATCCTCGCGCTCCATCACGCAGGCCAGCTCGAAGCCCTCGGGCAGCTCCATGGGAACGTCCTTGAGCGAATGCACGGCCACGTGGGCGCGGCCTTCTTCCAGCGCGACTTCCAGCTCTTTCACGAAGAGGCCCTTGCCGCCCACCTTGGACAGGGTGCGGTCGAGGATCTGGTCGCCCTTGGTGGTCATGCCGAGCAGTTCGACGGCGTGGCCGCGCGCACGCAGCAGGGCCTGCACATGTTCGGCCTGCCAGAGCGCGAGGCGGCTTTCGCGCGTGGCGATGACGATGGGAGGGAGGGCGGAGGCGACGGAGGTCGTGGAGGGGGAGGTGGGGTGCATCGCGATGTTCCAGGCCGGGCGGGCGGAAGGCTCGGCGGGCCTGGCGGGGATGCTAGCATGCTGCGCCGCAGCACCCGTCGTTCCGCCGGGGCGCCTCCAGGAGACCTTTCCGCATGAATGCGACGCCTTCCCGCAAGACCGATCCCGTGTCCGAGCCGCAGGCCGCTCCGTCGCCCGGACGCCGCGCCGACAAGGACCAGCCGCTGATCCAGGACATCCGCCTGCTCGGGCGCATCCTGGGCGATGTGATCCGCGAGCAGGAGGGTGTGGCCGCCTACGACCTGGTGGAGCAGGTGCGCAAGCTGTCGGTGGCCTTCCGTCGCGATGCGGACCAGGAGGCGGACAAGGCGCTCAAGAAGCTGCTCAAGGGCCTGTCGGGCGACCAGACGGTGAGCGTGATCCGCGCCTTCACCTACTTCAGCCACCTGGCGAACCTCGCCGAGGATCGGCACCACATCCGGCGCCGCACCGTCCACGAGCGGGCCGGCAGCACGCAGGAAGGCAGCATCGAGGTGGCGCTGGCCCGGCTGCGCTGGGCGGGCATCGCGCCGCGCACGGTGGCGCAGACGCTGGCGCGCAGCTACGTGTCGCCGGTGCTGACCGCGCACCCGACGGAGGTGCAGCGCAAGAGCATCCTGGATGCGGAGCGCGACATCGCCGAATTGCTGGCCGAGCGCGACGAAATCCAGGCGCGGGGGCTGTTCTACAAGTCCGCCCGCGATGCGCTCACGCCGCGCGAACTGGCGGCCAACGAGGCGCGGCTGCGCGCCCGCGTCGCGCAGCTGTGGCAGACCCGGCTGCTGCGCTACTCGAAGCTCACGGTGGCCGACGAGATCGAGAACGCGCTCTCTTATTACGAATCGACCTTCCTGCGCGAGATCCCGCGCCTGTACGAGGACCTGGAACGGGCGCTGGGCAGCCAGCCGGTGGCGAGCTTCCTGCGCATGGGCCAGTGGATCGGCGGCGACCGCGACGGCAATCCCAACGTGAGCGCCGAAACGCTGGCGCTCGCGCTGCGCCGCCAGGCCGAGGTGGCCCTGCGCCACTACCTGACCGAGGTGCATTACCTGGGCGGCGAGTTGTCGCTGTCGGCACGGCTGGTGCAGGTCTCCCCCGAGATGCAGCAGCTCGCCGAGCGCTCGCCCGACACCAGCGAGCACCGCCAGGACGAACCCTACCGCCGTGCTCTCACCGGCATCTATGCACGCCTGGCGGCCACGCTGCGTGAACTGACGGGCGGCGAGGCGGCGCGCCATGCCGTGGCGCCCCAGAACCCGTACGGCGATGCCTCGGAGTTCCTGGCGGACCTGCGCGTCATCGAGGCCTCGCTGCGGTCGCACCGCGGGGCGACCCTGGCGGCGCAGCGTCTGCATCCGCTGGTGCGGGCCGTGGAGGTGTTCGGCTTCCACCTGGCCACGGTGGACCTGCGGCAGAGCTCCGACCAGCACGAGCGCGTGGTGGCGGAGCTGCTGGGCACGGCGCGGATCGAGACCGATTACGCGGCCCTGCCGGAGGATGCACGCCAGGCCCTGCTGGTGCGCCTGCTCTGCGACGCCCGGCCTCTGCGCGTGGTGGGAGCGGAGTATTCGGAGCACACGCGCGGCGAGATCGCCATCTTCGAGACGGCGCGGCGCATGCGCGACCGCTACGGCGCCCAGGCCATCCGGCACTACATCATCAGCCACACCGAGACGGTGAGCGATCTGCTCGAGGTGCTGCTGCTGCAGAAGGAGGTGGGCCTGATGCACGGCACGCTGGACGGCGCCGATGCGCGCGCCGACCTGATCGTGGTGCCGCTTTTCGAGACCATCGGCGACCTGCGCAACGCGCAGCCCATCATGCGGGCGCTGTACGAGGTGCCGGGCTTCGCGGCCATGGTGCAGCGCGGCGGGGCCGAGCAGGACATCATGCTGGGCTACTCCGACAGCAACAAGGACGGCGGCATCTTCACCAGCAACTGGGAGCTGTACCGCGCCGAGATCGCACTGGTGGAACTGTTCGACGTGCTGGAGGCGCGCCACCGCATCCGCCTGCGGCTCTTCCACGGCCGCGGCGGCACGGTGGGGCGCGGCGGCGGCCCGAGCTACCAGGCCATCCTGGCGCAGCCGCCCGGCACGGTGCGCGGGCAGATCCGCCTGACCGAGCAGGGCGAGGTGATCGCCTCCAAATATGCCAACCCGGAGATCGGCCGGCGCAACCTGGAGACGCTGGTGGCCGCCACGCTGGAGGCCACGCTGCTGCAACCCACCAAGCCCGCCACCAAGGCGTTCCACGAGGCCGCAGCCGAACTCTCGCAGGCGAGCATGGCGGCCTACCGGGCGCTGGTGTACGACACCCCGGGCTTCGCCGACTATTTCTTCAACTCCACGCCGATCCGGGAGATCGCCGAGCTCAACATCGGCTCGCGCCCGGCCTCGCGCAAGCCGAGCCAGAAGATCGAGGACCTGCGCGCCAT
Source organism: Paracidovorax avenae (assembly GCA_003029925.1). Classification (GTDB taxonomy): domain Bacteria; phylum Pseudomonadota; class Gammaproteobacteria; order Burkholderiales; family Burkholderiaceae_C; genus Paracidovorax; species Paracidovorax avenae_A. The sequence continues at coordinate 3,643,147 of CP028296.1, read as the reverse complement.
TCCCTGGGGGTTCAGCTGGGGCCAGTGCCGGCTCACGCTGCCGGGCTGGTACGGTTTCGGATCGGCCGTGGAGGCCTTCGTGAAGGCGGCGGGCGAGGACCCGAAGGCCCGCATGGCGCTGCTGCAGAAGATGTACCGGCAGTGGCCGTTCTTCCGCACGCTGCTGTCCAACATGGACATGGTGCTGGCCAAGAGCGACCTGGCGCTGGCGTCGCGCTACAGCGAACTGGTGGCGGATGCGCGCCTGCGGCGCAAGGTGTTCGGCGCCATCGAGGCCGAATGGCAGCGCACGGTGGATGCGCTGGCGCGCATCACCGGCGACCGGCAGCGGCTGGCGCACAACACGGCGCTGGCGCGCTCGATCCGCCACCGCTTCCCCTACATCGATCCGCTGCACCACCTGCAGGTGGAACTGGTGCGGCGCTGGCGCGCGGGCGAAGGCAGCGAGCGCGTGCAGACCGGTATCCACATCTGCATCAACGGCATTGCGGCGGGTCTGCGCAATACCGGCTGAAGGCCCGGGCCTGCTTCTTGCTCACGATGGTGCCGGCACGCGATGGCGCCGTGCAGGGACACCGGCGAAGGCAGCGTGAATGGAACTGAGAACAACGACAACCACGATGGCCGCGGCCGCGGGCCCGGCGGCGGAGCGTGGGCGGGCCGGCTGGCTGCGCCGGCTGTGGGCGCAGGACGCCTTCGTCTATAGCCTGCGCGTTTTCATCGCGCTGAGCGGCGTGATGGCGCTGTGCTGGTGGCGTGACCAGGTGGCGCTGGTGACGCCGCTCTTCCTGGGCATCATCGCCAGCGCGATCGCCGAGACCGACGACAGCTGGCGCGGGCGCCTGCGCGCGGTGCTGGTCATGCTCGCGTGCTTCGCGCTGGCGGCGTTCTCCGTGGAACTGCTGCTGCCGCACCCGGCCTGGTTCGTGGCGGGCCTGGCATGTTCCACCTTTGGCTTCACGATGCTGGGTGCCATCGGCGAGCGCTACCGGGCCATCGCGTCGGCGACCGTGATCCTGGCGCTCTACGCGGCCATCAGCGCTTCCCCGGGCTCGGTGGCCGGGCATGTGCCGGCCGGCGGCCCGTGGCAGGTGCCGCTGCTGCTGCTGTCCGGCGCGGCGTGGTATGCGCTGCTGTCGCTGCTGTGGTGCGCGGCGTTCCCGCACCAGAGGGTGCGGCAGAACCTGGCGGAGCTCTACGACCAGCTGGGCGCCTACCTCCGGCTCAAGGCCAGCCTGTTCGAGCCGGTGCGCGGCGTTGACGTGGAGCGGCGGCGCCTGGCGCTGGCGCAGACGAACGGCCGCCTGGTGGCGGCCCTCAATGCCACCAAGGAAAGCATCTTCAGCCGCTGGGGTGCCGGCGCGCGCGACCTGCCGACGGGGCGGCTGCTGCGGCACCTGAATCTCTATTTCATCGCGCAGGACATCCACGAGCGGGCCAGTTCCTCGCACCACCATTACAACGAGTGGGCGGACGTGCTGTTCCACAGCGATGTGCTGTACCGCTGCCAGCGCGTGCTGCAGCTGCAGGGCGTGGAATGCGCGCGGATCGCCCAGGCGCTGCAGATGCACCAGCCCTTCGAGCGGGATGGTGCCGTGGCGCGGGCCATGGCCGACCTGCGCGACGCGATCGCCTACCTGGAAGTCCAGGGCCGGGCCGAATGGCAACGCCCCCTGCGCAGCCTGCGCGCTCTGGCGCGCAACCTCGCCACGCTGGACGCGCAGCTCGATGCGGCGACCCACCCCGACGGCGGGGAGCGGGTGGGAGACAGCAGCCTGCTGGACCGTTCGCCGCGTTCGCTGGCCGACGCCTGGGGCCGGGTGCGGGCGCAGTTGCACCGCGGCTCGCCGCTGTTCCGGCACGCTGCGCGGCTGTCCCTGGCGCTGGCGGCGGGCCACGGCGTGATGCAGCTGATCGATCCCGCGCACGGCTACTGGATTCCGCTGGCCACGCTGTTCGTGTGCCAGCCCACGTATGGCGCGACGCTGGCGCGCGTGGCGCAGCGCATCGCCGGCACGGCCGTCGGCCTGGTCGTGGGCTGGGCGCTGCTGAGGCTGTTTCCGAGCCTGCCGCTGCAGGCGCTCTTCGCGGTGGCGGCGGGCGTGCTGTTCTTCGTCACCCGCACCACGCACTACCTCACGGCCACGGCCGCCATCACGCTGCTGGTGCTCATGTGCTTCAACCAGGCCACCGGCGCGGCGCACGGGCTGATCCTGCCGCGCCTGCTGGACACCATGATCGGCAGCGCCATCGCCGCGGTGGCGATGCTGTGGGTGCTGCCGGACTGGCAGGGGCGCCGCCTGGCGGCCGTGGCGGCCCAGGCCCTGGCCGCGCATGCCCACTACCTGCGCGAGATCCTCTCGCAGTACGCCACCGGCAAGGCCGACGACCTGGACTACCGGCTCGCGCGGCGCAATGCGCACAACGCGGATGCGGCGTTTTCCACCACCCTCTCGCACCTGCTGCAGGAGCCGCGCCAAGTGCGCTCGCATTCGCTGGCCGGCATGCGCATGCTGGTGGCTTCGCACACCCTGCTGAGCTATCTCTCCGCTCTGGGCGCGCACCGGGCGGGGCCTGCGGGCCCTGCCGCGGACCTCGCCCAGGAGGCCGGGGCGCACGCGGCCGAGCGGCTGGAGGTGCTGGCGGCGGCACTGCGCCGCCAGGAAGGCGCGGCGCTGGAGGATGCCGGGCGCGCGCAGGCGCTGGCGGCCGCGCTGGAGCAGGCGGCGGATGCCATGGCGCTGCGGGGAGAGGCTGGCGTGGCGGACATCTCGGCGGAAACGCTGCGGATCCTGCAGACGCAGCTGGCGCTGGTGTGCCGGCAGATCGGGGTGATCGAGGGGGCTGCGCGGGAGTTGTTGGGGTGATTTTTTGCCGGGGGCCGGGGTGTGCGCCCGGCGGCGCACCTACTTTCTTTTGCTTCGCCAAAAGAAAGTAGGCAAAGAAAAGGCGAGCCCTGGTGTC
>CP028296.1:3639457-3640083 GCA_003029925.1 Paracidovorax avenae | reverse complement strand
TGTGCGCCCGGCGGCGCACCTACTTTCTTTTGCTTCGCCAAAAGAAAGTAGGCAAAGAAAAGGCGAGCCCTGGTGTCTGCGTCCCCCTTCGCCCCGGAGGGGCGAAGGGGGCAGCCTGTGGTGCTCGGTCGCGGGGCGGCGCCGTGGAACTCGCTTTGCGCTGGCGCGCTGCGCTCGGACAACCACGGCGAGTCAGATCACGAAGCAGGCGTGTCCTGCGGCACGCCTGCCCGCCCCGCGCCCTGCGCTCCTCGGCGCAGCCACGAGGGCGGGGTGCCGCATACGGGCCATTGCTTCGCTCGGCCCTTGGTGCGCGAGTGCTGCGCACCGCGCACCGTTTTTCTTGGGGTGGAGCGCTGTGGCTTTTGCCGAGCGCAGCGATGGCCTTGGGGCCGAGCAACGCGAAGGCCCGGGTCACCCCTTCTGGATGCGCCTGGGGCGCGCAGGGGGTGGGGTGGCGGGCGTGCCGAAGGACACGCCCGCATCGTGAACTGACTTGCCGTGGTTGTCCGAGCGGAGCGCACGGAGTGCGCGCAGCGAGTTCCACGGCACACCCCCACCCCCGAGCACCCCAGGTTGCCCCGTTCGCCCTCTGGGCGAACGGGGTCGCATCCAGCAGGGTCGCC
>CP028296.1:3638014-3639357 GCA_003029925.1 Paracidovorax avenae | reverse complement strand
CACACCCCCACCCCCGAGCACCCCAGGTTGCCCCGTTCGCCCTCTGGGCGAACGGGGTCGCATCCAGCAGGGTCGCCTTTCTTTTGGCTACTTTTCTTTGGCGAAGCAAAGAAAAGTAGCTCGCCCGCCGGGGCGAGACCCGGCCCCCGCACCTCAAAAAAACAAAAAAACTCAATCCCCCAACAACTCCCCGATCGGCCTCAAATCCTCCACCCGATCGCACACCGCCTTCACCACCATCATCACCGGAATCCCCAGCAACACCCCCCACAACCCCCAGAGCCACCCCCAGGCCAGCACGCTGACGAACACCGCGACGGGACTCATGCGGCTGGTGCGGCTGGTGAGCCACGGGGTGAGCAGGTTGCCCACGATGGTGTGGATGAGCAGGGAGGCGCCGCCGACGGCCAGGGCCATGTCCACGGTGCCGAACTGCAGGAAGGCGACGAGGGCGGAGGCGCCCGTGACGACGATGGAGCCGACGTATGGAGCGAGGTTGAGCACACCGGCCACGACCCCCCAGACGGCCGCGTTTTCCAGCCCGAGCAGGGCATAGGCCACGCCGGTGCCGATGCCCACGAGAATGCTGGTGGCCACCTGCACGAGCAGGTAGCGCTGGATCTGCCCGGTGATGTCGTCGAGCACTTCCATGGTGATTTTGCGGCGCTCGAGGCTCTGGCCTGCGATGCGCACCAGCTTGCGGCGAAAGAGGTTGCCCGAGGCGAGCGAGAAGAAGGTGAGGAAGACCACCACGGTGAGCTGGCCCGCGGCCGATACCAGGCCCATGGTGCCGGTCCATACGTAATCGCGGATGTTGAAGGGCGCACGCTCGATCACCACGCGCTGCACGCCGCGCCGCGTCTGGGGCGGGATGCTTTCGGTGGCGGCCTGCTCGATCTGGCTGGCGGCTTTCTGCATGGTGTCGAGCGGGCTCGGCCCGCGCATGTTCATGCGCATCGCATCGCGCACCTTGCGGGCGGCGACGGGCAGGGAGTCCACCAGTTCGGCCGCGCCGTCGGAGAGCGACCAGGCCGTGCCGCCGAGGCCGCCCACGATGCCCAGCAGCAGCACGCCGGCGCCGAGCCAGCGCGGGATGTACCAGCGCCGCAGCGCGGTCACGATGGGTTGCAGGGCGATGGTGAGCAGCACGCTCAGCATCAGCGGGATGAAGACGGCGCTGGCCCAGTGCAGCAGGCCCACGGCGGCGAAGAGGGCCAGCAGGGCGAGCGAGAGGTTGCGCACGTCCACGGGCATCTGCAACACGAAGGGGGCCGGTGGCGAGGCGCCTGCCGGTGGCGGCGGAGGCTCCGCCGGGCCGGGCGCCGGCGCGGGCGGGTCGCCTG
>CP028296.1:3619766-3638006 GCA_003029925.1 Paracidovorax avenae | reverse complement strand
CCGGCGGTGGGTCCCCGGCGGGTGGCGGTTCGGCGGGCGGGTCGCCCGCGGGCGGCGGTGCCGAGGCACGCGTGGCGGTGGTGTCGGGCGGGGAATCCGGGGCGGGGTCGGAAAGCTGCATGCGCGGATTGTGGCGCGGCCGGAGCCCGTGCGGGCGTAGGCGGGCACCCGGCCATGGCATCGGCGGGGCGCCGCCGGCGGGGATGAACAGGCGCCAGACTGGGCAGGGAAAGCGCCGTTGTTCCGCCCATTCGCCGGGCGCGCGGCCGTTAGCATCCAGCCATGCATTCCGAGGAAAGGTGCGAGCGCATGACCCCCGTTGCGGAATTTCCGCCGTTTTCGAACGCCCGCCGGCGCGGTCCGGCGCTGGCGGCCGTGCTGCTGTGCACTGCCGGGCTGGCCGGCTGCGCGGCGCCTCCGGACCTGCCGCAGCCCGTGGCGCATGCCCCATCCACGCAGAAGACGGCACGGGCCGTGCACCACTGGGACGTGCTGGCCGCGGATGTCGCGGAGCGCACGGCCGTGAAGCTGCGCGAATGGCCCGCGGGAGCGCATCCGATCTACGTGGTGCCGGCATCCGATGGGCCGGACGTGCCCGGCTTCGTCGCCGGATTCCGGACGCTGCTGATCACCCATCTGGTCGAGCGCGGCCTGGCGCTGTCCACGCAGCCTTCCGGCGTGCGGCTCGCCGTGGATGTCCAGCTCGTGCAGCACGTGGCACCGCCCGGCGACGGTGCGCGGCCGGTGCTGCTCGGCGATGGCGTGCGCGTGGCGCGGGATGCCTCCATGGAAAACGGCGACTACCTGCTGGCGGCGCAGCCGGTGCCGGTGCCTGCGGCCACACGTTCCACGCCACAGGGCCTGGTGCGCGTGCCGGCGCGCACCGAAATCCTGGTCACCACCTCGCTGGAGAGCGAAGGCCGCTACCTGGCCCGCACGAGCGACGTCTATTTCATCGACCAGGCCGATGCGGCGCTGTACCTGCCACCGCCGCCCGTGCCCCTGGCCTCTCCGGCGGTGGGTATTCCGGCGACGGCCGGGGTCAAGACCTGGCAGGTGGTGGCACCATGAAGCACGAAGATTCCACCCAGCGGCAGATGCCGCGGCGCGCCTGGCTTCGGATGGGCCTGGGGGGCGGCCTGGGCCTGGCCGCCGTTGCCTGCCTGCCGGGCTGCGCCCGCTACTACTATGGCGCCGCGGCTGCGCCGCCGTCGGGTGGCGGCGTGATGGGGGCGCTGGGCATGGGCGGCTCGCCGGCGGAATCGCTGCTGGAAACCAACCAGGCCGCGGCCGATGCGCTGCTGCGGCAGGTGCCGCAGCTCGATCCGCGCCAGCCCGTGCTGGTGGCGACGCTGGTGCACATCGACCGGCTCGACGAGGCGTCGCGCCTGGGGCGCCTTTTCTCCGAGCAGATCGCCGGGCGGCTGGTGCAGCGCGGCGTGCGGGTGACCGAACTGAAATTGCGGCAGAACCTCGTGATGGTGCCCGGGCAGGGTGAGCTGCTGCTGTCGCGCGAGGTGCGGGACGTGAGCCGTGCGCAGGCCGCGCAGGCCGTGGTCGTGGGCACCTATGCCGCCACGGCGCAATCGGTGTTCGTGAGCCTGAAGCTGGTGGGGCCGGAGGGCAATGCCGTGCTGGCCGCCCACGACTACGTGGTGCCGGTGGACGACAACGTGCGTATCCTGCTGTCCATGCGCTGACCCAAAAAAAATCCCGGCACAAGGCCGGGACAAGGGGAACTCGCTGTTGGAAAAGATGCACCGCAGGGTGCGCCACGGAGGGCACTGCGGTCGTGTCACGCTGGTGGCCGGCGGGCGCCGCCGGACCACGGGAATGCATCAGTGCAGCATCAGGGCGCCGGCCGACTTGCTTTTGCCGGCGCGGGCCGGAGGATTGCACAGCCCGCAGGTGTAGGCGCGGGGATTTTCGTACATTTCGCTGACGAAATGGCCACCGCACTGCGAACACTTGGTGCGCGTGAGCATACCGGCATCCACGAACTTCACGAGGCGCCATGCGCGGGTGAAGGACAGCAGGGGTTCGATCTCGGCCGTGGCGACCTGCTCGCTGTAGAGCCGGTAGGCCTTGGTGAGCAGTTCCACGGAGTCCAGGCTCACGCCCTTGGACAGATATTCGTAGATGTTCAGGAACAGGGAACTGTGGACGTTCTCCTGCCAGGTGAGGAACCAGTCGGTGGAGAACGGCAGCTGGCCCTTGGAAGGCGACTTGCCCGCGATCTCCTTGTAGAGCCGGATCAGCCGCTCGTACGACAGGGAAGTCTCCGACTCCAGCACCTGCATGCGGGCGCCCATCTGGATCAGCATGGCGGCGCGCTCGATCTGCTTGGATTCGTTCAGGACGCTCTTCACGGGGGCGGCAGCTGCGGTCATGGCGGTCTTTCGGAAGCGGAAGGGGCGGGAAGGTCGGACTGCGGCGGGAAGGCTCAGAGCACTTCCGACACGCGGCTGGCCATGAGGATGTTGGCGTGCAGCGTGTTGGTGGCTTCGTTGCCGACCTTCTTGGGCGTGTTGTGGTTGGTGAGCAGGCTCCAGACGAGGTTGTCGTCCACGCGGAAGCTGCACAGCAGGGTGTTGCGGGAGGCCAGCTTGAGCACCTGGGCTGCCGAGAGGGAGGCCAGGATGTCCGCGGCGTCTTCGTTGATGCCCAGGCGGAACACGGCTTCGGCTTTGTCCTGGCGGATCAGCGTCTGGGCCAGCATCAGGTAGGTGAGGTTGGCTTCGCGGATTTCAGCGAGAAGTTGTTCCGAGGTCATGGTGCATTCCTTTTCCGTTAGCAGATCCCGAGGCCCCTGGCGGTGTGCAGGTGTGTCGCGATCCGTTGAAATGGATTGTGAATTCGGTCCAATCGGAAATTAAGTCGGGGTTTGGAGGTGCGTCGTGTCTCGTCGGCAAGCCGGGCATGTAGGAATTTGCCTTACACGCCCGCCAGGGGCGGAACGGTGAATGCGAGGGACGGCGTGCTGTGGAGGGACGCAGTACGCCGCCGGGAGGGCAGGCACGGCTATCGGGTGAATATGGGCTGCCTATGGCTCAGCCGTAGCCCGGCCGTGGCCCGCTGCACGCCGGCCAGGGCATGTCCGCAGCCCGTGCGGTGCGGCAGGCATCGGCAGATCGTGTCCGGTCGCGGCGCGTGCGTCGCCGGCCGGATTCGGTGCGGGGCATGTGTGCGGTCTTGCTACGCCGCGCGCACGGCGGGCGTGCCTGCGGCAGGGCGAAAGCCCGCCCCGTGGTGTGTCGGCGCCAGCCGGTCGCCCCGGCCGGCCAGCTTGTGGCGCAGCGTGCCTTCGGCGTAGGCGGCCTTGTGCAGGCCGCGGTTCTGCAGTTCGGGTACCACGAGGTCGATGAAGTCCGTATAGCTCTCGGGCACCACGGTGCGCGCGAGGTTGAACCCGTCCACCCCGGCCTCGTCCAGCCAGGATTGCATCTCGTCCGCGATGTCCTGCGGAGACCCCACCACCGTGGCGTAGCGGCCGCCCAGGGCCAGCTCCTCCAGGAGGTCGCCCAGGGTGTAGTGGGCGCGTCCATTGGCCAGGCGCCGCAGGCTGTTCTCGATGCCGTTGCTGCGGTGCTGGCCGATCAGCGGCGTGTCGTGCCGCCAGGTGGAGAAATCGATGCCGGCGCCGGCCGAGAGGTGGGCCAGTGCCGCCTCCGGGCTGGCATGGCGGCAGTAGTCCTGGTACTTGTCTTCGGCCTCCCGGCGGGTGGCGCCGGGCACGGCGGTGAGTCCCACCACCACCTTCACGTCGTCGGGATGGCGGCCCGCGCGGACCACCTCCGCGCGGAGGGCGCGGACCAGTTCCCGCGTGGAGTCCTTGTCCTGGGTGGACATGAACACGCACTCCGCGTGCCGGGCGGCGAAGCGCAGACCGCGCCCGGAGCTGCCCGCCTGGAAGAGCACCGGGGTGCGCTGCGGCGACGGCTCGCAGAGGTGGTAGCCCTCGACCTGGTAGTGCGTGCCGCGGTGGCGCACCGGCCGTACGCGGGCCGGGTCGGCATAGATGCGCCGGGCGCGGTCGCGCAGCACGGCGTCGTCGTCCCAACTGCCTTCCCAGAGCTGGTAGGCCACGTCCATGAATTCGTCGGCCCGGTCGTAGCGTTCGTCGTGCGGCATCTGCTGCGCCACGCCCATGGCGCGCGCGGCCGAATCGAGGTAGCCGGTGACGATGTTCCAGCCCACGCGGCCGCGCGTGAGGTGGTCCAGCGTCGAGAACCGCCGGGCCAGCAGGTAGGGCTGCTCGTAGCTCAGGTTCACGGTGACGCCGTACGACAGGTGCCGCGTGGCGGCGGCCATGGCGGGCACGACCAGCACGGGGTCGTTCACCGGCAGCTGCACCGATTCGCGCAGGGTAACGTCTGCCGACTGGCCGTAGGTGTCGTACACGCCGACGATGTCGGCCAGGAAGAGGCCGTCGAACAGGCCGCGCTCCAGTTCGCGCGCGAGCCCGGTCCAGTAGTCCAGCGAGTGGTATTCGCCCGACCGGTCGCGGGGATGCGTCCAGAGGCCGTGGTTGATGTGCCCCACCGTGTTCATGCTGAACGCGTTGAGGATGATGGGGCGTTTGCGTTGCGTGCCGGGCATCACAGGGCTCCGTGGCGCGGAGGCCGGGTGCCGTTGAGCAGGTAGTTGCCCACGGCGTGGTACTTCCACCGCACCGGATCGTGCAGGGTGTGGGTGCGCACGTTGCGCCAGAAGCGGTCGAAGCCGTGTTCCGCAGCGGTGGCGGAGGTGCCGCCCAGTTCCAGCAGCTTGTTGGCGGCCAGCAGGCCCGCGCGATGTGCGAGCGCACGGGCCTCGGCCACGGCCACCGACGCGGCGGCCACGGTGTCTTCATCGGGCGCGTGCCGGGCGGTATCGACGAAGTGCGCGGCCCGGCGCAGCATCGCGCGGGCCGCGCGCAGGCGCAGGTCCACCTCGCCCACGGCATGCAGGGTGAGCGGGTCGTCCGTGGCGCGCTCCACCTGCGCGTCGATCCAGGGGCGCGCGTGGTCGCGGATGAAGGGCAGGGCGGCCTGCAGCGCCCCTTCACCGATCCCGAGGTCGATGGCCGCGTGCATGAGCTGGGCGAACGGTCCGATGGCCGTGGGCCGCTCGAAGCTGGCCTGGAACGGCACGATCCATTCGGGCTGCACCGGTACCCCGTCCAGCACCACCGATCCGCTGCCCGTCACGCGCTGGCCCATGCCGTCCCAGTCGTCCTCCACCGTGATGCCGGTTGCATGGCGCGGCACGAAGGCGATCACGCTCGCCTCGCGGCCGCCATCCAGTTGCTGCATGGCCTGCGTGGGAATCCAGTGCGCGAAGATCGCGCCGGTGCAGTAGGACTTGCGCCCGTGCAACACCCAGCCATTGCGCGAGCGTTCCAGGCGGGTGCGGCGCCGGTAGTCGCGGTGGCCGGTTTCGGACAGGGCGTTGCCGAAGCGCTCGCCCTGCAGCACGCGCCCGTGGAAGAAGCGCTGCTGGGCCTCGGTGCCGCCCACGCGCAGCACTTCGAGGGCGTAGAAATGGTTCTGCGGGATGTGGCCCAGCGATCCGTCCGCTGCGGAGACCGTGGCGATGGTCTGCGCGAGCGTCCAGGCGTCGGCGTCCGGGCCGCCGTGGGCCTGCGGCACGGTGATGCCCCAGAGCCCGCTGGCGCTGTAGGCTTCGATTTCCGTCCAGGGCAGCCGGCGCTCCCGGTCGCGCGCGAGCGCCTGGGGCGCCCATTCGCGGGCGAGCGCGGCGGCGGCGCCGAGGATCTGCCCGGGCGTGGCCAGCACGGGCGGCCGGCGTGCGGGCGGTGGCGGCACGGGTGATGCAGGCAGGGTGGGGCCTGCCTGCTGCAGGGAGTGCCGTTCTTGCGGGGTGTGTGCGGTCATGGGCGGTCCTGGTCAGTTCCACTGGTGGCGGCGCGGCGCCTGGCCGTTCAGCACGTAGCGGCCGATGAGGTGGTATTTCCAGCGCACCGGGTCGTGCAGCGTGTGGACGCGCGCATTGCGCCAGTGCCGGTCGAGGTTGTGGACGGTGCGCGATGCCGAGGTGCCGGCCAGCTCCAGCAGGTGCTCACCGGCGCGCAGCGCGGCCTCCGTGGTGAGCACCTTCGCGCGCGCGACCGCCACCGAGGCCTCGGCACTGGCGGCGTCCGTGAGCGGTGCCCGGGCGGATGCATCCAGCAGGTCCGCGGCTTCGGCCAGCAGCTCGCGCGCCGCGTGCACGTCGATGGCCAGCTCGCCGACCTCGCGCAGGATGTGCGGATCGTCGTGGGCGTGTTCCACGCCGGAATCCACCCAGGGGCGTGTCTTCTCGCGCACGTAGGCGAGCGCGTCCTCCAGGGCGCCCTCGGCGATCCCCAGGTCGATGGAGGCCTGCAGCAATTGCGAGAACGGCCCCGTCAGCGTGGGCCGGTCCTGCGCGGCGTGGAGGGCGATCACGTCGTCCTCTTCCACGGGCACGTCCTGCAGCACGACGCTGCCGCTGGCCGTGGTGCGCTGGCCGAAGGCGTCCCAGTCATCGATCACCTGCAGCCCGGGCGCCGTGCGGCGCACCCAGACCTGCACCGGGCGGCCGGACTCGTCTTCCGCGCGGAAGGGCACCCAGTGCGCGAACAGCGCCCCGGTGGAATAGTGGCGCGTGCCGCTGGCGCGCAGCGTTCCCTGCGCATCCCGCCGAAGCCGCGCCGTGGCGTGGTGGACCGCGGCGGCGCGGGCCTTGCGCTCCGGGCCGGCATTGCCCAGCCGGTGCCCCGCCAGCACGTCCGCGAAGATGCGGCGCTGCAGCGATGGGTTGCCGAACTCCACCAGGTGGCGGATGAGCGCATGGTGGTTCTGCGGAATCTGCCCCAGCGACGGGTCGGCCGCGCACAGGATGGCGAACATCTCCATCAGCGTGCGGAACGAAGCGCCGATGCCGCCGTGGGCGCGCGGCACGCCGATGCCGCCGAGGCCGCTCGCGGTGTAGTGCTCGATCTCGTCCCAGGGCAGGCGGCGCTCGCGGTCGCGCGATGCCGCGTCCCGGCGGAATTCGCGCGCCAGCGCGCGGGCGATGTCGAGTGCTTCGGCCTCGCTGGCGATGCGGTGCGGCGTGCGCGGCGGCAGGGGCAGTCGGGTGGCGGCGGGGCTGTCGGCGGAAAGGGTTTCCATGGGCGTGGGGGCTCCTTGGGATCGGGGAAGAGGGCGGGGCTCAGCGATCGCGCAGGCGCCGCACGCAGAAGTCGCCAGCGGACTGCACCGCGGTGACCAGCGCGATCAGTACGGCGATCACGACCACCATCACCTGGGTGTCGAAGCGCTGGTAGCCATAGCGGATCGCCAGGTCGCCCAGGCCGCCTGCGCCCACCGCGCCGGCCATGGCGGAGGCGCCGATCAGCGCCACCAGCGTGATCGTGAAGCCGCCCACGATGCCGGGCAACGCCTCCGGCAAATAGACGTGCCGCACGATGTGCCACTTGCGGCAGCCCATGGCCTGTGCGGCCTCGACCAGGCCGCGGTCCACCTCGCGCAGGCTGACTTCCGCGATACGCGCGAAGAACGGCGTGGCACTGATCGACAGCGGCACGATCGCCGCCCAGACACCGATGGTGGTGCCGGCCACGATGCGTGTGAAGGGGATGAGCGCCACCAGCAGCACGATGAAAGGCGTGGCCCGGAAGCCGTTGATCACGCTGCCGGCCACGCGGTGCAGCCGGGGCGATGCGAGAAAGCCGCCGGGAGCCGTCACGATGAGCAGCAGGGCCAGCGGGATGCCGGCAAGGAATGCGGCCGTGCCGGAGACCCCGACCATCAGCAGGGTGTCGGCCAGTGCCTGGCCATAGCGTTCGGCGGGAATGGACAGCGAAAGGCTCATGGATGGGCGGATGGTGGCGTGGATGGGAACGTTGCCGAGGGATGCGACGGGCCGGAGGGCAGGTAGCCGACCACCTGGACGGAGTGCGCGATCGCGCCGGGGCCGGTGGTGAACAGGGCGAGGTCGCCCGGCACCGCGCCGCCTTCCACCGCCAGCACCAGCTCGCCCTGCGCATGCCCCTGGATGCGGTCCACGCCGCCGTGCACCAGGCGGGCTCCGGGGGGCAATGCAGCGGCGATGCGCGCGAGGTCGGGCTCGAGGCCGCCTGCGCCGCTGTAGCCGAGCTGCACGATGGTGGAGAACGGACCGTGCCGGGGCGGATGCGCCTGCAGCCGTGCGCGCAGGTCCGGGGGCAGGCCCTGGCGCAGCGGGGCCAGCAGCGCCCGCGTGGCGTCGTGGCGTGGCGCGCCGAACACCTGCCAGACGGGGCCCTGTTCGGCGATGCGTCCTCGTTCGAGCACCACCACCTGGTCGGCGATCTCGCGGATCACGCGCATCTCGTGCGTGATCAGGATGACGGTGATGCCCAGGCGGCGGTTGATGTCCCGGAGCAATTGCAGGATGGCGTGCGTGGTTTCCGGGTCCAGCGCCGACGTGGCCTCGTCGCACAGCAGGATTTCCGGGTGCGTGGCCAGGGCGCGTGCGATGCCCACGCGCTGCTTCTGCCCGCCGGACAGCCGGCCCGGGTGGCTGCGGTGCTTGTCCTGCAGGCCCACGAGTTCCAGGAGTTCATTCACCCGCCGCGTGACCTCCGCAGGGCGGGCGCCCGCCACGCGCAGCGGCAGGGCGATGTTGTCGAACACCGTCTTGGCGGACAGCAGGTTGAAATGCTGGAAGACCATGCCGATGCGGCGGCGCAGCGCGACCAGTCCGTCGTCGTCCAGCGTGCCGATGTCCACGCCGTCGACGAGCACCTGCCCGTGCGACGGCGTCTCCAGCCGGTTGATGGTGCGCAGCAGGCTGGATTTGCCCGCGCCGCTGCGGCCGATGATGCCGAAGATGCTGCCGGCCGGGATGTCCAGGTCGATGTCCTGCAGCGCGGCCACGTCACCCGCCGGGGAGGCATATACCTTGCCGACGCCGCGCAGCGCGACGGCCCCCCGCGGCGCAGCCGTGCCATCGGCCGCCGGGGCCGCGCCGGCTGCGGGAGGGGAGGCCTCCGCGGCCAGTGCCGCAGCGCCGGTACGCCGCCAGGCCGTGGGAGCAGGCCCGGGAGTCCCCGGGAAGGCGGGTGTACGCCGCAGCACGGAGGAAAAGGCCATGCGAAGCACCTCCTGCCTCACGAACGCGTCCAGGCCAGCGAATAGAGCCGGTCGTCGTTGGCGAAGGCGCGCCGCGTCTCGCTCCTCACGGCCGGCGAGTTCTGGTAGAGGCGGATGAAGCGCTGCACCACGGGGTCGTCCACGCGACTCTGGCGGACCACGAACTGGATCGCGAACTGCGCGTCCTCGATGCCGGAGTAGGCCAGGCCACTCGACGGGTCGAACGCCTTGGCCGCCACGATGAAATGCGGATAGCCCTGGGCGATGTCCACGTCGGGCGTGATGCGCACCAGCTGCGGGCCTTCGACTTCCACGAAGCGGAGCTTCCTCGGGTTGTCCACGATGTCGGCCAGCGTGCCGAGGTAGCCCACGTCGGGCTTGAGCCGGACGAGGCCCGCCTTCTGCAGCAGCAGCAGGCCGCGGCCCTGGTTGACCGGGTCGTTGGCGATGCCCACCTTGCCGCCGGCGGGCACGTCCTCCACCTTCTTGTGCTTCAGCGAATACAGGCCCACGTTGGCCAGGATGCCGGTGCCCGCGCTCGCGAGCTGGAAACCCTGCTTCCTGATCGCGTTGGCGAGAAAGGGCTGGTGCTGGAAATAGTTGATGTCGATGTCGCCCGCGTTCAGCGCCACGTTCGGCGTCGTCCAGTCGGTGAACTCGATCACCTCGACCTGCAGGCCCTGGGCCCGGGCTTCTTTTGCGGCCACGTTCACGGAGTCCGCGTAGGCGCCAGGCACCACGCCGATGCGCAGGCGGTCGGCCGCGAACGCGAGGGGGAGCGCACCCAGGCCCAGGGGCGCAGTGGCGGCGGCGGCGAGCAGGCGGCGGCGGGAAACGGATGCGGTCATTCTTCGGTCCTCGGGCAGGTGATGCGGCCATTCTCAGGACCGGCCCCACCGCACGGGAACGAAGATTTGCGGACTAGCTTATGCGTTTTTTTTCCGCGAACGCGGCGGCGGCGCAGGCCTGCCGCCGTGGTGCCGTCAGCCGCGCTCGACGGGGCGGGACGGATCGCTGCACCACTCGCTCCAGCTGCCCGCGAACAGCGCGGTCCTGCCCAGCCCGGCGACCTGCATGGCCAGCACGTTGGGCGTGGCGCTCACGCCGCTGCCGCACTGGTGCACCACGGTGGAAGGATCACGGCCCGCCAGCAGCGATTCGAATTCGGCCCGCAGCTGCGCGGCCGGCTTGAAGCGGCCGTCGGGCCCGAGGTTGTCGGAGAACGGGCGGTTCAGCGCGCCGGGAATGTGGCCGGCAACCGGATCGAGCGGCTCCACCTCGCCGCGATAGCGCGCGGGCGCGCGTGCATCGACCACCGTCTGGCCTGGCCGGCCCAGGGCGGCCTGGACCTCGGTGGCCGTGGCCAGCCGCTGCAGGGGCTCGCCCAGGGCGAAGTTCGCCTGGAAGTGCGCGGGCTCCTCGCCGTGTGCGAGTTCGCCGCCGGCCTGCTCCCACGCCTGCAGTCCGCCGTCGAGCACCGCCACGGCCTCGTGGCCTGCCCACTGCAGCATCCACCACAGGCGCCCGCAGAAGTTGGTGCCGTTGCGGTCGTACACCACCGCCTGCATCGCATTGGAAAAGCCCACCGAGGAGAGCCAGGCCGCGAAACGCTCGGGGTGGGGCAGGGGGTGGCGGCCGCCGGACACCGGCATGTCCCCCTCCGTCGCCACGATCGTGCCACCCGCGCCGGGCGCACCGTGCCGGGCGCTGAGCGATTCGTCGAGGTGCGCGTACACCGCTCCGGGGATGTGCGATTCGAGGTATTGCTGGTGCCCGCGCGAAGGATGCGCCAGATCGAAGCTGCAGTCGAAGACCATCAGGGGGGCGCCGCTCGCGCGCAGCGCCTTGAGTTCGTCGGCGGAAATGAGGGTGGTGTAGGCCATGGCGTGTTCAGTCGATGGAACGTGAGGGAATGGGAGGCCGGCGTTCCCGGAGGGTGCGGCCGGGAAGGTTCCCATGGTGCGGATTGTGCTGCGTGCGGGGCGCGTCCGGCGTCGGCGCAGACCGCCAACCGCGTGGCACGGCCATCGGCGTGCCGCCGCCGTGCCCCGTGCCCCGTGCCCCGTGCCGGTTCAGTGCTCTTCCGCCGGCGCCCCGGGTGCCGCCCGCGCGCGCAATACGGTGGCGACGATCCCGCTCACGATGATCAGCGCCATGCCGGCCCAGCCGATGGGTGGAATGTCGTCGCCGAACAGCATCACGCTGTACACCCCCGCGAACACGATTCCGGAATACTGCAGGTTGGCGACCACCAGCGTGCCGCGCTGCGAGCCGGCCCGCGCATAGGCGCGCGTCATGCAGAGCTGGCCCGCGGCGGCCAGGAAGCCGATGGGCAGCAGCCACAGGCCGGGCCAGCCCGGCCACGCCGAGGCGCCCGTGAGCAGCATGGCCGCGCCGCCCGCCACGGCCGAGCCCACCGCGAAATAGAACACCGTGCGTGTCTCCGGCTCGCCGATGCGCGACAGTGCCATCACCTGCATGTAGGCGAAGGCGGCGGACAGGCCCGACAGCAGCCCGATCAGGCCGGCGAACATCTCGTTGGCACCAATGCTGGGGCGCAGCATCATGATCACGCCTGCGAAACCGGCCATCACCGTCATCACCAGCGGCGCCTGCAGGGGCGGGCGCGTGCCGCCCGCGCTGCCCGAGGGCCGCCACGCCAGCAGGGCACCGCCGACGATGAAGGCGGCGATCCACACGCTGCTCATGTAGTTGAGCGTCATGGCGGTGGCGAGCGGCAGGTGCGCGATGGCGTAGAACCATGCGCCGAGCGAGACCACGCCGATCAGACTGCGCCAGGCATGCATGCCCGGGTAGCGGGTGCCCAGCCCCACGCCCTGGCGCCGCGCCAGCGCCCAGAGAATGGCCATGCCGATGATGCCCCGATAGCACACCAGTTCAGCCGCGTTGAAATAGGCCGATGCCAGCTTCACGCAGACCCCCATGCTCGCGAAGAGGAATGCGGCGAGGACCATCCAGAGGGCTTGCATGGGCGTGGAGCGGAAGATGAGGGGCGGGTGAGGGAGTCCCGCCGATGTTAGGCCAGGCCGCAGGGCCCGGTCCGGAAAGAGGGCCCGCAAAAGCCCACCTTCCGGGATTCGCGGCGGCCAGGCCTGGCGCCCGTGCCGCCGCTGTGCCGGTCAGCCGCGCGGCACGGCGGCGCCCATGGCGTCACGGTACCACTCATGGAAGTGCTGCATGCCGTCTTCCATCGGGCTCTGGTAGGGGCCCACCTCGTTGTCGCCTCGGTCGAACAGCGCCCGGCGCCCCGCATCCATGCGCTCGCCGATCTCGTCGTCCTCGATGCAGGTCTCCATATAGGCGGCCTGCTGGGCCTCGACGAACTCGCGCTCGAAGGCGGCGATCTCCTCGGGGTAGTAGAACTCGACCATGTTGAGCGTCCGCGTCGGGCTGACCGGGTGCAGCGTGGACACGGTGAGCACGTGCGGGTACCACTCCACCATGATGTGGGGGTAGTAGGTGAGCCAGATCGCGCCGCGCTCGGGCATGCGGCCCTCGCGGTAGTTCAGCAGCACCTCGTGCCACTTCCGGTACACATCCGAGCCGGGCTTGCCGAAGGTGGAGGCCACGCCCACGGTCTGCACGGAGTAGTGCTTCTGGAACTCCCAGCGCAGGTCGTCGCAGGTGACGAAGTTGCCCAGCCCCGGGTGGAACGGGCCCACGTGGTAGTCCTCCAGATAGACCTCGATGAAGGTCTTCCAGTTGTAGTTGCACTCGTGCAGCTCGACCTTGTCGAGCACGTAGCCGTCGAACGAAAGCTCCGCGAGCGGGCCCATGCCGGCGAGGTCGGCGGCGATGTCGCGGCCGTTGTCCTCGAAGAGGAGGCCGTTCCACTCGCGCAGCGCATAGTTGTTCAGGTTCAGGCAGGGATCGTGCGAGAAGTGCGGCGCGCCCAGCAGCTCCCCCCGGGGCGAGTACGTCCAGCGGTGCAGCGGGCAGACGATGTTGCCCGCGGCATGGCCCTTGCCGTTCGTGCGCAGGTTGCCCCGGCCCTGCAGCATCACCGCCTGGCGATGGCGGCACACGTTGGAGACCAGTTCGATGCCGCCCTGCGCGTTGCGCACCAGGGCCCGGCCCTGTCCTTCCTGCGGCAGCGCGTAATAATCGCCCGGTTCGGGCACGCTCAGCTGGTGCCCCACATAGCGGGGCCCGCGCTGAAAGATGGTGTCCAGCTCGCGCCGGAACAGCGCATCATCGAAGTAGCTTGAAACTGGTAGTTGGCTTGCGGCCTGCTGCAGTTGAAGACTTAAATCAGACATGGGTGACCTGACCTAAAGACTCCCCACAGGGAGGGTGCGCGTGCGCACGGGGACGTGGAAAAAACGAAACCGGCCGAGCAAATTACCCACAGCCGGTTCGACGAAGAAATGGGATTGTAGCCAATGGGGTTATTTCCGGGCCCCGTGTGCGTGTATTGTGTTTTCGTGGCTTGCGTGTGACGGCCGCATGGGCGACGCAGCAGTCGCGGCCATGCGCCTAAAATGGCCCGTTTTACCTGCGCCCGCCGGCGCGGCTGCTTTCCATGCCCAAGGCCTCCCCTCCTGCTTCCGCCCCCCCGACCGCCGAGCCCGCGAGCTACGAAGCCGCGCTGGAGGAGCTGGAACAGCTGGTGGGTCGCATCGAATCGGGCCAGCTGCCGCTGGAGCAGATGCTGGCCGGCTACCAGCGCGGCGCGGAGCTGCTGGCGTTCTGCCGTGGCCGCCTGGAGGCCGTGCAGGACCAGATCAAGGTGCTGGAGAACGGCACGCTGCAACCGTGGACGCAAGACTGATGGGCACCGCTGCGCTTTCCCCGCACGCCGGCGACGCCGGCTTCGACCTTTCCGCCTGGAGCGCACAGGCGCTGCAGCGCGTCGAGGAAGCCCTGGAAGCCTGGGTGCCCTCCGATGCGCCGGGCGGCCTGGGCGATGCCATGCGCTACGCGGTGCTGGGCGCCGGCAAGCGCCTGCGCCCGCTGCTGGTGCTCGCCGCGGCCGAGGCGGTGGCGGGCCACGCCGGCGCTGCGCTGCGCGCGGCCTGCTCGGTGGAGCTGATCCACGCGTATTCGCTGGTGCACGACGACATGCCCTGCATGGACAACGACGTGCTGCGCCGCGGCAAGCCCACGGTGCACGTGCAGTTCGGCCAGGCCCAGGCGCTGCTCGCGGGCGATGCGCTGCAGGCCCTGGCGTTCGAGCTGCTCACGCCCGAGGACGACGTGCCCGAGGCCATGCAGGCCCGGCTGTGCCGTCTGCTGGCGCGGGCCGCGGGCGCCGACGGCATGGCCGGCGGGCAGGCGATCGACCTGGCCAGCGTGGGCATCGCACTGTCGGAGGACGAATTGCGCCGCATGCACCGCCTCAAGACCGGGGCGCTGCTGCAGTCCAGCGTGCTGATGGGCGCGGCCTGCGGAGCGGCGGCCCCCGCGGCGTGGGACGCCCTGTCGCGCTACGGCGCGGCCCTGGGGCTCGCCTTCCAGGTGGTGGACGACGTGCTGGACGTGGTGGCCGATTCCGCCACGCTGGGCAAGACGGCCGGCAAGGACGCGGCCAGCGACAAGCCCACCTATGTCTCGCTGCTCGGGCTGGACCAGGCACGCGCCTATGCGGCCGCGCTGCGCGACGAGGCGCATGCCGCCCTGCGGGGCAGCGGCCTGGCGGGCACGCGCGTGCTGGCGGCGCTGGCCGACATGGTGATCGACCGATCCCGCTGAGACTGGGGGCCGGACCGCGCGCGTCCCGCCCCGTTCCCCGGCGCAAGCGTGCCGGCGCCACCCAACCAAGAGCAATATGTCCACGAATTCCTTCCCTCTCCTGCAGACCGTGAACGACCCGGCCGACCTGCGCCGCATGTCGCGCGCCCAGCTGAAAGAGCTGGCCGCGGAACTGCGCGCATTCGTGCTGGACAGCGTGGCGAAGACGGGCGGGCATCTCAGTTCCAACCTGGGAACGGTGGAGCTCACGGTGGCGCTGCACACGGTGTTCGACACCCCGCGCGACCGGCTCGTGTGGGACGTGGGCCACCAGACCTATCCCCACAAGATCCTCACCGGCCGGCGCGACCGCATGCCCACGCTGCGCCAGCTGGGCGGGCTCTCGGGCTTTCCCCAGCGCACGGAAAGCGAATACGACACCTTCGGCACGGCCCATTCCAGCACCAGCATCTCGGCGGCGCTCGGCATGGCCATGGCCGCACGCCAGCGCGGCGAGGACCGCCGTGCCGTGGCCATCATCGGCGACGGCGCCATGACCGCCGGCATGGCCTTCGAGGCGCTGAACAATGCCGGCGTGGCCGACGCCAACCTGCTCGTCATCCTCAACGACAACGACATGAGCATCAGCCCGCCCGTGGGCGCGCTCAACCGCTACCTGGCGCAGCTCATGAGCGGGCAGTTCTATGCGGCAGCGAAGAACGTCGGCAAGACCGTGCTCGGGCCTGTGCCGCCGCTGCTCGAACTCGCCAAGCGCTTCGAGCAGCAGGCCAAGGGCATGGTGGTGCCGGCCACGCTGTTCGAGAAGTTCGGCTTCAACTACATCGGCCCGATCGACGGGCACGACCTGGATTCACTCATTCCCACGCTGGAGAACATCAAGGGCCTGAAGGGCCCGCAGTTCCTGCACGTGGTCACGAAAAAAGGGCAGGGCTACAAGCTGGCCGAGGCCGATCCCGTGGCCTACCACGGCCCGGGCAAGTTCGACCCGAGCGTGGGCCTGACCAAGCCCGCCACGCCACCCAAGCAGACCTTCACGCAGGTGTTCGGGCAGTGGCTCTGCGACATGGCCGCGCAGGACGACCGGCTCGTGGGCATCACGCCGGCCATGCGCGAGGGCTCGGGCATGGTGGAGTTCGAGAAGCGCTTTCCCGGCCGCTACTACGATGTGGGCATCGCCGAGCAGCATGCCGTGACCTTCGCCGCGGGCATGGCCTGCGAGGGCGTGAAGCCCGTGGTGGCGATCTACTCCACCTTCCTGCAGCGTGCCTACGACCAGCTCATCCACGACGTGGCGCTGCAGAACCTGCCGGTGGTGTTCGCGCTGGACCGCGCGGGCCTCGTCGGCGCCGACGGTGCCACGCATGCGGGCGCCTACGACATCCCCTTCGTGCGCTGCATTCCCAACATGAGCATCGCCTGCCCGGCGGACGAGCGCGAGTGCCGGCAATTGCTGTCCACCGCCTACGAACAGGACCACCCCGTGGCCGTGCGCTATCCGCGCGGCAGCGGCGCCGGCGTGGCACCCCTGCCGGGGCTGGAGGGGCTGCCCTTCGGCAAGGGTGAAGTGCGCCGCACCGGGCAGCGCATCGCGATCCTGGCTTTCGGCACGTTGCTGTATCCCGCGCTGCAGGCCGGCGACACGCTGGATGCCACGGTGGCCAACATGCGCTGGGCCAAGCCGCTGGATACCGTGCTGCTGCTGGAGATCGCGGCCGCGCACGACGTCCTGGTGACGGTGGAAGAGGGCGCCGTGCTGGGCGGTGCCGGCAGCGCCGTGTGCGAGGCGCTGAACGCCGCCGGCATTCAGAAGCCCCTGTTGCAGCTCGGCCTGCCGGACGTGTTCATCGAGCACGGAGACCCGGCGAAGCTGCTCGCGCTGCAGGGCCTCGATGCCGAGGGCCTCGTTCGGTCGATCACGGCACGCTTCGGTCCCGCAGCGGGCTGATGCCCCGCGGGGCGCCCGGCCGTATGGCCGGGCCCGGACCGCGCGGCAAGCTTGCATGAGGCTGAGGGCCGCGCGCGCGGCGTTTTCCTTTCGCGGGAAAACCCCCAACGGGCCGGAGTGGCCCATTCCTACAATCGTTTCCGGCTGAAACAGTCCGTCCCGGCCGCCCCGTGATCCGGAGCCCCGCGGCCGTTCGCTCGCAAATCATTACCGGAGACCCATCCATGGATCGTCGTTCCATCCTCAGGCACGCAGGCATCGCCGGCGTGCTGGCAGCCGGCGCAGCCCCCGCTGTGCATGCCCAGGCCAGCATCCGCTGGCGCCTCGCGTCCAGCTTCCCCAAGTCGCTCGACACCATCTATGGCACGGCGGAAGTGTTCTCCAAGAAGGTCAGCGAAGCCACTGGCGGCAAGTTCCAGATCTCGGTGCATGCCGGCGGCGAACTGATGCCGGCCTTCGGCGTGGTGGACGGCGTGCAGAACGCCTCCGTCGAGATGGCGCACACGGCGCCCTACTACTACTATGGCAAGGACCCGACGTTCTGCCTGGGCTGCGCCGTGCCCTTCGGC
Source organism: Paracidovorax avenae (assembly GCA_003029925.1). Taxonomy (GTDB): domain Bacteria; phylum Pseudomonadota; class Gammaproteobacteria; order Burkholderiales; family Burkholderiaceae_C; genus Paracidovorax; species Paracidovorax avenae_A. The sequence goes on along the minus strand of CP028296.1, from coordinate 3,620,679 downwards.
CTCAACGCCCGGCAGATGAACGCCTGGATGTACGAGGGCAACGGCCTGAAGCTGATGCGCGAGTTCTACGCCAAGTACAACATCATCAGCTTCCCCGGCGGCAACACGGGCGCTCAGATGGGCGGCTGGTTCCGCAAGGAGATCAAGTCCGTCGCCGACCTCAAGGGCCTGAAGTTCCGCACCAATCCGTTCGCGGGCCGGGTGCTGGAGCCCTTCGGTGTGATCCCGCAATCGATTCCTGGCGCCGACCTGTACCCCGCGCTGGAAAAGGGCACGATCGACGCGCTGGAGTGGGTGGGCCCGTACGACGACCAGAAGCTGGGCTTCAACAAGGTGGCGCCGTTCTACTACTACCCCGGCTGGTGGGAAGGCGGCCCGCAACTGGACTTCTACATCAACACCAAGGCCTGGGAAGGCCTGCCGGCCGAGTACAAGGCCGTGGTGGAAGCCGCTGCCTCGCACGCCCACGTCACGATGCTGGCCAAGTACGACGCGCGCAACCCCGTGGCGATCAAGCAGCTCGTGGGCTCGGGCACCAAGCTGCGGCCGTTCACGCAGGATGTGATGAATGCAGCGTTCAAGTCGGCGCAGCAGATCTATGCGGACCTGAACAATACCAATCCGGAGTGGAAGAAGGTCTATACGGATTACGCCAAGTTCCTGGCGGACGAGAACGCGTGGTTCCGGTTCACGGAAGGTACGTTCGATCGGTTCATGCAGGCGCAGAAGCTCTGAGCTGGTTGGCTGGGTACAAGAAGAAGCTACGTGTTTCTTTGGGGCGGCCTTCGGGTCGCCTTTTTTCTTTTCTGCTGGTTGGTTGTTTCCCGGGGCCGGGATGTGCGCCCGGCGGCGCACCTACTTTCTTTTGCTTCGCCAAAAGAAAGTAGGCAAAGAAAAGGCGAGCCCTGGTGTC
>CP028296.1:3610288-3619293 GCA_003029925.1 Paracidovorax avenae | reverse complement strand
CACACCCCCACCCCCGAGCACCCCAGGTTGCCCCGTTCGCCCTCTGGGCGAACGGGGTCGCATCCAGCAGGGTCGCCCTTTCTTTGGTTACTTTCTTTCGGCGAAGCGAAAGAAAGTGACTCGCCCGCCGGGGCGAAATCCCGGCTCCGGAAGTCACCACATCCGTCAGCGTGATTGGGGCACAGCCCCAGCCCCCACCCTCACCACACTCTCCCCGAACGCCACCAGCAACCCGGCATCCGCCGCATGCACCCAGGTGATCCCCCCGCCCTTGCGCCGCAGCAGGATGCGCGGCGCGATGACGGCGTGGAACCAGGGCCAGTGCACGATCTTGAAGCTCGCCACGTCGGCCGCGCGCACCCGCTTGTCCCAGAGCCAGGTCTGCACGATCACTCCGCCGTCTTCGCTGGTAAAGCGCGTGCGGCTGAACACCATCCACCAGCCCATCCAGCCGATCAGCACGGCCGCGAGGCCGAAGGTCGCCAGGGCCGGAAAGGTCCATTGCGCGCCGCGCAGCGCGGGGATGGACCAGAGCGCGAAGGTCGCCAGCCCGCCTACGATGGCCACGGCGAGCAGCCGCACCAGGGGCGGGAAGGCGGCGCTTTCGATGTCGATGGCGGCCCCGCCGGCCTCGGGCGGGGGCAGTCCATGGTCCTTCATTGCGGCGTGCTGGCCGCGCCTTCCGGTGCGGGTTCAGGCATCGCCGGCTCGGGCATCGGTTCCGGCATCGGCATGGCGGGCTCCGCGCCCGGGGCGGCGGAGGCACCGTCCGCGGGCTTGCCGGTGCCGAAGGGGTCGTCCATGTTGATGGACGGTTCCGCCGAGCTGTCCGCGGGCATGTCGAGCTGCACCTTGTCCAGATCGACCACCTTTTCCTTGTCGAGGAACACGGTCACGGTCTGCGGGAAAAAGATCACGATGCCCACGAGGATCAGCTGCATCACCACCCAGGGAATGGAGCCCATGTAGATGTCGCTCGATTTCACCGGGCGGTCGATGCGCTTTTCCTTGAAGAGCGTGTCGGCGATGCCGCGCAGGTAGAAGAGGGCGAAGCCGAAGGGCGGGTGCATGAAGCTGGTCTGCATGTTCACGCACAGCAGCACGCCGAACCACACGAGGTCGATGCCCAGCTTGTGGGCCACGGGGCCCAGTAGCGGCAGGATGATGAAGGCGATCTCGAAGAAGTCGAGGAAGAACGCCAGGAAGAAGATGAAGAGGTTCACGACGATCAGGAAGCCGATCTGGCCCCCCGGCAGGTCGCTGAGCATGTGCTCGATCCAGATCGCGCCATCGACGCCCTGGAACACCAGCGAGAACACGCGCGAGCCGATCAGGATGAACACCACCATGGCGGTGAGGCGCATGGTGCCGTCCATGGCTTCCTTGATGAGCTTCCACGTCAGCCGCTTGTGGATGGCCGCGAGGATCAGGGAGCCGACGGCGCCCATGGCGCCGGCCTCGGTGGGGGTGGCGATGGCGTGGTCCATGAACGGCAGGCCGCCCATGGAGCCGAGCACGGCGAAGATCAGGATGGCCGAGGGGATGATGCCGCGCAGGCACTTGCCCCACAGGGCCCAGCCGTGCAGCGTGCGCGCGGTGCGGGGCAGGCCGGGCACGTATTCGGGGCGGATGCGGCCGAGCAGGAAGGTGTAGATCGCGAAGATCAGCACCTGCAGGATGGCGGGACCCCAGGCGCCCTTGTACATGTCGCCCACCGAACGGCCGAGCTGGTCGGCCATGACGATCAGCACCAGCGAGGGCGGCACGAGCTGGGTGATGGTGCCCGAGGCGGCCAGCACGCCGGTGGCGTAGCGCATGTTGTAGCCGTAGCGCATCATCACGGGCAGCGAGATCATGGCCATGGCGATCACCTGGCCGGCCACGGTGCCGGTGATGGCGCCCAGGATGAAGCCCACGATGATGACCGAGTAGCCCAGGCCGCCGCGCACCGGGCCGAACAGCTGGCCCATGGAGTCGAGCATGTCCTCGGCGAGGCCGCATTTCTCGAGCACCGCGCCCATCAGCGTGAAGAACGGGATGGCCAGCAGCAGGTCGTTCGACAGGATGCCGAACATGTTGATCGGCAGGTTGGCCATGAAGTTGGCCGGGAACCAGCCCATCTCGATGGCGAAGAAGCCGCTGAACAGGCCCAGGGCCGCGAGCGAGAACGCGACCGGAAAGCCGATCAGCATGATCACGATCAGCCCCGCGAACATGATCGGGGCGAAGTTTTCCATGTGCATGGGGAGAGTCTTCCTGGAGAAGTCGGGTCGATCGGCGCTTTTTCGTGGGTGCGGTTACTGCACCGGCTTCTCGTAGTGGGTGCTGATCTGCAGGTGCCCCGTCAGGTAGGCCACGCGCTTGATGATCTCGGCCAGGCCCTGCAGGAAGACCGCGCCGAAGCCCACGGGCAGCAGCAGCGCGGCTGGCCAGCGGATCAGGCCGCCGATGTTCCCGGACATTTCCTTGGTGACGTACATGTTCCAGAAGAAGGGCCAGGTGAGCCAGGTGAGCAGGCCCATCACGGGCAGCAGGAAGACGATGAGGCCGAACAGATCGACGAAGACCGGGCCGCGGCCGCGCAGCTTGCCGTAGATGATGTCCACGCGCACGTGTTCGTTGAGCTTGAGCACCACGGGCGCGCCGAGCATCACGGTGGTGCCGAAGAGGTACCACTGGATCTCGAGCCACGCGTTCGAGCTCATGTCGAGCCCGTAGCGCACGAGGGCGTTGCCCGCGGAAATCAGGGCGGCGGCCAGCACGGCCCAGCCCGCGACCTTGCTGAGCTTGGTGGAAACCCAGTCCATGCCCCTGGCCAGTTGGAGGAGTCCTGTCACGCTTGCTGTCTCCTGTCGTTCACGTTGTTCGATGGATGCGCGCGGCAGGAAGAAACCACGGCGCCGCGCCCGCCCGGGATTAAAGCGGATCGTACGGCGCCTGGGCTGAGAAAAGGCTGACGCGGGGGGCTGGGGTTTTCCCGCGCGTGGGCGTGCGCAGCAGGCCGCGGTGCATGGCGGAGGCCCGCTGGTATCGGCGGATTCCATCCTGCGGCAGGACGGGACGGCCGGGGTATGGGAGAAAGGGAATGAAAAAGCCGGCCCCGGGGCCGGCGAGTTTCAGGAGCGCGTTCAGGGTCGAGGGTCGCGTGGGGGCAGCCGGTCCGCGCCCCCGGGCGGTTCGCGCCTCCGGCGCGGCCACCACTGCTCGATGTACTCGGCGGCACGGTCCCGCCCCCCGAGGCCGAAGGCCAGGGCCAGCGCGAAGACCACGCCCGCGAGCAGGATGAGGAAGCTCTGGCGCACGATGTCGCCGCCGATGCCGAGCTGGTCCAGAGCGATCAGCACCGAGAACACCACGATGGCGTACTGCGCCGCCTTTCCCGGCAGCACCGTGTCGGCCATGCCGGCGCGGCGCAGGTAGGCGGAGACGAGTTCGCCGACCACGCGGCCGAAGTACGCGCCCAGCACCAGGATCAGCAGCGCGACGAAGAGGTTGGGGATGAACCACAGCACGCGGCTGAGCAGGGCGGTGACGTAGCTCAGGCCCAGGCTGTTGAAGGCGACGAGAAGGGCCGCGAGCAGCACCAGGCCGTACGCCAGCAGGCCGAAGATGGCCGTGGCGTCGCGGCGGGAGCCGGCCTGCCGCAGGAAGCCGTCCAGGCCCGCGCGTTCGGTGAGCACGTGGAAGTTGATGGCCCGCAGCCCGCGCGTGACCGCGAAGCGCACGGCCTTCGCCACGAGCCAGCCGGCCGCGAGGATGAGCAGGGCGAACAGCAGGCGCGGCAGGTAGGCGCCCAGCTGGAAGAGGAAGGCGCGGGCCGGTTCCAGGTGGATGGATAGGTTGTCCATGGGAAGAAGCCTCGGGGATCGGTCGGTGGCGGGGAAAAAGCGGCGGCGCCGTCAGGCGGGGGTGTCCGGCAGGCTCGGGGTGGGCGTGGGCGCCGCGGCCGCGCCGATCAGCGCGAGGATGCCCTGCAGCGGCACCTGGGCCCAGTCCACCCGGTTGCCCAGTTCGTAGCGGAGTTCGTAGAGCGCCTTTTCCAGCTCGAACAGGGAGATCAGGGCAGGGTCGGCCGCCAGGCCTTCCGCCGCGTAGGCGGCCAGGAAGGCGTCGCGGACCTGGTGCTCCCAGTGCCGCGCGGCCTCGTCCAGGCGCACCATCTCCTCGGTGGACTGGGTCATGTGCTTGAGTGCGGCCCAGCGCGCGTAGTTGAACGAGCGCAGCATGCCGGCCACGTCGCGCAGGGGCGAACTCTTGGCGCGGCGTTCCTCGAACGGCCGGCCGGGCTCGCCCTCGAAATCGATGATGACGAAGTCGTTACCCGTCACCAGCACCTGGCCCAGGTGGTAGTCGCCGTGGAAGCGGGTCCTGGTGCCCCTGGGGGTCTCGGTGCCGCCGGCCGCGAGGTGCTCCATGATGAGGGCACGTCGCGCCAGCACGGCCTGCGCGTCCGTCTGCGCCGCGGGCGGCAACTCGCCCAGGCGCCGCTCCAGCAGGGCGAGCGTGTCTTCGGCCTCGGCGCGGGCGCGCTGGCGGAAGGCGGCCACATCCTGCGCGGTGACGGGCTCGGGGTCGAAGGCGGCATCGCCGGTGCGTCGGGCCAGCGCCTGGTGCAGCTGCGCCGTGCGCTGGCCCAGGGTCGCGGCCAGGGCCAGGTAGCCGCCGTGCACGTTCGCGGCGGGGCCGGCCGACTGCGCCACGCGCGTGTCTTCCAGGAACCGTTCCAGGTACCCGAGGGTGTACTCCCATCCGTCGCCCTGGTTGGCCACGTAGGACTGCACCAGCGCGAGCGTCATGGTGGCGCCGTCGGGCGCCACGTACTCTACCGAGCCCGCCACCGGCACGCAGTGCGGGAAGCGGGCGACCTCCGTGAGGAAGCGGCCGACCTCCAGCTCGGGGTTCACGCCCTCGCGGAGGCGGCGATAGCCCTTGAGGAACAGGGTCTCGCCCAGGGCGACCACGGTGTTGCTGCTCTGGGCCCCGGGGCGTTCCACGGGCAGCGCGTCCAGGTCCGCGGCCAGCGCGTCGAAGGCCGAGGTGCGCCGGAACCGCACGCGCCCGCCGCGGTCGGTGGCGAGTTCCGTTCCCTCGCCCATGGCGCGCACCACGGCGCGGCAGAAGGACTCGTCATGGAAGGCATCACCCATCACGCCCACCTGGGCCTGCTGGCGCACGCGCGCCACGCCGGCCGGCGAGATGCGGCGCATGCGCTCCTCGCTGCCTTCCTCCCAGGCCAGGGCCAGGGGCACGAAATAGGTCGCGGCCGGCCCCGGTGCGCTGCCCGGCTTCGCGGCAGGCTCCACGCCCAGCAGCGGCAGCATCCACTCGCAGCCCTCGCCGGCCTTCCACACCGTGTGGTCCAGGATGCGCGCGCCGGCGATGGCCGTGCCCTTGTCCGCATACCAGCGCTGCAGCTCGATGAACCGCGGCAGGGTGTCGTCCTCGAACTGCGTGCGCATGCGCTCGGCCATGCCGATGCGCCAGGGCATGACGCGCTCGCGGAAGAAGCTGGTCCAGCCGTCGAACAGCACGAGCACGGGGCGCTCCTGCAGGTCCAGGCCCTCCTGGTGCCAGGAGGGTACGGGAGCCTCGTTGGAGAGGCGGAACCAGTAGAAGCCGTAGGAGTGCAGGGTGAGCAGGTAGGGCAGGTCGCCGATGGGCGGGAAGGTGACCCGCCCCAGCATCTCGATCGGGGTGCGGCCCCGGTAGGCCGACAGGTCCAGTTCCACCGGCTGGGCGGCGCGCGAGAGGTTGAACACCGTGAGGATGACGTCGTCCTCGTGTTCGCTCACATAGGCCAGGATCTTGCGGTTGCCGGGCTTGAGGAAGGTGCGGCGTCCGCGGCCGAAGGCGCGGCTGGTCTTGCGCACGGCCAGCATGCGGCGCGTCCAGTGCAGCAGGGAACTGTGGTCCCCCGACTGGGCCTCCACGTTCAGGGCCTCGTACCCGTACACCGCGTCCATGATGGGCTGCAGGTAGAGCCGCTGCGGATCGGAGCGCGAGAAGCCGCCGTTGCGGTCGGGCGACCACTGCATGGGCGTGCGCACGCCATTGCGGTCGCCCACGAAGACGTTGTCGCCCATGCCGATCTCGTCGCCGTAGTAGATGATGGGCGAGCCCGGCATGGACAGCAGCATGCCGTTCATGAGCTTGACCCGGTCCAGGTCGTTCTCCATCAGCGGCGCGAGCCGGCGGCGGATGCCCAGGTTGATGCGCGCGCGCATGTCGGCCGCGTACATGCTGTACATGTAGTCGCGCTCCTTGCTGGTCACCATCTCCAGCGTGAGCTCGTCGTGGTTGCGCAGGAAGATGGCCCACTGGCAGCCCTCGGGGATGTCGGGCGTCTGCTGCAGGATCTCGACGATGGGATGCCGGTCTTCCTGGGCGATCGCCATGTACATACGCGGCATCAGCGGGAAGTGGTAGGCCATGTGGCATTCGTCGCCGTTGCCGAAATACTCGCGCACGTCCTCCGGCCACATGTTGGCCTCGGCGAGCAGGAAGCGGTTCCCGTATTCCGCATCGATGGCCGCGCGCAGCTTCTTGATCACGGCGTGCGTCTCGGGCAGGTTCTCGTTGCTGGTGCCGTCGCGTTCCACCAGGTAGGGAATGGCATCGAGCCGGAAGCCGTCCACGCCCATGTCCAGCCAGAAGCGCATGGTCTTGAACACGGCCTCCAGCACCAGCGGGTTGTCGAAGTTCAGGTCCGGCTGGTGGCTGAAGAAGCGGTGCCAGTAGTACTGCTTGGCCACCGGGTCCCAGGCCCAGTTGGAGGTCTCGGTGTCCGTGAAGATGATGCGCGTGCCCTGGTAGATCTGGTCCGTGTCGCTCCAGACGTAGAAGTCCCGCTCGGGCGAGCCGGGCGGGGCCCGCCGCGCGCGCTGGAACCACGGGTGGTCGGACGAGGTGTGGTTGATGACCAGTTCGGTGATCACGCGCAGGCCGCGCGCGTGCGCGGCGTCCAGCATCTCCTTGAAGTCCGCGAGGGTGCCGTACTGCGGATGCACGTCCTCGTAGTCGGCGATGTCGTAGCCGTCGTCGCGCAGCGGCGAAGGGTAGAACGGCATGAGCCAGATCGTGTTGACGCCCAGGTCCTTCACGTAGTCCAGCTTCGCGGTCACGCCCTTGAAGTCGCCGTAGCCGTCGTTGTTGCTGTCGAAGAACGCTTTCACGTTCAACTGGTAGATGACGGCATCGCGGTACCACTGGGGGTCGCCCTGCGTGTTGATCTCCGGGGTTTCGGGCATCACCACGGGGGCCGGTTCGGGCAGCGGCCCGGCGGACGGATCCGCGGCCGATAGGGGTTGGCGCAGCAGGGGGGCGTTCATGGCATCACTGGAAAGGGTCGATGTCTCCGGCGCCCGCGACGCGGCGCCGCACGGCGAAGATGTGGGCGGGCGCGCGCTGCGGATCCAGCAGCACGTAGTGGGTGTCGCCCTGCCAGAGGAAGCGCTGCTGGCTCAGCAGGTCGTGCATCTGCCAGTCGGCCGCGGGCGGGTCGCCCGCCGCGATGGCGATGTCGGCCGGGGACAGGCGCATCCAGCCCGACTGGGCATGGTGCGGATCGAGGTTGACCACCGTCACGATCACGTCGCGGCCGTCCGGCGAGCGCTTGAGGTAAGCCAGCAGCATGTCGTTGTCCACCGGCAGGAAGCGCAGGCTGTGGTCGGCCTGCAGGGCGGGGTGGGCGCGGCGGATGTGGTTCACGCGGGCGATGAGCGGACGCAGGTTGCCGGGCCGCTCCAGGTCCCAGTGCCGCAGCTGGTATTTTTCGGAGTCGCGGTACTCCTCGCTGCCGGGCTCGCGCGGCAGGTGCTCCAGCAGTTCGTAGGCCGGCCCGTAGATGCCGTAGTTGGCCGAGAGCGTGGCGGCCAGCACCAACCGCAGCGCGAACATCGCGGGCTCGCCGCCCTGCAGCTGGGCGTGCAGGATGTCGGGCGTGTTGGGCCACACGTTGGGGCGGAAGTAATCCCGCCCGGGCGCGGTGTTGAGTTCGGTGAAATAGTCCTGCAGTTCCTGGCGCGTGTTGCGCCAGGTGAAGTAGGTATAGGACTGGGTATAGCCCCGCTTGGCCAGGCCATGCATCACCTTGGGGCGCGTGAAGGCCTCGGCCAGGAAGAGCACGTCGGGATGCTCGCGCTGGATGTCGCCGATCACCCATTCCCAGAAACCGAAGGCCTTGGTATGCGGGTTGTCCACGCGGAAGATGCGCACGCCCTCGCCGATCCAGTGCGCGAACACGCTGCACAGTTCCTGCCACAGGCCCTGCCAGTCCTCGCACTCGAAGTGGAAGGGATAGATATCCTGGTACTTCTTGGGCGGGTTCTCGGCGTACTGCACGGTGCCGTCGGGGCGCCAGCGGAACCAGTCCGGGTGCTCGCGCACGTAGGGGTGGTCCGGCGCGCACTGGAAGGCGATGTCCAGCGCGATCTCGATGCCGTGTTCCCGGGCCCGCGCCACGAGGCGCCGGAAATCCTCGGGCGTGCCCAGTTCCGGGTGGATGGACTTGTGCCCGCCCTCGTCGGCGCCGATCGCCCAGGGGCTGCCCACATCGCCGGGCGCGGCCGTGAGGCTGTTGTTGCGGCCCTTGCGCTGCACCCGGCCGATCGGATGGATGGGCGGGAAGTACAGCACGTCGAAGCCCATGGCGGCGATGTCGGCCAGCCGGCCCTCCACGTCGCGGAAGGTGCCGTGCATGCCCGGCACGGCCGCGGTGGAGCGCGGAAAGAGTTCGTACCAGGTGCTGAAACGCGCGCGCTCGCGGTCCACGCGCAGCGGCAGCGCAACCGGGTGGCGGGTTTCGAGGCTGCGGTCGGGGTGGCGGCGCATCGCCTCGGCTGCGGCTTCCTGCAGCGCCAGGGCTTTGAGCGGAGCCGCATCGCCGCTGTCCTCGCGGGCGCCGCGTTCCAAGGCCTCTGCCCATTCCTCGAGCTGCCGGGCGTCGGCCGGGGCAGGGTGCGCCGCGGCCCGCATGGCGGCGGCCCGGGCGTCGGCCGCGCCCACGC
>CP028296.1:3588789-3610188 GCA_003029925.1 Paracidovorax avenae | reverse complement strand
CCACGCGCGCCGCCACGCGGATGTCCGCCGGGTCCACGCGGCGCTGCATGTCGTGCCGCCAGGATTCGAAGGCGTCCACCCAGGCGACCACCGTATAGCGATAGAGCCCCGGGTCGGGCGGCGTGAACTCGGCCCACCACTCGTCGTTCACCTCGGGGTGCATGGGCACCTCGGCCGGCGCGGTCGGAGCGCCGGGGCCTTGCTCCTTCCACCACTGCAGCATCGCCCGGGGAACGTCGTGTCCGTCGGTGAAGCAGTGCGCGGTGATGCGCACCGCCTCGCCCGCCACGCGCTTCACCGCGAAGCGGCCGCCGTCCACCACCGGCAGCACCGCGTCGATCACCGCGCGCGCGCGTCCGTCCGCCGGCAGCGGGGGCNNNNAGGCGGCGGCCGGGGCCGGCGGGCGCGGCGGACGGCGCGCGCCGGGCGTTGCGGGAGGAGGGCGCGGAGTCAGGCGGGGAAGGCATGGCGTGCAGGCTCCTGTCGGAGAATGAGGGTGGACAGCGGCGGCAGCGTGAGGCACAGCGACTGCGCCCAGTGGTGCGAGCGCACCGGCGCGGCTTCCACGCCGCCCAGGTTGCCCCAGCCGGCGCCGCCGAATTCGCGGGCATCGCTGTTGAACAGTTCCCGCCAGTAGCCGGCGGAAGGCACCCCCACCAGGTAGTTCTCGCGCGGCACCGGCGTCATGTTGCAGACCACCAGCACGGGCGTGGCGCCATTGCGCTGGGCCTCGGCGCCGGGCTTGCGCAGGAAGGCGATCACGCTGCGGCCGGCGTCGTCGGCTTCCACCCACTGGAAGCCTTCGGGGGAGAAATCGATGTCGTGCAGGGCCGGCTCGCTGCGCAGCACGCGGTTGAGCTCGCGCACCATGCGCTGCAGGCCGCCGTGCAGCGGGCCGTCGCAGACCCACCATTCGAGTTCGCCCTCGTGCGTCCATTCGCGGCGCTGGCCGAACTCGCCGCCCATGAAGAGCAGCTTCTTGCCGGGGTGCGCCCACATCAGGCCGAACAGCGCGCGCAGGTTGGCGAACTGCTGCCACTCGTCGCCCGGCATCTTGTTGACGAGCGATCCCTTGCCATAGACCACCTCGTCGTGCGAGAGCGGCAGCACGAAGTTCTCGTTGAAGGCATAGACCAGCGAGAACGTCAGCTTGTGGTGGTGGTAGCGGCGGTGGACCGGGTCTTCCTTGAAGTACGACAGCGTGTCGTGCATCCAGCCCATGTTCCACTTCATGCCGAAGCCCAGGCCGTTCATTTCCACGGGGCGCGAGACCATGGGCCAGGCGGTGGATTCCTCGGCGATGCTCACGGTGTCCGGGTGGTCGCGGTAGAGCGAGCGGTTGAGTAGCCGCATGAACTCGATCGCTTCCAGATTCTCGCGCCCGCCGTGGCGGTTGGGCACCCATTCGCCCTGCTTGCGCGCGTAGTCCAGGTACAGCATGGACGCCACCGCGTCCACGCGCAGGCCGTCCAGGTGGTACTTGTCGAGCCAGAAGAGGCCCGAGGAGACCAGGAAGCTGCGCACCTCGTTGCGGCCATAGTTGAAGATGGCCGAGTTCCACTCCGGATGGAAACCCTGGCGCGGGTCGGCGTGCTCGTACAGATGCGTGCCGTCGAACTCCGCCAGACCGTGCCCGTCCATCGGGAAGTGCGAGGGCACCCAGTCCAGCAGCACGCCGATGCCGCGCTGGTGCAGGTGGTCCACGAAGTACATGAAATCCTGCGGCGTGCCGTAGCGCGACGTGGGCGCGAAATAACCGGTGGTCTGGTAGCCCCAGGAGCCGTAGAACGGATGCTCGGTGATGGGCATCAGCTCCACGTGGGTGAAGCCCATCGATTGCACGTACTCGCCCAGTGCATGGGCCAGCTCGCGGTAGCCCATGAACTGGCCGTCCCTGCGGCGCCAGGAGCCGGCATGCACCTCGTAGATCGACATCGGGGCGCCCAGCGCATTGCGCGGGCCGCGCGAGGCCATCCACTCGCCGTCGTTCCACGTGTAGTCGAGGTCCCAGATGCGCGAGGCGGTGCGCGGCGGCAGCTCGGAGCAGATGGCTAGCGGGTCCGCCTTTTCCAGCACCCGGCCACCGTTGCGCGACACGATGCGGAATTTGTAGGCCTGCCCGTGGGCCGCGTGCGGTGCGAAGCCCTCCCATACGCCGCTGTCGTCGCCGCGCGGCGCCAGCGGGTCGGCCTCCGGGTTCCAGCCGTTCCAGTCCCCGATCACCGAGACCGAAGCCGCATTCGGGGCCCAGACCGCGAAGTCCGCGCCGCGCGCCTCCTGCGCGGGCATGCCGGCCGTGCGGCGCAGGTGGCAGCCCAGCGACTGGTAGAGGCGTGCGTGCGTGCCCTCGCGCAGCAGATAGGCGTCGTGGGCGGTCAGCAGGGAGGAATCGTTGGACGGCACGGTGGGATCCTGGAGAAGGTCGGGGAAGAAGGAACGCAACAAGAAAGCCGGCTTCCGCACGACCGTGTCGGCTGGAAGCCATTTGCGCATGCAGCGGCCGGTCGAGCTCGCGCGGCAGTGGCGACGGGGCCTGTAGGACAGGGCCGCTTTGGCGGCCTCGCCGGGAACGCCGTCATTCGCGCATCGCCATTTCGCGCATCCGGCGCCGCAGGGCGCGTTCGCGCTTGCGTTCGGCCTTGTGGTCCTCGCGCACCGCCCGCACCAGGGCGATCGCCATCAGCACCAGCACCAGCGCGAACGGCAGCGCGAAAACGATGGTGGCGGTCTGTACCGCCTGCAGGCCGCCCGCGAACAGCAGCGACAGCGCGATGCCGGCCACCAGCAGCCCCCAGACGATCTTCACGCGCGCGGACGGGTCCGGATCGCCCCGGGTGCTCATCGTGCCCAGCACCAGCGTGGCCGAGTCGCCCGAGGTCACGAAGAACACGACCACCAGCACCGTCGCCACGATGGACATCGCCAGCCCCAGCGGCATCGCGCCGAACATGGCGAACATCGCGGTGGCCGGGTCGGCCTGCGCCGCGGCGGCCAGGGGGATCTGGCGGAAGATCTCGAGGTGCAGCGCGGTGCCGCCGAAGATCGAGAACCACAGGAAGCCCACCAGGCTGGGCGCGATCACCGTGCCCAGCACGAATTCGCGGATCGTGCGCCCACGCGAGACGCGCGCGATGAACAGCCCCACGAACGGCGACCACGCGATCCACCACGACCAGTAGAAGATGGTCCAGTCGCCCACCCAGGTGCTGTCCCGGAACGGCGACATGCGCAGGCTGGTGCGGACGAATTCGCTGAGGTAGGCGCCCAGCGTGTTGGTGAAGGTGTTCACCAGCGACACCGTGGGCCCGAGCAGGAACACCGCCAGCGCCAGGAAGGCCGCGAGCAGCAGGTTGGCGCTCGAGAGCCACTTGATGCCCCGGTCCACGCCGCTCACCGCCGAGGTGATGAACAGCGCCGTCGTCACCACGATGATGGCGGCCTGCGGCCAGGGGCCCACCGGCAGGCCGAACACCGCCTGCAGGCCGCCGTTGATCTGCGCGGCGCCCATGCCGAGCGAGGCGGCGACCCCGAAGGCCGTGGCCACCACCGCCAGCACGTTCACCAGCGGCGAGAGGTGGCGCATGCCGCGCCAGGGCAGCGATTCGGTGGCGGAGCTCACCAGGGCCGGGGCCTGCCGGCGGAACTGGAAGAATGCGATCGTCAGCCCGACGATGCCGTAGATCGCCCAGGGATGCAGCCCCCAGTGGAAGAAGGCGTAGCGCATGGCGGCGCCCGCGGCCTCGGGCGTCTGCGGGGCGATGCCGGGCGGCGGCAGCCCGTAGTGCGAGACCGGCTCCGCCACACCCCAGAACACCAGGCCGATGCCCATGCCCGCCGCGAAGAGCATCGCGAACCATGTCGCGGTGGAGAACTCGGGTTCCTCGTCCTCGTCGCCCAGCTTCAGGTCGCCGTAGCGGCTCAGGGCCAGGAAGAGGGCCAGCACGACCAGTGCCAGCACCACCCACAGGTACAGCCACCCGAAATTCCGCGTGATGTCCGACAGCAGCGTGCCGAAGAAGGCGCCAAGGCTGGCGGGGGACGCCAGCCCCCAGAGCACCACGGCCGCGATCAGCCCGGCCGAGACGGTGAGCTGGAGGTTGCCGAGCGCCGCGCTCCGGGCGCGCACGAGCGGTGAGGGGCGCCCTGGTGGCGGCGGTGGCACGGATGAGGACTGCATCCGCGCAGTGTGTGCGACGGCAGGCCCCCCGGTCTGTCAGCCGATGCCGGAAACGGATGAGCCGACGCTCATCCCTGCAGCCATGCCCCGTGCACCGCCACCACGCGGTCCACCGCGGGCCCGCACTGGCCCAGGTAGCCGGCGGGATCCGTCAGGTCGTGGATTTCGTCCTCCGTCAGCAGCCGGCCCAGGCTTTCGTGGTGGCGCATCGCTTCGGCGAAGCCGAGCTTGTGGGTGATGCCGTGCATCGATGCCTCGTAAATCCACTCGTGGGCGGTCTGCTTGCCCACGCGGGCGGAGAGTTCGAGCATCACCCGTTCGGAGAGCAGGTAGCCATGCATCCGGTCGAGGTTGGCCGCCATCGCGCCGGCATTCACCTTCAGCCCCGCCAGCAGGTGCCTGGCCTGGAACAGCATGGCCCCGGCGATCATGCAGGCCTCGGGGAGCGCCTTCCATTCCACCTTCCAGGCGATGCCGTCGCGCTCGCTTTCCTGCACCATGCCCTCGACCATCATGGCGGCGCTGTAGCGCAGCGGCCGCGAGAGCCCGGCGAGGTTCTCGGCAGAGACGGGGTTGCGCTTGTGGGGCATCGTGGACGAGCCCAGCTTTCCCTCGGGAAAGCCTTCCTCCACTTCGGCGCACTCGTCGCGCTGCATGTTGAAGAGCTCGTTGCCGATCTTCGACAGCGTGCCGCCGATCAGCGCCAGCAGGTTGGCGTACTCCGCGAAGCGGTCGCGCGCCGGGGCCCAGCTGATCGGCGGCACGCCCAGGCCCAGCCTGCGGAGCACGCGCTCCTCCAGTTCCGCGGCGTTGGGGCCGAAGGCAGCCTGGCTTCCCACCGCTCCGGCCAGCATCCCCACCAGCACGCGCGGGGCGGCCTGCACGAGCCGCTCATGGTGGCGGCCGAGTTCGTCGAGCCACACGGCGCACTTGTGGCCGAAGGTGATCGGCAGCGCCTGGACGCCGTGCGTGCGCCCGGCCATCAGTGTGTCCCGGTGCTCCACCGCCAGGCGGGCCAGTTCCCGCCCCACGGCCCGCATGTCGCGCAGCGCGACCGCGTGGAATTCCTTGAGTTGCAGCGCGACGCCGGTATCGATCACGTCCTGGGTCGTGGCGCCGTAGTGGATCCACTCGCCGTGGTCGGCGGAGCATGCGGCCTGCAACTGCCGCAGCGCGGGCACCAGCGAATGCCTGATGCGCCGGATATCGGCGGACATCCTGCCGATGTCGATATGCCGGACCCTGGCCTTGTCGGCGATCTCTCGGGCCGCGTCCCGGGGAATGATCCCCATGTCGGCCTGGGCCGACGCCAGCGCGGCCTCGACGTCGAGCCACTTCTGCACGCGGTTCTCCTCTCCGAAGATGGCGCGGACTTCGTCCGTGCTCCAGAGATGCTGGAGCGACTGCATGTCGAAAACGGAAACGGGCATGGAGGGAATTCCCGGCAATGGCGAAGCGCGGAATTCTCAGGGCGCAACCGGGCTTTGCGGGCATTGCCGCTGCTGCATCCATTTATTCCTGCCATGAATCCTGCTCTTCAGCCCAGCAGGGCCACGCCCTTGACCTGCGCCACCACCTCCAGCCCCGGCGCCAGGCCCAGCGCGCGCGCGGACCGCCCTGTGATGCGCGACAGCAGCGGCGTGCCCCCGGCATCCAGGGCCACCAGCACCTGGCCCGCGGGCTCGTCGTGCAGGGCCAGCACGCGGGCCGGCAGCAGGTTGAGCACGCTGGTGGCCGCCGGTGGCGCCAGTGCCAGGCTCACGTCGCGCGCCTGCACGCGCAGCCGCACCGGCGTGCCAGGGGGCGGGGCGCAGTCCGCGGCCAGCAGCAGGGCCTGGCCGCCCGGCAGTCGCACGGTCGCGATGCGGTCGGCGGCGTCGTAGCCGTCGGCGACACCCTCGGCCAGGGTCGCGGCGAACTCGCCGTGCGCCAGCGGCAGGTCCGGCCGGGCCATGAGCGTGCCGATGGGGCCGCTGGCCAGCACGGCGCCTTCACGCAGCAGCACGAGGTGCGAGGCCAGCCGGGCCACTTCGTCGAGTGCGTGGCTCACGTAGAGCACGGGGATGTCGAGTTCGCGCTGCAGCCGCTCCAGGTAGGGCATGACTTCGGCCTTGCGTTCGGCATCCAGCGCGGCCAGGGGTTCGTCCATGAACAGCACCCGGGGGCTGGCGGCCAGCGCGCGCGCGATCGCCACGCGCTGGCGTTCGCCGCCCGACAGCGCATGGGTGCGCCGCCCGAGCAGGTGGCCGATGCCCAGCAGCTCCACCGTCTGCTCCAGCGGCACCCGCCGCCGCGCGGGGGGCGTGCGCCGCAGGCCGTAATCCAGGTTGCCGCGCACGTCCAGGTGCGCGAACAGGCCCGGCTCCTGGAAGACATAGCCCAGGGCGCGCCGGTGCGGCGGCAGCCACTGGCCAAGAGCGTCGTCCTGCCAGACCTCCCCCGGCACCGCCACGCGGCCGGCACCGCGCTCCAGCCCCGCCATGGCGCGCAGCAGGCTGGTCTTGCCACACCCGGACGGGCCAAACACCGCGGTGATGCCCTGGCCTGGAAGGTGCAGGTCCGCCTCCAGCGTGAAGCGCCCGGGCCGTGGCAGGCGCAACTGCACTTCGATGGCGTCGCCGGCGACCGGGGGCAGGGCGGAGGCCGTCATGCGCGCCTCCGGGCAGGCTGCAGGGCATGCAGCGCCAGCAGCACCGCGAACGAGAAGGCCACCATGGCGCCCGCGAGCCAGTGGGCCTGGGCGTACTCCAGCGCTTCCACATGGTCGTAGATCTGCACCGACACCACGCGCGTCACCCCGGGAATATTGCCCCCCAGCATGAGTACCACGCCGAACTCGCCCACCGTGTGGGCGAAGCTCAGCACCCCCGCCGTCAGGAAGCCGCTGCGCGCCAGCGGCAGCGCCACGGTGAAGAACCGGTCCAGCGGACTCGCGCCCAGCAGTGCCGCGGCCTCCA
This sequence comes from Paracidovorax avenae, assembly GCA_003029925.1. Lineage (GTDB taxonomy): Bacteria > Pseudomonadota > Gammaproteobacteria > Burkholderiales > Burkholderiaceae_C > Paracidovorax > Paracidovorax avenae_A. Next base: position 3,603,054 of record CP028296.1, on the reverse strand, counting down.
GCGGCCGGTCGCCCACGGCCTCGAAGGCGCGCTGCAAGGGCTGCACCGCAAAGGGCAGGGAGTACACGAGCGAGCCCACGAGCAGCCCGCCGAAGGTGAACGGCAGCGTGGCCAGGCCCAGCGACTGCATCAGCCGGCCGACCGCCCCATGCGGCCCGAGCAGCAACAGCAGGTAGAAGCCGATCACTGTGGGCGGCAGCACCAGCGGCAGCGCCACCACGGCGGACACGGGGCCGCGCCATCGCGAGCGCGTGCGCGCCAGCCACCACGCGAGCGGCGTGCAGAGCACGAGCAGCAGCAGCGTGGTGAGCCCCGCCAGCCGCAGCGTCAGCCCGATGGCGGCGAGGTCTTCGGACGACAGCGGCATGGCCCGGCGTCAGAAGCCGTAGCCGTACCGGCGAATGATCTCGCGTGCCTTGTCGCCGCGCAGGTACTGCATCAGCGCCGCGGCGGCCGCGTTGTCCTTGCCGGTGGCGAGCAGGACCGCATCCTGGCGGATAGGCTCGTGCATCGCATCCGGCACCTGCCAGGCCGAGCCCTTGGCGATGCGGCCGTCTTCCATCACCTGCGACAGCGCGACGAAGCCCAGCTGCGCATTGCCGCTGGCCACGAACTGGTAGGCCTGGGCGATGTTCTCGCCCGTCACCAGCCGGGGTTTGAGCGACTCGGCAAGGCCCAGCTTCTCCATCGTCTGCACCGCTGCCAGGCCGTAGGGCGCCAGCTTGGGGTTGGCGATCGACAGGTGCGTGAAGTCGCCCGTGCGCAGCACCTGGCCCTGGCTGTCCACGTAGTTCTCGCGCGGGCTCCACAGCACGAGCCTGCCGACGGCATAGGTGAAGCGCGAGCCCTGCACGCCCAGGCCTTCGCTCTCCACGCGCTGGGGCGTGGTGTCGTCCGCCGCCAGGAAGACCTGGAACGGCGCACCGTTGCGGATCTGGGCGTAGAACTTGCCGGTGGCGCCGAAGGACAGCACGGCCTTGTGGCCCGTGTCCTGCTCGAAGGCGGCGGCGATCTTCTGCATCGGCGCCGTGAAGTTCGCTGCCACGGCCACCGGGACCTCGCCCGCGCGGGCGGCGGTGCAGGCCAGAGTGGGTGCCACGGCCAGCAGGGCACCCATGCGGGCGAGGCGGAGGGTGGCGTGGCGGAAGGCGGAGATGGGTGGCATTTCGCTATTCCTTTGATGAATAGCGGTGAGTATAGGCGGGAGTCAGCGGAGGTTGGCGCGGGCGCATTGGTGTGGCGCCGTCAAAGCTGGGGCTGCGAGGGACGCTCCGGGAAGAATGCGTTGTATTTGCCTGGCCGGGACGGATCTTTCACCAGCTTCTGGAATTCGAAGCCGAAACTATGCGTGGTGATGATGTTTCCCCCCATTTCCGTCATGCGCCCTGTCTGGAGGTCGTACCAGACGTATTGGTCTGGCGCCACGACAATCGCCTTCATGGCGTTGGCCAGCCCCTGCGCGTAGGCACTGTTCTTCCATCCGGTATTGCAGGAAAGCAATGCGATGGGCATGCCAGGCTTGTAATTCGGATCGCGGCGGATCATCTGAGCCAGCTTGTCAACCGGGATGAGTTTGCCATGTTCGTCATAGAGACCATGCCTGTTTCCGTGTCCAGCGATGAGGTACAGGGTGTTGGAACCACGGAGCTTGTTCGCGGCGGCCCGGATGGGTTCATTGTGTGGAAAGAAATTCATGTCGACCGTTGACGACGACAACAAACCGAGCGGATCGATTTCCGTTGTCGGAGACAGCGGGTAGATCGACGCATGCAATCCCCCCTCCAGCCCGATCGGATCCTGCGTCACATACTGCCCCAACAGGGGGTCGTAGTACCGGAACCGGTTGTAGTGCAGTCCCGTCTCGGCATCGAGCTGCTGGCCCTGGAAGCGGATGGGCTGGCCGATGCCGTGCGGGTCGTATTCCTCGCGCACGGCACCCCAGGCGTGGTAGGTCGCGGCCCAGGTGATCAGGCCCGCCTGCGGACCGTTGGCGTCCACCAGGGCGATGGGCGTGCCCAGGTGGTCGCACAGGAAATGGCGGATGCGCATGGGCGCGGACCGGGCGGCGGATTGCTGCCGCCTGCCGACCTCCTGCAGTCCGGATGCCAGCAGCGTGGCCACCTCGGCGGGCAGCACGCCCTGCATGCGCGCGTTCAGCCCCTCGCGGTCCGGTCCCATGGCGCCGTGCAGCGCGTCCTGCAGCATGTCGCGCTGCGATGGCGGCAGCGCCGCGAAGAACGCCTGCGCTTCGCCCAGGCCTTCGCTCCCCTCCATGGCGAGCAGGGCCTGCATGGCCGTGGGGATGGCCTGCTCGCGCTCCAGGCGCAGCAGCGGCGCGAAGGAGCCGGGCTCGTAGAGCACGTGCTGCAGCCCCTGCGGGCCTTCGTTGTGCACGAGGCGGTCGCCGTCCCAGCCGGCATAGGTGGTGATCGCAGGCTCCGATGCAGCTGCGTTGCTGTTGTCGTTGTCGTGGCCGAAGACGGTCTTGGCCAGCCGCCGCCCGAAGGGGTCGTAGCGGTAGCAGGCCACCCGTTGCCAGGCGCCACCCGCTGCCTCGCGCTGCCAGACCTCGCGCAGCCGGTGCAGCGCGTCGTAGCGCAGCCGCTGCGCCCGGCCGTCGGCGTGCAGCGCCTGCACCCGGTTGCCGAAGGCGTCGTAGCGGTAGCGGATCAGAATGCCCTTGCCGTCGCTACCATCGATGCCGGCTCCATCGGCATCCGGTTCGGGTGTGCCCCATCCGATGCGGTTGCCCCGCCAGCGCGTGACCGGGCCTGCGCCCTCGCCGGGCCCCTCGCCCGCGCGCAGCAGGTCGAAGTCCGCATCGTGCAGGTTCTCGCGCACCTGCCGTGCCCAGTCCTGACGGTCGGCGTGGGAGGACCCGGCCGCGCGCGCCTCCAGGGGCGCGGGCAGGCGGTTGCCCGCAGCATCCAGCGTCCATTGCGCCTGCGTTTCCGTCGAGCCCGGGCCCGCACGATGCAGCCCGCTCAGGCGCTGCCACGCGTCGTAGCCATAGCGCGTGGCCTCGCCGGGCGTCTGCACGCCCACCAGTTGGCCCAGCGGGTCGTACCAGTAGCGGCGCTGGGCCAGCGTGGAGAGGGGGCCCAGCGGCGGGGCGATGCGGCCCGCGGCAGACGAAGGACCTGTCTCAGATTCGTTTGCCAAGTCAGGAGCAACGGGCGCCACATGGCGCAGGCCGCGCCAGTCCTGGTGCAGCATCCGGCCCATCGGATCGAGCTGGCGTGCATGCACGACGGCCTGCAGGTCTGTGCTGTCCTGGCCTTCCAGCAGGTGCAGCGTGCGCCCCACCTCGCGGTGCAGCGCGTCGCGCTCCCAGTCCACCAGCGGCTGGCCGTCCAGCAGCAAGCCGTGCACGTGGCCCGAGCCGTAGGCCAGCCACTGCAGCGTGCCCAGGCCCTGCGCCTGCGTGGCCGTGCGCTGGCCCAGCGGGCCCAGCGTGTGGGTGATCGCGTGCTCGAATTCCACGGGGGGCTCGCCCCCGGCATGGGATGCCTGCGGCTGCGTGGCCTGCCGGTACAGCGTCTGCGTCTCTCCGCAGACCCGCCCGAAGGCATCGCGCGCCAGGGCCACGCGGGCCTCGGGCTGCAGACGCTGCGCCTGCAGCGCGGCGGCCAGCGGGGCCTGGGCCGGATCGCCCGGGCGATCCAGCAGGGACAACAGGGCCTGCGTATTCAGCGCCAGCCAGCGTTCGGCGAGGGGGATAGGCCGATCCGTGGAGCCGGCAAGCGAGACCGTCGGCAGAGCCATGGGCTCTGTCCCATGCGGCAGTTCCGCTTCCCAGGTCCGCGTCTGCTGCAATGCTCCGGCTGGAGTGTGCTCGAAGCGCTGGATTTGCAGCACGGCGTGCGGTTCAGCCGCTGGGTTGTCGGATACATCGATACCGGACGCTGCTCCCGGCGCAGGCAGCCGCACGGCCACGCGCGCCACCAGCCGGCCTCCCAGGTCGTAATGCAGCCGCGTGCGCGCCACGGCTCCCAGCTCCGGCCGCGCCGCCGCGCCCGGGTGGTGGCCTTCGCCATGTCCGTCGCCCGTGTGCGTGAGCTGGCCTGCCGCGTCGTAGCCGTACACCTGGCTGCGCCCGTCGAAGCCCACTTCCTGCACCAGCCGGTCGGCCGCGTCGTGCACGAAGCGCGTCACGTCGCCGTTCTCGTTGACGAGCTCCTGCAGCCGCCCGGCCACGTCGTAGCGCAGCTGCACACCCCGGCCCGCCTGCACCTGCTCCACCACCCGGCCCCACAGGTCATGACGGTAGGCGACCGTCGTGCTGGTGCCTGCGGGCTCGCCCGTGCTCTCCAGCACATCGTGCGTGCCGTAGGTGGTGGCCTCCAGCGTGCCGGCGGCCGACCAGCGGTAGCGCACCGCCGTGTTGCCCGGCTGCTGCACGCCCACCAGCCGCAGTGCGCCGTGTTCCAGCACGTGGTGCAACTGGGTGCGCTGGCCCAGCGCATCCGTGGTCTCCAGCACCTCGCCCCAGGGGCCGTGGCGCCAGGACTGGCTGCGGCCGGAGCAGTCCGTGTGCCGCGCGAGCTGGCCGCAGGCGTTGTAGGCGTAGAGGCTGCGCCCGCCCTGGGCGTCGATCATCGCCACGGGCTGGTCGCACCAGGCGAGCGTGTGTAGTGGGAAGACCGTGGTGCCGGTGGCGGCGTCTTCCTGGGGTTGCTCGTATTCGAATCGGGTGCTGAGGACTTGGTTGTCAGTGGAACCATCCCCGCTTCCTGCCGGGCCCTTCGCCACCTCCACCAGCCGTCCCCAGTCGTCGTAGCGGAAGTCCGTGCGCAGCCCCGCCGCATCCTGGCTGGCCAGCAGCAGCCCGTCCTGCGCGCTGCCTGCCGCGCCCCAGTGCTGCTGGGTGCTGCGGCCATCCGGGCCCTGCACGCCCAGCAGCCGGCCCGCGCCGTCGTAGCGCCACCACGTCGTGCGGCCCAGCGCATCGGTGGCCGAGAGGCGACGGCCGGCGCTGTCATGGCGGAATCCTTGTTCGGCCCCATCCGGGGCCACGAGACGCACCAGGCGCTTGAGGCCGCCTTCGCCTTCGAAGTGGTAGACGGTCGTGCGGCCCAGGCTGTCGCGCACCACCGTGCTGCTTTGGCTGGTGCTGGGTAAAGACGGGGAGGCCGCAGCAGGGCCACCCTGGCCATCCTCCGGGCCCTGGGCGGACTGCATGTTGCGTGTGGATGGCGCGGCCTGCGAGGGCGCCTGGCTGTACTCGAAGAAGTACGACAGCCCCTCCTCGTTGTGCTGCTCGGCCACGCGGGCGCCCGGGCGCGCCGCCATCCCCTGGCGACGGCCCTGCGCGGTCTGGTCTTCATAGACGTAGCGGTGCTTCGGGCCCTGGCGCACCTGGTGCTCCGTCATGCGGTGCAGTGCGTCGTAGCCGAAGCGGCGCAATACCGTGCCGTCCGCACCCAGTACCTCGGCGAGGTTGCCTGCAGCATCGTAGCGGTAGCCCACGAGCGTTTGAGGACGCGGGGCCGAGCCGGGAACGACGCTCGGATCGAGCGGGTTGAGCGTGCAGTCCACGCCCACCAGCCGCACGCCGTCGTCGGGTTGCAGCAAGGGATGGGCACTTGTCTGTGCTGTCCCGGCATCCTGCGCGATGCGCTCATAGCGCAGCGCATAGCGGCGCCCGCTGCCATCGGTAATGCCTACGACGCGGCCCTGCTGTTCGCCTTCCTCGCCCCACTGGTAGCGCTGGCTGCGGCCGAAGCGGTCGATCACCGCATGCAGGACATGTTCGCCCGATACGCCTGCCGGCAGGAACACCCAGGCCGGCGCGCCAGCGCCGCCCGCACCGGGTACGGAGATCACGCAGCCCGGGTCCGCACGCAGCACGGCCGGCAGGTGCGACCAGCGCGGTTGCTGCGCCCAGGGCAGCAGTTCGGCCGGGGTGGAGGATGGGGCCGGGGAGCTGGATGCCTCCGGGATGGATGCTGCAGCCGTGGCTACAGCGTTCGTGCCCGCCATGCCCCCGCCCCGCAACAGCCACAGGTCCTCGCTGCTGCTGTACAGCGCCTGCCCCGGCTGCAGCGCCTCATCGAACGTGATCGCCCGCCCGGATGCATCGAAGAGCACCACCCGGTCCGATTCCAGCTGCAACCGCAACTCCAGCGGCAGCTTCCAGCCATACCCCAGCAGCCCGCATGCCGCACCATGCTCCGCGTTCACGTAACTGCTGTACACCCGCTGCCACGCCAGCGGCAGCGGCCCGGGCAGGGCAAAGTCCAGTTCATCGGCCCCCGTCAGCACCTTCGCGCCCAGCGCCGGGTTCACCGGATTGCCCACCGCCATGCCCCCGGGACACACCGAGCACGCCACGCCCCCTGCCGAGCCGATCAGCACGGTCGCCGAGCCCTGGACGATCGGGCCACCTTTTTGCGTCATGTCGCCCTGCCGGGCCGCGGGTTTGCCGCTCATATGGATGTTTCTTTCCTGGATGGTGGCCGCCGGGCTGCCCCCGAAGGTCGGGGATGCTAGTGACGATCCGGCTCGGTGGGCATCATCCAACGGGAGGGTTTTTGTGTCGGCATGTAAGCATGCCTGCTGCGGCATCATCGGCCCATGCCTTCCCGCGCCCCGCATCCCCCGAGTCCTTCCCGCGCTGCCCCCCTGGCGCCGGCCGCCCTGTCCGATGCGCTGACCCATGGCCCGGCCGACCGGCGGGTGGCGGTGCTGCGCGAGATCGGGGCGGGTGGTTCGATTTCGCAGGCGGCCCGCGTGGTGGGCGTGAGCTACAAGGCGGCCTGGCAGGCGGTGGACACCCTCACCAACCTGGCCGGCGTGCCACTGGTGGAGCGTGCGGTGGGCGGGGCCGGCGGCGGTGGCGCGCGGCTGACCGAGGCCGGGCATGCGCTGCTGCGCACGGCGGATGCGCTGGCACAGGCGCGTGCCGGGGTGCTGGCCAGCGCCGGTGCGTCCGGGGAGCAGGCGTCCATCCCGGGCGATCATGGCGGTCAGGGCGGCCAGTCCCGCGCCGTGCGTCCGGCCGCGGGCCTGGCGCTGCGCACCAGCATGCGCAACCAGTGGCCCTGCGTGGTGCAGGCACTGGAGCCGACGGGCCCCGTGGTGCGGGTGTGGCTGCAGGGCGAACCCGCGGCGGAGCAGGGCGCGATGGCGTCGGAGGGCGGCTTGCGCCTGTGTGCCCGCATCACCCGCGAGAGTGCCGAACTGCTCGGCCTGCAGCCCGGCACCGCGGTGCTGGCGCTGTGCAAGGCCACGGCTGTGCGCGTGGGGCCCGCGCAGCCCGTTCGCTCCGCTGCCCGGCGCGCTCCTGAAGAGGGGGCTTCCAATGCGTGGCCAGGCCGGGTGGCACGCCTGTCGCGAGGCGGTGCACAGGGGGACGAGGTATCCGCCGAACTCGATGCCGGTGTCCGCATGGTGGGTTTCGCGGAGCCCGGGTCCGGCCTGCGCGCGGGCCGGCGGGTGGTGATGTCGGTGGACGCGTCGGCCGTCGTCCTTGCGGTGGTGGACGCCGTATAGCCGGCAGGCGCCGGAGCGCCGGCCTGCCGCAAGGACGCTCTATTCCAGTCCGAAACGCTCGCGGAATGCCTCGCAGAAGGCCCGCGTGCCGCAGAGCGAGAGGGTGACGGTGTGGCGCGGCGCACCCGTGGCGCCCGGCTCGGCCACCACGCGGCGCCGTTCCTCGTCGTAGCGCAGCGATTGCCCGGTGGAGGTTTCCTCCACGGCCTGCAGGTCGTAATCCCATTCCCCATCCTCTTCGATGGGGCCGCGCTGGCTGCCGAACCGCCCATGGGCCCAGTCCAGCACGGCCGCGATTTCGGCATGAAGCGCCTCCACGTGCTCCCCGGTGACGCTGGCCATCGCGTCCCAGGTGCCGCCGCCTTCGCCGTCTTCGCTGTGGTCGAAATCGAGGTAACGCAGGATCATGGGCCGGGAGTGGGTGGACTGGACAATGGACGGGTGCGTGGCGGGCACGGCCTGGCAAGGCAGGCCGCGCCCGGCGGCCGATTGTCGGCCAGCACGCCCTGCAGATTGCCACAGAATGTAGGCCGACCGTTTCCGGTACCGCACCTGCCTGCCATGATCGCTCTCCCGCCCGATTCGCCCCGCACCGCTGCCCCGGCAGCCATGCCCATTCTCTGGGAAGGCCTGGGCCTGCGCTACACGCCGCCGGGTGCCACTGCACCGCTGCTCGATGGCATGGACCTGCGCATCAGGCCGGGCGCCACGCTGCTGCGGGGCGGCGATGGGCGCGGCAAGACCACGCTGCTGCGGATCATCGCGGGCGCGCTGCGTCCGCAGGCCGGGCGTGTGGTGGCGCGCGGCGGCGGCATTTTCTGGGCCGATCCCCGGAGCGATGGACCGGGGCTGCCCGCCGAACAGGAGACTCCGGTGGACTGGTGGGCCGGGCAGGCGCAGCGCTGGCCGGAGTGGAGCGCGCAGGCCCTGGCGCTGCACATCGAGGGGTTCGGCCTGGCCGGGCATGCCGGCAAGCGGATGGAGCAACTGTCCACCGGCACGCGCCGCAAGGTCCTGCTGGCAGCGGGCTTTGCCTGCGGCGCGGCCCTCGTTCTGGTGGACGAGCCGATCGCGGGGCTGGACCGGCCTTCGGTGGACTATCTGCGCAAGCTGCTGGCGGGCCTTCCGGCGGCCGGTGCGCCATGGGCGCAGGGCGTGGTGGTCGCGCATTACGACGCGCTGGGGGGTGTTCTCTGGAATCAGGTGGTCGAACTGGGCGATTGACCAGGAGGGTGGGTTGGCGGCTCGAAAATGGAAAGTTGCTACATCATCCTGCAAAAATACTTCCAATGTGATCAAATTAATAGCATTCATCTACTGCGTGCGACCGCAAGCCCCGCGAGTCCGTGTAAGGCCAGCCCCATGTCCCATCCGAAAATTCCCATCCGCCTGACGATCGGTCTCGGCGCTGTGGCCTCGATCGGCATCGCGATCGCGCTCCTGGGAGCCGTGGCCCTGCACTCGCTGACAGCGAACCTGCAGGAGATCACCGCGGACCGGATGGCCAAGGTGGCGCAGTTCACCGAGCTGAAGGACAACCTGAACGCCATAGCCCGCTATGCGCGCAACATCGTGATATCCGGCAATACCGCTGTGCAGCGGGAAGAAAAGCGCAAGCTGGCCGAACTGCGCGAGGCCAACGAGAAAATCCTGCAGACCCTTGACACGTCCGTGACGCAGCCGGAAGCCAGGAAGTCGATGGATGCACTCTGGCAAAACCGCGCCGAATACAACATGGCCCTGGAGCGCGCGGTGGACCTGGCGGAGCGGGGAGAGCGCGCTGCCGCCGGTGTCGTGCTGCTGGGCGAGGTACGCCCGCGGCAGAGCCTCATATTCCAGTCAGTGGACGATTCCCGCGCTTTGCAGAAACAGTTCGCGGACAAGCTGGTGCAGGATGCCTCCCGTTCCGCCGCGCGCGCCACGCTGGTGCTGGCGCTGATGGGCGCTGCGATCGCCGTGCTGGCCCTGTGGCTGGGCTGGAGCTTCGCGCGCGATCGCATCCGTGTACCGGGCGGGGAACCGGCAGGGCCGGCCGCCGCGCTGCGGTGGAGGCCGGATGCCGGTGCGGTCAGCCCATCGCACGGGCAGCCGGTGGATTCGGCCGGCGCATCCATGGCAGGAGCATCGCCGGCGGGAAGGTCGTAAGATCCCGGGGCATCACTCCAAGGCTTTTCCAGGACTTCCCATGGACGCTCTCCTGTTCGCTCCCGTGGCCGTGGCGATCGCGCTCACGCCCGGTCCCAACAATTTCTGCGGCCTGAACAACGGCATCCGTGCGGGAGTGGGGGCGGCGATGTTCGCCACCATCGGGCGGGCGGCGGCGTTCGCGATCTTCCTGACCATCTCCGCCGTGGGCCTGGGGGCCATGCTGCTGGCTTCCGAGGCTGCCTTCACCGGCGTGAAGTGGGTGGGCGCGGCCTACCTGTTCTGGCTGGGATGGCGGGCCTGGAACAGCCGGGAGTTCGGCGGGCTGGACTTGCTGGAGGGGGGCGATGCGGCCGCCGCGCCCGCGCACCGCGCGGCCGTGCCCACCTGGCGCGCGCTGGCCGCGCAGCAATTCCTGCTGGGCATCACCAATCCGAAGGCGATCATCCTCTTCGCGGCGATCTTTCCGCAGTTCATCGATCCGGCGCAGCCCGCCGCGCGGCAGTTCCTGGTGCTGGGCTCGGTGTACCTGCTGGCCGAGTTCGTCTCCACCGCCGTCTATGCCAGCTGCGGCCGGCAGATCCGCCGGGTGATCCGCTCGCAACGCGGCGTGGCCAGGCTCAACAAGGCGACGGGCGGATTCTTCATGGGGGCCGGCGGGCTGCTGCTGGCGGCCAACCGCTGAACGGCCTCACATCGCCTTGAAGCGGTGGGCGTGCAGGCGGCTCACGGGCAGGCGCCCGGGCCGCTCGCGCAGGTGCAGGTGCAGGTGCAGGCGGCCGGCCTCGTCGCGCTCCACCGATTCGATGCCCGACGCACGCACCAGCGTGCCGCGGTGGATCTGCCAGAACACATCGGGCTCGAGCTGCGCCGCCAGTTCCTTGAGCGGGGTGCGGATCAGGTATTCCTGCCGGGCGGTGAGCACGCGCACGTATTTGTCGGCAGCCTCGAACACCAGCACGTCCGCCACGGGGACGAGGTGGATCCGAGGGCCGTTGCTGGCCTGGATGACGGTCAACGGCGCAGCGTCCGGCCGTGGTGGCGCTACCCCTGCAGCGGGGGAGGCCGCGGCCGGCAGCAGGCCGCGCAGGCGTTCCACCAGGGCCTCGAGCCCGGCTTCGTCCCGCGGCGGCGCGCCCGTTTCCGGAGCCGCGCCGCCGTCCGTCCGGCCGGCGCGGGCCGCCAGCACCGCCTGGATCTTCCGCACGGTCTTGAGCAGCCGTGGCGCCTGTACGGGCTTGAGCAGGTAGTCGAGTGCCTGCGCCTCGAAGGCCTGCACCGCGTACTGGTCGTAGGCGGTGACGAAGACCAGGGCGGGAAACGGCGCTTCTTCCAATGGCCAGGCACCTGCGATCTCCAGCGCAGCGTCCAGGCCGCTGCGGCCGGGCATGCGGATATCGAACCACAGCACATCGGGATGCAGTGCCAGGGCCTGGTGCACGGCGCTGTCGCCGTCGCTCACCGTGGCGGCGATCTGCAGTTCCGGCCAGGCGCGGGCGAGTTCCTGGCGCAGGGCTTCCGCCAGCAGGGGTTCGTCTTCGGCGATCAGGGCACGGGGGGCTTGCATGGCATGGAAGCGTTTTCAGAATCGGTGCCGGCAGCAGCGCCGGCCGGGGCCGCGGGCAAGCCCAGCGGCAGGAAGATGCAGGCCCTGGCGCCCCGGCCGCCGTCTCCGGGCACCAGGTCCAGCGTGGCCCGCGGGCCTTCGAGGGTGGCAAGCCGCTCGCGCACCTGGGCGAGCCCGAAGCGGCTGCCGGAGCCCGGGGCGGCACCGTGCCCGGCGCGGTCCGGCCGGAGACCGGCGCCGGTGTCGAGGACGCTCAGCTCCAGGCGCGGGGAGGGGCCGGGGGCGAGGCGCGCGGTGACTTCGATGCGGCCGCCCTCGACCTGCGGTTCCAGGCCATGGCGGATCGCGTTTTCCACCAGAGGCTGAAGCAGCAGGGGCGGCACGGATACCGCTTCCAGCGATTCCGGCAGGTCCAGCGCATAGGACAGGCGCGGACCCATGCGCACGGCCATGAGCTCCAGATAGTCGCGCAGCAGGGCGAACTCGTCCGCAAGGGGGTGGGCCGCCGCGCGCGAGGCGCCCAGGGTGGCGCGCAGGTAGGCGATGAAGTGGTCCAGCATGGCCTGCGCCTGCGGCGGGTCGGCGCCGATCAGGGCCCGCAGGTTCGCCAGGGTGTTGAACATCATGTGCGGCTCGAGCTGGGTCTGCAGGAGCTTGAGCCGGGCCTCGGCCGTATCGCGCTGGGCCTGCGCGATACGGCCCTCCAGGTACCGGGACTTGCCCTGCGCATAGAAAAAGAGCGATACCGCGACGCAGGCGAGCACCGTGGTGAGGACGGCCGACCCCGGGTCGCCGGGCGGTGGCGCATGGGATGGCAATTGCAGTGCGCGGCAGTAGGCATCCCCGATGGCCGAGCCGGCGTGGAAACCGATGGTGCCGCTCACGGCCACCAGCATCCATCCCCGCCAGCCCAGGGGCCAGGGAATGGTGTCGTCGCGGGTCAGCCAGAGGCGCCCGACCTCCACCATCAGCCAGCTGACCATGCCGATGGACATCGAATACACCAGCTGCGCATGCCACGGGCCACGGCCATAGGCCGCCTGGATGGCCGCGATGGCCGTGCAGACGCCTGCGACGATCAGGCCGTGGAGAAGGAACTGGCGCGAATGGAAATGCGTCATGGTGGCGGGGAGGGCCTGCATGGTGGCCGGCCCGGGGCCGATTGTGCGCCCCGGTCGGTGCGGATCATGGCTGGCGGCGCAGCGCCGCACGCTCGCGTGCCAGCAGATATCCGTAGATGCCCGCGCGTCCCGGCAGCGCCACCGCCAGGCCGTGTGCCAGCAGGCCCAGGCCCCATCCGAACGCGGGGAACAGCGCCCAAGGGCGGCCCTGGGATACCGACAGCGCGGCCAGGCCCAGGTTCACGCAGGCATAGACGGCCGCGTGGACCAGCCAGCCCAACCTGGCACCCGCGCGCCGGTGGGCAAGCCGTTCGGCGGCATCGGCGGTGAGAGGGGCGTCGGCGGCTGCAGGGCGATGGGGGGAGTGCATGTCGTTGCTCCTGGAAGGACGGCGGGAGGGAGTCCACTGTGGCCCGTCCCCGGCGGGCAGCACAGCGCGGCGCGACGGACCGACGGCGGAGCGGCGCGAAATGTGGCTCCGGGCCCGCGGGCTGCCGCCGCCCGCGTGGCCGGTATCCCGGTCGTTGTAGGGGATTTACGTTTCTTCGCATGGCAGCGGGCAAAACGCCACGTTGAGCTTCTACGATCGGGGCGCAGTCCTCGCCACCGTATCCGATGCCCATGAGCCCCAACGACCCCCACGCCGCCCCGCCCGCCGCCCCTGTGCCCGGTCCTGAAGGAGGTCCGCGCCCGCCCGGCCGGCGCGCCCGATGGCTCGGTGCCGTGGTGGCGGTGCTGGCAGTGGCCCTGCTGTGCGCGGGTGCCTGGTGGCTGGTGCAGCGCTCCAAGGCCCCCGTGGCCGGTCCGGGTTTTCCCGCGGCGGGCGGACCGGGGGGGCCGGCCCGGCCGGCCGGTGGCGGTGCGGGGCCTGGCGGTGGCCGGTTGCTGGTCACCGTGGGCGAGGCGACGGTCCGCCAGATGCGCCTGCCGGTGGCCATCGAGGCCCTGGGCACCGTGACGCCGGTCGCTACCGTCACGCTCCGGCCCCAGGTGGCAGGCGTGCTTACCGAGGTGCTGTTCACCGAAGGGCAGATGGTGCGCAAGGGCCAGGTGCTCGCCCAGATCGACGCGCGCCCCTATGAGCAGGCGCTGATGCAGGCCGAGGGCACGCTGCGGCGCGACGAGGCGCAGCTGGAGAACGCGCGCATCACCCTGGAGCGTTACCGCACCCTGCTGTCGCAGGACTCCATCGCCCGGCAGGACGTGGACACGCAGGCCGCGCTGGTCAAGCAACTGGAAGGCACCGTGATGACCGACCGCGCGCAGGAGCGCACTGCGCGCCTCAACCTCGGCTACACGCGCGTGACGGCACCGGCCGCGGGCCGCATCGGCCTGCGCTCCGTGGATGCGGGTAACTACGTGACCACGGGCGATACCACGGGCCTGGCCACGATCACCCAGACCACGCCGATCGACGTGCAGTTCTCCATCCCGCAGGACCGCGTCGCCGACGTGCAGACCGCCGCCGCCGAGGCAGGCACCGCGGGGCTGCCGGTGGTGGCCAAGGACCGCACCCGCACCACGGACCTCGCCCAGGGCCGCTTCTCCACCCTGGACAACCTGGTGGACACCGCCACCGGCACCGTGAAGGCCAAGGCGCGCTTCGCCAATGCCGACAGTCGGCTCTTCCCCAACCAGTTCGTGAACGTGCGGATGGAACTGCGCGAGGTGGAGGCCCTGGTGGTGCCCGTGACCGCGGTGCGGACCGGGGCGAACGGCGATTTCGTGTACGTGATCAACGACGACCGCACGGTGACGCTGCGCAAGGTGCGGCGCGGCCAGTCCACGGTGGAGTGGGTGGCGATCGCGGAAGGCCTGAAGCCCGGCGAGCGCGTGGTGACCGAAGGCGGCGACCGCCTGCGCGACGGGGCGCGCGTGCAGCTGCAGGAGCCCGGCGGGCCGGGAGGGACCCAGGGCGCGCCGGGGCGGCGCGGGCGG
>CP028296.1:3572492-3588689 GCA_003029925.1 Paracidovorax avenae | reverse complement strand
GCCCAGGCGGAGACTGCCGACATGCAGCCGAGCAGGACCACCGACCCCAGCGACAGGCCGCCGCCGGCACCGCCCGGATGCCGGTGAAGCGTCGCCGGCCGCGTCCGCTCCGGCCGCCGCGGCCGCGTCGGCGCCTGCCAGCCGTTCCTGATCCCGCGCGCGTTTCCGTCCATGAGTCCCTCGCGTCCCTTCATCGAGCGGCCCGTCGCCACCGCGCTCCTCATGCTGGCCATCGTGCTGGCGGGGCTGGTGGGATTCCGCTTCCTGCCCCTGTCGGCGCTGCCGCAGGTGGACTACCCGACCATCCAGGTGCAGACGCTCTATCCCGGCGCCAGCCCGGAGGTCATGAGCCGCAACGTCACCGCGCCGCTGGAACGGCAGTTCGGGCAGATGCCCGGCCTCGCCCGCATGGCCTCCACCAGCGCCGCGGGCGTGTCCATCGTCACCCTGCAGTTCGACCTGGGCCTGGCCATCGACATCGCCGAGCAGGAAGTGCAGGCGGCCATCAATGCCGGCTCTTCGCTGCTGCCCACCGACCTGCCCGCCCCGCCGGTCTATGCCAAGGTGAACCCGGCCGATGCACCGGTGCTCACGCTGGCGATCAGCTCCGACACCATGCCGCTCACCGAGGTGCAGAACCTCGTGAACACGCGGCTGGCGCAGAAGATCAGCCAGGTGCAGGGCGTGGGCCTGGTGACCCTGGCCGGCGGACAGCGGCCCGCCGTGCGCATCCAGGCCGACACCAAGGCGCTGGCCTCCTACGGCATCGGGCTGGACACGCTGCGCACCGCCATCTCGGCGGCCAACGCCAACAGCGCCAAGGGCAGCTTCGACGGTCCGCAGCGCGCCTACACCATCAACGCCAACGACCAGCTCCTCACGGTGGACGACTACAAGCGGCTCATCGTGTCCTGGAAGAACGGCGCGCCGGTCCGCATGGTCGATGTCGCCCGCGTGGTGAACGGCGCCGAGAACGACCGGCTGCGCGCATGGGCCGGCGTCCGCGCCGCGCCGGGCCGCCCCAAGCAAGCGGAGGCCCCCCCGGGGGGCAGCGAGCCAGGCGAAGCCGGGAGCGTGGGGGCCACATTGACGCCTGCGATCATTTTGAATGTGCAGCGCCAGCCGGGCGCCAACGTGATTTCCACGGTGGACAGCATCCAGCGCCAGCTGCCCGAGCTGCAGGCCGGGCTGCCCGCGGGCCTGGACGTGCAGGTGCTCTCGGACCGCACCACGGGCATCCGTGCGTCCGTCCACCACGTCGAGATGGAACTGGTGCTCGCCGTACTGATGGTGGTGCTGGTGATCTTCTTCTTCCTGCACAGCCTGCGGGCCACGGTCATCGCCAGCCTGGCCGTGCCGATCTCGCTCATCGGCACCTGCGGCGTGATGTACCTGCTGGGCTACAGCCTGAACAACCTGAGCCTGATGGCGCTCACCATCGCCACCGGCTTCGTGGTGGACGACGCCATCGTGATGATCGAGAACATCGCCCGCTACATCGAGGAGGGCGAGCCGCCGTTCCAGGCCGCGCTCAAGGGCGCCACGCAGATCGGCTTCACCATCATCTCGCTCACCGTGTCGCTGATCGCGGTGCTGATCCCGCTGCTGTTCATGAGCGACGTGGTGGGCCGCCTGTTCCGCGAGTTCGCGGTGACGCTGGCGCTCACCATCCTGATCTCGGCGGTGGTCTCGCTCACCCTGGTGCCGATGATGTCCGCACGCTGGCTGCGCGCCGTGCCCGACACCCCGCCGCGCGGGCTGGGCGGCGCCATCCAGCGCGGTTTCGACCGCGTGATCGCCCGCTACGACGTCTGGCTGCAGTGGGTGTTGCGCCGCCAGGGCGCGACGCTCGTCGTGGCCCTGCTGACGCTGGCGCTCACCGTGGTGTTGTACATCTTCATTCCCAAGGGGCTGTTTCCCACGCAGGACACGGGCCAGCTGCAGGGCCGCCTGGTGGCGGCGCAGGACGTCTCGTTCGAACGCATGAGCGGACTGCAGCAGGAGGCCGTGCGCGCCATCCTGCAGGACCCCGACGTGGCCTCGCTCAGTTCCTTCGTGGGGGTGGACGGTGCCAACAACGCCATGCTCAACACGGGCAGCCTGCTCATCAACCTCAACGAGGGACGCGACAGCCAGGAGGTGGTCATGCGGCGGCTGCGCGACCGGGTGAATGCCGTGGCGGGCGTCACGCTGTACCTGCAGCCCACGCAGGACCTGACCATCGACGCGGAAACCGGGCCCACGGAATACCGCGCCACCATCGGCGGCGTCGATTCCGCCGAGGTGAACGCCTGGACGAACAAGCTGGTGGAGCGGCTGCGGACGGTGCCGCAGGTGCGCAACGCCACCACCGACGCGGGCGCGCAGGGTCTCTCGGCCTTCGTGGACATCGACCGGGCCACGGCCGCGCGCCTCTCGGTCACCGCCAGTTCGGTTGACGACACCCTCTACAGCGCCTTCGGCCAGCGCATCGTCTCCACCATCTTCACCGAGACCAACCAGTACCGCGTGATCCTGGAGGCGCAGAAGGAGGGGCTGTCCAGCCCCGAGGCGCTGGGCACGCTGCAGCTGCGCACGGGCGGCGGGGCACCCACGCCGCTGTCGGCCGTCGCGACCATCCGCGAGCAGCCGGCGCCCCTGCAGATCACGCGCGTGGCGCAATACCCGGCGGCCACGCTGGGCTTCGACAGGGCCGATGGCGCTTCCCTGGGCGAGTCGGTCGATGCGATCCGCGCCGCGGCGAAGGAGATCGGCATGCCCGCGGGCCTGTCGATGCAGTTCCAGGGCGCGGCCGGGGCCTACGAGAAGTCGCTCACCAGCCAGCTCTGGCTGATCCTGGCCGCGATGGTCTGCGTCTACATCGTGCTGGGCGTGCTCTACGAGAGCTACGTGCATCCGCTCACCATCCTCTCGACGCTGCCCTCGGCCGGGGTGGGGGCGCTGCTCGCGCTCATGCTCACGGGCAATGACCTCGGGGTGATCGGCATCATCGGCATCATCCTGCTGATCGGCATCGTCAAGAAGAACGCGATCATGATGATCGACTTCGCCATCGACGCCGAGCGCGGCCAGGGACTGCCGCCGCACAAAGCCATCCACCAGGCCGCGCTGCTGCGCTTCCGTCCCATCCTCATGACCACGCTGGCCGCGCTGTTCGCCGCGCTGCCGCTGATGCTGGGCTGGGGCGAAGGCGCCGAACTGCGCCGGCCGCTGGGCCTGGCGATCTTCGGCGGGCTGGTGCTGAGCCAGCTGCTCACGCTCTTCACCACGCCGGTGATCTACCTCGCCTTCGACCGGCTGGGCCGCCGCTGGACGGGCCGGGGCACGGCCGCGGCGCCCGAGGTGCCCACCGCGCTGGCGCCGCCCGCCGCACCGGCCGGGGAGGGCCGCCCGTGAACCTCTCGCGCCCCTTCGTCGAGCGGCCCGTGGCCACGGTGCTGCTCACCATCGGCATCGCGCTGGCGGGCATCGCGGCGTTCTTCCTGCTGCCGGTGGCGCCGCTGCCGCAGGTGGACTATCCGGCCATTTCCGTCTCGGCCAGCCTGCCCGGCGCCAGCCCCGAGACCATGGCCACCAGCGTGGCGACGCCGCTGGAGCGGCGCCTGGGCGTGATCGCGGGCGTGAACGAGATGACGTCCTCCAGTTCGAGCGGTTCGGCGCGCATCAGCCTGCAGTTCGACCTGAACCGCAAGATCGACAGCGCCGCGCGCGAAGTGCAGGCCGCCATCAACGCCTCGCGGGCGGACCTGCCCGCCACCCTGCGCAGCAACCCCACCTACCGCAAGATCAACCCGGCGGATTCGCCGGTCATCATCCTCGCGCTCACCTCCAGGTCGCGCACCCCGGGCGAGATCTACGACGCCGTCTCCAACGTGGTCAGCCAGCGCATCTCGCAGGTGGAGGGCGTGGGCGACGTGGAGATCGGAGGCGGCTCGCTGCCCGCGGTGCGCGTGGAGCTGCTGCCGTTCGCGCTGAACCGCTACGGCATCGGCTCGGAGGACGTGCGCGCCGCCATCCAGGCGGCCAATGCCAACCGGCCCAAGGGCGCCATCGAGAGTGACGGCCGCCGCATGCAGATCTACACGCCGTCGCCGTCGCGGCGGGCCGCCGACTACGCGGACCTCGTCATCGCCTGGCGCGACGGCGCTCCGGTGCGCCTGGGCGACGTGGCGCAGGTGATCGACGGCGTGGAGAACACCCGCACGCTCGGCCTCTTCAACGGCGAGCCGGCCATCGTCGTGCTCATCACGCGCCAGCCGGGCGCCAACATCATCCAGACGGTGGACGGCGTGCGCGCGCTCATCCCCTCGCTGCAGGCGCAGCTGCCGCAGGACATCCGCATCGCCGTGGCCTCGGACAGCACGAACTCCATCCGCGCCTCGCTGCGCGAGATCGAGGTCACGCTGATGGTCTCCATCGCGCTGGTGGTGCTGGTGGTGGGCCTGTTCCTGCGCAAGGCCCGCGCCACGGTCATCCCCGCGGTGGCCACCGTCGTCTCGCTGCTGGGCACCTTCGGCATCATGTACCTGCTGGGCTTCAGCCTGAACAACCTCAGCCTCATGGCCCTCACGGTGGCCACCGGCTTCGTGGTGGACGACGCCATCGTGGTGCTGGAGAACACCAGCCGCCACATCGAGGCCGGCATGGACCGCATGGAGGCGGCCCTGCAGGGCGCGCGCGAGGTCGGCTTCACCGTGCTGTCCATCAGCCTGTCGCTCGTGGCGGTGTTCATCCCGCTGCTCTTCATGGACGGGCAGGTGGGCCGGCTGTTCCGCGAATTCGCGGTCACGCTCTCGGTGGCGGTGGCGATCTCGCTGGTGATCTCGCTCACCACCACGCCGATGATGTGCGCGTGGCTGCTGCGCTCGGACGGTGCTGGCGGCCACGCGGATGCCCCGCTCCGGCCCCGGGGCCGCTTCGCCCGCTGGACCGTCGCCGCGCAGGATGCGGTGCTGCGCGGCTACGGCCATGCGCTGGACTGGGCGCTGGCGAGCAAGGCGCTCGTCATCGTGATCCTGCTCGCGGTGATCGGCCTCAACGTGTACCTGTTCAGCCATATCCCCAAGGGCTTTTTCCCGCAGCAGGACAACGGCCAGCTCGTGGCCGGCCTGCGCGCGGACCAGAGCATCTCGTCCGGGGCGCTGGCGGGCAAGCTGCGCCAGGCCGTGGACATCATCCGCAAGGACCCGGCCGTGGACACCGTGGTGGGGTTCTCCGGGGGAGGGCGCGCGGGCGGCGGCTTCATGTTCGTCAACCTCAAGCCCGTGTCCGAGCGCAGCGATCCCAGCATGGCCGTGGTCGGCCGGCTGCGGCCGCAGCTCGCCGCGCTCACCGGCCTGCAGGTCTTCCTCTCGCCCGCGCAGGACCTGCGCATGGGCGGGCGCTCCAGCAATTCCACGTACCAGTACACGCTTAAAAGCGACAACCTCGCCGACATGCGCGTCTGGGCGACCAAGCTGGCCGAGCGCCTGAAGCAGGAGACGCTGCTCACCGACGTGGACACCGACCAGGCCGACAACGGCTCGGAAACCTACGTGGAGGTGGACCGCGACAGCGCCGCGCGTCTGGGCGTGAGCGCGGCCATCGATGCGGTGCTCTACAACGCCTTCGGCCAGCGGTCCGTGGCCACCATCTACAGCGAGCTGAACCAGTATTCGGTCATCATGGAGTGGGCCCCCGGCTACACGCGCGGCCCGCCGGCGCTCAAGGACATCTTCGTGCCGGCCAACCCGTCGGGCGCCACCGGTTCCCCGGCCAACCCCGGCCAGCGCGGAGCGTCCACCGGGCAGGTGCTGGCCAACACCCAGGAAAGCATGGTGCCGCTCTCGGCCATCGCGAAGGTGGTGGAGCGCTCGTCGCCCACCTCCATCAGCCACCAGGACGGCGAACTGGCCACCACCATTTCCTTCAACCTGGACGGCAACACCTCGCTCGGCGAGGCGCGGCAGATCATTGCCCAGGCCGAGGCCGACATCGCCATGCCCACCAACGTGCGCGGCAGCTTCGAGGGCACGGCGCGCAGCTTCCAGCAGACGCAGGGGCAGCAGTTCTTCCTGATCCTGGCGGCCATCGTGGTGATCTACATCGTGCTGGGCATCCTCTACGAGAGCCTGATCCACCCCGTCACCGTGCTCACCACGCTGCCCTCGGCCGGCGTGGGCGCGGTGCTCGCGCTGCTGCTTTTCAACATGCAGTTCACCATCATCGCGCTCATCGGCGTGTTCCTGCTGATCGGCATCGTGAAGAAGAACGCCATCCTCATCATCGACTTCGCACTGGAAGCCGAGCGCGCGCGCGGCCTGTCGGCCACGCAGGCGGTGCGCGAGGCCTGCATGCTGCGCTTCCGCCCCATCCTGATGACGACGCTGGCCGCCGCCCTGGGCGCGCTGCCGCTGGCCATCGGCTTCGGGCAGGGGTCCGAGCTGCGCCAGCCCCTGGGCGTGGCCATCATCGGCGGGCTGATCGCCAGCCAGTTGCTCACGCTGCTGACCACGCCCGTGGTCTATGTGCTGCTCGACCGGCTCCGCCGCCCCTCCGGCAACGAACGACACCTCAGCCGCGCCGCCGACACGGCACCCGCCGTGCCCGCGCAACAACCATGACCTTCGATCCTTCCACCCCGCGCATGCTGCGCGCCTGCGCCGCGGCGCTGCTGCCGGCCTGGCTGGCCGCCTGTTCGGTCGCGCCGCCCTACCAGCCCCCGGCGCTCGCCACCCCCATGCCCACCGCCTTCAAGGAGGCTGGCGCGCTCTGGCAGCCGGCCGCGCCCGCCGACGCCGCCGACCGCGGCGACTGGTGGACGCTGTTCGGCGACGAGGAACTGAACCGACTCGCCGCCCAGGTGCAGGTATCGAACCAGAACATCGCCGCTGCCGTGGCCGCCTATGCCCAGGCCCAGGGGCTGGTGCGCGAGCAGCGCGCCGGGCTGCTGCCGGGCGTGAGCCTGTCGGCCAGCGAGAGCCGCGCGGGCGGCGAGGGCTCCGCGCGCAGCGGCACCACGGCCCAGGCGGCATTGGGCGCGACCTGGGCGCCGGACGTGTGGGGCCGGCTGGGCAGCACCGTGGACAGCGCCCGCGCCAGTGCCCAGGCCAGCGAGGCGGACCTGGCCGCGGCGCGGCTCTCCGCCGTGGGCTCGCTCGTGGCCGCCTACTTCCAGTTGCGCGAGGCGGATGCCGAGGCCGCCTTGCTGGGCGACACGGCGCAGGCCTACGAACGCGCCCTGCGCATCGCCCAGAACCGCTACGACGCCGGCGTGGCCGCGCAGTCGGACGTGCTGCAGGCGCGCACCCAGCTCGCCAACGCCCGCGCCGACCTCGCCACCGCGCAGCGCAACCGTGCCGGCTACGAGCACGCCATCGCCGTGCTGGCCGGCCAGCCGCCGGCCGCATTCAGCCTGCCCGCCGGCACCTGGGTGGCCAGCGTGCCCGCGGTGCCTGCGGCGCTGCCCTCGACCCTGCTCGAGCGCCGCCCGGACATCGCCGCGGCCGAACGCGCCGTGGCCGCCGCCAACGCGCAGATCGGCGTGCAGCGCTCCGCCTATTTCCCCAGCTTCAGCCTCACGGCCTCCCTGGGGCGCAGCGGCACCAGCCTGGGTGACCTGTTCAGCGCCTCCGGTGCGCTCTGGTCGCTGGGCCTGTCGGCCGCGCAGACAGTGTTCGACGGCGGTGCCATCGCCGCGCGCGTGGACCAGGCACGCGCGGCCCGCGACGCGCGCGTGGCCAACTACCGCCAGACGGTGCTCGGTGCCTTCCAGACGGTGGAAGACCAGCTCACGGCGGTGCGCACCCTGCAGGCGCAGGAGCCGCTGCGGCAGGAGGCCGTCTCGGCCGCCCAGCGCACGGAGGAGCAGATGCTCAACCGCTACCGCGCCGGGCAGGTGAGCTATACCGACGTGGTCACCGCCCAGGTGGCTGCGCTGTCGGCGCGGCGCGCATTGCTGCAGCTGCAGGTGAACCGCCAGCTCGCGGTGGCATCGCTCATCCAGGCCCTGGGCGGCGGCTGGCAGGCCTCCTGGATGGAGGGAAGCGGCGCCGCCACGGCCGGGCAGGGCGCTGCCGAGCCCCGATAATCCGCGGCTGCTTTCCCACCACACGAAAAAGGATTTCCGTGGATTTCATCTTGCTGGCCAAGGCCGCCGTCATGGGCGTGGTCGAGGGCCTGACCGAGTTCCTTCCCATCTCCTCCACCGGCCACCTGATCCTCGCGGGCGCTCTGCTCGGTTTCGACGACGACAAGGCCAAGGTATTCGACATCGCCATCCAGACCGGCGCGATCTTCGCGGTCGTGCTGGTGTACTGGCAGAAAATCCGCGAGACCCTGGTGGCGTTGCCCACCCAGCCCCGCGCCCAGCGCTTCGCGCTCAACGTGCTCATCGGCTTCCTGCCGGCCGTGGTGCTCGCGCTGATCTTCGGCAAGGCGATCAAGGAGCACCTCTTCACGCCGGTGGTCGTGGCGTCCACCTTCATCCTGGGCGGCTTCGTCATCCTCTGGGCCGAGCGGCGCGCGCCCGGTGCCGTGCGCGTGGACTCCGTGGACGACATGACCCCGCTGGACGCACTGAAAGTGGGCCTGGTGCAGTGCCTGGCCATGGTGCCGGGCACGAGCCGCAGCGGCGCCACCATCATCGGCGGCATGCTGCTGGGCCTGTCGCGCAAGGCCGCCACCGATTTCTCGTTCTTCCTGGCGATCCCCACGCTGATCGGCGCGGGCGTGTACAGCCTCTACAAGGAGCGGCACCTGCTGTCGATGGCCGACCTGCCGCTGTTCGCCGTGGGCCTGCTGTTCTCGTTCGTGAGCGCCTGGCTGTGCGTGCGCTGGCTGCTGCGCTACATCAGCACCCACAGCTTCGTGCCTTTCGCCTATTACCGCATCGTTTTCGGCATCGTGGTGCTTGCCACAGCCTGGAGCGGATGGGTACACTGGGCCGAGTGACTTTCCGTGGCACGGTACGGAAGGCGTTCGCGTGCCGGTTTCATATCACTACATAGCACGTGCTGTTATGTGAAAAGGAAAGTGATAAGCTGAGCGCTATCGAGGGCCCCTGGTAGCGCTGCATTCGACGGGGGATGACGCAGACAGGGTCCGGGCCTGCCGGCCGTACCGCGCATGCGGAGGCAGGTGCCGGACGGTAGAGGAACCGCTGTCCACCATGACGCCGAATCCAATGCCGCTGGACGGCATGTCTTCCGCTGCCGGGATGGCGCCGGATATTTCAGACACCGACATGCTCAGCCTGCTCACGCGCAATGTGGGCGCCACCGTCGCCGTCATTTCCCGTGCAGAGCGCGTCGTCTATGTCAACGACGAGTACGCCCGCTGGTTCCGGGCTGCGCCCTCCGACATCGTCGGAAAGACCCTGTTCGAGCTCTACGGGGGATACAACCATTCCCGCTTCATGCCCTACGTGCAGCGCGTACTGCTGGGCGAGCGGGTGAGCTACCAGCGGCTGGTGCTCGACCCCGAAGGGCGCGAATCCTGGCGCACGATCTGCCTGTCCCCCTGGCGGGACACGCGCGGAGACATCGTCGGCTTCGTCACGGCCGCGCTGGACGTGGACGAACTGCAGGTCGCGATGAACGCGCTGCGCGCGGCCAACCAGCGGTTGTCTTCCCACATGGACAACAGCCCCCTGGCCGTGCTCGAGATGGATGACCAGCTCCGGGTGCTGCGCTGCTCGCGCCGCGCCATCGAACTCATGGGCTGGCAGGACCTGGTGCAGATCGAGCACCGCCGCCTGCACGAACTGCCCGGCACCTCCGCCATGGACCACCACCTGTCCCAGGCGTTCTCCGAACTGCGTTCCGGCCGTGCCACCCGCAACCGGGTGGAATCGAGCCTGATGCGCGCGGACGGCACCGAGGTGCATTGCGAGTGGTTCAATTCGGCGCTCACCGACGAGATCGGCCGCGTAACCTCGATCATGTCGCTGGTGCAGGACATCTCGGCCAAGATGGAGATATCGCGGCAGCAGCACTACCTGGCCAACCACGACTCGCTCACGGGCCTGCACAACCGCTCGGCCTTCCACAACCGCTTCGAGCGCTCGCTGTCCGAGGTCCGCACGCGCGGCGGCGCGGTCGCGCTGCTGTTCATCGACCTCGACGGCTTCAAGAAGATCAACGACGGGCACGGCCACAAGGTCGGCGACGAGGTGCTGCGCTACGTGGCCCGCCGGCTGGCCCATGCCGTGCGCGGCAACGATACCGTGGCCCGCCTGGGCGGCGACGAGTTCCTGGTGATGCTCGACACCGACGTGCAGGAAGACCTCGCCGGTCAGATCGGCTCGCGCATCATCTCGGCCATCTCCGAGCCCATGGATGTCGGGGGCCATGACGTGCGCGTGGGCGCGAGCATCGGAGTGGCCATGCACCCGCCGCTCGCGGGCGACATCGAACTGCTCATGACCCGCGCCGACCAGGCCATGTACGCCGCCAAGCGCTCCGGCCCCGGCTGCGTGCGCTACGCCGGCCAGGGCTGAGCGAAGCGGGGAGGGCGGGCGCCCGCCTCGTGCCCGTGCCTACGGCTTCACGCTCTGCGCGAAGTGGAAGAAGTTGTCCGGATCGTAGGCCCGCTTGACCCTCTGGAGCCGGGCGTACACTTCCTGGCCCCAGTAGGCATCCACGTAGTCCTGCAGCGAGCCGTCCGGGTAGTTCTGGTAAACCTTGCCGGTCAGCATCGGACGCATCAGCGCCTGGAATCCCGCCAGCCAGTTCTGCGCCGTCTCGCGGTCTTCCGGTCGGGTCCAGAACACGTCCATCACGAAATCCGCGTCCACGTGGCGGTGGATGAAGGCGCTGTCCTCCACCGGGTAGCGCGCGATCGCCCCGCCATAGGGCTCCAGGTAAGCCATCGAATACGTGTTGGGCGACGTGGCGAAGTAGTCGATCACCGACTGCCATTGCGCCTTGGTGAGCTGCCTGTCCAGGTAGCCGCAGGCCTTGCTTTCGCAGGTGCCCTCCGTCAGGCCCTGGGGCAGGTCGTAGGGGTGGTCGTCCAGGTACCGGTTCATGGCGGGGTAGCTGCCGCTGCGGTTCACGAGCAGCTGGGCCGTCCGGAAGTTCATCAGCGGGGCGATGGCCGCCATGCCGTCGTCGCGGGAGCCGCAGTACATGCCCTGGATCATGAACACCGGCTTTCCGTCGCGGAAGCCCAGGTTCATCATGTAGCCCAGCGCGTCCGGCGCGCCGGTGCGCATGAATTGCTCCTGCAGCAGCACCAGCACGTCGGCGGCGTCGGCGGCTTCCCAGGAAATGGCCCAGGCCCAGACGCTCGGCAGCCGCACCATGCGGTAGGTGACCTGCAGCAGCACCCCGAAGTTGCCGCCCGTGCCGCCGCGCATGGCCCAGTACAGCTCGGCGTTCTCCGTCGCGCTGGCCGTCACGATCCGGCCGTCGGCCAGGGCCACGCGCATCGACTCCACCAGGTCGCTCTGGATGCCGTACGCCCGGGAGGTGTAGCCGTAGCCCCCGCCCTGCACGAAGCCTCCCACGCAGACATTGCCGCAGGCGCCCGTCGGCACGTGCCAGCCTGTCGCGCCCATGGAGCCGTTGAAATGGTCGAAATCCGTGCCCGGCAGCACATGCACCCGTTCGGTGCCCGGGTCGATCATCACGCCGCTGAGATCGCTCAGGTCGATCACCACGCCCATCTGGTTGACGGAGTAGCCGGCCGTGCTGTGGCCTCCGCAGCGGACCGCGACCCAGGCCTTCCATGTCCTGGCGAAGGCCAGGCTCAGCATCACGTCGTCTTCGCACTCGCAATAGATGATGAGCAGCGGATAGGCCTGGAACGCAGGGTTCGATTCCTGCCGGGCCTCGTCGTAGTCCGCGCTGCCGGGCAGCACGACCCGCCCGACCAGCTCATCCTCCAGCGCGATCAGCGCGTCCCACGGCCACGGGGTGTCGGCCGATCCGTTGGCGGCGGCGAGGCCGCGCAGGTGCGCGACGCGCCGGTCTTTGGCAAGGCGGGCAGGACTTTTTCGTTGGGCCATGGTGGGATTCCCTCGTTTGGATCAGGTGGCAGGCTCGGACGTGGCGGGTCTGCAGGAGCCAGGACTGCGGGCGACCCGCGAAAAAACCGGTGCCGCCCGCCTGCGTTCATCGCGCAGTGCATGGATGTCGGCTCGCTGTGTCCATATGTAACCAGCTTGCGCCGCAGTTTAGGGGATCGCTGGGCCCTTGCGTCCGTGATTTTTTGCGGCTTCCGTTCCGGAAGCGGCAGATGCCCACCTGTCGGGACGGCGCCGGTCCTGCGAACCGACCCCGCCGCTTCAGCCTGCCGGCGCGCCGATCAGGTTCAGCACCGCGGCCTCGATGGCCGCAGCGGTGGCGCGGGGCTGCTCCATCGGGAAGAGATGGCCTCCCTCGAGCATGGTGATGCGGCCCCGGGTCACGCGGCGGGTGAGGTCCATGCCCACCTGCCGCAGTTCCTCGGAGCCCAGCCCGCCGATGAATGCGGCGGGGCAGCGCAGCGGGTGCGTGGACAGCAGCCGGCCCAGGTTGTGGGGCAGGGTGTTGTAGATGGCGGTCTCCACCTCGCGCTCGAAGTGCAGTGCCACGCCGCCGTCCCCGTGCGGACGCAGGCCGTGCTCCACGTAGTCGCGCAACACCGCCTCGTCCCAGCGCGCGAAGGCCTTCTTGCGCCGGAAATGCTCGAAGGCGTCCTCGGCACTGTCCCAGCGGTTGCGGCGCGCCCGGCTGATCTTGCCCGGCGAGACCGCGCCCACGACCTGCGTGCGCTTGGCCATGCCCAGCGCCCCGGCGCGCCAGCCGCCGATGAGCGGGGAATCCACCATCACCACGCCGCGAGCGAGTTCCGGATGCCGCGCCGCCGCCATCACGCTGAGGAAGCCGCCCAGCGAATGCCCCACCAGGAACACCGGCCCGCCCGCGCGGTCCGCCTGCCCGCGCGCGAAGTCGGCGAGCTGCTGCACCAGCGCGGGCCAGTTGCTGGTGACCGGATAGTGCGGATCGTGCCCGAAGCGGTCCACCGCCTGCACGTCGAAGCCGCGTTCGCGCAACTGGGCGAAAAGCACTCGGTACGTTCCCGCCGGAAAACTGTTGGCGTGGGAGAAGACCAGCGGAAGGGGCGTCGTCATCGCGGAAGGATCGGCAGGGCGGGGAGGTCGGAGGAGGGCGGTGCCGCAGGTGGAGGGTGAGACTGCACCGCCGCCCGGCGCCTCAGATGAGCTTGTCGCTCGGCGTGCCGATCTTTTTCAGGGGCCGGCTGCGCGCGGTCTCCGCCAGAATCGGCACGTCGGTCGCTCCACCGTTCCAGGCCGGGTCCTCGATGCTGTCGAACACCTGGCGCAGGCGTTCGCCCCAGCTGCTGCGCACCATGCGGAAATACGGATTCTGCTCGTCGATGCAGACGATCTTGTCGGTGGACAGGCGTCCGGCCTCGTACACCACCAGGTCCAGCGGCAGCCCGACCGAGAGGTTGGACTTGAGCGTGCTGTCCATGGACACCAGCGCGCACTTGGCGGCCTCGTCCAGTGGCGTGTCGGGCGTGAGCACGCGGTCCAGCACCGGCTTGCCGTACTTGGACTCGCCCACCTGGAAATAGGGCGTCTCGGGCGTGGCCTCGATGAAATTGCCGGCCGAGTACACCTGGAAGAGCCGCATGCCCTCGCCCTGGATCTGGCCGCCGAACACCATCGACACGTTGAAATCCACCCCCGATCGCTTCAGCGCCGCGCCGTCGCGCTCGTGCACGTGCCGCACGGCCGAGCCCAGTACGCGGGCGGCGTCGAACATGCTCCTGGCGTTCCAGATGGTGATGGGATCGCTGCCGTCGCGGTCCACCAGCTGTTCGGTCTGCAGGATTTCCCGCACCGACTGGGAGATGCTCAGGTTGCCGGCCGAGAGCAGCACCATGAAGCGGTCACCCGGACGCTCGTAGATCATCATCTTGCGGAAGGAGCTGATCTGGTCGAGGCCGGCGTTGGTGCGGGAATCGGACAGGAAGACCAGTCCGGCATTGAGCTTGATGGCGACGCAGTACGTCATGGAGGAACCGTCGGGGAGAAAGCGAAAGGACCGAGTGTAGTGGGGAGCGCACTGCCGGGCACCGGTCCGGTGAACCGGCGCACCTGTTGAGTGCAGCGAACCGATGGATCGACAGACATTTTTGGAAACAAATTGCCTACCTGCCGGGGCTATCGCGGCCTGCAGTTCAGCTTCTATCATCGTTATTTTTTACAACTTGACTCTGCCGCAACCGGGGAGTTGCACGATTGACAATGACACGCCGCGTCACCATCCAGACGCCCCTGGGAGAGCAACTGCATTTCCGGCAGCTGCGGGGCAGCGAGGAGCTGAGCCAGCTTTTCTCCTTCGACATCGACCTGCTCTCGGAGGCCCGGGACATCGATCCCAAGGCGCTGCTGGGCAAGACGGCGACGGTGGAGATCGAGACCGAAGGCGGCGGCAAGCGCTACCTGGATGGCCTGGTCACGCGCTTCGGCATGCGGGGGCAGGACCATCGGCTCTATTCGTACCACCTGCGCCTGCAGCCCTGGCTGTGGGTGGCCACGCGGCGGCAGGACTTCCGCATCTTCCAGTTCAAGACCGTCCCGCAGATCGTGCAGGAGGTGCTGGGCCGCTACGGCTACCCGATGCAGCTCAAGCTCACGCGCGCCTACCGCGCCTGGGACTACTGCGTGCAGTACGGCGAGAGCGACTTCGACTTCGTCTCGCGCCTCCTGGAGCATGAAGGGGCGTACTACTACTTCCAGCACGCGAGCGGCCAGCACACCCTGGTGATCGCCGACGACATCGTGGCCGGCCACGAGCCCTTGCCGGGCGCGGCCGTGATCCCGTTCTACCCGCCCGAGAAGTCGGCCGTGGCGGACCGCGAGAACATCCACGCCTGGACGCTGGGCGAGGAGATCAAGCCCGGCCGGTACTACAACGACGACTACGACTTCAAGAAACCGAGGTCGGACCTCTCCAACATGCGCCAGCAGCCCCCGGGGCATGCGCACGATGCGTACGAGATCTACGAATGGCCGGGCGGCTACGTGCAGCACGGCGATGGTGAGCAATATGCCCGCGTGCGCCTGCAGGAAGGCCTGACGGGCCACAGCACCGTCCGGGGCGAATCGAGGCACCGGAGCCTGGCGACAGGCTACACCTTCACGCTGGAGAACTACCCGCGGGGTGACCAGAACCGGCAGTACCTCATCACCGGCGTCACCTACCACCTGCACGAGAACCCGCGAAGCTCATCCTTCAACAGCGCCAAGCCGGGGGAATCGCTCAAGCACAACGAAGAGCAGGGGTCGTTCCAGAAGTTCAGCCTCACGGCCCAGCCCACGAGCCTGCCGTACACCCCCGCGAGAACAACCTCCAAGCCGCGCACCACCGGCCCGCAGACGGCCGTCGTGGTCGGCCCGGCGGGCGAGGAAATCTGGACGGACGAATACGGTCGCATCAAGGTGCAGTTCCACTGGGACCGGCTGGGGGCGATGGACGAGAACTCCAGCTGCTGGATGCGGGTGGCGACGAGCTGGGCGGGCTCGGGGTTCGGGGCGATCTCGATCCCCCGGATTGGGCAAGAGGTCATAGTCGATTTCCTGAACGGCGACCCGGACTATCCCATCGTCACGGGCAGCGTCTACAACGCCGCCAACATGCCGCCCTGGGCCCTGCCGGGCAATGCCACGCAGTCGGGCATCAAGACCAAATCCAGCAAGGGCGGCGCGTTCGGCGACGGGATGAAGAACGGCGCGGGCGATGCGAACGCGATCCGCTTCGAGGACAAGAAGGGCGCGGAGCAATTATGGCTGCATGCGCAGAAGGACCAGCTCACCGAAGTCGAGAACGATGAGGATAAGTGGGTGGGAAATGACCGGCGCAAGACGATCGACCGGGACGAGACGAACACCATCCACCGGGACCGCACCGAAACCGTGGACCGCAACGAGAAGATCACGGTGCATGGCTGGCGCACCGAGGAAGTGGATGGCGACGAGACCATCACCATCCACTCCAACCGCAAGGAGCGGGTGGACCACAACGAGACGATCTCCATCGGCGACAACCGCGACGAGACCGTGGGCGCCAATGAAGACATCCGCATCGGCAACAACCGCAGCAAGACCGTCGGGCAAAGCGAAAAAGACCGCATCGGCACCAGCTGGAACATCCGGGTGGGCACGATGAAGACCGAGACCATCGGGATGACGGCCATGCAGAA
>CP028296.1:3545597-3569939 GCA_003029925.1 Paracidovorax avenae | reverse complement strand
TGCTGCTTGCTTGAAAGAGCGCAGTGCCTTGGCCTTGTGGGCGCCACGACGAAGAACAAACAAGCAAGCAAGGGGAACCAAAAATGAGCGGCAAACCCGCGGCCCGGCAGGGCGATTTGACGAAAAAGGGAGGCCCGATCGTCCAGGGCTCGGCGACGGTGCTGATCGGCTCGGCAGGGGGCGTGGCATGTTCGGTGTGCCCTGGGGGCATGGCGGTGGGCAATCCGGTGAACCCGGCGCTGGGCGCGAAGGTGCTGACAGGGGCCGATGAACTGGACTTCGCGTTGCCCGGGCCGCTGCCGCTGGCGTGGCAGCGGGTGTACAGCAGTTACGTGAACGCGGAGCATGGTGCGGCATGCGGGCTGCTGGGGTATGGCTGGAAACTGCCGCTGGAGTTGCGGTTGCGGCTTCAGGATGAGCGCGCGGTGCTTTTCGATGCATCCGGGCGGGCGATCACGTTCGACGAGGCGCTGCAGCCGGGGCAGGCGCTGTACAGCAGCAGCGAGGACCTGTGGCTGTTGCGGGGCGGCGGCATGGCGAACGCCCCTTCCGGTAGCACGGCATCCGCCACGGACCCGAACTCGCCCTCTACCCGGACCTCCACGCCGGCCGAACTGCTGCCCTGGACGCAGCAACCGCGCTGGTCGCATCTGCCGGCCGTGCTGCGTGCGGACCCGGGCTGCGTCATCTCCGTGCCGGGCGCAGGCGGTGCAGGCGCACCGGCCTGGGTGTTCCTGCCGGCAGGCGTATCGGGCGACCACGTCCTGCATGCGGTGATCGACCGCTTCGGCCGCAGCCAGCGTTACCAGTGGGGCGAGGAAGGCGAGCAGCAGGGCCGCGTGGTCGGTATCACCGATGGCAGCGGGCGCCGCTATGCGCTGCGCTACGAGCGCATCGCGCAGGATGCCGGACCAGCACAGACCAGTGCCCATCCCTTGCTGCAATCCGACGATGGGGTGCGGCTGGTGGGCGTGGACTGCACATTCAATCCGCTCGATCCGAGCGTGGTTCCGGGTACGACCCCGCGCCCTCAACCGCTCGTGGGCTACCGCTACGACAGCGCAGGCAACCTGGCCGAGGTACTGGGCGCGGACGGCACGGTGCTGCGCCGCTTCGGCTACGACGCACTGCACCGCATGACGGAGCACCAGGTGCGCCAGGGTCCGAAGCACCGCTACGTGTACGAGGACCAGACCGCGCAGGGCCGTCGCCAGGGGATGACGGCGCATCCGGGCGCACGCGTGGCCGAGCAGCACAACGAAGAGGGACTGTCGTACTTCTTCGAGTACAGCGAAGTGCCTCCCAGTGTCGGCGAAGGTCCGGCGGGCCCGGCGCGCAGCAGCACGGTGGTGCGCGACAGCCTGGGCCGCACGACGGCTTACCACTTCGAAGGCGAAGGCGGCCTCAAGCGCCTGGTGCGCCTCGTAGCCCCGGATGGGGCCGAACAAGGATTCCGATACGACAGCGCTGGCCGTCGCCTCTCTGCCACCGATGCGCTGGGCCGCACGACGTGGTGGCGCTACG
The DNA here is from genome assembly GCA_003029925.1 of Paracidovorax avenae. Taxonomy (GTDB): domain Bacteria; phylum Pseudomonadota; class Gammaproteobacteria; order Burkholderiales; family Burkholderiaceae_C; genus Paracidovorax; species Paracidovorax avenae_A. The sequence goes on along the minus strand of CP028296.1, from coordinate 3,568,415 downwards.
ACGGCTCGGGCCGGCTGCTGGGCGTGCAGGGCCCGGATGGCCGCAGCACCCAGCAGCACTGGGGTGCGGCGGGCAGCGCGCAGGATGGGCTGCTGCTGGCCAGCCAGGACGCGGCGGGGCTGCGTACGGACTTCCGGTATGACGACTGGGGACGGCTGGTGGAGGTGGCGAAGGGCCCGGCCGGAAGCGGGGATGGATCCATTGCCAGCCAAGCCCTCACTACCCGCTTCGAATACGAACAGCCCCAGGAAGACCCCGCCACCGGCACCACGGTTTTCCCACTACACACACTCGCCTGGTGCGACCAGCCCGTGGCGATGATCGATGCCCAGGGCGGGCGCAGCCTCTACGCCTACAACGCCTGCGGCCAGCTCGCACGGCACACGGACTGCTCCGGCCGCAGCCAGACATGGCGCCACGGCGCCTGGGGCGAGGTGGTGGAGACCACGGATGCGCTGGGCCAGCGCACCCAGTTGCACCACGTGCTGGAACATGGCGCCCTGCGGCTGGTGGGCGTGCAGCAGCCGGGCAACACGGCGGTGCGCCACCGCTGGTCGGCCGCAGGCATGCTGGAGGCGACCACCTACGGCACGCACGACGTGCTGGAGGGCACGGGCGAGCCCGCGGGCACCAGCACGACGGTCGCCTACCGGCACGACCTCTGGGGCCGGGTGGTGGAGCAGGTGCAGGCGGGCCGGGGCGTGCAGCTGCGCTACGACGTGGCCGGGCGGCTGGAGGAGCTCGTCAACGAGAACGGCGACGTGACGCGCTTCGTGCACGACGCGGCCGACCGGCTGGTGCAGGAAGTGGGCTTCGACGGGCGCAGCCAGGTGTACGGCTATGACGCGGCGGGCCAGCTCACGCACACCGGCGACGGGCATGGCGAAGGCCACCACCCGGGAGCGGCGGCGCGGCCGGAGCTGGGAGCCGTGGTGCGCACGCGGCTGCATTACGACCTGGGGGGGCGTCTGGTGGCGCGCGTGGCCGTGCGGTTGCCGGCGCCGGAGCCCTCCGATACCGAACCCCACGCGGTACTGCAGATCCAGCGCTTTGAACACAGCCCAGCCGGAGCATTGCAGCAGACGCGCACCTGGGAGGCAGAACTGCCGCACGGGATCGAGCCCATGGCTCTTCCGACGGTCTCGCTTAGCGGCTCCACGGATAGACCCATCCCCCTCGCCGATCGCTGGCTGGCGCTGGACACGCAGGCCCTGTTGTCCCTGCTGGACCGCCCGGGCGATCCCGCCCAGGCATCGCTTGTGGCCGCCCTGCATGCGCAGCGGCTGCAACCCGAGGCCCGCGTGGCCCTGGCGCGCGATGCCTTCGGGCGCGTCTGCGGAGAGACGCAGACGCTGTACCTCCAAGCCACCCAGCCGCAAGCACCTCATGCCGGGGGCGAGCCCCCGGTGGAGTTCGAGCACGCCATCACCCACACCCTGGGTCCCCTGGGCCATCGCACGGCCACGCAGGCGCAGGGCCTGGGCACGCTGCAGTGGCTGGCCTACGGCTCGGGCCACGTGCACGGGTTGCTGCTGGACGGCCAGCCGCTGGTGGACTGGGAGCGCGATGCGCTGCACCGCGAGGTGGGGCGCACGCTGCACCTGCTGGAAGGCCAGGACAACGCAGACCTGACGGTCATCGTGCATGCACGGCAGCTGGACCCGATGGGCCGGATGCTGCACCAGGACTGGCGCGGCCTGCGCCATGCGGCGTCCATGCCAACGACCGGTGACGCCAATGACTCCGATACCGGTCCCTCGTCCGCCGCGGGCCGCGTCGCCCCGGCCCTGGGGCCGCTCTCCACACTCGCCCAGCGCCGCTACTGGTACGACCCGCTGGGCCAACTGGTGGGCGTGCAGACACCGGGCGAGGCCACGCGCTACGGCTACGACGCGTGGCAGCGCCTGAGCGGGCTGCACCGAGCGGGCCCAGGCTCGACGGAAATGCAGGCGCACTGGACGCTGGACGCGGCGGGCAACCGCCTGCCCGCGCCCCTGGATGCGCGCGCGGCCGGCCCCTCCAGCGCCGAGCGGCAGGACTGGGCACGGCAGGTGCGCGAGAACCTGCACGATGCGGACTTCGACCTGCTGCGCGCGGGCGACGGGCCCGGTGAAGGTGCTGGCCCGGTCACGCGCTGGCCGGGCAACCGCATCGGATGGAACACGCCCGAACCGGACGGCGATGGAGCCGGCAGCGACGGCAAGGGCATCCTGATCCGCTACCGCTACGACGCCTTCGGCAACCGGGTGCAGGCGCTGCACACCGACGGCCGGGCGCAGCGGCTGCGCTACGACGCACTGCACCGGCTGCGCGAGGTCTGGCAGCGCGAAGCCGCGGGTGGCGCCTGGCAGCGGGTGGCCTGCTACCGCTACGACCCCTTCGGGCGTCGGCTGGCCAAGACCGTGTTCGGCAACGGTAACAACAACGGCGACAGCAGCGAACAGGGAGCCGCATCGCACGCCGCGATCACCACCTACGCCGGCTGGGACGGCGACCGCCTCGTGCACACCGAAGGCCCGCAGGGGCTGCAGCACGTGCTCTACGAGCCCGGCTCCTTCGCGCCGCTGCTGCGCCTGGAGCGCGAGCAGGCCATTCCCACGGCCATGCAGGCCCTGCTGGTGATGGAAGAAGATCGTGGAAGCGATGGTCCGGATGGCGGTGAATCCCCCGCCACCGCCCTGTTCGCGGGCTTGCCGCGCACGCAGCGTGAATTGCTCGAGCGTGCCTTGCAAGACGCTACCGGCCCCCAGGGTGATGCACTGCTGGCACGTCTGCAAGCAGGCCTGCCCGATGAGGCCGGAGCATTACTGGCTGCTGGGGTGCAGTCCGTGCGCCAGCAGCAGCAGGCTGCCACTCAGGCCCATGCCACGCGCATCCGCCATTTCCTTTGCGACCACCTGGGCACGCCTATCGCCTTGGTGGACGCCAACGGTCCGCAGGCGGGCCTAGTCACCTGGGCCGCGACCTACCACGCCTGGGGCGCCGTGCGCGAGGAATACGACCCGCACGGCGTCGGCCAGCCCATCCGCTTCCAGGGCCAGCAGCTCGATGCGGAGACGGGACTGCACTATAACCGCCACCGGTATTACGACCCTCTGTTGGGTCAGTACATAACGCAGGACCCGATCGGGCTGGCTGGCGGAATCAACAAGCATCAGTATGCTGAAAATAACTCTCTAAATTTCATTGATCCAAGAGGATTGAATACGATTGCCTTGGGGGCCGGGGTTGGCGGAACAATAGCAGGCCCACCAGGGGCACTCGTCGGTGCGGTGATCGGGTTGGCAGCACTTGGAATTATTCTGATGATGAGCTCATCGGATAGTTCAGATACTGCCGCAGTAGATCAGAAGTCGATCGACAGGCAGAACTACCATAACCGATGCGATGAAAAAGAACCTCCCGGCCTTCTCACCCAATGCGATCGGTGGAAATGGAAGCTGGAGAGAGACAAAGACTGCGTGCGGCTGCGTGAAGATTTTGCAAAAAAATGGTTCGACGGAAAATATGACGAAGGCCATGCGATGCAGATGCAGCAAAAAATGAATTCGATTGCTGATCTTGAGAGAAAAATAGCCAGGCTTTGCAAGAATGATGCGGGAGCATGAATTGTGATGAAATCAGGTGATGCTGTTTCGGTATTGGATAGTGTTTTTTCAAATTGTCCTCGCCCCCCGGTATTCAATTCATATACCAAACTGGATGATGAATTCGTACAGCATGACAAGTTGCTGAAATCGAGAACTCCCGATTCCCTGTCTAGGGAGGATCTCGGTACTGTTGGCTGGAATCCTGTAGGCTGTATGAATGTGGAAGGATGGAGATATTGGCTTCCAACTTTGGGGAGGATTGCCCATACTACCGAGAGGGCCGATAGAGGTTTCTTTTTTGGAGATTTGCTCGCCTATCTGAAAAATCCGGATGAAAACCGGGAGTTTTTGAAGTTGGAGAGGTATGAAAGAATTGCTGTATTGGATTTTCTACGGAAGTCCATTCCTTTCGTCAAGGAGAGGCTGGAGCCAGAAGTAGAAGTGGATTACGAATTGCTTCCTGTAATAGAGCAATGGGAAAAATTTTCCAAAGTCAAATCGGGTTAGAAGTATATTTTTTGTTGAAATGATTTGAATTGAAAGAAATAATGAAAAGATGAAGGGCATAAGAACGTTGGGCGATGTTCCATTGCTGTTGTTAGTCGCGTTGATTATTTTTTACGCATCGGCAGCGTTCGCTTCGTCCCTTCAAGAATTGCCGGAAAAATGGCTTGACGCCTATCCATACATTCCGACCTTCGCGGCCTATGGCCTGCTTTCGGTACACGCATTATTGACGCCGGGGCTGGCTTTGCTTATGTACGCCGTTCTCCTGCTGAAGCATGGTGACAGACGTTCCAAGTTCTTCCAGGGAATTGCTCTGTTGGTTTATTTTCCTTTTCGGCTGGGCGTGATATTCGTTCTTCTCGGATTTTTTCCACTGTGGCTGATATTCGAGCTCGTGGAGTTGACATTGCTCGGCCACGCTAGCAAGCGCCTGATTGGAAAAGCTGAAAAATTTCAGATGTCCGCTGAAGAAAAAATATAAAACCCTTGGGTAAGTTCTAGGCTCCTGCCAGGTGTGTATTTCAGGGGGCACGGGCTGTACGACAAAGGCGATAGAACAACGGTAGCTTTTGGGCCAATCCAAACAGAGATGAGGCGCTCGAGCATTGCCTGCCCTTCTGGGCCTTTGGTGCCCGCCGCGGGCGCCGCTCCCTTGCCTTTGACCTGGGTCAATGGGCCGACAGCCCCTTTACGTACATTGCCCCAGTTGCCATGGAGCAATGCGCAGCCTCCATTCCATCCGGTGGCAACCGCTGATCGCCACAGCGCGGCGTACCCGAGGGGCCGGGGCAATTCCCCGCGTCCTGCTGGCCGCCGTGGCTTTCGTTTTCCTCTCTTTTCTTTTCTCAACCTGCCAACCGGGAGCTCCCATGCCTTTACTGGACCTGCACGGCAAGCGCGGATTGGTCGTCGGCATCGCCAATGACCAGAGCATCGCCTGGGGCTGCGCCCGCGCCTTCCGCGACGCAGGGGCGGAACTGGCGGTCACCTGGCTCAACGACAAGGCCCGGGCATATGTGGAGCCGCTGGCGCGGCAGGTGGATGCGCCGATCACCCTGCCGCTGGACGTGGAGCAGCCCGGCCAGATGGAGTCGGTGTTCGATGCCGTCGCCCGCACATGGGGGCGGCTGGATTTCGTGCTGCATTCGATTGCCTTCGCGCCGCGCAGTGACCTGTCCGGGCGCGTCACCGACAGCTCGCGCGAGGGTTTCGCGCGGGCGATGGACATTTCCTGCCATTCCTTCCTGCGCATGGCCCGGCTGGCCGAGCCGCTGATGCCGCAAGGCGGCAGCCTGATGACGATGAGCTATGTCGGCGCGGCCGAGGTGATTCCCGGCTATGGCCTGATGGGGCCGGTCAAGGCGTCGCTGGAGTCCGGCACGCGCTACCTGGCCGCGGAGCTGGGGCCCAAGGGGATCCGCGTCAATGCGGTCTCCCCCGGGCCGCTGGCCACGCGGGCGGCCTCCGGCATTCCGGACTTCGACACGCTCATGGCGGACGCCGTGCGGCGGGCACCGCTGCGCCGCCTGGTGGAGCTGGAAGAGATCGGCGCGCTGTGCGCCTTTCTGGTCAGCGATGGCGCGCGGGCCATCACCGGCAACACGCTGTACGTGGATGCCGGCCACCACATCCTGGGATGATGCGGGCCGGGCGGGGCGGGCTCAGCCCGGCTGCGCCAGCCGCTTGAGCTGGTAGAGCGCGTCCAGCGCTTCGCGCGGGCTCAGGCTGTCGGGTTGGATGTTTTGCAGCGCCGCCTCCACCGGGCTGATGCCAGGCGCCTCCGATTCGGGCGGCGGGGCGAACAGGTCCACCTGTGTCTCGCCTTCGTTGGCGCGTTCTTCCAGGGCCGAGAGCGCGTGCCGTGCGTGGTTGAGCACCGGCGCGGGCACGCCCGCCAGCCGCGCGACGTGGATGCCGTAGCTGCGGCTGGCCGGGCCGGGCTGGATCTCGTGCAGGAACACGATGTCCGAGCCGGACTCGGTAGCGCCAACGTGCACATTCACCGCGTGCGCATGGCGCGTGGCCAGTTCCGTCAGCTCGAAATAGTGCGTGGCGAACAGCGTGAAGGCGCGCGTGCGGTCGTGCAGGTGCGTGGCGATGCCGCTGGCGAGGGCCAGTCCGTCGAAGGTGCTGGTGCCGCGGCCGATCTCGTCCATCAGCACCAGCGAATGCGGCGTGGCGGCATGCAGGATCTGGGCGGCCTCGGTCATCTCCATCATGAAGGTGGACTGGGCGTTGGCGAGGTCGTCCGCCGCGCCGATGCGGGTGTGGATCGCGTCGATCGGACCCAGGCGGCAGTGCGCGGCGGGCACGTGGCTGCCCATGCTCGCCAGCAGCACGATGAGTGCCACCTGCCGCATGTAGGTCGATTTACCGCCCATGTTCGGGCCGGTGATGATCTGCATGCGCGTGTTGGCGTTCAGGCGCGTGTGGTTCGGGATGAAGGCGCCGGCCGAGGTTTCCGCGAGGCGCGCCTCCACCACCGGGTGGCGGCCGCCCTCGATCTCGATGCAGGGCTCGGTGGCGAACTGCGGCGCGCACCAGCCCAGCGTGAGCGAGCGCTCTGCCAGCGCGCACAGTGCGTCGAGCGCGGCGATGGCCTGCGCGGCGCGCGTGAGCGCCGGCACGTGCTGCTGCAGCTGGTCCAGCACCTGCTCGTACAGCCACTTCTCGCGCGCCAGCGCGCGCTCCTGGGCCGACAGCGCCTTGTCCTCGAAGGCCTTGAGCTCGGGCGTGATGAAGCGCTCGGCGTTCTTCAGCGTCTGGCGGCGGCGGTAGTCGTCGGGGATGCGGTCGAGGTAGCTGCTCGTGACCTCGATGTAGAAGCCGTGCACCTTGTTGAACTGCACGCGCAGGTTGGGGATCAGGGTGCGGGCCTTCTCGCGCGTTTCCAGCGCGAGCAGGAAGTCGTCGCAATGGTTCTGGATGCCGCGCAGTTCGTCGAGCTCGGCGTCGAAGCCGTCGGCGATCACGCCGCCGTCGCGCACCAGGGCCGATGGCTCCTCCAGGATGGCGCCGGCCAGCAGTGCGCCGCAGGCGGGTGGCGCGTGCAGGTCGCCTGCGATGCCGGCCAGCAGCGGATCGTGCCAGCGGTGCTCCGCGGCGATCTGTTCAGCCTTGTGCAGGGTCTTGCACAGCGCGACGAGTTCGCGCGGGCGCACCTGCCGCAGCGCGATGCGCGCGGTGATGCGCTCCACGTCGCTCACGCCGCGCAAAGCGCCGCGCAGGGCCTGCCAGCTGCCCGCGCCGCCCCGGTCGCCGCGCAGTTCCGCGGTGGCCGCGAGCCGCGCCCGCGCCTCGGTGCGGTCGCGGCGCGGCTCCAGCAGCCAGGTCTTGAGCAGGCGGCTGCCCATGCCGGTCATGCAGGTGTCCAGCAGCGAGAAGAGGGTCGGCGCATCCTCGCCGCGCAGCGTGCGCGTGAGTTCCAGGTTGCGGCGCGTGGCGGGGGGCAGGGCGATCAGTTCATCGTTCTTCTGCACGCGCACCGCGTGGATGTGCGTGAGCGCGCGGCCCTGCGTGTGCTCGGCGTAGGAGAGCAGGGCGGCACTGGCGGCATGGGCATGGGCGAGGTCCTGTGCGTCCCAGGCGTTGAGGCTGGCGGCACCGAGCTGTTCCAGCAGCTTGCGGGCGCCCAGGGCGCCGTCGAACTGCCAGTCCGGCCGCAGGCTCAGGGGGCAGGACAGCACGCCTGCCTGGCGCAGTGCCTGCAACTGCTGCTCGAAACGCTCGGTCACGCCGGCGCTGTAGATCACCTCGCTCGGGCCGATGCGCGCGATCCAGGTGCCGACCTCGTCGTGCGTGCATTCGGCCAGGTGCACCACGCCCTGGGTGACGCTCAGCCACGCCAGCCCGCAGCGAGCGCGCGGCGCCTGGTGCACGGCCAGCAGCATGGCTTCGGCCTTGTCCGGCAGCAGTTCGCTGTCGGTGAGCGTGCCGGGCGTGACCACGCGCACCACCTTGCGCTCCACCGGCCCCTTGGCCGCGCCCACCTCGCCCACCTGCTCGCAGATCGCCACCGACTCGCCCATGCGAATCAGGCGGCCCAGGTAGTTCTCCAGCGCATGGAAGGGCACGCCGGCCATCACCACCGGCTGCCCCGCGGACTGCCCGCGCTGCGTGAGGGTGATGTCCAGCAGGCGCGCGGCCTTCTCCGCGTCGGCCCAGAACAGCTCGTAGAAATCGCCCATGCGGTAGAAGACCAGCGTGTCGGGGTAGCCCGCCTTGAGGGCGAGATACTGCTGCATCATGGGTGTATGGGCGGAGAAATCGGCGGGGTTCCCCTCGGCCATCGGCGATGGCTCCTTGTCGTTCTGCAAATTGGTACCTTTGTCCATGGCGCTGGACAGGCGCGCCGAAGCCGGGGCGCCTGCCGGATGAGTCCGATGCGATGGGGCGATTATCCCGCGTGGAACTCGGTTGTTCAGTTTCGGCAAGCATGGGATCATGGACCCGGCGTTTGACGCCTTTTTCCGGTTCCCGAGACCTTCGTCAACCCAGAAGCCTGCCCGTTGGCAGAATCCTCAAATGCCAGACCACGAATCGTCGGCTGATGCCCGGGAGAGGGAGCGGCTCCATCTTCTCGACTGCTCCATGCTGCTCGACACGCCGGCGAGCGAGGAGTTCGACCAGATCACCCGCCTGGCCAGCCAGATCTTCGACATGCCCGTGTCGCTGGTGACTTTCGTGGACGCCGATCGCCAATGGTTCAAGTCGCGCCTCGGCTTCCCGCTGGCTCAGACCGACCGGGCGTCGTCCTTCTGTACCCATGTCGTGGAAACGGCCGATGTCATGGTGGTGGAAGACACGGCCCTCGATCCGCGTTTCGAGCGCAATGTGCTCGTGACGGGCGAGCCGTACATCCGTTTCTACGCTGGCGCGCCCCTGCGGCTGGATTCGGGCCACGTGCTGGGCTCCCTGTGCGTGCTGGACCATCGCCCCCGCACGTTCAGCCCGCAACAGTGCGACCAGCTGGCCACGCTCGCCAGGATGACCATGGCGCACATCGAGCTGCACCAGCGCGCGGGCAGGGTCAATGCCGTGACGCGGCTGCCCAACCGCACGCAGCTGTTCGAAGACCTGCGCGGCCGCCCCGCCGGCACGCCGTCGGCGCTGATGATGGTCGAGATCATGGACCACGAGCGCATGCTCGCCGAATCGCGCGCGGTGGGCTCCGAACCACTGGAATCGCTGACCATCGCCTTCGCCGCCAGGCTGCGGCAGCTCGTCGGGCGGAGTGTCACCATCTACCATGTCGGCGAGATGCGCTTCTGCCTGGAGCCCGATGGAAGCACCCACGCACAGCGCGAGGCATTCGCCGTGCAGGCGGTGGCCACCCTGGGCGGCCCGATGGCCTTCGACGGGCGGGCGATCGAACTGGCGCCCATGGCCGGGCTGGTAGAATTCGATGCCGGCGCCATTCGCCCCAGCGATGCGCTGAGAATGGCCAGCGCAGCCCTGCATTCGGGCCTGGGCAGCGGAGCGGCTTTCGCGTGGCACGACGCCGCGCTGGATGCGTCCCACCGCCGCGCCTACCGCCTGATGCGCGAGATCTCACCTGCCCTGGCACGCGGCGAACTCCGGCTGGTGTACCAGCCCAAGCTCAACCTGCGGGCGGGCGCGTTCACCGGCGTCGAATCGCTGGCGCGCTGGAGGCACCCCGAACTGGGCGACGTGTCGCCGGGCGAATTCATACCGCTGGTGGAAAGCGGCGCGCTCATCCACGAGTTCACGCGCTGGGTGCTGCGCACCGCCCTGGAGCAACTCGCCCGCTGGCATGCGCAGGGCATCGAACTCACGATGGCCGTCAACGTCTCGTCGCGGAACCTGGAAGAAGCTTCGTTCGTGCGCGATGTGCGGGCGACCTGCGCGGTGGCCGGCGTCGATCCCCGCTACCTGCACGTGGAGTGCACCGAAAACGCGGTGATGACCAGCGCGCGCACCCAGGCCGCACTGGAGGAAATCCGTGCCATGGGCGCCCAGATTTCACTGGACGACTTCGGCATGGGTTACTCCAACCTGGCCTGCCTGCGGCGCCTGCCGGTGGAATTGCTGAAGCTGGACCAGTCGCTGGTCCAGCCCATCGATAGCGACTCCCGGGCATGGCTGCTGGTTCAATCGCTGATATCGATGGGCCATTCGCTGGGCTACCGCATCCTGGCCGAGGGTGTGGAGACCCGGGAGGGGTTCAAGATGCTGGCCGGCGCAGGGTGCGATGCGGTACAGGGCTACCACCTGTCGCGGCCGCTGGAGGCGGACGCGATTCCGGGTTTTTTGCGGCTGCCGTTGCCGGAGTGGGAGACCTAGGAGGATAGGGCAGCGTCGCGCTACGCCCCCGGGCGTCCGAACCTGTCGAACGCGGCCGTTGCCCGCTGGCCCGCACGCCCCATCAGGAGGAATTCAGCCGGGCCTTCTCCGCCTTCGCGCAGCCGTACGCGCGCATTTCCGGAATCCGCGACGGATTCCACTGTCTGCAGTTGCTGCCAGGGAAGCGTGATGGACGGGCTGTGGAAAAAGACGAACCATGGCGCGGACAGCGACAGCCCTTCAGGTCCCGTGGCCACGGTCAGGCAATTGGCGTAGTGGATCGGCAAGCCGTGCACGCGCCCCATGCGTGCCGAGGCGAAACGGACGGTCTCTCCACCTGGCGGCGGGTGCTGCGGAAAGCGGTCGGCGAGCGCCCGCCACCCCGAACGTGCGGCGAGCATCCGGCAGGCGTTGAGCCAGAGCAGGGGCAGGAGCAGCAGGAACCAGAGCGTGTTCATCAGGGAATTGTCACGGCGGATTGCGGAACGGTGGATTATTGGCGCTGTGCGGCCCCAGGGTTTTGCCCACAGGCTGCACAGCCCGTCCATTCACGCCAGGGCTCGCAGTACCTCGTCCCGCAGCGCCAGCAGTGGGGCATGCAGCTCTTCCACCACCGCCTGTAGCGGGTCCGGGGTGGAGACGCTGAGGTTGAGCACGTAGATCGCATCCGGACCCAGCACCATCGGCGTGGCCAGCGCGACCACTTCCGGCTGCCATGCGGCGGCGCAGAAACCATGGCCGCGCACCGAGGCGCGGGCTTCTTCGATCGCGCGGGCGATGGGCGCCCAGGGCTGCGGGCCGCGGCGCTGGCGGAAGCTGCGCAGCAGGGCCTTGCGACGCGCTTCGGGCGCGACGGCGAGGTAGGCGCGGCCGAGCGAGGTCAGTTCCATCGGCACGCGCTGGCCGGACACGACGTGCCGCAGCACCATGCGGCGGCTGTAGCGGATGGATTCCAGATACACCATCTCGTCGCGGTCGGGCGCGGCCAGGCCGACGTTGATGCGCCGGCTTTCGGCCAATGCGCGCATGGCCGGCGCGGCGGCCGCCAGCACGCTGGAGCCGCTGCGCATGGCGTGGGCCAGGCTGAGCACGGCGGGCGCGAGGCGGTAGGCGCGTTGCTGCACGTCCAGCTGCAGCATGCCGGCGCCCACCAGGGTCTGGGTGAGGCGGCTTACCGTGGCTTTCGAGAGCCCGGTGCGTTCGGCGAGTTCGCCGTTGCCGAGCAGTTCGGAGCCGGGCCGGAAGGCGCGCAGCACCTCCATGCCGCGCTCCAGCGAGCGGTTGGCGGGCGAGCGCCCCGGCTTGTCGGGAAGGATGGCGGAGCGGGCGGTGTCCATGGCCGGAGTGTCACCCGTGCAGCGGCTCCCGTCGCGAAGACCGGGCAGAGGAAGGGGCGTTTCCGGTCTTTGACAGTTTCAAAGGATGGAATTGATGCCTTCCCAATCTGCGGGGCGGGCCTCAAGCTTCGGGACCAGGAGCCGGGCATTGGAGCCACGGCCCGGACGGCCGGAGCCCCGTGGCATCCGCCGCAGAACCAGGAGACAAAGACCATGCCCGCATTGCTTGCCGCCCGCCGGGGCGCGCTGTCCTTCGCGCTGTGCGCCGCCGTCCTCGCGGCCGCTGCCAGCCCCGCTCTCGCGGCCTTTCCCGAGAAGCCCGTGCGCTTCGTGGTGCCGTTCGCTCCCGGCGGTGGCACCGACCTGATCGCCCGCACGTTGGGCGCGGAGATGTCCAGGGAGCTGGGCCAGCCCGTCATCGTGGAGAACAAGCCGGGTGCCGGCACGATGATCGGCACGGACAACGTGGCCAAGAGCGCGCCGGACGGCTACTCCGTGGTGGTCGCGTCGTTCGCCCATGCGGTCAACCCGGCGCTGCAGCCGAAGCTGCCCTACGGCAGCAACAAGGCGTTCGCGCCGGTGATCCTGGTCGGGCGCGGCCCGAACGTGCTCGTGGTGCGCCCGGACAGTCCCTACAAAACGGTGGCGGATGTGCTGGCCGCGGCCCGGGCGCAGCCCGGCAAGCTGACCTTCGCCTCGCAGGGTGCGGGCACCTCGGCGCACCTGGCCGGCGAGATGTTCGCGAACCTGGCCAAGGTGCGTCTCAGCCACATTCCCTATCGTGGCGCCGGCCCGGCGCTGACCGACCTGCTGGGCGGGCAGGTGGACATGATGTTCGCCACGGCAGCGGCCGTGTCCCCGTTCATCGACGGCGGCAAGCTGCGCGCGCTGGGCGTCACCACTGCCGAGCCCTCCGCCGCCTTCAAGGGGGTGCCTGCCGTGGCCGCCACCGTGCCGGGCTACCTGGTGGAGAGTTGGTACGGCCTCTATGTGCCCGCTGGCACGCCGGCGCCGGTGATCGAGCGGTTGAACGCCGCGGCGCGCAAGGCGGCGCGTTCGCCGGATTTCGTGCGCAAGATCGAGCACGAAGGCCTGGTGATCAACGCAGGGGATCCGGCCGAGCTGGACACCTACGTGCAGGCCGAGGAGCAACGCTGGGCTCGCATCATCCAGCAGAACGGCATCAAGCCCGACTGATGGGCCCTGCGCTCGAACCACCGTTCATTCATCAATACCCCCAATCACTCAATCGACGACCGGGCCCACCCGGCAACACCATGGACTACGCATTGATCGATCTGCAGGTCGCCGGCACGGTGGCGACCCTCACCCTGAACCGCCCGGACAAGCGCAACGCGATGAGCGACGACATGCGCACCGAGTTCTGCGATGCGCTGGAGCGCGTGGCGGCGGACAAGGCCATCAAGGCGCTGGTGCTGACCGGCGCGGGCAAGGGCTTCTGCGCGGGCGGGGACATCAGCGGCATGCACAAGCGCATGGACGCGCCAGCCGGGGAGGTGGGTTTCAACGGCTGGCACCGGCAGCAGCGGGTGCACCACGTGCAGGCCCTGCTGCACACCATGCCCAAACCGGTGGTCGCCGCGGTGAACGGTGCGGCCTCGGGCCTGGGCGCGGACACGGCGCTGGCCTGTGACTTCATCGTCGCCAGCGAGTGGGCCAGCTTCACCTGGTCGTACATCCACCGCGGCATTATCCCGGACGGCGGCGGCATGTACTTCCTGCCGCGCCGCGTGGGCCTGCCGCGCGCCAAGGAACTGATCTTCACCGGCAGGCAGGTGAAGGTGGACGAGGCCCTGGCACTGGGCATCGTGGACCGCAAGGTGCCCGCTGATTCACTGCTCGCCGATGCGCAGGCCTGGGCGCGGGAGCTGTCCGCGGCATCGTCCACGGCGCTGGCGCTCACCAAGACGATCCTGAACCAGAGCTTCGAACTCTCGTCGCACGACGTGTTCGCGCAGGGCAGCCAGGCGCAGGGCATCTGCTACACCAGCAGCGAGCACCGCGCCTCGGTGGAGGCGTTCCTGGCCAGGACGGCCGGCAAGGAATGATGCGATGAGCGAAGCGATCGAAAAACTCCTGTCGCCGCGCAGCGTGGCCGTCATCGGCGCGTCGGCCGATCCGGGCAAGACCTCCGGCCGGCCGGTGGCTTACCTGCGCAAGCACGGTTACGCAGGACGCATCCTGCCGGTGAACCCCAAGGTGGACCGCATCGGCGACCTGCCGTGCTACCCCGACGTGGCCTCGCTGCCCGAGGTGCCCGACGTGGCCGTGGTGCTGCTGGGTGCCGAGCGCGCGCACATGGCGGTGAAGGAGCTGGCCGGGCGCGGCTGCGCGGCGGCCATCGTGCTGGCCAGCGGCTACACCGAGACGGGCGAGGAGGGGGCGCGCCGCCAGCAGCAACTGCTGGCGGCCGCGGGCTCCATGCGCATCCTGGGGCCCAACACCATCGGCTTGGTCAACCTCACGGACGGCATCGTGCTCTCGCCCTCCGGCGCGCTCGAGATGGACGAGTTTCCGGTGGGGAGCATCGGCGTGGTGTCGCAAAGCGGCGGCATCCTCGGATCGCTGCTGTCGCGCGCCGCTGCGCGGGGCATCGGGCTGTCGAAGCTGGTCGCCACCAGCAACGAGGTGGACCTGGATCTGGCAGACTTCATTGACCACCTGGCGGGCGACCCGGCCACGCAGGTGATCGCGCTCTACATCGAGACCGTGCGCCACCCGGCGCGCTTCCGTGCGGCCTGCCTGAAGGCGGCACGCGCCGGCAAGCCGGTGGTGGCGTTCAAGATCGGGCGCTCCGAGGCCGGCGCCCAGGCGGCCGTCTCGCACACCGGCGCGATGGCCGGCGCCGACCGCATGTACGACGCGCTGTTCCGGCAGGCGGGCGTGATCCGCGCGAAAAGTTTTTCCGACCTGCTGGACATTCCTGCCGCGCTCGCGACCGGCCGTCGGCTGCACGGGCGGCGGGTGGCGATCCTCACCTCCACGGGCGGCGCGGGCACGCTGGTGTCCGACGACCTGGGCGTGGCCGGCTTCGAAACCCCCGCGCCCGATGCCGCCACCGCGCAGGCGTTGCGCGACCTGCAGACCGGCAGCGAAGCGGTGCTGGACCGCAACCCGATCGACGTGACGCTGGCCGGGCTGCGACCGGACCTGCTGCGCGGGGCAATCCGCGCGCTGCTGGCCAGCCCCACCTATGACGCGTTGGTGATCATCGTGGGCTCCTCCAGCCTGGCCATGCCCGAGCTGCTGGCCGGCGCCATCCAGGATTGCCTGCCCGAATCCGGCAAGCCCGTGCTGGCCTACGTGAGCCCGCACGCACCGGAGATCGGCGCGCTGCTGATGCACCGCGGCGTGCCGGCCTTCGCGGCGGCCGAGAGCTGCACCGCGGCGCTGGCCGGCATGCTGCAGGTCGCTGCCTTCCGGGAACCCGCCCGGGCGGCGGTGCCGCCAGCGTCCTCCGGCATGGCCGGCATGGAGCATCTGCCCGCCGGCGCGCTGGACGAAGCCGAGGCCAAGGCCGTGTTCGCACGTTTCGGCGTGCCCTGCGTGCCCGAGCGCGTGGTGCGCACTGCCGCGGAGGCGGAAGCCGCCGCGCTCGAACTTGGCGGGCGCGTGGTGCTCAAGATCCTGTCGTCGCGCATCACCCACAAGAGCGACGTGGGCGGCGTGGCCGTGGGCCTCGCGCCGGAGGCGGTCGGAGAGCGGCTCGGCCGCATGGCGGACGAGGTCGAGGCCCGGGCCGGCGAGCGCCCGGAGCGCTTCCTGGTGCAGCAGATGGTGGCCGGTGGCACCGAACTGATCCTCGGCCTGCACCGCGACGCGCTGGGCACGGCCGTGCTGCTGGGCATGGGCGGCGTCACGGCCGAGCTGTTCCAGGACACGGCCCTGCGCCTGCTGCCCGAGCGGGACGGGCACCTGTGCCCCCTGGCGCCGGCCGACGCTCTGGCCATGGCGCAATCGCTCAAGACCTGGCCGCTGCTGGACGGCTTCCGTGGCCGGCCCCGGGCCGATGTGCCCGCGCTGGTGCAGGCCATCGTCGCCTTCTCCGCCATGGCGGCCGCACTGGGCGAACGCGTGGCCGAGGCCGAGATCAACCCGGTCTTCGTGCTGCCGCAAGGGCAGGGCGTGTGCGCTGCCGACGGCGTGCTGGTGCTGGGCTGAGCCATGGAGAATCGCCCCATGCACCCGATCGACGTTTTCGCGCGCTACGCCTCGGAATTCCGCGACGGCCGGCTGAGCGGCGAGGTGCTGCACCACGCCAAGCGCGCCGTGATCGACTGGCATGCTGCGCTGTTCCCCGGGCTCGATGCCGACCCGGTGCCCCGGTTGCGCCGCGTGCTCGCCGACGACCTGGACCGCGGCGGCGCCCGGTTGCCCGGCGGCCGTGCCGCCACCTGGCGCGCCGCGGCGCTGCTCAACGGCACGGCGGCGCATGCGGCCGAGGTGGACGACAGCTTCCGGGACGCCATGTACCACCCCGGCGCGGCCACCGTCGCCGCGGCGCTGGCGACGGCGCAGCAGCTCGGGACGGACGGCCTCGGCTTCCTGCGCGGGGTGGTGATGGGCTACGAGGTCTCCACCCGCATCGGCGTTGCGCTGGGCCGGGCGCACTACCGGCACTGGCACAACACGGGCACCGTTGGTACCTTCGGTGCGGCTGCGGCCACGGCCGGGCTGCTGGGGCTGCACGGCGCACCCTTCGGCCACGCGCTGGCCACGGCCGCCACTTTCGCCGCGGGCCTGCAGCAGGCGTTCCGAATGGACTCGATGTCCAAGCCACTGCATGCGGGCCGGGCGGCCGAGGCGGGCGTGCTGGCCGCGCAACTGGCGGCCGAGGGTGTCACAGGATCGCGCGACGTGCTGGACGGCGACGCCGGGCTGGGCCGCGCGATGAGCGACGGTCCGGACTGGAGCACGGTGGGCGACACGCTGGGCCGCGACTTCCACATCACGCGCCTCACCTTCAAGAACCACATCGGCTGCGGCCACACCTTCGCCGCGATCGACGCTGCGCTGGAACTCGTGCGCCGCCACGGCCTGCGCCCGGCCGGCATCCGGCGCGTCCGGGTGGCTACCTATGGCCCTGCCCTGGACATTGCCTGCCACCAGGAGCCCGCTACCGAAAACGAGGCCCGCTTCAGCCTGCGCTTCGTGGTGGCCACGGCGCTGGTGCACGGCAGCGTGCGGCTGGAGGCCTACACGCCGCAACGCCTCGCCGACGCGGACGTTCGCGCGATGATGGCGCGGATCACCGCCGTGGTGGACCCGGCAATCGATGCCGCCTTCCCGGCCCGCCGGTCCGCGCGCGTGGAGATCGAGACCATGGGCGGGGAACTCCACGCCTGGCTGCAGCCGGACCGCAAAGGCGATCCGGAACTGCCGCTCTCCGACACGGAGCTGGACGGCAAATTCCTGGAACTGGCTTCCCCCGTGCTGGGCGCTGCCGGCGCGCGGGCGCTGCTGGCGCGGCTCTGGTCCCTGGATGCAGCCCCGGAGGGAGCGCTGGCGCGCCTGTTCTGACCGGCCTTCAGCCCGTCTGTCCGCCCGCCACGTTGCCCTGGGACGCTGGCATCATCCCGTTGCCTTCCGACACCAGCGCCCGCGTCTGCGGCAGGCCCTCCGGGTAGTCGCGTTGCATGAATGCGACAAGCGCTTCCCGCACGCGGCAGCGCAGGTCGAACGCCAGCCCCGAGGAGCGGGCCGACACCAGCACGCGGATCTGGATGGTGCGCTCGGTCACATCGGTGAGTTGCAGTACCTTCACGCGCTGGTCCCACTCCGGCGCTGTGGCCAGGATGCGGTCCAGTTCCTGCCGCAGCGGCTCCAGCGGCATGCGGTAGTCGGCATACAGGAAGACGGTGCCGAGGATGGCCGAGCTGGTGCGCGTCCAGTTCTGGAACGGGTTCTCGATGAACCACTGCAGCGGGATGATGAGCCGGCGCTCGTCCCAGATGCGCAGCACCACGTAGGTGCCGGTGATTTCCTCCACCCGGCCCCATTCGCCCTCCACGATGAGCACGTCGTCGATGCGGATGGGCTGGGCCAGCGCGATCTGCAGTCCGGCGATCATGTTGCTGAACACCGGCCGGGCAGCGATACCGGCCACGATGCCGACGACGCCCGCGGAGGCCAGCAGGCTGGCCCCGACCTGCCGCGCGCCGGGAAACGTCATCAGCATCAGGGCGAGGGCGGCCATCACCACGCCCGTCATGGCGGTGCGCGACAGCACCCGCGCCTGGGTGGCGATGCGCCGCGCCGCGAGGTTGTCCTCCACGTCGGCCGGGTAGCGGGCGATCACCCCGTCGGCCAGGCCGCCGATGCCGGCCACCAGCAGCCAGGCCACGGCCGCGATCAGCGCCAGCCCGCCCGTGTGCCGGACGGTGCCGATGTAGGGCTGCGCATCGTTCGCCGCCACCCAGACGACCTGCAGTGCCGCCAGGGGCAGCAGCACGCGCGCCACGGGCACGCAGGCCTGCACCACCGTGTGCAGGACGGGCACGCCACGCGTGGCGCGCAGGGCCACGAGGGCCGCGATGCGGTGCACAACCGCGGCGGCCGTGACGGCGATCAGCGCCGCGACCGCCGTCGCCACCCAGGGAGAGAGGTGTGTAAAAAAATCCATGCTTTGTTACCTTTTGCCATACTGTGGGCTCCATATGCGCGTGGCCCATCCACGTGTGGTGTGTTTCCTGCCGTTTGCGAAGGTTCAAAGCGACTGTGCCTGCCGAAACCCCTCCTGTTCCTGTGGCCCCCCCGCGGCCGGCCGTGCCGCGGCGGCACCGCCTGCGGCATGGTCCGCCGGGTCGCTGTGGGTTGGGCGGGTTGGCGTTCCGGGAGCGTCCATGCGCATGAGTCCGCGCCTGGGCAGCCTGTCCGCGCTGTTCGACAAGGTGGCCCAGCGTGACGGCCAGTGGCTGCGGGGCTGGGCCGTGGTGCTGGTGCTGTCCGCCATCGGCGCCTGGCTGGCGGTGGCCGCCGTGGCGGAATGGCGGGAGGCCGGCCGCGCGCAGGAGCGGGAGGGCCTGCTGGGCCATGCCGCCGAGGTGCTGATGGGCCAGACCGCCGGCAGCCCGCTGCTGGGTGCGGTGGCCCTGCTGGGCCTGAGCGAGCCCGCGCTGAAGGCCGTCGCGCTCGGCACGCTGCCGCCCAACGCGCCGGAGGCGCTGGCCCGTCTGGCCGTGGTGCGCGGCCGTTTCCTGTTGAGCGGCGTGTACGTGCTGAATGCCGGCGGCCGGGTGGTGGCGCACGAGACGCCAGCCTCTCCGGCCCTCGGGATGGATCTGTCCCACCGGCCCTATTTCCTGCAGGCGATGCGCGGCGCGGTGAACGTGTATCCCGCGCTTGGCTCGAATTCGCAGGACCGCGGGCTGTACTACGCGGCGCCGCTCTACGAGGGCGATACGCCCGCGAGCGTGATCGTGGGGGTGGTGCTCGTGAAGATGTCCTTCGAGCCGGTGGAAACCCAGCTGCAGCGCTCGGGCTACCCGATGGCGCTGCTGTCGCCGCAGGGCGTGGCCTTCGCAGCCACGCAGCCGGAGTGGCGCTATGCCATCGCGCCGCCGCTGACGCAGGAGCGCATCGACGCGATCCGGCGGCAGCGCCAGTTCGGCACGCTGTTCGACAACGGCGTGGCGCAGGCCCTGCCGTTCCGTCCGGATGCGCGCGAGGCCGTGGTGGGGGGCGTTCGCTATGCGGTGGAGCGCCGCAATCTCGAATGGCACGACCCGGACGGCCCGTGGCAGCTGGTGATGCTCGACGACCTGCATGCGCTGCTGCCTGCGCCGCAGCGCTGGCAGATCGGCGTGGGCGTGTTCGCGCTGCTGGTGGTGCTGGGCGGCATGTTGCTGGACATGATGCGCCACCGGGCGCGCATGGCGCTGGCGATGGAACGCTTCCGCGTGCTGGGCGCGGCGCTGCAGTCCAGCCCCGTGGCGGTGGTCATCACCGATGCCGAGGGCCGCATCGACTGGGTCAATTCGCAGTATGAGGCCAATACGGGCTACAGCCTGGACGAGGTGCGCGGCCGCAAGCCCTCGCTGGTGGCCTCGGGGCAGACGCCGCCCGAAACCTACCGGCAGATGTGGTCGCGGCTGATCGCGGGCCTGCCCTGGCGCGGCGAATTCATCAACCAGCGGCAGGACGGCACGATCTACCACGACGAGGCGACGCTCTCGCCGGTGTTCGACGACCGTGGCCGGCGCATCGCGATCGTGGGCCTGCACGAGAACGTGACCGAGCGCATCACGGCCCACCAGGAACTGCAGCGGCGCGAGCGCGAACTCAATGACGCGCTCGCGCAGCAGACGGCCATCTTCGATAACGCCCCGCCCGTGCTCATCGTGGCCGATGACCGCCTGCTGCGCTTCAACCCCGCCTGCCTGGAGCTGCTGGGCGTGCAGCCCGGGCAGCTGGAGGGGCGCAGGGTGGAAACCATCTTCGGCGGCGAGGAGCTCCACCGGCGCTTCATGGCGCGCATCGAGGGCCGGCTGGAAGCCGGTGAATCCGTGCGGGAGGTCGCGCGGCTGGTGCGCCGGGACGGCACGGTTTTCGAGGCGCGGCTTTCGGGCCGCCTGCTGCCGCTGCAGGGCTACGCGCATGCCTGCATCTGGGTGGTCGAGGATGTCACCGAGGCGCGGCGCGCCGAGGCAGCCATGCGCGAGATGAACGAGCGCCTGATCCTGGCGCAGGAGGCCGGCCGCGTCGGTGTCTTCGACCTCGACCTGGCGCGCGACCACCTGGTGTTCAGCGAGAAGCTCGGGTCCCTCTACGGGTTGCCGCACCGGCCCCAGGGACTGCGGCTGGTTGACTGGATGGACAGCCTGCACATGGAGGACCGGCCGCGCGTGCAGGCGCGCCTGGATGCCGCCCTGGCAGGAAGAGCCACCGGCCTGCAGGATTCCTGGCGCGTGGTGCGTCCGGACGGCAGCGAGCGCTGGCTGCTGTGCTCGGCGCGCATCGAGCGGGATGCCGAGGGACGGGCGCGGCGGCTCATCGGCGTGCAGGTGGACGTGCATGAGCAGAAGCAGCTGGAGGCCCGCCTGGCGGACCAGCTCGCATTCCAGCAGGCGCTGGTGGACGCCATTCCGATTCCGCTGTTCCACAAGGACGGGGACGGGCGCTACCGGGGATTCAACCGGGCCTACGAGGAGGCCTTCGGCATCCGCCGGGAGGACTTCCTGGGCAAGACGGTGCACGAGGCGGGCTTCCTCAACCAGGCCGAGCGCGCCGAATTCGAGGCCGACGCCCGCACCATCCGCGCCGGCGGGCCGCCGATCCACAAGGAGGTCGATCTCACCTATGCCGACGGAGAGATCCACCACACGCTGTTCTGGATGCACGGCTTCCAGCGGCCCGACGGATCGCCCGGCGGCTCCATCGGCACGCTGGTGGACATCACCGACCGCCAGCGGGCCGAGCGCGAGCTGCGCCGGGCCAAGGAACTGGCCGAGGAAACCACGGCGCTCAAATCCAACTTCCTGGCCAACATGAGCCATGAGATCCGCACCCCGATGAACGCCATCATCGGGATGTCGCACCTCGCGCTCAAGTCGGGGCTCACGCCGCGCCAGGCCGACTACGTCGCCAAGATCCAGCAGGCCGGCCAGCACCTGCTGGGGGTGATCAATGACATCCTGGATTTCTCGCGCATCGAGGCCGGCAAGCTGGTCGTGGAAAAACAGCCCTTCATGCTCGACCGCGTGCTGGAAGGCATGGCCGACGTGGTGGGCTACAAGGCCGGCGTGAAGGGGCTGGAGCTGGTGCTCGACGTGGCGCCCGACGTGCCGCCCCACCTCGTGGGCGATGCCCTGCGGCTGGGCCAGATCCTCATCAATTTCGCCAACAACGCGATCAAGTTCACCGAGCGCGGCGAGATCCACGTGCGCGTGCGGGTGGTGGAGCGCCACGGCCGGCGCGTGCTGCTGCGCTTCGAGGTGCGTGACACGGGCATCGGCGTGGCGCCCGAGCAGATGGGCCGGCTCTTCCAGAGCTTCCAGCAGGCCGATGCCTCCACCACGCGGCGCTTCGGCGGCAGCGGCCTGGGGCTGGCCATCTCCAAGAACCTGGCCGAGCTCATGGGCGGCGAGGTGGGCGCCGAGAGCGCCGTGGGCGAAGGCTCGACCTTCTGGGTCATGCTGCCGCTCGAATGCGCGGAGAGCGTGCCGCACGCGCCGCCCCTGCCGCCCGCGCTGCGCAACGGGCGCGTGCTCATCGTGGACGACAACCACACGGCCGCCGCCGTGCTCTCGGAAATGCTGCGCAACATGGGCTTCGAAACCCGCGAATCCCATGCGGGCGCGCAGGCGCTCGATATGCTGCGGGATGCCGCGGCGGACGGCGAGCCCTACGGGCTGCTGCTCATCGACTGGCGCATGCCGGGCATGGACGGCATCGAGCTGGCCCGGCGCATCCACGAACTGGGCCTGGACCAGGCACCGCAGATGCTCATGGTCACGGCCTACGGCCGCGACGAGATCATGCCGGCCGCGCGGGAGCAGGGCATCGAGACGGTGCTGGTCAAGCCGGTGAGCGCGTCGCTGCTCTACGACACCCTGGCGCAGCCGCTGGCCCACGGCTGGCTGCCGGCCCACGCGCACCTGGCGCGGCCCGACGACGACCAGCCGCCACCGCAGCTGCGCGGCGCCTCCGTGCTGCTGGTGGAGGACAACGAACTGAACCAGCTCGTGGCCGTGGAGCTGCTGCGCGGCGCCGGCTTCATCGTGGACGTGGCGGCCCACGGGCAGGCGGCGCTGGACTGCGTGGCGCACACCGAGTACGACGTGGTGCTCATGGACATGCAGATGCCCGTGATGGACGGCGAGACGGCCACGCGCCGCCTGCGCACCGATCCGCGGCACGCGCGCCTGCCCATCATCGCGATGACCGCGAACGCGATGGAGGCCGACCGGCGCCGCTGCTTCGAGGCCGGCATGAACGACCACGTTCCCAAGCCGATCGAGCCGGGCATGCTCTGGCGCGCGCTGGCCCGGTGGGTGCGCCCGCGGCCGGGCATCGGCATCGGCGGTGCCGTGGGCGACGCGCCGCCGGCCGGTGCGGGGCAG
>CP028296.1:3529462-3545497 GCA_003029925.1 Paracidovorax avenae | reverse complement strand
GGTCGCCCAGGTTCGGTGCGGCGGGCGATGCAACCTGGGGCAGCGCCTTGGCGGGCACGCCCGTGGGGATGGCGGCGTGGAGGGGCTGGACATTGCCGCCGGCCTGCAGCGCGCCCTGGGCCGGCCTGCGCTCTATGGCGACCTGCTGCGGCGCTTCATGGACGGGCAGCGCGACACCGCCGCCGCCCTGCAGGCCGCGCTGCACGGCGGGGACCGCGGCGTGGCCGAGCGGCTGGCGCACACGCTCAAGTCGGTGGCCGGCAACATCGGCGCCATACCGCTGGCACACGCTGCGCACCAGCTGGAACAGGCGCTGCGCGCCGACGGGGCCGGGGGCGATGTCTCCGCCCAGGCCCTGGTGGTGTGCGACCGGCTCGATGCCCTGCTGCTCGGCCTGGCGCAGTGGCGCCTCGCGGGGGCGCAGCCGGGAGCGGCCCAGGCGGGTGCCGCGGCGGCGGCCGATGCCTCCGATGGTGGCACCGAGGCCGCGCAGCAATCCGCGCTCGCGCAGCTGTGCACGCTGCTGCGTGCCGACGATCCCGGTGCCGTGGAGTTCCTGCAGCAGCAGGCCGTGCTGCTGCGCCGCGCCCTCGGGCCCGGTTTCGCCGCCGCGGAAACGCACATCCGCGATTTCGATTTCGAGCATGCCCTGGCGGTCATCGACGCGCCGCCGGAGCCTTCCATCGTTTCCGGCGCCGCGTGAGGCGGGCCGATCTCCGCGCCGCAGGCCATCCGAAAGACACAGGCTCAGCACCACCATGGACACTTCCCTGCTCTCCGATGACCCCATGCTCAAGGACCGGACCATCGCCACGGTGCTGGTGGTGGACGACACCCCCGACAACCTCGCGCTCATGGCCACGCTGCTGCGCGACCATTACCTCGTCAAGGTGGCCAACCACGGCGAGAAGGCGCTGCGCATCGCCCAGTCCGACGCGCCGCCCGACCTGATCCTGCTTGACATCATGATGCCCGGCCTGGACGGCTACGAGGTCTGCCGGCAGCTCAAGGCGCATCCCGCCGCGCGCGACATTCCCGTCATCTTCCTGACCGCGCGCAGCACGCCGGAGGACGAGCGGCGCGGCCTGTCGGTGGGCGCGGTGGACTACATCACCAAGCCGATCAGTCCGCCCATCCTGCTGGCGCGGGTGCACACCCACCTCACGCTGAAGGCCACGGCGGATTTCCTGCGCGACAAGAGCGCCTACCTCGAGCGCGAGGTGGCCCTGCGGACGCTGGAAGTGCAGGCCATCCAGGACGTGACCATCATGGCCATGACCTCGCTCGCGGAAACGCGGGACAACGAAACCGGCAACCACATCCGGCGCACGCAGCTCTACGTCAAGGCCCTGGCCGAGCGGCTGGCGCGCCATCCGCGCTTTGAGGCGGTGCTCAACGAGCGCATGATCGACCTGCTCTACAAATCCGCGCCGCTGCACGACATCGGCAAGATCGGCATTCCCGACAGCATCCTCCTCAAGCCGGGCAAGCTCACCGCCGAGGAGTTCGAGGTCATGAAGACCCACACCACGCTCGGCCGCGACGCCATCGAGAACGCCGAGCGGCGGCTGGGCATGCGGGTGGCGTTCCTGAGCGTGTCCAAGGAAATCGCCTACAGCCACCAGGAGAAGTGGGACGGCAGCGGTTACCCGCTGGGGCTGGCGGGCGATGCGATTCCCGTCTCGGCGCGGCTGATGGCGGTGGCCGACGTGTACGACGCGCTCATCAGCAAGCGCGTGTACAAGCCGGCCTTCTCGCACGAGCAGGCTTGCACCACCATCATCAAGGGCCGCGGAGCCCATTTCGACCCGGACATGGTCGATGCCTTCGTGGACCTGGCCGAGGACTTCCGGCAGATCGCGCTGAAGTACCCGGATCCGGATTGAAGCCGTGCCGGGCCGTAAGCGGCCGGCACGGCGACAGCTTTCAGAATGGTGCGCGCGGCGCCGCTTCTCCACCGTGGGCTTCGGGCGCCTCCTGCGGGAGCTCCGAGTCCATGTCCCCATCCGTCGCGATCGCCTCTCCGGCCGGCGTGTCGTTGCGCACGGCCTGGCGCACCGCGGCCTTGTCGCCCGCGCTGGCGAACTTGCTGTACTTGGAGAGGATCGGCACGAGCTGGCCGTAGATGCGGGGCGTGGCCGCCAGGCACTCGCGTTGCTCCAGGAAGTCGGCCTCGCCCGTGAAATTGCCCACCAGGCCGCCGGCCTCGGTCACCAGCAGCGAGCCGGCCGCCACGTCCCAGATGGACAGGCCCGTCTCGAAGAAACCTTCGGTGAAGCCGGCCGCCACGTAGGCGAGGTCCAGCGCGGCCGCGCCGGGGCGGCGCAGGCCGGCCGTGCGCTGCATCACGTCGGACATGATGTGCAGGTAGGTCTTGAAGTTGTCGCCCGGGCGGAACGGGAAGCCGGTGGACAGCAGGCTTTCCTTGAGCTGGGTGCGCTTGGACACGCGGATGCGCCGCTCGTTCAGGTAGGCGCCGCGGCCCTTGGTGGCCGTGAACAGGTCGTTGCGCGTCGGGTCGTAGATGACGGCCTGCTCGACCTTGCCGCGCACCATGAGCGCGATGCTCACGCAATAGACGGGAAAGCCGTGGATGAAGTTGGTGGTGCCGTCCAGCGGGTCGATGACCCAGATGAATTCCGAATCCTTCGCGCCGTACTGGCTGCCCGATTCCTCGGCGAGGATGCCATGGCCCGGATAGGCGGTGAGCAGGGTCTCGATGATGGCCTGCTCGCTCGCGTGGTCCACCTCGGTCACGAAGTCGTTGATCTGCTTCTGCGAAACGCGCACCGCCTCGACGTCGAGCGCCGCGCGGTTGATGATGGCGCCTGCGGCGCGAGCGGCCTTGATGGCCACGTTGAGCATGGGGTGCAGATTGGACGACATGAATTGTGAGGAAGGAGCTGGCGCCGCAGGGGACGGCAAGGGCAATTGCCCGGCGATGCGGGCGCGATAACCGCGTATTTTAGCGCCCTTGGCGAATTTCAGCTGCCGGTGGATGCGTGGCGCCGCAATCCCACGCTCCAGGCGCCGAACGCCGCCGCGAGGAAGGCGAAGCCCGCGAGCGGCGAAACCCAGCCCACCCAGGCGGGTGCGCCGAGCGGATCGGCCCGCCCCAGGATCGGCAGCACGGGGTAGTAGGCCACGCAGGCCAGCGGCACGGCGAACGTGAGCAGGCGCCGCAGCCAGCGGGCGTACAGCGCCAGCGGGTACTGGGCCGCCTCCACGCCCCCGTAGGTGAGCACGTTGGCGACCTCCAGGCTCTCGGTGGTCCAGAACGAGAGGGCCCCCTGCAGCACCAGGATGCCCAGGAACAGCGCCACGCCGCCGGCCACGGCGAACACGGCCAGCACCACGGTCTGCGCCGTCCAGGCCACCTCGGCATGGACCGTGCCGAAGGCCAGCACGGCGAGCCCCTGCAGCAGGCGCCCCGCGCGGCTGATGCGCACGTCGTGCGCCATCAGTTGCAGCCACACCGGGCGCGGGCGCAGCAGCAGGCGGTCGAAGGCCCCCGTGCGCAGGAACTGCGTGCCCAGCGTGTCGAAACCCCGGCCCAGCGCGTCGGCGATGGCGAACATGCAGTTCACCAGCCCGTAGAACACGGCCACCTCGCCGATGCGCCAGCCCTGCACGTCGCCGAACCGGTGGAACAGCGCCCAGACCGCCATCGCCTCGATGCCCGTCACCAGGCCCTGGCCGATGGTGAGCATCAGCGCCGACGCGGGGTAGCGCGCCTGCCCGCTCAGCGATGCCAGCGCGAGGCGCAGGAACAGCGCCGCCGATCCCATGGGCCGTGGCTTCATCCGCCCTGCACCTCCAGGTTGCGCAGGGTGCGCTGCAGCAGGACGCGACCCAGCCCCGCGGCCGCCAGTACCCAGAAGCACTGCAGGCCCAGCCCTGCCAGCGCTTCCGTGCCCGCCAGCTGGCCGAAATAAATGCGCGCCGGAATGTCCACGATGCCCGCCAGCGGTTGCAGCAGCAGGGCGGCCTGCCAGCCGTCGGGCAGCAGCGCCAGGGGCAGCAGGTTGCCGGAGAACACGATGACGACCGGACCGGCCAGCGTATTGATGCCCCGCTCGTTGAGCGCTGCCGCCGTGACCACGTTGAGCAGCATCACGAACGCCGTGGAGAGCACCAGCGCCAGCAGCAGCGACAGGGCGAACGCCGCCGCTGCCATCCAGCCGGCCGGGGGCTGCAGCGCCCAGCCCTCCAGGCCGGCCACCGGCAGGACCACCCCGGTGAACGCAGCCATGAGCGCGGCCCGCGGCAGCACCCGCGCGGCGATCCATCCGGCGGAGCGGGCGAACCACAGCGCATAGGCGTCCACCGGCCGCAGCCGGTCGTAGGCCACGGCCCCGGTGCGCACCGACTGGGCCAGTTCCGGGTCGGCGCTCCAGGGCAGCAGGGCGAACAGCCCCTGTGCCAGCCAGGTGTAGGTGATGGCCTGTGCCAGCGACAGCGGTGCCGCCGCAGCCGCCGCACCGCCGTAGAACGCCGCCATCACCATGGCCTTCAGGCCGCCCCACCAGCACTGCGTGATGAAGCCGGCCCAGGCCGCGGCCCGGTACTGCAGCATCACGAGAAAGCGCGAAGCGAACGCCGCCCGGTAGGGGCGCAGGAGCGCGGCCGGGGCCATCGCCGTCATCCTTCGGCGGCGCCGTGCATCGCGTAGAAGCGCGCGATCACGGCCTCGATGGTCATGTCCTCGTCGTCGGGACGCGCCGCCGCCACCTGGGCCCGCAGCGCGTCCACGCCGCAGTCGGCCAGCACCCGGCCGTGGCCGATCACGATGACCCGTTCGGCCAGCGCCTCGATGTCGTGCATGTCGTGGGTCGTGAGCAGGACGGTGGTGCCGCGTTCCCGGTTGGCCCGCCGCACGAAGTCGCGCACCGCGAGCTTGGAGGGCGCATCCAGGCCGATGGTCGGCTCGTCCAGGAAGAGGATGTCCGGCTCGTGCAGCAGGGCCGCGGCGATTTCCGCGCGCATGCGCTGACCCAGGGACAGCTGGCGCACGGGCTGGTCGAGCACGCGCTCCAGATGCAGCAGCGCCACCAGTTCGTCGCGCGTGCGGGCGAAGCGCTGCGGATCGACGCGGTAGATGTCGCGCAGCAGCGCAAAGCCGTCGCCCACCGGCAGGTCCCACCACAGCTGGGTGCGCTGCCCGAACACCACCCCGATGCGCCCGACGTGCCGCTCGCGTTCGGTGAAGGGATCGCGCCCGTCGATCTCCACGCTGCCGCCGTCGGGCCGCAGGATGCCCGAGAGGATCTTGACGGTGGTGGACTTGCCCGCGCCGTTCGGCCCGATGAAACCCAGCATCTCGCCCCGCTGCAGGCTGAACGACACGTCCGACAGCGCCGCGACCGTGCGGTAGCGCGGGCGTGCCAGGGCCCGCAGCGCGCCGAGCACGCCGGGGTCGCGCTCGTGGATGCGGTAGGACTTGTGCAGGTGGCGGACGGCGATGTGATCCATGGCGGGAGGGCGCGGATGCTACACGAACCCCGGGGAGGGGCTGCTGTGGACGTTCGTGGCTGCCGGGAGGCATGTCCCAAGTGCCTGACAGGCACTGTCGTCTGCTGGCTCGGGAGGGCGCACGGTCTGCGGGTTTTCCGACTCCTTTCTGGGGTGAAAGTAACTATGCGGAAACGAAATTTTCTCGAGAAATATTATTTCCGAATAATATTTTCAATCATTTGATTGATGAGAATGAATGCAATAAAAATTTCAATAGACTGTATTCAACGATTTCCGGAGCGCCATCCGGTCTGTCCTGCCCCCAGGCCTGCTCAGGGCTCCGCCGAGGAAATCCGCAAAAAAATGGCCGTGCTCTCGGTGGCTATTCGTATTCCATATCCGGGAGCCGCGGTTGAGCCCTGCATTTTCAATCAGGGGGCATTATCCAGAAATTAAGGAATCCACCATGGTCCGACACGTATCCGGAGCGCGCCGCAGCGCGGCCCCTCCAGCATTCCAGGTAGGGGGCGAGGCCCGCCATGCGGTCTCCGAGCGCCCACCTCCAGCCGGCAGGGCACTGGAGCGCGCTGCGATCCAGCCCCGGCGCAAGAGGCCGTTCGACGGTTCGGGTCCGGCGCAGCCGGAAACCCGGCAGCGGCAGCGCCCGCCGCAGAACCGGCTGGTCGTCGTTTCCAACCGCATGGTGGACCCATCGAAGCCCGCTGCCGGCGGCCTGGCCGTTGCCCTGGCCGACACCATGCACGACAACCCCGGCCTCTGGATGGGATGGAGCGGCGCCATCGGCGGACGGCCTGGTACGCCCAGTGTGCACAAGCAGGCGTTCGGCCAATCCACCCTGGTGGGCATGGACCTCAGTCGTACCCAGTCCAGGCAGTACTACGCGGGCTACAGCAATTCGGTGCTCTGGCCCGTGATGCACGGCAGTGCCGGCTGGGCCGACATCCGGCAGGGCCAGTACGGCGTCTATCGCCAGGTCAACCGGATCTTCGCCGCGCAGCTCGCCCCGTTGCTCCGGCAGGGAGACATGCTGTGGATCCATGATTACCACCTCATTCCCCTCGCGCAGGAGCTGCGCCGGCTCGGGTGCCGGCAGCGCATGGGCTTCTTCAACCACATCCCGTTCCCGGAACCAGGGGTCTTCCGGGCCATTCCGGAGCACAGGGAGCTGGTGGAGTCGCTTTTCTCCTATGACTTGGTGGGCATGCAGATACCCCGGGACGTAGAGAACCTCCAGGGCTATGTGCGCGAGGAGCGCATCGGGGACGCCGCCGCGGACGGAAGCCAGTTGCGCGCTTTCGGGCGCCAGGTGCAGGTGCGCGACTTCCCGATCGGCATTGATATCCAGGGCCTGATGGCGCATGAGCCCGACACCGGGCCCGGTGGTGTCCTGGAGCGCATGCGCGCCGAGAAGGCTGAAGGGCGGCTCCTCATGGTGGGGGTGGAACGGCTGGATTACTCCAAGGGCGTGCCCGATCGGTTCGCCGCGCTCGGGCAATTGCTGGAAGACCGCCTGGACCTCCACGAGAAAGTGACCTTCGTGCAGATCGGTGCGCCGTCCCGCCCGGAGGTGCCGGCCTATGCCGCATTGGCGCGCAGGACGCAGAAGATGGTGGACGGCATCAACAGTAAGTACGGGACGCCGTCGTGGACGCCCATCCTGTACTTCGCCGAGCCGGTCAGGCGAAGCGCGCTGCCGGAGATCTACCGCATGGGCCGGGTGGGCGTGGTGACTTCCGTGGCCGACGGCATGAACCTGGTCGCAAAGGAGTATGTCGCCTCGCAGGATGAGCGCGATCCCGGGGCGCTGGTCCTCTCCCGCGGCGCCGGTGCGGCGCACCAGCTCCAGGATGCGATCCTGGTCCCGCCGGCGGACCGGTCCGCCATCGCGCAGGCCTACGAGGCGGCGCTCTCCATGCCGCTGGATGAGCGCAAGGAGCGCCACGGCCGGCTGCTGGACAACGTGAAGACGGAGGACCTCGCGAAGTGGCGCGAGGATTACCTGTCCGCCCTGCGTTCCGTGCCGCAGTCCGAGAGGCCGCAGGACCGCGGAATATCCGGTCGGGAGACCGGCAGGTCGGTCGGCCTGCACTGACGGCTCGGCAAGCCGGCAGGACCGGGAGCGGGGTAGGAGGGCCGCAGCGGCGACAATCGCGCGTCCTTCCCGCTGTGCCGCTTCCCATGAAAACCCGCTTCATCCTCATCCAGACCAGCCATGCCGGCAACGTCGGCGCCGCCGCCCGCGCCATGAAGACCATGGGCTTCGGGGATCTGGTCCTGGTGGCCCCGCGCTGGCCCAACGTGCTGCGGCGCGAAGAGACCATCCAGCGCGCGAGCGGAGCGCTCGACGTGCTGGAGAACGCCCGTATCGTCGCCACGCTGGACGAAGCCCTGGACGGCATCAGCCACCTGTGCGCCACCGCGATGACGCCACGCGATTTCGGCCCGCCCACCCGCTCGCCGCGCGAGCATTTCGAATGGCTGGTGCGCAGGCAGTCCGCCGATGCGGGCCATCCCCTGGCCGAACTGGCCCTGGAAGGGGGCGTGGCCCCCGTGCCACCCACGGACACCGATCCCGCCTCCGCACCGGCGGCTGCGGCAGGGGAGGCGGGTGTCGCCTTCCTGTTCGGCTCCGAGCGCTTCGGCATGGCGAACGAGGACGTGTACCGCTGCCATGTCGCGCTCTCCATTCCCACCAACCCCGGCTTCGGCTCGCTCAACCTGGGTGCGGCCATCCAGGTGATCGCCTACGAATGGCGGCTCGCACTCGGCGGCTTTCCCGTGCGGGACGCCGCACCCGCGTCCGCGCCCGCCGACGCCGCCCAGGTGGCCGGCATGCTCGCGCACTGGGAGCGCGCGCTGGTGGACATCGGCTTCCTCGACCCGGCCGCGCCCAAGAAACTCATGCCGCGGCTCAACCAGCTTTTCAACCGCGCGCAACCCACCCCCGAGGAAATCCACATCCTGCGCGGTGTCGCCAAGGCCATGTCGGAAGCGGCGCAGGCGAAGCGATAGACTGCAAGGCCGATTCCCGCCCCCCGCCCATTCCACGAGCCCCCTTCCCATGTTCGACCGCCTGCGCTCAGACATCCAGTGCATCCTCGACCGCGACCCCGCGGCCCGCAGTACCTGGGAGGTGGTCACCTGTTATCCGGGCCTGCATGCCATCTGGCTGCACCGGCCTGCGCACTGGTGCTGGACGCATGGCCTCAAGTGGCCCGGGCGCTTCATCTCGCATTTCGCGCGCTGGTTCACCGGCATCGAGATCCATCCCGGCGCGAAGATCGGCGAGCGCGTCTTCTTCGACCACGCCATGGGCGTGGTGGTGGGCGAGACCGCCGAGATCGGCGACGGCTGCACCATCTACCAGGGCGTCACCCTGGGCGGCACGTCGCTCTACAAAGGCGCCAAGCGCCACCCCACGCTGGGCCGCGACGTGGTCGTCAGCGCGGGCGCGAAGGTGCTGGGCGGTTTCGAGGTGGGCGATGGCGCCAAGATCGGCAGCAATGCCGTGGTCATCAAGCCTGTGCCCGCCGGCGCCACGGCCGTGGGCATTCCCGCGCGCATCATTCCCTCCAGGGCAGGGCAGAGCGCCGATGTGACCGAGGCCGCCAGCCCGCCGCGGCCGGAGCCCCGCGCGTTTTCGGCCTATGGCGTCACGCAGGAAGACGACCCGCTTTCCCAGGCGATGCGCGGGTTGATCGACAACGCCTCGTCGCAGGAGCGCCAGATCGCGCTGCTCTGGGCGGCCATCGAAAAGCTCTCCCAGGCCGCGCCGCAGGCCAGCGACTGCGTGCCGTGCGACGCCAACCGCAACGAGCAGTTCGAGGCCGAGAAGCTCAACGCGCTGGTCGGCAAGTAGGCGGAGCGCGCCCCGGCTTCATCAGCGCTTTTCGTAGAAGGCGCGCAGCGGTGCGTCGAACGCCGCATGGTCGAGCTGCCACAGCCCCATCGGCCCGCGCAGGTACGGAATGGGATAGACCGACCCGGTGGGAAACTGCTCCCAATATTCCTTCGCCCGCGGGAACCGCATTGCCGGCAGTCCCAGGGTGGGATCGACGGGTTCGAGGCGTGCGGTGCCGATGACCCGGTAGTCGTAATTGCGCGACGGCGCCTGCGCGAGCACCTGGTCGATGCGCTTGGCCAGCGGCAAGGCGCTGCCGGCCATCACGGCGACCAGCATCAGGGCCAGCACATTGGATTCGCGGGCAGGCACGTCACCGCCCAGCAGGTGCCGGTAGGCCAGCAGGTAGGCGAGGGCCGCGGCCGACAGGGTGCCCACCCACGTGAGCGGATGGCGCAGGATACGTCCGATCTGCGCATCGGTGAGTTCGAAGCGTGAAATGGCGAAGGTGTCGATCAGCGCGAAGAACAGCAAACCGAAAAACATCACCATCGCCAGCACGCTGCGCGGGTTTTTCTCGAGCGCGAAGTCCTGTGTCTGCGCCTCGGTGAGCTCCTGCTCGGTGAAGACCGCGCGGAAGATGTCGGACAACGCCTCGCGCGACTGCAGCGCATTCATGCCCGTGTCCGCGCTGAACACGATGGTGCCGCGCGGCGTCTCCAGCTGCGCCCAGTACAGGTTGCCCGCCCTCAGGTTGCGGTTGCCCAGCCATTCGGCGCGGCTGTGGCGCAGGTCGATCGGCACGTCGAATGGGTGCCCGTCCTTGTTCCAGAACCCCTTCATACGCACGGCATCGTCGCCCTCGGCGATCAGCACACCCTTGCCTTCGAACGGCAGCAGTCGCAGCCAGCTGCGAAAAAAGCGCGGACGGGCCACGTTGATGCGCCAGTACTGCACCCCCTTGAGTTCCTGGACCAGTGCATCCTGGCGGCGTTTCAGGCTGCGGTGGCGATAGAACATCACCAGGATGGCCACGAGGAGGGCCAGCTGGACCAGGGCGAGAAGGAGTGTGGACATGGACATGGGTCGAGGGGGCCTGGGCCCGGGCGCCGCATGGTACTGTCGTGCTCGGGTTCGCGCCAGCCCCGCGCGTCCAGGTTTACTCCGGCCGTGCGGGCCTGCGCGCATCCTTGGGCCTGAACGCCTTGCACACTGCCTCGCGCGTCTCCAGGTAGGGCCCGCCGATCAGGTCGATGCAATAGGGCACGGCCGCGAAGATGCCCGGCACGGCTGTTGCACCGTAGGCGTCCTTCAGGCCTTCGAGCGTCTCCGCGATGGCCTTGGGCTGCCCCGGCAGGTTGATGACCAGGCTGCCGTGGCGGATCACCGCCACCTGGCGCGAGAGGATGGCCGTGGGCACGAAGCGCAGGCTTATCTGACGCATCTGTTCGCCGAAGCCCGGCATCTCGCGGTGCGCCACGGCCAGCGTGGCTTCGGGCGTCACGTCGCGCGGGGAGGGGCCCGTGCCGCCGGTGGTCAGCACCAGGTGGCAACCCGCGCCGTCCACCAGCTCGACGAGCGTGGCACTGATGCGCTCCTGTTCGTCGGGGATCAGCCGCTCCTCGAAATGCACCGGATTGTGCAGCGCCCGTTCCAGCCACTGCCGCAGCGCGGGCAGGCCCTGGTCCGCATAGACGCCCCGGCTCGCGCGGTCGCTCACCGACACGATGCCGATGCGCACCGGTTCGGGCGGGGGCAGGGCCTCATGCATCGCGCTCGGTCTCTTCGTGGCGGGCGTGCAGGCCGGCTTCGTCCATCTGCGTGCGCACCAGCTGGAACAGCTCCCGGTAGGCGCGGCCCTTGCGCGGCGCGAGGCCCTCGGAGACCTGTACGTTGGCCTCCTTGCCTTCCGGCGCATCCTTGCGGGCCTGCCGGATCAGCGCGCGCAGCTGCTGGGTGTCGGTGCGCGGGAAGCGCTCCATCCAGAGGGGCAGGGCGCCGTCGTCCGCGATCAGTCGCTCGCGCCATTGCTCTGCTTCGTGCAGCGCGAGCTTTTCCGCGGCCGAGCCGTTGTGCTGCTCGTCCAGCGCGGCGCGCGCGGCGATCACCACCGATTCGTCGAGCTGGCGCATGAGCTTGCCCACGTACTGCATCTGCCGGCGCTTGCCTTCGAAATTGGTGATGCGCCGCGCCTCGGCCAGCGCGTCCTGCAGCTTGTCGGGCAGTTGCAGGCGCGCCTGCAGGTCGCTGCGCAGCGTGAGCAGGTCCTGGCCGAGCTGCTGCAGCGCATCGCTCTCGCGCTTGAGATCGGTGCGGCTGGCTTCGGTCGTGCCTTTGAGCTCGGCCTTGAGCTGCAGGTCCAGTTCGCTGCCTTCGGCAACGAAATGGCCCTTCACGAAATAGCCTTTTTTGGGTTTGCGGGACATGGGAGAGGGGACAAAAAGGGCCCCTGGGCGGGGGCGGAAGGCGGCAAGTATCATAGCCGGCGATATGAAGACCACCCGCCCCCGTGCCGCAGCCCGTGCCGCTGCCTCTCCCTCCCGCCCCTCCGTCCCCGCGTCCGTCCCTGCCGGCGGCGATGCCGGCAACGGCTTCAGCTACAGCCGCGGCGTGTTCGAGGAATTGGTGGACCGGGCCCTGGCCCACGCGCTGCGCCTGGGGGCCACCGATGCGGGCGCCGAGGCTTCCGAGGGCTGCGGGCTGTCGGTGAGCGTGCGCAAGGGCGAGCTGGAGACGGTGGAACGCAACCGCGACAAGTCGCTGGGCATCACCGTGTACGTGGGCAACCGCCGGGGCAACGCCAGCACGTCGGACTTCTCCGAACGCGCCATCGAGCAGACCGTGCAGGCTGCCTACGATATCGCCCGCTTCACCGCCGAAGACCCGGTAGCCGGCCTGCCCGACGTGGCGGACGTGGCCGCGCCTGGCACGCACCGCGAGCTGGACCTGTTCCATCCCTGGGCCATCACCAGCGAAGAGGCCGCCCGCATCGCGCTCGAATGCGAGGACGCGGCGCTGCGCACGCACCGCCGCATCACCAACAGCGAAGGTGCCGCCGTCTCGGCCCAGCAGAGCCATTTCTTCAGCGCGCACACGCATGGCTTTCGCGGGGGGTATGCCAGCTCGCGCCACAGCATCTCGGTGGCGCCCATCGCCTCGCTGCCGGGCCGCAATGCCGAGATGCAGCGCGATGCGTGGTATTCCTCCATGCGCGACGCGGCCGAACTGTCCTCTCCCGCTGCCGTTGGCCGCTATGCGGCCGAGCGCGCCCTGAGCCGCCTGGGCAGCCGCAAGATTCCCACCACCGAGTGCCCGGTGCTGTTCGAATCGCCGCTGGCTGCGGGGCTGCTCGGCGGCTTCACACAGGCGGTGAGCGGCGGGGCGCTCTACCGCAAGAGCAGCTTCCTGCTCGACTCGCTGGGCCGCCGGGTCTTCCCGGAACATATCGACATCGACGAGGACCCGTTCGTCGCGCGCGGCAAGGGCAGCTCGCCCTTCGACGAAGAGGGCGTTCGCGTGGCCCCGCGCAAGGTGGTGGATGCCGGCGAGGTGCAGGGCTACTTCCTCAGCAGCTATTCCGCCCGCAAGCTCGGCATGAAGACCACCGGCAATGCCGGGGGGGCGCACAACCTCGTGCTCACCTCGCGCCTCACGCAGCCGGGCGACGACCTGGACGCCATGTTGAAGAAGCTCGGCACGGGCCTGTTCGTGATCGAGCTCATGGGCCAGGGCGTGAACTACGTGACCGGCGACTATTCCCGCGGCGCCAGCGGTTTCTGGGTGGAGAACGGCGAGATCGCCTTCCCCGTGCACGAGATCACCATCGCCGGCAACCTCAAGGACATGTTCCTGGGCATCGAGGCCGTGGGCGCCGACGCCTACAACTACGGTGCCAAGACCGTGGGCTCGGTGCTGGTCAACCGCATGAAGGTGGCGGGCAGCTGAGGCGTTCTCGATACCGCGGCGGCGGCGTGGACCGCCGCGGCGGGGGCTGTTTCAATCCGCCCAGGTCGCAGCCCATGCCCCGAACTGCTGCTGTACGTCGGGGCCGTTCAGCCGGGCTATGCGGTCGCGCAGCACGGACGCGGATTCGTCGCCGTCCGACACCGTGACCAGCAGCATGAGCCGTGGATCGGCGAATGCGGGGTCTTCTGCACGCAGGCGCTCCAGCACCTGCACGAAGGTTTCCAGCAGCTCCTCGCTGAAAGCCTCGAATGCCGTGGAGTCTTCTTCCGGTTCGTCTTCCAGCGCCATCACGTGCGAGCGCACCCGGGTGCAGAGGGCACCGAAAGCCTGTTCCGCGCCTTCGCCCTCCATGGGCCATTCGGTCGGGCTGAAGCGGTAGAAGTCGGCATCGCCCGGATTCTCATCGACCAGCATGTGCAGTTGCCGTTCCGTGACCATGGCGGGGCAGACCGTCATGGCGCCGTCGTCGGTGTACAGCGCGAAGGCACGGACAGGATC
Organism: Paracidovorax avenae; assembly: GCA_003029925.1. Lineage (GTDB taxonomy): Bacteria > Pseudomonadota > Gammaproteobacteria > Burkholderiales > Burkholderiaceae_C > Paracidovorax > Paracidovorax avenae_A. The sequence goes on along the minus strand of CP028296.1, from coordinate 3,531,717 downwards.
GTCGCCGCAGCGCGCGGACATCTCGGACAGGGCAGCGCGGCTGGCTGCCGCGATCTCGTCGGCGAGTTCAGCGAAGTCGAAGGAGGAGGGATTGGGGCGGCCTGAGGGCATGGAACTGTACGTTGTCGACGCGGGAGCAGGGACGCCGAGGGGAAAGACGGCCAAAGCCGTGTGCGCTTGATGATAGCGGGAGCCCCGTGGCCCTGCGGTGACCGGGATGGCGCAACTGGTTTCAGAACGTATACCTGCGTGCATTGGCTCTTGCAGGGAGGTCGCGCAATATACCGTTGCTTCGCCCGTCCTGCGCCCACGTGAAAAAACCCGCCGTCGGCGGGTTTTCTTCGGGCGTGCGGAACGCGCGACTTGCGCGTGGGGTGTGGATCAGCGCTGGCGGCGCAGGCGAGCGATACCGAACAGGCCGAGCAGCGACGCCATCAGGATCAGGCCCCACTCGGAGACCGTGGGGATGGGGGAGGCCGTGCCGGTCACCGGGGGCGGGGTCTGGGCCACGGAGACGCTGACCGGGGCGTTGCTGGCCGTGCTGCGGGACGTGTCGGACACCGTCGCCTGCAGGCAGGTATCGGTCACGCCGCTGGCGCCGGTGCCCACGGTCTGGCAGGCAGCGTTGTGGGTGCTGATCCCGTTGGAGCCGACGATGGTCACCGCGTTGAGACGGTTTCCGCTGACATGCGGAGCGGACCCCGAGGTCCACTGGACCGCCTGCCCCACATTGATGGAGGTGATGTTGCCCGATGCATCGGTGGAAATCTTCAGCGTAGTCAGCCTTGCATTCGTGTCGGTGGATGCGACGGTGTCGAGACCGCTGGAGAAGCTGTAGGACGTGACGGTGGAGCCGATTTCCTGGTTGCTGGCGTTGGCCGGCAACGCGCCCGAAGTGGTGAACGTGCCCGTGACATTGTGGGTGGACAGGAAGTTCGCGCACGTGCTGGCCGGAGTCGTGGTGCAGTTCGTGTAGTTCTGCAGGAGCGCGTAGTTACCCGTGCTCGTGATGTTCACCGTCGCTGCGGACGACGTCCCCGCTGCCAGCGTGGCCACGAGGCCCCATAGGATTTTTCTCATCTTCTCCTCCGGTTGTTAGCAAGATGTTGCCGAATGTTCGAGTTTACGAAGACTGCCGGCCCTTGTGTCACAACCGTGCCGTCACCGGCAGGCGCACGTGCTCTTTTCGCCAGTAATTCAATAGCCTGCGTTGGGTTTCGACGACGCGACAGTGTCTGCACCTTGGAACTGTGCCCTCAACCTTCGCGCCGCGCCCACGAACATCAGCACGTCCACCCCCACCGCCACGAAGGTGCAGCCCAGATCGAGGTAGCGCTGCGCCAGGGCTGGGTCCGAGGTCAGCGTGCCTGCGGCCTTGCCGCTCGCGACGATGGCACGCATGGCGTCTTCGATGGCGGCCTGCACCTCGGGATGGCCAGGGTTGCCGCGATGGCCCATGGAGGCCGCCAGGTCCGCCGGCCCGATGAAGACGCCGTGCACGCCCTCCACCGCGCAGATCGCGGGCAGGTTGCGCAGTGCGGTCACCGTCTCGGCCTGCACGAGCAGGCAGACCTCGTCGTCGGCCACTGCGAGGTAGTCCGCCCGGCCGTTCCACTGCGACACGCGGCCCACCGCGCTGCCCACGCCCCGGATGCCGTGCGGCGGGTACTGCGTGGCGGCGGCGATGGCGCGGGCCTGCTCGGGCGTGTCCACCATGGGCACGAGCAGGGTGCGCGCGCCGATGTCCAGCACCTGCTTGATGAGTGCGGTGCTGCCTTCGGCGATCCGCACCACGGGCTGCGAGGGGTAGGGGGCCACGGCCTGCAGGGCGCCGAGTGTGCTGCGCAGGTCATTGGGCGCATGCTCGCCGTCGATGAGCAGCCAGTCGTAGCCGGTGGTGGCGGCCGCCTCGGCCAGGTAGGGATCGGCCATGGACAGCCACAGGCCGATCTGAGGGCGGCGGGCGGCGAGGGCTGCTTTGAAGGGGTTGTGTGCGGGCATGGGTGTGTTTCCGGTCGAATGCGGAGGGCGAGTGGTCTGCGGAGTGGATGGAGCCGCAATCAGCCGAGACCGCCCTGGCAAAGGTACTTGGTGTGCAGGTAGTCGTCCAGCCCGTGGGTGGAGCCTTCGCGGCCGTAGCCGGACTCCTTCACTCCGCCGAAGGGCGCGGCCTCGGCCGCCAGCGCACCTTCGTTGATGCCCACGATGCCCGTCTCCAGCGCATCGGCCACCCGCCAGATCCTGCGCACGTCGTT
>CP028296.1:3490034-3516162 GCA_003029925.1 Paracidovorax avenae | reverse complement strand
TCGAAGGTGTGCAGCTCCAGCGCGAAGCCGAAGCGCCCGGCCGCCGCCTGGATCGCCCGCAGCCCCTCGGGCATGACCTCCTTGCCGATGCCGTCTCCGGGCAGCACCGCGATACGGAACGTGGGGGTAGGGCTGGACATGTGCGAAGTCTCCTGAAATGGTGCAGAAAATGGGAATGCGCTGATTCTTCGGCAAACCACCGCGCAATACAATCCGCCACCCGTGGTTCCATTGTTCACACATCGTGCATAAAACGCCCGCTACCGACGACCTGCGTGTCTTTACCGCAGTGGTCCGCAAGGCCAGCTTCGCCGAGGCGGCGGTCGAGCTGGGAGCCTCGCCTGCCTACGTGAGCAAGCGCATCCGCCTGCTCGAGGAAGAACTGGCCGTGAAGCTGCTGCACCGGACGACGCGCCGCGTGGCGGTGACGGAGGAGGGCGAGCGCGTCTTCCACTGGGCGCAGCGCATCCTGGACGATTGGGACCAGCTGCTGCAGGAGGTGGCCGTGACGCGGCGCGAGCCGCGCGGGCTGCTCCGGCTGAGCTGCAGTTTCGGCTTCGGGCGGCGCATCGTGGCGCCCGCGGTGTCGCGGCTGGTGGAGCGCCACCCGGGCCTGCAAGTGCGGCTCGAGGTGTTCGACCGGCTGGTAGACGTGGCGGGCGAGGGGTTCGACCTGGACATCCGCGTGGGCGACGAGATCGCCCCGCACCTGATCGCCCGCCGGCTGGCGGGCAACCACCGCGTGCTGTGCGCGGCGCCGGCCTACCTGGCGCGCAAGGGCACGCCCCGGGCGGTGGACGACCTGGCCAGCCATGATTGCCTGGTGATCAAGGAGCGCGACCATCCCTTCGGCGTCTGGCGGCTGCGCAGCGGCGCGGCGGACCGCACGGTGAAGGTGCGCGGGCCGCTGTCGGCCAACCATGGCGAAATGGCCGTGCAATGGGCCGTGGACGGGCGTGGCATCGTGCTGCGGTCCCTGTGGGACGTCGGGCCCGACCTGGCCGCGGGCCGCCTGGTGCGTGTGCTGCCCGAATGGCAGCAGGAGGCCAACGTCTGGGCCGTGTACCCCACGCGGCTGGAGCGCTCTGCCAAGGTGCGCGTGTGCGTGGAGTTCCTGCAGGCGCATTTCTCGCAGGAAACGTGGGGGAGCGAAGCGGCATGAACCGCCCCGTCCGTTCCGCCCGGCTGCTGCAGCTGCTCGATGAACTGCGCCGCTGCCGCAGCCCCGTCTCCGGCGCCCGGCTGGCCGAGCGCCTGGGCGTGAGCCTGCGCACGCTGTACCGCGACATCGCCGTGCTCCGGGCCCAGGGAGCCGACGTGGCAGGCGATGCGGGCGTCGGCTACCAGCTGCGCCCAGGCTTCCTGCTGCCGCCGATGATGTTTCCGACCGAGGAACTGGAGGCGCTGCTGCTGGGCGCGCGCTGGGTGGCCGCGCATGCCGACCCGGTGCTGGCCCGCGCGGCGGCGCAGGGCATGGAGCGCATCGCCAGTACCCTGCCGGCCCTGCTGCGCCTCGAAGTGGAGACCAGCGGGCTGTTCGCGCCCCAATGGGCGGGCCCGCCGCCCGAGCCGTGGCTGGGGGCCTTGCGCCAGGCGATCCGGGCGGGCCATGCCGTGCACATGCGCTACACGGACGCGGACGGTGCCGTGACCGAGCGGGTGGTGTGGCCCTTCGCCATGGCATTCCTCGACCGGATGCGCCTGCTGGCGGGCTGGTGCGAGCTGCGCCAGGACTTCCGCCATTTCCGGGCCGACCGGGTGCTGGCGCTGGAGGATACCGGCGTGCGCTACCCGGCCCAGCGCCACGACCTCCTGCGGCGGTGGCGCAAGGAGCGCCTGCCGGCCGGCAGCGATGCGCGGGACCTGGCCTGACTGCTGACAGGATCTGACAGCGGCGGCGCGCACACTGCGGGCTCTTTCCACCCTGGAGCTTCCGATGAGCACTGAATCCCTGACCTTCTACACCCATCCCATGTCCCGCGGCCGGGTGAGCCGCTGGATGCTGGAGGAAACCGGCCTGCCGTACGAGGAGGTCATACTGGACTACGGCAGCACCATGAAGTCGCCGGAGTACCTCGCCATCAACCCCATGGGCAAGGTGCCCGCGCTGCGCCATGGCGGCGTGACGATCACGGAAGGGGCCGCCATCTGCACGCACCTGGCGGACCTGGTGCCGGAGAAGGCGCTGCTGCCGCCAGCGGGATCGCCCCTGCGCGGCCTGTGCTACCGCTGGCTGTTCTTCGCCGCCGGACCGCTGGAGTCGTTCCTCACGGCGCGCAAATACGGCGCCCTGGCGCCGGCCTCCGAGGCGGGCTACGGCAACGAGGCCGACCTGCTGCACACCCTGGAGCAGGCGGTGGCCGGCAAGGCGTACCTGGTGGGTGACGCCTTCACCGTGGCGGACCTGTACCTGGCATCGGTCATGGGCTTCTACATGCGCTTCGGGATGCTGGAGCGCAGGGCTGCGTTCGAGGACTATGTGCGTCCGCACCAGCAGCGCCCCGCCGCGTTGCGCGCTGCCACCCGCGACGAAGCCCTGATGGCCGCCCATCCGCATCCTGCTGCGGCGGCAGCTGCGGCCGCCGCAGCAGCCAGGACGACGGCAACGGCCGCACCATGAAAAACTGCCAGCGCTCAAAGGGGAGCGCTGGCAGCGAGGGGTGCGGCGCGTGGCTGCGCCCGGAGGGGCAGGAAGCCGTCAGCCGGCCAGGGCCGCCTTCACGGCCGCTGACACCTGGCCCATGTCCGCCTTGCCGGCCAGACGCGTCTTCACCACGCCCATGACCTTGCCCATGTCGCCGGGGCCCGCGGCACCCAGCTCGGCCACGATGGCCTTCACCGCGGCGGTCACTTCGTCGGCCGACATGCGCTCGGGCAGGTAGGCCTGCAGCACGGCCATCTCGGACTTCTCCTTGTCGGCCAGGTCCTGCCGGCCCGCGCCCTCGAAGGCCGTGATCGAATCCTTGCGCTGCTTGATGAGCTTGTCCACGATCGCGACGACGGCCGCGTCGTCCAGCGTGACGCGCTCGTCCACTTCCTTCTGCTTCATCGCGGCCTGCAGCAGGCGGATGGTGCCCAGGCGCTCGGAGTCCTTGGCGCGCATGGCGGTCTTCATGTCTTCGGTGATCTGTTCCTTGAGTCCCATGGCAGATTTCCTTGTGCTTTGGATATGTAACGGAAGAGGGTTTGCACAAAGCCTTCCTGGCTAGGCGCAACGCCGCAGACAGTAGTTTTGCTACGGCAAGGCGTTGCAACGACGCCAGGAAGGCTTTTTGCAGACCCGTAAACGACAAAACCCGCGCTTGGCGTCCCTAGCGCGGGTTTCTCGGCGGCGAGGCCGGCCATATGGATCAACCGATATGGCGGCCTGTGCGGCGATCAGTACAGCTTCTTGGGCAGTTGCATGCTGCGAACGCGCTTGTAGTGGCGCTTCACGGCGGCAGCCTTCTTGCGCTTGCGCTCGGCCGTCGGCTTTTCGTAGAACTCACGGGCGCGCAGGTCGGTCAGCAGGCCCAGCTTTTCGATGGTGCGCTTGAAGCGGCGCAGTGCCACGTCGAAGGGTTCGTTCTCTTTTACACGGATGGTGGTCATTCAGTGATGTTTCCAATAGGTGCTGCCAGCGGGTTGCGGGGAAGATCGGGCCCTGCAGCCATTCACAGCGGTTTCCCCGTCTCTAACTAGTATTGGCCGACGGGGTTTTGCCAGCAAAGCCGAGGATTATAGCGTTTTCTGGCCGGGGCGTGTCATGCACCTGTACCGTTCCGATGGCAGTTGCCTCCTGAGGCCTCCGGCAACCCGGCCTTGACCCAAGATGGTGCGGAAATTGCTAATAGGTGTAACAGCCTGGATGCACCAGGTTTTTACGGGGACAGGCGGGCGGGCGGGACGCTGCTCTTCTTTCCCCGCTGCAACTCATGTCGATCATGCACCGCATCACGGGCCGGCTGGGCCGCTGGCTGGGCCGTCTCAGCGTGGGCCGCAAGCTCATGCTCATCTACCTGCTGGACCTCACGGCAGTCATCTACGTTTCAGGAATCCTGATCCACGAGAAATTCCTCGCCATCGATTTCGCGCGCAAGGAGATCGTCGGCACGGAGTACGCGGTGGTGGTGCGCGACGGCCTGATGGGCTCCTTCCTGCCCGGCGATCCGGTAGCGCGCGTCCTGCTGCGGGACCGCTTGCGGGATGTGCGCGCCGAGCACGATGCCACCCTGCGCACCGGCGACATGGCCGAGCGATTCGCGCAATCGCTGCAGTCCGCGGCGGACGATGGCTTCGCGCCCGTGCGCCCGCAGGAGCGGGGCGCGCTGCTGCGGCAGGGGCGCGAGCTCCTGACCACCGTGGCCAACCAGTCGAACCTGATCCTGGACCCGGACCTGGACAGCTACTACGTGATGTCGCTCACCATGCTGCGCTACCCCGAGCTGCTGCAGGTGGTGCACGACACGCTGGGATTCCTCTTGGCGCGGCCCGCGCCGCGCCCGCAGCAGGCCGTCCCGGGGCCGCACCGCGCCGCGGAACTGCTGACGCTGGTGGGCCGGCTCGATGCCGTGCTGGTGGGTATCGATTCGGATTTCGACCAGGCTTTCATCGCCGGCCAGCCGGCATTGCGCGCGCGGCTGGGCGCGACGCGCCAGGGCCTGCAGGCGTCGGGGCAGGCCCTGCAGGCGCTGCTGCAGCGCGTGGCCCAGGGCGAAGTCGGGCCCGACACCGCGGCGCAGGAACTGCACGGCCGCCAGCAGGCGCTGCTGGCCTCGCTGGGCAGCGCCTGGGTGGCCGGCACGGAAGCCATGGGCGATCTGCTGCGCGCGCGGGTACATGACCTGTTCGCGCGCATGTGGCTGCACCTGGGCACGGCCGTCCTGCTGCTGGGCTGCATCCTGAGCATGGTCACCCTGGTGGCGCGGCAGATCGCCAAGCCGCTGCAGCAGCTCGCGCGGGTGGCGGGGGAGGTGCGGCGCACCGGCGACCACACGCTGCGCGCGCACTGGAACAGCGGCGACGAGATCGGCCGGCTGGTGACCGCGTTCAACGACATGCTCGCGCAGCTGGACCGCGAGCGCCTGCTGCAGCAGGAGCTGGCCGCCAGCGCGCGCGCCGCGGAAGCCCAGCGCGAACTGGTGGAAGCGCTCCCGATCCCGATGGTGGTGACCTCGGTGCCCGAGCACGAGGTGCTGCATTCCAATGCGCCCGCCGGCCACTGGCTGGATGGCGTCACCCACGACCCCTGGCGCGCCGGGCTGGAGCCGGGCGTGCGGGCGCGGTTCTTCCAGCGCCTGGCGGACCATGGCGTGGTGGACGAGTTCGAGGTGCGCTGGAAAGGCGGCAAGGAACCCGCATGGGCGGTTCTGTCCGCCCGGCGGCTGCGCTTCCAGGGCCGTGACGCGATGCTCACCGCGTTCGCGCCTATCAATGTGCTCAAGGTGATGGAGCAGCGGCTGGAGCTGTGGGCGAAGGTGTTCGAGGCCTCGTCCGAGGGCATCATCATCATGAACGCCGCGCAACGCATCGTGAGCGTGAACCAGGCGTTCTGCCGCAGCACGCACTACGATTTCTACGAGGTGATCGGCGAGCAACTGGGCATGCTGCTCGATGCGCCGGGCGAGTCTGCGCCGGGCGAGACCATAGCGCGCGCGCTGGCGGACAAGGAGTCCTGGCAGGGCGAGGTGCGCTTCCGCCGGCGCTCGGGCGAAAGCTACCCGGCCTGGCTCATGGTGTCGGCCGTGCGCGAAGGCGGCAAGAGCGGCGCGGTCACCAACCACATCGGCATCGCGATCGACATCACCGACCGCAAGCGCAACGAGGAACGCATCCGCTTTCTGGCACACCACGACGTGCTCACCGAGCTGCCCAACCGCTCGCTGTGCGTGCAGCGCCTGCAGGCGGGGCTGGAGCAGGCCGCGCGGACCGGCGAGCAACTGGCCGTGCTTTTCATCGACCTGGACCGGTTCAAGGCGATCAACGACACGCTGGGCCACCACATCGGCGATGGCCTGCTGCGCTCGGTGGCGGCGCGGCTGGTGCAGTCCGTGCGGGAAGGCGATACGGTCAGCCGCCTGGGGGGCGACGAGTTCGTGATCGTCATGCGCCAGGTGGAAGGCGCGCAGCAGGTGCTGCGCGTGGTGCAGGAGCGGCTCATCCCGCTCATCCGGCAGAGCCATCCGGTGGAGGCGCATGAACTGAGCGTGTCGTGCAGCGTGGGTATCGCGGTCTATCCCGAGGACGGCGTGGACCTGGACGAACTGATGCGCCGCGCCGATGCGGCCATGTACGAGGCCAAGACCGCCGGGCGGGACATGGCGCGCCTGTATTCGCTGGAGACGGATCGCCGCGTGCAGGCCCGGCAGGCCATGGAGCAATCGCTGCGGCGCGCGCTGGAGCGCCGGGAATTCGCGCTGCACTACCAGCCGCGCATGTCCGCCCGCACCGGCCTGCCCACCGGCCTGGAGGCGCTGCTGCGCTGGCGGCATCCCTCTCTCGGGGAAGTGCTCCCGGGCGAGTTCATCCCCATCGCGGAAGAGGCCGGACTCATCCGCGCCATCGGGGCCTGGGTGCTGGACCAGGCCTGCGCGCAATGGGCGGCCTGGCGGGCGTCGGGAGCGGGCGGCGGCCTCGCGGGCCTGCCGGTGTCGGTGAACCTGTCTGCCGCGCAACTGGCCGACCCGCTGCTGGTGCCGGACATCGCCGCGCTGCTGGCGCGCCACGGCATGCCCGCGCGCTGCCTGGAGCTGGAGATCACCGAGTCGCAACTGATGGACAACGCGGGCGTGGCGCAGGGGCAGCTCGCGGCGCTCAAACAGCTGGGGGTGCAGCTGTCCATCGACGATTTCGGGACGGGCTATTCGAGCCTGGCCTACCTCAAGCGTTTCGCGATCGACAAGCTGAAGGTGGACAAGTCCTTCATCCGCGACATGCTGTCGAGTCCGGCCGACATGGCGATCACGCGCGCCATCATCGGACTGGGCCGCACGCTCGGGCTGCAGGTGGTGGCCGAGGGCGTGGAGGATGCGGCCACCCTGCGCATGCTGGAGTCGCTGGACTGCGACGAGGTGCAGGGCTACCTGTTCAGCCGGGCGTTGCCGCCCGAGGACCTGCAGCGGTGGGTGGCGGAGGCGGCGACGCAGCCGCCGCGCTCCCACCGACCGGTGTCGGCCGTGAAAAGCTGACGCTCAGGGGCGGCAGGAAGCAGTGCCGGCGGCACCGAGCGCCTGCATGCCGGGGCGGGGGAGGGGGCAGGGGCCTGCGTCGTCCGGCGCTTCGGCGCGGTCCTGCAGGCCGTAGTCCCGCAGCACGCGGGCCACGCGCAGCCGGTAATCCGCGAAGACGCCGCCGCGGCCCGCGGCCTGCGCACCGCGGTGGTCCGCATGGCCGCGCCAGCCCGCCACCGCGGCCTCGTCGCGCCAGAAGGACAGCGACAGCAGTTTGCCAGGCGTGGACAGGCTCTCGAAGCGTTCCAGCCCGAGGAAGCCGTCCATGTCCTGCAGCGCTGCGTGCAGGGCCGTGGCGCGCGCGAGGTATTCCTCGCGGCCCGCGGCAGAAGGCAGCGCCTCGAAGATCACCGCGATCATGGTGCGGTTCCTTCGGCAGGAGGAACTTCGAAGCCGGCGTCCAAGGGCCATGCCGGCTTTCCGAATGTGCCCGGCACTGCCACGGCGAAGCGGCGCTCCTCGCGCAGGATGAAGCGCTGGCGCTGTGCCCGCTCGAAATTGGCGCGGCCTTCGGGGTCGGTGCGCAGGCGGGCGCGGTAGGTCTCGTAGGCCGCCAGGCTGTCGAAGGCGACCAGGCCCCAGGCCTCGAAGTTGCTGCCCTCGTGGGGCAGGAAATAGCCCACGAGGTGGCCGCCGCAGCGCGGGATGATGCGGCCCCAGTGCTCGGCGTAGTCTCGGAAGGCGTCGATCTGGAAGGGATCGATCTCGTAGCGGATGAAGCAGGTGATGGACACGGTGTGCGCTCCTGGTGAGGGTGGCGGGTACGGCGCGGTGCATGCGGCGGAAAGTGCATGCGTTGCGCACCGGTGCATTGGATGGGCCGCGCCGGACGGGATGCTTCGCCCGGGAGCGAAGCGTGCCGGTGACCGCCTGCGGCACACTGCGGAGCGTGAACACCAACCAGATCGCCCGCGTGGCCGGGCTCATCGGCGAACCCGCTCGCGCAGCCATGCTGCTGGCCCTCATGGACGGACGGGCGCTCACTGCGCGCGAACTCGCGGGCGCTGCGCGGATTTCCGCGGCTACCGCCAGCCGGCACCTGGCGCTGCTGGTGGATGCCGGCCTGCTGGCCGTGCGCAGCCAGGGGCGCCACCGCTACCACGCCCTGGCCGGCGCCGAGGTGGCGCGGCTGCTCGAAGGATTGATGCAGTTCACCGTGCGCCCCGCGGCCATGCGGCCGCCCACCGTGGCCGCGGGGCCGCGCGATGCGGCGCTGCGCATGGTCCGCACCTGCTACGACCATCTGGCGGGCCGCCTGGGTGTTGCGGTGGCCGACCACCTGCAGGAAGAGGGCGCCGTCGTGTTCGATGGCGATGAGGGCGGCCGCGCCACGGACCGGGCCGCCGCCGTGCTGGCGCGCCTGGGCCTGGACGCGGCTGCCGCCCTGGACGGCGGCTCGCGCCGGCCCGTGTGCCGTCCCTGCCTGGACTGGAGCGAGCGCCGCCCCCACCTGGCCGGCCGGATGGGCGCCCTGGTCTGTGCCCATTGCCTGGACAGCGGCTGGCTGGCGCGCAGCGCCGGCTCCCGCGCGCTGGCCATCACGCCGCGCGGAGCGGTGGCGCTGCGGGATGCGCTGGGCGTGGCCCGATGGGCCGAGGTGGTGGGGCCCGCGGAGAGGGGCTGAGCAGGTACTGAGGAGTGGAGCGCCGCCCGCCCATGCGGGCTATGGTCCGGTGCCGCCCCGCGCCGCCGGCAACGCCTGCGCACAGGCATGCGCGCTCGCCCACGCCCACTGGAAGTTGTAGCCGCCCAGCCAGCCGGTGATGTCCACCACCTCGCCGATGAAGTACAGGCCGGGCTGCGCGGTCGCCTCCATGGTCTGCTGCGACAGCGCGCGCGTGTCGATGCCGCCCAGCGTCACCTCGGCCTTCTTGTAGCCTTCGGTGCCGGTGGGCGTCAGTTCCCAGCGCGCCAGCTGGTCCGCCAGCCGCGCCAGCGCCTTGTCGGAGGCCTCGTTGATCGGGCGCTGCCAGTCGGGGCTCTGCTGTGCCCAGGCATCGGCCAGGCGGCCGGGCACCAGCGTGGCGAGCTCGTTGGCGATCAGCTTCTTCGACCGTGCCTTGCCCTGCGCCAGCGCCCCGGGCAGGTCGGTGCCGGGCGCGAGGTCGATGGCCAGCGGCGTGCCGGGCTGCCAATAGCTGGAGATCTGCAGCACCGCCGGCCCCGAGAGGCCGCGGTGCGTGAACAGCAGGTCTTCCAGGAAGGCCGTGCGCTGCTTCTTCGAGCCGGTGGAGATCTCGACGGGCAGCGCCAGCCCGGCCAGTTGCGCATAAGGCGCCCAGGCGTCGCCGTCGAAAGTGAGCGGCACGAGGCCCGGGCGGCGTTCCACCAGCGGAATGCCGAACTGCTGCGCCAGCCGGTAGCCGAAGTCGGTCGCGCCGATCTTGGGGATGGAGAGCCCGCCCGTGGCCACCACCAGGCTGCGGGCCTGCACCGGGCCGCGGTCGGTATCGACGTGGTAGGTGGCAGCGCCAGCCCCCTCGGCGCCTGCCGGGTGGAATCCCACCTTCTTCACGGTGCAGGGCTGCCAGTGCTCGACCTGGCCGGCCTCGCATTCGGCCAGCAGCATCCGGATCAGGTCTTCGGCCGATCGGTCCGCGAAGAGCTGGCCCTTGTGCTTCTCGTGGTAGGCGATGCCGTGGCGTTCGACCAGCGCGATGAAGTCCGACGGGGTGTAGCGCGACAGCGCCGAGCGCGCGAACTGCGGGTTCTGTCCCACGAAGTGCCTGTGGGGCGCACGCACGTCCAGGTCGCGGTTGGTGAAGTTGCAGCGCCCGCCGCCGGAGATGCGGATCTTCTCGGCCACCTTCTCGGCATGGTCGATGAGCAGCACCTTCAGCCCCCGCTGGCCGGCCTGCGCGGCGCAGAACAGGCCGGCGGCGCCGGCACCGATGATGACGGCGTCGAACCGTGGCGGGGGATGCATCAGCCTTTCCAGGTGAACGGGAACTTCAGCTGCTTGATGAACCCGTTGGGCACATAGTCGCCCAGCACGCCGTACTTCTCGGGCCAGAGCCGGTCGCTTCGCACCGCGGTGCCGAAGAGGTAGTCGAGGAAGGCGAAGTGCGCGGCGTAGTTGCGGTCCAGCGCTTCCTGGTCCTGGCTGTGGTGCCAGTGGTGGAAGTTGGGCGTGACGAGCACGTAGCGCAGCGGGCCGAGGCGCACGCTCACGTTGGCATGGTTGAACACCGCCTGGAACCCGACGATGACGATGTAGGCATCGATCACTTCCTTGGAAAAGCCCAGCACGTAGATGGGGGCCAGCACCAGCGTGCGCGTGATGAGCAGCTCCAGGATGTGCTGGCGCGAGCCGGCCATCCAGTCCATGCTCTTGACGCTGTGGTGCACGGCGTGCAGGCGCCATAGCGTGGGCACCTCGTGGTAGGCGCGGTGCGTCCAGTACTGCACGAGATCAGCCACCAGGATGATGAGGAAGAGCGCCACCCAGAAGTTCAGGCCCTGCACCCAGCCGCGGATGCCGTCGCTGGCGGCCCAGCCGAACAGCTTGTGCACCAGCAGGTTGGTGGCCAGCAGGACGAAGCCCACCACCATGTGGTTCACGATGAAGTGGTGGAAATCGCACTGCCACTCGGGGCGGAAGATGGGCTGGTCGCGCCGCAGGGCGAAGAGCTTCTCGATGAAGATGAAGATCAGGGCGCTGCCCAGCAGGTCGAGGATGAACCAGTCGAGGCCGATGTAGGGCGTGTTGTCCGCGAAATCGTGCACGGGCACCTTGTGGCCGCCGAGCAGCGCGGCCGAGGTCACGAGCAGGAAGGCTGCGGACGAGAGCCAGCGCGAACGGTTGAACACGATGTTGACGAGCGAGAGCCCGCCGGCCACCACCAGCGAGGCGAACAGCACCATGCGCAGCACATCGACGTCGTAGGCCTTGCGGAGCTGGGGCGTGGTGAGGTATTCGGGGAAGTGGAAGGCGAGCACGCCCAGGAAGCTCAGGATGCCGAGCGAGAGCGCGATGACGCCGGAGATGTGGCCGCGGCCCGGACGCAATTCGCCGTGGCTGGCGGTGAAATCGTTGAGTTTGTCGAGCATGGGACTGCCGCTGTGGTCTGTGGGCGAGGCGCGAGTGTAGCCAACCCGCGTCCCGCCCGGCAGCCCCCACCAGGGTGGGGGCGCCGGTGCGCCCGGCGGCTCAGCCCGCAGCGGCGCGGGGGCGCAGCAGGGCCGCGAGGCCGGCGATGCCCACGGCGCCCCCGAGCCCGGAGTCCGGCGTGGCGGCGGGCAGGGAGCGGCATTCCACGTGGATTCCGCGCTCTTCGGCGTGCGCGAGGAAGTCCTGCAGCGTCTCGCGGATGTCCCTGTCCAGGAAGCGGCAGTCGCAGCCGTCGATCACCAGCGTCTGCCCTTCATGGACCCGCGACAGGTAACCGCGCAGGCTGGCGCGGCTGAAGAACGAGACGTCCTTGTTGAGCCGCAGCAGATGCATGTCGCCTTCCGACACCATCGACAGCGCGCCGCGCGTGTTGGACTCGATGACGAACAGCATGCTGCTGGCCAGGCCGATGAGGATGCCCATGAGCAGGTCGGTGGCGAGGATGGCGCCCACGGTGACCGCGAACGGGATGAACACGCCCCAGCCTTCGCGCCACACGGACGCCACCAGCGAGGGCTTGGCGAGCTTGTAGCCGGTGTGCAGCAGCACGGCGGCCAGCGCCGCCAGCGGGATCCACTCCAGGAACTCGGCCAGGAACAGCAGGCTCGCGAGCAGCAGCAGGCCGTGCAGGATGGCCGACAGCCGGGTGCGGGCCCCGGCCTGCACGTTGGCCGAACTGCGCACGATCACCGCGGTGACCGGCAGGCCGCCGAGCAGGCCTGCGACGATGTTGCCGATGCCCTGGGCGCGCAGTTCCCGGTTGGGCGATGCCACGCGCTTCATGGGATCGAGCCGGTCGGTGGCTTCCAGGCTCAGCAGCGTCTCCAGGCTGGCGACGAAGGCCAGGGTCAGCGCGACGGTATAGACCTGCGGGTTCGCGAGCGCCGACCAGTCGGGCGTGGAGAACTGGGCCCAGAGCCCCGCGAGGCTGTGGATGTCCGGCAGGGCCACGCGCTGCGCTTCGGTGAGGGCGGCCGAGGGGTGCGTGGCCAGTGCGGCGGCATGGCAGCCCACGCCCCAGACCACGGCGACCAGCGGCCCGGGCAACCGCCCGAGCACCGGCAGCCGCTTGACGAAGGCGGTATCCCAGGCGAAGAGGATGGCCAGGGCACCGGCCGCGATCACCGTGGCGCCCACGCTGGCGGCGCCGAAGAGATGGCGCGCGGTATCGAGCGTGTCCGCCGCCGAGGGCACGGCGCGCATGGCGTGCTCGGTGGACTGGAAGCCGAAGGCCACGGGCAGCTGTTTGATGATGAGCAGCAGGCCGATGGCCGCGAGCATGCCCTTGATGACTGCGGCGGGAAAGCAGGCGCCGATCTTGCCGGCATGCAGCCGGCCGAGCACCCATTGCAGCACCCCGGCCAGCACCATGGCGGTAAGGAAGGCCGGGTAGCTGCCCAGGCTGGCGATGGAGCCTACGACGATCACCACCAGCCCGGCGGCCGGGCCGCTGACGCTCAGGTGGGAGCCCGAGAGCGCGCCCACGACGAGGCCGCCCACAATGCCGGACACCAGCCCGGCCATGAGGGGGACCCCGCTGGCGAGAGCGATGCCCAGGCACAGCGGCAGTGCCACGAGAAAGACGACGAGGCTCGCGGGCGCATCCTGCCGCACGTGGGCGAACAGGCCGTGCGGGGCGTGCGACGCGGGGGAGGTGGAAGGCGTGGAGGCGGCAGCGTGGGCTGCCCGGAGATGAGGAGTGGACATGGCGTGTCTCCTGGCGGCTTCAGGCCGCTTCGGCCCAGTGGCGGCTTTCGGCGTCGAGGGCGATCACCTGGCGCAGGCGCCCGTCGCGCAGCGCATAGACCCAGCCCAGCAGGGCGAGCGGCTGGCCCCGTTCCCAGGCCTGGCGCACCGGCGCGGTGGCGGACAGCACGTGCACCTGCTCGGCCACGTTGAGTGCGACGAAGCGGTCCACGCGCGAGCAAAGGTCCTGCTCGGTGTCCGGCAGGTTCTCGCCCGTTTCGATCTCCTGCACGCGGCGGCGGTAGAGTGAGCGCAGCGGGCGGAGGTGGCGGCCGAGGTAGTCGCTTTCGCCGGGTTCGCCCACCCGCTCGCGCGACTGCAGCAGCGCGGCCCGCACGCCGCCGCAGCCTTCGTGGCCGCAGACGATGACGGCCGGCACGCGCAGCACGTCGATGGCGTACTGGAGGGCGCTCATGATGTTGGTGTCGTCCGGCCGCACCAGGTTGGCGACGCTGCGGTGGACGAACAGTTCGCCCGGCAGGGCATTGGTGATGCGCTCGGCGGGCACGCGGCTGTCGGCGCATCCGATCCAGAAGGCCCGGGGTTGCTGGCCGCTCACGAGGTTCTCGAAGAAGGCGGGATCGCGGGAAGTCATCTCGTCGGCCCAGGCGCGGTTCTGGAGCAGCAGGCGGGTGGTGAGGTCCATGGTTTTCCTCCTTGGGGTGGGCGGTGGTTCGGGAATGTTGCAGTGCAGCATTCAAGGTTACCGCCAGACGGAATTCCTGCGAGTGGAATTTCGGCTGCTTACATGGTTGTTTCTTTGCATGCGCTGGATAACAGCCCGTTGCAGATCCACCGCCCGCTCCTCCCTGGAACGGCCGGGCTGCCGACCCTGCGGAAAGCAAGGACTTTCAGCCGCCGCCCCCTAGAATCGCGGCCATGACCATGCCCCACAGCCCCGCCCACCAGCTCAGCATGACGGTGCTCATGTCGCCCGACATGGCCAACTTCTCCGGTAACGTGCACGGGGGCGCGGTCCTCAAGCTGCTGGACCAGGTCGCCTACTCCTGTGCGGCCCGCTATTCGGGCAGCTATGTGGTGACGCTGAGCGTGGACCAGGTGACCTTCCTGCAGCCCATCCACGTGGGCGAACTGGTCACCTTCCTGTCGAGCGTGAACTACACCGGTTCCTCGTCGATGGAGGTGGGCATCAAGGTGGTGGCCGAGGAGATCCGCACCCAGGTCGTGCGGCACGTGAACAGCTGCTTCTTCACGATGGTGGCGGTGGACGAGGCCCGCAAACCCACGCCGGTGCCGCCACTGTCGCCTTCCACGGCGGATGAGCGGCGGCGCTGGGAGGCGGCGTTGCTGCGCAAGAGCCTGCGCAAGGAGCAGGCAGAGCGTTTCGCGCAGATCCAGCGCGAGGCGGCGCTGGCGCACGGTTGAAGGCGGGAGGCAGGTCGCAGGCACCGCTACGCCCGGCGCCTGCCGGCATGGCGGTCAGCGCGCCGCGCAGAAGCCGAATTCCGCCGTGCCCCCGGGCGCGAGCGTGCGGTTCCACGACACGCCGGAGGCCTGCAGCGTGCTGCCCGACTGCGCCCAGATCGCATTCCAGAGATTGTTGACCGTGCCCTGCACGCCGATGGAGACCGTCCAGTCACCCGCTGCGCCGCCGCTGTTGGTTACCTGCACGCGCTGGCAGTAACCCGCGCCCCAGTCGTTGTCGGTGACCTGCTGCACGCTGAAGCTCGCCCCCGGGTTCGGATTGGGATTGGGATTGGGGTTGGGGTTGGGGTTGGGATTGGGGTTGGGGTTGGGGTTGGGGTTGGCTCCGCCCGTGCCCCAGAGCCGGTTCAGGAGTTGCACCTTGTCCGCGCGCACCGTGTTCCAGTCGTCGTCCAGGATGCCGCCGGTGTCGCCGCTGTTGGGGTTCCAGGACCAGTAGAAGCCGCTGCGGATGCCCTTGCCGATCAAGTAGTCCACCAGGGCGTTCTGCCACTGCACGTCGCGCGGGTCGCCGCGGCCGTACTTGCCGCCGAATTCGCCCGGCAGCACGGCGTGGCCGGCCTGCACGAAGCGGCCGAAGTGCTGCTCCCAGATGGCGGGCATATTGGCGGGGAAATCCGCTGCGTTGAAATACGACTGCATGGCCACGTCCGGCCCGTAGGTGTGCGGCGCCAGCAGCAGGCGGTCGGCGGGGATGTCCAGCGGCGTGCAGGCCAGGGGCTCCAGGTTGCCTCCCCAGAAGTGGCCGCTGCCGGTGGAGCAGGAGGGGTTCTCGCCGATGCCTTCCACCGCGACGATCCAGCGCGGCGCGGCCTGCACCACTGCGGCGGCGGCGCGCTCGGCGGCGCGGTTCCAGTCGGTGGCGGCGTTGCCGGTGCCCCAGGTGGCGGTGCCATGGGGCTCGTTCTTCAGGTCGATGCCGATCACCCCGGGTACGCCTTTGTAGCGGCTGGCGGCGAAGACCAGGTCGGCGATCCACTGCTGCTCGCTGTAGGCCGGCGTGTACCAGAGCTCGCTGATGGCCTGGCAGTCCGGCGTGTGGTGGTCCAGCAGCACGAACATGCCGCGGTCGCTGATTTCCTGCACGACCTTGTCGAGGATCTGCTGCGAGTTCAGTCCCTGCAGGTCGGGGTTGCGGCTGTAGTCGATGCTGCCGGGGCCGGTGCCGCGCAGGCTTTGCGGGCAGAAGGGCAGGCGCACGGCATTGAAGCCCTGCTGCTGCATCTGGCCGATCATGTCCTTCCAGTTGCGCGCCCAGAGGCCGTGGACCACGTGCTCTCCGGTCTCGAAGCCGAACCAGTTCACGCCACGCAGTTGCACGGCCTGGCCGGTGTCGTCCACCACCTGGCCGTTGCTGATGGAATAGCTCCATGCCGCGCCGCTGCATGCGAGCAGGCTGGCGGCCAGTGCGACGGCCCTCCCCACGGATCCAAGATGTGCCATGGTTTCTCTCCCTCCCGGTCTTGCCGGATCAATTCGAGTGTGACGGCCGTGCCCGCGAGGCCTTGCCTTGCGGGCGCGGGGCCGGGCGAAGCGCACGGCCGGGCCGGATCATAGGAGGAGGTAATGTGGCGGGAGTGTTTCCATTCCGCGCCGTTGTAAGGACGTGTACGGCGCTTGGCGAGCTGTGAACGCAGGCGCGGGCTCCGATGCCTGCGGGCACCGGACAGGACGCCGCCCGCGTGCGCGTCACCAGCCGTAGCGTGCCGTCAGGTAGACGCTGCGGCGCTCGCCGTAGTAGCAGCCCGCGGATGCAAGGCACGATGCCACGTAGCGCTTGTTGCCCAGGTTGGCGATATTGAGCGCCAGCCGCACGCCCTTGAGCGACGGTTGCAGGCGCCCCAGGTCCCAGCGGATGGCCGCATCCACCAGGGTGACGCCGGGCACGCGGTACACATTGGCCGCGTCGCCGAAGGTGGCGCTGGTGTGGCGCACGCCCGCACCGAGCGACAGGCCGGCGAAGTCGTTGCCCTGCAGCGCATAGTCCAGCCACAGCGCGGCCTGGTGCTGCGGCACGAAGGCGAAGCGCTTGCCCAGCGTGCTGGCTCCTGCGGCGTTCGGATTGGCGCGGGTCACGCGGCTGTCGGTATAGGCATACGACGCCACGGCTTCCAGGCCGCGGGACAGCGGGCCGCGTGCCTCCAGTTCGAGCCCGCGCACGCGGACCTCGCCGGTCTGCTCGCTGAACGAGCGGCTCAGCGGGTCGGGCGTGAGCACGTTCTCCTGCGTCAGTTCGTAGACCGCTGCGGTCAGCAGGGCCTTGGAGCCTTCCGGCTGGTACTTCACGCCCACCTCGGCCTGCCTGCCGGTGGTGGGGGCGAACACCGCGCCTGTGCGGTCGGTGCCGGCTGCCGGCTGGAACGAGGTGGAGTAGCTCACATAGGGCACGACGCCGTTGTCCAGCGTGACCATGAGCGCGGCACGGCCGGTGAACTTGCCGTCGTCCTGGTCGGTGGCCACGGTGCGGCCCGTGGACGTCGTGAGCGTGCGGGTGGCCGTCTCGGCGCGGTCGTAGCGGCCGGCCAGCACGGCGATCCAGCGGTCCCAGCGCGCCTGGTCCTGCACATAGACGCCGACCTGCCGCCGCTTCTGCTCGATGTGCGTCCCGACCGAGGGCATGGCGCCGGAGTCGAGCCCGTACACCGGCTGGTAGGCGTTGAAGGGCGTCGTGAGCACGCGCAGGTTGCTCTCGTCGTACGTCGCCTTTTCGTTGGAGAAGTCGAGGCCGGCCAGCACGGTGTGCGCCAGCGGACCGGCGCGGAAGTCCATCTGCGCCTGCGTATCCACGGTCAGCAGGTCGGCCTGTTCCGGGAATGTCCAGGCGTAGCGCGAAAGCGCCGCGGGATTGCAGGCGCTCAGGCAGAAGGCCTGGATGCGGCGGGTCTCCGCCGTCACCTTGCCATAGCGCAGGTTCTGCCGCAGCACGACGCTGTCGTTGACGCGGTGCTCCGCCTCGTAGCCGATGAAGCGCTGGCGGCTCTGGTAGCGGTCGAAACCCGGCTCGCCGACGAAGGCACTGGTCGGCAGCGCGGGGTAGCGGCTGGTGTCCAGCGTGCCGGCGGCCGGCAGTGCCGGGGCGCCACCGCCACCGGGTGAATCCAGCGACTGCCAGTGGCCCAGCACGGTGATCTGCGTGGCATCGCCGGGGCGGAACGTGAGCGACGGCGCGATGAAGGTCTTTTTCTCCGAGACGTGGTCGTACGAGGTGTCGGCCTCGCGGCGCAGCCCCACGAGGCGGTAGCTCAGCACCCCGTCGGCGACCAGCGCGCCGCCGAAGTCGAACGCGGCCTGCTTGCGATCGTGGCTGCCCACCTGCACCTCGACCTCGCGCACCGGCGCGACCGTGGGCCGCTTGCTGACCATGTTGACCAGCCCGCCGGGCGTGGCCTGCCCGTAGAGCACCGACGACGGGCCCTTGACCACCTCGGTGCGCTCCAGCCCCCAGGGCTCGATGCGCGGCTGGGAATAGCCGCGCGCGCCGAACGGCAGGCGCAGGTTGTCGAGGTAGCGCGCCGGCGGCGTGAAGCCGCGCAGCGTGAGCCAGTCGTAGCGCAGGTCGGTGTTGCCGTACTGGGCCACGATGCCCGGCGTATAGCGCAGGCTTTCGACCAGCGTGGTCGCGCCCTGCGCGTCCATCTGGCCGCGCGTGACGACCGAGACGGACTGCGGCGTCTCCAGCAGCGGCGTGTCGGTCTTGGTGCCCCCGGTGGCACGGCGCGCGACGAAGCCGGTGCCCGGGCCCTTGCCAGACTCCTCGATCGCGTCGGCCGTCACATCGACCTGCGGCAGGGTGCCGGCACGCTGGGCAGCGACGCGCACCTCCGGCATGGCGGCCGTGGCCGCTGCCGCAGTCGTGGCCGCACTGCGTTGCAGCGTGTAGAGGCCACCCGCACCGCGCACCGCCTGCAGGCCCGTGCCCGCCAGCGCGGCCGCCAGGCCTTCCTCCACGCTCAGGCGGCCGCGCACGCCGGGGCTGGCGACGCCGGCCGTCACCGCCGCATCGGACGACAGCAGAATGCCGGACTGTCCCGCGAACTGGCTCAGCACCGTGCCCAGCGGCCCGGGGGGAATGGCGTATTCCCGCGCCGCGGGTGCCGCGGCCTGTGCATGGATCGGCGATGTGGCGATAGCGGCCGCGAGCGGCACCGCCATCATGGCGGCGTGCAGCGCGCCCGCCGGGGTGCGGCGGCGCAGCGGCAGAGAGAGAAGAGGGGATGTCGGCGAGGTTCTTTTCGCGGTCATGGCAGCGTACGGGTTCATTGAAAGGATCGGCATCGGATATGCCAATCCACCCGGCAGAAAGGGAACCTGCCCGCAAGAAAATTCAGCGCGGGCGCGCGCCCGCCTCGACCACCGTCCACCACGGCATCGGCCGGCGCACCTGCACGGCAAGCGTGGCCTGGAGGGCCTCGAGGATGCGGTCGGTGTCGGCCAGGGGGTAGGCACCCACGATCCTCAGGTCGGCCACCTCCGGCGCGCAACCCAGGTGCCCGCGGCGGTAGCGCGCCAGCTCGGCGATGAAGTCGCCCAGCCGCATGCCGTCCGCCACCAGCATGCCGCGCTGCCAGTCCGCCGCGTAGCCGGCGGCGCTGGCCGGTGGCTCGACCCGGTCGCGCAGCAGCCGCGCCTGCTGGCCGGCAGCAAGCACCGGCCCGTCTCCGCCATCCCCGGGGCGCAACTGCACGGCGCCCTCGAAAACGGCGACGCGCACGGCTCCATCGTCCTCGTAGCGCACGGCGAAGCGGGTTCCCAGAGCCGTGATGCGACCATGGGCCACGTCCACCACGAGCGGCCGCGGCGGCGAGGCCGGGTCGTGGCCCGAGGTGATGAACAGTTCTCCCCGGTGCAGCACGATGCGCCGCAGGGCCGTGGAGTAGTCCAGGTCCGCGGCGCTCGCGGTGTTCAGCACGAGTTCGCTACCGTCGGCCAGCGCCCAGGAACGCTGCTCGCCGGTATCGGTGCGCAAGGCCGCGGTCCATTCGTTCCACGGCATCTGCCGCGATGCCATCCAGGCGGCCACGCCCGTCACCGGCACGGCCACGAGCGTGCGTAGCACGGTGCGCCGGCGGCGCGAGACGGCTGGCCGGTGCTCCAGCACCTGGCGCGCCATCGGATGCGCCGCCCCCGCGAATTCACGGGATATCGCCTCGACCTGGCTCCAGGCAGCGCGCTGCCGCGGTCCGGTCTCCAGCCAGCGCTGCCAGCTGCACCGATCGGCTTCGCTCACGCGATCGCTTTGCAGCACGGCGAACCAGTCGGCTGCCTGCTGCAGATCCTCGAACGCGGGCTGGTCGGCAAGCACCTCGCTCATCGCTGCGCCAGCAGAAGGCATTGCAGCATCGCCTGGGCCATGTACTTCTTGACCATGCGCTCCGACACGCCCAGATGCCGTGCGATCTGCGCATAGGTCAGCCCGTCGAGCT
The DNA here is from genome assembly GCA_003029925.1 of Paracidovorax avenae. Classification (GTDB taxonomy): domain Bacteria; phylum Pseudomonadota; class Gammaproteobacteria; order Burkholderiales; family Burkholderiaceae_C; genus Paracidovorax; species Paracidovorax avenae_A. The sequence continues at coordinate 3,496,228 of CP028296.1, read as the reverse complement.
GCGACAGCAGGAACGCGCTGCGAGCCCGGGGATTGAGCCGGTCCAGCATGGCGTCGATCTGGCACAGGGTCTCCAGCACCAGCGCCCGCTCTTCCGGCGACGGCGCCAGCGGCCCGGGTTGCGAGGCCAGCACGTCGAGCCAGGCGCGTTCGATATCGAGCCTTCGCCAATGGTTGACCACCACCCCGTGCGCGAGGGTGCGCAGAAAGGCCTGCGGCTCGCGCAGCGCCACGACATCGCGCGACGCCATGAGCCGCAGGAAGGTGTCATGGGCCAGGTCGGCCGACTGCGATGCGTTGCCCAGCCGGCGCTGGAACCAGCCCAGCAGCCAGCCATGGTGCGAGCGGTAGATCGTTTCGACGGCCGCGGCGGCGGACGGATGCAGGGCGGCAGGCATGGACGCGGCAGCGGCGATAGTTAAAAATGGGAATTGTTCTCATTCTAGACTTTTGCATGGGCCGATGACTCGGCAGGGCCATGGCCCCCTGCTGCCTGCCGCCGTCTCAGGGCCGCTGCCCGCGCCCGGCAAGCGAGACGGCCTGCAGCGACAGCCGGTCGATTTCGGCGGTGATGCCGGAGAGCACGTTGGCCACGACGGCGAACTCGCGCCCATGCGCGGCGGCGCGGGCGGCCATGACCTGGGCGTTGAAGCTCACCACCTTGGCTTCGCGCGCGACGGTCTGGATGGAGGCGACGATGCCCGACAGCTCGCTCATCATCGCGTCGGACCGCCGCCTCTGGACCTGGTCGAAGACGGTGGTGGCGGCATTCAGCGCGTCGAGCACGCCGTCCGTGGCCGCCACCAGCGGCGCCAGGGCACTGGCTGCACGGGCGCTGCCCTGTTCGGCAAGATCCAGCGCAGCGCGGGCCTGGCGCGCGAATCCATCGATGGTGGCGCCGACGCCGCGCGGCCCGTGGTAGATGGCCTCCACCTCGCGGGCTGATTCCGCGTCCAGCTGGTGCGGCGTCTGCAGGAGGCGGGCCTGGGCCGATTCGAAGGTCTGCAGGGTCTGCCGTGCCGCCCGGGCCTGGGCGGCCTCGCCCTGCACGGCCAGCACGGTCTGCAGGACGATGCGCTGCGACAGCATGCGCTGGCGCGCGGCAAGGTTCACCAGGGAGATGTCCGCCTCGCCGCCGCCGGCCCTGCCGGGCGCGCGGGCCGCCTCGGGCCTGGAGGGCTGGAGCGTCTGCGCTGCGGGAATCGGGAGGGCGGCCATGGGAACCTCATCGGATGCTGCGATGGAAAACTCTCGTGCCGGCCACGGGCGTCTTCAGCCGGCGTGCCGCAGCGGCGGTGGCGCTGCCGGCAGGGGCTGGCCCAGGCCGGTGCCGGCCGCGGCGGCCACGCCGGCCGTCACGTCGCCCACCACGATGACCGAGGGGCTGCCGAGCTGTTCGCGCTCGATGGTGGCGTGCAGCTCGCCCAGCGTGGTGAGCGCGTGGCGCTGGCAGGGCAGGCTCACGTGCTGGATGATGACCACGGGCGTGCTGGCCGGCAGGCCGGTGAGCAGTTCCTCCTGGATGTGCGCGGCGCTGCTCACGCCCATGTAGATCACCAGCGTCAGGCGCGCTGCGCGGGCCGTGGCGGCGAGCTGGCGCCAGTCGATGCCGCTGTCTCCGGGCTTGGCGTGGCCGGTGACGAAGACCACGCCGTGGGCGTGCTCGCGGTGCGTGAGCGGCGTGCCGAGCAGGGTCATGCCCGCGAGGCCGGCCGTGATGCCGTTGACCACGGTGACCTCGATGCCGGCCGCGCGCAGGTGTTCGACCTCTTCGCCGCCGCGCCCGAAGATGAACGGATCACCGCCCTTGAGCCGCACCACGTTCTCGCCTTCGTTCACGGCCATGACCATGAGTTTCTCGATGAAAGCCTGCGGCGTGCTCTTGCAGCCGCCGCGCTTGCCGACGTGCACCACCCGCGCGCCGGGCGCGGCGAGGGCGACGATCTCGTCGCTGACGAGGTCATCCACCAGCAGCACCGTGGCGGCCTGGATGGCCTTGAGGGCCTTGAGGGTGAGAAGTTCGGGGTCGCCCGGTCCCGCGCCGACGAGCGTGCAGGTGCCGCGCGGCGCGGCGCCATAGGGGCGGGCCGGCGAGGTGGGGCCGGTCTGCGAGGGAGGGGCGGAACGGTTCATGGGGCTGTCTCCGTGGGGTTCTGGCGGGCAAGACGCAAGATGTGTTCCACCTGCCGGGAGAGCGGGGCGGGCACCGGCAGTTCGCCCGCGAGCACCTGCTGCGTGTAGCGTGCGGTGGTCTCCACATCGATGTCCGCGGGCAGGCCGGGAACCTCGGTCGCGGTGCCGGGCTGCTGCTCATCCCACACATGGTGCGCGCCGCGCACGAAGGCGTCGTAACGGGGCGTGCGGCGCGGGTCGGCGGCGACCTCGCCCTCCAGGCCGCGCGAGAGCAGCACGTCCATGCCGCGCGCGGCGAAGGTGGTGTGCAGCATCTCCAGGTATTCGGGGTGGGTGTAGGCGGTGACGAGCAGCGACGGGCCACGCACCGGGTTCATGAGCTTGACCACGCTGTGCCCCGGGTTGCGCAGGCCGACGACCTCGCGCACCGCCAGCAGCCGCGCGAGCCCCGGGCAAAGCAGGCCCGTGCGGACGTGCGCGACGCTGCCGGGCGCGACCGCCTCGGGCGACTCCATGGGCGCGACGCCCAGGGCCTGCAGCACCTCGCTGGCGAGCACGCGGCGCGCCTCGGTGCGCATGCCGTGCAGCAGCACGGGCAGGCCCTCGCGGGCGAGCAGCAGCGCGAGCAGCGGCGTGAGCACGGGCAGCCGGCGCGCGCCGTTGTAGCTGGGCAGCACGACGGTGGGTATATCGCCTGCGGGAACGGGAGCGAGACGGGCGTGGGTGGCGTCGAGGAAGCCGCACATCTCGTCGGCGGTTTCGCCCTTGATGCGCATGGCGATGCAGAAGGCGCCCACTTCGTAGTCGGTGACCTGTCCGTCGAGCACCTGCCCGAAGAGATCGGCGGCCTGTTCGCGGCCAATGGCACGGGCGCCGCGCGCGCCGCGGCCGAGGTCCTTGAGATAGTGGCTGATGCTGCCCATGGAAGCGGAAATTGGTGGTGCGTGGAGCGGATGTCGCAGGGACGCGCATTCTCCCGTAATTCAGAGAACTTCCGGTTATATGGAGGACTCCGCGGCCGGCACGGCCGTGCTGTCCCGCACCATGCGGCGGAGTTCCGGCAGGCAGGAGCCGCATTGCGTGCCGCAGCCCAGCGCCGCCTGCAGCTGGCCCAGCCGCTCGGCATCGCCGCCGTGGCATTGGCCGAGCTGTGCTGCGATCGCCGCATCGCTCACGTTCATGCAACTGCACACGGGGCGGCTGCGCGGCGGGGCAGGCGTGGCACCGTCCGGGGCCTGCAGGCCGGGCGACAGCAGCCGGCGGCCATAGCCCTGCGCGGGCCGCTCTTCCTGCAGCAGGTCGCGCAGCCAGGCCTCCGCGCTGGTGTCTCCGGCCAGCAGCAGGGCGCTCAGCCGCAGTTCATTGCCATCGGCGCTGCCGGTGCCATGCTCCACGCCGGGCCCGCCGGACGCTGCAGGCGCGGCTTCGAGCCGCAGGGCCCGCCGCTGGCCGCGCCGGGCGTCGGCATAGCGGAGCGTGTCGGCGGCGCCCAGGCCGAGCAGGGCCTCGATGCGTGCCAGCAGGGCATCGGGTGCGGGAGCGGTGCCGGCCGCCCGCAGGAGCACTCCGTGGCGCTCGCGTGCGGGCTCCGACAGGGGAGCGTTGTTGCCGAACGGCACGCAGACCGCGAAGGGGAAGCCGGCCAGCAGGCCGGCAAGCTGCGCGCGCACGGCCAGGGCCTCGTCCGCCGGCAGCCAGGCCATGCCGTAGAGCCGCCAGAGCAGGGCGGCCCGCTCGATGTGGACGGCCGCATGCTTGAGCTCGGGCTGCTTCGACGCCGGACAGAAGGCCGGCGAGGTGACTGCGTTCACGCCCAGGGCGGGAGGCGGTGCATCCGTGCCGTCTGCGGTGCCTTCCTGCGAACCGGCATGGCCGCAGAGCATTTCGCCGCCCCAGTGCATGGCGATGAAGGCCTGGGAGAGAGCCACGTCGGTGCTGGCCTGCACGGGCACGATGACCGCGCCCCGCCGGCTTTCCACCCGCACCAGCTCGCCTTCGGCGAGCCGGCGGCGCTCCATGTCCTGCGGGTGCAACTGCACGCAGGGTTCTGACGTGTGGCCGAAGAGGCGGCCCAGGGTGCCGGTGCGGCTCATGCCGTGCCACTGGTCGCGCAGGCGGCCGGTGGTGAGGCTGAACGGGTAGCGGGCGCTGCGCGGCTCGGCGACGGGCTTCCAGGCAGCGGCGGCGAAGCGCGCGCGGCCGTCCGGCGTGGGGAAGACTCCATCTTCATAGAGGCGTGCGCGGCCCTGTGCGGCCCCTTCCGGAAACGGCCAGTGCTGTGGCCCCTGGCGGTCGATCAGCGCCCACGACAGGCCCGTGATGTCCAGGTCGCGCCCGCGCGTCGTCTCCCGGTGCTCGTTCCAGATCGCCTCGGCCCCGGCCTCGGCGCAGCCGGTGTCGTAGGGGAACAGGCCGGCGCCTTCCGGGCACAGCCGGGACTGCAGCCGGCGCGCGAATTCCACCGCGATCGCCCAGTCGTGCCGGGCCTGCCCCGGCGCCGGCACGGCCTGCCGCACCCGCGAAATCCGGCGCTCGCTGTTGGTGACGGTGCCCGTCTTTTCGCCCCAGGTGGTGGCGGGCAGCAGCAGGTCGGCGTACGCGCAGGTGGCCGTCGTGGAGAACGACTCCTGCACCACGACGAACTCCGCGCGTTCCAGGGCGCGACGCACCGTGGCCTGGTCGGGCAGGCTTTGCGCCGGGTTGGTGCACGCGATCCAGAGCGCGCGGATTTCTCCGTCGGCGGCGGCCTGGAACATCTCCACCGCCGTCCTGCCCGGGGTGGCGGGTACCTGGGGCACGCCCCAGAGCGCGGCCACCTCGGCGCGGTGCGCGGGGTTCGCCAGGTCGCGGTGGGCGGAGAGCAGGTTGGCCAGCCCCCCCACCTCCCGCCCCCCCATGGCGTTGGGCTGGCCGGTGAGCGAGAACGGGCCCGCACCGGGACGCCCGATCTGCCCGCAGGCCAGGTGCAGGTTGATGAGGGCCGCGTTCTTGTCGGTGCCGCTGCTGCTCTGGTTGAGGCCCTGGCAGTAGAGGCTCAGCGTCGGGGCGCGGGCACCGCCGGAGGGGGCTTCAGCCTCGCCCAGCGCGAACCAGCGCGCGGCCGTGGCGAGCTGCACCTCGGTGATGCCGCAGACCTCGGCCACCCGCGCGGGCGTGCAGTCGCGCACGGTGGCCTTGAGTGCCTCGAAGCCCGTGGTGTGCGCCGCGATGTAGCCGGCATCCACCCAGCCCTCCCAGAGCATGAGGTGCAGCATGCCGTGGCAGAGCATGACGTCGGAGCCGGGCAGGATGGGCAGGTGCAGGTCGGCCATCGCCGCCGTTTCGGTGCGGCGCGGGTCGGCCACGATGATCTTCAGGCCCGGGTTCGCGGCCCGCGCGTCCTCGATGCGCCGGAAGAGGATGGGGTGCGCCCAGGCCGTGTTGCTGCCCGTGATGAACAGGCACTGCGCCAGCGCGAGGTCTTCATAGCAGGCCGGAGGTGCGTCCGCGCCCAGCGTGGCCTTGTAGCCCGCGACGGCGCTGCTCATGCACAGGCGGGAATTGGTGTCGATGTTGTTGGTGCCGATCAGTCCCTTGGCCAGCTTGTTGAAGACGTAGTAGTCCTCGGTGAGCAACTGGCCCGACACGTAGAACCCGACCGCATCGGGGCCGTGCGCCTGGATGATGTCCGCGAACTTTCCGGCGGCCATGCCCAGCGCGGCATCCCAGCCGATGGGAGCCGGCGCCTGGCCGCGCTGTGTGCGGTGCAGCGGCGTGAGCAGGCGGGTCTGCAGGGTGACGGGCTGCGTGGCGGTGAGGTGCAGCGTGGATCCCTTGGTGCAGAGGCGGCCGAAATTGGCGGGGTGGGTGGGGTCGCCGCGCACGCCGGTGATCCGGCCGTCGGTGGATTCGATGATGACGCCGCAGCCGGTGCCGCAGTAGGGGCAGGTGGATTTTGTTTCTTTGTGCATGGCGGGGGGCTGCTGGTTGGTTGGTTCCCGGGGCAGGGATGTGCGCCCGGCGGCGCACCTACTTTCTTTTGCTTCGCCAAAAGAAAGTAGGCAAAGAAAAGGCGAGCCCTGG
>CP028296.1:3453168-3489934 GCA_003029925.1 Paracidovorax avenae | reverse complement strand
GCTCCTCGGCGCAGCCACGAGGGCGGGGTGCCGCATACGGGCCATTGCTTCGCTCGGCCTGGGGTGCGCGAGTGCTGTGCACCGCGCACGGTGTGCGCGCAGCGAGTTCCACGGCACACCCCACCCCCGAGCACCCCAGGTTGCCCCGTTCGCCCTCTGGGCGAACGGGGCCGCATCCAGCAGGGACGCCCTTTCTTTGGTTACTTTCTTTCGGCGAAGCGAAAGAAAGTGACTCGCCCGCCGGGGCGAAATCCCGGCTCCGGGAAGAAGATCCACAGCAAGGCGTCATGACATCAGCACGCTGAAGGTGGATGCGGGCGAATGCCTCATCCGGCCACCGCCACACCCCGCCTCACCGGCCCCGCTACCGGCCGCGTCTCCCCCACCGCATGTCCCGCGAGTTCGCCCGCATCCAGGAACACCTCCCCATCCTCCACCTTCACCGCGAACCGCGGCGTGCAGCCTTCGTCCGGTGCGGCGGCCTGTCCATCGCACAGGCCGATGCTCCAGTTGTGCAGTGGGCAGGCGACGCTGCGGCCGAAGACGATGCCTTGCGAGAGCGGGCCGCCCTTGTGCGGGCAGCGGTCGAGGAGGGCGAAGATTTCTCCGGCGTCGTTGCGGAACACCGCGACGTCGAGTCCGCGCGGCCGGGCGACGCGGCGCGCGCCGAGCACGGGGATGTCGTCCACGCGGCAGATCGGGGTCCATTGGGTCATCGGGGGGCCTCTTTCGGGTGCTGTTGGGTCGGTGTAAGAACGTGGGACGGTGCCGGGGCGGTCAGGCCGTCGCGCCGGCGTAGAGCTGGGTGACCTGTTCCATCACGGCCAGCAGGTTCTCGCTGGCGGTGAACATTTCGGCCAGTGGCCGGGAGCCCGAGCCCGCCATGGCGTCGCCGGCCTGCGGCCGCCGCAGTGCGGTATCGAAGAACACCCATTGCCCGTCGGCCAGCTGCAACGCGTCGCGGATGCGCTGCGTGGCCTCGGGGGCGCCGCGCAGCGTCTGCATGGCCTCGGTGAATTCCGTGCGGGCGGACGCGATGGCGGTACGGGCACCCGCGGCATCCACGCCGAGGGCGGCGGCCAGGCAGAACTTGGCCATGCGCTGGCTGAGCATGCGCTGGCGGCCCGCGAGGTTGACGAGGTGTCCCACCGGCTTGCCGAGGGTGGCCTCGAACTGCGTCGTGCCCTGGTGGGCGAGCGCGAGCACGCGGGCGTCGGCCTGCAGCAGCGCCGGTGCGCCGGCGGCGCCCGGGGCGGCGGAGAGCAGCGTCCGGTAGGCGCTCCAGGCCGCTTCCAGCTGCACGTAGGTGTCCCGCAGGTCCGCCTGGGGGGCGTAGGCCTTGAGTGCGGAGAGCTGTTTTTCGAAGAGCGCGACGGAAGCGTCCAGCGCCCGGCGGGCGGCCACGGCCTCCACCTGGCAGGCAAGTGCCAGCCAGGCCTTGGCCATGCGCTGGCTGAGCATGCGCTGGCGGCCGGCCTGGTTGATGGCGTCGCCGAGTCCGGCCACCGGCGCGGGAGCGGCGGCCCGGGAAAAGGCCGTGGGCGCCAGGCAGGACACCAGTGCGAGCGTGCAGCGGCGGCGGTCGACATTCATGGCGGTGCCTCCCGGCGGGATCACGCGGCGGAGGCTTGCCCGGCGGGCTCGGGGCTCCGGACGGGCAGGGGCACGAACTGCCGCGTGTCCACGGCGGCCTTGTCGAACTCGAACCAGGGATCCGGTTCGCCGTCGAGCGCGAACTGCAGCTGGGCCCAGAGCGCCTTGCGGCCTTCGTGGTCTTCGAGGATGCGCTTCTTCACGTAGTCCAGGCCCACGCGGTTCACGTAGTGCACGGTACGCTCCAGGTACCAGCCCTCCTGCCGGTAGAGCTCGCAGAAGGCGCCCGTGTATTCGAGCACTTCCTCGGCGGTCTTGAGCTTGGTGAAGAAGTGGGCCACCTCGGTCTTGATGCCGCCGTTGCCGGCGATGTACATCTCCCAGCCGGAGTCCACACCGATGATGCCCACGTCCTTGATGCCGGCCTCGGCGCAGTTCCGCGGGCAGCCGCTCACGGCGAACTTGACCTTGTGCGGGGCGTACATGCGCCACATCGCGCGCTCCAGGTCCTTGCCCATCTGGGTGCTGTCCTGCGTGCCCATGCGGCACCATTCGCTGCCCACGCAGGTCTTCACCGTGCGCAGCGCCTTGGCGTAGGCGTGGCCGCTGGGCATGCCGATGTCCTTCCAGACGTTGACGAGGTCCTCCTTCTTCACGCCGAGCAGGTCGATGCGCTGGCCGCCCGTGACCTTCACGGTGGGGATGTCGTACTTGTCCACGGCGTCGGCGATGCGGCGCAGTTCGTCGGCGGTGGTCTCGCCGCCCCACATGCGCGGAATCACGCTGTACGTGCCGTCCTTCTGGATGTTGGCGTGCGAGCGCTCGTTGATGGCGCGACTCTGCGGGTCGTCCTTCGCTTCCTTGGGCCAGGTGCTGATCAGGTAGTAGTTCACCGCGGGCCGGCAGGTGGGGCAGCCGTTGGGGGTCTTCCATTCCAGGAATTGGAAGACGTCCTGGATGGTGACCAGGCGGTGCGTGCGGATCGCGTCGCGCACGGCCTGGTGGCCGTGGTCGGTGCAGCCGCAGACGGCCTTGGTCCGGGGCGTGGCGGAGTAGTCGCCGCCGGCGGTGAACATGATGATCTGCTCCACGAGGCCGGTGCAGGAGCCACAGCTCGCGCTGGCCTTGGTGTGCTTGCGCACGTCCTCCAGCGTGAACAGGCCCTTGTCCTTGATCGCCTTGCAGATTGCGCCCTTGGTCACGCCGTTGCAGCCGCACACCTCGTCGGCGTCCTGCATGGCGGCGGCCTTGCTCTGGCCCTGGTGGCCCGTGTCGCCGAGGTGGGATTCGCCGAACATCAGCTTGTCGCGGATGTCGCCGATGGAGCGGCCCTCGCGCAGCAGCTTGAAGTACCAGCTGCCGTCCACGGTGTCGCCGTAGAGGCAGGCGCCCACCAGCTGGTCGTCGCGAATCACCAGTTTCTTGTACACGCCGCCGAAGGGATCGCTCATCACGATTTCCTCGGTGCCCTCGCCGCCCTGGAAGTTGCCGGCGGAGAACAGGTCGATGCCCGTCACCTTGAGCTTGGTGGAGGTGAGCGAGCCCTGGTAGCGCGCGATGCCGTACTCGGCCAGGTGGTTGGCCAGCACCTTGCCCTGCTCGAAGAGCGGCGCCACGAGGCCGTAGGCGATGCCGCGGTGCGCGGCGCATTCGCCCACGGCATAGATGCGCGCGTCGGTCACCGTCTGCAGCGTGTCGCTCACCACGATGCCGCGGTTCACGTGCAGGCGCATGCTCTCGGCGAGCTGCGTGCTCGGGCGGATGCCCACGGCCATGACGACGAGCTGGGCGGGCACCTCCGTGCCGTCCTTGAAGCGCACGGCGGCCACGCGGCCCGAAGCATCGCCCACCAGTTCCTGGGTCTGCGCCTTCATGAGGAAGCCCATGCCGCGCTCCACCAGCGATTTCTGCAGCATCCGGCCGGCCACGTCGTCGAGCTGGCGCTCCATGAGCCATTCGCTCGCATGCACCACGGTGACACGCATGCCGCGCTTCATGAGCCCGTTGGCGGCCTCCAGGCCGAGCAGCCCGCCGCCGATCACGACCGCGTCGCGGTAGGTGGCGGCCGCGTCGATCATGGCCTGCGTGTCGGCGATGTCGCGGTAGGCCAGCACGCCCTGCAAGTCCTTGCCGGGAATGGGCAGGATGAAGGGGTTGGAGCCGGTGGCGAGGATCAGCCGGTCGTAGGGCGCCTCGATGGTGCGGCCCGCAGCGTCCGTGCCGCGCACGATGCGCCGGGTGCGGTCCACCTCGCGCACGGTGCAGCCCGCGTGCAGCGTGATGCCGTTGTCCTCATACCAGGACCAGTCGTTGAGGACGATCTCTTCCAGCGTCTGCTCGCCGGCCAGCACGGGCGACAGCAGGATGCGGTTGTAGTTGGGGTGCGGCTCGGCGCCGAAGACGGTGATCTCGTACAGATCGGGCGCGATCTTCAGCAGCTCCTCGAGCGTGCGCACGCCGGCCATGCCGTTGCCCACCATCACCAATCTGGATTTCTTCATCGTGACCCCCACGGGCGGTTCGGAAAACAAAAAAGGCGTCCGCACCCTGCATGCGCCGCAACAGCGGGCCGCTCGCACGGGTGGGGACGCCTTCGTCCTGGGCCTGTTCCGCCTGCGCCATTGCAGGAGGAGCGGACCACGTGGCCAGCCTTGGCCACGCGAAGCCTCTTGCAATGCGCGTGCCAGGATGCGGGCACCATCGGCGTGCGGGTACGGTCGGGAGGGCGTCCAGCGAATCTACTGCGCGGGCTGCTGCAATTTGCATGGTTTTCGTTATGGAGTCCATAACGCTTGATTGCGGCGTGGCATGCGGGCGTGAACCGCTTCGGTGCACCGCCCCGCCCTGGTGCATGCGGGCAGGCCACACGGGCCGTTCGCATGCCGGCACGGCACTTCGGAGCGGGGCGTGCGAGCGCCATGGCGGGTCGCGATGCTGCGCGGCATCGATATTTCCCGGAGAGGAGCCTTCCATGAGCCTGCAGAACGCCACCGCGCAAATGGGCATGCTGCCTGCCCACCCGCCGCGCTTCGATACCGAGCGCTTCGTCGTCGTGCCCCTGCAGCCCGCCAAGGCGCGCGAGCTGCTGGAGGTGCTGCTCTGCGATCCCCTGCTGGCCGGGCAACTGCCCTGGCTGGCGGACAAGTCCGCCGACGGGGTGCGGTCCGAGGCGCTGCTGGCCAGCATGCAGTGCGCTGCCGGCACTGCCATCATCTGGGGCATCGTGGAGCGGGCACGCGCGGCCTGCATCGGCGCGGTGATCGCCCGCCACAGCCTGGAGGGCATCGACGTGGAGGTGCTCTGCGCCTCGCAGTTCTTCGGGCAGGGGGTGGCCGACGAGGCCGGCGAGCCCGCCATGGCATGGCTGGACGATGCGATGGAAGTGACGCTGCTGCCCCTGGACATCTGAGCACCATCGGCGCTGACCGCCAGGGGGCTCCCTGGCGGGGGTGTAGGACAAATACCTATCCTGCAATCACTTGTAGCAATTTGTGAGATATTACCGTTTCTTCCTGTTCTGGAAGCATGCCATGCAGGTAAATGTCGCAAAAATGACAAGTCATTGCGTGGGAATTTGTCAATACCAAATCACCGAAATTCCATGTCCGATCTGCCCACGACCGCCGCCCACCCCTCGCAGCCGCCTTCCACGCTCGAGCAGGAGCTGGCTGAAGCCCTCACCCGTTTCGACCTGGTGAACCAAAGCGCCAGCGAAGGCCTCTGGGACATGCGTTACCCGGCCGATGGCAACGTGGAGCCGAGCACGCCGTTCTGGTGGTCGGATCGGTTCCGCAAGCTGCTGGGCTATCGGGACGAGACCGACTTCCCGAACGTGCTCGACAGCTGGGGCTCGCTGCTGCACCCCGAGGACAAGGACCCGACGTTCGAGGCCTTCGCTGCCCACCTGATGGACAAGACCGGCAAGACGCCCTACGACCTCGAATACCGCTGCAAGGTGCGCTCGGGCGAGTACCGCTGGTTCCGCGCCCGCGGCACCACGCTGCGCGACGCAGAGGGCAACCCGCTGCGCGTGGCCGGTTCCCTCAAGGACATCACCGAGGAAAAGAAGCAGAAGGAAGAACTGGACGGCGCGCTGATCCGCTTCGACCTCGTGAACCAGAGCGCCAGCGAAGGCCTGTGGGACATGGCGTACCCGGCCGACGGCAACGTGCAGCCGCAGACGCCGTTCTGGTGGTCGGATCGGTTCCGCAAGCTGCTGGGCTACCAGGACGAGACCGACTTCCCCAACGTGCTCGACAGCTGGGGCTCGCTGCTGCACCCCGAGGACAAGGACCCGACGTTCGAGGCCTTCGCTGCCCACCTGATGGACAAGACCGGCAAGACGCCCTACGACCTCGAATACCGCTGCAAGGTGCGCTCGGGCGAGTACCGCTGGTTCCGCGCCCGCGGCACCACGCTGCGCGATGCGGAGGGCAATCCGCTGCGCGTGGCCGGGTCGCTCAAGGACATCCATGAAGAGAAGCGGCGGGCCGAGGACCTCGACAAGTCCATCGGCGCCCTCGTCGGAAGCCTGTCGGAGCAGACCCGCGGCATCCTCGGCAAGTCGGGCGCGGTGGCGACCGGTGCCCAGGCCCTGTGCGCGACGACCGAGGAAATGAATGCCTCGATCGAGGAGCTCACGGCGTCGATCCACTCCATCGCCCAGAACGCGAAGGGCACGGACGCCGTCGCGCGCCATACGCAGGAAGAGGCGGAGCAGGGTGCCCAGGCGATCAACAAGGCGATCGAGTCGATGGAAGTGCTCGGCCGCTCGTCGGAAGACATGTCGGAGATCGTCAAGGTCATCAGCGAGATCGCGAGCCAGACGAACATGCTGGCGTTCAACGCGGCCATCGAGGCCGCCCGCGCGGGTGAGCACGGCCTGGGATTTTCCGTGGTGGCCGACGAGGTGCGCAAGCTGGCCGAGCGCTCGTCGCAGGCGACGAAGGAAATCTCCAAACTCATCAACGGCTCGGTGAAGCTCATCGTCCAGGGCAGCGACGTGTCCAGGCAGGCCGGCGATGCCTTCACGAAGATCGTCAAGAGCATCCGCCAGACCGGCCAGGCGATTTCCGAAGTGTCCAGTGCCGCGGAGGAGCAGCTCGGCGCGGTCAAGATGATCGGCGACGCCATCCAGCACATCGCCGAGGAAACCGAGAAGTCGGCCTCCGCTTCCGAAGGCATCGACATGGCCTGCCGCGATCTCGACGGCGGCGCGCAGCGGCTGGCCGCGGCCTTCGCCGATTTCAAGGCCAAGGGCTGATCCGCCCACAGGAGAGCCGCCTTGAGCCATCCGCAAGCCACCGCGCCTGTGCCCCCGGCCCCCGCCGGGCAGGCGGCGGTCTATGCCTCCTTCACGCTGGGCGACGAAGAGTTCGCCATCGACGTCCGGCACGTGCAGGAGGCCGTCAACCTGCCCGGCAGGATCGTTCCCATGCCGCTGGCGCCCGACTTCGTAGTGGGCGTGTTCAACCTGCGCGGCACCATCGTGCCCATGCTCGACATGCGGCGCCTGTTGGGACTGGGCACCGCCGACGACCCGGCGGGTACCAAGGTGGTGATCGTCCAGCACCGCGGCGTCCGCCTGGGGCTGCTGTTCGACGACACCCGGCGTGTGATGCGCCCGCGCGGCGACGAGCAGGCACTGTTCGGCTACCAGGACCAATCCACCCACCGCGTGGTGGCCGGCGTGCTCAAGATCGGCGGCGATCTGGTGCGCGTGCTCGATCTCGACCGGCTGGTGGCGATCGAGAACGTGCCCCGGGTCGGCATGGCCACGGGCGGGGGCGACGCCTCCCGGGCCAAGCGCAACCGCACCCGCTGCATCACCTTCCGGGTGGGGGACCTGCTGCTGGGCTTCGGCATCTACGGGGTGCACGAGATCGTGCAGGCCCGGGGCATCGAACGCTCCCCGGTGCAGGACGCGCTGTGCGCGGGCGTGATGCACATCCGGGACAGCGTGGTCCCGGTGGTGCGCTTCGGTGACCTGCTGCAGACCGGTGCCGGCACGGAGGGTGAAGATACCGCCGAGCAGCGGATCGTCGTGCTCCAGGCCGGAGCGATGCACGTGGGGCTGCTGGTGGACAGCGTCGAGGCGATCGTCGCCTATTCCGAGGACGACGTGATGCACGTGCCCGTGCTGACGCGCCACCGCGCCAGCATGTTCGCCGGCTGCCTGGACCTGGGCGAGCGGGGCCACGTGTTCCTGCTCGACAGCCAGGGGGTGCTGGACCACGGCGAGATCGGCCGCATCTCCGGCCAGCACAGCAGCCTGTTCGCTTCGCGGGACCGCAAGGCGCATGCATCCTCGCGGCAGGCGGGCGTACGCCAGACCTTCCTGTGGTTCGACTCCCGGCAGGCGTTCGGCCTGCCGATGCAGGACGTGCGGGAAATCATCGATTGCGGCGACGGGCTGATCCCGGTGCCGGGCGCGCCGGAATTCGTCTCGGGCATGTACAACCTGCGCGGCAAGCTGGTGACGGTGGTGGACATCCGCCGCTATTACCAGCTGGGCGAGCCCGGGCCGGACGATGTGCTCGAGCCGAAGGTGGTGGTGCTGCAGCAGGGCGACACCCTGCTGGGGCTGCAGGTGGACCGGGTGCGCAGCATCGTGCACATCGACGCCGCGGGCAAGTACCCCATTCCCTCGCTGATGCGCAATGCCCTGACGCCCCGGACGCGCCACCACGTCTCCGAGGTGCTCGAAACGCAGGGCGAGGGCAGCACGCCCACGCATGTGCTGACGCTGGATGCGGCCCGCATCTTCGCGTCCATCGGCGAGCTGGAGGCCGAGATGGCCGATGCCTGAGTTCGGCGACATGGACGGCGCGACCCTGCTGCGGCTGCTGCAGCGGGTGCGCGGGCACACCGGCATCCACATGGTCGAGGCCAAGAAAACCATGCTGCAGGCCCGGCTGCGCCCGCGCATGCGCCACCTGGGCATCGATTCCTATGCCGGGTACGTGGAGTACCTGGACCGCAACGAGGACGAGCGCCAGCCCTTCGTCGATGCGGTGACGACCCACCAGACCTCCTTCTTCCGCACGCCCAAGGTCTGGCAGTACTTCCGCGACGTGTTCCTGCCCGGGTGGGCCCGCGAGGAGCGGGGACGGCCGCTGCGGGTGTGGTCGGCCGCGGCCTCCACCGGCGAGGAGGCCTGCACGATCGCGATCTGCTGCGAGGAGGTGCGCCGCCGGCAGCCCGGTTTCTCCTACGAGATCCTGGGCACGGACATCAGCACCGATGTGCTGGCGCATGCGCGCGCGGGCCGGTACGCCGGGTCTTCCGTGGCGGCGTTCCGGGCGGGCCACCCCGAGATCTTCGAGCGCTACGACACCGCCCGGCGGCCCGGGCAGTTCATGCTGGAAGACGCCGTGCGGCGCTGCATGGCCTTCGAGCCGCACAACCTGATGGAACCGGCGCCGTGGCAGGACCATTTCGACGTGGTGTTCCTGCGCAACGTGCTGATTTACTTCACCGCCGACGACATCCGCAGCGTCGTCCACCACCTCGCGCCGTCGCTGCGCCGGCAGGGGAAGCTGGTGATCGGCGAGTCGGAGTCGCTGACGTCCATGGACGTGCCGTTCCAGTTCGTGCAGCCGCAGATCTACGAAAGAGCTTCGGCATGACGGAGCGCGCCGAGCAGGTCCACGTGCGCATGGGCGAGCTGGCCCTGGGGCGCAGCCCCGAGCTGCTCAAGGCCACGCTGGGTTCGTGCGTCGGCATCGCGCTGCTCTGGAAATCCCGTGGCCTCTATGCCCTGGCGCACTGCCTGCTGCCCTGCGCGCCCGCACCGTACCCGCCGGGCGGGGCGCGCTACGTGGACCAGGCCGTGGAGGCGATGCTGCAGCGCCTGCAGGCCGGGCCCGGGGATTGCGCGCAGATCGAGGCCCATCTGGCGGGAGGCGCCAGCATGCGGGAGGGCGCTGCCGGCGCCGGGCGCGTACCGCCGGTCGGGGCGCTCAATACCGAGGCCGCGCTGCGGCTGCTGGAGGCCCGGGGCATCGCCGTGCGTTCGAGCGACACCGGCGGCACGTGCGCCCGCCAGATGCGCCTGGACTGCGCCGCGGCGACCGTCAGCGTCATCCGCGTCGCGGCACCTTGAAAGGCGCCGTCACGGCCTGCCGGTGTCCGGCTCCCCGCCCCATCCGCCGAGCACCTTGTAGAGCGTGACCCGGTTGGACTGGTCGGCCAGTTGCACGCCGATCAGCCCCTGCTGCGCGGTGTAGAGCGAGCGCTGCGCATCCAGCACGGCCAGGTAGCTGTCGGCGCCCAGCCGCCAGCGGGCGAGGGTCAGGTCGAGCGCACGCTGGCTGGAGTCCACGAGGGATTGCTGTGCCTGCAGGCGCTCCTGCAGCGTGGCGCGCTCGGCCAGCGCGTCCGCCGCCTCGCGGAAGGCCGTCTGCACGGTCTTCTCGTACTGGGCGAGGGCGGTTTCCTGCGCGACCTCGGCCACGCGCAGGTTGGCCTGGTTGCGTCCGCCGTCGAAGATCGGCAGGCGGATCTGCGGCGCGAAGCTCCAGATGCCGTTGCCCGCGCCGAAGAGGCCCGATAGCTCATTGCTCGCCGTGCCCACGCTGGTGGTGAGCGTGATCGAGGGGAAGAACGCGGCGCGCGCCGCGCCGATATTGGCGAACGAACCCCGCAGCGAGCGCTCGGCCGCCTGCACGTCCGGGCGGCGCAGCAGCGTCGAGGACGGCAGCGAGCCCGCGGGCACCGCCAGGGCCTGCGCCACCGACACCGTGGGCCGCTGCCAGCGCGCCGGATCGGGGCTGCCGGCGCGGTGGCCGCCCGGCGCGGCGGCCCCGGTCTCCGCAGGCGGCGGTGCCAGCGCCTCCACGGCCGCGGGCGGCAGCAGGGCATCGTCCACGGGGCGTCCCGCCAGCAGGTGGAGCGCGTTGCGGTCCTTGGCGAGCTGGGTGGCGGCGCTGGCGAGGTCGGCGCGCGCCGTATCGACCGTGGCCTGCGTCTGCGTGAGCGTGAGGCCCGAGGTGGCGCCCTGCTCATAGCTGCGCCGCGCCAGGGCGAGCGACTGCGACCGGGTGCGCAGCGTCTCGCGTGCGAGCAGCAGGCGGCGCGCGTCGGCGTCGAGCGTGAGCCAGGCGCCGGCCACGTCGGACACCAGGCTCAGGCGCACGCTGCGCGCGTTGTCGCCCACGCGCAGGAACTCCTGCAGCGCGGCATCGTTGAGGTTGCGGATGCGGCCGAAGAAGTCGATCTCGTAGCTCGTGAACCCGATCTGGGCGCTGTACTGCGAGGTGGTGTTGGCGCGGCCGGCGGCGGTGAGGTCGTCGGCCGTGCGCGCACGCGTGCCCGCACCCGTGGCGGCCACGGTGGGGAAGAGGTCCGCGCGGCTCACGCCGTACTGGGCCCGGGCGCGTTCGATGGCCAGCACCGCCATGCGCAGGTCGCGGTTGGCTTCGAGCGATTGCGTGATCACGCCGCGCAGCCGCGGCTCCGTGATGAACGACTCCCAGGGGCCCAGGCCGATGTCCACCACGCCTGCCAACGTCACGCTGTCGGTGCCGCGGGCGGACGGGGTGCCGGCCGCCTCCGGCACGGGCAGCGCGGGCTTCCAGAAGGGCGGCGCGAGGTTGGTGCAGCCCGCCGCGAGCAGTGCGGCGGCCAGGGTGGCCCCGACGGCGCGGCGCGGGCGGGGAATCAGGGAGGCGAAGGGCGCGCGCGTCATGCGGAGGCTCCGGGGGCAGGGCTGGAGGGCGGGGGGCCGTCGGTGCCCGCATGCGGATGCTCCGCGGCGGGCTTGGCCCGCGCACCACGCCGGGCGAAGAAGCCGCGGATCAGCACGAAGAACACGGGAACGAAGAACACGCCGAGCACGGTGGCCGCCACCATGCCGCCCAGCACCGCGGTGCCGATGGCCTGGCGGCCCCCCGCACCCGCACCGGTGCCGATGGCCAGCGGCAGCACGCCGAAGCCGAAGGCCAGCGAGGTCATCAGGATGGGCCGCAGCCGCAGCCGCACGGCCTCCAGCGTGGCGTCGATCACGCTGCGCCCGGCCGCCTGCAGCTGGGTGGCGAATTCCACGATCAGGATGGCGTTCTTCGAGGCGAGCCCCACGGTGGTCAGCAGCCCCACCTGGAAGTACACGTCGTTCGACAGCCCGCGGATGCCGATGCCGAGCAGTGCCCCGACGATGCCCAGGGGCACCACCAGGATCACCGAGAACGGCACCGACCAGCTCTCGTACAGCGCGGCCAGGCACAGGAACACGAACAGGATGGAGATCGCGTACAGCAGCGGCGCCTGCGAGCCCGACAGCCGCTCCTGGTAGGAGGCGCCCGTCCATTCGTAGCCGATGCCCGGGGGCATCTGCTTCATGATCTCGTCGATCGCGCCCATGGCCGCACCGGAGCTGACGCCCGGCGCCGCATCGCCCACGAACTCATAGCTGGGGCTGCCGTTGTAGCGCTGCAACTGGGGCGAGCCGTAGGTCCAGTAGGTGCTGGAGAAGGCTGAAAAAGGCACCATCTGGCCCTGGTTGTTGCGCACCGTCCAGGGGCCGATGTCCTGCGGCAGCATGCGGAAGGGCGCATCGCCCTGCATGTACACGCGCTTGACGCGGCCCTTGTTCAGGAAGTCGTTCACGTAGGTGCCGCCGATGGCGCTGGAGAGCGTGCTGTTGATGTCGGCGGTGGACAGGCCCAGGGCCCCGGCCTTGGCATCGTCGATGGTCACGCCCAGCTGGGAGGTGTCGTCGGGGTTGTTGGCGCGCAGGTTGGAGACCTCGTGGCGGTCGCGGGCGAGCTGCAGCACCTTGTCGCGCGCCGCCACCAGCGCCTCGTGCCCCAGGCCGTTCAGGTCCTTGAGCTGGAAGTTGAAGCCCGCGTTGGCCCCCAGGCCGCGCACGGCCGGCGGCAGCACCACGAAGATGCGCGCGTCGCGGATCCGGCGCAGGTCGCGCGTGGCCTTGCGGGCGATCGCGTCGGCGCTCTGCTCGGGCCGCGGGCGCTCGCTCCAGTCCTTCAGCCGCACGAAGCCGCGCGCGGAGCTCTGGTCGCCATTGGCGCCGGTGATGGAATTGAAGCTCACCACGTCGGGCTGCGCCGCGAAGTACTTCTGCACCTCGGCCATCACGGCCTGCAGTCGCGTGTTGGACGAGCCCGCGGGCAGCGTGATCTGCACCTGCACCGCGCCCTGGTCCTCATTGGGCAGGAACGAGGTGGGCAGGCGCATGAACAGCACCGCCATGCCGGCCACGATGAGCGCGTAGATCAGCATCATGCGGCCGCCCCGGCGCACGATGCGGCCCACGCCGCGCTGGTAGCCGTCGGCCGTGCGGTCGAAGCGGTGGTTGAAGCCCGTGAAGAACCGGTCCACCCAGCCCAGCGGCCCGCGCCGCGGCGCGCCGCCGTGCGGGCTGTGCGTGCCCTTCGGGATGGGCTTGAGCAGCGTGGCGCAGAGCGCAGGCGTGAGCGTCAGGGCCACCAGCACCGACAGCACCATGGCCGAGACGATGGTGATCGAGAACTGCCGGTAGATCACGCCCGTGGAGCCGCCGAAGAAGGCCATGGGAATGAACACCGCCGACAGCGTGAGCGCGATGCCCACCAGGGCCGGCGTGATCTCGGCCATGGACTTGCGCGTGGCTTCCTTGGGCGGCAGGCCTTCCTCGCTCATCACGCGCTCGACGTTCTCCACCACCACGATGGCGTCGTCCACCAGCAGGCCGATGGCCAGCACCATGCCGAACATGGTGAGGGTGTTGATCGAGTAGCCCGCGGCCGACAGCACGCCGAACGTGCCCAGCAGCACCACCGGCACGGCGATGGCCGGGATCAGCGTGGCGCGGAAGTTCTGCAGGAAGAGGTACATCACCAGCACCACGAGTGCCATGGCCTCCACCAGCGCCTTGATGACCTCTTCGATCGAGGCTTCCACGAAGGGGGTGGTGTCGTAGCTCGTGAAGGGCTTGAGCTGGTAGGGGAAGAAGGGCCGCAGCTCGGCGACCTTGGCATTCACCGCCTCGGCCACCGCCATGGCGTTGGCGCCGTCCGCCAGCACCACGCCCATGCCTGCGCCAGGCTGGCCGTTCAGGCGCGAGGTGATGGTGAGGTTGTCCGCGCCCAGCTCGATGCGGGCCACGTCCTTCAGGCGCACGATCGATCCGTCGGTCGCGACCTTCAGCACGATGTTCTCGAATTCCTCGCGGCTCTGCAGCTTGCTGCGCGCGGTGATGGTGGCATTGAGCTGCTGCTGGCCCACGGCGGGCAGGGCTCCCAACTGGCCTGCCGACACCTGGGCGTTCTGCGCGTTGAGCGCGTTGCCCACGTCGGACGGCATGAGCGCGTACTTCTCCAGCCTGGCCGGGTCCATCCACACGCGCATGGCGTAGCCCGTGCCCAGCGTGGCCACGTCGCCCACGCCGTCGATGCGGCTGATGACGTCCACCAGGTTGCTGGAGATGTAGTCGCCGATGTCCACCTGCGTCACCGACGGGTCGGGTGAGGTGAAGGTGACGATCATCAGGTAGTCGTTGCCGCCCTTGGTGACGGTGACGCCGCGGCTCTGCACCGCCGGGGGCAGGCGCGACATGGCCTGCTGCAGCTTGTTCTGCACCTGCACCTGGGCCACGTCGATGTTGGTGCCGGCATTGAAGGTGAGCGTGGTGCGCGAATTGCCCGAGGCATCGCTGGTCGAGCCCATGTAGATGAGGTTGTCCAGCCCCTTGAGCTGCTGCTCGATCACCTGGGTGACCGATTCCTCCACGGTCTTGGCCGAGGCGCCGGTGTAGGTGGCGCTGATGGACACCCGCGGCGGCGCGATGTCCGGGTACTGCTCCAGCGGCAGGTTGCGGATCGACATCGCGCCCGCGAGCATGATGATGATGGCGATGACCCACGCGAAGATGGGCCGGTTGATGAAGAACTGGGCCATGGAGGGGGCTCCTGCGTCAGCGCGAGGCCGCCGGAGCCTGGGCAGAGGCCGGGGCCGCTGGCGATGAGGCCCTGGCCGAAGCTGGCGCCGCGCCCTGCGGCGGGATCTTCACCTCCACGGCCTTGACGGCATCGCCCGGCTGGATGCGCTGCAGGCCGTCCACGATGATGCGGTCGCCGGCGGCGAGGCCCGCCGTGGCCGCCCAGCGGTTGCCCACGGCCGCGCCCACCTGGATGCCGCGGCGCTCCACCTTGTCCTGCGCGTTGGCCACCAGCACGCTGGCATTGCCCGCCGCGTCGCGCGCGACTCCCTGCTGGGGCACGAGCAGGGCCTGCTCGTTCACGCCGGTCTCCAGCACCGCGCGCACGTACATGCCGGGCATCAGCAGGCCGTCCGGGTTGGGCACCACGCCGCGCAGCGTGACCGCGCCGGTCGTGGGGTTGACCGTGATGCCGCTGAACTGCAGCCGGCCCGCGTGGGCATAGGTGCTGCCGTCCTCGAGCTTGAGCCGCATGCGCGCCTGCCCCTCGCCGGCACGCTGCAGGCGGCCCTGCGCCAGTTCGGTCTTCCAGCGCAGCACATCGGTGCTCGACTGGGTGACGTCCACGTAGAGCGGATCGACCTGCGACACGGTGGTGAGGGCCGTGGTCTGGTTGGCCGTGACCAGCGCGCCGGGCGTGACGCTCGACGTGGTCGTGCGGCCGGAGATCGGCGACTGGATGCGCGCATAGCCCAGGTTGATGCGCGCGGTGGCCACCGCGGCGCGGGCCACGGACACGTCCGAGCGCGACTGCTGCGCTGCCGCCTGGCTGTCGTCCGCCACCTGCCGGCTCACAGCCTCGATCTTTGCCAGCTCGGCGTTGCGGCGCGCGTTCGATTCCGCCGATGCCGCAGTGGCCTGAGCGCGGCTGAGCGAAGCCTCGGCACTGGCGAGCGCGGCCTCCAGCGGCGCCGGGTCCAGCTGGTAGAGGGCCTGGCCGGCTTTCACCTCCGCGCCTTCCGTGAACAGCCGCTTCTGCACGATCCCTCCGACCTGCGGCCGGATCTCGGCCACGAGGTAGGCACTCGTGCGGCCGGGCAACTCGGTGGTGACCGACTGGCGCTCGGGCTGCAGCGTGACCACGCCCACCTCCACCGGGCCGCGCGGCGCGGGGGGCGGAGCCTTGTCCGAGCAGCCGGCCAGGGCCGCAGCCAGGCCGATGCCCAGCCCGAGCCACAGCGTGCGGGCCCGGCGGCCGGGCACCTGGCAGGCACCGCGGGGGGCGGCTCCGGGAGCGTCTGCGCACCCTGCCGGCGGGGGCGGGCAGGCGGAATCGGGCGGGGCGGGAAGGCGGCGAGCGGAGCGGAAAGGCGTGGGATTCATGGCAGGCGCTGCGGGAATGGCCGTGCATTCTCACCGGCGATTGAAAACGGCTTGTGAAGCGGGCCCTTCCACGCGGGCGGATTCCGTTTCCGACGGGTCGGTCCGCGCCGCCTGTACCGGTCCGGAGAGACCTGGCGCCGGGAGCTTTCAGCAGGCTTGCACCGTGGAGGCGGCGCGACTCGGCCGTGCCGATCTCTCGGGATTCCACAGGCCGGCTTGCTCTGCCGTGCCGGAACGTGGCCGTGGTGCTTCAAGAAAAAACCAATGGCGGAGCGGGTTTATGGCCGGTATGGTGTGCAGGAGCGTCGCATGGCCGAGCCAGGCATTGGATGTGCATGCAGGTTTTGCCGGTTGCAGGGATGCGTCAAATTGCATCAAATTTGCCATATCGCCGTAGTATTTTTTTCAGGGCGCCGTCCGGAGCGGCCGGACGCACCTGGTTCGCGAAAAAACCATCCAGCCGAGGAGAACCCATGCGCGTCAACCTTCCCGTCACCGCCCAGGAATACCCCTTCCCGCGGGGCGAGACACTCGTTTCCACCACCGACCTGCAGGGGCGCATCCTCTATTGCAATCCCATGTTCGTGGACGTGAGCGGCTACGAGCGCGCCGAGCTGCTGGGCCAGCCGCACAACATGATCCGCCATCCGGATATGCCGGAAGAGGCGTTCCGCGACATGTGGGAAACCATCGCCGCCGGGTGGCCCTGGTCCGCCGCGGTGAAGAACCGCCGCAAGGACGGGACTTACTACTGGGTCATGGCCAACGTCACGCCGCTGATGGAGGACGGGCGCCCGGTGGGCTATATGTCGGTGCGCACCGAAGCCTCGCGCGAGCAGATCGCGGGCGCCGAAGCGCTCTACGGCCACATGCGCGCCGAGAAGCAGGCCGGCCGCATGGTGCATGCACTGCAGCGCGGGCGGGTCGTGCGCAGGACGCTTTCCGGGCGCATCCGCCAGGCGCTGGACATCGGCCTGGGCGGGCAGGTGGCCATGGCCTTCGCCACCGTGTGGCTGGCGGCGTTCCTCGCGGGGCTGGTGGACCAGGAATCGGGCGTGTTCTCCGCGCTGGCGTGGCTGGCCGTCGCGGGTGTGGCCGTCGGCGGATTCGCATGGGTGCGCCGCGCGGCCGTCCTCCCGCTGGCCACCATGGTGGGGGCGGCCAACCGGATGGCGGCCGGCGACCTGACGCAGAGCGTCACCGTGACGCGCACCGGTCTGACCGGCGAACTGCAGCGCGCGCTCGCGCAACTGAATGTCAATCTGCTGTCGATCGTGCGCGATGCTCGCCAGGAGAGCGACAAGATGCGCATGTCGAGCCGCGAGATCGCCCAGGGCAACCAGGAGCTGTCCTCGCGCACCGAGAACCAGGCGAGCAACCTCCAGCAGACGGCCGCATCGATGGAGGAGATCACCGGCACCGTCAAGCAGACCGCAGACTCCGCGCGCCAGGCCAGCGAACTCGCCCAGCAGGCCACGGGCGTGGCCGAGCGCACCAGCGGCGCGGTGGACGAGGTGGCCGCGACCATGCGGGAGATCCAGACCTCCTCCGGCCGCATCGGCGAAATCACCGGTCTGATCGACTCCATCGCCTTCCAGACCAACATCCTCGCGCTGAACGCGGCCGTGGAGGCGGCGCGTGCCGGCGAGCACGGCCGTGGCTTCGCCGTGGTGGCTGCCGAGGTGCGCAGCCTGTCGCAGCGCACCCAGTCCGCTGCCAAGGAAATCCGCCAACTGATCGAGGAGTCCGCGGCGCGGGTGGGCGAGGGCCACGCGCGCACCGACGGTGCCCGCCGGACCATGCAGGAATCGCTCGAGCTGGTGCGCCGCGTCGGCGTGTTCATCGGGGAGATCCACAGCGCCTCGAACGAGCAGCTCTCGGGCATCTCGCAGGTGAATGCGGCCGTGGCCCAGCTGGACACCATCACCCAGCAGAATGCGGCGCTGGTCGAGGAGAGCGCCGCCCTGGCCATCGAACTGGAGCGCCAGGCCCAGACCGTGTCGGAGTCGGTGCAGGTGTTCCGCCTGGACCGGGGCCCCCGCGCCGCCGCGCCCGATGCCGTGGCGCTGCGCAAGGCGGCCAAGGCCGGCAGGACCGGCGCCGCCGCGCTGCCAACGCCGCATTGACGCCCGCTGCGGCAGCGGCTTTTTGCAACCTTGTGTATCCCGCCCGGCCACTGCCGGGCCACGCCCCGTTGCGGACCGCGCGGCTTGCATGGACACTGGCGCCAGGCCAGATGCCGTTCACCATCCAGCACCGGGAGGCTTCCATGACCGCTGTCGCAGACATCCTCAGATCCAAGGCCCACCAGGAGGTCTTCACCATCGCGCCGTCCGACTCCATGCTCGACGCGCTGCGCCTGATGGCCGACAAGGGCATCGGTGCGCTGCTCGTGATGGACGGCGAGCGCATCGCCGGCATCGTCACCGAGCGGGACTACGCGCGCAAGGTGGCGCTGCTGGGCCGCACTTCGGGCGACACCCGCGTGGCGGACGTGATGACCCGCGCCGTGCGCTTCGTGCGGCCCGCGCAGACCAGCGGCCAGTGCCTGGCACTCATGAGCGAGAACCGCCTGCGGCACCTGCCCGTGGTGGAGGAGGACGGCACGCTGGCCGGCCTGATCTCCATCGGTGACCTTGTGAAGGACGTGATCTCAGAGCAGCAGTTCATCATCGAGCAGATGGAGCAGTACATCACCGGGGGCGGCCGGCCCGCATAGGCGCCTCGCCGACCCTGCCCCGGAACGTTGCGCTCCCTGTCAGCGTGCAAGCGAGGCACGCTCCTGGCCGAAGTGCCTTCCGAGTGCGGGAATGACCTGCAGGCCATAGAGCCGGTAGGACGTCAGCAGGGCATTCCTGTCCAGGGTGTTTCCCGTGAAAAAGCCCACCATGTGGCCGGCCCCCGTGCGGCGTGCCTGCTCGATGATCTGCTCCACGACATCGGCGGGCGACCCGGCGATGGTGTCCTGTTCGAGGATGGACGGAATGCGGTGGCGCGCGATGTCGGCTTGTTCCAGCGCCTCGGCCCGGCCCGGCGCCACGAAGATGCATCGCCTGACCGCCAGCCGGGAAGAGACCTCGTCTTCGGACCCGGCATGGATGGCGTTGCGGTATTCGTCGAAGAGTGCGCACACCTCGTCCACGGAGAGGAAGCCCGTGCAGACCTTGTGCCCCTCGCGTGCGGCTTCCTGCGCGGCCCTGGCACTGCGCACCGTCGCCCAGACCGGCGGGAAGGGCCTCTGCAGCGGCGAGGGAACGATGTTCAGGTTCTTCAGGATCCAGTAGGTACCCGCGTGTTCCAGGGGTGCCGTGCTGTCCATCGCTTTCCGGATGATCTGCCGGGCTTCATCGAACATCGGTTGCAGATGCTCCCGGTCCACGCCCAGGGCCGCCGCCTCGTCGGGATTGGACCCGCGTGCCAGGCCGACTTCCAGCCGTCCCCCGCTCAGGTGGTCGAGCACGCCGATCTCCTCCAGGACGCGCCACGGCTGGCTGAGTGGAAGCACCCATCCCAGGACTCCGATCCTCAACCGCTTCGTCACTGACGCTGCCGCGGCTGCGATCAGGGCTGGCGCCGGGGAAACCCGTGCGCCGCCGAAATGGTGTTCGCTGAAGAAGATGCCCTCATAGCCTAGAGCTTCCGCATCCGTCCAGCTCTTTCTTCGCCAGGCGAGTTCCGCCTGATAGTTGGCCGGATCGAAAGCGGCGGGGTTTTCGTCGGTGGACACGTTGAATTGTTCGAAGATCCAGGATTTCATCGGTGCAGGGTTTCACTTTCTAAGGGATTCGGTAGCGCCCCGGGTGGGCGGCTGTGCGGGTCATGCACGCTTGCGCAAGGGAGCGGGAGCCTTGGAAACGTTGGCGGGCCCGCGGCGCGGCGCAGTTTTGCTGCCGGATGCCGCGGGCTGCCCGGATGAGGCCTCTGCCGCAAAAAATGGGGCGAGGTGGTGCAGGATTTTTTCCCGCGTGTCTGCAGGGTCGATCACTTCCGTGACGAGGCCTTTCTCTGCCAGCCGGGCCGGCGCCGAGATCTCCCGGCGGAGCAGTTCCACCACCCGCCGCTTTTCAGGTGGAGCGCTTTCCAATATCGCTTCCATCGTTTTGACGCCGAAAACGCCAATATTGGCATGCGGATAGGCAAGGATCGCCACAGGGTCGAAACCGGGGCCGTGCATGGCGTACAGCCCGCCGGTATAGGCCTTTCGCACGACGATGAGGATTTTGGGGACGGTGCTTCGCACATGCGCTGAAAACAATTCGGCCGCTGCGGAGAATATGCCGCTGCGCTCGGCTTCCTTACCTATCATGAAGCCCGGCACATCCGCGAAGAAAACAATGGGAATGTGGAGCTTGTCCGCAACGCGGATGGCGCGGACCATTTTCCTGGCCGACGGTCCCTGGATGGCGCCCGACTGGTGCCTGGGATTGTTGGCGATCAGCGCCATGGGGTGTTTCCCCACGGTCGCGAAGCCGGTCAGTACTTCGGGTGCGTGGTGGGGACTGATTTCCACCAGGCTGTGTGCATCGGCGACCGCCTCGATCAGTGAATGCGCGTCGTAGGGCCGGCCAGGGTCGCGCGGGATCAGGCTGCCGATGTGCAGTGGCCTCGGCCTGGGACCCCTCGCGCGCCTGCGGGGGGCCTGCCGGTGGCCCAGGCTTATCAGCTTCCGCGCGCAGGCGAACAGCGCCTGCTCGTCATCGAAAACCAGCTGCGCCGAACCGGCTTCGCTGTGTACTTGCGCGCCTCCCAGCGACTGCAGGTCGCATTCCTGTCCCAGCATGGCCCGGACCATGTCCGGACGGCCCATGCACAGGGCGCCTTTGCGGGTCATCATCACGAGGTCGGCCAGCATGAGCGGCAACGCGAGGGGACCGGAGGTCGGTCCCAGGATGGCTGAGACCATGAGATGGTGTTGTGCGAACCTTGCCAGGCAGGCACTGACCCGTCCCATGCCGGAAGGCGACAGCAGCAAGGTGGAAAGATCTGCCGTGATCACGCGGGTGGTATCGAATCCCCCTCCCGGATCGCCCAGCTGGTCCTGCACGTAGAGCAGGGGGGCTCCTGCCTGCGCCGCCTGCTCGATCGTGCGGGTGATATGCAGTGCGGTGTTCCGCTGCAGTCGGTCTTCGAATTCGCAATCACACCCCCGGTTCATTATCAGGAACACGGTGCGTGAATCGATGAGGCCCTTGCCGCAGATGAAATGGCTTTCGATGGAAGGTTGCGTTCCCGTGAATGTTCCGGCGTCGAAAATCAATCCTGTTCTGGCTGCGGCAATCGACAAGGGTTTCTCCTCGTATTTGTGCGGTATTGTTGGGTAAATAATTCTTGATGATTTCGATCTAAAAGAAATTTAATTTCTGCAGGGATTAATTGTTTTGTATGCGGATGCGAAGCCACGGCGCTGCGTCCGACGCGCTGCCCGGGCATTTCCGACAGGAAACGAGCGGGATGTGGTGCTCAAATGCCAGAACTCGGCCGTGGCCCATCCGCTGTCGCGACGCCCGAAGGCTTTATCCACCCGCCCCTGACCCGCCGCATGTCCGCATTGCCCTCGCACACGCCCACACCCGAACCCCGGGAGCACCACGAGGTGCCGCCCATCGAGGGCACCGGCCCGATCGACGCTACGCCCGCCGCCCGTGCCGCCGCAGCCCGCAGCGTTCCGCCGCCGGATACACGCTCCCCGGCCGACCGCTACGAGGAGCTGTTCGTGGAAGTGCAGCGCCAGCGCGTGTTCGAAGACTCCAAGACCTTCGTGGACTGCGCGCCCCGCATGCCGCCCGAAGACATCCTGGCTGCCTACCGCGCCGAGTGCGGCGGCCCCGGCTTCGACCTGGCCGGCTTCGTGCACCGCCACTTCGCCCCGCCGCGCAGCGCCTGCGAGCGATCCTCCGCGCCACCGGGCCTGCCGCTGGCGGCGCACATCGACGCGCTCTGGAACGAACTGGCGCGGCATCCGGCCCACCATCCACGGCGCGGTTCCCTGCTGGAACTCCCGCATGCCTACGTCGTGCCCGGCGGCCGCTTCGTGGAGATGTACTACTGGGATTCGTACTTCACCATGCTGGGCCTGGTGCCCAGCGGGCGCCCGCGGCTGCTGCATGCGATGACGGACAACTTCGCCTACCTCATCGACACCTACGGCCATGTGCCCAATGGCACGCGCACCTATTACCTGAGCCGCTCGCAGCCGCCGGTGTTCGCGCTGATGGCGGGGCTGTGCGAATCCACCCGGGGGCAGGGCGCGCGCCGCTACCTGCCGCAGATGCTGCGCGAATACGCTTTCTGGATGGATGGCGCCGACGGACTGGAGCCGGGCAGCGTCCACCGGCGCGTGGTGGCCCTGCCCGACGGCAGCGTGCTCAACCGCTACTGGGACGACCGCGACACCCCGCGGGAGGAATCCTGGCGCGAGGACATGGAAACCGCCGCCGCCTGCACCCGCCCGGCGCACGAGGTGTTCCGCGACCTGCGCGCGGCGGCGGAGTCGGGCTGGGATTTCAGTTCGCGCTGGCTGGACGACCTGGATGCCGCCGCCACGCGCACCGCCTGCCTGGCCGGTATCTGCACCACGCGCATCCTGCCCGTGGACCTGAACGCGCTGCTGCACGCGAGCGAGACGATGATCGCCCGCCTGAGCCGCGAGGCGGGCGACACCGCCACTGCGGAGGACTTCGATGGCCGCGCCACGCGCCGGGCCGAGGCGATCACCCGTTTCCTCTGGAACGACGAGGCCGGGGCCTTCCTGGACTACGACTGGCAGAACCGCGTGCCGCGGCCCGCCCTCACGGCCGCGACGGTGACGCCCCTTTTCACAGGTACCGCCACGCTGGAGCAGGCGCGTGCGCTCGCGGCCACCGTGCGGCGGCGCCTGCTGGTGCGCGGCGGCCTCGCCACCACCGAGATCGCGAGCGGCGAACAATGGGACCGGCCCAACGGCTGGGCACCGATGCAATGGATGGGCTCGCAAGGCTTCGCGCGCTATGGCGACCGGGACGAGGGCTGCCGCCAGCTGGCCGGCGACATCCGCGAGCGCTGGCTCGCCACCGTGCGCCACGTGTATGACCAGGAAGGCCGTCTGGTGGAGAAATACGCGCTGTGCGAGAACGACTGCGATGCATCCGCGGGTGGCGACGGGGGCGAATACCCGCTGCAGGACGGCTTCGGCTGGACGAACGGCGTGGTGCGGGCCTGGCTGACTGACCCGGCGTGGAAGGGGCAAGGGCGGACGGGTGTGTGATCGCCGCGGTCAGCCCGCCCTGTCCACCCACGCCCTCACGTGCTCCACCAGCGCCCGCAATTTGCGCGGCGTGTTCCTGCGGCTCGGGAAGTAGAGGTAGAAGCCCGGAAAACGGGGCAGGAACTCCTCCAGCACCGGCTCCAGCTCTCCGCGCGCGATGTAGGGCGCGAAGGTCTCTTCCATGCCGATGGTGATGCCCGCGCCTGCGAGCGCGGTGCGGATCATCAGCAGCATGTCGTTGGTCGTGATCCGCGGCTCCACCGCCAGGTCGAAATCCCTGCCATCCTCACGGAACTCCCACCGATAGGGGGCCACGCCCGGCGCGGGGCGCCAGCCGATGCAGGCATGCGCGAGCAGGTCGCGCGGGTGCCGGGGCCGGCCATGGGCCGCGAGGTACTGCGGGGTGGCGACCACCATCTGCCGCTGCGGCCCGGTGAGCGGCACAGCCACCATGTCCTGCTCGATGACCTCGCCCAGCCGCACGCCGGCATCGAAGCCCTCCGCGACGATGTCGGACTCTTCATCCGTCACGGTGATGTCCAGCGTGACGCCGGGATGCGCCTGCGAGAACGAGGCGATCAGCGGTCCGGAGAGAAACCGCTCGGCGATCGAGGTGGCGGCCACGCGCAGCAGTCCGCGGGCCGGTCCGTCGGTGGCGGCTTCTTCCAGCGCCGCGTGGACGGCCGAGAGGGGGCCGGCGATCTGCCCGTGCAGCCGCTCCCCCGCTTCGGTCAGGCGCACATGGCGCGTGGAGCGCTGCACGAGCGCGATGCCCAGGCCGTCCTCCAGCCGCCGGATGCCCTGGCTCACGGCCGAGCGCGTGACGCCCAGGTGATCGGCGGCCGCACGGAAGTTCTGCTCCTTCGCGACGGCGAGGAAAAAGCGCAGCAGTTGGAGGTCGGCGGGCATTGGCAAAAAATTCTAAACACCCCGGTCAGCGCCCGGGGAGTTCCGGCCGCCGCGGTGCGTCCCTAGATTCCGTGCAGGGCCGCCAGCGGCTCCTTACCTCCCTCCACCTGCAAGGACCCAAGGAACTTCCCATGCAAGACAACCCACTCTCCAAAATCGTCCTCATCACCGGCGCCAGCAGCGGCATCGGCGAAGCCACGGCGCGGCTGCTCGCGGACAGCGGCGCCACGGTGCTGCTGGGCGCCCGCCGCACCGACCGGCTCGAGCGCATCGTGGCCGACATCACGGCGGGCGGCGGCATCGCCGAGGCCCGGGCGCTGGACGTGACGCGCCGCGCGGACGTCGAGGCCTTCGCCGCCCATGCGCTCGAACGTTTCGGACGCATCGACGTGATCGTCAACAATGCCGGCGTGATGCCGCTGTCCCCGATGGCCTCGCTGCGGGTGGACGAATGGGACCGCATGATCGACGTCAACATCCGCGGCGTGCTGCACGGCATCGCCGCCGTGCTGCCGGCGATGCAGGCGCAGCGCTCGGGCCACGTGGTGAACGTCGCCTCCATCGGCGCCCATGCGGTATCGCCCACCGCCGCCGTGTATTGCGCCACCAGGTACGCGGTCTGGGCCCTCTCCGAAGGCCTGCGCCAGGAGCACTCGGACATCCGCGTCAGCACGATCAGCCCGGGCGTGACCGCATCGGAACTGGCCGAGAGCATCGCCGACGAGAAGGGGCGCGAGGAAATGAAGGCGTTCCGCCGGGTGGCCATCGGCGCGGACGCCATCGCCCGCGCGATCCGCTTCGCCATCGAACAGCCCGGCGATGTGGACACCAGCGAGATCGTCATCCGGCCCACGGCCAGCGCCCACTGACGCAACGACGGACACCGACACCGCGCCGGGCGGACGGCACATCCGAGGGGCTTTGTCATCCCCGCGCCATATGGAGATTCCATACTGGATGCATCTTGTTACATGCGTGGATCGCTGCTGCCATGACCGTCCGCTTGCGCATCACTCTGCTGATCGTTCTCGCCTTTCTCGCCTTGTGCTCCGTCGGGGGCTTCGCGCTCTACCAGTCCGCCGAGGGGGCCCGGCAGGTCAAGCGGGTGACGGAGGGCGTCGTGCCCAGTGCCATCCATTCCGTGGAGCTCATGGGCCAGCTCAAGGACGTGCAGATGGCCGCGCTGGGCATGGTGTCCGCGAACGACGCGGAGGCCGCGCAGAAACTGCACGAGCAATTGGTGGAGCGCAAGGCGGTGCTGCAGAAGGCGCTGGACCAGCAACTGCGGGAGGCCGACAGCGATGCGCAGCGGGGTCTGGTGAAGGAGGCCGCCATGAGCCTGGAGAACTACTTCGCGGCCATCGACGACACGGCACGCTTCAAGCTCGCCGGCCAGCAGGACGCGGCCGAGGCCTTCATGGCTGCCACGGTAGACCAGTACCTGCGCGAGCAGGGCCAGATGATCGAGGCCATCCAGGTGGAGAAGCGCCGCAGCAAGGACGAGGCCATCGGCTCACTCAATGCGCAGCTGGAACACACCACGACCACGCTGCTGGCCGTGGCCGCCATCGCCATCCTCGGCCTCGCCGCCGCGGGCTACATGCTGTACCGCCAGATCGTGCGCCCCATCCGCGAGATGGAGCTCAAGATGACCGAGATCGCCACGAGCCAGGATTTCTCACACCGCGTGCCTGTTACCCGCATGGACGAAATCGGCCGCTCGCTCACCGCCTTCAATGCGATGGTGGAGAAGATCCAGGAAAGCTCCGAACTGGTGCGCCGCAAGACCGCCGACATCCAGGCCATGCTGCACACCATTCCGCAGGGCATCCTGACCCTGCAGGCCGGGCGCACCATCCACCCTGAATACTCGGACCACCTCGCGCGCATCCTGGAAGAGCATGAAATCGCCGGCCGCACGCTCGATGCACTGCTGTTCGACCGCTCCGGCCTGAGCGCCGATGCGCGTGCCCAGGCCCAGGCCGCCATCGACGCCTGCATCGGCGAGGACGAACTCAACTTCTCGTTCAACGCCCACCTGCTGCCGCAGGAGTTGCAGGTGCGTTTCGAAGATGACCGCGTGAAGGTGATCGAGCTGGGCTGGTCGCCCATCACCGCCGCCGACGGCACCGTGGAGCGCCTGCTGCTGAGCCTGCGCGACGTGACGGAGTTGCGCGAGCTGGCGCGGGATGCCCAGGCGCGCAAGGAGGAACTGGCCATGGTCGGCGAGCTGCTGGGCGTGGCGGCGGACAAGTTCCGCGAGTTCTCCGAAAGCGCCGGGCGCCTGCTGCAGGACAACCGGGTGCTTCTCGGCTCCGCGGCGTCGCAGCCCGATGCGCGGCCGGACGCGCTGGCGGCGCTGTTCCGCCACATGCACACCGTCAAGGGCAACGCCCGCACCTATGGCCTGCTGCGCATCGCCGACGCGGCGCATGTGGCCGAGCAGCGCTACGCCGCGCTGCGGGACGACCCCGCCGGCTGGGACGATGCCGCCCTGCCGTCCAGGCTGGAGTCCGAACTGGAGGCGGTGGCCGGGGCCTTGCAAACCTATGTGCGCGTGAATGACGGCACCCTGGGTCGCGGCGCGGGCCAGGCGGTGGGCCACGCGGTTGGCGACATGCAGGCGGTGCGCCTGCCACGCGCCCGCATCGAGGAGTTGTGCGCACGCATCGGCACGCTGGCGCAGGAGCCTGGCTGCACGCCGGCCCACCGCGCCGCGCTGGAGCACATCGCCGCCGTGCTGGCCCATGCCGACGCTGCCGGCCTGGACGAGGTGGTGGGTGGCGTGGCCGCTTCCCTGCCGGCGCTGGCCCGGGACCTGGGCAAGGAGGCCCCGGACGTCGTCCTGCAGTCCGGCGTGCCCGTGGCGGTGAAGCCGCAGGCCGCCGACGCGCTGCGCAATGCCTTCATGCACCTGCTGCGCAACGCGCTGGACCATGGCATCGAACCCGCTGCCGAGCGCGAAGCGCGCGGCAAGCCCGCCGCGGGACGCATCCGCATCGGCGCCGCGCTGGATACGGAGGAACTGGAAATCCGGCTCGCAGATGACGGCCGCGGCCTGAACCTGGACCGTATCCAGGCCCAGGCCCGCGCGCAGGGCCTGATCGCGGAAGACGCTGCGCCCGCGCCCGGGGACGTCGCCCACCTGATCTTCGCGCCGGGCTTTTCCACGGCCGGCGAGGTGACGGCCGTGTCCGGCCGCGGCGTGGGAATGGATGCAGTCAAGGCGTTCGTGGAATCGCTGGGCGGCAGCATCCAACTGGTGCTGGCCGGCGGCGCCCCGCGCGCGGCCACGCCGTTCGAGACCGTGCTGCGCCTGCCCGCCCGCTGGGCGGTGGCGGCCTGACGTGGGAGCAGGAGCGACATGATGGATGGCTGGATGCAACTCCTTGCAGGCTGCGTGCTGGGTGGTGGATGTGTGGCTTCCGCGGCTGCCTGGCTGGCCGTGCGCAGCCGCTCGGCGCTGGAGCAGGCGCGGCGGCAGGCCCTGGACGGGGCAGCGGCCGGGGACGCCGCGGCGCGCGAGACGGCCCGGGCGCTGGAGGCGCGCAGCGCTCAGCTGGAGGCCGAACTGGCCCAGGCCCGGCGGCAGTTCGACGATGCTGCCGCCGAATGGCAGCGCCGGCTGGAGGACGAGGGGCACGCCTCCGAACACCGCCTGCGGGAACGCGCGGACCACACGCTGGGCCATGCGCGCACGCAGGCCGAGGCGCTGCGCGAACTGCAGGGCATCGGCAAGACCTTCGAGCGGTGGCACGCAGACATGAGCACCCTTGTGGCCCACAACCGCAGCCTGCACGACAAGAACGACGCCTTCTCGCAGATCGTGCGCAAGATGGTGATCGTGGCGCTCAACGCCTCCATCGAGGCCGCGCGCGCCGGCGTGGCGGGCCGTGGCTTCGACGTGGTGGCGACCGAGATGCGCGAACTTTCGGCGAGCGCCGAACGCCTCTCGCGCGACTACCGCACCAGCCTCTATGAAAACGACCTGATCGCCACCACGACCTTCCAGGACATGCAGGCCGGCGGCAAGATGGTGATCAATGCCGCCATGGGCCTTGAACTCGCCAACCGCAGGATCCAGGCCGCCCTGGACGGCGCCGCGGTGGTGGAGGGCGCATGAGCGCTCCGGCCGCCTTCCTCGGCCCCCGCGCCCGCGACAGCCTGGACCGCATGATGGTGTCTGCCCTGCAGCAGAGCGTGGTGCGCGGTGGCGGCGTGGCCGTGCAGCCGGTGGACGCGCTGCCGTCCACGGGCGGCGCCACCCACATGGCCGTGCTCTCGATCGCCTCGTTCTCCTTCCGCGTCGTCGCGGCGCTGCATTTCGCGCACGGCCCGGCCTGGCGCGCGTGGGTGGCGGCAACGGCCGGGCTGGATGCCGGCGGCATGAGCGATCAGGCCTTCCTCGACCGGATCTGCGAGATGGGCAACCTCTGCTGCGGCGCGATCAACCGCGACCTGGGTGCCTTCCAGGCCTTCCTGGGCCTGTCCACGCCGCAGATCCTCGATGCGCGCTGCGCGCCGTACTTCACGCGCGCGGGCTTCGAGCATGTGCGCCACTTCCGCATGGACGTGCGGCCCGACCTGGCGCTGCATGCCTCGCTCTGCGCGCGCGCCTACGTCCCGCAGGATTTCCACTGGGCCGGCGCTGTTGCCGCGGCGCCGGAGGCCGTGGCGTCCGGCGAACTCGAACTGTTCTAGATTTTGAATTTTTTCCAAGAGGAGCACCCCATGGCCAACATCCTTGTCGTCGATGATTCGAGCACCGTGCGAAGCGAAGTGGGCAACTTCCTGGGCAGCAACGGCTTCCAGGTCGCGCTCGCCGTCGATGGCCGCGACGGGCTCGCCAAGCTCAAGCAGCACAGCGGCATCAAGCTGATCGTGTGCGACGTCAACATGCCCCACATGGACGGCCTGACCATGGCCGAGCGCGTGCGCAGCGAACTCGGCAACCACCGCGTCAACATCGTGATGCTCACCACCGAAAGTTCGCCCGCCATGAAGGAGCGCGGCAAGGCCGCGGGCGTGAAGGGCTGGATCGTCAAGCCGTTCAACGGTCCGGCGGTGCTGGGCTCCTTCCAGAAGCTGGCCGCCTGAGCGTTGCAGGCCGGCTGGCGGCAGGACGGCGCTGCCGCCTACCACCGGCCCGCCGCCGCGGCGTAGCCTTGGGGGCTCGAAAGAGCCACCATGAAAATCGCCACTTTCAACGTCAACAGCATCCGCGCCCGCCTGCCGGCGCTGCTCCAGTGGCTGCAGGAAGCCCGCCCCGACGTGGCCTGCTTGCAGGAACTCAAGTGCACCGACGACGCCTTCCCGGCCGGGGAAATCCGGGCCGCGGGCTACGGCGCCCTCTGGCACGGGCAGAAGGCCTGGAACGGCGTGGCCGTCCTCGCGCGGGGTGCCGACCCCATCGAGGTGCAGCGCGGGCTGCCCGGCGACGAAGCCGACAGCCAGAGCCGCTACCTGGAGGCCGCCGTCAATGGCGTGCTGGTCGCCTGTCTCTACCTGCCCAACGGCAACCCGGCCCCCGGGCCGAAGTTCGACTACAAGCTCGCCTGGCTCGGCCGCCTCGCGCGGCGGGCCGATGTGCTGCGCTCCCGTCCCGAGCCGGTGGTGCTGGCGGGGGACTTCAACATCATTCCCACCGAGCGCGACGTGTACAAGCCCGAGGCCTGGGTTCAGGATGCCCTGTTCCGCCCCGAGGTACGCGATGCCTTCCGCGCCCTGGTGGACAGCGGCTGGACCGACGCGCTGCGCGCGGTGCATCCCGGCGAAACGGTCTATACCTTCTGGGACTACCTGCGCCAGCGCTTTCAGCGCAATGCCGGCCTGCGCATCGACCACCTGCTGCTCAACCCCGCGGCGGCGCGCCGCCTGCAGGACGCCGGCGTGGACCGCGACGTGCGCGGCCGTGCCCGGCCCAGCGACCATGCCCCGGCCTGGGCGGTGCTGGCGCCAGGGCAGGGCGGGTCCTGAGCCGCGGGGCGTCAGGCGTCCGGGCCTTCCGCCAGCGCTTGCGCCAGGTAGGGCGCGGTGCGGCTGTCGTCCTGGCGAGCCACCTCGGCTGGCGTGCCTGTTGCCACGATGCGGCCGCCCTCGCTCCCCGCGCCGGGACCCATGTCGATCACCCAGTCGCATGCCGCCGCCACGCGCATGTCGTGCTCCACGACGACGACCGTATTGCCCGCCGCAGCCAGCCCGTCGAGCTGCACCAGCAGGCGGTCCACGTCCGCCGGGTGCAGCCCGGTGGTGGGCTCGTCGAGCACATACAGCGTGTCGCCCCGCTGCGGGCGCTGCAGCTCGGTGGCGAGCTTGATGCGCTGGGCCTCGCCCCCGCTCAGTTCCGTGGCCGGCTGGCCCAGGCGCAGGTAGCCCAGCCCGATATCGCGCAGCAGCGCCAGCGGCCGCAGAACCGCGGGCTCTTCTGCGAAAGCGTCGCAGGCCGCGTCCACCGTCATGCCCAGCACGTCAGCGATGTTCAGGCCGTTCCAGCGCACCTCCAGCGTCGCCGGGTTGTAGCGCGCGCCATGGCAGTCGGGGCAGGGCGCATACACGCTGGGCAGGAAGAGCAATTCCACGCTCACCGAACCCTCGCCCTCGCAGGTCGGGCAGCGCCCCGCCACCACGTTGAAGGAAAACCGCCCCGGCCCATAGCGCCGCCGCCGCGCGGCGGGCGTGGCGGCGAACAGCTTGCGCACTCCGTCGAACAGGCCTGTATAGGTGGCGAGGTTGGAGCGCGGCGTGCGGCCGATGGGCCTCTGGTCCACGCGCACCAGGCGGCGGATGCCCGCCAGTTCCGCGATCCGCCCGGCCGTGGCGCCCAAGGGATCGTCGGCGGCCCCGGGGTCGTCATCCTGCGGCGCGCTGTGGGGTGGGCCGCCCTGGCTTCCCTCCGCGGCGGAATCCTCATCGTCCCGCGCGTCCGCCAGCGGCGAGCCGAGCGCCTGCGCCACCAGTTCCACCAGCGCGCGGCTCACCAGGCTGGACTTGCCCGAGCCCGAGACGCCCGTCACCGCCGTGAGGCAGCCCGCGGGAAAGGCCGCGTCTATGCCCTTCAGGTTGTGGCGCTCGATGTCTTCGAGCCGCAGCCATCCTGCTGCCCCGCGTGGCGTGCGCGGCGTGCTGGGCGCCGAGGCAGACCCGTGCCGCCCGGGAAACAGGTAGCGCCGCGTCTGCGACGGCTGCACAGCGGCCAGCCCGTCCGGCGGGCCGCTGTAGAGCACTTCGCCGCCGTGCATGCCTGCGCCGGGCCCCACATCCACCAGCCAGTCGGCGGCCCGCATCGTGGCCAGGTCGTGCTCCACCACGAACAGGGAATTGCCCGCGCGCTTGAGCCGGTGCAGCGCGGCCCGCAGTGCCTCGCCGTCGGCGGGGTGCAGCCCGGCGGAGGGCTCGTCGAGCACGTACACCACGCCGAACAACTGCGAGCCCAGCTGCGTGGCCAGCCGCAGGCGCTGCAGTTCGCCGGACGACAGCGAGGGCGTGGAGCGGTCGAGCGTCAGGTAATGCAGCCCCAGCTGCGACAGCGCGGCGATGCGCGCGCCGATCTCCTGGGCCAGCCGCTGGGCGGCCAGCACCTTTTCTTCCGACAGGTCCGGCGTGCGGCGCACGTCCGGCGCTGCCGCATGGGCCGAGCCGCCCGCGGCCACGCGGCGCGCGATATGGGCCCGGTGGCTGTCGCCACCCGGGCGGGCCGGCGCGCGCGATCCGCCGGACGGGCGCAGGCTGTCGCCCAGCCGGCCTTCCGCCGCGGGCTGCAGCAGGCGGGCCAGTTCGCCGAGCGGCAGGCGCCCCAGTTCGGCGATGTCGTGGCCCGCGAAGGTGACGGACAGCGCCTCGGGCTTGAGGCGTTTGCCGCCGCAGGCCGGGCAGGGGCTGCCCACCAGGAAGGCCGCCGCGCGCTCGCGCATGCGGGCGCTCTGGCTGTGCGCGAAGCTGTGCAGCACATGGCGCCGCGCGCTGCTGAAAGTGCCCATGTAGCTGGGCGGCGTGCCCGCCTTGCGCGCCGCCTGCGCGGCCTGGCGGTCCAGGCCCGCATAGACGGGCACCACCGGCTGCTCGTCGGTGAACAGGATCCAGTCGCGCGTCTTGCGCGGCAGGTCGCGCCAGGGCACGTCCACGTCGTGGCCCAGCATGACGAGGATGTCGCGCAGGTTCTGCCCGCCCCAGGCGGTCGGCCAGGCCGCCACGGCGCGCTCGCGGATGGTGAGGCGGTCGTCCGGCACCAGAGACCGCTCCGTCACCTCGTACACCCGCCCCATGCCGTGGCAGTGCGGGCACGCGCCTTCGGGCGTGTTCGGCGAGAAGTCTTCCGCATACAGCATGGGCTGGCGCGCCGGATACTGCCCGGCGCGCGAATACAGCAGCCGCAGCAGGCTGGAAATCGTCGTCGCGCTGCCCACCGAAGAGCGCGCCGTCGGCGTGCCGCGCTGCTGCTGCAGTGCCACCGCGGGCGGCAGCCCGTCGATGGCATCCACCTCGGGCGTGCCCGCCTGGTCGATCAGGCGCCGCGCATAGGGCGCCACCGACTCCAGGTAGCGGCGCTGCGCCTCGGCATACAGCGTGCCGAACGCCAGGGACGACTTGCCCGACCCCGACACGCCCGTGAACACCACCAGCGCATCGCGCGGAATGTCCACGTCCACGTTCCTGAGGTTGTGCTCCCGCGCGCCGCGCACGCGCACGAAGCCGTCGATGGCGGGCGTGGCGGGCGATGTGGCCCGGGGCGCGGGTTGCGGCGATGGCGATGGCGATGGCTCCGCCGCGGGCCGCGGTTCGCTGCGCGATGTGCGCCGGGATCTGGATGGGGATGGGGAATGGGGCTTGGACTGGGAGGGCATGGAGGCCTTTCTTCCTCGGGGCTCGGCCGCCGCCACCCGCCCGGCCTGCGCCGCGATGGCTCATCAGCGTGGCCGGCCCGGGCACCGACACAGGGGCGGCAGCCGCCGAAGCTCGAAGCTAGCACCGCCCGCCCGGCATCCGCGCCAGCGGCGCGGCCCGTCGTCGCGTAGGACGAGGGCACCCCGGCGCCGGGCCGTGGCACCGTCCCGTGCCAGGTCAGGCCCGGGCTTTCTTGCGCGTATCGGGCAGCAAGGCCGTCGCCAGCCCCAGCAGCGGCAGGAACGACGTCACGCCGTACACCCACACGATGCCGTGGATGTCCGCCAGGTCACCCAGCCCGGCGGCGCCGATCCCGCCGATGCCGAACATCAACCCGAACATCAGGCCGGACACCAGCCCCACGCGGCCCGGCACGGCCTCCTGCGCATACACCACCAGCGCGGCGAAGGCGGAAGACATCACCAGCCCGATCACGACGGCGAACACCGCCGTCCACGCCAAGCCTACATGCGGCAGCGCCAGCGCGAACGGCGCCACGCCCAGGAACGAGATCCAGATCACCGCCTTGCGGCCGATGCGGTCGCCCACCGGCCCGCCCGCGAACGTGCCCGCCGCCACCGCCGCGAGGAACAAGAACAGGAACATCTGGCTCGTCTGCACCCCCACGTGGAAGCGCTCGATCAGGTAGAACGTGAAGTAGTTGGTGAACGACGCGATATAGACGAACTTCGCGAACATCAGCACGCAGATCACGGCCACGGCCCGCACCACGCCGGCCCGGTCCAGCCCCTCGCTGCCGCCGCGCGCCAGGCCACGGGCCTTCGCCGCCCCGTGGTGCCGCACCCACGTCGTGAGCCGGTACAGCACGAAGATCGCCAGCAGCGCCGCCACCATGAACCACGCCACCGCCGGCTGGCCGTGCGGGATCACGATCGCCGCCGTCAGCAGCGGCCCGATGGCCGTGCCCGTGTTGCCGCCCACCTGGAACGTGGACTGCGCCGTGCCGAACCGCCCGCCCGACGCCAGCCGCGCGATGCGCGAAGCCTCCGGATGGAACGTGGCCGAACCCACGCCCACCGCCGCCGCCGCGACCAGGAGCATCGGATAGCTGTGCGCCATCGCCAGCAGCGCGATGCCCAGCAGCGTCATGCACATGCCCGCCGGCAGCAGGTAAGGCTTGGGATGTTTGTCGGTGTAGAACCCGATCCAGGGCTGCAGCAGCGACGCCGTCACCTGGTACACCAGCGCGATGATCCCGATCTGCCCGAAGCTCAGCGAGAAATTCGCCTTCAGCATCGGGAAGATCGACGGCAGCATCGCCTGGATCATGTCGTTGAGCAGATGGGCGAAGGCTGCGCCGCCGACGATGGGGAGCAGGAAGCCCTGGGGCGTGGTGTCCTGCGTCGGCGGGTTGGCTGCAGTGGCCGTCAAGGCCGGCGGGGTGAGGTGCGCGGGCTGCGCGGGATCTGCGGTCGTGGTGGTCATCGTGGGGCAGGTAAAGGCTCTGGCGGCCGGCAACCGCTGCCCTCCTTGGCGAAGAGGGCAGGGCTGCAATAGCGGGAAGAAGCGGTGAGCGTACGCGGTATGTCAATGGCAGGTTCGCGTGCATCTGCCAATGTTTGTCGCGTTCCTGCCATGCAGAAGAAAGCAGGGTACCGAGCCTTGCGGTAGACCTGACCATAGCCAGAAATGTCTGGCCCCTGAGGCAGCTCTGCGCAGACAGCGACGAATACCTGCGCGCCGTCTGGGCCAAGCGCGTGGTGCTGAGTGCCCGGCATCGTGCTCGTCGTGTTCACCCTCTGGAGCTTCGGCGAGACCTATGGCAATGCCCAGGACTGAAAGCCTGGCTCGTCTTCCCGGTGGTCTGGGCCGTTTTCGCCGTCGTGTGGCCCTTCGTGCGCTCCAGCCGCTGAGCCAGCTATTGAGCGGGTAGTTCTGCAGAGGCCCCGAGTAAAGCCGATTCTTCGAAGGCACTGTCCTCTTCGGCTGCCTCGATATCAGATATCGACTCGGCTGCAGTGCCGAGGAAGAAGTGATGCTCGTCGCGATCTTCCAAGTACTCTCTTAATCCGTCCCGCGCCTTTGCCAACCCCTCATAGTATGCTTTAAAAGGCGCGGAAACCTTATCGGCATGTGCGCGGTCAATTGGCAGGGGTATACGAATTTCAAAGTATCGCTCTCCTACATCCTCGCGATTTGTTTGCATAAAAATAACTCGGCGCCATTGATCGCGAACAATGTTTAACGACATCGCCCACATTAAGTAGAAGGCATCGAAGTTGGCGCGCTCTCCTGGACGAAGGACGATTACCTCCTTTGTGGTAACTACCTGCTCCTGGCCCGGCATAAGCATACAAAAGTCACCGATGTTTTTCGATGTGCGTTCTGGGCATATTAGATCCCACTCCCTTAGCCCCGAATTTTTCCCTCTCCAGAATGCTCTTGCAACAGCAGTAGGGACCCGATTCGTAGGGTTTATGTTTACAAGACCAGCTCGCAGATCGCTTACTTTTATATAAGGCACAGTGCCGACGCGCACGCTTTGCGTTGGTGAGCCATGACCATTCCTAATAAAAAGCAATTTGTTTTCTACTAGTGCTCCTATTGTCATTGACGAAAAATCTTGAAATCGCTCAGTTGCCATGGCGGCATCAAAAGCATCATCGAACCTCCGATCGAAGAAGGTTGGAACCGCAGTGCGCATGGATACGACGTCCAATGGAACAAACCTCAGCGTGGGCGTCAAATTGCCGTCACGCAGCGCTTCCATATCGGCTCTGAGTTGATCGTCGATGGCATCGATTGGCTCTCCCGTTTCGGGGTCGGAAATCTGTACACGTTTGCCAGTTTGTCTGTTGACGAGAGGAAGCAATCGACCGCCTTTTGTAAGTCCGCACGTGGGTGCAGTCGAAACCATTACCTCATCTTCTCGGAACCACGACGGCTTATAGATCATTATTGTTCTTCCTTTGTTTTGTTTGCTTATGCATCAATTTCGGCGATCTTCTCGAAGATATAGAAATTGGTTTTTGCTCGGCAAAATTCCTCAAAAGCTTCCATCGCTATGTTAATCATTCCCCTCAGCTTAAATCGACCTTCAAGCCATTTTGGCAACCACCTGTAACTGAAAGAGAAAAAATAAGTCTCTGGAAGAACTATCCCTACTCTCCCACCAACTTGAAGGAGACGGTACGCATGCTCCAGAAAAACTAATCCAATTTCCAAGTCGACATAGCCTCCCTTCTTTCCTTCAGCTGCTGCCTGCGAAATGGTGTATCGGCTTGCACGCGCATCGGCCGCAGAAATTTTTAACTTTTCTCCAAATGGTGGATTTGTTACTACCACCGTGAATTTTCTGGCGACGCCATCGGACATGTGAACGCTGCCAAGTTCCTGGTCAAGGCGCGGGAAGTTGCTTTTCCAGTTGTGAATGCGTACGGAGTCTCCTTGTAAAACATGGGTCGAACCGTCGCGGAATGCAATCATCAGCGCTTTTGTTAGTTTCACCCCGATATTGTCCATGTCAACTCCGTATAAGTTGTCATTTGCATACTTTACTATGCGATAGCTCTCCGATTCATCAGGAAATTCATTTTCTTTCACCTGACGTAGCGCTTCGTGTAAGAAGCCACCAGTTCCGCATGCTGGATCAATCACGGTGTCTTGTGAGGTGATTTCAAGCGCCATTACACATGGCCTAATAACTCGCTGCGGCGTGAGAAATTGGCCTTCGCCAGACTTAAGTGCACTCGCTCTAAATATCTGAAAAGCTTTAGAGAGCACCTCCATATCGTCGCCGAGAATTCGATATGGGCTTAACTCGGCAATGACCCGGTACAGTGTTTCTGACGTGCTCCCCGACAGCCGTACCACCTGAATGGAAGTGAGGTCCGTCAACTTGGAGAATGACGGACATGAGGAAG
>CP028296.1:3424759-3434568 GCA_003029925.1 Paracidovorax avenae | reverse complement strand
TGGTGGACGGCATCGTCATAGACGGCCGAGGTTTCATAGACGATCTTCTGCGGTGGCTGCGGTGGCGGGCTCCGGGGGAGCATGGAAGACGGCGCTGACCATGGTGGACTCCTTCGCGGGTGATCGGGGTGGTGGCCGGCGCTCAGGCCTTGATCTTGAATCCGTCCGCGTATTTCGCGGGGTCCTTGCCGTCCCAGACGATGCCGTCCACCAGCTTGCTGGTGCGCATGTCGCTCTTGGGCAGCGGGGCCTTGGCGGCCGCGGCGGCCTGCTTGTAGAGGTCGATGCGGTTGATGGACTTCGCGACGCCGAGGTAGTCGGGGTGCTCCTTGATCAGGCCCCAGCGCTTGTGCTGGGTGAGGAACCACATGCCGTCTGAGAGGTAGGGGAAGTTCACCGCGCCGTCGTTGTAGAACTTCATATAGTCCGGGTCGTCCCAGGTCTTGCCCAGGCCGTCCTGGTAGCGGCCCAGGATGCGCTGGTTGATGGCGTCCACGCCGGTGTTCACGTAGGCCTTGCCGGCGATGGTCTCGGCCATCTTGTTCTTGTTGGCCAGGCTTTCGTCGATCCAGCGGCCGGCCTCCAGGATGGCGGCCGTCACGGCGCGGGCCGTGTTGGGATACTTCTGCACGAATTCCGAGGTGGTGCCCAGCACTTTTTCGGGATGGTCCTTCCAGATGGCCTGGGTGGTGGTGGCGGTGATGCCGATGCCGTCCATGATGGCGCGGTGGTTCCAGGGCTCGCCCACGCAGAAGCCGTCCATGTTGCCCACGCGCATGTTGGCCACCATCTGCGGCGGCGGCACGGTGATCACCTTGGCGCCCTTCATCGGGTCGATGCCGTTGGCGGCCAGCCAGTAGTAGAGCCACATGGCGTGCGTGCCGGTGGGGAAGGTCTGCGCGAAGGTGTATTCGCGTTTTT
Organism: Paracidovorax avenae; assembly: GCA_003029925.1. Taxonomy (GTDB): domain Bacteria; phylum Pseudomonadota; class Gammaproteobacteria; order Burkholderiales; family Burkholderiaceae_C; genus Paracidovorax; species Paracidovorax avenae_A. The sequence goes on along the minus strand of CP028296.1, from coordinate 3,433,647 downwards.
CCGTGGCCATCAGCTTGGCCAGGCTCGCGCCGTTGACGGCACCTTTCTCTGCGAGCTTCCTGGAGAGCGTGATCGCCTGGCCGTTGTTGTTGAGGGTCATGAGCACGGCCATGTCCTTCTTGGGGCCGCCCACGCCCAGGTGCACGCCATAGACGAGGCCGTAGAGCACATGGGCGAAGTCCAGTTCGCCGTTCACCAGCTTGTCGCGCACGCCCGCCCAGCTGGCTTCCTTGCTGGGGATGATCTTCACGCCGTACTTCTGGTCGATGCCCAGCACCGATGCCATCACCACGCTGGCGCAGTCCGTGAGCGGGATGAAGCCGATCTTCACTTCCTTCTTCTCGGGCGCATCCGAGCCCGCGGCATGCACCAGGGAGCGCAGCGCCGGGCTCACGCCCGCGGCGCCCACCGCGGCGGCCTGCAGCACGGTGCGGCGGTGGAGGCTGGTTTTCGAGAGATCGGTCATCGGGGCTTCCTTGAAGAGTGAAATAAAAAAGGCGTCCACACCGCCTCGCGGCGGTGGCCGCGAGGGGTGGGGACGCCTTTGTCCGGTGGTCGGGACGCCATCCGCCGTTGGATGGAAAGCCCGAAGACCCAGCGATGGGTGCTGACAGGGGTTATGCAAGGCCTATGCCAGAGGATTCACCAGCGGTTTGCTCCTGACGCGATGCCGCGGGTGATGCGGAAAGCCGTGCGCGCAGGGCCTGAATGGTGCAGTGCCGCAAGCCCGGCGCACCCTCTTCGTGCGCAGGGTGCCACGGGTTTGTGCATGCCGGCCCGTGGAGTTCGCGTCGAGGGCCGTCGTTTCGGACCTGCGCTGCCGCCAGGCGTCGCATTCACTAAAAATCGCGGCAGTGTTGCCCGGTGGCACCGTCCACCGGTGCAGCGAAATTTCAATTCAATTTTTCAGCAATACCCATGCTCAACAGAATCACAGGGCGCGGATGGAATTCGTCCCCTACCTTCAGCGTGTCCCCGAACAGCTCGCCCGAGCGTACGCAGCAGGAATCCCACGACAAGGTCGCCAACTGGGACCTCTCCGCCAGCCCGCCGCGCGCTGCGAACCGCCCACCCAGGGCCGCGGCGGAATCGTCTTCTTCCATGGCGCCCAGGGGGCTGACTTTTTCCGCGAGCACGAAGTACGAAGGCCGAGGCCCCCTCGACGAACGGCACGTCTCGGGTGACGGTGGCGATCCCAAGATGAGAAAGCAGCTCTGGCGCAACTCGAAAGCGGGTGGCTTGTTGCACAGCTATCCGGATGGGCTGCCCGACAATCTCAAAAAAGGAATCAAGGACGGCACGGCACTGAATGCGACCCCCCACGAGGGCAAGGCCGTCTATGAGCTCTACAAGAAGATGGTGAAAGAGAAGGCCAAGGGACTGATGTAGTCTCCCCTCGGTCCTTACCCCCTGTCAGCCCAGCAGCTCGAAGGCATCGAGCATGCGCTGGGCGACTTCCGCCAGCTTCAGGCCCTTGTCCATCGCGAGCTTGCGCAGCTTGTCGTAGGCGGCCTGCTCCGTGAGGCCGTGGCGCTGCATGAGCAGGCCCTTGGCGCGGTCGATGGTCTTGCGGTCCTGCAGCGCGCCGCGGGCGTCGGCCAGTTCGGCCTTCAGGGCCTGTTCGTGCTGGAAGCGTGCCATCGCCACGTCCAGGATCGGTCGGATGCGCTGCGGCGCGAGCCCGGCCACGATGTAGGCGGTCACGCCCGCGGCCACGGCATCGCGCACGTGGGAGGTGTCCTCGTCGTTGGTGAACAGCACGATGGGGCGGGGCGCCTCGCGCGTGGCCATCACCACGTGCTCCAGTGCGTCGCGCGCGGCGCTTTCCGCGTCCACGATCACCATGTCGGGCTGCAGTTGGGCGATGCGCTCGCTCAGGAACACGTCCGCCGGCAGCGTCGCCACCAGGTTGAAGCCGTTTTCCAGCAGGCCGATTCGCAGCGCGCGCGAACGCTCGGCCTGCTCCTGGGCATGCTCGTCCTCCTCCCCGGGCGTGGACAGGTCCGGGGCCACCACCACGATCCGCAGCGACTCGTTCATATCCCCCAGCGTACAGCAAGAAACACGCCAAATTGGTGCAACGCGGCCGCGTCGTGCCGGGATTGGAACTTGCTATCAGGCAGGAGTTACCCGATAGCGTACGGGGCAAGGCTCTTATATACCTTGCGTCCCATGAATCAACCGAACTCAATGGATGGAGCGATCGTGATGCAGACGACGAGGCAGGGGATGGACGGTGTGGTGGGACGGGGCGGCCGGCGTGCCGCGCTGGCAGGGCTGGCGATGGCGTGCGCCGCGCTGTCGCTGGCGGGCTGCAGCCGCGTGCCGGACACGGTGAAGATCGGCGTGGCCCAGCCGCTGTCGGGCCCGCTCGCGGCGCTGGGGCAGGACATGCTCAATGGCGTGAAGCTGGCGGTGGACGAACTGAACCAGTCCGGCTTCATGGTGGATGGCAAGCGGGTCACCCTGGAAGTGGTGGCCCAGGACGATCGCGCGGACGCCGCCACCGGCAAGACCGTGGCGCAGCAGCTGGTCGAATCGGGCGTGGTGGCCGTGGTGGGCCACCTGAACTCCGGCGTCAGCATCGAGGCCGCGCCCATCTACGCCGCCAAGGGGATCCCGCAACTGGCCATTTCCACCCATCCGCACTTCACGGAGCTGGGATTCCCGGGCACCTTCCGGCTCGTCGCGAACGACGCCCTGCAGGCGCGCGCCATGGGCTCTTTCGCCGCCACGCAGCTGTCCGCAGCCAGCTACGCGGTGCTCGACGACGGCACGCCGTACGGCAAGGGCCTGGCGGACGGGGCCGCCGCCCAGCTGGCCCAGGAAAAGCGCAAGGTCGCCGTGCGCGAATCCTTCGACGACAAGACCACCGATTTCAAGGCGCTGGCCGGCCGCCTGCAGCAGGAGCGGGTGGACGTGGTCGTCACCACCCTCAACGACTTCCAGGTGCTCGCCCTCATCGATGCGCTGGTGCAGGCGAACTACACCCGCGTCAACATCCTGGGCGGAGACACCATCAAGACCACCGACATGCTCAAGGGCGACCGCAAGCTCGCGGGCATCTACGCCACCTCGCCCGTGCTGGAGGCGCGCGAGTTCATCGCGGGCCGGCAGTTCCTGGACCGCTACGACCGCGCCTTCAAGCGGGCACCGGCCTACGGAGGCCACTACAGCTACGACGCCACCTACGTGCTCTCGGCGGCCATCCAGCAGGCCAAGTCGGCCGATCCGCGCGAGATCACGAAGGCGCTCCACGCCATCAACGGCTACGCCCCCGTCACCGGCACCATGAAGTGGGACGACAAGGGCGAGCAGCGCTACGGCGCCGTCGGCGTGTACGGCATGCGCGCAGGCCAGTGGGAGCTGCGCATGCGGTCCGACCGCTGGTGAGGGCGGAAGGACCGCAGCGCGTGGCCGGCGCCCCGGGCGCTCAGCGGATGGACACCGGCACTGCGGCCTGTGCGGTGCGGCCCAGGGAATCGCGCGCCACGATGGCCAGCGTGTAGCTGCCGGCCACGGGCGCGGGCCAGCGGGCGGTCACCGTCGTGCCCTGCATCGAGAAGCCCATGCCCAGCGGGGCGCCGGTGATCGTCACCGACACCCAGGTCGCTCCGGGGGCGGAGACCGTGATGGCGCCGGTGAGCGCCTGGCCGGCCGTGCCGGTCCAGGGCGCGGCGGCGATCGACAGCCCGCTCGGAGGCGTGCCGCTGCCGGCCGCCGCGATGCGTACCGTGTAGGTGCCGCGGCCGGTGAGGCCGGTGCGCGTGTCCGTGGCCTCCACGGTCACGGTGTAAGTGCCCTGCACGGGGCGCGGCCAGGCCACGGCGCCGTCCGTGCCGATCACCATGCCGGACGGCGCGCCGCCCAGCGCGTAGCGCAGAGGGTTCACGGAGGTGGCGGCGCCACTGAACGACAGCGGCACGCCCGCGGTGCCGGAGACGCTGCCGCCCGGCAAGGAGGGCGGCAGGGGCGCCGCGATGGTGACCGTGTAGGTGCCCTGGCCGCTCAGGCCCGTTTTGGTGTCGCGCGCCGTCACGGCGACCGCGTAGCTGCCTGCCACGGGCGCGGCCCAGGTGACCACGCCCGTGGCGGACACCGCCATGCCGGCTGGGGCGCCGGCCAGGCTGAAGCCGACCGGGTTGGCCGATGCCACTGAGACGGTGAAGGACAGCGGCTGCCCGGCCAGCCCGCTCACCGCGGCGCTGCCGACGGCCGGCGGCGGTGCGGCCACGGTGGATCCGGCCAGCAGGCCGAGCAGGTCCGCCGCGCGTGGCGTGCCCAGCCCGGTGAGCTGGTCGTAGCCGGCGCGGGCGGTGCAGGTGGCGCAGGTGCCATGGCTGCCGGCCGCCACGTCGAGGAAACCGGCCGAATAGCTGGAGGGCTGCGCGCCCACCGTGCCGTACAGCACGGCATGCGGCCGGCCCAGTACGTCCTTGCCGGCCTGCGCGCGCAGTGCGCCGGCCACCGCCATCAGGCCCGACCACATCGGCGTGGACAGGCTGGTGCCGCCGGCGCTCAGCCACTGCGCGGCGCCGCCGGCCTGCGGGATCACGGCCACGTACTGGCCCGTGGACGGGTCGGCGTTCATGGCTACGTCGGCGACCGTGCGGCGGGGCACCGAGCCCACGCCGGGCAGCCCGGACTGCTGGTAGGCGGGGGTCGCGAAGTAGGCGCTGGTGCCTCCGCCCGTGCCCGACCACGCCGCTTCGGAGCGAGGGCCGGTGCCGGAATAGGTCAGCGAGGTGCCGCCCACGCCGAGCACGCCCGGCGATGCGGCGGGCCACATCACGCCCGCGCCCGAATCCCCGGTGGCCGCCAGGTAGCCCATGCGTGTCCCGGTGAAGGTGGATTCGAGCCCGCCGCTCCAGCTGCCTTCCGGCGCGCCGAAGCTCATGGACACCTGCCCCGGCCCCATGGCGTTGGCCAGCCGCACGGCGGACGTGAGGGCGTTGACCGATGCGTCGGGCGCCTCGATGAGCACGATCCGCGCGGCCGGCGCGATGGCGTGGGTCCATTGCACGTCCAGCGCGATTTCCGTGGCCCAGCCGGCGTCGTAGGCGGGCGCGGTCCCCGCCAGTCCGCCCGCGGCCGTGGCATAGGCCACCCACAGTTCGCAGCCGGCGGTGGCCGCCGGCGCGGGCAGGGGCAAGGCGGTGGCGGCGGGCAGCACTTTCGCCGCGCAGGCCGGCAGGCCGAACTTCTGGCTGAACGTGGCCAGTTCCGTCGCCACGTTCGGGTTGTGGCGTGCCGCCACGACGTAGATCGTCTGCCCCGCGCCCATTTGGGCGGCCTGCTGCGCGGTCGGCGCCGTGCCCGGCGCTGGCAGCGCCGGCAGGCCGTACGCCGCGCGCACCTGGGCGGGGGTGTACGTGGTGACCACGCCCGCGGCGCGGGCTTCCTGCGCGCCGCTGCCGGAGGGCGCGCGCAGGCTCTGCGCCATGGCGGCCTCGATGCGGTCCGGGGTCAGCTGCCGCGTGGACAGCGCCGCCACGCCGGCATCGATGGGGGTCGTTCGCGGCTGCATCGGGTCGCCCGTGGCCGCATCCTGGGAAGCGGGCTCGGGCAGCAGCACCGGCGCGACATGGAACGTCGGTTGCGCCACCAGGGCGGCAGGAACGGGAGCCGGCAGGTCCCCGGACGAGGACAGGGTGGTTGCGCTCGCGGCGATGTCGCCATCGCGGGCGGCCATGGAGTCGGTGCCGGAGCCGCCACCGCAGGATGCGAGCAGCATCGCCAGCGCGGCCAGCGGCCACGCGGAGCGGCCGCGCCCTCCGTGGCCGGGACGGAACGGGGAGGTGTGGGGACGGGGCATGGGCGGATCTCCCGGAAGAGCGTTGCCGGTACTGCAGCGGGTTCGGCCACGCATGCCGGCAGAGGTGGATGGACCGGCTGAATGTAAGTGTTTGTTCTTCCTGGTGTGATCAAATTTTTCAAATAGAACGTTTATCTAATTAAAAATGATTAAAATGATTTTCTTTGTCGGGGGCGATTTTCGTGCGGCAGCAAAGGCCCCACTACACTTGCAGGCCCATGAGCCAGCTGATCCTCGGAATCGAATCCTCCTGCGACGAAACCGGCGTGGCCCTGGTGCGCGCGCCGGCGGACGGCAGCGTGCCCACGCTGCTCGCCCATGCCCTGCACAGCCAGATCGAAATGCACCAGGCCTACGGCGGCGTGGTGCCCGAGCTGGCGAGCCGCGACCATATCCGGCGCGTGCTGCCGCTGACCGAGACCGTGCTGGCCGAGGCGGACTGCCGCCTCGCGGAGGTGGACGTGGTGGCCTACACGCGCGGGCCGGGCCTGGCCGGTGCGCTGCTCGTGGGGGCGGGCGTGGCCTGCGCCCTGGGTGCGTCGCTGGACCGGCCAGTGCTGGGCGTGCACCACCTGGAGGGCCATTTGCTGTCGCCCTTCCTGAGCGCCGACCCGCCGGAATTCCCCTTCGTCGCGCTGCTGGTCTCGGGCGGCCACACGCAGTTGATGCGCGTGGACGGCGTGGGCCGCTACGAATTGCTGGGCGAGACCATCGACGATGCGGCCGGCGAGGCGTTTGACAAGTCCGCCAAGCTGCTGGGCCTGGGATACCCGGGCGGGCCCGCGCTGTCCCGGCTGGCGGAGCAGGGCGACGACGCGGCCTTCAAGCTGCCGCGGCCGCTGCTGCACAGCGGCAACCTCGATTTCTCGTTCGCCGGCCTCAAGACGGCGGTGCTCACGCAGGCGAAGAAGCTCGGCGACGACCTGCCCGCGCGCAAGGCCGACCTGGCCGCCAGCACGCAGGCGGCCATCGTCGATGTGCTCGTGAAGAAGACACTGGCTGCGCTGCAGCAGTCCGGCCTGCGCCGTGTGGTGGTGGCTGGCGGCGTGGGCGCCAACCAGCTGTTGCGCACGCAACTGGACGCCGCCTGCGCCCGCATGGGCGTGCGTGTGCACTATCCCGAATTGCACTTGTGCACCGACAACGGCGCCATGATCGCCATGGCAGCCGCCATGCGCCTGCAGGCGGGGCGCGAGGCCCCCAACCGCGAGTACGCGTTCGACGTCAGGCCGCGCTGGCCGCTGGACGCGCTGGCGTAGCGGGCCCTGCACAGGCAAGCGGGTACGCGGGCACAAAAAAAGCGCCCGGGCCAGCGAAGGCACGGGCGCAAGGGCGACAACCGAGGGCGGAGCCGGATGCGCCGATCAGCCGATGGCGAGCTGGGTGGCGCGGCTTTGCGGCACCACCTTGGCGAGCACCAGCGTGAGCACGCCGTTCTCGAGCCTGGCGGAACTGGCGGATGCGTCGATCTCGTCGGCCAGTTCCCAGGCGCGCTGCACCTGGCGGGGCGCGCCTTCGACGCTGGAGAGCCGCACCTGCTGGCCCTCGATGGTCACGTTGAGTTGTTCGCGGGCCAGGCCCGGAACGTCGATCTGCAGGGTCACGGTCTTGTCATCCTGCGACACCGTGGTGCCCTGGCTGGCCAGGGTGCTCTGCATGAAGCGCTGCAGGGCGAAATCAGCGGGGGCGGCGGGACGGGTGCCATAGGCGGCGCGGCGGATGACGGGGGCGAAGAACATGTCGGAACTCCTTGAAAAGGGGCGGCGCACGGGGCGCCTGGAACGCTGTGGGACGCGGCGCCCGGGTTCGCCGCTTGGGATGCAGATGCGCACCGGCCGCCGCATTTCAAGAGCCGCGCCTCACGGAACCCGCGCGGCGCCACCGCGTCACATCCCGGCGGTTGCGAGGGGTTACAACCCCTTCGCAGGCGCGCCAAATCGCAACCAGCACAATGCAGGGTCAGGAATCCTGCCGCCATGCCCATGCCTTTTCGCCTCCAAGACATTCCGCGCCCGTATTCCAGCCCCCATGCCCGCCCGTTGCGCGCCGCGGCGGCGGCGTGCGCCCTGATCGGCCTGGCCGGCTGCGCGGGAGTGCCCAACTCCATGCCGGGTCTGGACCGGGCGTCCCGCTTCGATCCCGACGACTTCAACACCAATGCCAGCATCTACACGCGCCACCTCGACGCGCCCCCCGCCAGGGTGTGCGAGGGCGCCCGCCGCGCGCTGCTGAGCCAGGGCTACCTCGTGGGCACGGCCAGCGCGGAGGTGGTGGCCGGCCGCAAGTACTTCCAGCCGTCCACCGACATCCATTACCAGGTGGAAATGCGCGTCGTCTGCGCCTCCGAAGGGGCGGACAAGCAGCGCACGGCGGTCTTCGCCAGCGCCCTGCAGGACCGCTACGTCATCAAGAAGATCAACAATTCGGCCTCGCTCGGCGTGGGGGCGCTGGGCTCGCTGTCCCTGCCCGTGACGGCCAGCGACGACACCCTCGTGAAGGTGGGCAGCGAAACCGTCACCGACGCACGCTTCTACGACCGTTTCTTCCAGGTCTTCGACCGATTCATTCCGCCGCGCGAGGCACCCACGGAGGTGGGGCAGGCCTCGCCCAAGGTGCCGAAGACGCCCGATACCGAGGCCATGGTGCGCGAGGCGCGCGAGTCCGGCGAGGTGAAGGATCCGGCCGAAGGCCCTGTCAAAACCTCTCCGGTCGCACCGCAGCGCGCGCCGGCCTCCGACCCGCTGCCCGAGGTGCTGCCGTACCCCGTGTTCGCGACGCCGCCGGTCCCCCCCGCTTCCGCGGCCTCGGTGCCCGGGATTCCCTCGGGGCCGCCTTCCATCCTTCCCTGACGGACCCGGCCGGGGCGGCATTGCCTGCTCCGGCGTTGCCCACGGGGCCCGGCGCTGCGCTCCCGGCGAGATGCCCCCGGCCGCAGCGGGGCCCCTTCTTGCCGTTCCATCATCGTTTCCATGAACGCTTCCATTGCCCGCTTCCCGTTCCCGGCGCCTGCCGTGGCCCGCCACGCCACCGCCGCGCTCGCGGCCGCCCTCGCGATGTGGGGCGCGGCGCAGCC
>CP028296.1:3413410-3424659 GCA_003029925.1 Paracidovorax avenae | reverse complement strand
CGGCGCAGCCGGCCGGCCCGGCCACCGCGTCCACGCCTGCCGCGTCGGCGCCGTTGCCCGCCGCCGCGCCCATCAAGATCGCGCTGATCGAAAGCCTGTCCGGCCCGTTCGCCAACACGGGCGAGGCCGTGTACCGCAATGTGCTCTGGGCCACCGAGCGGGTGAATGCCCGTGGTGGCGTGAAGCTGCCCGCTGCAGCGGGCGGCGCGCGCCCGCTGGTGCTGGAGCGCTACGACAGCAAGGGCCAGAACGAGGAGGCGCTGTCCGCGCTGCGCGCGGCCATCGACGCCGGCGCGCGCGTCGTGCTGCAGGGCAACTCGTCGGCCACGGCAGCCGTGCTGATCGAGGCCATCAACAAGCACAACGAGCGTGATCCGGCGCGGCGCGTGCTGTTCCTGAACTATTCCGCCGTCGATCCCATCCTGACCAACGAGAAGTGCAGCTTCTGGCACTTCCGCTTCGATGCCCATGCCGACATGCGCATGGCGGCCCTGATGCAGGCCATCCGTGCCGACAAGGGCCTGCAGGGCGCGTACCTGATCGGCCAGGACTACAGCTTCGGCCAGGCCGTGCTGCGCGAGGCGCGCCGCCAATTGGCCGTGCAGCGGCCGGACGTGAAGATCCTCGGCGAGGAACTGCATCCCGTAGGTCGCGTGAAGGATTTCGCTCCTTATGCGGTGAAGATCCAGGCCAGCGGCGCGCAGGCCGTCGTCACCGGCAACTGGGGCAACGACCTCACGCTGCTGGTCAAGGCCGCGCGCGAGGTGGGCTATGCCGGCACCTTCTACACCTTCTACGGCAATGCCCTGGGGGCGCCCGCGGCCCTGGGCGATGCCGGGGTGGACAAGGTCGTGGCGGTGGCCGACTGGCTGCCCAACGTGCCCACGAAGGAGAGCGAGGCCTTCTATCGGTCGTTCCGCCAGCGGTTCCCGAGCCCCGCCGACGACTACGTGCACATGCGCATGCAGCTCATGGTCGAATCGCTCGCGGAATCGATGGAACGCGCCGGCACGACCGACACCACCGCCGTCGCACGCGCGATGGAGAGTTCGCGCGTGCAGCTGGCCGGGCAGGCCGGTGCCATGCGCGCCGCAGACCACCAGTTCCAGCAGCCCCTGGTGGTCGGCGTGATGGAGCGCGCGGGCACGCCGGGCGTGCCGTTCGACGTGGAGGGCTCGGGCTACGGGTTCCGCGTGGTGCGGCGGATCGCGGCGGAGCAGGCCGAGATGCCCTCGCGGTGCGAGATGCGGCGGCCGTGAGGCTTCATCCGCACCAGGAAAGGCTTTCGCACGGCTGAAGGGGCGTTCGTGCCGCGCCGCCCGGGCTGCCGGTGGGGCGCGAAGATCGGGAAAGTAGCATTCTGCTTTCACCGTGATGGACTTTTTTCAGACCTCTCCCGCCTTTTACGATCCCGCGGCCTATGCCGCTTTCCGGCACCAGGCCTCTGCGCGCGGCAACTCCGCCGCATCGCCTCCGGCGTCGCCCCGGGGCTCCTCTTCGTTTTCCACCCATGCGCTGCGCGAGGCGTTGCCTTCCCTTCCGCACCGCGCTGCCTCTCCCGAGCCCCATTGGCCGAGCGAACCGTTGTCTGCTTCCGGCCACGGAGGCCCGATAGCCTGGCAGGATGACCATGGGGGCACCGATGCCTGGCACGGGGCCGTGACAGGTGGGTTCCACGGCGCACCGGCCGGAACTGCCTGGGACGTTCCGGCGTGGAGTGGCATCGCCGGCCTGCACGCAGTGGCGGGCTCGCAGCCGTTTCCATCGCCCGCCGTGCTCCAGCAGCGGGCACAGGAATGGCAGGCGCTTTGCTCCACCACCTTGAGGCATGACGGTGACGACGAGCGGCTTACCCAGGCGATGCGGGATCTTTTCATGGTGTTCGTGGATTCCCCGACCTTCCGGCGGACCATGGCAACCGTCCGGAATGACGGTCCCGTGGACATCCGGATCGATCCCGAGGTGGCCACGGCGTACTTCGACGGGGGCCGGCGTGCCGTGGTGGTGGGAGAGGTCAATGCGCGCAGCCGCGTCCACGCCATGGCCATGGTGGCTTTCGAGCTGACCAACGCTTCCCTGGCGAGCGCATTCTCTGCACACGTACATCAGGCTGCCGTGACGGGCATGCATCCCCGCGCTTATGCCGAGGGTGTGGAACGGATCGAATACAACTCGGTGAGCAATTGCCAGGCCTACTACCGCGAGGCGCGGCAGTCGCTGCAGCGGGCGGGGCTCGACAATCCGGGGCCCTGGTACAGCCGGATCACCGCCGATGGAGATATCCAACCGGTCATCGCATCGGAAGAAGAATCCTTGCGCAACGCCCAGGCCACGGGCCATTTCGGCCGTTACGAGCAGGATTACGCGGGTATGCACTGACCGCCCCGCCGCGATACGCCGGCTGGACCAGGGCCGGGCAGGCGCCCGGCCCTGGCCGGGTTTTACCGCACTTCCACGGCCCCGATGTCGCAGCGGCTGGTGTCGCGCGCCACGCCGCGCTGGTCGGTGGATTCGCAGCCGGCGCCCGCCTTCAGCAGGGCGCTGCCGGAGCCGGGGAGCATGGTCGGCGTGGGGCCGCCGTTGTCGGCCGGGGCGGCGAGCACCGGGTTGGCCGCGGTCACGTTCTGGATGCAGCGGTCGCCCCCGCCGTTGGCGGTGGCTGTCTGCCACTGCACGACGTGGTCGCCCGTGCCGGTGTTGTTGCACGACATCGCCTGCTTCCAGGGGTTGCCGGCGGTGTTGTCCACGAACACGGTATTGCGCAGCGTGAAGTTCTTGCCGAAGAGCGCGCCGCCGTGCCCGCCCGCGCTGTTGCCGGCGAAGGTGACGTTGCTGTCCTGGTGGCCATCGCCGAAGATGGCCCCGCCGTAGGACTTGGCGGAGTTGCCCTGGAAGGTACTGTTGCGGATGGCGCAGCTGGGAGCGCAATCCAGATAGAGCGCGCCGCCGTTGCCGTCGCTGGCGTTGGTGAGGAAGCTCGAATCGCGGATGGTGATCGCACCGTTGCTCACGCGCATGCCGCCGCCCGTGCCGGGGTTGTTGCGGCCGTTGGGTTCAGCATGGTTGTTGGCCACGGTGGTGCGGTCGATGGTGATGCGGTCGGGCGGATACACCCAGAGGTAGGCGCCGCCGCCGTTGCCGCGTCCGGTGTTGCCGGTGATCTGCGTGCCGCAGATGCGCACCTCGCCGCCCTCGGCATCGTTCGGGCTGGCGGAAGCCCCGTCGGTGCCGATGGCGCCGCCGTCGCCGAGCTTGCCGCTGGTGTTGGCGCTGTTGCCCTGGAAGACCGAGTTGACCACCGTCAGTGGCGACAGCAGGCTGTACGCCGCGCCGCCGTACCACGCGCCATTGTTCTTGAACGTGCTGTTGGCGATCACCAGCGAGCCGGCGGTCCCCACCCCCACCGCGCCGCCGCCACGGCCGGCGTTGTTGTTCTCGAAGGTGCTGTGGATCACCTCGATGCGGTTCAGGTAGGGGCCGGAGACGGCGCCGCCGATGCCTTCGCCCTCCATGGTCTGCGCTGCCGTGCCGTTGATGAAGCGCAGGTTGCGCACCGACAGAGATCGGTTGTTGCCGGACACGAGGATGCGGTTCTTGCCGCCGCCGTCCAGAGTGACGAGGTTGCCGCCGTCGATCACCGTGTTCTGCGGCGCACGCAGTTCGCGCGTGACGGCGATGGTGACGGGCGCGCTGCCGCAGGCGAAGGTGACGTGGCCGCCGGCCTCCACGGCCTGGGCGAGGGCCTGCAGCGTACAGCTCTGGGGCGTGCCGTTGCCGACCACGGTGCCGGTGGCCGGCACGGCCATCGGGGTGGGGGCATCGCAGGCCGCCGTCGTGGCCCGGGTGTCGGCGGTGACCGTGGCGTTCGCATCGGTGGGCGCCGCCTGCGCCGCGGCGCCGGCCGGTTCGCTGCGCGCGGTGTCGGCAGGGGGGCCACCACCTCCGCCGCAGGCCGCCAGCGCGGCGAGCGCCAGGGTGCTGGCGAGGCCGAGCAGGCCCCGGCTATGGAAGGATGTGTGCATGTGTTTTTTCTCCCGAGGGTGTTGGATATGGGTCTGGCCCTCCGGCGGAGAGGCAAAGCGGTGTACACGATTCCGCTCCGCGGAAGGCGGAGGGATGATAGGCACCGGATCCGGGAGGCCTTGTAAGCGCGTGTTCGGAGGCTTGCTGGCCCCACGGCGGCGTTTCCGCTTTCCGCAGGGGGCACCGCGGACTGCCGGAATGCCATAGACGGGCGTTGCCGACGCAGGCCAAGCACAGCTGCTTACAGAAGAGCTGGGAAACCGTCAGGTGCTGGTGATCTGGCCGAGAAGGGCGTCGATATCGTCCAGAAGGGCCATCCAGCGCGCGCTGTCGTCGATGCCGCCGATCCTCAGCAGGAACAGGCCTTCCACGGCCAGGAAGGCGACGCGGGCCGCGCGCGCCTGGGGCAGGGCGCCACCCAGGCGCTCGAGGACTTCCTCGTACCACGCCCGCATCTCGCGCAGGTTGTCGGGGTCCTGCAGGTAGGCGATGAGCAGGCCTGACATTTTCGCGTCCGTGGCGGTGCCGGAGGATCGCATGGCGCCGATGTAGCCACGGACGAAGCCGAGGGCGGAGGTGCCGGTGTCCTGCGCCGCCATCGCCGCGTCGAACGCCTGCGTCCAGCGCGCGACCAGCCCGCGGACGAGATCCTCCTTGGACGCGAACGAATACTGCACGCCGCCCTTGGAAATGCCGGCGGCCCTGGCCAGGGCATCGATGGTGAGGCCCCTGGCGCCCTCGGCACGCACGATCTGCTGCGCGAGGTCGAGCAGTCTGTCGCGGGTGATGGTCGGTTTTCTGCCCATGGCTGGCGTTCCGGACGGCATTGTGCCCTGGAATCCGAGGGCCTTGGGTTGAAATAAATACGTATGTATTTATATTCCACGGCATTGCGTTTATTCGGGTGGTGCATGTCCGCGTTGTCTTCTCCTTCCACATCCTCCGCGCAGCGGTGGCTGGTCCTGGCCGCCGTGATGCTGGCCTTCCTGCCGGTGGTGATCGACATGACGATCCTGCACATCGCCGTGCCGTCGCTGACACTGGCACTGAGCGCATCGGGCACGCAGGTGCTCTGGATCATCGACATCTATCCGCTGCTCATGGCGGGCATGCTGGTACCCATGGGGACGCTGGCGGATCGCACCGGCCACCGGCGGCTGCTGCTCGCGGGCCTCGCGGTCTTCGGCATCGCGTCGCTGCTGGCGGCGTTCGCGCCCAGCCCGTCGCTGCTGATCGCGGCGCGCGTGCTGCTCGCGCTCGGCGGCTCGATGATCATGCCGTGCGTGCTGGGCATCATCCGACGCACGTTCGAGGATGAGCGGGAGCGCGCGATGGCGCTGGGCCTCTGGGGCACCGTGGGCGCGGCGGGGGCCGCCGTGGGGCCGCTGGTCGGCGGGGCGCTGCTGGAGCATTTCTGGTGGGGCGCTGCGTTTCTCATCAACGTGCCGGTGATGCTGGTCGTGTTTCCGGCCGTGTTCCTGCTGCTGCCGAGGTCGGAGCGCACGGTGGCCGGCCGGTGGCCTGCCGGGCAGGCGCTGCTGCTGATCGCGGGCATGATCGCCGCGGTGTACGGCCTCAAGTCGGGCTTCGGGGGCGGGCAGCCGCCGGCCGTGGCGGCATCGGCGCTGGCGGCCGGGGCGGCCCTGCTGGCGGTGTTCGCGCGCCTGCAACTGCGCTCGGCGGCGCCGATGCTGGATCTGTCGCTGTTCTCGCGCCCCGCGATCCTCGCCGGCATCGCCATGGCGGTCGTCGCGAGCGGCGCCCTGGCCGGCGTGGAACTGACGCTGGCGCAGGAGCTGCAATACGTGCTGGGCAAGAGCCCGTTGCAGGCCGGTCTCTTCATGGTGCCGATCATGGCCGCGGCAGCCGTGGGCGGGCCCCTGGCGGGTACCCTGTCGAACCGCTTCGGCCTGCGCCGGGTCGCCAGCCTGTCGCTGGCGGTGTCCGGCGCGGCCCTGGCCTACCTGGCCCGGGCGGATTTCCACGAGGGCGGCGTGCCCGTGGCCGCGGCGCTGGCGCTGCTCGGGCTGGCGCTGAGCGTGGGGCTGACGGCATCGTCCATCGCGATCATGGGGGCGGTCGAGTCGGACCGGGCCGGTGCGGCCGGGGCGCTGGAGGCCACCTGCTACGAGCTGGGCAGTGGCCTGGGCATCACCCTGTTCGGGGTGTTCATGTCCGTCGTGTTCAGCCACGCGATCGCGCTGCCGCCGGATCTCGCACCGCCGCTCGCCGCCCAGGCAGCCCGTTCGATCGGCGATGCCTACGTGGTCGCGCAGCAACTGGCACAGGGCCCGGCGGCGGCGTTGATCGGGGCAGGGCAGGCGGCCTTCTCGGTCGCCCACCGGGTGCTGCTGAACACCTCCGCGGCACTGATCGGGCTGCTGGCGGTGGCCGTGTTCTTCCTTCTGGCCAGCTACCGCGGCGGGGTCGGGACGAAGGCTGGCGGGCACTGAGGCGCCTTACCCGGGCCGCAGCACGTGGCCGCCGCGGAAAGGGGCGCAGTGCTCCCGTGATCAACCGGGCCGGCCGTCGAGCCGGGGGCGGGAGAGCAGGGGCCCGTAGCGCAGCGCATACAGCCCGAAACCGGCCGACCACAGCACGGCCGAAACCAGCACTGCATGCAGCAGGTGGGCCGGCGCGGCCAGCGGCCCGGCGACGCGCACGAAGGCGGCGGCCAGCACCAGCGCGTAGCAGGCCGCCTCCCACCGGTCTGCGCGCAGCGGCCGGCCCGTGTGGCCGCGCGCGGTGCGCGTGACCATGCCGACGACGAGGCCGCCGATGGCGCCGACGGTGAGCGCATGGGTGGCCAGCGTGGGGGCCACCGCTCCGGTGGCCGCCAGGGCGCGCAGCAGCAGGTGCACGGGCACCCAGGCATAGCCCGCATGCAGTACCCAGACCAGCGGCGCTCGGCGCGTGCTCCAGGGCTGCCAGAGCCACCAGCGCCATGCGTGCAGCACGGCGGCGACTGATGCCAGCGCCGCGAGCGGCAGGCCCTCCACGCCCGCGACATCGGCCGCCATGAGCGCGAGCACCGCGCCCAGCGCTGCCTGCTCCAGCCGCGCATTGCGACGCGGCCGGGTGCCGGGCACGCCGTTCTGCGTGAACATCGGAATCACGCGCCCGCCCATTACGCAGAGGATGAACAGCACCGCATCCAGTGCCAGCTGCACGCCGCGCCAGGGCAGGGCGCCCGTGCCGGCGGGCGCGAAATGGATGCAGGCCGCCGCCGCGGCCATCATCGCCAGCAGGCCCACGAAGAAGTAGTTGCGCCGGCTGCGCGCTCGCACGAGCGGCACGGCCAGCGCGATGGCCGCCGCCAGCGGGAAGGCGATGTTCGCCCAGGCTGCGGCCGTCGTGAAGGGCGTGAGCACCAGCACCCGCGCCGCCAGCCAGAGCGCCACCAGCGCCGCCAGGCCCGCTCCGGCGGGTGTCGGCTGGCCCGTCCAGTTGCGGCCGGCAGTGAACAGGAAGCCCACGATCACCGCGAGCGCGAATCCGAACAGCATCTCGTGCGCATGCCAGAGCGGTCCGGCGAGGTAGGGCCGGCCCAGCCACCCGGCGAACTGCAGCGCCCACAGCGGGACCGAGATGGCCGCGAAGGCCGCTGCCAGCAGGTAGAAGGGGCGGAAGCCGAGCGCGAACAGCGCGGACAGCGAGGCGCCGTGGCTTGGCGTGCGCGGTGGTTCGTCGATGGTGAGCAGCGTGGCCATGGCGGGCAGTCCTTCCGCAGCATTAAAGATTCATTGAATATGAATCTATTTTAGGTGGCGCGCCTCCGCAGGGGCGGTGCAATCCATCCACGTTGATGCAGGTCAGATACCCGGGGCGGACCAGTGCCTGCCGACGACTAGGTGCGCATGCAGCCCATGTTCGAATCGCTCGCCAAATCGATGGAGCGCGGGGGCGTGCCGTTCGACGTGGAGGGCGCGGGCTACGGGTTCCGCGTGGTGCGGCGGATCGCGGCCGAGCAGCCGGAGATGCCCCCGCGCTGCGACAGGCGGCGCCCGGACCGATCCGGCGTGCCGCGGCTTCAGTCGGTGATGCGGAACGTGGCGTCGCTGCGCGAGGTCGCGTCGTCGCCGATGGTATCGAGGCGCAACTGGTAGGCATAGTGGCGCATGTAGTAGTTCGGCTGGCTGTAGGACTGGAACGATGAGCCCGTCGTGTCGGCCAGGCCGAGCACCTCTGCGAAGGTGGCATCGGCCGCGAACTGGGGCGATCCGTCATACGGAGCGAGTTCGAATGCGAAGTTCTTCTGGCGCAGGTAGTAACCTGGCTGGTTGACGGACGCGAAGGACACGTAGCCTGCATTGTCGGCGAGTCCCTTGACGATGCGGAACTTCGAATCGTCTTCGGGCGAGACATTGGCGTCGATGCGTACCGACGTGAAATTGGCGTGCCGCACGTACCGATCGGGGAAGTTGCTGGACTGCAGCCGGTGGATCGGAGTGGTGCCGCCCCACTGCGCCTGCAGGCGGCTCAGCTCCGCATCGTTCAGGCTCAGAATGCCGCCGTGGCGCTTGTGGCTCGCGCCCAGGTGATATGAGCCTTCCGAGGCGATCTGCCAGTTCTGGGCACTGCCCATGTTGACCGAGGTGAGCGGCAGGTAGCCTTTGCCCGATGCATATTGGTCGACCCACAAGCCCCACTTCGTCTCGCCATTGAACTTGAAGAGGATGGGGCCTTCGACCATCTGGCCCGTCAGGCCCACCTGCGACAGATCGCCGATGGTCGTCCACGCGCCCAGCACCGACTGGCTGCCTTCCAGCGTGATCTGGCCATCGCCGGAAGCGCGCACGTATTGGTACCCGCCCACACTGCCCGCCACTTCGATGATCTGCGTGTCGATGATGGGTTGGTCGCCCGGCCGATCAATGTAGAGCCGGGGCGCCGTGAAGGTCACGAAGTCGGTGGTCTTGGCATAGTAGATGCGGGGCTTGTCCACGCCGTTGAGCGGCGAGATAGTGGTCCAGTACACGATGTAGGCGTTGGATGCCGGGTCCCAGATGGCCTCGGGCGCCCAGGCGCAGCCCGCGCTCGGAATGGCGCCGGCCACGTCGGCCAGGCGCGGCGCGGACCAGTGCACCAGGTCGGAGGATTCCCAGATCACGAGCTTGGTGCTGCCCCGGTGCATGGCCGTGTCCCAGCCCTTGCCGTTGGCGATGCGCAGATCCGTGGCGAGGATCCAGTATTTGGAGCCGTCGGGAGAGCGCACGATGGAGTGGTCGCGCACGCCTTTTTCCCCCACGGTGGACATGAGGACGGGCTGGCTGTTGTTCAGGTCCGTCCAGTGCATTCCATCGGAACTCACTGCCATGTAGGTCTGCTCGCCCGATGCCGACTCGCCGGTGAAGTGGACCAGCAGGTAGCCGCCGGACTGGGCCTGCGCGCTGCCGAAGGACACGGCCAGCGTGGCGGCCACGAAGAGCGCCCGAAGGGACTTCTGGGTTTTTCTCATGAGTGAACTCCTGTCTCCAATGTGTTGTCGTTTCAGGGCAGGCGGCCGGTGCGGGGTGCGTTCCGGGGCACCGGATGAAAGCCTGCCTTGCAGTTCCGCGCGCCAGAAACCTTTCGCGGAGAAAGGTGGCCCAGCGTGGCGGGGCCTTTGCTTCTCGATCAACTGCCGAGTTGGCGAGGCCATGCTAGGGAAGTTGCTGCGGCGGGACCAATCGTTTTTTGACGGCGTGCGATAACCGATTGGCGTGTGGATGGCGCTGCCGGGGCGTTCCGGCAGCATTCGCTCGATCCGCGACACCCACGCGGCAGCCGGGCCGCAACGGCCCGGGCCCGGCGATGCCGAGGCGGCAGGAGGCGCCACCGGAAGGTCCGCCTGCCGGGTCGGGGGCAGGCGCCCCGCAGGCTACGCGCTACCGCGCCGCCGCCACTTCCCGTCCGAGCTCGATCACCGCCATCGCGTAGTAGCTGGACCAGTTGTAGCGCGTGACCACGTAGAAGTTGCGCGTGCCGGCCACGTAGGCCGCGGGGGCGCTGCCGTTCTGCAATTCGATCAGCGCCAGGGGGCCAGCGGCGTCCGGCTGCAGGGAGACGCCTTCCGCCGGCAGGGGGCGGGCGCCGCGCTCCTGCATTCCAGCGGCGGTGAAGCTGGGCAGGATGTCGGGCGCGAGCAGCTCGGGCAGGCGCAGGCTGCCTTCGTCGAAGGCCACGGCGTAATGGGTGGGCAGCCCGCTCACCCAGCCGTGGGCCTGGAAGTAGTTGGCCACCGAGCCGATCGCATCGGCCGGGCTGTTGAACAGGTCGATGCGGCCGTCGCCGTCGAAATCCACCGCCCAGCGCGCCCAGCTGGTGGGCATGAACTGGCCCATGCCCATGGCGCCCGCGTAGCTGCCGCGCAGGGCGAAGGGGTCGGTGCCAACACGGTCGGCCAGCGTCAGGAACTGCTCCAGTTCGCCCCGGAAGAAGGCCTGCCGCTCCGTGGCGCGTGGGTGCGCGGCCGGAAAATCGAAGGCCAGCGTGGCGAGCGCGTCCATCACGCTGAAGCCGCCCATGTGCTGGCCGTAGAGCGTTTCCACGCCCAGGATGCCGACGATGATCGCGGCCGGCACGCCGTATTCGCGCTCGGCGCGCGCGAGTGTGTCGGCATGCTCGTTCCAGAAGCGAACGCCCGCGCGGATGCGCACGGGCTCCACGAAGCGCGCGCGGTAGGCGGTCCAGTTCTTGGCGGTGCCCCTGGGGGCCGGCAGCATGAGGCGCGGCACCTGCGGCAGGAACCGGGCCTGCCCGATGGCCTGCCGCACCCATTCGCGGTCCAGCCCGCGGCGCTCGGCGAGGTCGTCGGCGAAGCGCAGGGCCTCGGGCCGCTGCGCGTACAGCACTTCCGGCGTGGCCTGTTTCTCCTTTTTCCTGGCGGGTTTCTGGGCCAGGGCGGCCGGCGGCAGGACCAGGGCGGTGGCGCAGGCGAGGACGAGGAGGGCGGTGGGACGGACGAAAGGCATCGCGAAAGGCATCAGGTCGGAGACAGGGCGGAAAAGAGGGCGGCGGGCCGGGCCCGCGTTCAGTGGCGCACCGAAGGGTTGCCGGAGGAGGGCCAGCGCAGGCCGCGCAGTTCCCGCCGCAGGCCCGCCAGCGTGGCCCCGGGATCGCGGGCATAACGTGCCTGGTCCATGCGCAGCAGCCAGCCCGCGGCCGGTTCAGCGGACTCGCCGAAACGGTCCCGCACCTGCTGCGCCATGGCGCGCGGCGGCAGGTGGCCGGGCAGGGGCAGGCCG
>CP028296.1:3402216-3409814 GCA_003029925.1 Paracidovorax avenae | reverse complement strand
CGCGCCCGGTCCAGCAGCCGCAGCCAGGGGTCCTGCCTGCGGCGCTCCCACAGGTTCCAGCCGACGCCGGCCAGCGCCGCGGCCGCGGCCAGCGCGCCGAGCACGCGGGCCAGGTCCTGCGCGTCGGGCGATGAGACGCCCAGGGCCTTGAGCAGGTCCAGTTGCTGGCTCTGCGTGTAGTTGAGCACCCATTGGTTCCAGCGGTTGTTGACGGCCTCCCACACGGCGCGCGCCCGGGCGGCGATGCCGCGGCCGATGACGGTGTCCACCGCCGTGCCGAACACGCCGCGCGGCGCCTGCAGGCGCTGGAAGTTGCCGATGCGGGCCGGCGAGACGGCTCCGGTCGGGTCCACGCGCACCCAGCCGCGGCCCGCGAGCCAGACTTCGGTCCAGGCATGGGCGTCCGCCTGCCGCACGGTCCAGTAGCCGTCCACGCCATTCATCTCGCCGCCCTGGTAGCCCGTCACGATGCGTGCCGGAATGCCGGCCGCGCGCAGCAGCACTGCGAAGGCCGACGCGATGTGCTCGCAGAAGCCCGCCTTCTGGTCGAACCAGAAGGCATCCGCCGTGTGCTCGGCGTAGACGCCCGGCTCCAGCGTGTAGCTGTAGCCGCCCGTGCGCAGCCGCTCCAGCGCGGCCTGCACGAAGGCCGCGGCGCCGCCCGCGGCGACGGCCGGCTCCGCCAGCATCTGCCGGGCCAGGGCACGCGTGCGCGGATCGAACCCCTCGGGCAGTTCCAGGTACGGACGCAGCCGCGGAGATTCTTCCATCGGGCCGTGCGTGAAGCGCGGGTAACTGGCGGCCCGGTAGCGCAGCACCTCGTTGATGGGGCGGCTCGCGACCCAGGAGAGTTCGGGCGCCATCGACGCGCGCAGGCCCGGCGGCAGTACGGGCGACTCGGGTGCGGCATCGAGCGTGAGCAGCCAGGGCACGCGCAGCGCTTCCAGCGTGACTTCGTAGCGCAGGGGCTCGCCCTCGACCTGCAGTGACGGGGGGGCCGGGGGGCGCCAGGACGCCGCCGGAGCGCCCGGTTGGCCGAAGGCGAACCATTCGCGCCCATCGAAGGCCGAGAACACCGGCCCCCGGAAATACAGCGCGCTCTGCGGTGGAGGCTCGCCGCCCGGCGTCTCGAAGCGCACGCGCAGGGCGATGCCGTCGTCGAGCGCGAGCGAGGCCACGTTGCCGATCTCCATGCGGCCCGACAGTCCGCTGCGGCCCGTCGGGTTCTCGCTGGGCATGCCCCAGAGCGGCGCCATGCGCGGGAACAGCAGGAACAGCGCGAGCATGACCGGCGCGCCCAGCAGCGCCATGCGCCCCGCCAGCCGCAGCGGCACGGACAGCGGCGGCCGGCCCACGGGCATGTGGGCGTTGACCAGGGCGGTCAGCAGGCCCAGCAGTGCGACCAGCATCGCGGCGGCCGTCGCGAGCGACTGCGAGAAGAAGAAGTTGCTGAGCATCGTGAAGAAGCCCAGGAAGAACAGCACCATGGCGTCGCGCCGCGCGTGCACTTCCATGGTCTTGAGCGCGAGCAGCATCACGATGAGCGTGACGCCCGCGTCGCGGCCGACGATGGTGCCGTGCGACACCACCGTGAGCGCGACCGATGCGGCCAGCAGCACGCCCAACTGCCAGCGCCCCGGCTGCGGACGGCCGCGCAGCGCGAGCACGCCCCGCCAGACCAGCACGGCGGCGGCGAGCGCCGTGGTCCACGCGGGCAGGTAGGGCGCCAGCGGCAGCACCACCCAGCCCACCGTGGCGAGCAGGAACAGCGTGTCGCGCGTCTCGCGCGGCAGGTTCGAGAACGTCCGACGCAGCGCGGTCATGCGGAGCGGCCTTCCGGCGGAGGGCCCGGGAGAGGAGGATGGATCGTGGTCAGCACAGCGCCAGTGCCTCCAGGCAGCGCCGCTCGTGGGCCGGCCCACTGCCCTGGGCGATCTCGCCCGACGGCAGCCGCAGGCCGTAGTCCAGGCCCTGCCGCTCGGCCTGCAGCACCCAGGAGGCGAGGCGGGAGATGCGGGCCTCGGGGTCGGTGAGGCTGGTGAGCGCCATGTCGAGCCACAACTCCTGCCGCTGCGTCTGCTGCGCGTCGCGGCTCACGAGGTCGTCCGTACCGGTGGCGATCGACCGGGCGGCCTTCTTCCAGACCACGAGCTTGAGCGGATCGCCCCGCCGGTAGGCGCGCACGCCGTCGAACTCGCCGATGCCCTGCGCCGGCGCGCTGCCCGCGCCGCCCGGGCTCGGCTCGCCCGCGGGAAGCGGCGGCGGCGGCAGCTCGGGGCGCGGATAGACCAGCACCTGCGCGGCCGGGCGCCAGAGCGTCCACACCCGGAAAGTGCCCAGCGGGAAGCGCGTCTCGGCCGTGAGCATCGGCACGTCGTGCAGGCCCCTGCGCTGCGGCTGGAAGGCCACCTGCACGCTGGCCGTGCCCTGGGCGGGCACGTCCGTCCACGCCCAATGCGGTGCGCCGCCATGCACCGCCAGCGCGATGCCGTGGCGCGGCGACTTGCGCGTGCTCGACAGATGGATCTCGAACACCGCGCTCTGCCCCAGGAAGCACGGCTCCGGTGGCACCAGGTGCAGCGTCAGCCCCCGCAGCGTGGCATGGCACACATGCATGCCCGCCACCGCGCTGCCCGCCAGCAGGAAAGTGAGCAGATAGCCCAGGTTGAGCTGGAAATTGATCGACGCCACCAGCAGCACCAGCAGCGTGAGCGCCAGCATCCACCCCGCGCCCGTCGGAAGGATGTACACATTGCGCTGCGTGAGCAGCGTGGTGTCCGTGCGCGGCAGCCGCGCCTGCCACCAGCGCTGCAGCCGCTGGCGGAGTGCGGTGATCGGGTTCCGCGGCGATACCGTACGAGAGAGGGCTTCGGTAGCCATAGAGCTCATGGATTTTTCTAGACGATGAGCCTATGAACCATGGTGCCTGACATGTTCACGGCACAGATGCTCGCGCGGCCTTACCCGTCGAGCGGCCGCGGAGCAGGCCATACCAGCAGACGCCGTGGAACCGGCTTCGCCGGGCCACCAGCGTCGTCCCCCTGCCCGCCGTGCTACGCACGGCGAGAGCGGGGGGAAGCGGCGCAGCCGCTCAGGGGGGTGTCCCATCACTTCAACGGAATGGCTTCCACCATCGCCACCACCTGCTCCGCCGCGCCCCGGCCGGCGTCCCCCACGGGCACGAGCCGGTGGGCGATGGTCTGCGGCAGCACGGCCTGCACGTCGTCCGGCGCCACGTAGTCGCGGCCGGCGATCAGGGCCTGCGCCTTGGCCGCGCGGATGAGCGCGATGCCTGCGCGCGGCGAGAGGCCCTGCAGGAACCAGCGCCCGGAGCGCGTCGCGGCGATCAGGTCCTGCACGTAATCGAGCAGCGGCTCGGCCGCATGCACCGCCAGCACCTGCTGCTGCAGCGATTCGAGCTCCCCGGGCGAGAGCAGCGGCAGCATGCCCTCCACCATGTCGCGGCGGTCGCCGCCGGCCAGCAATTGGCGTTCGGCCGCGCGGTCGGGGTAGCCGATGGAAATGCGCATGAGGAAACGGTCGAGCTGGCTCTCCGGCAGGGCGAAGGTGCCGAGCTGGTCGTGCGGATTCTGCGTGGCGATCACGAAGAAGGGATGGGGCAGGGCACGCGTCTCGCCCTCCACCGTGACCTGCTTCTCTTCCATGGCCTCCAGCAACGCGCTCTGTGTCTTGGGGCTGGCGCGGTTGATCTCGTCGGCCAGCAGCACCTGGGCAAACACCGGGCCGGGATGGAACACGAACGACTCGCGGCCGCGCTCGTACACCGAGACCCCCGTCAGGTCGCTGGGCATCAGGTCGGCCGTGAACTGCACCCGCGAGAACTGCAGCCCGAAGGTGCGCGCCAGCGCATGGGCCAGGGTGGTCTTGCCGACGCCCGGCACATCCTCGATCAGCAGGTGTCCGCCGGCCAGCAGGCAGGCCACGCAGTCCTGGACCTGCGGCTTCTTGCCCACGATCACCGTGTTAAGCTGATCCAGAAGCGACCGGATCTTGTGCTGTGTGTTCATGAGACCCGAAGTTATCCGAAAAAAACCAGAGACAAGGGATTCATGGTGGGCGGCACAGGCTATTTCACGCACCGCGAATGCTGGAAGCACGAGATGGGACCGGGCCACCCGGAATGCCCGGGACGGCTGGACGCCATCGAGGACCGGCTGCTGGCCACCGGCGTGGCCGACGCGCTGGAGCGCTTCGAGGCGCCCGAGGCCTCGCTGGCCGACGTCGAGCTGGCGCACGACCGCATGCACGTGGCCGCGCTGCGCGGCCTGTCCGACCGGCTCGCGGAAGAGATCCTGGCCGGCGGCCCCACGCATGCGCAGGTCGATCCCGACACCTCCATCAACCCCCACACCTGGCCGGCCGCGCTGCGGGCCGCGGGTGCGGCCCTGGCCGCCACCGACGCCGTCATCGCGGGCGAGCTGGAAAATGCCTTCTGCTGTGTGCGCCCGCCCGGGCACCATGCCACGCGCAGCAAGGCCATGGGCTTCTGCTTCTTCAACAACGTCGCGATAGCGGCCAGGTACGCACTGCAGCGCTACAAGCTCCAGCGTGTGGCGGTGGTGGATTTCGACGTGCACCACGGCAACGGCACCGAGGACATCCTCGCGAACGACCCGCGCGCTCTGATGGTCGGCATCTTCCAGCACCCTTTCTACCCGTTCAGCGGCGACAACGACCCGGCGCCCAACATGCTCAACGTGCCCGTGGCCGCCTACACGCGCGGCATGGACATCCGCGAACTGATCGAGATGCTCTGGATCCCGCGCCTGGAGGCCTTCAAGCCCGAGATGATCTTCGTCTCGGCCGGCTTCGACGGCCACCGCGACGACGACATGGGCCAGCTCGGCCTCACCGAGCAGGACTATGCCTGGATCACGCAGCGCATCAAGGACATCGCCCGCCGCTATGCCAAGGGACGCATCGTCTCCTGCCTGGAGGGCGGCTATGTGATGGACGCCCTCGCGCGCAGCGTGGAAGCCCATGTGCGCGTGCTGGCGGACCTCTGAGGCGGATCGCCTGTCGCCAAAGCCCCGAGCCTTTTCTTCCGCCATGACCGAACCTGCTGCTTCCGCTTCCGCTACCGATGCCTCCTTGGTCCACACCGCGCGCGATGCCCGCGGCGTCGTGACCCTGACGCTGGCCGACCCTGCGCGATTGAATGCGCTGGGCGATAGCATGCTCTCGGCGCTGCAGCAGGCGCTCGACGCGGTCGCGCAGGACACGCAGGCCCGTGTGGTCGTGCTGGCCGCGCAGGGCAAGGCCTTCTGCGCCGGCCACGACCTCAAGGACATGGCCGCGCACCCCGATGCGGCCTGGTACAAGCGCCTCTTCGCACAATGCAGCCGCATGATGGTGTCGATCCAGCGCCTGCCGGTGCCGGTGATCGCGCGTGTGCAGGGCATCGCCACCGCGGCGGGCTGCCAGCTGGTCGCGCAGTGCGACCTCGCGGTGGCGGCCGAGGGTGCGCGCTTCGCCACCAGCGGCATCCACTACGGGCTGTTCTGCGCCACGCCCAGCGTGCCGCTGGTGCGCAACGTGCCGGCCAAGCGCGCCATGGAGATGCTGCTCACCGGTGACTTCATCGACGCGCGCACCGCCCTGGCCGAGGGCCTGGTCAACCGGGTGGCGTCACCCGAGGCGCTGGATGCCGAGGTCGAATCGCTGGTGCGCTCCATCCTCGAGAAACCCCGCGCCGCCGTGGCCATGGGCAAGGCGCTCTTCTACCAGCAGCGCGAGCTGGGCGTGGAAGCGGCCTACCAGCTCGCAGGGCAGGCCATGGCCACGAACATGATGGACGAGGCCGCGCAGGAAGGCGCGCGGGCGTTCGCCGAGAAGCGCGTGCCGGCCTGGAAGACCGCGGGCGAGCCCCCGCCGCCTGCCACGCGCTAGCTGTGGGCCCGCGCCGGCCGCCGCGCTCCGGCCCTGCTCTCCACCGATGCCCCGAGATTCCCGCCCATGGATGCCCTTCACGCGTTGATCCGCGATTTCAGCCAGTCCCACACCTGGATCGAGGCGATCGTGCTGGCCGCCTGTCTGGCGCTCGCCTATGGCGCGAGCCGCATCCTCGGCCGACAGCAGCCCCCCGATTCGGTATGGTTCGGCCGCCGCACCGTCGATGGGCTGATGTTCCCGCTGCTGGCGCTGGCGCTGGCCTATGCCGCCCGCGTGGGCGTGGAGACGCTGCTGCTGCAGCCCGTGTTCCTGCTGCGCGTGGCGGTACCGGTGCTCAGCTCGCTGGTGCTGATCCGGTTCTTCGCACGCATCCTCGCCAACGCGTTCCCGAAATCTGCGGCCATGCGGCTGGTGGAGCGCATCGTCTCGTGGCTGGCCTGGGGCGTGGCGGTGCTCTGGATCGTGGGCCTGCTGCCCGCGGTGCGTGCCGAGCTGGCCGGCGTCGCGATTCACTTCGGCAAGTCGCAGGTCACGGCGCTGACACTGATCGAAGGATCGCTCTCGGCCACCGTGGTGATGCTGCTGGCGCTGTGGTTGTCGTCCACCCTGGAGCGGCGCCTGCTGGACCGCACGATCGTGGACCTCTCCATGCGCAAGGTGGCTACCAACGCCACGCGGGCGGGGCTGCTGCTGGTAGGCCTGCTGTTCGCGCTGTCGGCCGTGGGCGTGGACCTGACGGCGCTGTCGGTGCTGGGTGGCGCCGTGGGCGTGGGTCTGGGCTTCGGCTTGCAGAAGCTTGCCTCCAACTACGTGAGCGGCTTCGTGATCCTGCTGGAACGTTCCCTGCGCATCGGCGACAACGTGCGCGTGGACGGTTTCGAGGGCCGCATCACCGACATCAAGACCCGCTACACCCTGATCCGAGCGGGCAACGGACGCGAATCCATCGTGCCCAACGAAACGCTCATCACGCAGCGCGTGGAGAACCTCTCGGACGCGGACCGCAAGTTCAATATCACCACCAACATCACCGTGGGCTACGACAGTGACGTGGCGCGCGTGCAGGCCATCCTCTGCGGTGCCGCCGCCGCGCAGCCGCGCGTGCTGCCCGACCCTGCTCCGGTGGCCTACCTGGTGAACTTCGCGCCCGACGGGCTGGAGTTCAGCCTCAATTTCTGGGTCAGCGACCCTTCGGCCGGTACGGTCAATCTGCGCTCGGCGATCAACATTGCCATCCTCGAAGGCCTGCGCGCCGAGGGCATCGACATCCCCTATCCCCAGCGCGTGGTGCGCCTCCAGGCCGACGGCCCACCGCCTGCGGGGCCCCTGCAGGTCGCGCATGTCGCACAAGCGTCCGCGCCGCCGCCCACGGCGTGACCGGACGCGGATATACTTCGATAAAAAGCACGATCGTTCTTTTTTGTGCGCGACGGGTTCGCCGGCGCGATTCCCCTCCCGCGAGCCAGGCTGCGCGCGGGGCGGGGCATAGAATGGTTCGGTTTACGTTACGTCAATCAATCAACCCCTTAGGAGCCGCAGCAATGAAGGTCTTGGTCCCCGTCAAGCGCGTGGTGGACTACAACGTGAAGGTCCGCGTGAAGTCGGACAACACGGGTGTGGACATCGCGAACGTGAAGATGAGCATGAATCCGTTCGACGAGATCGCGGTGGAAGAGGCCGTGCGG
>CP028296.1:3399338-3400957 GCA_003029925.1 Paracidovorax avenae | reverse complement strand
ACACGGGTGTGGACATCGCGAACGTGAAGATGAGCATGAATCCGTTCGACGAGATCGCGGTGGAAGAGGCCGTGCGGCTGAAGGAAAAGGGCGTGGTCACGGAGGTGATCGCGGTCTCGTGCGGCGTCACGCAATGCCAGGAGACGCTGCGCACGGCGATGGCGATCGGTGCGGACCGGGCGATCCTGGTGGAGACGTCGGAAGAGCTGCAGCCGCTGGCCGTGGCCAAGATCCTGAAGGCCCTGGTGGACAAGGAGCAGCCGCAGCTGGTCATCCTGGGCAAGCAGGCGATCGACGACGATTCGAACCAGACCGGCCAGATGCTGGCGGCGCTCGCGGACCTGCCGCAGGCGACCTTCGCCTCCAAGGTGGAGGTGAACGGCGACAAGGTGAACGTGACGCGCGAGGTCGATGGCGGCCTGGAGACGCTGGCGCTCACGCTGCCGGCGATCGTCACCACCGACCTGCGCCTGAACGAGCCGCGTTACGTGACGCTGCCCAACATCATGAAGGCCAAGAAGAAGCCGCTGGACACCGTCAAGCCCGAGGACCTGGGCGTGGACGTGAAGCCGCGGCTCAAGACCCTGAAAGTGACCGAGCCCGCGAAGCGCGGCGCGGGCGTGAAGGTGCCGGACGTCGCCACGCTGGTCGACAAGCTGAAAAACGAAGCCAAAGTGATCTAAAGGAGAAGAACGAATGACCGCACTCGTCATTGCAGAACACGACAACGCTTCGATCAAGCCCGCCACGCTGAACACCGTCACGGCGGCTGCGGCCTGCGGCGGTGACGTGCACGTGCTGGTGGCCGGCCAGGGGGCGGATGCCGCCGCCCAGGCGGCCGCCCAGATCGCGGGCGTCTCCAAGGTCATCCTGGCCGACGGCGAGAGCCTGAAGGACGGGCTGGCCGAGAACGTGGCCGCCCAGGTGCTGGCACTCCAGGGCAATGGGGCCGGCAACTACAGCCACATCCTGTTCCCGGCCACGGCCGGCGGCAAGAACGTGGCGCCGCGCGTGGCCGCCAAGCTGGACGTCGCGCAGATCAGCGACATCACCAAGGTGGACGGCCCGGACACCTTCGAGCGCCCGATCTACGCGGGCAACGCGATTGCCACGGTGCAGAGCAGCGACGGCGTGAAGGTGATCACCGTGCGCACGACCGGCTTCGATGGTGCGGCTGCCACGGGCGGCTCGGCGGCGGTGGAGAAGGCCGACGTGGCCGCGGATTCGGGCAAGAGCCGGTTCGTGGGCCGCGAGGTGACCAAGAGCGACCGCCCCGAACTCACGGCGGCGAAGATCATCGTCTCGGGCGGCCGGGCGCTGGGCAGCGCGGAGAAGTTCAACGAGGTGATGACGCCGCTGGCGGACAAGCTGGGTGCGGCGATCGGCGCGAGCCGGGCGGCGGTGGATGCGGGCTACGCCCCGAACGACCTGCAGGTGGGGCAGACGGGCAAGATCGTGGCGCCGCAGCTCTACATCGCGGCGGGGATCTCGGGGGCGATCCAGCATCTGGCGGGCATGAAGGATTCGAAGGTGATCGTGGCGATCAACAAGGATGCCGAGGCGCCGATCTTCAGCGTGGCCGACTACGGGCTGGAGGCGGACCTGTTCACCGCCGTGCC
>CP028296.1:3388719-3399238 GCA_003029925.1 Paracidovorax avenae | reverse complement strand
ATCAACAAGGATGCCGAGGCGCCGATCTTCAGCGTGGCCGACTACGGGCTGGAGGCGGACCTGTTCACCGCCGTGCCCGAGCTGGTCAAGGCACTCTGATGAGGTGACTATCCCCTGAGGCGCTGCGCGCCTTCCCCCTTCTCTCGCTTCGCGGGAAGGGGGACGCCGCTGGTGGCCCGGCAAAGCCGGTTCCACGGCGTCTGCTGGCATGGCCTGCTCCGCGGCCACCGGACATGAGGCGCCGCGCCGGTTGCCCGGGCCGTATACGGTGGTCCGCGCTGCCAGGGCATCGCATGCGATGCCTTTTTTTTCGCCTGGAAATCCTGCCCAGCGCATTTTTGAAATTTCTGGAGACATTCCCATGAGCTACATCGCCCCCGTCAAGGACATGCTGTTCGCCATCGAGCACCTCGCGGGCATCGCGCAGGTCGCCGCGCTGCCGGGCTTCGAGGAAGCCGGCCTGGACACGGCGCAGGCGGTGCTGGAGGAATGCGCGCGCTTCAACGAGGGCGTGGTGGCGCCGCTCAACGTGGCGGGCGACCGCAACCCGTCGTCCTGGAAGGACGGCCGGGTGACCACCACGCCGGGCTTCAAGGACGCGTTCCGCCAGTTCGCGGAAGGCGGCTGGCAGGGCCTGCAGCATCCGGTGGACTTCGGCGGCCAGGGCCTGCCCAAGACCATCGGCGCGGCCTGCGCGGAGATGCTCAACAGCGCCAACATGAGCTTCGCGCTGTGCCCGCTGCTGACCGACGGCGCCATCGAGGCGCTGATCACCGCCGGCAGCGACGCACTCAAGACCACCTACCTGGAAAAGCTGGTGACGGGCGAGTGGACCGGCACCATGAACCTGACCGAGCCGCAGGCCGGCTCGGACCTGGCCCTGGTGCGCACGCGCGCCGAGCCGCAGGGCGATGGCACCTACAAGGTCTTCGGCACGAAGATCTTCATCACCTACGGCGAGCACGACATGGCGGAGAACATCGTGCACCTGGTGCTGGCCCGCGTGGCCGGCGCACCGGAAGGCGTCAAAGGCATCAGCCTGTTCGTGGTGCCGAAGTTCCTGGTGACTGCCGATGGAGCCCTGGGGGGGCGCAATGACGTGCAGTGCGTCTCCATCGAGCACAAGCTCGGCATCAAGGCCTCACCCACGGCGGTGCTGCAGTTCGGCGACGCGGGCGGCGCGGTGGGCTACCTCGTCGGCGAGGAGAACCGCGGCCTGGAATACATGTTCATCATGATGAACGCGGCGCGCTACGCCGTCGGACTGCAGGGTATCGCGGTGGCCGAGCGCGCCTACCAGCAGGCCGTGCAGTACGCGCGCGACCGCGTGCAGAGCCGCCCCGTGGACGGCAGCCTGCCGGGCAGCGCGCCCATCATCCACCACCCCGACGTGCGCCGCATGCTCATGACCATGCGCGCGCTCACCGAAGGATGCCGCGCCATGGCCAGCGTGGCGGCCGCGGCCTACGACGCCGCGCACCACCATCCCGACTCGGAAGCGCGCAAGCAGAACCAGGCGTTCTACGAATTCATGGTGCCGCTCGTGAAGGGCTACAGCACCGAGATGAGCCTGGAGGTGACCAGCCTGGGCGTGCAGGTGCACGGCGGCATGGGCTTCATCGAGGAGACGGGCGCGGCGCAGCACTACCGCGACGCACGCATCCTGCCCATCTACGAAGGCACGACCGCCATCCAGGCCAACGACCTCGTAGGCCGCAAGACGGCGCGCGACGGCGCGGCCACGGCGCTCGGCGTCGCGGCGCAGGTCCGCAAGACGGCCGACGAACTGCGCGCAGCCGGCACGTCGGAGGCCCAGGCCGTGGCGCGTCGCCTCGCCGAGGCCTGCGATGCGTTCGAGGAAGCGGCGCGCTTCATCGCGGCCAACGCCAAGTCCGACCCCAACGCCGCCTTCGCGGGCAGCGTGCCCTACCTGATGCTGGGCGGCAACCTCGTCGCCGGCTGGCAGTTGGGCCGTGCGCTGCTCAAGGCGCAGGCGCTGCTCGCGGACGGGCAGGGCGATGCCCCCTTCCTGCAGGCCAAGGTGGCCACGGCGCGCTTCTATGCGGAACACATCCTGGTGCGCACGAAGGCCCAGCGCGACGCCATCGTCGAAGGCGCGGCCAGCGTGACCGCGCTCGCGCCGGAGGCTTTCTGAACGGCCCCTCGCCGCAGCCACTGCTCTTCACCGACCAGTCCACGACAACATCCGGAGACTTCCCCATGCGCAGCACCCTGCCGCCCGTGTTCCAGAAACTTTCGCTGCCGGTCATCGGCTCGCCGCTCTTCATCATCAGCAATCCGAAGCTGGTGATCGCGCAGTGCCAGGCCGGCATCGTCGGCTCCATGCCGGCGCTCAACGCCCGGCCCGCCGAACTGCTGGACGAATGGCTCGCCGAGATCACCGAGACGCTGGCGGCCTGGGACCGCGCGCATCCCGAGTCGCCCGCCGCGCCGTTCGCCATCAACCAGATCGTGCACAAGAGCAACGACCGGCTGGAGCACGACATGCAGGTGTGCGCCAAGTACAAGGTGCCGATCGTCATCACCAGCTTGGGCGCGCGCGAGGACGTGAACCAAGCCGTGCATGGCTGGGGCGGCGTGGTGCTGCACGACATCATCAACAACAAGTTCGCCCACAAGGCCATCGAGAAGGGCGCCGACGGCCTGATCGCCGTGGCGGCGGGCGCGGGCGGCCATGCCGGCATCAAGAGCCCGTTCGCGCTCATCCAGGAAATCCGCCAGTGGTTCGACGGCCCGCTGGCGCTCTCGGGCTCGATCGCCTCGGGTGGCGCCATCCTGGCCGCGCAGGCCATGGGCGCCGACTTCGCCTATATCGGCTCGGCCTTCATCGCCACGCACGAGGCGCGCGCGCAGGAGGCCTACAAGCAGGCCATCGTCGAGGGCAACTCCGACGACATCATCTACAGCAACCTCTTCACGGGCGTGCATGGCAACTACCTCGCGCCCTCCATCCGTGCCGCGGGACTCGATCCGGACCACCTGCCCGAATCGGATCCCAGCAAGATGAACTTCGGCGGCGACGCGAAGAAGGCCTGGAAGGACATCTGGGGCTGCGGGCAGGGCATCGGCGCGATCACCGAGGTGACGGGCGCGGCCGAGCTGGTCGGGCGCCTGCGCCGCGAGTACGCCGCAGCCCGCGAACGCCTGGCGCTCTGAACGGCGGCGCTTTCCGCGCACCGGGGCGGAGCGTCCGCCCGTGGGCACCGTGCTGGGGCAAAATACCGCCCCCCACGGGCCCCACACAACACCAAGAACCGTTCTTCGCACATCGCGCCGCCCTGCACGGGCGCGCCGCGCTGTGTCCGCCTTCCGCATGCCGTCCTCACCGTCCCGCAACACCCTGATCGATTCGGTCAAGGGCATCGCCTGTGCCACGATCGTGGCGCACCACCTGGCCTTCTACGGGCCCATGTCCGAAGTGGCCCAGCCCCTGATGCCCGGCCTCATCGCCTGGCTCGCCCACTATGGCCGCATGGCCGTGCAGGTCTTCCTGGTGCTGGGCGGCTACCTGGCGGCGGAGCGGTTCGCCGCCGCGGAGGGGCCACGCTGGAGCGGCACCGCGCCGGAGATCGGGCGGCGCTTCGTTCGCCTCGCGGTGCCGTATGCCGTGGCCCTGGTGCTGGCCGTGCTGGCCGCGGCGGCGGTGCGGCCCTGGCTGGACCATCCTTCCGTACCGGCGGAGCCGAGCCTGCTGCAGCTGCTGGCCAACGCGCTGATGCTGCAGGATGTCGTGGGCGAGGAGGCGCTGTCGGCCGGCGTCTGGTACGTGGCGATCGACTTCCAGCTCTTCGTGCTCTCGGCACTGCTGCTGGCCGCTGCGCGCCGCGGGGCCCGCGTGCTGCCGGTGCGAGCCCGCGGCGGCGCCCAGCCGGCAGCGCGGGTAGCCGTGGCGGCGGCCACGGCGATGTCGCTCTGGGAGCTCAACCGCCACCCGTCACTGGATGCCTGGGCGGTGTATTTCTTCGGTGCCTATGGCCTGGGCATGATGGCGCGCTGGGCCGTGGCTGCACCTCGCGGCAGCCGCGCCGCTGCCGCGTGGCTGGTGCTGATCGGCCTGTGGGGCGCGGTGGCGCTGGCGCTGGATTTCCGGGAACGCATCGCGGTGGCGTGGTGCATGGCACTCGGGCTGGTGGTGGTGCTGCGCTGGCAGGAGGGCCGCGCGGCGCTGCAGCGAGCCGGCGTGCCGGTGGCCCATCGGACGCATTCCGCCGGGCACGGCGGACTGGCGCGTCTCGGCCGCATTTCCTATTCGGTATTCCTGGTGCACTTTCCCGTGTGCCTGCTGGTGAACGCCGCAGTCACCGCTGCCTGGCCCGAGTCTGTCGCCCTCAACGCACTGGGCATGGTGGCTGCGCTCGCGCTCTCCATCGCGGCGGGATGGCTGCTCTATGAGCGGGTGGAACGGCAGGTACCGTCATGGACGGTGGCGCTGCGCTGGCAGGCGGGCCTGGTGGGTGCCGGCCTGGTAGTGGCCCTGGCGGCAGGCCACCTGGGCTGAGAAGCCACCGGGAGCCGCCGCCACCGCGCCGCCGTCAGCGGCAGCGGGCGCCATCCGGGCACGGGCCGGCCGGCCGGCGTGGCTGGGCTGCCAGGCACACGAGCCGGTCAGCGGGCGTGACCTGCGGGCTGGGGCGAGGTGTCGATGAGCGATCCATCCTCAGGCCCTTCCGGCACAGGGCTGGCGGCAGCCGGCAGTGCGGGGGTGGACAGCACCGCCACCACCGGCAGGCCGTCTTCCATCGGCACCACGGCCAGCGCCGCGCGCTCGCGTGCGCCGCGGCGCCAGTCGATGAACCATGCCATGAACGGCAGCAGCAGCATCGATCCCGGCACCGCCCAGATCAGCAGGTAGGGGCTGACGGACGAAGCCGAGCGCATCAGGCCGCGCAGGCGCTCCCGCTCCTCGGCGCTCCAGCGGCCCTGGCGGCGCTGACGCAGCAGCCACGTCACGGAGCCGCGCATGGTGGCCAGCTCCTGGCGGAAGCGGCCCTGCTCGCGCCGGTTGCCCGCCAGGAAGGCGCAGAACCATTCGGGGGTCCAGTCGCCGCGCAGCCAGCGCCGGGTGGCAGCGCAGCCGGTCTCCGCCACCGGGCGCATGCGGGCCGGCGGCAATCCGGAAGACGAAAGGGCCTCCGGCAGGGGCGCCGGAACCTGGGGGTCCACTGCGGATGCGGCAGAAGGCGGGTTCATGACAGAGGGGGCTGGTGATGCGGGGCAGGGAACGCCGGGATATCCAGCACTGTGCCATGGCGTGAAATCTCTTGCTGCCCACAGTGTATCCGATGGCTGTATATTCATACAGTTTCCTGGTGCATCCGGAGTTGCCCCATGACCGAAGTCCACATCCCCCTGCAGAGCATCAAGGGCCGCGGCACGGCGGCACGCACGCCGCACCGCTTCATGCGCGATGCCCGCGCCGCATTCGACGATGGCTGGGGCAGTCCTGCTTCGCAGGAGGGCGAAGACGGGGCGCCGCCTCCGCCCGCCACCCAGGTCATCCTGGAAACCGCGCGCAGTGCGATCTGCGCCAACGATTCGCCCGACATCTTCTTCGACCATTCCGTCAATCCCTACCGCGGCTGCGAGCATGGCTGCGTCTATTGCTATGCACGGCCCACGCACAGCTACCTCAACCTGTCGCCCGGGCTGGATTTCGAGACGCGCATCATCGCCAAGCACAACATTGCCGAGGTGCTGCGCGACGAGCTTGCGCGCCCCGGCCACGTGCCGCACCTGCTCAACGTGGGATCGGCGACCGACTGCTACCAGCCGGTGGAGCGTGACCTGGGCCTCAGGCGGGCCGTCATCGAGGTACTGCGCGACGTGCGCCACCCGTTCTCGCTCATCACCAAGTCGAGCGGCGTGGAGCGCGACATCGACCTGCTCGCGCCGCTCGCGCACGACCGTCTGGCCGCGACCTACGTGACGATCACCACGCTCGACCCCGTGCTGGCGCGCCGGCTGGAACCGCGCGCCGCGGCCCCGCACCGCCGGCTGCGCACCATCCGCACCCTCGTGGAGGCGGGCATCCCGGTGGGCGTGAGCGTGGCCCCGCAGATCCCGTTCGTCACGGAGGACATGGAGCAGGTGCTGGAAGCCGCACGCGATGCCGGCGCCACGTCGGCCTTCTACACCGCCATCCGCCTGCCGTGGGAGCTGGACGGACTCATGCGCGAGTGGCTGGAGCTGCACTATCCGCAGCGCGCCGAGCGCGTGATGGCGCGCATCCAGGACCTGCACGGCCTGGACGCCGAAGAGCGCGCGGCCGGCCGCACCTATGACAGCCGCTTCGGCTCCCGCATGAAAGGCAAGGGCCTGTGGGCCGACCTGCTGCGCCAGCGGTTCATGGCCGCGTGCCGGCGGCTGGGACTGAACCGGGAGCGCATCGAGCTGGACATGGCGCAGTACCGGCCGGGGCTGGCGCGGGGGCAGGGGAGCCTGTTCTGAAGGCCGACAAGGAAATTTTTCTTGAATTGCTCCATCACCCTCTTGCATGAACAGCAGGGCTCATATCAGGTATCAGGCGTTGCCTCGAGGCCATTTCCAGCTGCGCCGCGGCAGCGCCATCGCCACCACACCCGCCACCACGCATCCCACGCCGATCCAGGCCGAAGGTTGCAGCCTTTCCCCGAGGAACACCACGCCGATCCCCACGCCGATGGGCACGCGCAGATAGGCCTGGGCGGTGGTGCCCACGCTGCCCAGGGTGCGCAGCAGGCGGAAATAGAGGGCAAGGGCGATCGCGGTCGAGAACACCGCGAGGGCGAGCAGGGCCAGCAGGGATGCCCGGCTGGGGGCGATGGTCCACGGGCGCTCGCAGAGCAGACTCAACGGCAGCAGGACGGCCGCGCCGCACAGCAGCGATCCGGCGGCGGGCAGTACCGGGTCCATGCTGCTGAACCGCCGTCCGAAGAGGGCGGCTGCCGCATAGCAGAGCGAGGCCCCCACGATGGCGAACTGGGCCAAGGCGCCGTGCCCGAAGCCCTGCCAGGCCTCCAGGCCGACGATGCAGAAGGTGCCCAGCAGGCCGCAGGCCACGCCCGCCCATTGGCGTGTCGTGGCGGCTTCAGGGCCACGTGCGAGAACGGCGAGCAGTACGGCGAAAAGGGGCGAGGTGGCATTGAGCACCGTCGCCAGCGCCGCGTCCACCGTCTGCTCGGCCCAGGCGATCAAGGTGAATGGCACGACGCTGTTGAGAGCGGCCTGCACCAGGAACGCCGTCCAGGTCCTTCCATCCCGCGGCAGGTGCAGGCCGCGCCAGCGGGCGATGCCGAGCAGCAGCAGGCCTGCAATGAGGGTACGGGCCGCGATCAGGGTGAGAGGCGGAATGGTTTCGACTCCGATGCGGATGAAGGTGTAGGACGCTCCCCAGCAGGTGGAGAGAGTGAGCAGCAGGGCCAGCTCACGGACGAAGGGGGCAGTTGGGCTGGATCGCATGGAGGTTTTTCCGGTGGCCGATGGTTGGGGCACCGGAAAGTCTCCCTCCAGTTCGGGAAGGGATGCTTCGTGCTGGAGCGAAGGGTCGCTTCCTGCACCGGAGCAGCGGAGCGGCTGTACCGGGCTGGCGGCGATCCGGTCATGCCGCGCGAGGCACGCCGCCGCGGCCGGTAGGCGCTTGCGTATCTTGTGCAGCACGCGCGGGCGTCAGCCCCGCTTCTCCTGCAAGTGGAGCCGTGTCAGCAGGGCGTCCCTGGGCGGCATGGATTCCGCCAGCCAGCGATCGAGCATGGCGCTGTGGCCGGACGCCGGACTCGCGGCAGTCCGGGCATCGGAGGCCAGCGGAGGGGCGGGATCCTCTGCCTCCGCACCCGTATCCGTCGGGCGTCCGGTGTCCGGCAGCGATGCCAACGCATCATGGTATGAAGCCGTGCTGGCCAAGGATGGCGGCGGTGCTTCCGGGCGGAGGCTGGCGAGCGACTGGGAGGTTCGCGCGTCCTCGTATTCCGTGGAAGGTGCGAGGGAATGCCAGTCTGTGGGGCTGCCGGCCTCCGATCCGTCCATGGGCGTGCGCGTTGCCGGGGAGTGCACCTGGTTGGGTGATGCCATCGGCCGCAAACGAGGGTATCCCGAGGGAGGTACTGTGGGTTTCGGGTTCTCTTCCCGGAGGCGCTGCCGGTGTTCTTCCGCGTCCTCCATCTTCTCCCGCCGCAGCGCTTCCCGGAGCGTCATGCCTTCGGGAGGCGACGCCTCGTCTGCAGGATGCTCGCGGATGGCTGCCAGGGACGGAGGGCGCGGCTCCGGCCTGCCAACGTGCCCTCTCGACCATGGGTTCATGGTGTCGGAGCGTCCTGGCCGCGGGCCGGCGTCTTCCATCTCGTGGGTTTCCCCGGAAATCCATCCATCGTCCCGCAGGCCCTTCAACAGGTTCTCGATGCCTTCGTCGCTGAGGTCCATCGCGGCATCGTCTGAAAAATCGTGGGAGCCTCCTCCGGCATGCGGGCTCGATGTGCCGGGGCGGCCGGCATCCCTCGGCATTTCCGGCAAGGCATTGCGCGGCGGCAGGCTCGATGAGGATCCCTGGGCATGGCGGGCCGAAACCGGCACCGATGGCGTGGTTTGCCTGCTGCTCCGGTGCGAGGAGGTGCCCGCGCCCGACGTCGAGGCTTCCGGTACAGCCCCGGAGGGGGAGTGTTTGCGCGACGCCGCGCCGCTGTGGAGCCAGGCAAGGAGGTTGGTCATGGTGGTGGGCCGCGGTGGTGCGTGGAAGGGATTTCCATGCTGCGGCAGACCGGCAGACATCTTCGTGCGCCTGCGAAGTGCGGTGCGGTGGGGCGAAGCGCTTCGCCTCCGCCAGGTGCGCGGATCCATGGGGCCGTGGATGCAGGAAGAATCTGCGGCCACCGCCATGAAAACGCAATTCGCTGCGGTTGCAAAGCCGGTTTCGGCCGCGCGGAGAGGGCAGAAATTCCTAAGCTCGATGCCATCCCCGTTTCCAGGAGTTCGACCCATGGCCTTGCGTGATTTCAAAGTGCTCACTTTCGACGTCGTCGGCACCCTCATCGATTTCGAGGGGGGCATGCTGGCCTACCTGCGCGAGGCCGTGCCGGGTTCGACCGTGTCCGATGAGGCGTTCCTCGCGGCCTACCGCACGGCAAGGAAGAGCGGCGATACCGATGCCTATCCCGATGACCTCGTGCGCTGCTGGAGTGCGATCGCACCCCAACTGGGCCTGCCCGACAGCGACGCGCTCGCGCAGGGCTTTCGCGATTCCGTGCCGCGCTGGCCGGCGTTCCCGGACGCGCCCGAGGCGCTGCAGCGACTGCGCCGGCACTTCAAGCTGGTGACGATGACCAATGCGCAGGCCTGGGCGCTGGCGCATTTCGACCGCACGCTGGGCGCGCCGTTCGACCTGCTGCTGTCCGCCGACGATGCCCTGTGCGAGAAGCCCGATGCACGCTATTTCGCCTATGCGCGGGGCCGCTACGAGGGCGCCTGGGGTTTCCGGCAGGCGGACAACCTGCATGTGGCGCAGAGCCAGTACCACGACATCGGCATTGCGCGGCGGCTGGGCATCCGCAGTTGCTGGATCGAGCGGCGCCACGGCATGAAGGATTCCGGCGGCACCATCGAGTCCGAGCACACCGTGCCGGATTACCACTTCCATGCGCTGGCGCAACTGGCCGACGCGGTGGAGGCGGGGCAATGAGACTGCAGGACGCCGCCCGGCCCGTCGCCGACCTGCTGCCCGATCTGGTAGCGTTGCGCCGCGACCTGCATGCCCATCCGGAACTGGCCTACCAGGAGCGCCGCACGGCCGGCATCGTGGCGCAGTCGCTGCGGCTGCTGGGCCTGGAGGTACACGAGGGCATCGGCGGCACCGGGGTGGTGGGCACGCTGCGGATGGGCTCCGGGCCGCGCAGCGGGCCCGCTTGTCGCCCAGCTCAACACCATCGTGTCGCGGCGCATCGACCCCGGCGAATCGGCCGTGCTCTCCGTCACGCGCATCGAGGGGGGCCAGAGCCACAACGTGCTGCCCGCCGAGGTGCGCATCACGGGCACGGTGCGCAGCTTCGCCCCCGAGGCGCAGGACCGGATCGAGGCGGCGCTGCGTGCCGCCTGCCAGGGCATCGCGCTGGCGAGCGGCACCACGGTGGAGGTGGACTACCTGCGCTACTACCCGGCCACCATCAACACGGCCCCCGAGGCCGCGCTGGCACTGGAGGCCGCGGCCGCCATCGGCCTGCAGGCGGAGGTGGCGCCGCGCGCGGCGTTCACGTCGGAGGATTTCGCGTTCATGCTGCAGCGCAGACCGGGCGCGTATCTCTGGCTGGGGCAGGGGCGGGCGGATCCGGGGCCTGAGGGGGAGCGGCCGTTGCACCATCCTTGCTATGACTTCAATGATGAGGTGTTGGGGTTGGGGGTGCGGTGGTTTTGTGAGGTGGCTGGGCGGGCGTTGTCGGGGTGATTTTTTGCCGGGGGCCGGGATGTGCGCCCGGCGGCGCACCTACTTTCTTTTGCTTCGCCAAAAGAAAGTAGGCAAAGAAAAGGCGAGCCCTGG
>CP028296.1:3375580-3388164 GCA_003029925.1 Paracidovorax avenae | reverse complement strand
GCTCCTCGGCGCAGCCACGAGGGCGGGGTGCCGCATACGGGCCATTGCTTCGCTCGGCCTGGGGTGCGCGAGTGCTGCGCACCGCGCACGGTGTCTCATGGGGCGGAGCGCTGTGGCTTTTGCCGAGCGCAGCGACGGCATGGGGGCCGAGCAACGCGA
The DNA here is from genome assembly GCA_003029925.1 of Paracidovorax avenae. Taxonomy (GTDB): domain Bacteria; phylum Pseudomonadota; class Gammaproteobacteria; order Burkholderiales; family Burkholderiaceae_C; genus Paracidovorax; species Paracidovorax avenae_A. Next base: position 3,388,005 of record CP028296.1, on the reverse strand, counting down.
AGGCCCGTATCACCCCTTCTGGATGCGCCTGGGGCGCGCAGGGGGTGGGGTGGCGGGCGTGCCGAAGGACACGCCCGCATCGTGAACTGACTTGCCGTGGTTGTCCGAGCGGAGCGCACGGAGTGCGCGCAGCGAGTTCCACGGCACACCCCCACCCCCGAGCACCCCAGGTTGCCCCGTTCGCCCTCTGGGCGAACGGGGTCGCATCCAGCAGGGTCGCCTTTCTTTTGGCTACTTTTCTTTGGCGAAGCAAAGAAAAGTAGCTCGCCCGCCGGGGCGAGACCCGGCCCCCCGCCCTAAAAAAATCACCTCTGATGCGGAAACAACCGCTCGATCGGACAGTGCGTCTTGATGAACGGTGACTTGATGACGATGTAGCTGAAGTACTTCGCAATGCCGATGTTGCGCTGCAGCAGCTCTTCGATCACTTCCTGGTAGTGGTTCACCCCCCGGGTAATGAAGCGCAGCAGGTAGTCGTAGCCGCCGCTGACCAGGTGGCATTCCAGTACCTCGTCCACTTCGCGCAGCGCGGCTTCGAAGCGGGCGAAGTCTTCGCGGCGGTGGTCCGAGAGGGTGACTTCGGTGAACACCGTGAGGGTGTCTCCGAGCTTCTCCAGGCGCAGGTGGGCGCCGTAGCCGGCGATGTAGCCTGCCTGTTCCAGCCGCTTGACGCGGATCAGGCAGGGGCTGGGCGAGAGGCCCACTGCGTCCGCGAGGTCCACGTTGGTCATGCGCCCGTTCTTCTGCAACTGCGCCAGGATGCGCAGGTCCAGTCGGTCGATTTTGAAGGCTTCGTTCATGGCGGCTTGGCAAGCAGGATGACAGGCGGGCAGTGTGCGCGCTGCGGCCGGGTTCTGCGCGGTTTCTTGTCAGGCCGCGAGGGCTTTCCGCACGTCGGGCCATTCCAGCACCTCGTCGAGCGTCTTGCGCAGGCGCTCGAACAGGAGGGTGAATTCCGTTTCGCTGAAGACCAGGGCGGGGGCGAAGCCGAGGATGTGGTCGCCGAAGGAGCGGAACACGAGACCGTTGCGGTAGCCGGCGGCGAAGATGCGGTCGGCGAGGCCCAGGGCGGGGTCGAAGCCGCGCTTGGTGGCCTTGTCGCCGACCAGTTCCAGCGCGCCGAGCAGGCCGCGGTGGCGTGCGTCGCCCACCAGGGGGTGGCCGCGCAGCATGTCCAGGCCGGCCGCGAAGTGCGCGGCGCCGCGCTGGCCGTTGGCCAGGATGCCGCCTTCCTCGTAGAGCCGCAGCACTTCCAGGGCGACGGCCGCGCTCACGGGGTGGGCGGAGTAGGTGGCGCCGTGGCCGATGGGGGCGCCCCTGGGCGCGCCGTCCGCGATGCCGGCATAGACCGTGTCGCTCAGCAGGGTGGCACCCATGGGCGCGTAGCCGGCGGTCAGGCCCTTGGCCATGGTCATGATGTCGGGCTCCACGCCTTCAGCATCGCAGGCGAACATGGGGCCGGTGCGGCCGAAGCCCGTGATCACCTCGTCCACGACGAAGAGAATGTCCAGTTCGCGGGCGGCTTCGCGCATGGCCTTGAGCCAGCCAGCGGGCGGCACGATCACGCCGCCCGAGCCCTGGATGGGTTCGCAGAAGAAGGCCGCGACGTTGTCCGCACCCAGTTCGGCCACCTTGGCCCGCAGGTCCGCGACCGAGGCGGCGATGAGTGCCTGCGCATCGGAGCCCGCGGGATGGCGGTAGGGGTTGGGGGAGGGGATGTAGTGCTGCGTGGCCAGGGGCAGGTCGAAGCCCCGGTGGAAGGCCGGCAGCGCCGTGAGGCCGGCGCCGGTGGAGGAAGAGCCGTGGTAGCCGCGCTCCAGCGCGATGAAGTGCTTCTTGGAGGGCCGCCCCGTGTTGTTGTAGTACTGCACGATGAAGCGCACCGCGGCGTCCACCGAGTCCGAGCCCCCCAGCGTCAGGTACACGTGGTTGAGCGATCGCGGCGTGATCTGCACCAGCTTCTCGGCGAGGCGGATGGCCGGCTCGCTGCTGAAGTGGAAGTAGCCCGTGGCGTACGGCAGGCGCCGCATCTGTTCGGCCGCCGCCTGCACCACGCTTTCCTGCCCGTAGCCGACGTTCACGCACCACAGCCCGGCGAAGGCGTCCAGCAGTTCATGCCCCCGTGCATCCGTCAGCCAGGCGCCGCGGCCGGAAGACAGCACGGTCGGACCGCGTTCCTCGTGCGTGCGCCACGGCGACACGGGATGGATCAGGTGGGCCCGGTCGATGGCGTCGAGCGAGGCGAGCGAGGAAAGATCGGCGATCTGGTTCATGGCGTGGGGGCTCCTCCGGAAGCGGAATGGAACGGACAGGGCTGTCGATGCCGTACAGCTTAGGACGGGCGGCTTTCGTCGTGGTGCTGCTTTCCACCCCCGCTGCAAAGCAGGCTGCGGTTGTGCGTGGCCGAACGGCAGATCGTGCGGCGGGATCGGTGCTCAGTAGCCGCGGCCCCGGTCCACCAGGCCTTCCATGGGCTCGCCGGCCTCGAAGCGGCGCAGGTTGGCGATGGCCGCAGCCGCGGCGGTGCGCGGCTGGGTCATGCTCGCGATGTGCGGCGTGAGACGCACCCGGGGGTGCCGCCAGAAGGCGTGCGCTGCGGGCAGCGGCTCGGGATCGGCCACGTCGAGCACGGCCTCGGCGATCTGCCCTGTGGCGAGCGCTGCCAGCAGGTCCGCCTCCCGCAGCTGCGGGCCGCGGCCCACGTGCACGAGGCTGGCGCCCTGCGGCAGGCGGGCGAACAGCCCGGCGTCGAGGAAGCCGCGCGTGGCATCCGTGAGCGGCAGCAGGCAGACCAGGATGTCGGTGCGCGCGAGGAAGGCGGGCAGTTCGTCCTCGCCCGCGAAACACTGCACGCCGGGTACGGCGTGGCGCGACCGGCTCCAGCCCGCGCAGGCGAAGCCGAAGCCCACGAGCTGCCCGAGCACGGCCTGGCCCAGCGACCCCAGGCCCAGCACGCCCACGCGGCGCTCCGCGGCGGTGCGCACGGGCAGCGGCTGCCATTCGGCCATCTGCTGCTGGCGCCGGTATTGCGGCATGTCGCGGTGCATGTCGAGCACGGCGTGGCAGACGTATTCCACCATGCCGCGCACGATGCCCGGCTCCACCATGCGGACCACGGGCAACTGCGGTGGCAGCGCGGAAAAGTCGAACTGGTCCACGCCGGCGCCCGAGGAAAACAGCACCTGGAGGTTGGGAAAGCGCGTGGCGATGTCCGGCGGCGGCTCCCAGGCCGCGAGAAAGCGCACCCGCTCCGGATCGCACACGTCGGGCCAGATGCGGAACTCGATGTCGGGGGCCTGGGCGGCGAACACCTCGGCCCACTGGCGGCCGCGCACGGGGTCGGATTTGTAGAGGAACACCATCAGCCCACAGCCTGCGTCACGATCGCGTAGAGGTGCGCGCCGCCCTCCGGCGGCAGCTCCAGGGGGGCGCCGCGCACCATGGTGGTGGGCGCGTCCACGCGCAGCAGGCCGATGCTTTCCAGCCATTCGGCGAGGCCGCTCGCCCAGTCGATGTCGATGCGCGTGAAGTGGCCCGCATTCAGGCCCGCGAGGTGTGCGATGAGGGCCTTGGCGCCCTGGGCGTCCGGCGCCACCACGGGACCGATGGCATGGCCCCGGCCGAAGCGGCGCAGCATGGCGAAGCCGCGCGGCGTGGCGTCCTGGTCCACCAGCACGACGCAGGCTACGGCCGTGGCCGAGAGGTCATCGACCAGCGCGTCGCGCGGCATGCCGCGCGCCTCGGCATCCAGGCGTCGCAGGGCCTCGGCCTCGTTGAGGCCGGCAGGGCGCAGGCGCCAGCCCGGTTCCAGCGCGATCAGCGGCGTGGGCAGGGCCGTGCCCTGGTGCTGGCGGATCTCGCCGGTGCGGATGAAGCCCAGGCGCTCGTAGAGTCCCCGGCCTTCGGCCGTGGCGTGCAGCAGCACGGTACGGTCTTCCATCCCTTCGAGCAGCGCATGCATGAGGCGGTGGCCGATGCGCCGGCCCTGGCAGGCCGGCGTGACGATCACCAGGCCGATGCAGGCATGCCGTTCGCCCCAGAGCCAGCGCTGCGCGGTGGCGATGATCTGCCCGTCGCGCTCGGCCACCAGGCCCTGCGCGTGCGCGAACATCTGCGCCCAGTCGCTGGGGCGGTGCGGCCAGCGCAGTTCCGCCGACAGCGCATGCGCCTGGGTGAGGTCGGCCTCTGTCATGGGGCGGATCAGCACGCCATCGTCGGCGACGGTGCCGGCGGCGAGCGAAGGGGTGGAAAGCATCGGCGAAGTCCTTTGGTGGGCAAAAGAGGGGCGTGGCCCGTGCACAGTGGTCCTATCTTGGACGACATCCGCGTGCCGTGCCATAGCGCGCTAGGGGTTTGCCCGCAACTTGCAAGCTTCGTCTGCGCGGTGGGGTGGTTTTGCAATTCGCTGCGGCGCGGCCCGCGCCAACGGGCACAAATGCCAGGGGTTGTTACCTAGGATCACCCATCACCGCGGCGCCCCCGGCGAGCGGTGCTTTTTCACGGATCCGACGCACCATGCTCCTTCACGTTTTCTCCCGCACTGCCACGCGTCCGCACTGCTGCCGGGCCGCACGCGCGTGGCTGGGGCATGGCGCGGACGGGGTGCCATGCTTCAAAAGCGTGCTGGCGCACCTGCTGCGGCGCACCAACGGTGCAGTTCCGCACGCAAGCGGTGCGCGCCGCACAGCATGCCGCCAGGGCCCCCGCAAACCGCAATTTTCTCGCGTGCCGCCCCCGCAATTCCCAACGATGGCCGCGAAGCCGCGTGCTTCAATCAGTTCGTAATGAAAACGTCGCACAGGGCGCGCAGGCACCCGGCGGCCCGCCCCGGTCGGTGACCGGCAGAACCCCGAGAGAACCTCAGGAAACCGAGACCATGACTTTTCGTCCCAAGTACATCACCTTCGACTGCTACGGAACGCTCACGCGCTTCCGCATGGGGGAGATGGCCCGCGAGATGTTCGCCGATCGCGTGCCCGCCGACCGCATGGAGCAGTTCATCGCCGATTTCACGGCCTACCGTTTCGACGAGGTGCTGGGCGACTGGCAGCCCTACGAGCAGGTCCTGAAGAACGCGATCCGCCGGCTGTGCAAGAAATGGAACCTCCAGTATTTCGACCACGAGGCCCAGGGCTACTATGACGCCGTGCCGACCTGGGGCCCGCATGCCGACGTGCCCGCGGGCCTGTCCAAGGTGGCCAGGGAGATTCCGCTCGTGATCCTCTCCAATGCCTCGGACGACCAGATCCACCGCAACGTGGACATGCTGGGCGCGCCGTTCCACCGCGTGTATACCGCGCAGATGGCTCAGGCCTACAAGCCGCGCCTGAAGGCGTTCGAATTCATGTTCGATTCGCTGGGCTGCAATCCCGAGGATGTGCTGCACGTTTCGTCCAGCCTGCGCTACGACCTGATGTCGGCCGACGACATCGGCATCGTGAACAAGGTGTTCGTGAACCGCGGCCATGGCCCCGGCAATCCGGCCTACCGCTACACAGAGATCCAGGACATCGGCGGCCTGGCCGGCGTCGTCGGTCTCTGACGTTCCGTCCACCACCTTCCGCAGCCCTTTCATGAAGCTCGATTCCTACTGGCTCGATTCGCTGCCGCCGCTGGCGACTCCCACGCCCGGCCTGCCTGCGCGGGTGGACGTGGCCATCGTGGGCGCGGGCTTTACGGGGCTGTCCGCAGCCCATGCCCTGGCCCGGCAGGGCGCCAGCGTGGCGGTGCTGGAAGCAGGTGCGACCGTGGCGCCGGAGGCGTCGGGCCGCAACGGCGGCCACGTGAACAACGGGCTGGCCGTGGACTATGCGGACGTGGCCGCTCGCGTCGGCGTTGAACAGGCGCGTGCCTGGTACCACGCCTACGATGCCGCGGTGGACACGGTGGCGCGGCTGGTGCGCGAGGAGGCCATCGATTGCGACTTCCTGCGGCACGGCAAGCTCAAGCTCGCCACCCGGCCGCAGCACCTGGACGCGCTGCGGCGCAGTGCCGAGAGGCTCGTCGCGGACGGGGTGGACACCGATGTCGAAGTGCTCGACGCGCCCCGCGTCGCCGCGGAAGTGCAGAGCGACCGCTTCGTCGGCGGCCTGCTCTACAAGCGCAGCGGCCAGATGCACATGGGGCGCTTCGCCCTGGGCCTGGCCCGCGCCGCGGTGCGCCACGGCGCGCAGATCCACCTGGGCACCCGCGTGGACCGCCTCGAGCGATTGCAGGGCCAGGCCCATCGCCTGCACACGGCCCGCGGCCCGGTCGAGGCGAAGCAGGTGCTGCTGGCCACCGGCGCCTCGCGCCATGGCGGCTACGGCACGTTCGGCTGGCTGCGCCGGCGCATCGTGCCGATCGGCAGTTTCATCGTGGTGACGGAGCCGCTCGGCGCGGAGCGCGCGCAGGCCCTGCTGGCCGGCCGCCGTACCTACGTGACGATTGCCAACATCCATCATTACTTCCGCCTCACGGCCGATCACCGCCTGGTGTTCGGCGGGCGGGCGAAATTCGCGGTTTCCAGCCCGCAGCAGGATGCGGCCAGCGGCGAGATCCTGCGGCAGGGGCTGGCCGAGACCTTTCCGCAGCTCGGACAGGTGCGCATCGATCACTGCTGGGGCGGACTCGTGGACATGACGCAGGACCGCCTGCCCCATGCGGGCGAGCGCGACGGCGTCTTCCATTCGATGGGCTACAGCGGGCACGGCACGCAGATGTCGGTCCACATGGGGCAGCGCATGGCCGAGGTGATGGCCGGCAATGCCGCGGCCAACCCCTGGAGTGGCCGCGAGTGGCCGGCCATTCCCGGTCACTTCGGCCCGCCCTGGTTCCTGCCGGCCGTGGGGCTCTACTACCGCCTCAAGGACCGGCTCGGCTGATGCCGCAGCCACCGATCCGCTTTTTTTCCACGGTCCCTTCCTTCCCTTTCCCCAGGTCCCACAAGGAGTCCACCATGAGCGACAAATTCCCCGAGTTCGACCGCCTCGTCGGCCCCGCAGAGAGCCAGCGCGTGATGCAGTCGCTGGCACGCGGTGCGTCGCGTCGCGATGTGCTGGCCATGTTCCTCGCGGGGGGCATGCAGGCGTCCCTGGCGGGCGGCCTGGCCACCATGGCCGCCAGTGCGCATGCGCAGACGCCGCGGCGGGGAGGGCGCATCCGCGTGGCGGGCGCCACCGCGGCCGCCACCGACACGCTGGACCCGGCCAGGCAATCCAACCAGACCGACTATTCGCGCGGCAACATGCTCTACAACGGGCTGTTCTCGCTGGACGGCAGCCTCACCCCCCAGCCGGCGCTGGCCGAGTCGCACTCCACGGCCGACGCGAAGACCTGGGTGTTCAAGCTGCGCAAGGGCGTGGTCTTCCACGACGGCAAGGCCCTGGCGCCCGAAGACGTGGTGTTCTCGCTCATGCGCCACAAGGATCCGGCCACGGCCTCCAAGGCCAAGGCGCTGGCCGACCAGATCGACAGCGTGAAGGCCTCCGGCCCTGGCGAGGTGACGGTGGTGCTGTCGCAACCCAATGCCGACCTGCCCGTGATCCTGGGCACCTTCCACTTCCACATCGTCAAGGACGGCACCACGGATTTCAACGCCGGCATCGGCACCGGCCCGTACAAGCTCAAGGAGTTCAAGCCGGGCGTGCGCTCCCTGGTGGTGCGCAACGACGCCTACTGGAAGCCCGGCAAGCCCTACCTGGACGAGATCGAGTTCGTCGGCATCGGCGACGAGACGGCGCGCGTGAACGCGCTGCTGTCCGGCGGCATGGACCTCGTCGCCTCGGTGAACCCCCGGGCCGTGGCCCGCGTCAAGGGCACGCCGGGCTATGCGATCTTCACCACGCAGTCGGGGCAGTACTCCGACCTCATCCTGCGCAAGGACATGGGCCCGGGCGCGAATCCGGACTTCGTCCTGGCGATGAAGCACTTGTTCGACCGCGAGCAGATGAAGAAGACCATCGCGCTCGACTACGCGGTGCTGGGCAACGACCAGCCCGTCGATCCGACCAACCGCTTCTACTTCGCGGGCCTGCCGCAGCGCACCTTCGACCTGGACAAGGCCAGGTTCCACCTGCAGAAGTCGGGCGTGACGGGCAAGATCCCGATGGTCACCTCGCCCGCGGCGATGTATTCCACCGAGATCGCGCTGCTGCTGCAGCAGTCGGGCCAGCGCATCGGCCTGGACCTGGATGTCAAGCGCATGCCGGCCGACGGCTACTGGTCCAACCACTGGCTCACCAACCCCGTGGGCTTCGGCAACGTGAACCCGCGCCCCAGCGCGGACACGCTGCTCACGCAGTTCTTCAAGTCCGACGCAGCGTGGAACGAGTCGCGCTGGAAGAGTCCCCAGTTCGACCAACTGCTGGTGGCCGCGCGCGCCGAGACCGACCAGGCCAGGCGCAAGCAGATGTATGCCGACATGCAGACCATGATCCACCAGGAAGCGGGCATCGGCATTCCGCTGTTCCTCGCCAGCATCGACGGCCACAGCTCCAGGCTCAAGGGCCTGTCGCCGATCCCGCTGGGCGGCCTGATGGGTTACGCATTCGCGGAGCATGTGTGGCTGGAGGCCTAGAAGACAGGAACACCCCCCCGAGCGGCTGCGCCGCTTCCCCCGCTCTCTCCTTGCTGTGCAAGGCGGGCGGGGGGGACGCAGCCCTCGCTGCGGGGCGGCCCTTGCTCGGCTGCCGCTGGCTTGGGCCGCGCCGGTTTCATGCCAGGTGGGCGGCGCGTAACGCCATGGACAACTGATACGGACCCTTCATGAACCGTGTGATTCTCAAGCTCCTGGCGCAGCGCGTGCTGCTCGCGCTGCTGTCGCTGCTCGCGGTGTCGGCCGTCGTGTTCGCCATCACTGCCGTGCTGCCCGGCGATGCGGCGCAGGAGCAGCTCGGCCAGGACGCCACGCCCGAGGCGCTGGCCGCGCTGCGGACGCAGATGGGGCTGGACGTGCCCGCGCCCCTGCGCTACATGCGCTGGCTGGGCGGGGCGGTCCGGGGCGACCTGGGCATGTCGGCGACGACGCAGATGCCGGTGGGCGAACTGATCGCGAGCCGGCTGCCCAATTCGCTGTTGCTCGCGGCGGTGACGGCGCTGTTCTCGGTGCCCATCGCGCTGGCGCTCGGCATCGCCTGCGCGGTGTGGCGGGGCTCGTGGTTCGACAGGGTGGTCTCCACCGGGGCGGTGGCGGTGGTGTCCGTGCCGGAGTTCCTGGTCGCCACCCTCGCGGTGCTGGTGTTCGCGGTGCAGCTGCGCTGGCTGCCTGCCCTGTCCTATGTGAACGACATCGAATCCGTGGGCCAGATGCTGCGCGCCTTCGCGATGCCGGTGCTCAGCCTGTGCTGCGTGATCGTGGCGCAGATGATGCGCATGACCCGCGCGGCCGTCAGCGACCAGCTGCAGGCCCCCTACATCGAAATGGTCCGGCTCAAGGGCGCCTCGCCGCTGCGCACCGTGATGGCGCATGCGCTGCCCAACGCGGTGGGGCCCATCGCCAACGCGGTGGCGCTGTCGCTGTCCTACCTGCTGGGCGGCGTGATCATCATCGAGACCATCTTCAATTACCCGGGCATCGCCAAACTCATGGTCGATGGCGTGACCCAGCGGGACATGCCGCTGGTGCAGGCCTGCGCCATGATCTTCTGCGCGGGCTACCTGATCCTCGTCACGCTGGCCGACCTGTGCGGCATCGTCGCCAACCCTCGCCTGCGCCACCGCTGACATGGCGCATTCCGACCAAGGAGCCCTACCGATGGATACCGTTTCTCCCTCGCCCGGCGCACCCGCAGCGCCCGCGGCCCGGCACGGTGGCCTGTACCGCGCGCTGCGCTGGCTCGCCGGCCTCGGCCCGCTGGGGTTGCTGGCACTGGCCGTGCTGCTGTTCTGGATGCTGGCCGCGCTGGTCGGCCCCCTGCTGCTGGGCGGCACGCCCACGGCGTCGGGCGGCGGGACGGACGTGTTCGCGCCCATTGGCGCGGCGCATTGGCTGGGCACGGACTATCTCGGCCGCGACATGCTGGCGCGCGTCGTGAATGGCGCGCGCTACACCGTCGGCGTGGCGCTGCTGGCCACGCTGCTGGCCAGCGGCACCGGCACCGTGCTCGCGCTGCTCGCCGCGGCCGTGGGAGGCCGGCTCGACGCGGTGCTGAGCCGCGTGCTCGACACGCTCACGGCCATCCCGAGCAAGATGTTCGCGCTCATCATGGTCGCCGGCTTCGGCTCTTCGGTGGCCATGCTGGTGGCCACCGCCGCCGTCATCTACGTGCCGGGCGCCTACCGCATCGCGCGCTCGCTGGCGGTGAACATCAATGCGCTCGACTATGTGGTGGTGGCCCGTACCCGCGGGGAGGGCACGCTCTACGTGATGCTGCGCGAGATCCTGCCCAACATCCTCGGCCCCATGCTCGCCGACCTGGGGCTGCGCTTCGTCTATGTGGTGCTGCTGCTCGCCAGCCTGAGCTTCCTGGGCTTGGGCGTACAGCCCCCCGAGGCGGACTGGGGATCGCTGGTGCGCGAGAACATCGGTGCACTGCCCGAGGGAGGCGCCGCCGTGATCGCCCCGGCCATCGCCATCGCGAGCCTGACCATCGCCGTCAACCTCGTCATCGACAACCTGCCGGGCCGCGCCGCCCGTGAACGAGGAGCCCGCTGATGGGAGCATCCGTCACCGTGCAGGACCTGCACATCACCGCGGGCGGCCAGACGCTGGTGGACCGCGTCAGTTTCTCGATCGCGCCGGGCGAGGTGCTGGCGCTGATCGGCGAATCCGGCTCGGGCAAGACGACCACCGCGCTGGCCCTCATGGGCCATGCGCGCGAAGGCTGCAGCATCTCCGGCGGCAGCGTGCGCATCGGCGACGTGGACGTGCTGGGGCTCTCCGCGGCCGGCCAGCGCACGCTGCGGGGCCGCACCGTGGCCTACATCGCGCAGAGCGCCGCGGCCTCGTTCAACCCGTCGCGCACCCTGATGGACCAGGTGGTGGAGCCCGCGCGCATCCACGGCACCCTGCCGCGCGCCGAGGCCGAAGCGAAGGCCGTGCAGCTCTTCCGCGAACTGGCGCTGCCCGATCCCGACACCATCGGCAGCCGCTATCCGCACCAGGTGTCCGGGGGCCAGTTGCAGCGCATCATGGCCGCGATGGCGCTCATCACCGATCCGGACCTGGTCATCCTCGACGAGCCCACCACGGCGCTGGACGTGACCACCCAGATCGAGGTGCTGCGCGCCTTCCGCCGCGTGGTGCGCGAGCGCCGCGCCACGGCCGTCTACGTCAGCCACGACCTGGCCGTGGTGGCGCAGATGGCCGACCACATCCTGGTGCTGCGCGGCGGGCAGATGCAGGAACTCAATTCCACCCCGCGCATCCTGGAGTCGCCGGAACATCCTTACACCCGCAGCCTGCTGGCGGCGGCGCGGCCCGCGGCGCGCGAGGGCGGTGCGGGCGAGGAGGGCGCCGTGCTGCTGGACGTGCGCCGCCTGTCGGCGGGCTACGGCCCGAAGGACGCGCAGGGCCGGCCGGCCGCGCTGATCCTGGACGACGTGAGCCTTGTCGTGCGCCGCGGCCAGGCCATCGGCGTGATCGGCGAATCCGGCTCGGGCAAGACCACGCTGGCGCGCGCCATCGCCGGCCTGATCCCCGCGCATGCCGGCTCCGTGGTGTTCAACGGGCGCGAACTCAGGCCCGCGCTCGCACAGCGCGAGCGCGAGGAGCTGCGCCGCATCCAGATCGTGTTCCAGATGGCCGATACGGCGCTGAATCCGTCCCACACCATAGGCCGCATCCTGGCGCGGCCGCTGGAGTTCTACAAGGGCCTGCGCGGGCCGGCGCTGCAGCAGCGCATCCGCCAGCTGCTGGACCTCGTCAAGCTGCCGCACACCGTGGCGGACCGCCTGCCCGGTGGCCTTTCGGGCGGGCAGAAGCAGCGCGTCAACCTCGCCCGTGCGCTCGCGGCCGACCCGGACCTCATCCTCTGCGATGAAGTCACCTCCGCGCTCGATACCGTGGTGGGCGCCGCGGTGCTCGACCTCATGGCGGAGCTGCGGCGGGAACTGGGCGTTTCCTACCTCTTCATCAGCCACGACCTGCACACGGTGCGCGCGGTGTGCGACGAGATCGTCGTCATGCAGCACGGCCGCAAGCTGGACCAGGTGGCGCGCGCGGATTTCGACCGCGGCCCCCACCACCCGTATTACGAACTGCTCGCGCGCTCCGTGCCCGAACTGCGGCAGGGCTGGCTCGAGGAGCAGGACAGGGCGGCACCGGACCGTCCCCCTGCGGCGCAGGCCGCATAACCCAACGAACCGAGGAAGACCATGGAGACCATTTTCCGTATCGCGGTGCTGCCCGGAGACGGCATCGGCAAGGAAGTCATGCCCGAGGGGCTGCGGGCGATCCAGGCGGCGGCCGGGCGCTTCGGCTTCGCGCTGGAGCTGCACACCTTCGA
>CP028296.1:3374523-3375549 GCA_003029925.1 Paracidovorax avenae | reverse complement strand
GTCATGCCCGAGGGGCTGCGGGCGATCCAGGCGGCGGCCGGGCGCTTCGGCTTCGCGCTGGAGCTGCACACCTTCGAGTGGGCCAGCTGCGACTACTACCTCGCGCACGGGCAGATGATGCCCGACGACTGGAAGGAGCAGCTCAAGGGCATGGACGCGCTCTTCTTCGGCGCCGTGGGCTGGCCGGCCACCGTGCCCGACCATGTCTCGCTGTGGGGCTCGCTGCTGAAGTTCCGCCGTGAGTTCGACCAGTACATCAACCTGCGCCCCGTGCGCCTGTTCGAGGGCGTGCCGTGCCCGCTGGCAGGCCGCAAGCCCGGGGACATCGACTACTACGTGGTGCGCGAGAACACCGAGGGCGAATACACCTCGCTGGGCGGCATCATGTACGAGGGCACGGACCGCGAGATCGTGATCCAGGAGTCGGTCTATTCGCGCAAGGGCGCCGAGCGGCTGCTGAAGTTCGCGTTCGATCTCGCGCAGGGCCGCCCGAAGAAGCACGTGACGCTGGCCACCAAGAGCAATGGCATCGCCATCAGCATGCCGTGGTGGGACCAGCGGGCCGACGCGGTGGCCAAGGGCTATCCGGAGATCACGCTGGACAAGCAGCACATCGACATTCTGACGGCGCGCTTCGTGCTGCAGCCGGGGCGCTTCGACGTGGTGGCGGCGACGAACCTGTTCGGCGACATCCTGTCGGACCTGGGCCCGGCGACCACCGGCACGATCGGCCTGGCGCCGTCGGCGAACCTGAACCCGGAGCGCACGTTCCCGAGCCTGTTCGAGCCGGTGCACGGCTCGGCGCCGGACATCTACGGCAGGAACATCGCCAACCCGATCGCGATGGTGTGGTCGGGTGCGCTGATGCTGGACTTCCTGACGCAGGGCCAGGGCGCAGGGCGGCAGGCGCACGATGCGATCGTCGCGGCGATCGAAGAGGTGATCAAGAGCGGCCCGAAGACGCCGGACCTGGGCGGCACGGCCAGCACCACCGAGGTGGGCGAGGCCATCGCCGCGGCCATCTCC
>CP028296.1:3374106-3374423 GCA_003029925.1 Paracidovorax avenae | reverse complement strand
GCGGCCCGAAGACGCCGGACCTGGGCGGCACGGCCAGCACCACCGAGGTGGGCGAGGCCATCGCCGCGGCCATCTCCGCCGCGGCTTGAGCCAGCCACGAGATCGACCTCCTTCCTGCCGACGAACAACTGACCCGGCCGTGCAACGGCTGCCTTTTCCCCCACCATGACCTCTTTCGCTTCTTCCCTCTCCGCCACCTCCGCTCTCTCCGTCGCCGCCGGGCCGCTGGTGCGCAGCCAGCTGTGCATCGCCGGCCGCTGGCAGGCCGCCGCCAGCGGCGCCACCTTCGCCGTCACCGATCCGGCCACCGGCGGCAC
>CP028296.1:3372693-3374006 GCA_003029925.1 Paracidovorax avenae | reverse complement strand
CTGTGCATCGCCGGCCGCTGGCAGGCCGCCGCCAGCGGCGCCACCTTCGCCGTCACCGATCCGGCCACCGGCGGCACGATCGCGCACGTGCCCGACGGTGGCGCCGACGATGCGCGCGCGGCTTCCGACGCCGCCCATGCGGCCTTCGCCACCTGGCGCCGCGTGCCCGCCAAGCAGCGTGCGACCCTGATCAAGCGCTGGAACGATCTAGTCCTGGCCCATCAGGACGGGCTCGGCGCGCTCATCTCCCTGGAGCAGGGCAAGCCCCTGGCCGAAGGCAAGGGCGAGGTCGCCTATGCCGCCAGCTACATCGAATGGTTCGGGGAGGAGGCCACGCGCATGAACGGCGAGGTCATCCCCGCGCCCGTGCCCGGCCGGCGCATGTTCGCGCTCAAGGAGCCCGTGGGCGTGGTGGCCGCCATCACCCCGTGGAACTTCCCCGCCGCGATGATCGCGCGCAAGATCGCCCCGGCCCTGGCCGCCGGCTGCACGGTGGTCTGCAAGCCCGCGGAGGACACGCCCCTGACCTCGCTCGCGCTGGTCGCGCTGGCCGAGGAAGCGGGCATTCCTGCGGGCGTGCTCAACATCGTCACCGCCTCGCGTGCGCACACGCCCGAGGTGGTCGATGCCTGGCTCGATGACCCGCGCGTGCGCAAGATCACCTTCACCGGCTCCACCCCCGTGGGCAAGCACCTGGCGCGGCGCAGCGCGGACACGCTCAAGAAGCTCTCGCTGGAGCTGGGCGGCAATGCGCCCTTCATCGTGTTCGAGGATGCCGACGTGGACGCGGCGGTGGACGGCTTCATGGCCGCGAAGTTCCGCAACGGCGGGCAGACCTGCGTGAGCCCGAACCGGGTGTACGTGCACGCAGCCGTGCACGACGAGTTCGCGGGCAAGCTCGCGGCGCGGGTGGCGGCGCTCCAGGTGGGCCCGGCCACGGACCCGGCCTCACAGATCGGCCCGATGATCAACGAGCGCGCGGTCGAGAAGATCGAGCGCCACGTGCAGGACGCCGTGGCCCGGGGCGCGAAGGTGCTCGCGGGCGGGCGGCGGCTGGCGGCGCTGGGCGAGCACTACTACGCGCCCACGGTGCTCACGGGCGCGGATGCCACCATGGCCTGCGCCTGCGAGGAAACCTTCGGCCCCGTGGCGCCGCTGACCGTGTTCCACGATGAGGCCGAGGTGATCGCCGCGGCCAACGACACGCCCTTCGGCCTGGCCGCGTATTTCTACAGCAACGACGTGCGCAGGATCTGGCGGGTGGCCGATGCGCTGGAGACGGGCATCGTGGGCATCAACGAAGGTGCGCTGGC
>CP028296.1:3291710-3372593 GCA_003029925.1 Paracidovorax avenae | reverse complement strand
AACGACGTGCGCAGGATCTGGCGGGTGGCCGATGCGCTGGAGACGGGCATCGTGGGCATCAACGAAGGTGCGCTGGCCGCCGAGGCCGCACCCTTCGGGGGCGTGAAGGAATCCGGCTACGGCCGCGAAGGCTCCACCCACGGGCTGGACGACTACCTGCACACCAAGTACCTTTGCCAGGGGCAGCTGGACTGAACGAAGAGGGCCGCGAGTCCCGTGCGTTCAGGGCGCCAGGGCCGGCAGCGGATGCGCCCGCCGGGCATCCAGTTGCGCCAGGTCGCTGCCCTGCAGGCGGAACACGGCGAGCGCATCGCGCAGCACCGCCACCTGCGCAGCCATGGCCGAGGTGGCCGCGCTGGCTTCTTCCACCATGGCGGCGTTCTGCTGGGTCATCTCGTCCATCTGGGTCACGGCGCGGTTCACTTCCTCGATGCCGGCGGTCTGCTGCGCATTCGCCGAGGCGATGCCCTCCATGAGGCCCGAGATGCGTTGCACCGAGTCCACCACGTCGCCCATGGTGCGGCCCGCCTGCTCGACCAGGCCGGAGCCGCTGCGCACCTCGGCCACCGATTCGCTGATGAGGGCCTTGATCTCGCGGGCCGCCGAGGCGGAACGCTGCGCCAGGCTGCGCACCTCGCCCGCCACCACCGCGAAGCCGCGGCCCTGCTCACCCGCCCGGGCGGCCTCCACAGCCGCATTCAGCGCCAGGATGTTGGTCTGGAACGCGATGCCGTCGATCACGCCGATGATCTCGCTGATCTTGCCCGAACTGGCGTTGATGGCCCGCATGCTTTCCACCACCCTGCCCACGGCTTCGCCGCCCTGGGCGGCCGTCTGCGCCGTGGCCGACACATACTGCGCGGCCTGCCGGGCGTTGTCGGCGTTCTGCCGCACGGTGGCCGTGAGTTCTTCCATGCTGGAGGCCGTCTGCTGCAGCGAGGAGGCCTGCTGTTCCGTGCGGCGGGACAGGTCGGCATTGCCCTGGGCGATCTCCGCGGCGGCGTGGTCGATCGTTCCCGTGGCCTGCTGGATGCGTTGCAGGATGTGCCCGAGCCGGTCGCGCATGAAGCCGATGGCATGCATCAGGCTGCGGTCGTCGCCGCGCCGCAGGGCGATGTGGGCCTGCAGGTCGCCCTCGGCCATGCGCAGTGCGGCCTGCGCCGCCGCGGCGGGCTCGCCGCCCACGGAGCGCTCGATGTCGCGCACGACGAAGCCCGTGATCACCGAAATGCAGATGCCGAGCAGGGCGAGCACGCCCAGGGCACGGTAGAGCGTGCTGCGGAAGGTCTGCTCGATGTCGTCCACGTAGTCGCCGGCCACCAGGTCCCAGTTCCAGGGCTTGAAGCGCACCGCATAGCCGATCTTGGGGCTGGGGGCGTCGCTGCCGGGCCGCGGCCACCAGTACTCGAGGAAGCCGCGTCCCTGCGCCGAGCTGCCGGCGGCCGCGATATCGACATACAGCGGCGTGCCCTTGGCGTCCTTGAAGGACAGCATGTTCCTGCCGTCGAGTTCGGGCTTGATCGGATGCATCACCATGGCGGAGTCGGCGCCCACGATCGTCACGTAGCCGTCCTTGCCGTAGCGCTGCGCTGCCACGCGTTCCCGGGCCGCGCGGCGTGCCTCCTCCTGCGTCATTTTTCCGGACCGGGCCTGCTTGTCGTAGTCGCCGACGACGGACAGCGCCATGTCGGTGATGTCGGCGAGGGCGGTGCGCCGCGCTTCGTACTGGAGCGCACGTGTCTGCCAGGCATTCACGAAGGTGAGGGCGAACAGGCCCAGCAGGGCCAGGACGAGGGGAAGCCAGAGCTTCTGCCGCAGAGTGAGTTGTTTCATGGGGTAACGCGATTGCAATGCGGCGCATTGTCGAAGCCGCCCCCAGGCCGATCCAACGCAAAATCTCGCGCGGCCTCCATCGAAAAAATCGATGGTGACATCTGAAATTCCAATACGGTGAAAGCGGCTCCACGCCCATCGGGGCTTTCCCCAGGGCCGCTGCACCGCTGCGGGGTATTCAGGCCGCCGGCTTCCTCCGGCGCGCCACCATGGTGCGTGCGGCATAGGCCTGCGCCGAACCGAGCACCGTTTCGGCGATGTCCGAGCCGGGATCCTCGCGAAAGCAGGCGTGGATGGGAAGGGGCGTGAGCACGCAATCGCTGGGCAGGACGCGCAGCGGCATGCGCCCCGACAGGTGCCGGGTGACCGCGCGCGGCAGCAATGCGATGCCGAACTCGCCTTCCACGAGCTGCAGCATGGCGGAAATGGACGAGACGGCATGCACCCTCGGTACGGGCACCGCGGCCTCCTGGAAGAGTTTCAGAAGCGTGTGGTGGGGCTGGGAGCCGCGCAGGAAGGTCAGCAGGTCGTGCTGTGCGAGCCGTGCGAGGTCATAGTGGCGCTCGGTGTGCAGCGCCTTGTGGCCCACGAACACCATCTCCATCGGCGCCATGGAGAGGTTGCGCACGCCGTTGTCCGCCACGGGCATCCCCGTGAAGACGAGATCCTGCGCACCGCGCCGCACCTGGTCCGCCAGCACTGCGGAGGTGTCCACGGTGAGTTCCAGCTCGAACCCCGGCCGGCTCTTGCGCATCTCCTTCAGCCAGCCGGTCAGCCAGCTGTGCACCACCGATTCGATGGCTCCGATGCGCAATACCGCTGGTGCATTCCGGCTGCTGCCCAGCTCGTCCTTCACGCGCCGCTGCAGCGCCAGCAGCTGCACGGCCAGCCGCTGGAAACGCTGGCCCGCGGCCGTGAGCCGGAACTGGCGCTCGCGCCGGTCCAGCAGCACCACGCCCAGTTCGGCCTCGAGCGAGGCGATGCGGCTCGACAGCGCGGATTGGGTGATGTGCAGCTTTTCAGCGGCCCGCGTGATGCTCTTGAGCGAAACAGCCCAGTGGAAGGCTTCGACGAAGCGCAGGTTCATGGGCGGCATTGTGGCCGCCCGCATCCCGGCAGTACGCCCGCACCGGGCCGCTTCTCAGCCGCGTGCCGCCACGCGGCAAGCCGCGTACATGTCCTGCGCCGGCTGGTAGGCGCCGGTCTGCACGTCCAGGAGCCCGAGCACCGAGTGGAAATAGTTGTCGTGCGTGATGCGGCGGCTGCGCAGGTCCTTCTGCAGACAGGCGGTCGCGATGCCGCTGCGCTGCTGCATGGCGGGCGACAGCCAGGTGATCCACGGCACATGCTTTTGCACGTCGGGCGCGATGGAGTAGGGCATGCCGTGCAGGTAGATGCCACCCTCGCCCAGGGATTCGCCATGGTCTGCCACGTACACCATGGCGGTCTCGGCGCTGGCCGAGCGCGCCTCCAGCCAGCCGATGGTGCTGTTCAGGAAATGGTCCGTGGAGACGATGCTGTTGTCGTAGGCATTCACCACCTCCTCGCGCGAGCATTCCTGCAGCGCGGAGGTCGTGCACTCGGGCAGGAACTTCTTCTGAGAGGGCAGCGAGCGCCTGGCGTAGGCCGGCCCGTGGCTGCCCATCTGGTGCAGCACCACCACCACGCCGCGCGCGCGCTGCTCGGCGGGCAGGGCGGCGATGCGCGCGTCCAGCCCCTGCAGCATGACGTCGTCCAGGCATTCCTTGCCGTCCGCGCACCACGTCGGATCGGTCGGCGTGGCGGAGGTGCTGACCGTGGGAACGCGGTCGCACACACCCTTGCAGCCGGACTGGTTGTCCACCCACAGCACGGCCAGCCCGGCATGTTGCAGCACATCCATCAGGGTTTCGTAGTCCGCACTGCGCTTTTCGTAGGCGTCCTT
The DNA here is from genome assembly GCA_003029925.1 of Paracidovorax avenae. Lineage (GTDB taxonomy): Bacteria > Pseudomonadota > Gammaproteobacteria > Burkholderiales > Burkholderiaceae_C > Paracidovorax > Paracidovorax avenae_A. The sequence continues at coordinate 3,368,836 of CP028296.1, read as the reverse complement.
GCCCAGGTGCGCGTACATGCAGGGCACGGACGCCGCCGTGCTGGTGCCGCAGGACCAGGCATCGGTGGCGCTGGCGATGTCCTTGCGGACCGACAGCTCGGGCGTCGTGTCGCGCGCATAGCCGTTGAGGCCGAAATTGCCGCTGCGGCCGGTTTCACCCAGCACCAGCACCAGCAGGGGGGGCCTGGCCTGCCCCGCATAGCTCGCGCCCAGCCGGGCGTCGCGGCCCAGCGGCTGCAGCGGGCCGCGGCTGCGGCGCAGCGGCTTGGCCGCGAGGCTGCCGACGGCATAGACGCTGTTGAGCGGATTGATCAGGTAGCGCATGCGCGTGTGGTTGCGCATGGTGGACGAGAAGTCCTGGAAGACCGCGAGGATGCAGACCACCGCCACCGCCAGCGCACCCAGCATGAAGGCCGCCTGGTGCACCGCCCGGCGGCGCCATCCCAGCGGGCGCACCCGGATCCGGGCCAGCCACACCAGCGGCGGGCCGGCCATGGCGAGCATCGACAGCGGCAGCTTCCAGGTGACCAGGTCGGCGGCCTCGTGCGCATCCGTCTGGACCACGTTGGTGATCATGCCTGGATCGATCACGATGCCGTAGGTGCCCATGAAATAGGCGCCTGCCGCAGCCGCCAGCACGGCCAGCGAGAGCACGGGCTTGAGCGCCTTGCCCCAGGCAAGGATCGAAAGCATGGCCGCCGTAGCGAACGACACCGCCACCATGAAGGCCAGGGAAAACACGCCGCCGCGCAGGGTGTGGGCGCCCGGCAGGCGCACCACTTCGCTCCAGAGCGGGAGGTTGCAGACCGTGCCGATCCAGAGGCAGGCGATCAGCAGCACGGCCATGGGATGCAGGCCTTCGGCGGATGCCCGGGCAGGAGTGCGGCTGGAGACGACGGAAGGGAAGCGGAGCGGGAGCACGGACGACGGGAGCATGGGCGGCAGTGTGGAAACTGCGGCTTAAGACAGCATTAATGGGCCCGCGGGCCGCCTGGCTTCGCCGCCGTGGCGCCGCGCCAGGGGCATCCGCTGCCGGACGCCCCGATGCAGGGCTGGCAGGCCCTGCGGGTCGTGTGCTGTCATTCATCCCTCCCTGCATGTCGTTTTGCGGACCGGGCGGCCGCTGTCATCAAGGCGACATTATTCCGCCATCCGAAAAGATGGCGGGCAGGATTTTCCCGAATGGCCGGGCAGGCTCCGGGAGGGAATGGGAGGGCGGGGCCTCAGCCCAGCCGGTCGGCGTGGTGGGCGATGTGGTCGCCGATCACCGACTGGATGAAGTAGTAGCCGTGGTCGTAGTCCGCGTGCCGGCGCAGGGTGAGCGGCTGCTTGACCAGCGCGCATGCCGCTTCGAACACATGGGGGTGCAACTGCTCGGCGAGGAAGGCATCCGCCATGCCCTGGTCCACCAGGATGCCGTCCGGGTAGGGCGCGGCGGGCTGGCGCTGCATGAGCACGGTGGCGTCGTGCGCCTGCCAGGTCTTGCAGGACACGCCGAAGTAGCGGCGGAAGGCCTTGTCGCCCCAGGCGCACTGGGAGGCCGCGCAGATCGGCGCGATGGCCGACAGGGAGCGGAACACGCCGCGGTGGCGCAGGGCCAGCGTGATCGCGCCATGGCCGCCCATGGAGTGGCCCATGAGGCCCAGGCGCGCCGTGTCGATCGGGAGCACCCTCTCCAGCAACGGGATCAGTTCCTCGATGATGTAGCTTTCCATGCGCCAGTGGCGCTGCCACGGCTCCTCGGTGGCGTCGAGGTAGAAGCCGGCCCCGATGCCGAAGTCCCATTCGGTGTTGGCGCCCTCGAAGGCCTCGGCCTGCGGGCCGCGCGGGCTGGTATCGGGCGAGATGAGGGCGATGCCCCGCTCGGCGGCGAAGCGCTGGGCGCCCGCCTTGATCATGAAGGTTTCCTCGGTGCAGGTCAGCCCCGCGAGGTACATCAGGGTGGGCACCTTGCGCCCGGGTTCTCGCAGCGCCGCGGGCGGGAGGTACACCCCGAACTTCATCGGGAGACCGATTTCCACGGAGGAATGCCGGTAGAAACGCTGGGAGCCGCCGAAGCAGGCGTGCTCGCCCAGCAGCTCCAGGCCGGGCACCTGGGCGGCGCGGGGCCTGCGCGCGGCCGCTTCCAGGGCGGCCTTCACGTCGTCGGGAGGTTCAATGGGTTGGTAGGTCATGGATGTGGATCGGAGTCGCATGCCGGGCGGCACCGGCCCGGCAGGCGCTATTGGATCAGTAAACGACGACGCCGCGAATCGACTCGCCGCGTTTCATCAGGTCGAAGCCCTTGTTGATGTCCTCCAGGGGCATCGTGTGGGTGATGAGGCTGTCGATGTCGATCTTGCCTTCCATGTACCAGTCCACGATCTTCGGCACGTCGGTGCGGCCGCGCGCGCCGCCGAAGGCCGAGCCCTTCCACTGCCGGCCCGTGACGAGCTGGAACGGGCGGGTGCTGATCTCGGCGCCGGCCTCGGCCACGCCGATGATGATGCTCTGGCCCCAGCCCTTGTGCGTGCATTCCAGAGCCTGGCGCATCACCTTGGTGTTGCCGATGCACTCGAACGAATAGTCCGCACCGCCGTCGGTCAGTTGCACGATGGCATCCACCACGTTCTCCACCTCGTTCGGGTTGATGAAGTGCGTCATCCCGAACTGGCGCGCCATCTCCTGGCGGGCGGGGTTGATGTCCACGCCGATGATCTTGTCCGCGCCCACCATCTTCGCGCCCTGGATCACGTTCAGGCCGATGCCGCCCAGACCGAACACCACCACGTTCGCGCCGGCCTCCACCTGGGCCGTGAACAGCACCGCGCCGATGCCGGTGGTCACGCCGCAACCGATGTAACAAACCTTGTCGAAGGGCGCGTCCTCGCGGATCTTGGCCAGCGAGATCTCCGGCGCCACCGTGTAGTTGCTGAAGGTGCTGGTGCCCATGTAGTGGAAGATCGGCTGGCCGTCGATGCTGAAGCGGCTGGTGGCATCGGGCATCAGGCCCTTGCCCTGCGTGCCGCGGATCAACTGGCACAGGTTGGTCTTGCGCGAGAGGCAGAACTTGCACTGGCGGCACTCGGGGGTGTAGAGCGGGATCACGTGGTCGCCCTTCTTGAGCGAGGTGATGCCCGGGCCCACGTCCACCACCACGCCCGCGCCTTCATGGCCCAGGATGGCCGGGAAGATGCCTTCCGGATCGGCGCCCGAGAGGGTGTAGTAATCGGTGTGGCAGATGCCTGTGGCCTTGATTTCCACCAGCACCTCGCCGAACTTCGGGCCCTGGAGGTCCACGGTCTCGATGGTCAGGGGTTCGCCGGATTTCCAGGCAACGGCTGCTTTGGTCTTCATGGGGGTGCTTTCAAAAGGGAAGGAGAGGAGGGCGGCCTGCCCCGGGGAGCGGCATGTCGATCGCGGACAATCCGCGCATGCCCCGGACGGCCGGGCCGCGCGAGCGAAAAAAGCAATCCCGCTTTATAGAGCAAGCCGGGCAGGCCTGGCCAGCGCGGGCCCGCCGATGTCCGGTGACCGGCCCGCTTTGTCCGATGACCGTCTCCCACCCCACCGCATGCACCCCGCCCAGCCCCTGTCCGTCCACATCGTCGTCTATCCGGGCTTCAAGGCGCTCGAGGCCGTGGGGCCGCTCTCGGTGTTCGACTATGCGAACGTGCACCTCGCGCGGCGCGGCAGGCCGCCCGGCTATGCCGTGTCCATCGCCGCCCGCGCGCGGGGCGCCGTGCGCTCCGACACGCTGATGGCCCTGGACGCCACCGAGGTGCTGTGCACCGGCGGCGATCCGGCGTGCGGGGCGATGCCGGACACGGCCCTGCTGGTCGGCGCCCGCCACATCGAGGCGGCCCTGGCCGAAGCCCCGGAAATCGTGGCGTGGGCGCGCACCGCGGCACCGCGCGTGCGCCGCATGGTGGCCCTGTGCTCCGGCAGCTTCTTCCTGGCTGCTGCGGGCCTGCTCGACGGGCGCCGGGCCGCGACCCACTGGAGCGTGGCCGCCCGGCTGCAGGAACTGCATCCGGGTGTGGCGGTCGATCCCGATGCGATCTATGTGCGTGACGGCCACCTCTGGACCTCCGCCGGTGTCACCGCGGGCATCGACCTCGCCCTTGCCCTGGTGGAAGAGGACTACGGCCATGCCCTCGCGCTGGAGGTGGCGCGCGACATGGTCATGTACCTCAAGCGGCCCGGCGGACAATCGCAATTCAGCGTGCAGCTCGCCAGCCAGGCGACCACCCACCGCGGCATGCAGGACGTGCAGGCCTGGGCGCTGGAGCACTTGGCCGAGCCGCTCACCCTGCAGGTGCTGGCCGGGCGCGCCGCGATGAGCGAGCGCCACTTCCGCCGCGTGTTCGCGCAGGAGACGGGACGCAGCCCCTCGGCCTTCGTTGAATCGGCCCGCCTGGAGGCCGCGCGCCGGCTGCTCGAATCCGACGCCGCCCTGCCGCTCAAGACCGTGGCCGCGCGCGTCGGGCTGGGCTCGGAGCAGGCGCTGCGGCACCTGTTCCTGCGGCACCTGGGCATTCCGCCCCAGGCCTACCGCGAGCGCTTCGGCGACTGAATTCCCACCATGCCCTTGACAGCATTCCCCGGCACCGAGATCCACACCCCCCGCTGCCTGCTGCGCCCTTTTCGCGAGGGCGACCTGCCCGGCGTCTTCGAGGGCCTGAGCGATCCGCGCGTCATCGAGCACTACGGCGTGCGCTATGCCAGCCTGGACGCCTCCCGTGAGCAGCTCCACTGGTACGGCCGCATCCAGCAGGAAGGCACCGGGCAATGGTGGTGCATCTGCCTGGCCGGGGCCCCGGAGCGTCTCATCGGCGCCTGCGGTTTCAACGACATCGACCCGGAACACCGCCGGGCCGAGATCGGCTACTGGCTGCTGCCGGCGTACTGGGGCCAGGGCCTGGCCCGCGAGGCCGTCGCCGCGGCCATCCGCCATGCCTTCGACCGGCTGGGCATCCACCGGATCGGGGCCGATGTGGACATGGAGAACCATGCCAGCGCGGCGCTGCTGGCGAGGCTGGGGTTCACGCGCGAGGGGGTGCGGCGAGGGTATGAGATGAAGGAGGGGAGGCCGATCGATCTGCAGCTGTTTTCGCGGCTGGCGACGGACTGGTAAGGGCGTTTCTATTCCGAATCTGGATGAATTTTTATTATGAAAATCATTGCGCACCGTTGATCGGTTTCTTCTGCTTGCGCGCTAGGATGCCGCCTCCAAGTGGGAGAGGTGTGAATGGCGGGTTTTCAGGAAATTTGGAGAAGCCATCCCGGCGTGACAACGGAAAAGCCTTTGCTCCCTGTTGCAACCTATGAGAACCAATGCGCTGTCAATCTATCTGCTGCCCTTATGCGGACTGGCTACGACCTCTCCACCTTCAAAGGAGTCCGGTCTTGGCAGCAAGGTGGTGCCAGATATCCGCTGCGAGCTGAGGAGTTGGCTTCTTGGCTCGACACGGCCGCATCAAGGCTTCCTGGCCGATCTGTCCGATTCGTGGGAAAGCAGATTGAAAACCCGCAAACCGGCGCGGACCTTTTCAAGTCAATCCATGGGCGAACAGGTATTCTGTTCTTCAAAAATTATTGGGGCCCGGGCAGGCAGGGAGACCACATTGACCTATGGAACGGATCAAGGATGACTGCGCTGAGTTCTTGGTTTCGGATTCAGTGGGGAATCTCGCTGGAGGGGTATTGGTCAGACTATCTCAAGGCAGAAGAGGCGCGCTTCTGGAATGTCCCATGAAAATTTTGTGGGCTATTTTTTGGGGCTCGTTATTCGCCGCCGCAGCGTACTTCGGTATGTTCCACGGCTTTGCCGCATGGTATGGCCCACGTTACATCAGGAGCGACAACGACATCGGAGATCTCATCCTGATTTCCCTGGGCGTGTGCTGCCTGGCCTTCCTGCTGGGCGGATGGGTGGGATACAGGCTGTATGGACATACGCGGCGGCAGAGCAGCAGCCGTGAGCATTCCCGGCAGGGCGACCAATAAAAAACCGCCACGGAGACATGCCCCGCGGCGGTTTGTTCCTTACCGGCACGGCCATCTAGCGGCCGCGCGTCGACATATCAGCGCTGCGCGATCGGCTTCACCGTGCGCGGCTCGGCGCCCACGAACAGCTGGCGCGGACGGCCGATCTTGTACTCGGGGTCGCCGATCATCTCGTTGAGCTGGGCGATCCAGCCGACGGTGCGGGCGAGGGCGAAGATGCCGGTGAACAGGTTCACCGGGATGCCGATGGCGCGCTGCACGATGCCGGAGTAGAAGTCCACGTTCGGGTAGAGCTTGCGCTGCACGAAGTAGTCGTCTTCCAGGGCGATCTTCTCGAGTTCCTTGGCCAGGGCGAACAGCGGGTCCTTTTCCAGGCCCAGCTCGGCCAGCACCTCGTTGCAGGTTTCCTGCATGAGCTTGGCGCGCGGGTCGTAGTTCTTGTACACGCGGTGGCCGAAGCCCATGAGCTTGACGCCGGAGTTCTTGTCCTTGACCTGCTTGATGAACTCGCCGATCTTCTCCACGCCGCCCTGGGCCTGGATGTCGTGCAGCATGTTCAGGGCCGCTTCGTTGGCGCCGCCGTGGGCGGGGCCCCAGAGGCAGGCCACGCCGGCCGCGATGGCGGCGAACGGGTTGGTGCCCGACGAGCCGCACAGGCGCACCGTGGAGGTGGAGGCGTTCTGCTCGTGGTCTGCGTGCAGGATGAAGATGCGGTCCAGCGCGCGCTCGAGCACGGGGTTGACCTTGTATTCCTCGCAGGGCGTGCCGAACATCATGCGCAGGAAGTTGCCGGCATAGCTCAGGTCGTTCTGCGGGTACATGTACGGCTGGCCCACGCCGTACTTGTAGGCCATGGCGACCAGGGTCGGCATCTTGGCGATCAGGCGGATGGCCGAGATCTCGCGGTGCTGCGGATTGTTGATGTCCGTACTGTCGTGGTAGAAGGCCGACAGGGCGCCCACCAGGCCCGTGAGCACGGCCATCGGGTGCGCGTCGCGGCGGAAGCCGCGCAGGAAGAACTGCATCTGCTCGTTGACCATCGTGTGCTTGGTCACGCTGTCGCTGAACTCCTGCTTCTGGGCGGCGTTCGGCAGCTCGCCCTTGAGCAGCAGGTAGCAGGTCTCGAGGTAGTCGCAGTTGGTGGCCAACTGCTCGATCGGGTAGCCGCGGTAGAGCAGTTCACCCTTGTCGCCGTCGATGTAAGTGATCGACGACTGGCATGCGGCCGTGGACAGGAAGCCCGGGTCGTACGTGAACATGCCCGTCTGGGCGTAGAGCTTGCGGATGTCCACCACGTCCGGACCCACGCTGCCGTGGTACACGGGCAATTCCACGCTCGGGCTGCCATTGCTGAACGAGAGCGTTGCTTTGTTGTCTGCCAGTTTCATTGAGTTTCCTTCGTAGTTAGCCCGCAAGCGGTGGAGTTGCCGGCGCGCGGCGGCGCAGCAGTTCGAGCACCTCCCTGACGTCCCCGGTGTCGAGCTCGCCGGAGGGTTCCTTGCGCCGCAGCAGCAGGTCCAGCAGGTCGTTGTCGGAGAGGTCCATCAGGGTGGCGATGCCCTGCGCCTGGCGATGCGTCAGGCGGGAGCCATGGGTCGCGAAGAACTGCTCGATGAAGAGGTCGTTCTCGACCAGGCCCCGGCGGCTGCGCCACCGGAGCTTGGCGACTTCGCGGTCGTCGAGCAGGTCTTCTGGCATGTTCAAGTCAGACGGCGCGGCGCACCATCAGTTCCTTGATCTTGCCGATGGCCTTCGTGGGGTTGAGGCCCTTGGGGCACACGTCCACGCAGTTCATGATGGTGTGGCAGCGGAAAAGGCGGTAGGGGTCTTCCAGGTTGTCCAGGCGCGCGCCCGTGGCTTCGTCGCGGCTGTCGGCGATGAAGCGGTAGGCCTGCAGCAGGCCGGCGGGGCCCACGAACTTGTCGGGGTTCCACCAGAAGCTCGGGCAGCTCGTGGAGCAGCTCGCGCACAGGATGCACTCGTACAGGCCGTTGAGCTCGTCGCGCTCCTCGGGGGACTGCAGGCGCTCCTTCTCGGGCGTGATGCCTTCCGTGATGAGGTAGGGCTTGATCGAGTGGTACTGCTTGAAGAACTGCGTCATGTCCACGATCAGGTCGCGGATCACGGGCAGGCCCGGCAGCGGCTTGAGCACGATGGTGCCCTTGAGCGTGTTCATGTTGGTGAGGCACGCCAGGCCGTTCTTGCCGTTGATGTTCATCGCGTCGGAGCCGCAGACGCCTTCGCGGCAGGAGCGGCGGAACGAGATGGACGGGTCCTGCGCCTTCAGCTTGACCAGGGCGTCGAGCAGCATGCGCTCATGGCCGTCGAGCTCGATCTCGACGGTCTGCATGTAGGGCTTGGCGTCCTTGTCCGGATCGTAGCGGTAGATTTGAAAGGTGCGCTTCATGGTGGTGTCTCGTGGGTTCTCGGGGGCGTATCAGAACGTGCGGACCTTGGGCGGCACGCTGTCCACGGTCAGGGGCTTGAGGTTCACGGGCTTGTAGGTGAGGCTGTTGCTTCCGCTGTGCCACAGCGTGTGCTTCATCCACTCCTTGTCGTTGCGGCCCAGAGGGAAGTCGGGGTGGTCGGCGGGGTGCTCGTAGTCGTACACCGTATGCGCGCCGCGGCATTCCTTGCGGGCGGCGGCCGAGACCATCGTCGCCTGGGCGACCTCGATGAGGTTGTCCACTTCCAGCGCTTCCATGCGGGCCGTGTTCCACACCTTGGACTTGTCCTTCAGCGTGATCGCGCCCACGCGCTCGCGGATGGCGTTCACCTTCACCACGCCTTCGTCCATGCTTTCCTGCGTGCGGAACACGCCGGCGTGCTGCTGCATCGATGCGCGGATGTCGTTGGCGATGTCCTGGGCATAGATGCCCTGGCTGGATTCCTGCAGCTGGTTGAGGCGCGCCAGCGTGCGGTCGGCGCCGTCGGCCGGCAGGGGCTTGTGCTCGCCGCTGTTCTTGACCATCTCGACGATGTGGCGGCCGGCGGACTTGCCGAACACCAGCAGGTCGAGCAGCGAGTTCGTGCCCAGGCGGTTGGCGCCGTGCACCGACACGCAGGAGCATTCGCCCACGGCGTACAGGCCGTTCACCACCTGGTTGTGGACGTCGCCGTTCTGGATCACGACCTGGCCGTTGATGTTGGTCGGGATGCCACCCATCTGGTAGTGGATGGTGGGCACGACCGGGATCGGCTCCTTCGTGATGTCCACGTTGGCGAAGTTGACGCCGATCTCGTACACCGAGGGCAGGCGCTTGTGGATGGTCTCCGCGCCCAGGTGGTCGAGCTTGAGCAGCACGTAGTCCTTGTTGGGACCGCAGCCGCGGCCTTCCTTGATCTCCTGGTCCATCGAGCGGGAGACGAAGTCGCGCGGCGCCAGGTCCTTCAGCGTGGGCGCGTAGCGCTCCATGAAGCGCTCGCCGTTGCTGTTGAGCAGGATGGCGCCTTCACCGCGGCAGCCCTCGGTCAGCAGCACGCCCGCGCCGGCCACGCCGGTGGGGTGGAACTGCCAGAATTCCATGTCCTGCAGCGGGATGCCGGCACGTGCCGCCATGCCCAGGCCGTCGCCGGTGTTGATGAAGGCGTTGGTCGATGCCGCGAAGATGCGGCCCGCGCCGCCGGTGGCCAGCAGCACGGCCTTGGCCTGGAGCTGGTAGAGCTCGCCGGTTTCCAGTTCGATGGCGGTCACGCCGACCACGTCGCCGGAGGCATCGCGGATCAGGTCCAGGGCCATCCACTCGACGAAGAAGTTCGTCTTGGCCTTCACGTTCTGCTGGTAGAGCGTGTGCAGCATGGCGTGGCCGGTGCGGTCGGCCGCGGCGCAGGCGCGCTGCACGGGCTTCTCGCCGTAGTTGGCGGTGTGGCCGCCGAAGGGGCGCTGGTAGATGGTGCCGTCCGGGTTGCGGTCGAAAGGCATGCCGAAGTGTTCCAGCTCATACACCACCTTGGGGGCCTCGCGGCACATGAACTCGATGGCGTCCTGGTCGCCCAGCCAGTCGGAGCCCTTGATGGTGTCGTAGAAGTGGTAGTGCCAGTTGTCCTCGCTCATGTTGCCGAGCGAGGCCGACACGCCGCCCTGCGCCGCCACGGTGTGCGAGCGGGTGGGGAAGACCTTGGAGAGCGAGGCCACGTTCAGGCCCGCGCGGGAGAGTTCCAGCGCGGCACGCATGCCGGAGCCGCCCGCGCCGACGATGACGACGTCGAACTTGCGCGTGGTGATGTTCGCTTTGGTGTAGCTCATTGTTGTGTGCTCTTTCAGTCGCGGGGGAATCGGATCAGAGGCGCCAGAGGATCTGGATGCCCCAGCCGGCACAGCCGACGAGCCAGAAGATCGTGACCGCTTGCAGCGCCAGGCGCAGGCCGACGGGCTTGACGTAGTCCATCCACACGTCGCGCATGCCCACCCAGGCATGCCATGCCAGGCCGACGATGACGGAGAAGGTGAGGACCTTCATCCACTGCGCGCCGAAGATGCCGGCCCATCGGTCGTAGCCGATGGGGCCCTTGGTGAGCACCAGCTGCGCCAGCACGACGAGGGTGAAGACGGCCATCAGGGCCGCGGTGACGCGCTGGCTGAGCCAGTCGCGCGTGCCGTAGTGGGCACCGACGACGGTGCGCTTGGAACCATAGTTCACGGACATGGGGAAATCCTTGGAAATCGTGGAAAGGGGGAGGGCGGTGCGCTGGCCGGGGGCTCAGTACAGGCCGAAGAGCTTGGCGCCGAGGATCACCGTCAGGCCGAGGCTGATCACCAGCGTGACCTTGGCCGACATGCTGCCGAAATGCTTGTTCACCGCGTCGTGGCTCACGTCCATCCACAGGTGGCGCAGGCCGGCGGTGAAGTGGTGCAGGTAGGCCCAGATCAGCGCCAGCACCACGAGCTTGATGAACCAGCCGGGCACGAAGCCCAGGCCCGCGGTGAATGCCGAGGTGAACTTGCCGAACGAGATCTCCGAGGACACCGAGGTGTCGAACATCCACAGCACGAACGGCAGCAGCAGCAGCATGATCACACCGCTGATTCGGTGCAGGATCGACACCCATCCCGCGGCCGGCAGGCGGTACGTGGGCAGGTCCGTGAGGGCGTTGATGTTGCGGAATTCAGGCCGCTTTTTGGCGATCTCGGTCATGGCGGTGCTTTCGTGGATGTAACTGCTTTGTAATTTCGCGCAGGCGAAACGCCCAAAATTCTATTGCAATGCAACAAGGCGGAGTTTGTGGGACCTACGATTTCCATCCCGCGGCTGTACGCACGGGGAGGGCTGCCGGTTCACTGCAGGGCATTGTGGTAGTGGTGCGTGTCGGTCCGGTAGAGCCCTCGGCGTAACTCCATCGGAACATCGTTATAGGTGTAGGCGGTGCGCTCCACGCTCAGCAGCGGGGTACCGGCGGGAACGCCCAGCAGCCCGGCCTGCGCCGTGTCCGGCAGCACCGCGCGGATCTTTTCGTCGGCGCGCACCATGCGCACGCCGAAATCGAGCTCGAACATCGCGTAGGTGGGGCCGGGGTAGCCGGCCAGCCGTTCGGCCGTGAGGCCCTTGAAGGTCTGGCCGGGGAGCCAGATGTCCTCCAGGATGGTGGGCACGCCCGCGAACGAGAGGATGCGCCGGGCCATGACCACCGCGTCGCCGCTGCGCAGCGCCAGGGCGCGCGCCACGTCGGCGCTGGCGCGCGTGCGCCGGCACTCCACGATGCGGCGCTGGGCCGGGCCTTCGTCGTCCGGGTCGCCCACGTCGGGCTGCAGCTTCAGGAAACGGTATTGCACGTGGCGCTCGGCATGGGTGGCGACGAAGGTGCCCTTGCCCTGGCGGCGCATCACGAGGTTTTCGGCCGCCAGTTCGTCGATCGCCTTGCGCACCGTGCCCTGGCTCACGCGGAAGCGGGCCGCCAGCTCCATCTCGCTGGGGATGGCCTCGCCCGGCTTCCATTCGCCCTGCTGCAGGCTCTGCAGGATGAGCCCCTTGATCTGCTGGTAGAGCGGGCTGAAGGCCGGCGTCGGCGCGCCCGTGCCGCCGGCCGTCGGGGCGGGGCTGTCGGGAGTGGCTGCCGGTGGGGTGGACATGCGGTTCGTGGGGGCTCGGGCGCCGTGTGCGGCGGTCCGCATCATATCTTATATAAGACATAAGACAAATTGACCCTTGCCGGAAATCGGCGGTACACTCGGGAGCTGTTCTGCAGGACCCTGGCTGCTTGGATCGACTGGCGCTGGTGCCCCTGCACCGACACCCGTTCCATCCCATCATCTGGAGTTCCCCTCATGAGCAAGAAGCCCGTCCGCGTCGCCGTCACCGGTGCAGCCGGTCAAATTGGTTACGCACTGCTGTTCCGCATCGCCTCCGGCGAAATGCTCGGCAAGGACCAGCCCGTCATCCTGCAACTGCTGGAGATCCCCGACGAGAAGGCCCAGAAGGCGCTCAAGGGCGTGATGATGGAACTCGAGGACTGCGCATTCCCGCTGCTGGCCGGCATGGAAGCCCACAGCGACCCGATGACCGCCTTCAAGGACACCGACTACGCCCTGCTGGTGGGTGCCCGCCCGCGCGGCCCCGGCATGGAGCGCGCCGACCTGCTGGCCGCCAACGCCCAGATCTTCACGGCCCAGGGCAAGGCCCTGAACGCCGTCGCCTCGCGCAACGTGAAGGTGCTCGTGGTGGGCAACCCCGCCAACACCAACGCCTACATCGCGATGAAGTCGGCCCCCGACCTGCCGTCCAAGAACTTCACCGCCATGCTGCGCCTGGACCACAACCGCGCTGCCAGCCAGATCGCCGCCAAGACGGGCGGCAAGGTCGGCGAGATCGAGAAGCTGACGGTGTGGGGCAACCACTCGCCCACGATGTACGCCGACTACCGCTTCGCCACCATCGGCGGCAAGAGCGTCAAGGACGCGATCAACGACCAGGTCTGGAATGCCGACGTGTTCCTGCCCACGGTGGGCAAGCGCGGCGCCGCCATCATCGAGGCGCGCGGCCTGTCCTCCGCTGCCTCGGCTGCCAACGCCGCGATCGACCACATGCGCGACTGGGCCCTGGGCTCCAACGGCAAGTGGGTGACGATGGGCGTGCCCTCCAAGGGTGAGTACGGCATTCCCGAAGGCATCGTGTTCGGCTTCCCGGTCATCACCGAGAACGGCGAATACAAGATCGTCGAAGGCCTGGAGATCGACGCGTTCAGCCAGGAGCGCATCAACAAGACGCTGGCCGAGCTGCAAGGCGAACAGGACGGCGTGAAGCACCTGCTGTAAAGCGGGCCTGCCTGGCGGCTGCCGTAACCGAGACGACCATGAACGACTGGAACCCTGCGCTCTACCGCCGCTTCGAGGACGAGCGCACGCGTCCGGCCCGTGAACTGCTCGCCCGGGTGCCGCTGGCAGTTGCCTCGCATGTGGTGGACCTGGGCTGCGGCCCGGGCAATTCCACCGAACTGCTGGCCGCGCGCTTCCCCGGCGCGCGCGTGACCGGCATCGATACCTCCGCCGCCATGCTGCAGAGCGCCCGCGAGCGCCTGCCCGCGGCGGAATTCGTCCAGGCCGATATCTCCGCCTGGGCGCCGCAGCCGGGCGAAGCGCCCGACCTGCTCTATGCCAACGCCTCCCTGCAATGGGTGGGCGGGCACGAATCCCTCATTCCCCGGCTGTTCGCGTCGCTCGCGCCGGGCGGCGTGCTGGCCATCCAGATGCCTGACAACCGGCAGGAACCCTCGCACCGCACCATGCGCGAGGTGGCCGCCCAGGCGCCCTGGAGCGACGCCATCGGCGACGCGGCCGCGGTGCGCACGCGCATCCTGGGCATCGCCGACTATTACGACCTGCTGGCGCCCATCGCCCAGAGCGTGGATGTCTGGCATACCGTCTACCAGCATCCCATGGCCTCGGCCGCCGCCATCGTCGAATGGGTGAGCGGCACCGGCCTCAAGCCCTTCGTCGATCCGCTGCCCGAATCGCAGCGGGCAGGTTTCCTGGCCGCGTACGAGCGCGGCATCGACGCCGCCTATCCCGTGCGGGCGGACGGGCAGCGCCTGCTCGCCTTCCCGCGCATGTTCATCGTGGCGCGGCGCTCCGCATGAACTCCGCGGTGGCTGCTTCCTCCAGGCTCCATCCCGCCGAGGTGCTGCTCGGCGCGCAGGCCGCGGCCGCGCGGCTGCCGGTCTGCGACCACTACAGCGGCGTCGAGGTGCGCATGCGCAAGAGCCTGCAATTGCAGGCCGAGATGGCGGCCGAGTTCGGCCGCTGCGTGTTCGACGTCACGCTCGACTGCGAGGACGGTGCTCCCGCCGGCCAGGAGCGCGCCCACGCCGAGCTCGTCGCCGCGCTGGCACGCGATGCGCAGCCCGGGGCCCGCGTGGCGGCCCGGGTGCACACGGTGGACCATCCCGCCTTCGCGCACGATGTCGCCACCATCGCGGGGGAGGCCGGGCACCGGCTGTCCCACCTCATGGTGCCGAAGGTCGAATCCGTGGACGACGTGCTGCGCGCCGAGCGGGCCGTGAACGCCGCGGGCGCTCCCGCGCTGCCGCTGCACGTGCTCATCGAATCGCCGGCGGCCGTGCACCGCGCCTTCGAGATCGCTGCCCATCCGCGCGTGGAGTCGATCAGCTTCGGCCTCATGGACTTCGTGTCCGCGCACGGCGGGGCGATCCCCGCACGCGCGATGGGCGTGCAGGGCCAGTTCGAGCACCCGCTCGTGGTGCGCGCCAAGCTCGAGATCGCGGCCGCCTGCCATGCGCACGGCAAGGTACCCTCGCACTGCGTGGTGACCGAGTTCAGCGCCGCCGCGGCCTTGCGCGCCGCCGCCGGCCGCGCCGCGCGCGAGTTCGGCTACACCCGCATGTGGAGCATCCACCCGGCCCAGATCCGTCCCATCCTGGAGGCCTTCGCGCCCGCCCAGGACGAGATCGTCCAGGCCGCCTCCATCCTTTCCGCCGCCGAGCACGCCGCATGGGCTCCCATCAGCGTGGACGGCGTTCTGCACGACCGCGCCAGCTACCGCTATTTCTGGCAGGTGCTGGAGCGTGCACACCAGACCGGCTGCGAGCTGCCTCCAGAGGCGCGCGGCTGGTTCGATTCCGCCGTGGCAGCGGTCGCCTGACGCACCGGCTGCCCTCCACGACCCCGTTCCCACGACCCCCACTCCCTTGCTGGAGCTTCCATGAAACAATTCGTCGCTTCCGCCCTGATGCTGCTGAGCCCCGTCCTGGTGATGGCGCAGGATGCCGCCCCGGCTCCGGCCAAGCCCGCTCCCAAGGCCGCTGCGAAGGCCGCGCCCGCCAAGGACTCCAAGGACTCCAAGGAGGCCAAGAAGCCTGCCGCCAAGTCCACCCAGAGCGCGAAGGCCGCCCCTGCCAAGGATGCCAAGAAGCCCGTGCACGTGGCCAAGGCGCATCCGCAGAGCAGCCGCGCCCAGCTCAAGAGCGCCACCAACCAGGTGGCCTCGGGCCTGATCGCCGCCGAGGCAGCCCTCAGCCCCGCGGAGCTCGAGATCGCCCAGCGCGTGCACACCGGCCACATCCCCTGCGAACTGGGTGCCTCCGTCAACATCGAGGCCGATCCCAAGTCCCCCGGGTACTTCGAGGTCGCCGGCAAGAACTTCCACTACCGCATGACGCCCGTGGCCACGAGCACCGGCGCGGTGCGCCTGGAAGACCAGAAGGCCGGCGCGGTCTGGATCCAGATCTCCAACAAGTCCATGCTCATGAACCAGAAGCTGGGCCAGCGCCTGGCCGACGAATGCATGAGCCCGCAGCAGGTCGCCGTCAGCGAAACCATCCGCAAGAACCCGCAGCCGAGCCTGCTGGATGCGCCCGCGCCGGCACCGGCCGCCGCTGCCGCTCCGGCGGCTGCGCCCGCTGCCGAAGCGCCCGCCAAGTAAGCGCTGCGCGTCCGGGCCTGCGATGGACGGGCGCCGCTCGCGGCGCCCGCAGGACTGGCTTTGCCCCCAAAAATCCAACGATCGAACCCACCGGAGAACACCATGTTGAAAGCCTACCGTGACCATGTGGCCGAGCGCGCCGCCCTGGGCATTCCGCCCCTGCCGCTCGATGCGAAGCAGGTCGCCGATCTGATCGAGCTGATCAAGAACCCGCCCGCCGGCGAGGACGCCTTCCTGCTGGACCTGCTGACGCACCGCGTGCCCCCGGGCGTGGACGATGCTGCCAAGGTCAAGGCCAGCTTCCTGGCCGCCGTGGCGCACGGCGACCTGAAGGTGGGCCTGATCTCCAAGGCCAAGGCCACGGAGCTGCTGGGCACCATGGTGGGCGGCTACAACGTCCATCCCCTGATCGAGCTGCTGGATGACGCCGAAGTGGCGGGCGTGGCCGCCGAAGGCCTGAAGAAGACGCTGCTGATGTTCGACTTCTTCAACGACGTGGCAGACAAGGCCAAGGCCGGCAATGCCAAGGCCAGGGAAGTGATGCAGTCCTGGGCCGACGCCGAGTGGTTCACCAGCCGCCCCGAAGTCGAGAAGAAGATCACCGTCACCGTCTTCAAGGTGCCGGGTGAAACCAACACCGACGACCTGTCGCCCGCTCCTGATGCCTGGAGCCGCCCCGACATTCCGCTGCACTACCTCGCCATGCTGAAGAACACGCGCCCCGACGCGGCCTTCAAGCCCGAGGAAGACGGCAAGCGCGGCCCGATGCAGTTCATCGAGGACCTGAAGAAGAAGGGCCACCTCGTGGCCTACGTGGGCGACGTGGTGGGCACGGGCTCTTCGCGCAAGTCGGCCACCAACAGCGTGATCTGGGCCACGGGCGCCGACATCCCGTTCGTGCCGAACAAGCGCTTCGGCGGCGTGACCCTGGGCGGCAAGATCGCTCCCATTTTCTTCAACACGCAGGAAGACTCGGGCTCGCTGCCGATCGAAGTCGATGTCTCCAAGCTGGAGATGGGCGACGTGATCGACGTGCTGCCCTACGACGGAAAGCTCGTGCGCAACGGTGAAACCGTCGCCGAGTTCCAGCTCAAGAGCGACGTGCTGTTCGACGAAGTGCGCGCCGGCGGCCGTATCAACCTGATCATCGGCCGCTCGCTGACCGCCAAGGCACGCGAGTTCCTGGGCCTGCCCGCTTCCACCGCCTTCCGCCTGCCGCAGCCGCCCGCCGAAACCAAGGCCGGCTTCACGCTGGCGCAGAAGATGGTCGGCCGCGCCGTGGGCCTGCCGGAAGGCCAGGGCGTGCGCCCCGGCACCTACTGCGAGCCGAAGATGACCACCGTGGGCAGCCAGGACACCACCGGCCCCATGACCCGCGACGAATTGAAGGACTTGGCCTGCCTGGGCTTCTCCGCCGACATGGTGATGCAGTCCTTCTGCCACACGGCCGCCTATCCGAAGCCCGTGGACGTGAAGACGCACCGCGAACTGCCTGCCTTCATCAGCAACCGCGGCGGCGTGGCCCTGCGCCCCGGCGACGGCGTGATCCACAGCTGGCTGAACCGCCTGCTGCTGCCCGACACCGTGGGTACCGGTGGTGATTCGCACACCCGCTTCCCGATCGGCATCTCGTTCCCCGCGGGCTCCGGTCTCGTGGCCTTCGGCGCCGCCACCGGCGTGATGCCGCTGGACATGCCTGAATCCGTGCTGGTGCGCTTCAAGGGCGAACTGCAGCCCGGCGTGACCCTGCGCGACCTGGTGCATGCCATTCCGCTGTACGCCATCAAGCAGGGCCTGCTGACGGTGGCCAAGGCCGGCAAGAAGAACATCTTCTCGGGCAAGATCCTCGAAATCGAGGGCCTGCCGGACCTGAAGGTGGAACAGGCCTTCGAGCTGTCCGATGCGTCCGCAGAGCGCTCGGCCGCCGGCTGCACGATCAAGCTCAACCCCGAGCCGATCAAGGAATACCTCACCAGCAACGTCGTGCTGATGAAGAACATGATCGCCGACGGCTATGCGGATGCACGCACCCTCAAGCGCCGCATCGAGAAGGTCGAAGCCTGGCTGGCCAATCCCGAGCTGCTGGAAGCCGACAAGGATGCCGAATACGCCGCCGTGATCGAGATCGACCTGGCCGACATCACCGAGCCGATCGTCTGCTGCCCGAACGATCCGGACGACGCGAAGTTCCTCTCCGAAGTGGCCGGCACGAAGATCGACGAGGCCTTCATCGGCTCGTGCATGACCAACATCGGCCACTTCCGTGCAGCCGCCAAGCTGCTGGGCGGCCAGCGCGACATCCCCGTCAAGCTGTGGGTCGCGCCGCCGACCAAGATGGACCAGAACGAGCTGATCAAGGAAGGCCACTACGCCGCCTTCGGCACTGCCGGTGCCCGCACCGAAATGCCGGGCTGCTCGCTGTGCATGGGCAACCAGGCGCAGGTGCGCGAGGGCGCGACGGTGATCTCCACCTCCACCCGCAACTTCCCGAACCGCCTGGGCAAGAACACCAACGTGTTCCTGGGCTCGGCCGAGCTGGCCGCGATCGCCTCGCGCATCGGCAAGCTGCCCACCAAGGAGGAATACCTCAAGGAAATGGGCGTGATCGATGCCGACAAGGCGAGCGTCTATCGCTACATGAACTTCGACCAGATCGAGGAATACGCGGACGCCGCCAAGTCCGTGGCGGCCTGACGGTTCGACGGCCGGGCGGGCCGCGAGGCCCGCTCGCTTTCGATGCCGGACTGAGGTGCCGTACTACTGCAAAGGCCCCGGGGAGCGATCCCCGGGGCCTTTTCCTTAGGTGGGCCTGAAGCGGCCGGCCCGCCATGGAACATTTACAGTCCGGGCGGCGTCCGACGCCCAAGAACCACGACAACGCGCACCGCCATGTTCAAGTCCTTCTTTCTCTGCCGCCGGTGGTGGGCCTGGTCGATCGCCGGCTCCGTCTTCATCCTGCTGGCGACCTGGTACCGGGTCGAGCTGGACGTGCAGATCAACGACTGGTTCGGCAGCTTCTACGACCTGATCCAGAAATCGCTGGGCCAGCCCGGGAGCATCACGGCGGGGCAGTTCTGGGGGCAGCTTTCCACCTTCTCGCGCATCGCCATGATTTACGTCACTACGGCGGTGGTGGTGGACTTCTTCTGCAAGCACTACATCTTCCGTTGGCGCCAGGCGATGAACGAGCACTACATGGCCGCCTGGCCGCGGCTGCGCCACATCGAGGGCGCGGCGCAGCGGGTGCAGGAAGACACCATGCGCTTCGCCACCACCATGGAAGGCCTGGGCCTGACGTTCCTGCGCAGCCTGATGACGCTGGCTGCCTTCGTGCCGGTGCTCTGGGTGCTGTCGGACAAGTTGACCGGGCTGCCGGTGATCGGCGCCGTGCCGCATTCGCTGGTCTGGGTGGCGCTGCTCTGGTCCGTGGGCGGCACCTTGCTGCTGGCCTTGGTGGGCGTGCGCCTGCCGGGGCTGGAATTCCACAACCAGCGCGTGGAAGCCGCCTACCGCAAGGAACTGGTGCTGGGCGAAGACGACCACGCGCGCGCCGCGCCGCCCACCGCCGCCGCGCTGTTCGCCGACGTGCGCCGCAACTACTTCCGGCTGTTCTTCAACTACCTGTACTTCGACGTGGTGAAGTGGTCGTACCTGCAGGTGAGCGTGCTGGTGCCGCTGGTGGCCCTGGGGCCCACGCTGATCGCCGGTGTCATCACGCTGGGCGTGATGCAGCAGATCTCGCGGGCGTTCGACCGGGTGCTGGACTCGTTCCAGTTCCTGGTGCAGAACTGGAGCACGGTGGTTGAGCAGATCTCCATCCACAAGCGGCTGCGCGCGTTCGAGCGGCAGATGCTGGCGGATACGGCGGCGCTGCCGGAGGTGGTGCCGGTGTCCGTCGCCCCCTGACCAGGCCTCCAGTCAGGCCCCGGCCGCCAGACGCGCCAGCGCCTCGCGCGTGGCATCGTCCGCCGGAAAGAACGACTCCACGGCGAGTTCCTGCAGCGTGACGTCCACCGGCGTGCCGAACACGGTGATCGTGGTGATGAAGGACAAAAGGCCGGCGGCGGTGTGCAGTTGCAGCGGCAGGGCGATGGCTGCCCCGGGCCCGGAGCATGCCGCTGGCCCGTTGTCGTCCGGGGGCGACGGCTCTACCGGGTAGCCGGCGAGTTCATCCCGCAGTGCCTGCAGCGGCGCGTCGCCGTGCGCCGCGATCTGCTGGTCCAGGCGGTGCAGCAGGTGCGCCCTCCAGGCAGCGGCATTGGCCAGGCGCGGCCCCAGGCCCTCGGGGTGCAGGGACAGCCGGAGCACGTTCACGGGCGGTGCGAGCAGGTGGCCTGCCACCCCCTGCAGCAGCAGCGGCACCACCGCATTGGCGGCGACCATGTTCCAGTGGCGGTCCACGGCGAGGGCCGGATAGGGCTCATGGCCGCGCAGCACCAGATCGACGGCCTCGCGCGCGGCGCGCATGTCGGGGTGGTCCAGCCCGCGCGCCGCGTACATGGGCGCGAAGCCGGCGGCGACCAGCAGGGCGTTGCGTTCGCGCAGGGGGATGGACAGGCGTTCGGCCAGCCGCAGCACCATGTCGCGGCTGGGTGTGGCGCGGCCCGTTTCCACGCAGCTCAGGTGGCGCGTGGATACCTCGGCCTCCAGCGCCAGGTCCTGCTGGCTCAGGCGGCGCTGCCGGCGCCAGTGGCGCAGGTGGTCCCCGAAGGGCGAATGCGTGCCGGGGACCGGGGAGGGACGTACGGGCCGGTGGGGGCCGGCTTCATGGGCGGAGGTCATGGTGGGCATCGTATCGGCGCGGCGCATGCTGTCCATGACCTCCCGGGTCATGGACCCGTGGGGGAAGCGGACGGACCATGCGGTCTCCTCTTCATCACGCAAGGAGCCTTCCATGTCTCTCTCCCTCTTCGCCTCGCCCCGTTTCCTTCCCCGCGTCCTCTGGGCGGACGCTGCCGGGTGCGCGGCAGCCGGTGCGGTGCAGTGCGCCACCGCCGGGCCGCTCGGCGCCGCCACCGGCCTGCCTGCCGCGCTGCTGTCCGGCACCGGGTGGTTCCTGCTGGCCTACGCAGTGGTTGCCGCGGTTATCGCAACCCGGCCCGCCGTGCCTCGGGCGCTGATCCTCCTGCTGGCCGTCGGCAACCTGGGCTGGGCGGTGGGCTGCATTGCCCTGGCCTTTGCCGGCCCGTGGGATTTGCCGGGCTACGGCGTCGCCTGGCTCGTGGCCCAGGGCGCCTTCGCGCTGGTACTGGCCGACCTGCAGTGGATGGGGCTGCGCCACCAGGACACGGCCGGCTTCGGGGCGGGGCAGCCGCGCACGGCGTGACCCTGCCCGCGCGCCGTCAGGGCTGCGTCCGTGCAGGCTGCGCGGTGGCGGCCGGATCGAGGATGCGCGCGAGCATCGCGCCGTCCGCCGGGCCTTCCAGCGGAATGCGTACGCGCAGCGGGCTGCCTGCGGCCACCTGCAGCGGCTCGCCGCTCTCCGCCGCCTGCATGCGTTCCAGGCGGAACGTGCGGTTGCCCGCGGGGTGGATGATTTCCAGCCGGTCGCCCAACGCGAAGCGGTTCTTGGTCTCCACCTCGGCCCAGCCGTCGCCGCTGGCCACCACCTCGCCCACGAACAGGCTGCGCAAGGGCTGCGAGCTGCCGGTGTCGTAGTTCTGCAGGTCCTGTGCCGGCCTGCGCTGCAGGAAGCCGGCCGTGTAGCCCCGGTGTGCCAGTCCGTCGAGTTCGGACAGCATCGCCGGGTCGAAGGGCCGGCCGGCCACCGCGTCGTCGATGGCACGGCGGTACACCTGGGCGGTGCGCGCCACGTAGTAGCGGCTCTTGGTGCGGCCTTCGATCTTGAGGGAGTCCACGCCGATGCCCACGAGCCGGTGCACGTGCTCCACCGCGCGCAGGTCGCGGCTGTTGAGGATGTAGGTGCCGTGCTCGTCTTCCATCACCGGCAGCAGCTCGCCGGGGCGTTCCTTTTCTTCGAGCAGGTAGGCGCGGTCGGCCAGCGGATGGCGGGGTGCGCCGCCGCAGGCCGCGAAGGCGCCGTCGGCCCTTGCCTGCTCCGCCTGGGGATCGAAGCCGCCGTCCAGCGGCAGCGGACGGACCTCACCGCTGTCGGTGGCGTCCGTGCCCGGCGATGCCGCATAGCTCCAGCGGCAGGCATTGGTGCAGGTTCCCTGGTTGGCATCGCGGCGGTTGAAGTAGCCCGAAAGCAGGCAACGGCCGGAGTAGGCGATGCACAGTGCGCCGTGCACGAACACCTCCAGCTCGATGTCCGGGCACTGCTGCCGGATGCCCTCGATCTCGTCCAGGCTCAGCTCGCGCGAGAGGATGATGCGCGCCAGGCCCATGCGCTGCCAGAACTTCACGGCCATCGCGTTCACCGTGTTGGCCTGCACCGAGAGGTGGATGGGCATCCGGGGCCAGCGCTCGCGCACCAGCATGATGAGGCCCGGGTCGGCCATGATGAGCGCGTCGGGCCCCAGGGCGATCACCGGCTCGATGTCGCGCAGGTAGGTGCGCACCTTGTCGTCGTGCGGCAGCAGGTTGCTGGTCACGAAGAATTTGCGGCCGCGCGCATGCGCCTCGCGGATGCCCTGGCCGATCTGCTCGAGTCGGAATTCGTTGTTGCGCGCGCGCAGGGAATAGCGCGGCTGGCCCGCATAGACGGCGTCGGCGCCGAAATCGTAGGCCGTGCGCATCCTGTCGAGGGAGCCGGCGGGCAGCAGCAGTTCGGGCGGGCGGAGCGTCATGGGGAGGATGTCGAGGCAGGGCGCGGCGGAGCGCGCGATTGTGGTGCCCGGCTGCGATGCGCTCCTTGACCTGGCTCAGGCTTTGTCCTCAGCCGCCCGCCCCGCGCCATCCGGCAAGGTGGTCCAGCAGCGCGCGGGCATGCCGGGGCAGGGCGCCCTGGGCCCCGCCGTCGTCCGCGCGCACGCACAGCACCAGTTCCCGCGCGGCCCAGGCGTCGGACAGCGCCACGCGCCGGATGCCGGTGGACCGGGCCAGGCGCATCGCCGCCGCGCGCGGCACGATGGCCACGAGGCCCGCGCCCAGCCCCACGAGGCGGCACACGGCATCGACGTGCTGCAGGCGGGCGCGGTAGCGCAGCCGCTGGCCCTGGCGCCGGGCCTGGCGGGCAAGATGGACCTGCAGCGCGCTGTCGTCCGGCAGGCCGGCGAAGTCCTCCTGCGCTGCTTCCGCCAGCGCGATGCGGGTGCGGCCGGCCAGCGGGTGGCCGCGGGGCACCACGAGATCCAGAGGGTCGGCCACGAAAGGAACGACCGCCAGGCCCTGCAGGTCGGCGGTGCGCGAGGCGATGCCGATGTCGCACAGGCCGTCGCGCACGCCATCGGCCACGCCGTCGCTGGAGCGCTCCTGCGCATCCACCGCGATGCGCGGATGCGCCGCCAGGAAGGCCGCCAGCGGTGCGGGCAGGTGCTCGCTCATGGCGGAGGTGTTGCAGAGCAGCCGCACGTGGCCGGCCAGGCCGCTGCCGTGCGCGCCGAGTTCACCGCGCAGCTGTTCCACCTGCTGCAGCACGATGCGCGCGTGGTGCGCCAGCGTCTGTCCGGCCGGGGTGGCGCGCACCCCGCGCCGGCCCCGCACCAGCAGTGGAGCGCCGAGGGCCTGTTCCATCGCGAGCAGCCGCTCGCTGGCCGACGCCAGCGCCAGGTGCGCCCGCTCCGCGCCCGCCGTGATCGTGCCGGCCTCATGCACGTGGAGGAAGAGCCGCAGGTCCGTCAGGTCGAAGCGCATGCGGCACGCTACCACAGGTGGTGTTCTGGCTCCGGAAAATCCGAAGGCTTGGCACGGAACATCCGCATGGTGCCCTGCGGCGGCCAATCCCAGAATCGCTGCAGGTGCCTGGAGCGGAGCCTGGCCCGGTGTTTCCGGCCAGCGCCGCGCCACGGCGCCATGGCGCACGGATGGGCGCTAATCGAAGGAGCGAAGCATGGCGGAAGCGGGATGGATGCAGGCGTGGGGTGGCACGGCGCCCGGCGCGCTGGCGGCGATACTGGTGTTCGTGCTGGCGGGCCTGGTGAAGGGCGTGGTCGGGCTCGGGCTGCCCACCGTGTCCATGGCGCTGCTCGCGCTCTGGATGTCGCCCGCGCAGGCCGCGGCGCTGCTGGTGGTGCCTTCGCTCGCGACCAATGTCTGGCAGATGGGCCCCTGGCGCGAGGCGCCCGCGCTGCTGCGTCGGCATGCCGGGCTGCAGGCCGGCATCTGCGCCGGCACCTGGCTGGGTGCATGGTGGCTGGGCCCGCCGCAGGGGGCGGGCGCTCGCATGGCGCTGGGGGCGGCACTCATCGCCTACGCGGGCTGGTCGCTGTCGGGCGCGCGGCTGCCGGCCATGGCCGGCAGGGCATCCCATGTACTTGGGTTTGCCATCGGGGCCGCCACGGGCGTGGTCACCGCGGCGACGGGCGTGTTCGTGGTGCCGGCCGTTCCCTACCTGCAGGCGCTGGGCCTGCAGCGCGACGCGCTGGTGCGGGCGATGGGTTTGTGTTTCACGGTGTCCACGCTCGCGCTGGGCGCGGGCCTGGCGTCGCAGGCCCGGTTGCCGGCCGCCACGCTGGCCGGTTCGGTGCTGCTGCTCGCGCCGGCCCTGGCCGGCATGGCACTGGGCGGCCGCCTGCGCAGGCACCTGGCACCGGAGGCCTTCCGCCGTTGCTTGATGGCGGGGCTGCTGGCACTCGGCCTGGGCATGCTGTTCGGGTAGTGCGCGCGCCGGCAATGCGCCTGGCGCGGCGGGCAGGTCACACGCGCTGCTTGCCGAGCTTGCGGGTGAGCGTGCGGCGGTGCATGCCGAGGCGGCGCGCGGCCTCGGAGATGTTGAAATCCGTCTCGGCCAGCACCTCGTGGATGCGCTCCCACTCCAGGGTCTTGATGGAGCTGGACCGGTTGGTGAGTTCCACCTCGGTGTTGCCTTCGGAAAGGCCGAAGGCGGTCTCGATGTCGTCGGTGTTGGAGGGCTTGGCGAGGTAATGGCAGGCGCCGAGCTTCACCGCTTCCACCGCCGTGGCGATGCTCGCGAAGCCGGTCAGCACCACGATGCGCATGTCGGGGTTGCGGGCATGCAGCTTCTGCACGCAGGCCAGGCCCGAGGCCTCGCCCTTGAGCTTGAGGTCCACGACCGCGTAGCCGGGCTCATGCAGGGGCAGCAGGTCTTCCACGCCGGCCAGGCTGTCGGCATGCAGCACGCGGTAGCCGCGGCGCTCGAACGAGCGCGCCAGGGTCCTGGCGAGGGCTTCGTCGTCCTCCACGATCAGCAGCAGGCGTTCATCGTCCATGGTGAGTGTGTCCGGTGGGTGGCAGCGCGACTGCCGACAGCGGCAGCCGGATGCTGACCTCGGCGCCGCGCTCCGGCAGGTTGCGGGCCGTGACGCTGCCGCCGAGGGTGCGCGCCACGTTCATGGCGAGGAACAGGCCCAGCCCGCCCCCCGCGCGCCCCTTGCTCGACTGGTAGGGCTTGCCGAGCCGCGCCAGGATGGCCGGATCGAACCCGGGGCCGGCATCGGTCACGGTGATGCGCAGCAGGTCGGCATCGCGTTCGACGGCCATGCCCACCCAGCCGGGCGAGGCGTCCCGCGCATTGTCCAACACATTGAAAACCATCTGCTGCAGCATGGTGTCCGATACCATGGGCGTGTCGGCGCCGAAGCGGTTGTCGTAGTCGAACGCGGCGATGGCGCGCGTGGCCCGCCAGTCCCGCGCGAGCGCATCGACGAAGGTGCGCACCGTGGTCTGCGCGGACGCCTCGCCGCGCGCCTCGCCGGCCGACAGCAGGATGCCGCTCACGATGCTCTTGCAGCGCTGCACCTGGACCTGCATTTCCGCGATCTCGTCCTGCAGCATGCGGTCGGCGGCCAGCCGCTCGTCGTGCCGCCAGTCGCCCAGGATGACGGCCATGGTGGACAGCGGCGTGCCGAGCTCGTGCGCCGCACCCGAGGCCAGCAGGCCCATGCGGACGATGTGTTCCTCTTCCAGGGCCCGCTGGCGCGCCGCCGAGAGGCGCGCATCGCGCTGGCGCAGGTTGCGCTCGATGCGGGTGATGAAGATGACCACCAGGATCGCGTTGATCAGAAAGCACACCAGCAGACCCAGCAGGTAGGGGCTGGACAGGCCCCGGTGCAGGTCCGCGGGCAGGGGCAGCGGCAGGTTGAAGCGCGACAGCGCCGCGAAGCAGCCGGTGGTGATCGCCACGATCGACCAGATGTAGCCGCCGCGCAGCAGCACCGCGCCGACCGCGATCTGCAGCAGGTAGAGGAAGACGAACGGATTGCCGGTGCCACCGCTCAGGTAGAGCTGCACCGTGAGCACGGTCACGTCGATCAGCAGCGCGAGGAAGAGTTCCACGTTCCGCACGCCGTGACCGGTGCGCCAGCGCAGCAGGCTGACGAGGTTGAACAGCACCAGGCAGCCCACGACCATGAGCATCTCGCGCACCGGCAGCGTCAGCCCGAGGCTGTAGTAGGCGACCTCGATGGTGAACACCTGGCCGATGGCGGCCACCCAGCGCAGCTGGATCAGCTGGTGCAGGTTCTTGAGGCCCGCGGCGGCGTTCGCGTAGCGGGCGTTGCGCACCGAAGGCGCGGCGGGCGCCGCGGAGGACGTGGCGCCCGGGCCGGGATCAGCGTGTGGAGCGGTCGGAGGGGTGGAGGGCACGGTCGGCTGCGCGCGGACGAAACTCGTAGCGTGCCACATACCAGCCCGCGCCGACAACCATCAGCGCCAGCCCGTACCACGTGATCGCGTACACGAGATGGCTGTTGGGGAAGCGGATCACGGTCATGCCGGCGCGGGGCCAGGGTCCGGCGCTGGCGATCGCGCCCTCTGCGATCACCTGCGGCGGCCGATGCGTGGGCAGGCCGGCGTCGATGAAGAATGGCGCGGCGCGCGGCAACTGCCGGTCCGCGGCGATGGCGGCGACGTCGCGCGAGTACCAGCGCTGCGCGGCGGGGTCGTTGGTGCGCAGCAGGCTGCCGCCCGGCTCGCTCATGCGCAGGAGGCCCTGCACGGAGGCCTGCGCGCCGCCCGCGTCCGCGGCGGCCAGCGCTTCGCCGCCCGGCAGCCAGCGCGTGCGCTGGTCCTGCGGCACGAAGCCGCGGTTGACCAGCACCTGCGTGCCATCGGCCTGCTGCAGCGGCGTCATCACCCAGAAGCCCGAGCCGAGATCGGTGGTGGCCTGCGCGAGCACGGTCCGGTCGGAGAGCCAGCGGCCCGAGGCCGCGACGGGCAGGTATTCGTAGCCGGCGGCGTCCACCTGCGGCCATTGCGCGGGCGGCGGCACGGGCACGGGCGCGGCATGCACGCGCTGGTCCACGCGCTCGATCAGCGCCAGCTTCCAGGCCCGGCGCTGCACCTGCCAGGTGCCCAGGGCCAGGAAGCCCAAAAACAAGGCGATGCCCACCAGGATGAGCATCGCCTTCAGGAAGGGAGAGCGCCGGCGCGGGCCGGCCTCCGTATTGCCTTGCGCCACCGCGTCGTCAGGGCGCGTTGTTCACCGGCGGGGGCAGGGGCGCCGTGGATGCGGGCATGTTGTGCTCCGGCATCATGTTCGTGTTCATGTGGAACATCACCCACAGCGTGCCGGCGATGGCGATGGCCACGAACACCACGGTGAAGATGGTGGACAGCATGGTCCAGCCGCCTTCCACCTTGCCGTTCATGTGCAGGAAACAGACCATGTGGACCAGGATCTGCACCACGGCGAAGGCGCCGAGCACCAGCACGGCGGTGCTGCGGTCGGAGATCACCTTGGCCATGACGAGCCAGAAAGGGATGGCCGTGAGGATGATCGACAGCACGAAGCCGACCATGTAGCCCGAGAAGGTGCTGTGCGGGCCGTCGTCGTGGTGGTGGTCGTCATGCCCGGCGTGGGCATGTGCGTGTGCGTGCGAATTCTGTGCGCTCATGTTTACAGCACCCCCATCAGGTACACAAAGGTGAAGACGCCGATCCAGACCACGTCCAGAAAGTGCCAGAACATCGACAGGCACATCAGGCGGCGCTTGTTCTCGTGGATCAGGCCGTGCCTGGAGATCTGGATCATCAGCACCACCAGCCAGATCAGGCCGAAGGTGACGTGCAGCCCGTGGGTGCCCACCAGCGTGAAGAAGGCCGACAGGAAGGCGCTGCGCTGCGGGCCCGCGCCTTCATGGATCAGGTGGTGGAACTCGTAGAGTTCCAGGCCCAGGAAGCACAGGCCGAACAGGCCCGTGACCGCCAGCCAGCCCAGCGTGCCGCCCACGTTGCCCTTCTGCTTCTGCAGCATGGCGAAGCCGAAGGTGATGGACGACAGCAGCAGGAAGGCCGTGTTGATGGCCACCAGCGAGAGGTCGAACAGCTGTGCGCCGGTCGGGCCGGCGGCGTAGCTGCGGCCCAGCACGCCGTAGGTGGCGAACAGCGCGGCGAAGATGAGGCAGTCGCTCATCAGGTAGAGCCAGAAGCCCAGCGCGGTGCCGTTCTCTGGATGGGGCTCCTCCGCGAGGTGGTAGTCGCGGGAAGCCAGGGCGCCTGCGGCGCCGGCTTGGTAACGGATATCAGACATGGGAGCGGGCGAGTTGGAGTGTGCGGGCTTCTTCGGTCGTGTTGACTTCATCGGCAGGGATGTAGAAGTCGCGCTTGTAGTTGAACGTGTGGATGATCGCGGCCAGCACGATGCCGGCGAACGACACGCCCGCGAGCAGCCACATGTGCCAGATCAGGGCGAAGCCGAGCACCAGCGAGAAGGCAGATATCACGGCACCCGCACCGGTGTTGGCCGGCATGTGGATTGGCTGGAAGCCGGACAGGGGGCGCGTGTAGCCATGCTTCTTCATGTCCCACCAGGCATCGATCTCGTGCACGCGGGGCGTGAAGGCGAAGTTGTACTGGGGCGGGGGCGAGGAGGTGGCCCATTCCAGCGTGCGGGCATCCCACGGGTCGCCCGTGAAGTCGCGCAGCTGGTCGCGCTTGAGGTAGCTCACCACGAGCTGCATCAGGAAGCAGCCGATGCCCAGGGCGATGAGGCCCGCGCCGGCGGCGGCGATCACGAACCAGATCTGCAGGGACGGATCCTCGAAGTGGTTGACGCGGCGCGTCACGCCCATCAGGCCCAGGATGTACAGGGGCGCGAACGCCACCCAGAAGCCCACCACCCACAGCCAGAAGGAGCGCAGGCCCCAGGTGCGGTCGAGCTTGTAGCCGAAGGCCTTGGGGAACCAGTAGTTGATGCCGGCGAACAGGCCGAACAGCACGCCGCCGATGATCACGTTGTGGAAGTGGGCGATCAGGAACAGGCTGTTGTGCAGCACGAAGTCGGCCGGGGGCACGGCCAGCAGCACGCCGGTCATGCCGCCGATGGCGAAAGTGGCCATGAACGCCACGGTCCACATCATGGGCAGCTCGAAGCGGATGCGGCCCTTGTACATGGTGAACAGCCAGTTGAAGATCTTCGCGCCCGTGGGGATCGAGATGATCATCGTCGTGATGCCGAAGAACGTGTTCACGCTGGCGCCGGAGCCCATCGTGAAGAAGTGGTGCAGCCACACCAGGTACGACAGGATGGTGATCACCACCGTGGCATAGACCATGGAGGTGTAGCCGAACAGGCGCTTGCGGCAGAACGTGGCGACCACTTCGGAGAAGATGCCGAAGGCGGGCAGCACCAGGATGTACACCTCGGGGTGGCCCCAGATCCAGATCAGGTTCACGTACAGCATCGGGTTGCCGCCGAAGTCGTTCGTGAAGAAGTTCGTGCCGACGTAGCGGTCCAGCGACATCAGCACCAGGGCGGCCGTCAGCACCGGGAAGGAGGCCACGATCAGGGCGTTGGTGCACAGGGACGTCCAGGTGAAGATGGGCATCTTCATCAGGTTCATGCCGGGTGCGCGCATCTTGATGATCGTGACGATCAGGTTGATGCCCGAGAGCGTGGTGCCCACCCCCGCGACCTGCAGCGCCCATATGTAGTAGTCGAGCCCGGTCCCCGGGTTCTGCGCCCCCAGGTTGGAGAGGGCCAGCCAGCCGGAGGTGGAGAACTCGCCCAGGAACAGCGAGATCATCACCAGGATGGCACCGGCGGTGGTCATCCAGAAGCTGAAGTTGTTCAGGAACGGGAAGGCCACGTCGCGCGCGCCGATCTGCAGCGGCACGACGTAGTTCATCAGGCCGGTGACCAGCGGCATCGCCACGAAGAAGATCATGATCACGCCATGGGCGGTGAAGATCTGGTCGTAGTGGTGCGGCGGCAGGTAGCCCATGTTGTCGCCGAAGGCGATGGCCTGCTGCAGGCGCATCATCACCGCGTCGGCGAAGCCGCGCAGCAGCATCACGATGCCCAGGATCATGTACATGATCCCGATCTTCTTGTGGTCGATGCTGCAGATCCAGTCGCGCCACAGCGGGCCCCACAGGCGGAAGCGCGTGACCGCGGCGAAGACGGCGAGGCCGCCCAGCATCACGGCGATGAAGGTCCACAGCACGATGGGTTCGTGCGCCATCGGCACGGAGTCCCAGTTGAGCCGTCCCAGGGCCCAGTGGGACGCGGTAATTTGTTCGGAGGACATATCGGGTTTCTTCTGGTGGGGGCCGGCGCCGCTTGCGCGTCAACGGCCCTGCAGGATCATTGCGGGGTGGTGGCGGTCGCGGTCTCGCGCGTCGTTTCCAGGGAGGCGATCACGCGCGCGGAGTTCTCGGCCGTGCACACGTCCTGGGGCAGGTTCAGGCCGGCGGCCTTGAGGTAGGCCTCGCCGCCGTTGGCATCGATGGCCATCATGTGGTGCATGCACATCTTGCCGTCCTCGACGCAGCGGTTGAGCACCTTCTCGTAGAGCCCGGCTTCCACGGAGGCGAAGCGCTCCACGGGGTTGCGCTCGCTGGGCTTGGCGAGGGCGAGATAGGTCTTGCTGTCCAGCGCCTTGCCGGAACCCTTGGCATCGGCGACCCACTTGTCGAAGTCGCCGTCGCTCAGGCCGTGGAACTTGAACGTCATGCCCGAGAAGCCCGGGCCGCTGTAGTGCGACGAGAAGCCGTGGTACACGCCCGCCTTGTTGATGATGGCGTTCAGCTCGGTCTGCATGCCGGGCATGGTGTAGATCATGCCGGCCAGGTCGGGCACGTAGAACGCGTTCATCGTGGACGTGGACGTCAGCTTGAAGACGATGGGGCGATCGACGGGGGCTGCGACCTCGTTCACCGTGGCGATGCCTTGCTCGGGGTAGAAGAAAGCCCACTTCCAGTCCATGGCCACCACCTGGATCTCCAGCGGCTTGACGCTGGCGGGCAGCGCGCGGGCCGCGTCGATGCGGTCCAGGGGACGGTACGGGTCCAGCTTGTGGGTGCTGATCCAGGTCAGCGCCCCCAGGGCGATGATGATCATCAGCGGCACGGTCCAGATCACCAGCTCCAGCGTGGTGGAGTGGTGCCAGTCGGGGTCGTACTCGGCCTCGGTGTTCGACTGGCGGTACTTCCAGGCGAAGAGGAAGGTGAGCAGGATCACCGGGACGATGATGATCAGCATCAGCAGCGTGGCGGTGATGACCAGCTGGCCTTGCTGCGCGGCGACGTCACCCGCTGGATTGAGGACGACGGCCTTGCTGCAGCCGGCGAGGCTCGCAGCCAGGGCGGCCGCGCCGAGCCATGCGGGCCCGCGGAGTTTCATGGTTTTCAGCATGCTTTTGGGGGGCGTAACGAAAAGCGCGTTTAGGGCAAACGCGGATTACAGGACGGGCCAAATGTAATACTTTGGAAGGCTCTGTCGATTGGACATTTTGTCCAAGGTCAAAGTACGGCCCGCCATCACGGGCCGGCGCGGGTTGCAGACCGACGAGCGCAAAACCATGGTCCGTGTAAGGGTTTGTCCGACCCACCCTCAGGGAAAAGTCGCCTTGTAGGGGCCACGGCAGGGGTGTAGAACGGAAGCCGTGTTCAGCATGAATCGAGGAGCGTTCATATGAGTGGGCTTGCTGCTTCCCCTTACCCCGCCGGGAATTTCCACCACGAGGAATCCCTGTCCCATGCGGACACCCATGAAGAAGCCACGCCCAGTGAGATCGCGGTCGGCGTGATCATCGGGCGTTCTTCCGAGTATTTCGACTTCTTCGTCTTCGGGATCGCCTGCGTGCTGGTGTTCCCGTCGTTCGTCTTTCCCTTCATGACGCGCCTGGACGGCACGCTGATGGCCTTCGCGATCTTCGCGCTGGCCTTCGTCGCGCGCCCGGTCGGCACGGCCATCTCGATGGCGGTGCAGCGGCGCTGGGGACGCGGCACCAAGCTCACGATCGCCCTGTTCCTGCTGGGCGCCTCCACCGCGGGCATGGCCTTCCTGCCGAGCTACAACAGCGTGGGCCACACCGCCATCATCGCCTTGGTCGTGCTGCGCCTGGGCCAGGGCCTGGCGCTGGGCGGCACCTGGGACGGGCTGCCGTCCCTGCTGGCCATGTCCGCCCCTCAGGAGCGGCGCGGCTGGTACGCCATGATCGGGCAGCTGGGCGCGCCGGTCGGTTTCGCGCTCGCAGCCAGCCTGTTCGCCTATCTCTACAGCAACCTGTCGGTGCAGGAGTTCCTCGACTGGGGCTGGCGCTTCCCGTTCTTCGTCGCCTTCGCGATCAACGTGGTGGCGCTCTTCGCCCGCCTGCGCCTGATCGTCGGCCAGTCCTATACCGAGATGCTGCAGCAGCGTGAACTGGCACCCGTGGGCGTGCTGGAGCTCATGCGCAGCGAAGGCCGCAACGTGTTCCTGGGCGCCTTCGCCGCGCTGGCCAGCTTCGCGCTGTTCCACGTGGTCACGGTGTTCCCGCTGTCGTGGATCTCGATGTATTCCGAGCAGTCGATCACCCACGTGCTGGGCGTGCAGATCGCAGGCGCCTTCTGCGCGGCGATTGCCATCGCCGTCTCCGGCCGGCTGGCCGACCGGGTGGGCCGCCGCAACACCCTGGGCGCCATGGCCTGCCTGATCGGCGTGTTCAGCCTCGTCACGCCGTGGCTGCTCAGCAGCGGCACGGTGGGCAACAACATCTTCATCCTGGTGGGCTTCGTGCTGCTGGGCCTGTCGTACGGGCAGGCCTCCGGCACGGTGACGGCCAATTTCTCGCCGCGCTTCCGCTACACGGGGGCCGCGCTGTCGGCCGACCTCGCCTGGCTGGTCGGTGCCGCGTTCGCCCCGCTGGTCGCCCTGGGGCTGTCGGCCAAGTTCGGGCTGATCGCGGTCAGCGTGTACCTGCTGTCCGGCGTGGTCTGCACGCTGCTGGCACTGCGCATCAACCGCCTGATCGAGCGCCGCGAATGAGCCTTTGAGAGGAGCGGTGCGCCGCAGGGCGTGCCGCCACACGGGGAGAAGCGCAGAAAGGAAAAGCCCGCGGCATGCGGGCTTTGTCCTTTGCGGGCAGTGCAGAGGGGGGCAGCCGGCCGGCCTGCGGGGCCGGACGCTGCGGGGGCACGCGTTACTGCAGGATCTGCGTCAGGTCCAGGGCCGAGGTCAGGTCGCCCATGGGCTGGCCGCCGTTCTTCACCAGGGCCGCATCGCGCTGTGCCAGGCCCGGCAGGGTGTCCAGGCCCCAGCGGCGCGTGATGAAGCGCAGGGTGGATGCCGTGTCGTACTGCGTGTGGTCCACCACGCCGTGCTTGGCCCAGGGCGAGATGATCAGCGCCGGGATCCGCGTGCCGGGGCCCCAGAGGTCGCCCTTGGGCACGGCCTTGTGGTCCCAGAAGCCGCCGTTCTCGTCATAGGTCACGACGATCAGCATGTTCTTCCATTGCGGGCTGGCCTGCAGCTGGGCGATCACGCTGGCGATGTGCGCGTCGCCGTCGGCCACGCTGGCATAGCCCGGGTGCTGGTTGAGGTTGCCCTGCGGCTTGTAGAAGCTCACGGCCGGCAGCTTGCCGGCGGCGGCGTCCTGCAGGAACTGCGCGTCGAAATCCTTCAGGTGCTGCGCGCGGTAGGCCGCGGTGGAGGACTGGGTCGGATCGAACTTCGCGTAGTAATTGAAGGGCTGGTGGTGGAACTGGAAGTTCGGCGCGGGCCGGGCGAAGGCGCGGTCCGTGGTGGCCGACGCCAGCGTCGCGTTGTAGCCGCCCGCATACCAGGCCCAGCCCACATTCTTCTTGTCAAGCAGGTCGGCGATGGTGGTGGCCGTCTGCGGGGGCAGGGTAGTGGCCTTGCCCGGGTCCGCGGTCAGGTTGCTCGCGCCGCTGGCCGGGGCGTTGGAGCTGGGCTGGTAGGGCGGCTGCATCGTGTTGATCGCGTAGAACTTGCCGTCGCCGGCGTAGTTCTTCGGGGCGATGTTGTTGCTGTTCACGAACACCGGCGGGCCGGAGATGGCGGATGCCGGCGAATTGGCCGCCACCGTGAGGCGCGGCAGGAAGTTGCCGGAGGCGTCCTGGTCCACGGCCGAGATCGAACTCTTGGCGACCGAGGTGTCGGCATTGGGGTATTCCGGCGCGCACGCGCACACCAGGTACTGGTGGTTCAGGAACGAGCCGCCGAAGGCGCCCATGAAGAAGTTGTCGGCCAGCACGTATTTCTGGGCCAGCTTCCACAGCTGCATGCTGCTGCCGTCGTAGTAGCCCATGGTGAGGCCGCCGGAGTCGGCCCAGGCGGCGAACTTGTCGTTGCGGCCGCCGTTGATCTGCATCTGGTTCTCGAAGAAGCGGTGGTAGAGATCGCGGGTGATCACGTTCGGCCCGACCTGCACGCCGGTGGTCTGGAAGCCGGACGCGGCGTCGATCTGGAAGGGGCGGTTGTCCTGGCTGGCGGTGCTGCCTTCCGGCACGGTGACCGATTGGCCCGATGCGGTGACGCCGCCCCAGACCTTGGGCAGCTTGGCGAGTACGGTGCCCGCCGCGTCGCGGTCCACCTGCGGCATGTAGCTGCCGGAGGCGGACGGATTCACGCCGGGGATGCCGTCGGCACCGGGGTAGAGGCCGTAGAGGTTGTCGAAACCGCGGTTTTCCGCGTAAATGACCACGACGTTCTGGATGCGCTGCTGCAGCAGGCTGTCGGTGGAGGAGCCGTCGCTGCCGCCACAGGCGGACAGCAGGGCGGCCGCGGCGGCGGCCAGGGGGAGGAGGCGAAGGGTGGGTTTCATGATGGTGCGCTGTTGTGAATGGTTTTATGCGAGGCGCATTGTGGTAACGCGGCTGTGTCCGGCGCATGACAGATGGCCGTCATGAAGCTGACATGGCCGGGGTGCATGCTGGCGCGCCGCGTTTTTCCGGCTTCCTTCCCCGCCCCATGACTTCTCCTGCACGCGTGTTTTCGGCCTCCCGGCGTTGTCTTCGATGGAGCGGCCCGGCCTGCCTGCTGGGCGCTGCGGGTGTGCTGGCCGGCGTGGGGATGTGGATGGGGGGCGCCGCCGCATCGGGCGTGGCGCCGGTGGCTGCACGGCCTGCAGCCTCGGCCGTCTCCGCGCCGCCCGATGCGAACCGGATGCAGATGGCGGCGCAGCCGGACTTCGCGCGCATGCAGGCCGTGGGGCAGGCCATGTTCTTCGACAAGGGGTTGTCGGCGTCGGGCCGGGTGTCCTGCGCGAGCTGCCATGATCCGGCGCATGCGTTCGGGCCGCCCAATGGCCTCGCGGTGCAGCCCGGTGGCGCCGACGGCGCGGTCCTGGGCGTGCGGGCGGCGCCGTCCCTGCGCTACCAGCAGAACGTGCCGCCTTTCACCATGCACCGCTTCGACGACGATTTCGACGAGAGCGTGGACCAGGGCGCCTCGGGCGGCCACACCTGGGACGGGCGCGCGAGCACGCTGCACGAGCAGGCGGCGATACCGCTGCTGGCGCCGCACGAGATGGCCAATGCCGGTCCCGCGGCGGTGGTGGCGCGGCTGCGGCGGGCGCCCTATGCGGCGCAGTTCCGGGAGACCTTCGGCGCCGATGCGCTCGACGACGATGCCCGGGGCTTCCAGTGGGCCACGCTGGCGCTGGAGATGTTCCAGCAGGATCCTGCCCGCTTCTACCCCTACAGCAGCCGGTACGACGACTACCTGCGCGGCAAGGCGGCGCTGTCGGCGCGCGAGATGCGCGGGCTCGCGCTGTTCAACGACCCAAAGAAGGGCAACTGCGCGTCCTGCCACCTGAGCGAGGTCAGCCCCAACAACGGGGCATTCCCCGCCTTCTCGGATTTCGGGCACATCGCGATCGGCGTGCCGCGCAACCGCACGCTGCCGGCCAACCGGGATCCGTCATTCCACGACCTGGGCACCTGCACCACGCTGCCGGCCGCTACGGACCCGAAGGAGCGCGCGGCCCTCTGCGGCGCGTTCCGCACGCCCAGTCTGCGCAACGTGGCGGTGCGGCAGGCCTTCTTCCACAACGGGGTCTTCCACAGCCTGGAGGAGGCGGTGCGCTTCTACGCCACGCGCGACACCGACCCGCGGCGCTGGTATCCCTATCCGGCGCGCGCGCGGGGATCGCATCCGCGCTACGACGACCTGCCCGCGGAATATGCCGGCAACGTCAACCGGGAAGCGCCGTTCGACCGCGACCCCGGCGAGGCGCCCCGGCTGACCGAGGCCGATATCGGCGACATCGTGGCGTTCCTGCGCACGCTGACCGACCAGGATGCGGTGCCGGCCATGGACGCGGTGTCACGGAGCGGGCGCCGTTCCGCCGTGGCCCGGGCGGGCGCCCGGGGCGCTGCGGCAGCGCACTGAGCCGGCCCGGGACGCCGTACCGGCCGTGCTGGAGGTGCCGGCCCTCAGCCGCGCAGCCACTCAGCCCGTGATCCGCCCGCGACCCGCCCGGTGAGGGCGGCACCCGCGGGTCAGTCCCTGGGCCGGAAGCCGATGACCAGCGAGGAGGGCACGCGGCCGTCCACGTCGCGCGGCAGGGTGTCGGTCTTCTCGAGCGCGCGCACCACGGCGTCGTCCCAGGACTTGTTGCCGCTGGACTTGGTGACGCGGATGCCCACGATGGTGCCGTCGGGCGAGGCCCGCACTTCCACCGCGGTGTAAAGGTTGTCGGAGATGGCGTCCGGATAGACGATGTTCGGCCGCACCTTGGCCGCGACCTTGCCGCCATAGCTGCCCGACGGGCCGGAACTGCGCTGGGCGTTGCCGGTGGCGGTTTCCCCTCCGGTGGCTCCTGCTGCACCTTGCATCATGCGGCGGATGTTCTCCTGGCGCTGCGCTTCCAGGCGCTTGGCGTCCGCCGCGTCGGCCTTGCGCTTCTCATCCGCCTTGCGCTTGTCTTCCGCCTGCTTCTTCTGCAGCTGTTCCTGCCGTTCCTTCTCGGCCTGCTGCTTTTCGAGCTTCTCCTGCTGCTCGCGGCGATCCTTCTCGCGCTGCTCTTTCTCGCGCTGTTGCTGCTGGTCCTTCTCGCGCTGCGCCTTTTCCTTCTGCTGGCGCTCCTTCTTGTCCTGCTCGGCCTGTTCCTTGCGCTCGCGGTCGCGCCGGTCCTGTTCGGCCTGCAGCTGGCGTTCCTTCTTTTCCTGCTCGAGGCGTTTCTTCTCGCGCTCGATGGCGATGTCGGCCTCGCGCGGATCGGGCGCGGCCTTTGGCGGCGGTGGAGGTGGCGGCGGGGCCGGCGCAGGCGGTGGCGGGGCAGGGGGCGTGGGCTGCTGCACCGGCTGGGGCGGTGGCGGCGGGGCGACCGCGGCCGGGGCGGCCTGCTGTGGCAGGGCGGACCAGATCTCGGCCTCGATGGCGGGCTGGTCGGCGCTGGTCTTCCAGTTCACGCCCCAGGTCAGGGCGCCGATGAGCGCGGCATGGACCAGGACGGCGAGCGCGATGGCGCGCAGGCGTCCCGGCGGACGCGTGGGGGCGAACTGGTCTCGGTCGTTGTGGGCGTGCATCGCGTTCGGGAACGGCTCCGGGGATCGGCGGCGGGGGCGGAAGAGGTGCCGGGCGTCAGCCGCCCGACTTGACGGTGAGGCCCACGCGCTGCACGCCCGCGCGCTGCAGCGCGTCCATGGCCTTGACCACGGAGTCGTAGGTCACGTTGCGGTCGGCGGTGACCAGCACGGGCGTGCCTTCTTCCTGCGTGGCCTGCCATGCCTTGGCGGCGGCGCCGAGTTCCTTGAGCGTCACGGGGCGCTCGAGGTCGCCCGTCTTGAGTTGCAGGCTGCCGTCCTTCTGGACGATGACCTGGCCGAAGGCCTTGGGCGCCTTGGCGCCCTTGCCGACGGAGGGCACGTCGATCCGGCTGGGGGTGAGCATGGGCGCGGTCACCATGAAAATGATGAGCAGCACCAGCATCACGTCGATGAAGGGGACCATGTTGATCTCGTTCATCGAGCGGCGGCGGCTGCCGCCGCGCGAGGCCATGGTGGGCATGGGAGGTTCCTTCGCGTGCGTGGCGGATCAGTGGCCCGAGGCGGAGGCCGGGGCCGCGCCCAGGTTGCGCTGCAGGATGTTCGAGAATTCCTCGATGAAGGTTTCCTGGTGGGTGGCCACGCGGTCGATGTCCCGCGCGAAGCGGTTGTAGGCCACCACGGCGGGGATGGCGGCGAACAGGCCGATGGCCGTGGCCACCAGCGCCTCGGCGATGCCGGGGGCCACCGTGGCGAGGGTGACCTGCTCCATGCCCGCGAAGCCGGTGAAGGCGTGCATGATGCCCCACACGGTGCCGAACAGGCCGACGTAGGGGCTCACCGAGGCGACCGAGCCGAGGAAGGACAGGCTCGACTCCACCACGTCCATCTCGCGCTGGAAGCTCGCGCGCATGGCGCGGCGCGCGCCGTCGAGGAGGGTGCCGGGGTCGGTGATGCGGCGCTCGCGCAGCTTGTGGAATTCGCGCATGCCGCTGGCGAAGATCCGCTCCATGGGGCCGGCGCTCTTGGCGTTCTGCGCGGCGCTGGAGTAGAGGTCGTTCAGGCTGGTGCCCGACCAGAACTCACGCTCGAACTCGTCGTTGAGCGACCGGACGCGCTTGAGCGCGAACAGCTTGCGGAAGATGGCGGCCCAGCTGGCGATGGACACGCCGATCAGCAGCGCCATGACGAATTGCACCACCCAGCTGGCATTGAGCACCAGGTGCAGGATGGACATGTCTTGCGAATTCATGATGATGAGAGTTGTTCCAGAAGGTGGCCGGGAATCCGGGCGGGGCGCAGCGTCTCGGCGTCGACCCACCCGATGCGAACGGTGCCCTCGCACAGGGGCGAAGGCTCCGATTCTGTCACGTGCTCCGATTTCAGGAGCGCTCGCTGGCGTATTGTCAGTGATGCCCTTCCACTTTCCTCGAGCGCGGCCGTAACAATCAGTTCATCGTCCAGCCGGGCGGGGCGCACATAGCGTACGCGCGCGTCGGTTACGACAAACATGCCTCCCGCGAGTTCCCGCAGCCGCTGCTGCTGCACGCCCAGCGAGCGCAGCCATTCGGTGCGGGCGCGCTCGAAGAAGCGCAGGTAGTTGGCGTAGAAGACGATGCCGCCGGCATCCGTGTCTTCCCAGTAGATGCGCACGGGCCATTCGAAGCTCATGGGGCAGTGCCTCGCGCCGCGTGTCAGGCCAGCAGGCGGGACAGCCGCGCCACGGCTTCCTGCAACTGCGCCATGGAGTTGGCCGTGGAAAAGCGCACGAAGGTTTCCGGCGCATGGCTGCCGAAGTCGCGCCCCGGCGTGAGGGCCAGGTGGGCGCGGCGCATGACCTCGTGGGCGAAGTTCCAGCTGCCCTCCACGCCCAGGCGCCGGGCGGCGGCGGTGCAGTCGGCCCAGGCGTAGAAGGCGCCGTCGGGCCGCACGGGCACGGACAGGCCCAGGGATTCGAGCGCGGGAATGAAGTAGTCGCGGCGGGCCTTGAACTCGGCGCGGCGGCGTTCGTACTCGGCGATGCTGTCCGGCTCGAAGCAGGCCAGCGCGGCATGCTGCGCCACGGTGCTCGGACAGATGAAGAGGTTCTGTGCCAGCCGCTCCACGACCGGGACCATGGCCTCGGGCACGACCATCCAGCCCAGGCGCCAGCCCGTCATGTTGAAGTATTTGCTGAAGCTGTTGATGCTGACGATGTCCTCGCCGATCGCGAGCGCCGTGTGCCCGAAGGCCTCCTCGTAGGAGAGGCCGAGGTAGATCTCGTCGATGAGGGTGAAGCCGTCGCGTGCCTGCACGGCGGCGTGGATGCGGCGCAGTTCATCGGGCGCGATCGAGGTGCCCGTGGGGTTGGAGGGCGACGCCAGCAGCACGCCGCGCGTCTTCGGGCCCCAATGCGCGGCGACCTTGTCGGCGCTGAGCTGGAAGCGCTCCCCGGCGGTGGAGGGCACGAGCACCGCGCGGCCGTCCGCCGCGCTCACGAAATGGCGGTTGCACGGGTAGCTCGGGTCCGGCATGAGTACCTCGTCGCCCTGCTCGATGAGCGCCAGGCAGGCGAGCTGCAGGGCGCCGGAGGCACCCGCCGTGACCACGATGCGGCGCGCCGGCACCGCCACGCCGAAGCGCTCGGCGTACCAGCCGCCGATGCGCTCGCGCAGCGCGTCCAGGCCGAGGGCGTTGGTGTACTGCGTGGCGCCGCTGCGCAGGGCGCGGTCGGCCGCTTCGCGCACCAGCGGCGGGGCGGTGAAGTCGGGCTCGCCGATGTTCAGGAAGATCATCGGCTCCGGGCCGCCGGCCACCTCGCGGGCCAGGGCCTGCGCGGCCTTGGCGATCTCCATCACGTAAAAGGGTTCGATGCGCTCGGCGCGCCGGGAAAACTTCATGGGAGGGGTGTCCGAAGAGGGCTGGGGCGCCGCGCCGCTCCCGGGGAAGTTGGGGCTGCAGCCGGTGGGCGGGCGAAAGAGGTGGGCGCGCGGCCCGGGCTCAGTCCGTGCGGTCCGCTGCGGCGCCGGGCGCGCGGTCGGCGGCGACCTCGTCCGCCCGGAGCGTGGGCGCCAGGCCGTTGAGCACCCCGTTCACGTACTTGTGGCCGTCGGTGCCGCCGAACTCCTTGGCCAGCTCGACGCATTCGTTGATGACCACGCGCCACGGCACGTCCAGGCAGTGCTGGAACTCGTACACGCCGATCCACATGGTCGCGTGCTCGACGGGGGAGATTTCTTCCAGCGTGCGGTCGAGCTTCGGCGTGATGAGCGCGTCCAGCGCGTCGGCGTTCTCGATGCAGCCGTGCAGCAGGGCGTCGTAGTGCGCCGCATCGGCCTTGTGGAAGCCGGAGAGATCGCGCGTGAACACGTCGATCGCCGTGGCCTCGTTGCGGCCCACGATGTGCTGGTAGAGGGCCTGCAGCGCGAAGGCGCGCGAACGGCTGCGCGCCGACTTGGACGCGGCCTTGCGCGCGCCCGTGGAGGTGGTGCCGGTGCGTGCCTGCCGCGGCGGGCGCCTGGCGCCGCCGGGGGCCGGGGTGGAGGCGGAATCGTCGCTCAAGACAGCTCCTCCAGCAGGTTCGCCATTTCCACGGCCACGCGCGCCGCGTCGCGGCCCTTCTCGGTCTGGCGGGCGACGGCCTGCTCCAGGTTCTCGGTGGTCAGGATGGCGTTGGCGATCGGGGTCTGGGTGTCGAGCGACACGCGCGTCACGCCGGCACCGGATTCGTTGGCCACCAGCTCGAAGTGGTAGGTCTCGCCGCGGATGATGCAGCCCAGCGCGATGAGCGCGTCGTATTCGTCCTGCTCGGCCAGGGCCTGCAGCGCCAGGGGCACCTCGAGGGCGCCGGGCACGCGCACGTGGCGGATGTTCTTTTCCTGCACGCCCAGGGCGAGCAGCTCTTCGCGGCACGCGGCCGCCAGGGCCTCGGTGATGCCCTCGTTGAAGCGGGCCTGCACGATGCCGATCTGCAGTTTCCTGCCGTCGAGCCTGTCCGCGGTTCCTTTGTCTGCGCCAAACATGGTGTTGCTTATTCCTTGGGGATGTATCCGGTGATCTCGAGGCCGTAGCCGGTCATGCTGGGCAGGCGGCGCTGCTGGCCCATGAGCTGCATGCGCGTGACGCCGCATTCGCGCAGGATCTGCGCGCCCACGCCGTAGGTGCGCAGGTCCATGCGGCCACGCTCCGGCGCGTGCGATGCGCGGGCCGTGCCGTCGAACTGGGCCAGCAGCTGCTCGGCGCTCTCGCCGCAGTTCAGCAGCACGGCGACGCCGCTGCCGTGCTGGGCGATGTGGCGCAGGCTGGCGTCCAGGTCCCAGGAGTGCATGTCGCGGCCCACCTCGAGTGCGTCCAGCACGGACAGGGGCTCGTGCACGCGCACGGGCACGCTGTCGTGCTCGCCCCAGGTGCCGCGCACCAGCGCGATGTGGACGGACTGGCTGGGGCCGTCGCGGAAGGCGTGGGCGATGAATTCGCCGGCGGCCGTCTGCAGCGGGCGGGTGCCCACCTTCTGCACCAGCGTTTCGTTGCGGCTGCGGTACTCGATGAGGTCGGCGATGGTGCCGATCTTCAGGCCGTGCTCGGCGGCGAACTGCTGCAGGTCGGGCAGGCGGGCCATGGTGCCGTCGTCCTTCATGACCTCGCAGATGACGGCGGACGGGCTGCAGCCGGCCATGGCGGCCAGGTCGCAGCCGGCTTCGGTGTGGCCGGCGCGCATGAGCACGCCGCCATCGACCGCCTGCAGCGGGAAGATGTGGCCGGGCTGCACCAGGTCGGAGGCCTTGGCATCCGGTGCCACGGCGGCCTGCACGGTGCGGGCGCGGTCGGCGGCGGAGATGCCGGTGGTGACGCCCTCGGCGGCCTCGATGGAGGCCGTGAAGGCCGTGCCCATCTTGGTGCCGTTGCGCGCCACCATGGG
Source organism: Paracidovorax avenae (assembly GCA_003029925.1). GTDB lineage: Bacteria > Pseudomonadota > Gammaproteobacteria > Burkholderiales > Burkholderiaceae_C > Paracidovorax > Paracidovorax avenae_A. The sequence goes on along the minus strand of CP028296.1, from coordinate 3,326,347 downwards.
TGGCAGGCGCAGCAGTTCGCAGCGCTCGCGCGTGAGGGTGAGGCAGATGAGGCCGCGGCCGAAACGCGCCATGAAGTTGATCGCTTCGGGCGTGACGTGGTCGGCTGCCAGGACCAGGTCGCCTTCGTTTTCGCGGTCTTCCTCGTCCACGAGGATGACGATGCGCCCGGCGCGCATCTCCGCCACGATGTCTTCGACGGGCGAGATGGATGCGAGGGGGAGGGGGGTGTTCATGGGGGCGGGCTTTCGGTGGTCCGCGGCGGCCGGACCGCGCCGCCGGGAAAGGGGGGATTTTAGTGCAGGCGGCCCGCCCCCGCGGCGGAGTCCTGGCGCGCGCGTTCCGGGCCGGCCAGGGCGCCCTGGCCCAGCACGGCCGCGAGCAGCGCCAGGCAGGCGAGCTTGGCGGCGCAGAAGACGGCGGCGGCCATGCCCCAGGGCGCCGCGGCCGCGTGCAGCAGCGCGAAGTTCTCGGCCAGGTCCGTGGCCGCCAGCAGGCCCATGAACCAGTGGGCGTGGCGCGGCAGCCAGGCGAGCCGGTGCCCGCGCGGCACCGCGCGTGCCACGAGGCGGCGCAGGGCCCAGGCCAACGGGTAGGGCAGCCACAGGGTGTAGGCGAGCACGAAGGCGCAGTCCCAGGCCAGCGTCACGTGCAGGGCGGCGGGGCTGCAGGGCGCGCCCGCGGCCGCCTGCCAGGCCGCGGCGAGCTGGGTCAGGGACGGCATGGCGCGCATCCAGCCCGGGGCGCCGTCCAGCACGCAGGCGCCGCGTCCGGCCAGGGTGGTGGCCGCGAGCAGCAGCGCGACCACCCACGGAAGCACCCATCCCAGGGTGCGCCAGGGCTGGGTGCGGGGGACGTGTTCCGCGGGCACCGCGGCCGCGATGGGCAGGGCGCTGGCGTCGATGGTGTCGTCGGGCTCGCGTGCGCGTGCGTCCAGCCCGGCCCAGGCCCAGTACGGGCAGTCGTAGGCCTGGTCATGCATGGGCGTGTGCGGGTCGCCGGGCTGCAGCTGGCTGCGGTCCAGCCGCAGGCCCTGCGCGAAGGCCTCGTCGGCCATCCAGCGCAGCGTGGTGCGCGACAAGCCGTCCCGGGCATAGGAGCCGCCCACGTCGCTGTGCACGCCGCGGAACCAGCGCTGCGCGAAGCTGCGGTGCATGCGCTCGCGGTCGGAGAAATACGGATCGTCGTAGCGCCGGGGCGTGTAGGGCATGCGCGACTCGTGCAGCGACATCGCATGCCGGACATGGGCGAAGCGCTTGCAGGCGAATCCGGCCGAGTTGGTGATCTTCAGCCCGCCCAGCACGCCGATGCCGATGGATTCGACGGTGTCCCAGACACCCACGAAATGCACCAGGGGCATGCGGCCCAGGGAGAAGTTCTCGATCACGTCGCGCGCGAAGTCCTCGCGATCGCGCGAGCCCGACGGGTTGCGGCGCTGCGGCGGCGCGAAGTAGGTCCGCACCAGGCTCTCCAGCAGGGGCAGGCCTTCCGGATGGACGAGCCCGTACATGTTGACCATGCCGGCCACGGCGCGCGAGGTGAACGCCCCCCGGGAAAAGCCCAGCAGGTAGATGCGATCCCCGGCCTGGTAGTTGCGGGCGAGGAATTCGTAGGCGCCCGCGATGTTGTGGAACACGCCGCTGCCGAGCGCCAGGCCCGAGAGCCGGTCGCCGGCCTGCCGCAGCCGGGCAGCGACGTTGGCCGGCGGAAACAGGTTGGCGGTGCCGACGCCCGGGTCGTAGTACACGAGCTGCCCGGGGCCGGCGCCCGGCTCGGAAGGGCCCTTGTCCAGCATGCGCAGCAGCTTCACGACGTTGGTGTCCTGCTCGTTGCCCAGGATGTTGCCCGTGCCGTCGAAGAGCAGCACGAGGTTGCGGCCCGGCGCGGCGGCCCAGCGGGCATCGGCTTCGGCGCACTCGCGCAGGATGTCGGCGCGCGTGGGCGCGCCAGCGCCGCGGGCGCCTTGCCGGCGCGCCGCCTCGATGGTGTCGTTCATGGTCCTCTCCCTCTTTTATTCCCCGCAGGGTGGGACCATTCTGGCGAAGGTGGGCGCTGCTCCGCAAGGGGGCGGGCGCCTCAGGTCACGTGGGTCGGGTCGTAGGCAGGTTCAGACCGCGGAGGTCTCCAGGTGCACGTCGCTGGTGGGGTAGGCCACGCAGGGCAGTACGCAGCCCTCGGCCTTTTCCTCGCGCGAGAGGCCCGGCCACTCGATGGCGTAGCGCACGGTGCCTCCGGAAAGCATGCCGATGCAGGTGCGGCAGGTACCGTTGCGGCAGGAACTCGGCCAGTCGATGCCGCCCTGTTCCATGGATTGCAGCAGGGTCTGTTCGGGCCAGGCATCGCATTGCGTGCCGTCGCTGCCGACACGGGCGATGAAGAACGGAGGCGTGGGGGCGGGAGACGTCATGGGAAGGAACCGCCGGGTGGGCGGGACAGGGTGGAATCGGCGACGGATCACGGCGCCATGGGCGTGTCCAGCGAGGGTTTCCCACTGCCCAATTTTTGGGCAATGGGAATCAATCCCTTATGGATCAAGCACTTGCGAACGCCATACAGCGCTGCTCCCGTGTTATCCACATTGTTGTCCCATGCGGTGCGGGATAACCGGGCGCAGGCCGGAAGCGGATTGCACAAAATTTGGGCAGTGCGTGGGTTTGCGAGGAAAATCAAGCACTTGCGATCGCCGTACAGCGTCGTTCCCGGGTTATCCACATGATTGTCCAGTGCGGGCAGGGATAACCGCGGAACGCTCAGGCCTCGACCTTCACGCCCTTCCAGAAGGCGAAGCGGCCGCGGATCTGCTCGGCCTCGGGATGCGGGTCGGGGTAGGTCCAGGCGGCATCCGGATTCAGTTCGCCGTTCACCAGCAGCGAACGGTAGGCGGCCTGGCCTTTCCAGGGGCAGGTGGTGCGGTGGTTGCTGAAGGTGAAGTACTCCGCCTTGAGCGCGCTTTCGGGGAAGTAGTGGTTGCCCTCGACGAGGACCGTGTCGTCGCTTTCTGCGACGACCACGCCGTTCCAGGTGGCTTTCATGGGATGTGGATCTCGGTGGAAATAGGTGGTGCTCCACCATACCCGAGTTCGTGCGCCGCCGGGGCGCCCGGAGCCCTTCTCAGAGCGGCGCGGGGACGGTGTCTGCCGGGCCGCGGACGGGAAGCTCGATGCGGAAGACGGCACCGCCTTCCACATTGCGCGCATGGATGCGGCCGTCCAGCGCTTCCACGATCTTGCGGCAGATGGCCAGGCCCAGGCCCGTGCCGCCGGACCGGTTGCGCGTGCGGCTCGACTGGGCGAAGGCGTCGAAGATGCGGTCCAGTTCGACAGGCGGTATGCCGGGCCCCTGGTCCTGCACCTCGATGCAGATGGTGTCGGTGTCGTCGGCATCCATGCCGGCGCGCAGCTGGATGCAGGATCCTTCCGGAGAGAACTTGATGGCGTTTGCCAGCACGTTGCGCACGACCTGCTGGAAGCGCCGCGGGTCCGCCCGGGCCACCAGGGGATGCAGCGGCAGGTCGATCCGCAGGTCCTGCCCGCGCGACGCGACCAGGGGGCCGAGTTCGCGCGCCACCGTGCGGATGTGGCCGCGCAGGTCGGTGCGCTCCAGGTGGATGGTGCCGATGTCGCTCTCGATCTTTGCCACGTCGAGCAGGTCATTCACCAGTGCCAGCATGCGCTGGCCGGCCGCGAGGATGTCGCTGAACATCGCGCCCAGGCGTTCGTCCTGGCTGCGCGCCGAGCCCAGTTCCGCGAAGCCGATGATGGCCTGCAGCGGGGTGCGCAGTTCGTGGCTCATGTTGGCCACGAACTGGGAACGCGTGCGGGCCGCTTCCTCGGCGGCGTCGTGCGCTTCGCGGGTGGCGCGCTCGGCCTCGCGGAATTCGCTGATGTCCACCAGGATGCTGAGCACGCCCGTGACGTCGCCGTAGTCCCCGTGCACGGCGGCCTTGAGCACGCGCGTGGCGCGCCGCGTGCCGTCGCCGTAGGGCAGGTCGCGCTCCAGCGTGGTGCCGCCGCCGCCCGAAAGCGCGGCGTTGTCCTCCTCTTCGCCCGGGTAGAGGGCCCGGCGTTCCCCGACGATGCGCTCGCGCGTGCAGCCCATCGCCTGCTCCCAGGCGCGGTTCACGAGCACCACGCGGTGGGCCCTGTCGGTCAGCATCATCGGCTGGGGGCTGGTCTCCAGCAGCAGGTTCTGGAAGGCCAGCTGCGCACGCATGCGCTGGGCGGCCCGCTCGCGCTCGGTCACGTCCACTGCGCTGCCGGCGAAGGCGAGCACCTGGCCGTCTGCGGCGCGCAGCGGCACCGCGGCCACGTCGAGCACGCGCTCGTCGCCCTGGGGCGAGCGCACGCGCAGCTGGCGCGTGCGCAGCGCGGCCTGGGAGCGTGGATCCAGCATGGCGGCCACCCGCTCCTGGCCGTCCGGGTCCACCAGGTCCTGCAGCCGCCGTCCGATCACCGAGGTCTGCGGCTCCCCCCAGAGCGCGCTCCAGCGGGCGTTCACATAGGTGAGCACGCCATTGTGGTCGGTGCGGAAGATCAGTTCCTGCACGCTGCGCAGCAGCAGCGCCAGGTCGCGCTCGCTGCGCGCGATGCGGTCCTGCGCGGCGTCCACCGCGGCCCGGGCCGTCTCGCGGGCGCGGAGGCTGCGCCAGGCGATCCAGGTGAGCGCCAGCGCCAGCGCCACCAGTCCCAGTTCCATGGCCAGGAACGGGTAGGACTCGCGCAGCCAGCGCATGAAGGCCTCGTGCTCGGGCTCTTCCACGATGACCACCAGGGGCTTGCTGCGGGAGGCGCGGTAGGCCACGATGCGTTCGGGCCCCTGTACGCCCGGGCCCATGTAGCTGCCGTGCTCGCCCAGGGGCAGCAGGCGCGTGAATACCGGCAGCGAGGCAATGTCCCGGGCACCGGGGTCGGGCAGGGGGACCGACGAGGCGAGCAGGCGCCCGTCGTCCGTGGCGATCACCGCGTCGTAGCTGAGCGATTCGAGTGCCAGGTACTGGAAGTTGGAGAGCGCGTCCGGGTTGACCAGCGCCACCAGCATCATCGGTGCCCCCGCGTGGTCGCGGAATCCGTGCAGCAGCGGCACAAAGGCCAGGCCCGGCGGGGCGGGGGGCGGGGGCACCCCGCGCTGCAGGCTTTCCAGCCCGCGCCCGGGCAGCCGGGGGCCGATGTGCTGGCCACCCGCTTCCTGCCACGGCCCCAGGCGCTTGCGGTCGATGGCCATGCCGGTGGTGGCGGAGTCGGTGCTCGCCAGCACCCGTCCATGCTCGTCCACCAGCGAAACGCTGCGGATGAAGGGCAGGGCGGTGAGTGCCTGCCGCATGGCCTGGCCGGCTTCGGCGCGGCCCTCGGCACCGCCGTGGGTCTCGGTGGCCTGCGCGTGCGCCAGGGTCGCCAGCACCATCTCTGCCGAATCGAACGTGCGCGTCGTCTGGTCTTCCAGCACCCGGGCGAGCAGGCGGGCCTGGCCCTCGCTGGTGGCCATCGCGCCATGCAGGTCGCCGATGCTCACCACCAGGGCGCTCGCCACGGCCCCCACCGCGGCAGCGAAGCCGGCGATCAGCACGGGGGTGCCGGCGGGCCACGGCGACAGGCGCCGCGCCAGCGCATGGAGTGCGCGCGGCAGGAACGAAGGGCGCATCAGGGCTCCGCCATCCCGCCCAGGCCATGGCGCCCGGTCGCCTCGCGCAGCCGGCCGTCGCGCTTGATGCGCACGACGAATGCATCCACCGTGGCCAGCCACTCCGCGTCGCCCGGGCGCACCGCATAGCCCGCCGGAATGGTGAAGGAGGGGTGCGGCGGGGCGACGATCTGCACCCAGTCCGCCCGCAGGGCGAGCTGGCGGGCATAGACGCTGGTGGTCATGAAGGCATCGACCCGGCCCGAGAGCAGTTCCCGCTCGCGGGTGTCGGGCAGCCGCACCGGGACGATGCGTGCATGCCTGAATTGCTGCTCCGCCTGGGACTGGATGGCGGCTCCGCTCTGCACCGCGACCGCGATGCCGGGGCGGTCGAGGTCGGACCACTGGCGCACCACCGAACTGCCCTTGGTGGTGACGGCGAGCACGCTGCTTCGCAGGTAAGGCTGGCTGAACTGCAGTTGCCGGAGGCGGGGCAGCAGGATGCCCAGCGCAAACATGGCGATGTCGCAGCGCTCGTCCAACAGGTCGCCCACGATGCTGTCCATGGACGAATCGACGTAATCCACCTGCACGCCCAGTTCCCGGGCGAAGTGCCGGGACAGGTCGATGTCCATGCCGCTGAGCGCGCGCGTTCGCGGGTCGCGGTAGGTCACCCCCTGGTAGCTCGGCCAGATGCAGACCCGCACCGTGCCGCGCGCCTGTACCCGTTCGGCCACGGGGCCTGCGAGCAGTGCGGGGGACGCCGCTGCCAGGGCCGCGGCCAGCAGCAGGGCCGCAGCGCGGCTGCGCAGCCGCGGTGGCCGGCCCTGCAGGTGGCGCTGCATCAGCCGCCCGCCGGAACCGCCCGGGCGGCGTCGATGCGCCGCATCGTATCGACGATGCGCGCAGGGCTGAAGGGCTTGGCGATGAACTCGCTGGCGCCTGCTTCCAGGCCCGCCGCCCGGTCGTGCAGGCCATCGAGCGCGCTCAGCATGATCACGCGGGTGTGCGAGAGGCCCGGATCGGCGCGGATGCGCCGGCAGACCTCCATCCCGTCGAGCGCGCCGGGCATCATCACGTCCAGCAGGACGAGGTCGGGCCGTTCCGCCCGCGCCACCGCGAGGGCGGCCTCGCCGCTGGCCGCCTCGTGCAGCGCCACGTCCTGGTTCTCCAGCGTCATGCACAGGAGGCGGCGGATTTCCGCATGGTCGTCGACGATGAGTACGGTTTTCATGGGGGGCGCGCAGTCCCGTTGCAAAACATGAATCATATTTATTAGATTTTCCCTTTGCAAGTCCAGTGCGTTGCACGCGACACATACTGGATACATCCTGGGTCGCGCATAAAGGCACAATGCCGCCTATGCCGAATTCCGAAGACGCTCAGAACGACCACTACACCACCCTCGAAACCGCCAAATTGCTAGGCATGGCGGTGCGTTCCATCCAGCTCATGGTGGACCGGGGCGAACTGGAGGCCTGGAAGACGCCCGGGGGCCACCGCCGCATTTCACGCGACTCGGTGGAACGCTGGCTGCGTTCCCGGGAAGTGGGCCGCGGCAGCGTTTCGGGCGCGACCGCCACGGCGCGCAGCACTTCCGCGGGCCGCCCCAAGGTGCTGCTGATCGAGGATTCCGTGCACTACCAGAACCTGATCCGGCTGCTGCTGGACCAGCAGTTCCCGGACGTGTCCCTGCACATCGCCAGCGACGGCATCGCCGGCCTGGCCATGTGCGGCAAGCTGGAGCCGGACGTGCTGATCGTGGACATCCTGCTGCCAGGCCTGGACGGCGCGGCGCTCATCACCAGCCTGCGGTCGCATGTGCAGTTCGCCCGCGTGCAGCTCATCGTGGTGACGTCGCTCTCCGAGGCCGAGCGCGAACCCTATGCCTTCGCCCTGCAGGGCCTGCCGGTGATCCACAAGCCCGCCATGGTGGCGCAGCTGCCGGACGCGCTGCGCACCAGCCTCGCAGCCCGGGGCTGAAGGCCGCAAGGAAAGGCAGTCCGGCCATGGAACGACCTGTCGTGCTGCTGGTGGAGGACGATCCTTCGGTCGCGCGTTTCGTGGCGATGGCGCTGGAGATCCTGCCGGTGTCGGTGGAGACCTGCCCCTGCGTCGAGTCCGCACTGGCATGGCTGCGGGGCCACCGTGCCGCGCTGATCATCACCGACCTGATGCTGCCCGGGGAGTCCGGCATGGGCCTGCTGCGCCGCCTGCAGGCCGAGCCTGCTCTGGCGGCCGGCGCGCGCATCGTGGTGCTCAGCGCCGGGCTGGACCATGCCATCCGGCAGGAGCTGGCCGCCAGCGGCGCGTGGCGTGCGCTGGACAAGCCCGTGGCGGTGGCAGCCCTCGAACAGTGCGTTCGGGAAGCGCTGGCGGATCCACTGGTGTCTGCCGGCGCTGCCGGGGCCGTGCCTTCCGTTCCGTCCGCACCGCCGGTCCGCGGAGTGGGGGAAGGCGGCATGCCGGACGCGGAGGACGCGGCCATCCAGGAGTATTTCGGCGGCGACGCCGTCCTGTTCCGCGCGTACCGCGATGCCTGCCTGCTGCAGTTCGGCCGCGATGCCGCCGAGGGAGACCGGGCGCTGCAGTCTTCGGACCTGGCGGCGCTGCGCCGGCTCTGCCATAGCCTGGCGAGCGTGCTGCGCACCCTCGGCCGGACCGACGATGGGGCCCTGGCGCGCGAGGTGGAACTGGCCGCCCGGGACGGCCGTGCGGAAGTCGCGCAGGCCTCCTGGAAGGCCCTGCGCACCCGCCTGCGCGACTGAAAGGGGGGAATGGCGGGGGCTCCGGCGCGGGCCTGGCGCGTTCCGCATCACATCACCTGTGTTTTCCGCCTTGGGGAATACGCAGTAATTCCGGGCAGAAGACGTGACGCAGGTCACGGAATTGATAAAAATAACTTCCTGTTTTTGCGGGTTGTTTGTATCATTTTGTTCATCCCGTGGTCAGACACCGTCGGGAGGCAACTTCATAAAAAGGCTCGACGATGACTGTCTTCTCCCGTTACGGCATTGCCCGGCAGCTCTATGCCGTCTCCCTTCTCCTGATCTGCGCGCTCGCCGCGGCGGCCTGGCTGGCCTGGACGCAGCTGAGCAACGTGGGACAGCTGGCTGAATCGACGGGCGAGACGCGCGTACCGCAACTCACCCGGATTGCGAGCACGGAGCTGAGCATCACCCAGATTTCGCTGCAGATCCGGCACGCCATGCTGGTGCGCTCGCCGGAGGCCCTGAAGGAGACGCTGGCCGACATCGACACCAAGTACAAGCGCATCGCGGACAACGACGCGGCCTTCCTGTCGGAGTTGAAGGATCCCCGGGCGCGCGAGGACTTCACCAATGTCTGGCAGAAGCTGGAGCAGGAGTTCAAGCCGATCGCGGACCGCAATCTCCGCCTGGTGGTGGAAGGCCGCAAGGATGAAGCATTCGAGGTGCTGGTGGGCGAGACGATTCCCACGCGCAACCGCCTGCTGGCATGGCTTGCCAAGGAGCGCCAGCGCCAGACGGACCTGCTGCACTCGGAACTGGCGGCCATGCAGAAGGAGTCCTTCAAGACCCGCACCCAGCTGTCGCTGTTGGTGGTGGCGATCGCCGCGGGCCTGCTGGCGTTTTCCTGGTACATCGCCAACCTGCTGCAGCGCCGCGTGGAGCAGTCTCGCGGGGTGGCCGAGCGGGTGCGTGATGGCGACCTGACGGTGCCGGTGGTGGACACGGCCCGCGACGAGTTCAGCCCGCTGCTGGGTGCCCTGGGCGACATGCAGCATGCGTTGACGCGGGTGGTGTCCACGGTGCGGGAGGGATCCGACAGCGTGGCGACGGCGTCCGCCGAGATCGCGCAGGGCAACAACGACCTGTCCGCGCGCACGGAGCAGCAGGCCAGCGCGCTGGAGGAAACCGCCGCGTCCATGGACGAACTCGGCGCCACCGTGCGGCAGAACGCGGACAACGCGCAGCAGGCCAGCCAGTTCGCGCAGGCCGCCTCCGAAGTCGCCGCCCGGGGCGGCGAGGTGGTGTCGCAGGTGGTGGACACCATGCGCGGCATCGACCGGAGCAGCAGCAAGATCGCCGAGATCATCGGCGTGATCGACGGCATCGCGTTCCAGACCAACATCCTGGCGCTGAACGCGGCCGTGGAGGCGGCGCGTGCGGGTGAGCAGGGCCGCGGCTTCGCGGTGGTCGCGAGCGAGGTGCGCAGCCTCGCGCAGCGCAGTGCCGGCGCCGCCAGGGAGATCAAGGAACTGATCACGGCCAGCGTGGCCCAGGTGCAGAGCGGTACCGCCCTGGTGGACCGGGCGGGAGCGACCATGACCGAAGTGGTGGACTCCATCCGCCGGGTGACGGATGTGGTGTCGGAGATCAGTATCGCGAGCCGCGAGCAGAGCGCGGGCGTGAGCCAGGTGGGAGAGGCCGTCACCCAGATGGACCAGGCCACGCAGCAGAACGCGGCGCTGGTGGAGCAGAGCGCCGCGGCGGCGAACGCCCTGCGCTCGCAGGCCGAACAACTGGTGGAGGCCGTGGCGGTGTTCCGGGTGAACGGGCCGGCGGGTGGTGCGGCGCCGCGTCTGCAGAGACTGCCGCAGGGGAGCTTCGCCCGGCTGGGCGCCTGACGCCGGGGCGGCCGGCGGGCTACTTCGCCGGGGCCGTGCCCGCGGAGCCCGCGGGGTGCGCGGCCAGGTGGGCCCGCAGGATGCGCCGGATCTCCAGGATGGCGCCGGGCTGCTCCTGCACGCTGTGGCCGGAGGCAATGATGCGCTCGGACACGGCCCCCTCCAGGTGGGCGCTGGCATAGGGCACGACGCCATCGGTCGATGCCGACAGCGGCCCGTCCGCCGACTCCCGGCCCATGATGGAGTGGTAGGGCACGCGCGGCGATACCGGCAGGCGCGCGGCGGCCTGGACGAAGGCATCGGTGTCGCTCAGGTTGTCGATGCTGTTGGGCAGGCGCACCACGCTGCTGCCGCCTTCCGGCGCCTCGGTGCGCGAGAGCCGCCGGGTGACGTCCGCGAACCGCTCCATGGTCGCCAGGGGCAGGGTGACGAGGTTGGAGAGCCAGCGCGTGATCCGGTGCCGCGCCACGGGCGTGCCGCGGTGGGGCGCGGCGATGAAGATGGCCCGGCCGACCTGCGGCAGCGCGTGGAAGCGCAGGAGCGGATCCAGTTCGGGCTGCAGCGCCTGCCGGTCTTCCAGGGACAGGGGGTGTTCCGCGAGCAGGGTGTCCCACAGGGCGTCGCCGGAGTCCGATACCAGCAGCCGCGCGAGCACGCCGCCCATGCTGTGGCCCACGAGCACCACGCCGCGCGACGCGGGAGCCGTGCCCGTCGGGTCGAAATGGGCGATGGTGCGCTCCAGCGCATCCTCGATCGCCTGGCGGTTCACCCAGAGCGGCAGGTTGGTGGGGTAGTACACCTGCCACACCTGGTAGTTCTGGCGCAGCGTCTCGTCGCCCAGCACCTCGTTGGCGACGTTGATCCATGCCTCCGGGCTGCTCGCGAGGCCGTGCAGCATGACGATGGTGCGCCGCGAGGGATCGTAGGGCTGCATGAGGTGGATGCGTGGTGCCGACAGGCCGTCTTCCATGCCCAGCAGGCTGCGCATGGCCTGCACCGCGAACCCCGAGCGCGCGAGCCACAGGCCGTAGCCCGCCGTGAAATTGCCGGCCAGCGGCACCTGGCGCCCCGCGAGCACGACCTGCGCCGTGTGATAAGGATCGTAGAGTTCCACCTGCACGTCGTGCGTTTCCAGTACCTCGCCGAGCGTGCTTCCGTCGAAGCGCAGCAAGGCGGTGGCGGCGGGGTAGGGCATCTCGCGGAAGGGCTGCTCCGCTTCCGATGCCACCTGCAGCGCGCTGCGGCGCGGGCCGCGAGGCAGGGGCGCATCGCCCGCCGGCTGCATGGCCGTGACCAGCTCGGCGCCGAAACCGTCGCGGCGGTAGGTGTTGCGCAGGCCGGAGAACCGCAGCGTGGACGCGGCGATCAGCTCGCTGGGTTCGGGGGCCCCGCTGGGCAGGCGCAGGTCGGAGGTGTCGCTGCGCACGCGCCAGCTGCCCCACTGCAGGCGCCTGCCGGGCGCCAGCTCGCCGCCCTCCGCCGCCACGGCACGGCGGTAGCGCGAGAACATGCCCGCCAGGGCTTGCTGGGTGGCGAAGTTGTAGTAGTCGCGTACCTGGGTCTGGCGGTCTTCGAAGGCGCGCGCTTCCGGGCCGCGCGGCGTGAAGAAGAGGTAGGCCCAGGCGTGTCGGGCGGATTCCAGCCAGGCGTCCAGTTGCTGGTCCTCGTTGGCGGGGGCTTCGGTACCGGGGCCGGTGGTCCTGCGGTCGCCGCTGGCCCGCAGGGCGGCGAGCAGCCAGAGCTCCGCCAGGGTGGACAGGCGCTGCTCCTCATCGACACCGGTCGAGGCCGCGAGCATCTGCCGGCAGGCGGGCATGTCCTGATCGCAGGCATCGCCGTCGGTGCCCAGCACGCGCAGCACCTCCTCGGAGGCCTCGCTCAGCCGCCCGGTGGTGAGCACGTCGCCACGGCGCTGCGCGAGGTAGTCGCGCGGCGATACGGCCGAGACGGTGACGCCCGCGCATCCTGCCAGCAGCGCGGCGAGGCAGAGCAGCGTGGCACAGAACGCCAGCCGCCGCATCGCGGGCGAGCCTCCGGACGGGCCCGTGGCACGGGAGTGGAGGCGGGGGGGATTCTGCAGACAGGAAGTCACTTGCGGGACACGTGCGGAGCTGGAGGGGAGGGACTTTGCAGCCCGGCCGTGCGCATGCTACACGTGGCGGAAGCCCCCGGGACGGCTGGGGGCGCACCGCTGCAGTAACCTCGGCGGGGTATGAGGCTTTATCCGAGTCACCGCCTGCGGGCGGCCGTGCGCGTGGCACTGAGCCACTATGTGGCCAACGGGGTTTCCGTGGCGCTGGGCCTGCTGCTCATCTCCGCGGCCGTGCATGTCTGGCTGGGGGCCGCGGCGGCGGCGGCCGCGTCGGTGGGCGTGATCGTCTGCTCGCCGCCGGACCTGCCCGGGCCGCGCCGCGGCAAGCTCTGGCAGATGCTGCCAGCGCCGCTGCTGGGCATCCCCCTGTTCTTCGCGGTGCAGTGGCTGCATCGCGATCCGCTGCACCTGGGACTGCTGCTGGTGCCCGGCACCTTCCTGGCCTTCCTCGCCATGGCCTGGGGCCGGCGCGGCATCCCGATCGCCGTGGCGGTGATGTTCTCCATGGTATTTTCGATGGCTGCGGCCCCGCGCGTGCCGCCGGGCGGAGACCCGCTGCCCGCCGCGCTGGCGATCACCGCGCATTTCGCGTTGGGCGCGGGGCTGTACGTGCTCTACGCGGTGGTGGCGAACCGGCTGCTCAACGCGCGCTACCGGGTGCAGCTCGTGGCCGACACGCTGTATTCGCTGGCGGCGCTCATGCGCGTGCAGGCGCGGCTGTTCGACAGCGCGCCGGCTGGCGGCGCCGCATCGCCCGGCACCACGGCCCCCGCGCACGGCCCGGAGGACGAGGCCGGGACGCATGACGGCACGGCGGATGCACCCCATGCCCTGACCCGCCTGCTGCTGCGCCGGCAGGCAGCCCTGGCGGAGCAACTGCAGGGCGCGCGCAACATCGTGCTGGAGTCACCCTCCACGCCGGCCCGCCAGCGGCTGGCGGCCATGCTGGTGCAGGTGCTGGAGACGCGGGACCACCTGCTGGCCTGCGAACTGGACGTGGAGGCGCTCAAGGTGCACCCGGGCCATGTGCCGGTGCTGCGTGCGCTGCGCGGCGTGCTGCTCGACACGGCCGCGGAATTCGCCCGGCTCGCGGACGCGCTGCTGCGCGGCAGCCGACCCGCGCCCTTCGCCGATGCGCGGCCCGCGCTGGCGGAGCTGCGCTGGAGCGATCCGCTGCCGCCCGCCGCGATCCCGGGCCCGTCACCGCACGCATTGGCCCGCGGGCTGGCGGACCGCGTGGGGCACATCAACGACGAGGCCCTGCGGATGAACGCGCTCGCGCGCGGCGAGGCCCCGCCGGACCTGGCGGTGGTGCGCGCCAGCTGGCAGATGTTCGTCAGCCCCACGGCCTGGTCCTGGGCGCCGCTGGCCACGCTCTGGCGCTGGGATGCACCGCCGCTGCGCCATGCGGTGCGCGCCGCGCTGGCCATCGCCGCGGGCTTCCTGGTGGCGCAGGCGCTGCCCTGGGGCACGCATGCGTACTGGATCCTGCTCACCATCGTGGTGGTGCTGCGCGGCAGCCTCGCGCAGACGCTGGAGCGCCGCAACAGCCGCGTGGCGGGCACGCTGCTGGGCTGCGTGCTGGCGGCCGCCCTGCTGGCCGCGCACCTGTCGTCGTGGCAGCTGGTGCTGTGCCTGACGGCGGCACAGGCCGTGGCCCATGCCTTCGCCGTGCGGCGCTACCTGGTCACCGCGGTGGCGGCCACGGTGCTGGGCCTGGTGCAGTCGCACATGCTGCACGGCGGCGCGGTCAGCCCGGCCTTCGACCTGCTGGAGCGCCTGGCCGACACGCTGATCGGCACCGGCATCGCCTGGGCGTTCTCCTATGTGCTGCCCTCGTGGGAGCGCTCGCAGATTCCCGCGCTGGTGCAGCGCACGCTGGTGGCGCAGGCGCGGCACGCGCGCGAGGCGCTGGCGCTGGGCCAGCTGCACGCGGTGGACAATGCGCCGGAACTGGCCTGGCGGCTGGCGCGGCGCGAGGCCTACGACAGCCTGTCGGCCCTCGTGCAGGCCACCGAGCGGGCCATGGCCGAGCCCCGGGCCGTGCAGCCGCCCGTGGTGGCGCTGGAGCATTTGCAGGCACGCTGCTACCAGTTGCTGGCGCAGCTCACCGCGATCAAGACCATGCTGCTGCTGCGGCGCGGGCGCCTGGATGCCGCGGCGCTGCAGGTGTCGCTAGCGCAGACGGCCGAGGCGATCACCCGCCGGCTGGAAGGGCGGGAGGACGCCGCTGCCACGGCGGCGGATGCCGCGTGGCCGCCGCTTCCCGGCGATGCGCAGGCCTGGCCCGATCCGCACGATGGCGACCTGGGCCCCTGGATGGTGCGCCGCCTGGCGCTGGCCACCGAACGTGCCGGGCAGGTGAGCGCCGCGGCGCGCGAGGCCGGGGCGACCGGCTGAGCCTGGCGGCGGCCGGAGAGCAGTCCGCCCGCGGCGGACATCACCATTCCGCGAGGCTGCCGTCCCGGTGGCGCCATACCGGGTTGCGCCAGCGGTGGCCCTGCGCGGCGCGCTCGCGCACGTAGTCTTCGTTCACCTCGATGCCCAGGCCCGGACCGCCCGGGATGGCGACCATGCCGTCCTGGTAGGAGAAGACCTGCGGGTTGGACACATAGTCCATCAGGTCGTTGTCCTGGTTGTAGTGGATGCCCAGGCTCTGCTCCTGGATGAAGGCGTTGTAGCAGACCGCATCGATCTGCAGGTTGGCCGCCAGCGCGATGGGCCCGAGGGGGCAGTGCAGGGCCAGGGCCACGTCGTAGGCCTCGGCCATGGACGCGATCTTGCGCGTTTCGGTGATGCCGCCGGCGTGGGACGGGTCGGGCTGGACGATGTCCGCGTAGCCCTCCTGCAGCACGCGCTTGAAGTCCCAGCGCGAATACAGTCGCTCGCCGAGGGCGATGGGCGTGGACGAGATGCGCGCGATCTCCTTGAGCGCCTCGTCGTGCTCGCTGAGCACGGGCTCCTCGACGAACATCAGCCGGTAGGGCTCCAGTTCCTTGATGAGCACCTTGGCCATGGGCCGGTGGACACGGCCGTGGAAGTCCACGCCGATGCCCACGTGCGGGCCCACGGCCTCGCGCACGGCGGCCACGTTCTGCAGGCAGCGCTCCACCTTGTCGAACGTATCCACGAACTGCATCTCTTCCGTTCCGTTCATCTTCACCGCGGTGAAGCCCCGGTCCACGGCGTCGCGGGCCTGGCGCGCGGTCTCGGCCGGCCGGTCGCCGCCGATCCAGCTGTAGACGCGGATCCTGTCGCGCACGTTGCCGCCCAGCAGTTCGGACACCGGCACGCCCAGGGCCTTGCCCTTGATGTCCCACAGCGCCTGGTCGATGCCGGCCAGCGCGCTCATGTGGATGCCGCCGCCGCGGTAGAAGCCGCCGCGATAGAGCACCGTCCAGTGGTCCTCGATGTGGCGCGGGTCCTTGCCGACGAGGTAGTCGGCCAGTTCCTCCACGGCGGCGGCCACGGTCTGGGCGCGGCCTTCGAGGACGGGCTCGCCCCAGCCATCGATGCCTTCGTCGGTTTCGATTTTCAGGAAGCACCAGCGCGGAGGCACCAGGAACGTGGTCAATCGGGTGATCTTCATGGCAGGGGAAATCTCAGGAAACGGTGGCTGCGGTGGGGGATGGACGGGTGGCTGCCGCGGCGGCCGGCGCTGGGCCCTGTCCGCACGTGCGGGCCATGCCATAGGCGTCGTGCCAGGCCTGGATGAAGGCGACGGCCTTACGGGCCACGTCGGCCGCGCTGTTGCCGGGGCGGTAGAGGGCCGAGCCCAGGCCGAAGCCGCTGGCGCCTGCCGCCGCATAGGGCGCGATGCTTTCCGGCGCGATGCCGCCGACGGGTGCCAGCGCCACGCTGGGCGGGATCACTGCGCGCCAGGCCTTGAGCACGGCGGGGGGAAGCGCCTCCGCCGGGAAGAGCTTGAGCAGGTTGGCGCCGGCGGCCAGCGCGGCATAGGCTTCGGTCAGCGTCGCCACGCCGGGCGCGCAGGCCAGGCCGGCCGCGCGCGCGGCGCGGATCACGGCGGCGTCGCTGTGGGGCATGACGATGATCTGCCCACCGGCCTCGGCCACGTTGTCGCAGTCCTGCGCGGAAAGCACCGTGCCTGCACCGACCACGCAGTCGGTGGGGAGGGCATCGCGCAGTGCGCGGATGCTGGCCAGGGGCTCGGGGGAGTTGAGCGGCACTTCGATGATGCGGAAGCCCGCGTCGTACAGGGCGTGGCCGATCGGCACGGCCTCATGGGGCTGGATGCCGCGCAGGATGGCGATGAGGCCGCAGCGCTGCAGGGCGTGGAACAGGGTGTGGTCGATGGTGGTCATGCTGCAAGGCTCTCTGCGGATGAGGATTGGGGCGCTCCCCCGGCCGGCAGGCCGGCGGCCCGGGCGATCTGCCAGAGCCCGGTGGGTGTGGCCTGGGCGACGATGGCGGGCTCGGTGAAGCCCTGCAGCCGCAGGGCCAGGGCGTAGCGGCGGCACAGGTCCGGCTCACCGCAAAGCAGCGGCTGGACGGGCGCAGCCGGGCCGTCCGGCGGGTGCACGCGGGCGAGGGCGGCGACCTCGTGGCCGATGAGCAGGCCCGAGAGGTAGTCGGCCTGGGCGCTGGCGGGCAGCACGCCCGTGAGCCCCAGGGTGCGGGTGCTGAAGATGTGGGAGAGCAGGCCCAGGCCGGCATCGCTGCCGCACGCCACCTGCAGCCCACGCACGAAGGCGGTGTCCTGGGGCGTGGCACCGTCCTGCGCGCCCGCCGGTGCCATGGTCCGGCCCAGGATGGTGTGGCCGCGCAGTGCGGCGAACACCTCGCCCGTCATGAAGGTGTGGAAGCCCTCGATGCCGCCGCGCTGTGCCACCACCCACTTGCTGTGGGAGCCGGGCAGGCCGACCAGCCAGGGGCCGGCGTCTTCGGCGGGGCGCAGCGCCAGCACGCCCAGCACCTGGGTCTCTTCGCCGCGCATCACGTTGGGCAGGTCGCCGGGCTGCAGCAGGCCGGGCACGATGTGCAGCGGCTGGCCGCCGGGGCGTTCCACCCGGGTCAGTCCCTGCGCCAGTGCATCGAGCGAGGTGGGCGTGTCCAGGTAGCGCGCTTCGCGCCAGCCCTGGGCGCTGCCCACCATGCCGCAGGCCAGCAGCGGAAGGTGCGGCGCGGCAGCCAGCCAGTCGCCGCAGGCGTCCTGCAGGGCGCGCTCGAAGGCGGCATCGGTGCCGGCGTCCTCACCCGTGGGCGCGGGGGGCAGGTGCATGATGCCCCAGGGCCGGTGGCGCAGCTCCAGCACGCGGCCCCCGTCGCCCAGGCGATAGGCGCGCAGCGAGCTCGTGCCCCAGTCGAGTGCGACGAGGCGGGTGGCGGAAAGGTCGGCGGCGTGGTCGTTCATGGCAGCAGCCGGTTCAGCGCGCCCAGCGCAGCACCAGCGGGTCGAGCCGGCGCGCGATGTCGATCAGGCCCCGGCGCACCTCGGGGTGCATGGGCGGGAACGGGTGGCGGCCGGCTTCGCAGGCGATCACGCCGCCTTCCTTCATGAGTGCCTTGGCGGTGAGGATGCCGCCCTGGCGGTTCTCGTGGTTGATGAGCGGCAGCCAGCGCTGGTAGAGCGCGAAGGCCTGGTCCATGTCTCCCTGGCGGTGGGCCTCGATGATGGGGCGGATGCCGTCCGGGAAGGCGCCGCCGGTCATCGCGCCCGTGGCGCCCGCGTCCAGGTCGGCCAGCAGGGTGATGGCTTCCTCGCCGTCCCACGGCCCTTCGATGGCATCGCCGCCCAGGCGGATCAGTTCGCGCAGCTTGCTGGCGGCGCCGGGGGTCTCGATCTTGAAGTAGGCCAGGTGCTCGATCTCCTGCGCCATGCGGGCGAGGAAGGGGGCGGACAGCACCGTGCCGCTGGCGGGCGCATCCTGCACCATGATGGGAATGTCGATGGCGTCGGACACGCGGGCATAGAACGCGTGGATCTGCGCCTCGGGCACGCGGAAGGTGGCGCCGTGGTAGGGCGGCATCACCATGACCATGGCGGCGCCCATGTCCTGCGCGGCGCGGCTGCGCTCGGCGCACACGCGGGTGCCGTAGTGGGTGGTGGTGACGATCACCGGCACCCGGCCTGCGACGTGCTCCAGCGACGTGCGCGTGAGGACTTCACGTTCGGCATCCGACAGCGAAAACTGCTCGGAAAAGTTGGCCAGGATGCACAGGCCATCGACACCGGCATCGATCATGAAATCCAGACAGCGCTTCTGGCTTTCCAGGTCGAGGCTGCCATCCTCGTGGAACGTGGTCGGCACGACCGGGAAGATGCCGCGGTAGCGGGGATTTTGGGCAGAGTGTTTTGCTGGCATGGGGTCTATGGATGCGATGGTCAGTGGGAGTGACGCGGAACCGCCGCGCCTCTGCAGCCGACCAGGAAATCGAAGTCGCAGCCCTCGTCGGCCTGCAGCACGTGATCGACGTAGAGGCGCTGGTAGCCGCCGCGCCCGCCGTGGTCGGTAGCGGACAGTTCCGCCAGGCGCGCGGCCAGTTCCTCGTCGCTGATGTCCAGGTGCAGGCGGCCCTGTTCGCAGTCCAGCTCGATGAAGTCGCCGTCGCGCACGGCGGCCAGCGGGCCGCCTGCCGCGGCCTCGGGCGCCACGTGCAGCACCACGGTGCCGTAGGCGGTGCCGCTCATGCGGGCGTCGGAGATGCGGACCATGTCCTTCACGCCCTGCCGCAGCAGCTTCGGCGGCAGGCCCATGTTGCCCACCTCGGCCATGCCGGGGTAGCCCTTGGGGCCGCAGTTCTTCATGACCATCACGCAGCTCGCGTCGATGTCCAGGTCCTCATCGACGATGCGCGCCTTGTAGTGCTCCAGGTTCTCGAACACCACGGCCCGGCCCCGGTGCTTGAGCAGCTCGGGCGTGGCGGCCGAGGGCTTGAGCACCGCGCCGCGCGGCGCCAGGTTGCCGCGCAGGATGCAGATGCCGCCATCCGCGATCAGCGGGTTGTCCAGCGGGCGGATCACCTCGTCGTTGTACTGGGGCGCGTCGCGCACGTTGTCCCACAGGCTCCTGCCGTTCACGGTGAGCGCTTCCGGGTGGGGCAGCAGGCCGTTCTCGCCCAGGCGGCGCAGCACGGCGGGCAGGCCGCCCGCGTAGTAGAACTCTTCCATCAGGAAGCGGCCCGAGGGCTGCAGGTCCACCAGGGTGGGCGTGCCGCGCCCGATGCGGGTCCAGTCCTCCAGGTCGAGCTGCACGCCGATGCGGCCGGCGATCGCCTTCAGGTGGATGACGGCATTGGTCGAGCCGCCGATGGCGGCATTGGTGCGGATGGCGTTCTCGAAGGCTTCTCGCGTCAGGATCTTCGAGAGCGTGAGCCCTTCGTGCGCCATCTCGACGATGCGCCGGCCCGACATGTGCGCCAGCACGTAGCGGCGCGCGTCCACCGCCGGGATCGCCGCGTTGTGCGGCAGCGAGGTGCCCAGCGATTCGGCCATGCAGGCCATCGTGCTGGCCGTGCCCATGGTGTTGCAGGTGCCGGCCGAGCGCGACATGCCGCCTTCGGCCGCGAGGAACTGGTGCAGCTCGATCTCGCCCGCCTTCAGGGATTCGTGCAGTTGCCAGACGGCCGTGCCCGATCCGATGTCCTTGCCGGCCAGCTTGCCGTTGAGCATGGGCCCGCCCGTGACCACGATGGCCGGCACGTCGCAGCTGGCCGCGCCCATCAGCAGCGCGGGCGTGGTCTTGTCGCAGCCGGTCAGCAGGACGACGGCGTCGATGGGGTTGCCGCGGATGGCTTCCTCCACGTCCATGCTGGCCAGGTTGCGCGTGAGCATGGCGGTGGGGCGCAGGTTGGATTCGCCGTTGGAGAACACGGGGAATTCCACCGGGAAGCCGCCCGCCTCGTAGATGCCGCGCTTGACGTGCTCGGCGATCTTGAGGAAGTGCGCGTTGCAGGGCGTGAGTTCGGACCAGGTGTTGCAGATGCCGATGATGGGGCGGCCGTCGAACTCATGGTCGGGGATGCCCTGGTTCTTCATCCAGCTGCGGTACATGAAGCCGTTCTTGTCGGCCGTGCCGAACCATTCGGTGGAGCGGAGTTTGCGCGGAGGGGTGGTCATCGTGGGGGCTCGAGAGGGATGCGGGAAACGGAAAGCGAAAAGGGCGGTGGCGGGTTCAGCGGCGCCGGCCGGAGCGGCGCGTGAGCAGGCGCTGCAGCAGGCAGAAGACGAACAGCAGCACGCCGACGGCGATGCGCGTCCACCACGAACTGAGCGTGCCGTCGAAGGAGATGAGCGTCTGGATGATTCCGAGCATCAGCACGCCGAAGAGCGTGCCGGCCACGTAGCCCACGCCGCCCGTGAGCAGCGTGCCGCCTATGACGACGGCGGCGATGGCATCCAGCTCCATGCCCACGGCATGCAGGCCGTAGCCCGAGAGCATGTAGAAGGTGAACACCACGCCGGCCAGGGCCGAACAGAAGCCCGACAGGGTGTAGACGCCCACCAGCGTGGAGCGCACCGGCAGGCCCATCAGCAGGGCCGAGTGCTCGCTGCCGCCCACGGCATAGACCGCGCGGCCGAAAGGCGTGCAGTGCGCGATGAAGATGCCGGCCAGCACCACGGCGATGGCGATCAGCGCACCCAGCGAGATGGAGGCGGTTTCGGTCAACTGCAGGCGCCATTGCGCGAGCTCCGAATAGCCTTCGTGCGTGATGCTGATCGAGTCGATGCTGATGAGGTAGCACAGGCCCCGCGCCAGGAACATGCCGGCGAGCGTGACGATGAAGGGCTGCAGCCGGAAGCGCTCGATCAGGAAGCCCATGAACGCGCCGAAGCACGTGCCCATCAGCAGCACCACGGGCACGGCCGCCGCCGGGCTCCAGCCGTGGCGCTCCACCAGCGAGGCGAACACCATGGTGGTGAGCGCCACCACGGCGCCCACGGACAGGTCGATGCCGCCCGAGAGGATGACGAAGGTCATGCCCACCGCGACGATGATGAGGAAGGCGTTGTCGATCAGCAGGTTGAGGAACACCTGGGCCGAGAAAAAGCCCGTGTAGCGCACCGAGCCCAGCGTGGCCATGGCCACGAAGAGCGCGATGGTGGCGGCCAGCGGCAGGTACCTGGCGTTCAGGCGGGGGCCGCGCGCGCCGGCGGGCGTGGCCGTGGACGGGGTCATGACGGCGCTCATGGCAGGGCCCTCCCGGTGGCGGGGCGGCGCGCGAGCAGGCCCACCTGGGCGCGGAACTCGGGCGACTGCAGCAGCATGACGACGAACACCACCACCGCTTTCACCACGAGGTTCACCTCGGGTGGCACGCCCAGCGAATAGATGGCGTAGGTCAGCGTCTGGATGATGAGCGCGCCGATCACGCTGCCGCCCAAGCTGAAGCGCCCGCCGGTAAGGGCCGTGCCGCCGAGCGTGACGGCCAGGATGGCGTCCAGCTCCATCAGCTGGCCGGCGTTGTTGCCATCCGCGCTCTTCACGTTGGAGCTGATGAGCAGGCCCGCGATGCCCGCGCACACGCCGCAGAACACGTAGGCGGCCATGATCAGCCGGCCCGCCTGCACGCCGGCCACCCGCGCCGCCGTGGGGTTGACGCCCACGGCCTGGATGAAGAGCCCCAGCGCGGTGCGCGTGATGGCGAGGTAGAGCACCGCGAACACCGCCGCCGCCACGAAGAGCGAGAACGGCAGCCCGGCCAGGTAGCCCCCGCCCATGAAGAAGTAGGGCGTGTAGTAGATGGTGATGATCTGCCCGTCGGTGATGAGCTGGGCGATGCCCCGGCCCGCCACCATGAGGATCAGCGTGGCGATGATGGGCTGCATGCCCACCCGGGCCACCAGCACGCCGTTCCACACGCCGCACAGCAGCGCCACGCCCAGGGCGCCCAGGATGGCGACCGGCAGCGGAAAGCGGCTCTCGTTGCCCGATACCGAACCGCCGATCAGCCAGGCGGCCACGGCCGCGGCGATGGCTACCGTGGCGCCCACCGAGATGTCGATGCCGCGCGTGGCGATCACCATCGTCATGCCCAGCGACACCAGCACCAGGGGCGCGGCGCGGTTGAGGATGTCGATCAGGCTGCCGTAGAAATGGCCGTCGCGCCATTCGATGTGCAGGAATCCCGGGTTGAAGGCCGCGTTCACGGCCAGCAGGAGCAGCAGCGTGATCACCGGCCAGGCCAGGCGGTGGCGCAGCAGCGCGGCGGGGGCGAAGGGGGAAGTGCGCTGCTCAGGCATGCTCGTGATCCGCGATGAGTGCATAGATGGCGTCCTCGCTGCTGCCGGCGGGCAGCTCGCCCACCTTGTGGCGGTCGCGCAGCACCACGATGCGGTGGGCCACGCGCACCACCTCGCTCATTTCCGAGGAGATGAAGAGCACGGCCATGCCGGCCTGCGCGAGGCGCAGGATCTGGTCCATGATTTCCTGCTTGGCGGCCACATCGATGCCGCGCGTGGGCTCGTCGAGGATCAGCAGGCGCGGCTCGGTCGCCAGCCAGCGCGCCAGGATGGCCTTCTGCTGGTTGCCGCCCGACAGCAGGCCGATGGGCGTTTCCACGCTGGCGGTCTTGATGCCCAGCAGCTGCACGTAGCGTTCGGCCAGGGCGGTTTGCTCGGCACGCGGCAGGAACCTGCCCACGCCCATGCGCGCCTGCAGCGCCAGGGCGATGTTCTCGCGCACCGAGAGTTCGGCCACGATGCCGTCGGTCTTGCGCTCTTCGGGGCACAGGGCCAGGCCCTGCCGGATGGCGTCCATGGGATTGGAGAAGGCCACCGCGCGGCCGTCGATGCGCAGCATCCCGCGGTCGGGCTGCTCCAGCCCGAACAGCAGACGCGCCAGCTCGGTGCGGCCCGCGCCCAGCAGGCCGGCCAGTCCGACCACCTCGCCGGGGCGGATCTGCAGGTCCAGTGGCTGCAGCTGCCCGGCCTGGCCCAGGCCCTCGGCCTGCAGCAGCGCGGGTGCCTGCGTGACGGTGTCCTGTGGCGCCTGCGCGCTGGCGGCCTGCGCGGCCAGTTCGCGGCCCAGCATGGCGGCGATCAGGGCCTGCGGGCCCAGGTCCTTCGCCAGCCATTCGCCCACCCAGGTGCCGTTGCGCAGCACGGTGATGCGGTCCGACACGGCATACACCTGGTTCAGGAAGTGCGTCACGAAAACGATGGACAGGCCCTCCGCGCGCAGGCGGCGCAGCACCTCGAACAGCTTGCGCACCTCGTCGTCGTCCAGGCTGGAAGTGGGCTCGTCCAGGATCAGCACGCGTGCGTCGATGCTGAGCGCCCGGGCGATCGCCACCAGCTGCTGCACCGCGACCGGGTAATCCGACAGCTGGCACGCCACGTCGATATCCAGCCCGATGCGTGCGACCAGCTCGGCCGCGCGCCGGTGCATCCGTGCCCAGTCGATGCGCCAGCCCTGCGCCAGCCCGTGGCGCGGGTAGCGGCCCGCGAAGATGTTCTCGGCCACCGAGAGGTTGGGGCAGAGGTTGACCTCCTGGTACACCGTGCTGATGCCCAGGCGCTGGGCGGCCAGCGGCGAGTCGGGCCACACCGGCTGGCCGGCCAGGCGCATCTCGCCGCCGCTGGCCTTGAGCACGCCCGTGAGCACCTTGATGAGAGTGGACTTGCCCGCGCCGTTCTGTCCCATCAGCGCATGGATCTCGCCGGGGTAGAGGCGCAGTTGCACGTCCTGCAGCACCGGCACGCCGGAGAACTGCTTGCGGATGCCCGCCAGTTCCAGCACGGGCGCTGCTGCGGTGACGGGGGCTTGCGGGGTCGATGTCATGGCTATCGGGCGGTGCGTCGGTGGGCCGGCTCTTTCACGGCTTCCTAGGCCTTGTTCTTGTGATAGACATCCACCAGCACGGCGGCCAGCAGCACCACGCCCTTGATGACCTGCTGGTAGTCGATGCCGATGCCCAGGATGGACATGCCGTTGTTCATCACGCCCATGATGAAAGCGCCGATCACCGCGCCCATGACCTTGCCCACGCCACCCGAGGCCGAGGCCCCGCCGATGAAGCAGGCGGCGATCACGTCCAGCTCGAAGCCCAGGCCCGCCTTGGGTGTGGCGGTATTGAGGCGGGCCGCGAACACCAGGCCTGCGAGCGCCGCCAGCACGCCCATGTTCACGAAGGCGTAGAACGACAGGCGCTCGGTCTTGATGCCCGAGAGCTTGGCGGCCTTCTCGTTGCCGCCCATGGCGTAGATCCGGCGGCCGATGGTGGTACGGCTGGCGACGAAGTCGAACAGCACGATCAGCAGCGCCATCACGATCAGCACGTTGGGCAGGCCCTTGTACGAGGCCAGCAGGTAGCTGAGGTACACGAGCAGCGCGGTGAACACCGCGTTGCGGGCGACGAAGAAGGCGGCGGGCTCCACCTGCACGCCGTGGCGCACGCGGTTGGCCCGGGCGCGGATGCCTGCCACCACCAGGGCGGCGGCCACGGCCGTGCCCAGCAGCAGCGAGGTCACTTTCAGGCCCTGCATGCTGAAGAGGTCGGGAATGAAGCCGGAGCTCAGGCGCTGGAAGGACTCGGGGAACGGCCCCACGGATTGCCCGGCCAGCAGCGCCAGCGCCAGGCCCTTGAAGACCAGCATGCCGGCCAGGGTGACGATGAAGGACGGGATGCGCGAGAACGCAACGAACCAGCCCTGCAGCCCGCCGATGAGGCCGCCGCACAGCAGGCAGACCAGCGTGGCGGGAACGAAGTGCCACTGGTACTGCACCATGAGCACGGCCGCCAGCGCGCCGATGAAGCCGCTGACGGATCCCACCGACAGGTCGATGTGGCCGGCCACGATCACCAGCAGCATGCCCAGCGCCATGATGACGATGTAGCTGTTCTGCAGCAGCAGGTTGGTGAGGTTGAGCGGCTCCATCAGGGTGCCGTCGGTCATGTACTGGAAGAAGCCCATGATGGCGACCAGCGTGATGAGCATGCCGTACTCGCGCAGGTGGTGGCGGGCGTGCTCCAGGGGCGAGCGGCCGGGGCGCGCGGGCTGGGCGGCGGAGGCGGCACCGGGGGCGGCCGCGGTGGCGGAGGGGTTGGGCGTGGAGGTCATGGAAGACATGTCAGTGGGCTTTCACGATGGCGCTCATGATCTTTTCCTGCGATGCCTGGGCCGTGGGCATCTCGGCGACGAAGCGGCCTTCGTTCATCACGTAGAGGCGGTCGGTGACGCCCAGCAGCTCGGGCATCTCCGAAGAGATCACGATCACGCACTTGCCTTCGGCGGCCAGCTGCGCGATGAGGGTGTAGATCTCGTACTTGGCACCCACGTCGATGCCGCGCGTGGGCTCGTCGAGGATGAGGACTTCGGGGCGGGTGAAGAGCCATTTGCCCAGCACCACCTTCTGCTGGTTGCCCCCCGAGAGGTTGAGCGTCTTCTGGTCCACGCCGGAGGAGCGGATGCGCAGCTGCTCGCGGAACCCCTGGGCCACCGCGTGCTCGCGGCCGCTGTCGATCACGCCGGCCGAGGAGACGCCCTCCAGGTGGGCCAGCGAGATGTTGAACCGGATGTCCTCGTTCAGCACCAGGCCGTTGCCCTTGCGGTCTTCGGTCACGTAGGCCAGGCCGTGGCGCACGGCCTTCTCCACGGTGCCGACGTCGATGGGCTGCCCGTCCAGCAGCACCTCGCCGCTGATGCGCCGGCCCCAGGAGCGGCCGAAGAGGCTCATGGCCAGCTCGGTACGGCCGGACCCCATCAGGCCGGCGATGCCGACTATTTCTCCGCGCCGCACCTGCAGGTCGATGCCCTTGAGGAAGGGCGCGTCGGGCCGCTGCGGGTGGTAGGCCTGCCAGCCGCGCACCTCGAAGGCCACCGGGCCGATGTCGGGTGTGCGCGGCGGATAGCGGTCCGCCATCTCGCGGCCGACCATGGCCTGGATCACGCGGTCCTCGCTGACGGGCGCGGCGCGGCAGTCCATGGTTTCCACCGTGCTGCCGTCGCGCAGCACGGTGACGGAGTCGGCCACGCGCGAAATCTCGTTGAGCTTGTGCGAGATCAGGATGCAGGTGATGCCCTGGCTCTTGAGCTCCAGCAGCAGGTCCAGCAGGGCCTGGCTGTCGTTCTCGTTCAGGCTGGCGGTGGGCTCGTCCAGGATCAGCAGGCGCACCTGCCGCGACAGCGCCTTGGCGATTTCAACCAGTTGCTGCTTGCCCACGCCCAGCTGGCCCACCAGGGCCTCGGGCGATTCCTGCAGGCCCACCTTGCGCAGCAGCGCCTGCGTCCTGTCGTGCGCCTCCATCCAGTCGATGACGCCGTGGCGCGCGGTCTCGTTGCCCAGGAAGATGTTCTCGGCGATGGAGAGCAGGGGCACCAGGGCCAGTTCCTGGTGGATGATGATGATGCCCAGGTGTTCGCTGTCGCGGATGCCTGCGAACCGGCGCTCTTCGCCGTCGAAGACGATTTCGCCGCTGTAGCTGCCGTGCGGATAGACGCCGGACAGCACTTTCATCAGCGTGGATTTGCCTGCGCCGTTCTCGCCCACGATGGCGTGGATCTCTCCGGCCTGCACGCGCAGGTCCACCCGGTCCAGGGCCACCACCCCGGGGAAGGTCTTGCGGATGTTCCGCATCTCTAGAAGCATGGTCTCGGTGTCCGTTGGCGTCGCTGGCGTGCCCCCGCACCCGGTCTGCAAGACCCGGGGCGGCGGCACGTGGCTCGGGAAGCGCGGCCCGCCGCGGGCCGCACGCGGCGGATCACTTGATCTGCGATTCCTTGTAGTAGCCGCTGTCCACCAGCACCTTCTTCCAGTTCGACTGGTCCACCAGCACCGGCTTGAGCAGGTAGGAGGGCACGACCTTCACGCCGTTGTTGTAGGTCTTGGTGTCGTTGATCTCGGGCTGCTTGCCCGACAGCACCGCGTCCACCATGTCGGCCGCCACCTTGGCGAGTTCACGCGTGTCCTTGAACACGGTGGAGGTCTGCTCGCCCTTCAGGATGGACTTGACCGAAGGCACCTCGGCGTCCTGGCCGGTCACGATCGGGCAGGGCTGCTGGGCGGTGCAGTAGCCCACGCCCTTGAGCGACGAAAGGATGCCGATGGAGATCCCGTCGTACGGCGAGAGCACGGCATCCACCTTCTCCTTGCCGTAGTAGGCAGAGAGCAGGTTGTCCATGCGGGCCTGGGCCGTGGCGCCGTCCCAGCGCAGGGTGCCGACCTTGTTCATCCCGGTCTGCTTGCTGCGCACCACCAGCTTGCCGCTGTCGATGTAGGGCTGCAGCACGCTCATCGCGCCGTCATAGAAGAAGAAGGCGTTGTTGTCGTCGGGCGAGCCGCCGAAGAGCTCGATATTGAACGGGCCCTTGCCCTGCTTGAGGCCCAGCTTGTCCACGATGGACTGCGCCTGCAGCACGCCGACCTGGAAGTTGTCGAAGGTGGCGTAGTAATCGACGTTCTTCGAGCCCTTGATGAGGCGGTCGTAGGCGATGACCTTCACGCCCTTGTCCGCCGCGCTCTGCAGCACGCGCGAGAGCGTGGTGCCGTCGATGGAGGCGATCACGAGCACCTTCGCGCCCTTGGTCACCATGTTCTCGATCTGGGCGAGCTGGTTGGGGATGTCGTCTTCCGCGTACTGCAGGTCGGTCTTGTAGCCGCGCTCCTTGAGCACCTTGGACATGTTGTCGCCGTCCGCGATCCAGCGGGCCGAGGACTTGGTGGGCATGGAGATGCCGATGCTGCCCTTGTCCGCGGCATGCGCCAGCGGCAGGGTGCCGAGGGCGGCGAGGGCGAGGGCGGCGGTGGTGGTTTTCAGAAAGGTTCGCTTCACGGGAGTCTCCTGGTTTTTATCGGTGTGTGAGAGGGGTTGGGAGTCAGTACTTGCGCTTGGGGAATTCCTGGGCCGCGGTCTCCATCGGGAAGATGCCTTCTTCCGTCACGATGCGCTTGGGCACCGTCTTGCCGGCCTTGATGTCCTTGACGGCCGCCATCAGCTGCGGGCCCAGCAGGGGGCTGCATTCCACGGTCACGTTGAGCTTGCCGGCCATCATGGCCTCGAAGGCGCCCTTCACCGCATCGATGGAGATGATGATGATGTCCTTGCCGGGCTTCATGCCGGCCTCCTCGATGGCCTGGATCGCGCCGATGGCCATGTCGTCGTTGTGCGCGTAGAGCACGTTGATCTTCTTGCCCTCGGCCTTCAGGAAGGCTTCCATCACTTCCTTGCCCTTGGCGCGGGTGAAGTCGCCGGTCTGCGAGCGGATGATCTTGAACTTCGGGTCGGCCTTGACGACTTCCTCGAAGCCCTTCTTGCGGTCGATGGCCGGGGCCGAGCCCACGGTGCCCTGCAGCTCGACGATGTTCACGTCGCCCTTGCTGTCCTTCATCTTCTCGACCAGCCAGCGGCCGGCCTTGCGGCCTTCTTCCACGAAGTCCGAGCCCATGAAGGTGACGTAGAGCGACGTGTCCTTGGTGTTGACGGCGCGGTCGGTGAGCACCACCGGGATCTTCGCGGCCTTGGCCTCGCGCAGCACCGGCTCCCAGCCCGACTCCACGACGGGCGAGAACGCGATCACGTCCACGCGCTGGGCGATGAAGGAGCGGATGGCCTTGATCTGGTTTTCCTGCTTCTGCTGCGCGTCGGAGAACTTCAGCTCGATCCCGGCGTCCTTGGCCGCCGACTTGATCGATTCGGTGTTCGCGGTGCGCCACTCGCTCTCCGCGCCGACCTGGCTGAAGCCCAGCACGATGGGCTTTTGCGCCCATGCGGCTGCGGGCAGCAGGGCGGCCACGGGCGCGCAGGCCAGGGCCGTGGCCAGTGTGCGTCGGGTCAGTTTCGTCATCGTTGTCTCCTGTCTTTATGGTGGTGTGATGAGGGAAGGGGAAAGGAGGAAGGGGAAGGGCGTGCCTCTCAGGCCAGCATGTAGCCGGTGCGGACCGTGGTGAAGAACTCCGCGGCGTGGCGGCCCCGGTCGCGCGGACCGTGGCCCGGCTCCCGGCGCTCGCCCTGGAAATCCGCGCCGGCGGTGGGCAGGTTCACCATGGTCATGGCCGCCCGGGCGTGCCGCTTGAAATGCATGGCGTGCTTCAGCGAGGTGGTGCAGATGCCCGCGCACAGACCGCGCGGCGTGTCGTTGGCGAGCACCAGGGCGTGTTCGTAGTCGTCCGCGCGCAGCACGCAGGCCACGGGGCCGAAGACCTCCTCGCGGGCGATCCGGTGCTCGGGGCGCGCGGTGAAAAGCGCCGGGCTCAGGTAGTGGCCGGGCGTGGGGCGCTCGATGCGCTCGCCGCCGAAGATGTGCTCCGCGCCTTCCTGGCGGGCGGCCACGATGTGCTCGATGTCCTGCGCGAGCTGGCGTTCGTCCACCACGGGCCCCATACCCGTGCCGCGTTCCAGCGCATGGCCCACGGGGAGCACCGCCAGGCGCTGGCGCAGGCGGGCTACGAAGTCGTCGTGCACGCGGGCCTCGACCACGATGCGGCTGGAGGCCATGCAGTGCTGTCCGGCGGAGCCGTAGGCGCCCTGCAGCGCGCAGTCCGCAGCCTGGCCCAGGTCGGCGTCGGCCAGCACCACCAGCGGGTTCTTGCCGCCCAGGTCCAGTTGCACCCTGGCGCCGCGCGCCGCGACCGAGCGCAGGATGCGCGCGCCGACCGGTCCCGAACCGGTGAAGCTCAGGGCATCGACCAGGGGGTGGTCCACCAGGGTCTGGCCCACTTCGCGGCCGCTGCCCATGACGAGGTTGAATGCGCCCGCCGGCAGGCCGCTGCGGGCGATGATCTCGGCCAGCGCCCAGCCGCAGGCCGGCACCCGTTCGGCCGGCTTGAACACCACCGTATTGCCGAAGGCCAGGGCCGGCGCGATCTTCCAGGCGGGAATGGCGAAGGGAAAGTTCCAGGCCGCGATCACGCCGACCACGCCCACGGGTTCGCGCGTCACTTCCACCTGCACGCCCTGGTGCATCGACGCCATCAGCTCGCCGGGGATGCGCAGTGCCTCGCCCGCGAAGAACTTGAAGATGTGGCCGCTGCGGACCACTTCCGCCACCGCCTCGGGCAGGGGCTTGCCCTCTTCGCGGGCCAGCAGCGTGCCCAGCTCTTCCTTGCGGGCCAGCAGTTCGTTGCCCACGAGGTCCAGCACGTCCGAACGCCGCTGGGGGGCGCTGCGGCTCCAGTGGCGCAGGGCATCCGCAGCGGCACGCACGGCCTGGCCCGCCTGGTTCCGGTCGGCGCGTGCATATTCGGCCACCACCTCGCGGGTGTCGGACGGATTGACGCTCACCCCGGTGGTGGTGCCGATCTCCCAGCGCCCATTGATCAGGTGCCGGGGCGTCTGCTGCATGTCACCAAGCTTCATGGACCCTCTTTGCTACGGTTGCGCTGCAGTCTATGGAGGTTTTTTATATCAATCCAATAGTTTTTTGGACAAAATACATATCAATCCCGGCATTCAGGAAAACCCCATGAGCACCTACAACCACTGGTTCATCCGCGCGCGCCTCAAGACCAGGCAGCTGCTGCTGCTGGTGGCCCTGGCCGAGGAGGGCAACATCCACCGCGCGGCCCAGGTGCTCAGCATGACCCAGCCCGCGGCCTCCAAGCTGCTCAAGGACCTGGAAGACGTGCTGGAGGTGCCGTTGTTCGAGCGCCTGCCCCGCGGCATGCGGCCCACCTGGTATGGCGAGACCATGATCCGGCATGCGCGCATGGCGCTGGCGAGCCTCAACCAGGCCCATGACGAGATCGGCGCGTTGAAGACGGGGCACTACGGCCAGGTGGGCATCGGCGCCATCACCTCGCCGGGCCTGAGCCTGCTGCCGGCGGCGGTGGCCCTGGTCAAGCAGCAGCACCCGAGCCTGCGCATCACGCTGGACATCGAAACCAGCCCGGTTCTGCTGGAGCGGCTGGAGCAGGGGCGCCTGGACATCATGGTGGGGCGCGTGCTCCCCGGGCCGGAAACCGGCCACCTGCGCTACGAGCCGCTGACGGACGAGCCGATCTGCGCCATCAGCCGCCCCGGCCACCCGCTCTCGGGCATGAGCGGCCTGACGCTGCGGGACGTGCTCTCGGCCAACTGGATCGTGCCGCCCGCCGGCAGCGTGCTGCGGCACCGGTTCGACCTGATGTTCCAGCAGGACGGCCTCGCCCCGCCGACGGACATCGTGGAGACCTCCGCGCTGCTGTTCATCACCCGCATGCTGCAGCAGAGCGAGATGATCGCCGTGGTGGGCGCGGACGTCGCCCACTACTACGCGGCCCACGGCATCGTCGCCGTGCTGCCGATCGCCATGCCCTGCCACATGGACGCCTTCGGCATCGTCACGCGCACCGACCGCCTGCTGTCGCCCGCCGCCAAGGTGATGATGAAGGCGCTCAAGCAGGCCAGCTTCGTGCAGTACGGCCGCAAGCTGGAGATGGACGAGTAGGGCAGGGTAACGCTCACTGGCGGGGGGCGCATGCGGGTGCGTCCTGTGCCAACGGCCGTCGCACAGGCGCGGCCCCGCCAGCAACCGCCGCGCAAGCGCCTCAGGGGGTTGTCGTCAGACCCAGCCGGCGTCCACCTTGAACTCCTGCGCCGTGCACATCGCGGCGTCGTCGGAGCCCAGGAACAGCACCATGCGCGCGATGTCGCGCGGCTGCAGCTTGTCGGGCAGGCACTGGTTGCGCGCGAGCTCCCGTTCGCCCTCGGCGTCGAGCCAGAGCCGGATCTGGCGTTCGGTCATCACCCAGCCGGGGGACACGGTGTTGATGCGGATGCGGTCCTGGCCGAGCGTGCGCGCCAGGCCCCGGGTGAGCCCGTTCACCGACGACTTGGCGATCGCATAGCAGGGGTAGCCCGACCCCTTTCCCTGCCAGCCGGTGGAGCCGAGGTTGACGATGGAGCCGCCGCCGAGCCGGCGCATGCCCGGCACCACCGACTGGATCGCGAAGAAGGCCGGGCGCTCGTTGATCGCCATGCGCTCGTCGTAGTACTCGGGGGTGACGGACTCCAGCGTGTGGCGGTCGTCGCTGGCCACGTTGTTGACCAGCACGGAAACATCGCCCAGCTCCGCCGCGGCGTCGCGCAGGGCGGCGCGCAGGGCATCGATGTCGCGCACGTCGCACTCGCGCCACCAGGGGCGCGGCAGGCCCGCGGCCTCCATGTCGCTGGCCAGCTGCGCGCTGGCCTCGCGCGCCACGTCCACGAACGCCACGCGTGCCCCCTGCTCGGCGAAGGCCGTGACGATGGCGGCGCCGATACCGCTGCCGCCGCCCGTCACGAACACCACGCGTCCGCGCAGGCTGGGAAACACCGACAGGGCTCCGGACGGCGAGGCGGCGGTGCCGGAAGAAGAAACGAGTGAAATTTGAGACATATAAATTTCGGTATCGATTGATAGAAAAAATAATGGTTACGTGCATCAATTTGCGTTGATAAGATGCGCCGCGTCAAGAGGCCCGCGACAGACGGGCGCTGAAACAACGTCTGGAGACGCGCATGCACCCCCCCGAAATGCCTTCCGACAACCCACCGGCCGTGCCCTGGCCCGCACCCACGATAGGTGCCGTGCGATGCGTGCGGCCCATGGCCTCGCTGCTGGGCGAGGGCCTGCTGTGGTCCGGGCGCGAACAGGCGCTGTACTGGGTGGACATCCTCGCCCGCGAACTGCACCGCTGCGATCCCGCAGGCGGCGCGCACCGCTGCTGGACCTTCGAGGAAGAAATCTCCGCGCTGGCCGAGCGCGCCGGGGCACCCGGCCTCGCCGTCACCCTGCGCCGCGGTTTCGCGCTGTTCGACCCGGCCACGGACACCGCGCCGCGCTACCTGCACCAGCCCGAACCGGAACGCGCCGGCAACCGCTTCAACGACGGCAAGTGCGATGCACAGGGGCGCTTCTGGGCTGGATCGATGGATTTCGGCTGCGAGGCGCCCACCGGCGCGCTCTACCGCTTCGATCCCGATGGCCGTTGCACGCGGCACGACGACGGCTTCGCGGTGACCAACGGCCCTGCCTGGTCGCATGCGGCGGCTTCTGGCGGAACGCGGGCGCCGGCCATGTTCTTCAACGCCACCGCCGAGTCCTGCACCTACCGCTACGACTTCGACCCCGGCACGGGCGCGCTGTCGAACCGGACGCTGTGGAAGCGCTGGGCCGACGAGGATGGGCTGCCCGACGGCATGACCACCGACGCGCTGGGGCGGCTGTGGATCGCGCACTGGGGCGGCGCGTGCGTGACCTGCCACGATCCCGTGAGCGCCGCCGAGCTGTGCCGCGTTTCGCTGCCGGTGAGCCAGGTCACCACCTGCGCCTTCGGCGGCCCCGACCTGCGCACGCTCTTCATCATCTCGGCCCGCACGGGCCTGTCGGATGCCCGGCTGGTGGCCGAGCCCCTGGCCGGATCGCTCTTCGCCGTCTCCGTGGACGGCCCCGGACTGCCGGCCCACCGCTTCGGCGGCTGACCTCCTGGAGACGCCCATGAACGAAACCCTTCACCCTGTCACCTGGCTGCACCATGCCGGCCAGCACCTGGGCCTCGTGCCTTCGCTGGGCGGCAGCGTGGCGGCCTGGCAGATCGACGGACCGGACGGGCGCCGCGCCGACCTGTGGCGTTCCTGGGACGGCCGCACCGCCGACCTCTACCGCATGGCCTCGTTCGCCATGGTGCCCTGGTCCAACCGCATCAGCTGCGGCGGGTTCTTCCATGCGGGGCGCTTTCATCCGATGGAACCCAACCGCGCGGGCGAGCCGTACCCCATCCACGGCGACGGCTGGCTGCAGCCCTGGAGCCTGCGCCAGCCGGCGCCGGACACCCTGGAGATGGCGCTGCACTCGGACCGCTTCCAGGGCAACCCCTATCACTACGAATGCGTGCAGAGCTTCCGCCTGGTGCCGGGCGGGCTGGACCAGAGCGTGCAGGTGCGCCACCTCGGCCCCGAGCCGCTGCCCTATGGGCTGGGCCTGCATCCCTGGTTTCCGCGCACGCCGGACACGCGCATCTCCGCCCCCGTGCAGGGCGTGTGGCTCTGCGGCAGCGATCCGCTGCCCACGCGGCACACCGAGTGGTTCCCCGAGGGCTGGAACCTCAATGGCGGCATATCGGCGCACGGCAACCTGATCGACAACGCCTATACCGGCTGGGGCGGCACGGCGCGCATCGCCTGGCCCGAGCGTGGCCTGCAGCTCACGGCGCGCATGCCGGACTTCGTGCAGGACGGCGGCGCCGGGCGCCACTTCTGCCTGGTGTACCGTCCGCCCGAAGGGCCGGCCTTCTGCTTCGAGCCCATCACCCAGCCCATCGATGCCTTCAACCAGCCGGGGCAGCCGGGCCTGCGCGTGCTGGAGCGCGGGCAGGAGTTCACGCTGCGCGTCGAGTGGCGCTACGGCCTGCTCGACGACGCGGCGCCCGGCGGCGCCCCGCCGTCCGGTCGCGC
Organism: Paracidovorax avenae; assembly: GCA_003029925.1. Lineage (GTDB taxonomy): Bacteria > Pseudomonadota > Gammaproteobacteria > Burkholderiales > Burkholderiaceae_C > Paracidovorax > Paracidovorax avenae_A. Next base: position 3,291,718 of record CP028296.1, on the reverse strand, counting down.
GGCAGCGT
>CP028296.1:3289595-3291412 GCA_003029925.1 Paracidovorax avenae | reverse complement strand
GGGCCTTCCGCGGCGGCCAGCGCGCCGGGGGGCGCACCAGGCCCCATCGGCGATCCGGGTGCGGTGCGGAAAGAGTCCAGGCTCGCCTCGCTGGCCGTTGCGTAGCGGCTGCTGCCGCCGGCCCCGGCCCCGGCCCCGGCCCCTTCCGCGCCGTGCGGCGCAGGGGCCGGCCGCGGCTTCCAGGTCCTCGCGGGCTGCAGGTGCTGGCCCGGCTCGCGCCGCGGCACGGGCTCGTAGAGGATCCACTGGCCCACCGTGCGCATCGCTTCCGCGCCGCGGTTGTTCTGGTGCTTGAGGAAGAAATCCAGGCCGCGTTCTTCCTGCAGCTTGGCCTTCTCGCGCAGCAGCAGCAGCGTCGGCTCCCACATGGCCTCGTTCTGCAGGAAGTCGTCGAAGGCCGCGTCCTCGGCCCGCGCGCCGTCCTCGTCGCCGGCCGCGCGGGCCAGCGCGGCCAGCGCGCGGTGCACATCCAGCAGGGGGCCCGCGGGCGGGCGCATCACCTTGTCCGCGAACATCGCTGCGAAGCCGTTGGCCTGGGCGAAGCTTCGGGTCTGCTCCATGAAATGCGAAAGCTGGATGTCCGCCAGCAGGTGGTGCAACGGCTCTTCCACATCGCTGCCCAGCTTGCCCGTGCCGTAGTGCGCCCAGCCATCCCATTCCGCGCGCACGTGGCGCTCGAACTCCTCGAAGCGCGAGTAGTCGGTGGCGCGGTCGCTGCGTGTCGGGTCGATCTCGTCGCCGAAGAGAAACAGCGTGCAGAAGTTCGTCGTGGCATGGTTCGCCACTTCCACGGCGTAGCCTGCATCGAGTCCGCCCAGCCCGGCACTGGCGCGCTGTGCGGTGCGGACACCGTCGCTGCGCAGTGCCTCTGCGATCTGCACGCTGGCGGTGGCGCGGGCCGAAACCTCCACCCGAGAGGAGGCGGTCGCATCGCGATAGACCGTGGTCATGTAGCCCGCGATGGTGGTGGCTGTGCGGCCGTTGTCCTGGCGCATCTTCGCGCCCAGGCTGGCGGCCACCCCCGCGCGGCGGCCCCGGCCCGCGACCTCGCCCACGCGCAGGCCCGCGCTGGCGGACACATTCGTCTCGGTGCCGGTGCTGGAGCGCCGGGCATCGTCTATCAGGCCCGCGCTCAGTTCCGGATGGTGGGCGAGCAGCTCGCGCAGCCAGTCGTGGCGTGCCGGCGCGCCATCGGGACCCGGCTCCGCCAGGCGCAGCAGGTGTTCGTAGGCATCGAGGAATTCCACGTTCAGTTCCGGTTCGCGGCCCTTGCCCAGGCGCGGCAGGCGCAACTGGACGCCGTTTTCCAGCCCGCGCTCGCCGCGCCAGCGCCAGTCCGCCGCGAGGGTGCCGCCGAGTGTCGCCTGGTCGGTGCCGAGGTTGGCGGCGTAGCCGGTATTCGCGCCCGCGCCCACCTGCACCTGGTTCGTGCGCTGCTCGCCGATCTGCAGGTACATCCCCGTGCGGCCCATGTAGAACTCCATCACCGCGTCGCGGTTGCGCTGCGCGCCGGCGATCAGCCGCACGCCCAGGCCGAACACGGAAGAGCCCAACGCCACGGCCGCGGACAGCGGCCCGGCGTTCAGGCCCCAGGCCTGCTGGCCGATCAGGCGCAGGCGATCGCGCCATTCGAGCTGGCCGATCATGTCCCGCGTCAGGTCCAGCAGGGCCTGCGCATGCGTGGCCTGCCCGGGAATGCCGTCACGCAGCAGGCGGGCGGCCTCCTGTGCGCTGGCGCGGAACTGCGCGCCCTGCTGCAGCGCATAGCCGTGCCAGGACACGGGCGTGCCGCCGGGCTGCGGCGGGGGAGGGGGTGG
>CP028296.1:3288827-3289579 GCA_003029925.1 Paracidovorax avenae | reverse complement strand
CTCTCGGGCATGCCCTCGGCCAGCAGCGACAGCGCTTCGGCGGCGGTGTGCGGGCGGCGTTCGAGCCGCTGCCAGGCGGCCTCCAGCAGGGGCACGCTGTCCTGCGACAGTTCCGGCGGCGGCACGCCCTGGCCGCGTGCCGCGCGCTCGAAGTGCGCGCGCAGTTCCGTGGCGCGCGCCGCGATGCGCTCGCGCGCGGCGGCATCGATCACCAGGGTGGTGCGGTCCGTGCCTTCCGGTGCCCATTGCACGGTTTCCGCCAGTGCCTGCCAGGCGCACTCCGCAGGGCCGGGCAGCCGGCCCGGGGGGCGGTCCGCGCGCAGGCCTCCCAGCATCTCGGAGAGCTGGCCGGCGGCCTTTTCCAGGGCCGCGTCCGCCCGGCGCCGCGGCGTGGGCAGCGCCGTGGCGGAGCCCACCTCCAGCGCCTGCGGCAGGGATCGCAGTGCATTGGGCTGGCCGCCGAAGGCGCTCGGCTGTGCGCCGTGCCGCGCCAGGTCGTGCAATGCGTCCGCCAGCCGCTGCAGGTGGCCGTTCGCGCGGTCGTAGGCCGAGCCGGGCGCGTTGCTTTCGTAGCCATTGCGCAGCGCATGGTAGGCCGCGCGTTCGTCCACCGTGCAGGCCTCCAGCGCCTTGGCGGGCTCCGCGGCATGCAGGGCCCGGCGGGCGGCGCGGAGCGCGTGGCCCAGCCATGTGCGCAGCGCGGCGTCGTCCGGCGCGGCGGCGCGCAGCAGGGCATCGGCGCGCAATGCCAG
>CP028296.1:3272667-3288662 GCA_003029925.1 Paracidovorax avenae | reverse complement strand
GCGGCCTCCGCTCCGGGGGCGGGCGCCAGGTCTTCCCAGCGGAGCCGGCGCAGCACGCCGAGGGCCTGCAGGGCCTGGGCCGGCTCCCCGCCGGCCGCCACGGCCAGGGCCTTCAGCCCCACGGCCACCACACCGGCAGCGGGAATCGCCCGGTCGCCGAACAGCGCCGTGTCCAGCCCCTCCGACCAGTCCCGCAGCGCGGCCTTCAACGCCGCGCAGGCGGCGGCCTCCGCGGGTGTGCCCGGGGTGCGCAGGCCGGGCAGCGCATCGATCTGCCGGCCGGCCATTTCCTTCTCGCACGCCTTCAGCGCGGCCGCGGCCGCTTCGCTGGCCGCCCGGGCGGCATCCCGCGCCGTCTCCAGCGTGGCGCGCCGCTCCTGCAGGCCGTCCAGCAGGGAGCGCAGGTCGGTGGCTTCGTCATCCGCGTCGAACAGGTCGCGCGCCATGGCCACGGCGGAACGCTCCAGCCGCTCCAGTTCGGCCTGCACATCCTGCCTGCGCTGCTCCAGGTCGTGCCGGATGCCGGTGCGTATCGTGTGCAGCGACCGCAGCCCATGCAGGTGCTGCCGCAGCGCGGCAATGTCCTCTCGGGTATCTGCTCCGCTGCGGTCGGCCCCGGTGCGCGCGGCCAGCAGCATGCCCAGCCGGCCACGCACGGGCGCCGCCAGGGCCGCTTCGGCCTGGGCGATGCGCCGCTCCAGCGCGCCGGCTTCTTCCGCCAGCCGGGCGATGCCGGCGTCCAGGGCCTGCTGCTGCGCGGCGATGGCGGCCTGCTGCCGGCGCAGCGGCACGGGCCGGTCCGCGGCGTGCGCCATGCGCCGGCCGGCGCGCCGGGCATCGGACTCCAGCCGCTCGATGTGCAGTTGCACCAGGTGCTGCAGGGCGGTGGCCTTGCGGGCCGCCACCTCGGCCTCGTGCAGCCGCTGCGACGCCGCGAAGGCACGGGCCTGCGCTGCGCCCACGCTGCGCCACGCACCCCGGTCGGCCGGGGCGCCCCGCTCGTTGGGCCGTGCGCCGGCGGCGGCCGTATCCCGGAAACGCGTGAGTTCGTCCAGCCCCACGGGTTTGCCGGCCCGCAGCCCGAGCGCCGTTCCGGCTTTGCCCAGGAACTTTCGCAATGCCCTGGTCGCCTTGCGCGGGGCCGTGGTGCCCGGGGAAGCGGGCTGCGCTGCAGCGGCACCGGATGTATCGGCATCGGCCGCCGCGGGCAGTGGTTCCGCCAGGTATTTGCGCACCCGGCCGGCCAGGCCGAACTGGGGCGCGAGCGCTTCCCTGCGCGCTGCTGCGCCGTCGAGCTGGTGCAGTTTGTGGTGGGCCTGCTTGCCGGGCGCGGGGTCGCCGGCATGTGCCGCATTGCGGGCATTGCCGGGGACGAGCAGGGTGGTGGTGTGGGGGCGCAGGGAAAATTTCGGCATGGCGTCCGTCGGTCGCAGGGGCGTCGTGCGCGATCCCGGCAGAAGGCCCGGGGAGGGAGTGGCTGGACGCCGCACGCCCTGGGAGCATGCGCCGTTGGCTGGCCACGACGCCTGCGATGATGCGGTGCGTGCCGCTGCGACCGCCCGCATCCGGCCGAAGCACCGTCCGGCGGTGCGAAGCAGGGACTTGGACCAGGACGCGAGCGCGAGCGTGGCGGCCGTGCTAAGTTCCGTCCCGACACGGATCAACCGGTAACAAAAAAGACGCAACATGACGAGCCAACTGCAGGAGAAAATCCGCGCGCTGCCAGGCAACCGGCTGGCGGGCATGCGCCGCGGCATCGAGAAGGAGGGCCTGCGCGTGCTGGCCGAGGGCGGGCTGGCGCTCACGCCGCATCCGGCAGCACTGGGTTCCGCGCTCACGCATCCGCACATCACGACCGACTACAGCGAGTCGCAGATCGAACTCATCACCGGCGCGCGCAGTTCGGTGCAGGAGTGCCTCGACGAGCTGACCGAGATCCACCAGTTCGTGCTGCGCACCCTGGCGCAATCCGGCGAGATGCTGTGGGTCTCCAGCATGCCCTGCGGATTGCCCACGGACGAGACCATTCCCCTGGCGCGTTTCGGCTCCTCCAACGTGGGCCGCGCCAAGAGCATCTACCGCATGGGCCTGGGGCACCGCTACGGCCGCCGCATGCAGACCATCTCGGGCATCCACTACAACTGGTCCATGCCCGGCATCGCGAGCGACGAGTATTTCGGGCTGATCCGCAATTTCCGGCGCCAGGCCTTCCTGCTGCTCTACCTCTTCGGCGCATCGCCCGCGCTGTGCGACTGCTTCGTGCAGGGCCGCCAGCACGGCCTGCAGCGCCTGGGGCCGGATTCCCTCTACCTGCCGCACGCCACCTCGCTGCGCATGGGCCGCCTGGGCTACCAGAGCGATGCCCAGGCCACGCTGGCCGTGAGCTACAACGGGCTGGACGGCTATGCCGACTCCCTGCACGAAGCCCTGACGCGGCCCTACCCCGCCTACGAGGCGCTGGGCGTGCGCAACCCCGGTGGCGACTACAACCAGCTGGGCACCAGCCTGCTGCAGATCGAGAACGAGTTCTACGGCACCATCCGCCCCAAGCGCACCGTGCGCCCCGGCGAGCGTCCGCTGCACGCGTTGCGCGACCGCGGCGTGGAGTACGTGGAGGTGCGGCTCATGGACCTCGATCCCTTCGCGCCGGTGGGCATCGAGGCGCCGACCATGCGGCTGCTGGACATGTTCCTGCTGCACTGCCTGCTGTCGGACAGCCCGCCCGACACCCCCGCCGAGATCGCTGCCCTCAAGCGCAACCAGCACCTCACGGCCGAGCGCGGCCGCGAGCCCGGGCTGTGCCTGGAGCGCGCGGGCCGCAGCGTGCCGCTGGTGGAGTGGGGCGGCGAGATCCTGGCCGGATGTGCGCCCATCGCCGCCGCGCTGGACACGGCCCAGGGCACGGATGCGCATGCGCAGGTCCTGGAGGCGGCGAGGAACCTGCTGCGCGAGCCCGATGCCACGCCGTCCGCCCGCGTGCTCGCGCGCATGGCTGGCGGCCACGGGCAGAGCTTCCTGGGCTTCACGCTCGCGCAGTCGCGTGCGTCCCGCGACACCCTGCTGCAGCAGCCCTGGGCGGGCGAGCAGCAGGCGCGCTACGAGCGCATGGCCGCCGTGTCGCTGGCCGAGCAGAAGGCCATCGAGGCCGCCGACACGCTGGACTTCGAGACCTGGCGCAAGCGCTACATGGCCATCGGCGCCGCGGCGTCGTCGGCGGGCGCGCCGCTCGCGCAGACCGTATAGGCCCCCTTGGTACAGGCCCCTTGACGGGCCTTTTTTTCAGCGGCCGGCCGCCTGCGCCGCGCCGCGGATGCCCGCCAGCGTGCCCGTGGGCGTGATCGCCTCCGCATCCAGCAGGCAGTGCAGCACGCTGGGCAGGCCGCTCGCGCGGGCGCGGGCCAGCGCGGGTGCGAAATCCTCCGTGCGCTCCACCCGCTCTCCGTGGCCGCCGAAGGCCTGCGCATAGGCGCGGAAGTCGGGATTGCGCAGTTGCGTGGCGCTCACCCTGCCGGGGTATTCGCGTTCCTGGTGCATGCGGATCGTGCCGTACATGCCGTTGTCCAGCAGCACCACGATCACCGGCAGGCCGTACTGCACGGCGGTGGCGAACTCCTGCCCGTGCATGAGGAAGTCGCCGTCGCCCGAGAACACCACCACCTCGCGCTGCGGCCACAGCCGCTTGGCGCCCACGCCGGCCGGCAGGCCGTAGCCCATGGAGCCGCTGGTGGGCGCGAGTTGGCTGGCAAAGGCCGTGAAGGGCCAGAACCGGTGCACCCAGGTGGCGAAATTGCCCGCGCCGTTGCAGAAGATGGTGTCCGGCGGCAGCACCTCGCGCAGGTGGCGCATCACCTCGCCCATCTGCAGCGGGCCCGGAATGCGGATCGGCGCGGGATCGCTCCAGGCCAGGTAGTCGGCGCGCGCCGCGGCGGCATGCGCGGCCCGGCGCACCGCGCCTTCCGGCCGCACCGCGGCCAGGGCGGCGGCGAAGGCCTGCGGCGTGGCATGGATGGCCTGCGCCGGGCGGTACAGCCGGCCCAGTTCATCGGCATCCGCATGCACGTGGACCAGGGGCTGCGCCGGCACGGGAATGTCCAGCAGCGCATAGCCCTGCGAGGGAACCTCCGACAGCCGCCCGCCCACCAGCAGCACCAGGTCGCTTTCGCGAATGCGCGCCAGCAGTTTCGGATTGGCGCCCAGGCCCAGGTCGCCGCCGTAGCAGCGGTGGCTGGCCGGAAACAGCATCTGCCGCCGGAACGAGCAGTACACCGGCAGGCTCCATGCCTCGGCGAAGGCCGTGAAATCGCGCACCGCCTGCTCCGACCAGCGGCTGCCGCCCAGGATGGCCACCGGCCGCTCGGCCGAGGCCAGCCGCTGCGCCAGCTCGCGCAGCGCGTCCGGGCCGGGATGGGTCTCGGCCACCGCATGGGGCAGGGCATCGGCGGCCTGCACCGCATCGGTCAGCATGTCTTCCGGAAGCGCCACCACCACCGGCCCGGGCCGGCCCGAGGTGGCGACGTGGAATGCCCGCGACAGCAGTTCCGGCAGGCGCCGCGCGTCGTCCACCTGCACCACCCACTTGGCCATGGTGCCGAACACGGCGCCATAGTCCAGCTCCTGGAAGGCTTCACGGCCCAGCGCCTCGCGGGCCACCTGGCCCACGAACACGATCAGCGGCGTCGAGTCCTGGTGCGCGATATGGATGCCGGCCGAGGCGTTCGTGGCCCCCGGACCGCGCGTGACGAAGCAGATGCCCGGCCGCCCCGTGAGCTTGCCCTGCGCCTCGGCCATCATGGCCGCGCCGCCCTCCTGGCGGCAGACGGTGACGGCGATGTCGGCATCGTGCAGCGCGTCCAGCACCGCCAGGTAGCTTTCGCCGGGCACGCAGAAGAGCTGGCGCACGCCGTGCAGGATGAGCTGGTCCACGAGGATCTGGCCGCCGGTGCGGAGCGTGGCGGCGGCCGGAGCGGAAGGAGAGGTGGGCAGGGAGGTCGAGGTCATGGATGGGAAGGAGGGGAATGCGCCACTATCGCCCAGTGCGCGGGCCCTGCATAGGGGATGCGTTCCGCCCGATGGAACAGCCGGGCCCGGCGCACCGGCCGCCGGCCGAGGGCCGTGCGGTGGCCCCGTATCATCGCGCGATGCCCACTGCCGCCCAGATCCTCGCCTTCCTGCTCGCCGCCGTCCTCATCACCGCCACGCCGGGGCCGGACAACCTCATGGTGCTGGGCATGGGCATGTCCCGCGGCCGGGCCCGGGGGGTGGCCTTCGGCCTCGGTTGCGCCGCGGGCTGCCTGAGCCACACGCTGCTGGCGGTGCTTGGCGTGAGCGCGATGATCGCGGCGTCCCCCGCCGCGTTCACCGTGCTCAAGTGGGTGGGCGGCGCCTACCTCGTGTGGCTCGGCGTGCAGGCCCTGCGGCATGCCGGCAGCGGCGGCACCCTGCGCACGGACGTGGCCGCCCAGGCCGCCCAGCCGCTGCGCACCCTGTTCGCCAGGGGCATGCTGGCGAACGCGGTCAATCCGAAGGTCGTGCTGTTCTTCCTCTCGTTCCTGCCGCAGTTCGTGGTGCCCTCGCAGGGCGCGGTGGGGCTGCAGCTGGGCGTGCTGGGGCTGGTGTTCACGCTGCAGGCGGCGGTGCTCTTCGGCCTGCTGGGCTGCTTCGCCGGCACCATCGGCGGCTGGCTGCAGCGCCGGCCGCGCGCCGGCCTGTGGCTGGACCGCATCGCGGGCACGGTCTTCATCGCGCTGGGCCTGCGCATGGTGGCGGCGCGCTGAGCGCGGGCACGCCGCTCAGGCGCGCGGCAGGGTGATGGTGACGGAGGTGCCCTGGCCGGGCCGGCTTTCCATGCGCACCTGGCCGCGATTGGATTCCACCAGCGATTTCACGATGCCCAGGCCCAGGCCGACGCCGTCCTTGCGGGCACGGGCCGTCTCGCCCTGCCAGCCCGGCTCGAACGCGCGCGCGACTTCTTCCGGGGCCATGCCCATGCCGTTGTCCGCCACCGTGAGTTCGACCGATCGCGCCGCGTGCGGCGAACTGCAGGTGCCAGCCAGGCGCACGGTGCTGCCCTCGGGCGAGTACTTGAGCGAATTGCCGATCAGGTTGCCCAGCACCCGCACCATCTGGCCGTAGTCCACCCGCACCAGCGTGTCGGGCACCGGCCCCAGCACCAGCGCGATGCCGCATTTCTCGGCGATGGGCGCCATCATCTCGACCGCGTCCGTGGCCAGCGTCGCCAGCGGCAGGGCCTGCACGGTCGATGCCGAGTCGGACGGCCGCAGCAGGCCTTCCACCAGCGAGGCCATCATGCCCACGGCCGACAGCATGCGCTGCACGACCGCCTCCGGCGGCGGCGCCGCGCAGCGCTGGATGTGCGTGGCGCTGAGCTGCAGCACCTGCAGCGGCGTGCGCAGGTCGTGCGCGACCACTGCCAGCACCCGTTCGCGCGCCAGCGCCTGGGCGCGCGCCGTGGCGGCGGCCTCCTGCGCGGCGGCCAGGGCGGTGCGCAGGTCCAGCTCGCGCGCCGCGGAGACGGCCAGCTGGCGGATGGTTTCCAGTTCGTCGTCCGTCCATGCGCGCGGCCGCGTGTCGATCACACAGAAACTGCCGATGTTCTGCCCATGCGCCTTCAGGGGCACGCCCACGTAGGCGCGCACGCCCAGGCTCTCCACGGTGGGCACGGCGCGCCATTGCGGCTCGGCGTGCGTGTCGCGGATGACCAGCGCATCGTCCCGGTCCAGCGTGAAGTGGCAGAACGTCAGGCCCTCCATTTCGCGGGCACGGGCCAGCGCCTCGGGAAAGCCGGACTGGCTCTTGTAGAAATCGCGCCGTCCATCGACGACGGATATGAAACATGCCGCGGCACCCAGAAGGCGGGCCGCGGTCGCCGTCAGGCTGTCGAAGCCTGGTTCCGCGGGGGAGTCGAGCAGGCCCGTGGCCACCACGGCCTCCAGGCGCTCCGGTGCATGACGGGCCGCCAGGGCGTGGGCGGCGGAATGCACACCCTCCAGGGAGGCGTCGGCCGGCTCGGCGGCAGGGGTCGCGGTGGCATGCATGGGCCGAGAATAACGCGACAGCAATACCGTAGAGCATCGGGGGCCGCGAAATGCCTTCCGACCTTCCTGGCGGGCCGGCGGCCACCAGGACGGATCAGGCGCCCGGGGCTCCAGGCATGCCGCCGGGGGGCGGCGCCAGCGCCGCCTGCGCGTCTTCGCACCACCAGTGCGCGGCGGCATAGAAGCCCTCCCAGACGCAGCCGTTGCAGCCGCGGCCGCAGCAGGTGGTGGGCGGCCCGGGCGGCGGCCGCAAAGTGATGCCACGGGCCTGCGCCAGCGTCTGCAGTCCGGCGAAGGCCCGTGCCGCGTCGTCCGCGGTGCGCAGGGGCACGAGGGCTGCCGGGAGCGCCTGCGGGCCGTGCGGCGTGGTCACCGGGGGGCGCCGCGCCAGCGCTGCCAGCCCCAGCGGCCCATGAAGGCCAGCCCGAGCACGAGCGCGAACCAGCCGACCACGTGGATCTGCCCCATGAGGTCGCGCACGCTCAGCGAACGCGCGTAATAGGGCGCCAGCAGGATGACGATGCCGATGAGCGCGCAGGTCACGCCCTTGAACAGCATTTCGGACGCCTGCCGCCGGGTGGTCTCGGAAGCGGGCGGCGGCGTGGGAGAGGCGCGGGTCATGGGCGGGTCTGGGACAATCGGTGGAACAACGGGGCGGAGCAGGGCGCCGGATGCGCGATTATCCGTGCGACCGCGCCGACGCCCCGTCCATCCCCCTTCTCCCAACGCACCACCTGAGTCCCTCCCCATGGCCATCCAATGGTTTCCCGGCCACATGCATTCCACGCGCAAGGCGATCGGCGAGCGCATCAAGGACATCGACGTCGTCATCGAGCTGCTGGACGCGCGCCTGCCCGGGTCCAGCGCCAACCCGCTGCTGGCCGAACTCACGGGCCACCGGCCCACGCTCAAGGTGCTGAACAAGCAGGACGTGGCCGATGCCACCCGCACGCCGGCCTGGCTCGACTGGTACAACGCCCGCGCCGACACCCGCGCCATCGGGCTGGATGCCTCCGACACCGCACCGGCACGCCGCCTGATCGACGCCTGCCGGCAGCTCGCGCCCCAGCGCGGCGGCATGGCCAAGCCCATGCGCGTGCTGATCTGCGGCATTCCCAACGTGGGCAAGTCCACCCTGATCAACACGCTCACCGGCAAGACCCAGGCGAAGACCGGCGACGAGGCCGGCATCACCAAGCTCGAGCAGCGCATCGTGCTGGACGATGACTTCTACCTGTGGGACACCCCGGGCATGCTGTGGCCGCGCATCACCATTCCGGAGAGCGGCTACAAGCTCGCCGCCAGCGGCGCGGTGGGCCGCAATGCCTACGACGAGGAAGAGGTGGCGCTGGAACTGCTGGCCTACCTGCAGCGCCACTACGCGCCCCTGCTGGATGCGCGCTACCGCCTCGGGCTGGATGCGGCAGCGATCGCGGCGCTGCACGACGACGAACTGCTCACGCTCATCGCGCGCAAGCGCGGGGCCGTGATGTCGGGCGGGCGCGTGAACCTGCAGAAGGCGGCCGAGCTGGTGATGACGGACTTCCGCAGTGCCATCCTCGGGCGCATCACGCTGGAGACGCCGCCCGAATTCGAGGCCTGGAGCGCCGCGGCACAGGTGCAGGAAGCCGCCCGGGCCGCCAAAAAGGCCGAGCGCGAATCGCGCCGCAAGGGAGGGCGGCCCGCCAGCGGAGCCGAACACGGCGAAGACGCCTGACCCAAGGCGCAGGCGTGCGCCAATGAAAAAAGGGCTGCCATGTCCCGCATGGCAGCCCCAATGCCGGTGCACCGGCTCGCAATGAAAAAAACAGAAAAACCGGGATGCAGCCCTCCTCAGAACGAGTGGCCCATGCCGAAGTACATCGCGCGCTGCGATGCACCGGCGCCCGGGCCGTTGACGGTGACGTCGGCCGCGTAGTTGGCGGTGGAGCTGTTGTTCACGCCGCCCAGCGATGCGTACAGGAAGGTGCGCTTGGACAGGTAGTAGTCCGCGCCCACCATCAGCAGGGTGGCGTTGCCGTTGCCGCGGTTGGCGCTGACGCGGTAGCCTGCGCCGATCAGGGTCAGCGCAGACGTCACGTCGTAGCGCACGCCCAGCCAGCCGTGCTTGAGCTTGCTGGGGGCGCCGGCCGCGGTGTCGGGGGCGGAGATGGCCTCATAGGCGGCGAACAGCTTGGCCGCGCCGATGCGGTAGGTACCGCCCAGGATCGCGTCCTTGGAATAGTTGTAGGCGTCGCTGTAGTTGCCGTTGGCATCGCGCCGGCTGTTGAGCATGGCGCGCACTTCGAGGTTGTTCGCGGCGTAGGCCAGCGACAGGCCTTCGTTGCGCAGTTGCTTGTTCGATCCCGGCTGCTCGCCCATGCCCAACTGCACGTTGGCGGTGAAGCCGCCGAAGTTGGGCGTGGTGTACTCGATGACGTTGTTCACGCCCGGCCAGTTGCGGCCGCGCACCAGCGTCGCGCTGCTCATGAACTGCTGGCCCGTGGGATCGATGTTCCACACGTCGTTGCTGTTGAAGAGGTTCTTGCCGAACATCAGGGTACCCCAGCTGGCGCTGCTCAGGCCCACCAGCGAGCGGCGGTTGAAGAACGCGGAGCCGGTCGTGCCCTTGGTGGCGCTGAAGCCGCCTTCCAGGTTGAAGACGGCGCTCAGGCCGCCGCCCAGGTCTTCCTTGCCGCGGAAGCCGATCATGCTCGTACCCCACTGGTTGTCGGCAGCGCGCGTGAGCGAGTTCGTCTGGCCGGTGACGGGGTCGGCGATCTTGTTGATGTATTCCACGCCCGCGACCACGCGGCCATAGAGCGTGACGTTGGACTGCGCGTGCGCCGCGCCGGGCAGCGTGCCGGCCGCGGCCAGCAGCGCGGCCGCAGCCGCCAGGGTTGTCTTGGAATGCGTATTCACAGCGTTTATCTCCGTTGTAGTAACTTTGCTGATCGAAAAAGAAACCGGGCTGCGCCCGGCAGTCACCCCACCCGTGGCGCGCATCCGCGCCGGCTGATCCGGGCGCGGGGCATCGCGCCGGAAGCCTTTGGAGCCACCGCCCTTGCGGGCAGCACCTCGCGGCGCGGCCTCGTAAGCCCCGCCTTCAAGTTCATATATGAACTTTTCGTTCATTGAGGAACAATGTAAAAACTTGCAGCCTGCAGCGCCAATGAGGGGATACCCTGCTGCCGTGGCGACGGAGCCACGGCAAATTGCCGGCACGCCACCGCGCGATTGCCCGGAGAATCCGCACCAGCGCGCCGCCGGCCCCTTCCGGAGCAGGCCTCCCCATCCCATTTCCCGCCATGACAGAAGAAACCGATCGCTACCGTGCTCCCGCCCTGGACAAGGGGCTGGACATCCTCGAGCTGCTGGCCGGCCAGCCCCATGGCCTCACCCGCGCCGAGATCGTCAAGGCCATGGGCCGCAGTCCGGGCGAGATCTACCGCATGCTCGAGAGGCTGGTGGCGCGCGACTACGTCACCCGCTCACCGCAGGGCGACCGCTACGCGCTCAGCCTCAAGCTCTTCGTGCTGGGGCACAGCCATCCGCCCATGGAGCGCATGGTGTCGCAGGCCCTGCCGGTGATGGAGGGCTTCGCCACGGCGGCGCAGCAGTCCTGCCACCTGGGCGTCTATAACCGGGGGGATATCACGGTGGTGGCCCAGGTCAACGGACCGGGCAACTGGGGCCTGTCGATCCGGCTGGGCGTGCGGGTGAGCCTGATCGACACCGGCTCGGGCCATGTGATGCTGGCCTTCCAGACCGAGCAGCGCCGCGCCGAGATGCTGGCAGAGCACCAGGCCACGCAGGGTGCCGCCGGCGAAGCGCCCATGCAGCCGGCGGAACTGCACACCATCCTGGAGCATGTGCGCACGCAGGGATGGTGGCAGGGCGACAGCCAGCAGGCCTTCGGCGTGATCGACATCTCCATGCCCGTGCGCGGGCCGCAGGGCCAGGCGCTGGCGGTGCTGACCTGCCCCTTCATCCGCCGCCTGGACCGGCCGCTGGAGGCCGACCTGCAGGCCGCGCGCGAACAATTGGCGCAGGCGGCAGAGGCCCTGTCGATCCGCTGAAGGGACCGGCCTGCTGGAGCCTGTTCAGCGCCTTTCAGGGGTGCGTGAACGTGCGGGGCGATCAGTCGCCGCCGCCGTCTCCCGTGCCGCCCTCGGTGACGATCTTGCCTTCCTTCACATAGCGGTCGAACTCATGGCGGGGCAGGGCGGCGACGCCCGCCGCGTTTTCGTCCTGTTCCTTCCAGCTCAGCGTGACGCTGTCGTCCGCATGGGTGAGTTCCACCGGGCCTTCGGGAATGGCGATGGGCATGCCGTCGCCCTCGCGGTAGGTCACTTCACCGTGGATGGTCGCGTGTTCTGCGTGCATGGGTCGGTCCTCCTCGCAATGCATGGTTGGGTGGGCCGGCCGCGCGGCGTGCGGGGCCTTCTGAAATGCCATTACACCGGTACGGCCGGGGGTGGCCGTGTCGGACCACGCCGCCAGTGCGCGACCGTGCTCATCCGTGGCGGGCCGCCTGCCGGGCCAGCCGGGCGTCATGCCACATCGCGGCGCAGTTCGCGCCCGCCACCGCCAGGCCGGCGGCGCAGGTGGCGCCCCAGCCGCCGTGCTGCCATGCCGCCGAACCGAGCGCGGAGCCGAGGGCGGCGCCGGCGAAGTAGGTCGTCATGTACACGGCGTTGAGCCGCGAGCGCGCCTGCGGCGCCAGGGCGTAGATCACGTTCTGGTTGCTGATGTGCACGCCCTGCAGCGCCAGGTCGATCGCCAGCACCCCCACGAGGAACCACGGCAGGCTGGTGCCGCCCAGCCACAGTGCACCCCAGCTGGCCGCCAGCAGCAGCACGGAGGCCCGCGTGGTCCACTGCTCGTGGCCGCTGTCGGCCATGCGGCCCGCCCAGTTGGCCATGAGCGCGCCGGCCACGCCCGCCAGCCCCACCAGACCGATCTGCGCGTCTCCCAGCCGGTGCGCCGGCCCGGCCAGCATCAGCGCCATCGTGGAAAACAGCACGCTCACCGATCCGAACGACAGGCCGCCCAGCAGGGCCCGGCTGCGCAGCCGCGGGTGCTGCCGCGCCAGGGTGGCCAGCGAGCGCAGCACCTGCCCGTAGCTGGGCGGGTTCGGCGTGCGCAGTGCCGGCAGGGCGAACCACAGCGCCACGGCCACGACCAGGATCGCGATCCCGCCCACGCGGTACACCAGGCTCCATCCGCCCACGCCCGACAGCAGCCCCGCCACGCTGCGCGCCGCCAGGATGCCCACCAGCAGGCCGCTCATCACCAGCCCCACTGCGCGGCCGCTGCGCCCCGGCGCGGCCAGCGCCGCGGCCATCGGCACCAGCACCTGCGCCGCCACCGAGAACAGCCCCGTCATCAGCGTGCCGGCGGCCAGCGCGCCGAAGCTGCCCGCGAATCCGCTCAGGAACAGTCCGCAGGCGGCCAGCGCCATCAACGCCACCACCAGGCGCCGCCGTTCCAGCTTGTCGCCCAGCGGCACCAGCAGCAGCAGGCCGGCCGCATACGACACCTGGGCGATCGTCACGGTGAACGCGGCACGTGATTCGCTCACGCCCAGCTGCACCGCGATCGAATGCAGCAGGGGCTGATTGAAGTAGTTGGCCCCGGCGCAGAGGCCGCAGGCCGTGGCCATGAGGAGCAGGACGGGCGTGGACAGGCCGGTGGGGGCCTGGGTGTGCGGGGCGGTGCCCGCGTGGGTGGCTGGGGAACTGGACGGCATGGGACGTGAATCGGTCAGCAGGAAAGGGCGAAGGCATGGGGCACCGCGGCACCGTGCCTGCGGGCATGGGGTGGATTCGCTTCACGCCGTCGGCAGCACTGCCGTGGCGTCGATTTCGAACAGCATGCCATCGAGCGCGAGGCGTGGCACGGGAATCAGCGTACAGGCCGGCAGGGCAGCGCCGGCCCAGCGGGCGAGCAGGGCCGCGCCGAAGGAGCGCAGCCGTTCTTCCGAATGGTCCACCACCAGCACCGTGAGGCGGGCGACGTCGCGCGGCGCGGCGCCCGCCGCGGCCAGCGCGGTGCAGAGGTTGTCCAGCGCCTGGCGCACCTGGGCATCGAAACCCTCGGCCAGCCGGCCCTCCGCATCCTCCCCGCCCTGGCCGGCCACGTGGATGGTGCGGACTGGCCCCTGCACGATGGCCAGGTGGGAATAGCCGTTCGGCGCGGGGTCGTAGAGGCCGGGCGGATTGGCGAAGGACAGCACGGGGCGGCCGGCGGAGGAGGAAGAGGTCGGGGCGGGTGCGCAAGAGGTCATGGGGAAGCCTTGAGGTTCAGGAAAGGGCGCCTGCCGGCGAGGCCGGCGACCGCATGCCCTGCAGTATCGAACCTCAACTAAACTTGAGGTCAACCGCTTTCTTCCACCCTGCCGATCGCCCGCTACCGTTCCATGCCGCCCACCTCCCGCAGCACGCCATCTACCGCTCCTCCAGCCCCGGCCACACCTCCGGCCATCACTCCGGCCGCACCCCTCATCGGCGAGCCCCCTCCCCGGCGGGCAGGCCGTGCCGACGTGCCCGAACTCACCGTGGGCGAAGTCGCTGACCGCAGCGGGCTGGCGGTGTCGGCGCTGCATTTCTATGAATCCAAGGGCCTGATCGCCAGCGTCCGCAGCGCCGGCAACCAGCGCCGCTATCCACGCTCCGTGCTGCGGCGCGTCGCCGTCATCAAGATCGCGCAGCGCATGGGGCTGCCGCTGGCGACCATCGCAGGTGCCCTGCAGGCCCTGCCCGAAGGCCGCACGCCCACCGTGGCCGACTGGCGCCGGCTGTCGGCGGCCTGGCGCGCGGAGCTCGATGAACGCATCGCCACGCTCACGCGCCTGCGCGACCAGCTCGACGGCTGCATCGGCTGCGGGTGCCTGTCCCTGCGCGCCTGCCCGTTGCGCAATCCCGACGACACCCTGGGGGCTTCGGGCGCGGGGCCGCATTTTTCCCCCGATCCGGCCGCACGCCGGCGGGCACGCTGAGGGCGTAAATGCTCAGGATGCCGGGGGCGGGCCGCCGCCGGTGGAGCCTGTCTCGCTGCCGTGGTCCGGCGCCGAGGAGGGCGAGCGCGCTCCTGCCGCGGCCCGGCGCTCTACGGCTGCCGACGCATCGCCCTCCGCGGGGGCGCTGCGCCCGTGCAGCAGCCGCTGCGCGAGCGGCTCCGCGGCCAGCACCAGCAGCGCCAGCAGCGTGCTCAGCAGCGCGGTGGCCTCGCGGCCCAGGCCTGCCGCCACGCCGATCGCCGCGGTGAGCCAGATGCCGGCCGCGGTGGTGAGCCCCCGGATCTGGTGCGCGCCGTCGCTCTTGAGGATAGTGCCCGCACCCAGGAAGCCCACGCCCGCGATGATGCCCTGCAGCACGCGGCTGTTGTCCGCAGGCGCGATGCCTTCCTGCTCGGCCACCAGCACGAACAGTGCCGCGCCCATCGACACCAGCATGTGCGTGCGCACCCCGGCGGCCTTGCCGCGGTGCTCGCGCTCCCAGCCCAGCAACCCGCCCAGCAGCCCGGCCATGCCCAGGCGCACCACGATGCGCGTGGCCTGCTCCAGGTCGGGCAGGTCGGAGAATTCGCCGGCCGTCGTTGCGAGGATCACCTCCCACCACTCCGTCATGCGGCGCCTCCGCACCGGCATGCGCCGGAAGGGGCCTGGAGTCCGTCAGGGCGGCGGGGGGCGGTGCTGTGCATGGCGGAAGTCGAGTCTTCGGAAGTGGCCCCGACTGTGCGCCGTGGGCCGCCGGCATCCCGGCAGCACCCATCGCGACAGCGGGTAGGACGGCGCCTACCCGGGCGCGGCAAGGCCTTCCTGCCAGGCCCGGCATGTCTGTTCCCCGGTGGATTCCGGCGTCAGCGTTCCGGTGCCTCCGCATCGCCGCAGCGGACCCAGTCGAGGCACAGCACGCGCGCCTGCCAGTCGTGCAGGTCGGGCGCCGCCGGCACCTCCGACGGGCCCGCCCGGTCCGGTGCGGCCGGCGGGCCGGGTAGCGGCCCGCCGTGCAGGCCGCTGTCCACGACCAGCATGTCGCCCGTCGCGGGATGCGGCAGTGCCAGCCGCCAGGCGTGCAGCCAGAGCCGCTGCAGGCCCAGCCGCTGCGCCCACCAGCGGTTCAGCGGACCTTTGCCGTGGGTGGCGTCGCCCAGGATCGGATGGGCGATGTGCTTGAGGTGCCGGCGGATCTGGTGGCGGCGGCCGGTTTCCGGCAGGGCTTCCACCAGCGAAGCCCGCGTGGAGGCGAAGCGCGTGTCGCTGGCCTCCGGCAGTTCCAGCCGCGCAAGGCAGCGCAGCGCCGTGCGGGCCGGCTGCACGGCGGCATCGGGCGGCGCATCGTCCGGGCGCAGGGCATGGTCCACCTGCACCCGGTCCGGCGCATGGCCGCGCACCAGGGCCAGGTAGCGTTTGTCCACCCGGTGGTGCTCGAAGGCCTGCGACAGCGCGCGGGCCGCCTCCGCGTGCAGCCCCATCACCAGCACCCCGCAGGTGCCCTTGTCGAGCCGGTGTACCGGGTACACCCGGCGGCCCAACTGGTCGCGCAGCGCCTGCATCACGAAACGGGTCTCGCCCGCGTCCAGCCCGGTGCGGTGCACCAGCCAGCCGGCGGGCTTGTACACGGCGACGAGGTCGTCGTCCTGCCGGAGGATGGACAGGGGCGGGTGTCGGGGGGCGGTCGGAAGCGGCATCGGGCGCGCAGCATACCCCGGCGCGGGCACTGCGGCCCGGCCGTTCAGCGCAGCACGCGGCAGTTGCCGAACTCGCAGCGGATCGCCAGCGCGTCCCCGTTGTCGCAGGCCACGGTGTAGGTCTCGAAGCCCGGCCCCTTGGCGGCCAGCGCCGCGACGGGCTGGCCGCTGCAGGCCTGCGCGCGCGCCAGTTGCTGGGCGCTGAAACTGTCCACCCCCAGCGCGATGGCGGGCAGCGCGGGCCCGGCCACCGTGCCGGGAGCGGGC
>CP028296.1:3241617-3272621 GCA_003029925.1 Paracidovorax avenae | reverse complement strand
CGGGGTAGGGCCCGGCCGCATGGCCGTGCGCCTGCATGCAGCTGTCCACCGCGCGGCGCCGGCGCTCCAGCGGCTGCAGGCCCTGGGTGGCCCCGAGCGCGCCGCCCGCCACGGCCCAGTCGCGCACCGCATCGTGGCTGCCGCCCGCGGACCAGGCGAGCGACGCCAGCACCAGCGCGCCGGTCAGCATGCCGTCCAGCGTCTCGATCACCACGCCGATCTGCTGCGCATAGCGCTGGCATTCGGCCAGGTCGGCCGCATGGCGCTGCACCTCGGCCGGATCAGCGCTGGACGGCGCCGGCACCGCGCTGGCGCATCCCGCAAGCGCCAGCGCGGCCGCCAGCAGGCCGGTGCAGGCCAGGCGTGCAGGGGCCTTGCGGCCGGGGCGGAGGGGGTGGGTTGCGGGCATGTGGGGCTCCTCGGGCGGAGTGGGGTGACGGGCAGGGCGGGGCGGTACCGGATGCATGTCCCGCCGACTGCGCCATTGTTCCGCGCCGCGCGCGAGCGCGCCAGCCCCGATGTCGCGGACAATCGCGCCCCTATGACCACGACGACTTCCGCCCCCGCTCCCGCGCGCACCCTGCTGCCCCAGACACTGCTCATGGCCCCCTCGCCCGGCGACCCATCCCCCCTGGTGCTCTACCACGGCCGCTGCGCCGACGGCTTCGGTGCCGCGCTGGCTGCCTGGCGCTATTACGGCGGCGAGGTCGAATGCGTGGGCCTGTCCCATGGCCAGGCGAAGTCGGTGGAGGACCTGCCGCCCCTGGACGGCCGGTACGTGTACATCCTGGACTTCTCGTTCCCACCCGAACTGCTGCGTGCCATCGACGAACGCGCCGCCCGCCTCGTGATGCTGGACCACCACAAGAGCGCTGCCGAACAGCTCACCGGCTTCGCCTGCCGCTGCGGCGTGGTGCATTTCGACATGGACAAGTCGGGCGCGCGCCTCGCCTGGGACTTCTTCCATGCGGAGGCGCCGCTGCCCGATCTGGTGCGCTACATCGAAGACCGCGACCTCTGGAACTGGAAGTACCCCGAGACGGCCGGCTATGTCGCCGCGCTGGACATGGAGCCGTTCGACTTCGCGCGCTGGGACGCCATCGCCCGCTTCACGCCGGACCAGACGCAGGCCTTCGTCGCGCGCGGCGAGGCCATGGACGAGAAGTTCCGCCACCTCGCGGCCGACGTGGCCGGTGGCGCGCAGCCGCTGGTGTTCGACGGCGAGCAGGGCCTGATGGTCAATGCCCCGGGCGCCTTCCACAGCCTGATCGGCGAGATGCTCTCCCAGCAGTCCGGCACCTTCGCGCTGATGTGGGTGGTGGGCAAGGACGGGCAGGTCAAGGTCGGCCTGCGCTCGCAGCGCGGCTACGACTGCTCGGTGCTCGCCACCCGCATGGGCGGCGGCGGCCATGCGCAGGCCTGCGGATTCCGCATGGGGCGGGATCGGTTGCCGGAGTTGCTGACGGGCGTGTTCCAGTCTGGTGCGCCAGCACAGGGCTGAGACACGGCGCCGCGAAGCACCGCCCCCACCCGGCGTCTTTCACGCCAGCCGCAGGTCCTTGGGTTTCGCTCCCGGGAACACCCGGGCCAGCGCGTTCCCGTTCAGCCCGTACATGCGCCCGAAGATCCCGCCCAGCACGCCGCGGTAGTCGTTGAGCACCGGATAGTCGCGGTTCTGGAACAGCGTGGTCGCGGTGAGCGCCTGCTGCTCGCCCGCGATGCGTCCGCCGGCGATGCCGCCGCCCAGCACCCACATCACGCTGCCGTGGCCGTGGTCGGTGCCGCGGTTGCCGTTCTCGCGGAAGGTGCGGCCGAACTCGCTCACCACGACCACGGTGGTGCGGTCCCAGGCCGGGCCCATCTCGTCGGCGAAGGCGGCCAGGCCGCGGCCCAGCTCCTCGAAGCGGTTGGCCAGCGCGCCCGTGGCGTTGCCCTGGCCCACATGCGTATCCCAGCCGCCCACGTCGACGAACCCCAGGTTGTAGCGCGACTGCATGAGGCGCGCCATGCGCCGCGCCGTGCCCTCGAAGCCCTTGGTGCTGAGCGCGTTGCGGCTGGCGGCGTCCATCTCGCCCTGCATGGTGCGCGCCACCTCGTCGCGCGTCTGGAAGCCCTCGGCCACGGGGGCGGCCAGCGGCGTGCCCTGGTACATGGAGGCGATCAGTCCCGCCTGCCGTTCGTCGATGCCGGGCTTGGACACGCCGGCCGCGGCCAGGGCCGTGTTGGGCACGTCGTAGCCGCCGCGCAGCACCAGCGGCAGCGTGTCGGTGAAGGCCATCGGCGAGAGATGGTCGTGCCAGCGCGGCTGCGCCCCGAGCTCCGTCGCCAGCCGGTTCAGGAAGCCCGAACGGTAGTCCCGCCGCGCGCCCACGGGCTGGCCCAGCTCGATGCTGTCCTGCGTGTCGAAGTGGCTGCGCGTGAGGTCGTCGGTGCCCGAAAACGGCACGAAGGCGACCTGTTTTTTTGCATACAGCGGCTGCAGCGAACCGGCCAGCGCCGGGTGCAGCCCCCAGTCGGCAGTGAGCTGCAGGGCGCCGCCCTCGGCGCCGGGCCGGGGGATGGCGATGTTCGGGCGGCTTTCGTAATAGAAGTCGCTGGCGGTGGGCACCAGCAGGCTTGCACAGTCGTAGCCGCCGCGCAGGAAGACGAGCAGGAAGCGTGCGTCCGTGGCGCCCTGCGGCGTGGCCGCCAGGCTGGCCTGCAGCACGCCCGGTGCGGCCAGCGCGGCGAGCGCCTGCAGGCAGCGCCGGCGCGTGGGCGCGGTGCCGGCAAGGCCCGGCACGGCATCGGCTGCATCGCGGGGCAGGGAAGAATCTCGGGGGGAAGCGGAGTGCGTCATGGCAGGCCTTTCCTGGGTCATCTGGTGGCTGGGGGCGCTGCATTCGCAACGCCCGGAGCGGCCATCAGGCGTACATGAATTCGGGGGCGGACAGCAAGAAAGTGTTCCATTCCGCAGGCGAGCCGGCGCGCGCCAGCGCCACGCGCGTGGCCGGCGCCAGTTGCGGCTCCATGGCGCGGAAGGCGGCGTTCTGCGCGATCGCGGGGGGCTGCACCTTCGGTGGCGGCGCCCCTTCGGTGCGGTAGAGAGCACCGGTCCCGGCCCCGCCCAGCGCGCGCGATCTCGAAGCGCACGGCCATCTGGCCGGAGCTGGTCCAGGCAGCCGCATCCAGCGGATAGCCGTCCGGCGTGACGCGGCCGTAGAGCGGCTCGGCCAGGCGCTGCAGCCACGAGAGCGCCGGATCGGGATTGGCCAGCACGCGGTCGGAGTAGCCCAGGCGCAGGCCGGCCATCACATACTGCACGGGGTCACGCAGCCGGGTGCCGAGCGAGGCCTGGAACGCCTCGCTCGTGAACAGCGTCTGCAGCACCGCGCCGATGTGGCCGTCGGTCTGCTGGAAGCGATCGGCCATCGCCTGCAGCAGCGCGGGCGGCGGCGCGTCGCCCACCAGGTAGGCGGCCATCTTGCGGGTCACGAAGCGGGCGGTGGCCGGAGCGCGGGCGAGCCGGTCCAGCGCCTCGTCCAGCTCCGCCATGCCCTGGCCCTGCAGAGGCTGGCCGAGCAGCTCCTTCGGGTCCCAGTCATGGCGCTGCGGATGGAACTCGTACAGGCCGCGGCGCACGTACTGGCGCGCCCATTCGGGCTTGAGCTTCGGGGGCGGTTCGTCCAGCGGGCGCAGCGACACGCCGTGGCCGGTGAGCACGCGCGCCATCTCCTGCACGTCGTGCTGGCTGTAGCCGCCGTCCACGCCCAGCGTGTGCAGCTCCATCAGCTCGCGTGCGTAGTTCTCGTTGATGCGGCGGGCGGCGTTCTGCGCGTTGTCCAGATAGCGCAGCATGGCCGGATGCCGCACCGTGGCGCCCAGCAGGTCGCGGAAGCGCCCCAGTGCATGCGGGCGGATGGCGCGGTCTTCGTAGTCGCCCACCATGGCGCGGATGTCCGCCTTGCCGGCGAACACGTTGAAATGGTTCATCCAGAACCAGGTCATCTTTTCCTGCAGTTGCGCCGGGGAGTACACGGCCCGCAGCACGAAGCGCCGCTCGGCCTCGCGCTGCAGCGCCCGCATGTCGCGCTGGTAGGCGTCCTGGGCGGCCTTGCGGGCGTCCTCGGTGGGCTCGTTCTTTATCGCCTGCTGGCGGGCCTGCATGTCGATGGCCAGGGTTTCCATCGGCGTGCGGGTGATGGCCATGGCGTCGATCTGCGCCTGCGCCTCGGGCGGCAGCGGGGCGTTCGGCGCGGGGCGCAGCAGTGCCGCCACCGTGGCCGCGGGGCCGACGCGCTGCAGGCCCTCCAGCGCCGTGGCATTGGCGCCCCAGGTGAGCCGGTCCAGCAGGCGCGCGCCCTCCGCGGGGGAGCGGGGCGCATCACGGTCGCTTTCGGCGGCGAAGGCACCGGGCGGCGCGGCCAGCGTGAGCCCGGCGGCTCCGCACAGCCCCACGGCGGCGGTGGCGAGCCATTGGCGGCGCCCGATGGTGGGGTGCCCGGGTTCCGGAACTTCGGGGCCGCGCAGGGACGCGGCACGGGCAGCAGCGGCGTTCACGAAGGACAGCATGGTGTTGGAGGAAGAGTGGCTGTGGGGCGCATGGTGCGCCGCCGCGCAGGGCCCCGCAAGGGGGCGTGCGAGGTTTTACCCGGCGGACACAGATGTATCGCCGCGTGCCCTCCATCTCATCAGGAGAAAAGTGCGGAACCTGCCGCTTCCATTGGCTGCGGTGCTACGCAAGGCATAGCGAATGGCCGGCGCGCGGCGAGCGCCCTTCAGCGTTCGGGCCCGACCGGTCCGGTGCCCAGGAACAGGTCTTTGAGCCGCTGCGTGGCGAGCGCGTCGTCGATGCGGCCCTGCAGGTGCTGCATGACGATGTCGTTGATGTGCTGCTGCACCGAGCGCGGGGACAGCGCCGAGAAGGATGCGAGCACGGTGCGCCGCATGTTGGCGCTGCGCAGGTCCCGGATGGCCTGGCGGCCGCATGCGTCCGCGCCGGTGTCGGGCACGTCCACGCGCGCGGGTGCCGCGCCGCTGGCGATGCCCATCTCGCGCAGGAAGTCCGGGTCCATCGCCATACGCATGAAGGCCCGCTGCGCGGCCGGATCCACCTGCGCGCCGCGCACGAAGCCGATCTGGTCGCCGATGTAGAGCACCATGTCCTGCGTGTCCGGGAAGCGCGGGCACAGGTAGTCCTGCCCGGCTTCCATCCCGCGCTGGCGCAGCTCGCCGTTCAGCCAGCTGCCCTGCATCTGCAGCAGCGCCTTGCCCTGTTCGACCAGGCCGCTGGCGCTGCTCCAGTCTCGGGAGGCCGCGTTCGCGCGCAGGTAGGGACGCAACTGCGCCATGCGCGCGAAGATGCGCATCACGACGGCCTCGTCGTAGGAGCGCCGGTCGTGCTCCAGGAAGAAACGGCGGTAGAACTCCGCGCCGCCCGCGCCGGCTGCCACGGACTCGAACCAGAACGAATATTCCCACGCATCGGCGCCGATCCCCACCGGCACGATGCCCGCCTCCTGCGCGCGGGCGAGCAGCGCCAGCAGTTCGTCCCAGGTATCGGGCACGGTACCGCCCAGGCGGTCGAGCAGGGGCTTGTTGAACCAAAGAAGGTTGGTGGAATGCACGGACAACGGCGCTGCGATCCAGTGGCCGCGAAAGCGCGCCCATTCCTGCAGCGCGTGGGGCACCACCTCTTCCCACTCCTGCTCGCGCGCGACCGCGTCCAGCGGCAGCAGCAAGCCCTTGGCCGCCAGCGGCGGTGCGCCTTCGCCCGCGGTCATCACCGCGGCGGGGCGCGGCAGGCGGTGCTGGAAACGCTGGGTGAACACCGACAGCGCGCTGTTGCCGTTGCCGCAGACCGGCTCCTCGATCGTCCAGTGCAGGCCGTGCCGCGCCAGATGCCGCGCCAGCACTTCGCTGCGCTGGTGCTCGCCGGGCGAGGCCCAGCAGTGCCAGACATGCAGTGCCGGTGGCTCGGCCGCCCGCGGTGCGGGCCGGCCTGGTTCACGTGCCTTGATGGGCGGTGCGCCCGTGGCCGCGGCGGTCCAGGCCGCCAGCAGCAGCCCGGCCATCCACCCGGTGGCCCGGGCCGGCCTGCGGCGGGAGCGGGAAAGTGCGGCAGGGCCGCGGGCCGTGGCGGAGTGCATTGACGAGGTGTGTGGAACGGAGGGCAGGGAGGGGTGGCGCGGATTCTAGTGCGCAGTCCACCGATCCATGGCCTCCGGGGCGACGCGCGGGCCGCACCCCGCGCCCGGTCAGGGCATCGCCAGCCGGTGCGTGGACGCCGCCGCCCCACCCATGACGCCCGTGGCGCCCGGCACCCGGAAGACCGACACCGATTGGTCCAGCCGCCGGGCTTGGTCGCGCAGGCTGGCCGCCGCCGCAGCGCCTTCCTCCACCAGCGCGGCATTCTGCTGCGTGGCCTGGTCCATCTGCGCCACGGCCTGGCCCACCTGCAGCACGCCGTCGCTCTGCTCGGCGCTCGCCACGCTGATCTCGCCCACGATCTCGCTCACGCGGCGGATCTCCGTCACGATCTCGGACATGGTGGTACCTGCCTGGGAGACCAGGCTGGCGCCCCGGTCCACCTTCTCCACGCTGCCCAGGATCAGCGCCCGGATCTCCTTGGCCGCCTGCGCGCTGCGCTGCGCCAGCGTGCGGACCTCGGCGGCGACCACGGCGAAGCCGCGCCCCTGCTCGCCTGCGCGCGCCGCCTCCACGGCCGCGTTCAGCGCCAGGATGTTGGTCTGGAACGCGATGCTGTCGATCACGCCGGTGATGTCCGTGATCTGGCGGGAGCTGGCGCTGATCTCCTGCATGGTGTCCACCACCTGCTCGACGATCTGGCCGCCGCGGTTCGCCACGTCGGTGGCACCGGTCGCCAACTGGCTCGCGGCGCGGGCGTTGTCCGCGTTGTGGCGCACCGTCGCGCTCAGCTCCTCCATGGCCGATGCCGTCTCCTGCAGGGCGCTGGCCTGCAGCTCCGTGCGCCGGCTCAGGTCCGCGTTGCCGGTGGCGATCTCGCCGGATCCCGTGGTGATCGAATCCGAGGCGAGCCGCACGTCGGTCACGATGTGCGCCAGTGTCGAATGCATGCTCGCCAGCGAGGCCAGCACGCTGCCGGGCACGATCGCGCCCTGGCGCTGCATGGGAGAGAGGTCGCCGCTGGCCACCTGCTCGGCGATCTGCCTCAGTTCCGCGGGTTCGCCGCCCAGTGCGCCGGTCAGCCGGCGCGTGATGACGAGGCCTGCCACGGTGGCGATGACGAACGCCAGCACGGCGGCGGCGATCAGCGCGGCCCGTTCCGTCCCGAGCCGGTCCTCGGCGTCGTTGGCCAGCTCGTGGGCCTTGCTCTGGGACAGCTGTGCGTATTCGGAGGTGACGGCTGCGAACTGGTCGAGCAGCGGGCGGCATTCGCGGTTCAGCTTGGTGATGGCGGCTTCGCGCTCGCCGCGAGCCGCCAGGTCGATGATCCCGAGCGCGATGGGCGCATAGCTCTGCTCGATCCTGTCCATATGCGCCACCAGCGCGCGCGCCTTGTCGGAGGTGTCCGTGGCCTGCGCCATCAGCTGCTTGAGCTCCGCCATCGATTTCTGGACCTGGGCGTGGGCCTGTTCGCCGCGCGACTTTTCGGTCTGCACGTCGGCCGGCGTGGTCGCCAGGACGATGTTGCGCGCGGCGATGGCGCGCTCGTCGATGGCGGTGCGCAACTGGGCCGTGATCGCGGTGCGCGCCCCGATGCCGTGCACATAGCCCTGGAAGCGCGTGGTCGCGTCGCCCAGCGCCGTGAGGCCGAACAGCGACATGAAGAGGATCAGCACCCCCATCGTGCCGAAAGCCACCATCAGCTGCGTGCGCACTTTTGCATCTTTGTTCATAAGTTTCTCCCGAGAAATTGATTCCATCAGAGAACGATGGTCCCGCATTTCAGTAGAAGCCCCGAATTCCGCAAAAGAGCGCGGCAGTGAATTGGCAAAAATACCACATTCATGATGTGGTTATTGAGAATCAGTGGCGATGGCGCGGCTCGGCACCCGCCTGGGGCGATGCTTCCTCGAAGCGGTCCACCCGCCGCAGCGGCTTGAATATCCAGGCCCAGGCCCCCACCACGCCGAGCGTGCACAGTCCCCCCACCACGGCAGCGGGCACGGTGCCCAGCCAGGCGGCGCTGGTGCCGGCGCGGAATTCCCCCAGCTCGTTGGAGGAACCGATGAACAGCATGTTCACGGCGCTCACCCGGCCGCGCATGGCGTCGGGCGTGGAGAACTGCACCAGCGAGCCGCGGATGTACACGCTCACCATGTCCGCCGCGCCCGCGACCACCAGCGCCGCGAACGACAGCCAGAACACGGTCGAGAACGCGAATACCAGGTTGGCCACGCCGAACACGGCCACCGCGATGAACATCGTCGCGCCCACCCGGCGGTTGAATGGCCGCATGCTCAGGTAGAAGCCCATGCCCACCTCGCCCATGGCCATGGCGCTGCGCAGCGCGCCCAGGCCTTCCGGCCCCACGTGCAGCACCTCGTGCGCGTAGATGGGCAGCAGCGCGATCACGCCGCCCAGCAGCACGGCGAACAGGTCCAGCGAGATCGTGCCCAGGATGATGGGCCGTGAGCGGATGAAGCGGATGCCTTCGCCGAAGCGCTCGCGCATCGTGCCCAGCACCGGCCCCAGCGGGGCCGCGTGCGCCACCGGTACCCGCAGCATCAGCGCGGCCCCCGCGGCGAACGCCACCAGGCACACGGCATATGTCAGCTCGCCGCCGCCGGCCGCGTACAGCAGGCCGCCCAGGAACGGGCCGGCGATGGCCGCCGTGCGCATCAGCATGGAATTGGCGGCGATGGCCGAGGCCAGCCGCTCGCGCGGCACCACCTGCGGCAGCAGGCTCTGCAGCGCGGGGCCCGAGAAAGCGCGCGAGGCGCCGAACAGCACCAGCACCGCGTAGATGCCGGCCACCCCCGCCGCGCCGTGCCCGGCGAGCCACCAGAGTGCCGCGCTGCACACGGCTCCCACGGCCCAGCTGGCGCACAGGATGCGCTTGCGCTGCACGCGATCGATCAGGTCGCCCGCGGGCAGCAGCAGCGCCAGCATCGGCAGGAACTGCGCCAGCCCCACGCAGGCCAGCGCCATCGGCTCGCGGGTCAGGTCATACACCTGCCAGGCCACCACCACGGCCTGCACCTGCGTGGCGAACATGGCGGCCACCCGCGCCATGATGAACGCGAGAAAACCGGGATGCTGGTAGATGCTGGAGGCGCGTGGCGCCGGGGCGGAAGGGGCCGCGGAGGGCGGGGGGGACGGAGGAACAGGCACGGTCCGCATGCTACCCCTTCGTGCGCGCCGCCGCCCGGAATCCGTCGCCGGGCCTCGCCGTGCCCTGCCTGGATACACTCCCCGCCGCGGCCGCGTTGCCGCACCGATCCCGCCACAGGCTCCGCACCATGCAATCTCTCCCGATCCCTGCCGTCCTCCTCCCGGGCTCCCGTGGCCTTGCCGCCGCACTGCTGCTCCTCGCCGCCTGCATGCTGCCGCCGCCGGCACACGCGAAGGAAGAAGCCTGGGGCCGGCGCGTGGTCGCGACGCAGGAAATGCCGCCCGATGCGCTGGCCCGGCTGGCACGGTTCCAGGAAAAGAAAGGCGTGGTCGCTGCCGCGGGCCTGCCACCCGGCGGCATGCCGTTCGCCGACACGCAGTCCTACACCGGCCAGGAGATCGACCTGCCCGCCAGCGGCAATCCCTACACCGTGGTGCTGCGCATCTCGGGCGTCGCGCTGGCCGACGGCGAGGCCGGGTCGCGCTGGATGGCGGGCTGGTCCATCGACAACGGCGCTCGCCTGAACGTCGTCCCGGAGATCGTGGCCAAGGGCCTGCGCACCGGCCAGCCCGTGGAAATGGCCGGCGCCGCGCCGCCCGTGAGCTTCAAGACCGACCGCAAGCTCGCGCCCGTGGCGGAATTCGCCGCGGCCCGCAACCTGCGCATCGACCGGGTGCGCATCGAGGTCTGGTCCGGCATGCGGCCTTCTTCGCTGCTGGAAACCTTCATGGCCTGGATCCCGCTGTTCTTCGGCCTCACGTTCCTGGCACTGTTCCTCTGGTGGCGCAGGCGGTGATGCACACCCACTGACCTGCCGGCCCGCGCGGGGTCAGAGATCCAGCGGCTGGCCCGGCTTCCAGGCGTCGGCGCGCCGCTGCGCTTCCGCCGCGTCCTGCGTGCCCAGGGTGCCTGCCAGCCGCATTTGTGCGGCCCGTGCGCCCAGGGCGCTGTGGCCTGCCGGCAGCAGTACGTCGTCCCGGCCCGATGCCGCATGGGCGCGGGCCGCGAGCTCCATCAGCATGCAGGCGGTGATCGGCCGCTGCACCACGGTGTCGCCGCCGCGCGCATACAGCGTGCCCAGGCTGTAGAGCCCTGCGGCATCGCCCTGGCGCGCCGCGCGCAGGTACCAGTTCTCCGCGGCCGACAGCTGGCGCGGCTCGCCGTCCCCGCCGCGCTCGTACATCGCTCCCAGCCGCACCGCCGCGAGCGCGGAGCCGCCGTCCGCCGCCTGCGCCAGCCAGCGCACCGCCTCCGGGCGGTCCTTCGGAATGCCGTGCGCCTCGGACAGCATGGTGCCCAGCAGCACCATCGCGCGGGTGTTGCCGCCTTGCGCCATGGCCCGTACCGCGGGCAGCTCCGCCGCTCCCTGGCCGCGCAGCCAGGCACCGTGGATCGCGTCGATGCGCGCGTCCGTGTCCTGCGCCTGTCCCGCCTGCGCGATGTGCGCGGCCCGGGCATCCGCCTCCAGCCGTGCTGCCCGTTCGGCAGCGCGCGTCCGGTCGTGGGCAGACTTCCAGGCGAGCAGGCCGGCGAGCACGGCCACGCCGCCGGCCAGCACCAGCCAGGTCCAGGGCCAGTCGCGCGCGCCACGGGATGGGCGCGACGGCATCCCGGCCGCGCGGGGCACGCCGGTGCCGACCGAAGGGGCGGGGGCCGCAGCGGCTGGCGACGGAGCGCGTGAAGGTGCGGATGACGATGCGGGTGTGGCGGCCACTGTGCCAGGGCCTGCAATACCCGGCGCGCCGCCGGGCGCGGGGGCCGCTGCGGGGGGCATGGCCTCCTGCGCGCCATCGAGCGGTACCAGCGACCATTCCTCCATTGCCGGCAGCGTGCCGGTGCTCGGGTGATCGGTAGGAGAGGATGGGCCTGTTGCCATATGCGTCCTTTGCGGGTGGCGTTGCCGGGGCGGCGCTGCCTGCAGGAGCCGCGCGGTGGAATGGCCGCGATTGTCTCTCCTGCTGGGCAGCCTGCGTGGCCATTGCGCGGCTCGACCGGGCACGGTGCCGTCCGGCATCACATCCGGTGTTACGTCCGGTAGGTACCGGGCCTCCGGGCCGCCAGTGCCGCCAGTGCCGCGGGAATCTCCGCCTCGGCCCAGGTGCCGGGCGCCAGCCCGTCGAGCGCGAAGGGGCCGATGGCCGCGCGCACCAGCCGGAGCGTGGGATGTCCCACCGCCGCCGTCATGCGCCGCACCTGCCGGTTGCGGCCTTCACGGATCACCAGCTCGATCCATGTGTCCGGAATGTGCTGCCGCACGCGTATCGGCGGCTCCCGCTCACCCACGGGTGGCGGCGCATCCAGGCGCCGGGCGCGCGCCGGCAGCGTCGGGCCGTCGTTCAACTGCACCCCTCGCTCCAGCGCCTGCAGGGCTGCGGCGTCCGGCACGCCCTCCACCTGCACCCAATAGGTCTTCTCCATCTTGAAGCGCGGATCGGCGATGCGTGCCTGCAGCCCGCCATCGTCGGTCAGCAACAGCAGCCCTTCGCTGTCGGCATCCAGCCGGCCCGCCACATACACGCCCGGCAGGTCGATGAAATCCTTCAGCCCGCGCCAGCGGCCCTCGGGCGTAAACTGGCTCAGCACGCCATAGGGTTTGTGGAAGCGCAGCAGGCGCGGCGGCCCGGCCCGTTCCACCGGCTCGTGCCGTCCCCCGGGCCGCGGGCTGCCCGGCCTGCGCCGGCCGTCGCCAGGCCGCATTGGCGGCGGGGCGCCATGTTCTCGGCGCGTCATGCCGGCAGGAACAACGCCGGATCCACCATGGTCCGGTTCAGCATCACGCCCCAGTGCAGGTGCGGCCCGGTCACGCGTCCGGTGGCGCCCACCTTGCAGAACGCCTGGCCGGTGGCGAGCGTATCGCCCTCCTGCACGTCGATCGCGCTCAGGTGGCAGTACATCGTCAGCAGTCCGCCGCCATGGTCGAGCCAGACCGTGCCGCCGTTGAAGAAATAGTCCCCCGTGTCGATCACCTTGCCCGGCAGCGGCGCCACCACGGGCGTGCCGGTGGCCGCCGCGATGTCCATGCCGCTGTGCGGATTGCGCGCCTGCCCGTTGAACACGCGCCGCAGCCCGAAAGAACTGGACCGCCGCCCGGGCACCGGCTGGTGCATCGCCAGGTCCGCGGCGCGCGGCAGCGGCGAGGAGAAGGTGGCCATCACCTGCTGCTGGTGTGCCCGTTCGCGCTCGTAGCGCGCGTTGTCCTCGGCGGACAGGTCGACCGTGCGCGGTGCCACCGTCAGCCGCTGCTCCTTGTAGCGCTTGGGCTCCACGCGGTAGACGATGTCGCGCGGGGCCTCGCCATCGGCCTGCACCCGCACCGATGCCGTGCCCGTGGGCGCCGACAGCGGTATGCCCACGATCGCCGTCCATTCGATGGCGTCGCCCAGCACCAGCAACGGCACATCGCCCGCGTGGGCCTGGGGTCGCTGCGCCGCCGGGCCCAGCGACAGCCGTGCCACGCCGCCCGGCACCTGCAGCGCCCGGGGCCACACGCCTTCCGGCGCACGGCCCGCGGCCGGTTTCGCCTGCACCGCACCCGCGCGCACGGCGGCCGCCAGTGCGGCGCCGGCAACCAATGCCGCGCGGCGCGAGGGCATCCATGACCCGGCGATAGCGCCGGAAGGCCCGGCGGTGTCCGGGGAGGGCAGGGAAGGGAAGACGAAGCGGGAGGATGGCGAAGGCATGGTCTGAAGGAAGTCAGTCGATGGCGCGCGCGGCGCACGTCCGGGTAGGCCCGCCAGTGTAGGCGGCTGGAGGCGCCGGCCTACAGGGGCCGCACGCTGCGGCTTCGACAATCCCCTGCCATGCAGACACCCGGCCGCACGCTGCGCACAGCGCTGATCACCTTCATCGCGACCGCTGCCGCGGCGCTGCTGGCACTCAATTTCACCGCGGGCGAACCGCAGGTCCGCCAGCAGTTGCCGCGCCTCTACGGCACCTCCAGCCCCCAGTTCGAGCGGGCCATGGGCAACCTGCTGGGGCCCTCCATCGTGGACGGCAACGACGTGATGGACCTGCAGAACGGCGACCGCATCTTTCCGCCCATGCTCGCTGCCATCCGCGCCGCACGCCGCTCCATCACCTTCGAGACCTACATCTACTGGTCCGGCGACATCGGCAAGCAGTTCGCCGATGCTTTGAGCGAGCGTGCCCGCGCGGGCGTCAAGGTGCACGTGTTGCTCGACTGGGTGGGCAGCTCCAAGATGGAGGACAGCTACCTCGACGAGATGCGCGCCGCCGGCGTGGAGATCGAGAAATTCCACAAGCCCCACTGGTACAACCTCGCGCGGCTCAACAACCGCACGCACCGCAAGCTGCTCGTCGTCGATGGCGTGGCGGGCTTCACCGGCGGCGTGGGCATCGCACCGCAATGGACCGGCGACGCGCAGGACCCGGACCACTGGCGCGACTCGCACTACCTCGTGCGCGGCCCGGCGGTGGCGCACCTGCAGGCCACCTTCCTGGGCAACTGGCTCAAGGTCACCGGCCGGGTGCTGCACGGTGATGCCTACTTCCCGAAGCTCGAGCCCGCGGGCACGCAGCGCGCGCAGATGTTCTCCAGCTCGCCGTCGAGCGGCAGCGAGAGCATGCAGCTCATGTACCACATGGCCGTCACCGCAGCCGAGCACAGCATCGACCTCTCCGCGGCGTATTTCGTGCCGGACGAACTCACCCGCACCCTGCTGCTGGACGCGCTGCGCCGCGGCGTGCGCGTGCGCATCGTCACCCCGGGCGAGCACACCGATACCGAAACCGTCAAGGCCGCATCGCGCGGCACCTGGGGTCCGCTGCTGGAGGCGGGCGCGGAGATCTACACCTACGGCCCCACCATGTACCACTGCAAGGTCATGATCGTGGACCAGCGCCTGGTCTCGGTCGGCTCCACCAACTTCGACAACCGCTCTTTCCGCCTCAACGACGAGGCCAACCTCAACATCTATGACGAGGCCTTTGCCCGTCGCCAGACCGAGGTCTTCGAGCAGGACATCCGCCAGTCCCGCAGAGTGACGTACCAGGAATGGCTGAACCGACCCCTGCGGGAGCGGATCGCCGAGCGCATCACCGGACTGCTCGGGTCGCAGCTCTGACCGCGCTCAGCCGGGAATCTCCGGCTCCACCAGCAGCGCAAGCAACTGCAGCGACTCCTGCCACCCGAGGTAGCAGGCCTCGACGGGAATCATGGCGGGAATGCCTTCCTGCACCACACGGAGTTCCGTGCCCACGGACACGGCACGGAACTCGACCGTGGTGCGCATCTCCCCGGGCAGGCCTGTCGCATCGAAACGGTCGGTGTGCACGATGCGCTTGCCCGGTACCAGCTCCAGGTACTCGCCGCCGAACGCATGCACCTGCCCGTTGCCCCAGTGGGTGAACTGCATGCGGTAGCGTCCGCCCACGCGGGCATCCATCTCCAGCATCCGGCCGGTGAAGCCATGCGGCGGCAGCCACTTCACCATCGCGTCCGGCTCCAGGAAGGCTCGGTAGATCCGCTCGGCCGGCGCGCGCAGCACGCGGTGCAGGGTCACGGTGCCGGTACCGGCGGAACTATCGGGGGGGGCAGCAGGCATGCATCTCTCCTCGCGCAGGGCGCGCAGAACGGGGAGAGCAGCCAACTTAGCCGCCCGCCGATGCTCCTTCAAGCGGGGCTTCCCGCAGCTTCGGCGCCGGCGCCGCGGGCGGGGCCGAGGCGATGAACCCGGCCACGTCGTCCAGCACCGGCGCCACCCAGCGCAGCGGCCATGCGAACGCGCCCACCAGCGTCGTGTGGCTGGCACGCGGATACAGCTGCAGCACCACCGGCACGCCCGCCGCCTTCAGCGCCTGCGCCAGTTGCAGCGTGCTGCGCTGCGGGCTCACCAGCCGGTCCTTTTCCGGCGCACCCAGGAAGGCCCGCGGCACCTGCGCAGGTACGGCCGGGTGCGCGAACTCGATCGGCTGCGCACGCGCGGGGTAGTCCGGGTGGAAGAACACCGGCTGCGCTTGCGGGTTGTCCGTGGGAAAGAAGTCGTACGGCCCCGCCAGCCCGATCCAGCCGGCCAGCTCCCGCGGCGCATGCCCCGTGGCCGCCAGCCAGCGCGGGTCCAGCGCGACCATCGCCGCGTTGTACCCGCCCGCGCTGTGCCCCATCGCGAACACCCGGCGCGGATCGCCGCCGAGCTGCGCTGCATGCTCCAGCCCGTAGGCCACCGCCAGCGCGCTGTCGGCCACGAAATCCGGGTACCGCACCTCCGGGTACAGCCGGTAGTCCGCCACCAGCGCCAGCACCCCGCGCGACGCCAGCGCATGGCCCAGGAACAGGTAATCGCCCCGTTCCCCGCTGTTCCAGGTGCCGCCGTAGAAGAACACCACGACCGGCCAGCCGCCGGCCGGGGCGGCCACCGAGGGGCGGTACACATCCAGTCGCTGGCGGGGCAGGGTGCCGTAGGCCACGCCGGTTTCCACCGCGGCGGCGCTGCGCGGCGTGAGTGCATTCAGGGTGCTTACGCCCGAGCAGGCGCTCAGTCCGGCGGCCAGGGCCAGGAGGCCGGCAACGCGGGCGGCACGTTTCCAGGCGCGTGAATGGGATGACAAGGGGGACGAGGAGCGTGGAGGGCAGGTCATGGGCGGCCAGGAGATGGAACAAGCGTGGGAGAAGCTATGGTTCTCCTACGCAATCCACCGCCCTCCGGATTGGAGCAAGACGCCGTGTTCCCATGATTTCGGCGCCGTCCTGCCGGCGCCTGGCGTTCAGGCCGACGTTGGCGCGGGCACCAGCCGCACCCCATAGGCCACTTCGCCCTTCGCCCACCCCCCCAGCCGGTCGATGTTGGGATGCTTGCCAGGGTGCGCCTGTGCATCCGCAGTGTGCTCCGCATACCACTCCAGTCCCAGCGTGGCAGCGGCAGGCGTGATGCGGCCGCCGTACAGCTGGCCCAGTGCGTGGTACACGGCCAGCGAGCCGGCCTGGCCAGGCTTGTTCTCCAGCGTGGCGACGGTCCCGCCGTCGGGCCCCAGCAGATGCAGGGCTGAGATATGGGCGGCGGAGGGAAGTTGCTTCAGGCGCTCGGAGAAATTCATGCTGGGAAAAAAGGATGAAGAAAACGACCGCTGGATCGTACCTCCGCCCGGGAAGAGGAGTGCCCCGATCTCAACGCAACGCCAGCCCCGCCGTCCTGATGGCCTGCGCATAACGCGGCTGTTCGGCCCGCAGGCTCTGCGCGAGGTCGCCGGGCGATCCGCCGGCCACCTGGAAGCCCTGGGACTCCAGTTGCGTGCGCACGTCGGGCGCCTGCAGCACGGCAGCGATGTCGCGGTTGATCTTCTCCACGATGGCGGGCGGCGTGCCGGCCGGCGCGAAGTAGCCCTGCCAGCTTTCCACCGAAAACCCGGGCGGCCCTCCGGCTTCGGCCACGGTGGGCACCGCGGGCAGGGCGGGGGACCGGTAGCTGGTGGTCACCGCCAGGGCCCGCAGCTTGCCGGCACGCACATGGTCGGTCACGGCGGCCAGGGTGATCAGGGTCGCATCCGTGTGGCCGGCCAGCACGTCCACGGTGGCCGGGCCGCCGCCGGGGTAGGGGATGTAGTTCACCCGCGCGCCCGTCTCCTGCGACAGGATCTCGTGCGCCACGTGGGCGATGCCGCCATTGCCCGGCAGCCCCAGGCTGATGCTTTCGGGCCGGGCCCGGGCCCGTGCCACGTAGTCGGCCAGGCTGGTGATGCCGGTGGCCGGATGCACTACCAGGATCTGCGGATTCACCACTGCCTTGATGATGGGCGTGAAGCTCTTGTCCGTGTCGTAGGGCAGCCCCCGGAACAGGATGCCGTTGAGCGTGAGTCCCTCGCCCTGCTGCAGCAGCGTGTAGCCGTCCGGCGCTGCCTTGGCCACCCGGGCCGCACCGATGGTGCCGCTGGCACCGGCCACGTTCTCCACGATCACGCTCTGGCCCCAGAGTGCGCCGAGCCGGTCGGCCAGCGTGCGGGTGAGCTTGTCCGCGCTGCCGCCGGGTGCCACCGGAACGATGATGCGCACGGGCCTGGAGGGGAACCCGGCCGCCGCGTCCGATGCGGCGTGCGAACGGGAGGCATGCAGGGTGGTGGCGGCGAAGGCGGCCAGCACGACCGCTGCCGTGATGGCGGTGAACACGTTCTTTCGGGAGAGGAGCATGGTACATACCACAAGGGAAACGAAACAGCCCGGACGGGCCGGGAGCCTGCGTTCAGCCTAGGCCTGCATCCCCCGCGGCGGAACGAAGATTCGCGACTATGGATATGACGCCAGCGCGCCTGCCATGCGGGCAGGCAAGCCGCTGAAGACCATCCCGCCTGCCGCATATCGATAGCCGGTTTCCTTCGTTGGCGAACGGTGCGCCGGATGCCTAACGTACGGGTCGCTCTTGCCAAAGGCCCCCCATGACCCAGACCTCCCTCTCCCTCGACTTCTCCGGCAGCGACATCGCCAGCCGCCGCGCCGCCGCCGTGGCGGTCTTCATCGCCACCGCGCGCCGCCTGGTGCCCGATCCCGAAGCCGCCACGCCCGACCAGTTGCGCGCCGTGGCTGCGGCGCTCGAGCAGCTCGGCCTGCAGCGCGAACTGTTCCCCACCGCGCATTTCCCGGTGTCGGAAGACAACCCAGCCCAGGTGTACCGCCTCAGCGAGGAGCCGGGCGGGCGCCATGCGCTCTACGTGTCGGCCGGCCTGCCCGGCAAGGCCCAGCCGCCGCACGACCACACCACCTGGGCCATCATCGCCGGCATTTCCGGCAATGAGCGCAACGTGTTCTACGAGCGCAGCACCACGGCCGACCCGGCGCGCGACGCGCTCGCGGCCGGGAAGACCGTGGACGTGGTCCCGGGCGTCTCGGTGCAGCTCTCGCCCACCGACGTACACACCATCGAACTCGTGGGCGACGAGCCCGGCCTGCACCTGCACTTCTATGGCCGCGCGCTGGACCGCCTGCCCGGCCGCGTGGTGTTCGAGACCCGCGAGGGCGGTACCTACCGCACCTTCGGCCCCCCTCAATCCATCCGCCATGCGCTCGTCACGCCGCAGGCGCTCAAGGCCGCGCTGCACGACGGCGAAGAAATTGCCGTGCTCGACGTGCGCGAGACCGGCGTGTTCGCGCACCGCCACATCCTGTTCGCGGCCCCCGCGCCGGCGTGGCGGCTGGAATGGCTCATCGACCGGCTGGTGCCGCGCCGCGGCACGCGCACCGTGCTGGTCGATGGCGACGAAACGCTGGCCCACGAGGCCGCCGCCAAACTGGTACGCCTGGGCTGGCGCAATGTCTCCGTGCTGGCGGGCGGCACCGACGGCTGGGCCGCCGCAGGCTACGAGATCTTCAGCGGCACCAACGTGCCGGGCAAGGCCTTCGGCGAAGTCATCGAGCATGAGAAGCACACGCCCTGGATCGACGCGGGCGAGCTGCACGAGCGCATCGCGCGCGGCGACGACATCGTGGTGGTGGACAGCCGCACGCCCGAGGAATTCGCGGCCTTCAGCCTGCCCTTCGCGCACAGCGTGCCGGGCGCGGAACTGGTCTATCGCATCGGCGAGCTGGCGCCCGACCCCGAGACCTTCGTGGTGGTGAACTGCGCTGGCCGCACGCGCAGCATCGTCGGCGCGCAGACGCTGATCGACGCCGGCATCCCCAACCGCGTGGCCTCGCTGCGCAACGGCACCATGGACTGGCTGCTCACCGGCCGCACGCTCGCGCACGGCCGCACCACGCCACTGCCAGAGCCCTCGCCGGATACCCTGGCCGCCGCCCGCGAGCGCGCGGCCGCCGTGGCGCAGCGTGCCGGGGTGCAGCGCATCGATGCCGCCGGCCTGGCGCGCCTGGAGGCCCAGGCCCATGAGCGCACGCTCTACCGCTTCGACGTGCGCACGCGCGAGGAATACGAGGCCGGCCACCTGGAAGGCTGGCGCTGGGCACCCGGCGGCCAGCTGGTGCAGGCCACCGACGAGTACGCCGGCACGCGCGGCGCGCGCATCGTGCTGGCCGACTGGGACGGCGTGCGTGCCCTCACCACCGGGGCCTGGCTCGCGCAACTGGGTGGCCACGAAGTATTCGTGTTCGCCCCGCCGGCCCTGGCCACGCTGGAGACCGGCCCCAAGCCAGTGCGCGTGCTCGCGTCACACACCCCCGCGCCGCTGGTGTCGCCGCAGCAGGCCCGGGCACTGCTGGAGCAGGGCCGTGCCGCCGTCTTCGACGTGGACCGGCGCGCCGCCTTCGAGCGCCAGCACATCGCCGGCGCGCGCTTCGCCGTGCCCGACCGCCTCGCGGCCTTCGTGGCCGACCTGCCCGATGGCCAGGTGGTGCTGCTCACCTCGCCCGACGGCCTGCTGCCCCGCACCGTGGCACCCGAACTGGCAGCCCGCACCGGCCGAGACGTGCGCGCCATCGCCGGCGGCACCGCCGCCTGGGCCGCTGCCGGCCTGCCGGTGGAAGCGGGCGATGCCGGCCTGCTCACCGGCGACGACGACCACTGGTACAGCCCGTATGCGCACCGGGACCTGCAACGGCGGGACGCGGGCTTCCGTGAATACCTGGACTGGGAGCTGGGCCTGGTCGCCCAGCTGGAGCGGGAAGGGCAGACGGGCATCCGGCTGCTGGGAGCGGCTGCGTAGCCCGCGCCTGCCGGGCCGTGTGATCGATCGCCGCGCTGGGGCCGCGGGACCATAGCGCAATCACTGCGACTGCGCGGCCTGTTGCAGGAACCACCGCCTCGCCTGCGCCACCGCCTCCGGGTGGCGCTGCTTGCGGGGGTGCACGAGGTAATACCCCGCATCGGTGCGGAGCTTGTCCGGGAACGGCTGCACCAGCCGCCCCGCGGCCAGGTCCTGCGCCACGAACTGCTCCTGCACCAGGGCCAGGCCCTGGCCCATGAGCGCGGCGTCGATCGCCAGCGTCGTCTGGTTGAACCGGATCGCCTGCGCCGGGTTCGCGGGCAGCAAGTGGCAGGGCACACACCGCTCGAAATACTCCTCCCAGGACGACTGCCCGTCGTGCAGCAGCGTGGTGCGGCCAGAACCCGCCCACTGTGCCTGTGCCTGCGGGCTTCCCACGGCCACGAGGCACTCCTCGAACAGCAGGTCGGCCAGCAGCCCCGGGCCGAACGGCGGCCGGCCATACCGCACGGCCAGGTCGATCGCCTCCGTCTGGAAGTGCGAGATCCGCTCGGTCGCCAGCACGCGCAGTTCCGTCGTCGGATGGGCCTCCGTATAGGCCACCAGCCGCGGCATGAGCCACTTGGTGGCGAAGGTCGGCGTCACGCTCACCGTCAGGTGCCCGGGCTCGGGCCGCAGGCCCCGCGTAGCCTCCGCGAGCAGGTCGAACGCGCGGCGCACGCTGGCCACATAGCGCTGCCCGTTGGCCGTCAGCACCAGCGTGCGCGGATGCCGCTCGAACAGCTTCATGCCCAGCTCCGCCTCCAGCGCGCGGATCTGCTGCGCCACTGCGCCCTGGGTCACGCCCAACTCCTGCCCGGCCAGCCGGAAGTTGAGATGGCGGCTCGCCACCTCGAAGGCGCGCAGGGCATTGAGCGAGGGAAGGCGGTCCAGCGGTGGGGTCATGGGTGTAGATTTTCTACTGAATCCGAGCAACTGGGCTGCCGCAATCTCCCGACCTGAAAGCACCGCGCGGTTCCACAATCAATGGACGCCCGATGGGGGCATGCAAGGATGGTCATGACGACGACGGAGATGGCGATGGCAGTAGAAAAAAAGGTGGCACTGGTCACCGCGGGCGGATCCGGCATCGGAGCCGCAGCGGCACGCCGGCTGGCGGCGGACGGCTTCCACATCGGCATCCTCTCGTCGTCTGGCAAGGGCGAGGCGCTGGCCGAAGAACTCGGCGGCGTGGGCGTGACCGGATCGAACCAGTCGCTGGAAGACCTCGGCACCCTGGTGGAGCGCGCGGAGCAGCGGTGGGGCCGCATCGACGTGCTGGTCAACAGCGCCGGCCATGGCCCCCGGGCCCCGCTGCTGGAACTCTCCGACGAGCACTGGCTGCAGGGCATGGACACCTACCTCCTGAACGTGGTGCGGCCCACGCGGCTCGTGGTGCCGCGCATGCAGCGGCAGGGCCGGGGCGGAGCGATCATCAACATCTCCTCGGCCTGGGCGCTGGAGCCCAGCGCGCTGTTCCCGGCCTCGTCCGTCATGCGCGCGGGCCTCGCCGCGTTCACCCGCATCTTCGTGGACAGCTTTTCGCGCGACAACATCCGCATGAACAACGTCCTGCCGGGCTGGATCGACAGCCTGCCCGAATGGGAAGAGCGCCGCGCGGCAATCCCGCTGGGGCGGTATGGCCGGGTGGAGGAGGTCGCGGCGACCGTGGCGTTCCTGGCGTCGGAGGGGGCGGGCTACATCACGGGGCAGAGCCTGCGGGTGGATGGGGGGGGGACGCGGGCGGGGTGAGGTTTGGTTGAGGGCGGTTGGTCGGCAGCCAGTTCGTTGAGGCGGCGGTAGTCCGCTTGTGGCTGATTGCGGTCCTCCGCACTACGGCTGTCCGCTGACCGCAATCGACCCTGAGCAGCCGTCCAGCTAGAACCTCTAAAGCCGCCATTCAGCCATGATGATCAGAAAACCTTCGATTTCCTGCTACCCCATGTCTCACAGATGCCGCAAACCGTGCCATTTCACGAACATGCGCACCCATTGCACGTAGGCATGCTCGGTGCGCGGGCTATAGTGTTTGTAACGAATTCGCTCACGGACTTGGTCCAGCAACCGTGTAGCGCGCAGCACAGGAAGGGAGGTGGGTTTCATGGCTGAATTTATTACTGTATATTCATACAGAATACGCGCCGTCAAGCTAGGCTACAAGCCCCTTTCCGCATTTTTGTCGCACCAATTTAGACCGCAAGCGCCAGATATGGCCTGCGGTTTGGTGCGGTCTACATTACGTTAGCTTCTTGGAGGACCTATGAAGGGCCTGTTCCCTCAGTACGACGATTCGCCCAGTCAAGACTACGGCATTGTTTGGAAGAATGCTCTTTTTGTCTTTGACACAAACGTACTCCTGAATCTCTATCGATATCAGGCCGGCACCCGCGACGAACTGCTAAACGTGCTGAGCCAGTTATCTGGTCGGATCTGGATACCTCACCACGTGGCCCTTGAGTTCCAGAGAAACCGACTCAAGGTCATCGCCGAACAGAACAAACGCTTTGCCGAAGTCCGGCGAACCATTGAGAAAGCACGGAGCAGCCTGTTTGCTGACCTGGAGAAGCTTCAACTCCAAAAGCGGCACTCCCTAATCAATCCGCAGGCACTGACTTCCGGCTTTGAAAAGCTAGCCGGCGAATTCCTTACAGAACTTGATCAACTTCAAGAGACCCAACAGAAACTTTCGGCGCCTGATCCTCTTAAGAAGAAGATTGAGACTCTGTTTGATGGTCGAGTCGGCACGCCTCCGAGCGATCAATCGGCCGTCGATGAACTTTACAAGCAGGCCGAGGCGCGATTCAAGTTCAAGATCCCGCCAGGGTATCAAGATTCAGAAAAGGACAAAGATGAGCCTGACGAACACATTCATGGCGGCATCATCTACAAGCGAAAGTACGGCGACTTCCTCGTCTGGAAGCAACTTCTCGAACACAGCAAATCTGTCAACGCTAAGTCAATCATCTTTGTGACAGACGACGGCAAGGAAGATTGGTGGCGGAAGATTGAATCCGACGGACCAAAGACGATTGGCCCACGACCCGAACTTATCGAAGAGGCTCGGGCAAGCGCCCTTATCGAGACACTGCTGATGTACAACCCAGAAGGGTTCCTAAAGTACGCGAAGGAATTCCTGAAAGCTCCAGTGTCAGAGGAGACCTTGAAGGAAGTTCGAGACCTTTCGACAACCAGGTCGGCACGCGATATCGGCTTTCGGGAATTCCGGGAAATGGCGATGCGCGCCGAGCAAGCTGTCCTGCTTTGGCTTGAGGGGCGCTTCGAGAGCGTTCAAGAGAATCGAGTGGGCTTTCCCGACTTTGTCGCAGAACGAGAAGGTAAGACATTTGGCTTTGAAGTCAAGGTGGTCCAGAACCCACGCATGATCATCAACCGAGTCAGAGAGCCAATCTATCGAGCCTACTACGAGCTAAAGGAAAGCGGCTTCAGTGAAATTGCAATCGTATGGATTGTGAGTAGTCCAGCAGAGGTCGAGGAACTCAAGCGAATGTTTGCACGGATGACTCGCGACGAGATGCCGGACAACTTACGGATGATCATCGGAGTGTTCGACGATCCGGAAACCGGCGGAGTTGGATTCCGGCCGTACGATGATTTTGCGTTGAACGAAGCTAACCTCTCGTTCCAGCGGACCGCCTACGGCGGCCGCTGAACTCAAACGTTAGAACTCATGGGTTACGTTGCGGCCTTGGTTCAGTGGCTTTGGGCGCCGCTTGTCGCGTTGGGCGTAAGCGTGGTCTACCTTCAGAACTCGAAAAATATCACCAGAGCGGCGCGAATCGCGACATCAAGTCATGGCGCGGCTCTGGCCATCCTGTACTTTGGTGCACTTGCGGTTTACGCGCTCGGCATTGCGCGTCCAATGCTGGGTTGGGTCTTCTGGGCCTCGTTGCTGCTTCCGGTCGGCTTGGTCGTGCTTTCTTTCGTTCGCTACCAGGGCAACAAGAACGTCCACTTCCTACAACTCGGCAACGCATTGGCGGCTGTGTGGGTTTGGTTCGTGGGCACTATGGCAGTGACGGGCAACTGGCTGTGAAGAGTTCTAACCCTGCCATCGAGCGGACGGCTTCCAGCGTGCGAAGCACGCTGGAAGCCGTCCGCTCATGTTCAACGTTGAACAGCAGCCAAATGCGCTTTCGCGTAACCACCATCCAAGACGCAGGTCTTTCAGATGAGCTGAACCACGCTTGTTTGTTCCTCGAAGATTGGATCAATCACGCGGCAGGCGATGCAGATTTCGGCTGGTCTGCCGGAAGCATCATGGTCGTAGTTTTTGCGACTTCAAGCCTCCCAAAACCTCCGGCTGCAAGTCGCTTGGTTGGCAATTCTGGAGATGCCCCTTTGCTTGCACTTCATGTTGTGGTCGATCCGATGGCTTTCGAAGAGGCAAATGCATCGTCGGCTCTCGCGCACCTTAGTGAGGGCATTGTGCGTGGGCTTCCAGAGAAGCCTGTGCGCAAGCCCCAGAGCCTTGATTTTGCGCGTCTTCGGAGTTTTCTAATGGCAACCGTTGCTCCGTTTGGCCAACATGCTGCTGTTCAACCCTTCGTTCCAGCGGACGGCTTCGCCGCCCGCTGAGCTTTCACGTTAGAGGGTGCTGTGAATATCACGCTTTTGGGAAGCTACCTGCCTAAACTGTCCGCCGATGGAATTGAGTTGTTCATCGATCTCGATATTGAGGAGTTCATCAAAACAATCCGTGAGCTCCGAGAAAAAGGAGTTACTCGGCACTGGCCAGAAGATGTACTTCAAGAGCGGGCCGTTGAGCTCCGAGCTGAGCTAAGAGAGGATCTCAACCATGTTGCCCTGTTTGAAGTCGAGGTCACGGGTAATGACAACTCCCTAGACATACTCAACTTTCAAGAACCAAAAACAACGTGTTGCGCTTGGGCACATGCTTATCTAACCCTCGACGGTGATGCCATGCTTCAAGAGGCACATGAGGCACCGCCAAACGGGAACTTCAGACTCGCGTTTTATATTCAAGATTGGAAAGACCACAGTACGTTAGTAGGTCCGCTGGGGCCGATTGAGATCAACGACTTCCAAGTTGTCCCTGAGCGTCTATGGAGATTAGCGCCCTATGAGTTGCTGGACTGATAAGCCCTCTAACCTTTCGGTCAAGCGGCAGTCCGCTTACCTCCAACGTTAAGCGCCCGCTTTCACCTGCCACCACCGACTGCTAATGGCCGACAGCGGCCGGCCGTGAGGATAGCCCGAAGGTCGGTTACCGCTGCAAAGCTGTCATCGCTTCTCACGCAACCGCCAACCACCCCCGCGTCGCCACCCGCCCCAACGCCTGCCCCAGATCCCCGATCAAATCCTCCGGATCCTCCAACCCCACATGCAGCCGCACCACCGGCGCATTCCCCGTCCACGCACTGTGCTCCCGCAGCCGCTCCGGCTGTGCCACCAGTGCCAGGCTCTCGTACCCACCCCACGACGCCCCGATGCCGAAGAACCGCAGGGCATCCACGAACGCATTCGCGCCGCGCGCATCCACGCTCCCATGGCCATTCGCCCCGTTGCCGTCCGCGAACGTGAACGACACCAGCCCGCTCGCCCCGC
Organism: Paracidovorax avenae; assembly: GCA_003029925.1. Classification (GTDB taxonomy): domain Bacteria; phylum Pseudomonadota; class Gammaproteobacteria; order Burkholderiales; family Burkholderiaceae_C; genus Paracidovorax; species Paracidovorax avenae_A. Next base: position 3,247,096 of record CP028296.1, on the reverse strand, counting down.
TGAAATCCCGCTTCCACAGCGCATGTCCTGGGTCGGAGGGTAGGGCCGGGTAGAACACGCGCCCGACCTGTGGCTGCTCCTGCAGCCATTCGGCCACCCGCGTGGCGTGGCGCTGGTGCTGGGCCAGACGCACGGGCAGGGTGCGCACGCCGCGCAGGGCCAGGTAGGCGTCGTCGGCACCTACGGTGAGGCCGAGCGCTTCGTAGGCGGTGGCGATCCTGCCGGTGAGTTCTTCCGAGTCGGTGACGACGATGCCTTGCATCACGTCCGAGTGGCCGGCGATGTACTTGGTGGCCGCCTGGATCGAGATGTTCGCGCCCAGCCGCAGGGGCTGGCAGAACCAGCCGCCGCTCCAGGTGTTGTCCGTGGCCAGGGGAATGCCGCGGGCGCGCGCCACGGCGGCGATGGCGGGCAGGTCCAGCACTTCGTAGAGCAGCGAGCTGGGCGATTCGACGTAGATCAGCCGGGTGTTCGGCCGGATCTTCGCGGCCAGGTCGCCCTGCGACGGCGAGAAGTATTCGAGCGTGATGCCCAGGCGCTGCAGCAGCGTGGCGTCCACGCGCCGCAGGGGTGAGTACACGCTGTCGGCAACGAGGGCGTGGTCGCCGGGGGAGAGCAGGGCGACCAGCACCAGCGTGATGGCGGCCAGGCCCGAGGGCGCGAGGAAGGCGCGGTGGCCGCCCTCCAGCGCGGTGACGGCATCTTCCAGCGCGCGGTGCGTGTCCAGCCCGTGACGGCCGTACGAGGCCACGCGCTCGCCCGCAGTGCGGCGATGGTGGTGGTCCGCATAGTCCGCGGTGCTGCCGAAGCGTACGGTGCTGGTGCGCACCACGGGCACGTTCACGGGGCCGGAGCCGCCGCGCAGCGCGGGCGCGCCGGCATGCAGCAGCCGGGTGGCGGCGCCGAGCGGCGCGGAGTGTGCGCTGCCGTGCTGGAGGATATCCGGCCCGCTCATGCCACGGCCTCGCTGGGGCGGAAGTAGGCGGCGTTGTAGTTCTTCACTTCGCCGGTGTCGGGGTCGATCGCGACGCGGCCCGTGAGGGTTTCCAGCGGCTGGCCGTACAGGTGGAAATGCAGCGTGGGTTCGGTGCCCACCACGGCGATGCTGTGGATGTCGTCGGGCAGGAAGGCGATGGGCGCGCCGGGCTGCACGGTGAATTCGCGCGCCACGTGGATGCGCGCGCGGGCGGGATCGCTGCGGTCGTCCGTGCGTTCGTAGAGGCGGTTCACCTCCTGGCCTTCCACCGCCACGATCACGGCCCAGGTGGTGTGGTTGTGCGGCGCGGTGGTCTTGCCGGGGTTGATGGAGTTCAGGTACAGCGCCAGGCCGCCGTCGCCGTCCGCCGGGTTGAGGCGGTAGCGCGTGGAGGCACCCACGCCAGCCGTCTCGGCGGGCGGCGGGAAGTCCGCGCGGCTGAACAGATCCTTGTGCGCGGCCAGTTGCTCCAGCCGCTCTGTGATGGCCGAGAGCGCGGCGCGGTCGGGCGTGCCCTGCGCGGTGAGGCGGCGCACGTCGGCCAGGGCCGCATCGACGGCCTGGCGGCGGCGTTCGGCGGTGGAAGCGGAATTGGGGGTAGCTGCAGTGGCAGCGGAGGTCGTGGTCATGTTGGTGGTCTCCGGAGGATGGCGTTGGCAGGTCAGAGGGCGAAGCGCAGCTGGTTGAACGCCAGCGGCGGGGTGGGGGCGGCGGGCACTTCGCGGGTGCGGACGCCTTCGTCCAGCGCGCGCTGCAGGAACTCGCGGGTGCGGGCGCTGCGCGGCTGGCCGAAAAGCTGTGCGGCGGGGCCGTGCTCGACGATGCGGCCGGCCTCGGTGAAGTACACATGGTCGCTCACCTCTTCGGCGAAGCGCATCTCGTGCGTGACCAGCACGCAGGTCATGCCGTCCTTCACCAGATCGCGGATCACGGTCAGCACCTCGCCCACGGTCTCGGGGTCCAGGGCGGAGGTCACCTCGTCGAACAGGATCAGCTCGGGCCGCATGGCCAGCGCCCGCGCGATGGCCACGCGCTGCTGCTGGCCGCCGGAGAGCTCGCCCGGGTAGGCGGTTTCCTTGTGCGACAGGCGCACCTTGTCGAGCAGGGCGCGCGCCTCCCGCTCGGCCGCGGCGCGGTCGCGGCCGACCACGCGGGTGGGCGCGATCACCAGGTTCTCCAGCACCGTGAGGTGGGGAAACAGGTTGTACTGCTGGAACACGAAGCCGACCCGCTTGCGCAGCGCGATCAGGTCCGCTTCCGTCCGGAGCCGGTCCACGCGCGTGCCGCCCACCACGATTTCTCCGCGCTGCGGCCGCAGCAGGCCGGTGATGCAGCGCAGGATGGTGGATTTGCCCGAGCCCGAGGGCCCGATGATGGAAACGGCCTCGCCGCGGCGCACCTGCACGTCGATGCCCCGGAGCACCGCGTTTTCGCCGAAGGACAGGTGCACGTCCTGCAGGTGCACCAGGGGGGCGGCGGCTTCCTCCGCAGGGGGCTTCAGGGAGGCGAGGAAGGCATCAGTGGCGTTCATGGCGTTGTTCCAGGGCGCGCGTGGCGCGGGCGATGGGGTAGCAGTAGGCGAAGAACAGCGCCAGCAGCGTGAAATACACGAGGATGGTGAAGTCCGTGCGCGCCACCGTGTTGCTGGCGATCTGGGCCGTGTCCACCACGTCGTGCACGCCCACCAGCGAGGCCAGCGAGGTACTCATGGTGATGCTGGCGTACAGGTTCATCCACGGCGGCAGCATGCGGCGCGCGCACTGCGGCAGCACCACCAGCCGGAAGATCTGGCTGCGCCGGAAGGCGAGCGACTGCGCGGCCTCCCACTGCGCGGCGGGAATGGACTGGATCGCGCCGCGGAAGATCTCCGCCACGTTGGCGCTGGTGGGCAGGGCCAGGCCCAGCACCACCTTCACCCAGTCGGGGAAGGGGAAGGTCCACTGCACCAGGTGCACCTCGAACGGGAACACATAGGTGGTGAAGTAGATGAGCACCAGGATGGGGGCATTGCGGAACACCTGCACATGGCAGCGCGCCGCCACGCGGACGGCATGCACGGGCGACAGCGACAGCGCGCCCACCACCAGGCCCACGGCCGTGCCCAGTGCCACCGCCAGCACGCTGATCTCGATGTTCACCCACAGGCCGCGCAGCAGCGCGGGCAGCCAGTTCCACAGGTGCCCGAAAGCGCGGGGCGTGGTACCGGTGGCGTTCCACGTGGCCACCACGGCCAGCGCCGCCACGGCGCCGACCAGCCACGGGTTGCGCGCGCCGCTGCGCAACGCATTCAGCAGGGGGGCGGCAGGCACCGGCCCCAGGACGGCGTCATGGGCCATAACCGGGCATCCTCCAGCGTTCCTCGAGCCAGCGGCCCGCCAGGCTCACCAGCCAGGTCAGCAGGCCGAACCAGATCAGGATGAGCAGCAGCAGTTCGAGCACGTTGTCGCGCTGCGACCAGATCATGATCGATTCATAGGTCACGTCGCCCACGGCGATGGCCGAGGCCACGGCCGTCATTTTCACCAGGTCCACGAGGTTGTTCACCAGGGAGGGCAGGGCGAAGCGGGCGGCCAGCGGCAGCTGCACCCGCGCCAGCAACTGGCGCTGCGAGAAGCCCAGCGAGCGCGCGGCCTCCAGCGTGGTGGCGGGCACGGCCTCGATGCCGGCGCGCAGCGCCTCGGCATGGAACGCGCCCTTGTGCAGCGAAACGACGACCACCACCCACACGAACGGCGTCAGCGGGTTCTGGCCCGCGCCCCAGTCGCGCAGCTGCTGCGTGATGAGCATGTTGAGCACGAGGAAGGCGCAGTACAGCTGCACCAGCGTCGGCGTGTTGCGCGTCACCTCGACGAAGGCGCGCGCGGGGCGAGCCAGCCAGGCACGCCCGGAGGCCATGCAGGCCGCCAGCACCACGCCGGCCGCCAGGCTGCAGGGAATGGTGAGCAGGGCCAGCTGCACCGTCACCCCCATGCCGCGCACGAAGGCCTGGCGCTCGGTGGCGTCGAGCACGAAGGCGTAGTCCAGGCCGATGCCCCGGAGTGCTTCCACGCCCTGGGCGAGCAGGCCGGTGTCGTGCATGCCGGGCTCAGTGGGCCGCGGCCTGGAACTTCGCCTGCAGTTCGGGCAGCAGCGGGTTGGCCGGCTCGATGCCGAGGCGTTTTTCCGTGGCGATCAGCCAGCCGCTGCGGTGCCAGTCCTGCACCACCTTGTCCACCGCGGCGATGGTGTCGGCTTCGCCCTTGCGGGTCCATACCACGGACGGCGCGGGCAGCAGTTCGGTGGTTATGGGGGCGGCGTACTGGCTCCACTCGGCGTTGGTGCGCAGCAGCGGATGGATGAGCGTGCTGTCGTGCACGACGGCCACGCAGTTGCCGCCCCGCAGCGCCAGCAGCGAATCCGAGGCGGTCTTGAAACCCTGCACCTGCGCACCGTATTCGGCGGTGAGCGGCCTGGCGTAGCTGCTGCCCTGCGACAGGCACACCGGCTTGCCGCGCAGGTCTTCCCATTTCTGGATGCCGCTGTCCTTGCGCACGGCGGCCGTGCCGCCCACGCGGTAGAACGGGGTGGGCGCGTAGCCCAGGATGGCAGCGCGCTCGGGGTTCAGTTCCATCGATGCGATCAGCAGATCGACCTTGCCGGCCTGCAGGAACTGCACGCGCGTCGCCGTCTGGACCTGCACCAGGTCGGCCTCCACCCCCAGCCCCTTGGCCAGCGCCCGGGCGAGGTCGGGATTCCAGCCCACCAGTTGCTGGCTGGCCGGGTCGATGGAGCCGAAGGGGCCGCCGTTGACCAGCACGCCGATGGAGACTTTCCCGCGCTGCCGGATCTTCTCGAGCGTGGCGTCGGCATGGGCCGTTCCTGCCATCAGGGTCAACACGGCAGCGATGCCGGCCAGGAGCGGGACGTGGGAGCGGGGAGCGGCGGGAGCGTGGCGCATGGCGTGGTGCATCGTTGGCAGGAGGGAGGCGGAGCGGAAAAGGCGCTCATGGGAGAGCGAACAGGTTCCGATCTTCTGGCGCCACGCGGCATGCGGCAACAAACGTTTCCGAGGATCGATATGCGGCGGGCGTGCCAGCCGCCCGGGCCCGTCACCTGCCGTGGGGCACGGTGGCGGGCAGTTGGAAGCCGGACAGCTCGTCGGGTGCGCACTGGGCGATCAGGCCGGTCTCCCATGCCAGGTAGCGGCGCGCCGCCTCCAGGTTGCCGTCGTGGCGGTCGTGCACGAAGAACAGATAGTCGATCGCGTCGCCGTCGTCCGGCAGCCCCGGCGAGCTTTCCACGGGCAGCCCCGCGGCCGTCCAGTCGGGCGCCAGCGCCCAGTGCACACTGGTCGCCGCCCCGGGCGCGATCTCGCTGGCCGCCAGCGCGGCGCTTTCGGCGTCGGATGCCAGGATGAGCAGCGGCGCGCGGCGCGCCTGCGCGGCGGCCTGCACGTCGGCAGCCAGGCGCGGGCGCACGGACCAGAGCGCGCCTCGGGCGTGCTGCCGGCGGTAGGCCTGCGAA
>CP028296.1:3086932-3234448 GCA_003029925.1 Paracidovorax avenae | reverse complement strand
CGACCGTACGCTGCGCGTGTTCACCTTCGTGGACGCCGGCAACGTTTACGGCGAAGACGAGAAGGTCTCCTTCAGCGTATGCCGCCTTCCACGGTGGCCGTCTCATGGCCCTGCCACCGCAGCCACGCAGCCACGACCGGTGCGCGCACGCCATCGTCGTCCAGCAGCAGCACGCGGCTGCGGCGCACCCCGATGGTCTGGTCCGCGGCCTGCAGCAACTGGCCGCCCGGCGCATGGCGCGCCCCGGCGAGCGTGCCGGCCGCGAACTCGCCGGCCGTGCGGACGTCGAGCACATAGGTGGTGCGGCCGTCATCGTCGATCCAGCCCTGCGCCCCGGCGGTATCCAGCCTGGGAACGCCGGCCTCCGCGGCGACACGGGCCGCCCGTTCACGGTCCGCTGCCTGAACCGGGGGCTGGGCAGGGGATGCGCGCCGGCTGCCACGCTCCAGCGCCAGTCCGGACAGGGCCCAGCCCTGGGTGCCGTTCTCCAGGGCCAGCACCGGATTGGGAACGCCCAGGCTGCGCAGGATCTGCGCGCCTATGATGCTGCGCGTGCGGCCGGCGCAGTGGATGACGATGGGCGTGGCCGGATCGGGCGCGAGCGCGCTCCAGTGGCGTGCCAGTTCACCGTTCGGCACCGGCAGGGCCCCCGGGATGGTCATCTTGTGGTGCTCTTCCACCGTGCGGCCATCCAGCAGCACCAGCGGCTCGCCTGCCTGCTGGCGGCGCTGCAGTTCGGCCGTGCCGATGTGCGGCGTGCCGAAGGCATGCTCCACCAGTTCCCCGAAGGTCTTGGACGGCACGTTCACCCCCTGGAACAGGGTGTAGCCGGCCGCCGCCCAGCCTGGCGCTCCGCCTTCCAGGACGTGCAGATCGGTGTAGCCCAGCCCGGCCAGGCGGGCAGCCGCACGCGCGGCCACGCCGTCGCCCTGGTCGATCAGCACGGTGCGCGTGCCGCGGCCGGGCACCAGCCGGGGCACGTCCCGCTCCAGGCGGCTGTAGGGCGCCGGTACGGCGAAGAACGGATGGCCTTCACCGAACTGGCCGGCTTCGCGCACGTCCAGCAGGGCGATCTCCTGGCCATCGTTGAGCCAGGTGCGCGCCGTGGCGGCGTCAACGGTCGGGGGCGGCTCGGGAGCGGGCGGGGTCGGTACGGGCATGGCGGTTGCGTGAAGAAAGGGCAAACCGCCGACCATAGGTCCGAACCGCCGCGCAACGCCACGGCGCGGCAGAACGGTTTCGACTATGCATAGTCGTTTTCCGCACACCTCCGCATGGCCCGCGGGAACGTGCCCAGCCCGGGGCTACAGCCAGAATGGCCCTGCCGCCGGACCCTTCTGGATCGTGAATTCCGGCGATCCGCCCAGCACGAAGCTGCCCAGCAGCAGGCTCAGCAGCGCCATGAAGATGCTCGCCCAGAAGGCGGTCCAGAAGCCGTCGATGTGGAAACCGTGGACCAGCTTGCCCACCAGCATCAGCACGAGCGCGTTGATGACTAGCAGGAAGAGCCCGAAGGTCAGCAGCGTGAGCGGCAGCGTCAGCACCACCAGCAGCGGCCGCACCACGGCATTGGCCAGGCCCAGCAGCAGGGCGGCGACCACCAGGGCGCCGGTGCTGCCGAACCGCAGCCCCTTGAACACATGGCTGGCCGCCCACAGCGCGAACGCCGTGATGGCCCAGTGGAGCAGGAAGGGCGTAAGGTTGGCCAGCATGGCGGAGACTCCTGCGTTATGCGGGTATCGCCGAGGCTACTTGCCCCAGCTGTCCTTCAGGCCGGTGACCCGGTTGAACACCGGCTTGCCCGGCGCATGGTCCCTGCGGTCCGCCACGAAATACCCGAACCGCTCGAACTGGAACTTGTCGTCCGGCTGCGCACCGGCCAGCGAGGGCTCGACGTAGGCGGTCACCACCTTCAGGCTGTCCGGGTTGAGCAGTGCCAGGAAGTCCTTGCCGCCGGCATCGGGCTGGGCGTCGGTGAACAGGCGGTCGTACAGGCGCACTTCGGCGGGCACGCCGTCGGCCACGCCCACCCAGGTGATGGCGGCCTTCACCTTCACGCTGTCGGCCCCGGGCGTGCCGCTCTTGGTGTCGGGCACCACGGTCGCGAGCACCTTCGTCACCTTGCCTTCGGCATCCTTCTCGCAGCCGGTGCATTCGATGACGTAGCCGCCCTTCAGCCGCACCTTGTTGCCCGGGAAGAGGCGCTTGTAGCCCTTCGGCGGGGTTTCCTCGAAGTCCTCGCGCTCGATCCAGACGTCCTTGCCGAGCGTGAAGTGGCGCACGGGCGCTTGCGTGCCTTCGGGCGGATGGGGCAGGGCGGGCAACTGGCAGGGTTCCAGGTGGCCGGTGCCGAAGACTTCGTCCCAGTTGGTGAGTTCGAGCTTCACCGGGTCCAGCACGGCCATGCCGCGGGGTGCCTGGTTCTCCAGGTCCTCGCGCAGGCAGCCTTCCAGCGTGGCGTAGTCGATCCAGGAGTAGTCCTTGGTCACGCCGATGCGCTCGCAGAACAGTTGCAGGGCCTCGGGCGTGTAGCCGCGGCGGCGCAGGCCGACGATGGTGGGCATGCGGGGGTCGTCCCAGCCGTTCACGATGCCGCTGTCCACCAGGTGCTTGAGCTTGCGCTTGCTGGTCACCACGTAGGTCAGGTTCAGGCGCGCGAACTCGTACTGGCGCGGCTGCGGCGTGGCGATCAGGCCGCCCTCGGCGAGGCGGTCCAGCAGCCAGTCGTAGAAGGGGCGCTGGTCTTCGAACTCCAGCGTGCAGATGCTGTGGGTGATGCGCTCCAGCGCGTCCTCGATGGGATGCGCGAAGGTGTACATCGGGTAGATGCACCATTTGTTGCCGGTGTGGTGGTGCTCGGCGTGCTTGATGCGGTAGATGGCCGGATCGCGCAGGTTGATGTTGGGCGAGGCCATGTCGATCTTCGCGCGCAGCACGGCTGCCCCATCCGGCAATTGGCCATCGCGCATTTCGCGGAAGCGTGCCAGGTTCTCGGCGGGCGTGCGGGAGCGGAAGGGGCTGTCCACGCCGGGCTTGCCGAAATCGCCGCGGTTGGCGCGCATCTCCTCGGGGCTTTGCTCGTCCACGTAGGCGTGGCCGGTCTCGATCAGGTGCTCGGCCGCGCGGTACATGAAGTCGAAGTAGTCGCTGGCCTGGTAGGGCGCGGCCGTGCCGGGGGCCTGGCCGATCTGCGTCCAGTCGAAGCCCAGCCAGCGCACGGCGTCGATGATGCCATCGACGTATTCCTGGTCTTCCTTCTCGGGGTTGGTGTCGTCGAAGCGCAGGTGGCACACTCCGCCATAGTCGCGCGCCAGCCCGAAATTCAGGCAGATGCTTTTGGCATGGCCCACGTGCAGGTAGCCGTTGGGCTCGGGCGGGAAGCGGGTGCGGATCTTCGCGGGATCGGGCTGGCCGGCGGCGTGGTGGGCGGCGTCGCCCGGCGTGCCGGCCCAGCGGGCCTGGGCGTAGGTGCCCTGGGCGAGGTCGGATTCGATGATCTGGCGCAGGAAATTGCTCGGTTTGGCGGACTCGGCCGTCGCGGGGGAGGGGGCATGCGAACTCATGGGCGCATTCTAGGATGCCGTCCCTGCCGGTAACCCACTGCAACAAACGCCGCTACGTCCGGAAACAAGATTGTTCGGCATTTGTGCCATCCTGCGGGGCATGTGGCGCGTTATAGAGCGCATGGGGCGCGTCCCCGCCTTCCCGGCGGCGCCGGGCCCGTTTCCAAGGAGAACTTCCATGACCAAAAGCCGTTCCTTCGCAGCCATCGCCGCCGCGGCCGGCGTCGGGCTGGCCCTTCTGGCCGCCTCGGGTGCCGCGCAGGCGCGCGACGTGTACTGGTCCATCGGCGTCAATTCCCCCGGCGTGTCGGTGGGCGTTGGCACCGGCCCGGGTGTCATCTACAGCCCCCCGGTGACCTACGTGGCCCCGCCGCCCGTGTATTACTCACCCCCGGCGCCCGTGTACTACGCCCCGCCGCCCGTGGCCTATGTACCGCCTCCCCGGCCTGTGTACTACGCGCCGCCTCCCCCTCCGGTGGTGTACGGCGGTTACGGCTACTACAACCGTCCCCCCCACTGGCACCGCGGCGGCTACTGGCGCTGAGCCCGGCCTGTGCATCCTCCCCGGGCGGCCCGTTCGCCACGGCCGCCCACTTGGGCCCCCGCAAGGGGGCCCTTCTTTTTTTGCGGCGTGGATAATCAGGGCGACGGATGCGCGCGGCGGGCCGTGCCGGGGTCGGCAGGGCGCCGGTGCCCGTCCCAGGAGTGAAGCCCCCGTGACCACGCCCCGTTCCGTTTTCGTCCTCAACGGCCCCAACCTGAACCTGCTCGGCACCCGCGAGCCCGCCGTCTATGGCTCGCAGACCCTCGCAGACGTGCAGCAGCTTTGCGAAGCCGCCTGCGCCCGCCACGGGCTGGCGCTGCAGTTCCGCCAGAGCAACCACGAAGGCGACCTGGTGGACTGGATCCACGAGGCCGGCCGCCTGCACGCGGCGGGCCAGCTGGCCGGCGTGGTGCTGAACGCGGCGGCCTACACCCACACCAGCGTGGCGCTGCTCGATGCCGTGAAGGGCACGGGAGTGCCGCTGGTCGAGTTGCACATCAGCAATGTGCATGCGCGTGAGAGCTTCCGCCACCATTCCTGCATCGCCAGCGCGGCACGGGCCGTGATGTGCGGCTTCGGGGTGCCGGGCTACGCCCTGGCGATCGACGCGGTGGCTGGCTGGTGATGGCTGCTGCCTCGCCAGTACCCTCCCTGCCCGCCGAGGCAGCCACGCTCGCCGCGCAGGCCGGCATCCGCACCACGCCCTGCGGCGACGGCACCATCGTCTGGCATGTCTGGCAGGCGAGCGGCCCACCGGAGCCTGCAGCGCCACCCCTGGTGCTGCTGCACGGCGGCAGCGGCAGCTGGACGCACTGGGTGCGCAACATCGATACGCTGCGCTCCTGGGGCCGCACGGTCTGGGTGCCCGACCTGCCGGGCTTCGGCGATTCGGCCGTGCCGCCCGGCGGTGCCGACGCCGACGCGCTGGTGGCGCCGCTCGCGCAGGGCATGCGCGCGCTGTGGGGCGATACGCGCTGCGATCTGGTGGGCTTCTCCTTCGGGGGGCTCACGGCCGGGTTGCTGCTGGCGGCCGAACCGTCGCTGGCCCGCCAACTGGTGCTGGTGGGGGCGCCCGCCATGGGCGTGGTGCCGGAGCGCCAGATCACGCTCAAGGGCTGGCGCCACCTGGCGTCCCCGGCGGCGCAGGAGGCCGCACACCGCCACAACCTGGCCGAGCTGATGCTGCACGACACATCGCTGATCGACGGGCTCGCGCTGGACCTGCACCGGGCCAACGTCGTGCGCGACCGCATGCCGCGCCGGCGCCTGGCCCATACCGACGCGCTGGCCCGGGCACTGCCGTCCGTGCGCTGCCCGGTGCATGCCATCTATGGCGCGCGCGATACGCTCTACCGCGAGTGGATCGCCGCGCTGGAAGGCGCCTACCGCGCGGCCGCGCCGGATTTCCGGGGGCTGGCCCTGGTGCCGGACGCCGGGCACTGGGTGCAGTTCGAGCGGCCCGGACCCTTCGAGGAAGCGCTGCGCGCCGCGCTCCATGCCGGTGCCGCGGCGCCCCGGGGCGCCTGACGCCATGGCGGACGGTACGCCCCGCATGCCCTCAGCGGCCGGCCGCGCGCCGCTGCGGGTGGACGAGCGCGAGGTCGTCTTGACCGCCATGCGGGCCCAGGGGCCGGGCGGCCAGAACGTGAACAAGGTGTCGAGTGCGGTGCAACTGCGCTTCGATATCGTGGCCTCGTCGCTGCCCGAGGATGTCAAGGCCCGGCTGCTGGCGCTGCCCGATGCCCGCATCACGCAGGCCGGCGTGGTGGTCATCAAGGCGCAGCAGTTCCGCACGCAGGAGGCCAACCGGATGGACGCGCTGCAGCGGCTCGACGCCCTGGTGGCCCGCGCCGCCCGGCCGCCCCGCGTGCGCCGCGCCACCCAGCCTTCCTACGGCGAGCGGCAGCGCCGCCTGCAGGACAAGCGCGAGCGCTCCGGCACCAAGGCACTGCGGGGCCGGGTGCGGGACGCGGGCTGATCCCTGCTCCTGCCGGGCTACCATCCTGCCCGGATTGGTGCGGCAGCTGCAACGATGTGTTTGCCGCGCGGGCCTTGGGTTCGTGGCTGCGCGCGCATACATTCGGGACAGGGCACTGTCCCGTGCCATCTTCCGTTGTCCTGCCACGCCGACCGAACCGCCATGTCTTCGACCGCACCGCTTTCCGCCACGCCTTCCTCTTCCGCCGTGCCTGTCCCTGCGCCGGAGCGCGAAGTGCCCGCACTGTTCGTTTCCCACGGCTCGCCCATGTTCGCCCTGGAAGCAGGGGAGACCGGCCCGGCGCTGCGTGCCTGGGCGGACGGGCTGCGGCGGCGCTTTCCCGCGCTGCGCGGCGTGGTGGTGATGTCGCCGCACTGGATGGCGCGCGGCGTGCGCGTCATGACCGGCGCGCAGCCGGCCACCTGGCATGATTTCGGGGGCTTCCCGGAGCCGCTCTATGCGCTGCGCTATCCCGCATCTGGCGCGCCCGGGCTGGCCGGGGAGGTCCTCTCGCTACTGCAGGCCGCCGGCTTCGATGCGCAGGGTGATGCGCAGCGGCCCTTTGACCATGGCGCCTGGGTGCCCCTGATGCACCTCTTTCCAGATGCCGATCTGCCGGTGGTGCAGGTCGCGCTGCCCGCCGATGCGGGCCCGCGCGAGGTGTACGACCTGGGCGCGGCGCTGCGGGGCCTGCGCGCGCAGGGCGTGCTGGTGCTGGGATCGGGCAGCATGACCCACAACCTCTCCGAGTTCTTCGGCGGCGCGCGCGGTGCGCAGCCCTATGTGACCGAGTTCTCCCGGTGGGTGGAAGGCGCGCTGCAGCGGGGCGACGTGGAGGAACTGCTGGAATACCGCAGCCGGGCCCCGCACGCCGTGCGCGCGCACCCTGGCGACGACCATTTCCTGCCGCTCTTCTTCGCCCTCGGCGCGGCCGGCGAAGACCGCGTGCCGGCCTACCTGAGCCGGGAGGTGATGCATGGCTCGCTGGCGATGGATGCCTTCGCCCTCGGGCCCGAAGCCGCGGCCGCGTGAAACTCCGGGGCGCCCAGCCGCTCCAAGTGCCGATGACCCAGACCACTTCCTTCGCGCCGCCCCCCCTGCTGGATTTGCCGCTCGCTTTCCTCGGCCGCCCCGCTGCTCCGGACACGGTGCAGCCCTGGCTGCTGGTGCTCATGCATGGCGTGGGCAGCCACGAAAAAGACCTTTTCTCGCTCGCGCCCGCCGTGCCCGGCCACTTCCACGTGCTGAGCCTGCGCGCGCCCTACGCCATGGGGCCGGGGGCGAACACCTGGTTCGAGTTCTCGGTGGAGCCCGATGGCAGCCGCACCATCCACGAAGCCCAGGAAATCGCCAGCCGCAGCCTGCTGGCGCGCACCGTGGAAAGCGCCGCAGCGCAGCTCGGCGTGCCGCCGGAGCGCGTGGTGGTGGGCGGCTTCAGCCAGGGCGGCATCATGGCGCTGTCCCTGCTGCTCACCCGGCCGGAACTGCTGCAGGCCGCCATGGTCTGGCACAGCCGGCTGCTGCCCCAGGTGCTGCCCCATGCGGTCGAACCTGCCGCGCTGCGGGGCCGTGCGCTGTGGGTGAGCCATGGCGAGCAGGACAACGTGATTCCGTTGGCGAACGCCCGTGCCCTGCGCGACCATGCGCGTGGCCTGCCGCTGGCCCTGACCTACCGGGAGTACCCCGGCATGCACGAGATCCGCCCCGGTGAGTTGCGCGAGGCGATGGACTGGCTGGCCGCCCTGGGTGCGGCCGAGGTGCTCGCGCGCTGACTCCGCCGCTGTGGCGGCTGCCTGCGCATCCGGTCACATGCGCTTACCGCGCCGGGCGCAGTGCGGCTCCACAATGGCCGGTGGCGGGGCGGCTTTTCGCAGGCCCTGCGTTCCACCGCGGCGCGCGCCGCGTTTCCGTTCGCGAAAGACTTCCGCATGCCCGATTCCGATCCCAAGGATTTCCGCCCACCGTCCTCTTTGCCACGCCGTGCATCGCCCGTGGGCTGGGTACTGGCAGGCGTGGCCGGCGCCGCGGCGCTGGCGGGTGCCGCCTGGTGGTTCGGGTGGGTTCCACCGTCCGCGCGCACGGCGGAACCACCCGCCACCCAGGCGCCCGAGCCTCGCGTGGCCGAGGCGCCGGCATCCGTGCCGGAACCCGTGGCCTCCGGGCCGCAGCACCCGGTGGATTCTGCGCAGGCGCCGCCGCCTCCTTCACTGAAGGACTCCGACGCCTTCATCACGCAGGCGCTGGGCGAGTGGCTGGGGAGCGATCGCATCGCTGCACTGCTGCACCTCGATGACATCGTGCGGCGCATCGTGGTCACCGTGGACAACCTGCCCCGGACGCAGGCGCCGTCGCGCCTGTGGCCCGTGCAGCCCGCGCCGCAGCACCTGGCGGTGCAGGCGGAGCCCGGCAGCGCGGTGGACGAGAACGGCGCACCGCTGCACGCCACGATTGCTCCGGCCAATGCCGCGCGCTATCAGGCCCTGGTTGCCCTGGTGGAAGCAATACCGCGCGACCGCGCGGTATTGCTCTACCGGCAGCTCTACCCGTTGTTCCAGCAGACCTATGTGGACCTGGGCTATCCCAAGGGCTACTTCAACGACCGGCTCGTGGCCGTGCTGGGCCATCTGCAGGAAACACCCGAGCCGCGCGGCCCGCTGCGCCTGCAGCTCACCCGCGTGCAGGGCGACGTGCCGTCCACCCGGCCCTGGGTGCGCTACGAGTTCGCCGATCCGCACCTGCAGGCGCTGTCCAGCGGCCAGAAGATGATGCTGCGCATCGGGCCGGAGAACGCACGCCGGGTCAAGGCCGTGCTGGCCGATGTGCGCCGCCGGCTGGTCTCGGCCAATGCGCCTGCACAGGCCACGGCCGTGCCTGCGCCATCGGTGGCCGCGAGCGCCGCACCCTGATCCACCCATAACGCCCAGCCATGCCTCTTTTCATCGCCATGAACCGTTTCCGCATCGTCCCCGGCCGCGAGGACGAATTCGTCGAAATCTGGCGTCAGCGCGACAGCCACCTGGCCCAGGTGCCCGGTTTCCAGTCGTTCCACCTGCTGCGCGGCGAGACCACCGCGGAGCACACCCTGTTCGCCTCGCACACCGTGTGGGAGTCGCGCGCGCACTTCGAGGACTGGACGCGTTCGGAGGCGTTCCGCGCCGCGCATGCGAATGCCGGCCAGAAGCGCGACCTGTACCTGGGCCCGCCGCAGCTGGAGCTGTTCGACGCCGCGTGGTGAGGCCGCGGTGGTTGGAATGGCCGCGGCGCTGCGCGCTCACGCGGGCGGCAGCGGCAAGGGCAGGGCGGTCTTGTAACGCACCTGCTTGAGCGCGAAGCTGGAACGGATCTTCTCGATGCCCGGAATGGGCGTGAGCTGCTCCAGGATGAAGCGCTCCAGCGCGCCGATGTCGGCGACGGCCACGCGGATGAGGTAGTCCGAGTCGCCGCTCATCAGGTAGCACTCCATGACCTCGTCGTGCTCGGCGATGCGGCGCTCGAACTGCGCCAGCGCCTCCTTGGCCTGCGATTTCAGGCTGATGCTGATGAACACATTCAGCCCCAGGCCCAGCACGGCCGGGTTCGCCAGGGCGACGTAGCGCGCAATCACCCCCGAGGCCTCCAGCGCCTTGACGCGCGCGAGGCAGGGGGAGGGCGAGAGATGCACGCGGCGCGCCAGCTCTACGTTGGAGAGCGAGCCGTCGGCCTGCAGTTCGGCCAGGATCCGCAGATCGATCGTGTCCAGCTTCATGTGCTGCAGTTTAGAAGACTGTCGGCATGAAATGTCGGAATTCGGGGTTTGCCAGGATGCCGAACAGTCGCCCATGCCGCCCCGGGCCCGGTAGAGTGCTTCGGCATGAATGCTCCGCTGCCGCTCCATGCCCTGGGTGCCCAGGCCGCCACCATGTCCTCCGGCGCTCCCGCTGCCGATGCCGATCCGGAGGAAACCGCCGAATGGCGCGACGCGTTCCTGGCCCTGGTCGCCACCCAGGGGCCGGAGCGCGCCCGTTTCGTGCTGGACGAACTCGCGGCCCTGGCGCGCCAGCAGCACACCGGCTGGCAGCCCACGCTGAACACGCCCTATGTGAACACCGTGCCGGTGGAGTCCCAGCCCGTGTTTCCCGGCGACCTGGCCATCGAGGAACGGCTGGCCTCCCTCATGCGCTGGAATGCCCTGGCCATGGTGGTGCGCGCCAACCAGGCCTACGGCGAACTCGGCGGCCACATCGCCAGCTATGCGAGCGCGGCCGACCTGTTCGAAGCCGGCTTCAACCACTTCTTCCGCGCCCGCGAGGGCACGGGCCCCGGCCAGCACCGGGGCGACCTCGTGTTCTTCCAGCCCCACAGCGCGCCGGGCGTCTATGCGCGCGCCTTTCTCGAAGGCCGGCTGACCGAACACGACCTGCAGCACTACCGCCAGGAGATCACCGCGCCCGCGGCGGGCGCGCAGGGCCTCTCCAGCTACCCGCACCCCTGGCTCATGCCCGACTTCTGGCAGTTCCCCACGGGCTCCATGGGCATCGGGCCGATCAGCAGCATCTACCACGCGCGCTTCATGCGCTACCTCACGCACCGCCACCTGCTGGATTGCCAGGAGCGGAAAGTGTGGGGCGTGTTTGGCGACGGCGAGATGGACGAGCCCGAGAGCATGAGCGCACTGACCCTCGCTGCGCGCGAGGGGCTGGACAACCTCGTCTGGGTGGTCAACTGCAACCTGCAGCGGCTCGACGGCCCGGTGCGCGGCAACGGCCGCATCGTCGATGAGCTGGAACGGCTCTTCGCGGGCGCAGGCTGGAACGTGGTCAAGCTGCTCTGGGGCAGCGACTGGGACGGCCTCTTCGCGCGCGACCTGACCGGTACGCTGGCCCGCACGCTGGGCGGCACGGTGGATGGGCAGATGCAGACCTTCGCCGCCAAGGACGGGCGCTACAACCGCGACCACTTCTTCGGCCAGTCTCCGGAACTGGCGGCGCTGGCCCAGGGCCTGACCGACGAACAGATCGACCGTTTGAAGCGCGGCGGCCACGACCTGGTGAAGATCCATGCCGCCTACGCCGCCGCTGCCGCCCACCGCGGCCAGCCCACCGTGATCCTGGCCCACACCAAGAAGGGCTACGGCATGGGCACGGCGGGGCAGGGCAAGATGACCACGCACAGCCAGAAGAAGCTGGATGAATGCGACCTGCTGGAATTCCGCAACCGCTTCAACCTGCCGCTGACCGACGCGCAGGCCACGGGCCTGTCGTTCTTCAAGCCGGCCGAGGACAGCCCCGAGATGCGCTACCTGCGCGAGCGCCGCACCGCCCTGGGCGGCACGCTGCCGCGCCGCGAGACGGCCTGCGACGTGGTGCCGGTGCCGCCCGTGGCGCAGTACGCCCAGTTCGCGCTGCAGGCCCAGGGCAAGGAGATGAGCACCACCATGGCCTTCGTGCGCATGCTGGGCACGCTGCTCAAGGACGCGCAGCTGGGCCCGCGCATCGTGCCCATCGTGGCCGACGAGGCGCGCACCTTCGGCATGGCGAACCTCTTCAAGCAGGTGGGCATCTACAGCAGCCTGGGCCAGCGCTACGCGCCCGAAGACATCGGTTCGGTGCTGAGCTACCGCGAGGCGCTGGACGGCCAGATCCTGGAAGAAGGCATCAGCGAGGCCGGCGCCATCGCCAGCTGGACGGCCGCCGCCACCAGCTACAGCGTACACGGCCTGGCCATGCTGCCGTTCTACATCTACTACTCCATGTTCGGCTTCCAGCGGGTGGGCGACGCCATCTGGGCCGCGGCCGACCAGCGTGCGCGGGGCTTCCTGCTGGGCGCGACCTCGGGCCGCACCACGCTGGGAGGCGAAGGGCTGCAGCACCAGGACGGCTCCAGCCACCTCGTGGCCGCCACCATCCCCAACTGCAAGGCCTACGACCCGGCCTTCTCCGGCGAACTCGCGGTCATCATCGATGCCGGCATGCGCGAGATGCTGGTGGAGCAGCGCGACGTGTTCTATTACGTCACGCTCATGAACGAGAACTACGCCCAGCCCGACCTGCCGGCGGGTGTGGAAGAAGGCGTGCTGCGCGGCTGCTATGTGTTCAGCGGCCCCACGCCGCCGCACGGCCAGGCCGACGCGCCCGCGGTCACCCTGCTGGGTTCCGGCGCCATCCTCACCGAAGTGCTCAAGGCCGCGCAGGCCCTGGCGGCCGGGGGCGTGCAGGTGACGGTGGTGAGCGTGACCAGCTGGAGCGAACTGGCGCGCGACGGCGTGGCCTGCGAGCGGCGCATGCTGCAGGGCGAGGTCCGGCCGGGCACGCCCTGGCTCGCGCAGGTGCTGCAGGGCACGCGGGGCCCGGTGGTGGCCGCCACGGACTATGTGCGCGCCGTGCCCGAGAGCGTGCGCGCCTTCGTGCCGGAAGGCCGCCGCTACCTCACCCTGGGAACGGACGGCTTCGGCCGCAGCGACACGCGCGCGGCGCTGCGGGGCCATTTCGGCGTGGATGCCGCCAGCGTGGCCGGGGCGGCGCGCAGCCTGCTGCACACTACTCCGCCATAGTGGCCCCTGTGATGTGCTCCACGAAAAGCCGCACGGCCTCCGAGGCATGGTCGCGGCTCCAGACCACGCCCACCGGGCCGAAGGGAATGGTGCGGTCCAGCGGCAGCACGCGCAGGTTGCCCAGTGTCGCCTGGTACTCGGCCATGGCCCCGGAGCACACGCCCACATAGTCGCCCTGGTGCAGCAGGGCCTGCAGCGTGGTGATGGCGGCGGTCTCCACCTTGGGCAGCAGCCAGGAGGCGCCGCTGTCGAGCAGGGCCGTATCCAGCTGCGAGCGCATCAGCGTGCCCTTGGGCGGCATGATCCAGTTCTCCTGCAGCAGGTCGGCCAGGCGCACGGGCCCGGACACATCCCAGAAGCGGCTGGCCCGGCCCACCACCAGGCAGACGTTGTCCTCGAACAGCTCGCGGTGTTCCAGCCGCCCCTGCCAGGCCCGTGCATCCAGCGAGCCGACCACCACGTCCAGTTGCCGGTTCTCCAGCCCCTCCAGCAGGTTCCCGAACGGGCTCTCCGATACGGTGACCGAGATGTACGGGTGCAGGGTCTGGAACTGCGCCAGCGCCTGCGGTACCCCGCGCGCCACGCCGGCCCACACGCTGCCGATGTGCAGGCGCGCGCTACGGCCCGCGGCCACCGCGCCCAGTTCGAGTTGCGTGCGCGAGATGTCGCCCAGCACGCCCACGGCCAGCCGTTTCATGATGACCCCGGCCGGCGTGAGCTGGATGCGCCGCCCGCGCGTGACCAGGGGCATGCCCACCAGTTCCTCCAGGTCCGCCAGCCAGTGCGACATGGCCGACTGCGTCATGTGCATGCGCGCGGCCGCCTCGGTCAGCGTGCCGGCCTCGTCCAGCACGAGGAAGGATTCGAGGTGCCGGATCTTCAGCCGGCGTGCCCAGGCCACGTGTTCAAGAGACATGAGTAAATGCTAATGGATCCATCGGGCGAATTCGCTGGTCCCGGGGTATGCACCTCCGAATAATCGCTCCACGAAAGCCGGCATGGGCACGGCTGCACGCAACCTGTTTCCTCGGAGATTGCATACCATGAACAAAACTTCTTGCCTGGCCCGTTGGGCTGCCGTGGCACTCTCCTGGGCAGTGGCCGGCGCTCCGGCCGTGGCGCAGGAAGCCGCGGGCTATCCGGGCGCCCGTCCCATCCGCCTCGTCGTATCCCAGCAGGCCGGCGGCAGTTCCGATACGGTAGCCCGCCTCTGGGCCGAGCACGCGGGCAAGGCGCTGGGCGCCAACATCGTCGTGGAGAACAAGCCCGGCGCGGGCGGCATCATCGCGGCGCAGCAGGTGCTCGGCCAGCCCGCAGACGGCTACACGCTGATGTTCGGCGGAGTCTCGCAGATGGTGCTCAACAAGTTCGTGTACAAGCCGCTGCCGTACGACCCCGAGAAAGACTTCACCGGCGTGGGCATGCTGAGCACCGTGCCCTTCGTGCTGGTGGCCAACCCCGCCACGGGCTTCAAGTCGCTGGACGACCTGGTGAAGTACGCCAAGGCGCACCCGGGCGAACTGAACTTCTCGTCCTCCGGCCTGGGCAACTCGACGCAGCTGGCGGTGGAACTGCTGCAGAAAAAGCTCGGCATCTCGATGACGCACGTGCCCTTCAAGGGCGAGCCCGACGGGCTGATGGCGACCATCGGCGGCCAGACCCAGGTGATGGCCCCGGTGGCCGGCACCGCGCTGCCGCACATCAAGAACCGCAAGGTGGTGCCCCTGGTGGTGCTGGCGCCTTCGCGCCTCGCCGAACTGCCCGATGTGCCGGCCGCCAACGAGCTGGGCGTGAAGGATTTCGACACCATGGGCTGGAGCGGCATCGTTGCCAAGGCCGGCACGCCGCCCGCGATCATCGCCAAGTTGCACGAGGGCACGCGCGCCTTCCACGCCAGTGCCGAAGTGCAGTCCAAGCTGCGCGCCATGAACGCGATCCCCATGGCCGGCCCCGCCAGCCAGCTCATGGAGGTGGCGCGCCGCGACACCCAGGCCTGGGGCCCGACGCTCGACGCGCTGAACCTGAGCGGCAAGTGAGGAACGGCATGACCCGAGAAGCGATGGTGTCCTGCCCGCAGCCCGAAGCGGCCGAATCGGGCATCGAGATCCTGCGCGCGGGCGGCAACGCGGTGGACGCCGCCGTCGCCACCGCGCTGGCCCAGACGGTCGTGGACCCGCTGATGTGCGGCATCGCCGGCTTCGGCACGGCGGCCGTCTACATGCAGGGCGAGAACGGGCCCGCGGCCCACGAATACTTCGACTTTCACGCGCCCGCACCGCTCGCCTGCCGCGAGGACATGTGGGCCGACCTGCTCGAAGGCGAGACCCGGGACGGCTTCGGCTTCATCCTGAAGGGGCGCGTGAACGACATCGGCCCGCAGTCCATCGCCACGCCGGCCACGCTCAAGGGGCTGGAGGCCATGCACCGTGCCCACGGCCGCCTGCCGTGGAAGGAGGTGGTGGCGCCCTCCATCGCCTGGGCGCGCGAAGGCTTCTTCGTGCGGCCCGGCATGCACGCCTTCTGGATCGACGAGCCGACCATGGGCCGCGTGAGCAACCTCGACCGCCTGCGCCACAGCGACGATGGCCGGGCGCTCTACTGCCGCGCGGACGGCTCGCCCAAGCCGATCGGCACGCCCCTGGCCAACCCCGGCATGGCAGCCGTGCTGGAGCAGGTGGCGCAGGAGGGCATCGCCCCGTTCTACGAAGGCGAGCTGGCGCGCCGCATGGTGGAGCACGTGCGGTCGCTGGGCGGCCTGCTCTCGCTGGACGACCTGCGGGGCTACGCCGTGCGCCGCACGGCGCCACTCACCGGCAGCTACCGCGGCCGCACGGTCACCACCAACCAGCCCCCCGGCGGCGGCGCCATGCTGCTGCAGATGCTGAACATCCTGGAGAACTTCCCGCTCGCGGAAATGGCGCACAACAGCCCGGCCTACCTGCGCCTGCTCAGCGAGGCGATGAAGAAGGCGACCTCGGACAAGGACCGGCACATCGGCGATCCGGCCTTCGTGGAGGTGCCGCTGGATGAACTGCTCTCGAAGGAGGCCGCGGCGCGCGTGGCCGATGACATCCGTGCGGGCAGGCGCCACCGCGTGGAACGCGTGAACCCGGGCGCACCCGTGCCGAGCGACACCACCCACCTGAGCGTGGTGGATGGCGACGGCAACTGCGTGTCGATGACGCATTCGCTGGCCATGCCCTCGGGTGTGATCACACCGGGCATGGGCTTTTTCTACAACGGCTGCATGGGCGTGTTCGATCCGCGGCCGGGCCGCGCGGGCAGCATCCAGCCGGGCAAGAGCCGCTTCACCTCGTCGTGCCCGAGCATCGTCCTGCGGGACGGCCGGCCCGAGATCGTGCTCGGTGCGCCGGGCGGCACGCAGATCGCCATGGGCGTGCTGCAGGTGCTGCTCAACATGATCGACCACGGCATGGGCATGCAGGAGGCCGTCTCGGCACCGCGCTTCTCGTCCACCAGCAACTCCATCGACGTCTGCAACCGCATCCCGCGCCACGTCACGCGCGCATTGCAGGCGGACGGCTACGATGTGTTTCGCAACCCGTACAACTACACCATCGGCTGGGTGCATGGCGTGCAGGTCGGGGCCCAGGGCCGGCTGCATGGCGGTGCCGATCCCGGGCGCGACGGCGTGGCCTACAGGACCGCGGTGGATTGAGCGCAGGGCATCACTTCAGGCTGACCGGCGAAAGAACGCGTCCAGCAGGGGCATCAGCGTCGGGAATTCCTGTGCGAAGCGCTCGCGGCTGACAAAGTACGCCTCGCAGGCCACGGCGAAGAATTCCGCCGGCGCGGTGGCGCCGTACGCATCGAGCCAGGGCCGCTCTCCGCCGAAGCGCTGGGCGATGATCACGCGCTCGCGGAAATCCCGGTAGGCGGGCTCCCAGGCCGCGCGCCACTGCTCGCGCGCAGCGCGCGCGCCGTGCGTGCCGAGGAAGCCTGCGGGCAGGGGAGGGTAGCCGTCCGCGCCGCCGTTGCGCATGTCCAGCTTGTGCGCGAACTCGTGCACGACCACGCTCGTGCCGCTGCCGCGTTCGCCCTCCGCCAGGGGTCGGCCGGCGCCGTCCACCGCGGGCCAGCTCAGCATCACGGGGCCGCGGTCCATGGCCTCGCCCAGCAGCACCTCGTCGTAGTCGTGGACCACGCCGGCCTCGTCCACGGACTGCCGGCGCGCCACGGCCTCGCCGGGATGGACGACGATACCCACGAAATCGTCGTACCAGGCCAGCGCTTCGGCCGGCTCCCCCCAGTGCAGCAGCGGCAGGCAGGCCTGCGCGGCGATGGCCACCGCCATGGCATCCGTCACTTCCAGTCCGTGGGCACCGGTGAACTCCTTGCGCTGCAGGAACAGGGCGCTCAGCGCGCGCAGCTTGGCCTGGTCGTGCAGCGGCAGTTCCGCGAGGAAGCGGTAGCGCGATACCGTCTGCAGCCACAGCGTGGCGGGAATGTCGGGCACCGGGGCGATCGTCGAGCGCACGCGGCGGGAGAGCTTGCGCACCAGGCGCGTGAAAGCGGAGGCAGGGGCCATGCCGCTATCTGGGGACGAGGCAGATGCGTTCCAAGCCCGCGGCCGTGAGGCGCAGTGCCTCCGCGCGCGGCGTCCGAGCGTACAGATCCCAGTCGGTGAGTACGTGGCGGGCGAGGGATGCGCCGTCGGCCGCCTGCAGCACATGGTCGGCGGGCAGGTGGGTGTGTCCGTGGATCAGGGCCGGTGCCTGCGCCGCCTGCAGCCATTGCACAGTGGCGGCGTTGTCCACATCGCCATAGAAGGCAGTGCCCGACTGCTTGCGGGCCTCGCTCTCGGCACGCGCGCTGCGGCCCTGGGCGCGGCGCGCGGCCAGTGGCAGTGCGAGCAGTTGCGCCTGCCATTGCGGGTCGCGCGCCATGGCGCGGAATTTCTGGTAGGGCACGTCCGCCAGGCACAGCGCATCGCCATGGCTCAGGAGCCAGCGGCCACCGGCGAAGACCAGCACCGTGGGATCCTGCAGCACGGGGATGCCCGTCGCCTCGGTGAACCCCGCTCCCACCAGGAAGTCGCGGTTGCCGTGCATGAAGTAGAGGGCCTTGCGGGATGCGGCGCGGCACAGCAGCGCACAGCATGCAGCCTCGAAGCTGCCGGGCTCCTGGATCGCGTCGTCGCCCACCCAGACCTCGAACAGGTCGCCCAGCAGGAACACGGCGTCGGCGGGCGTCGTGTCCAGGTAATGCGAGAAGGCATCCACCGTGGCCGGGTGGTCCGCCTCCAGGTGCAGGTCGGAAATGAAATCCACCGTGCGCCATGCGCCGGGCGCAACGAACTCCCGGATGTCGGGCGCAGACAGGCTCATGGCAGTACGGGATTCAGAAGTGCTTCGCGCCAGGCGGCGGCTTCGAGCACCCGCGCGGCGTTCGCGAATCGAAAGGCCGCGGAGCAGGCCACGCCAGCAGACGCCGTGGAACCGGCTTTGCCGGGCCACTGGCGTCGTCCCCCTTGTGGGGGAAGGCGCGAAGCGACTCAGGGGGGACTCAGATGACCACGGCCTTCTCGATGATGACGTCGTCCTTCGGCACGTCGTCGTGGAAGCCCTTGCGGCCCGTCTTCACGCCCTTGATGGCGTCCACGATCTCGGTGCCCTTCACGACCTTGCCGAACACGGCGTAGCCCCAGCCCTGGGCGGACGGAGCGGTGTGGTTCAGGAAGCCGTTGTCGGCCACGTTGATGAAGAACTGCGCGGTGGCCGAGTGCGGATCGCTGGTGCGGGCCATGGCCACGGTGTAGTTGTCGTTCTTCAGGCCGTTCTGCGCCTCGTTCTCGATGGGCGCATCGGTGCCCTTCTGGTTCATGCCGGGCTCGAAGCCGCCGCCCTGGATCATGAAGCCGGGGATCACGCGGTGGAAGATCGTGTTGTCGTAGTGGCCCTTCTTCACGTAGGCGAGGAAGTTTTCCGTCGACTTGGGCGCCTTCTCGGCGTCGAGTTCGAGGACGATCACGCCGTGGCCGGCGATGTGGAGTTCGACTTGCGGGTTGCTCATTGCGTTTCCTTATGGGGATCCCGGGTGGGGATGTGGGAGATGCGTGCGAGGGTGGCTCACTGCACCACGGTGGCGGATTTGATCACGACCGGCGTCGAGGGCACGCTCTGGTGCATGCCGCGGTTGGCGGTCTCCACCGCCTTGATCTTGTCCACCACGTCCTTGCCGCCCACGACCTTGCCGAACACGGCGTAGCCGTGGCCATCGGGGTTGGGTGCGTTCAGCGCGGCGTTGTCCTTCACGTTGATGAAGAACTGCGAAGTGGCCGAGTCCGGATTGCCGGTGCGGGCCATGGCGATGGTGTAGGCATCGTTCTTCAGGCCGTTGCCCGCTTCCAGCGGGATCGGGGGGCGCGTGGGTTTCTGCTGCATGTCGGGCGTGAAGCCGCCGCCCTGGATCATGAAGCCGTCGATGACGCGGTGGAAGATCGTGCCGTCGTAGTGCTTGTCTTTCACGTACTGCAGGAAGTTCTCCACCGTCTTCGGTGCCTTGGCGGGGTCGAGCTGCAGCACGATGTCGCCCAGGCTGGTCGCCAGCTTGACCTTCGGCGCGGCCGCGGCGGTCTGCGCGGAGGCGGCGGGCGAGAGCGCCGCGAACGCGGCGCCGGCCAGCGCCAGGGTGGCGAATCGTCTGGAAATCAGGGTCGTCATCCAATCACTCCTTCGAAAAAGATCTGCCATTGCTGGCCCTTGCGCGTCCAGTACTGGCGCTTGACGGGGCCGGTGCGAGCGCCTTCGGCCACCTCGCCGAACGTTACCACCATGGTGTCGGTGGCATCCGTCCAGCGCAGCAGCGTCCGGTCCTTGAGATGCAGCGGACGGCCGCGCAGCGCGCGGACCTCGGCTTCGAGGCTCTTGGCGTAGTCGGTGATCGCCATCTTGCCGTAGCTCTGGAAGTCGGCCGCATAGAACGACAGCAGGCGGCGCACGTCGCCCTGCGACTTGGCGGCGCGCCAGGCATCGAGCACTGCCTCGAACTGCCGGCGCTCGGCCTGCACCGCCTGCGGCTGCACCCACTGGATCTGGCGCGCGATCACCACCGGCGTGGAGCGGGGCTCCACGGTGCGCAGGATGCGCTCGAGGTCGGGATTGGCCAGGGCCAGGCAGCCGTCGGTGGACAGCGGAGCGCGCGAGAACTGCTCGGGCGGCGTGCCATGCAGCCAGATGCCGCTGCCCGTCTTGCCCCGGCTCACGTCGAGCGGGTTGGGATAGTTGATGGGCAACGCGCCGGCGCCGTAGAAATCCTTGAGCGTGGCGGGATCGAGCCGGCTGGTGATGAAGTACACGCCCAGCGGCGTGCGCTGGTCGCCTTCCAGTGCTTTCTCGATGCCCAGCTTGCCGACCGAGGCGTAATAGTCGGCGATCAGCTCCATGCCCTGTTCGGTGTTCTGGAACAGGTACAGGCGCGAGCGCGAGGCATCCACGGCGATCGCATGGCGGGACCGCGCCGAGAGTTCGATGAACTGGGCGGGAATGGCGCGCGCCCCGGGGCGCACGCGCAGCGCGTCCGAGCGTTGCCGGGATTCCGCGCGCAGTTCGGCCAGCGCCTCCGCGGCGTTGGGCGAGGGGGGCTGGGGGGCATCGCCCTGGCCCGCCGGTACGTCGCCGAACTGGCGCACCGGCCGCGTGCGGGCGGACAGCAGGTCGCCCAGTGCGAGCTGCGCCAGCTGGAAATTCGGGTAGTCGCGCGCCAGGCTTTCGGCCTTGGCGAGCGCCTCGCGGCTGCGGCCTTCGCCCGTCAGGCGATAGACCTCCATCAGGCGCTGCTCCGCCTGACCGTCGCGCAGGGGCGCCGGCTGGCCGCGCGGCACCGGCTTGGCCGCGGTGCGCTTGTTGCGTGCCAGGGCGCGCTCCTTGTCGCCCTGGGCCAGGGCCGCGGGCGCGCCGCAGGCCACGGCCAAAGCGGTTGCCGCCGCAAGCGCGCGGCTACGGAAGGGGATCGCGATCGACATCGGCGCTCAGCGGAGGGGATGCCAGGGCACGGCACGCCACGGCCGCGCCGCGCAGGCCGGCAGCAGGCCGGAGCCGGCACCACCGCACGGTGCCTGGAGGAAAAAGGGCCGGGGCGCCCGCCGGACCGCCATCAGCCGCCGGTGGACTCGCGCACGATCAGCCAGCGGCCGCCGGTATGCACCAGGTCGAGGGTCTTGCGGCTGTTCACGCTGTACGAGCCGGAACTGTAGCCCTGGCGAAAGCGTGCCTGGGCCTTGTTGTCCTTGACCGTGACCTGCAGGTCGCTGATGCTGACGTTGATCTTGGCACGGCCCACGATGCGGTCGCGGCGCTCCTTCTCCCAGGCGGCACGGCTCTGCTTGCCGGAAGGCGTATAGGACGGGTCGTAGGCACCCAGGTAGCCATGCATGTCCTGGCCTTCCCAGGCGCTGGCCCAGGCGCGCACGGCGGCCGCGACTTCCTTCTCGGCCGTGGCCGAGGACGATGCTGCGGCGGGCGCCGCAGCAGGAGCGGGCGCAGGGGCAGGAGCCGCCGCCGGTGCAGGCGATGCAGCAGGCAGGTTGGCAGGGGCCGGAGCAGGGGGCGTGGAAGGTGCGGGAGCCGGTGCGGCGGCACGCGTGGGTGCCGGTGCCGGGGATGCCGCCGGTGCCGGAGCGGGCGACGGTGCGGGAGCGCGGGCCGTCGTGGTCGCCACCGGGGTCGCCGATTTCGCCGCGGCGGACTTGCCGGCGTCGCCCGAGAACAGGTCGCGGATCAGGGCCAGCTTGGGGCGCAGCGTGTTGGCATTGGAGGCGTCCAGTTGCAGGGCCTTGTTGTAGGCCTGGCTGGCGAGCTTCGCGTAGATGTCGCCCAGGTTTTCGTGGGCCGTGGCATAGCTCGGATTGGTGCGGATCGCCATCTCGAGGGCCGTGCGTGCCTTGTCGAGCTGGTTCTGGTTCGCGTAGAGCACAGCCAGGTTGTTGTAGGGCTCGGGCAGCTCGGGGTAGTCCTCGGTGAGCTTGGTGAACGTAGCCACCGCATCCGCCTGCTTGCCCGAATCCGCCTGCGCCACGCCGCGCAGGAAGCGCAGCTGGGGATCACGCGGGTTGGCCAGCAGGCGCTGGTCCGCCTTGGCCAGCGCTTCCTGGCTCTTGCCGGACTTGAGCAGTTGCGTGATCTCGGCATAGTCGTCCGCGTGGGCCAGCGGCGCCCCCAGCAAGGCCGACAGCACCAGCAGTCGCAGGAGATGGGGGAGTGGGCGGCGGGCGTGCGTCATGGGTGGTGGCAACGGGTATGAAAGTGTCGATCGGTAACGGGCCTTATACTGCGGCGGATTGTAGCCGAGGGGTTTTGCCATGCCGGTGCGCTGTTGCCGCTCCTGATTCGCGTGTCGCGCAGATGCTGCGCATACCTCGCACGCCGGCCCGTCCGGCGCCACGGTCCGCTGCGGCCGGGGCCGTCGGCCTGCAGTCCAACACCCCCTCTTCACTGATATTCCATGAGTTTGCGCATCTACAACACGCTGTCGCGTGCGATGGAGGACTTTTCCCCGCTCGAACCCGGCCATGTCCGCATGTACGTCTGCGGCATGACCATCTACGACCTCTGCCACATCGGCCACGCCCGCATGATGATGGCCTTCGACGTGGTGCAGCGCTGGCTCCGCAGCAGCGGCTTGCGCGTCACCTATGTGCGCAACATCACCGACATCGACGACAAGATCATCCGCCGTGCGGTGGAGCGGGGTATCACCATCCGCCAGCTCACGGACGAGATGACGGCCGCCATGCACGAGGACATCGGCGCCCTGGCGATCGAGCCGCCCACGGTCGAGCCGCGCGCCACCGAATACGTGCCCCAGATGCTCTCGCTCATCGGCAGGCTGGAGCGCAAGGGCCTGGCCTACCGCGCCGGCAGCGGCGACGTGAACTACGCCGTGCGCCGGTTCGAGGGCTACGGCAAGCTGTCCGGCAAGTCCCTGGACGAATTGCGCGCGGGCGAACGCGTGGCCGTGCAGGACGACAAGCAGGATCCGCTCGACTTCGTGCTCTGGAAGGCCGCCAAGCCCGGCGAGCCGCCCGAGGCGAAATGGGACAGCCCCTTCGGCACCGGCCGGCCGGGCTGGCACATCGAGTGCTCGGCCATGAGCTGCGCCACGCTCGGCGAGAGCTTCGACATCCACGGCGGCGGTGCGGACCTGCAGTTCCCCCACCACGAGAACGAGATCGCCCAGAGCGAGGGCGCCACCGGCAAGCCGCTGGCGCGCTTCTGGATGCACAACGGCTTCGTGCGCGTGGACAACGAGAAGATGAGCAAGTCGCTCGGCAACTTCTTCACCATCCGCGAGGTGCTGCAGCAGGTCGATGCCGAGACGCTGCGCTTCTTCATCGTGCGCACGCACTACCGCAGCCCGCTCAACTACAGCGACGTGCACCTGCAGGATGCGCGCGCTTCGCTCAAGCGGCTCTACACCGCGCTCGCCCTGGTCGCGCCGGAAGACATCGGTGCCATCGACTGGGCCGATCCGCATGCGGCCCGCTTCAAGGCCGCCATGGACGAGGACTTCGGCACGCCCGAGGCAGTGGCCGTGCTGTTCGAACTGGCCGGCGAGGTGAACCGCACGCGGTCCTCCCGCCTGGCCGGCCTGTTGAAGGCGCTGGGCGGCTGCCTGGGGCTGCTGCAGGGGGATCCGCAGGCCTTCCTGCGGCAGGGCGTCCAACTGGACGCCGCCGAGATCGCCGCGCGCATCGCGGCGCGCGCGGCTGCCAAGGCCGCGCGCGACTTCGCCGAGGCCGATCGCATCCGCAACGACCTGCTCGCGCAGGGCATCGTGCTCAAGGATTCCACCGCCGGCACGACCTGGGAGGCCGCGCAGTGAGCCCGAGCCACCCCTTCCGTTTCCCGCACCGCCGGTCTTCTCTCCAGACAAGGTAAGCCGTGGCCCCCAGCAAGAAAACAGCGGGGATGGCCGAGCCGTCCACCGCCCCCGGCTACTGGGCGGACGCCTGCCGCCACCTGGTCAAGAAGGACCGCGTCATGAAGCGGCTGATCCCGCAGCTCGGCGACGTGGCCCTCGTGGCCCGCGGCGACGCGTTCACCACGCTGGCGCGCAGCATCGTGGGCCAGCAGGTCTCGGTCGCGTCCGCGCAGAAGGTCTGGGACAAGTTCGCCGCGCTGCCCCGCAGCATGACGCCGGCCGCCGTGCTCAAGCTCAAGGTGGACGACATGCGCGCGGCGGGCCTGTCCGCCCGGAAGGTGGACTATCTGGTGGACCTGGCGCTGCATTTCGACACCGGCCGGCTGCACGTCAAGGACTGGGACGCGATGGACGACGAGGCCATAGCGGCCGAGCTGGTCGCCATCCGCGGCATCGGCCGCTGGACGGCCGACATGTTCCTGATCTTCCACCTGGCGCGGCCCAACGTGCTGCCCC
The DNA here is from genome assembly GCA_003029925.1 of Paracidovorax avenae. Taxonomy (GTDB): domain Bacteria; phylum Pseudomonadota; class Gammaproteobacteria; order Burkholderiales; family Burkholderiaceae_C; genus Paracidovorax; species Paracidovorax avenae_A. The sequence goes on along the minus strand of CP028296.1, from coordinate 3,210,437 downwards.
TGGACGACGCCACCCTGCTGCAGGGCATCAGCCAGCACTATTTCTCGGGCGACCCGGTCAGCCGCAGCGATGCCCGCGAGGTCGCCGAGGCCTGGAAACCCTGGTGCAGCGTGGCGAGTTGGTATATTTGGCGGTCGCTCGCCCCCCTGCCGGTGGACTATTGACCGTCCGCCAGGACACTGCGTGCCGCGCGTTCCGCGCGCGCCGAGGCTACAGCCCAAGGAGAAAACAATTGGCGAAAAAGACTTTTCTGGACTTCGAGCAGCCCATCGCCGAGCTGGAGTCGAAGATCGAGGAACTGCGCTACGTGCAGACCGAAAGCGCGGTGGACATTTCCGAGGAAATCGACCAGCTCAGCCGCAAGAGCCAGCAGCTCACCAAGGACATCTACGGCGAGCTGACGCCCTGGCAGATCACGAAGATCGCCCGCCACCCCGAGCGGCCCTACACCCTCGACTACGTGCGCGAGATCTTCACCGACTTCGTCGAGATGCACGGTGACCGGCACTTCGCCGACGACCTCTCCATCATCGGCGGCCTCGCGCGCTTCAACGGCCATGCCTGCATGGTGCTCGGCCACCAGAAGGGGCGCGACACCAAGGAGCGCGCCGCCCGCAACTTCGGCATGAGCCGCCCCGAGGGCTACCGCAAGGCCCTGCGCCTCATGAAAACGGCCGAGAAATTCCGGCTGCCCGTGTTCACCTTCGTGGACACGCCGGGCGCCTACCCCGGCATCGACGCCGAGGAGCGCGGCCAGTCCGAGGCCATCGGCCGCAACATCTTCGAGATGGCGCAACTGGAAGTGCCCATCATCACCACGGTGATCGGCGAGGGCGGCTCCGGCGGCGCACTGGCCATCAGCGTCGCGGACCAGGTCGTGATGCTGCAGTATTCGATCTATTCGGTCATCAGCCCCGAGGGCTGTGCCTCCATCCTCTGGAAGACCGGCGACAAGGCCCAGGACGCGGCCGACGCCATGGGCATCACCGCCCACCGCCTCAAGGCCCTGGGCCTGGTGGACAAGATCGTGAGCGAGCCGGTGGGCGGCGCCCACCGCGACCACAAGCAGATGGCCGCCTTCCTCAAGCGCGCACTGGGCGATGCCTACCGCCAGCTGGCGGACCTCAAGCCGCGCGAACTGCTGGACCGCCGCTACGAGCGCCTGCAGAGCTACGGCCGGTTCAACGATACCCGCGCTGAACGGTGAGGCACCCCCCTGAGGCCCCGCGGGCCTTCCCCCCGCTCTCGCCGTGCTGCGCACGGCGGGCAGGGGGACGACGCCGGTGGCCCGGCGGAGCCGGTTCCACGGCGTCTGCTGGCTTGGCCTGCTCCGCGGCCTTCAGATGGGTGAGGCCGCTTGGGGTTCGGGCATTGCAGTCACTGCGTGTGCCGAGGCAGCTTGCGTTTGTACCCCTATTTGCCGCGCGGCCCTTCGGGGCTGTTTTTTTTGGGCGATGACGCTGGCCTTCGACATGGCCATGGACCGTTTCCGGCCGGCGCTGCCCCTGGGCGTGGCGCTGAGCGGGGGGGCGGATTCGACGGCGCTGCTGCATGCTTGCGCGCAGCGCTGGCCGGGGCAGGTGCATGCATTGCATGTGCACCATGGATTGCAGGCCGCGGCGGATGGTTTCGAGGACCATTGCCGCGCGCTGTGCGGGCGGCTGGGCGTGCCGCTGCGCGTCGCGAGGGTGGATGCGCGCCATGCGGGGGGTGAGAGCCCCGAGGATGCGGCCCGCCAGCGGCGCTATGAAGCTTTGCGGGGCCTGGCTGGTGGCCAGCAGGGCACCCCTCCAACCCATCAGGCCGGTACGGACGGGGCCATGCCGGAAATGGAAGCGGGGCAGGGCGACCCGAAAGGCGATGGGGATCATCAAGATAGGCGCGCAGTCGCGTGGCCTGCGCTGGCCTCCATCGCGCTGGCCCAGCATGCCGACGATCAGGTCGAGACGGTGCTGCTTGCGCTCTCACGCGGCGCGGGCGTGGCAGGATTGGCGGCCATGCCCGGCCATTGGCAGCGTGGCGGAATGGATTGGCACCGGCCGCTGCTGGAAGTCGCAGGCGCAGATATTCGCGCCTGGCTGACCGCGCGCGGCGAGGGCTGGGTCGAGGATCCGACGAACGCGGACGAGCGCTACACCCGCAACCGCATCCGCGCGCGGCTGTTGCCGGCGCTGCAGGCCGCTTTCCCCCAGTTTCGCGACACCTTCGCGCGCAGTGCCTCGCATGCGGCGGAAGCGGCCGTGCTGCTGCGTGAACTGGCCGAGGCCGATCTGCAGGCCATCGGGCAGCCGCCGCGCATCGCCGCGTTGCGCGCCCTCGGCCGCGAACGCCAGGCCAATGCGCTGCGCCACTGGCTGCGCACGGCGCACGCCACCACGCCCACGGCCGCGCAGCTCGGCGAACTGCTCGACCAGATCGCCGCCTGCGCCACGCGCGGCCACCGCATCCGCATCAAAGTGGGACGGGGCTTCGTGGTGCGCCAGGGCGACGAACTCGGTTGGTACAATTGACGGGTTTTGGTCTTCTCTCATTCGCACGAAACACGGCGGCGCGCCAAAACACCTCAGCCACAGAGCATAGGGTGCCTACGAGGTCCCGGGGCCTGTGAGGCGCAGGGGGCCTTCCATCCCGCAGGTCCGCTCCTGTGCCTTTCCCTCCTTTCGCGCCGCGGCCTTCGTACCGTCACCCCGGATATCCAATGGCATTGATCGTTCACAAATACGGCGGCACATCGATGGGCTCCACGGAGCGCATCCGCAATGTCGCCAAGCGCGTCGCCAAGTGGGCACGGGCGGGCCACCAGATGGTGGTGGTGCCCAGCGCCATGAGCGGCGAGACCAACCGCCTGCTCGGCCTGGCCAAGGACCTCGCCCCCTCGCGCGCCTCCTCTGCTTACCACCGCGAACTCGACATGCTCGCCGCCACCGGCGAACAGGCTTCCTCCGCCCTGCTGGCCATCGCTCTGCAGGCCGAAGGCATGGAGTCGGTGAGCTACGCCGGCTGGCAGGTGCCCATCCGCACCGACAGCGCCTACACCAAGGCCCGTATCGAATCCATCGACGACCAGCGCGTGCGCGCCGACCTCGCCGCCGGCAAGGTGGTGATCGTCACCGGCTTCCAGGGCATCGACGAGCACGGCCACATCACCACGCTGGGCCGTGGCGGCTCCGACACCTCGGCCGTGGCCGTGGCGGCGGCGATGAAGGCCGCCGAATGCCTGATCTACACCGACGTGGACGGCGTGTACACCACCGACCCGCGCGTCGTGCCCGAGGCGCGCCGCCTGCACACCGTGAGCTTCGAGGAAATGCTGGAGATGGCCAGCCTTGGCAGCAAGGTGCTGCAGATCCGCTCCGTGGAGTTCGCCGGCAAGTACAAGGTGCCGCTGCGCGTGCTCTCCAGCTTCACGCCCTGGGACATCGACATCGAGGAAGAGGCCCGCTCCGGCACGCTCATCACTTTTGAGGAAGACGAAAAAATGGAACAAGCCGTCGTATCCGGCATCGCTTTCAACCGCGACGAAGCCAAGATCTCCGTGCTGGGCGTGCCCGACAAGCCCGGCATCGCCTACCAGATCCTGGGCGCCGTGGCCGATGCGAACATCGAGGTGGACGTCATCATCCAGAACCTCAGCAAGGACGGCAAGACCGACTTCAGCTTCACGGTGAACCGCAACGATTTCGCGCGCACCGTCGATCTGCTCAAGGAAAAGGTCGTGCCCGCCCTGGGCGCGCAGGAAGTCGTCGGCGACGCCAAGATCTGCAAGGTGAGCATCGTCGGCATCGGCATGCGCAGCCACGTCGGCGTGGCCGCCCGCATGTTCCGCGTGCTGAGCGAAGAGGGCATCAACATCCAGATGATCTCCACCTCCGAGATCAAGACCTCCGTCGTCATCGACGAGAAGTACGTCGAACTGGCCGTGCGCACCCTGCACAAGGCCTTCGAGCTCGACCAGCCCGCAGCGGCGGCCGCCTGACTTCCAAAACTACCCCGGTTCTGGGGTAGAATAGCGGGATTGGAAACGTGACCGAGTGGCCGAAGGTGCTCCCCTGCTAAGGGAGTATGGGGTGTAGAGCCTCATCGAGGGTTCGAATCCCTCCGTTTCCGCCAGGTACAAAAGCCCCGAGCAGTCATTCTGCTCGGGGCTTTTTCCTTTGCACATCCAGAAATGCTGGCCGTCAGCTGGACGGATAGTGCTGCTTGAATGGGCAGTCATTGCTGCGCTTTGAACGCCTGTACTTCGCGGTGTTCTACCTTGGTTTCGGCCTCCTCGAAATTGGCAAGAAGTCGTTACGCAGCCGCCCTGGTACGCCATCCCCTTCAAAAGGCTGCACCCCCAGACCTGGTTCGGCCCCAGCGGAGATTTTCCCTTGTAGGCTCGACCTTACGGGCACAGCCGGCATTGCCTCGCGACCGCCGCGACCCGTGCCGCCTACGATTTGCACCGAGGCATGGAGCTTTTCATCCCTGCCCGCAATCCATCACCGAAAGGACTTCATCATGAACACCGATCAAATCAAGGGCACCCTGAAGGAAGCCGCTGGCAAGGTCCAGCAAAAGACCGGCGAAGTGTTCAACAGCCCGGAGCAGCAGGCAAAGGGCATGGCCAAGCAGGTGGAAGGCAACGTCCAGAAGAACTACGGCGATGCCAAGGAAAACATCAAGGACGCCACGAAGTAATCTTCCGTGACCCTCAGGCCCCGGCGCGCCGTACGGCGTCCCGGGGCCTTTTCACGCCTGGGGCCATCTGCAATGCTGCTCATGTCGAGTCCGCGATCTGATCGCGCAGCCACTGGTGGGCGGGATCCCGGTGGACCCGTTCCGGCCAGAGCATGAGCATGTCGAAGCCGGCGACCTCCAGGGGTGGTTCGACGATCTTCAGCGCCGCGTTGCCGCGCACCAGCCGCGAGGGCACCATGGCCACGCAGTCGGTGCTGGCAAGCACGGCCGCGAGGAACAGGAAGTGGGGAACCGACAGCGCCACCCGCCGTTCGAGCCCGAGTTTCGCCAGGGCCGCGTCGGTCGCCCCGTGGAATCCGCCGCCGTCGGGAGAGACAATCGCATGGTCCAGCCGGCAGAACTGCGCCAGGGTAGGGCGGCGCCTGAGCCCCGGATGGCCTGCGCGCCCCGCCAGGACGTAGCGCTCCGTGAAGAGCCGCCTGCGCCGCAGGTCCGGGGGCGCCTGCTCCCCCGTGTGGAAGGCGAGATCGATATCCCCCTGTTCCGCCTTGGCAGCCAGTTGGAAGGGCGGCACCTGCACGACGGCCAGACGGCCATGGGGCGCCGACGCGCGCAGGCCGGCCAATACAGGCAACAGCACGGCGTGTTCCCCATAGTCGAATGCGGCCACGCGCCATGTCTGGCGGGAGTGCGCGGGATCGAAGGGCCCTGGAGGCGCCACCGCCTGGGCCAGGGCGGACAGGGCATGCCGCAGGGGCTCGCGCAGTTCTTCCGCGCGAGCGGTGGGCCGCATGCCGCGCGGACCCGGAAGCAGCAAGGGGTCCGCGAAGAACTCGCGCAGGCGGGCCAGTTGCAGGCTCACGGCAGGCTGTGACAGGTGCAGCCGTTCGGCGGCCCGGGTGACGTTGTGCTCGATCAGCAAGGCGTCGAGGGTGACCAGCAGATTGAGGTCCAGCTGTCGCAGGGAATTGGTCATGCAAATACCAGGAATCCTTGGAATTCATTTCCAATATACCTTGGCCGGACCTATCGTTGCGCCATGAACATTCTCCTCGTACATGCCCACCCTGAACCGCGCTCCCTGAACGGCGCGCTCAAGGATTTCTCGCTCAAGCGCCTGCAGCAGGCAGGCCATGATGTCCAGGTATCCGATCTGTATGCCATGCGCTGGAAGGCTGGCCTCGATGCGGACGACGATTGCGCCGCGCCGGCCGGCGAGCGCTTCCTTGCAACGGAGCATTCCCTGCGCGCTTTCGAGCGCGGCACGCAGAGCAGCGACATCGCGCGGGAGCAGGACAAGCTGCTCTGGGCCGATGCCTTGATCCTGCAGTTCCCGCTCTGGTGGTTCGGCATGCCGGCATTGCTCAAGGGCTGGGTGGATCGTGTGTACGCCTGCGGTTTCGCTTATGGCGTCGGAGAGCACTCGGACACCCACTGGGGGGACCGTTATGGCGAGGGAACCCTGGCCGGCAAGCGCGCGATGCTGGTGGTGACGGCCGGAGGGTGGGAATCCCACTACGGCCCGCGCGGCATCAACGGGCCGATCGATGACCTGCTGTTCCCGATCCAGCACGGCATACTGTTCTATCCAGGGTTCCAGGTGCTGCCGCCCCATGTGATCTACCGCACGGGAAGGATCGACGAGGCAGGCTTCGCACGCACCTGCGACGCGCTGGGCCACCGGCTGGACCGGCTCTTCACCGACGACCCGGTCGCCTTCCGGCGGCAGAACGCCGGGGATTACCGCATTCCCGCGCTGACATTGCGCGAGGACATCCTGCCCGGAGCGTCCGGGCTGGGCATCCACGTATCAACGCCGCGGGATTGACCGAAGCGCAAGGTCACATCGGCAGGTCGGCGAAGGAGGGGGCGGGGGACGCTTCCGTCTTCGCCGGCTGTTCTGCGGGCTGGCGGCTCCAGCGCCGCAGGCCGTCACGGCCCCCGGCGGAGCGCAGCAGCAAGGCGCCGCCGATGGCAGCGTGCAGCACGGCGCGGGTACGGCTGCGGGATACCAGGGCCCAGAACAGCAGGCCCGCGCCGGCGATGGCCGCGGCGGTGTGTTCGTTCGGCGCGCTGGCGCGGCTGTCGTCGTAGTCGAGCAGGTGGCGCACGGACTGGCGGAGGTGTTCGTTGTGCATGGCGTGGGTTTCCTTGGCTGGACAAGCGAAAGAGCCACCTTAGGTGACGCGCGCTGCTGGCCGCGTCGGCCTGAATCCCGCGGCGCCGTAGGCTGCTGAGAACGTGCATGCGGGGCGCGGCTGCGTCCCACGAAAAAGGCCAACCGGGCGTCCCTGGTTGGCCTTGGATGCGTACCCTGTGGCGCCGGTGCTCCGCACCTGCCCGGAGGCAAGGCGGTGCCCGGCCTGCAGGGCCGGCTTGGCGTGCCGCTCAGCGGTCGTTCTTGTGGCTCTGGCGGCCCGCCTGGGCGTGCTGCTCGCTGCTGCCACCGCGCGTGCCGCCACTGTTCTGGCTGCCGCCGCTGCTGTTCTGCTGGTTGTTGTTGCCGCCGCCGTGGCTCATGCTTCCGGCGCGGCGTGCTTCCTCGGAGTTGAACTCGTGGGCATTGCCGCTCGCATGCGCTGCGCGTCCGCCTTCGGCGGCGATTTCGCGTTGGCGCTCGGGGTCCATGCCGGCGAATCCGCGGCTGGAACCGCCACCCTGGTTGCCTTGGTTGCCTTGGTTGCCTTGGTTGCCTTGGTTGCCTTGATTCGATGCCATGTGATTTCTCCTTTGGAACATAACGAAGGGTGAGTCGGATGTGACCGCGCAGTGCAGCGCTGTCGATGGGGCAGGGGGCAACGGACATGCCATTCGCTGCGCCGGCAGCACGGCATTAAGCGGCCTGCGGGGCTGGATGGCCATGGCCTGTTACGGATGCGCCGAGGGAAGTGCCCCGGGTTGCATGGAAACGAAACAAAGGGTTTTGCCGGGATGCAGAGGCCGGCCCCGGCTGCACGTCGGGGTCGCGGTGGCGTTGCGTGCGGCGGGCTGTGGCTGGTCATTTCTTCACGCCGTGCCGGATTTGCCGCAATGCTTGCAAAACCCCATCCGCGGGCTCCGGCAACCGCAACACGGCCCTGGTGTAACGCGGGCCGTATCCTGCGTGGCTTCCTACGCGGCGTGCCGGAGGGGACACGAATCATGAATCGCTCCCTTTCCCACGATGAACAGCACGCAACGCAAGGAGTTTTCATGGAAGCCACCACCACGGGTATGAACCGCACGGGCGCCTCGGCGTCGCCGGCCGGTGCGCAGGCGATGGAGGATGCCGTCGAGCGTTACTCGCCGCCCGGCCCCATCGACCTGTCGCAGAGCAGGGAAGTACGCCTGCTGTATGCACAGGAAGCCGGGCCGCTCGGCACCGTGCCGCCACCCACGTCGCTGGGCAGCCTGGTGCGTACGGGCGTGAGCAAGCTCATGGGCGAGCATCCCGAGATCCTCATGGACAAGATCGGCGAACGCATCGCCTTCGAGCGCGGCGGCACGCGGCTCTATGACGCGCTGATGGTGAAGTACCAGGCCGCCGTGAATGCCGGCGCGAAGGTCCCCACGCCGGCGGACGCGGTGAAGGCGGCAGGCGGCACGGACGATGTCGCGCTGCAGGCGGACGCCTCGGCACTGGCGACCCTGCAGCGCATACGCGCGGAAGAACTGCAGCACTTCCAGATGCTGTGCGATGCCATGCGGCAGCTCGGTGGCGACCCCACGGCGCAGACACCGTGCGCGGACGTGATCGCCACCGCGTCGATGGGTTTGATCCAGGTGGTGTCGGACCCCCGCACGACGCTGGCGCAGGCGCTGTCGGCCATCCTGACCGCGGAGCTCGCCGACAACGCAGGCTGGGAACTGCTCATACAGCTGGCGGAGCAGGCGGGGGAAACGGACCTGATCAGCGAGTTCGCGCAGGCGCTCACCGAGGAGCAGCGTCACCTGGTCACCGTGCAGGCCTGGCTCCAGGCGCTGGTGGTCTCAGGCCCGCTGCCCAGCGATGCGGTGTGAGCGCGCCCGCTCCCGATCTTTCCCCGCGCTTTCTTCCCCGGCTCTATTTCCGAAAGGACAACCCATGACGATCCATCTTTTCCAGGACAAGGGCACCGCCCTGGAGCGCCAGCGCCTGAGCTGGAAGGACATGGTGGGCAAGCCCATCAGCAAGCTCGACGATGATGCCTTTACGCGCGTGCGCGCCATCCTCATGAACGGCGTCGAGCTCGATGCGCTGCGCACCAAGCAGGTCCTGCTGCGCATGAATGCCGACGCGCGCGTGGAGATCGCGCAGCTCATGCGCGTGGAACAGCACCAGGCCACGACGATCAACTGGCTGATCGGCGCCGATCATTCTCCGCTGGAGACCACGATCGGCTACGAGCAGACGGCCATCGAGGTCACCGCGTCGGTCGCCCAGCTGGAGCCCGACGACTATCTCGCGCAGGGCTACCGCTACGCCCTGCTCGAGGATTTCGACCATCTCTACCGCTACAGCGCACTGCTGGACCGGCTGGAGGGCAAGGATGCCAACAACATCACCCAGGGCTATACGGACATCGTGCCATCGCGGCCTACCTGGGTGCACCACCGTGCGCCGGAGCATGATTTGCTGGAGCCTTACGGGCCCGGTGCAGCGCTGGCGACCAAGCTGCATGCCCTCACGCTGACAGGGGGCGAATACCAGACGCACGACTACTACATGAACATCGGCCCGCTCTTCTCCGACCCCGTGGCGCGGCAGCTCTACGCGGAGATCGCGTCCGTGGAGTCGCAGCACATCACGCATTACGGCTCGATGCTGAACCCGCGCGAGACGCCGCTGGAGAAGCTGCTGATTGCCGAGGCCTGCGAGGTGTGGAACTACGCGGGTTGCGTGCAGCAGGAAAGCAATCCCCGCGTGCGGGCGATCTGGGAGATGTTCCTGGACTATGAACTGGGACACTTCCAGGTGGTGCAGGAACTCTTCAAGCGGCTGGAGCGGCGCGACCCCGCCGAGGTGATCGGTGACGGCGCACTGCCGGCCTTCATCCAATTCGAGAGCCACCGCGACTACCTGCGCCAGGTGGTGGACGCCGAAACCGACTATCGCAAAAACGGCACGCAGTTCGTGCAGACGCCGCAGGAAGAGGGCGCATCCTCGCTGGCCTACCGCGAAGCGGTGAACCAGGACGGCTCGCCTTCGCGGGCCGCGTCCGCCTCGTATGCCTGGACGGCAGGGACCGAGCTCGTGCGTGAGGCCGAGGCGGTGGAAGTGGTGGCTGCCACGTAGATGCAGCCCAGCGGCGGGGCCCGCGGGGCGCTACCCGCGGGACCGCATGTGCGCCTGGATGAGGCGCTGCAGTTCGCGCACGTCCAGCGGCTTGACCATGTAGGCGTCGAAACCGGCCTCGCGCGCCTGCTCGCGGTTGTGGTCCTGGCCCCAACCCGTCGCCGCCACCAGCAGCATGCGCGCGCCGGCCGGATCGGCACGCAGCGCCCGCGCCACCGAAATGCCGTCGAGCCCCGGCATGCCGAGATCCAGCACCGCCACATCCGGGCCCAGTTCCCGCGCCTTGCGCAGCGCCTCGTGCCCGTCGGCGGCGGTGGCCACGGTGCAGCCTTCCAGCAGGTGCGAGATGGACCAGGTGACATCGACGTTGTCGTCCGCCAGCAGGACGCTGGGCACGGGGGCGCTGGCGCTCACGCCCTCATCGGGCGCCTGCGCACGGGCTGCGCCATCGGCGGAGCGCTGGGCTGGCAGGGGCAGCTGCACGGTGAAACGGCTGCCCTGGCCGGGACCTGCGCTTTCCCCGCGCACCGTGCCCTGGTGCATTTCCACGATGTTGCGCACCAGGGCGAGACCGATGCCCAGGCCCTGGGTGTGCCGCATGCCGGCATCGGGGCTTTGCGAGAACATCGTGAACATGTCGTCCACGGTCTCCGGATCCATGCCGATGCCGTTGTCCTCCACGCGCAGGTAGATGGAGCCGCCTTCGGTCCAGGCCGACAGCCGGATGCGGCCGTGGTCGGGTGTGTACTTCGCCGCGTTGCTCAGCAGGTTCGCGAGCACCTGGGCGATGCGCACCGGGTCCGCGAGGAGCATGACGGTATCTGCAGGAAGTTCCTGAACGAAATCGTGGCCCGCGGCGCGGATGGCGCCGAGCGTGGCTTCCAGGGCGGCTTCGACGATCTCGTCCAGGGGGACTTCGCGCTGCTGCAGCACCATGCGGCCCAGCCGCAGCCGGGACAGGTCCATGAGATCGTCCAGCAGCACGGCCATGGCGCGCGCCTGCCGCTGCACGATGCGCGCCGCCTGGTCGCGGTCGCCCGGGGCGGCGCCTTCGGTGGCCAGCACCGCGGATGCGCCGGCAATCGACGCCAGCGGGTTGCGCAACTCGTGCGACAGCACCGCCAGGAACCGGTCCTTCGTCGCGTCGGCCGCCTGCAGGGCTGCGCGGGCCTCTTCGTTTTCGCGCAGCGCCTTGAGCAGGTCGGCCCGGCTCTGCTCGAGTGCCTGCTGGCTCGCGCGCTGGTCGCTCTGGTCCCGCAGGATCTTGACGAAACCGACGACCGTGTCCGCGTCGTCGTGCATGGGCATGAGCGCGCCGCTGGCCCAGAAGCGGCTGCCATCCTTGCGCTGGTGCAGGCGGTCGTCGAGCGCGCCGCCCGTGGCCAGTGCCGTGCTCGTTTCGGAAAGGGGTGCCCCGGCGGCCCGGTCTTCCGGCGTGAAGATCATGTCCGCGAGCTGGCCCACGGCCTCGTTCTCGCTGTAGCCGAGGATGCGCTCCGCCCCGCTGTTCCAGGTCGTGATGCGGCGGTCCAGATCGGTGGAGAAGATGGCGTATTCCACCGCGTTCTCGATGACCAGCCGCAGGCGTTCGGTGCTTTCGCGCAATGCATTCTCGGCACGCTTGCGTTCGCTGATGTCGTTGCACACCACGATCGAGGCCGTGGGGCCGCCGTGCGCATCGGCCAGGTAACTCACGCTGTTGTGCAGCCAGAGCGTGCTGCCGTCCTTGCGCAGGCACCGCTTCTCGATGTGGAAGGGTTCGCCATGTTCGGCGAGGCGCCGCATCAGGTGAGCGCTCAACTGGCGGTCCGCCGGATGGATCAGGTCGAGCAGCTGCGTGCCGATGAGCTCGTCGTGCCCGTAGCCCAGCATGTGGCTGTAGTGCCGGTTGACGAAGGTGATGTGGCCATCCAGCTCCGTCTGCACCACGCCCACGACGGCCTGGTTCACGATGGCGCTGAAGCGGTCCTCCGAGCGGCGCAGCGCCTCCTGGCCCTGCTTGCGCTCGGAAATGTCCACGAAGGTCAGCACCACGCCCGCGATGCGGTCGTCCAGCGTCCGGTAGGGCAGCATGCGCACGAGGTACCAGTTGCCGTCGCTGGCGCCCACCTCGCGCTCCACCAGTGCGAGGCGTTCGAGCACCCTCCGGGCGTCTTCGGAAAGCTCCGGGTACTGCAGCTGCGTGCGCAGGTGGGACAGCGGCCGCCCCACGTCGGTGGCGATGAGGTTGAAGAGGGTGACGGCCGACGGCGTGAAGCGGGTGATGCGCAGGTCGCGGTCGAGGAACACCGTGGCGATGGCTGTTGCGTCCATCAGGTTCTGCATGTCGCTGTTCGCATGCCCCAGCTCGTCCACCTTGCTCTTGAGCTCGTGGTTGACCGTCGTCAGTTCCTCGTTGATGGACTGCAGTTCTTCCCGGTTGGTCTCCAGTTCCTCCGTCGCGGAGCGCAACTCCTCGTTCATCGCCTGCAGCTCTTCGTTGCTGGCCCGCAATTCCTCCGTGGAGGCTTCGTATTGCTCGATGGTGCTGCGCAGTTGGGCGTTCAGCAGTTCCAGTTCACGGTCCAGCTGCTCCGCAGCCGTGTCCCGCGGCACCTCGGCGGCCAAATGAGAGGCCGCAGGCAGTTCGGGCTGCATCTGCAGCAGGACAAGCGAAAGCCCCGGCCCCAGTTCCGGCACGGGCCGCACCTCGGGCGCCACGCGCACGCTGCCGCCCGCCGCGTCCACCGGTGTCGCCGCCAGCCGCATGGGCTGGCCGGTGCGGCCTGTGCGGTAGAGCGCCGCCCGCAGTTCGATGCGCAGCGCGGGGTGGATGAGCCGCATGAGGTTGCGCGACGGCTCGCCGCCGTGGAAGACCAGGAAGCGGCCTGCCGAAGGCGACATGTGCAGGATGTTCTGCTCGCCGTCCACGAGGATGGAAGGCGGCGCGAGTTGCTCCAGCAACCGCAGGTGCACTTCGCCCCAGGGCAGCGCCTTCTCTCCGGCAGCCTGCGCGGGCGGGCGCTCGGTGTCCGCGAAGTAGGGGACCATCGCGCCGGCATGCACGACGGGCCCATGGTGGGCCGCGTGCTGCGCATGCAGCGCCGCGGCGGCCGGCGCCAGACCCGTGGGCAGCAGCAGATCCGGGTGCGCCGAGGTCTGGTGGCCGTACAGGCGGTGCAGCTTGTCGATCACGGAAAACCGTGTGTCACCGTCGTCCACGGATTCGGCGGACCCGAGGAACAGGAGCTTGCCTGGCAGCAGGGCGAAGTGGAAGGTGTCCAGCACCCGGTGCTGGGCTTCCCGGTTCAGGTAGATGAGCAGATTCCGGCAGGAAATGAGATCGAGCCGCGAAAAAGGTGAATCCCTGAGCAGGTCGTGCACCGCGAACAGCACGCTTTCGCGCAACTCGCGTCGCACCCTGTAGCCGCCGCGTTCACGCACGAAGAAGCGCCGCAGCCGCTCGGCAGACACGTCGCTCTCGATCGCCGCGGGATAGAAGCCATCCCGGGCCGTGCGGATGGCGGCGTCGTCCAGGTCGGTGGCGAAGATCTGCAGCACGGGTGCCGTGTCGAGCGTCCGGGCATATTCCGCCAGCAGCATGGCGATGGAATAGGCTTCCTCCCCCGTCGCGCAGCCCGCCACCCACACGCGCAGCGTGTCCGCGCCGGTCTTGCCCTGGAACAGCTGCGGCAGATGGCTTTCCAGCGCCGCGAACGCAACGGGATCACGGAAGAAATTGGTCACGCTGATGAGCAGGTCCTGGAGCAGCGCTCCCGATTCGCCCGGCCGGGTGCGCAGGCAGTCCAGGTAGCCGGACATCGTGCCGATGCCGTTCACCTGCATGCGGCGCCCCACCCGCCGCACGACCGTGGCGCGCTTGTAGTCGCCGAAATCGCGACCGGTGCGGTGGCGCAGCAGCGCCAGAACTTCGCGCAGCGCGGCCTCGTCATCGGCCGCATCGCCCGAGGCCGGCGGTTCGGTGCCGTGCGGCGGCGCCAGGCGCAGCCGGGGGGCCATGCGGTGGTATTCCATCACCCGCGCGGCCATCTGGGCCGCAGGCAGCACCCAATCGATCATGCCGGTGGCGATCGCGGATCCGGGCATGCCGCTGGCGTAGGCCTCTCCCGGGTCCTGGGCGATGGTGAGGCCGCCGCGCTCCTTGATCCGCTTGATGCCGATGGCCCCGTCCCCGTCCGCCCCGGACAGCACGATGGCGGTGGCTCGCGTGCCGTGCGAGTCGGCCAAGGTCCGGAACAGCAGGTCCACCGCCACATGCTGCTGCCGGTCCGGCGGGAGGGGCGCGAGTGCGATCGCGCCGTCGTGGACCTCCAGGACCTTGCGTGGCGGCACCACATAGACGGTGTCCGCCTCCATGGTCACCGCACCGGTCACCTGCTGCACGCGCAGCTTCGTGGCACGCTGGAGCAGCTCGGCCAGCATGCTTTCATGGTCTGGAGACAGGTGGAGCACGACCACGAACGCCATGCCGGGGGAAGCCGGCATCGCGGCGAAGAAATCACGCAGTGCCTGGATGGCCCCCGCCGATCCACCCAATCCGACCACCGGCAGTCCGGCGTCTCCGGATGCGGCGCAGCCGTCTGCCGCACCGGCCTCGGCCTCCTCGGCAGGGCCCGGGGTGATCTCGTCCATCTCTTGTCCTTGTGAGGGCGCACCTCGGTGCGTGGAATGCGGCTGGGGCAACGATGCTAGCGCAATCCGCGGTGTCGGCAGGCCAAAAAACGGGACAGCAATGCAGCCTGCTCATCCGTATGCGTCCATGGGAAATTTTTACAGGCACTGGGCCTCACCATACCTGCAAAATTGTCAAGAACGGTCTCCTTTGCAGGCATGCCGTTTGCCCCCGTGATGGGCATGGAGACCCAAACGACGCCCCGTTCCCTGGACGCCTACTCCCACGCGCCCGCTTCCACCGTTCCCGTGGCCCGCGAACCCCTGCGTTACCGCGAGCATGCGGGGCGCAGGGTGGGCATCCTGGTGTGGCCCAGCGGCGATGGCTGGCGCGGTGCGTGGTCGATGGGCAGCGGTGCCTGGTATGCGGTGCGCGGGCGTTGGGGCAGCGAGGACCTCGCTGCGGAGAAGACTTTCCTCGCAGCCCGGTCCTCTCTGGGGCAGGATGGCCTGCGCCGCCGCCGGCCGTCCGCACCACCGGCGCACCGCCCGCCCACGCTCTGCGGGGCCGAGGGCGGGGAGACCGGCGAGGGCGGCCAGGCGCCCGCGTTGCGCGCCGCGTCCGAGCAATGGAGCGAGCTGCGCCGCGACTGGCAGACGGCCGAGATGCGGCTGGCCCGGCGCCAGTCGGCCATCTGCCTGGGCGAGGGCTCCGCAGAGCATGCGGAAAACGCCAAGAGCCTGCGCGATCTCGAGCGGGAAGCCGAAAGCGCGCGCCAGCGGATGGATGACTATCTCAACGTCGTGCTGCGCATGCTGAGGCCGCACGCGGGCAGCGGAACGTCCTGATACGCCGGCAACCTTTGCCGTCGCTCATTCGTCGATCGCGGCGCTCCAGCGGCTGCCCCAGTCGCGGGCCTGGTCGATCTCGCGCCGGTCGCGCTTGGTGGGGCGGCCTTCCTGCAGCGTCGCCGCCGGCTCGGGGGCCAGCCTGCGCATCTCGGCGGCCTGTGCACGAGCGGCGATGCTCTCGGCCGTTTCTTCATACAGCTGTTGTGCGACCGGCGCCGGGCCGCGCATGGCGCTGAGCCCGCGCACCACGACCGTGCGTGGAACCTGACCCTGGCGCAGCGCCACGGTATCACCGCTGCGCAGCTCCCGCGACGCCTTGGCGGCCTGCCCGTTCACCGTTACGCGGCCCTTGCCGATTTCTTCCGCTGCCAGAGCCCGCGTTTTGTAGAAGCGCGCACACCACAGCCATTTGTCCAGGCGCATCGATTCGGGAGGGGTCATGGCGGCATTTTCCCAGAGATCTGCGGTGTCCCGCACCCGGCAGGCCACCGTTCGGCGAAGATGGCTGACACGGTTTTCGCCCGGCGGTGGCGAGACTGGCCGGCATCGCCTTCCAGCTGCCGGCCTGCCGGCCTCGTGCCATGCGCTCTGTCCTTCATCCATTTGCGCTCCGAGCCGCCGGCCTCGCCCGGGTGGCCGCGCCCCTGGTCGCCGTGGCCGCGCTGGCCGGCTGCGGCGATACCGCCCGCCTGCCTGCGGATGCGGGCATCGGACCACGACCCACGCTGCCGGCACCGAACCCATCCCTGATTCCCACCGTGCACATCGCGCCCGCCAAGGGATGGCCGGACCGGGGCGCACCGCAGCCCATGGCCGGCCTGTCCGTGACGCCATTTGCTCGCGGGCTCGAGCATCCCCGCTGGGTGATGGTGCTGCCCAACGGCGATGTGCTCGTGGCCGAGAGCGACAAGCCCGCGCCCGAAGGTCCGCCGCCGGACGACGGCTTGGTCAAGAAGGTGCGCAACTGGGTCATGGGCAAGGTCATGGCCCGGGCTGGCTCGGGTAACCCATCGGCCAACCGCATCACGCTCCTGCGCGATGCCGACGGGGATGGCGTGGCGGAAACGCGCAGCGTGTTCCTGCAGGGGCTGAATTCTCCGTTTGGCATGGCGCTGGTCGGCAGTGACCTCTACGTCGCCAACACCGATGCCGTCGTCCGGTTCCCCTACGCCGAAGGCCAGACCGCCATCACGGCCGCGCCGGCCAAGGTGGTGGACCTGCCCGCGCGGCCGCTCAACCACCACTGGACCAAGAACCTCATCGCCAGCCCCGACGGCGCGAAGCTGTATGTCACCGTCGGCTCCAACAGCAACGTGGGCGAAAACGGTATGGAGGCCGAAGCCGGCCGCGCAGCCATCTGGGAGGTGGACCGCGCCACGGGCGCGCACCGCACCTTCGCCAGCGGCCTGCGCAATCCCAATGGCATGGGCTGGGAGCCGGTCTCCGGCGCGCTGTGGACCGTGGTGAATGAGCGTGACGAAATCGGCAGCGACTTGGTGCCGGACTATCTCACCTCGGTGAAGGAAGGCGGCTTCTACGGCTGGCCCTACAGCTACTGGGGCGGGAACGTGGATACGCGCGTCCAGCCGCCCCGGCCGGACCTGGTCGAGAATGCCATCGTGCCGGATTACGCCCTGGGCAACCACGTGGCTCCGCTGGGCATGGCTTTCACCGGCACCGGCGGCCCGGCCGCGCAACCCGTGGCGCCACAGCTCGCGCAAGGCGCCTTCATTGGCCTGCACGGCTCGTGGAACCGCAAGCCGCGCAGCGGCTACAAGGTGGTGTTCGTGCCGTTCAGGAACGGCAAGCCCGACGGCATGCCCCTGGACGTGCTGACCGGATTCGTGAGCGGCGATGGCGACGCCTGGGGCCGGCCCGTGGGCGTTGCGCTGGATGCGCGGGGCGGCCTGCTCGTGGCCGACGACGTCGGCAACACCCTGTGGCGGGTTGCGGCGGCGCGGCCGTGACAGTCGTGGAGGCGCGACCTTCTCACCCGTCCTTCATCACTTGCCGGATCGACAGCTCCACCGCTTCATGACCGGTTCCGAGAAGTTCGGGTCGTATTCCACTGTGCAGGCTGTCACCTCCACCGGCAACGCCCGGGTGGCGATGGCGGAAGTACCTCCATATTCACAGGCTACCCAGTAGGGTTGGTCGCGGCGCTCCAGTTCCCAGGTGGCGGTCGGTGACTTTCCTTTCCTGCTTTCCCTTGTAGGAACCAACTGGGCTTTTTGCTCGGGTGGGCCCGCAAAGAACGATATCGTTACCAGGGGGTGGTTTTTGCGGGTGCCTTCGACCTGCCAACCTGTTTCGGCGACGGGTTCCGCTGTCTGTTGTACCTGCAGTTGCGCCGGGCATTGCATCGCCGGTGCGGCATTCTGATCGGCGTTTACGGGTCGAGCTGCCTGCACAGAAGCCCCGGGAAGCGTGATGGATACGGCAGCCAGCAAAGCGTAAAAGGCGCGCGCGTTCAAAAGATTCATCGAGTTGCCACGATATTCCATGGTCACTCCATGACAGAAAAAGCGTCGCCATTGTTGCTGGGGTTGGTCCATCCCCCATGTTTGTCCTTGCCCAGAAAAGGCAGTTTCCGTGCCTGGATTTTATTCACTTTGGACCATTGATCTATCACATAAATTCCCCCCGCGTCCTGCCCTACATACAGTGCTGCATGGTTGCCAGATGCGTGGTTGGGATACCTGCCATACACGAAGGTTGCTATTGCCGTGCCTTCGCGCAGAAGCATGTTTCCTTTGACAGATGCACCTTCTCGCCAAAGTGAAGATGCCGGAGCTTTGGCATAGAACTTCACCAAAGCGACGCATTGCTTGTTGCCGACAGATGGTTTGCCTTCCAAAGCTTTTGGATTGTTGTATTCGTAGGGCATGAAAGGAAAATTAAAATAACGGAGATTCGATGATGGCTTTTCAGCTCGTCATTGCGCGTCGGATTCTATGAAATGAAGTGAGTAATTATCGTTATTTTTTGTGCAAGCGGCATCTGATCGTATTATTGCTTTACCCCTCTTCACGATAGCACTGGCGGCAGCACCCGCGCGCGCGTCTCGCTGAATCGCTGCCCTTCTTCCACCAGCCAGTCCCGCACGCGCAGCATGGCAACCCCAGCCTGGGGTGAACTCACGAAAGAATAGCGTGCCCTGGAAAGCGTGCTCCACGAGCACAGCGGCACCAGGCGGCCTGCCGCCACATCCTCGAGCACGAGTGCGGCGCGGCCCATGGCGATGCCCTGGCCGGCAATGGCCGCTCCCACCGCCAGCTGAGACAGGTTGAACTGGGGTCCGCCTCCCCAGTCCGGGCATGGTGCACCCTGCGCTGCGAACCAGTGCTGCCACTCCTCGAACGTATCGGCCCCTTCCCAGGCACTGCCGTCGTGCAGCAGCCATTCCGGTTGCAACCTGGCCGGGGCATCCCGCAGGTCCGGGTGGGCCGCGACGAAGGCCGGGCTGGCCACGGGAACCAGCCATTCGTCGAGGAATCCGGTGGCTTCCAGGTCGGTGTACTCCCCTGGGTCGAAGCGGACCGCGGCCTCGACCCCATCGCGCACCATGCGGGTGCGATCGAGGCGATGGAATTCGCCGAACACGCGCAGCCCCGCATCGGGATGCTGCCGGAAGAACTCGCCCAGGCGGGGCGTGAGCCACTGCATGGCGAATGAGGGCGAACAGCTCAGCGTGGCCGCCGCGTGGGCCGGGGCCGGGCGCCGCATCTGCGCCAGCGTGTTCTCGATGGCCTCGAAGCTTTCGCGCAGCACCACCGCCAGCCATTTGCCTTCCGGGGTGGGCACCAGCACCCGAGGGGTGCGCAGGAACAGTGGACGCCCCAGCCAGTTCTCCAGTTGCTTCACCTGCTGGCTCACTGCACCCTGGGTGATGCACAACTCCGCGGCGGCACGGGTGAAGCTGCCCTGCCGTGCGGCCGCATCGAAACAGCGCAACCAGGCCAGCACTGAATTGGAAAGGCGTGAATCCATCAATGAAACTAATGCTGCTGTCAATATAAATGCATTGCACGGCCGCAGACACCCGCACAAGAATGCATGCAACGTTTTCTTTTACTTTTGCATGAACGAAACCCAGCGTGCCGTACTGTCCATAGACGCCGATGCCAAAGACGCTGCCTTGCAGGCGCTGCGCCGGGCCGATCCCTGCCTCTGGTTCAATCCGCATCGCAGCGCAGACATTCCCGCGGCCATGCGGGCAGGGGATCGCCACATTAGTCTGCATGATACGCAGGCTGCCGCGGACCGGTTCCGCCGCTTCGCGGGCCTGATGGCCCGGCTGTTTCCCGAACTCGAGGCAGCGGGCGGGGCCATCGAATCGCCGCTGGTCGAGGCCGACGCACTTTCGGAGGCCCTCGGACTGGAGTCCGGTTGCGGCCGGCTGTGGATCAAGGCAGACCACGGCCTTCCCGTGGCTGGCTCGATCAAGGCGCGCGGCGGCATCCACGAGGTGCTGGAATTCGCGGAAGCCCTGGCCCTGCGCGAAGGGCTGCTGTCCGCCGGACAGGATTGCCGGGTGCTGGCCGAGCCCGCTGCGCGCGAGGTGTTCGGGCGCCACCAGGTGGCGGTGGGCTCCACGGGCAACCTGGGCCTGAGCATCGGCGTGGCGGCTTCGGCGCTGGGCTTCCGGGCGGCCGTGCACATGTCTGCCGACGCGAAGGAGTGGAAGAAGGAGCGCCTGCGCCGCCGGGGCGTCGAGGTGGTGGAGCACACAGGCGACTACGAGCGTGCCGTGGCGGCGGGGCGCAGCCAGGCGCAGGCCGATCCGTTCAGCCATTTCGTGGACGATGAGCGCTCCCTGTCGCTGCTGCTGGGGTACAGCGCCGCGGCGCTGCATTTGCGGGGCCAATTGGCGGAGCAGGGCATCGCGGTGGATGCCGCCCACCCGCTGTTCGTCTATCTGCCGTGCGGGGTAGGGGGAGCGCCCGCGGGCATCACCTTCGGGCTGCGCCAACTGCTCGGGCCGCATGTGCACTGCTTTTTTGCCGAGCCGGTGCAATCGCCGTGCTTCCTGGTGCAGATGGCCGCGCCGGCCGGCACGCACCCGTCCGTGTACGACCTCGGCCTGACCAACCGCACCGAGGCCGACGGCCTGGCGGTACCGAGGGCGTCGCTGCTGGCGGCCGGGCTCATGCAGCCCCTGCTGTCGGGCATCTTCACCGTCCGCGACGACACCCTGTTCGAGCATCTCGTGCGGGTGCTGGATGCCACGGGCGAGCGTATCGAACCTTCTGCCGCGGCAGGCTTCAGTGGGCCTGGCTGGCTCGCGGGTTCGGATGCCGGCCGCCACTGGCTGCAGGCCCAGGGCCTGGACCGGCATCTGCCGCAGGCCACGCACCTCGTCTGGACCACGGGCGGGCTGTTCGTGCCCGAATCCGAGCACCGGCGCTTCGAGGCCCACGGCCGGGCCCTGTTGGAGGCCGCCGCCTGAGCCGCGCTGCCGCCGTCCCTTCGATCTTCCATCCACTACCCGAAAAGACCACCATGAACCGCGCCAAAAGGATGCTGCTGTCCGCCATCGCCTGCTGCCTGGGCAGCGCCGCGCTGGCTCCCGCCTTCGCACAGGAGACCTATCCGGCCAGGCCCGTCACCCTGGTGATCCCTTTCCCGCCCGGCGGCGCCACGGACGTGCTGGGCCGTGTCATCGGCAAGAAGCTGGGGGATGTGCTCGGCCAGAGCGTAGTGATCGACAACCGTGCGGGCGCCGGCACCGTGATCGGGGCGTCCTATGTCGCCAAGGCCTCGCCGGACGGCTACACGCTGCTGATGAGTTCGGGCACCACCTTCACCGTCAACCCGGCCGTCCGCGCCAAGCTGCCCTACGATCCCGTGAAGAGCTTCGAGCCGATCGGCATCACCGGGCGCACCGGGCTCATCCTGCTGGCCGGCAAGAGCGTGCCCGCTAATGACGTCAAGCAGTTCGTGTCCCTGGTCAAGGCCGCCCCGGACAAGTACTCGTATGGCTCCTTCGGCTCCGGCACCACATCGCAGTTCGCCGGCGAGGCCTTCTTTCACCTGGCGGGCCTGAAGATCCAGCATGTGCCGTACAAGGGCAGTGCGCCGGCCATGGTGGACCTCATGGGCGGCCAGATTCCCTTCACGGTCGATACGGTCGCGGCTGCGATTCCCCAGCTGAAGGAGGGGAAGATCAAGGCCATCGCCGTCACTTCGGCCAGGCGTTCTTCGCTGCTGCCGGACGTGCCTACGCTCGCCGAGAACGGCTATGCGATCGACATGGATACCTGGCTGGCGATGGTGGCTCCGGCCGGCCTGCCGCCTGCGGTGAAGGCCCGGCTGGAGCGCGCGCTGGCCCAGGTGATGGAAGACCGCGAAACACGCGAGAAGCTGCTGGCCAACGGTTTCGAGCCGTCCTATGGTTCGTCCAAGGCGCTGGCCTCACTCATCGAGAAGGAACTGCCCCTGATGCGCGCCGTGGCCCAGCGCGCCGGAATCACCGCCGACTGAGCACCTGACCGGCTTTTCCGGTATTTTCAAGCCTCCAGGAGACAACGCCGCCTTCCAGGGCGGCGCACCACATGACACAGACCGCATCTTCCTCCGCTTCCCTCGTCGAGTTGACCGCCCCAGAGTTGCGCCTGCGGATCGCCCGCCGCGAGATCTCGCCCGTCGAACTGCTCGAGGCCTGCATCGCGCGCATCGAGGCCCTCAACCCCTATGTGAACGCCATCACCGCCACCTGCTACGACCGCGCCAGGAGCGAGGCGCGCGAGGCGGAGCGGGCGGTGCTGCGCGGCGATGCCCTCGGGCTGCTGCACGGCCTGCCGCTGGGCGTGAAGGACCTGGAGGCCACGCAGGGCCTGCTCACCACCTACGGCTCGCAGATCTACCGCGAACACATCCCCGCGGAAGACAACGTACTGGTCGCGCGCCTGCGCCGTGCCGGTGCGATCGTCACGGGCAAGACCAATATCCCCGAGATGGGTGCCGGCGCCAACTCCCGCAATACGGTGTGGGGTGCCACTGGCAACCCCTTCGATCCCCGCCTGAACGCGGGTGGCTCCTCCGGCGGCTCGGCCGCAGCCCTGGCCTGCGACATGCTGCCGGTCTGCACCGGCTCCGATACCGGCGGCTCCCTGCGCATTCCCGCAGCCAAATGTGGCGTGGTGGGGTTCCGGCCGTCGCCCGGCGTGGTGCCGAGTTCCCGCAAGCTGCTGGGCTGGACGCCGATCTCCGTCGTGGGGCCCATGGGCCGCACGGTGGAAGAGGCCTGCCTGCAGCTCGCGGCCACGGCGGGCATGTCGGCGGGCGACCCCCTCAGCTACCCGCTGGATCCCGCCGTCTTCCTGTCCCTGCCCGAGGTGGACCTCTCCACGCTGCGCGTCGGTTACACGGAGGATTTCGGAGCCTGCGCCGTGGACGACGGCATCCGCGCGACGTTCCGCGGCAAGATCGCCGCCATGCGGCACCTGTTCCGCAGTTGCGATCCCATCGCGCTGGACCTGGGCGATGTCCACCGCTGCTTCGACGTGCTGCGCGCCGAGGCTTTCGTGGCGGGCACGCGGGAGGCTTATGAGCGCGATCCCGCCAGCCTGGGGCCGAATACCCGCGCGAACTACGAGATGGGTGCGGCCATGACGCTCATCGACAGCGCCTGGGCACAGGCGGAGCAGACGCGCATCCTCGGGCGCTTCCAGCAGGCGTTCGAGTCGTTCGACGTGATCCTGGCTCCGACCACGCCGGTCTCGCCGTTCCCCTGGACCGAGCTGTACGCCAGCCACATCAACGGTGAACCGCAGGCCAACTACTACCGCTGGCTGGCCCTGACCTACGTCACCACGCTGACCACCCATCCTGCCCTCAGCCTGCCGTGCGGGCGGGATGGCCGCGACATGCCGTTCGGCCTGCAGGTGGTGGGCCGCTTCCGGGACGACCTGGGCACCCTGGCCATCGGCCGCGCGATGGAGCAGTCCTTCGCCGGTATCCGGGAACTGCAGCGTCCGCGGCCGGCGCTGGACCGGCTGGCCCCGGTCGAACCGCCGCTGACCTCGCTCGTGACCACTGCACCCGACGCACGCGACGCCCGCGGCGAGCCGCGCCTGGACGGAACGGGCAGTCAGGGGGCCGCCCAGGCCTCTGCGGTCTGACGGTCCTCGGTCGATCGACAGGAAAGGAATCGGCATGACCGACCTGGTGGACTTCCTCGTGGTGGGTGCCGGCATTGCCGGCGCCTCGGTCGGCTGGGAACTCGCGCATGCGGCGCCGGGCGCCCGGGTGCTCGTGCTCGAGCGCGAACCGCAGCCCGGCTACCACACCACCGGCCGCTCCGCGGCGCTCTTCATGGAAACCTACGGCACGCCGCAGATCCAGGCGCTCACCCGCGCCAGCAGGGCGTTCTACGACCATCCGCCCGAGGGTTTCGCCGACGGCCCGATCCTGTCGCCCCGGGGCGTGGTGTACGTGGCGGGCCCGGACCAGCTCCACCTGCTGGATGCGGCGCTGGCGGACGCCCTGCAGCGTTCGCCGAACGTGCAGCGCGCCACCCGCGAACAATTGCTGGAGTGGCTGCCGTGCCTGCGGCCGGATGCGGTGGCGGCCGGCATGCGCGAGCCCGGCGCGGCCGATATCGATGTGCATGCCCTGCACCAGGGCTATTTGCGGGGGCTGCGCCAGCGGGGTGGCCGCCTGCTGCCGAATGCCGGCGTCACGGCCATCGAAAGGCAGGACGGCGCCTGGCACGTGCATCTCGCGTCAGGCGCCACGGTGCGCGCCCGCGCCATCGTCAATGCGGCCGGGGCCTGGGCGGACGAGGTGGCCGCCATGGCCGGCATCCCGGCCATCGGCCTGGAACCTCGGCGGCGCACGGCCTTCACGTTCCCGGTGCCGGCGGGCATGGACGCGTCGGGCTGGCCTGCGGTGGTGGGTATCGACGAGAGCTTCTATTTCAAGCCGGATGCCGGACAGCTCCTGGGTTCTCCCGCCAACGCTGATCCCACGCACCCGCACGACGTGGTGCCCGAAGAGCTCGACGTGGCGACCGGCATCTGGAACATCGAGCAGATGACGACCTTCCAGATCCGCAGGCCCTCGCACACCTGGGCAGGGCTACGGTCCTTCGTCGCGGATGGCGACATGGTCATCGGCTGGGACAACCACGCGCAGGGGTTCTTCTGGCTGGCGGGGCAGGGCGGCTACGGCATCCAGAGTGCCTCGGGCGTGGCATTGCTGGCGCGCAACCTGTTGCTGGCGGAGTCGCTGGCGCCCGCATTGTCGGCCCAGGGCGTGGAACCCGCGGCCCTGTCGCCGGCGCGGCTGCGCTGAACCGGGGCCGGCCGGCCCCTGCGATCAGGCGTAGGTATTGACCTGGGTGCCCAGGGATCCGGAAGTGGCCAGCTGCTGGGGCTGGGGCAGGGCCTCCAGCATCTGGGCTGCGGACGACTTCTGGATGTCCAGGGCCTTCTTCAGCACGGTGATGTTCACGGCGTCCGAGGTTTTCTGGCTGGCCATGGCGGTGGCGGTGTTGACGAGGGATTGCGAGAGACCTACATCCATGGACATCTCCTTGTGCAGCCTCCGCTGGGAGGCCGATGGGCAAAAGATGCCTCGTTATCGGCCCGTCGGCGCAAGGGCTTGAGCACTGTTACACCTCGCAGGCTTTTACCCGGGTAAACCCGCGGTTCAATCCAGTGCGCTGGATCCATAGGCATCGCAGGCGGAGAGATCGGAATCGCTGCCCTTGGGCAACTGGCTGGCCGCATCGCGCAGTGCGGTCCGCAACCCTTCCTCCAGCACCGGATGGTAGAACGGCATGCGCAGCATGTCGTGCACGGTGAGTTCCCGGTCCATGGCCAGCGCCAGCAGGTGGGCCATGTGTTCTCCGGCCGGGGCGCACATTTCCGCGCCCAGCAGCCGGCCGGTGTCCCGCTGGGCGTAGAGGCTCAGGCGCCCGTGGCTGCGCTGCGCCACGCGGGCGCGCCCCTGCCGCGAGAAATCGACGGTGCCGGTCACCGATTCGTCCCGTTTCAGGTCCTTGTAGCGCCTGCCGACGGTCGCCGCGTTCGGCTCCGTGAACACGATGGACAGCGGCATGCGGCGACGGAATCCGCGCACTTCGGGAGCCAGCGCATTGAGCCCGGCGATGTGCCCGTCGTCCGCGGCCTCGTGCAGCAGGGGGCGGAAGTCGTTCGCGTCCCCGGCCATGAACACCGGCAGGTCGCCGACCTGCACCGTGCGCCGGTCCACCGGCGGCATGCCGTGCTTGTCCAGTTCCACTCCGAGCGTTTCCAGCCCGAGATGCTCCACGTTCGGGCGCCGTCCCATGGCCGCGAGGACCTGGTCCACCACGACCGTGGCGCTGCCATTGGTGACCTCGATGCCCCCGGGCACCTCGCGCAGCGTCACTTCATCGCCGACGTTCAGGACGAACTCCGATTTCAGCAACTCCAGCAGCGTGTCGTTCACGGCGGGATCGGAGAGGCCGGCGATCTCCTTGCGGCTCGAGAACGCGGCCACCTCCACGCCCAGCCGTGCGAGTGCCTGGGCCATTTCCGCACCGAGGGGCCCCAGGCCGATGACCGCGATGCGCGGCCCCAGCCCGCGCTGCTCGAACAGGGTGTCGGTCGTGAGGATGCGGTCCCCGAAGGCCAGCCATTCCTCCGGCACGATCGGCCGGGAACCTGTCGCGATGATGATGCTGCGGGCGTCGTACACGTGGCCGTCCACTTCCACCCGGTGTGGCCCCATGAGCCGGGCATGCCCGGCGATCCCCAGGGTGCCGATGTCGGACGCCTTGCGTGCGCCCGCGACGAAATCATCCCGCAGCGCGCGGATCCGCTCCAGCACGGCCGGAAGGTCCACCCCCAGCGACTGCTGCCCGCGGATCCCGAACGTATCGAAACTGTGGCGGCGGTGGAAGGCATCTGCGGCCTCGACGAGCATCTTCGACGGCATGCAGCCCACCCGGGCGCAGGTGGTTCCCCACGGGCCGTCGTTCACGATACGCACCCGCTCCGTGCGTTTGCGCACCTCGCGCAGTGCGGCGAGGCCGGCGGAACCCGCTCCGAGGATGATGACGTCCAACGTGTCGCTCATGGGCCTGGATCTCCTGCTCTGGTGGTTGACTCGGCAGGAAAGTGTCGGCGCGCGTGCGCGTGGGGGCATGTAGGCGGAAAGGCTGTCTTGTCCTGGCTGCAGCCCGGGCCATGCCCGCTCTCAGGTATCGGGCCAGCCGGCCCTTCCCTGGGCGGCGTCGTCGATGCGCTGCCGGAACGCCGCGGCGCGGGGCGCGGCAATCGACAGGCGCAACAGCACCAGCGAACCGTGCTCCACGTCCTGCAACTGGGCTCCTGCGGTTTCCACCTCGCGGCGCACGAGCCCTTCCAACGCGTAGGGCACCAGGCACTGGAGGGTGGCCATGCGCTCCAGAGGCACCTTGTCCGCCTGGAGCAGGGCCTGGGCCACGGTGTCCGCATACGCTCGCACGAGCCCGCCGGCACCGAGCTTTACCCCGCCGAAGTAGCGCACCACGGTGGCAAGGACGCCTTCCAGATCCTGATGCCGCAGCACCTCCAGCATGGGCCGGCCCGCCGTGCCCCCCGGCTCCCCGTCGTCCACCGCGGCCGACTGGCCCCCGGCCAGCAAAGCCCAGCAGACATGGGCGGCGCCCGGGTGGTCGCGCCGCAGGCCGTCCACTACCAACTGGGCGGTGGCACGGTCGGCAACGGGCTGAACGCAGCCGATGAAGCGGCTCTTCTTGATGACGAGTTCGCTGTGCGAAGGCGCTCGGAGTGTTTGCGGCATAGGGGGCGCAAGTGTAGGCGGCCGGGTACCGTTGGCATCTCCTTCGTGGGCATTGATGCACGTCAACGGCCTCCCGCGCCGCCTTTCCTACGATAGGCCATCGCCGCATCGGCGGCATTGACCGAAGGAGAAACCCGACATGGCAAGACATTGGAAGGCATTGGCCCTGGCTCTGGCGCTGGGCGCCGGCGCATCCGCCCAGGCGGCGGACTGCAGCGTGGAAATCGAAGGCAACGACGCCATGCAGTTCAACAAGGCTGCCGTCGCCGTACCCCAGAGCTGCAAGCAGTTCACCGTCAAGCTCAAGCACGCGGGCAAGCTGCCCAAGACCGCCATGGGCCACAACTGGGTGCTCACCAAGGCATCGGATATGCAGGGCGCTTCGACCGATGGCATGGCGGCCGGCGCAGAGAAGAATTTCGTCAAGGACGGCGACAAGCGCGTCATTGCCCACACGAAGATCATCGGTGGCGGTGAAAGCGACTCGGTGACGTTCCCGGTCTCTTCCCTCAAGGCCGGCGAGTCGTATGCCTACTTCTGCTCGTTCCCCGGCCACTCGGCGCTCATGAAGGGCACGCTGACGCTTTCGAAATGACGCAGCGCCAGGACGGGGCAGTGAATGCCCTGTCCGATGGCGGGAGCAGCCCATGCTCCGTGTGGCAGGGAAGCCACGGCAGGGGGTTTTGTCATGGAGGAAGCGTGCCGGCCTACAGGGGGCTCGCCGCAGCCCCCGTACCCTCATCGGGGTACTCCCCGCATGAAGATCACGCGACGTCCCCGTCGCTACAGGAAGCCCGCCATGCTGTCCTTCAACCTGAGCTCGTTCGCGCTGCCCCGTCCATTTTCCGCACTGCCCTTCCTGGGCGATGCCTCGGGTGCTTCACCCGCCGCCGCCAAGGCGACCCCGGCGCCATCCGCCTCGGCGGACGGCTGCCTCCTGGTGTCGGCCTACGAAGATCCGCCTGCGGACCTCGACCAGCGGGTGCGCGCCGTCGGCGAGTGGTGAACAGGCAAGGCCGCCGGGGCCCTTGAGTCCCCGGCGGAGTTCCCGAGGTTCACGCCTGCAGCGCGGCGAACTGCATCGGCTGGGGCAGGGCGGCGTGCTGCGGCTGCAGCTTGAAGATCGAGACCGCCTGCACGAGATCCTGGGCCTGCTGCTGCAGGCTCTTCGCCGCCGCCGAGCTTTGCTCCACCAGCGCGGCATTCTGCTGGGTGGCCTCGTCCATGTGGTTCACGGCGACGCCCACTTGCGACACGCCATGGCTCTGTTCGGTGCTGGCGGCGCTGATTTCCCCGACGATGTCGCTCACCCGCTTGATCGACGCCACCACTTCTCCCATGGTCTGGCCGGCCCGGTCCACCAGGGCCGTCCCTGCTTCCACCTGCGTCACGCTGTCGGTGATGAGGGTCTTGATTTCCCGAGCCGCCTGGGCGCTGCGCTGGGCGAGGCTGCGCACCTCGCTGGCGACCACGGCGAAGCCGCGTCCCTGTTCGCCTGCGCGGGCCGCTTCCACGGCGGCGTTCAGCGCGAGGATGTTGGTCTGGAAGGCGATGCCGTCGATGACGCCGATGATGTCGGAGATACGGCGCGAGCTCTCGTTGATTTCCCGCATCGTGGTCACGACCTGGTTCACGGCGTCTCCGCCCTGCTGCGCCACACCGGTGGCTCCCTGGGCCAGCTGGTTCGCCTGCAGCGCGTTGTCGGCGTTGTGGCGCACGGTGGAACTGAGCTCATCCATGGTGGCGGAGGTCTGCTGCAGCGCGCTGGCCTGCTGTTCGGTGCGCATGCTCAGGTCGCCGGCACCGGTGGCGATCTCCGTCGAGCCGATGGCGATGGAGTCCGATGCGCTGCGCACCTGGGTGACGATGCGCGCCAGGCTGCTTTGCATGCTGGCGATGGAGGCCATCACGCTGCCTGCGGCAACACCGCCAGCCTCGCCCAGCGGGGCCAGATCGCCTTCG
The DNA here is from genome assembly GCA_003029925.1 of Paracidovorax avenae. GTDB lineage: Bacteria > Pseudomonadota > Gammaproteobacteria > Burkholderiales > Burkholderiaceae_C > Paracidovorax > Paracidovorax avenae_A. The sequence goes on along the minus strand of CP028296.1, from coordinate 3,181,303 downwards.
GCCACGCGCTGGGCAGCCCAGCCCAGTTCGGACGGCTCCGCGCCCAGAGCACTCGACAGGCGGCGCGTGATGATCACGCCCGACACGATGGCCATGGCCACCGCGGCCAGGCAGGCGGCGAGCAGAATGTTCCGCTGCCGCACGAAGCTCTCGGCCGCGGCTGCTTCCGTCGCGGCCGCGCGCTTTCCGGCGTCGGTCACGAAATCTCCGGTCTTGCCCGTGAGCTGGGCGAGAAGAGGCCGGCATTCGTTGTTGATCTTGGTCACGGCGGCGTCTCGCTGCCCGGCCACTGCCATCTTCACGATGTCGCGGGCCACGGGGCCGTACACCGCCTCGATCTGCTCCAGCTCACCCAGCAATTGCCGGGTCGATCCCGGTGCAGCGCGATCCTGCTCGACCGCTTCCTTCAGCCCGGCCAGGTTCTTCTGGACGTCCTCGTCGGCCTTGAGCACCAGGGCCTGTTCCTTGTCCGCTTCCTGGCGCTCGGTGACGAGCACCAGGTTGCGCACTGCGATCGCCCGGCGGTTCACCGCGCTGCGCAAACCACTCGCGAGGTCGGACTGTGCATTGATGCCTTGCACGTAGCCCGTGAATGTCTGGTTCGCATTGCCCAGCGAGTGGAGCGAAAGAACCGAGACGATGAGCACCATCACCACCAGGGCTCCGAATGCGATGCTGAGCTGGTTTTTGACGGTCATAGTGGCTTTGCGCATGGGGAGGTCTCCGTGGATGGGTGTCGCGCTTTTGCAATGGGTGAGCGCTGCGACAAATTATTGCTCAATTTGAAAAAAATGATTTTTATGATTTTAATTGACATCTTTGGCAAAAAGGATTTGCAGTTCTTACGAAAGTAGGGCAGTGTTCGGATCACCGTGTAACCCCATCGTGACCGTGGTGGCCTGCACAGCCCGGGACGCTTCCAGGGCGATCCCTCTAGAATCCAGGGCCCGCCCCCACGCCATACCGAATGAACGCCCCTGTCGACGTTTCCTTTTTCGCGCGCGCCGCCAAGCCGCTGACGAGCTATCGCCCCTATTGGGCGAAGCGCTTCGGCACGGCCCCGTTCCTGCCCATGAGCCGCGAGGAGATGCAGCAACTGGGCTGGGACAGCTGCGACGTGATCCTGGTCACGGGCGACGCCTACGTCGATCATCCGAGCTTCGGCATGGCGGTGATCGGCCGCACGCTGGAGGCGCAGGGCTTTCGTGTCGGCATCATCGCCCAGCCCGACTGGCAGAGCGCCGAGCCCTTCAAGGCGCTGGGCCGTCCCAACCTGTTCTGGGGCGTGACGGCGGGCAACATGGATTCCATGATCAACCGGTACACGGCCGACCGGAAGATCCGCAGCGACGACGCCTACACCCCGGGCGACGTAGGGGGCAAGCGTCCCGACCGCGCTGCGATCGTGTACAGCCAGCGCTGCCGCGAGGCGTTCAAGGACGTGCCCATCATCCTGGGCGGCATCGAAGGCAGCCTCCGCCGCATTGCCCACTACGATTACTGGAGCGACAAGGTGCGCCGCTCCATCGTGGTCGATGCCAAATGCGACCTGCTGCTGTACGGCAACGCCGAGCGTGCGCTGGTCGAGGTGGCGCATCGCCTGGCCGCGCGCGAGCCGGTCGAGCAGATCACCGACGTGCGCGGCACCGCCTTCGTGCGCCGTCCCGGCGACGAGACGGCTGCCGGCTGGTTCGAGATCGACTCCACCACGGTCGATGAGCCGGGCCGTGTCGAGGCCCATGTGAATCCCTACCTCACGACCAGCGAGCAGGCGGCTGCACAGGGCAGCAGCTGCAGCAAGGAGGAGGGCGCTCCCGCAGCGCAGGATCCGAACCCCGCGGTCCAACCGATCCAGTTCGTCGCGAATCCGGCGCTCAAGTCCAGGCTGAAAGTGCCCCCGCGCGAAAAGAGCGTCATCCGGCTGCCCAGCTATGAGCAGGTCAAGAGCGACCCGGTGCTCTATGCGCACGCTAACCGCGTGCTGCACCTGGAAACCAATCCCGGCAACGCCCGCGCGCTGGTGCAGGCGCACGGTGAGGGTGCCACGGCGCGCGACGTGTGGATCAACCCGCCGCCCATCCCGCTCACCACGGCCGAGATGGACCATGTCTTCGACCTGCCGTATGCCCGCGGCCCGCATCCCAGCTATGCCGACGAGAATGGCAGCCACGACGGGGCGACGAAGATCCCCGCGTGGGAGATGATCCGCTTCAGCGTGAACATCATGCGCGGCTGCTTCGGCGGCTGCACGTTCTGCTCGATCACCGAGCACGAGGGCCGCATCATCCAGAGCCGCAGCGAAGACTCGATCATCCAGGAGATCGAGGACATCCGCGACAAGGTCAAGGGGTTCACCGGCACCATCTCCGACCTGGGCGGCCCCACGGCCAACATGTACCGCCTGGGCTGCCGCAGCCCCGAGATCGAGGCCGCCTGCCGCAAGCCCAGCTGCGTCTATCCGGGCATCTGCCAGAACCTCACCACCGACCACGGCCCGCTCATCAAGATCTACCGCCGGGGCCGGGCGCTCAAGGGCATCAAGAAGATCCTCATCGGCTCGGGCCTGCGCTACGACCTGGCCGTGAAGTCGCCCGAATACGTCCGGGAACTGGTGCAGCACCATGTGGGGGGCTACCTGAAGATCGCGCCAGAGCACACCGAGCAGGGCCCGCTCACCAAGATGATGAAGCCGGGCATCGGCAGCTATGACCGCTTCAAGCAGATGTTCGAGCAGTTCAGCGAAGAGGCGGGCAAGAAGCAGTTCCTGATCCCTTACTTCATCGCCGCGCATCCGGGCACCAGCGACGAGGACATGATGAACCTCGCCATCTGGCTCAAGAAGAACGGCTTCCGCGCAGACCAGGTGCAGACCTTCTATCCCAGCCCCATGGCCACGGCCACGGCCATGTACCACTCCGGCCGCAACACGCTGACGCGGGTGCGGCGCCAGATGCGCGATGCAGCTGAAGAATCCGTGGACATTGTGCGCGGGGAGAAGCGCCGCCGCCTGCACAAGGCCTTCCTGCGCTACCACGACCCGAACAACTGGCCCCTGCTGCGCGAGGCGCTCAAGGCCATGGGCCGGGCCGACCTGATCGGCAATGGCAAGCACCACCTGATCCCGACCTTCCAGCCGATGACGGATGGCAGCTACCAGAGCGCCCGGCGCAAGAACAGCACCACGGTGCCCGCCAAGGGGCCGGCACCGGGCAAGCTGCTGACCCAGCACACGGGCCTGCCGCCCCGCGCGGGCGTCCGCACGGGCCCGCGCGCCGGTGGCCCATCGCCCGGCAAGCCAACCGCCGGCCCAAGACCGGGTGGTGCAGGGCGGACCAAGCCGCGTTGAAACGCGGTGCGCCGGCTCTCCGGCTGCGCGGCCGTATCGCGCAGCCCGGCGGGCACTGCAGCCCGGATGCAAGACCATCAGGGCGCAGGCTGGGGTATGAGGTCTTCGATGATGAGGCGCCGGTAGAAAAAAGCCGCACTGGCGCCCAGCGGCTCCAGTGCGGCCTGCAGCGATTCCGGGCTGTCGTCCTCCTGCGGGCGGATCAGCAGCCCGTGGTGGCCCTGCGCCGCCAGATCGGCGATGCGGCGCACGATCACGCCTTCCGCCCCCACGCTCGGTAGAGGGGTATCGGCGTTGCCCAGGGTGCGCACCACGTGCTGGTGGATCGCGTCCGGCGGTGCATGCGACACATCGGCATACCCCTGGTCCGCCAGGGCCTGCCCTGCGTCGCGGCCCGGTTGTTCCCCAGGAAAGAGGGCGAATACGTAGCCCGTGGGATAGAACATGCCGGTGGGCGACGTCATGTCGGGATCGAGTGCGAACGGCTTCATGGGCTCACCTCTTGTGGGGCAAAGGATGCGCGCATGTCGGATCGCGCGGCTCCAGCCATTGGGCAATGCCGGGTTGCATCACCCAGGTAGGGCAAGCCAGCGGCATGTTGTCGGACGGCGCCGATGTGCCGAGGTCTGTCGCCGGTCAGTCGATGGTATGCAGGGGGATGTCCTCCTGCAGGGCCCAGCGGTCCAGTTCCTCCCGCCGGCGATGGCGCAGGAAGCTGGCGATGGCGTCCCGGGTCGATGCATCGCGCGGGTCGGCATCCCGCGGCAGCCCGACCGCGCCGCACAGCCGGGCCATGAAGTGCGGCTCCAGGGCCGCCAGAGCCACCCGCCCGTCCTCGCATCCATAGACGCGGTATCCCGCATGGGCGCCGCCCACGTCGCCGGCTGGCAGGGCCAGGCCCCAGGTCCTGGGCATCGCCAGCCACCTTGCAGCCGCCGCGAGCGCGATCTCGTGCTCCGTTCCCCGTCCGGTGGAATGCCTGGCGAGCAATGCGCGCAGTACCGCCTCGGAAGCCAGCAGGGCGCCCGCCATGTCCGCGTGCAGGCTGGCGGGCAGCAACTCTCCTTCGGGCAGGAGCCCCGCCTCCGCCTGGTAGGTGAGGTCGTGGCCGGGCGTTTCCGCAGCATCGCCATGGCCGCCCACGATCCGGACCAGCGACAGAGCTGGATGGCGGCCCTGCAAGGTGGACCAGTCCAGCCCGAGCCGTTGCAGCGCCGAGGGGCGGAACGAGGTGATCAGCACATCCGTGGCCTCCAGTTCCTGGTGCAGCAACTCCTGCCCCGCAGGCGCCTTCAAGTCGGCCTGGAGCACGCGGACGCCGACATGCAGCTCCGCATAGGCCTGCGGGCAATAGAGCGCCATGGGATCCGCGCTGGGCCGGCCCGCGGGTGCCGGCGGTTCGAGCTTCGTGCAGAGTGCCCCTTCGTCGCGGCACCGGGCCAGTGCCGCAGGTCCGGGAAGGTTCAGGGCGATGCTGAGGATGCGGGCACCGCCCAGCGCGCTGGTGGATTGGAGTGGAAAAGCCATGCCCCAGTATCGCCCGGACGGGGCAGGAAGGCATGCCGCGCCATGCGCCCATGAAAAAGCCGCCCGGAGGCGGCTTCCTGCCCATGCCGGCGCCCGCGTGCGGGCGCAGCCGGGGTCACATCACCTTGGCGATCGACTGGCAGACATAGTCGATGTTCTTGCTGTTGAGCGCAGCCACGCACATGCGACCGGTGTCGGTGCCGTACACGCCGAACTCGGTGCGCAGGCGCACCATCTGGTCCTTGGACAGGCCCGAGTAGCTGAACATGCCGATCTGCTGCGTGATGAAGGACATGTCCTGCTGCACGCCGGCAGCCTTGAGGCCATCCACCAGCTTCTGGCGCATGGCCTTGATGCGCACGCGCATCTCGCCCAGCTCCTTCTCCCACAGTGCACGCAGTTCGGGGTTGCCCAGCACGGCGGCCACCACCGCGCCGCCATGCGTGGGCGGGTTGGAGTAGTTGGTGCGGATCACGATCTTCAGCTGGCTCAGCACGCGGGAGGCTTCTTCCTTGTCGGCGCACAGCACGGACAGGCCGCCCACGCGCTCGCCGTACAGGCTGAAGCTCTTGGAGAAGGAGGTGGAAACGAAGAAGCTCAGGCCGGCAGCCACGAACTTCTGGATCACCGCGCCGTCTTCCTGGATGCCGTGGCCGAAGCCCTGGTAGGCCATGTCGAGGAAGGCCGTCAGGCCCTGGGCCTTGACCACCGCCACCACCTGGTCCCACTGCTCGGGCGTGATGTCGTAGCCGGTCGGGTTGTGGCAGCAGGCGTGCAGCACGACGATGGTGCCGGGCGTGGCGGCCTTGAGGCTGGCCAGCATGCCGTCGAAGTTCACGCCGCGCTTGGCCGCGTCGTAGTAGGTGTAGCTATCGACCACGAAGCCGGCATTGGTGAACAGCGCGCGGTGGTTCTCCCAGCTCGGATCGGAGATCAGCACCTTGGCATCGGGGCTGACCTTCTTGAGGAAATCGGCGCCGATCTTCAGGCCGCCGGTACCGCCGATGGCCTGCACGGTGGCCACACGGCCCGAGGTGACGGGCTCGCTGCCCGCCCCGAACACCAGCGACTTGACGGCATTGTCATAGGCGACGATGCCGTCGATGGGCAGGTAGCCGCGTGCCGAAGGCTTGTCCATCATGGCTTTTTCAGCGGCCTGGACGCATTGCAGCAGGGGCAGCTTGCCGTTGTCGTCGAAATACACGCCCACCCCCAGGTTGACCTTGTTGGGGTTGGTGTCAGCAGCGTACTGCTCGTTCAGACCCAGGATCGGGTCGCGCGGTGCCATTTCGACGGCGGTGAAGAGAGACATGGAGTTTCCTTGGGGTATCGACGGAGGATGTCGGAACGGGAGACCGGGCCTGTTGTACTCTGCCAGGTCGCCCCGATTTTAAGGGCTCCACCTTGAGCCAGCCCATGCCAAAACCCATCGAAACTATGCCGGAGACGCGAGGCGAAGGCACCCTCGTGCGCTTCCCCGATTCGCCCTTCGAGCTCTACCAGCCCTATCCGCCGGCAGGCGACCAGCCCACGGCCATCGACCAGCTGGTCGAGGGCGTGCAGGATGGCGAGGTGTTCCAGACGCTGCTGGGCGTGACCGGCTCCGGAAAGACCTTCACCATGGCGAACGTGATCGCGCGGCTCGGCCGTCCGGCGATCGTGTTTGCCCCCAACAAGACGCTTGCCGCCCAGCTCTACAGCGAGTTCCGGGAGTTCTTCCCGAACAATGCCGTCGAGTACTTCGTCAGCTATTACGACTACTACCAGCCCGAGGCCTATGTCCCGCAGCGCGACCTTTTCATCGAGAAGGACTCGGCCATCAACGAGCACATCGAGCAGATGCGGCTGTCGGCCACCAAGAGCGTGCTCGAGCGGCGCGACGTGGTCATCGTAGCCACGGTGAGCGCCATCTACGGCATCGGGGCGCCGGAGGATTACACGAAGATGCGCTTCATCATGCGCGTCGGCGACGAGATCAGCCAGCGCGACGTAATCTCGCGCCTGATCCGCATGCAATACACGCGCAACGAGCAGGATTTCGCGCGCGGCACCTTCCGCGTGCGCGGCGACACCATCGACGTGTTCCCTTCGGAGCACAGCGAACTGGCCATCCGCATCGAATTGTTCGACGACGAAATCGAGACCCTATCGCTGTTCGATCCGCTCACCGGCCGCGTCCGCCAGAAGATTCCGCGTTTCACCATCTACCCCAGCAGCCACTACGTCACTCCCCGCGACAAGGTGCTGGCTGCCGTCGAGACCATCAAGCTGGAACTGAACGAGCGGCTGGCCCAGTTCGTGGCCGAGGGCAAACTGGTGGAGGCGCAGCGCCTGGAGCAGCGCACCCGGTTCGACCTGGAGATGCTCAGCGAGGTCGGCCACTGCAAGGGCATCGAGAACTACACGCGCCACCTGTCCGGCGCCGCGCCCGGCGACCCTCCGGCCACGCTCACCGACTACCTGCCTCCCGATGCCCTCATGTTCCTGGACGAGAGCCACCAGATGATCGGGCAGCTCGCGGCGATGTTCAACGGCGACCGCGCGCGCAAGACCACCCTGGTCGAATACGGCTTCCGCCTGCCGTCCGCGCTCGACAACCGGCCGCTCAAGTTCGAGGAGTTCGAGCGGCGCATGCGCCAGGTCGTTTTCGTCTCGGCCACGCCGGCCGACTACGAGAAGACCCACTCCGGCAAGGTGGTGGACCAGGTGGTGCGCCCGACGGGGCTGGTGGATCCCATCGTGGAGGTCCGCCCCGCCACCCACCAGGTGGACGACGTGCTGCAGGAAATCCGAGTGCGCGTCGAGCGCAGCGAGCGGGTGCTGATCACCACGCTCACCAAGCGCATGGCCGAGCAGCTCACCGACTACCTGACCGACAACGGCGTGAAGGTGCGCTACCTCCACTCGGACATCGACACCGTCGAGCGCGTGGAAATCATCCGCGACCTGCGGCTGGGGGCCTTCGACGTGCTGGTGGGGATCAACCTGCTGCGCGAAGGGCTGGACATTCCCGAGGTGTCCCTGGTGGCCATCCTCGATGCGGACAAGGAAGGCTTCCTGCGTGCCGAGCGCAGCCTGATCCAGACCATCGGGCGCGCCGCGCGCAACCTGAATGGCCAGGCGATCCTCTACGCAGACCGGATTACCGAGTCCATGAAAAAAGCCATCGGCGAGACGGAACGGCGGCGCGCGAAACAGATCGCACACAACGAAGCCCAGGGAATCACGCCGCGGAGCATCGTCAAGCAGGTCCGAGACCTGATCGACGGGGTCTATAGCGAGAAGACGGGCAAGGAGGCCGAACGCCTGGAGCAGGAGAGCATGCGCCGGGCGCAGGTGGAGGACATGTCCGAGAAGGATGTCGCCCGCGAGATCAAGCGGCTGGAAAAGCAGATGCTGGACCATGCACGCAACCTGGAGTTCGAGCAGGCTGCCCGGGTGCGGGACCAGCTCAACCGGCTGAAGGCGCAGGCCTTCGGCGCCAGCGGGGCCGACCAGGCTGCCTGAGCAGGAGCCCGGACGGCCACCGGGAAAAGGTGACTGATGGGTTTTGTTACCCGACAAAAACAATAGGGTTTTGTGCTATACTTGGGCCCAACACTCAAGAAAACAGCCCACGAAGAAGGGCTCCCGTGCTCCCCGCCCACCGGGGCTTCGCGCGGGAGTGTAGGGGCGGAGACGAGCCGGCAACCTCTGCGGTATGCCCACTGCCATCGGGTTCCGGCATTTCTATAACGGACAAGCTAGCAAAGGAGCTTGCGATGCGTCTCACTACCAAAGGCCGTTTCGCGGTCACCGCCATGATCGACCTGGCCCTCCGCCAGAACAATGGTCCCGTCACGCTGGCGGCCATCAGCCAACGCCAGCAGATCTCGCTGTCGTACCTGGAGCAGCTCTTCGGCAAGCTGCGCCGCCATGAACTCGTCGAATCCACCCGCGGCCCGGGCGGCGGCTACACCCTGGCCCGCAAAGCGGCCGACATCACCGTTGCCGACATCATCGTGTCGGTGGACGAGCCCATCGACGCCACGCAATGCGGCGGCAAGGAAAACTGCCTGGGCGAGGCCGGCCGCTGCATGACGCACGAGCTGTGGGCCTCCCTGAACCAGCGCATGGTCGAGTTCCTGGACTCCGTCACGCTGCAGAAGCTGGTGGACGACCAGATCGCCAAGGGCGTGCAGATCGAAGACAAGCCGGTGGTCCGCCGCGCCATTTCCACGACGCCGGTGGTCAAGCCCATCCGCGTGAATGCACCCAACTCCGTGTTCGCCCTGGGCAACGCATTCGCCAAATCCTGAACCCGACGGCCCGGGCGACCCCGGGGTCCGGGGCCGGCTCCGCCAGGGCCGATCCCGTCGCCACGATTCGCCAGCCAGATATTTACTGAGCCAGCCATGGACATGACACCGCATTTCCCCATCTACCTGGACTATGGAGCCACGACGCCGGTCGATCCGCGCGTGGTGGATGCCATGATCCCCTGGTTGCGCGAGCACTTCGGCAACCCGGCGTCGCGTAGCCATGCGTGGGGCTGGGAAGCCGAGGAGGCCGTGGAAAAGGCGCGTGCCGATGTCGCGGCGCTCATCCATGCGGACCCGCGCGAGATCGTCTGGACGAGTGGCGCCACCGAGTCCAACAACCTCGCCATCAAGGGCGCGGGCCACTTCTACAAGGGCAAGGGCAAGCACCTCATCACCGTCAAGACGGAGCACAAGGCCGTTCTCGATACGATGCGCGAGATGGAGCGGCAGGGCTTCGGGGTCACCTACCTCGACGTGCAGGACAACGGCCTGCTCGATTTCGACGTGCTCAAGGCCGCGATCCGCCCCGACACGATCCTGATCAGCGTGATGTTCGTGAACAACGAGATCGGCGTCATCCAGGACATCCCGGCGATCGGCGCGCTGTGCCGTGAGAAGGGCATCGTCTTCCACGTGGATGCCGCGCAGGCCACCGGCAAGGTCGAGATCGACATGCAGACGCTGCCCGTCGACCTGATGAGCCTGGCGTCGCACAAGACGTACGGCCCCAAGGGCATCGGCGCGCTCTATGTGCGCCGCAAGCCCCGCGTGCGCCTGGAAGCCCAGATGCACGGTGGCGGCCACGAGCGCGGCATGCGCTCGGGCACGCTGCCCACGCACCAGATCGTCGGCATGGGCGAGGCCTTCCGCATCGCCCGCGAGGAAATGGCGCAGGATCTGGAGAAGGCCCGCGCGCTGCAGAAGCGGCTGCTGGACGGCCTTTCCGACATCGAGCAGGTGTTCGTCAACGGTGATCTCGAGCGCCGGGTGCCGCACAACCTCAACATCAGCTTCAACTACGTCGAGGGCGAGTCGCTGATCATGGGCATCAAGGGCCTGGCGGTGTCGTCCGGCTCGGCGTGCACGTCGGCGAGCCTCGAGCCCAGCTACGTGCTGCGCGCCCTCGGCCGTAGCGACGAGCTGGCGCACAGCAGCCTGCGCATGACGATCGGCCGGTTCACGACCGAGGAGGAGATCGATTTCGCGGTGTCCTCCATCCGCCACAACGTCGCCAAGCTGCGCGAACTGAGCCCCCTGTGGGAAATGTACAAGGATGGCGTGGACATCAGCTCCATCCAATGGGCTGCCCACTGATCCCGGCAGCCGCGAAGAAGTGAAAGGCAGGTAGAAATCATGGCTTACTCCGACAAGGTCATCGACCATTACGAAAACCCCCGCAACGTGGGGTCGTTCGACAAGAGCGACGATTCCGTGGGCACCGGCATGGTGGGTGCCCCCGCCTGTGGCGATGTGATGAAGCTGCAGATCAAGGTGAACCCGGAAACCGGCGTGATCGAGGACGCACGCTTCAAGACGTACGGCTGCGGTTCTGCCATCGCATCCTCTTCCCTGGTCACCGAGTGGGTCAAGGGCAAGACGCTGGACGAGGCCGCGGCCCTCAAGAATGCCGAGATCGCCCAGGAACTGGCGCTGCCCCCGGTCAAGATCCACTGCTCCATCCTCGCCGAGGACGCGATCAAGGCGGCCGTGCAGGACTACAAGGCCAAGCATTCGGCCCTGGCGGGAGCCTGACCGGCCATGGCGATCACTCTCACGGAAGCCGCAGCGCGGCACGTCAGCCGGTACCTGTCCCGCAGGGGCAAGGGCCTGGGCGTGCGCCTGGGGGTGAAGACCACCGGTTGCTCCGGCCTGGCCTACAAGCTGGAGTATGTCGATGCGCCCGAACCCGAGGACGTGATCTTCGAGGACCACGGCGTCAAGGTACTGATCGACCCGAAGAGCCTGGCCTATATCGACGGCACGCAGCTGGATTTCGTTCGGGAAGGATTGAACGAAGGTTTTCGCTTCAATAATCCCAACGAACGCGACCGCTGCGGCTGCGGGGAAAGCTTCCGCGTCTGAGCCGTCCGGCTCTCCGGGCGTTTCTGCCGGCGTTGCCCGGCATGGACCATGACGAACCGCCATCGCAGGTGTGCTGGCGGTTTTTTTCTTGACATGAACCTGCAATCCGACGATTTCGAGCTTTTCGACCTGCCCAGGCGTTTCGCGCAGGAGCGCGCGGCGATCGACGCCCGCTGGAAAGCCCTGCAGCGGGAAGCCCACCCCGACCGTTTCGCAGCGCAGGGCGCGGCGGCCCAGAGAGTGGCGATGCAATGGTCCGTGCGCATCAACGAGGCCTACCAGCGGCTGAAGGATCCGATCTGCAGGGCGGCCTACCTGTGCGAACTCCATGGTGCACCCATCCAGGCGGAGGACAACACTGCCATGCCGGCGGCATTCCTGATGCAGCAGATGGAGTGGCGCGAAGCACTCGACGAGGCTGCGGACGGAGCCGCCATCGACCGCCTGGAGGCGGAGGTGCGGCAGGCCCGTGGCGATGCACTGGATCGCTGCGGCGAACTGATCGACGTGCGCCAGGACCATGCGGCCGCGGCAGGAGAGGTCAGAGGCCTTATGTTCATTGAGCGCTTTGCGCTCGACGTCGATCGCCGCCGGGAGCAACTGGAACAATAGCCTCCTTGCTTCTTTCTCTGGCCAGCGTGGCCTCGCGCGTTTTCCATTCTCCGGACCGGCCCGCCCCGCATGGCGCGCCTTCCCGTCCGGCTTGCCCCCTACCACCACCATGGCGCTCCTGCAGATTTCCGAACCCGGCCAGTCCCCGAATCCCCACCAGCGTCGCATCGCGGTCGGGATCGATCTCGGGACCACCCACTCCCTGGTCGCCGCCGTGCGCAACGGCGCCGCGGAATGCCTGCCGGACACCGAAGGCCGGTTGCTGCTGCCGTCGGTGGTGCGCTACCTGCCCCAGGGGCGCCGGCAGATCGGCCATGCCGCCATGGGAGCGCGGTCGGAAGACGCCGCCAACACCCTGGTATCGGTGAAGCGTTTCATGGGCCGCGGACTCAAGGACATCGACCATCCCGAGCGCCTGCCCTATGCCTTCGTGCCCGGCCAGGACGGCGACATGGTGGCGATGGAAACCGTGGATGGGGTGAAGTCCCCCGTCGAAGTGAGCGCGGAAATCCTGGCCGAACTGCGCCACCGTGCCGAAGACACCTTCAACGATGACCTGTACGGTGCGGTGATCACCGTGCCAGCCTATTTCGATGATGCGCAGCGGCAGGCGACCAAGGATGCAGCCCGCCTGGCGGGCCTGAACCTGCTGCGCCTCATCAACGAACCCACGGCTGCAGCCATTGCCTACGGCCTGGACAATGCCAGCGAGGGTGTCTATGCGGTGTACGACCTGGGCGGTGGAACCTTCGACATCTCCATCCTGCGCCTGACGCAGGGGGTGTTCGAGGTGATCGCCACCGGTGGCGATTCCGCGCTCGGCGGCGACGACTACGATGCCGCGCTGGCGGAGTGGGCGTTGCAGCGGCTGGGCATCCGGGCCGAAAGTGCGCAGGACAAGGCGGCTGCGCGCATCGCAGCCCGGGCGTGCAAGGAAGGGCTCACGGCCGCGGAGAGTGCTCCGTTCTCGGCGCGGATCGGCGGGAACGAGGTCCGCTTGGACGTGCTGCGTGGTGATTTCGACGCCATTACGTCGTCGCTGACGGAGCGCACGCTGGTTGCGGTGCGCCGGGCCCTGCGGGACGCACGCCTACAGCGGGAGGACATCCGGGGCGTCGTGATGGTCGGTGGGTCCACCCGCATGCCGCAGATCCAGCGCGCGGTGGCCGCGTTCTTCGGCACCGAGCCCCTGAACAACCTGAATCCGGACGAAGTGGTCGCCCTGGGAGCTGCCATTCAGGCCCACCAGCTTGCGGGCAACGACCCAGCGGGCGACATGCTGCTGCTGGACGTGATCCCGCTGTCGCTGGGCATCGAGACGATGGGGGGGCTCGTGGAGCGCATCATCTCGCGCAACGAGACCATTCCCACCGCCAAGGCCCAGGATTTCACCACGTACAAGGACGGCCAGACGGCCCTGGCCATCCATGTGGTGCAGGGCGAGCGGGATCTGGTTGCGGATTGCCGCAGTCTGGCCCGCTTCGAACTGCGCGGCATCCCGCCGATGGCGGCGGGAGCGGCGCGTATCCGCGTCACTTTCACGGTGGATGCCGATGGCCTGCTGAGCGTGAGCGCGCGCGAGCAGAGCACCGGCATCGAGGCCCGGGTGGACGTCAAGCCGTCCTACGGCCTGTCCGATGACCAGATCGCGCGCATGTTGCAGGAAGGTTTCGCCACGGCGGGCGAAGACATGCGCGCCCGTGCGCTGGTCGAGGCCCGGGTGGAGGCGGACCGCATGCTCATGGCCACCCGCACGGCGCTGAAGGCCGACGGCGATATCCTGCCGCCGGCCGAGCGCCAGTCCATCGATGCGCTCGTGCAGGCCCTGGAGGCGGTGCGCGAGCATGAAGATGCCTCTGCCATCGACGCCGCGACCCAGGCCCTCGCCAAGGGGACGGAAGCTTTCGCCGCCCGGCGAATGAACCGGGGTATCCAGCAGGCGCTGGCCGGCAAGAGCGTCCAGAGCCTCTGAGGCACCAGAACATCCTTTCAAGCCAGTCCACGACATGCCTGTCATCAAGATACTGCCCCATCCCGAATACTGTCCCGCCGGCACGGAGGTGAACGCGCCCGCGGGGACCTCGATCTGCGAAGCCCTGCTGGACAACGGCATCAAGATCGAGCACGCCTGCGACATGAGCTGCGCCTGCACCACCTGCCACGTGATCGTGCGGCAGGGCTACGAGTCGCTCAACGAGGCCGAGGAAGAAGAAGAAGACCTGCTCGACCGCGCCTGGGGGCTCGAGCCGCAGTCGCGGTTGTCCTGCCAGGCGATCCTTGCACAGCAGGACGTGACGGTGGAGATTCCGAAGTACACCATCAACCATGCCAAGGAGAACCACTGATGCAGGTCCAGGCTGAATCCCACCCGGCCGGCGCCGCGGCATGTGCAGGAGCCCGGGCATGACGCGGCAGATCGTTCTCGATACCGAAACCACGGGCCTGTCCGCGGAAGGTGGCGACCGCATCATCGAACTGGGATGCGTGGAGCTGCTAAACCGCAAGCTGACCGGCAACAACCTGCACCTGTACTTCAACCCGGAGCGCGACAGCCACGAAGACGCGCTGAAGGTGCACGGCATCAGCAACGAGTTCCTGAAGGACAAGCCCAAGTTCGCCGAGGTGGTGGACGAAATCCTGGAATACCTCCAGGGCGCGGAAATCATCATCCACAACGCGGCCTTCGACGTGGGCTTCCTGAACAAGGAGCTGGAGCTGACGGGCCGCCCCGCGTTCACGAGCTATGTCGAGAGCGTCACGGACACGTTGGTGATGGCCAAGGAGATGTACCCGGGCAAGCGCAACTCGCTGGACGCGCTGTGCGACCGGCTGGGCGTGGACAACTCCGGTCGCACGCTGCACGGGGCGCTGCTGGATGCTGAGCTGCTGGCCGATGTCTACATCAACCTCACGCGCGGCCAGGATGCGCTGCTGATCGCCGACGACGCGCAGGAGGGCGATGAGACTGCCGTGCGCCTTGCGCCCGTCGACCTGTCGGCCTTCACGCTGCCGGTGCTCATGGCCAGCGAGCAGGAGCTGGCGGCGCACGACGAAGTCCTGGCCCAGATCGACAAAGCCAGCGGCGGTAAAACTATTTGGAAAATTCCTTCGGACAGCCAAAAAGCTATGCCATAATCATAGGCTGCCGCGACAACGGCACTGGGGTGATTAGCTCAGCGGTAGAGCACTGCCTTCACACGGCAGGGGTCACATGTTCGATCCATGTATCACCCACCAGTTTTGATCCGGATGGGCTGCCTTGCAGACGATTCTTCCGGAAAGGGTGATTAGCTCAGCGGTAGAGCACTGCCTTCACACGGCAGGGGTCACATGTTCGATCCATGTATCACCCACCATTCCAGACCCCCTGCAGGCCCTGCCTGCAGGGGGTTTTTGCTTTGAGCGAGCTTGGCAAGCTGGCGTTGCTCCGGCGCCGACAGTGACTCATCCTCGGCCACAATCCGGCTTTCTTCCTGCCAGACGCAAGGCTGCCGTGATCATCTACCACAATCCCTCGCACCGTCTCCACGCGCCGGTCCACGAGTTCTTCCGGGGCGAGCGTGTTCCCTGTTTCGAAAAGCCCGACCGCGCCGACTATGTGGAAGCCCGGCTGCGCCAGCAGGGTTACGCGTTGCGCGCTCCGGACACGGACAGCCAGGCCGTCCTGGCGCGTGTGCATGCGCCGCGGTACCTGCGCTTCCTGCAGGACGCGTGGCCGCAATGGCTGTCGCTGGATGCGCGCAATGCCGGCGTGCAGCCGTTCCCGTCCGTCTGGCCGGTGCGCACGCTGCGCGACGATGTCGAGCCCGAGAACTTCGTCGCGCGGCTGGGCCTGTATTCCATGGACAATGGCTCGCCCCTGTCCGAAGGCACCTGGGCGGCAGCCAAGGCGGGCGCGGACGCGGCCGCGAGTGCGGCGGCCGCGGTGGCGGCAGGAGCGCGTGCCGCGTTCTGCTGCACCCGCCCGCCGGGCCACCACGCGGGGCCCGACTTCATGGGCGGCTACTGCTTTCTCAACAATGCGGCCGTGGCGGCCCAGTGGCTGCTCGATGCCGGCACCGCCCGCTGCGTGGCCGTGCTGGATGTGGACTACCACCACGGCAACGGCACGCAAAGCATCTTCTACGAGCGCTCCGACGTGATGTGCATCAGCATCCATGGCGACCCGCGCACCGAGTATCCGTTCTACCTGGGGCATGCCGACGAAACCGGCGCGGGACCCGGTGCCGGCTTCAATTTCAATATCCCGCTGCCGGCCGGAACGGCCTTTCCCGACTGGCTCGGTGCGCTCGACCGGGCCTGCACGCGTGTCGTGGAATGCGGGGCGCAGGCGCTGGTCGTGCCGCTGGGCCTCGACACGTTCGAGGGCGACCCCATCTCGCGGTTCACGCTGTCGTCGCCGGACTTCATCGAAGTGGGTGCCAGGCTCGCAGGCCTGGGGCTGCCGACGGTCTTCGTGCTCGAAGGCGGATATGCGGCCGCGGAACTGGGTGTGAATGCCGTCAACGTACTCCAGGGATTCGAGCGCGTGGCGGGCGATGCCGGACCGGAAGGGCAGCCATGAGCGACGCGGTCGAATGCGTGGTCATCGGCGCGGGGGTGGTGGGGCTCGCAGTGGCCAGGGCACTGGCGATGGAGGGCCGGGAGGTGATCGTGCTGGAGGCCGCGGGGGGCATCGGCACCGGCACGAGTTCACGCAACAGCGAGGTCATCCACGCGGGCATCTACTATCCGCAGGGCTCGCTCAAGGCACGGCTGTGCGTGCGGGGCAAGGAACTCCTTTATGCGTACTGCGCGCAGCGCGGGGTACCGCATCGCCGGTGCGGCAAGCTGATCGTCGCCACGTCCTCCTTGCAGCTCGCATCGCTCGATGGAGTCGCGGCGCGAGCGCGTGCCAACGGCGTGTCCGATCTGCAGCGCCTCTGCCGCGACGAGGCCGTGGCGCTCGAGCCGGCTCTCGCGTGTGCCGGTGCGCTGCTGTCGCCCAGCACGGGCATCGTGGACAGCCATGCGCTCATGCTGTCGCTGCAGGGGGATCTGGAGCACGCTGGCGGCATCGTGGCGCTCAACGCCGCCTTCGCTGCGGCGCAGTGCGGGCAGGACGGTATCCTCGTGGAAACCGAAGACGGCACACGGCTGCGGACACGCTCGGTGGTCAATGCGGCGGGCCTGCATGCGCCGGCCGTCGCCCGCGGTTTCGCGGGCATGCGTCACGACATGGTTCCTGTGGCCCACTACGCCAAGGGAAGCTATTTCTCACTTTCCGGCCGGGCTCCGTTTTCGCGGCTGGTGTATCCCGTGCCCGAGGCGGCAGGCCTGGGCGTGCACCTGACCCTCGATCTCGGAGGGCAGGCCAGGTTCGGCCCGGACGTGGAATGGGTCTCTGAAAGCGACGATCTGGCCGTGGATCCTGCCCGTGGGCAGGCGTTCTATGCAGAGGTGCGGAAGTACTGGCCGGCTTTGCAGGACGGGGCGCTCCAGCCTGCCTACGCGGGTATGCGTCCCAAGATCCACGGACCGCATGAGCCGGCCGCGGACTTCGTGATCCAGGGGCCAGGAGAGCATGGCGTGCCGGGCCTGGTGCATCTGTTCGGCATCGAATCGCCCGGGCTCACCAGTTGCCTGGCGATCGCGGAATACGTCACTGCCGCCGCGCGCGGCTGAGGGCTCCGCCGCGGGCTGCGGCTTCGCGCTTCATGGTGGCCGGTAATATGGGACATCCGCCTACAGCCGACCTGGGAGGGGCGGATTACCTTTGGGTTCTGCTATGAAAGGCTTGTTTATGACCTCTGCATCCGAAACCTTCTCCAATGCACAACAAGAACTTGAAAAACTGGTCACCGATCTGCGCGGCCTGCTGTCCAACAAGGACCTGGACAGCGTTCCGGAAATCCGCCAGTTGCGCCGCCGGCTGGACGATGGCGTGAACACGGTGCGTGACTCCGCCGTCCGCGCGGCACAGGAGGCCGCCAGCCAGGCGAAGGAAGCAGCTCGCGTGGCAGACCGCTATGCGCACGACGAGCCCTGGCGCGTTGCCACGGCTGCCCTGGCCGCAGGCGCCCTGGTCGGCTTCCTGCTCGCCCGGCGTTGAGCGGGGCAGGCGCCCGCCACACCGGGCGCCGCCGTCTCTCTTTTCGGCCGGGTGCCCAGAACATCCGGCCTTTTCACTGCATTGAAAGGTCCTCATGAATTGGTTGGCGCTGCTGGGATTGGAAGGGTGGGTTGCGCGCATGCGCGCAGCCACCATCGAAGGTGCCATCGCCGCCGAGGACCGCTGGGATCTGGCCCGCCTGGAATGGGCCGAGGAAAAGCGCCGGCTGGCCTGGATCGTGGTACTCGTCGTGGCTGCTGCAGGCCTGACCGTGATCGCCCTCATCCTGTTGTCCCTGGCCATCATGGTGCATTTCTGGGATTCGCCGGACCGCGCCATGGTCGCCTGGATCGTGGCCGGAACCTGGCTCGCACTGTGGGCGGTCACGCTGGTCAGCCTCGTGGCCACCGCCAAACAGGCTGGCAACGCTTTCGCGCTCACGCGCCGCGAATTGCGCGAAGACTGGCGGCAGATCAAGGAAAGGCTGTAATCCCGATGTCCGCACCGCACGCTTCCACGCCTGGCGAAACCGACTTCCGGCCTGCGCTCGGCGATCTGCACGCCACTCCCGAACAACGCAATATTCTCGAGCGCATCGCGCTGCAGCGTGAGCGCCTGCACAGCCGCCGTCTCGCGCAGCGGCAGGCTGCGGAACTGCGTGCCCAGCAGGGTGCAGAAGGCGGCCCCCGGCCGCTGGATCCGGACGCGCCGCTGGTCGAGCGGGTCATCTGGTTCGCGCGGCAGCACCCCATCATGGTGGTGGCCGCGGCCGGAGCCGCGGCTGCCGTGGGGCCCAGCCGCATCATGCGCTGGGCGGGCGTGCTGATGCCGCTCATCATGAAAATGAAGCGCTGAGCGGCTGCCGTCGATGCCGCGCGCCGTGCGCACGGCCGCAGCTGGACTGCTCCCGCTTTACTCTCAGGCCGGGCTCGGGATGGCTCGCAGCGCCTTGGCGACCTGGGGTACCAGCGCCGGGCCCCGGTAGATGAGCCCGGTGTAGATCTGCACCACGTCGGCGCCCGCGCGCACCTTCTCGACGGCGTCCTCGGCGCCGAGGATGCCGCCCACCCCGATGATGGGAAAATCCTTGCCCAGGGCATGGCGCAACTGTCGGATGACACGGTTGCTGGCTTCCCGCACCGGTGCGCCGCTGAGCCCGCCGGTTTCCTCCGCGTGGCGCAGCCCTTGCACCGCATCGCGCGAAATCGTGGTGTTGGTGGCGATGACGCCGTCCATGCCGTGGCGTTTCAACGTGGATGCGATGACGGCCACCTGCTCCTCTGCGAGGTCGGGGGCGATCTTCACGAAGATGGGCACGCGGCGCGGGCGCCCCGTGGCCTTTTCAGGCTGCTTGGCCAGCGACTCCCGCCGCTCGGCGATGGCCCCCAGCAATCCGTCCAGGGCTGCATCGCTCTGCAGGGCGCGCAGGTTCTGGGTGTTGGGGGAACTGATGTTGACCGTGACGTAGTCGGCGTGTGGATACACCCCCTCCAGGCACAGCAGGTAATCGTGCGTGGCGTCCTCGATCGGCGTGGTGGCGTTCTTGCCGATGTTGAGGCCCAGGAGCATCGGATGCGTGCCGGGGCGGGTGTGGTGGTTCGATTGCCGCACGTTGTGCAGGAACGCGTCCAGGCCTTCGTTGTTGAAACCGAGGCGGTTGATGAGGGCGTTGGCTTCCGGCAGGCGGAACATGCGCGGCTTGGGGTTGCCGGGTTGGGCGCGCGGGGTGACGGTGCCCACTTCGACGAAGCCGAACCCCATGGCACCCAGCGCGTCGATGCAGCGCGCGTTCTTGTCCAATCCTGCGGCGAGGCCCACGCGGTTGGGGAAGGTGAGGCCCGCGAGCTGGACGGGATCGGAGACCTGTTCGCCGCTCCATGCCCACTGCAGTGGCGTACGCTGGCCGCGTGCCAGCATGTCCATGGTGAGTTCGTGGGCGGCTTCGGCATCCATGCCGAAGAGGAACGGGCGGGTGAGGGCGTAGGGGATCAGGGACATGGGGATAATTCGGGCTTCACTCCGATTCTCTCCCATGACCACTCCCGCACCCCTTTCCCAAGATGAACTCAAGGCCCTGGTGGGCCAGGCCGCGCTGAAGTACGTGGTGCCCGGCGACATCATCGGCGTCGGCACCGGCTCGACGGTGAACCAGTTCATCCAGGCGCTGGGCCCGATGAAGGACAACATCCGGGGCGCGGTATCGAGCTCCGAGGCCAGCACGCAGCGGCTGCGTGCGCTGGGCATTCCGGTCTTCGACGCCAACGAGGTGGAGTCCCTGTCCGTCTATATCGATGGCGCGGACGAAATCGATCCGCGAGGCCACATGGTCAAGGGGGGCGGCGCTGCGCTGACCCGCGAAAAGATCGTCGCGGCCCTGGCCAGGCAGTTCGTGTGCATCGCCGATGCGTCCAAGCTGGTGGAGACGCTGGGCCGGTTTCCGCTGCCGGTCGAGGTGATTCCCATGGCGGCGCAGCAGATCGCGCGCCGGTTCGCCGCGCGGGGCGGCCAGGCCGTGTTGCGCCGGGGAGCGGACGGGCAGCCGCTGGTCACCGACAACCTGCAGCACATCCTTGATGTGACGGGGCTGTCGATCCAGGATCCGCTGGCGTTCGAATCGGAGGTCAGCCAGTGGCCCGGCGTGGTGACCGTGGGTGTCTTCGCCCACCAGAAGGCCCACGTGGCGCTGATCGGTGCGCCGGAGGGCGTCCGGACCCTCACGTACTGAAGAGGCCGCGGGCACGAGCGGCCATGCCGTCGCGTGCCGCCAGCGATGCGCGCCAGGACTAGAACTGGATGCCGGCGGGGTTTGCGGGCGAAGGCGCGGGCGGCGCGGCTGGCCGTTGCACCGGAGCGGGCCCTGCCGCAGGGGGCGCTGCCGGGGCCGGCGTGGCAGGCTTGGCGCTGACCAGGGGCGTCGCAGGCGGGCGCCGGTAGTTCGGGGGCAGTTGCGACTGCTTGGGGTACGCCGCGGCATCGAGGTACTGTGTCCACTCGGTGTCGGAGAAGCCGATGAGCTGCTGCGATCCGATGGTGGCGAATGGCAGGGTGGTGGACCCGCTCAGGCGCTGCAGGGCCTCTGCGTCCTCGTTGGTATTCACGGTGCGTTCGGTGAAAGGCACGCCGCGGCCTGCCAGCAGATTGCGCGCGCTGGCGCAGGGCGCGCAGTCGTTGCCGGTGTAGAGGGTGACGGGAAACCGGGAGGCGACCTGCTGCAATTCATAGGGCAGGCCGCTGGCGGAGGTACCGACAGGCTTGCCGTTCATCGTCGCCGGCCCCGACTGCGCGTCCGGCGCCCGGTCGGAGAACGTCACCTTGCCGTCCGGACCGACGATGCGATAGACGTTCTGGGCGACCGCGGGCAAGGCGGCAGCCGCGCTGGCCAGGCACAGCGCAGCCAGGCGGACTGCGGGGGGCAGGGAGGGCATGGGGGCGTGTCTCCTTGGGCGTGGGGCGTCAGGCGGTCTGGGCCATGCCCTGGTGGCGCAGCAGGGCGTCCAGGGACGGTGCCCGGCCCCGGAAGGCCTTGAAGGACTCCATGGCTGGGCGGCTGCCGCCGACTTCCAGGATGGCCTGGCGGTAGCGCGCACCGGTTTCCGTGCTCGGCAGGCCGTCGGCGCCGGCGGTTTCCTCGAAAGCGGCATAGGCGTCGGCGCTCAGCACTTCCGCCCACTTGTAGCTGTAGTAGCCGGCCGCGTAGCCGCCCGCGAAGATATGGCTGAACGTGTGCGCGCTGCGGCTGAAGGCCGGCGGCTGCAGCACGGCGACTTCCTCGCGTACCTGGTCGAGCAGGGGCATGAAGTCCTGCGAGGGATCGTGCTCGGTGTGCAGCAGCATGTCGAACAGCGCGAACTCGATCTGCCGCAGCGTGGCCATGCCGCTCTGGAAGTTCTTGGCGGCCAGCATCTTGTCGAAAAGCTCGCGGGGCAGCGGGGCGCCGGTGTCCACGTGGGCGGTCATGTGCCGCAGCACGTCCCACTCCCAGCAGAAGTTCTCCATGAACTGGCTGGGCAGCTCCACCGCGTCCCACTCGACGCCGCTGATGCCGGACACGTCGCGCTCGTTCACCTGCGTGAGCATGTGGTGCAGCCCGTGGCCGAACTCGTGGAAGAGGGTGATCACGTCGTCGTGCGTGAGCAGCGGCGGCTTGCCCTCCACGCCTGCGGCGAAGTTGCAGACCAGGTGGGCGACAGGCGTCTGCAGCCGACCGGTGTCCGGGCGCAGCCAGCGCGTGCGCACGCCATCCATCCAGGCGCCGCCGCGCTTGCCGGTGCGGGCCGGCTGGTCCAGGTAGAACTGGCCGACGAGTTCGGTTCCGCGCTCGATGCGGTAGAACTCCACGGCGGGGTTCCAGACCGGAGCGGTGTCGCGACGGATGGCCACGTCGAAGAGCGTCTCGACGATCTTGAAGAGGCCGGCCAGCACCTTCGGCGCGGTGAAGTACTGCTTCACCTCCTGCTCGCTGAAAGCGTAGCGCGCTTCCTTGAGCTTTTCGGAAATGTAGGGCCAGTCCCAGGACTGCGGGTCGGCGATGCCCAGGTGTTTCGCGGCGAAATCGCGCAGGTCGGCCACGTCCTTTTCCGCGTAGGGCCGTGCTCGCCGGGCGAGATCGCGCAGGAAATCGATGACCTCCCGGGGCGAGTCCGCCATCTTGGCGACGACGGACACCTCGCCGAAATTCGCGTAGCCCAGCAGCCGGGCCTCTTCCTGGCGCAGGGCGAGGATTTCGCGGATCAGTGCGGAATTGTCGAAGCGGCGGGCATCGCCCTCGGCCTGGTCCGAAGCCCGGGTGACGTAGGCGCGGTACAGCGTTTCGCGCAATGCGCTGCTCTCGGCGAACTGCATCACGGGCAGATAGCAGGGCATCTTGAGGGTGAGCTTATAGCCCTCCCTGCCGTCCGCCTGGGCGGCGGCGAGCGCTGCCTGGCGCACATCCTCGGGCAATCCGGCGAGTTCATCCTCGCGGGCGTAGTAGGCGAAGGCGTCGGTGGCGTCCAGGGCGTTCTCGCTGAACTTCTGCGACAGTTCCGCCTGCCGCTCCTGGATCTGGGCGAAGCGCTCCTTGGCCTCGCCCTGCAACTCGGCGCCGGAGAGCACGAAATTGCGGACAGCGTTCTTCCAGGCCTGGCGTTGTTCCGGATTGAGCGTGGCCGGGTCGATGGCCTTGTACTTCGCGTAGAGGCGCTCGTCGGCTCCCAGGCGTGTCCAGAACTCCGTCACCCGCGGCAGGACCTCGTTGTATGCCGCTCGCAGCTCGGGCGTGTCGGCGACGCTGTTCAGGTGGCTGACGTCGCCCCATGCCCGGCCCAGCTCCTCGATCGCCACGTCCAGCACGCGCGAGATGGCTTCCCAGGTAGCGGGGAAGTCCGGGGCCGTGACGGTGTCCAGCGCGGTGTTCGCGCGCGAGAGCAGGGCATCCATCGCGGGAGCCACGTCGGCGGGCGCGATACGGTCGAACAGCGGGAGGTCTTGGAAGTCGAGGAGTGGGTTGCTCATGCGCGTTCAGATGGCGGCGGGGACGATGGGTTCAAGCGGCGTGCGCAATCTCTTCGATAGCCTGGCTCGATGATGCCGGTCAGCCGGCTGCGCGTTCGGCCGCTTCAAGGGTGTTCACGAGCAGCATCGTAATGGTCATGGGGCCGACCCCGCCGGGAACGGGGGTGATGTGGCCCGCGACCTCGCGCACGCCCTCGAAGTCCACGTCGCCGCAGAGCTTGCCTTCGTCGTTGCGGTTCATGCCCACGTCGATGACGACGGCGCCGGGCTTGACCATGTCGGCCGTCAGCACGTTGCGGCGGCCCACGGCGGCCACGATCACGTCGGCCTGCAGCGTCTGGGCCTTGAGGTCGGTGGTGCGGGAGTGGCACACGGTGACGGTGGCGTCCTTGGCCAGAAGCATCAGCGCCATGGGCTTGCCCACGATGTTGCTGCGGCCGATCACCACGGCGTGCCTGCCGCGCAGGTCGTAGCCGATGTGTTCCAGCATCTTCATGCAGCCATAGGGCGTGCAGGGCCAGAAGCCGGGCATGCCGGTCATCAGGGCACCGGCGCTGGCGATGTGGAAGCCGTCCACGTCCTTGGCGGGCGAGATGGCCTCGATGACCTTCTGGGCGTCGATGTGGGGCGGCAGGGGCAGCTGCACCAGGATGCCGTGGATGGACGGGTCGTTGTTCAGCGCGTCCACGCGCGCCAGCAGCTCGGCCCCGGTCATCGCGGCGTCGTACTTCTCGAGCACCGAATGCAGGCCGCTTTCTTCGCAGGCCTTGACCTTGTTGCGCACGTACACCTGGCTGGCGGGGTTGTCGCCCACCAGCACGACGGCCAGGCCCGGCGTGGTGCCGCGTTCCTTGAGCAGCGCAGCGCGGCGTGCCACGTCGGCGCGGAGTTGTCGGGAAAGGGCGTTGCCGTCGATCAGTTGGGCGGTCATGGCGGAAAGGGACTTCGGTGCGTTGGATGCGAAAAAGGCCGCCGGCCCCGGCAGGGCGCCGGCGGGCTGGGCGGCCGTTGCGGAGGCGGTCAGGACTTGGGTGCGTTCTGGCCCAGCGCGATCTTGAGCAGGTCGGCCACGGTGTTGGCGTTCAGCTTTTCCATGATGTTGGCGCGGTGCGCCTCCACGGTCTTGATGCTGATGCCCAGGTCGTCGGCGATCTGCTTGTTTAGGCGGCCGGCGACGATGCGCTCGAGCACCTGTGCCTCGCGACCGGTGAGCTTGGAGAGCAGGGCGTCGCGGCTGGCAGCCTGCTGGTGGCCGGCGAAGGACTCGCGGGCCCGGTCGAGCATGCGGTCCACGAGGCTGACGAGTTCGTCCTCGTTGAAGGGCTTCTGGATGAAGTCGAGCGCGCCCTTCTTCATGGTGTTGACGGCCATGGGCACGTCGCCGTGGCCGGTGATGAAGACGATGGGCAAAGGGGACTTGCGTTCGAGCAGGCGATCCTGCAGTTCGAGACCGGTCATGCCACCCATGCGGATATCGACGATCAGGCAGGCGACTTCGCGCGGATCGTAGCGCGAGAGGAAGGATTCAGCGGAGTCGAAGCAGCGGACGCGGTAGTCCTTGCCCTCCAGCAGCCATTGCAGCGAGTCGCGCACGGCCTCGTCGTCATCCACGACGTAGACAGTACCTTTTTTGGGAGTCAAACTCATGCGGGAGTCCTTGGGGTAGATGCTTTTGCTACAGAATTCATAGTGTCATCCGCAGGCTGGGCGAGCGGAAGCCAGAAGGAGAATCGGCAGCCGGTGACCTCCGGTCCATTGTAGATGTTCTCCGCCTGCATCCGGCCCTGGTGCGATTCCACGATGCTGCGGCACAGGTTCAGGCCGATGCCCATGCCTTCCTGCTTGGTGGAGAAGAAGGCCTCGAAAAGGTGTTCCAGCACTTCCGGGGCCAAGCCCTTTCCGGTGTCCTGCACCGCGAATTCGATGCCGTCCTGGCTGTCCAGCGGGCGTGGCACCACGCGCAGTTCCACGCTGCGGCGGGCGGGCGGACGCCCGGCCTGCTGGATGGATTCCGCGCCATTCTTCATGAGGTTGATGAGCACCTGCTCGATCAGGATAGTGTCGGCCATCACGGGCGGCAGGCGCGCGGCCACGTAATGGGTCAGCCGCACGTTGTGCCGGCGCAGTTCCATGTCCGCGAGCTCGACCGCCTCGCTGACCATGTGCTGCACGTCGGCGAGGGTGCGGTTGGGCTCGCTTTTCTTCACGAACGCGCGGATGCGCTGGATGATCTGGCCCGCGCGCTGTGCCTGGTGCGCGGTCTTCTCCAGTGCGGAGAGCAGGGCGTCTTCCGTGATCTGCTGGCTCTTGATGCGCGAGACCATGCCGCTGCAATAGTTGCTGATGGCCGTGAGCGGCTGGTTCAGTTCGTGCGCCACGCTGGAAGCCATCTCGCCCATGGTGATCAGGCGGCTCACGGACTGCGCGCGTTCGGCCTGGCGCGCGGCCTGTTCCTCGGCCTGGCGGCGCGGGGTGATGTCGGTGGCGATCACCATCTGGGCCAGGCGGCCGTCCACCCAGTTCAGGTAGCGGGAGCGCACTTCCAGCCATTTGCCGAGGTCGGGCAGGTAGATTTCGGCGTTCTCCGAGCGCGCGTCGGTGAGCGTGTCGGTGGGCAGGCCCATGAGAGCATCCTCGTCGTCCATGCTGCCCGCGCTGGAGCTGCCGGCCGGCAGCACGCCCGCCTGCGCGACGAGCTGCAGGTGCCCGCCGGTCTGCGATCCGAACCACTGGCGGTACAGCTTGTTCGCGAAGAGCAGTTCCTCGCTGCCCAGGGGTGCGACGGAGACGGAGGCGTCCAGCGATTCCAGCACGATGGTGAATCGTTCATGGGATGCCGTCAGCTGTTCGCGCACGCGGTTGGGCTCGGTGATGTCGGTCATCGAGGTCATCCAGCCGGTCTGCTGGCCGTGCGCGTCGATGAGCGGGGACACGTAAAGCCGCGCGTCGAACAGCGTGCCGTTCTTGCGCTTCACCCGGACCTGGAAGCCGCCGACCGTCTGCTTGCCGCTGAGTTCGTCGCGCAGCTTCGAATGCAGCACTTCGTGATCGGCTTCCGGCCAGTAGGTGTAGGGCGGGGACTGGCCGATCAGTTCCTCCGCGTTCCAGCCGGTCATCTGGCAGAAGGCGGCGTTCACGTAGGTCATGCGGCCGTTCATGTCGAGCGCGCGCATGCCCGTGACCATGGAGTTTTCCATGGCGCGGCGGAAGTTGGTTTCGGCCACCAGCGCCTCTTGCGTGCGCAGGCGGCGGCGGGTGTGGCGCCAGTTGGCGATCAGCATCCAGGCCGTCATGGCGCTCAGCGTGCCCACGAGCCAGAAGAGCCCGCTGCCCACCACCCCCAGGGAGGTGCGGTAGGCCTGGGCCCGCAGCACGAGGCCATTGCCCACCGGGGACACGAACACCTCGTATTGGTTGGCGCGGGTGGCCCAGGGTTGCCAGGGCGAGGCGCGCCCGCGCGGCGGCAGCGGCGTGCCGGCCAGCAACTGGTCGCGGCCATCCAGCATGGTGACCGCGTAGCGCGCGAGCACTTCGGTGGGCGTGCCGTAGCGCAGCAGGCTGTCCACGGAGTATTCGGCCAGGACCACGCCGGTGAACTTGCCCTGCGCCACCAGGGGCACCTGCAACTGCAGCAGGGGAGCGGCCTCGCCCCGTCCCGGGTCGGCCAGCGGCTGCGCGTACACGGGCTGCTGGAGGTCGCGTGCGATGCCGAAGGTGTCGGCGGTGTCGCCATTGCGCAGCACCTCGCCTGCCACGCGCAGCTGGCTGCTGGGCAGCGTGGGTGCCGCATGGCTGGCGCGGATGCGGCGGCGGTCGTCGATCCAGGTGATGGCCTGCAGTTCGGGGTACTGGCTGATCAGGCCTTCCGCGCGGGCGACGAAATCCGCGCGCTCCAGGTCCTGGTTGGAGAGGTCGCGCGCGATGCGCATGATCTGTTCCTGGCGCTCCAGCAGGCGCAGACGCACGCGCTGCTGCGCGTATTCGACGTCGCGGCGCAGGGCTTCCTGCTCGCGCTCGCCTTCTTCGGCGCGCAGGTACCAGAAGGCCGCAACGATCGCGGCGAGGAACATGAGCACGGCGGCCAGCGGCGCCAGGGCCGCCAGGCGGTCCTGGCGCGTGGGAGAGAGGCTGCGCCACCAGGTGCGCCACCAGCGTGCCGGCGCGGTGACCACGAAAGGCTCTGCCGGAGCGGGGGGCGCGGGGGAAGGGCGGTCCATGCCCGCGAGTGTAGGTGAGTGGCCCGGTTCCCCCGTCTGAGCGGATGTGCGGTTGCAGCAATTTTTCACATTATGGTTTGATGCGGCGCCATTCGAAATTCAAGAAAAGTATGCGAAACTTCCGTGGATTTACCCCCAACGCCAGCGACTCATAAAGGAGACAGGCATGACTGCTCAGACCGACCCTCAGGCCGGAAAAACCGCGACGTCCACCCCCGACACCGACCAACAGGAAACCCGCGAGTGGATGGACGCACTGTCTGCCGTGATCGACCGCGAAGGCGCTGAGCGGGCCCACTTCCTGCTCGAGCAATTGCTCGAACATGCGCGCCAGAGCAGCATCGACATGCCGTTCTCCGCCAACACCGGCTACGTGAACACGATCGAGCCCAGCCAGGAGGCGCGCTGCCCCGGCAACCTCGAGATCGAAGCCCGCCTGCGCGCCTACATGCGCTGGAACGCCATGGCGATGGTGGTCAAGGCCAACCGCCACCACCCACCCGAAGGCGGCGACCTGGGCGGCCACATCGGCTCCTTCGCCTCGCTGGCCAACATGTTCGGCGCGGGCTTCAACCATTTCTGGCACGCCGAGAGCGAGAGCCACGGCGGCGACCTGCTGTACATCCAGGGCCACGTGTCGCCCGGCATCTACGCACGCGCCTACCTGGAAGGCCGCCTCACCGAGGAGCAGCTGCTGAACTTCCGCCAGGAAGTGGACGGCAAGGGCCTGTCCAGCTATCCGCACCCCAAGCTGATGCCCGAGTTCTGGCAGTTCCCCACGGTCTCGATGGGCCTGGGCCCGCTGATGGCCATCTACCAGGCCCGTTTCCTGAAGTACCTGCAGGCCCGTGGCATCGCCAACACAGAGAACCGCAAGGTCTGGGTGTTCTGCGGCGACGGCGAGATGGATGAGGTGGAGTCCCTGGGCGCCATCGGCCTGGCCGCGCGCGAGAACCTCGACAACCTGATCTTCGTCATCAACTGCAACCTGCAGCGCCTGGATGGCCCGGTGCGCGGCAACGGCAAGATCATCCAGGAGCTGGAAGGCGAATTCCGCGGCTCCGGCTGGAACGTCGTCAAACTTCTGTGGGGCAAGGGCTGGGACGACCTGCTGGCCCGCGACAAGGACGGCGCGCTGCGCAAGATCATGATGGAGTGCAACGACGGGGACTACCAGTCGTTCAAGGCCAATGACGGCGCCTACGTGCGCAAGAACTTCTTCGGCCGCGATCCCCGCACGCTCAAGATGGTCGAGCACATGAGCGACGACGAGATCTGGAACCTGCGCCGCGGCGGCCACGATGCGCAGAAGGTCTATGCGGCCTTCAAGGCCGCCAACGAGCACAAGGGTCAGCCCACGGTGCTGCTGGTGAAGACCGTCAAGGGCTTCGGCATGGGCAAGATCGGCGAGGGCAAGAACACCGTACACCAGACCAAGAAGCTCGGCGACGAGGACATCAAGGCCTTCCGCGACCGCTTCAACATCCCGATTCCCGACAGCCAGATCGCCGACCTGCCGTTCTACAAGCCGGCCGACGACACCCCGGAAATGAAGTACCTGCACGAGCGCCGCAAGGCCCTCGGCGGCTACCTGCCGCACCGCCGCACGAAGGCCGACGAGAGCTTCACCGTGCCGTCGCTGGAGATCTTCAAGGCCGTGCTCGATCCCACGCCCGAAGGCCGCGAGATCTCGACCACGCAGGCCTACGTGCGCTTCCTCACGCAGTTGCTGCGCGACCAGGCCATCGGCCCGCGCGTGGTGCCCATCCTGGTGGACGAAGCCCGCACCTTCGGCATGGAAGGCCTGTTCCGCCAGATCGGCATCTACAACCCGCACGGCCAGCAGTACACCCCGGTGGACAAGGACCAGGTGATGTACTACCGCGAGGACAAGGCCGGCCAGATCCTGCAGGAGGGCATCAACGAGGCCGGCGGCATGTCCAGCTGGATCGCCGCGGCCACGTCGTACAGCACGAACAACCGGATCATGATCCCGTTCTACGTGTATTACTCGATGTTCGGCTTCCAGCGCATCGGCGACCTGGCCTGGGCGGCCGGCGACATGCAGGCGCGAGGCTTCCTGCTGGGCGGCACATCGGGCCGCACCACGCTGAACGGCGAAGGCCTGCAGCACGAGGACGGCCACAGCCACATCCTGGCCAACACGATTCCGAACTGCATCAGCTACGACCCGACCTTCGCGCACGAGGTCGCCGTCATCATGCACGACGGCTTGAAGCGCATGGTCGAGCGCCAGGAAAACGTCTTCTACTACCTGACGCTGCTCAACGAGAACTACGCCATGCCCGGCCTGCAGCCTGGTACGGAAGAGCAGATCATCAAGGGCATGTACCTCTGCAAACAGGCGCCGGCCCTCAAGAAGGGCGCGCCCGCCGTGCAGCTGCTGGGCAGCGGCACGATCCTGCGCGAATCGTTCGTCGCCCAGGAACTGCTGGAGAAGGACTGGGGCGTGGCCGCATCCGTGTGGAGCTGCCCGAGCTTCAACGAGCTGACGCGCGACGGCCAGGAGGCCGAGCGCTGGAACCTGCTGCATCCCACGGAAACCCCGCGCACGTCGTTCGTGGAGGAGCAGCTCGGCAAGACCGAAGGCCCGGTGATCGCTTCCACCGACTACATGAAGGCGTATGCCGAGCAGATCCGTCCGTTCGTGCCCAAGGGCCGGACGTACAAGGTGCTGGGCACCGACGGCTTCGGCCGCAGCGACTTCCGCCGCAAGCTGCGCGAGCACTTCGAGGTGGACCGCCACTACATCGTCGTGGCCGCGCTCAAGGCCCTGGCCGAGGACGGCAAGCTGCCCGCCGCCAAGGTGGCCGAGGCCATCCAGAAGTACGGCATCCAGGCCGACAAGGTCAACCCGCTGCACGCCTGACCCCACCGGAGACAACACAAATGGCACTGATTGACATCAAGGTCCCGGATATCGGGGATTTCGACGCCGTCGGCGTGATCGAGCTGCTGGTGAAGCCCGGCGACACGGTGAAGGCCGAGCAGTCGCTCATCACCGTGGAGTCCGACAAGGCTTCCATGGAGATCCCTTCCAGCCACGCCGGCGTGGTGAAGGAGGTCAAGGTCAAAATCGGCGACCAGGTGAGCGAAGGCTCCGTGATCGTGGTGGTCGAGGCCGAAGGCGAGGGCGCCCAGCCCGCCGCAGCACCGGCTCCTGCCGCCGCCTCTGCGCCGGCACCCGCCGCGCCCGAGTCGCAGGCTCCGGCTCCTGCCCCCGCGGCGGCAGCGCCGGCTCCGGCAGCCGCCGGCCCGATCGAAGTGAAGGTGCCCGACATCGGCGACTTCAAGGACGTGGCCGTCATCGAGTTGCTCGTGAAGGTCGGCGACACGGTGAAGGCCGAGCAGTCGCTCTTCACCGTCGAATCCGACAAGGCCTCGATGGAGATCCCGTCGCCCGCAGCCGGCGTGGTGAAGGAGATCAGGATCAAGGTGGGCGATACGGTCAACGTGGGCGACTTCGTGGCCGTGTTGGAGGGCTCTGCGCCTGCCGCGGCACCTGCCCCCGCTGCGGCTCCGGCTGCAGCCGCACCCGCTCCGCAGGCTGCGGCGCCGGCCCCTGCCGCCGCAGCGCCTTCCGCTTCCGCATCTTCCGCACCGGCTCCGGCACCGCATGCCCCGGGCGCCGCGCCCGTCGGGCTGCCGCACGCCTCGCCCTCGGTGCGCAAGTTCGCGCGCGAACTGGGCGTGCCGCTGGAAGAGCTCAAGGGCTCGGGTCCCAAGGGCCGCATCACGCAGGAAGACGTGCAAGCCTTCACCAAGCAGGTGATGGCCGGCGGCGTGCAGACCAAGGCCCAGGCCGCCAAGGCACCGGCGGGCGGCGGTGGCTCCGGCGTGGGCATGGACCTGCTGCCGTGGCCGAAGGTGGACTTCGCCAAGTTCGGCGGCGTGGAGCGCAAGGACCTCTCGCGCATCAAGAAGATCAGCGGCGCCAACCTGCACCGCAACTGGGTGATGATCCCCCACGTCACCAACAACGACGAGGCCGACATCACCGAGCTGGAAGCCTTCCGCGTCTCCACCAACAAGGAGAACGAGAAGTCCGGCGTGAAGGTGACGATGCTCGCCTTCGTGATCAAGGCCGTGGTGGCCGCGCTCAAGAAGTTCCCCGAGTTCAACACCAGCCTGGACGGCGACACGCTCGTCTACAAGCAGTACTTCCACATCGGCTTCGCGGCGGACACGCCCAACGGCCTGGTGGTGCCCGTGCTGAAGGATGCCGACAAGAAGGGCATCCTGCAGATCAGCCAGGAAATGGGCGAACTCGCCAAGAAGGCCCGTGACGGCAAGCTCGGCGCGGCCGACATGCAGGGCGGCTGCTTCTCGATCT
Organism: Paracidovorax avenae; assembly: GCA_003029925.1. Classification (GTDB taxonomy): domain Bacteria; phylum Pseudomonadota; class Gammaproteobacteria; order Burkholderiales; family Burkholderiaceae_C; genus Paracidovorax; species Paracidovorax avenae_A. Next base: position 3,149,280 of record CP028296.1, on the reverse strand, counting down.
CGTCGCTCGGCGGCATCGGCGGCACGCACTTCACGCCCATCATCAACGCCCCCGAAGTGGCCATCCTGGGCCTCTCGAAGGGCCAGATGAAGCCGGTGTGGGATGGCAAGCAGTTCGTGCCGCGCCTGGTGCTGCCGCTGTCGCTCTCCTACGACCACCGCGTGATCGACGGCGCATCTGCCGCGCGCTTCAACGCCTACCTGGGCCAGGTGCTGGCGGACTACCGCCGCATCCTGCTGTGAAAGGAAACCCGACATGGCAGTGATCGATATCAAGGTGCCCGACATCGGTGATTTTTCCGAAGTGGGCGTGATCGAAGTGCTGGTGAAAGCCGGCGACACCATCAAGGTGGAACAGAGCCTCATCACCGTCGAATCCGACAAGGCATCGATGGAAATCCCGTCGAGCCACGCCGGCGTCGTCAAGGAGGTGAAGGTGAAGGTCGGCGACAAGGTCGCCGAAGGCTCGGTGGTGTTGGCGCTGGAGGCCGCCGATGCGCCTGCCGCTCCGGCACCGTCCCCGGCGCCCGCATCCGCATCCGCAGCCGCGGCGCCTGCTCATGCGTCCGCGCCGGCCCCCAAGGCCGCAACTGCATCGGCTCCGGCCGCGGCGAACTTTGGCGGCAATGCCGACCTCGAGTGCGACGTGCTCGTGCTGGGCGGCGGCCCCGGCGGCTACAGCGCTGCCTTCCGCGCTGCCGACCTGGGCCTGAAGGTCGTCATCGTGGAGCGCTATGCCACCCTGGGCGGCGTCTGCCTGAACGTGGGCTGCATCCCATCCAAGGCGCTGCTGCACGTGGCGGCCGTCATCGACGAGGCCAGCCACCTGAAGGCGGCCGGCATCGATTTCGGTACGCCCCAGGTCAATGTGGACACCCTGCGCGGCCACAAGGAAAAGGTCATCGGCAAGCTGACCGGCGGCCTGGCCGCCATGGCCAAGATGCGCAAGGTGACCACCGTGCGCGGCGTGGGCCAGTTCGTGGGCGCCAACCACCTCGAAGTGGAGGAGACCACGGGAGCCAAGGGCCAGGAGAAGACGGGCAGCAAGAAGGTCGTGGCCTTCAAGCGCGCGATCATCGCCGCCGGCTCGCAGGCCGTGCACCTGCCGTTCATGCCCCAGGACCCGCGCGTGGTGGATTCGACCGGTGCGCTGGAACTGAAGGAAGTGCCGAAGCGCATGCTGATCCTGGGCGGGGGCATCATCGGCCTGGAGATGGGCACCGTCTATTCCACGCTGGGCGCCCGCCTGGACGTGGTCGAGATGATGGACGGACTGATGCAGGGCGCTGACCGCGACCTGGTCAAGGTGTGGCAGAAGATGAATGCCCACCGCTTCGACAACATCATGCTCAAGACCAAGACCGTCGGCGCGGAAGCCACGCCCGAAGGCATCAAGGTCACTTTCGCCGCCGCGGAAGAGGGCGGCAAGGCGCCCGAGCCGCAGGTCTATGACCTGGTGCTGCAGGCCGTGGGCCGCACGCCCAACGGCAGGAAGATCGGCGCCGACAAGGCCGGCGTGGCCGTGACCGACCGCGGCTTCATCGACGTGGACGTGCAGATGCGTACCAACGTGCCGCACATCTTCGCCATCGGCGACATCGTGGGCCAGCCCATGCTGGCGCACAAGGCGGTGCACGAGGCGCATGTGGCGGCCGAAGTGATTGCCGGCGAACTCACGGGCGACAAGGCGCTGGCCTCCGCCGCGTTCAACGCCCGCGTGATCCCGAGCGTGGCCTACACGGACCCCGAAGTGGCCTGGGTGGGCCTGACCGAGGACCAGGCCAAGGCCCAGGGCATCAAGGTGAAGAAGGGCCTGTTCCCCTGGACGGCTTCCGGCCGCGCCATCGCCAATGGCCGCGACGAGGGCTACACCAAGCTGCTGTTCGACGATTCGCCCGAGGCCCATGGCCACGGCAGGATCCTGGGCGGCGGCATCGTTGGCACCCATGCGGGTGACATGATCGGCGAGATCGCCCTGGCGATCGAGATGGGTGCGGACGCCGTGGACATCGGCAAAACCATCCACCCGCACCCGACGCTGGGCGAGAGCATCGGCATGGCTGCGGAGATCGCGCACGGCTCCTGCACGGACGTGCCGCCGCAGAAGAAGTGAAGCTTGGAGCGTCGCGGCAGATACCGCGGCGCGTTCCGGAAAGCAGGGCGGCTCCGGCCGCCTTTTTCATTGGGAGCCGTCCTGTGGCCAAACCTGCTCGGGCCTCAGGCGAACCTGTCTGCCGCGGGAGATCGATGGGCCAGGGCTGATCGCACCGGCAAGCCATCGGGAGCCTGTAAGAGCGGCTGACACGCCCCTTCTGGCGTCGTTGCCGCATCTTGTCGTACTACCCTGTACTGCCTGCGATACGGCGCCTGGCCAGAACCGCTTCGCTGGGTCGTGTTAGCCGCTCTAAATATCGCATTCACTTGACGAATTTCATGGCCTCATCGATCACCAACTGCGCGCCTTTGTTGGACAGGTGATCGTCGTCGTAATAAAGCACCTCGTTTCCAATTTGAGTGATGCATCTGCCTGGAATGAGGGTGTCGCAAAATATCTTGTCCGGCCTGACGCGGATGAGGTTTTTCCTGTCTGGGATGGAGTCGAGTGTCGCTATGGCCGATTCATTCCTGGCCTTGAAGGAGGCATGGGCGGTGGTGAGGGGGACGGCTTCCCTGCCGTTGAATAATAATTTCTTGAGCTGGGTGACTGGCACATCCCACCCGACTTCCGGGATCGGGTAGATGATGATGACTTTTTTTCCGGATTGCAAGAGTTCTTCAATGGATGCGCGGTAATGCTGTTTTATCAATGATTTTCTTTCCGGCTCATCGCTGGATTTCTTTTTGCCATTGACAACGACATCGACGAAACCATGCTCTCCATCCTCGACGCCGCCTTCGCCATTGTCGTATTTGTTTCTTTCCAGGTATTGGGTCCATCTGGCTGATAGTATGACGTAGTGGATGTTTTTGTTCTCTAGAAGAAATTTATACGTCTGCTGATTGTATTCAAAGCACCTGTTCGCCAAAGATGTGTCTGCTCTGTAGATGCCTCGTATCGGCGGGCATCCACTGTAGGTAAGACTGAGGAATCCGAGATTCCTCGACTTCAGTTTTTTCTCCAGTTCAAAAGAAATGGCGTCCGCATGTGAGTCTCCAAGCAGTGCGCCTTGTAGATTTTTGGCGTCTCCCAGTATGCACGAATCCTGGGGTCGGGGAAATGTTGCCGCTCCGAAATGGCATTCGGATTGCCTGGGATTCCTGTCGTTGATGGCAGAAAGGAACGGGGATGAACTGGCAGGCAATCTCTGTGGGAAACCGTCTGCGATATATCCACAAGCCCCAATGGCCATGAAAAATGAACTTACGACGGCTGCATGAATGAATGTTTTCCTGCGGCTTCCGGGGCGCTGGGACCTGAATGGCGTTTCGATGTATTTCCAGCTGATAAACCCAAGCAGGATGGACAGGAGGGCCAGCATTCCAAACAGCGAAATGCCTGGCTCGTTCATGCTCCTCAATCTCGCAAAGGCAAACAATGGCTGATGCCACAAGTATGCACTGTAGCTGATCAAGCCCATTCCCACGAAAAACCTGCTGCCCAGCAGTTTTCCGACAAGGTTTCGCTGGTTCGAGAAAGCCAGGATGAGGGCAGCGCCTGCTGTGGGCAAGAGCGAGTACAGGCTGGGAGATGGAGTGTTTTCGTGGAATGAGAATATTGAATAAAGTACCAGTCCCAGCCCGGTCAGGCTGGCGCATTCACTCGCCCGATGGCTGGCTGAAGCGGCAGCATTTATGCGGTTGGCATGCAATGATATCAATGCACCGATAAGTATTTCAAAGCCACGTGTCGGAAGCATGTAGAAGGTGAAAGCAGGATGTGTTACCGCTCCCCATTGGGCAAAAAGCATGCTGGCAACGGCGACCAGGAGAAGCAGGAGCATGATCCATTTTTTGCCCAGTTTCCATGTCAGCATCAGGAAGGCGGGAAAAAGGATGTAGAACTGTTCTTCAACAGCCAGGCTCCATGTATGCAATGAAGGATTGAGCTTGGATGCTGTGCCAAAGTAACCGCTTGTCGGGTAGAAAAGAATATTGGAAACAAAAAGAGGGACAGCTACCAGGCTCTCCGAGAAGATTTTTAATTCACGGGGCAGCATCCAGAGCCACGCGAATGGAAGCATGCACAGCATCATGAAGAAGAGGGCTGGCAGTATTCGTCGGATCCTGCGTTCGTAGAAGCTGGATAAGGAGAACGTACCCTTGTCCATCTCTTCGACGATGATGGTGGTGATCAGGTAGCCGCTGATGACGAAGAAGATATCTACGCCTACGAATCCGCCACTGAATGCGGTAAATCCTGCATGGAACAGGATGACAGGCAGAACGGCCAATGCCCTTAATCCATCTATTTCCTTCCTGTATTCCATCTGGCGGCAATCCTGTTAAGGCCTGGAAGCTTTCAAAGCAGCATGGCCGGCAATCACGCGCGTATTATGGCAAACGAGCGGTGAGGATTGGTGTGGATATCCACGAAGACGAATTCCGCCGGGACAGTCCGTGGAAATGAGGGACGGATTTTCAGAAAAGGATGGCAGCGACGCCGTGCATGAATGTGCTCGTCTTGCGCGGCGAGGGCTTCGAGTCGGCCGGGCCCGCACGCGGTAGCCCGTCCCCCGGTGCGGAACGATCGCTTCACGCCTCCGGAGCCGCCGCAGGCGCCGCCTATGATGCTTGTGCATATCGCTTTCCCCGGAGACAACCCACCCATGCGCACCCGCCACTGCCTTCCCGCCTTGCTTCTGGCCCTTTGCGGTGCCGCCTCGGCCGCCTGGCCCGAGCGGCCCATCACCCTGGTCGTTCCCTTCCCCCCGGGCCAGGCCACCGACATCTTCGCGCGTGCCCTCGCGGAAAAGCTGGGCACCCGCCTGGGACAGCCGCTGGTGGTGGACAACAAGGCGGGCGCCGGCAGCAACATCGGTACCGAGCAGGTGGTGCGTTCCAAGCCCGATGGCTACACGCTGGTGATGGCGGGCAGCGCCATGGCGGTGAACCAGACGCTCTACCGCAAGGTGAATTTCGACCCGCGCAAGGACCTGCAGGGCATCAGCCTGGTGGCCAAGGTGCCGCTGGTGTTCCTGGCCAACCCGGCGTCCGGCATCCGCAGCATGCAGGACCTGGTGGGCCGCGCGCGCGCGGAGCCCGGCAAGCTGAGCTACGCGAGCGCGGGCATCGGCGGCACGCAGCACCTGAGCGCGGAGATGGTGAAGGCGCGTGCCCACATCGAGATCGAACACATCCCGTACAAGGGCAGCGGTCCCGCGCAGTCCGACTTCCTGGGAGGACAGGTACCTCTGATGGTGGATTCGGTCACGGCGGGTCTGGCCAACATCCAGGCGGGCAAGGCCGTGCCGCTGGGTGTGACCTCCGTCACGCGCTCCAGCCAGTTGCCCCAGGTGCCCACTATCGCCGAGAGCGGCCTGCCGGAGTTCAAGGGCTTCGAGGCCGTGGGCTGGCTCGGGCTGATGGCGCCCAAGGGCACGCCCCGGCCCGTCGTGGACCGCCTGAACCGCGAGGTGGTGGACATCCTGAACAGCCCGGACATGCAGAAATTCATCCGTGACCGCGGCTCCGAGCCCGCGCCGACCACGCCCGAGGCGATGGACCAGTTCGTCGCCAGCGAGATCGTGGAGTGGGGCAAGGCGGTGAAGCAGTCCGGGGCCTCGGTCGATTGACGGCGCCTGATCGGGCAAGGGCCGGGCGGTGCCTCGGCACCTTCCCGGCACGGTGAACGCCGCCTGGCGGGCCTTCTCACGGAGTTTCTTTGCCGGGTGGCTTCGGCATGTGCGCCTGCAGTTGGCGCAGTGCGCTGGAGAGCCGCTGCGACCGTGCCGTGGCTGCCGGACTTTCCGCCTGTGCTGTTTCGATGTCGGCCTCGATGGCCGCCTGCGCACGCTGCGCAAGTGCATGCCACGCGGGCGGGTCCAGCAACCGGTGCGCAGCCTGCAGCAGATCCATGCCGGGAGCGTAGGCGGCCGCGAGCTTGCGTACGGAGTTCAGCGCGAAAGGGGGGCACGCGAGGGCCTGGATGGCCACCGATCGGGCCACTGGGCGTGGCGAGTGTCCCTTGTCGCCATGCCGCCATGACCGCACAGCGGTCCATGCCGCGAAGATGTAAATCATCCCTGCGGCAGCCAGTTGCACGGCCTCGCCAGGCCACACGAACAGCGCTGCCGGCAGCAGCAGGAACAGCGACGCGCCCAGCCCGTAGAGCGGCAGCACGAAATGGCGGAAGCTGTCGGCATGGGCCTGGAGGCGCTGAACCGCAGCGGCGTCGCCCGGCAACCGGACCTGGTCTGGTTGCCAGCGCAGCTGGTACACGGGCTGGTGTGGAGACAGCAGCGCAGGCCAGGCCAGATAGGCCCAGCGGACTTCGAAGCCCTGGGTGGCCAGCATGCCGCGCCAGCACGTGCGGCGGGGACGGCGTACCAGTCCGGCGCCTGCGGCCAGGGGCACGCAGGCGTCATACGCATAGAACGCGCAGATGGCCAGCATGACCTGCGCCTCGGGACTGATCAGCGGGAACACGGCAGTTTTTCAGACATCGGTGCTGCAATAAGCGTAAATCAGCGGGAACGGGAAGCAGGACTCGCCCCTTGCTGCTTCAGGCGTCTTTCTTGCGGCCGAAGAGCTTGCCGATGCCCGCCAGCAGGCCGGCCGCTCCGGCCAGCAGCAGCTTCCAGAACCCGGCGATGAAGCCGCCGATCACGGCCCACAGCCCCTTTTTCGTGGCGACCGCGGCGGCACCTCCCAGTACCAGGGCGCCCAGCCCGATCTGGGCGATCTTGTCGCCGTTCCTGAATTCGGCATAGGACTGGCCGCTGTTGTACTTGAAGCCGGTGAGCACCTGCTTGAATTCCTCGGTGTCCTGGGCGAGGGCATCGGGATCGGAAACGAGGACGGCGCTCATCACCCCCGTGCGTCCGAGGATGCGCGAGGTGTAGTTGATGGCTTTGTGGCCGCTTTCGTCGCGCAGGCGCAGGCCCCATTCCAGCCGCTTGCTCTGCGTGTCGTAATGCGGCTCGACCTGCCAGCCCTCCGTGTAGAGCGCTTCCATGCCCAGCTTCTTGCGCTGCTGGTTGCTCTGCGCATCCGATGTCTTCATGGAGGACAGCAGTTCCGCGGCATTGATCTTCTCGTCGTCCTTGACGTAGCCGGTATCGTCGAAGGAGAACACGGCGAACCATTTCAGCGTGCTGGGCGCGATCAGGTAGTGGTCGGGTGACGGCGGGTTTCCGTAGAGTTCCAGCAGCTTGGCTGTGTCCTGCTCGCCCAGGAAGCGGTAGCCGCCTGGAATCCGGATCGTGGCCTGGCTGCCGATCTCGCCTTGCCCCTGGTCGATCCAGTGCAGCGCTTTCACTTTCGCCTCGATCTGCGCCTGCCGGTCCGATTCCGTGCCTTGCGCCCAGGCGCCGAGGGACAGGCCAATACCTATGATGGCCGCGGCCAACGTTTTTTTCATTGCTCTTCCCCTGTTATGGATTGGTTTTGGATGAGGGCGGCTCTTCGGAGCCGCTCCGTGGAACAGGCCGTGTCGGCCCGCGCCGCCAGCACTGTATCCGGTATGGCACGGCCGACTGCAGCGTTGTGTATCGCACCCGTCCGCCATGGCAGCAGGAGCGCCTGCCGGATGCCGCGCTGCAGCGATATGAAAATGCTAGCGGTCCATCGAGGCAAAATCGACGCCCCAGCCACTTTTGCACCGGAACGCACCGCGCTTTCAGCGCGCGGCGAGCGACCGCCCCCTCCTTGATGGAACCCCTGCTGCATGCCATCGCCCACATGGCTCCCGGCCCGGACGCCCGGCGCATCTTCCACGGCCGGGGCGGCCTGTACCCGGGTTGCGAGCACTGGTCGCTGGATGCATACCCACCCGCCTTCGTGCTCACCAGCTTCCTGCCGATGGAAGAGGAAGCCCTGGCCGCCATCGGTGCGGCGCTGCAGGCCCGCTGGGCGGAGATCGCTCCCGGGGAGCCGCTGTGCTGGGTGTTCCAGTGCAGGTCTGCAGGAAAGACCGAAACGCGCCTGATGGCTGGCGAGGTGCCGGAGCCGCATGTGGTCACGGAGCAGGGCGCGCGCTATCGCGTGCATGTGCTGCGGGGCCAGAACCATGGCCTGTTCCTCGACATGGCCGAGGGCCGGCGCTGGGTGCGAGAACACATGGCGGCGCGCCGGGCCGCCGATGGGCGCGGTCCGCGGGTGCTGAATCTTTTTGCCTATACCTGCGCTTTTTCCGTCGCGGCTTTGCAGGGTGGGGCGGCGCAGGTGGTCAACGTGGACATGGGGCAGGGCGCGATCTCCATCGGCCAGCAGAACCACCGGCTCAACGGGCTGGAGCAGGGCGCGAGCTTCCTGGCGCACGACGTGTTCACCAGCTGGGGCAAGATCGGCCGCGGCGGGCCCTATGACCTGGTCATCGCCGATCCGCCGAGCTACCAGAAGGGCAGCTTCGTCGCGACGAAGGACTACGCGCGGCTCATGCGGCGCCTGCCCGGCCTGCTCGCGCCCGGAGGGCATGCGCTGTTGTGCCTGAACGCGCCCGAACTGGGCACGGATTTCCTGCTCGGCCAGATGCGCGAGCAGGCGCCGGAACTGCGCTGGGTGGAGCGGGTCGCGAATCCGGCGGTGTTCGCGGACGTGGATGCCGAGCGGTCGCTCAAGGTGATGGTGTTCGCGCTGGATTGATCCACCATCGGCGGGACCGTCAGTCCGTGCCGGCTTTCAGGCGGAAGACGGCGCCTTCGAAAGTACCGCGCACCGTGCAGGACGGGACGCTGGCGCCGGCGCCATCGGGGGCCATGTCCAGCCGGTAGCTGCCGGTTGCCACTGCACGGGCGCTGCCCTGCCCATCCTTCGGAATCGTGCGGACCTCGGAGATGCGCAGTTCGCCCGTCCGGATGGCCCACGGCGAGGCGGGCTCGCGGAAGACGACCGCCGATCCGGTGCCGGGCTGTCGTTGCTTGCGGTCGGCATCGGATTCGGCGGCCAGCCGGAAGGTGCCTGCCAGTGATGCGATCTGGCCGGGACGCAGCAGGCCGGGCGAAGTCGTGAGATGAAATTGCACGCCCGTGGCTGCCGGCGCGGCCTGATGTCCGGCGGGGATGCGCAATGCGAGGACCAGTTCGTCGTCTCCGTCGAGCTGGGCTGCGTAGAGCGTGTCCCATCGGGTGTCGGTGTCCTCCCAGCGTTGAGGGGCTCCGCACAGGTCGATCGAGAAGCGGGTGGGGGCCGGCGGGGCATCGCATGCGGGAAGGGCGGCCAGGGGAAGGCTGGCCAGCATGCCGCGCAGGGCCCGGCGCGCGGGGTGTCGGGTCGGCTTCATGGGAACCAGCCTAGCAGGAACGACTCCCATCCGCAGGATGGTGGGGACCGCTTTCGCGGACCCGGTACCATCGCGCCCGCGGAATGTGTATCGGCGGCGTTGCCGTGCATATCCCTTCCGCCGGGCCCCGCCTGCCGCGATGCCGCGCCAGGCCGGCCCAACGCCCGCCCGCTGCGCCAATGGGTTTTTACCTCCTGACCGTGTGATTGCTTCCCTGCTCGCTTCCCTGCGCTCCTGGTTGTCCAGCGGGCCGTTTTCCTCGGTGGCCCGCCGTGCCGGTGCCGCGCTGCGCTGGTTCCTTGCCCGGCGGCCGGCCCGGATGCTGCTGTGGGCGCTGGCCGCCGTGCCGGCGGCGCTGGTGGTCTATACGCTGCTGCTCTGGCCCTTCACGCCCGCGATCAGCGACATCCGCAAGGCCAAGACCGAGCAGCCGGCCCAACTCGTGTCGGCCGACGGCCGCCTGCTGGCCGAGTACCGCTGGGTGAACCGGGAATGGGTGGCGCTGGAAGACATCGCACCGTCGGTGGTGGATGCGCTGATCGCTACCGAAGACCACCGCTTCTACGACCACTTCGGGCTGGACTGGCGGCGCACGGGTTCGGCCCTGATCCGCACCCTGGGGGGCGACAAGCAGGGCGGATCGACGATCACGCAGCAGCTCGCACGCAATCTCTACCCCGAGGACGTGGGCCGCGCCCCCACGCTGACGCGCAAGCTCAAGGAAGCGATCACGGCATTGAAGATCGAGGCGCTGTATTCCAAGGACGAGATCCTGGAAACCTATCTCAACACGGTGCCTTTCCTCTACAACGCCTACGGCATCGAGATGGCGGCGCGCACCTATTTCGACAAGTCGGCCGACAAGCTCACGGTGCTGGAGAGCGCGACGCTGATCGGAATGCTCAAGGGCACGAGCTACTACAACCCGGTGCTGAATCCGGAGCGGGCCCAGGCGCGGCGCAACGTGGTGCTGGCGCAGATGGAAAAGCGCGGCAAGCTGTCGTCCAGGGATTTCGAGACCCTGTCGAAGCGGCCCCTGCGCATCCGATTCGAGCGCCAGCTGGAGGCCGCGGGCCCGGCACCCCACCTGGCCCAGCAGCTGCGCAAGCAGCTCATCGACTGGGCCGACCGCAGTGGATACAGCCTGTACGCCGACGGCCTGGTGATCCGCACGACCATCGATTTCCGGTTGCAGACCCTGGCCAACCAGGCGGTGGCCCGGCAGGGCCGCCAGCTGCAATCCGTCGCCGACGGGGCGTGGGGGCCGCGGGTCTGGAATGCCAGGAGTCCCCTGGTACAGGCGTTCGTACGAGAGTCGCCCCAGTATGCCGCTACCGTGGAGAAGGGCACGTCCGAGGACGACGCCCTCAAGTCCCTGCTGGCGGATGCGGACTTCATGCGCAAGCTGCGCCAGGAAAAGACCCGCGTGCAGGCGGGGTTCCTGGCAATGGACCCCCGCACCGGCCAGATCCGCGCGTGGGTGGGCAGCCGTGATTTCGCGCAGGATCCATTCGACCACGTGCAGGCGGCGCGGCGGCAGCCGGGCTCCACCTTCAAGCCTTTCGTCTATGGAGCCGCCTTTGCCAAGGGGGCCCTGCCCACCGATACGCTGATCGACCAGGCCGTGGAGATCCCGCTGGGCGGCGGCCGTGTATGGCGCCCCACGGACGAAGGCGCCGCGCCGAGCGGCGAGCCGATGACGCTGAGCGACGGGCTGGCCTATTCCAAGAACACGATCACGGCGCAGCTGATGCAGCAGGTCGGACCGGAGCGCGTGGCCGACCTGGCGCGTGCCATGGGTGTGCGGGAGTCGCCGCTGGATGCCGTGCCGTCCCTGGCGCTGGGCACGAGTCCTGTCACGCTCAAGGAGATGGTGGCGGCGTACGGAACCATCGCCGAGGCGGGCCGCTACACCGCACCCACGGTCATCACGCGCATCGAGGACAAGAACGGCAAAGTGCTGGAGGACTTCAGCCCGGCCGCCCCGGAGCGCGTGCTGGGGCTGGGCCCCGCGCAGATGCTGCGCAATGCGCTGCGCGCCGTGGTGGACAAGGGCACGGGCGCCGCCATCCGGTCGCGCTACGGTATCACCGCGGACGTGGCGGGCAAGACCGGCACGACGCAGGACGCCGCGGATGGATGGTTCCTGCTCATGCACCCGCAACTGGTGGCGGGCGCCTGGGCCGGCTTCAACGACGGCCGTGTGACGCTGCGCAGCGACTACTGGGGGCAGGGCGCGCACAGCGCGCTGCCGATGGTCGGCGACGTCTTCCAGCAGGCCCTGCGCTCGCGCGTGATCGACCCCGGAGAGAAATTCATCGACCAGGAGGAAAGCACCTGGGTCGGCCAGGCGGTGGACGGCGTGCGGCAGTGGGCACTTTCCGTCTATGACCTGTTCGGGCGGCGCACCGATGCGCAGGCGGGTGGCCCGGGCACGGAGCCGCCGGCGAGGACGCCTGTGCCGCCTTCCAGTGCACCCGCCAGCGCACCCGCGGATACGCGGCCCGAGATCACCGAGGCGCCATTGACGCCGCTGCAGGATGCGACGCCCAGCGCGCCATATGTTCCCCCTGCAGAGGTGGACCTGCCTGCGGAAAACGGGGGCTTTGCGCCGCCCTCGGCCAACCCGGGCGGCAACGGAGCGCTGCCGCCCGTGACCACCGACCCGCCCGGGTCCACGGTGCCGGGCACAGCGCCCGGGGCCGTGCCCGGGCCGTCCGGTGGTGCGGGTGGCTCGAATAGTCCGAATAGTCCAAGTGGGCCGAATGGTCCTGGTGGAACCGGTGCGGCGTCCAGCGTCGAGGTGGCTCCCGTCCAGCGCGGCACGGTCGTTCCGGGGGGCGCGCAGCAACCGTTCTTCGTCGAATCGCGCCCCTGAGGGTTCCGCAGTGCGGATCGGTGCCTGTGGACGGCGCCTTCTGCCCGGTGACTGCGTGTGTGTCGCGGTATGCTGGTGCTGCCCTTTCCCCCAACGCCCCACCCTGAGGCCCTTGCATGCAGCGCACGTCCGTCGCCACCCTCATTGCCACCGCCGCCCTGGCGGCCGCCGGCTTCCTGCAGGCCGCCCATGCCGGTCCCCGGCTCGACCGGATCATGGACACCAAGGTGCTGCGCGTCGGCACGCCCGGTGACTACCGGCCCTTCGCGATCAAGGCCGATGGCGGCTATGCGGGCCACGACATCGACGTGGTCGAGTCCATGGCGAAGGAGCTTGGAGTGAAGGTCGAATACGTGCCCACGAGCTGGCCCAATCTGATGAAGGACATCCAGGCCGACAAGTTCGACGTGGCCGTGGGCGGCATCACGCGCAATGTCACGCGCATCCGCCAGATCGAAATGCTGCCGGGCTACGCGCCGTTCGGCAAGGTGGCGCTGGTGCGAGCCGCCGACAAGGACAGGTTCCGGACCCTGGCCGATCTGAACCGGCCGGGCGTGCGCGTCATCAAGAACCCGGGCGGCACCAATGAAGCCTTCGTGCTGGAGAACCTGAAGGCGGCAGAAGTCAGCACGCACGACAAGAACGCCGAGATCCCCGCGCTCGTCGCCGAGGGCAAGGGCGACGTGATGATCACCGAGACATACGAGGCCCTGTACTACGCCAAGGCCGATCCGCGCCTGTATGCGGCTTTCGTCGCCGCGCCGCTCACGCCGCAGAACACGCTGGGATTCATGCTGCCCAAGGACGACGCGGACTATTCGCGCGTGATGGAATTCGTCTGGGGCCTGATGGATGCCCGCGGCCAGCTGAAGCAGGCGGCCGACAAATGGCTCAAGTGAGCTTCGACGGCATGCGCCTGTCGGTCGGGGCCTGCCTTCCGAAATAGGCTGCCGGCGTGCGGCCCAGTTCGCGCTTGAAGAGGGCGATGAAGGCGCTCACGCTGTCGTAGCCCAAGTCCAGCGCCACCTGCGTTACGGGCTGGCCGTCTGCCAGCCACTCGAGCGATCGCAGCAGCCGCACACGCTGGGTCCAGGCCGTGAAGCTCAGGCTGGTTTCGGCCACGAAGCGCCTGCTCAGGGTGCGGGACGACAGTCCCGCCCAGCCGGCCCATGCCTGCAGGCTCTGGCGCCGGGCCGGGTCTGCCAGCAGTGCACGCGCGATGCGCAGCAGGCGTGCATCGCTCGGCATGGGCAGGCCGAGCGGTCTGGGCACCATGCTTCGCAGTTCATCGAGGATGACGCCTGCCAGCCGATCCTGCACCGGATCGGGCAGGGCGTTGGCGCGCTCGGCGCATCGCAGCGCGGCTTCCCACAGCAGCGGGCTGACGGCCACGGTGCAGGGGGAATCCGGCAGGCTCTGGCATGCGGGGCCCGCCACGTACAGCGACCAGCCGGTGAAGGGGCCATGCATACGCGACGAATGCGGCCGGGCTGGCGGCAGCCAGATCGCATGCCGCGCCGGAATCACCCAATGGCCGGTGTCGGCCCCAACGCTCAGCACGCCGCGCCCGCAGCCGATCAGCTGGCCGCGGCGGTGGCTGTGCGGGGCAGTATCGTGGTTCACCTGCGTGCCGGCGCGGCCGACCACGAGCGGGCCGGTGTCGTCGTCATACAGGTCAATCCATGCGGCAGTGTCGGACATGGCGTGGGCGCGCTATCGAATGGCGCCGCGAGCTTAGCAGGCCGGCGAAGCGTTCCCTAGCATGGAGCCATGACTCCTCAACCCGCCTCCCGTGTACCGGATGGTGCTCCAGTCATCGATCTGGACGCACTCTACAACCCTCCTTCCGACACCATCACCCGCAGCGTGCTGCCGGCGCTGACGCCCTTCCATGTCGAGTACCTGCGCGCTGCCACCTTCTTCTGTCTCGCTACGGCGGGCGGAGGCGGGCTGGATGCCTCGCCGCGGGGCGGACCGCCCGGCTTCGTGCAGGCGCTGGATGAGCGCACGGTGGCCTTCGCCGACTGGCCGGGCAACAACCGCCTCGCCTCGCTGCGCAACCTGGGCGACGATGCGCGCGTGGCCATGCTGTTCCTGTTTCCGGGGCTGGACATCTTCCTGCGCATCAACGGGCGCGCGCAGCTATCGCTGGCGCCGGATCTGCTGGCGAAGCTCGCGGAGCATGGCAAGCACCCGAAGCTGGGTGTTGTCGTGGACATCGACGAGACGCTGTTCCATTGCGGCAAGGCTATCCACCGGGCGCAGTTGTGGGCGCCTGAGTCCTCTCTGGACCGGCGCGATCTGCCCACGCCTGGACGGATGAAGGCCGCGGTGCTGGGATGGAGCGAAGCCCAGGCTTCGGATGCGGATGCGCATTACGCGCACGCCGTGCGCCATGGCCTGTACTGACCTTCTGAGCGCAACCGTTCAGCCTGCCGCCCACTGTGCCGTGCGTGCGGCCAGTTCCGTGGCATCTGGCCGTCCGGTTGGGTCCTCGTTCAGGCACTCCCGGGCCAGGGCCGGGGCACCGTCGCCGGAGAGGGGCGCATCGGCATGGGTGCACAGTTCGGCCAGGAGCACGCCGAACGCGCGCACATCCATGCGGCGTAGCGCGTCGCCCAGAGGGCCGGGCGGTGCGAAAGCGGCAGCGCCGAAATCCCCCAGCAGGCCGGTCGCCTGGCCGGCGGGGGCATCCGGGCGCCACAGCAGGTTGTGCGCGTACAGGTCGCCGTGCACCAGCCCCTGGCCGTGCAGGTGTGCCAGCGCCGAGGCCACATCCGCCGCGATGCGCAATGCCACGCTGGCCGGCAGCCGCAGGCCGGGCGGATAGACATCGCGTGTGCAGCTCTCGAAGCTGGGCGGAGCGGCCAGCGTACGGTAGTCCGCGGAGATGCGCTCCATCACCAGGCCTTGCGCTCCCTTCGGGTGGCCATCGAGCCGACCCAGCACCGGGATCAGCCGCGGATGCCGTCCGGCGGTCAGGCTGGCTGCCATCTCGGTCAGTGGCCAGCCATCGCTCGTGACCTCGCCCTTGAACAGCTTGACGGCCACTTCCCGCGTGCCGCAGGCGCCCTCCAGCCTGCCCGCCATGATGCGGCCGGAAGCGCCTTCTCCCAGCAGTTCGCCCAGCTGCAGGCCGCTCCAGTCCACGGGGCCGGCGGCCTGGCTGCCGCGCGCGAGTTCCTCGGCGGCTTCGTTGAACGCATTGCCACCGATGGCCAGCCAGGCGAGCCGGGGCAGGCCAGCCAGCCAGTCCGGCAGGGTGTCGATCCGGTTGGCGGCGATGCGCAGCAGTTCCAGTGACTTGCATTGCCCCAGCGTATCGGGCAGGGTGCGCAGCAGGTTGCCGGCCAGCATCAGCTTCTGCAGCCGGGGCCGTTCTCCCAGGGCTCCGGGCAGTTCCGTGATGGCGTTGTCCGTCAGGATCAGCCAGCGCAGCCGCGCGGGCAGAGCCCGGGCCGGCACATGGGCGATGCGGTTGGCCTTGAAGCCCACCATCTCCAGCTGCGGGCAGTCGCCCAGCGCGGCGGGCAGTTCGGTGAACCGGTTGGACGAAGCGAAGAACACCTTCAGTCGGTGCAGCCGATGCAGGTCATCGGGCAGCGCCGAGAGGCGATTGCCGGAGAGGTCCAGCACCTCCAGCGTATCGGCCAGGTCGAAGATCTCGCGCGGAAAGTGTTTCAGGCCGGCAGCGATGCGCAGCACGCGCGCACCCGCGAGGCCGCCAGCGCGCAGGCGCTGCAGGTCATCGGTCATGGTGTCCGGGATGCCGGGCCGTAGGGCGCCGAGTGATTCAATCGATATCGACGCAGTGCATGCCGAAAGCGCCAGCGCGGCGGTCGGCGAAGTATTTCTCGAGCGTGACCTTGACCGTGCGGAAGGCGATCTCGTCCCAGGGGATCTCGTCTTCCGCGAAGAGCCGGGCCTCGATGGTTTCGTACCCGGGGGCGAACTGGTCGCTTTCCAGGCGCGCGAGGTAGAACAGGTGTACCTGCCCCACGCGCGGCACGTTGAGCACGGAAAAGAGCGGGCCCATGGCGATCTGCGCGCCGGCCTCCTCGTCGGTTTCGCGGGCCGCGCCCTCGGCCGTGGTCTCGTTCAGCTCCATGAAGCCCGCCGGCAGCGTCCACTTGCCCCAGCGGGGCTCGATGTTGCGCTTGCACAGCAGCACCTTGTCACCCAGCGCGGGTACCGTGCCGACCACGTTGAGCGGGTTTTCATAGTGGATGGTGTGGCAAGCCGGGCAGACGGCGCGCAGCTTGGTGTCGCCGTCGTCGGGCACGCGGTACTCCACGGCGGCCCCGCATTCACGGCAGTGCTTGATCGGCCTGCGGGTGGTCATGTTCAGGCGATTTCCACGCGCAGGGTGCCCAGTCCGTCCACGCTGCCCTCCAGCACGTCGCCGCGCACCACCGCGCCCACGCCCTCGGGCGTGCCCGTGAAGATGAGGTCGCCGGGCTGCAGCTCCCAGGCGGCGGACAGGTGCTCGATCGTTTCGGCGATGTTCCAGATCAGCTGTGCGACCGTGCTGCGCTGCCGGTCGGCGCCGTTCACCTGCAGCCAGATGGGGGCCTTGGACACGTCGCCCGCCTGCGCGGCCGGCGTGATCGGGCCGATGGGGGCGCTGTGTTCGAAACCCTTGCCGATGCACCAGGGGCGTCCCTGCTTCTTCATGTCGTTCTGCAGGTCCCGGCGGGTCATGTCGAGGCCGACGGCATAGCCGAAGATGTGCTGCAGGGCATCGGCCGCGCGGATGTCGCGCCCGCCTCGGCCGATGGCCACCACCAGTTCGATCTCATGGTGCAGGTTGGCCGTGAGGGTGGGGTAGGGCATGCGGCCCGTCTCGCCCGCCGCCACCGGGACGATGGCGTCCGCCGGCTTGAGGAAGAAGAACGGCGGCTCCCGGCCGGTGAAGCCCATTTCCTTGGCGTGCTCCTCGTAGTTGCGGCCGACGCAGTAGATGCGGTGCACCGGAAAGCGGTCAGTGGTGCCCGCCACGGGCACGCTGGGAATGGGCGCAGGAGGAATCACGTAGTTCATGGTGGATGTCAGGCCTTGTCTCGGTGGGGTGCGATGGCCTGTGCGCCGTGCTGGCGTCGGCAGGCCCCGGCCAGAGTGTGCCATGCACGGACGTTATGCTTGGCGGACCATGAAGCTGTTCAACTATTTCCGCTCTTCCGCGTCCTACCGGGTGCGCATCGCCCTGGCGCTGAAGGGGCTGCCCTACGAGTACGTGCCGGTGCACCTCGTGCGTGCGGAACACCGCGCACCCGGCTACGCGGACCGCGTCGGGGACGCGCTGGTGCCGGCGCTGGAACTGGGTGACGGGAGCACGCTCGTGCAGTCGATGGCGATCATCGAATACCTGGACGAAATGCATCCGCAACCGCCGTTGCTGCCCGCCGACGCGCTCGGCCGGGCCCACGTGCGGGCACTGGCCCAGATGGTGGCCTGCGAGATCCACCCGGTCAACAACCTGCGGGTGCTCAAATACCTCACCCAGACGCTGGGCCATGACGAGGCGGAGAAGACCGCCTGGTACCGCCACTGGACGCGCGGCGGCCTGGAGTCGTTCGAGCGGCAGCTCGGCCTGCTGGCCCGCGCCCGGGAGGCGGCGGGCCTGCCGCCATCGCGGCTGTGCTGGGGCGATGTCCCGACGCTCGCCGACTGCTGCCTGGTGCCGCAGATCTTCAATGCGCAGCGCTTCGAGGTCGATCTGGCCGGGCTGCCGTGCACCATGGCGGCCTGGGAGGCCGCATCCGCGCTGCCGGCTTTCCAGGCGGCCCATCCTTCCGCCTGCCCCGATGCCGGGGGCTAGCACCTTGCCGCCCGCGGCTGCTTGCCTGCCGGACGGCTGGCTGCTGCCCGACTGGCCCGTGCCCGGCCACGTGCATGCGGTGTGCACGGCACGGCCGGGCGGCGTGAGCCGGGACGCATGGTCTGCGTTGAACCTGGGCGACCACGTCGGCGACGATCCGGATGCCGTCCTGGCCAACCGGGAGCACCTGCGCGCCCGCCTGGTGGACCTTGGCGGAGGGGCCGCGGTGGCACCCACCTTCCTTCGGCAGGTGCACGGGACGGCCGTGGCGGACCTGGACCGCGGCGCGCCGGATGGCACGGAGGCCGACGCCTGCATCGCCCGCCTGCCGGGCCGGGCCTGCACCATCATGGTCGCGGACTGCCTGCCCGTGCTGCTGACGGACCGCAAGGGTTCCGCCGTGGCGGCGGCGCATGCCGGCTGGCGCGGCCTGGCCGGTGGCGTGCTGGAACAGGTGCTCGCGCGCGTCGATGCGGGCGGCGGCGCGCTGGCGTGGCTGGGCCCGTGCATCGGGCCGTCTGCCTTCGAGGTGGGCGAAGAGGTCCGGGAGGCGTTCTGCGCACAGGATGCCAGGGCGGCCACGCATTTTTCCCCGCAGGGCGGGGGCAAGTACCTGGCCGACCTGCCCGGACTGGCTCGGCGGCGGCTCGGTGCGCTGGGCGTGGCGGACGTGTGGGGCAACGACGGGGGCGACGATTGGTGCACCGTGCGCCAATCCTCAAGGTTCTTTTCGCACCGCGCCTCCATGCAGCGGTTCGGCAGCACCGGCGGGCGGTTCGCCGCCTGTATCTGGCTCGGACCGCGCGGCGGCTGAGGTCGCGTCCGCCGGAGGTGCTTCCCGGCCCGCCCGGAGCGCGGCCTCTTCCCGCTCGCGCTGCTCCCTCTCCCGCAGGGCGCGCCTGCGGGCCGGGGTGCCGAGGATGTAGGCGACGATCGAGATGGGTACCAGCCCGTAGAGCACGAAGGTCACCGCCGCGCCCAGCAGGCTGCCCTGCGGACTGGCGGCCTCGGCGGCGGCCATCATCACGGTGACGTACAACCAGCCGATGATCACCAGATACATGGGGCCGTCTTCCCGAAAACTGAGCTATATCGTGAAAAAGCGAAAGCGGCATTGCCTCCGGACGTACCGCTCGGCAACAATGCCATGGCCATGGCGCGATTCCCTTCGGAGGCGCTGCCGGGATGGCATGATGGATGGGTGCGAGGAGACATGTTCATGGATTTTGACGCAGGCTGGGCCGGCAGTGCCCGGCAGATCCAGGAGAAACTGAGCGAAAGCTGGATGCAGGCGCTGGAAGCCTTCCGGCAGGCCGGCGGCCCTGCCGCTCCCGGCGCCGCTTCCGCGCAGGCCGGTCCGGCCATCGCCTTCTCTCCGGACAAGCTGTCCGGGCTGCAGCAGCAGTACCTGAAGGAAGCGTCGGAGCTCTGGAGCCAGGCGCTCCAGCCTGCCGCCATGAAAGACCGCCGCTTCAGCGCCCCTGCCTGGGCCGAGAGCCCCATGGCGGCCTTCGCCGCCGCGTCCTACCTGCTCAATGTCCGCACCCTGATGGGGCTGGCCGACGCGGTGGAGACCGATCCCAAGACGCGCGCGCGCATCCGCTTCGGCGTGGAGCAGTGGATGGCGGCCATGGCGCCCAGCAATTTCCTCGTCTTCAACCCCGAGGCGCAGAAGAAGGCCATCGATTCCCAGGGAGAGAGCCTGGCCAAGGGCATCGCCAACCTGCTGCACGACATGCGGCAGGGCCATGTGTCCATGACCGACGAAAGCGTCTTCGAGGTGGGCCGCAACGTGGCCACCTCCGAGGGCGCCGTGGTGTATGAGAACGCGCTCTTCCAGCTCATCGAGTACAAGCCGCTCACACCCAAGGTGCACCAGCGCCCGCTGCTGGTCGTGCCTCCCTGCATCAACAAGTTCTACATCCTCGACCTGCAGCCCGAGAATTCGCTCATCCGGCATGCGGTGTCCGAAGGGCACCGCACTTTCGTGGTGAGCTGGCGCAATCCGGACCAGTCCCTGGCGAACGCCACCTGGGACGACTACATCGAGGACGCGGTACTCTGCGCCATCGACACCGTCCGCGAAATCTCCGGCAGCGACCAGATCAACGCGCTCGGCTTCTGCGTGGGCGGCACCATGCTGGCCACCGGCCTGGCCGTGCTCGCCGCCCGGGGCGAGCAGCCCGTGGCCAGCGCCACATTCCTCACCACGTTCATCGATTTCGCCGAAACCGGCATCCTCGATGTCTTCATCGACGAGAGCTTCGTGCATTTCCGCGAACTGCAGATGGGGCAGGGCGGCCTGATGAAGGGGCAGGACCTCGCTTCCACGTTCAGCTTCCTGCGGCCCAACGACCTTGTCTGGACGTACGTGGTGGGCAACTACCTGAAGGGCGAGACGCCGCCTCCCTTCGACCTGCTCTACTGGAACAGCGACTCGACCAATCTGCCCGGGCCGTTCTACGCCTGGTATCTGCGCAACCTCTACCTCGAGAACAACCTCTGCAGGCCTGGCCA
The DNA here is from genome assembly GCA_003029925.1 of Paracidovorax avenae. Taxonomy (GTDB): domain Bacteria; phylum Pseudomonadota; class Gammaproteobacteria; order Burkholderiales; family Burkholderiaceae_C; genus Paracidovorax; species Paracidovorax avenae_A. Next base: position 3,128,689 of record CP028296.1, on the reverse strand, counting down.
CCTGACCGTGTGCGGCGAGTCGATCGACCTGAACCTCGTGGACCTGCCCGTGTACATCTACGGCTCTCGCGAGGACCACATCGTCCCGGTCGATGCCGCGTACGCCTCCACCCAGGTGCTGCCCGGCGAAAAGCGCTTCGTGATGGGGGCCTCCGGCCACATCGCGGGCGTCATCAATCCCCCCGCCAAGAAGAAGCGCAGCCACTGGGTCCGCGAGGACGGCATCCTGCCCGCCACGCTGCCCGAATGGCTGGACGGCGCGACGGAACTCCCCGGCAGCTGGTGGACCGACTGGGCCGCCTGGCTGCGCGGCCATGCCGGCCCGCTCGTGCCCGCGCCCAAGCGCTACGGCAAGGGCGCGCGGTTCGCGGCCATCGAGCCGGCACCGGGACGCTATGTACGCGAGCGGGCCTGAGGCGCCGCTCCACCCCTTTTCCCATCATTACCTTTGAGGATCGACATGGAAGACATCGTCATCGTTTCGGCCGTCCGCACGGCCGTGGGCAAGTTCGGCGGCGCGCTCGCCAAGACCCCGGCCACCGAGCTGGGCGCCATCGTGATCAAGGAAGCGCTGGCCCGCGCCAACGTGCCGCTGGACCAGGTGGGTGAAGTGATCATGGGACAGGTGCTGACTGCGGGCGTGGGCCAGAATCCCGCGCGCCAGGCCATGATGAAGGCCGGCGTGGCCAAGGAAACGCCGGCGCTGACCATCAACGCCGTCTGCGGCTCCGGCCTGAAGGCCGTGATGCTCGCGGCCCAGGCAGTGGCCACGGGCGACAGCGAGATCGTGGTCGCGGGCGGCCAGGAGAACATGAGCCTCGCGCCCCACGTGCTCAACGGCTCGCGCGAGGGCCAGCGCATGGGCGACTGGAAGATGACCGACTCGATGATCGTGGACGGCCTGTGGGACGTGTACAACCAGTACCACATGGGCATCACCGCCGAGAACGTCGCCCGGCAGGAGGGCGTGTCCCGCGAGCAGCAGGATGCGCTCGCCCTGGGCAGCCAGCAGAAGGCCGCCGCGGCGCAGGATGCAGGCCGCTTCAAGGACGAGATCGTCGGCGTGAGCCTGCCCCAGAAGAAGGGCGATCCCATCGTCTTCGAGGCCGACGAATACCTCAACCGCAAGACCAATGCCGAGGCGCTGGCAGGGCTGCGCCCGGCCTTCGACAAGGCCGGTACCGTGACGGCCGGCAATGCGTCCGGTCTCAATGACGGCGCGGCCGCCGTGGTGGTGATGAGCGCGAAGAAGGCCGCGGCCCTGGGGCTCAAGCCGCTGGCACGCATCGCCGCCTACGCCACGAGCGGCCTCGATCCCGCCACCATGGGCCTGGGCCCCGTGCCCGCCACGCGCAAGGTGCTGCAGCGCGCCGGCTGGACCGCGGCCGACGTGGACCTGTTCGAACTGAACGAAGCTTTCGCCGCCCAGGCCTGCGCCGTCAACCAGCAACTGGGCATCGATCCCGCCAAGGTGAACGTGAACGGCGGCGCAATCGCCATCGGCCACCCGATCGGCGCCTCGGGCTGCCGTGTGCTGGTGACCCTGCTGCACGAACTGCAGCGCCGTGGCGCCCGCAAGGGCGTGGCCGCGCTGTGCATCGGCGGGGGCATGGGCGTCTCGCTCGCGGTGGAGCGGCTCTGAGTTTCCCGGACGGCCCGCCGTACTGCAGCCGCACGTGGTGCGGCTTTTTTGCAGGCTTTGGCAGCGGTGCCATCCGGCGGCCACGCCTGTGTAGGAACCTCGCACCCGGTCGCGGCTGGGTGTTTTCCTCAACGGTGGGGCGTGGAATCTTGGGTAGAGTGGTTGCGTGAATCGTTGACTAGGAGATAAATCACATGAATCAGAAAGTAGCGTATGTCACTGGGGGCATGGGTGGCATCGGAACGGCCATCTGCCAGCGGCTGCACAAGGATGGCTTCAAGGTCATCGCGGGCTGCGGCCCGACCCGGGACCATGCCAAGTGGCTGGCCGAGCAGAAGGCCCTGGGTTACACGTTCCACGCGTCCGTCGGCAACGTCGGCGACTGGGATTCCACCGTGGCGGCCTTCACCAAGGCCAAGGCCGAGCACGGCAGCATCGACGTGCTGGTGAACAACGCCGGCATCACGCGCGACCGCATGTTCGTGAAGATGTCCCGCGAGGACTGGGATGCGGTGATCGAGACCAATCTCAACAGCATGTTCAACGTGACCAAGCAGGTCGTGGGCGACATGGTGGAGAAAGGCTGGGGCCGCATCATCAACATCAGCAGCGTGAACGGCGAGAAGGGCCAGGCCGGCCAGACGAACTACTCTGCTGCGAAGGCCGGCATGCACGGTTTCTCGATGGCTCTGGCGCAGGAGCTAGCCACCAAGGGCGTGACGGTGAACACCGTCAGCCCGGGGTACATCGGCACCGACATGGTCAAGGCCATCCGGCCCGACGTACTGGAGAAGATCGTCGCCACCGTGCCGGTCAAGCGCCTGGGTGAACCCAGCGAGATCGCCTCGATCATCGCTTGGCTGGCGTCGGAAGAAGGGGGCTACGCCACCGGGGCCGATTTCTCGGTCAACGGCGGCCTGCACATGGGCTGACGCCCTGGGCTCCCCGGACGAAAAAGAACCCCGCCTCGGCGGGGTTTTTCATTGAGGGATGGGGGTGGGAGGGGATGGAACGAAGGTCAGGATCCGCGCTCGCCGGGCTCGGCAGAACCCGTTGGGGATTCCGCCTGTGTCCGACTGCTGGCTGGTGCCTGCCTTTTCAGAAACGGCCGGGAGCGCGCTTGCGGTCGCGTTCGTCTTCAGGCCATGCGGACAGGATTGCAGAGGTGTTCATCGTTAGCTCCTTGGATGCATCCACAACGCGGCGTCTTCCTGGAGCGTTGACAGTAGAACGAAAAAAAATGCAACCAGCCGAAGGCTTTTCCTCTGCTCCTGAAAAATGAGCAATGGAGTCATGCGCTGCAATGGTACCTGCAGGAAAATGCAGCACATCGTTACAGCATTTTACTTGTCCGCCTCTTGCTCCAGCGCCTCGATGAATTCGGAAAGTTCCAACCAACGCTCCTCCAGTTGCCCGGTTTCGTCCCCGCAGGCCTTGAGGCGGCGGCCGCAGTCGGCGATCTCGGCGGGAGGCAGTGGCTGGCTCAGGCGTTGCTCCAGATCGGATTTCTCCGAGGCCAGGGCTGCCAGGCGCTGGTTGATCTGGTCGAGTTCGCGCCGCAAGGGGCGGGTTTTCTCCGCCAGCTGCTGCCGGGCCTGGGCCCCGAGCTTGCGTTGCTCCCGGGCATCCTTCGGTGCCACGGCGGGGGCTGCCGCAGGTGCGGGTACCGGCTGGGCCACCGGCCTGGGGCTGGTGGGAGACGGGGCGCCGGCGTCTTCCCGGGGCGCCGGGGCAGAAGCCAGTGCACGGGCCTCGTCGCGCAGCCGCTTGGACTCGTCGAGCAGGTAGCGTTGGTAGTCGTCCAGGTCGCCGTCGAAGGGGCCCACGGCACCGCGCCCCACCAGCCAGAATTCGTCGCAGACGGCGCGCAGGAGCGCCCGGTCGTGGCTGACCAGCATCACCGTGCCCTCGAACTCGTTGAGCGCCATCGACAGCGCTTCGCGCGTGGCAAGGTCCAGGTGGTTGGTCGGCTCGTCCAGCAGGAGCAGGTTGGGGCGCTGCCAGACGATCATCGCCAGCACGAGCCGGGCCTTCTCGCCGCCGCTCATCGTGCCCACGGACTGCTTGACCATGTCGCCCGAGAAATTGAAGGTGCCGAGGTAGTTGCGCAGGTCCTGCTCGCGACTGGGCTCGCGCGACTGGGCGCCCAGTTCCTTCGCGAGGCGGATCATGTGTTCCAGCGGGTTGTCGGCGGGCCGCAGCACGTCGAGCTCCTGCTGGGCGAAGTAGCCGATGGACAGGCCCTTGCCTTCGGTCACGCTGCCCGCCAGCGGCCGCATGGTGCGCGCGATGGTCTTGACGAGCGTGGATTTGCCCTGGCCGTTCGCGCCGAGGATGCCGATGCGCTGGCCCGCCAGGACCGAGCGGTTCACGTGGCGCAGGATGGTCTTGGGGGCGCCGCCGTCCTCGTCCAGGTAGCCGAAGGAGGCATCGGTGATCGCCAGCATCGGGTTGGGCAGGTTGGCGGGCTCCTTGAAGCTGAAGGTGAACTCCGCGCCCATGAGCACGGGCGCGATCTTTTCCATCCGTTCCAGGGCCTTGACCCGGCTCTGGGCCTGCTTGGCCTTGCTGGCCTTGGCCTTGAAGCGGTCGATGAACTTCTGCAGGTGGGCGATCTTGTCCTGCTGCTTGGCATAGCTGGCCGCCTGCAGTTCCATCTGCTGGGCGCGCAGTTCCTCGAAGCGGCTGTAGTTGCCGCCGTAGCGCGTCAGCCGCGCGTTGTCGATGTGCAGCGTGACCGTGGTGATGGCGTCCAGGAACTCCCGGTCGTGGCTGATGACGATCATGGTGCCGGCATAGCGCTGCAGCCAGGCTTCCAGCCAGACGAGGGCGTCGAGGTCCAGGTGGTTGGTGGGTTCGTCCAGCAGCAGCAGGTCGCTCGGGCACATGAGGGCCCGCGCGAGCTGCAGGCGCATGCGCCAGCCGCCGGAGAAGCTGTTCACCGGCCTGCCCAGTTCCTCCACCTTGAAGCCCAGGCCGAGGATGAGCGCCTGTGCGCGCGGCACGGCGTCGTGATCGCCGGCATCGCCGAGGTCCGCGTAGGCCTGGGCGATCGCCATGCCGTCGCCGGACTCTTCCGCCGCCTGCAGTTCGCCGCGCAGCGCGCTGAGGCGCGTGTCGCCGTTCAGCACGAAGTCGGTGGCGGATTCCTCCGTCTCGGGCATGTGCTGCGCTACCTGGGCCATGCGCCAGGTCGGGGGCATTGAGAAGTCGCCGCCGTCCTCGTGGAGCGAGCCGTTGAGCAGCGCGAAAAGGGTGGATTTGCCGGCACCGTTGCGTCCCACCAGGCCGACTTTCTCGCCGGGGTTGAGGGTGACGCTGGCGCTGTCCAGCAACACCTTGGCGCCGCGGCGCAAGGTGACATTGTTCAGAAGGATCATGATCGAATCACGGCGGGCCGCCCGTGGGGCCCGCGACAAAGCAACCGCGCATGGTAGCGGATGCGGTGGAATGCATGCCCGCGCGGACTGCGGCCTGCAGTCCGGGGACGCTGGATGTGGGTCAGCCGGCGGAGGGCGGCGGGGCCAGCACCAGCGCCTCGCGCGTGAGCAGCAGGACCTGGTCCTCGCCCGCGCTGGTTTCGAGCCAGAAGGCCGGCAGGTGCGGGAACGCGGCCTCGAAATGCGCGCGCTCGTTGCCGATCTCGAGGATGAGCACGCCGTCCTCGCGCAGTGCGGCCGGTGCATCCGCCAGCAGCCTGCGGACGAAATCCATGCCGTCGGCGCCGCCCGCCAGCGCCAGTTCCGGTTCGGCGCGGTACTCCTGCGGAAGCGCTGCCATGCTGGCCGCGTTCACGTAGGGCGGGTTGCAGAGGATCAGATCCCACGGGCCGGGAACGGCGGAGAGGCCGTCCGAGAGGGCCAGCGTCACGCGGCCTTCGAGGCCGTGGCGCTCGACGTTGATGCGGGCCACATCCAGGGCGTCCGGGGACAGGTCCGCGCCGGTCACCCGCACGTCGGGATAGGCCATGGCCGCCAGCACGGCGAGACTGCCGTTGCCGGTGCACAGGTCGAGCACGTCGCGCGTCTGCTCGCCGAGGAAGCCGTCGATGCTGCCGTCCGCGAGCAGTTCGGCGATGAAGCTGCGCGGGACGATGGCGCGCTCATCGACATAGAACGGCACTCCCTGCAGCCAGGCCTCCCGCGTCAGATAGGCCGCAGGCTTGCGTGTCGCGATGCGCTGCTCGATCAGTTCCGCGACCTGCGCCTGATGGTCGGGCGCCACGTCACCTGCATCTTCCAGCAGCGTGTCCAACGGCAGGCCCAGGCGCCAGAGCACCAGCCAGGCGGCCTCGTCGTGCGCATTGGCGGTGCCGTGCCCGAACGCGACGCCGGCGGCGTCCAGGCGCGCGGCTGCGCTCGCGACCAGTTCCTGCACGGTATCGCCGCGCACAGCGCCCGCGGGCGGAGCGGGGTGGGGCGTCATGTTCATGCTGCGGCGGCCTGTGCGTTCAGCCGCTCCAGCGTGCGGCGGTAGATGTTCTTGAGGGGTTCCACGTCGGCGACCACCACGTGTTCGTCGATCTTGTGGATGGTAGCGTTGGGTGGGCCCAGTTCGATGACCTGCGGGCAGACGCGGGCGATGAAGCGCCCGTCGCTGGTGCCGCCGGTGGTGGACAGTTCGGTGGCGATGCCGGTCTCCTGCGTGATCGCCTGCTGCACCGCGGCCACCAGTTCGCCGGGCGTCGTGAGGAAGGGCTGGCCACCGAGCGTCCAGGTGAGGTCGTATTCGAGCCCGTGCCGGTCCAGCAGGTTGTGCACGCGCGTCTTCAGCCCTTCCGCGGTGGATTCGTTGCAGAAGCGGAAGTTGAAGTCGACCACCACGGTGCCGGGGATCACGTTGGTCGCGCCCGTGCCGCCGTGGATGTTGCTGATCTGCCAGTTGGTGGGCGGAAAGAAGTCGTTGCCGCGGTCCCATTCCGTGGCGGCCAGTTCCGCCAGGGCCGGCAGGGCCTGGTGGATGGGGTTGCGGGCGAGCTGGGGGTAGGCGATGTGGCCCTGGATGCCGCGCACAGTGAGCTTGCCCGACAGGGTGCCGCGGCGGCCGTTCTTGATCATGTCGCCGGTCTTGCGCACGGAGGTGGGCTCGCCCACGATGCACCAGTCCAGCGTCTCGCCGCGGGCGGCCAGTTGTTCCACCACCACCTTGGTGCCGTCCACCGAGGGGCCTTCCTCGTCGCTGGTCAGCAGGAAGGCCAGCGCGATGGACGGTTCGGGCGTGGCGGCCAGGAACTCCTCCACCGCCACGACGAAGGCGGCGATGGAGGTCTTCATGTCGCTGGCACCCCGGCCGTAGAGCCGCCCTTCCCGGTGGGAGGGCGTGAACGGCGGGCTGCTCCACTGCTCCAGCGGGCCGGTGGGCACCACGTCGGTATGGCCTGCGAACACCAGGGTCCGTGCGGAGGCGGCACCGTTCGCCGCAGCGCGGCGTGCCCAGAGGTTGCTGACGCGGAAGCTGTCCGGCCCGCTGTCCATCCGCTCGCAGGTGAAGCCCAGCGGGGCCAGGCGCTCGGCCAGCAGTTCGAGGCAGCCGGCATCTTCGGGCGTGATGGACGGACGGGAGATGAGCTGTTCGGCCAGGATCAGGGTACGGGACATCGTGGACGCGAAGCGCAATGGAACGCGCTCCGGGGGGAAAGTTGGAGAAAAGGCGCCGGCCGAGGCCCGCTGCACGGGACCGGGACGGCGCACGGGATCACTGGGGCTTGACGTCCAGGACGATCTCGGTGAACGAGGGCTGGTCTTCGTCGTCCTGCGCGCCTGCGTCCTTGCGGTCGCGCGCGGCCTTGGCGGCGATCGAGAAGTCGTTCTGCAGGCGCCACATCAGGTTGGTGGGCGAATCGGCATAGGCCAGGCCTTCCTTGCGGTCGATGCGGCCTTCGATGACCAGGCGGGCGAGGTCGTGCTCGAAGGTCTGCGAGCCCTCGGCCATGGATTTTTCCATGGCCTCTCGCACACCGGAGAAATTGCCCTGCTCGATCATCTCGCCCACGAGCTTGGTGTTGAGCAGCACTTCCACCGCGGGCAGGCGCTCGCCAGCGGGGGAACGCACCAGGCGCTGCGAGACGATGGCCTTCAGGGCCGACGCCAGGTCGCCCAGCATGGTGGGGCGCACCTCGACAGGGTAGAAGCTGAGGATCCGGTTCAGCGCGTGGTAGCTGTTGTTGCCGTGCAGGGTGGCGAGGCACAGGTGGCCCGACTGCGCGTACGCGATGGCCGCGGACATGGTCTCGCGGTCGCGGATTTCGCCGATCAGGATCACGTCGGGCGCCTGGCGCAGAGCGTTCTTCAACGCCGTCTGCAGGGAATGGGTGTCGGAGCCGATCTCGCGCTGGTTGATGATCGACTTCTTGTTCTTGAACTGGTACTCGACCGGGTCTTCCACCGTGAGGATGTGGCCCGTGAGCTGTGCGTTGCGGCTGTCGATCATCGAAGCGAGCGTGGTGCTCTTGCCCGAGCCCGTCGCCCCCACGACCAGCAGCAGGCCACGCTTCTCGAGGATCAGTTCGCCGAGGATGGGCGGCAGGTTGAGGCTGGACAGCTCCGGGATGTGCTGCGCGATGAACCGCACGACCACCGCGTAGCTGCCCCGCTGGCGCATGGCGCTCACGCGGAAGCGCCCCACGCCGGTGAGCGGCACGCCCATGTTGAGCTCGCCCGTTTCCTCCAGCTCCTCGATGCGGTCCGGCGGCACGATCTCGGCCAGCAGGTTCTTCGGTGCATCGAAGGGCAGCAGCTGGCTGTTGACGGGCACGCACTCGCCGTTGATCTTGATGAGGACCGGGGCGTTGGCCGAAAGATAGACGTCCGAGGCCCGCTTTTCGGCCATCAGCCGGAGAATCCGCTCCATCGTGCTCATGGGGTGTCCCTTGCGAAGGTGGTGGAAGGGGCGGGTGGCCGCGGCCCGGCGGGGCCGGGGGCCGCGGCGCCTGCCGTCAGTCGCGCAGCAGATCGTTCAGGCTGGTGGTGGAGCGGGTCTTGGCATCCACCTTCTTGACGATGATGGCTGCGTACATGCTGTACTTTCCGTCGCCCTTGGGCAGGCTGCCGCTCACCACCACCGAGCCCGCCGGCACGCGGCCGTAGCTCACGGTGTCGGTGGTGCGGTCGTAGATGGGGGTGCTCTGGCCGATGTACACGCCCATGGAGATGACGGAGTTCTCCTCGACGATCACGCCTTCGACGATCTCGGAGCGCGCGCCGATGAAGCAGTTGTCCTCGATGATGGTCGGGTTGGCCTGCAGGGGCTCCAGCACGCCGCCGAGGCCCACGCCGCCGGACAGGTGCACGTGCTTGCCCACCTGCGCGCAGGAGCCGACGGTGGCCCAGGTATCGACCATGGTGCCCTCGTCCACATAGGCACCGATGTTCACGTAGCTGGGCATGAGGATCGCGCCCTTGGCGATGAAGCTGCCGCGGCGCGCCACGGCCGGCGGCACCACGCGCACGCCGATGGCGGCCATCTCTTCGGCCGAGTGGCCTGCGAATTTGGTCGGCACCTTGTCGTAGAAGCCGAGGCTGCCGGCCTCGATCAGTTCGTTGTCCTTCAGGCGGAACGACAGCAGCACGGCCTTCTTGATCCACTGGTGCACGGTCCACTGGCCGACGCCCTCGCGGGTGGCCACGCGCAGCTTGCCGGCATCGAGTTCGGCGATCACATGCTCGACGGCATCCTGCACTTCGCGCGGAGCGGCGGAGGGCGAGAGGCTGGCGCGGTTCTCCCAGGCGGTGTCGATGATGTTCTGCAGTTGTTGGGTCATGGTCCGTTCGGGAATCAGGGATGGGATTGGATGAATTGCACGATGCGGCGCGCGGCTTCGAGGCATTCCTCGACTTCGGCCACGAGCGCCATGCGCACGCGCCCGGCACCGGGATTGCGGCCGCCGGATTCGCGTGCGAGGTAGCTGCCCGGCAGCACGGTCACATTGTATTGAGCGAGGAGGGCGCGGGCGAATGCCGCGTCGTCCATCCCCAGGCGCTCGGGCACGCGGGCCCACAGGTAGAAGCCTGCGTCGGGCAGGGCGACGTCCATCACCTGCGCGAGCAGCGGCGTGACCTGCTCGAACTTGCGCCGGTAGAGGGCGCGGTTCTCCTCCACGTGCGCCTCGTCGCTCCAGGCAGCGATGCTGGCCCCCTGCACGGCCGGCCCCATGGCGCTGCCGTGGTAGGTGCGGTAGAGCAGGAAGGCCTTCATCAGGGCCGCGTCGCCTGCCACGAAGCCGCTGCGCAGGCCGGGCAGGTTGCTGCGCTTGGACAGGCTGGTGAAGGCGACGAGGTTGCGGAAATCCGTGCGGCCCAGGCGTGCCGCGGCTTCCAGCCCGCCGAGCGGCGGGCCGCCCTGGAAGTAGATCTCGCTGTAACACTCGTCGGAGGCGATCACGAAGCCGTGGCGGTCGCTGAGCGCGAAGAGCTTTTCCCACTCGGCCAGCGGCATGACGGCACCCGTGGGGTTGCCCGGCGAGCAGACGAAGAGCAGTTGCGTGCGCTGCCAGACGTCCTCGGGCACGGCGTCCCAGTCCACCGCGAAATTGCGCGCCGGATCGCTGGGGGCGTAGTACGGCTGCGCGCCCGACAGCAGCGCGGCGCCTTCGTAGATCTGGTAGAAGGGATTGGGGCAGACCACGGTGGCGCCTTCGCGCGTGGGGTCGATCACCGTCTGGGCGAACGCGAACAGGGCCTCGCGGGAGCCGTTCACGGGCAGGACCTGGGTCGCGGCGTCCACCGCGATGCCGTAGCGCCGGTGCAGCCATTGTGCGCAGGCTTCGCGCAGGCGGGGATCGCCTGCGGTGGCGGGGTAGCTGGCGAGGCCGCCCAGGTGGTCCGTCAGGGCCTGCTGGATGAAGGCTGGCGTGGGATGGCGGGGTTCGCCCATGCCGAGGCTGATCGCCGGAAGGCCGGCGGGGGGCTGCACCCCCGCGAAGAGCTGCCGCAGCCGCTCGAACGGGTAGGGCTGCAAATGGGTGAGCAGGGGATTCATGGGGCGCCATTATCGGTGCTGCGCGGAAGGCCGACCGGGCCGGCTCGGCGTATTCCCGCCTTGTCAATCCGCCGTAAGTGCCTGCCAATACCATTCGGGGAGCATGAGCGATCCATAACGAGAAAGAGGAGACAAAGAGCATGGCTGCCTTCCTGCCGTTGCGCCCGGGCGTCCGGCTTCTGCGCGGACTGAGGATTCCCGCCAAGTTGGCGCTGTGCACGGGCTCGGCGCTGGCGGCGCTGGCCTTCACCGTGTGGGCCGGCGCTGCCGGGGGCGCGGCCGCCGGTGCCGGGGTGGCCTGTGCGTGCAGCGTGGTACTGGTCTATCTCGGCCTGGCGCTCGCGGCGGGGCTCTCGGAAGACCTGGGCCGCGTGGCCGAGGCCATGGAGGCAGCCGCGCGCGGCGACCTGTCCCGCTCCGTGCCGGCCGGCGGGCGGGACGAGCCGGCGGTGCTGGCGCAGTCGCTGGCGCGCATGGTGGTGACGCTCTCCTCCATGGTGGCCGACATCCGGAGCAATGCAGCCCTGGTCGCGCATGCCGGCCACAGCCTGGCCGTGGACAACCGGGCCCTGGCCGAGCGCACGGAGCAGCAGGCCGCGAGCCTGGAGCAGACCGCCGCCAGCGTGGAGCAGCTGGTGGCCGCCGTGCAGCAGAACGCGCAGACGGCGCAGGCGGCGGACCGGCGGGCATCGGAGTTGCGCGCGGCGGCCGACGAAGGCACGCAGGCCATGGACCGCGCGGTCGATTCGGTGCAGGCGATCCAGCAGGGCGCGCGGCGCATGGCGGAGATCACCGGCGTGATCGACTCCATCGCATTCCAGACCAATATCCTCGCGCTCAATGCCGCGGTGGAAGCCGCGCGGGCGGGCGAGCAGGGCCGGGGCTTCGCAGTGGTGGCGGCGGAGGTGCGCACGCTGGCGCAACGCTCGGGGCAGGCGGCGCGCGAGATCCGCGACCTGATCGGCGATTCGGTGCGGCAGGTGGAAGCGAGCGCCGCGCTCATGCGTGCCGCGGGCGATGGCATCGGCGGCATGGCCGAGGGCATCCGCGGCGTGGCCGCCCATGTGAGCGGGATTTCAGGCTCGGGCGCCCAGCAGAGTGCCGGCCTGGCGGAGATCAGTGCGGCGGTGCAGCAGATCGACGGAGTCACCCAGCACAACGCGCGCATGGTGGGACATGCCGTGCAGCAGGCCGAGGCGCTCGGCAGCCGCGCCGCCACGCTGGCGAAAGCGGTGCAGGCATTCCGGCTGCAGCAGGGCACGGCCGACGAGGCGCAGGCCCTGGTGGCGCGTGCCGCCGCGCAGCGCGCGGCCGCCGGGTCCCGGGAAGCCTTCCTGCGGCAGCTGACCGATCCGGCCCAACCCTTCCATGACCGGGACATGTATGTCTTCGTGCTGGACCGGGCCGGCACCTACCTGGCTTTCGGCGGCAATCCCGCGAAGGTGGGTACCCGGGTGCAGGACATCCCCGGCATCGATGGCGCGCGGCTCGTGGAGGACATCGTGGCGCAGGCCGAACGGGCCCCCGGCTGGGTGGAGTACGACATCACCAACCCGGCCACGGGCAAGGTGCAGACCAAGATGTCCTACGTGCAGGCGCTGGAGGGCGTGTACCTGGGGTGCGGCGTGTACAAGTCGCTCGCGGCCCGGGGGTGAACCACGGCGCGGGCCCCGGCTGGTGCACGCCGCACGGTATTCACTGCGGCCCGCCGCCCCGGCGCTCGCGGGCGCGTGCCATGGCCGCGGCGATGGCGGCGCGGCGGTCTTCGGCAGACGGCTGGACGCTCGAGACCGGCGACGCAATGGGATTTGCTGCCTGCAAAGGCACCTGGCCGGGCCGGAGCGCGGGCGCCGCGGCAGCAAGGGCCGGTGGTTCCGGTGTGCAAGCCGCCGGGGCCCGCTCTCCGTCCGATGCCTTGCGCAGGCGGTGTGCCTGGTAGCGCTGCCGGGCATGGCCCGCCTGCGGGGCGGACCACGCGGCCCATCCCGTGGCATCGCCGGTGGCGTTCTCCAGCGCGATGCAGTCCACCGGGCACACGGGGATGCAGAGCTCGCATCCGGTGCAATGCGCCTCGATCACGGTGTGCATGCGCTTGTGGGTGCCCAGGATCGCATCCGTGGGACAGGCCTTGATGCACAGGGTGCAGCCGATGCAGGCCAGTTCGTCGATCACGGCGAGGCCGCGGGGCCCTTCGGCGCCGCACTGCGGGTCGAGTGGCAGCGGATCGCGTCCGGTGAGGGCCGCCAGGCGCGCGATGCCTTCGGCTCCGCCCGGCGGGCACCGGTTGATGTCCGCCGTTTCACCGGCGATCGCATCCGCATAAGCGGCGCAATCAGGGTAGCCGCAGCGGGTGCACTGCGTCTGCGGCAACGCCGCGTCGATCCGGGCCGCCAGGGCGCGCGTGGCAGCGGCTGCGGCAGGGGGTGCCGTCAAGCCTTCTTGGGCGCGCTGCGCCGGCTGCGCGCCTGCGGTGCGGAGGTGGCGGTCGGCAGTTCCTCGGACAGCAGGTCCGCGGGCGCTGCGGCGGCTCCGGTGCGGCGGCGGGGCGCGTCTTCGCTGGGCACGGAGCCGCTGTCCACCGTGGTGGCGGGCTGCGGATCGTGGGCGAGGATGAAGTCCCGCACCTGCAGATAGACGATATCGCGCCACCGGCGGCCGCTGAAGATGCCGTAGTGGCCCGCGCCCTTGACCTCGAAGTGGCGGCGGTCCTTCTCGGGGATGGCCGTGCACAGGCCGTGGGCGGCTTCCGTCTGACCCGAGCCGGAGATGTCGTCCAGCTCGCCTTCGATGGTCAGCAGGGCGGTGCTGCGGATGTCCTGCGGGCGCACGCGCTCGGGCTGGCCCCCGGGCGAGCGCACGTCCCAGGTTCCGTTGACGAGGCTGTAGTCCTGGAAGACCGTCTTGATGGTCTCGAGGTAGTAATCCGCGTCCATGTCGAGCACGGCGTTGTACTCGTCGTAGAACTTGCGGTGGGCCTCGGCGCTCGCATCGTCGCCCTTGACCAGGTCCTTGAAGTAGTCGTAGTGGCTCTTGGCGTGGCGGTCCGGGTTCATGGCCACGAAGCCCGTGTGCTGAAGGAAGCCCGGGTACACGCGGCGCCCGGCACCAGGGAAACTGTCCGGCACGCGGTAGATGACGTTGTTCTCGAACCACTCGAAGCTGCGTTGGGTGGCGAGGTTGTTCACCGCCGTGGGGGATTTGCGCGCGTCGATCGGGCCGCCCATCATGGTCATGGACAGGGGCGTCTTCTCGCCGCGACTGGCCATGAGGGAGACGGCCGCGAGCACCGGCACCGTGGGCTGGCACACGCTCATCACGTGGCAGTTGCCGTAGCGGGACTGCAGCAGGCGGATGAATTCCTGCACGTAGTTCACGTAGTCGTCGAGGTGGAACTCGCCTTCCGACAGGGGCACGAGGCGGGCGTTCTTCCAGTCGGTGATGAAGACCTTGTGGCCCTGCAGCATGGTGCGCACGGTGTCGCGCAGCAGCGTGGCGTAGTGGCCGGACAGCGGGGCCACGATCAGCACCGCGGGCTGGCGCTTGATGGTCTCGAGCGTGCCGGGGTTGTCGCAGAAGCGCTTGAAGCGGCGCAGCTCGCAGAAGGGCTTGTCCAGCTCCACCCGTTCGTGGATGACCACCTCGTGGCCGTCCACCTGGACGGTGGAGATGCCGAACACCGGCTTCTCGTAGTCCTTGCCCAGCCGGTACAGCAGGTCGTAGCCGGCGGACATGCGCTGGGCATAGGTCGTGTGGCTGAACGGCGAGACCGGATTGCTGTAGATCTTGGAGACGGTCTGTGCGAGTTCCGCGAACGGCTCCATCAGGGAACGCTGAGTTTCGTAGAGGTTGTAGAGCATGGGGGCGGCTCGGCGAAAAATGTTGCAGTGCAATATAGCAGCAGTTCGCGCCGGGCGTGTGGCGTGAAACTACGGATAAGGAGTCGCCAATGCGACAGTTGGGCGCCTCGGTCCATCAAGGACTGGCTGCTATGAATTCAGTAGCTGTAAGCTGAAGTAACCACGCCGCGGTTGCGCCTTTTGGCCCCCCGGGGGATCAGGCGTGATCGCGCAGCCACGCTTCGAACGCCTCGCGCGAGCTGTTGCGCAGTGCCCGCCGGAAGGTGGTGCGGTCGCCCAGATAGAGGCAGTGCCGTATCACCGTGTAGGCGTTGAAGCTGGCCTGCGGGTTGGCTTCCTCGAAATGCTGCTTGTAGCGCTTCACGGTGCCCAGCGTGGCCCGCAGCAGGGTATTGAACCGCGCGCGGGTGATGCCGGGCGCCCATCCGCGGATGTCCGCCACGAACAGGTCCACCTTGCGCGGGTCGAAATCGCTGTCCTTGAAGAAATGGTTGGCGATCTTCAGGAAGGTGAAGGCGTTGAGCTCGCTGCCGGGGGGGGCCGGCCGCTCTTCCTGCGGCCCGGCCTCGGCGGCTTCCGGCCCCGTGGTATCCGGAGCCTCGGTCTCGTCGGGGGCGTGCCGCAGCCCGGCCTCGGTCTCGTCGCGGATCTGGCGGAACTCCCGGTCGGCCAGCTCGAACAGGGCCGAGAGCACGTTGATGCGGCGCTTGAGCTGGCCCGGAATGGCTTTCTTGTACTTGATCTTGTGGTCCAGCACGCTCCAGGAATCCTGGATGATGGTGCGTACCTGCAGTTCGAAGGGCTGGGCGGCGTAGGCGGCATGCTCCGGCAGGCCTGCCTGGGCGGCGTTGAGGCGCAGGTCCAGGTGCAGCCCCTTGTAGCCGAAGGAGCCTTCGGTGCTTTCCACGGCGGACACCTTGTCGGTCACGTCGATCACGTCGAAGTGGGATCGCACGGCCTGGGCCACTTTTTCCAGCTCGTCCTCGTACAGGCAGACCACGCGCACCCCGATCAGGTCGGTGATGTAGTGCCGGATCTCATAGGGAGTGTTGCTTTCTTCCAGCGCCGCACGGTATTTGCGGGAGAACTTCGCGATACATTCCAGGCGGTCCTTGACCCGGCCTTCCACCTTGGTGATGTCCAGGTGGGGCGTGCGCGAGAGGATGGACTGCAACAGGGCGATATAAGAGGCGCAGGCATATTGCAGGGCGGGTAGCTCCTGCTCATAGAAGGCTTCGAAGCCTCTTTCTTCCCTGGAAAAATCGAGCGACGGCATGAAAAAGGCAAAAGTACCGGAACGAAGGCAGCAGGGCGAAGGATACCGCCTGCCGACAGGCAGGCGCTGCAATCCATGCCGCGCACCGGCGCGTGCCGTTGCGCCGTTGCCCTGCGGGGGCTTGCCAGCGCAAGCCGGCCGTGCCACGCTGCGCTGCGCATGAGCCCTCTTCCATTCTTCCGCCGTCCGGGCCTGCCCTCCCCAAGCGGCCCGACGCGGTTCTGGCACGTGCGCCTGGCGTTCGCGCCGCTGCTGTCGGCGGCGCTGCTGGGAGTCACCTACCTGTACTGGCACCACGCCGACCAGCTGCAGGAAACCCGGCGCCGCCAGAACTTCGACGCGGCGGCCGAGCGGGTGGTGTCGGCGCTGCGCGACCGCATGGGTGCCTACGAAATGGTGCTGCGCGGCCTCAAGGGCTATGCGGATGGCTCCACGGCCATCGAGCAGGGTGAATTCTCCGCCTATGTACATGCGCTGCAGATGGACCAGACGCGGCCGGGCCTGCAGGCCCTGTGCCTGATCGAGCAGGTGCCGTACGACGGCTTGCGGACGCATGTGCAGGCGATGCGGGCGCAGGGGCTGGACCGCTACGAGGTGCGTTCGCGCGGGGACCGCGGCTCCTATGCCGTCATCACCCGGGTGGAGCCGCGCACCCGGGGCAACCTGACCGCGCTGGGCTTCGACGTCGCCAGCCTGCCCGCCGCCCGCGAGGCCCTGGACCGCGCGCGCGATTCGGGCGCCCTGGCGCTGTCCGGCCTCTGGAGCGTGGGGGGCGAAGACGATCCCGGTCTCATGATGTTCCTGCCCGTCTATGCCGGAGGGGGAACGCCGGCCACCCTGGAAGCGCGGCGCGCGGCCATCCGGGGCTGGGTGGCCGCGCCGTTCCGCGTGGCGGCCGTGGCCGGTGCGCTGCTGGGCGAATTGGACCCGGGCGTGTCGCTGCGCATCCAGGATGGCCTGGCCGGTGCCGGTGCCGGTGCCGATGCGGACGCGGACGCGGGAGAACTCTACAACTCCCGCGACCCGGCGGAGCCGGCCCCGCATCTGTCCGGCGAGCGGCTGCGGGCGGCGCGCGTGCTGATCGTGGGTGGCCGGCCCTGGACGCTCACCATGGAGCCCCTGCCGGCATTCGACCACCGCCTGGGCCGCGACAACTACGCGCTCATCGCCTGGCTGGGGGCCTTGTTCAGCGTGCTGGCGGGCTGGTTCATTGCCATGCAGGCCACCGGCCACCAGCGCGCGCTGGCCCTGGCCCAGTCGATGACGAGCGAACTGCGCACCGCGCGCGACAACCTGGAAGGCATCCTGCAGGCCGTTCCGGATCTGCTGTTCGAACTGGATGCTGGCGGGCGCATCCATTACCACCGCTCGGCACGGTCCGACCTGTCGGCAGAGCCCAGCCAGGCATTCGAAGGCCGGATGCTGGAGGAGGTCCTGCCGCCGGGCGTGGCCTCGGAGTTCATGCAGGCATTGCACGAGGCCGAATCGCAGGGGGTATCGCTGGGCCGGCAATACCACCAGGAAACGGCCATGGGGCAGCTCTGGTTCGAACTGTCGGTAGCGCGCCGGCTCGGCGTGGACGCTGCCGCAGGGCAGGGCGGTGCGGCCTCCCGCTACGTGGCCCTGGCCCGGGACATCACGGCCCGGCGCGATGCCGAGGCGGCCATGCACCGCATGGCCTACTACGACGCACTCACGGGCCTGCCCAACCGGCGCCTGCTTTTCGAGCAGTTGCAGGCCGCGCTGGACCAGGCCCGCAGCGGCGGGCGCATCGGCGCCCTGTTCTTCATCGACCTGGACAATTTCAAGCAGCTCAACGATGCCCGGGGACATGCGGCGGGCGACCGCCTGCTGGTGCAGGTGGCGCGGCGACTGGAGCGCCTGCTGCAGGGCTTCGGCAGCGTGGTGCGCATCGGGGGAGACGAGTTCGTGGTGCTGATCCCCCGCATAGCCAACGGCATGCAGGCCGGCGTGGATGCCGCGGGCGCCATGGCAGCGCGGCTGCGCGAGGGAATGGAGGCGCCGTACGATCTGGGCAGCACCTACTATTCGGTCACCGCCAGCACGGGGGTAACGCTGTTTCCCAAGGCGGGCGAAACCGTGGAGGATCTGTTGCGCGAGGCCGATACCGCGATGTACCGCGCGAAATCCTCCGGCGCGCACCGCGTGCGCTTCTTCGAGGCCGACATGCAGGCCGCAGCGCAGGAGCGGCTGTCGCTGGAGCAGGACCTGGCGCAGGCGATCGCCGACGATGCGCTCGAGATCCACATCCATCCCCAGGTGGACCGGGACGGGACCGTGTGCGGTGGCGAACTGCTGCTGCGCTGGAGGCATCCGGCCCACGGGAACGTGTCGCCCGCTCGCTTCGTCGCCATCGCGGAGGAGTCCGGGTTGATCCTGCGCCTGGGCGCGCGCGTGATCCGCCGCGCCTGCGACGCCCTGGCGCAGCTGCATGCAGCGGGGCTGGACATGACGATTTCCGTCAACGTGAGCGCCCGCCAGTTCCGCCAGGACGATTTCGTCGCCTACGTGCGCGATGCGCTGGCCTACAGCGGTGCGCCAGCGTCCCGGCTGATCCTGGAAGTCACCGAAACCCTGCTGGTGGAGAACTGGCAGGACACCGCGCAGCGCATGGCGGAGCTGGTGCGCTTCGGGGTGCGCTTTTCCATCGACGATTTCGGCACGGGCTATTCGAGCCTGGCCTACCTGAAGCGGCTGCCGCTCTATGAGCTCAAGATCGACCGGAGCTTCGTGCAGGACGCGCCGGTGAACCCCAACGATGCGGCCATCGTGCGGGCCATCCTGTCCATGGCGCAGCACCTGCGCCTGCGCGTGGTGGCCGAAGGGGTGGAAACCGAGACCCAGGCGGAGTTCCTGGTCCGGCACGGCTGCGACGCCATGCAGGGCTATCTGTACGCTCACCCCCTGCCGCTCAAGGAGTGGATCGACACGCAGGTGGGCGCCGCGGCCGTCTGACCGCGGCCTGCGGTATTCAGCCGGCCAGGGCGTCCGCAGCCACCCGCGGCGGCGTGCGCGCGATGGCCATCACCTCGTGCGCGGGCAGGTGCTTGAGGCGGTGGTCGCTCCAGACCTGCCGCCACCGCCGCGCGCCGGGCAACCCGTTGCGCAGGCCCAGCATGTGGCGTGCAACGGAGTACCAAGAGGTGCCGTGCTGCGCCGCCTCGCGCGCCATGTAGTCCACCATGGCCTCTTCGGCGGCCTCCCGGGTCAGCCCGGATGCGGCATCGCCGAAGTACAGTGCATCCCAGCGGGCCAGCCACCAGGGGTTGTGGTAGGCCTCGCGGCCGATCATCGCCCCGTCGAGTCCGCCGCTCAGCGCTTCCTGCACCGCGGCATCGGTCGCGAGGCCGCCGTTGATCGCGATCACGAGATCCGGAAACTCGGCCTTGAGCCGGTGCACCACGTCGTAGCGCAGCGGCGGTATTTCACGGTTCTCCTTGGGCGACAGTCCTTCGAGCCAGGCATTGCGTGCATGCACGATGAACACGCGGCAGCCGGCCTCGGCGACCGTGCCCACGAAATCCCGCACGAAGGCGTACTCCTCGCTGCGGCCGATGCCGATGCGGTGCTTGACGGTGACGGGAACGTTCACCGCATCCACCATCGCCTTCACGCAGTCGGCCACCAGCCGCGGCTCGTTCATCAGGCAGGCGCCGAAGGCCCCGCGCTGCACGCGCTCGCTGGGGCATCCGCAGTTGAGGTTGATTTCGCCATAGCCCCAGCGTTCGCCGAGCCGCGCGGAATGCGCGAGGTCGGCAGGTTCGCTGCCACCCAACTGCAGCGCGACCGGGTGCTCCTCGGCGTTGAAGCGCAGGTGCCGCTCCACGTCGCCATGCACCAGCGCCCCGGTCGTCACCATCTCGGTGTAGAGGAGGGCATGGCGGCTCAGCAGCCGGTGGAAGTAACGGCAGTGGCGGTCCGTCCAGTCCATCATGGGGGCGACGGACAGGCGCCAGGGACCGAACTCCTGCGGGTTCCCTTGTGTATCAACGACTTGTGTCGGGTTCGGCAACATCTTGACTTGTCCTGTTTTCCACGGGTTGGGCCACTTTTGCTATCCGGGCGCTGCATGGGTGCGGCAAAGGCCGACGCGTGCACCATAGGCCCGTGAGCACGGCACAGAGCCGGCGGGTCGTGCAACCGGGGCGCAGACGTTCGGCCGCCGGGCGCCGGCATCTGGATGGCGCTGCGGGGCTGGCGCAGGCCAGCGGCCGAAGAGTGGCCGAAAAAAGTGACTCCGGGGGGGTGATCGAGGATTATGTCAGCGTGGCCGAAAACGGCACCGGGTGTCCCCGGCGGCAACGCGCCTGCAGGTAGATGGGTACCACCGCGCCGCGCTGCAGGCCGCAGGCGTGGACAATCGTGCTCCCGGCATGTGCCCGCTCCCGGGCCGAGTTGCCGAACGACAATGCACAAGCGCTGAATCGTCCGTCCGCGCAAGGAAGACTCCAAATGCAACTGCCATGGCGGCTCGCCGCGTCGCTCTGCCTTGCTGCGTCCTGCCATGGCGCGGCGACTGCGCAGCCCGTTCTCCGTGTCGCGGTCTATCGCGGCGCGGCCGGCTGCGACGACTGCTCCGAAACCGCCAAGGAGGCGATCGAGACAATGGGGTCGTCCTACAAGGTCGATTTCATCGGCCCGAAGGAGGCGCGCGACGTCACGCCTGCCACCTTGCGCGGCTATGCGATCTACGTGCAACCGGGTGGCGGGCAGGACATCCCGGCCGCGTTGCGGGCGATGGGTGACCGGCGGATCGCCGCCATCCGCGATTTCGTGTCGCGGGGCGGCGGCTATCTCGGCCTGTGCATGGGCGCCTACCTTGCCGACCGCGACAACATGGGCCTGATCGCCGACGAGGTCGATGGTGAGGTCGGTCGGCCCGGTTTCCCGGTCACAACCAGGGATGAAGGGGTTGTGTCGGTGCGCTGGAAGGGCCGTCTCGAGAGCATGTTCTTCCAGGATGGCCCCTATTTCCAGAAGAGCGCCCGGCGCGGCTTCCGCGCGATCGCCACCTATGGCAATGGCGACGTGGCCGCCGCCCGCTACACCTTCGGCCGGGGCATCGTCGTCCTCAGCGGTCCGCATCCCGAGGCGGACAAGAGCTGGTTCGAACAGGCAGGTATCCCGCTGGACAGGATGCCCGGGACACCGGTCCTGCGCTCGCTGTTCGACGAGTTCGGCCGGTAGGTTCGCTGCCCCGGGATCGTGGAGGAGCCATCGCGGCTCGTTTGACCGGGCGGACTCGAATGATAATAATAGGTGCCTATGTGTTTTACTGCGAGGCTCCGATGAATGATGCACATGTCGTTGTGGTGGGCGCCGGGCCGACCGGGCTGATGCTGGCCTGCGAATTGAAATCGATGGGCGTCGATGTAGTGCTCATCGAAAGGCGCCCTCGAGGCACCTCGGGGGAGTCCCGTGCGCCGGGCATCAATGCGCGGACCATGGAGGTCTTCGCTCAACGGGGGCTGGCGGGACAGTTCGTCCAGAGAGGCCGTCCTTTGCCCGCGGTACTCTTCTCGGGCATTCCCATGGATCCGAAGGCCTTTGACCGAGACTGGCCGGAGGCTCTGATTCTTCCGCAGCACGAGACCGAGCGTGTCCTGACGGAGCGTGCCATCGGGCTGGGCGTGGACATCCGCTGGGGCGCCGCACTCCTGCACGTTTCACAGGACGAGGCAGGAGTGCAACTGCTGGTGTCCGACGGGTCTGGAAAGACCTCGTCGCTGTGCTCCGACTATGCTGTCGGAGCGGATGGAGGCCACAGCGTCGTGCGCCGCAGCCTGGGCATCTCCTTCGATGGGGATGACCCGCTATCGCATTGGCTGGTGGCCGACGTCGAGCTTGCGGCACCGCCAACGGAGCAGCAGGCGTTCGGCCGAAACAGCAAGGTCGGTACGTACCAGGTATCGCCGGTCGAGCCTGGCTGGTACCGGGTCAGCATGATGAAGATCGGCCCGCCCGTCGACAGCAAGGCGCGGGTCACGCTGGGCGAACTTCGCGAGGCCATGTCGGATGGCCTCGGCACGGACTTCGGCCTCAGGTCCGCGCGCTGGATGTCGAGGTTCACCGACGGCTTCCGGCAGGCCGCTCGATACAGGCGTGGGAGGGTCTTCCTCGCCGGCGATGCGGCGCACACGCATTCGCCCATCGGGGGGCAAGGCCTGAACCTCGGCATCCAGGACGCGGCCAACCTGGGCTGGAAGCTCGCGCGAGTGGCCCTCCATGGCGCGTCGGATGGACTGCTGGATACCTACCAGGAAGAGCGGTATCCGGTTGCCGAAGGGGTGCTGCAACTTGCCAGGGCGCAGACGTTGCTCATCAAGCCCGGGCGGCAGGTGGACGCCTTGCGCGGCGTTGTGGCAGACATGCTCGCGGTGCCGGAAGTCGCGCGCAGGTATGCCGGTGCCCTCAGCGGCCTTTCGCTGCGCTATGGCTGGGGCAACGGTGGACATCCCTTGCTGGGTATGCGCGCGCCCAATCTGCCCACACCGGGGTCTGTACTCGGTGCGGACGTCTTTTCCCTGATGGCCAGGATGCCCGGGCGGTTCCTGTGGCTGCAGGACAAGGCCGGCATCGAGCCTGCGGACGCGATGGCACCCTCTCTGCCTGGCGTCGAAAGGGTGGATGTCATTGCGCCTGCGGGATGGCACATTCCTGCCATCGGCATCGTGCCTCCATTCACCTGCCTTCTGGTCCGGCCGGATGGATATGTGGCATACGTCGGCGACACCGAACCGCAGACCCCCGCCAGCGCAGGCCTTTTGGACGCGCTCCGAAAATGGCAGGGGTAAGCCTATTCCCCCGCTTTCCCATGCCACCGAACAAGACCACGCATTCGCCCGAGCCGGACCCTCTCGCGGCCCCTTCGTTTTTCATCAAGCTGGTGGCCCAGGAGCTCGGCAGGCGGGCCGAAGCGGGTCTGCGGCCCATGGGCGTGGGCATGGGAACCCTGCCGGTGCTCACGGCCCTCAGGACCGGACAGGCGACGACCCAGGCGGAGCTCGCCCGTTTGCTGCGCGTCGAGCAACCCTCCATGGCACAGACCCTGGCCCGGCTGGAGCGCGATGGATTCATCCGGCGGACAGCCCATCCCACCAACAGGCGCGTTCAGTGCATCGAACTGACCGAGGAAGCGCTGAAGGTGTTGCCCAGGAGCAAGGAAGTGCTCCAGGCAGGGAACGACGCGTCGCTTTCCGGTTTTTCCGATGTGGAGAAGACGCAGCTCCTGGGATTCCTCAAGCGGATGTATGCAAACCTGAGCGAGTGACAAGCAGGGCGTGGCCGCCTCGCCAATGCCGGCGGCCACGCCCGAACGGTATGCCCCTCGTGGAACCCCGCCTGGACATCGTGCGCGCAGTCAGATCGTTTTGCTGTTGCGCGATGGCGTTTTGGATGCTTTTGCCCGATTAACTGGCGCGACAGCCGTGTTTGCCATGGTGAACTATTAAAAACGAATCGAAGACTGTGATCGAATCATTTTTGATGTATTTCAGGTTTGCGTAACTCCCGCGGGAATTGCATTGTCGGGTTTCATGCCCCCATTGCATGGGCAGTGAATATTTTTTAACATCATTGCCGCAGCAGGGCGGTTCGATGCCGCAGTCCAGCACGTCCTTGTTCGCTGCAATTGTGCTGGTTTCGGGATGAAAAATGCACTGACTCTCGGTGCGAATAATCAATCTTGGAGGAATGTCATGATTTTTTCGAACTGGCCCCTCGCTCGCCGGCTTTCTCTGGCATTCGCTGGCGTGATTGGAATTTTTCTGGTGGTCATCGGAGTGGCCGTCAA
This sequence comes from Paracidovorax avenae, assembly GCA_003029925.1. Classification (GTDB taxonomy): domain Bacteria; phylum Pseudomonadota; class Gammaproteobacteria; order Burkholderiales; family Burkholderiaceae_C; genus Paracidovorax; species Paracidovorax avenae_A. Next base: position 3,105,125 of record CP028296.1, on the reverse strand, counting down.
CAGCCAGAGCGAACTCAAGAAGGCTGATGAAATGAACCAGCACACCTATGTGGTCCTGGGTGTCGGGCAGGAGATGCTCCAGAGCATGGTGAACATGGAAACGGGTGCGCGAGGTTATCTTCTGGCGGGGGAGGAGCGATTTCTCGAGCCCTGGACCGCCGGCATCAAGAGCTTCGATGCCGCCTGGAGCAAGGCAAAATCCCTGACTTCCGACAACCCGGCGCAGCAAAAGCGTCTGGAGAGCATGCGAACCCGGAAGGAAGAGTTCGTTTCCATTGTCGAGAAAATGCAAGGGCTGCGCAAGGAGGTCAATAGGGGCGCAGTTTCCTGGGAGGATTTTCTTGCCGAGTTCAGGAAAGGTCTTGATAAAGCTGCCATGGATGGGTTCCGTGCGCTCGAAGGGGATTTCAGCAAAATGGAGAGGGACCTTCTCGCGGTTCGCTCCTCCGCATTGGACGGTGCCCGGCGCACGACCTTGATGCTTGAATTCGGCGGGTCGGCCTTGGCGGTGGTGATGGCTACTTTCCTGGGGATGTGGGTCATCCGGTCGATCACCAGGCCGGTTTTTCAGGCCCTCGGCGTCGCGCAGGCGGTGGCGGACGGCGACCTGACCACCCGCATCGACGTCGCCGCCCGCGACGAGGTCGGCACCCTGCTGTTGAGCCTCAAATCCATGAACGAATCGCTGGCCCATGTCGTCACGCGGGTACGGGAGGGCAGCGAATCGGTGGCTGCCGCCAGTACCCAGATCGCCCAGGGAAATTCCGACCTTTCGGCCAGAACGGAACGGCAGGCGAGTGCCCTGCAGCAAACCGCCGCATCGATGGAGCAACTGGGCTCGACCGTCCAGCAGAATGCCGACCATGCCTGCCAGGCCAACCAGTTCGCTCAGGAGGCCAGCGTGGTGGCGACCCGTGGGGGCGAGGTCGTGTCGCAGGTGGTGCAGACGATGAAGGGCATCAGCGAGAGCTCACGCAAGATCGCCGACATCATCAACGTCATCGATGGCATTGCGTTCCAGACCAACATCCTCGCGCTGAATGCGGCGGTGGAGGCGGCCCGCGCGGGTGAGCAGGGCCGTGGTTTCGCGGTAGTGGCTGGAGAGGTGCGCAGCCTGGCCGTGCGAAGCGCCGAGGCGGCCAAGGAAATCAAGAATCTCATCGACACCGGCGTCGCGCGTGTCGAGATGGGCGAACAACTTGCGGACCGGGCTGGCACCACCATGGGGGAGGTGGTCGGCAGCATTCGCCGGGTGACCGAGATCATGGGCGAAATCAGTGCAGCGAGCGGGGAACAGAGCGCTGGCGTCAACCAGGTCGGCGAAGCCGTCATACAGATGGACCAGGTCACCCAGCAGAATGCCGCGCTGGTCGAGGAAATCGCGGCCGCGGCCGCCAGCCTCAAGGCACAGGCGCGAGACCTGGTGCAGGCGGTAGGCATCTTCAAGCTGGGGCAGGCGGTGGCCGCGGGCCAGGCTGTCTTTTCGAGCACCGAACGGGCGCTGGCGCCGTAGAGCGAACGGACTGCGCCGAGATATGCCGGAGCGCTTTGCTCGCTCCACTCACCATTCCACTTGCCATATCCGCGAAATCGCCATTGACGAGTCACCTGCGTTGCATCCGCGGCGTCGGCAGGGGCTTGTCATCAAACGCCGAGCACGGGCGGTTACGCTTTGCCAAACTGTCGCATTGCATTTTGTCGATTCGGCTGCACCGGCGAATCGTCTCAATGCCCCTGCCTCCTTGCTCGCGCCTCCATTCGGCAGGCTATGCGCTCGTCGTCGATGACCATCCACTCGTCGCACGCGGCATGGCCGATTTTCTAGGCCAGCACCCCGCGATCGCCGAAACCTGCCATGCCTTCGATGGGGCCAGCGCGCTGCGCATCGTGGCCGCGCAAGGTCCTCCCCTGCTGGCTCTCGTGGATTTCTGGCTCGCCGAGGGGGCCGCGACTTCCTTCATCTCCAGCCTCCTGGCCATGTCTCCTGCAACCCGTGTGCTGGTGACGAGCGCGGACCAGCACCCGGCGATTGCCTTGAAGGCCCGTGCGAGCGGTGTCCATGGGTTCGTCCACAAGCGCGAAGCGCCCGAAACCTACCTTGCGGCCGTGACTGCGGTGCTGGGCGGCCGAGTCTGGTTCGACACGGACGCGGCTGCATTGCATCCACGGTCGTCGGCCCGGTCCACGGCGCCCCGCGAGATCCACCTGGCGCCTGCCGACATCGGCCTGACGCCGCGGCAGGGGGAAATCCTCGCACTCGTCCTGGACGGTCTGCAGAACAAGCCGATTGCCTCCGCGCTGCACCTCTCGGAACACACCGTGAAGGAACACCTCACGGCGATCCTGCAGAAGCTCCAGGCCCGCAACCGTGTGGAACTCATCGCCAAGCTGCGCGGTGTTCGCATCGATGGCGCCTGAACTGCCGGTGCGGCGGCAGGTGCCCGGCGCGCGGGCTAATATTTCACCCAGTGACCTGTCGGCTGCGGAGCAGCACTGTCCCCGCTGTCGCCGCTCGGGCCGCAACGCGCGCTGTCCGCGGCCACGCCGGAGGGGCATGCAGTCTGGGCGTGCAGGTTCGGGGGCCGGATTCTCCACCTCACTCCTGCTTGCCTGCTCCCGGGGCGGGAAGCTGGCACTGGGGGCTGCCTGCCTGCACATGGTTGGCTTTCGCCCTGGCCTGTACTTCCTTGAAACCCTCGGCGTATAGGGTATCGAAGGTCGCCTGGGAGACGCCGTCCGCAAGGTAGAGCCGGCGCGCCTTTTCCTTGTGTGCATCGATCTGGGCCTGGTTGAGCTTGCCGCACACGAAGGCCATCGCGGCGGCTTCGCCGGTGGACTTGATCGCCTCCTTGTTGAATTCGCTGGCGCCCTGCGCTTGCGCCAGCGGCACACAGGCGATCGTGAGCAAGGCCATCAGGATGGGGGAGAGGCGGGACATCTGTAACTCCTCGGTGAACAGGTTGCGGTAGGGCTGTACAAGCCAGGCCCGGGTCCGGCGCTGCGCGGCATGTGCCGGTGGAAGGTGGGCATTAGAACCCGGGTGCGGGATGTGGATGCAACCAGATTCAACAGGGATGCACCGCGCGCCCAGGCAGCCTGGGGCGGCCTGTCGCTACCCCGAGGACGTGCAGCCCGGTCCTATGATGGAGCGAGACCATGACAACCATGCCACCCCATCGCTTTCCCTGGCCGACGGTATCGCGGATGTTTGCGTCGATCACCCTGCTGTTTGCCATGTGCTGGTCGGCCTGTGTTGGGGGCGCCACTGCGCAGCCGGCGGGCAGCCCGCAGCCTCCAGGGCGCCCGCCGCCATCCGGAAGCGGTGGGTTGCAGCCGGGCGAGTACATGACGGAGCGGGGCTGGGGGCGTCTTGTGATCCAGAGCGAGAAAGGCGTGGTGACGTTTTCGCTGGAAAGCACGACGGGGGACAACCTGTGCACGCTCGATGGGACCATCGACGGCGGCCAGGGCATTGCCAGGCAGGACGGTCGGCGCTCTTCCTGCATGGTGGGCTTTGGCCGCAGCGCGCAGGGGATCGATGTAGAGGCCGCCACCCCCGCCGAGTGCAGGGATTTTTGTGGCTACAACGGGAGTTTCGCAGGGCGCTATGTGCGGGTGAAGGACGGCTGCGGCAGGGACCAGGTCGATCGCACGCGTGCCGCGTTCCAGCGTCTTTATGACCACAGGAATTTCAAGGCGGCCCTCGCCACCCTGTCTCCGGTGCTGGAGAACTGTTCAGTGACGCTGGACTGGGAAGACGAGGGGGCCATTCGCAACGACCTGGCCATCACGCAATACCGCAACGGGCTCCATGCGCAATGCCTGGCGACGCTCGCCAGATATGCAGGGGACGCCGCGAAGGATGATGATGCGGCGGTGGATGGCTGGGCGCCTGCCCTTGCTGAACGCTACCTCGAGATCGTGCGCGCAGCCCGGACAAACATCGGCCTGTGCCGCAGAGGGCTCGCAAAAAAACGGGCACCCTGATACAGCCCGCCACCAGGTCTGTCGAGGGCCCAACGTACCCCAGCCGCAGTTTCCCTCGCCGCCCAAGGCGTCCTGCGCCGCCTGCGCTTGCGAGTCCTTTTCTTTGTGCGATGAACCGGCAAGCCTCTGCGTGGCGTCAGCCGCTTCAGTCCCCCGTGCCTTCATTGCGCGGCAGAGGCGGTTCCGCTTGGCTGCCCGGGCGTGTCGCTCCCGAAGCGCCGGCAGTGGTTCTTGCCATCCTGCTTGGCCTCGTACATCGCATGGTCGGCCTGCCGCAGCAGCAGGTCGGGCGTGTCGCCGTCGAGGGGGTAGAAGCTCAGGCCCATGCTGGCCGAGACGAAGCCCTGGCCCTTGGGCAGCGGCACGGGCTGGCGCACGGCGTGCAGGATGCGGTTGATGAGGGGGGTGCAGTCTTCGGGGGTCTGCAGGCCGTTGATGAGCACCACCATCTCGTCGCCGCCCAGGCGGGCGAGGGTGTCTTCCGCGCGCAGCTGGGACTGGATGCGCCGGCCCACCTCGATGAGGAGCTGGTCGCCGGCGGCATGTCCGTGCTGGTCGTTGACGCGCTTGAATCCATCGAGGTCGAGGTAGCACACGGCCAGGAGCTGGCGCCTGCGCTGCGCCTGCACGATGCCCTGCACGAGGCGGTCTGCCAGCAGGCGGCGGTTGGGCAGGCCGGTGAGGCTGTCGTAGAGCGCGATGTGCTGCAGCTCCTGTTCGTGCGCCTTGATCTGGCTGATGTCGCTGATGACCACGATGTAGTGGTGCGGATGGCCTTCCTTGCCCAGCACGCTGGCGATGGAGATGCGCTGCGGCATGGCGATGCCCTGGCCGCGGCCCAGGATCTCTCCCTGCCAGTATCCCTGGGACTGGATGGTCCGCCAGATGGCCGCGAAGCGGGGGCGCTCGGGCGCACGGTCTTCCGCGGTGCCGTCCTCCGCGGCCTCCTCCGAGCCGGGGTAGAGCGCTTCCACGGGCGTGCCCAGCAGGTCCTGCCGGCAGATGCCGGTCGTGCGTTCGAAGGCGGGGTTGGCATCCACGATGTGGTGGTCCGAGTCGAGGATCAGCACGGCCTCGTAGCTGTGCTCGAACACGCTGGCGGCGATGCTCAGGCGCATTTCAGCCTCCTTCACGCCGCGCAGGTCGATCAGGAAGCCGACGAAGAGCGGGCCGTCGGGCGCGTTGGCGCGTCCGATGGACAGGCGCAGCGGCAGGGCGCTGCCGTCGCGGTGCAGGCCCACCACCTCCCGGCCCGTGCCGATGATGCGGGCCTCGCCGGTGGCCAGGTAGCGCTGCAGGTAGCCGTCGTGGGCTTCGCTGTCGGGGGAGGGCATGAGCATGCGGATGTTGCGGCCCAGCACGTCGCCGGCGGTCCAGCCGAAGATGCGCTCGGCCGACTGGTTGAAGCTCTGGATGATGCCGCGCCCGTCGATGGTGATGATGCCGTCCACGGCGGTGTCCACCAGCGCGCGCAGGCGCGACTCGCTGCGCCGCACCTTGCGGTAGAGGTCGCGGTAGAGGAGGAATCCGTTCACCGCGCCGGCGAACAGGCCCACGCAGGCGGTCACCAGGGTCACGGTGATCGCGAGCATCTGCACCCACTCGCGGCCTTCGCCGCCGCCCGGTTCGGCCGTGCCCACGAAGCGGGCCGCGGCCATGGCGGTGTAGTGCATGCCCGAGATCGCGCAGCCCATGATGGCGCCGCCGAGCAGGTTGGCCTTCCACGGCGCCATGCCGATGCGCCGCATGAGCATGAAGCGCACCCACAGCGCCGCATTGGCCAGCGCCACCGCGACCACCAGCGATGCGGTGAACCACAGCGGGTCGTAGCGCAGCAGCGGGGCCATGCGCATGGCCGCCATGCCCATGTAGTGCATGGTGCCGATGCCCGCGCCCACGAGCACGCCGCCGAGCATGAGCTGGCGAGGCCGCACGTCGGGGCGTGCCAGGAGCGACAGCGCCAGCCACGAGGCGCACATCGCTGGAAACATCGACAGCATCGTGAGCGCCACGTCGTAGTGCACCGCGGCGCACAGCGTGAATGAAAGCATGCCGATGAAATGCATGGCCCAGATGCCTGCACCGAGCGCCACGCCGGCACTGGCCAGTGCGAGCACGCGCGACGATGTGATCTGGGCGCCGCGGGCCTGGCCGGAGAGGTAGAGCGCGAGGGTGGAGGTCAGCACCGCGACGGCCACCGAGAGGGCGACGAGCGCGGGATCGTGGCTGCCGGCGAGCAGTGCCCCCGCGGGCAGGCCGTCCGCCCCGTCCAGAAGAAAGAAACGCTCCAGTTCCAGCATGCGCAAGGCTCCTCCCAGGTGTCGGTGATGGCGGCAGGCCTCCTCGGGCGTGCTGCCGGCGGTGCCCCGTCCGCGTCGCAGGCGGCGTTGCTTTTTCGCTCTCCGTCCCCAATGATGCGGGGAGCGCCGCCTCGCGACAAGTCATCACCGCAATATCCCGTGCCGCGGCTTGCATGCACGCGACGCGGCAAGGTCCGCGTCAGTCGCAGGGCCTGGGGACCCAGGCGTGGAGGAGGGCTGGACGATGGGGGATTCAGGCCGCGGCCTGCAGTCCCTGGCTGAAATGGTCCAGCATCGCGGCCGCGGCGCGTTCCCCGTCCCGGGCCTGCAGCGCGCCGAGGATGCCTGCGTGCTCGCGCAGCGACTCCTCGATGCGGCCCTGGCGCAGCAGGGAGTTGTGGCGGTTGAGCTTCATGACCTTGCGCAGATCGGCGACCATCTGGTTGCGCCAGCGGTTGTCCGCCAGCTCGAGCAGCCGCATGTGGAACCGCTCGTTCACGCCGAAAAAGCGGTCCCGGTCGTCCACGCTCGCGGCCAGCTCGGCGTGCAGGGCCTCCAGCTCGCGCAACTGGGCCTCGGAGGCACGCTGCGCCACCACGCGCGCGGCATCGCTCTCCAGCAATGCCAACAGGTGATAGACGTCGTGCAGGTCCTTGTCCGACACTTCGGTGACGTACGCTCCCCGGCGCACCTTCATGGTCACCAGCCCCTCGGCCGCCAGCACCTTCAGGGCCTCGCGCAGGGGCGTGCGGCTGATGCCGAATTCCTCGGCGATCTTCAGCTCGTCGATCCAGCTGCCCGGCTGCAGCTCCCGGCGGAAAATGCGCTGGCGCAGGTGCTCCGCCACTTCCTCGTAAAGGGCGCGTGGGGTGAGCGAGGCGGTGGACATGGCGCGGAATGGTACGTCAAAAAAATGATGAATTAATAATTACGGAATCGGCTAGACTTGCCTTTGCTTCCCCGCGCTACCCGGAGACAAGGCGGTGCGGAACCTCCGATCGACAAGCAGAACCCCCGACGCGAGCCATCCATGAGCAGCAGCCAGACGCCCCCGCCCGAATTCCAGTCCGCCGATCTCGCCGCCTGGGCGAAGGCTGCGGCCAGGTCCGCACCGGGCGGCGATGTCTCCGCGCTGAACTGGGTCACGCCGGACGGGATCACCGTGAAGCCCCTCTACACGGCAGAGGATGTGGCGGGGCTGCCCCATGCCAACACCCTGCCGGGCTTCGAGCCCTACGTGCGCGGCCCGCAGGCCACCATGTATGCCGTGCGGCCCTGGACGATCCGGCAGTATGCGGGCTTCTCCACGGCGGAAGAATCGAACGCCTTCTACCGCAAGGCGCTCGCGGCGGGCGGGCAGGGCGTCTCGGTGGCTTTCGATCTCGCCACGCACCGCGGCTATGACAGCGACCATCCGCGCGTGACCGGCGACGTGGGCAAGGCGGGCGTGGCCATCGACAGCGTCGAGGACATGAAGATCCTCTTCGACGGCATCCCGCTCGACAAGGTGAGCGTTTCCATGACGATGAACGGCGCCGTGCTGCCCGTGCTGGCCGGCTACGTGGTCGCGGCCGAAGAGCAGGGCGTGCGGCAGGACCAGCTCTCCGGGACCATCCAGAACGACATCCTCAAGGAGTTCATGGTCCGCAACACGTACATCTACCCGCCCAAGCCTTCGATGCGCATCATCGGCGACATCATCGGCTACACGGCGCGGAACATGCCGAAGTTCAACTCCATCTCCATCAGCGGCTACCACATGCAGGAGGCGGGCGCCAACCAGGCTCTGGAGCTGGCCTTCACGCTGGCCGACGGCAAGGAGTACGTGAAGACCGCGATCGCCTCGGGCCTGGACGTGGACGAGTTCGCCGGACGGCTGTCGTTCTTCTGGGCGATCGGCATGAACTTCTACCTGGAGGTGGCCAAGATGCGCGCGGCGCGGCTGCTGTGGTGCCGCATCATGAAGGGCACGGGCGCGAAGAACCCCAAGAGCCTGATGCTGCGCACGCACTGCCAGACCTCGGGCTGGTCGCTCACCGAGCAGGACCCGTACAACAACGTGGTGCGCACCACCATCGAGGCCATGGCGGCCGTGTTCGGCGGCACGCAGAGCCTGCACACCAACAGCTTCGACGAGGCCATCGCGCTGCCCACCGAGTTCTCGGCCCGCATCGCGCGCAACACGCAGCTCATCATCCAGGAAGAGACGCACATCACCAACGTGATCGATCCCTGGGCCGGCAGCTACATGATGGAGAAGCTCACCCAGGACATGGCCGACGCCGCCTGGAAGATCATCGAGGAGGTCGAGGCCATGGGCGGCATGACCGCCGCCGTGGATTCGGGCTGGGCCAAGCTCAAGATCGAGGCGGCCGCCGCGGAGAAGCAGGCGCGCATCGATTCCGGCAAGGACGTGATCGTGGGCGTGAACAAGTACCGCCTGGCCAAGGAAGACCCGGTGGACATCCTGCAGATCGACAACATGAAGGTGCGCGACGGCCAGATCGCGCGGCTCGAACGCATCCGCGCCACGCGCGACGCGGCGGCCGTGCAGCAGGCGCTCGATGCGCTCACCGCAGCGGCCGAATCCGGCACCGGCAACCTGCTCGATTTGTCCATCCAGGCGATCCGCCTGCGCGCCACGGTGGGAGAGGTGAGCGACGCGCTGGAGAAGGTGTTCGGCCGCCACCGTGCCGACACGCAGAAAGTGACGGGCGTTTATGCCGCGGCCTACGATTCGGCCGAGGGCTGGGAAAAGCTCAAGGGCGAGATCGACGCGTTCGCGGAAATCGAGGGCCGCCGCCCGCGCGTGATGATCGCCAAGCTGGGCCAGGACGGCCACGACCGCGGCGCCAAGGTGGTGGCGACGGCCTTCGCCGACCTGGGGTTCGACGTGGACATGGGGCCGCTCTTCCAGACACCCGAGGAATGCGCGCGCCAGGCCATCGAGAACGACGTGCACGCCGTGGGCGTCTCCACGCTCGCGGCCGGCCACAAGACGCTCGTGCCGGCCATCATCCAGGCCCTCAAGGACCAGGGCGCCGACGACATCATCGTGTTCGTGGGCGGCGTGATCCCGCAGCAGGACTACGATTTCCTGTACGAATCGGGCGTGAAGGGCATCTACGGCCCCGGCACGCCGATCCCGGCGAGCGCGAAGGACGTGCTGGAGCAGATCAGGAAATCACAGTTCAATCAAGAGAGGGAAGAATATGGTTCGTCTAACAGATAACTTAACCTTGCTTACCAAGGTTCCGACGGATGGATCATCGATAGGCAATCAACGTTTGAGGAGTCGTCTCAAGTGGGATTACGAAAAATATTTTCGGATTAGAAATCGATTGGTTGAGTCTGGGGAGCTGGTTGTCGGTAATGGTAGGGGGGGGAGCGTCTACCTGCCTGAAGACTCCCCTTATCTGGAAAAAAAGAAGAATTCCGCTGCTAGGTCCGCCGATCCAGAGTCTGCTACTTATCTGCCAGTAAGCGAGGGTCTGAAAAACTTCTGGATTCCAGAGATATTTCCTAGTTTTACTGAATTTGAGGTGAAAATTACGGCGCATCAGGGAAGCAAGAATACTGGAGGAGTTTGGACAAGGCCCGATATTGCTGTTTATGGTTATGGTGCATATCGTTTCTTTCCTGGTCGGACGTATGATCTCATTTCTTTTGAGGTGAAGCTTTCGACAACCGCAGACATACGAGCCATTTTTGAGGCAAAGGGCCATTCTCGCCGAGCCAGTAGGTCTTTTGTAATATGCGTTGGCGCTTTGGATTTAAATGAGCAAAATGCAATTTCCCAAATAGCGAGAGAGCAAAAAATTGGCTTCATTGTTGCTGCAGACGCTGAAGATCCTGAGACATGGGAGGTTTTGGTTGATGCTATTAGATCGGAGCCAGATCCGATGTGGGTGGATGAATTTGTCAGACTGAATTTTGACGAAAAACAACAGCAGCGGATCGAAGCGTGGTGCCGATAGAGCCAAGAGAAAAATCTTTTGTTGAGCGCTTAATCGGTGGCGAGCGCCGCGCCATGGCCAAGGCGATCACGCTGCTCGAATCCACCCGCGCCGACCACCGCGCGCAGGGCGACGAACTGCTCACGGCCCTGCTGCCGCACACCGGCAAGGCTTTCCGCCTGGGCCTGAGCGGCGTGCCCGGCGTGGGCAAGTCCACCTTCATCGAGGCGCTGGGCCTGCACCTGATCGCGCAGGACCACCGCGTGGCGGTGCTGACCATCGACCCGTCTTCCAGCGTGTCGGGCGGCTCCATCCTGGGCGACAAGACGCGGATGGAGCGCCTGTCGGTGCACGAGCAGGCCTACATCCGCCCGAGCCCTTCCAGCGGCACGCTGGGCGGCGTGGCGGAGAAGACGCGCGAGGCCATGCTGGTCTGCGAGGCGGCCGGCTACGACATCGTGATCGTGGAGACGGTGGGCGTGGGCCAGAGCGAGACCGCCGTGGCAGGCATGACGGACATGTTCGTGCTGATGCAGTTGCCCAACGCCGGCGACGACCTGCAGGCCATCAAGAAGGGCGTGATGGAGATCGCGGACCTGGTGGCGATCAACAAGGCCGATATCGACGCCCATGCCGCCACGCGCGCCGAGGCGCAGATCACCTCCAGCCTGCGGCTGTTCAGCCAGCACGGCCACCCCGGGCATGCACGGCACGACACGGCGCTGTGGCACCCGCGCGTGCTGCAGATCAGCGCGCTGCAGGGCCGCGGCGTGGACGCCTTCTGGGCGGCGGTGGAAGACTACCGGCGCGTGCAGGCGGCCAACGGGCATCTCGCGGCGCGGCGCCGGCAGCAGGCGCAGGCCTGGATGTGGGAGCGCATCGATGCCGGCCTGAAGCAGGCGTTCCGCGCGCAGCCGCAGGTGCAGGCGATGCTGCCCGGGCTGCGCGAGGACGTGCTCGCCGGGCGCATCGCGGCATCGACGGCGGCCCGCAGCCTGCTGCAGGCGGGCGGTTTCGCTCCGCCCTGACCGGCCCCGCGCAGGCCGCGGGCGCCACACGGACATTCGCACAGACAACTTCACGGATCGTTGGAAGGAAGACCATGCAAGACATCCTGGAACAGCTGGAGAAAAAGCGCGAGCAGGCCCGCCAGGGCGGCGGCGCGAAGCGCATCGAGGCGCAGCACAAGAAAGGCAAGCTCACCGCGCGCGAGCGCATCGAACTGCTGCTGGACGACGGCACCTTCGAGGAATGGGACATGTTCGTCGAGCACCGCTGCACGGACTTCGGGATGCAGGACCAGAAAATCCCCGGCGACGGGGTGGTGACGGGCTACGGCATGATCAATGGCCGCCTCGTCTTCGTCTTCAGCCAGGACTTCACCGTGTTCGGCGGCGCGCTGTCGGAGGCGCATGCCGAGAAGATCTGCAAGATCATGGACCAGGCCATGAAGGTCGGCGCCCCGGTGATCGGCCTGAACGATTCGGGCGGCGCGCGCATCCAGGAAGGCGTGGCGTCCCTGGGCGGCTATGCGGACGTGTTCCAGAAGAACGTGATGGCTTCGGGCGTGATCCCGCAGATCAGCATGGTGATGGGCCCCTGCGCGGGCGGCGCGGTCTATTCGCCCGCCATGACGGACTTCATCTTCATGGTGAAGGATTCGAGCTACATGTTCGTCACCGGGCCCGAGGTGGTGAAGACCGTGACGCACGAGGAGGTCACGGCGGAGGAACTGGGCGGCGCCGTCACCCACACCACGCGCAGCGGCGTGGCCGACATGGCCTTCGAGAACGACGTGGAGGCGCTCATGATGCTGCGGCGCCTGTACAACTACCTGCCGCTCAACAACCGCGAGAAGCCCCCGGTGCGCAGGAGCACCGATCCGGCCGACCGCAAGGACCTGAGCCTGGACACCCTGGTGCCCGAGAACCCCAACAAGCCCTACGACATGAAGGAGCTGATCGCCAAGACGGTGGACGACGGCGACTTCTTCGAGCTGCAGCCCGACTACGCGCGCAACATCGTCGTCGGCTTCGGCCGCATGGACGGGCAGGTGGTGGGCATCGTGGCGAACCAGCCGCTGGTGCTGGCGGGCTGCCTGGACATCAAGTCCAGCATCAAGGCCGCGCGCTTCGTGCGCTTCTGCGATGCCTTCAACATCCCCATCGTGACCTACGTGGACGTGCCCGGCTTCATGCCCGGCACCAGCCAGGAGTACGGCGGCATCATCAAGCACGGCGCCAAGCTGCTGTACGCGTATGCCGAGGCCACCGTGCCCAAGATCACCGTGATCACGCGCAAGGCCTACGGCGGCGCCTACGACGTGATGGCCTCCAAGCACCTGCGCGGCGACGTGAACCTGGCCTGGCCCAACGCGGAGATCGCGGTGATGGGCGCCAAGGGCGCCGTGGAGATCATCTTCCGCGAGGACAAGAACGACCCCGCCAAGCTGGCCGCGCGCGAGGCCGAGTACAAGGCCCGCTTCGCCAACCCCTTCGTGGCAGGCAGCCGGGGCTTCATCGACGACGTGATCCTGCCGCACGAGACGAGGAAGCGCATCTGCCGCAGCCTGGTGATGCTGCAGAACAAGAAGATCGAGAACCCGTGGCGCAAGCACGGGAACATTCCGCTGTGATTTGCGAATGATTAAAAGTAGGGGGAGGTAATTTGCAAAAAGCTCAAGAGACGGAGGACGCGGGAAGACCAATTCAGCATGCCATCCCGCCGGGCGTGGAAGATGTTTTCGAGATTCGTCCGCCCTCCGTGCCAAAAGCAGCCAATGCGATCGTTGACGAACGTATGGGCGGTTGTATAGGTTATGCCTACGAGGGGGCCCGGGGCGTATGGCATATTTACAACTACCTGGGTGATGTGGTTGCAATGGAAGAGCTTCCTTTAGAGGAGCCACTGATTGATCCTCTCGATGTTTTAATCATCGGTGGTGCTGTTCTTAAGATCGGTCGATGGGGGTGGATGGCTCGTAAAAAGGCCGCAGCAGCAGCCACTGCTACCAGCGCTGCCATGATGCAGCGGTTTGCGCGGCTGTTGACTGCAAAATTGCTGTCACCCAGTCCGAGGCAGTTGAAGTTTACAGAAACTGCCGCGAAACATATGTCGGAGTCCGGCCGTTATGTGCCACTGCACATTCTCAGCGCGGCCATCAGGTTTGGAGCAAGAAAGGCTGATCCTCAAGGGGTAAAGGGGTTGTTTATGTACCGTGCGGAAATGCTCAAGCTACGTAAAACCAAAGTGATGATCAATGGTCGATCCGAAGTGAGATACATACCTCAAAAATACAATCTGGAGGTTGTGGTTCGGGAGTCTGATTGGACAATCACCCATTTTCTTTATAAGTGATCATGCTAGATATCGACTTCGATGATTTGAAATTCAGCATGGAGCCTTTATCTCGTCAAACGGAGGGAAATGGCGGGCCGTACATGGATTGGCTGAAATTGGAGGTGAAAGTAATGGATGGCAATTTCAGTGGTAGGGTACATTGGCTGGCTATGCCCTCTGAGATTATTGAATTCAGAAACAAGATTTCTCAGGTGTATGAGTCACTGGCTTGTGGAAAAAGGGACATAGACGCTATCAGCTTTTCGGGCGTCGAACCTGATTTTTCTCTGGTCATGTCGGTTGCTAATTCTGTGGGGCATATCTTTGCCCAATATAATTTGAAGAATTCTCCCGATGGTCCGACGCTTCAAGGATCATTCGGCCTTGATCAAAGCTATTTGCCCGGGTGGATTGAGGCATTGGACGAGATGCTTGAATTTCGCGGCTGATGGATTTGTTTGAAAGAAAATTTGCCAAACAAAACAATGATTCAAAAAAATATTGAAACCGCTTGCCATCGGCCATTGGCCAGTTCGTAAAGAATCCTATGAAAACCGTCTGGATCGTCGATGGCGCCTACCTCTTCAACTACGGCAAGGGCAGGCCCTTCGACTACCTCAAGCTGAAGAACGAGATCACCCGGCTGAACGGCGGGCCGATCCGCGAGAGCTACTACCTGAACTCCGTGAGCGACCCCGCCACGGATGCGCAGAACGCGTTCCATTCGTGGATCAAGACCGCTCCTCCCCATGGGCCGAAGTTCCGGGTGCAGCTCTACAAGCTCAAGAGGATGCACATGAACTGCGCGGCATGCGGCCATTCATCCGAGCGGTGGGTCCAGAAGGGCGTGGACGTGGGCATCGCCACGCTGATCATCAAGCTGGCCGCGCAGAACGTGTACGACCGCCTGATCCTTTCCGCGGGAGACGGCGATTTCGAGGACGCGATCTCCTACGTGAAGTCCGAACTGCACAAGGAGGTGTGGGTGTCGGGCTCCGCGGCCAACCTGTCTCCGGACCTGCAGTCGTATTCGGACAACGTCCTCTGGATGGAAGACATGAGCCCGACCATCGACCGGACCTCCTGATCGCCTGCCCGGCACCTGCATCCACGTCCGCCCGCAATCACACTTTCGACGCACCATGTTCACCAAAATCCTCATTGCCAACCGCGGCGAGATCGCCTGCCGCGTCATCGCCACCGCCCGCCGCATGGGCATCGCCACGGTGGCCGTGTATTCCGATGCCGACAAGGACGCCCGCCATGTGAGGCTGGCCGACGAGGCCGTGCACATCGGCGCGGCGCCCTCGCGCGAGTCCTACCTGCTGGCGGACCGCATCATCGCGGCCGCGAAGCAGACGGGCGCGCAGGCGATACATCCGGGATACGGCTTCCTGTCGGAGAACGAGGCCTTCGCGCAGCGCTGCGAGGACGAAGGCATCGCCTTCATCGGCCCGAAGGCGCATTCGATCGCGGCCATGGGCGACAAGATCGCGTCCAAGAAGCTCGCCAACGAGGCGAAGGTCAACACCATCCCGGGCTGGAACGACGCCATCGGGTCGGCTGAAGCAGCCGTGGAGATCGCGCGCGACATCGGCTACCCGGTGATGATCAAGGCCTCGGCCGGCGGGGGCGGCAAGGGCCTGCGCGTGGCCTACAACGACAAGGAAGCGCTCGAAGGTTTCACCGCCTGCCAGAACGAGGCCCGCAACAGCTTCGGCGACGACCGCATCTTCATCGAGAAGTTCGTGCAGCAGCCGCGCCACATCGAGATCCAGGTGCTGGGCGACAGCCACGGCAACGTGATCTACCTGAACGAGCGCGAATGCTCCATACAGCGGCGCCACCAGAAAGTGATCGAGGAGGCGCCGTCGCCCTTCATCAGCGACGCGACGCGCAAGGCCATGGGCGAGCAGGCCGTGGCGCTGGCGAAGGCCGTGAAGTACCAGAGCGCCGGCACGGTGGAGTTCGTGGTCGGCAAGGACCAGGACTTCTATTTCCTGGAGATGAACACCCGCCTGCAGGTGGAGCATCCGGTGACGGAGTGCATCACGGGGCTGGACCTGGTGGAGCTGATGATCCGCGTGGCGGCCGGCGAGGCGCTGCCCCTGGCGCAGCAGGACGTGAAGCGCGACGGCTGGGCCATCGAGTGCCGCATCAATGCCGAAGACCCGTTCCGCAACTTCCTGCCCTCCACCGGGCGGCTGGTGCGCTTCCAGCCCCCGCTGGAGAGCATGTTCCAGGCCGATACCGAGAAGAAGCTCGGCGTGCGGGTGGACACGGGCGTCTATGAGGGCGGCGAGATCCCGATGTTCTACGATTCGATGATCGCCAAGCTCATCGTGCACGGCACGGACCGGGAGGACGCGATCCACAAGATGCGCGCGGCGCTGAACGGCTTCGTGATCCGCGGCATCAGCAGCAACATCCCGTTCCAGGCGGCGCTGCTGGCGCACCCCAGGTTCGTGTCCGGGCAGTTCAACACGGGCTTCATCGCGGAGCACTACGGCCAGGGCTTCCACGCGGAGGACGTGCCGCACGACGATCCGCTCTTCCTGGTGGCGCTGGCGGCCTATATGCACCGCCGCTACCGCGCGCGTGCCAGCGGCATCAGCGGCCAGCTGGCGGGGCACCAGGTGAAGGTGGGCGAGCAGTTCGTGGTGGTGGTGCTGGGGGCCGGGGGTGAGAACGTGCACCACGAGGTGTCGGTGACCGACTTCCAGGATCCGTCCGGCGGCAGCAGCGTGCGCGTGGGCGGCAAGGATTACCAGATCGGCAGTGCGGCCACCCTGGGGCAGATCCGCGTGCAGGGCCAGTGCAACGGCGTGGGCTTCACCGCCCAGGTGGAGCGGGGCGCGGGCAAGAACCCGCTGGCGCTGCGCATCGCGCACAACGGCACTCAGATCGAGGCCATGGTGCTGTCGCCGACGGGCGCGCGGCTGCACCGGCTCATGCCCTACAAGGCGCCGCCGGACCTGTCGCGCTTCCTGCTTTCGCCCATGCCCGGCCTGCTGGTGGACGTGGCGGTGCAGGAGGGCCAGAAGGTGCAGGCCGGCGAGAAGCTGGCGGTGATCGAGGCCATGAAGATGGAGAACATCCTGTTCGCCGCGCAGGATGGCGTGGTCGGCAAGGTAATGGCCACCCGCGGCGCTTCGCTGGCCGTGGACGACGTCATCCTCGAGTTCCAGTGAGGACGGCGACGTCCGCTGCCGCCGGGCCAGGATGGCGCCTGCCCGGGGCGCGCCTGCCGCTGGCCCTGGCCGGGCTGGTGCTGCTGGCCGACGGCCTGTGGCTCATGGCGCTGCGCCAGTTCAACCTGGGCGTGGCGCTGCCGGCGGTCTGCGGTGCCGTGCTGCTGGCGCTGGCGCTGCGCTGGGAGCAGGCGGCCCGCTGGCGCCGCGGGCACCGGGGTCGCATGCTGGCGTGGCGCATGGCGTGGTGCGCGGTCGGCCTGTGGCTGGTGTCGGTGGGTTGGTTCTGGGTTTGGCTGCGGGACTACGGCGTGCCGCCGGCCGAGGTGCCGCCCGTGCAGGCGATCGTGGTGCTGGGCGCCGGCACGCTGGACGGGCAGCCGCGGCCCACGCTGGCCGCGCGGCTGGACACGGCCGCCGAGGTGGCGCGCCTGCAGCCGCAGGCGCTCATCGCCGTGTGCGGCGGCATCGACCTGGGCGAGACCGAGAGCGAGGCCGCGATCATGGCCCGCTACCTGCGCGAGCGCCACGGCATCGCGCCCGGACGGATCGTGCAGGAGCGCGAGAGCACCAGCACGGAGCTGAACATTGCGCTCAGCCGCCCCCTGCTGCAGGCGCGCGGCGTGGCCGCGACGGCGCCCACGGCCATCGTCACGAGCGACTTCCATCTCATGCGTGCCACGCGCATCGCGCGCCGCCAGGGGCTGGCCGGCGTGGTGCCCGTCGGTGCCCCGACGCCGATCACCACGCGTTACAACGCCTGGCTGCGCGAATACTTCGCCATGCTCAGCAGCTGGGCGCTGCGCGAGATCTGAATTCACCACGGCCCCGCCAGGGCCGGTTTTTTCCAGGAGCCCCTTCATGACTTCCGACACGCGCCCCTTCAAGGTCCTCGGCATCCAGCAGATCGCCATCGGCGGCACCGACAAGCAGCGGCTCAAGACGCTCTGGGTGGACATGCTGGGCCTGCAGCAGACCGGGACGTTCCGCAGCGAGCGCGAAAACGTGGACGAGGACATCCTCTCGATGGGGCAGGGCGCCCATGCCGTGGAGGTGGACCTGATGCAGCCGCTCGACATCGACCGCAAGCCCGCCGTGCACGCCACGCCGCTGAACCACGTGGGCCTGTGGATCGACGACCTGCCGCGTGCCGTGGAATGGCTCACGGCGCGGGGCGTGCGCTTCGCGCCGGGCGGCATCCGCAAGGGGGCGGCGGGCCACGACATCACGTTCCTGCACCCCCGGGGCAACGAGGAGTTTCCCGTCGCCGGCGAAGGCGTGCTGATCGAACTGGTGCAGGCGCCGCCGGACGTGATCGCCGCGCTGGGCTGACGGACCGCGCCCGCGCCGCCGTGCCGGGCGGCGGTTGCGGGCGCTGTGTGGCGCTGCGCGGCGGACGCGGTGGCCGGTCAGGTACCGG
>CP028296.1:3021811-3022193 GCA_003029925.1 Paracidovorax avenae | reverse complement strand
CTGCCGACATCTGCACTGGCGCCGATTTCGAATCCTGGTACCGCGAGGCCAGCCACGCGAAGCCGGACCTGCTCAAGCTCACGCGCGACGAACTGATGCGCCACGAGGCGGCCGGCATTACCACCAGCGCCTTCCCGCGCATGGTGCGGCTGGGCGGGGTGGATTGCGCGGCCACCTACCTGCACGAGCCCGGCGACCCGCGTGACGGCGTCACCGTCACGGTACCGCTCTTCGTGCTCAACCAGGTCAGCGAAGAGCGCTGCGAATGGCTGGTGCCGGGCATGCTCAAGGACAAGATCCAGGCGCTGCTCAAGAGCCTGCCGCAGCGCCCGCGCAGCCGTTTCGTGCCCTTGCCGGACAATGCCGCGCGCCTGGCCGAACT
>CP028296.1:2733908-2734741 GCA_003029925.1 Paracidovorax avenae | reverse complement strand
TAGCTGCCCGGCTCATACACGTAGCTCACCACCTTGCCGCCGCGCCGCTCCTCGATCAGCCGCATGCCCTCCCAGATGAACTCCGTGCGCCCGAACGCGTCCTGCTTGGCGATGCGCCGGCCCAGCGCGTCGTAGCGGAACTCCACCCACTGGCGCGTGGCCTGGGCCGTGCCCGGGTGGCGCGTGGTCTCCACCGCCACCAACTGGTCCTCGTCATCCCACTCGAAGCGCTGCACCGTGTGGCGCCCGATGCGCTTCTCGCGCAGCCGCGCGAAGCCGTCGTAGGCGAAGCGCTTGTCCTCGTACACCCGCACCAGGTTGTCGCGCAGGTAGCCCGTGGAGCCCGTGCCGGGGCCACCGGGGCCGCCATCGTTGGCCGCCACCCGCGACGCGAGGCTCGCATCCAGCAGGTTGCCCGCCGGGTCGTAGCGGAACACCTCTTCCGAGCGGCCCTGCACGCCCGCGCCCGGCTGCGCCCCGGGGCCCGCGCGCAATGCCTGCTCCACCCGCCCCGTGGCGTCGTAGCGCCAGCTCGTGCGCCCCTTGTGGCTGTGCACGCTCTCGCGCAGCTCGCCCACCGCGTCGTAGCGGTACTGCTTGAGCAGCCCCACCGCCGCCGAGGGGCCGCGCTGGGCGAGCGCCTCCACCTGCTGCTGCCACGCCCCGCGCCAGTCCTCGCCTGCGGTGTCCTGCAGGCCCAGCCCCGAGCGCGTCCAGCTGCCCGTGCGCCGGCCCAGCGCATCCAGCGCGTAGCGCGTGGACAGCGTGCCCTGCGTGCGCAGCACCTCCCGGTGCAGTGCGTCGCGCTCGATGTCGGCGATGAGCCGGTGCAC
>CP028296.1:2732528-2733808 GCA_003029925.1 Paracidovorax avenae | reverse complement strand
GTGGACAGCGTGCCCTGCGTGCGCAGCACCTCCCGGTGCAGTGCGTCGCGCTCGATGTCGGCGATGAGCCGGTGCACCTCGCGCACCGGTTCGGGCAGCACGCCCGTCAGTCCCTGCTGCGGTGCTTGCGGCGATGCTTCCTGCGCCCATTCCTCGGCCAGCCCCAGGTTGATCTGGTGCAGGTGCCCCGAGCCGTAGTGCAGGTAGTTCAGGCTGCGCCGCAGCACCGCCTGGCCTGCACGGCTGCCCACGGCCGGCAGTTGCGTGCGCGTGCGGTTGCCCAGCGCGTCGTGTTCGTGCCGCAACGTGTGCACCTGCCCGCTCGCCGCATCCTCCGCGTGCTCGGCCACGATGCGGCCCAGCACGTCGTATTCGAAGCGCGTCGTGTGCTGCAGCTCCAGGGTGTCGGTTGCCGTATCGGCTTGCTCCCCGGTCTGGCGCCGCCAGCGCGATGCCTCCACCAGCCGCCCGCCCGCGTCGTAGCGGTAGCGCAGCACGCTGGCGCCCACCCGCTTTTGCACCAGCCGCCCCAGCGCGTCGCGTTGCAGTTCCGTGCGCCGCGGTGTCTGAGCGTTCCGGCCCGCCGGCCCCTCGCGCAGCGTACCGTCCTGCGCCTGCGTCTCCAGTTCATGGAACACGTCGTCGCCCTGCGCCGGGTGGTGCACCACCGCCACCACGTGACCGTCCGCGTCGTATTCCAGCCCCACCCGCGTGCCGTCCAGGCGCTCTTCCTCCACCAGCCGGTCCGCATCGTCGTAGCGGAACCGATAGACGCCACCGTTTTCCGTGGCGAGTGCCGAGAGCCGGTGTGCGCCATCGTGCGCCGCCCCGATCTCCCGGCCCTGCGCGTCGCGCCGCCACAGCAGCTGCCCGCGCGCGTTGTATCCGTAGCGCGTGCCCCGCGAGAGCGCGTCCGTGTGCTCCACCAGCCGCCCGCCCGCGTCGTAGTCGAACCCCTGGCTGCTGCCGTCGGGCAGCCGCAGCGAGCGCAGTTGCCCGCGCGCATCCACCACACCCTGCGTCTGCTGGCCCAGCGCATCGGTCACCGATTGCAGCTGGCCCCAGCCGTCCCAGCCGTAGCGCGTCGTGCGCCCCGAGCAGTCGGTATGGCGCACCAGCAGGCCCCGCTCGTTCCACTGCAGGGTCCTGGCCCCGCCCAAGGCGTCCTCGATCTGCACCACCTGGCCCTGCGCGTCGTAGGCGTAGCGCGTCACCCCCCCATCGGGCGCCGTCTCCTGCACCAGCAGGCCCTGGCGGTCGTATTCGTAGCGCCACGTGGC
>CP028296.1:2731322-2732428 GCA_003029925.1 Paracidovorax avenae | reverse complement strand
GCGCCGGGTGGTGCACCACCGCCACCACGTGACCGTCCGCGTCGTATTCCAGCCCCACCCGCGTGCCGTCCAGGCGCTCTTCCTCCACCAGCCGGTCCGCATCGTCGTAGCGGAACCGATAGACGCCACCGTTTTCCGTGGCGAGTGCCGAGAGCCGGTGTGCGCCATCGTGCGCCGCCCCGATCTCCCGGCCCTGCGCGTCGCGCCGCCACAGCAGCTGCCCGCGCGCGTTGTATCCGTAGCGCGTGCCCCGCGAGAGCGCGTCCGTGTGCTCCACCAGCCGCCCGCCCGCGTCGTAGTCGAACCCCTGGCTGCTGCCGTCGGGCAGCCGCAGCGAGCGCAGTTGCCCGCGCGCATCCACCACACCCTGCGTCTGCTGGCCCAGCGCATCGGTCACCGATTGCAGCTGGCCCCAGCCGTCCCAGCCGTAGCGCGTCGTGCGCCCCGAGCAGTCGGTATGGCGCACCAGCAGGCCCCGCTCGTTCCACTGCAGGGTCCTGGCCCCGCCCAAGGCGTCCTCGATCTGCACCACCTGGCCCTGCGCGTCGTAGGCGTAGCGCGTCACCCCCCCATCGGGCGCCGTCTCCTGCACCAGCAGGCCCTGGCGGTCGTATTCGTAGCGCCACGTGGCACCATCCGGGCCCGTGGTGCGCAGCGGCTCGAACCACCGGCTGTCCCAGAGCGTGCGCGTGAGTCGCCCCAGCGGGTCCACCACGCCCGTCTGCATGCCGTTGTCGTCGTACTGGAAGGTGGTGGTCGCCCCCGAGGGCCGGGTGCATGACAGCAGCTCGCGCCGCTCGTTCCACACAAGCCGCCACGTGGCGCCCAGCGCGTTGGTGTAGGCCGTGAGGTTGTGCCAGCGGTCCCACTGCCAGCGCTCCTCGCGCCCGAGTTGGTCGGTCGAGCGTGTCCAGCCGCCGCTTTCGTCGATGGATCCGCCATCGAAGCCATAGGCGATGGCGTAGCTCTCGCCGTCCTCCGTCCAGTGCCGCACCACCCGGCGGTCGCGCAGGGGCCGGCCATCGGGCTCCCGGGCGCCGTCCTGCCGCTCGGGGCCGCTGGCCTGCGCCGCATCCTCCCAGGCGTAGTGGCACGCGAAGCCGGCC
>CP028296.1:2729741-2731222 GCA_003029925.1 Paracidovorax avenae | reverse complement strand
CCCGGGCGCCGTCCTGCCGCTCGGGGCCGCTGGCCTGCGCCGCATCCTCCCAGGCGTAGTGGCACGCGAAGCCGGCCGCGTCCTCCTGGCGCACCATCAGGCCTTCGGCGTAGGCGAAGCGCCGCACGGTCGCGCGCGTGCGGTCCTGCACTTCCGTGAGCTGGCCGCCCGCGTCGTAACGGTAGGCCGCCAGCAGGCCCAGCTGTTCGCCCGGCGCGGCCTGCACGAGGTGGATCGCCACCAACCGCCGGCTGCCCGGCGCGTAGTCCAGCCGCAATAACCGGCCCAGGTGGTCCGCGATGCCCGACAGGCGCCGCTCGCCGTCGTAGCGCAGCCCCACCCAGTGCCCGAACCGGTCCCGGATGCGCAGCAGCTGGAGCACGTGCGTGCCCGCCTCCTGCGGCGCCGGGCCGAACTGGTAGGCCACGTGGTCGAGTTCGCCCACTTCGTAGTGCCCGCCCGCCGTGCAGCCCAGGGTGAAGCCCTCGCCGACGTTGAAGAGTGCCGTGCCCGGGGCGACATCCGGCAGCCCGATGTGCCGGCCCTGGGGGTTGACGTAGGTGATGCGCGAAGGCGGCGCACCGGCGGCTGTCCGCTCGACGTGCAGCTCGATCTCGTAGGGCACGCTCCAGCCCGCGCCATGCAGGCTGCCCTCCCGGTGGTCGTGGCTGCTGTAGAAGCGCCGCCAGGCAATGCCCAGCGGCCCGGGCAGCACGAAGTCCGTGTCCTGGCTGCCGTCCAGCACCTTGCCGCCCGTGGCCGGGTGCACCGGGTAGCCGATCAGCGCACGGAAGCCCCGCCCCAGCGCGTCGCCCGCCATCCCCACCACCGCCCCCAGCGCCAGGCACCCCACCTTGCCCAGGAAGTTGCCCCGGCCCATCGCCAGGCCCACCCCGATCTCCAGCGCCGTCTCCCACCACGCCCGGTCATCGGCGATCTCCAGGTACGCCGTCTTGTTGCCCCCCACCAGCACGTCGTCCGAGCCGCTGGCGATCTGCGCGGCGCACATCATCTTGTCGCCCTTGCGGGCAGCCGGGTACGTTTCGATGAAGACCGAGTCCGAGCCCTCGGCGATGAAGTTCGGGTTGGGCTGGCCATGGTCTCGGCACACGGCCGCATCCGCCACCGCCCGCATCGCCGCGCGGCCATTGATGCGCACCGTCGCCGCCCCACGGATGCCCAGCGTGCCCGTGATGTCCAGATCCCCGATGTCCTCGGTCATCTCCTGGATCTTTTTTTCCTTGTAGTCGCTCCAGCCCGTCGCACCCCCGATGAACCCCGCCAGCAGCCCGCACGCCAGGATCGCACCGCACCCCATCGTCGCCACCGACACCCCCGCCGCCAGCGCCACCACCCCCGCCACCAGCAGCGTCTCCACCATCCCCGACGCCAGCCTCAACCCCACACGCGCCAGCCTCGACCACACCGACACGTGCCCTATCTCGTCCGCCTGCCTCGCCGCCGCCATGCCTCCCATGCTG
>CP028296.1:2727643-2729641 GCA_003029925.1 Paracidovorax avenae | reverse complement strand
CACGCGCCAGCCTCGACCACACCGACACGTGCCCTATCTCGTCCGCCTGCCTCGCCGCCGCCATGCCTCCCATGCTGGTGTCTCCTATCTGGTGTTTTCATCGGCGGCGCGCATGCGGCAGATTCCGGGCACGCGCACCGTGCGCCCGTCACTGGCGCAGCACGAAGCTGGCCAGCACGCCGTCCACCTGCCGCAAGTGCTCTTCCGTGAAAGGCACCGGCAGCGAAAAGGTCAGGTTGAGCACCGTGTGCCCATCAGGCAACAGGAACAGCGACTGCACGTGATGGACCATGCGGCCCTGCTGCTTGTAGTTCACCGTGAATTTCGAGCCGCCGATCTTCTGTTCGGGCGCACCGAGCGTGGCCGGCTGCACCTCGCCCCGGCTGAACTTGGCGACCTGCCGCGACAGGTCGCCGAGCTGCCGCTGAAGGAATTCCGGCGGGGTTTCGCCGGATTCGAGCAGATCCTTGGAAATGGCGACGGTCATCTCGCCCGTGCCGGGGGTGGGCGCGAGCAGGTGCACGGTGCGGTCGGTGACGTGGTCCGGGGCTTCGATGTGGCCTTCTTGGAAGTGGTAGCGCATGCGCGTTCTGCTTTCTCTGGTCGGTGGGGCTGTTTTCAGCAATTCAGGTTGATCTTCTTGCCGAACTGGTCGAGGTCGTCCTCGAAATTGAAGACGCCCTTCACTCCGTTGAGCACGATGGTGCCGTCGGATTTGAGCGTGATGGAAGCCTTGCCGCACACCAGCGTGATGCTCTCGCCGGCCACCTCTGTGATGTGCTTGCCCGCACTGACGAAGACCGTGTCGGTTTCTGCACTGACCACGGTGTTCTCCTTGGCCAGCAGGTGGGCGTTGAGCGCCGTGGACGACACGGTGATGTTCTGTTCCGCCACGAGGTTCATGTGGCCGGTCTTGGCGACGGAAGCCACATCGCCGGCCGAAACGATGTTGGTCTGTCCGCCCTCGGTGACATGGGTGAACATGCCGCTTTTGGCCAGCTGGGTCAGTTGCGCACCGCTCGATACGGTGACGTGCTGCTGCGCGCGCACCGAGGTGCTCTGGCCGGAGCTGACCACGATCGGCTTGGGACTGATGAGGCTCTGGCCTTCCGGACTCACGATCGAGACCACCGGCTTGGTGATGTCCCGCGACAGGTCCATCAGGCTGCGCGCGTCGGCCATCGCGGGGTCGGTGTCCGTGGGCATGGCGGTTTCCGCGCCACCGCCGCCTCCGCCTCCGCCCGAAAGCGCCGAGGCCATCTTGGCGAGGGAGGCCGCTCCACCCGCACCGCCACCCGTGATCGCGGCGATGGCCGATCCCAGGCTGGAAATCTGCGAGGACTTCGCCGCATTGAGCGTACCGATGGTGGACTGCGCAGAGGAGACCGCCTGCCCGGCTTCCTGCATGAGCGAGGCGGTGTTGGCCAGCGTTGCCCCCATGTGCTCGAAGCCGTCGGGGTTGTTCACAGAGACGCGGGAGGTGAAATCCTGGTTGTACGTGGTGATGAGCAGGCCCTTGTCCGCCCGGATCGAGCCCCACAGGTCCGTGCGCAGTTCGAAGCCATACCCCCGCTGCGAGCCCGTGCCCTGGTGCATCAGGTACCCCATGTTCAGGTACGTGTTGCCGTACGTGTTCGACAGCTCCAGGTGCTCTACCCCCTTCTGGTCCTCGAAACGCAGCATGCTCGCCCCGCCTCCTCCCTTGCTCCAGCGCGTGAGCGTGCCCGACTGCGTCTTGTGCTCCGGCAGCTTCCACGGCGGCATCTGCTCCGCGTTGTACACCCGCCCCGTGATGATCGGCTGGTCCGGATCTCCGGACAAAAAGTCCACGATGACCTCCTGCCCGATCCGCGGCAGGTAGATGCTCCCGTAGTTCTGTCCTGCCCAGCCGTGCGACACCCGGATCCAGCAACTGGACTGCTCGTCGAACTTGCCCTGCCGGTCCCAGTGGAACTGCACCTTCACCCGCCCGTACTGGTCCGGCCAGATCTCCTCGCC
>CP028296.1:2727190-2727543 GCA_003029925.1 Paracidovorax avenae | reverse complement strand
TCGTCGAACTTGCCCTGCCGGTCCCAGTGGAACTGCACCTTCACCCGCCCGTACTGGTCCGGCCAGATCTCCTCGCCCGGCGGGCCCACCACCACCGCCGTCTGCGGCCCGGTGGTCTTCGGCTTCGGGGTCACCCGTGCCGGCGTGTACGGCAGGCTCGTGGGCTGCGCCTGCAGCGTGAACCGCTGGAACGAGCCCTCTTCCTGTACCGTGCCCTTGCCTCCCGGGTTCGCCGCGCTCACCCGCGGGTTCTCCTTGAAGTGGTACTGCAGGCCTGTGATCAGGTACTGCTGGTTCTGGTCCCCGCGCGGGTAGTTCTCCAGCGTGAAGAGGTAGCCCGTCGCCAGGGACCG
>CP028296.1:2638264-2726379 GCA_003029925.1 Paracidovorax avenae | reverse complement strand
AGTGCCTTGGGGTCGATGCTTTTGTCTTCGCTCAGCAGGTCGATGTCGAGGCTGAAGACCTGGCTCAGTTCCTCCCGGCCCTTGAGTTCCCGGAAATTCAGCGCATCGCCCAGCGGCGTTTGAATGGTGACTCGACGTGTCATGGTGCAACCAAACGTATTAAAAGTATTATTTGTTTTCCTGTTTCAGGAAATGGTGCCAGCGCCAAATCATAGCTGTGATTGCTTCGCCGGCAATCATGGAATATTGGGGGCTTACACCCATTCGATTACTGAATACCCGACCGTCAATTTGATAAAAACGGCGTATTAGTCGCGCAGAGCGGATTAATTCGAGCAAACCCGACCCACAGGCTGCCCGGTTTCACACGCTGGATAGGCACGGGTAAGACAGGCCCTGAACCGTGGCGGGCCTGTGCCCCGCCACGGCATCACTGCTGCAACCTGGCTCAATCGCCCTGCAGCAGGGCAAGCATGCCCGCCTCGTCCAGCACCGGCACACCCAGCTCCTGCGCCTTGGTGAGCTTGCTGCCGGCCTCTTCCCCGGCCACGACATAGTGCGTCTTCTTGCTGACCGAACCTGCGACCTTGGCGCCCGCGGCTTCGAGCCGCTCCTTGGCGTCTTCACGGCTCAGGGTCGGCAGGGTGCCGGTGAGGACAAAGGTCTTCCCAGCCAGCGGCAAGGTGGTGCGTTCGGCAGGCGGGCCTTCTTTCCAGGTGACGCCGCAGGCGCGCAGTTGCTCCACCACCTCGCGGTTGTGAGGCTGCGCGAAGAAGGTGTGGATGGCTTCCGCGACGATGGGGCCGACATCGTTCACCTCGAGCAGTTGTTCCACGGTGGCGCCAATGATGGCGTCCAGGCCGCCGAAATGGCGCGCCAGGTCCTTGGCCGTGGCTTCGCCCACATGGCGGATGCCCAGACCGAACAGGAAGCGCGGCAGCGTGGTGTGCTTGGACTTCTCCAGGGCCGCCAGCACGTTCTGCGCGGATTTCTCCGCCATGCGGTCCAGGCTGCTGAGCGCCGTCAGGCCCAGCCGGTACAGGTCCGGCAGGGTACGGATGACCTGGCCTTCCACCAGCTGGTCCACCAGCTTTTCGCCCAGGCCTTCGATGTCCATGGCCCGGCGCTGGGCGAAGTGGAGCAGCGCCTCCTTGCGCTGGGCCGGGCAGAAAAGCCCCCCGGTGCAGCGGTGGTTGGCTTCGCCTTTCTCCCGGACCACCGCGCTGCCGCAGATGGGGCACTGGCGCGGCATGCGGAAGTTGGGCACGTAGGGCGACCGCGGCGCGGCACGCGCAGCATCGGCCCCGGGGGCCGTGCCATCGGCCCCGGAAGCGGCGTCCACCAGGGCATCGGAACCCTGCAGCGCTCCCGCCACGGGCAGCAGGGCCGTCGGCACCGTGCCCACCACTTCGGGAATCACGTCGCCCGCGCGGCGCACGATGACCTGGTCGCCCACCCGCACCCCCTTCTTGCGGATCTCGAACAGGTTGTGCAGCGTGGCGTTGGTGACGGTGACGCCGCCCACGAAGACGGGAGCCAGCCGCGCCACGGGGGTGAGCTTGCCGGTGCGGCCGACCTGGACGTCGATCCCCTCCACGCGGGTAACCATCTCCTGCGCCGGATACTTGTGCGCCACGGCCCACCGCGGCTCGCGGGTCACGAAACCCAGCTGGCGCTGCAACGCCAGGCTGTTGACCTTGTACACCACCCCATCGATGTCGTAGGGCAACTGGTCGCGGCTCTCGCCCACCTCCCGGTGGAAAGCGACCAGCTCGGCCGCACCCAGCGCGGTCCGCACCTGCGCAGCGACCGGGAACCCCCAGGCTTTGAGCTGCTGGAGCATGTCGAAGTGGGTGGCGAAGTCGGGTCCGCCCTCTGCCGCCGGAGTGATGTCGCCCAGGCCATAGGCGAAGAAGCTCAGGGGCCGCTGCGCGGCAATGCCCGAATCGAGCTGTCGCACCGCGCCGGCGGCCGCGTTGCGCGGGTTGACGAAAGTCTTGCCGCCGGCCTCGCGCTGGCGCTCATTGAGCCTGTCGAAATCCGCGCGGCGCATATAGACTTCGCCGCGCACTTCCAGCACCGGCGGCACGCCATGGCGGCCGCCCGTGGGCAGCGTGAGCGGGATCTGGCGGATGGTGCGGATGTTGTGGGTCACGTCCTCGCCCACTTCGCCATCGCCGCGCGTGGCGGCCTGTACCAGGCGGCCGTTCTCATAACGCAGGCTCATGGCCAGGCCGTCGAATTTGGGCTCGGCGACGTATTCGACCGGCGGCGCATCGGGCGCGAGCTTGAGCTCCCGGCGCACGCGGGCGTCGAACGTCTCGGCGCCGCTGGCCTCGGTGTCGGTCTCCGTGCGGATGCTGAGCATCGGTACCATGTGGCGAACGGGCGTCAGGCCCTCCATCACCGCACCGATCACGCGCCGCGTGGGCGAATCGGGCGTGACGAGTTCGGGGTGTGCCGTCTCCATTGCCTGCAGGGCCTGGAAGACACGGTCGTATTCGGCATCCGGTACGGTGGGTGCATCCAGCACGTAGTACTGGTGCGCCCATTGGTGCAACTGCGCCCGCAGCGCGGCGGCGCGGCGGCCCAGGTCCTCGGGGTCGTTCTGGGCAGGGGCAGAAAACAGGTCGGAATGTTCGGCCATGGCGATCGTCTTTCGAAAAAGGGGCACGGCGGGCCGCCGCCGGGCCGCCGTGCGATGTTCAGCTGAACAGTCGCCGCGCCAACACCGACCCGGCCGACAGTTCGCGGCTGTCGAGCTTGTCGTAGAGCAGCTCCAGGTCCGCGGCGATCGGGTCCATGGTCATGGCAGGCAGCGGCGTACCGTTCTGGTCGCACAGCACGCCGTCCATGGCCTGACCCAGAGATGCAGCCACCTCCCGCAACCGGGCGAAAGGCTGCTCGCTGCGGTGGACCTGCGCCACGTCCAGGCTGAGCGTGATGTCGCGGATGGCCGACTGCTCGGGATCTTCCGACAGGGCGGCCTGGGTGTCGTAGCTCAGCGTGAGTACCGGCGGGAGACCCTGCCCTCCGGCCGGCAGAACCAGGCGGCCGGGCATGGCGCCGGCCGTGAAGCCCTGGCGCAACGCATTCTGCTGCACGTAGCCCGGGCTCCATGCCGCGTGGCGGGCGCGCAGGCAGAACGCCAGCTGCGCGTCATGGTCGCTGGCGAACTGGTCCAGTTCGCGGGCACGAGCGACCTCGTGCAGCATGTCGGGAAAATCAGGCGTGGCGTTGATCGCATCCGCGAAGCCCTGGGCCTTGAGCACGAACTCGGAAAACTCGATCTCGTTGAGGGCACCCACGCGATTGGCGAGCTGCACGCCGGCCTGGAACTGGGTGTAGCGCTGACCGGGCACTGGGGTTTCCCACTGCTGGGCCGCGTCGTTGAAGCCCTCGATGGCGAACGGTTTGCTGCCGGCCCGGCGGGTGGTCGGCAACGCCGCCAGCGCGGCATCGCCGGAGACGAGTTGTTCGGGAATGATGGGGGCGATGGCGTCGATCAGCGGGTCGAGCCCTCCACGGCGCTCGGCGGGAGGCAGCGGCATCTGCAGCGAATCCTGCCAGTCCACGGCATGGCCGCCCTGGCGGGCTTCTCCGGCCGATGCCGGCATCGGCGCGCCCGCGGGAAGTCCCCCCGCCGGTCCGGCAGGCAGGTCGAAGCCGGGCTCCTGGCGCACGAGCGGATCGGCACCGCCGGTCTCGGGCCCCTCCTGGGGACTGGCCCGCTTGGGCGCGTTGCGGTGGGTGGTCCAGGCGTTGTAGGCGACGACGATGGCCAATACCACGCCACCCGCGATGATGAGGCCGAGTTGGAAGTTGCTCATGGTGTGAGTGAAACGATGTAACGCGGTGGCCGGCTGCCCTGCTTCATGCGGATTTGCTGTAGGACATCAGGCCTCGGCCATCGACAGCGCAGACTCCATGTCCACGGCGACGATGCGCGAAACCCCCTGCTCCTGCATCGTCACGCCGATGAGTTGCTCGGCCATTTCCATGGCGATCTTGTTGTGGCTGATGAAAAGGAACTGCGTGCCGCGGCTCATGCTCGCGACGAGTTTGGCATAGCGTTCGGTGTTCGCGTCGTCCAGCGGCGCGTCCACCTCGTCCAGCAGGCAGAACGGTGCGGGATTGAGCTGGAAGATGGCGAAGACCAGCGCAATGGCCGTCAGCGCCTTCTCTCCGCCGGAGAGCAGGTGGATGGTCTGGTTCTTCTTGCCCGGAGGCTGCGCCATCACCTGCACGCCGGAGTCGAGGATTTCGTCCCCGGTCATGATGAGGCGCGCCTGTCCGCCGCCGAACAGTTCGGGGAACATGCGGCCGAAATGGTCGTTCACGGTCTCGAAGGTGCCGGACAGCAGCGTGCGCGTCTCGGCATCGATCTTGCGGATCGCGTCCTCGAGCGTGTTCATGGCCAGCGTCAGGTCCTCGGTCTGCGCATCGAGGAAGGTCTTGCGTTCGCGGGCCAGCTGCAACTCGTCCAGTGCGGCGAGGTTGACCGCGCCCAGGGCCGTGATCTCGCGATGGAGCCGGTCGATCTCGGATTGCAGGCCGGCGGCCCGCACGCCGCCTTCTTCGATGGAGCGCGCCACGGCGTCCAGGTCGGCCTGCGCGTCGGCGAGCAGGCTGGTGTATTGCTCCAGGCCCAGCCGGGCGGCCTGTTCCTTGAGCTGGAAATCGGTGATGCGCTGGCGCAGCGGATCGAGAGCGCGCTCCAGTTGCAGCCGCCGTTCGTCGCTCGCGCGCAGGCGGGCCGTGAGATCGTCGTACTCGCTGCGCTGCGCGGCCAGTGCCTTCTCGCGCTCCATCTTCAGCTCCAGCGCCTGCTGCAGGCCCCCTTGCGCCGCCGCCGAAGACAGGCGGCCCATTTCGTCCTGCGCGCGCTGGCGCTCGTCCTCCAGGGAGGAGACCTGCGCGCGCGCGGTGTCGATGGTGCGCGCCAGTTCGGCCCGCCGCGCTTCCAGACTGCGGCGTGAGAACGTCGCTTCCTGCGCCTGCCTCTCCAGGGCGCGCTGCTGTTCGCGGCACTCGTTCAGGCGCCGCTCGGCCTCGATCACCCGGTCGCCCAGTTGGGCATGGCGCTCCTGGCTGTCGGCAAGCTGCATGTCGAGTTCTTCGAAACGCGCCTCGGAAGCCACCGACCGCTCCTGAAGGTCCGCCAGTTGCGCCTCCACCTCGGCCAGATCGGCGCCGATCTGCGCGCTCCGCGTCCGGGCCTGTTCCGCCAACTGGTTCAGGCGCAGGCTCTCGACCTGCAACTCGTGGCGCCGGCCCTGGGCTTCCGTGGCTTCGCGCCGGGCCGTCACCAGCCGCTGCGAGGCATCCGCATAAGCCGCCTCGGCGCGGACGAGCGCGGTGCGCGATTCCTCGTGGATGAGCGCCTGGGCCCGCAGTTCTTTCTCGAGGTGCTCGATTTCCTGTGCGCGCGCGAGCAGGCCCGACTGCTCCGAATCCTGCGCATAGAAACTCACGCCGTGCGCGCTGACTGCATGTCCGCCGGGAACGTAGATCGCCTCGCCGGGCCGCAGCTGCGTGCGGCGGTCCAGCGCTTCGTCCAGCGTGGCGGCCGTCTGGCAACCCTGCAGCCAGTCCTCCAGCACGGCACGCAGGCCGGCTTCCGGCACCCGCAGCAGGTCGGCCAGACGTGGCGCGGCCGACGCCGTACCGGACGGCCCTGCCGCGGAGGGCGCGCTGTAGAAGGCCAGGCGGGCGGGGGGGGCATCCTGCCCACCGGCCCCGAGGAATCCACGGACGGTATCCAGGCGCCCGACCTCCAGCGCGCCCAGGCGCTCGCGCAGTGCGGCCTCCAGCGCGTTCTCCCAGCCGGGCTCGATGTGCAGCCGGCTCCACAGGCCCTGCAACCCGTCCAGCCCGTGCCGGGCCAGCCACGGCTTGAGCTTGCCGTCCGTTCGGACCTTTTCCTGCAGGGCCTTGAGCGCCTCCAGCCGCGCCGAAAGGTCGGCCTGGCGGGCGCCTTCGGCGTTGGCGGCCTGCTGCCGCTGGCGGCGCTCCTCGTCCAGCTGGGGCACGCTGTCCTGCAGTTCAGCCTGCCGCGCCTCCGCCATTTCGGCGGCTTCCTCGGCCTCCTGCAATTGCCCGTTCAGATTGGCAAGCCGCGCTTCATCGGGCGCTGCCAGCGCATTGCGGTCGGCGCGCAGGCGATCGTGCCGCGACTCCGACTGGCGCCGCTGTTCCTGCAGGCTGCGCTGCTCGGCGGCGAGCACCTGGATCTGCTGCTGCACCTGCACCACCGACGCACGCTGCGCCTCGGAGCGTTGCTGCGCCTGGCGCAGGGCCTCCTCCAGGTCGGGCATCTGCATCGCCTGCTCCTCGACCTGGGCGGCGAGCATTTCCGCGCGCTCCTCCGCGTCCACGCCGGCACCGGCGAGGTTTTCCATCTCGGCCTCGGCCTCTTCCTTGCGGGCCGACCACTGCACGATCTGCTCGTCCAGCTGGGCCAGCCGCTGCTCGACGCGCTGGCGCCCTTCCACCACGTAGCGGATCTCCGCCTCCAGCTTGCCGACCTCTGCGGTTGCCTCGTAAAGCCGGCCCTGCGCCTGGTTGACCTGGTCGCCAGCGGCATAGTGGGCCTGGCGGATCGTTTCCAGATCCGCCTCCACATGGCGCAGGTCGGCCATGCGGGATTCCAGATCGTTCACGGCCTGCAGCCCTTCCGTGCGAACGCGGCTCTGTTCGGCTTCCGCGTCGGCGCGCTTGAGGAACCAGAGCTGGTGCTGCCGCAGCGTCACGTCCGACTGCAGCGCGTTGTAGCGTGCCGCCACCTCCGCCTGCTTCTCCAGGCGCTCCAGGTTCGCGTTCAGCTCGCGCAGGATGTCCTCCACGCGCGTGAGGTTCTCGCGCGTGTCGGCCAGGCGGTTCTCGGTCTCGCGGCGGCGCTCCTTGTACTTGGAGACACCTGCCGCCTCCTCCAGGAAAAGCCGCAGCTCTTCCGGACGCGATTCGATGATGCGGCTGATCGTTCCCTGTCCGATGATGGCGTACGCGCGGGGACCCAGGCCGGTGCCCAGGAACACGTCCTGCACGTCGCGGCGGCGCACGGGCTGGTTGTTGATGAAGTAGCTGCTGTTGCCCTCCCGCGTGAGCACGCGCTTGACGGCAATCTCGGCGTACTGGTTCCACTGCCCGCCGGCCCGGTGGTCCGCGTTATCGAAGACCAGTTCCACGCTCGAGCGGCTGGCGGGCTTGCGGTGCGTGGTTCCGTTGAAGATCACGTCCTGCATCGATTCGCCGCGCAGTTCGCTCGCCTTGGACTCTCCGAGCACCCAGCGCACCGCATCCATGATGTTGGACTTGCCGCAGCCGTTGGGCCCCACCACGCCCACGAGCTGCCCCGGCAGCACGAAGTGCGTAGGTTCGGCGAACGACTTGAAGCCGGCGAGTTTGATGGAATTGAGGCGCACGGATGGGGCGGCAGGCGTGGGTGCAGCGTGGCAAAGGGCGGCAAGGCAATGCCCGGAACGGACGGACGGCAAAGCCTCCCATGTCTGCCGGGCAGCGCCGGATGATACCGTGGCCCACCGGCCCGCCAGCTGTTTCCGGGCTTCGCGCGTGCCACCGGTGCTTCGCCCGCGAGGGCCGGTGCCTGGCATGCCGACGCTGCAATACGGACTGCCGTCAAATTCCGACAAGCAGAACAACGGAGGCATTCGTCCCTCCACTGCCTTCCCGCAGCGTCCCTCCCGATTACCCGCCCGACATGGCCATACATCCCCTCTCCTCGCGAGGCAACATACGCCCCTCCACGATGCCACGGTCGCTATCGCCTGCCCTGCAGGCTGCGCCCCCCGATGCGGGGCGGCAGCGCAGACTTCCCGAGAACGGCATGCACCTGCCGCCCCGAGCCGCACCGCGCACGGCGGTCGATGGCCCGCTCGCCGCTCGCACTGGTCCAGCCCACCCGGCCCCGCCACGCAACGTCACTCACCCTCCGGGTGGCATCGACCTGACCCAGGTGGATCTGGGCCAGGCGCTGGCCTGCGTGGACCTGCCGGCGGCCCCGGCCGAGGGCAGCGGCGGCCACGCTTCCATTTCTCCAGCGGCCCTGGAGCGGATGCGGCGCGAAGTGCTCGAATGCATGCGCGCCCTTTCAGGCCACGCCTACACCGAGGATGCCAGCGGGATTCCGCCCGTGGGAGGGCTGGGCTTCGAGTCCGCATGGTCCACGCCCGCGCTGCGGTGCTGGAAAGGCGCCACGCAGGACGCCGAAGTGCTGGTCCTGGCCTTTTCCGGCACGCGCATGGACGACCGCAAGGATTTGCTCTGCGACATCAGCAGCCAATGGACCCGGCCGCACCGCAATCCATTCGGCGACCATCTGCCGGCCCTCGGGGCCGTGGGCATGGGCTGGCAGGACCGCTGGCATGAAGAGGCCCGGGCATCCCGGGCGGAGGGACGCACCCTGCGGTCGCTGCTGGCCGCCAGTGCAGCCGATGCCCGGAATGCGGGCCGGCTGCTGTCGGTTTCGGTGACGGGCCACAGCCTGGGAGCGGCGGTCGGCATTCTCGCGGGAGTGGACATCGCCAACTTCCTGCGGAATAAGGAAATCGACGGCCAGGTGAGTACCTACGCGTTCAATCCTCCCAGGATCGCCCCGGACGGGATCGAGGGGAGATTCCAGGAGGCGCTGGAACTGCGCCTGGGGAGCAACCCCGGAATGCGATTCGCGCTGCGCCAGTTCGTGCGGGAACAGGATCCCATCCAGTCCATGCCGCTGGGCATGCGCCATCCGGCGTGGTCGCACCCGCAAGGCAGCCGCGTGGACCGTATGGACCTTGCCCACGCCACGATCGTCACCTGCACCGACCGGCCCGCCAGCCGCTGGAATCCCGCGGTGAATCACGACCTGTCACCCTGGAAGGAGGCCATCGGCCGAGGCATGTCCGGCAGCGAATTGCGGTCGCTCTTCCGTTAAGGCGCTGCCGCCGCGACGGCCGGAGCCTGAAGTGCCGAGTTTCACGCCGCGCCGCGGGGCGCGAAGGCGATGATGGCCATGCCCGCCAGCGTCACCGCTGCGCCGGCGAGATCCCAGCGGTCGGGCCGGATGCCGTCCACCGCCCAGAGCCACCCCAGCGCCACGGCCACGTACACCCCGCCATAGGCGGCATAGACGCGTCCGGCTGCAGCAGGATGCAGAGTGAGGAGCCAGGCGAACAGGGCCAGGCACGCAGCCCCCGGCACCAGGAACCAGGCACTGCGGTCCTGGCGCAGCCACAGCCACGGCAGGTAGCATCCCGCGATTTCCGCCAGCGCCGTCACGGCGTACAGCACGAGGGTCTTGAGTTCCGCCACGCCTGCCACCTCATTCCGTTGGCGGAGACGCGACAGCTGCATCCTTTGGCGGAAACGCAAGGACCAGGTGCTCGAAGTCGTCCGCACTCACCGGACGGCTCAACAGATACCCTTGCCAGGCGTGGCAATGGTTGCGCTCCAGGAAAACGCGCTGGGCCTCCGTCTCGACACCTTCGGCGATCACCCGCAGGCCCAGGCTGGTCCCCAGAGCCACGATGGTCCGGGCAATGGAGGCATCGTTCGGATCGGTGAGCACATCGCGCACGAAGCTCTGGTCGATCTTGAGCTCATCGAGCGGAAGGCGCTTGAGGTAGGCCAGCGATGAATATCCGGTACCGAAATCGTCCAGGGAAAACCCCACGCCATAGGCGCGCAACTGCTGCATCTTCTGGATGGTGTCTTCCAGGTCCTGCTGCAGAAGACTTTCGGTCATCTCGAGCTTGAGGCGGCGCCCTTCCGCGCCCGTGCCCGCCAGCGCCGCCAGCACCTGCCCGACGAATCCGCCCTGGTGGAACTGCCGTGCGCTCACGTTCACCGACAGGCTGATCTGGGACAGCACCGGATGGCGCGACCATTGGGCCAGCCGCTCGCATGCTGCACGCAGCACCCATTCCCCCAGGGGAAGGATGAGCCCGGTTTCCTCCGCGAGCGGAATGAACTCGCCAGGCGAGACGAAACCGCGGGCCGGATGGCGCCACCGCAGCAGGGCCTCGGCTCCCACGATGTGGCCGTGGTGCACCTGCGGTTGATAGAACAGCTCGAACTCGCCACGGCCCAGGCCGTCCCGCAGGTCGGTTTCCAGGGCCGCGCGCGCAGCGACCGATGCCTGCATCTGCGGATCGTAGAACCGCAGTGCATTGCGGCCGCTGGCCTTGGCCTGGTACATGGCGAGGTCCGTGCGCTGCAGCAGCTCGTCCACCGTCTCCCTCGCTCCCTGGAACACGGTCACGCCCATGCTCAACGTCGTATGGTGGGCCTCGCCCTCCAGCATGAACGGATGGCGCATCGCCGCCAGGATCTTCTGCCCCATCTCCTCCGCCCGGGCAGCCGCGCCCTGCGGGCTCTGGCCCAGGTCTTCCAGCACCACGACGAACTCGTCGCCTCCGTGCCGCGCCACCGTGTCCTCGTTCTGCACGCAGCCACGCAGGCGCTGGGCCACCTGGCGCAGGAGCATGTCGCCGCGCTCATGCCCCTGCGTCTCGTTGAGGGTCTTGAAATTGTCCAGATCCAGCATGAGCACGGCGCCGCACCGTCCGCGGCGCACGCTGGCAGCCAGTGCCTGCTGCAACCGGTCCACCAGCAGCCGCCGATTGGGGAGCTGCGTCAGGGGATCGTAGTAGGCCAGGTAGTGGATCTCCTCCTCAGCGGCCTTGTGCTGGCTCAGGTCCACCATCGTGATGAGGCAGGCACCATCCAGCAACACCCCGGCCATGTCCACCGTGCGCACGGAGCCATCGCCGCAGGTGATGGCGTATTCGCGAGACGGCAACGTGCCGTCGCCGGCCCGTGCGGCAGTGCAGGCGGCGTCCCAGTCCGCCATGGCCTGCTCCCGGCGCAGCGCGTCCGGCTGCACCGCCTCCCACCACTCGCGCACCGTGGAAGGCACTGCGTCGGCATGGCGGCAGATCTGCTCGAAGCGCTCGTTGCGGAAGCTCAGTGTTCCGTCCCGCGCGACGAGGCAGACCCCCACCGGCAGACGGTAGAGGATCTGCCGCAGCCGCGCTTCGCTGTCGCGCTGCGCCGCTTCCATTTGCTTGCGGTCGCTGATGTCCTGTACGACGGCGATGTGCTGGGCCGGCTGCCTGCGGTCGTCGCGCATCGGCGCCAGACGCAATTCCGCCCAGACCATCTGGCCGTCCTTGCGGCGGTAGCGCTTCTCGTACCGGTATTCCTGCTGCCCACCCGCCGCGAGGCGGTCGATCACGGCCTCGGTCTCGGCCTGGTCGTCCTGGTGGGTCACGTCGCGCACGGTGAGTGCCAGCAGTTCCTGCGGTTCATAGCCCAGGATCTGGCAGAAACGCGCATTCGCGCGCACGAAGCGCCGCGTTGCGGTATCCACCTGCGCCACCCCCACCGCGGCCTGGTCGAACAGCGTCTGGAAAGGATCTTTCAGCGCGGCGTGGCGCCAGCGCCAGGAGGCCGCCAGAAGCACCAGCAGCAACGTGGCCAGCGCTCCTCCTGTTGCGGCCAGCCAGGGCACCGCCTGCTCGGCGGGCGACAGGAAGCTGTCCTGCGAAACGAACGTCAGCTTCCACCGCCGGTCGTAGATCTGCAGTTCGCGCTCGTAGCGATGTGCGCCGGACGCCGTGGCAGGCAGTTCCAGCATCGTCCGGGTGCCAGCGGGTGGTGCGCCCCGTACCGAGCCGACATCCTGCACCCCCAGCCCCAGCCCTGTGAGGCGCCCCTCCTCGCGCAGCGCGCTGACCAGGTCATGGAACCGTATCGCGGCCGCCACGGAGCCCACGTAGCGCTGGCCGCCTCCCGCACCGTCGGTGAACACCGGCAGGCGCAGGCTGAATGCAGCCCGGTGCTCGGAGGCCTGCAGCATGTCATAGGGTGCGGAAGCGATGGCGCTGCCGCTGTCGCGGCTGTAGCGCACGGACTCCATGGTGGCGGGTACGGCCCCCATGTCCAGCCCCACGACCCCCATGTTGCCCGACCGCGGCCACACGTAGTCCGCGATGTAGTAGTCCGGGCGATCGCCTTCCGGGCGGATGGCGAACGGTGGCATGCCGTCGGCGGCCAGGGAGGCATCTGCCCGCACCGACGCTTCGAATGCGGCCCTGTCGGCGCTCAGCACGTAGCGCGTGAATGCCAGATTGACGATACCTGCGTACTGGGGCCAGAGCCGCAGTTCGCGCAAGGCGTTGTCGAACTCGGCACGGGTCAGGTGGGGGTTGGCGATGAAGAGCCCGCGCACCCCGGTGAGCAGCCCGAGGTAGCGCCCGACATGGGTCTCGAGCGCGACGGTGGCCGCCGACGCCTTGCGCTCGAAACGCGCCTGCGCAATGGCGTCCACCGACGTCCGCTGCCATTGCCAGAGCCCGGCGCCCAAGCCCAGGGCCAGCAGCACCGCGGAAATGCCCAGCCACGGAAACCGTGCAGGCAGGCGCAAAGCGAGTGGCGAAGGCATGGGCGGCGGAAAACGGAACACGCGCGGAGCACGTGGATGCGGCACAGCGGGATGGGATGAAACGTCTGAGGATAGCTTCAACGGAACGCCGTTTTTGCGAGCTGGGGCCGTTTGGGCTTTTTTGTGACAATCATGTGCCCCTACTCCATAGCTTTCATGGGTACCCACTGTCCTGCCGGGATGCCCGGGCGGGCGCCAGCGGCCTACAGCCCGGCGGCCGCCATGCCCATCAGCACCAGAAGGGCTGCCGCGAGCGCTGGAGGCATCACCCAGGCGCCGAACTTCAGGAACTGCAGCGCGCTCACCTCGATCCCTTCACGCCGCAGAGCCGCCAGCCACAGGAGGGTCGCGAGCGAACCGGTGATGGAAAGGTTGGGGCCGAGATCGACACCGATGAGTGCAGCAGCCCGCAGCGGCTCTGCGGCATGGGCGGCCTCCAGGGCGGCACCAGCCAGCAGGCCGGCCGGCAAGTTGTTGACCAGGTTGGCGCCGAAACCCAGCAGTGCCCCGAGCACCGGGCCTGCGGCCAGCGGCGCGGCCGCCGCAGCCTCTGCCAGCATGCGGGCCAGGAGCCCCACCACCCCGGTGACTTCCAGCGCCTGCACGAAAACGAAGAGCCCGGCCACCAGCGGCAGCACGCCCCAGGACACCGATTTCAACACCGGCACCACCTGGTGGCCACAGCCCGCCCGCAGCAACGCCAACGTCAGCAAAGCGGCCCCCAGCGTCGGAGCGCCCAGCGGAATCCGCCACCAGGCGCACCCCACGAGTACCATCGCCGACACCGCCAGCCCTGCAGCGGCCAGGCGGCCACCGGCGCCCAGGGGGCGGGCTGGCACCTCGGCGGCCACGGGCCGGTCGATATCCCTCCGGACACGCCATTTCAGGACC
This sequence comes from Paracidovorax avenae, assembly GCA_003029925.1. GTDB lineage: Bacteria > Pseudomonadota > Gammaproteobacteria > Burkholderiales > Burkholderiaceae_C > Paracidovorax > Paracidovorax avenae_A. The sequence goes on along the minus strand of CP028296.1, from coordinate 2,713,043 downwards.
CAATAGGTGGAACCGATCGCCGCGAGGGAGGGCAGGCCGAACATTCCCAGCCAATGGGGCAGCGACGGCATCTGCCCCCCGCCCCACAGGACCAGGTTGGCCGGATTGGAGATAGGCAGGAGAAAACTGGCCGCATTGGCCACGAATGCGCAGATCAGCAGATACGGCAGCGGCGCCGCACCCACGGCCCGCGCCACGGCGATCACCGCCGGCGTGAGCACGACGGCCGTGGCATCGTTGGACAGCGTCGCGGTCACGAGCGTGCCGACGCCGAAAACCCATGCGAAGAGGCGCTCGCCGGAGCCCCGCGCCCGGCGTGCCGCCTCGACGGCCAGCCAGTCGAACACCCCTTCGCGGCGTGCCATTTCCGACAGCAGCATCATGCCGGCCAGGAACAGGTACACGTCGTGTCCACGCAGCACGCCTTTCCATGCCTGCGTCCAGGGCAACAGGCCGGACACGGCGAGCACGATGGCGCCCCCGACGGCCCACACGGCCTCGGGAACGCGCGCGGGCCGCAGGATGACGGCGGCGGTGGCGACGGCGATCACGCCCCACGTCCACCCGGGATGGGCCATTGTCAGCATGAGAAGCGATTCCTTTCTGTGCGCGGCCGCCAGGACAGCCCCCGGGCGCGCTGTTGTATGGTTTTCTCGCAGGGGCGCTGCCGCCTGCCGGACGCGGATTCTAGGGAACCCGGCCGTGGCCATGGGCAGGAATGGCCCTTGCCGCCCAGAACGCGACCTTGGCCTACATGGCACCGATTGACCCCTCCCGCACGTGCGGCGCGCAGCGCACCTACCATTGCGGCCTGATCAGGAGTGAGCCTGCCCGTGTTCCAGTACTTCGAAAACCGCGTCCCCCCCTACCCCTCCACCGAACCCACACTGCCGCCCAAGGGCTTCATGGCTTTCGTGTGGGCCTGCACGCAAGGCCTGCGCGGCCATGTGATGGCGATGGCGGCGCTGTCGGCGGCCATCGCCGTCTATGAGGCCATCCTTTTCTCGGTGCTCGGGCACCTGGTGGACTGGCTGTCCGGAACGACTTCCGGCAGCCTCTGGACGGAGCACCGGGGGGCCCTCTGGCTGATCGCGGGCCTGATGGTGGCCAGCATCGGGCTGGTGGTCCTGCAGACGAGTGTGAAGCACCAGGTGCTCGCCATCAACTTCCCGCTGCGGTTGCGCTGGAACTTCCACCGCCTGATGCTCGGCCAGAGCATGTCCTTCTATGCGGACGAGTTCGCCGGCCGCATCACCACCAAGATCATGCAGACTGCGCTGGCCGTGCGCGACATGATCTTCACGACCACCGATGTGGTGATCGGAATGGGCGTCTATCTGGTCACCATCCTTGCGCTGGCCGCCGGCTTCGACGTCCGGCTGCTCGTGCCCTTCGCGCTGTGGGTGCTGTGCTACGCCGCCGCCTGCTGGTACTTCGTGCCACGGCTGGGCAAGGTGGGCAAGGCGCAGGCCGATGCCCGCTCCGTGATGACGGGCCGCATCACCGACGCCTACACCAACATCGCCACCGTCAAGCTGTTCTCCCACACGCGGCGCGAGGCGGAATTCGCCCGCGCGGCCATGGATGCCTTCAAGCACACGGGCTATGCGCAGATGCGTCTTGTCAGCACCTTCGAGATCGTCAACCACGTACTGGTCGTGGCCATGATCCTGGGAGCCTGCGGCACGGCACTGTGGCTCTGGTCGATGGGCCAGGTAGGCGCGGGCGCGGTGGCGGCGGTCACGGCCATGGCGCTGCGGGTCTCGGGCCATGCGCACTGGGTCATGTGGGAAGTGACCACGCTGTTCGAGAGCGTCGGCACCATCCAGGACGGCATCAACACCCTCACCCGCTCCCGCACCGTGGTGGACGCACCGGACGCCCGTCCCCTGGCGGTGACGCGCGGCGAGGTGACGTTCGAGGGCGTGACCTTCGGCTACCAGCCGGGACGCCCGGTGATCGACGACCTGCACCTGACCATACGGCCCGGCGAGCGCATCGGCCTCATCGGACGCTCCGGTGCGGGCAAGTCCACGCTCGTGAACCTGCTGCTGCGCTTCCACGACGTCCAGGCCGGCCGCGTGCTCATCGATGGCCAGGACATCGCCCACGTGACCCAGGACAGCCTTCGCCAGTCCATCGGCATGGTCACGCAGGACACCTCCCTGCTGCATCGATCGATGCGCGACAACATCCTCTACGGCCGCCCCGATGCCACGGACGCGCAGATGCACCAGGCCGCCGAACGCGCGGAAGCCGCCGCCTTCATCGACCAGCTCACCGACCTGCAGGGCCGCAGCGGCTACGACGCGCAGGTGGGCGAGCGCGGAGTGAAGCTGTCGGGTGGCCAGCGCCAGCGCGTGGCCATCGCCCGGGTCATGTTGAAGGACGCACCCATCCTGTTGCTGGACGAGGCCACGAGCGCGCTCGATTCGGAAGTGGAAGCCGCCATCCAGCAGAGCCTGGACACCCTGATGCAAGGCAAGACCGTCATCGCCATCGCCCACCGCCTCTCCACCATCGCGGCACTGGACCGGCTCATCGTGCTCGACGCCGGCCGCATCGCCGAGCAGGGCACGCATGCCGAACTGCTGGCCCAGGGCGGCGTATATGCCCGGCTGTGGACGCACCAGAGCGGCGGCTTCCTGGGAGAGCCGGACGGTACCTGACCGCCGCTGCGAGGACAGCCGCCGTACGGCGGTCTTCCGGCGTGCTTCTCAGCGGGGGCGCAGCGGCCGCGCGGGATTGCCGCCCACGGTGGCACCGCCCGCCACGTCGCGCGTGACGACGCTGCCCGCGCCGATCACCGCTCCATCCCCCACCGTGACGCCCGGCAGCAGGATCGCCCCGCCGCCGATCCAGACGTCGCGGCCGATGTGCACCGGCCGGCCCGACTCCAGCCCGGTGGCACGGGTGGCCGCGTCGCGGGGATGGTCCGCTGCGTAGATCTGCACGCCGGGCCCGATCTGCGTTCCGTCGCCGATGTGCACTTCCACCACGTCGAGGATCACGCAATTGAAGTTCAGGAACACGCCCGATCCCAGGTGGATGTTGAAACCGTAGTCGCAATGGAATGGCGGCCGCACCACCGTGCCTTCACCGACGGACCCGAGGCCTTCCAGCAGCAGCATGTGCCGCCCGCGCGCATCCAGGCTGGCGTGGGCCGCCATGTCGTTGTACCTTGCCATCCAGCGGCGCGCAGCGGCCATGTCGGCCTGCAGTTCCGGATCGCCGGCATGGTAGAGCTCGCCGGCCAGCATTTTCTGTTTTTCGGTTGCCATGGCGCATTGTGGCCGGTCCTGGAGGCCCCCGCACGTCGGAAATAGGCCTGACCGAGGACAGCGACACCGGTGCCTCGCGTGCCCGGATCAATTTGGCAGGCATGCCGCGCTCACACACTCCCTGTGCCAATCAACAGGTCTGATCGGCGGGTATCACGCATTTCCACGAACCGCCATACGCCCGCCTGCAGAAGTGCCGCACTGGATAGATCAGCTGACCAGATCGGCAACAGACTTGGCCATCGACTTGATCGCTTTGGCCAGGGCTTCCATGCTCTTCATCGTGAATTCGTTGAGCGCAGCCTGCATCTGTGCTCGCACGGAGGCTTCAGTGAGCGCATTCTGGTTCGCCATCTGCTGCTCCTGCGCCGTGATGGCCTTGCGCGTGGAGCCGTCAGCACGGTGAGGTTCATCTTCGCCGTCTTCCGGGTCATTGTCCCCATGGCCGAAATGCGGATGGGACGGCTTCGGCGCGAAGTGCGGCATGGTGAACTCCGGCCCGTTGGCATGCTGCGGTCCATTGTCCACCTCGGGTGGCATGTCCGTGCCTGTATGCCCATGGGATTCGCTGCCGGATGGCTTGGGGATTTGAGGCGCCTCGCCAGCCGCTGCATGCAGCGTTGGCGCCGTTGCGGGGCGACCTTGTCCCGACGATAGGGCCGCTCCGCTGTCGGGAGTTTTCTCCCCATCAGGGTGCATGGCCACTGCCAGCGTGTCTGCCGGGTTGTCTGATGTGCGCTGTCGCTTGAACGGTGAACTGCCACCCACGCCGGAAGGACTTGCGCGCAACTGGCTGCGCGGAGGCAATGCATCGAGCCCGGCGCTGGATGCCGTGCGCTTGCGCGCCGTCAACCCCACCGGAGTTTCCGGCCCCTTGCGCGATTCCGGCCGTGGCTGCGGCGATGCGGCATCCGCCGCCTGGGACAACGGGGGGCGCAAGGCCGACAACGGTGACGAAAGAGCGCCGGTACGTGCGTTCATGGAATGGAGGGCAATGAGTCTGGGTTGGCACCAGTGTGTACGGGGACCGGCGTATCCGCACGCGGCCACCGCGAAGCTGCTCCCATGCACGCGAAAAGAGGTTATGCCTTCCCGCGGCTGCGTCGATTCCCTCCTACGCCCGCGAGCGCTTCCGGCCTGCCGCCCGCTCCCGAGCCCCCTTCAACAATGCCTCACACCATCTCTCCACAACATACGGAAGGGCAAACACCATGTCGATCTCTCTCATCCTGCTCATCATCCTGATCCTCATCCTGGTCGGTGTGCTGCCGACCTGGGGGCACAGCCGCTCCTGGGGCTATGGGCCCAGCGGCGGCGTGGGTCTGGTCGTGGTGATTCTGCTCATCCTGCTGCTGATGGGACGCATCTGACAGTAGTCCGGGGCCTTCCCCGGGGCCTCTGCAAGAGGCCGAAAGCGACAAGGCCCGGGGCACCGCTCCGGGTTTTTTTGATTGCGGGCGGACGCAGCGCCGGGCACAGCCAGCACGCCCTGGAACGAAGCAGGATTGAAACCAGAGGCCCGCCAAAGAAAAAAGGCCCAGCTTCTTTCAAAGCTGGGCCTCTCACATCAATGGTCGGCGTGGCGGGATTCGAACTCGCGACCCCTTGCACCCCATGCAAGTGCGCTACCAGGCTGCGCTACACGCCGACAAGACTTAGATTATATGGCAAAAAATCAGTGGCCGGACAAAAGTGCACGAATTTCCAATAATTCTTTCCGCATCCCTTCCAGGGACAGGCCACCGCGCTCCGCGTCAGCACCTGCGCTGCCCGACGCCACGGGCACTTCGCCTTCGTCACCCTCTCCATGGCTGTCCACCTCCTGCAGGCGGTTGCGCGCCCCACTGATCGTGAAGCCCTGGTCATACAGCAACTCCCGGATGCGCCGGATCATCAGCACCTCGTGGTGCTGGTAGTACCTGCGGTTTCCCCTGCGCTTCATGGGGCGCAGCTGCGTGAACTCCTGCTCCCAGTACCGCAGCACATGGGGCTTGACTCCGCACAGTTCGGCGACTTCGCCGATGGTGAAGTACCTTTTCGCGGGAATGGAAGGAAGCGGCGTGCCCATGGAAGTGCGCAAAGGGTAGAAGCGGACGGCGGGAAGGGTACTGCAGGGCCGGGGAACGCGCCAGCGGCTCAGTCAAGTGCCGGCCGAAAGGTGTGTGAGCGCCCCACCCTCGTCAGGCGGCGGACGACCCGCCGCCCTGGATCTGCTCCTTCAGCTTGGTGCTGGCATGGAAGGTGACCACCCGGCGCGCCTGGATCGGAATGGCTTCTCCCGTGCGCGGGTTGCGCCCCGGGCGCGGTGCCTTGGTGCGTATCTGGAAATTTCCGAACCCGGAAATCTTCACGTCCTGGCCATCCACCAGGCGCTGCGCGATCAGGTCGAAGAACGCATCGATCATGTCCTTGGACTCACGCTTGTTCAGGCCGATCTGGTCGAACAGCAGTTCCGCGAGCTGTGCCTTGGTCAGCGCAGGCGTCTCCAGGCTCTCCACGGCCAATTCCATCATGTCCGAGCCCTTGGGAGTGTTGGTCAAAGTCATCACCGCAGTCGCGCCCCCAGTTGCTGCTCCAGCTTCTGCAACACCGCCTGCAGCGATTCGTCGATCTCCGCGTCGGTGAGCGCCATCACGCCGTCGCCCAGGGCCAGTCGCACCGCGAAGCTTTTCTCCCCCGGGGCAAAGCCGGCCACCGGCTCGCCATCCTTGCCGCGCTTGGGCCGGAAGACGTCGAAGAGCACCGACGAGCGCAGGCGCGTGGCGGGCAGCGCGCTGCCGATCACGCGCATGACGTCCGCATGGGTCGTCTGCTCGGACACGACGATGGCGATGTCGCGCTCCACGGCCTGCTGCTTGCCCACCGCGGCAAACCGCGGGACATCGCGCGCCAGCACCGCGTCCAGCTCGAGTTCGAACAGCACCGGAGCCTGCGCGAAATCCCATTGCTGACGCCACTTGGGATGCAGCTCGCCAATGAAGCCGATGCTGCGCCCATCCATCAGCACGCGAGCGCAACGCCCCGGGTGCATCGCCGGATGCTCGGCGGGCTCGAACACGGCCTGGCGCGGAGCGAGCAGCGCTTCCACATCGCCCTTCACGTCGAAGAAGTCCACCGCATCGTCCTTGCGGCTCCACTGCAGCAAATCCCCTGCTCCGTAGGCCGCGCCCGCGACACGCATCGGCTGGTGGAAACCTTCGACCGTGGCGTCGGAGCCGGCCACGCCCGCATCGCGCAGGAACACGCGGCCCAGCTCGAACACACGCACCCGCGGAGCCTTGCGGTCGAGATTGAATTTCAGCACCTGCAGCAGCGATCCCACCAGCGACGAGCGCATGACGCTCATCTGGCTGGCAATGGGATTCAGCAGGCGGATGGGATCCGCATTGCCCGCGAGGTCGCGCTCCCACTGCTCTTCCACGAAGCTGAAATTGATGGTTTCCTGGTATCCGAGGGCCGCCAGCTCCCGGCGCACCGCGAAGGCGCTGCGGCGATCTTCGCGCCGCAGCTTGGGCGTGATCGGGGCGAGGGGCGGCGTCTCGGGCAACTGGCCGTAGCCCACGATGCGCACCACTTCCTCTATCAAATCTTCCTCGATCGCGATGTCGAAACGATAGGACGGCGGCGTGACCGTAAGGCGGCCGTCGCCCTCTTCCGGCTGCAAACCGAGCTTGCGCAGCGCATCGGCGCATTGCGCCTGCGTCAGCGGCATACCGATCACCTTGGCGGCGCGCTCGACCCGCAGCGTCACCGGCCGGGCTTGCGGCAGGTTCGGCGCCTGGTCATCGATGGGGCCGCAGACCGTCTCTGGCGTGCCGCAGATCTCCAGCACCAGTTGCGTGATGCGCTCGATATGCTCCACCGTCAATCGAGGGTCCACGCCGCGCTCGAAGCGGTGGCCGGCATCGGTGGAGAAGTTGAAACGGCGCGACCGGCCTGCCACCGCCTTGGGCCACCAGAAGGCCGCCTCGATGTAGATATGGCGCGTACCGTCGGACACCGCGGTGGCGTCCCCGCCCATGATGCCGGCCAGCGATTCCACCTGCCGTTCGTCGGAGATCACCCCGACCTGACCATCGACATCGACCGTAGCGCCATTGAGCAGCTTCAGCGACTCGCCTTCGCGGCCCCAGCGCACGTCCAGCCCGCCATGGATCTTCTCCAGGTCGAAGATATGCGATGGCCGACCCAGCTCGAACATCACATAGTTGGAGATGTCCACCAGCGGCGACACGCCGCGCTGGCCGCAGCGCGCGAGGCGGTCCAGCATCCAGCGCGGAGTGGCAGCCATCGCGTTGATATGGCGCACCACGCGGCCGGAAAAGCGGCCGCACAGGTCCGGCGCACTGATCTTGACGGGCAGCACGTCGGCACCGCCCACCGGAGCCGCGGTGAACGCGGGCTCGCGCAGCGGAGCACCCGTCAACGCCGACACTTCGCGCGCGATACCGTACACGCTCAGGGCATGCGCCAGGTTGGGCGTGAGCTTGAGCGTGAACAGCGTGTCGTCGAGCGCGAGGTACTGGCGGATGTCCTGCCCCACCGGCGCATCCACCGGCAGCTCGAACAGGCCTTCATGGTCTTCCGAGAGCTTGAGTTCGCGCGCGGAGCAGAGCATGCCCTGGCTCTCCACGCCGCGGAGCTTGCCCACCTTGATGGAGAAAGGCTTGCCGTCCTCGCCCGGAGGCAGTTCGGCACCCACCGTGGCGCAGGGCACCTTGATGCCCACGCGAGCGTTGGCCGCACCGCAGACGATGTTCAGCAGAGTGGGCTGGCCGACATCGACCTGGCACACCCGCAGCCGGTCGGCATTGGGATGCTGCACCGCTTCCTTGATCTCGCCCACCACCACCCCGTGGAACGGGGGCGCGACGGGGGACAGATCCTCCACCTCCAGGCCCGCCATGGTGAGGGTTTCGGCCAGCTCTGCCGTGGACAGGGGCGGGTTGCAGAATTCGCGCAGCCAGGATTCAGGAAATTGCATAGTCGATTCAAAAGGAGCGGCCGGCGCCGCAGGGGCCGGGCCCGCGCGGCGAAGTCGAAAAGGGGTTCAGCGCTTACTGGAACTGCGAGAGGAAGCGGATGTCGCCGTCGAAGAACAGGCGCAGGTCGTTGACGCCGTAGCGCAGCATGGTCAGGCGGTCGGGGCCCATGCCGAATGCGAAACCGATGTACTTCTCGGGATCGAGCCCCATGTTGCGCACCACGTTGGGATGCACCTGCCCGGAGCCCGCCACTTCCAGCCAGCGGCCTGCCAGCGGACCATCCTGGAACTGGATGTCGATTTCGGCGCTCGGCTCGGTGAACGGGAAGAAGCTCGGGCGGAACCGCAGCACCAGGTCGTCGCTTTCGAAGAAGGTGCGGCAGAAGGCGGTGAACACGACCTTCAGGTCCTTGAAACTGACGTTCTCGCCGATCCAGAGCCCTTCGCACTGGTGGAACATCGGCGAATGCGTGGCATCGCTGTCCACCCGGTAGGTACGGCCCGGGGCGATCACGCGGATCTCGGGCATGGGCTGGCCGGCATCCAGCAGCGCGCGGTGCTTCTTCACATGCTGGACGGCATGGCGGATCTGCATCGGGCTGGTGTGCGTGCGCAGCAGCAGCGGGGCAGACGCCGTGCCGCCCTCCACGTAGAAGGTGTCATGCATCGAGCGCGCGGGATGGTCCTCCGGCGTGTTCAATGCAGTGAAGTTGAACCAGTCGGATTCGATTTCCGGGCCGTCCGCCACGTCGAAACCCATGGATCCGAAGATGCCCTCGATGCGCTCCAGGGTGAGCGAGACGGGGTGCAGGCCGCCCTGCCCCCGCTGGCGGCCGGGCAGTGTCACGTCGAGCGCCTCGGCCTGCAACTGCGCCTGCAGTTCGGCGTCGGCCAGGGCCTGGCGGCGCTCGTTCAGGGCCTGCTCAATGGCCTGCTTGGCCACGTTCACCGCGGCACCCCGGGACTTCTTCTCCTCGACAGGCAGCTGGGCCAGGCCCTTGAGGAGTTCGGTCACCCGCCCGGCCTTGCCCAGGAACTGGGCCTTGGCATTTTCCAGGTCGGTGGGCGTGGCCGCGTCCGCGAACATCCTGCGGGCGGCGTCTACCAGGGAATCCAGCTCGTTCATACCAACTCTTTGTCGTCTTGAAGAAATAAACAAGGGCTAGCGCCTTTTCAAGCCCTAGCCCTTGCTGTTGTTGCGCAGGCAGCTACCCGGAGAGGATAGCTGCCAATCGTGAGATCAAGCGGCGGCCAGCTTGGCCTTGACTTGTTCCACGATGCTGCCGAAGGCAGCCTTGTCGTGCACCGCGAGGTCGGCCAGCATCTTGCGGTCGATCTCGATGGCTGCCTTCTTCAGGCCGTTCGTGAACTGGCTGTAGGTCAGGCCCAGTTCGCGGGAAGCGGCATTGATACGGGCGATCCACAGTTGGCGGAACACGCGCTTCTTGGTACGGCGGTCACGGTAGGCGTATTGGCCTGCCTTCATCACCGCCTGCTTGGCGATGCGGAAGACGTTGCCGCGGCGGCCGCGGAAACCCTTGGAGAGGGCCAGGACTTTCTTGTGACGGGCGCGTGCCGTTACACCACGTTTGACGCGAGGCATGTGTGTACTCCTTGTTCGTCAGTAAATTAAACGCCCATGCCGGGCAGCATCTGTGAAATCGAGCCCATATTGGTCTCGTGCACAGTCACCGCACCACGCAGATGGCGTTTGTTCTTGGTGGTCTTCTTGGTCAAGATGTGACGTTTGAAGGCTTGACCGCGCTTGACGGTGCCACCGGGACGAACGCGGAAACGCTTTTTCGCGCTGCTCTTGGTCTTCATTTTGGGCATTTCAATGCTCCTTTTTGTCGTGCTCGTGAGGCGTTTGCAGACCCATCCACAAACTTGCAGGCCCCGAGCCACTTCTTTGCGGCCACCAAGGTGGACGCGGCAGGGTACGAAACCCATGCCATGCCCGGATGCATTCGCATGCATCCGGAGACACTTCTGGCCCGCCACTCAGGTGGCCGGGGCCCCTTCTGCCACCGCCTTTGCGGCGGGCTTGCGCTTGCCGGGCGCGATCATCATGATCATCTGGCGCCCTTCGAGCTTCGGGAACTGCTCGATCAGGATCGTGTCGCCCAGATCGTCGCGGATGCGGTTGAGCAGGGCCAAACCGATTTCCTGGTGGGTGATTTCCCGACCGCGGAAACGCAGCGTGATCTTGCACTTGTCGCCTTCCGCGAGGAAGCGGCGGATGTTGCGCAGCTTGATGTTGTAGTCGCCATCGTCCGTGCCCGGACGGAATTTGACTTCCTTGATTTCGATGACCGTCTGCTTGGCCTTGGCCTCGGCCGCGCGCTTCTGCTCTTGGTACTTGAACTTTCCATAGTCCACAAGGCGGCACACGGGAGGGTTGGCCGTAGCGGCAATCTCCACCAGGTCCACATCCAGCTCGCCCGCCATGCGGAGGGCTTCCATGAGGCTGACCACCCCGAGCGGCTCGTTCTCAGGCCCGGAGAGGCGAACCTCGGGAGCCATGATTTCACGGTTCAGGCGGTGCTTGCGCTCCTCGCGCTGGCGACGGTCACGAAATTCAGTAGCGATGGCTGTATTCCTTCAATCAACAAGCCACGAAAAATGTGGCGATACGCCGCAGCACGGCGGGATCTCTGCGGCGTACCCGGCAATGCATCAGACCTTGTCGGCGATGTCCTGCCCGATCAGGGAAATGAAGGCCTCCAGCGGCATCACACCCAGATCACGGTTACCCCGTGCCCGCACGGCAACGGCACCAGCCGCCTTCTCCTTGTCGCCCACGACGAGGATATAGGGCAGCTTTTGCAACGAATGCTCTCGTATTTTATACGTAATCTTCTCGTTGCGCAGATCCAGCTCTACCCTAAGGCCTTGATTCGGCAGCGCTTTTTGGAGCTTTGCGGCAATTTCGCGACAGTAATCGTCCTGCGCGCCGGTAATGTTGAGCACCGCCACCTGCACCGGGGCCAGCCAGACGGGCAGCGCGCCTGCGTGCTGCTCGATCAGAATTCCGATGAAACGCTCCAGGCTGCCGACGATGGCGCGGTGCAGCACGATGGGACGGTGGCGCTGACCATCTTCCCCCACATATTCCGCACCCAGGCGCTCCGGCATGGACGGATCCACCTGGATGGTGCCGCACTGCCAGTGGCGGCCGATCGCGTCGCGCAGCGTGTACTCGAGCTTCGGGCCGTAGAACGCGCCGTCGCCCACCGCGATCTGGTAGTCGCAGCCCGAGGCCTTCAGGCTCTCGATGAGGGCATTCTCGGCTTTGTCCCAGCTTTCTTCAGAGCCGATGCGCTTTTCGGGGCGCGTCGCCACCTTGTAGATGATGTCGGTGAAGCCGAAATCCTTGTACACCTTCTGCAGCAGCGTCGTGAAGTTGATGCACTCCTGCTGGATCTGGTCTTCGGTGCAGAAGATGTGGCCGTCGTCCTGCGTGAAGGCGCGCACGCGCATGATGCCGTGCAGGCCGCCCGTGGGCTCGTTGCGGTGGCACTGGCCAAACTCACCGTAGCGCAGCGGCAGGTCGCGGTAGCTCTTAACGCCCTGGTTGAAGATCAGGATGTGGCCGGGGCAGTTCATCGGCTTGAGGGCGTAGTCGTGCTTCTCGCTCTCCGTCGTGAACATGTTCTCGCGGTACTTGTCCCAGTGGCCCGTCTTCTCCCAGAGGTGCTTGTCGAGGATCTGCGGGCCCTTGACCTCCTGGTAGCCGTTGTCACGGTACACCTGGCGCATGTACTGCTCCACGCCCTGCCAGATCGTCCAGCCCTTCGGGTGCCAGAAAACCGTGCCGGGGGAATGCTCGTCGATGTGGAACAGGTCGAGTTCGCGGCCGAGGCGGCGGTGGTCGCGCTTTTCGGCCTCCTCGATGCGCTTGATGTACGCCTCCAGGTCCTTCTTGTCGGCCCAGGCGGTGCCGTAGATGCGCTGCAGCTGCTCGTTCTTGGCATCGCCGCGCCAATAGGCGCCGGAAACGCGCGTCAGCTTGAACACCTTCAGGAATCGCGTGTTCGGCACGTGCGGGCCGCGGCACATGTCCACGTATTCCTGGTGGTAGTACAGGCCCATGGCCTTCTCGTCGGGCATGTCCTCCACGAGGCGCAGCTTGTATTCCTCGCCGCGCTCGCGGAAGACCTGGATCACCTCGTCACGGGGCGTCATCTTCTTGACCACGTCGTAGTCCTGCGCGATGAGCTCCTTCATGCGATGCTCGATCGCCGAGAGGTCTTCGGGCGTGAAGGGGCGCTCGTAGGCGATGTCGTAATAGAAGCCTTCCTCGATCACCGGGCCGATCACCATCTTCGCCGTCGGGTAGAGCTGCTTGACGGCATGGCCCACCAGGTGGGCGCAGGAGTGGCGAATGATCTCCACGCCTTCCTGGTCCCGCGGGGTGATGATCTGCAGGCGCGCGTCGTGGTCGATCACGTCGCTGGCGTCCACCAGGCGGCCATCGACCTTGCCTGCCACGGTCATCTTGGCGAGTCCCGGCCCGATGGACTGGGCCACGTCGGCCACCGAGACGGGGCCGGCGTATTCGCGTTGGGAGTTGTCGGGGAGCGTGATCCGGATCATGTGCTGGAGCCTTGGGTTCGACGGGGAGGATGCGCGAGAAAAGCGAAGGCAAAAAAAAACGCGGAACGATGTCCGCGCTTTTTCGGGGGTGCAGGCAACAGTGAGTGACGTGCAGGCGCGAACATGCAGCCTAGCGGCTGCTGGAGGGGGTCTCCGTAGTTCGCGGTGTCATAACCGTCATGCCTTTCTCGCCCTTGCAAGTGGTTGATGCAGGCATTCTAACCCGTGCCCGCGGGCGGGCCGCAAGGGCCCGCCCGCGGCGGCAGGTCAACAGGCAGGTCAGTGGAACTGCTCTTCCTCGGTGGAGCCGGTCAGCGCGGTCACGCTGGATTTTCCGCCCTGGATCACGGTGGTCACCTCGTCGAAGTAGCCCGTGCCCACCTCCTGCTGGTGCGACACGAAGGTGTAGCCACGCTCGCGGGCCGCGAATTCGGGCTCCTGCACCTTTTCCACATAGGCGGACATGCCGCGCTTCACGTAGTCCTGCGCCAGGTCGAACATGTTGAACCACATGCTGTGGATGCCGGCCAGCGTGATGAACTGGTACTTGTAGCCCATGGCGCCCAGTTCGCGCTGGAACTTGGCGATGGTCGCGTCGTCGAGGTTCTTCTTCCAGTTGAACGACGGCGAGCAGTTGTACGCGAGCAGCTTGCCCGGGTGCTTGGCATGCACGGCCTCGGCGAACTTGCGGGCGAATTCCAGGTCCGGCGTGCCGGTCTCGCACCAGACCAGGTCCGCATATTCGGCATACGCCACGGCTCGGCTGATGGCCTGGTCGATGCCCTTGCGGGTCTTGTAGAAGCCTTCTGCCGTGCGCTCGCCCGTCAGGAAGGGCTTGTCGTTCTCGTCGTAGTCGCTGGTGATGAGGTCTGCAGCTTCGGCGTCGGTGCGGGCGATGACCAGGGTGGGCACGCCGTACACGTCGGCGGCCATGCGTGCTGCGATGAGCTTCTGCACGGCTTCCTGCGTGGGCACCAGCACCTTGCCGCCCATGTGGCCGCACTTCTTGACCGAAGCGAGCTGGTCTTCGAAGTGCACGCCGGCGGCACCGGCGCGGATCATGGCCTTCATCAACTCATAGGCGTTCAGCACGCCGCCGAAGCCGGCCTCGGCATCGGCCACGATGGGGGCGTGGTAGTCGATGAAGCCGGCATCGCCAGGGTTCACGCCCTTGGCCCACTGGATTTCGTCGGCGCGGGTGAAGCTGTTGTTGATGCGCTCCACGACCTTCGGCACCGAGTCCACGGGGTACAGCGACTGGTCGGGGTACATCGCGGCGTACTCGTTATTGTCGGCAGCCACCTGCCAGCCGGACAGGTAGATCGCCTTGATGCCGGCCTTGACCTGCTGCATGGCCTGGCCGCCGGTCAGCGCGCCGAGGCAGTTCACATAAGGTTCGTTGTGGACGAGGTTCCAGAGCTTTTCAGCACCGCGGCGCGCCAGCGTGTGTTCGACCTGGAAGGAGCCGCGGAGCCGCACGACGTCGGCGGCGCTGTAACCGCGCTTGATCCCCTTCCAGCGGGGGTTCTGCGCCCAGTCTTTTTCCAGGGCGGCGATTTGCTGTTCACGGCTCAGTTGCTCATTGAAGGTTTGGGGCATGGTCATCTCCAGGAAGTGGGGGAAACACGAAGGCGGTGTGTGCCGTCCTTGGAGACAACTGTAGGTCTTGTAGAAGACCCGCGCAAGCTCTTATGTCTTATATAAGACATAAAATTTTTACCTTGAAAATCAATGACTTAACATATTAATTTTGAATTATGAAATGCATTTTCTCGTATCGAGAAATTATGCGGCGCCGCAGCATTTTCATTTTTCACAATGTGGCATGGGAGTTTCACGGGCGAAATTTCAGCGCTTGGACATCCAGTCGCCGTGCAGCAGCCTGGGCGCGCCCTGCAGGAAATGGGGAGAGATTTCGTATATCAGGCACGGAAGCTCCGCCCCGCCCTCCTTGAGGCGAACCAACACTTCGCGCTTGACGTATTCGCCGGAGGGTTCGGGCCAGATCTCCTCGATCCGGTCCAGGCAGCGCTCCAGCACAGAGGTGATGGCATAGACCTCGCCCAGCACGGGCACCCGACCTTCCCCTTCGGACGCGGGGCCGGTCAGCGCGATGCCCGGGTAGGCACCGAGGTCGTAGAGCACGCCGGGAACCGCCGCCGTGCCGACGGGGACCGGTGGCGGATCGAGCCGGGTGATGTCGTTGCTCCCTCCGCGGCGCAGGGTGCCGTAAACGAATACGTGGCGAGCGGAATCGGGGTGCGGCGGCTGAGGCATGATGCGTGGTCCTAGAAATCAGCGTCGGCCCTGCAGTCTATCGATCCGGGCCGCGATCGCCGCATGCCCAGCCGCCCCGTCGCCTATCTCTGCCTTGCCCTCAGCATGATCCTGGTGGGCAGCTACGTCGCACTTTCCAAGCCCCTGTCGCAGGCACTGCCGATCTTCCTGCTGGCATGGATGCGGTTCGGGATCGGTGGTCTGGGCATGCTGTCGTGGCTGCGCAAGCCGGCGGACGAGCCGGCCATGTCCCCGCAGGTGCGCCGCCTGCTGTTCCTGGAATCGTTCCTGGGCAATTTCCTTTTTACGCTGTGCATGATCTCGGGTGTCGGCCTGACCAGCGCGGTCACCGCCGGCGTCACCATGGCAGGCATTCCGGCGGCGGTCGCGGTGATGAGCTGGTTCTTCCTGAAGGAGCGGGTGCCCCGCCGGACCTGGGCCGCCGTGGGCCTCGCGGTACTGGGCATCGCGCTGTTTTCCGTGGCCCAGCCGGAGGCTGGCGCACATGCCGACAATGGCACACAAGGTGGTGCCCAGCCCCGCCACCTCGTCTGGCTCGGGCAATTGCTGTTGATCGGCGCGGTGATCTGCGAGGCGGCGTACTCGGTGATCGGCAAGAAACTCACGGGCACGCTGGGGCCTCGCCGCATCACGGCGCTGATCAATCTGTGGGGATTCCTGCTGGCCACGCCGATGGGGCTGTATGCGGCGCTGCAGTTCGATTTCTCGTCGCTCCAGCCCGGCATGTGGCTGCTGCTGGTGTTCTACGCGCTGGCCGCCAGCGTGTGGACCGTCTGGCTGTGGATGACCGGACTGAAGGTCGTACCCGCCGCGCAGGGCGGCGTCTTCACCGTGATGCTGCCGGTGAGCGCGGCGCTGGTCGGCGTGGTGGTGCTGGGCGAGCGGTTCACACCGTTGCAACTGGTGGCTTTCGGGATCGCGGTGGCGAGCGTGGTGCTGGCCACGCTGCCCGGGCGCCGGAAACTGCCGGCATCCGGAGGGCAGCCTCCGCAGGCCTGAGCGAACGGCCTGCGCCGCGGCGGCCTCAGCGGCCGGTGACCTTGCGGATGGGCGGCCTGATGCTGTCGCGGCGGGCCGGCAGCACCGGGGCGTTTTCCCGCGGGGCATTGAGCACGATGCAGGTGGAGGTTTCGGCCAGCAGGCAGAACGCGGTCACGACCGCGTCGAGGTGGCTGACGTCGATGACCACGATCTCCAGGATCCAGCTGTCGTCGCCGGTCACGTTGTAGGCATTGACCACCTCGGGCGTCTGCTCGATGAGCCGCACGACGCGCGCATATTCCGCGCGCCCCACCCGGATGATGGCGCGGATGCCATAGCCCAGGGCGGCATGGTCCACCCGGGCGCCGTAGCCCCGGATGATGCCGGCCGCTTCGAGCTTGCGCACCCGTTCGGTGACCGCAGGCTGGCTGAGGTGCACCTGCCGCCCCAGTTCAGCCATGGTGATGCGGCCATCCTGCTGCAGGGCCGCAAGGATGCGGGCATCGTAGCCGTCGATTTCGGTCTTTTCGGTCATCCTGCCATTTGGCCATGAAAACACCGGCAAATTAGTCCACCAACCTTTGAATTACCCTGTTTCCTGCTCGGCAGCTTTCATAGGATAAGAGCCATGCCGACCACTACCGCTCCGACGCTTACTCCCTCGGCCCGCCTCCCGGCGGGCACCGTGCTGGCCCTGCTGTGCTGCTACCTGGTGTGGGGCTCCACCTACCTGGCGATCCGGTTGGCACTGGAGAGCTTTCCGCCATTCTTCCAGATGGGCTCCCGGTTCCTGCTGGCGGGCGCGCTGCTGGCGCTGTTCATGGCCTGGCGGGGCCGCAGGGCAGGAGTCGCCGCCCTGCTCCCCTCGGCACGGCAATGGCGCAATGCGTTCATCGTGGGCAGCCTCATGCTCGGGGCCGGGATGGGCCTCATCGCCACGGCCAGCCTGCACGTGGGCTCGGGGCTGATCGCCACCTGCGTCGCCTCCGTGCCGCTGATGGTCACCGGCTGGGGCCTGTTCTGGGGGCGCCGCCCGGGTGCCTGGGAGCTGGCCGGGATGTGCCTCGGCGCGCTGGGCGTGGCGCTGCTGATGCGGGGCGAGAGTTTTTCCGCGGCCCCGGCCAGCATAGCGTGTGCATTGGCGGCAACGGCCTGCTGGTCGCTCGGCTCGGTGCTCTCCACCACGCGCCTGCCGCTGGCACCCGGACCGATGGGGTTCGCCAGTGAAATGCTATGCGGCGGGGCCGTGCTCATGGCGATTTCCTTCGTCCTGGGAGAGCGCCCCGTCTGGCCGCCCGGCACCGCCGCGCTCGCTGCCTGGGTTTACCTGGTGGTGTTCGGCTCCCTGGTCGCCTTCAGCGCATACCTATACCTGCTCGCCCATGCCAGCCCGGCGCTGGCGTCCAGCTATGCCTTCGTGAACCCGGCGGTGGCGCTCGCCCTGGGCAGCGCGGTGGCCGGAGAAACGATCTCCGCCCGCGAGGGATCGGCCAGTGCGGTGATCCTGCTCGCCGTGGGGATGATCCTGCTGGGCCAGCGCCGCGCACGGAACCGCTAGAAGCCGGTGGGCACCGCCGCCGGCCTCGGAGGACGTATCGCTGGGCTTGATTTTCCGCACCTCGAAACGTACGCGGCTTTCGACGGTCGGGTCGCAACAACTGGAGGCAAAAAAACGCGCGCTTCCCTTGGAAAGGCGTTTTTTTGCCATTAGCATTCGCCGGACCAGTGAACAGCAGGTTTTCGCTGGGTCACCGCTATTTCACTCCCAACAAGGAAAAACCAACATGGCAACTGCAAAGAAAGCTCCGGCTGCCGACAAGGCCGCGGCGCCCGCCAAGAAGCGTACGCCCAACGCCGCCTTCATGAAGGCCCTGACGCCCAGCCCGGCGCTGGCCGCCGTGGTCGGCTCCGATCCGCTGCCCCGCACGGAGATCATCAGCAAGCTGTGGGCCTACATCAAGGCCAACAACCTGCAGGACGCCGCCAACAAGCGCATGATCAACGCCGACGCGAAGCTGAAGGAAGTGTTCGGCAAGCCACAGGTCTCCATGTTCGAGATGGCCGGCCTGATCGGCAAGCACGTGAAGTGACGTGCCCCGGCCCCATGCGGGGCCGAAGGCGGCCGGTTTCCGGTCGCCCCCCGAAAAAAAGCCGGCCCTGCCGGCTTTTTCTTTGCCCGTGTGATGGCCGTGGATGCCAGGCCCGCCGCGCAATGCCATGGGCTGGCGCCGGGCTTTATCGCGAATGATTCGCGTCTGCCCTATCATTCCTGCTCTTCCGGGATCATCTTCCACCGACCATCAAGAGAGAGAGAACCACCGCATGCGCAACCGCATCCTGAGCCTTATCGCATCCGCCAGCCTGCTGGCCGTCGCCGGCACCGCGCTCGCCCAGGAACAGGTCGTGAACCTGTACTCGGCCCGCCATTACGCAACGGACGAGGCGCTCTACAGCGGATTCACGCAGGCCACCGGCATCAAGGTCAACCGGGTGGATGCCGATGACGCGGGGATCATGGCGCGCCTGAAGGCCGAAGGCTCGGCATCTCCGGCCGACGTGATCCTGCTGGTGGACGCGGCCCGCCTCTATCGGGGCGAGGCGGACGGTCTCTTCCTGCCGATCAAGTCCAAGGCTCTGGAAGACGCCATTCCCGCGAACCTGCGTGCCCGCCCTGCTGCCGATGGCGGCATCGCCTGGTTCGGCCTTTCCACCCGCGCCCGCGTCATCGTCTACAACAAGGCGAAGGTGAACAAGGACGACGTGGACACCTACGAAGAGCTGGGCGACCCGAAGAACAAGGGCAGGATCTGCATCCGCTCGGGCTCGCACCCCTACAACCTGAGCCTGTTCGGTGCGGTGACGGAGCATCTGGGCGAGCAGAAGGCCGAAGCGTGGCTCAAGGGCGTGGTCGCCAACCTGGCGCGTCCCCCTAAGGGTGGGGACACCGACCAGATCCGAGCCGTGGCGGCAGGCGAATGCGACATCGCCGTCACCAACAGCTATTACCTAGCCCGCATCATGCGGTCGGACAAGCCCGAGGACAAGGACGTGGCCAGCAAGGTGGCGGTGGTGTTCCCCAACCAGCAATCGTGGGGCACGCACATGAACATCGCGGGCGGCGCCGTGGCGCGGTATTCGAAGAACCAGGCCAACGCGGTCAAGTTCCTCGAATACCTGGCCAGCCCCACGGCCCAGAACTACTTCGCGAACGGAAACAACGAGTGGCCCGCCGCCAAGGGCGTGGTGTCCGAGAATCCCGCGCTGCGGGCGATGACCGGCGGCCAGCCGTTCAAGAGCGAGACGATCCCGATCAGTGCCGTGGGCGAGCACATGCCCAAGGTGCAGCAGATGCTGGACCGGGTGGGTTTCAAGTAAGCCCCGGTCCGCGCCGCCCCTCTTCCCATGAAAGCCCGGCCTGCCGGGCTTTCATGCGTGTGGCATGCCGGTTTCCTGGTTCATAATTGACGTTTACGTCAACGTCAAACCATCAAGGAGACAGTTCCATGGAGATCCAGGGCAAGGTATTCATCGTCACGGGCGGCGCGTCGGGCCTGGGCGAAGGCACGGCACGCATGCTCGCCGCCGCGGGTGGTCACGTGGTCATCGCGGACATGCAGGCGGACAAGGGCGAAGCCGTGGCGCGCGATATCGGCGGCACTTTCGTGCGCTGCGATGTGACCAGCGAGGCCGACGGTCAGGCGGTGGTGGCGCAGGCCGTGGCGCAGGGCAAGCTGATGGGACTGGTCAACTGCGCCGGCATCGCCCCCGCCGAGAAGACGGTGGGCAAGAATGGCGCACATGGCCTGGCGCTGTTCGCCAAGACGGTGACGGTGAACCTGATCGGCAGCTTCAACATGATCCGCCTCGCGGCCGAGGCCATGTCCCGCAACGAGCCCGAGTCCACCGGCGAGCGCGGGGTGCTGATTTCCACGGCCAGCGTGGCGGCCTATGACGGCCAGATCGGCCAGGCGGCCTATTCCGCCTCCAAGGGCGGCATCGTGGGGATGACGCTGCCCATCGCACGCGACCTGGCGCGCAACGGCATCCGCAACATGACGATCGCGCCCGGCATCTTCGGCACGCCGATGCTGTTCGGCATGCCGCAGGAGGTGCAGGACGCGCTGGCGGCGGGTGTGCCCTTCCCCAGCCGTCTCGGCACGCCGGAAGACTATGCCCGGCTGGCCCGCCACATCTTCGAGAACGACATGCTGAACGGCGAGGTGATCCGGCTGGACGGCGCCATCCGCCTCGCTCCGCGCTGAAGGGGCTGGGCGGGAGGCACCTGCCAGGGCAAGACAGGTCGCGGGTGTCAGGCCGATGCGCGCAACTGCTCGCGCAGGCGCTGGCCGATGTCGGGGCGCTCCAGGAACGGATCCGGCGGATTGCGGACGCCGACGATGCTTTCCATGCGGCTTTGCACGTTGCCCAGCGCCTGGGGGTGGCTGAAGAGGTAGAAGCGGTTGGAGGAAATGCCGTCGAACACCATCTGCGCCACTTCGGCGGCCGTGACCTTGCCGCTGCCCACGGCCTTGTCGGTCATGGCCTGGCCGATGAGCTGGCTGCGCGTCGGCGGCGTGGCCGGCGCATCCGGCCGGTTGCGCTCGCTGCGGCCGATGCCTGTGGGCACGAAATATGGGCAGAGCACACTGGCGCCGATCTGGTCCGTGACCAGGGCCAGGTCCTGGTACAGGGTTTCGGTGAGGCTCACCACGGCGTGCTTGCTCACGTTGTAGATGCCCATGTTCGGGGGCGTGAGCAGGCCGGCCATGCTGGCCGTGTTGACGATGTGGCCGCGCCAGGCCGGATCCTGCCGTGCGGCATCGAGCATCATGGGGGTGAAGAGGCGCACGCCATGCACCACGCCCATGAGATTCACGCCGAGCACCCAGTTCCAGTCGGCGACGGTGTTTTCCCAGACGAGGCCCCCGGCGCCCACGCCGGCATTGTTGAAGACGAAATGCGGTGCGCCGAAACGTTCCCGGACGTCGGACGCGAGGCGCTCCATCTGCGCGGCTTCGGAGACATCCACCCGCCTGGCCAGCACGTCGGCACCGGCCGCCCGGGCCTCGGCCTCGGCCTGGTCCAGCGCGTCCTGCTGCACATCGACCAGCACGAGGCGCATGCCGCGCCCCGCGCCGATGCGGGCGCATTCGAGGCCGAATCCCGATCCCGCGCCGGTGAGCACGGCGGTCTTGCCCTGGAAGTCTTCGATCATGGTGTGGTTGTCTCCGTGGAAGTGAGCGTGTAGCCGATGCGCGGGAAATGAACGTGGAGCGTGCCCGCGCGCGGGTCGGTGCGTGCCAGCGTGTAGCGCGTGCGGGTGGCGGCGACGAGGCGGCCTTCGGTCGGTTCGGTGCCGAAGCTCTCGGCTGCGATCGACACGTGCGCGCCCAGCGGTATGCCGTGCTCGTCCTGGAAGACGTCGTCCAGGAGCGGCAGCGGCTCGGCCCCGGCGGCCACCGTGATGGCATCCTGGGCGCTGAATTTCTCCATGCGACCATGGCCGATGGCGGCGATGCGGTCCATCCATTCCAGCACGGCAGGGGTAGCCTTGAAGATGTCGGCCATCACCGGGACGCACTGCCGGGTGAACCACAGCGGGTGATAGGCGGCGAAATCGGCCACGCAGGGCTCGGCGCCGAAGAGGTAGTCGTGCTCCTCGACCATGTGTGCGATGCGCCGCAGGTAGGAGCGGTAGGCGGCCGAGGCGTCCTGCGGGCGCAGGCGGTTCATGCCGGCGCTCATGGCCTTGCGGTCGGCACCGAAGGCCTGCGCGGCCGAGGGTGGCAGGTTGGCGAACAGCTCGGCCGCGCCCCGCGGCTGGAGGTTGTAGGCCATGGCGGCCCAGAACAGCGTGGTGTCCGACCATTGCGCGAACACGCGGGACACGCCCTTGAGGGCCAGGGGATACAGCACGGGCTCGGGCTGCAGGTGTTCCAGCACGTCGCAGATGAGGGCCGTGTCGCAATAGATGTCGGCGCCGACCTGCAGGAACGGCGTGCGGCGGTATCCGCCCGTGAGCGCCACCACGTCGGGCTTGGGCGCGATGCTCGGAACGATCACCGACTTCCAGGCCAGTTGCTTGAAGCCGAGGGCGAGGCGGATCTTTTCCGAGAACGGCGACGAGGGATAGTGGTGCAGGATGGGTTCGGGCAGGGACGGGGCCATGGCTTCTCCTGGTGGGTTTCCGGGCAGGCGCAGGTTACGCCGGAGCGGAGGTCGGCGTCCACAGCATCTCGACGTGGGGGATGCCGTCCTCCAGGTATTCGGGCGAGACCGCGGTGAACCCGGCCTCGCCATAGAAACGCTGCAGGTGCGCCTGCGCGCTGATGCGCACCGCCCTGCCCGGCCATGCGGCCGCGCAGCGCGAGAGGCCTTCGTGCACGATCAGGCGGCCGGCCCCCGTGCCGCGGG
The DNA here is from genome assembly GCA_003029925.1 of Paracidovorax avenae. Lineage (GTDB taxonomy): Bacteria > Pseudomonadota > Gammaproteobacteria > Burkholderiales > Burkholderiaceae_C > Paracidovorax > Paracidovorax avenae_A. Next base: position 2,690,489 of record CP028296.1, on the reverse strand, counting down.
CCTCGGGCGCCGTGACCACGCGGCCGATGGCCGGCTCGGCGTATTTCACCCCGGGATCGACCACGCGCAGGTAGGCCTGCAGGCGCCCTGCAGCGTCACGCCCGAGCAGATGCCAGGCGCATTTGTCGGCTTCGTCGGGGTCCTGGTAGGGGCCCTGCTCCAGGATGAACACGCGGCAGCGCAGGGCGAGCGCGTCGTGCAGCGCGTGCACGCCGAGATCGTCGAAGCGGGACCAGTGCCAGAGCAGGGACGCGGCCATCAGACCAGCTTGACCAGCTGCTTGCCGAAGTTCCTGCCCTTGAGCAGGCCCAGGAAGGCTTCCGGCGCGGCGGCGATGCCCTCCGCGACGGTCTCGCGCGGACGCAGCTTGCCGGAGCCGACGAGCCCGCCCAGCTCCTTGAGGGCCTCGGGCCAGATCTCCATGTGCTCGCTGACGATGAAGCCTTGCACCTTCATGCGGTTGATGAGGATGAGGGCCGGGTTCTGCAGCGGCAGGGGCTGGCCGTCATAACCGGCGATCAGCCCGCACACGGCCACGCGCGCGAAGGCGTTGGCGCGCAGCAGCACGGCGTCGAGGATGTAGCCGCCGACGTTCTCGAAGTAGCCATCGATGCCCTGGGGGCAGGCCTGCTTCAGGGCCTGGGACATGCTCTTGAGGTCGCCGTGCTCGCGGTGGTCGATGCAGGCATCGAAGCCCAGTTCCTCGGTCACGTAGCGGCACTTGTCCGGGCCGCCGGCGATGCCCACCACGCGGCAGCCGCGTGCCTTGGCGAGGGCTCCGAACGCGCTGCCCACGGCGCCCGAGGCGGCGCTGACCACCATGGTCTCGCCGGCCTTGGGCTCGATGATCTTCACGAGGCCGTACCAGGCGGTCACGCCGGGCATGCCCACCGCGCCGAGGTAGTGCGACAGCGGCACGTGGGTGGTGTCCACCTTGCGCAGCATGCCGGGCGCGTTGCCGTCCACCACGCTCCACTCCTGCCAGCCGCCCATGCCGACGACCTTGTCGCCCACGGCGAACCTGGGATGGCGGCTTTCCGCCACTTCGCCGACGGTGCCGCCGATCATGACCTCGCCCAGGGGCTGGGATGCGGCGTAGCTCTTGCTGTCGTTCATGCGGCCGCGCATGTACGGGTCCAGGCTCAGGTAATGGTGGCGCACGAGCACCTGGCCGTCCTGCAACGCGGGCGTTTCGGTGGCGACGAGCTTGAAGTTGCCGGTGCTGGCTTCGCCCTGCGGGCGGTTGTCCAGGAGGATCTGCTGGTTGCGTGGCATGGGGTAACTCCTTGTGTTCGGGGAACGGATAGGCGTGGGAAACGGCCGGGGTGACGGCGTGGGTAACGGGTCAGTCGGTGGGAACCGATGCCGCGGATTGGGCGGGCCGCTTCATGTACTTGAAGGTGCCGGTGGCATGGCTGCACAGGCGGCCTTCGGCATCGAAGATGCTGGCTTCCGTGAACGCGAGCGCGGTCGTGCGGTGCAGGAGCTTGCCCCGCGCCACCAGCGGCCCGCGGGCCGCCTGCATGAAGCTGGTCTTCATCTCGATCGTGACCACGCCGATGTCGGCCGGTACGTCGCTGCGGGCCGCGATGGCCATGGCGACATCCATGAGGGTCATCGTGGCGCCGCCGTGGGTGACGCCGAAGGAATTCAGGTGGTCCGGCTGCGCGGTGTAGTGCAGTTCGGATTCTCCGCCCTGCATATGGTGCAGGGTGAAGCCGAGGTGGCTGACAAAGGGAATTTCGGCGCCGAAGCTCAACACGAGGAACACTCCATCAGGATCAGGGGGAAGCTGCCAGCATAGCGAACGCAGCCGCCGCGGCGCGACCGGCGGGCGGGCGGCAGTTCGGTGCGCTGCGAGCGGTGCGGCTTCAGCCTCCGGTCACCACGCTGACGCCGCCATCGACGGCCATCCACTGGCCGGTGATGTGCTTGCCGGCATCCGAGGCGTAGAGCAGGCACAGGCCCTTGAGGTCTTCCTCGTCGCCCAGGCGGCGCAGCGGTGCGTGCTCGGCCATCTTCTGCTCGCCCAGGGTCTCGATGAGCACCGAGGCCATCTTGGTCTTGAAGAAGCCCGGGCAGATGGCGTTCACGTTGATGCCATGCACGCCCCACTCCGCCGCCAGTGCGCGCGTGAAGTTGATCACGGCCCCCTTGGAGGTGTTGTAGGCGATGGTCTTCATCTGGATGGGGTTGCCGCCCAGCCCGGCGATGGAGGCCACGTTGATGATGCGGCCGCTCTTGCGCGGGATCATGCTGTGCTTGGCGATGGCCTGCGACAGCAGGAAATACCCGCGCACGTTGAGGTTCATGACCTTGTCCCACGCCGCGGTGGGATGGTCCTCGGCGGGAGCGCCCCAGCTGGCGCCCGCGTTGTTCACGAGGATGTCGATGTCGCCCATGCGTTGCAGCGTTTCCTGCGCGAGACGCTGGATGTCGGCCTCCTGTCCGCAGTCCGCGGCGATCCAGCGCGCGTCGATGCCGGCCGCCTGCAGCGTTGCAGCGGATTCCTCCAGGTCGGCCGCCTTGCGGGACGTCAGCATGATCTTCGCGCCCGCCTCGCCCAGCGCCTGGGCCAGCTGCAGCCCGAGGCCGCGCGAGCCGCCGGTGACGAGGGCAGTCTTGCCGGAAAGATCGAAAAGTTGCTGGACCGTGCGGGTCATGGGTTGGTCTCCTTATGGGTATTCGGGATGGGGGTTTGCGGGCATTGTGGGGGGCAGTGACGCGGCGGCTTGTCGCCTGCGCGATCAGGTCAGAACGCGTCCTCGGGCATCTCGGCGCACGTCATGTCGCGGGTGCGGACGACGTTCAGCCAGGCGCCGATCTTGGGCAATTCATAGCGGAAGAAGTACCGCATTGCGCCCAGCCGGCCCGCGTCGTCTGGCGCCAGGGATGGCGCAGATGCCGCAGCGCGGGCGAGCACGGCGACCGCGATGTCCAGCCATACCCACGCCAGCACCATGTGCCCGGCCGCCTGCACGTAGGGCACTGCGTTGGCCAGCGCCTCGGCGGGCTCGCCCGTGGCCCAGGCCGCCTTGGTGGCGGCGCCGACTTCGGACAGCGCGCGGGCCAGCTCATTGGCATGCGCCGCGAGTTCGGGCCGCTCCATGGCGCGCTGGATGGTGGCGTTCACGCGGCCCGCCAGCAGTTGCAGGCCGCGGCCGCCCTCCATGACCACCTTGCGGCCCAGCAGGTCCATCGCCTGGATGCCGTGGGTGCCTTCGTGGATCATGTTGAGGCGGTTGTCGCGCCAGTACTGCTCCACCGGGAAGTCGCGCGTGTAGCCGTAGCCGCCGTGGATCTGGATGGCCAGGGAGTTGGCCTCCAGGCACCATTCGCTGGGCCAGCTCTTGGCGATGGGCGTGAGCACTTCCAGCAACAGGCGCGCCTCGTCGGCGGCTTCTGGACTGCCGGTGTGCTGCTCGTCCACGAGCCGCGCGCAATAGAGGTTGAGGGCCAGGGCGCCTTCGCCATAGCTCTTCTGCGCCAGGAGCATGCGCCGGATGTCGGCGTGCTCGATGAGGCGCACGGGGGGTGCCGAGGCATCCTTTCCGGCCTTGCCGTCGCCCCCCGCCGAGCGCGGCACGATCGGCCGGCCCTGGGTGCGGTCCTTGGCGTACTGCAGGCTGGCGCGGTAGCCGGCCAGGCCGAGCATGGTGGCGGCCATGCCGATGCCGATGCGGGCCTCGTTCATCATGTGGAACATGCACTTCAGGCCGTCGCCCGGCCCGCCCACCCGGTAGCCGATGGCGCCCGCGCCGCGGCCGTCCAGTCCGCCGGGCCCCTGCCCTGCCCGCACGGGGTACGTGCCCTCGCCGAAGTTGAGCAGCGTGTTGGTGGTGCCGCGCCAGCCGAGCTTGTGGTTGAGGCCGGCCAAGGCCACATCGTTGCGCTCGCCCGTGAGCTGCCCGGAGGTGTCGACCAGGTGCTTGGGCACGATGAAGAGCGAGATGCCTTTCACGCCGGGCACCAGGCGGCCGTCCGGCCCGGGGATCTTGGCCAGCACGAGGTGGACGATGTTTTCGGTCATCTCGTGGTCGCCGGAGGAGATCCACATCTTGTTGCCGGCCAGGCGGTAGCGCGGGCCGAGCGGGTCGGACTCGAAATCGTCCCCGTCGGGCACGGCGCGCGTGGCGATGTCGGAGAGCGAGGAGCCTGCCTGTGGCTCGGAGAGGCACATGGTGCCGGACCAGCGCCCGTTGAATTCGTTGAGCGCGAAGACTTCGCGCTGCGCCTCGGTGCCGTGCACCATGAGCAGGTTGGCGTTGCCGACGGTGAGCAGGTTGGAGCCGATGCTGATCGACGCTTCCGCGAAGAAGCTGTTGGCCGCGGATTCCAGGGTATAGGGCAGCTGCATGCCGCCGATGGCGTAATCCTGGGCCGCGCTCAGCATGCCGGATTCGGCATAGGCCCGGCGGGCTTCGTGCGTGGCGCGGGGCAACACGACGCGCCCGTCTTCCATGCGCGGCTCTTCAGTGTCCACGAGGCGGTTGAACGGGGCGTATTTCTCCCGGGCGATGCGCTCGCAGGTGTCGAGCACGGCATCGAAGGTTTCACGCGAATGGTCGGCGAATCGCTCCCGCTGCGTGAGCGCGACGGCATCGAGCCAGTCGTGGAGCAGGAAGTCGAGGGTGGAACGCAATGGCATGGACGCATTTCCGCAGGGAAGGGCCGGGCCCGCACGCGGGCCGGGCGGCCGGGGAACGAAGGTGGGACGCCGTACCGGATCCTCCGGCACGGCGCGGGAGGCGAAGGATCAGCCGCCGGGCCGGGAGGGCAGCGCCGCAATGGTGCCCTGCGCCGCGGCACAGAGCTTCTCCACCCCATCCGCGACCGCATAGACCTCGCACCGGCACACGGCCTGGGTCCGCCCGCAGTGCAGCGTTTCCGCCCTTGCGACCAGCCAGTCGCCCCGGGCCGGCCGCAGGTAGTTGACCTTGAGCTCGGAGGTGACCACGGGTACCTGCAGCGCTGCGCCACCCGCATAGGTGAGCGCGTTGTCGGCCAGGTAGCTCACCACGCCGCCGTGCACGAAGCCGTGCTGCTGCAGCAGCTGCGGCGTGACGGGCAGGCGCAGTTCACAGCGCGACGGAGAGAAGGCGGCCAGCTCGGCCCCCAGCAGCTGGCTGAAGGGCTGCCGGGCCAGCACGTCGCGGCCATGGGCGAGCCATTCGGCATCGCTGCGCGGCATGGCAGCCGCCTCCTCCGGGCTCCTGGACATGGCGCGCTCAGAACACTTCGAACACGCCGGCGGCACCCATGCCGCCACCGATGCACATCGTCACGCAGACGCGCTTGGCACCGCGGCGGCGGCCTTCGATGAGCGCATGTCCCGTGAGGCGCTGGCCGCTCACGCCGTAGGGATGACCCAGGGCGATCGCGCCGCCGTTCACGTTCAGGCGGTCGGCCGGGATGCCGAGCTTGTCGCGGCAGTACAGCACCTGCACGGCGAAGGCTTCGTTCAGCTCCCACAGGTCGATGTCCTGCACCGTCAGGCCCAGCTTCTTGAGCACCTTGGGCACGGCGAAGACGGGGCCGATGCCCATCTCGTCGGGCTCGCAGCCCGCCACGGCGAAGCCGAGGAAGCGGCCCAGGGGCTTGAGGCCCTTGCGGCTTGCATAGTCTTCGCTCGTGATGACGCAGGCACCAGCGCCGTCGGAGAACTGGCTCGCGTTGCCGGCCGAGATCACGCCGCCCGGCAGCGCGGGCTTGATGCCGGCGATGCCTTCCTTGGTCGTGCCTTCGCGCGTGCCTTCGTCCTTGCTCACCGTGACCTGCCTGGTGATCAGGCCCAGGGTCTTGTCGGCCACGCCGGCCGTGACGGTGATAGGTGCGATCTCGTCGTCGAACTTGCCGGCGGCCTGCGCGGCGCAGGCCTTCTGCTGGCTGGCGGCGCCGTATTCGTCCATCGCGTCGCGGCCGATGTGGTAGCGCTTGGCGACCTGTTCGGCGGTCTCCAGCATGCTCCAGTAGATCTCGGGCTTGGCCTTGGCGAGTTCGAGGTCGCGCAGCATGTGCGTGTTCATTTCCTGCTGCACGCAGGAGATGCTCTCGACGCCGCCGGCGACGAAGACCTCGGCCTCGCCCGCGATGATGCGCTGCGCGGCCATGGCGATGGTCTGCAGGCCCGAGGAGCAGAAACGGTTGACCGTCATGCCCGAGGTGGTGACGGGCAGGCCGGCGCGCAGCGCGATCTGGCGCGCGATGTTGGCGCCCGTCGCGCCCTCGGGGTTGGCGCAGCCCATGATGACGTCATCGACTTCCGAGCCGTCGATGCCCGCGCGCTGGACGGCGTGCTGCACGGCGTGGCCGCCGAGCGTGGCGCCGTGGGTCATGTTGAAGGAGCCCTTCCAGCTCTTGGCGAGCGGCGTGCGGGCGGTGGAAACGATCACTGCGGAGGTCATGTGCGGATTCCCTGGTTCTTTGCAAACATGCGGACGGCGCGGGTCAGGCGAAGGCCTTGCCCTCGGCGGCGAGGCGGGAGAGCAGCGGCGCGGGCTCCCACGCAGCGGCATCGTCCAGCGGGTTCTGCGCGAAGCGCTGCATCGACTGCGCGACGTTGAAGAGGCCCACTTCGCTCGCGTAGTGCATCGGGCCGCCGCGGTGGATGGGGAAGCCGTAGCCCGTGAGGTACACCATGTCGATGTCGCCGGACTTGCTCGCGATGCCCTCTTCCAGGATCTTTGCGCCCTCGTTGACCAGTGCATAGACCAGGCGCTGCACGATCTCCTCGTCGCTGATCTTGCGCGGCGTGATGCCGAGTTCCTTGCGGTGATCCTCGATCATCTTGTTCACCAGGTCGCTCGGGATGGCGTCGCGCTTTCCCGGCTTGTAGTCGTACCAGCCGGCGCCCGTCTTCTGGCCGTAGCGGCCCAGTTCGCAGAGCTTGTCGGCCGTGCGGCTGTACTTCATGTCCGGGCGCTCGACGGCGCGGCGCTTGCGGATCGCCCAGCCGATGTCGTTGCCGGCAAGGTCGCCCATGCGGAACGGGCCCATGGCGAAGCCGAACTTCTCGATGGCCTTGTCCACCTGCTGGGGCGTGGCGCCTTCATCCAGCAGGAAGCCGGCCTGCTGGCTGTAGCGCTCGATCATGCGGTTGCCAATGAAGCCGTCGCACACGCCGGAGACCACGGCCGTCTTCTTGATCTTCTTGGCGAGCGCCATCACGGTGGCGAGCACGTCCTTGGCGGTCTGCTTGCCGCGCACCACTTCCAGCAGCTTCATCACGTTGGCGGGGCTGAAGAAGTGCATGCCGACCACGTCCTGCGGGCGCTTCGTGAAGGCGGCGATCTGGTCCACGTCGAGCGTGGAGGTGTTGGAAGCCAGGATGGCGCCGGGCCTGGCGACCTCGTCGAGCTTCTTGAACACGGTCTCCTTGACGCCCATCTCTTCGAACACGGCCTCGATGACGAGGTCCACGTCCTTCAGGTCGTCGTAGCTCAGCGTGGGCGTGAGCAGGGCCATGCGCTGCTCGTACTTGTCCTGCTTGAGCTTGCCCTTGGCGACCTGGGCTTCGTAGTTCTTGCGAATGGTGGCCAGGCCGCGGTCCAGCGCTTCCTGCTTCGTCTCGAGGATGGTGACTGGAATGCCGGCGTTCAGGAAGTTCATGCTGATGCCGCCGCCCATGGTGCCGGCGCCGATCACGCCCACCTTGCGGATCTCGCGCTTCGGGGTATCCGACGGCACGTCGGGGATCTTGCTCGCGGCGCGCTCGGCCAGGAACAGGTGGCGCAGCGCGCGGGATTCGGGCGTCCACATCAGGTTGACGAACAGCTCGCGCTCGTAGGCCAGGCCGTCCTCGAACTTGCGCTTGGTGGCGGCTTCCACGGCGTCCACGCACTTGAGCGGCGCGGGAAAGTTCTTCGCCATGCCCTTGACCATGTTGCGCGCGAACTGGAAGTAGGCATCGCCCTGCGGGTGCCTGGCCGGCAGGTTGCGCACCAGCGGCAGCGGACGGGTGTCTGCCACGCTGCGCGCGAAGGCCAGGGCCTCTTCGGGGAGCGATTCGGCCGAGGCGGCCATCTTGTCGAACAGCTTCTGGCCGGGCATGCCGCCGATCAGCTCGCTCTTCACGGGCTCGCCGCTCACGATCATGTTGAGCGCGGCCTCCACGCCGACGACGCGCGGCAGGCGCTGGGTGCCGCCCGCGCCGGGCAGCAGGCCCAGCTTCACTTCGGGCAGCGCCATGCTGCAGCCGGGCGCGGCGATGCGGTAGTGGCAGCCCAGGGCCAGCTCCAGCCCACCGCCCATGCACACGGTGTGAATGGCGGCCACGACGGGCTTGGCCGAGCCTTCCACCGCGCGGATCACCGAATGCAGGTTGGGCTCCTGCATGGCCTTGTCCGTGCCGAATTCCTTGATGTCCGCGCCGCCGGAGAACGCGCCGCCGGCCCCCGTGACGACGATGGCCTTCACGGCCGCATCGGCATTCGCGCGGGCCAGCCCGTCGGTGATGCCCTTGCGCGTGGCATGGCCCAGCCCGTTCACGGGCGGGTTGGCCAGGGTGATCACGGCTACATCGCCGTGGACTTGGTATTCAGCGGTCATTGCTTGTCCCTTGGTTTGGTATGGAAAAGAACGGTCGTGCTTTTTGATTCTAGAGAGTCCGGACGAGGATGCCAGCCAGGGTTGTCCCGGCTGGGACAGAAAGCATGGCCGGGAGGGGCGGCGTGCCGCGCGCACGGGTGGCGCGAAGGCCAAGCCCAACAGGCAGTTACAGCCATGTCACGGGTCCCCCGCTAAGGTGGCGTTCGCGCGGATGGCGCCTCCACCAGGGGCCGTTCCGCGCCCTTCCCCACGGGACGCGCCCGGCGCGCCCTGCCAATGCCCCACAGCCGCTCCGGCGCGCTGCCCCGTCTCCCATCCACCCTCCATTGAAAGGTTTTTCCATGGCCATTCCACCACGCCGGGCTTCCCGGCAGGCTCCATCCGCATCGTCCGCGGCGGACATGCCCCGCCGCTCCGTGCTCCAGGGCGGGCTGGGTGCCGCCGTCTGGGCCGCCACGGCCGGCTGGTCGGCAGGACACGCCGCCACCGCATCGCTGCCCCTGGCGGGCATGAATTTGTCGGGCCTCGGCTCGAACAGTTTCGTGGAGAACGCGCAGATCGGCACGCACTACCGGGACATCTCCGACAAGCACATCGCCGCGGCCGGCGACTGCCCGCTGTTCCGGCTGCCGACCACGGCGCAGCGCTTCAGTACCGGCCAGGGCCTGCCGCTGAATGCGACCTACGTGAAGGAAGTGAGCGACGTACTGGACCGGATGGCCGCCCAGGGCAAGCGCGCAATCCTGGAACTGCACGACTACATGCGCCTGCCGATGCGGGTGGCCGCGCTGCAGGGCTACCGCATCCAGGGAGGACAGCTCGTGGGCCCTGACGGCCGGGCCGTGCCCGATCCGGCAGCGCCGTCGGTCTGGAACGGCACCTACGCCAAGGGCAATTTCGAGTACGTCGCCTACTTCGACGGCCGCGACCAGTTGCTCAAGCTCTACGAATACCGCGTGATCGGCACGCAGGGCTGCAAGCTCTACACCGAGGACGGCCTGCCGGACCTGTGGCTGCGCCTCGTGCAGCGCTTCCGCGACCATCCGGCGATCTTCGGCTGGGGCCTGATGAACGAGCCCTATACCGGCAAGGAGACGAACGCGAATGGCAGCGCGCTGGACATGCGGGCGCTCTGGCAGCGCACCGCGACGCGCACGGCCGCGCGCATCTTCGACTACGACCGCAAGCACTTCGTTTTCATCTGCGGCAACGAATTCGCCACGGCACGCGAATGGGTGAAATACTCGAACGACCTCGCGACCATCCCCGACCCGTACGGGCTCATCGTGTACGAGGCCCACAACTACCTGGACAGCAACGGGCAAGGCGGCGGTGCCTGGAAAAACCCGCAGGAGACCGTGGCCCCGGACACCGGCGAGAAGATGGTGGCGAATTTCCTGCAATGGCTGCAGGACAACGGCAAGCGCGGCTTCCTGGGCGAGCATGGCTATCCGGAAAACAACGCGAGCGCCGAGGTGGCGACACGGCGGATGCTGCAGCTCCTGCAACGGAGCAACGTGCCCAGCACGCAATGGTGCTTCGGCCCCGGCTGGCCGGATGGAGACTCGCTGGGGATGAGCCGGGACACCGGCACCGACACCATCGCGGTCAAGGGCAACATCGCGGCGGTGCAGCCTTTCTTCAAGGAGCGCCTGGCGACCTATTTGCCACCGCTGCGCTCGAACTGACCCCTCGCCGCGGGCCGTGCCGCGAGCCAGGCCCGCAGCTGCTGCAGGTCCATGGGTACGGCGATATGGTAGCCCTGCCCCTCGTCGCACCCCATGCGCAGCAGCGACTCCCAGGTGGCCGCGTCCTCGATGCCCTCGGCCATCACGCGCAGCCCGAGCTGGTGTCCGAGCCGCACGATCATTTCGGCGATGCGCGCGCCCTGCGCGCCGGTGGGCCGCCGCACGAAGCTGCGGTCGATCTTGATGCGGTCCAGCGGCAGCCGCTCCAGGTAGCTCAGGGACGAGTAACCGGTGCCGAAATCATCGATGGCGATGCTGACGCCATGGGCGCGCAGCGAAGCCAGCGTGGACTGCAGCAGCTGGGTGGGCACCACCGCGACGGACTCCGTGATTTCCAGCTCCAGCTGGCTGCCGCGCAGGCCGCTGGCGGCCAGCGCCGCCCGCACGGCATCGGGGAATGCCGGGTCCTGCAGCTGGACCACCGACACGTTCACCGAAATATGCGGGGGCGCCAGGCCTTCGCGGGCCAGGTCGCTCAGGCTCTGGCAGGCGGTGGACAGCACCCATTGCCCGAGTGGCGCGATGAGGCCCGAATGCTCGGCGATCGGAATGAAATCGTCCGGGGAGACGAACCGCCCGTCGGGCAGGCGCCAGCGCAGCAGGGCTTCCAGCCCCACGAGGGCGCCCGTGCCCAGGTGCAGCTGCGGCTGGTACACCAGGAACAGCTGCGCCTCGTCGATGGCCGCGCGCAGGTCCGACAGCAGCATGGCCCGGTCCCGCGCCTCGCGGCCCATGTGTTCGAGGTACTGCAGGTGCTGGCCGCGGTGGTCGCGCTTGGCCCGTTTCAGGGCGATGGTGGCGTCCTTGACGAGGTCTGCGCCGGCCTGGGCGCCCGAGGGCAGGTGCACGTATCCGCAGGTGAGCGACACTTTCTGCGGCACGCCGTCCACGACCGGCGGTGGCTGCATGCACTGCAGCAATTGCGGCAGCGCTACGTGGCGGGCCTCGCCCAGAACGCCGAAGGTGTCCGAGCCCACGCGCGCGAGCAGCACGCCCGGAGGCAGCGCATCGGCCAGGCGCCGGGCCGCGGCCTCCAGCAGCCGGTCGCCGAAGGTGTGGCCCATCACATCGTTCGCCGCGCTGAAATCGTCGATATCGATCAGCGCGAGGATGTGGTCCTGGGCCCCGCCGCGCCGTACGCAGTCATCCACCTTCTCGACGAAGTGGGCGCGGTTGGGCAGGCGGACCAGCGGGTCGTAATAGGCGAATCGGCGCAGGCGGTCCAGCAGGTCGCGGTTGAGCAGCAGGGTCCGCATGTTGATGGAAAAGACATCCAGCAATTGGCGGTCGAGCGCGCTGTGCGGATAGGGCGTGTCCACGAAGACGGCCATGCCACGCTCGCTGCGGTCACCGAAGTACAGGGCGATGCCGCCCTCTTCCCCATGGATGTTCTGGCAGAACTTGAGCGCCCGCGCCAGCAGTTGCCGGCATCGGTTGTCGGGCAGCATGTCCAGCGCGCGGCCCGAGAACGCGGCGAAAGCATCCGTCGCGGCCACCACCCGGCAGCTGTCGGCCGAGGCACCGTGCAGCACGCACACCATGCCCCGCGCCGCGCCGTCCAGCAGGGCATCGATCTGGGTGATGACGCCCGCGGCGAATGCCTGGAGGTCGGGCTGCTCCAGCAGCGCCGCGCTGGACCGCACGATGAGCTCCAGGCTGCGGCGGCTGGCCTCGATGGAACAGCGCTGATCGTAGGAACGGATGGCAGCGAGGACCACCGGCAGCAGCCGCCCCTGCGCGAGCTCGGACTTCGCGCGGAAGTCGTTGATGTCGTAGCGCAGCAGCGTGTCCTGGTCCGGCGCCTGGCCCGATTGCGCTGTGCACAGCACGATGCGGGTGTCGCCGAGGCCGGCCGTGTGGCGGATGAAGTCCAGCATTTCGCCATCGCCGGCATCTCCGTCCGCGAGGGCGCCGAGCAGCACCACTGCGATGCCGGAACCTGCGAGCAACATCGCGCGCGCCTGCGCACGGGTGAACGCATGCAGGGAGGCGAGCGGACGGCCCAGCAGTTCCAGGCCTTCGAACACCCCGCGGACCATGCCATGCATGCCAGGATCGCAATCCACGACCAGCACCTGCCACGCCGGGCCGGCACACGGCGCTGGGGATGGCGGGCAGTCGGGCTCTGCGACGAGGCCGTCCATCCCGATCTGGATGCTCATGGACCCGGCGCGTGCGTCGCCGGATCCGCGCACACGACGCGGTTGCGGCCGGCGCGCTTGGCGCCGTAGAGCGCCTCGTCGGCGAGCCCGTAGGCATCGTCGAACACGCAGCCGCCGGGCAGCCAGCTCACGCCGAAACTGGCGGTGACGCGGCTGCCGTCCGGCAGGCCGAAGTCGAAGCCCTCGATGGCTTCGCGCGCCGCCTCGGCCACGCGCTCGCATGCCTGCCCGTGCTCGTCGGGCAGCAGCACCGTGAACTCCTCCCCGCCGACGCGGCCGATCTGTGCCGATCCGGGCACCACGCTCTTGAGGCAGTCCACCACCCCGCGGATGACCCGGTCCCCGACGGGATGGCCGAAGCTGTCGTTCACCTTCTTGAAGTGGTCGATGTCCAGCACGATGAGCGCGACGCTGCCGGCCTCGAACTGGCCATTGACCTGCTCGATGATGGCCGCGCGGTTGAGCACGCCGGTGAGCGGATCGTGGGTGGCCCGGTAGTGCAGTTGCTCGGCCAGTTCCGTCAGCTGCTGGTTGAGCTGGTTCATTTCCAGCTCGGCACGATCGCTGCGGCGCACGAGCCGGCGTGTTTCACGCAGGAGCCGTTCATAGGCGGCGAGCAGCCCGCCCAGCGCCTGCCGGCAATCCTCCGCGTGCACGGGCGCATGGCATGCCTCGTAGGCAGCGCGGGCGGCGAGCAGCGCGCGGTTTTCGGACTCGAAGAGATCGGGGGGCGTGGCCATGGTGTCCATGGTTCAGGACGGCATCACCGGGTGGCTGGTGAATTCGAGGTCGGGAAAGTCGTCGCTCAGTTCCTGGCCGAATTCGAGGATGGTGTCGTCCTCTTCGTCGTAATACCAGTGCAGAGCGACGGTGTTGCCCTCTTCCGCCGCGTCATTCAACGCATCGATGAGGTTGAACAGCATCTTCGTGCTGGAGCTGTTGAAGTAGGCCAGCGCGATGTGCACTTCGATGCGCTGCTCCCGCTGATGCGCCAGGTACTCGCGCAGGCGGGCGATCACGTCGCCGTAGAACGCGGCTGCGTTCTCGGGATAGGACTCGCCGCGCAGGTGGAGGGTGTGCTTGTCGAACTGGAAGTCCACCTCGGGGGAGCTGGGAGTCGGTGCGATGTAAAGATTGTCCATGGTGTTCTCTGCTTGGGGGACTGCCGCCGCGACTTCAGATCGCGGCCTTCAGATAGAAGACCGGCGTGCCTGCCGCGCCCTGCGCGGCTTCGAAGTCGAATTCCAGCGGCGCGCTCGCGTCGCGCGCGACGGTCAGAAATCCCATCCCCGCCCCCTTGCTGCCCGAGGGTGTTTCCTCGCGCAGGGTCTGGCGGTAGGCCTGCTTGATCTCGTCGAGCGTCATGCTGCACAGCTGTTCGAGCTTGGCGCGCAACTCGTCGGCCGCGGCCGCCTCGATGGGGTTCGCGCACAGCAACAGGAACCGGCCATCGGCCTCGCGGCGGATGCAGACCGAGCCGTGGCGCAGCTCCCCTTCCGTCTGGCTGGGCGGTGTCAGGGAATCGGAGGAATAGTGGATGATGTTCTGCGCCATCTCGATGAAGGACGAGAACAGCTTGCGCCGCGTCGGCCCGGCGATGCCGGCCACCTCCAGCTGCAGCTTCACGGCGTCCGCCATCGCAGCCACGATGTGCTGGGAGAAGTAGCCCACGTAGTAGAAGATGACCTGGTGTTCGCGGGCCACGCTGAAGAAGGGGCCGTATTTGCTGGAAATCATGGGGAAGGCCTTGGTGCGGGAGTCGTGGATGGCGGGCGGCTTCAGGTGCGGAAGCTCAGGAACGTCACGTCGTCGCGGCGGCCGTGTTCGCCCTGCCATTGGTGCAGGGCCTCGCGCACGGCGCGGTTGATGTCTTCCGGGCGTCCGTCCCGGTGGCCCAGCAGCAGTTCGCGGACCCGGCGCTTGCCCAGCGCGATGGCGCGCGGGCCGCCCACCTGGTCGGTCAGCCCGTCCGTGGCGATGAACACGAGGCTGCCTGCCGGCAGGTGCAGGACCTGGTTCTGCCATGCGTAATCCATCCCGCTGTCCACATAGCCCACGCCCTTGCGCTGGCCTTCGGTGGTTTCCACTGCATCGGCGCCGGGCCTGAGCACATGGAGCGAGAGCCGGGCACCAGCGAACACCAGCTGCTCGGCGGCGGGCTCGTACCAGAAAAAGGCGGCGTCCATGCCGTCGTCGGAACCCGGTGTTTCGTCCTTGCCGTCCACCTGGCCCAGCACCTGCTTGATGCTCTGGTTCACGCTGCCCAGCAGGCAGGCCGGATCGCGCGGCCCGTGCCGCTCGATCGCCTGGCCCAGGCTGGTGGATGCGATGAGCGTCATGAAGGCGCCGGGCACGCCGTGCCCGGTGCAGTCCGCCACGGCGCCGAACCAGCCGCCGTCTGCCAGGCAGAACTGGTAGAAGTCGCCGCCGACCACGTCGCGCGGCTCCCAGACCAGGTCGGCCTGCGCACAGGCGCGCGCCAGCGTCTCCCGGGAGGTGCGCAGCGTGGATTGCTGTATCACGCTGGCGTACTCGATGCTGTGCATGATCTGCCGGTTGCGCGACGCCTGCAGGTCCGCGACCACGCGCATCAGTTGCAGGCCGTTGCCCACGCCGGCGAACGCGCCCTCGCGCGTGATGATGAAACCGTCGGACAGCGCCTTCTCGCCGTATTCCACCGTGCGGCGGGTGAGCGTGTCGATGTCCATCGCCGCATCCACGACGAGGGGTTCCTTGTCCATGAAGGCGATGCAGCTCTTGCGGCCGTACAGTTCCATGCGGAACTGCTTGCTCATCTGCGAGAGGAAGATGTTGCGGTTGATGAGGCCGATGGGCCGCTCGCCCTCCACCACGGGAAGCGCGGCGAGGTCCCGGTGCCGGCTGAACACCTCCATGACCTCCTCGTTGGTCTGCCCGGCGGTCATGCTGGGCACCGGGGTACAGAGATCTGCAGCGCTCGGGGGACGGAAGCGGGGGCGGAATTCGGTCAGATACGCACGGGATTCGGACATGCCTGAGGCGCCGGAAATGATGTCAAAAAATGTTAATAAAGAAACATTTCCGTTTGATGACAACTATCCGACCAGCCACACCGGGCATGACAGTCCTGAATGGAACGACCGTTTCCCGCCGGCGGCGATGCCGGCGGGGCCGGGCTCACACTTCCAGCCACTCCTTGCGCACCGCCGTGTCCGCGCGCAGGCCCTCGGGCGTGCCGTCGAAGACGATGCTGCCGTGGCCCATGACGAGTGCCCGGTCGGAGATGCGCATGGCGATCGTGAGTTTCTGCTCGATGAGCAGCACCGACACGCCGCGCTCGCGGATCTTTTGCAGGTATTCGCCCACCAGTTCGACGATCTTCGGGGCCAGGCCCTCGGTGGGCTCGTCGATGATGATGAGGTCCGGATCGCCCATGAGCGTTCGGCACAGGGTGAGCATCTGCTGCTCGCCGCCGGACATCACCCCAGCCTCGGTGTGCTGGCGCTCCTTGAGGCGCGGGAACATCTCGTACATGTCGTCGAAGCCCCAGCGGCTGCCCTTGCCCCGACCCTTCTGGCCCAGCAGCAGGTTCTGGTGCACGGTCAGGTTGGGAAACACGTCGCGGCTCTCGGGCACGTAGCCCAGGCCCAGGTGCGCGATCTCGTAGGGCTTGCGGCCGGTGAGCCCCTGCCCTTTCCATTCCAGCGTGCCCTCCCAGTGCACCAGGCCCATGATGGCCTTGGCCGTGGTGGAGCGCCCCGAGCCGTTGCGGCCCAGCAGGGCCACGATCTCGCCGGGCGCCACGTCGAAGCCCACGCCGTGCAGCACGTGGCTCTTGCCGTAATAGGCGTGCAGATTGTCGATATGCAGCATGTGTCAGTGGCCCTCCGCCTGCTCTGCGGCGATCACCGACCCCAGGTAGGCCTCCTGCACGCGCGGGTTGGCGCGCACGGCTTCCGGGGTGTCGAAGGCGATCACCTCCCCGTACACCACCACCGCGATGCGGTCGGCCAACCCGAAGACCACGCCCATGTCGTGCTCCACCGTGAGCAGCGTACGCCCTTGCGTCACCTCCCGGATCAACTGGATGAAGCGTGCGGTCTCGCTCCTGCTCATGCCCGCAGTGGGTTCGTCCAGCAGGATGACGTTCGCGCCGCCGGCGATGGTGATGCCGATCTCCAGTGCGCGCTGCTCCGCATAGGTCAGGTTCATGGCCAGGGTGTCGCGCTTGGATTCCAGGTGGATCTGGCCCAGCAACTCTTCCGCCCGGGCGTTCGCGTCGTGCAGCCGCGAAAGGAAGCGCCAGAAGCTGTAGCGGTAGCCCAGGCTCCAGAGCACGCCGCAGCGCAGGTTCTCGAACACGCTCAGCTTCGGGAAGATATTGGTGATCTGGAAGCTGCGCGACAGGCCCATGCGGTTGATCTCGTACGGCGCCCTGCCGTCGATGCGCTGCCCGTTGAGCAGCACCTCGCCGCTCGTGGGCCCGAAGCGCCCGCTGATCAGGTTGAACAATGTGGACTTGCCCGCGCCATTCGGGCCGATGATGGCCACGCGCTCACCGGCCCGCACCGACAGGTTGGCGCCGCGGATGATTTCCGTCTTGCCGAAGCGTTTGCGCAGGTCGCGCAACTCCAGCGCCGGTGCTCCCGAAATGCTGTGGATGACCGTCATGCGCGGCCTCCCCGGCCGGAGAGGCCCGACTGCAGGTCGCGTTCGATGCTCTCCTGGGTTGCGCCCCAGGCCCGGGCGAAACGCCTGCGGCACACCTCGAACAGGCCCAGCCCCACGGCGAACACGAGGCCGGCGCCGATCCAGGTCGCGGCACTGCGCGCGTCGAGGGTCATGCCCAGGAATCCGATCTGCGGCCCGAGCGCCGCATTGAGCTGCAGGTGGTAGGTCATCTCGATGATCGCGGCGGCACCCGCGACCGCAATGAGTGCGGAGCATGCCAGCGCGAGGTAGCCTGGCAATAGCGGCTTCAGCCGCCCATGGCGCGCAACGCGCAGGTTCATCATGATCAGGCTCGCGATGCCGCCGGGGGCATACATCACCATGAAGAGGAACACCAGGCCCAGGTACAGCAGCCAGGCCTTGGAGAGCTCCGACAGCAGCACCGAGGCGAACACCAGGAGCACCGCGCCGATGATGGGCCCGAAGAAGAAGGTGGCGCCACCGAGGAAGGTGAACAGCAGGTAGGAGCCCGAGCGCATCACGCTCACGCTGTCGGCCGCGGTGACGATCTCGAAATTGATCGCCGCCAGCGCGCCGCCGATGCCGGCGAAGAAGCCCGAGATGATGAAGGCGTAGTAGCGCACGCGCTGGGTGTTGTAGCCGATGAACTCCACGCGCTCCGGGTTGTCGCGCACCGCGTTCAGCATGCGGCCGAGCGGCGTGCCTGTGAAGGCGAACATGAGCGCCGTGCAGACGAAGCAGTAGGCGGCGATCAGGTAGTACACCTGGATGGCCGGGCCGAACGTGATGCCGAAGAACCCCTTGCCATACACGCGGTCGGTCGTGATGCCGCCCTCGCCGCCGAACATCTCGGGGAACATCAGCGCCATGGAGGCCACCAGCTCGCCGATGCCCAGCGTGATCATCGCGAAGGTAGTGCCGGATTTCTTCGTGGTGACGAAGCCCAGCAGCACCGCGAAGAACATGCCGGCCAGGCCCCCCACCAGCGGGATGAGCACCAGCGGCACGGGCAGCGCGCCCTTGCCGGCCCAGTTCATCGCGTGCACGGCCATGAAGGAACCCAGGCCGGTATAGACGGCGTGCCCGAAGCTCAGCATGCCGCCCTGCCCCAGCAGGATGTTGTAGGAAAGGCAGATGATGATGAGGTAGCCGATCTGCGAGAGCATGGTGAGCGCCAGGCTGCTGGTGAACAGCATCGGCGCCACGATCAGCGCCAGCGCGAACAGGCCCCAGACCACGGCGCGGCCGATGTCGAGCGGCCGGAAACGATAGACCCCGGAAGTTGGATGCATGGCCATGGTGTCAGTCCTCCCGCGTTCCGAGCAGCCCCTTCGGGCGGAAGATCAGGATCAGCACGAGGAACAGGTAGGGCAGGATCGGGGCGACCTGCGAGATGGTGAGCTTGAGCACGGGGTAGCCGAAGGTCTGCTCCGTCACCGCCATGCCGATGGACCGCAGCGCGCTCGCCAGGGAGTAGTCGAGCGCCACGGCGAAGGTCTGCACCAGCCCGATGATCAGCGAGGCGAGGAAGGCGCCGGCGAGCGAGCCCATGCCGCCCACGACGACCACGACGAAGATGATCGAGCCGACCGACGCGGCCATCGCCGGCTCGGTGACGTAGGTGTTGCCGCCGATCACGCCGGCCAGCCCGGCCAGCGCGCAGCCGCCGCCGAACACCAGCATGAACACGCGCGGCACGTTGTGGCCCAGCGCCTCCACCATCTCGGGCTGCTTGAGCGCGGCCTGGATGACGAGGCCGATGCGCGTGCGGGTGAGCACCAGCCACACCGCCACCAGCATGAGCATCGCCACCAGCATCACGAACGAGCGCGACTTGGGGAACTGCGTGCCGTACAGCGAGAAGAGCGGCCCCTGCAGCTGCGTCGGCAGGCCATAGGGCACGGTGGAGCGGCCCCAGACGAGCTGCACGATCTCCAGGATCAGGTACGAGAGGCCGAAGGTCACGAGCAGTTCCGGCACGTGGCCGAACTTGTGCACGCGCCGCAGCGCATAGCGCTCGAAGGCGGCGCCCAGTGCGCCCACGACCAGCGGCGCGAGGAAGAGCGCGGGCCAGAAGCCCACTACGCCGGAGATCGAATAGGCGAGGTAGGCGCCGAGCATGTAGAAGCTGGTGTGCGCGAAATTGAGCACGCCCATCATGCTGAAGATCAGCGTCAGCCCGGAGCTCAGCATGAACAGCAGGAGCCCGTAGCTCACGCCGTTGAGCAGGGAGATGACGAAAAACTCGAGGTTCATCGGAATCAGGCCGCGAGGCGCTGCGGGAAGGCGAAGGGGAAGGGACAGGCCGGAGGCGGGGCCCGGGAGGGCATGCTCCCGGGCCCGTCCGATGCGAAAGCCCCGCGGCGGGGCCGTGCGGTCAGGAAGGCCGCTTCATCTGGCACGAGGTGGGCGTGCTCGCCACATAGGGCTCGTAGTACTTCACGGGCACGAAGGTGTAGCCCGTATTTTCCGCGTCGTAGGGGTACTTGCCGCCCGCCTTCTCCCACTTCGAGACGAAGAGGCCCTGCTGCAGCTGGTGGTCGGACTTGCGCATCTCCACCTCGCCGTTGAAGCTGTTGAACTTCATGCCTTCGAGCACCTGCGCCACCTTCACGGGATCGGTGCTCTTGGCCTTCACGAAGCCCGCGTCCAGCATCGCGAAGGCATGGTAGACCGCGCCCGTGTACATGTCGTCGTTGAATTTCTTCTTGTAGTCGGCCACCACGCGGCCGATGTCGCCGGGCAGGTTCAGATGGTTGTACGAGACCATGTACACGCGCCCGGCCGCAGCCGCTCCCATGGCGGTGGGCGAACCGGTCACGCCGCCGTAGTAGGTGTAGAAGTTGACGTTGTTCAGGCCCGCGTCGTTCGCGGCCTTGATCAGCAGCGCGAGGTCGGAGCCCCAGTTGCCGGTGATCACCGTATCGGCGCCAGACTGCTTGATCTTCGCGATGTAGGGCGCGAAGTCGCGCACCTGTGCCAGGGGATGCAGGTCGTCGCCCACGATCTGCACGTCGGGCCGCTTGCGGGCCAGGTTTTCCTTGGCGTACTTGGACACCTGCTGTCCGTGCGCGTAATTCTGGTTGATGAGATAGACCTTCTTGATGCCGGGCTGGTCCTTCATGAAGGTGGTCATGGCCTCCATCTTCATCGAGGTGTCGGCATCGAGACGGAAGTGCCAGTAGCTGCACTTGCTGTTCGTGAGGTCCGGATCGACCGCGGCGTAGTTGAGATAGACCACCTCCTTGCCGGGATTGCGCGCGTTGTGCTTTTCCAGCGCGTCGATGATGGCGAGCGCGGGGCCCGAGCCGTTGCCCTGCACCACATAGCGCGCGCCCTGGTCCATCGCGGAGCGCAGCGCGCTCGTGGTTTCCTGCGGGCTGAGCTTGTTGTCGATGCCGATGACCTCGAACTTCACGCCCGAAGCGTTCTTCTTGCTGAACTCCTCGGCCAGGAACTGGAAGCTCTTGAGCTGGTTGGTGCCCACCGCGGCCATCAGCCCCGACAGCGGATCGAGCCACGCGATCTTGACGGTTTCGCCCTTCTGGGCAAAGGCACCGCCTGCGGTCGCCAACATGGCAGATACAGTCACCAGCTTGATAGCAAATCTCATCGCCTGTCTCCTTGCGTATTGGGGGTCACCGAACACGCCGCAGCGTACAGGCGAGGTACGCGGCGGTGGTCAGGGATTCACCCTAGCGCCTATCCCGCAGGCGACTCGCGGCGGCCAGCCCCATGGCCCGCGCCGCCCCGTCCCGCTCAGAGCCCGGGAAGGCGATAGCCCTGCAACTGGTCGCGCAGCCTGGCCTTGAGCATCTTCCCGGTCGCGCCGATGGGGATCGCGTCCAGGAACACGACATCGTCCGGGATCTGCCATTTCGCGGTCTTGCCCTCATAGAAGGCCAGCAATTCCTCGCGCGTGAGTTCCGCGCCCTGGCGGCGCACCACGGCCACGATGGGCCGTTCGTCCCACTTCGGATGCGGCATGCCCACGCAGGCCGCCATCGCAACGGCCGGATGCGCCATGGCGATGTTCTCGATGTCGATCGAACTGATCCATTCGCCGCCGGACTTGATCACGTCCTTGCTGCGGTCCGTGATCTGCATGTAGCCGTCGGGGTCGATGGTGGCCACGTCGCCCGTGGGGAACCAGCCGCGGCCCTGCGCGTCGGGCACCAGCGGGCTCTCGTCCGAGCGGTAGTAGCGGTCCACGATCCAGGGACCCTTCACCAGCAGGTCGCCGTAGGTCCTGCCGTCCCAGGGCAGCTCGCGCCCGTCGCCATCGACGATCTTCATGTCGACGCCGTAGATGGCGCGGCCCTGCTTGAGCAGGATCTTCATCCGCTCCGGCTCCGGCAGGTCCATGTGCTTGTTCTTGAGCGAGCAGAGCGTGCCCAGGGGGCTCATCTCGGTCATGCCCCACGCATGCAGCACGCGCACGCCGTAGTCGTTCTGGAAGGCCTCGATCATCGCCGGCGGGCAGGCGGAACCGCCGATCACCGTACGCCGGAGCTTGCCGAACCGGCCGCCGATCGATTTCACGTGCTGCAGCAGCATCTGCCAGACGGTCGGCACGCCGGCCGCGAAGGTCACGCCCTCGGCGTCCATGAGGTCATAGACGGACTTGCCGTCCAGCGCCGGGCCAGGGAAGACCAGCTTGCATCCGGTGAGCGGCGCCGAGTACGGAATGCCCCAGGCATTGACGTGGAACATCGGCACCACGGGCAGCACCGAGTCGCTGGCCGACAGGCCCATGACATCGGGCAGGGCCGCGGCGTACGCGTGCAGGACCGAAGAGCGGTGGCTGTAGAGCACGCCCTTGGGATGGCCCGTGGTGCCGCTGGTGTAGCAGAGGCTGGAGGCGGAGTTCTCGTCGAACACCGGCCAGGCGTACTCGCTGGAGGCCGCGCCGATCCAGCTCTCGTAGCTCGTGAGCTGCGGGATGCCCGTGTCCTGCGGCAGCCGGTCGGCATCGCAGAGCGCCACCCAGCGCCGGACCGTGGGGCACTTCGCATGCACCGCCTGCACGATGGGCAGAAACGTGAGGTCGAAGCACAGCACTTCGTCCTCCGCGTGGTTCACGATCCAGGCGACCTGGTCGGGATGCAGCCGCGGATTGATCGTGTGCAGCACGCGGGCCGAACCGCTCACCCCGTAATACATCTCCAGATGGCGGTAGCCGTTCCATGCCAGGCTGGCGACGCGGGCGCTGGCCGCAAAGCCCTCCGCGTCCAGCGTGTTCGCGAGCTGGCGCGCACGGGCGGCCATGTCCCGGTAGGTGTAGCGGTGGATGTCGCCTTCCACGCGCCGCGAGACGATCTGCGCATCACCGTGGTGGCGTTCCGCGAACTCGACGAGCGTCGAAATCAGCAGGGGTTGGCTCTGCATCAGGCCCAGCATGGTGTCTCCTTCTATTCCCATGGATATGGTGATCATCGAATCCTAACCCTGCGTCAATGCGCCGCGTCCCCAGGGCAACCCCGCGCCCGGCGGCCCCTGTCGCCAGGTTGACAGTGCCCCCCTCCCCCGGGCAAGCCCCTGTGGACCGCCCAGGCAAACCCGGTGGGAGACAATGGCGGCAATGACGATCACCGCCCCCTCCGCCCCGACGGCCGAGGCCCGCTCGGGCCTGGCCTGGCGGGACGGCTTCGCCGCACTGGGGCCCGGCTTCTTTACCGAACTGGTCCCCACGCCGCTGCCCGATCCCCGGTGGGTGGCGGGCAGCGAGTCCACGGCCCGGCTCATCGGACTGGAAACGGACTGGCTGGGCAGCGATGCGGCCGTGCAGGTGCTGTCGGGCAACGCGCTGCTGCGCGGCATGCGGCCCCTGGCCAGCGTCTACAGCGGCCACCAGTTCGGTGTCTGGGCCGGACAGCTGGGCGACGGCCGCGCCATCCTTCTCGGCGAGACGGAAACCGGCTACGAAGTACAGCTCAAGGGCAGCGGCCGCACCCCCTATTCGCGCATGGGCGACGGCCGGGCCGTGCTGCGCTCGTCCATCCGGGAGTTCCTCTGCAGCGAGGCCATGCATGCGCTGGGCATCCCGACCACCCGCGCGCTGGCGCTGACGGCTTCGCCCGCGCCCGTGGCGCGCGAGGAAATCGAGACGGCCGCCGTCGTGACGCGCGTGGCACCCAGCTTCGTGCGGTTCGGCCATTTCGAGCACTTCGCGGCGCGCGACCAGGTGCGCGAGCTGCGCGCCCTGGCAGACTACGTGATCGACCGCTACTACCCCGGTTGCCGCGGTGCCGGCGATGCGCCCGGCGGCAACCCCTACGCCGCGCTGCTGCAGGCCGTGGGCGCCCGCACCGCCGCGCTGCTTGCGCAGTGGCAGGCCGTGGGTTTCTGCCACGGGGTGATGAACACCGACAACATGAGCATCCTGGGGCTCACCATCGACTACGGGCCCTTCCAGTTCCTCGATGCCTTCGTGCCGGGGCACATCTGCAACCACAGCGACAGCCAGGGCCGCTACGCCTTCAATCGCCAGCCGCAGGTCGCCTACTGGAACCTCTTCTGCCTCGGCCAGGCGCTGATGCCGCTGATCGAAGACACCGAGCTCGCCCAGGCTGCACTGGAGCCCTACCGCACGACTTTTCCTGCAGAGTACATGGGCCGCATGCGCGCCAAGCTCGGCCTGGCATCGGCCGCCGAAGGAGACGCCGCGCTGGTGGACGACCTGCTCGGGCTGCTGGCGGCAGACGCCGTGGACTACACCATCTTCTGGCACCGGCTGTCGCAGGCCGTGGCCAGCGGCGATTTCGTGCCGGTGCGCGACCTGTTCGTCAGCCGGGCCGGCTGGGACGCCTGGGCAGCACGCTACCGGCAGCGGCTCGGTAACGAGGACGCGCAGGACGCGGCCAGCCTCATGCAGCGCACCAATCCCCGCTTCGTGCTGCGCAACCACCTGGGCGAGCAGGCCATCCGGGCGGCGAAGACGGGGGATTTCGCGCCCCTGCATGCGCTGCAGGCGGTGCTGGCACGGCCTTTCGACGAACACCCCGCGCATGCCGAGTGGGCAGGGTTCCCGCCCGACTGGGCCTCTTCCATCGAAATCAGCTGTTCATCATGACCTACCCCATCCAGAAGACCGACGCCGAATGGCAGGCGCTGCTGAAGGACAAGGGGGCCGAACCCGTGGCCTGGCAGGTCACGCGGCATGCGGCCACCGAGCGTCCCTTCACCGGCAAGTACGAAGCCCACTGGGATGACGGCAGCTACCACTGCGTCTGCTGCGGCGCCAAGCTGTTCGATTCCGTCACCAAGTTCGACGCCGGCTGCGGCTGGCCCAGCTTCTCCCAGGCGGTGCCCGGCGCCATCCGCGAAATCGTGGACCGCAGCCACGGCATGGTCCGCACCGAGACGGTGTGTGCACAATGCGGGGCCCACCTCGGCCATGTGTTCGAGGACGGGCCCGCGCCCACCGGGCTGCGCTACTGCATGAATTCAGCGTCGCTGGACTTCGAGCCGGACGGCGCCTGATCCTGCGACGGCGCGCGGCACACGCATGACGAGCCGGCAACCGCCCTGCCCCATCTATGAAACTGCTGATCGACTTCTTCCCCATCATCCTGTTCTTCGTGGCCTTCAAGGTCTGGGGCATCTACACGGCCACGGCCGTGGCGATCGCCGCCACCGTGGCCCAGATCGCCTACCTGCGCATACGGCACGGCCGGATCGAACCGATGCAGTGGGTCAGCCTCGGCGTGATCGTGGTGTTCGGCGGCGCCACGCTGCTCTCCCACAGCGACACCTTCATCAAGTGGAAACCCACCGTCCTCTACTGGTTGATGGGGAGCGCGCTGCTGGTCGGTCAGTTGTTCTTCCGCAAGAACCTCATCCGCACGCTCATGGGCGGGCAGATGGAACTGCCCGAAGCCGCGTGGCGCGCCATGAACTGGAGCTGGACGGCATTCTTCACCGCGATGGGCGCCATCAACCTGTGGGTGGCGCACGCATTCAGCACCGACACCTGGGTGAACTTCAAGCTCTTCGGCGGCATCGGCCTGATGGCCGTCTTCGTGATCGGCCAGGCGCTCTACCTGAGCCGCTACGTGAAGGAGCCGCAGGACAGCGCCCGCGCGGCGCCGGAGGACGCGAAGCCATGAGCGGCGGCATCACGGCGCAGGCCATGGAGCGCAAGCTGCGCGAAACCCTGGCGCCCAGCCTGCTCGAGGTGCTCGACGAAAGCGCGGCCCACGCGGGCCACGCCGGAGCCAACGGCACCGGTGCGGGCACGCATTTTCGGGTACGCATCTCGTCACCTTTGTTTACGGAACGCAGCCGCGTTGCACGGCACCGCCTTGTGTATGATGCGCTGCAGGAGTTCATTGACCAGGGTGCGCACGCCATCGCGATTGAAGTTCTCTGATCGTCTTGATTCCCACGTCCAGGGCCACCATGGCGCACACCGTGCAGCCTGCCCTTTCCTTTTTGTGGATTTCCCAATGAAGAAAAAGCTCTTGTCCGGCCTTGTGGCCGCTGCCGTGCTGGGCACGTCCGCCCTGCCCGCCATCGCGCAGAACATTGCCGTCGTGAACGGCAAGGCCGTGCCCAAGGAACGCGTCGAAGTCCTGAAGCAGCAGGTCGAACGCTCCGGCCGGCCCATCACCCCCGAGATCGAAGGCCAGATCAAGGAAGAAGTGATCGCCCGCGAGATCTTCCTGCAGGAAGCGCAGAAGCGGGGCCTGGAAGGCTCGCAGAACGTGAAGGACCAGATGGAACTGGCCCGCCAGACCATCCTGATCCGTGAGCTGTTCGCCGACTACCAGAAGGCCAACCCCGTCACCGACGCCGAGATCCAGGCCGAGTACGACAAGTACGTCGCCGCCAACACCGGCAAGGAATACAAGGCCAGCCACATCCTGGTGGAAACCGAAGACCAGGCCAAGGCCATCATCGCCTCCATCAAGAAGGGTGCGAAGTTCGAGGATATCGCCAAGAAGCAGTCCAAGGATCCCGGATCAGGCGCCCGTGGCGGCGACCTCGACTGGGCCACCCCGAGCAGCTATGTGGCTGAATTCACCCAGGCCCTCGTGAAGCTCGACAAGGGCAAGATGACGCAGACCCCGGTCAAGACGCAGTTCGGCTGGCACGTCATCCGCCTGGACGACGTGCGTGAAGCCAAGCTGCCCAAGCTGGACGAAGTCAAGCCGCAGATCGCACAGCAGCTGCAACAGCAGAAGCTGGCCAAGTTCCAGGAAGACCTGCGCGCCAAGGCCAAGGTCGAGTGATCGGCCGCAGGCCGCCGAAGCCGCACCGCGGCGTATGACGGCCTGCCGACCCTTGAAGAAAAAACGCGGCCATGGCCGCGTTTTTTCATGGGCGGCCCAGCAGCCACCCCGTGGCCAGCAACGCGCCGATGAGCACCGGCTGGTGCAGCATGTAGTAGCTCAGGCTCCAGCGCCCCAGCACCGCCAGGGGAAGCACATTCCGGGGCACCGGCATCGCCAGCCAGCCCGGACGGCGGCGCAGCGCCCACTGCCCTGCGGCCAGCCCCCACCACATCACGCCCAGCCACGGCAGCACGGGCACGTAATCTTCGGTGAACGGCTTGCGGGACACCAGGCCCAGCCAGTTCAGCGCATTGCTGTTGAACCAGGCCGCCCAGTCGGCCGCCGGCCCGGTCAGCAACCACCCGCCCGCCCACGGTGCCGCCAGCGCCAGGGCACCGGCCGGCCACAGCCAGCCGCCCCACCCCGCCGTACAGCGGGCCACCACCAGCATCACGGCCATGCCGTGCAGCACGCCGAAATGGATGTAGCTGCGCGGGAACATGAGGTAGGACCCGGCGCTCACCAGCAATGCGCAGCCGGCGATCCGCACCCAGCGCCGGCCGAACCGGCGCCAGCCCACGCCCTGCTGCCAGGCGAGCGCCTGGCCCAGTCCTGCGCAGAAGAGGAACAGGCTGACGATGGCCGTCCGCTGCATCGTCCAGGCCGGGTCACCCCGGAAATCCTGCGGCCAATAGCCGAAGTGGCTGAGGTCGAAGCAGAAGTGGAAGACGGTCATCCAGACCATGGCGACGCCGCGCAGCGCATCGACGACGTCGGCGCGTGCATTGCCGGCCAGGGCCTGTGGCAGTGGTGGGGTATGGGTGCGGGAAGGACGGGCCATGCCTGGATCTGCGGGTGGATCAACGCACCGCCATCCCGTGATGGCGGCCCCGCGATGTTAAGGCGGCCGCGGACTGCCACCTGTCCATCCGTGGCGGTGGCCGAGCCCGGACTCAGAAAGTGCGCTCGATGGCCTCGACCAGCAGCGCTGCCAGCCGGTCGCTGGCGGCCTGCGTACGGTGGATGTTGTCGATCACGTCGCCCACGCCGCGGTAGTCCTCTCCCCAGCGCGCGTGCGATATCCCCATCTGCTCGGCCACCCGGAGGGTCACCTGGTTCAGTTCATGGCGGCGCTGTACCCGCTCGGGCGTGAAGAGATCGGCCACCGGTACGTCCACGATGCCAGTCAGGATGGGCGTGCGCCACTCGGAATGGACGATCCGAAGGGCATCGCGCAGGTCGGCCTCGTATTGCTCGACACTGCGCATTTCCAGGGCATCGTTGAGCCCGAGGCCGAGCACGATGATCTGCCCCCTGCGACGGATGGCGTTGAAGGGCGGCTGCGGCCCGAGCGGATAGGCATCCGCCGGGGCACCCGGGTACGGCTCCTTGTAGCCGAGAATGAGATCCTGCATCAGCAGGCCGATGGCGGAGCGGTCTTCGACCACCCAGCCGGGCCGCAGGGACATCATGGTTCGGGGAACGGCCATGCTGATGCCAGGGCCGCGCATGAGGCTGTCGCCAAAAATTTCTATGGACATGGTGAATGATGAGGCCCGCCAGGCTGCCTTGCGAAGAAGGGCTCGGCAGCATCGCTCCTGCAGGGAACGGGCGGAGAAACGCGTGAACTCGACATCATGGCCCGGACGTATCACGCGCCTGTATCACGACGTAGCTCGCCACTGCCAGTGGCTCCAGGGAGCGAACCCATCGAGGCCAGGCGCCGGACGGATGGAATGGCACAAACACAAAAGGGGCCAGGCCTTGTGGACCTGACCCCTTGATATCAATGGTCGGAGCGGCGGGATTCGAACTCGCGACCCTCTGCTCCCAAAGCAGATGCGCTACCAGGCTGCGCTACGCTCCGACAGCTGGCATTCTAACCCGCCGCGAAGGCCGTTCCGGGCCAGCGGGCCGATTCCAGCACATTATTTGCGAGGCCCGTGGAATATAGCGGCCCGCACACGCGCTCAGCGGGAGCCGGACGACGGGCCGGGGCCGCGGCCAGGCAGGTGACGGAAGGTGATTCGGCCCTTGGTGAGGTCATAGGGCGACATTTCCAGGGACACCTTGTCACCCGCCAGGATGCGGATGTGGTGCTTGCGCATCTTGCCGCCGGTGTAGGCGATCAATTGATGCCCGTTGTCCAGCGTGACACGAAACCGCGAATCCGGCAGCACTTCCGTCACGGAGCCCTGCATTTCGATGAGTTCTTCTTTAGCCATGGTTCAACTAGAAATTAAAAATCCGGGCCGGTACGACAGCAGGCTCCGGGCATGCATAACAGACGGGAAATCAGGCGCGGGCTGCCGGGGCCGGCGATGCAAACGCAAGCGCTTCGTTACGTCCAGGCCTGGCATGCGATGCCAGAATGAACACCGCGCTGCCGAGCATGGAAAGCGGCCAGTGCCGCCGGTTCTCTTTTCTCTTTTTGCTCTTTTATTGCTAATCTTGGGCGCGCAGCGCCTGGTCGGGCCGGTGCAAATCCTGTCAATTGTACCGTGCAGCGCGGGGTCTCTCGCGCGGCGTTGCCAAAACGCGCCGGCAGTGGGCACGACGGGCCTGCGGCCGGGCCGGAAACCCACCATTTCCGGCCATGCTCCATAAATGGGGCTCCTGGCAGGAAATAAAAGACTCGGCCTCCGCCCCATCCGTCCCCCGCCGCACGGCCGGGCAGTGTGGCCGCATGGTGCAAGGCGCATGCAGTGTCCGGAGCGCGCTCCTGGAGGGCCCTCGCATTCCCGACCGGTGGACAGGCCCTAGAATGGCCGGCCCTTTCGCCGCAGGAGCCTCCGTGCCAGATCGCCTCGCCGTTCTTCCGCAATACCTGCTGCCCAAGCGGGCCCTGACCTCGCTGGCCGGCCGCTTCGCCTCCGCGCGCGCAGGCACCCGCACCACGGCTGCCATCCGCCGTTTCGTGGCCCGCTACAAGGTGGACATGTCAGAGGCCGAGAACCCGGACATCGCCAGCTACGCCACCTTCAACGATTTCTTCACGCGCGCGCTGCGTCCAGGTGCGCGGCCCATCGCGGACGCTCCTGCCGTCTGCCCGGTGGACGGCGCGGTGAGCCAGTTCGGCCGCATCGACGGGGACCAGATCTTCCAGGCCAAGGGCCATCGCTACTCGACCACGGCGCTGCTGGGCGGCGACGCGCAGGAGGCCGCCCGTTTCGCGGACGGCAGCTTCGCCACCATCTACCTGAGCCCGCGCGACTACCACCGCATCCACATGCCCTGCGATGGCCGGCTGCGCCGCATGATCTACGTGCCGGGCGCCCTCTTC
Organism: Paracidovorax avenae; assembly: GCA_003029925.1. Taxonomy (GTDB): domain Bacteria; phylum Pseudomonadota; class Gammaproteobacteria; order Burkholderiales; family Burkholderiaceae_C; genus Paracidovorax; species Paracidovorax avenae_A. Next base: position 2,660,803 of record CP028296.1, on the reverse strand, counting down.
TCGGTGAATCCGCTCACTGCCCGCGGCGTTCCGGGGTTGTTCGCGCGCAATGAGCGGGTGGTCTGCCTGTTCGATACGCCGCTGGGCTCCATGGCCCTGGTACTGGTGGGAGCCACCATCGTGGGCAGCATGGCCACGGTATGGCATGGCACGGTCAACCCGCCGCGCACCGCCGGCCTGCGCCAGTGGACCTATGACGACGGCCCGGAAGTACTGCTGCGCAAGGGAGAGGAAATGGGCCGGTTCATGCTCGGCTCGACGGTGGTCCTGCTCTTCGAGCCGGGGGCACTGCGTTTTGCCGGCACCTGGGAGCCCGCCCGTGCCGTGCGGCTGGGCGAAGCCATGGGTCTTCCGCCCGAGGCCTGACGGCGGCATTCCGCCGCCGCACGCCTGTCAAGGCAGTCGGCAGGTGGCGAACACGCTGGGCTGCAGCTCCAGCTTTTCGGGGGCCACGGGCACCTCGTGCCCCACGAGATGGATGCACAGATCGTAGCGGCGGATGGTGATGTGGCTGATGGTTTCCACGCGTTCGCCGAACCGGACCTGGGTTCCCGGATGGAAAACCGGCATTTTGAAGAACGCGCCCCATCCCTGCGGCCGTTCCACAGGAAGGACGGGTGAGGTCAGGGGAGCAGTCGGCGCGACATCCATGGCCCATATGCTAGCGCGCTCCAGAGTCGCCAGCACACAAATTGCAACAATTCCGCGGCGCTTCCAGGCTTTTGCAGCGGAAAAGGGCCGCCGCCGGCCCGGGCGCGCCGGCGTCACGGAGCAGTCATGCGCGCGCCCTACAGTGCGCCGCTGCGGGCTCCCTGGGGAGCCCGTTCTGTCTGGGGCCTCCCGAAGGCTCCGTTGGCCTGCTTTCCTCCCACACCATGACGATCTCCCTCTCACGCCGTCCCCTGATCCTGGCGCTTGCCGCTGCCTTCGCGCTCTCCGCCTGCGGTGGCGGTGGTTCCGGCATCAGCGCCGTTCCCGCGCCCCCGCAAGGACTCGGCAAGGCGGACACCGCTCCCGTACCCAACGAAACGACGGTTCCGCCCTTCGTGGACAACGCCGCGACGAACCAGCGCGGCGATGCGCGCTACGCCACGCTCGAGACCAATGCCGGCGTGCGGGTGCTGTCGGGCTTCCTCTCGATCTGGAAGCCGTCCACGCTGCTGGTGGACGCGGGCGTGAGCGCCGCCGCGGACGGTGCCTTCCCGGCCGTCACGCCCTCCACCTGGAGCGGCATTCCCGGCGACGCGACCGACGGGACGGTGCTCAATGCCCAGGTGCATGCGCGCAATATCCAGTATGTGGTCGATGCCACGGGCCGCCGCACGCCCGCGCAGGAACTCCTGGCCTACCTGGACGACCGCCGCGGCAAGGCCTATAGCGTGAGCGACGGCATGGGGCCGCTCACGGCCGCATGGCGTGCTGCCGCGCAGCAGACGACGACCATCACCGCGATCCCGGCCGATGCGACGACCGTGGTGTACAACGACGGCGGCAACAACACGGGCGTGGGCGGCAGCTCCAACGCCGCTTTCGGCACGGCGGTGGATTTCGTCGGCGGGATCGGCGAGAACGGCTCCACGGAGCCCGCCAAGCGCTTCTACAAGTACGCGCGGCCCTGGCGCTGGAGCAGCGCCGTGCAGGTGGTGCCCGCCCTGCTCCCGGCGCGCAGCACCACGCCGACCACCGACGGCGGCTTCACCAGCGGCCACACGGCCGAGGCGGTGCGCAGTTCCATCGCCATGGCCTACCTGGTGCCGGAACGCTTCCAGGAAATGGTCGCGCGCGGGCTGGAACTGGGCGAGAGCCGCATCCTGGCCGGCATGCACTCTCCCCTGGATGTGATCAGCGGACGCATCCACGGCCAGGCCGTGGCCACCGCGAGCATCGCGACCGGCGCGAACGCGGCCCGCAAGGCAGCGGCCTTCCAGCAGGCGCGCAGCGCGATGATGGCCGCCGCCGGCGCCAAAACACCCACCGACCTGTGGCAGTTCGCCCATTCGCAGCCTGCCAGCACGGACCGGTTCGCTGACTATGCGACGAACCGCTCCGAGTACCTGCGGCGCATGACCTTCGGTTTCGCGCAGACCGGCGACGCTTCGCGTCCGGCTGTGGTTCCCAAGGGCGCGGAAGTGCTGCTGGAGACCCGCCTGCCCTACCTGGACGCCCTGCAGCGCCGGGTGGTGCTCAAGACCACGGCCGTGCCGTCGGGCTACCCCGTCATGGACGACGCGGAAGGCTGGGGCCGCCTGAACCTGTTCGCGGCCGCCGACGGCTACGGCCGCTTCGACGGCGATGTGGCGGTGACCATGGACGCGGCCCAGGGCGGCTTCAGCGCATTCGACACGTGGCGCAACGACATCGCCGGGGCCGGCAAGCTGACGAAGCTCGGCAGCGGCACGCTGGTGCTGGCAGGCAATAACAGCTTCACGGGCGGTATCGAGCTGGCGGCAGGCACCCTGCAGGCGGGCAGCGGCTCGGCGCTGGGCAATGGTGCGGTGTACCTGGGCGGCGGTACGCTGCGCACCGCGGCCTCCGGCGACGTGGTGGTGAACGGCTCCTACACCCAGCGTCCGGGCAGCACGCTGTCGCTGCAGATGGCCAACGCCAGCGGCACGGCAGGCACGGTGACCGTGAACGGCCCGGCGGCACTGGCCGGCACGCTCGAGGTGAAATTCGCCCAGGGCGTGCGCCCCGCCGTGGGTTCGACGATCACCGTGCTGCGCCATGGCGACCTCAGCGGGTCCTTCGATGCGGTGTCCGTGCCGGGCTACCGCGTGACGCCGGTGTACCTGAACAACGCCGTGCAACTGCGCATCGACGCGGCTGCCTGAGGGCCCGGACCGGTGCATGCGAAGGGCGGCCGGTGGGCCGCCCTTTTTCGTGGCGAACGTCCTCGGTGTGGAAGGGGGGCGGACTGGTCAGCCGCGCGGGGCCGCGCCCGCATCCGCAGGCAGCAAGGGCTGCGGATGCGGGGATCTCCGCGGTGCGGAGAAAGCGCATCCCATGGAGGCTGCGACGATCATGCCGATGGCCAGCCACTGGGCCGGGCTCAGGTACTCGCCGAGCAGTACCAATGCCAGCAGCGCAGCGACGGCGGGCTCCATGCTGATCATGATGCCGAACGCCTGCTGGGGCAGGCGTTTGAGCGCCACCATTTCCAGCATGATCGGCACGGCGCTGGACAGTGCGGCCACGCCGATGCCGGTGAGCAGCACGCCAGGCGCCAGCAGGCCAGCCCCGGCATGCCCGATGCCCACGGGCACCACGACCAGCGATGCCGCGGCCAGACCGAGGGATACGGAATGCCCGGTGTGCAGGTGCCCCAGGCGCTTGCCGAACAGGATGTAGCCCGCCCAGAACACGGCGGCCACCAGCGCGAAGAGCACACCCCGCAGGTCCAGCGTTCCGGCACCCTGCTGCCAGGGCAACAGCAGGCCCAGCCCCGCGACCGCCAGAACCACCCAGAGGAAATCCAGCGGCCGGCGGGACGACAGCAGCGCCACCGCCAGCGGGCCGGAGAACTCGATCGCCACGGCCACGCCGAAGGGAATGGTCTGCAGCGACAGGTAGAAACAGAGGTTCATCGCACCCAGGGCGGCGCCGTAGGCGGCAATGCGTGCCGCATCGGCCCGTGCGAGCGGCCGCCGCCAGGGACGCCACAGGAGCGGCAGCAACAGGGCCGAGAAGCCCACCCGCAGGGCCGTGGTGCCCTGGGCGCCGACCAGAGGGAACAGGGAGTGCTTGGCCCAGGACGTGCCGATCCCCAGGAAGGTCACGGATCCGAGGATGGCAAGGGCCGGTACCAGCGGTGAATCATGCGACGTGGACATCGCTCAGGCCGCCGCGCGCTCTGCGGCGAAGTCCAGGCAGGCCTGCAGCATGCGGCGCAGGTGGGGCTGCACGCCCATGGCGGTGTCGGGCAGGTAGTCGAACGGCAGCGCCTCCTGCATGTAGCTGGCCTGCGTCATCTCGAGCTGCACGGCATGCACGTTGCGGCCCGGGTCGCCGTAATGCCGAGTGATGTAGCCGCCCTTGAAGCGGCCGTTGAGCACGGCGCTGTAGCCGGGCGCGGCCATGCCGATGGCGAGCAGTTCGCGCGCGAGCGCCGGATCGCAGCTGGCGCCATCGGCCGTGCCGAGATTGAGGTCGGGCAACCGGCCATCGAAGAAGCGCGGCAGCACGGAGCGGATGGAGTGCGCATCCCAGAGCACCGCCACGCCGTGCTGCGCGCGGATGCGGTCGATCTCGGCGCGCAGCTGCGCGTGGTAGGGATCCCAGTAGCGGCGGCGGCGCTCCTCGATCTCCGCGGCGGCGGGCACCTGGGCCGGGTCGGCGTAGAGCGGCGTGTCGTCGAAGGTGTCCACGGGGCACAGCCCGGTCACGCTCTGGCCGGGATACAGGCTGCTGCCGTCGGGCGGGCGGTTCAGGTCCACCACGTAGCGCGAATGCGTGGCCACGAGCACAGAGGCGCCCAGGCCGCGTGCGAAGGCATAGAGGCGCTCCAGGTGCCAGTCGGTGTCCGGCACCTGCCGGGCCTCTTCCGTAAGGCGGCTGGCGATCTCCGGCGGCACATGGGTGCCGGCATGCGGCATGGACAGCAGCAGCGGCGCGGTGCCGGCGTGGAACTGGAAGAGCGGCGTGGCCGTGGCGTCGTTCATGGGCATTCTCGTGAAAAGGCGGGTTCAGGATTGCAGCAGGCCGGAGCGTACCGCGGCGAAGGCGGCGGCGCTCTCTCCGTGCAGGGCGTGGCGGCCAGAGGCGACACGCTGCACGCCGGCCGTCCAGACGGCATCGAGGGCCGACGTGCGGTGGCTGGCGAAGACATGGGCGGCGAGCTGGCTTTCGGGCGGCAGGCCGCGCAGCGCGATGTGCTCCGGGTCCAGCGCGACGAAGTCGGCCGAGGCGCCCGGCACCAGGCCCGCCTGCGCACCAGGGGACGGCAGGTGGCCGGCGGCCTGCGCGCCGCCCTGCACGGCCTGCAGCAGCATGGCGGTGGCGACCTGCGGCTGCGCCTCGGTGCCCAGCACGTTGCGGCGGCGCAGGGCGAGCCGCTGGCCGTATTCGAGCAGCATCAGCTCCTCGGCCGCGTTCACGCAGGCATGGCTGTCGGAGCCCAGGCCCCAGCGGCCGCCCGCCGCGTGCCAACGCGGCAGGTCGAAAAGGCCGTCGCCCAGGTTGGCCTCGGTCGTCGGGCACAGGCCCGCCACGGCGCCGGACCGGGCTGCGCGTGAGGCCTCCGCGTCGCTCAGGTGCGTGGCGTGGACGAGACACCAGCGCGCATCCACGGGCACGTGGTCCAGCAGCCACTCCACGGGCCGCTGGCCACTCCAGGCGATGCAGTCATGAACCTCCTGCGTCTGTTCGGCAATGTGGATATGCACCGGCGCGCCGGGAGCGATGGCGTCCAGGCCCTGCAGTGCCGCGTTCAGGCTGTCGGGCGGCACGGCGCGCAGGGAATGCGGCGCGAGGCCCAGCACGCCGCCCTGCGCGCCCACCACGGGCGCGAGGCGCTCGAGCAGCGCGAGCATGTCGTCGGTGCGGTACAGGAAACGCCGCTGGCCCTCGCGCGGCGGCTGGCCGCCGAAGCCGCTGGACTGGTAGAGCACCGGCAGCAGCGTGATGCCGATGCCGGCACGCCGTGCCGCGCGCAGCAGCGCGAGCGACATCTCGGCGTCGTCGGCATAGGGGCGGCCGCCTTCGGCGTGGTGCAGGTAATGGAACTCGCACACCGCCGTGTAGCCCGCCTCCAGCATCTCCACGTAGAGCCAGGTGGCGATCGCCTCCAGCGCCGCGGGCGACATGCGCGCGGCGAAGCGGTACATCAGGTCGCGCCAGCTCCAGAACGAGTCGTCGCTGGCAGCGCGGAACTCGGTCAGGCCGGCGAAGGCGCGCTGGAAGGCATGGGAATGCAGGTTGGGCAGGCCCGGCAGCAGCGGACCGCGTGCGCGCGCCACGGCAGGCGGCGATGCACTGTCCGGCTGCACGTGGGTGATGCGCCCGTCTTCGCTCCAGCGCAGCAGCACGTCTTTTGCCCAGCCGCCGGGCAGCAGGGCCTGTGCGGCGAAGATCGCGCCGCCGTCGGAGGGGGACGTCTGGCCGGTCATCGCTGCACCACCCTGCCCTGCCGCACGATCGCCCGCGGCGGCTGGTGGCCGAACCAGTAGGCCAGCTCGGCTGCTTCCATGAACGGCCAGAGCACGAAATTGGCGGGACGGCCGGTGGCGATGAGCCCATGCGTGTCCTGCAGGCCCAGCGCATGCGCGGCATGGGTGGTGATGCCGGCCAGGGCTTCGGGCACCGTGAGCCGGAACAGCGTGCAGGCCATGTTCGCCATGAGCCGCAGGCTCAGCGCGGGCGAGGTGCCGGGGTTGTGGTCGGTGGACACGGCCATGGGCACGCCCGCGTCGCGCAGCGCCTGGATGGGCGGCAGGTGGGTGTCGCGCAGCGTGTAATAGGCACCGGGCAGCAGCACGGCCACCGTGCCGGCCTGCCTCATCGCGGCAATGCCTTCGGCGGACAGGTGCTCGATGTGGTCGCACGACAGCGCGCCGTAGCGCGCGGCGAGCCGGGCGCCGTCCATGTCGGAGAGCTGCTCGGCATGCAGCTTGACGGGCAGGCCCAGCGCCTGCGCGGCCTGGAAGACCTGCTCGGTCTCGGCCAGGCTGAAGGCGATGCGCTCGCAGAACACGTCCACGGCGTCCACCAGGCCTTCTTCTGCCAGTGCGGGAAGCATCTCGCGGCAGACGAGATCGATGTAGTCCTGGCTGCGGCCGGCGTATTCCGGCGGCAGCGCATGCGCGCCGAGGAAGGTGGTTCGCACGGTGACGCCGCAGGCCTCGCCCAGCCGCCGCGCGGTGCGCAGCTGCTTGCGCTCGTGCTCCAGCGCCAGCCCGTAGCCGGACTTGATCTCGATGGCGCAGACGCCCTCGTCCAGCAGGGCCTGCAGCCGCGGCAGGGCCTGCACGAACAGCTCGTCTTCCGACGCGGCGCGTGTGGCTTTCACCGAGGAGACGATGCCTCCGCCCGCGCGGGCCACTTCCTCGTAGCTGGCACCGGCCAGCCGCATGGCGAATTCGTTGGCGCGGTGTCCGCCATAGACAAGGTGGGTGTGGCAATCCACGAGGCCGGGCGTGGCCAGGGCACCCCCACCCGCATGGCGGGGCAGCCCGGCGAAGGCCTGCGGCACGGCGGCCGTCGGCCCGACCCAGCGCACGGTGCCGCCCTGCACCACCACGCAGGACAGGGTACCGTCGGGCACGACCACGTCGGGGATGAAAAGCCCTTCCGCAAGCCGCAGATCGGTCCAGCAGCCGTCGGCGCCGGGCAGGGAAGAAAAAAGTGTGGGCTGCATGAGATTCCCTCCGGAGCGCGTAGCGCCCCCGTTCCATCAAGTGTCCTGCAGGGCCGGCGCGAAGGCCGCTCCGGCGTCCGGCGCCAGGCCGATCCAGGCCAGCACGGCCCCGTCGGCCTCCTCGGGGGCGAGCTGCAGCGGCGCTTGCACACATTCACCCCACCACAGGCCATGGCCGGGCCGATAGCCCTCGCCGACACCATCGCGCCACGTGCCGGCGAGCACCAGGCAGACACCCGCCGGTGTGGAGCCAGGCTGCACACTGCCGGACACGACTTCGATGGCGCCCTGCCACGCCCCGCGGCGCAGCATGAGATTGAAATCCGTGGAGGCTCCGCCGATGGGCGTGCAGTCGAGCGCAGCCGCCCCATCGAATGACCAGGGACGCCAGGGTTCGTCGAGCCGGTGGTCGATGCCGCCAGCGCTCAGGTACACGCCGTCGCCGTCGAGCAGCATGATCTGCCGCTGTATGCCCGGATAGGCTGAGAACGGGCCCGGGCGGTCGATGGTGGCAGCGCTCACGCGCCAGCCGAAGCCGTCCATGCCGGCGCCGGGCGGCCAGCAGACGATCTCGCGCGTGGCACCGCCGCCATTCTTCCAGGGGGTGGGCGCGATGGCGGCCAGGTCGAAACGCTGCAGCGCCATGGCGTCAGGCGCCCTCGCCCGCCAGCAGCGGGAACAGCAGATGGGCCATGGGTGCGCCCGCGGGCAACTCATCCGCCAGGCCCGGGAACTCGGGCGAGGTGGCCCAGGCGCGCGGCGCATGGCGCACGTCGTCGCCCAGGAAGCGCACCGAGAACACCCGCCGCCGGCCCGGCCCCTCGAAACCGCCGGCCGCGTGCAGCGTGAGCATGTGGAAGCACACCACGTCGCCGGGCTCGATCTCCCAGCCCAGGATGTCGAAAGCCGGGCGATCGGCCTCCACGTCGGGCAGGTCCTGCAGGCTGCCCTCGGGAAACCACTTCGCCTGGTGGTCCATGAAGCTGCGCGGCATGAGCCAGGGGCCGCGGTGCGAACCGGCCACGAACTCCAGCGTGCTGGCGCGGGGCACCGGGTCCACCGGGATCCAGCAGCTGATATTCTGTGCGCCGTCGATGTTGTAGTAGGGCTGGTCCTGGTGCCAGGGCGTGCTCTGGCGCGTGCCCGGCTCCTTGACCAGCACGTGGTCATGGTAGAGGCGCACGCCGCGCGATTGCATGAGCCGCTGCGCGGCGAGGGCCACCGGCGTCTCGGCGATGAAGCGGCTGAACGCGGGAATGTCCTGCCAGTTGCAGAAGTCCTCGAAGAAGCGGCCGGGGTCGTCCGGGCGGCTGGCGACCTTGGCGCGCGGGCTGGGCGCGGCCAGGTTGACGTCGATACCTTCGCGCAGCAGCGCCACCTCGCCCGGCGTGAGCAACTGGCGGATGCATACGGCTCCATCGCGCGCGAAGTCGGCCACGAGTGCGTCGGTCACGCGTTCGGAGACGCGCCGGGCGATCCCGGGAGTTGCTGCGGCGCGCAGCATCACTTCACCATCGGCAGGTGCAGCTGGTGCTTCTTCGCGGTGGCGATGGCGATGTCGTAGCCTGCGTCCGCATGGCGCATCACGCCGCTGGCCGGATCGTTCCAGAGCACGCGGCCCAGGCGCGCGGCGGCTTCATCCGTGCCGTCGGCCACGATCACCACGCCCGCATGCTGCGAATAGCCCATGCCCACGCCGCCGCCGTGGTGCAGGCTGACCCAGGTGGCGCCGCCTGCGGTGTTGAGCAGCGCATTGAGCAGCGGCCAGTCGCTCACCGCGTCGGTGCCGTCTTTCATCGCCTCGGTCTCGCGGTTGGGGCTGGCGACGGAGCCGGTATCCAGGTGGTCCCGGCCGATGACGATGGGCGCCTTCAGTTCGCCGCTTTTCACCATCTCGTTGAAGGCCAGCGCCGCCTTGTGGCGCTCGCCCAGGCCCAGCCAGCAGATGCGCGCGGGCAGGCCCTGGAAGGCGATGCGCTCGCGGGCCATGTCGAGCCAGCGGTGGGTGTGCCTGTTCTCGGGGAACAGTTCCTTGATCTTGGCGTCGGTCTTGTAGATGTCCTCCGGGTCGCCCGAGAGCGCCACCCAGCGGAACGGGCCCTTGCCCTCGCAGAACAGCGGCCGGATGTACGCAGGCACGAAGCCGGGGAAATCGAAGGCGTTCTCCACGCCCTGGTCGAAGGCCACCTGGCGGATGTTGTTGCCGTAGTCCACCGTGGGAATGCCCATGGCCTGGAAATCGAGCATGGCCTGCACATGGACGGCGCAGCCCCGGGCCGCGGCGTCCTTCAGGCGGGCGTGCTGCGCCGGATCGGCCGCGGCGGCGCGCCACTGCGCGACCGTCCAGCCCACGGGCAGGTAGCCGTTGACGAGGTCGTGCGCCGAGGTCTGGTCCGTCACGATGTCGGGCCGGGGCCCGCCGGCCCGGGCACGCCGGACCAGCTCGGGCAGCACCTCGGCGGCATTGCCCAGCAGGGCGATGGAAACCGCCTCCTTGCGCGCCGTGTGGTGCGCGATCAGTGCGAGCGCATCGTCGATGTCTTTGGCCTGCTTGTCCACGTAGCGCGTGCGCAGGCGGAAGTCGATGCTGCTCTGCTGGCACTCGACGGCCAGCACGCAGGCACCGGCCAGCACGCCGGCCAGGGGCTGCGCGCCGCCCATGCCGCCCAGGCCCGCCGTCAGGATCCACTTGCCCGACAGGTCGTTGCCGTAGTGCTGGCGGCCTGCCTCGACGAAGGTCTCGAACGTGCCCTGCACGATGCCCTGGGCACCGATGTAGATCCAGCTGCCGGCAGTCATCTGGCCGTACATGAAAAGGCCCTTGCGGTCCAGTTCGTTGAAGTGTTCCCAGTTGCCCCACTTCGGCACCAGGTTGGAGTTGGCCAGCAGCACGCGCGGCGCGTTCTCGTGCGTCTTGAACACGCCCACGGGCTTGCCGGACTGGATCAGCAGCGATTCATCCGCTTCCAGGGACTTGAGCGATGCCAGGATCTGGTCGAAGCATTCCCAGTTGCGGGCCGCGCGGCCTATGCCGCCATAGACCACCAGCGACTGCGGGTTCTCGGCCACGTCCGGGTCCAGGTTGTTCTGGAGCATGCGCCAGGCGGCCTCGGCCAGCCAGTTCCTGCAGTGCAGCTGGCTGCCGCGCGGGGCGCGTATGACGCGCGTGGGGTCGTGGCGGGGGTCGGCTGCGGTGGCGGCGGACAGGATGGCGTCGTTGGCGTTCATGGCATCGCTCCTTGGGCGTTCGTCAGTTCGTGTGCGGGCGGACGGGGAATTACTGGAAGCTGGGCAGGCAGGCCGCGAGCGGCGCGGGCCAGGCCGATCCACTGGCCCAGCAGCGCATGGCCTCGATGTCGGGCGCGAGGTAGCGGTCCTGCTCCAGGAAGGCCACGCGCCCGCGGATGGCGGCGAACTGCGCCTCGATCAACGGGGATGATTTCAGGCTGCGGTCGAACTCCATGCCCTGCGCGGCAGCCATGGCCTCGATGCCGACGATCACCGCCGTGTTGCGCGCCATGTCCAGCAGGCGCCGTGCGGCGTAGGTGGCCATGGAGACATGGTCTTCCTGGTTGGCCGAGGTGGGCAGGCTGGTCACGCTGCTGGGGTGGGCCAGGCACTGGTTCTCGGTGGCCAGAGCGGCGGCCGTGACCTGGGCGATCATGAAGCCGGAGTTGACGCCGCTGTCCCGGATCAGGAAGGCTGGCAGGCCCGACAGCCCCGTGTCCAGCAGCAGCGCGAGCCGGCGCTCGGAGATGGCGCCGATCTCCGACAGCGCCAGCGCGATGATGTCGGCCGCGAAGGCGACCGGCTCGGCGTGGAAGTTGCCGCCGGAGATGACCTCCCCCGTATCGGTAAAGACGAGCGGGTTGTCCGAAGCAGCATTGGCCTCGATCTGCAGCACCCGGGCGGCATGGGAGAGGTTGTCCAGGCAGGCGCCCATGACCTGGGGCACGCAGCGGATGGAATACGGGTCTTGCACACGCCCGCAGTCCGGGTGGGAGGGATCGATGGCGCTGCCCTCCAGCAGCGCGCGCACCGCCGCCGCCACGGCGATCTGGCCGGCCTGCCCGCGTGCTTCATGGATGCGCGCGTCGAAGGGCTTGACCGAGCCCTTGATGGCTTCCAGCGTCAGCCCGCCTGACACCAGGCCCGCGGCGAACACGTTCTCGGCAGCGAACAACCCTGCCAGCGCCAACGCGGTGGACACCTGCGTGCCGTTGAGCAGGGCCAAGCCTTCCTTGGGGCCCAGCACGAAGGGCTCCAGCCCCACGGCGGCCATGGCCTCCCGGCCGCCCACGACCTTGCCGCCCACCTGGGCCGCACCTTCACCGATCAGCACGCAGGCCAGGTGCGCCAGCGGCGCCAGGTCGCCCGACGCGCCCACCGAGCCCTTGGCGGGAACCACTGGCAGCACGTCGGCATTCGCCAGGGCCAGCAGCGCATCGACCAGGGCCGGGCGCACGCCCGAATGGCCGCGCGCCAGACTCACGGCCTTGGTGGCAAGCACCATGCGCACGACCTCGTCCGGCAGTGGATCGCCCGTGCCCACGCTGTGCGAGAGCAGCAGGTTGCGCTGCAGTTCGGCCAGCCGGTCGTGCGCGATCTTCGTGCTGGCAAGCTTGCCGAAGCCGGTGTTGATGCCATAGACCACCTGGTCTTCCCGGGCGATGCGGTCCACCGTCGCCTGGGCGGCCTGCATGCCGGCCAGGGCGGAGGCATCGAGCGCCAGCCGCTGGCCGCCGGCGGCGATGGCGCGCAGTTCGGCCAGGGTGACCCGGCCGGGGTGCAGTACGAGGGTGGGCATGTCGCTCATGGCTCTTCCTGTATATACAAGTCAATCTGCAAAAATAGGCCGGTGGTCCTTTCCACAGCAGCAGGCGCATTGCACCATGGAATCATCAACTTGTATATACAGGATGACCACCATGCATGTCACCCGACGAGCGGATGGCCGTCGGCCCGGATGCGGCTGCCGAGCCGGTAGCGCGAGCCCGGGTGCAGGCAGCGCACCAGCGTGACCGGCATGCCGCGCGTCCAGGTCCGGCGCGTGAGCAACAGGCACGGGTCGCCTCCGGCCATCTCCAGCAGCCGCGCCTGTTCGGGCGTGGGCAGCACGGCATCCACGACGTGCTCCATCTGGTCGAACGGCACATTGCGCACGAGGTATTCGGACGGCTGCAGCCGCGTGAAGTCCTGCGCGCCGAACTGCGGCACCGCGCGGGGGTTCACGTAGCGGTCTTCCAGTTGCACCGGCACGCCATCCTCGCGGTGCACGCAGACCGCATGGAAGACCGACTCGCCCGTGCGCAAGTCCAGCGCGGCCGCGATGTCCAGCGGCGCGGAGATACGCTCCACCACCAGCACGTCGCAGCGGTAATCGTGGCCGCGCTGGCGGATCTCGCTGGCGAGGTTGGCGATCTGCAGCAGCGTGGACTGCGGCTTGTCCTCCGCCACGAAGCTGCCTACCCCGGCCACGCGCACGATGCGGCCCTGCTCCGCCAGTTCACGCAGCGCGCGGTTCACGGTCATGCGCGACATGCCGAACTGCTGGACCAGCTCGCTCTCCGACGGCAACCGGTCGCCCGCGCGCCACGATCCGTCCTGGATCCTGCGCACGATGTGGTCCTTGATCTGCTGATAGAGGGCGAGCGCCGGTTCGGCAGCAGCCGCCGGGCCGGCGGGTCGGGAGGAGCGCTTGGGGGCGGACGTCGTCATGCGCGGGACTCTATCAGCGCACTGCGCGGTGGCAGCCCACGCATCAATGCGCCTCGGCCGCCATGGATTCGGCCCGGATTTCCTCGGTCAGCCGCGCCTTGAGTTCCATGAATTCCGGCGAGGTCTTGAGCGTGTAATGCCGTGGATGCGGCAGATCGACCGCGATTTCCGTCTTGATGCGCCCCGGCCGCGCGCTGAACACGGCCACGCGGCTGGCCATGAAGATGGCCTCGTCGATGTCGTGGGTGACGAACATCACGGTCTTGCGCTCGGCCTCCCAGATGCCCAGCAGCAGTTCCTGCATCAGCACGCGGGTCTGGTTGTCGAGCGCACCGAAGGGCTCGTCCATCAGCAGGATCTTGGGGTCGTTGGCCAGCGCCCGGGCGATGGCGGTGCGCTGCTGCATGCCGCCGGAGAGCTGCTTGGGATAGTGCTGCTCGAAGCCGCGCAGCCCCACCTTGGCGATGAAGTACGCGGCGCGCTCCTTCTGCTGCACTTCCGGCATGCCCCGCTCGCGCAGGCCGAAGCGGATGTTCTGCTCGATGGTGAGCCAGGGAAACAGCGTGTAGCTCTGGAACACCATGCCCCGGTCGGCGCCCGGACCCTCGACCGGCCGTCCGTCCAGCAGCACCCGGCCGCTGGTGGGCAGGTCCAGCCCCGCCACGATGCGCAGCATGGTCGACTTGCCGCAGCCCGAAGGCCCGAGGATGGTGACGAAGTCGTTGTCGGCTATGTGGAAATCGACCGGCAGCAGCGCCTGCGTGGCCGGGCCCTTGGCCGAAGTGAAGGTGCGCGACACACCCTGGATATGTAACTCACTCATCAGATCACGCTCCAGGCGAAGAGGCGGCGGTTGAGCGCCTTGAAGAGGAAGTCCGACACCAGGCCGATGACCCCGATCACGATGATGCCGAAGATGATCTGGCCGGTGTTCAGCAGCGCCTGGCTGTCGGTGATCATGTGGCCGATGCCGGACGAAGAGCCGATCAGCTCGGCCACGATCACGTAGGTCCAGGCCCAGCCGAGCACCAGGCGCAGCGTCTCGGCGATGTCCGGTGCGGCGCCCGGAATGAGCACGCGACGCACGATGCCCGTGGGCGTGGCGCCCAGCGTGTACGCGGCCTCGACCAGGTCCTTGCGGGCATTTCCCACGATCACGGCCACCATCAGGATGATCTGGAATACGGAGCCGATGAAGATCACCAGCAGCTTCTGCAGCTCGCCCAGGCCTGCCCAGAGGATGAGCAGCGGGATGAAGGCCGAGGCCGGCAGGTAACGGCAGAAGGATACGAAGGGCTCCAGGAACGCCTCGACCCCCTTGTGTGCGCCCATGGCAATGCCCAGCGGCACGGCCACGATGGCGGCCAGCACGAAGCCCCCCAGCACGCGCCACACCGTCATGCCGATGTCGTGCAGGAAGCCGAACTGCGTGAACAGCAGCCAGCCCTCCTGCACCATGGTGACGGGGCTCGCCAGGAAGGTGGGCGACACGTAGCCGCCCAGCGTGGCCACCGACCACGCGGCCACGAAAAGCACGAAGAAGGCTGCGCCCAGCAGCCAGCGCGTGCGCGGGGCCACGGGCTCCAGCGGGCGCAGGGCCCGGCGGCGCGGCGGGGCCGCCGGCGGCGCGGCGGGTTGGTCGTCAGCGGGCACGGCACCCATCACCCGGCTCATCGGCGGGGCCTCCACGGCAAGGCTCGGCGGTCCATCCCGTTACCTCATTGGATGAAGCTGTCATCGAACATGGCGCCGAAGTTGTCCGGCTGCTTGCGCACCACGCCCGCCTCCAGCAGGATCGCGCCGGCATCCTTCATGAACTGCTGCAGCTCGCCAGCGAAGAACTTCTGGTTGGCGGCCTTGTCCTGCCAGCGCAGGTAGGCCGACGACTTGGCGAACGCCTCTCCCGTCTGCTTGACGGCCGCACCCATGATCTCGTTGGCCTTGGCCGGGTCCGCCTTGATCATCTCCAGCGCATCGAAATACGACTGCGTGAGCGCCTGCGCAGCCTTCGGGTTCGCCTTGAGCCACTCGGGCGCACAGCCGACGGTGTCCATCACCATCGGGTAGTCGATGGTGGTGGCGAGGATCCTGCCCGCCTGCGGGTTGGCGCGGATGGTGGACAGGTAGGGCTCGTACGTCATCGCGGCATCGTTCTGACCCGACACGAAGGCCTGCGCGGCCGGCTGCGGCTCCAGCGACACGGTCTTCACATCCTTGAGCGTCATGCCGTTCTTCGACAGCATCCAGGCCAGGCCGAAATACGGCGCGGTGCCCGGCGCGCTCACGGCGACGGTCTTGCCCTTGAGGTCGGCGAAGCTCTTCACGTCGTTGCGCACCGCGATGCCGTCGGCGCCGTAGGACTTGTCCATCTGGAAGATCTGCACGATCGGCACGCCGTTGGTGTTCCAGGCGACATGCGTCTCCACCGTGGTGGCGGCGCAATGGATGGCCTTGGATGCCAGGGCGAGGTGGCGATCCTTCTGCGGGATCATCTTCAGCTCCACGTCCAGGCCGTTCTTCTTGAAGATGCCGGCCTTGTCGGCCAGGGTCAGCGGCGCGAAACCGGTCCAGCCGGACATGCCCAGCGCGATCTTCGTCTCCTGGGCCTGGGCGGCCATTGCCAGCCCGACCATGCCTGCCGCCGCGGCGATCCGCGACACACCACCCCATACCGTTCTGCCCATCGTCCTGCTCCTCGTGAATGAATGCACCTGGGAAATCGACTGCCCGCCCATTCTTGCCCCCTGCCCATGCTGTCTATACAGGGTTAACGCACAAGCATCCGGCTGCACGCACCTCCATGCAAGAAGGAGACCAGGATCCACCCCGGGGAAACCCTCGCTGGAACGGCTTCCGCGGGCACGGATGCCGCCGGCGAATCCCCGGCCCGGTGCGCCGGCTGTCCGCTACACACCACAAGCGTGCGGCACCATGGACCGGCCATGTCGGAGAGTTCCGTAAAAGCAGCCCCTGCCCCCCGGACGGACATGCCCCCGCCTTTAGAATTTGACGCATCTACAACATCGAGCGAAAGCGGCCCCGGCCATGACTCTGCAGTACGAGGCCCTCGCGGCCATCCTGGATCGCAAGGAAGAGGCCATCATCCAGGAATGGCTGGCCGAGGCGGCCCGGGGCGATGCCCTGCATTCCGCTGGCGCCGTCTCCGATGCGCGCGACATCCTGCAGGCGCTGCGCACCGCATTGCAGAGCGCTCCGCCGCCTGCAGGCCACCCCCAGGCGGGCAGCGCATGGCACACGCTCAACGGCGTGCTGGAAGCCCTGTCGCGTTCGCGGGCCGCCCGTGGCGAGACCGCCGGCGACACCAGCCTGTTCGTGCTCGCGCTCAAGAAGGCGCTGTTCACCCAGTTGCAGGCCGTGGCCCATGACACTGCCACCCTCCAGGCCGCGCTCTGGGACAGCACTGCGCTGGTGGACCGGATGGCGCAGCACACGATCACCACCTTCCAGCTGGCGCGCGAGGACATCATCCGCCGCCAGCAGGAAGAGCTGCTGGAGCTGTCCACCCCGGTGGTCAAGCTGTGGGACGGCGTGCTGGCCGTGCCGATGATCGGAACGCTCGACAGCAACCGCACCCAGGTGGTGATGGAAACGCTGCTGCAGCGCATCGTGGACACCGGATCCGACATCGCCATCATCGACATCACCGGCGTGCCCACGGTGGACACGCTGGTCGCGCAGCACCTGCTCAAGACGGTGGCCGCCATCCGGCTCATGGGTGCCGACTGCATCGTGAGCGGCATCCGGCCGCAGATCGCGCAGACCATCGTGCACCTGGGCATCGACCTGCAGGGCATCCATACGCGTGCCACGCTCGCGGACGCCCTCGCTCTCGCGCTGCAAAAGAGCGGCTGGCGCATCGACCGCGTGCGCGACTGAGCAAGGAACGGCATGGAACGCATACCGATCCTCCGCATGGGCGACACCCTGCTGGTCACCATCCAGCTGGACATGCAGGACAACACCGCCCTCGCCCTGCAGGAAGACCTCGCCACGCGCATCGCCGACACCGGTGCCACAGGCGTGATGATCGACATCTCCGGACTGGAGATCGTGGATTCGTTCGTGGGCCGGATGCTCAGCAGCATTTCCGGCATCGCGCGCATTCTCTCGGCACATACGGTCGTGGTCGGCATGCAGCCGGCCGTGGCCATCACCCTCGTGGAACTTGGCCTGTCGCTGGACGGCGTGCGCACCGCGCTCAATGTGGAGCGCGGCATGGAACTGCTGCGCCGCATCCGCGGGGAGACCCCTCTTGGCCGATGAGACCTCGGGCACCCTGCCCCTCGAATCCGAGCAGCACATCGTGCTGTGCCGCCAGGCCGTACGCGCGTTGTGCGGCAGGCTCCGGTTCTCGCTGGTGGACCAGACCAAGGTCATCACCGCGGCCAGCGAACTGTCGCGCAACACCCTGGTCCACGGGGGCGGAGGCCGCATGCGCTGGGAACTGCTCGACCAGGCCGGGCGCACGGGCCTGCGCATGCACTTCGAGGATGAAGGCCCGGGCATTGCCGACCTGCAGCTCGCCCTGTCGGACGGCTGGACCTCCGGCGGCGGCATGGGCCTGGGCCTGCCGGGCAGCCGGCGGCTGGTGAACGACTTCGACATCCGTACCGCCGCCGGCCAGGGCACCTGCGTGACCATCACGAAATGGAAGTGATGAACGCGACGCCCCATGCTCCTGCCGAGGTCCTGCACGGCTGGACCCACCTGGCCTTCCCGATCGACGACGCCAGCCGCGTCGGCGAGGCGCGGCGCTTCGGCGCGCATGCCAGCGGAGAGCTGGGCTGGAACGCAACCGATGCCGGCCGGCTCTCGCTGGTCGTCACCGAACTGGCCACCAACCTGCACCGCCACGCCCGGGGCGGCCGGCTGCTGATCGCGGCCATTCCCGGGCGGCGCACGGTGGAGGTCATCGCCATCGACAACGGCCCCGGCATCGCCGACCTGCGGCTGGTGATGCGCGACGGCTATTCCACCGGCGGATCGCCCGGCACGGGGCTGGGCGCCGTCCGGCGCCTCTCGGACAGCTTCGATCTCCATTCCACGCCCCAGGGCACCGTCTGCGTTGCACGGGTGCAGGAACGTCCGCAGGAAGAAGAGGATGGCTTCGCCGCCGCGGATGCCGTTGCGCGCCGCGGGGCGCCCCTCCCTGCGGTCCGCATCGGCGCGATCTGCCTGCCGCTGCGGGGAGAGACCGTCTGCGGCGACGCGTGGGCGGCCGCCATCGACGGAGAGCGCGTGGCACTGTGCGTGGCCGACGGCCTGGGACACGGCCCCGAGGCGGCCCGGCCCTCGCAGGCAGCACTGTCGGTCTTCCTGCAGTCGCCGTTCAGCGAGCTCGGCGGCGTGGCCGACCGGTCCCACCTGGCGCTGCAGGGCACGCGCGGCGCGGCCGTGTGCAGCCTGCGCTGGGAGGGCCCACAAGCCCCCGTGCACAGCGCCAGCATCGGCAACGTGTCGGCACGACTGCTTTCCGGCGTGGCCGACCGGTCGGTGCCCGCGGCGCATGGCACCGTGGGGCTGCACATCCGCAAGGCGCGCGAGACCGCCACACAGCCCCCCGACCATGCGCTCGCCATCGTGCACACCGACGGCATCGAATCGCGCTGGCCTCCCGCCGCCCTCCATCCCCTGCTCGGCCGCGACCCTGCGCTCGCGGCCGCCGTGCTGCTGCGCGATCACCACCGGGCCCGCGACGACGCCACCGTCGTCGTGGTCCAGCGCACGGGCTGAGCCCGCGTACCCCAGGAACCGCACGATGACATCCGAGCAAGAAGACCAGACTGCCGCCGCCGCTCCCGAGGCGCTGCGCGCCGCGCTGGCGGCCAGCCAGCAGGAAATCGAACTGCTGCGCACGGAACTGGAGGAAACCAACCGCGGCGTGGTGGCGCTCTATTCGGAACTGGACACACAGGCCGAACAACTGCGCAAGGCCACCGAAATGAAGAGCCGCTTCCTGGCGTACATGAGCCATGAGTTCCGCACGCCGATCAGCTCCATCCGCAGCATTGCCCGGCTGCTTGTCGACCACGTGGACGGCCCGCTGAATGCCGAGCAGTCGCGGCAGGTGACCTTCATCCAGGCCACGGCCACGGAGTTTTCCGACATGGTGGACGACCTGCTCGATCTCGCGAAGATCGAGGCCGGCCGGGTGGATATCTCGCCCGCCTGGTTCGAGATGGTGGACCTGTTCCAGGCCCTGCGCGGCATGTTCAAGCCGGTCGCCACCAACCCCGAGCTCAACCTGGTGTTCGAGGAGCCCTGCAACCTTCCGCCGCTCTTCACGGACGACCGCAAGCTGTCGCAGATCCTGCGCAACTTCATCTCCAACGCGCTGAAATTCACGCCGCGCGGCGAAGTCCGCGTATCCGCGCAGGCCTGCGACGGAGACCGTGTGCGTTTCTCCGTCGCCGATACCGGCATCGGCATCGCTCCCGAGTTCCATGCCCGCGTGTTCGAGGATTTCTCGCAGGTGGGCTCGCCCCTGCAGAAGCGGCTGCGCGGCACGGGCCTGGGGCTGGCGCTGTGCCGCCAGCTCGCCGAACTGCTCGGCGGCGCCGTGGAACTGCAGAGCACGCCGGGCGAGGGGTCGGTGTTTTCGGTGACGCTGCCCGTGCGCCTGCCGGAGCCGACGCCTGCCACCGGGCTTCTGGAGTGACGCATATGCTGGACGTCGGAGCCATCCATGCCACCATCGAACGCTCGGCCCACACCGTGCTGGTGGTGGACGACAACCCGGTTACCCGTTATTCCACCGCGCGTGTCGTGCGCGCGGCGGGTTTCCAGGCCGTGGAAGCCGAGAGCGGCGCCCAGGCCCTGCAGATGGCCAGCGAAGGCATCTCTGCCGTGGTGCTGGATGTGCATCTGCCGGACATCGACGGCTTCGCCGTCTGCCGCGCACTGCGCGCCCGGGAAGATACGGCCCAGTTGCCCGTGATGCACCTTTCGGCGGCCCACGTGCATGCCGAAGACCGCGTCACCGGCCTGAACGCAGGGGCCGACGCCTACCTCACCCATCCCGTGGAACCCGCGGTGCTGGTGGGCACCCTGCAGGCACTCATCCGCGCGCGCACCGCCGAAGACAGCCTGCGGCGCAGCGACCGGCGCTTCCGCGCCATCTACAGCCAGGCCCTGAGCGGCATCGGGCTGCTGGAGCGCGACGGGTGCTTCACCGACGTCAACCCGGCGATGGCGCGCCTGCTCGGGCGCACCCGCCAGGAAGTCCTCGGCCGCGCGATCAGCGACTTCGCACCGCCCGGCTGGGTGGATTTCGTCAGGGACAAGACCGTGGACGCCGGCCAGTCGGCCACGTGGCAGGGGGAGTTCCCGCTCATGCGGCCCTCGGGCCAGTGGGTGTACCTGGAATGGAGCATTTCCGCGCACGTGGAACCCGGGCTGCGAATGGCCCTCGCCGCCGACATCTCCGAGCGGGTGGAACTCGACAGCCGCCGCCAGGAGGTGCTGGAGCGCGAGCAGGCGGCCCGCGCCACGGCCGAGCGCCTGAGCCGCACCAAGGACGACTTCATCGCCGTGCTGTCGCACGAGCTGCGCACGCCGCTGAACGCCATCGCCGGCTGGGTGCACATCCTCAAGCGGCGTGGCGGCACGCCGGAACTCATCAAGGGGCTGGACTCCATCCACCGCAACGTCAAGGCGCAGGCCCGCATCATCTCCGACATCCTCGACGTCTCGCGCATCAACAGCGGCAAGCTCCATCTGGAACGCGAATGGACACAGCCCGCCGAGGTCGTGCGCTCCGCGATCGATGCCCTGCAGGCCTCCATCGCCGAGAAGCAACTCGAGATCATGCTGAACGCGGGCGACGACATCGGGCCCGCCTGGCTCGACCCGACGCGCTTCCAGCAGATCTTCTGGAACCTGCTGACCAACGCCATCAAGTTCTCGAACGACAGCGGACGCATCGACGTGTCGATGTCCCGGGACGGCGATGCGCTCACGCTGTCCGTGCAGGACTTCGGTCGCGGCATCTCGCCGGAATTCATCGAACACCTCTTCGAACGATTCACGCAGAGCGACTCGCCGGACAACCGCCGCCACGGCGGATTGGGCCTCGGCCTGTCCATCGTCAAGCACCTGGCGGAACTGCACGGTGGCGGCGTCGAAGCCTACAGCGCCGGCGCCGGAGAAGGCTCCACGATCACGGTCACGATCACCGAGGCCTACGAAGGCGGCACCAGCGCCAGCGTGCCTTCCGTCCTGGCGTCCGACGAGCCGGCGCCGGAGCCGGAGCCGGCCGAGCGCCCGCTCAAGGGCATGGACATCCTCACCGTCGAAGACCACCCGGACGCGAGCGAAATGCTGGCCGTGGTCCTGGCGGATGGAGGCGCCCGGCCCCGGCAGGCGGTGGATTTCGACTCCGCGGTGCAGGCGCTGCGTGAGCGCTGGCCCGATGTGGTCGTGAGCGATATCGGCCTGCCCGGTCGCGATGGCTACGAACTCGCGCGCGCGCTGCGCGACATGCCAGTGCCGCAGGGGCTCAAGCCGCCCATCGCGATCGCGCTCACCGCGTTTTCGCGCCCGCAGGACGCGAACAAGGCCATGGAAGCGGGTTTCGACGCGCACCTGGGCAAGCCCCTGCAGCCCCATGTCCTGATGGCCACCATCGCGCGCCTGATGGCCGCCCGCCCGGCTTGAGGCCGCGAAGAAGTGCCCTGACGCCATGACGACCGCACCGAACCCGCCCGACGAGCGCCACGCCGACATCTTCATCGGCCAGAGCGAGATGGCACGCCGCATGCGCCAGCACGACTGGGAGGCGACGCCGCTCGGGCCGCCCGAACGCTGGCCCCTGGGGCTCAAGGCCGCGCTGCGCATCCTGCTGACATCGCGGTTCGAAATGTGGGTGGGCTGGGGCCCGGACATCGCCTTCTTCTACAACGACGCCTACCGCCCCACCCTGGGCACCAAGCACCCCCACGCCCTCGGACGCCCCACCGCGGAGGTCTGGGCCGAGATCTGGGACGACGTGAAGGGCCGGATGCACGCGGTGTACCAGCGTGGCGAGTCCACCTGGGATTCGTCCCTCATGCTGCTGATCGACCGCGCCGGCACCGGCATGCTCGAGGAAACCTACCACACCTTCTCGTACAGCCCGCTGCTGGATGACGATGGGCGCGTCAACGGCCTCTTCTGCGCGGTATCCGAAGAGACGCGCCGGGTCATCAGCGAGCGGCGCCTGGCGATACTGCACGAACTGGGCGCGGCGATGTCGCTGGGCGGCACCCGCCAGCAGGTCGTGGATGGCGCCTGCCTCACCCTGGCGAACGCGCAGAAAGACCTGCCCTTCTCGCTGATCTATCTCTACGATGCCCACGGCACGGCGCGGCTGGCCTGCAATGCCGGCGTGCCCTCGGGCCACCGGCTGGCGCCGCGCGAGATCGCCCCCGGCGCGCCGTGGCCCTGGCGCCTGGACCGGCTCGCCGCCGGCG
>CP028296.1:2578468-2638240 GCA_003029925.1 Paracidovorax avenae | reverse complement strand
CTCGCCGGCGGCGAGGCCGCGTTCGCCGTCACCCTGGAGCCGGCGGCCGACCCCCCCACCGGCGCATGGCAGGTTCCGCCGCATGCCGCCTTCGTGGCGGCGCTGCCCCCGCAGGGGGACGCCCGGTCCGCGGGCTTTCTCGTGTGCGGCGCCAATCCGCTCCGCCCCGGGGACGACGCCGAGACCCGGTCGTTCGTGCAACTGCTCGCCGGGCAGGTGGCGCCCGCCATCGCGCAGGCCGAGGCGCTGGAATCCCGCACGGCCGAGCGCGACCGCCTGCGCGAACTGTTCAGCAAGGCGCCGGGCTTCATGTGCGTGCTGCGCGGGCCCGACCACGTCTTCGAATTCGTCAATGACTCGTACCAGCAGCTCATCGGCCGCAGGGACCTCGAAGGCAAGTCCATCCGCGAAGCCCTGCCGGAACTGCAGGGCCAGGGCATTCACGAACTGCTCGACGAGGTGTACCGCAGCGGCAGGCCCTACATCGGCAAGAACCTCAAGGTCATGCTGCAGCGCGAGCCGGGCGGTCCGCTGACGGAGCACTACCTGAATTTCATCTACCAGCCGACGCTGGACGGCATGGGAGCGGTGAACGGCATCTTCGCCGAAGGCTACGACGTGACCGACCAGCGCATGGCCGAACAGGAGTTGCGCGCCCTCAACAGCCACCTGGAAAGCCGGGTGGCCGAGCGCACCCGCGACCTGGAGGATGCGCTGGCGCGCCTCACCGCCGAATCCCGCGAGCGCGAGGCCATCCAGGAGGCGCTGCGGCAGTCGCAGAAGATGGAAGCCGTGGGGCAACTCACCGGCGGCCTCGCGCACGATTTCAACAACCTGCTGGCCACCATCAGCGGCAGCCTCGAACTGCTCAACCGGCGCGTGGCACAGGGGCGCTTCGACGACCTGGCCCGCTATGTGACGGTCGGCCAGGGCGCAGCGCGCCGCGCCGCCTCGCTGACCCACCGCATGCTGGCGTTCTCGCGCAGGCAGACGCTCGACCCCAAGCCCACCGACGTGAACCGCCTGGTGCGCGGCATGGAGGAACTCATCCGCCGCACCATCGGCCCCGAGACGGAGCTGGAGGTCGTGAACGCCGTGGGCCTGTGGACCACCCACGTGGACCCGCACCAGCTCGAAAGCGCGCTCCTGAACCTGTGCATCAATTCGCGCGACGCCATGCCCGGCGGCGGGCGGCTCACCATCGAGACCGCCAACGCCTGGATGGACGAGCGGGCTGGCCGCGAACGCGACCTGCCGCCGGGCCAGTACGTGTCGCTGTGCGTCACCGATACCGGCACCGGCATGGCGCCCGAGGTGATGCGCCGCATCTTCGAGCCCTTCTTCACCACCAAGCCGATCGGCATGGGCACGGGCCTGGGCCTGTCGATGGTGTATGGATTCGCGCGGCAATCGGGCGGGCAGGTGCGCGCGTATTCCGAACCGGGCATGGGCACGACGATGTGCATCTACCTGCCCCGCCACGAAGCCCAGCCCGAAGACTCCGACATCCCCACCATGCAGCTGCCCGAGGCCGGCGAGGGATCGGGGGTCGTCCTGGTGGTGGACGACGAGCCGAGCGTGCGCGCCCTGGTGGTGGAGGTGCTGCACGAGATGGGCTACCAGACCATCGAGGCGCACGACGGCGCCTCCGCCCTGCAGGTGCTGCAGTCGCGCACCCACCTGGACCTGCTCATCACCGACGTCGGCCTGCCCGGCGGCATGAACGGACGCCAGCTGGCCGACGGCGGGCGCCTCACGCGGCCCGACCTGCAGATCCTCTTCATCACCGGCTATGCCGAGAACGCGGCCGTGGGCAATGGCCATCTGGAGCGCGGCATGCACGTGCTGACCAAGCCCTTCACGCTCGACGCGCTGGCCCACCGCGTGCGAACCCTCATCCGGCAACCGCCATGAGGCCTGCCGCGCCCCGTGCCCCGGCGCCGCCCGCCGGTGGCGCCCGTCCGCAGGAGGGGCCCGCGCCAGACTGCCTGGGCGCCCTGCGGGACGCCACGCGCACGCGGCATGAGCGCCTCGACGCGACACTGCCCATCGCACGCCCGGGAGCCGGACTGGGCGACTACGTCCACCACGCACACGCCCTGGCGGCCTGGCTCCAGGCGCTGTCCCCGCTGCTTGGCCTGATCGACGACGGAGCATCCGCCTGGCGGCTGGACGATCCGGCGCGGCGGGACGCCCTGCACGACGATCTGGCGGATGCCGCCGCCCCGACACCGTGCGCGGCCCCCGACGCGCATGCGGCCATCGACACGGCGCTCGCGGCATGCCCCGGACGGCAGGCGGCCGTGGCCTGGGGAATGGCCTACGTGGTGGAAGGGTCTCAGCTCGGAGGACAATGGCTCTACCGGCGACTGGCACAGCCCCTGGCGCCCCACCCCCTGCGGTATCTGCAGGGCAGCGGCAATCGCACGGCGGAGCGCTGGAAGGATTTCACGACCCGCCTGGCCCGCAACGTGCAGACCCCGGCCGACATCGAGGCCGCCTGCGCCGGCGCGCGCGCGGCCTTCGATGCCTTGCAACGGCTGTACGATCCCCTGGAAACACCCGCATGACCGCTCCACGCCCTTCCCTCCGCGCCGGCCCACCGGTGGCCGCCCCGGCGCGATGCGGCTTGATGGAGCCCTGCCCGTGACCGTCCCGCTCCACACCGCGGTCCCGGCGGCAGCGACCCTCGACAATTGCGACCGCGAGCCGATCCACATTCCTGGAAGCATCCAGGACCACGGCGCGCTCGTCGCTTTCGACGGCGAAGGCATCGTCCGCTATGCGAGCGCCAACGCGGAGGATCTCCTGGGCTGCCCGCTGGTGCCGGGGAGCGTGCTCGAAGGGCTGCAGTCGCAGGCCCCCTGCTCGGCCGTGGCCGACAAGGTGCGCGAAGGCCTGCTGGCGCTGCACGGCGAAGCCGAGGTGCCCATGCCCGCGGAGCTGCAGGTGGGCAGCCGGCAATTCGATGTGGTGCTGCACATCAGCGACAAGCTGCTCGTGGCCGAATTCGAGTCGCGCCGGCACAACAGCGCCGAGCTGGCCGTGTTCGCGGTTCAGGCGCACCGGGCCATGGAAAAGCTGCGCCGGCCCCGCGCCATCGAAGACCTGCTGCAACTCGCCACCGAAGAGCTGCGCGCGCTGACCGGCTTCGACCGCGTGATGGCCTACCGCTTCCGGCCCGACGGCAGCGGCGAGGTGGCCGCAGAGTCCTGCATTCCCACGCTGGACCCCTACCGGGGGCGGCGCTATCCGGCCAGCGACATCCCCGCCCAGGCCCGGCGTCTGTATGTCGTCAACACCCTGCGTCTCATCGCCGACGTGGGCGCGCCCGTGGTGCCGCTGCTGCAGGGGGAGGCCGCGCCGCTCGACCTGAGCGCCAGCATCCTGCGCAGCGTCTCGCCGATCCACATCGAATACCTCGCCAACATGGGCGTGGCCGCCTCGATGAGCGTGTCCATCGTCATCAACGGCCAGCTCTGGGGCCTGCTGGCATGCCACCACATGCAGCCGCGCCAGGTGCCCTACAGCGTGCGCATGGCCTGCGACGTCATCGCGCAGGTACTGTCGTCCAACATCCAGAACTCCCTGCTGCGTGCCCAGACGGAACGCACGGAGGCCGCCGCTGCCGTGCGCTCGCGCCTCATCGCGGACATCCTGCACTCGGACGACGAGTACGCCGCGCTGACCCGCCACGCGGCCGAGCTCTGCGCTACCCTTCACGCCGAAGCGGCCGTCGTGGCCACGGGCGCCAAGCTGCAGCTTTTCGGCGGCATTCACGAAGAGGCGGCCCAGGCCATCCTGGAATGGCTCGGCACCGGCCCGGAGGACGTCTCCCCGGACCGCTTGTTCCACACCCATTCCCTGCCACGCCGCATGGCGGCCCTGGCCGACCGGGCGGCGCCCTGGTGCGGCCTGCTGGCTTTGCCCTTCGACCGCGAACGCGGAGGATGGGCGCTCTTCCTGCGTCGCGAGCAGATCGAAACCATCCACTGGGGCGGCCGGCCGGAGAAGGAAGTCCGCCCCGGCCCGCTGGGCCCGCGGCTCACGCCCCGGGGCTCGTTCGAGCTGTGGAAGGAAAACGTCCGCGCCACGGCCGAGCCATGGGAGGGCGTGGAGCTGGATATCGCCGGGCACGTGATGGACGAACTGCAGCGCGCACAGCATGCCCGGCATGCCGAACTCAACCGGGCCCGCAACCAGCTCATGGCGGTGCTCGGCCATGACCTGCGCGACCCCCTGCACTCCATCAGCATGGCCGCGCGCGTGCTGGAAAAGGACGGCGACGCCAGCGGGCGGACCGGCCGGCTGGGCCAGCGCATCCAGTCGTCCAGCAGCCGCATGCAGCGCCTCGTGAGCCAGGTCATGGACATGTCCCGGCTGCAGAGCGGCCTGGGGCTGGACCTGCAGATCGCCAGTACCGACCTCTCCGCCCTGCTCGCCGACCTCATCGACGAAGCCCGCACGGCCCACCCCGACATCGAACTGCGCATCCAGCTGCCCCCGCTGCTGGAAGCCAGCGTGGATGCCGACCGGATCGCCCAGGTGGTCGTGAACCTCATGAGCAATGCGCGCCACCATGGCCTGCCCGGGCATCCGATCCATGTCGGCGCCGATCCGGTGCCGGAAGGCGGTGTCGCCATTTCCGTGCGGAACGTGGCCGCGCCCATCGCCGATGCGGTCGCGAGCGACCTGTTCAGCCCGTTCAAGGCCTCCTCGACCGGCAATGCCCGCAACCGCTCCGGCATGGGCCTGGGGCTCTACATCGCCTACGAGATCGTCAAGGGCCATCGCGGCACCATCGCCTATACCTACGATGACGGCCATGTGGTTTTCTCGGTACGGATCCCCCCGGCGGGCTCGGGCACAATCGCTGGTTCCTGAAAACGGCCGTTCCGGCTGAGGAACCGCGCCACTTCATGCACGCAGACATTCTCATCGTTGACGACAACCACGAAGCGGCCGAACTGCTGCGTGACCTGCTGGAACTCAACGGCCACGGCGTGCGGGTGGCGCTCGACGGCGCACAGGCGATCGCGCAGATGCAGGCGCAGCCCGCGCCCCTGCTGCTGGTGGACCAGCACCTGCCGGACATGCTCGGCGCGGAACTGGTGCCACGGCTCAAGCACATTGCCGCCGCCGCGGGGATGCCCGCATGCATCGCCATCGGGATCACCGGCCTGAGCGCCGCCGAGCGCGCCGCCCTGGGCGGCTTCGACCACGTACTTGGCAAGCCCCTGAATTTCGATACCTTCGACGCGCTCATCGAGCGCTCGCTCGCCAGCCTGCGCCAGCCCGGCGGGGACTGACCACCCGCTTATCCAGGATTTTCCGGCCCGGCGCCCGGGCCCGCTCATCCGCACGTAGGTGGCCACTGACAGCGCCTCGTAGGAACTTCCTGCAACCTTTTGTTGCGGCGCAACAGAACATGGCGGGGTATTCCCTGCCATGCCGCATTTCGCCTCCCCCGCACCGCGCCTGCATCGCTTTCACCGGCGAACTCGGCTGCGCGTGCTGGCAAGCGTCCGCGGGAGGGCAGCCACCGTTTCCGCGCCCTTCCACGTTTGATCCTTCGGGAGTCCCACCATGTCCAGCACCAAGAACGTTCTCGCCATCGTCATGGCCGGCGGCGAAGGCTCGCGCCTGCACCCGCTCACGGCAGAGCGCTGCAAGCCGGCCGTGCCCTTCAACGGCAAGCACCGGATCGTCGATTTCGTGCTCTCGAACCTCGTCAATTCCGAGATCTACTCGATCTATCTGCTGGTGCAGTACAAGTCGCAGTCGCTGATCGAGCACATCCGCCAGTCCTGGACGATGACGCGCTTCATTCCACAGCATTTCGTCACCGTGGTGCCGCCCCAAATGAACAACGGCCCGGAATGGTTCCAGGGCACGGCGGATTCGGTGTACCAGAACATCCACCTGATCGAATCCTTCAAGCCCGACATCGTCGCGGTGTTCGGCGCGGACCACATCTACCGCATGGACGTGCGCCAGATGATCGATTTCCACACCAGGAACGATGCGCACGTCAGCGTGGCCACGCTGCCCGTGAAGCTCGCGGACTGCAACCAGTTCGGCATCGTGGAGACGGACGATAACCACCGCATCGTCGATTTCGTCGAGAAGCCGCAGACGCCGCCGCGCCCGATGCCCGGCAGTTCCACCCATGCGCTCGCTTCCATGGGCAACTACCTCTTCAACGCCGACATCCTCCTGGACGCCCTGCGCGAGGCCCACGAAACCGGCCACAGCGACTTCGGCAAACACATCCTGCCGGCCATGCTGAAGTCCCACCGTCTCATGGCGTACGACTTCGACACCAACACCATCCCCGGTACCGAGCCCTATGAAGAGCACGGATACTGGCGCGACGTCGGCACGATCGACGCCTACTACCAGGCGCACTTCGACACACTGGGTGCCACGCCGCGCTTCCGCATGACCAACCGCCACTGGCCCATCTACGCCAGCCCCGACCAGGCCGAATCGGCCCAGATCGAGAACGGCGTCATCCACCGCTCCGTGGTGGGCTCGGGCAGCATCGTGGATGGGGCCTCGCTGGACAACGCCATGCTGCGCCGCTCCGTCGTGGTCGAGCGCGACGCCCGCCTGGAGCATTGCATCATCATGGAGCGCTCGCGCATCGGCCGTGGAGCGCAGGTGCGCCGCGCCATCATCGACCAGGACAACGACATCCCGGCGCACGAGCGCATCGGCTTCGACCTGGAGGCGGACCGCAAGCGCTTCCACGTGACCGAGAGCGGCATCGTCGTCGTGCCCCGCCAGTTCTTCAAGCCGCAGGGCCTGCAGTCCACCACCCCCAGCATCGGACGGGCACGCCCCTCCGTGGCGTCGGCATCCGAGGGCTCCGGCCTGAAGGTGGCCGCATGAAGGCAGGCGACGCTGCCCCGCACATGACCTCCCGCCGCCCCCGCGCCACCCGGCATGTCGCCGAGGCCGGCAGGCCGCTGCCCCTGGGCGCCACGGCCGACCGCAATGGCGTGAACTTCGCCGTGCATGCGCCGGGCGCGGAGCGCGTCGAGGTCTGCCTCTTCGCGGATGGCGAGAACGAGACGCAGCGCATCGTCCTGCCGGCCTTCACCGCCGGTACGTGGCATGGGCATGTCAGGGGAATCAAGCCGGGCCAGCGCTACGGCCTGCGCGTCCATGGCCCCTATGTGCCCGCGCAGGGGCAGCGCTTCAATCCCGCCAAGCTGCTCATCGATCCGTACGCCCGCGCGCTCGACCGGCCCGTGCTCGGTGCCGACGACCAGTTCGGCTACGAACTCGGCCACGAGGACGAGGACCATGCCATCAGCGGCGTGGACAACGGCGCCACCGCCCCCAAGGCCATCGTGGTGCGCTCGCGCTTCGACTGGGGCGACGACGCCCCGCCCCGCGTCCCGCCCTCCAAGACCGTCTTCTACGAGATGCACGTCAAGGGCTTCACGCAAACGCTGTCCGGCGTTCCGCAAGCCCAGCGCGGCACGTACGCCGGGCTGGGGTCGGAAGCCGCCGTCGCCTACCTGAAGGGCCTGGGCGTGACCAGCGTGGAACTGCTGCCCGTGCAGGCCTTCGTGGACGACAAGCGGCTCGTGGACGCGGGCCTGGCCAATTACTGGGGCTACAACACCATCGCCTTTCTCGCG
Source organism: Paracidovorax avenae (assembly GCA_003029925.1). Taxonomy (GTDB): domain Bacteria; phylum Pseudomonadota; class Gammaproteobacteria; order Burkholderiales; family Burkholderiaceae_C; genus Paracidovorax; species Paracidovorax avenae_A. Next base: position 2,630,588 of record CP028296.1, on the reverse strand, counting down.
CCCGAACCCCGCTACGCCGCCAGCCGCGGCGACGGCGGCACGGACGAGTTCAAGGCCATGGTCAAGGCCCTGCATGCCGCCGGCATCGAGGTGATCCTGGACGTGGTGTACAACCACACGGCCGAAGGCAACCACCTGGGCCCCACGCTCAGCCTCAAGGGCATCGACAACGCCGCCTACTACCGCCTCTCGCCGGAGGATCCGCGCTTCTACGTGGACTACACCGGTACGGGCAACACGGTGGACACGAGCAGCCCCGCCGCGCTGCGCCTGGTCATGGACAGCCTGCGCTACTGGGTCACGGAGATGCACGTGGACGGCTTCCGCTTCGACCTGGCCTGCTCGCTGGGGCGCGACGTTTCGGGCGCCTTCACCCACCGTGCGGCCTTCTTCGCCGCGGTGGCGCAGGACCCCGTGCTCTCGAGCGTCAAGCTCATCGCCGAGCCCTGGGACCTGGGCCCCGACGGCTACCAGGTGGGTGGTTTCCCCGACGGCTGGATGGAGTGGAACGGCCGCTACCGCGACGTGGTGCGCGACTACTGGCGCGGCACCGACGGCAGCCTGCCCGCGTTCGCCGCCTGCCTCTGCGGCAGCGCCGACATCCTGGAGGCCCGCCGCCGCCCCGCGACCGACAGCGTCAACATCGTCACCGTGCACGACGGCTTCACCCTGGCCGACCTCGTCAGCTACAACGAAAAGCACAACGAAGCCAACCAGGAAGACAGCCGCGACGGCGAAAACCACAACCGCAGCTGGAACTGCGGTGCCGAAGGCCCGACCGAAGATCCCGACATCCTGGCCCTGCGCGAGCGCCAGATGCGCAACTTCCTCGCCACGCTCTTCGTATCGCACGGCACGCCGCTGCTGCTGGGTGGCGACGAGCATGCGCGCACGCAGGAGGGCAACAACAACGGCTACTGCCAGGACAGCCCCCTGTCCTGGTACGACTGGGAGCACGCCGGCCGCAACGACGCCCAGCGCCGGTTCACCGCCGCCCTGATCGCCCTGCGCACCGAGCTGCCGGCCCTGCGCACCGCGGTCGCCGACGGCGGCCGGGCCGATTGCGTGGGTGTGCACTGGCACAGCGTCTGGGGTCTGCCCATGACGGCGGAGGAATGGGACGACCCGCAATCGCGCTGCGTCGCCGCCCTGATGGAGGCGGATGCCGGCGGCTGCGCGGCCCTCGTCCTCTTCAACGCCACCGGTGAAGACGCGACTTTCACCCTGCCCCAGGAGGAAGGAGGCCGCTCCTGGACCGTGCGCGTGGACACCCGCACCGCCGATGTGCCACCCGCCGATACCGTGCCGGTGGCTTCCGGAGACCCATACGTGCTTCCGGGGCATGCCATGGCGATCCTCACCGCACTGGGCGCCTCCGGCGATCCCACTCCATGAAGCACCAGCACGACATGCCGATCGGCGCCCGCCTCCTGCCTGAAGGCGGCGTCCACTTCACCCTCTGGGCCCCTGCAGCTTCTGGGCTCACCCTCCACCACCGCATCGCCCCCGGCGCGGAGCCCGCCCAGGTTACGGCCCGCCGGGATGCGGACGGCTTCTGGCAGGCGACCGTGCGCGCGGCCGGCCCGGACACGCTCTACCAGTGGCAGGCGGACGGCGGCCCCCTGGTGCCCGACCCGGCATCGCGCAGCAATCCCGACGGCCCGCACGGCCCGAGCCGCGTGACCGATCCGGCCGCCTTCGACTGGACGACCGGGGGCTGGACGGGTCGGCCGTGGAGCGACACCGTGCTCTACGAACTGCACGTGGGCACCTTCACGCCCGAGGGCACGTTCGCCGCGGCCATGGAGCGCCTGTCCTGGCTGGCCGGGCAAGGCTTCACCGCCATCGAGCTCATGCCCGTGGCCACCTTCGGCGGGCGCCATGGCTGGGGCTACGACGGCGTGCTGCCGTTCGCGCCGCACCCGGCCTACGGCACGCCGGACGACATGAAGCGCTTCATCGACCGGGCCCATGCGCTCGGCCTGATGGTCTTCCTGGACGTCGTGTACAACCACTTCGGCCCGGACGGCAACTACCTGGGCAGCTACGCTCCGGCCTTCTTCTCGGACACCCACCACAGCCCCTGGGGCGCGGCCATCAATTTCGACGGCAAGGACAGCGGTCCGGTGCGCGAGTTCTTCATCCAGAACGCGCTCTACTGGGTACGGGAATTCCGCATCGATGGCCTGCGCCTGGATGCCGTCCATGCCATCGTGGACAATGGTTCCCCCCACGTGCTCGAAGACCTCGCGCAGCGCGTGCGGCAGGCCACCGCGGGCCGGCATGTCCACCTCGTCCTCGAGAACGAGAAGAACGAAAGCCAGCGCCTGGCCCCCCGGCCCGAACCCACGCGCTACGACGCGCAGTGGAACGACGACTTCCACCATGCCCTGCATGTCGCCCTCACCGGGGAGTGCCAGGGTTACTACGCCGACTACGCTCATGCGCCGCTCGACGGGCTCGCGCACAGCTTCGCGGGCGGCTATGTCTTCGCGCCCTCGCACCGTGACGGCGCTGGCAGGCGCCTGGAGCGGGCTCCCGCCGCGCCCCAGTCCCTCGCGACGATGGTGAACTTCTGCGGCAACCACGACCAGATCGGCAACCGCGCCTTCGGCGAGCGTCTCTCGCACCTGGTTCCGCAGCCCGCGGCCGAACTGGCGCTGCTGTCCGCGCTGCTCACGCCTGCCACGCCGCTGGTGTTCATGGGCGACGAATTCGGCGCGGAAACCCCCTTCCTGTACTTCGCCGACTGGACAGGCGAACTCCGCGAGGCAGTGCGCCAGGGGCGCCAGCGCGAATTCCGGCTCGAAGCCGGCTCCGGCAGGGAACTGCCCGACCCCTGCGACGCAGCCACCCTCGAACGCAGCCGCCTCGACTGGCGCCAGGCGGAAGGCCCCGCAGGAAAGGAACGGCTCGCGCTGGTTCGCAACGCCCTGTCCGCGCGCCGGCAGTGGATCGCTCCGCGCCTGTCCCGGCTGCGATCCGGAACGCACACGGCGCGCCGCGTGGGAACGACCGGGCTGCAGGTGGAATGGGATTACGACGATGGAGCACACCTCGTGATGCAAATGAACCTGGGCACGGAATCCGTGGTCGAGGGCCCCGGCCAGCCGGCCAGCGCGCCCGGCACGCCGGTCTTCCAGCACCGCTGGGACAGCGGTGGCGCCTGGGCGCCATGGTCCGCGCGGTGGATGCTGCAGGAGGTGCCGGCATGAACGGCCACCACCAGGAGAGCCACCACGGCCTGCACGAACGAGCCCGCCGGGCAGGCATCGCGCTCCAGTACGCCAGCTTCTGGGGTGAACACCGTGACGTGCCGCCGGAAGTGCTCGAACGCGCCCTGTCGGCCATGGGATCGCATGCCGACGCCGGTGCGCTGCCGGAGCCCATCGTGGTGGAAGAAGGCCAGCCGGCCGAAATCGCATGGCATGCCGCCGCCTCCTGGCGGCTGGTCACCAGCGAGGTCGAGGCCGAGGAAACCGTCTGCGACGGCCAGGGCCCGGTCGCGCGGCTGCCGGCCACGCTGCGCGCGGGCTACTACCGCCTCGTCGGGCCCGGAACGCAGGAAGAGCGCTTCGTCATCGTCGCACCGGCGCGCTGCTGGTCGCCCGAGCCGCTGCGCCACGGAGAGCGCTGGTGGGGCCTGAGTGTCCAGCTGTACTCGCTGCGCTCGGACCGCAACTGGGGCATCGGCGACTTCTCCGATCTCTGCGACCTGGTGGCGACCGCTGCCGCCCAGGGCGCCGCCTTCGTCGGCCTGAGCCCGCTCCACGCCCTGCGCATGGACCGTCCGGACCTGGCCAGCCCCTACAGCCCGTCCAGCCGCCTCGCGCTTAACCCGCTGTTCATCGACGTGACCGCGATGCCGGAGTTCCTGCGCAGCAGCGCCGCGCAGTCGCTCCACGCCGACGGCGTGTTCCAGCAGCGGCTGCAGGCCCTTCGCGCCGCGGAGACGGTGCAGTATGCCGAGGTCGCCGCAGCGAAGGAGGAGATGCTCGCCCTGCTGTGGGACGAGTTCCGCCAGGGCGACTGGGAATCGCTGAGCCCGCGCGGCCTCGCGTTCCAGGCCTTCGTGAAGGAGCATGCCGCCACGCTGGCGCCCCATGCACTGTTCGAAGCCATCCAGCGCCACCTCGTGCGCACATCGCCCGACACCTGGGGCTGGCCCGCCTGGCCCGAGGAACTGCAGAATCCCCAGGGCCCGGCCGCACAGGCCTTCGCCAAGGACCATGCGGAAGCCGTGGCCTACCACATGTGGCTGCAGTGGACCGCCCACCTGCAACTCAGGCAGGCGGGTGAGCGCGCCCGCGCCCTCATGCCGCTCGGCCTGTACTGCGACCTGGCCGTCGGCGCGAGCGATGGCGGCTCGGAAACATGGACCCTGCAGCAGCTGTATGCGCGCGGCATGAACGTCGGGGCGCCGCCCGATCCGCTGAACACCCAGGGCCAGGACTGGGGTCTGCCGCCGCTCAACCCCGTCGCGCTGGCCGCGGCCCGTTTCATGCCGGTGCGTCGCCTGCTGCATGCCGTCATGCACCCCGCCGGGGCGCTGCGCATGGACCACGTGATGGCGCTCATGCGCCTTTTCTGGACCCACGGCGGCGCGGGCACCTATGTCGCCTACCCGCTGCAGGCACTGCTCGCGGTCCTCGCCGTCGAAAGCCATCGCCACCAATGCCTGGTGATCGGCGAAGACCTGGGCAACGTGGCGCCGCAGATGCGCGAGGCCATGGCGCAGCGCACCGTCCTCTCCTATCGCCCGCTGATCTTCGAGCGCATGGATGGCGGCGCCTTCCGGCCGCCCGCGCAATGGCCGGCGCAGGCCCTGGCCGTGGTGAGCACGCACGACCTGCCCACCCTGAGCGGATACTGGTCCGGTGAAGACATCGAGGTGCAGAAGCGCCTGGGCTGGCTGCCGGATTCGGAAGCCCACGCGCGCAGCCTGATCGAGCGTGCACAGGACCGTGTCCGTCTGCTGATGGCGCTGCAGGAAGAAGGCCTGCTGCCTCCCGGTGCCACGGTGGACGCCCAGTCCGTGCCCGAAGCCACGGCGGAGTTCACGGCCGCGGTGCATGCCTACCTCGCACGCACGCCCTGCTGGCTCGCGGCGGTGCAAATCGAGGATGCGATCTCACAGCTCGAACAGGTCAACGTGCCCGGCTCCACCGAAGACATGCAGCCCAACTGGCGCCGGCGCCTGGCCGTGCCGCTGGACCGGCTGGCCACGCACCCCTGCTTCGCCGCCGTGGCCTCGGCCATGCGCGAGCACCGGGGACGCCCCGCCATGCAGCCCCCCATGGAGGACCTGCCAGCGCTCGACACCGCGGATGTGCCGCTCGCGACCTACCGCGTGCAGTTCCACAAGGACAACACCTTCGCGGACATGACCGCCGCCGTCCCCTACCTGCACGCGCTGGGCATCAGCCATCTCTACAGCTCGCCCTACCTCAAGGCCGCCCCCGGCAGCACGCACGGCTACAACGTGGTCGATCCCACGCAGCTGAACCCGGAAATCGGCGATGAGGCCAGCCATGCCGCGCTGTGCGATGCCCTGCAGGCGCACGGCCTCGGCCAGTTGCTGGACATCGTGCCCAACCACATGGGTGTGATCGACGCCCCCAACCCCTGGTGGGACGACGTCATGGAACACGGGCGGTCCGCCGCCCATGCCGGCTTCTTCGACATCGAGTGGGAGCCCGCCACCGCGAGCCTGCAGGGCCGCGTGCTGCTGCCCATGCTCGGCGGCCAGTACGGCCATGTGCTGGAGGCCGGCGAACTGCGCCTGGATTTCGATGCACGGGCCGGCCGGTTCCTCGTGTGCTACTGGGACCACCGGCTGCCGGTCGATCCCCGGCACTACGCCCGCATCTTCGGGGCCGTGCCGGCACCGGCCCCCGGGGAAGCCGATGGCGACAGCGCGCTGCAGGCGCACTCCCTCATCGATGCCTTCGGCCGCCTGCCCGACCGCGATACCCACGATGAAGGCGAGCGCGCCATGCGCCTGCGCGATGCGCCCCTCCACCAGCGTCGCCTCGCGGAACTGGCCGGCGCCCATGCATGGCTGCGCCAGTGGATCGCCGCCTGCCTGGCGCACTGGAACGGCCGGAAGGGAGAGGCCGGCAGCTTCGACGCGCTGGACGGCCTGCTGCGCGACCAGCCCTACCGCCTGGCGGACTGGCGCGTGGCCGGCGACGACATCAACTACCGTCGGTTCTTCGACGTGAACTCCCTGGCTGCGCTGCGCATGGAGGAAACCTCCGTGTTCGAGGCTGCGCATGCCTGCATCTTCCGCTGGCTCGCGGAGGGCCGCATCACCGGCCTGCGCATCGACCACCCGGACGGCCTGGCCGATCCCGCGCAGTACTTCGACCGCCTGCAGCGGCGTTATGCGGCCCTTGCCCGCGCCGCCGGCCGCGAGCCCACGGCGCTCTACCTCGTGGTGGAAAAGATCCTGGCGGACCACGAGCCCCTGCCGGCCGACTGGCCCGTGCACGGCGCCACGGGCTACCGTTTCAGCAGCCTGGTCAACGGCCTCTTCGTGGACACCGCATCGCAGGCCGCCTTCGACGACGCCTATACCAGCTTCACCGGCGATACCAAGGATTTCGAGGAAGCGGTGTACGAGTGCAAGAAGCACATCATCGAGACCTCGCTTTACAGCGACCTGGGGTGGCTGGCCGACACGCTCTACCGCATCGCGCAGGCGGACCGGCGCACCTTCGATTTCACGCGCAACCAGTTGCGCATCGCACTGACGGAAGTGGCGGCGGTGTTCCCCGTGTACCGCACCTACCTCGTGCCCGACGGCACGCCGCCCAGCGACACCGACCGGCGCCACGTCGCCTGGGCCATCGCGGCCGCGCGCCGCCGCATGGGCTCCAGCGAGGGCGGCGTGCTGGCCTATCTCGAAAGCGTCCTGCTCGGCGACGAGGGCGCGGCCCCGCCCCTGCGCGCGCGTTTCATCCGCCGCTGGCAGCAGTTCACGGCCCCGGTCATGGCCAAGTCCGTGGAAGACACCGTCTTCTACCGTTACGTGCGCCTGGTCTCCCTGAACGACGTCGGCTCGGAGCCGCGCCGCTTCGGCCTGACCTGCGCGGCCTTCCACCAGGCCAACCTGCAGCGGGCCCGCCACCGCCCGCACAACCTGCTGGCCACCTCGACGCACGACAGCAAGCGGTCCGAGGACCTCCGGGCCCGCCTGAACGTGCTCTCGGAAATCCCCGCGCTGTGGGAAGACACCACCCTGCAGCTGCGCGAGCTGGGCGAGCGCTTCACCACCGAGGTGGAGGGTGTGCAAGCCCCGCGGCCGCACGACCTCTGGGCCCTCTACCAGGCGCTGGTCGGCATCTGGCCCACCCACGCCACCGAGCCGCAGGAGCGCCAGGAACTGCGCGAACGCATCCAGCAGTACATGGTCAAGGCCATGCGCGAGGCCAAGCAGCAGACCAACTGGCTGTTCCCGGACGAGGCCTATGAAGGTGCGGTGGCGCGCTACATCGATGGCGCGCTCTCGACCGAACGCTTCGTGCGCGAGCTGGAAAGGTTCGTGCAGTCCATCGCGCCCTATGGCTTCCGCAACAGCCTCTGCCAGCTCGCGCTCAAGCTGACGGTGCCCGGCGTGCCGGACATCTACCAGGGCTGCGAGCAGTGGAACTTCAGCCTCGTGGACCCGGACAACCGCCGCCCCGTGGACTTCGGCGCCATGGCACAGGCACTGCAGCAGGTGCAGGCGCTCTATGGCCAGGGTTCCTATCCGTCGCCGGCGGACTGGGAGCGCCTCATGGCCCCGGTGCCCGGCCCCGATGCCAAGCAGCTGGTCACCTGGCGCCTGCTGCAGCTGCGGCAGGCCCTGCCCGACCTTTTCCGCCAGTCCACCTACCTGCCTCTCACGCTGGAAGGCCACGGTGCAGAGCACGCGTTCGCCTTTGCGCGCATCCGGGATGGCCGGGCCATCGTGGTGGTCTGCGCGCGCCTGCTCTACGGCCTGGCGGCGGCTGGGTGGCGCGGCACCCGGATCTCGGTGGCCTCTGCCCACCCCGTGCTGGCCAAGGCCGACGGCTGGCAGGAATGGATGACGGGCCGGCGCATCAGCCCGGACACCGGCGAAGGATGGAGCGTGGAGGAAATCCTCGGGGAAGTGCTTCCGGACCGTCCCGGCCTGCCGTTCGCGGTGCTCGTGGGCGGAGAATCCGGCGCATGAAGATTCTCTTCGCCACATCGGAATGCGCCCCGCTGGTCAAGACCGGCGGCCTGGGCGACGTCAGCGCCGCGCTGCCGCCCGCCATCGCGGCCCTTGGCCACGAGGTGATGCTGCTCATGCCCGCCTATGCGGACATGCCGCTGCAGGGGCGGATCACGGGCTGGCATTCACTGCCCGCCGAAGGCCCGTGGCCCGCCGCGCAACTGCTGCGCGTGGACCGCGGCGGAAACGAGGTCCCCCTGCTGCTGCTCTCCTGCCCGCAGCTCTACGCACGCCCGGGATCTCCCTACGCCGGCGCGCAGGGAGAACATCCGGACAATGCCCTGCGCTTCGGCCTGCTCGCCCACGTCGCCGCGCGCATCGGCACCCCGCAATCGCCCTGCGGCTGGACAGCGGACATCGTCCACGCCAACGACTGGCCCACCGCACTGGCCCCGCTCTACCTGCGACAATTCCGCGACGCGGCCGGCCCCCGAAGGGACACGGTCGCCCGCAGCATGGTCACCGTCCACAACCTGGCTTTCCAGGGTGTGTTCTCCATGGACTGGGCGCAGCGCCTTGGCATAGAGGAGCGGCACCTGGGCATCGAGGGCGCAGAATTCTGGGGCCAGCTCTCCATGCTCAAGGCCGGCCTGCAGTACGCGGATGCCATCACGACGGTCAGCCCCACCTACGCACGCGAGATCCAGACACCCGAACTCGGCTTCGGCCTGGACGGCGTGCTGCGCGCCCGTGCCGACCGGCTGCAGGGCATCCTCAACGGCATCGACACGGCGCTGTGGAATCCCTTGCATGACCCGCTGATCGCGCAGCCCTTCTCTGCCGACAGCCTCGAGGGCAAGGCCGCCTGCAAGGCCGCCCTGCGCCGCAGGCTGGGACTGGCACAGGACGGCGACCGCATGCTGTTCGGCCTCGTCGGCCGGATGACCGAGCAAAAGGGCATAGACTGGGTGATTGGCGGCGCCGAGCGCCTGTTGCGCCAAGGCGGGCAGCTCGCCATCCTGGGCAGTGGCGACCCGGCACTGGAAAGCGCCCTGCGCGTACTGGCGAAGCGCCATCCCCGCCACATGCACGTCACCGTGGGCTTCGACGAAAGCCTCGCCCACGCCATCGAGGCCGGCAGCGACAGCTTTCTCATGCCGTCCCGCTTCGAGCCCTGCGGCCTGAACCAGATGTACAGCCAGGCCTACGGCACACCACCAGTGGTCACGCCCACCGGCGGCCTCGCCGACTCCGTGGTGGATGCCGACGACCCGGCGGGCAACGGCACGGGCTTCATATTGCGCGGGTCCAGCCAGGCCGCGTTCGACCAAGCCGTCGGCCGTGCCCTGCATCTGTGGAAAACCGCGCCCGACGCCTGGCAACGCCTGCAGCGCAACGGCATGCAGCGCGATTTCGGATGGGCGGCCTCGGCCCGGGCGTACGTGCAGGCCTATGGCGCCGCACGTAATCGTGCGGAAACCCGCCCGCAAACGGCCTCAGCCTTGTCCTACAAGGAGCCCCGGCCCGCGGCGGAATACTGACGTCACGCCGGCAGACCACCGGCGCTCCCCGCGTTCTCTAGGAGCCCGACATGATCCGCAAAACCTGGCCTTTCCTGTCGTCGTATCAGGAGCGTGACGACATCGGCGACACCGTGGCTCCCACCTCTGCCGAGCCTGCCGACACGTCGTCCGTCCTCCCAGCGACCTACGCCGACGCAAGGCCCCGCATCCGGCCCGCACATGCTGCCTTGATGGGCAGCCCTGTGTCCCAGGGATCCCCGTCGCAAGCCTCGGCCTGCGCGGGCTGAGGGTACCGCCCCGGCAAGCCTCCCGCCCCCCTTTCCGGGCAGGCTGAGTTCCCACGCACCGCTCCCGCAGTGGGGAGCTGCATCATCCCCTGCCGACGAAGGGCATCTTGGTGGCCATCACCGTGTGGAACAGGACATTGGCCTCCAGCGGCAGCTCCGCCATGTAGAGCACCGACCTGGCGACGATGTCCACGTCCATCAGCGGCTCGGCCGCGATCTGGCCATTGGCCTGGGGCACGCCCTGCGTCATGCGCTGCGCCAGTTCCGTGCCCGCGTTGCCCACATCGATCTGCCCCACCGCGATGTCGTACTTGCGCCCATCCAGCGAGGCAGTCTTGGTCAAGCCCATCACCGCGTGCTTCGTGGCCGTGTAGGCAATGGAGTTCGGCCTCGGGGCATGCGCCGAGATCGAGCCGTTGTTGATGATCCGGCCACCCCGCGGGCTCTGCGACTTCATCACCCGGAATGCTTCGCGCAGGCAATAGAACATCCCGTTCAGGTTGATGTCCACCACGCGCTTCCATTCGTCGATCGGCAGCTCTTCCAGCGGCACGGCAGGCGCGCCGACCCCGGCGTTGTTGAACAGCAGGTCCACGCGGCCGAACCGCTGCCCGGCCTGCGCGAACAGCCGCTCCACGGCCTGCGGGTCCGCCACGTCCGTCGGCACCGCCAACGCGCGATCGGCCGCACCGCCCTCCTCCACCACGGCCTGCAGCAGCGCTTCGCGGCGCCCGGCCAGTACCACCGACCAGCCGGCGCCCAGCAGGGCCAGTGCCGCCGCCTTGCCGATGCCCGAGCCGGCACCCGTCACCACCGCGATGCGCGGCGTTCCGTTCGAAACCTTCATCATCTTCGTCCTCTCGCTGGATGCAGATCACCCCGGACCGGGACCGGGACGCTCCTGGCATCCCGGCGCCCCGCCAGGGCTCAGCGGCGTGACTTGCCCCGCTTGGCCGCTCCGGAGCGGCGTCCGGAGCCCTTGGCTGCCGCCTTGCGCGGCGCCGGCTGGGCGTCCTGCGAGCGGGCAGGCCTGGAATCGCCCTTGCGGGCCTTGTTGCGGCTGCGCTCCGCCCCCGCTCCATCCGCGGATGCCGGGAGCATGGGCTCCGCCGGTTCGCGCCCCCCACGGCTGCGTGAATTGCGCGCGGGCGCCGGCGATTCCTCGCCCTCGCGCACCAGCCGGAAGTCGATGCGGCGCCCATCCAGGTCCACGCGGCTGACCTGCACGCGCACCCGCGTGCCGATGGCATAGCGGATGCCCGTGCGCTCGCCACGCAGTTCCTGGCGCGCCTCGTCGAACTTGAAGTACTCGCCGCCCAGCTCCGTGATGTGCACCAGTCCCTCGACGTACATCGCGTCCAGCGTCACGAAGATGCCGAAGCTGGTCGCGGCCGTGACCAGGCCGCTGAACTCCTCGCCCAGATGCTCGCGCATGTACTTGCACTTCAGCCAGGCCTCGACATCGCGGCTGGCCTCGTCGGCGCGGCGCTCGTTGGCACTGCAATGCAGGCCGGCGGCCTCCCAGGCCTGCACCTCGCTGTCCGCCGCAGCGGACAGCGGCTTGCGCGGCTGCTGGGTGGGCGCCGGCACGCGCGCGGCGAGGCGCTTCGCCAGCTTGGCATGGGCCTCACCCGGTATGGGCAGCGCCGGCAGGCGGTACTTGGTCTGGCCCAGGATGGCCTTGATGACGCGGTGCACCAGCAGATCGGGATAGCGCCGGATCGGGCTCGTGAAGTGCGTGTAGGCCTCGTACGCCAGACCGAAATGGCCGCTGTTCACGGGCGTGTAGATGGCCTGCTGCATGGACCGCAGCAGCATCGTGTGGATCTGCTGCGCATCCGGACGGTCTTTCGTGGCCTCCGCGATGGCCTGGAAGTCTCCGGGCTTCGGATCGTCGCCGATCGTCATGCCCACGCCCATCGCCTTCAGGTAACCGCGCAGGATGTCCTGCTTCTCCGGCGTGGGCCCCTCGTGCACGCGATAGAGCCCCGGCTGCCCGCCCTGGGCGATGAAGTCCGCGCTGCATACGTTGGCCGCAAGCATGGCCTCCTCGATCAGCCGGTGGGCATCGTTGCGCGTGCGCGGCACGATCTTCTCGATGCGGCCGTTGTCGTCGCAGACGATCTGCGTCTCGGTGGTCTCGAAATCCACGGCCCCGCGCGCGTGCCGCGACGACAGCAGCGCGCGGTACACGTCGTGCAGGTTCAGCAGGTCCTGCACGCGCGCGCGGCGCTTCGTCGCCTCCGGCCCCCGCGTGTTCGCGAGGATCGCGGCCACTTCCGTATAGGTGAAGCGCGCATGGCTGAACATGACGGCCGGATAGAACTGGTAGGCGTGCACCTCGCCCTTGGCCGTGACCAGCATGTCGCACACCATGCACAGGCGCTCCACCTCCGGATTGAGCGAGCACAGCCCGTTGGACAGCTTCTCGGGCAGCATCGGGATGACGCGGCGCGGGAAATAGACGCTCGTGGCCCGGTCATAGGCGTCCACGTCGATGGGGCTGCCCGTCTCCACGTAGTGGCTCACGTCGGCGATCGCGACCAGCAGGCGCCAGCCCTTGGCGCGGCCGACGCGCGCCGGCTCGCAATACACGGCATCGTCGAAGTCGCGGGCATCTTCGCCGTCGATGGTCACCAGCGGCACGTCGGTCAGGTCGATGCGGTGGCGCTTGTCCTGCGCGCGCACCTTGTCGGGCAGGCCCTTGGCCTGCGCCAGCGCCTCCTGCGAGAACTCGTGCGGAACGCCGTACTTACGCACGGCGATCTCGATCTCCATGCCGGGATCGTCCACCTCTCCCAGCACTTCCGTGACGCGGCCCACGGGCTGCCCGAACAGCGCGGGCGGCTCCGTCAGCTCCACCACCACGACCTGCCCGGTCTTGGCCGAGCCGGTCGCGCCCTTGGGGATCAGCACATCCTGGCCGTAGCGCTTGTCTTCCGGCGCCACCAGCCACACGCCGCTTTCCTGCAGCAGGCGCCCGATGATCGGGTGCTGGGGGCGTTCGATGATCTCGACGATGCGGCCCTCGGGCCGGCCGCGCCGGTCGTGGCGCGCGATGCGCACGCGCACGCGGTCCTTGTGGAGCACCGCCCGCATCTCGTTGGCGGGGATATAGATGTCGGCTTCGCCGTCGTCGCGCTGCACGAATCCGTGGCCGTCGCGGTGGCCCTGCACGCTGCCTTCGATTTCGTCATCGGAGTGCGCGATGTTTGCGACGGCTTTCGTTTTTTTGATATACAATCTGAGTCTTTCCTGAAATGCCCAGGTGGCGGAATTGGTAGACGCACTAGTTTCAGGTACTAGCGAGTAACATCGTGGAGGTTCGAGTCCTCTCCTGGGCACCAAGTTTAACGAGAACCAGGCCGGTTTTTCGGCAATCGAGCCGCTTCCTTGTGAAGCGGCTTTTTTGTTGGTGGAGGCGCCGCTGGGCTGCCGCTCTGGATCGCGGCGGCCCTCCGAAACGGTGGCTCCGAAGTTTTTTCAAAAAAATCGTCAACTTGCCCGGAGCGGCAAAAAAAGACGCTAGAATTCAAGGATTCCTGAGATGCCCAGGTGGCGGAATTGGTAGACGCACTAGTTTCAGGTACTAGCGAGTAACATCGTGGAGGTTCGAGTCCTCTCCTGGGCACCAAAATTCAAAAGCCGCTGCTAACCCAGCGGCTTTTTCTTTTTCCGCCTGCACCAGGCCACCGGCCTGGCTGCATATCCGCAGAAGCGTGCGAACTGTCCAATGCGATGTAGAGCGCAAGGCACGCACGTGCAGCCACGCCTCCCACGGCAAGGGACGGGATGCATGCACCTTGCGATGCATGCCACGCGGGGTATGAGGACTGACAGAATGCGCCCGGAGCACTGAGCTCAGGGCATGCCAGAGGCACGGACGGATCCGCCCCCCGGCAGCCAGAGGGGCGATCAGCCCTTGAGCAGTGCCTTCAGCGCCTGCTGGAAACGCCGCGCATTGCCAGGCTCGCTCGCGCTGGCGAGCACGCGCGCGGCGTCCTGGGCCCAGGTCTGCGCCGGCGGCGGATCGTTGCGGCGCGTCAGCAGTTGCAGCTGCAGGGCGCGGCGCGCGGGCAACTGCTCCGCAGGCGTGGGCACCTCGGCCGCCATCTCCAGCCGCAGCAACGCCTCGGACGCATCGCCTGCAGGCCCCGACGACACTGCCTGCGCCCAGGTGCTGCGCACGCCGGCAGGCACCTGCGGTCCCAGCTCCTGTGCGGACGGCAACTGCGATGCGTCGCGCTTTTCCCATGCCGAAAGCAGCTGGGTCAGCGCTTCGCCATGCGCCTGGGCGGCCAGCCTGCGCAGCGCCGCCTGGGCGTGTTCCTGGGCCTCGCGCTGGGCGCGGAACGCGGCGTCACCCAGGCGCGGCCCGCGGGCCTGCGCCGTACGGTCACGGTCGCCGAAGCGGCCACCGCGGTCACCACCCTCCCGGCCGTCGCGACCGTCACGTCCAGGACGGCCGTCCCTGCGGTCCCGCTCGCCGGGGCGACCCGGGCGGCCTGCCGGTGCGGGAACATCGCGCTTGGCGCCCGGGCGATCATCGCCACGCACCGCCACCACGGGGCGTGCGGGCTTCGGCGCCGCGGCGGGCGCAGCGCCGGCATCTCCAGTCGCCTCCGTGCCGTCGGCCGGGGCCGCCTCGGGGACGGAAGCCTGTGCAGCGGCGGCGGAATCGGCCGCTGCCTGCTGCTGGCCCCGGACGGCCGCTTCCAGCGCGGCCAGCGCCGTGCGGATCTGCTGGGCATCGCCGGAGGCATTGGCCTCTTCCACCGCCTTGGACGCATCCAGAACCACCCGGTCGTGGGCGCTCATCTCGCCCGAGGCCTTCTGGCGATCGGCCGTCTTGCGGTTGAAGGCCTCGTCGATGGGCTTGCGGAACGCATCCCAGAGCTTCTGCTCCTGCTTGCGGTCCAACGGCACGGACTGGGCCTCGGCCTGCCAGCGCTGCTGCAGCGCCTTCACGGCATCGATGCGCAGCGCCGGTGCGGCGCCCAGCGCCACGGCCTCGTCGATCATGGCATGGCGGCGCGCCAGGCTCTGCTTCTGCGCCGCCTCCAGCGGCGCGGCCGCTTCGGACAGGACCTGCTTCCACTGCGGCTGCAATTCGGCATAGACCTTTTCGTTCACGTGGCCGCCTTCGCGCCAGCGATCGGAGAACTGGTGCAGCGCACGGCTCACCTGCTTCCAGTCGGGCTGCGCGCCGTCCGCTGCCTGCGCGGCCGCCCAGTCCTGCAGTTCCTGGATCAGCGCCAGGCGCTGCGCCTTGTGCTCGGCCGCGTCGGCACGCACCTTCTCCAGCCAGGCCTCCACCACCTTGTGGGCGGCATTGCAGGCTTCGTCGAATTTCTTCCAGAGGGCGTGGTTCGCCGGGCCGCCCTGGTCGGTCTGCTTCCACTGCTCACGCAACTGGCGCAGGCTTTCCTGGATCTTGCGGCCACCCAGTGCCTGGCCTTCGGGGCGCTTGAGCAGTCCTTCCGCCTTGGCCACGAGATCCTCGCGCACCTGGTCGGCGCTCCAGCGCTGCCAGCCCTGCAGTTCGCCCGCGGCGACGAGCGCGGTGTGCACGTCATGTTCCAGGGCCGTGTCGATATGGCGGCCGTGCTGCTTCAGCACGGTGCGCAGGGCCGTGGCGGCGCCGGCGGACGCCTTGCCATGGCCCTGGGCGGTTTCTTCCTGCAGCCTGGCCAGCGCGGCGCGCACGGCCTGCTCGGCTTTTTCGCGCACCGCCGGATCGGTCTTGGCCGCCGTACGGGCGGGGGCCGCCGGCGCAGCGCCGGAAGCCGCCGTATCGGCCAGCGGCTCGCCGCCGCGCGCGATGCGCAGCTCCTCCGCCCAGACTGGCACGGGGGGCAGCGGCGCCTCGGGGTTCTCGGCAGCCGCCGCCGCCTGGGCGATGGCCGGCTGGAAAGCGTTCCACACCACGAGCAGTTGCGTGCGGGAGGCTTCCAGCTGGGGCGGGAAGCGGGCCTCGACGCTGGGCCATGCGGGATCGCCCGACAGCTCGTCGGCCTGCTGCTGCCAGCGCTCGACATCGGTGCGCAGCGCCTCCAGGGCCGCCTGCGCGTCGCGCCAGGGCTTGGTGGAGAGCACGTCGATGCGCTGGGCCAGCAGGACGGCCGCCTCGCGCTGCACCTGCACGCGGTGCTGCAGATCCTCGATGACCTTCATGCGCTCGGCCAGGCGGGCCTTGAGCGATGCCAGGGGCTCGCGGGACAGGGGCGCACCGGCCTTGGCCGCATCGCGCTGCCAGGCGAGCGCGTCGGCGATGTGGAAGCGGGAGGCGTCAAGCAGCGCGGTGGCCTTTTCGGCCCATTCGGCAGCGATGGCTTCCTGGCCCTTGGCGCGGCGGATCTCGTCGAGGCGCTCGCGCACGGCACGGGCCGCGCCCTTGTCGCGTCCGCTCAGTTCCTTGAACACTTCCTGCAACTGCTCGGGCGTGGGCTGGGTGGCCAGCCAGTCGCGGATGCGCGAGGCACGCTCGCCCGACGTGGCGGCGGAAAAGGCCCCGCCCGTCAACGCGTCCAGCGGGTGCGGCTCGGAGGCTTTGGCCGGGGCTGGGTTCACTTCAGGGGCGTCAGACATTTTGTTGCGAGAAGAAAAAGGAAACATGGTTCTGGTCAGGATGGGCCAGGTGCCGCAGGCACCAGCGCCCGTACGCCGGGATCACGGCCCGGCGAGCGTCGAAGGCGCTATTTTGGCCCGGTTTTGCCCGCCGGTCCGGAGATACGCTTGGCGCGCCCGGGAAACGGAGGCCCGGAATGCGGCCCGAGCATGCCATATAGGGTCGCGCCGCCCGGGTACAACCACCCTCCGCAGGCCGCTTCAGCGCGCGGAGAGCGCCAGCTCCGCCTGGGGCGCGGCGCCTTCCCGGCGCGCATCCACGCGCGGAGCCGCCACGAACAGCCGCTCCAGCGGCACGCCGCGCCGCGCCAGTTCGTCGCGCACCGCCACTGCGCGGGCCTGGGCCAGTTCGCGCAGGGCGCCCTCTGGCACCTTCATCTGGGCCAGCAGCAGCGCCTCCATCTCCGGCACGGGAATGTCCCGCGCCATGCCCAACAGGTTGCGGGGCTTGGGAATGTCCGTGCGGCGGTAGAGCTCCCGCAGTGCATCGGCATAGGCCTGCGCCTGGGTGGCATCAGTGCCCCCCGGAGCCACCGGTGCGCCCTGTACATCCGCATCCGCGCGCGCCGCCGGCTGGCGCCGCTGCTGCAATGCCTGCACCTGCGAGCGCAGGCGCTCGCGCTTCCAGCCGCCTTCCTCGGCTTCCGCCACGGCATGTCCGGTCACGGTCAGTTGCAGGGCCGGCCGGTCGCGCAACGATTGCGCCACCTTGTCCAGCCCCTGCAGGGCCGCGGCGTCAGGTACCGCACTGCCGGGCGCGAAAACCACGGCCCCCTGCTCCGTGGTACCGCCGGCGAAGGCGTTGGCCAGCAGCGAAAACGGCGAGGTCACGGCCTTCAGGACCAGGCTGCCCACGGCCCGCAGGATCACCGGCCCCAGGCTGAACTGGGGATCGTTGAGCGAGCCGCTGATGGGCAGGTCCAGATCGATCACCCCGTTGCTGTCCGCCAGCAGCGCCGCGGCCAGCCGCACCGGCAGGCTGGCGGAAGCGCCCTCCACGGGATCGCTGAAGGTGAGCTGGTGCAGCACCAGTCGATTGCCGGCGGTGAGCTGCCCGTCGGGCTGGACCTTGTAACGCACGTCCATGCTCAGCTTCCCGCGTTCGATACCGTGGCCTGCGTACTTGATGGCATAGGGCGACAGCGGCGGCAGCTCCAGGTCCCGCACCCGGCCCTGGATGTCCAGCGCCAGCGGTTTCGCCAGGGGGTTGATGCGTCCCGAGATCTCCAGCGGCGCCGAGCCCTGCGCCTTCCCGCTGAGCTCCAGCTCCGCCATCGCGGGCTCGCCACCTCCGGGCGGAGGCTCGGAAGAGAACGCGCCGATGCGCCCCGCCAGATCGCCGAGATCGGCGGAGTAGTTGGGCTCGATGAAGTAGTCGGTGAAACGCACGGCCCCCGCGGACAACACCACCGGCCCGAAGCGCAGCACCGGGCCGGCACGGGAAGCCGCAGCAGCCTGGGTTGCCGGGTCGGTGCCGGTACCGCCGGCTGCCGCGGGGCGGACAGCTGCGGCCCCGCTGGCGGCGGCCTGCCCAGGGACCGGTTCCGGCCGGGAGGAGGCCTCCGGGCTGCGAACCAGGTCCTGCAGGTTGAGCCGGCCGTTCTTCTGCAGCACGATGCGCGCGAAGAAATCCCGCAACGCCGTTTCCCGCACATCCACGCGCGCGGGCGCACCGGGCGCCATCTCCCATTGCACGCCCTGGAGGGCCAGATTGCGCCAGCGCAGCAATTCCTCGCCACGGGGCTGTGCCGGCGGAGTTCCCGCACCCGCACCCGCTTCCGGCGCAGGCGCCAGGGCGGGGGCCGGCGCACGCACACGCACCTCGTCCAGCGCGGCATTGCCGCGCACCGATGCCTTCGCTCCCGCGGCCGTGGCGGCATAGTCCACGTCGCCCTCGAAACCGGCCTCTGCCCGAACGATGCGCACGCTCAGCCATGGGGCCGCATACGGCTCCAGCAGGTGCAAGGGCAACTGCTGGGCCTGCAGGCGGCCCCGCACGGCCAGGGGGGTCATCGTCAGTTGCCCCTCATACGCCAGGCGGCCGGGTTCGCGCCGGCCGGCTTCCCACTGTCCCGACAGGGACAACTGCACCGGTGCAGCCGGGCCGCCGGCCGCCTGTGGCCAGCGCAGCCCCCGGGCCTGCAGGGCGATGGCGGACCAGCGCAGATCCACCGGGGACGCAGGCACCGCGTCGCGCAAGGCCACCGTCCCGCGCTCCACCGACACCTCGCCCAACCGGACGGACCAGGGAGCATCGCCATCCGCGGCCCGCGCCTCCCGGGAAGGGCCCCGGTCGGCTGCGCCCTGCAGCGGCCAGGCATCGAACATCCAGCGCCCTTGCGCGTCGCGCTCCGCCCGCAGCCGCGGTGCCCGGGCCACGGCCCGCTCCACGAACACAGCGCGGGCGGGCACGTCGATCCACGCATTCTCTATTTCCAGCCGTTCTGCCTGCACCCAGGCGCCCGGCGGCGTTCCCGTGCCCTCCGGCGTACGGCCCGCCTCGGCGGGCGGCGCAGCGCACGACCCGCCGGCCGGACAGGCCAGCGTGACCCCATCCGCCAAGAACCGTGCCACTTTCGCCACCAGCGCACCGTTGGCATGGTTCCAGGCGACACCGGCGTCGGCATCGATGTGCGCGCCGACGCGCGGTGCGAATGCCCCCGCCGCATAACCATCGACAGCCGAAAACGGCAGGCCGCGCAGCGATGCGGCCACCTGCCCCCGCCCAGGCCACGCGGTTCCCGCCACCCGCAGCGTCGCAGGCACCTCCCCGGCCCCGCTGGCGCCGGACCTGCTGCTCGCTCCATTGGCGGCGGGCTGCATGCGGGCCTGCAGCCGGAACGGAATCCCGCCCTTCCACGGCCAGGACAGCGACTGCGCCTGTGCATGGACACCGTCCCATGCCATGGCGACCGGGCGGGCGGCACTCTCGTCGCGCCATGCCAGGCGCCCGTCCCGCACCGCGACGCGGTCTATCGCCACCTGCCAGGCCCCGGAAGACGGGCCGGCACCGCTGGCCGTCGGCGTGGCGGACGGAACGCCCTGCACGCTGCCGGCGCCAGCCGCGGCGGTCCAGTCCCACTGCCCCTGAGCGTCGCGCCGCACCGCGATGTCGGGCCCGGACCATTCGACCGAAGCCAGGTGCGCCGACCTGCGCAACGGCTCCACCGATGCCGCATGGACATCCAGCGACTGGAACGCGACGGGCGCGGAACCCGGCGGCCCGTCCAGGCGCACGCCGGACAGGCGCGCATGCCCGCCCACGGTCAGGCGCGGCTCCGGCCCCTGGAGGAATCCGATGTCCAGCTCTGCCTCCAGCGTCCCGGCCTGCGGCCGCAGGGGCACTCCCGCGGGCCAGTAGGCACGCAGCGGAGACAGATCCACCCCCCGGATCTGCAGCCGGGCCTGCGTGTTGCGGTCTTCCGAGAACGGCGTGCTGCGCGCTCCGGTATCGAAGGTGCTGCCATCCAGGCTGAAAGCGAGCCGCGGCGTCACCGTGACCTGCCGGTCGGCGGGCAGGTTGCTGAGAAAGGGAATGCCGAGTTCGAGCCCCGTCAGCCGGTGCGTCTGGTCCGTCGTCCGGTCGGTGAACTCGACCGTGCCATCGCGCAGGGCCAGGTTGTAGAGTGCGAACCGGCCGCCACCGCCCTCCCCGCCCCCCGGGCGGCCGGCGCCCAGCTGCAGCAGGTCGTCGATGTCGTAGCGGCCATCCTGTCCGCGGACCACGCGCAACCGCGGCGCGTCGATTTCCAGCGCGTCGAGCACCGGCGCCCAGCGCACCAGGGACTGCATTTCCATGTCTATATAGAGGCGCCGGATTTCCGCCTGGGCGGGGGCGCCGGGAGCCGCTGCCGCCAGGGCGATGTCATGCACGGTGAGCTCCAGCGTCCAGGGGCGGAAATCCACCTTTCCCACGGTGACGGCGCGTCCCGCGAAACTGCTGCCCCAACGCTCCAGCCCCCACCGCACGAGGGGCGGCACGGCCAGCCAGGCCAGCGCCCACACCAGCAGCAGCAAGGCGATGCCGCCGGCAACCCAGCGCGCGGCAACGGCCGCAGCGGCCCGGCGTGCATGCCAGCGTACGCCCGCCAGATCCTGCGCCCGCTCCTCGTTTGATTCGATTGCACCCATGGCCGGGATTGCAGCAGATAGGCAGGCCGGCAAACCGTAACAAGGTGAAAAACAGAAAGCCCGGCAGGGCCTGGTGGCCACTGCCGGGCTTGACGGCTGACACAACGGTCTTTTGCCATCGTTTGCACCATGGAGGGTGAACGTCCATGGGGCAGGAGGCAAGGTATTGCCTCCGAGGGTTTGCCGTGGAAGATTCCACCTGCCCAACCAGGGCACTGCATGCCGCTTGGATGGTGGTTTCCGCTTCGTCGGGCGATGCCTGGTCACTGCCAGACGCCTCCAATTTACCCAATCTGCGGGGTACGTCCAACCGATATTCGCAATCGATCGCAGTACCTCGATTGTCCAAAACTTCCCGCCTCGCCCGGAGTGTCACAAGGGTTTCACGGCCGAGTGCACGAAAGCACTGCCGGGCACCCGAAAACTGTGTTTACATCCATGCTTTTTAGAATAAATTGATCTAATGAATAGCCACCTTAGTATTGACCTGGCATTTGGACCCCTCCTAGAATCCGCCAGCTTCGAAAACCGAGGCTGACCACTATCTCCATCGCTGCCGAATCCGGCGAAGTCGTTCCCCCTGCACCGCTGCGCAGGCTGTTTCCACGGGAACTGGATGGCGTACCAATCCAGGCGAGATGCCTGGCACGGGAGACCCCCACTACGGGTGTCGCCCGCAACAGGCCTCGACTCAGAAAGGAAGAGCTATGACAGCGTCAGGACGGGTGATCGGCGGAGTGCAGACCTTCGCATCCGATGTGATCGACGGTTTCCTCGAAATCACCCACAGCAGTTTCGCCCTGGTCGGGCTGACGGTCGCGTTCGGCGCGATCACCCTCACCGCCCGCCCGGACCTGCGGCAGGCCGGAGAGGAACAGCTCATGGGCTGGCTGCAGGCGCGCCAGGTGGCGGTGGTCGGCGTGCCCATGGAGCCCGAAGCCAGCGAGCGCGCCACGGCCACCAACCCGAAGGACCTGCCCAAGGAGCAGGCCGCCGTCGCGTTCTGGCTCAGCAAGAAATACCGCGTGGCGCCCGAACCCCTCGCCGCGCTGGTGTCGGAGGCCTACGAGATCGGCGGCCGCACCAAGCTCGATCCCACGCTCATCCTGGCCATCATGGCCGTGGAGTCGAGCTTCAATCCCTTCGCGCAGAGCGCCGTGGGCGCCCAGGGCCTGATGCAGGTCATGACACGGGTGCACACCGACAAGTACGAGAACTTCGGCGGCCATTTCGCCGCCTTCGACCCGGTGAGCAACCTGCGCGTCGGCGTCCGTGTGCTGCAGGAATGCATCGCCCGCGCCGGCTCCCTCGAAGGCGGGCTGCGCTATTACGTGGGTGCGGCCAATCTGGCCGACGACGGCGGCTACGCGATCAAGGTCATGGCCGAGCACATGCGCCTGCGCCAGGTGGCCAATGGCCGCAACGTGCCCATCTTCACGCCGCCGGCGCCGGCCGCGCCCGCAGCGACGCCTCCGATGCTGTCCACCCAGGCTCCGGCGCAGACCACGCTGCCGGCCAAGGCCGCGGGCACCGCCGATGCGTCGCCCGCCGCTTCCTCGGGCGAGGACAAGCTCGCGCTGCTCACCCCGGGGCTTTGACGCTCGCCGCGGCGCCATCCCGCCCTGCCGTCCGCTACACTCGAGGGGTACGCGACTGGCGATAGGCGCGGTGCATCCGCGAAGGCGGGCACCGCCGCTGACGTGGAAACCGGCAGGCACTTCATCCTGCGAACCACTGGGAAGCGTGCCGCACGGGCTGCAGGGCCCGTTGTGTTCCGCCGTTCGCCTGGGCAGCCCTTGTTTTTCCAAGGGACACCACTCACAGGACTGCCACGCCATGTACCAACGCAATATTCTTGTCGAACAAGCCGATCCCGAAGTGTGGGCCGCCATCCAGGCCGAGAACCTGCGCCAGGAGCAGCACATCGAACTGATCGCCAGCGAGAACTACGCCTCGCCCGCCGTCATGGCGGCCCAGGGCTCGCAGCTCACCAACAAGTACGCAGAAGGCTATCCCGGCAAGCGCTACTACGGCGGCTGCGAGAACGTGGACGTGGTCGAGCAGTTGGCCATCGACCGCGTGAAGAAGCTCTTCGGCGCCGAAGCCGCCAACGTGCAGCCCAATTCCGGCTCGCAGGCCAACCAGGCCGTGCTGCTCGCCTTCCTGAAGCCCGGCGACACCATCCTGGGCATGAGCCTGGCCGAAGGCGGCCACCTGACGCACGGCATGCCGCTCAACATGAGCGGCAAGTGGTTCAACATCGTGTCGTACGGCCTGAACGAGAAGGAAGAAATCGACTACGACGCGCTGGAAGCCAAGGCCCGCGAGCACAAGCCCAAGCTGATCATCGCCGGTGCATCCGCCTATTCCCTGCGCATCGATTTCGAACGCTTCGCGAAGATCGCCAAGGAAATCGGCGCGATCTTCTGGGTGGACATCGCCCACTATGCCGGCCTGGTGGTCGCGGGCGAATACCCGAACCCCGTGCCCTTCGCCGATGTGGTCACCTCCACGACGCACAAGAGCCTGCGCGGCCCGCGCGGCGGCATCATCCTCATGAAGGCCGAACACGAGAAGGCGATCAATTCCGCCATCTTCCCGGGCCTGCAGGGCGGCCCGCTGGAGCACGTCATCGCCGCCAAGGCAGTGGCCTTCAAGGAAGCGCTGACGCCCGAATTCAAGGCCTACCAGCAGCAGGTCGCGAAGAACGCCAAGGTGTTCGCCGAGACGCTGATCGAGCGCGGCCTGCGCATCATCAGCGGCCGCACCGAAAGCCACGTCATGCTGGTGGACCTGCGCGCCAAGGGCATCACCGGCAAGGCGGCCGAAGCGGCCCTGGGCCAGGCCCATATCACCATCAACAAGAACTCCATCCCGAACGATCCGGAAAAGCCGATGGTGACGAGCGGCATCCGGGTGGGCACGCCCGCGATCACGACGCGCGGCTTCAAGGAAGAGGAAACGCGCATCACCGCGAACCTGGTGGCCGATGTGCTGGACAACCCGCACGACGAAGCCCACCTGGCCGCGGTGCGCGAGAAGGTGCACGCGCTCACGAGCCGCTTCCCGGTCTATCGCTGACCGCAGCGCAGCCCCGAGACCGCCGCCCCTGCAATGAAGTGCCCGTTCTGCAGCCACCCCGAGACGCAGGTCGTCGAAACGCGCGTGGCCGAGGACGGGGACTTCGTGCGGCGGCGCCGGCAGTGCGGGGCCTGCGACAAGCGCTTCACGACCTATGAGCGCCCGGAAGTCAGCTTCCCCAACGTGGTGAAGAAGGACGGCCGGCGCATCGAATACGACCGCAGCAAGCTCATCGGCTCGTTCAGCATCGCGCTGCGCAAGCGGCCGGTGAGCACCACGCAGATCGACAGCGCCATCGAGCGCATCGAGGAAAAGCTGCTCAACCTCGGGCAGCGCGAGGTGCTGTCCAGCCGCATCGGCGAACTGGTGATGCGCGAACTCAAGAAGCTCGACAAGGTCGCCTACATCCGCTTCGCGAGCGTGTACCGGAGCTTCGAGGACATCGACGAGTTCCGGGCGCTCGTGGACGAAGTGCGCAAGTAGGCTGCCTGCCCGGCGATGCCGGCCAGGCACGGCGCGTCGGCCGTGGTCCTACGCACGGGTCGCCGCACGCACTGCACAATCGGTTGGCCCGGCCGCGCATCCGCACCGGCCCGGCACCCTCCCCGATCCCCCGCACCGATCCATGCAGTCCGACGCACCGACCTCCCCGTCTTCCGCACATCCATGGCAATTCTTCCGCGCTGGCGGCGTGGACCAGGTCATCATCCGCACGGGCGCGGACATCGCGCACCTGGCCGAGCTGGACCAGAAACTCTGGGTGGCGCTGGCCTGCCCCACGCGGGGCGTGGAGTTCGACCCGCGCACGCTCGACCTCATCGATACCGACGGCGACGGGCGCATCCGCCCGCCCGAACTGCTGGCAGCCTGCGCGTGGGCCTGCGAGCGGCTGCGCGATCCGGATGAACTGGCCCGGCCCGGACCCGTGCTGGCCCTCTCGGCCCTGGACGGCTACACCGAGGACGGGGCGGCCCTTGCGGAGCAGGCGCGGCGCATCCTGGCCCTGGCGGGGCGCGAGGATGCGGAGTCCATCACCCTGGACGAGGTGCTGGCGCGCAGCGAGAAGCTGAACGCCCAGCGCTTCAACGGCGACGGCGTGGTGTCTCCCGCCACGGCCGAGGACGATGCGGAGGCCCGCGACGCGCTGGAGCGCATCATGGCCACCCACGGCAGCGTGCCGGCGGTGGCCGACCAGCCGGCCGGCGTGGACCGCAAGACGGCCGAGGCGTTCTTTGCCGAGGTGGATGCGCTGCAGCAATGGGCGGACGGGGTGCAGGCACACCCGGAGGGAATGCCGCTGGGGGACCGCACGCTGCAGGCGGCCCAGGCGGTGCAGGCCGTGCGCCACAAGGTGGACGACTTCTTCACGCGGGCGCGGTTGGCCGCCTACGACCCGCGCGTGCGCACGGCAATGCACCCGTCGGACGACGACTATGCCGCGCTGGCCCGGATGGAGCTCTCGCCAGGCTCGGACGCCGTGGCGGCCCTGCCGCTGGCGCCCTTCACCCCCGACGGCACCCTGCCCCTGGAACGCGGCATCAACCCCGCCTGGGCAGGTGCCGTGCAGGCGCTGCGCGACAAGGCCCTGGTGCCGCTGCTGGGCGAGCCGGCGCGCGCGTCGCTGTCGGAGGCGGACTGGAAGCGCACGCTGGATGCGCTGTCCCCCTGCCTGAAGCAGCTGTCGGCCCGCCCCGCGACACACCTGGACGCGCTCGACGCGGACACCATACGCCAGCTGCATGGCAGCGGCGTGCGCGAACGGGTGATGGCACTGATCGCGCAGGACGAGGCCGAGAAGGCGCACAACGGCCACACGCTGGCGCTGGAAAAGCTGCTGCGCTTCAAGCGGGACCTGCTGCGGTTGCTGAACAACTTCGTCTCGTTCTCGGCCTTCTACCAGCGCG
Source organism: Paracidovorax avenae (assembly GCA_003029925.1). GTDB lineage: Bacteria > Pseudomonadota > Gammaproteobacteria > Burkholderiales > Burkholderiaceae_C > Paracidovorax > Paracidovorax avenae_A. Next base: position 2,604,853 of record CP028296.1, on the reverse strand, counting down.
AGGGCGCGATTTTCCAGGCGGGCACCCTCTTCCTGGACGCCCGCAGCTGCGACCTGACGGTCCAGGTGGCCGACGCGGGCCGCCACGCCAAGCTGGCGGGGCTGGCCAAGACCTACCTCGCCTACTGCGACTGCACGCGCAAGGGCCGGAAGATGGGCATCGTCGCGGCCTTCACGGCCGGCGATGTCGATTTCCTGTTCGTGGGCCGCAATGGCGTGTTCTATGACCGCGATGGCCTCGACTGGGATGCGACCATCACGAAGATCATCGAGAACCCCACGAGCATCGCCCAGGCCTTCTTCTCGCCCTACAAGAAGTTCCTGCGCATGATCGAGGAACAGGTGGCCAAGCGGGCGGCGGCGAGCGATTCCCGGGTGGAGAAATCGCTGGGTGCCACGGCCGGCAACCTGGCCACGGCGCCCGGCAAGACCCTGGCGCCGGCAGGAGCCGCCGGGGTGCCCGACGGGCAGCGGCTCATGGACGTGGGCACGGTGGCCGCGATCGGCGTGGCCCTGGGCAGCCTGAGCGCCGTCGCCGTGGGCATCTTCGCGAAGTTCGTGGACCTGGGCGCATGGATACCGATCGCGCTGCTCGGCATCGTCGTGGCCATTTCGGGGCCGAGCATGCTGATCGCCTGGCTCAAGCTGCGCCAGCGCAGCCTGGGCCCGATCCTGGATGCGAGCGGCTGGGCCATCAACGGCCGGATGCGCATCAACACCCGCCTGGGTGGATCGCTGTCGCAGGCGGCCCACGTGCCGCCGGGGGCTCGGCGGATGCTGAACGATCCGTTCCCCGAGTCGCGCAAGCCGGCCTGGACGGCGGCCTGCGTGGCGGTGGTGTTGGTGGTGGCGGGCGTGCTGGCATGGCGCATGGGCTGGTTCCACCGGCCGGTGCAGGCGCCCACGCCAGCGCCGGCGGCGGCGTCTCGGCCAGCCCTGCCTGCACAGGGCACCGGCGCCACGGCGCCGGCCTCGGCCGCGCCCTAGCAGGCTGTCCGGGGGAAAGGCCGGAGCAGCGAATCCGGATTACAGGAAGGACGCCCGGATCGGCGCCACCGCCTGCACCACGTCGCCGCACTGGGCGCGATGCCGCAGGGCATGGTCCATCAGCACGAGGGCCAGCAGCGCTTCGGCGATGGGCGCGGCGCGGATGCCCACGCAGGGGTCGTGGCGGCCCTTGGTGATGACTTCGGTGCTCTGGCCGTGGATGTCGATGGACTGGCGCGGGCTGATGATGGAACTGGTGGGCTTGATGGCGATCAGGGCCTCGATGTCCTGCCCGCTGCTGATGCCGCCCAGGATGCCGCCGGCGTTGTTGCTGGCGAAGCCCTCGGGCGTGAGCGAATCGCCATGCGTGGTGCCGCGCTGGACCACGCTGGCGAAGCCCGCGCCGATCTCCACCGCCTTCACCGCATTGAGGCCCATGAGCGCATGGGCGATGTCGGCATCGAGCTTGTCGTAGAGCGGCTCGCCCAGGCCCACGGGCACGCCCGTGGCCTGCACGCGGATGCGGGCGCCGCACGAATCACCGGCCTTGCGCAACGCGTCCATGTAGGCCTCCAGGGCCGATACATCGGCCACCGGAGCGAAGAAAGGGTTGTCGTGCACGTGGTCCCAGCTTTCGAACGGGATCTCCACCTCGCCGATCTGGGTCATGCAGGCGCGAAAGCGCGTGCCGTATTTTTCCGCCAGCCACTTCTTGGCGACGGCGCCGGCCGCCACGGTGGGCGCCGTCAGCCGGGCCGAGGATCGGCCCCCGCCGCGCGGATCGCGGATGCCGTACTTGTGCCAGTAGGTATAGTCGGCATGGCCCGGGCGGAAGCTCTGGGCGATGTTCGAGTAATCCTTGCTGCGCTGGTCGGTGTTGCGGATCAACAGGGCGATGGGCGTGCCCGTGGTACGGCCTTCATAGATGCCGGAGAGGATCTCCACCGCATCGGGCTCGGCGCGCTGGGTGACGTGGCGGCTGGTGCCGGGCCGGCGGCGGTCCAGGTCGGCCTGGATGTCGGCCTCCGACAGTTCCATGCCCGGCGGGCAACCGTCGATCACGCAGCCAATGGCCGGGCCGTGGGATTCACCGAAGTTGGTGACTGCGAATAGGATGCCGAGTGTGTTGCCGCTCATGCGCGGGATTATCCCAGAGCCATCCACTGAGTCGGGTCATTCGACTCGGACCATTGCTCCAGGCAGCCAGTTCAGACACCGCGCCAGCAGGCGCGGCCTTTGAACGAACACGCCCTCCCCCATCAGACGGCCGCGGAACAGGCCAGGCCAGCAGACGCCGTGGAACCGGCTTTGCCGGGCCACTGGCGTCGTCCCCCTTCCCGACGCGCGCAGCGCGACGAGAGAAGGGGGAAGCGGCGAAGCCGCTCAGGGGGTAGCTTCCTTTTCCTCAGGCCAGTCGCGGATATAGGCCTTCAGCATCTGGTTCTCGAAGTTCTGGCTGTCCACCACGGCCTTGGCCACGTCGTAGAAGCTGACCACGCCCATGAGCATCTTCTTGTCCATCACCGGCATGTAGCGCGCGTGGCGGTTGAGCATCATGCGGCGCACCTCGTCCATCTCGGTCTCGAGCGTGCAGGTGAGGGGCGCGTCGTCCATCGCCGTGCGCACGAGCATGGTGCCCACGGTGCCGCCGTTCTTCACGACGGCCTGGATGACCTCGCGGAAGGTGAGCATGCCGACCAGGTCGCCGTGGTCCATCACCACCAGCGAGCCGATGTCCTTGTCCGCCATGACCTCCACGGCTTTCGCCAGGGGCTCGTCGGCGGTGACGGTGAAGAGCGTGTTGCCTTTGACGCGGAGGATGTCGCTGACTTTCATGGGAGGTCTCCAGGGGGGGCGCCGCGCCGCGGGGGCGGGCCGATCGGTGTTGCCTGCGCAATATAGCCCACAATGTTGCGCTGCGTTCACACACAGGAGACAACGAATGCCCGGCCATTCCGACCCCGGCTTCGACACGCTGGCGCTGCATGCGGGCGCCGTGCCCGATCCGGCCACCGGCGCACGCGCCGTGCCCATCCACCTGACAACCTCGTTCGTCTTCGAATCGAGCGACCATGCGGCGTCGCTGTTCAACCTCGAGCGGCCCGGGCATGTGTACAGCCGGATCAGCAATCCCACCAATGCGGTGCTGGAGCAGCGCGTGGCGGCGCTCGAAGGCGGCGCCGGGGCCATCGCGGTGGCGAGCGGCCAAGCCGCGCTGCACCTGGCCGTCAGCACGCTGATGGGCGCGGGCGGGCACATCGTCGCGAGCACGGCGCTCTACGGCGGCTCGCAGAACCTGCTGCACTACACGCTGCGGCGCTTCGGCATCGAGACCACCTTCGTGCAACCGGACGACCTGGAAGGCTGGCGCGCCGCCATCCGGCCCGAGACGCGCCTGCTCTTCGGAGAAACGGTGGGCAATCCGGGCCTGCAGGTGCTGGACATCCCGGCCGTGGCGCAGATCGCCCACGCGGCGGGTGTTCCGCTGCTGGTGGACTCCACCCTCACCTCACCCTGGCTCATGCGCCCGCTGGAGCATGGGGCCGATCTGGTCTATCACTCCGCCACCAAGTTCCTCTCCGGCCACGGCACGGTGATCGGTGGCGTGCTGGTCGATGGAGGCAGCTTCGACTGGGAGGCCTCCGGGCGCTTCCCGGAGCTCTGCGCGCCGTACGCCGGCTTCCACGGCATGGTGTTTGCCGAAGAGTCCACCGTGGGTGCCTTCCTGCTGCGCGCGCGGCGCGAGGGGCTGCGCGATTTCGGCGCGTGCATGAGCCCGCACACGGCCTGGCTGATCCTGCAGGGCATCGAGACCCTGCCGCTGCGCATGGAACGGCACATGCGCAACACGGAGCGGGTGGTGGAGTTCCTGGCGAGCCAGCCCTTCGTGTCCCGCGTCGGCCACCCGATGCTGGAGTCGCACCCCAGCCATGCGCTCGCCAAGCGCCTGCTGCCGCGCGGCGCGGGCTCGGTGTTCAGCTTCGACCTGCGGGGCGACCGGGCCCAGGGCCGGGCCTTCATCGAGTCGCTGAAGGTCTTCAGCCACCTCGCCAACGTGGGCGACTGCCGCAGCCTGGTGATCCACCCCGCCAGCACGACGCACTTCCGGATGGACGACACGGCGCTGGCGCAGGCCGGCATCGCGCAGGGCACGATCCGCCTGTCGATCGGGCTGGAGGATGCAGACGACCTGATCGACGACCTGAAGCGCGCGCTCAAGGCCGCGGAAAAAGCCGGCGACCAGGCCGGCGGCAAAGCCGGCGGAAAGGCGGGTGCGTGATGCAGGTGACCGTCAACGGCCATGCGGCCTATTGCTACACGGGCGGCAAGCCCTTCGACCCGGCACGGCCCACGGTGGCGATGGTGCACGGCGTGCTCAACGACCACAGCGTCTGGGGCTTCCAGAGCAGGCATCTCGCGCACCACGGCTGGAATGTGCTGGCGGTGGACCTGCCCGGCCACGGCCGCAGCGGTGGCGAGGCGCCGCAGAGCGTGGAAGAGGCCGCGGATTTCATCGTGGCGCTGCTGCGCACGCTGGGCGTGGAGCGGGCGGCACTCGTGGGCCACAGTTGGGGGTCGCTGATCGTGCTGGAGGCGGCCTCGCGGCTGGGTGCCGCCGCGACGCACCTGGCGCTGGTGGGCTCGGCCTATCCGATGAAGGTGTCGCCCGCGCTCATCGAAGCCGCGCTGAACGAACCCGAGAAGGCGCTGCGGATGGTGAACGTATTCTCCCGCAGCAGCCTGGCGTCGCCCTCGGGCGCGGGCTTCTGGACATTCGGCGCGGGCATGGCGCTCGGCCGGCGCGTGCTGCGCAGCAATCCGCACGTGAACGTGTTCCACCGCGGATTCGTGGCCTGCGACCGCTATGCGGGGGCAGAAGCCGCCGTGGCCGCCCTCGCCTGCCCGGTGCTGTTCGCGCTGGGTGCGCAGGACCAGATGACGCCGCCGCGGGCCGCCCAGGGCCTGATCGCGGCGGCGCGCGCGGCGGGGCTGGACGTGCGTGTGGAGATGCTGCCCGTGGGCCATTCCCAGATGACGGAGGCGCCGGAGGCGACGCTGCGCGCGCTGCGCGCCTTCCTGGGTGCCTGAGGGTTCGCGGCCCCGTGGCAGGGAGAAAAGAGCCCTGGCATGGAGCGCACGCACTGGCGCGCTACGAGCGGCGGCCGGAGCCTTCGGGCAGAGCGCCGCCCTGCTGATGAGCCGCCGCCAACTGCGGCGCGAGCAACCGGCACAGGCCGGTGAGGTCTTCCACCACGGCGGGCCCAGGCCCCTCGTGCGGCCAGGCGATGCCGGCCCGGTTGATCCAGACCGCCTGCATGCCGGCCTGCAGCGCGCCGTGGGCGTCGAGCGTGGCGTCGTCGCCCACGTGGAGCACGGCCTCCGGCGGCACGCCGAGCCGCTGCGCGGCCTCGTGGAAGATGCTCGGATCGGGCTTGGCGACGCCGAAGGTGCGGGCGGTCACGCTTCCCTCGAAATACCCGCCCAGCCCGATGCGCTGCAGGTCCGCATTGCCATTGGTGAGCGCCATGAGCGGATAGCGCGGCGCGAGGAATTCGAGGGCGGCGATGGCGTCGTCGTACAGATCCACCCGCTGGCGCTCCGCGAAGAACAGTTCGTAGGCCGCGTCCGTGAGCGATTCGTCTTCTCCGGCCCGCCGCAGCGCCGCGCGGATACTTTCGCGCCGCAGGGCGCTCAGGTCATGGGAGAGATGGGCATGCGCCTGCACGACCTCGGCGCGGATCACGGCGGCCGTTTCGGCATCGGCCAGCAGCGCAGCCGTGGCCGGCGCGCGCGTTCCCAGCCAGTCCCGCAACACCTGCTCGGCTCTCCGGATGGCCGGCCAGATCGGCCAGAGGGTGTCGTCGAGATCAAGGGTCATCGCGCGGATGCGGGCGGTATCGAGCATGGTGGCCGAGAATAGCGCAACCATTGCATTTCCCCTTCCCTTACGCGCCCATGAACGCATCCGCTGCCGACCGCTCCCAGACCGCCCCGATGCCCCGCACCGCCGTGCTGCTGTGCAACCTGGGCACGCCCGAGGCGCCCACCGCGCCCGCGCTACGCCGCTATCTCGCGCAGTTCCTGTCCGACCCGCGCATCGTGGAGATTCCGCGCGCCGCATGGCTGCCCATCCTGCACGGCATCATCCTGCGCATCCGACCGGCCAAGTCCGCGGCCAAGTACGCCAGCATCTGGATGCCCGAAGGCTCGCCCCTGGCCGTATGGACGGAGCGCCAGGCGACGCTGCTGCGCGGATGGCTGGGCGAGGCGGGGCTGCGAGTGCAGGTGCGGCATGCGATGCGCTACGGGCAGCCTTCCATCGCCGGCCAGTTGAAGGCCCTGCAGGCCGAGGGCGCGGACCGCGTGCTGGTGCTGCCGCTCTATCCGCAGTACTCGGGTACGACCACCGCGAGCGTGTCGGACGACGTGTGTGCCTATGCGCTGCGCACGCGCCGCCTGCCGGAGTTGCGTTTCGTGAACAGCTACCACGACCACCCCGCCTACATCGGCGCGCTGGCGCAGAGCGTGCGGGCGCACTGGCAGCGCGAGGGAGGGCCGGCCGAGCAACTGGTGATGAGCTTCCATGGCATTCCGGAACGCGCCGTGCGCCTGGGCGATCCCTACCAGCAGGAATGCCTGGCGACCGCCGCGCTGCTGGCACAGGCGCTGGGCCTGGCTCCGGAACGCTACCGGGTGACCTTCCAGTCCCGCTTCGGCAAGGCCAAGTGGCTGGAGCCCTATACCGAACCCACGCTCATCGATATGGCCCGGGGCGGCACGCGCAGCGTGGACGTGATGTGCCCGGGGTTCACCAGCGACTGCCTGGAAACGCTGGAGGAAATCAACCAGGAGGCGCGCGAGGCCTTCCTGCACGCGGGCGGCAAGGAATTCCGCTACATCCCCTGCCTGAACGCGGACAGCGCCTGGATCACCGCGCTGAGCCGGATCGCGCAGGAGCACCTGTCGGGCTGGGATACCGGGGCGCCGGGCGGGGCTGCAGCGCCCGGCCTGGCACGCTGAGCGACCGCGACGCGAGGCCCGCGCCATGTTCCGATTGCGCCTGTCCCTGGCTTTCGCCACCCTGGTCGCGCTGGTGTGCGCGCAGGCGGCCTTCGTTTATTGGGGCGCGAACCGCGTCTACAACTTCGCCCAGCACAGCCGCCTTGCGAGCGACATCCTGACCGAGTTGAATGAGCTGGCAGCGAACAAGCAGCGGCTGCGGGTCTGGGCATCGCAGCGGCTCATGAACGTGGACGCCTCGGTGGAGGTGCGCGACACCCTGCTCTCCAGCATGCGCAGAAACGCCGCGCAGCTGCGGCAGTTGACGGAGCGCGACGGCGCCCTGTGGGCCGAGATGGCCGAGAACGAAGGGATCGAAATACCGCCCGAGGTGCGTGAGCTGGGCGCGGCGGCCCGGCTTTTCGACGACAACATCGCGGCCGTGCAGGCGCGGCTGGTGCGCCTGCAGCCCCTGCAGCCTGGGTCGGAATTCTCGTCCGTCTGGCAGGAGTTGAACCAGGTGTTCGACATGGCCGATGGGCGTGACCTGCGCGAGTTGCTGAGCGGCGCCATCGCACGACAGCGCCGTGCCGTGCCGATCGCCCGCGCCGATACGGAGCGCGGCCTGCGGGAGCTGCGCACGCAGGCAGTGGGCATGGCTCTTCTGACGCTGCTCACCGCCGTTGTGCTGGCGCAGCAGCTGACGCGCCGCCTGCAACGCCCGCTGGACCGCCTGCTGGCGGGCACGCGCGCGCTCCAGGCCGGTGCGCTGGACCATCGCGTGGAGACCGGGTCGCGGGACGAGTTCGACCGGGTCGCCGAGCATTTCAACGCCATGGCCGCCGAACTGCAGGAGCACCGCCGCGCAGCGGATGCTGCGCGGCGTCGCCTGGAGGATGCCGTCGAGGCACGCACGGCCGAACTGCGCACCGCCCACGAGGCGCTGCAGCGCAATGACGAGCGGCGCCGGCAGCTCTTTGCCGACCTGAGCCATGAGTTGCGCACGCCCGCCACGGCCATCCGCGGCGAGGCGGAGATCGCGCTGCGCGGCGGCGTGCGCCCGGCAAAGGAATACCGGCAGACCCTGGAGCGCATCGTCGGCGCCGTGGAGCAGCTCACGGGGACCGTGGACGACCTGATGCTCGTGGCACGCACGGAAGCCGAGCCGCTCGCCATGCGGCCCGGCCCGGTCGCGCTGCACGGGTTGCTGCGCGATGCGGCCGACCAGGCCGAGGCGCTGTGCGCCCTGTACGGGGTGCATCTGCGGCTGGAGGTGCCGGCCGCGTGGCCCGGCGGGCAGGCGGGCCCTACGCTGCGCGCGGATGCCGACCGCCTGCGCCAGGCCCTGATGATCGTTCTGGACAACGCCGCGCGCTATTCCCATGCCGGCGGCACCGTCCACCTCGGATGGCGCACGGAGAACGGAGGCGGCGTCGGCATCGAGGTGCGCGACGAAGGCATAGGCATCGACGCGGATGAATTGCCTCAGGTGTTCGATCGGTTCATGCGCGGCAGCCGGGCCCGGGCGCACCGCGCCGACGGCACGGGCATCGGCCTGTCCATCGCCCGTGCCATCGTGGAAGCACACGGCGGATCCATGTCCATCGGGCCCGTGCAGCCCCGCGGCACCCTGGTCGGCATCCACCTGCCGGCTGCATGCGTGACCGGCGTGCCAGCGCCCCCGGCGACTGCATGCGCAACACCGGCGAAGGACAGCCGATGAGCATCGCGCAGATCCTGGTCGTGGAGGACGATCCCCGCGTCGCCGATTTCCTGCAGCGCGGCCTTCGCGCGGAAGGCTATGGCGTGCAGATGGCGCGCACCGGTCCCGAAGGACTGGAACTCGCCCGCGCCGGGGAGGCGGCGCTGCTGATCCTGGACGTGATGCTGCCCGGCATGACCGGGCTGGACCTGTGCCAGTCGCTGCGGGCCGAAGGCGGCCAGGTGCCGGTGCTGATGCTCACGGCCCTGAGCAGCATCGAGGACAAGGTCGCCGGATTGAAGCTCGGCGCGGACGATTACCTCACCAAGCCGTTCGCCTTCGAGGAACTGCTGGCGCGCATCGAGGCGCTGCTGCGGCGCGGGCGCGAGCAGCGGCCCCGGGAGACCACGCTGCAGGTGGCGGACCTGGTGCTCGACCTCGAACGCATGCAGGCCAGCCGCGCGGGGCGTCCGATCGCGCTCACCGCCAAGGAGCTGGCCTTCCTGGAACTGCTCATGAGCGCCCCGGGCCGGCTCTGCAGCCGCGAGCGCATCCTCTCCAACGTGTGGGGCATGCACGAGGACCCGCTGACGAACGTGGTGGATGTCTATGTGCGCCGCCTGCGCAGCAAGATCGACGAAGGGCACCCGCTCGCGCTGCTCAAGACCGTGCGCGGGCTGGGCTACCGCCTGGACGACGGCGGCGCCTAGGCGCAAGGCACGCGGCCTCCATCGGGGCGGCACGTTCGGCCGGCGCGTTCATGCAGCGTTCATGTGCGCGTCAGCCGGGCTTCATCGCATAGCAAGGGTTGCGTTCATGGGCGCGCCGAACAATGAAGTCCTGCCCGCCTGACGGGCGGCGCCGCACCCAGGCGGCGACCTGTTCGACTTCCCGAGGACAACTCCATGACCCTGATCCGCGCAACTTCCATCGCAGCCGCCGTGCTCGCTTTTTCGGCCCCCGTATTCGCCCAGGTGCAGGCCCCGGCACCCGGCTGCCAGCCCGTCACCGAGCAGCAGGTGGCAGCGCTCTTCGACCGCTGGAACGCATCGCTGCGCACGCTCGATGCCGACAAGGTGGTGGCCAACTATGCGCCCGACGGCGTGCTGCTGGCTACGGTATCCAACCAGCCGCGCACGACCACCGCGCAGATCCACGACTACTTCGTGAAATTCCTGAAAGGCCACCCGCAGGGCCGGATCGACAGCCGGATGGTGCGCATCGGCTGCAACGTGGCGCAGGACGTGGGCACCTACACGTTCACCTTCCAGAACGGCAAGGAGGTGCACGCACGCTACACCTACGTGTATGAGTTCACCGGCGGCGACTGGAAAATCGCCCACCACCACTCATCGGCCATGCCGGAGGCGGTCGCCGCCAGGTGACGGACGGGGCATCTTCCGGCGCCCCGCCGCAAGCCGGGCTTCAGGCCAGGGGTGTGCGCGCCAGGCGGCGGGCGTTCGCCACCGCTGCCCGGTGGACCGGGACGAGCCCCTTGCCGAGCACACCGGCCGCCGCATCCTGCCACTGGCGCGCCAGCTGCGGGCCGGTGGCCATGGTCCAGGGCGTCCACCACAGCCGCATCATGCTGGCCGCCATGGCCTGCTGGGCCAACAGGGTCTGCATGCCCATGGCGGCCCAGGACTGCACGAAGGCCCATTGCTTCTCGGCGACCATGCGGCCGAATTCGCGCCGGTCGCGCTGCGAGGGATTGGGCCCGGCGAGGGCCATGCGCGCCACGCGGTGCGCGACGACGGGCGGCACGGCCATGGCGAGTTCGGCCCCCTGGCGTGCCAGGGAACGGGAGCGGCGGGACGAAGGACCGGACATGGGGCATTCCTCGAAGTGGCGGCCCCCCACTCTACCGGCCGGCCGCGGCGCCGGCTCCGAGCAACCGCGCGCGCCACGGGGGTTTACCCGCAGGGGAAGCTGCCGCAGGTCAGTCCGGCACGGCGATGGCGCCGCTGGTGATGGCGATGGCATCGGCCGCCGCCGGCGTGGCCGCGATGGGCGGCACGTTTGCTGCGGTGATCGCGGGGGCGCTGCCCGGCGTGCCGCCGCGCGGCACGGTGCGCACCACCTGGCTGGCCGGCAGCGGCTGGCCGTTCACGAGGTGCGCGTACATGGCATCCAGCGCCCGGTTGAGGTACAGGTGCAGGGGGATGTAGCGGCTGTCGTATCCCGGCAGCGTGGCGGGCAGGCCGATGAAGGCATCGAAATGCTGGGCGTTCGTCACCTCGATGTAGCTCAGGCGGCTGCCCGGGCCTTCCACACGCCGGTTCAGGGCGGCGTAGGGGCGCGAGGTGTGGTTGACGGGGATGAGCGCGTCGTCGCGGCCGTGCACGATGATGGCCGGCTTGCCCTGCAGGTTGCCGGTGCGGCGGGTTTCGTCGAGGCCCGCCTGCAGGCGCCGGGCGGCCGCGTCGGTGCCCGTCACGAGGCTGCGCAGGCAGAGCGCGCCTTCCAGGTTCCAGGTGGGCACGCCCGCGGCATTGAACGAGAACAGGTCGCGCACCGGCACGCCGCGGCTGCGGTCGTTGACGAGCTGCACGCCGGCGGTGGGCGGGATGCCATTGCCGGTGGCGAACAAGGTGTTCGTCACCGCGGCGGGCGTGGGCTGCACCGCGCCGATGGCAGAGGTGGAGGCAAAGCCGTAGCCGCACAGCCGGTCCTGGACGCTGGCGCGCGACAGCGCGTTGGCATAGGTGACGGCGATGGAAGGAGCCACTTCGAATGCCGCGAGCGAAGCGTGCAGCGCACCCGATTCAGGCTCCCAGCCATAGGCGGTCAGGCGCGCCAGCGCCTCTTCGGCCTGTGCGGCCGTGGTGGTGGCCGATAACAGGCCCTGGGCCTTCAAACCGGCACAGCGGTTGGCGGCCACCGGGAAGGCCGGGTCCGCGAAGCGGATGGCGAAAGCCGCCGCGAAGGGCGTGGAGGCCAGCGAGGGGGCGAGCGCGGCGCAGGACTGGTAGAGGTGGGCCTGGGTGGTGTAGTCGATCAACGGAAGGCCGTTCACGGCGACGGTGCGCCCGCCGCGCTGTACGGTGACGCCCGCGTTCGCCGGCATCTGCACCGAGGGCTCCGACACGGCCACGCCGTCGATGAGGCCCTGGGTGTCCTGCTCGGCCGCCGCGATCGCCGCGCCGCCGCCGTTCGAGAGGCTGGAGGCGATCACCGTGGTATTGGCCGGCGTGAAAGTGCGCAGCGACTGCCCGCCAGGGGAACGGTCGCCGAAGCGCTCGTTGAGGATGTAGAACGCGAACTCGACCGCCTGCAGGGTGGAGCGGCCCCAGTCCTTTTCAGGGTTCTGCCCGGAATGCGCGTGCTTGAATGCCAGACGCTGCGGCGTGGCCGCGTTGAAGGCCGCCAGGTCGGCCGCCGACAGGCCCGCGTTGAAGGCGGCGCGCGTGCCCGCGAGCGTGGCGCTGGTGCGCGTGCCGTCGATCAGCGCGACGGTATCGGCCTGCAGGTCGTGGGGCGCGGTACCCGTGCCCTTGTCCGTATAGGCCACGGCGCAGCCGTGCTTGAGGCCCCATTCGCCCGTGGGAATGCCGCCGTAGATGCCGCGCGAGCCGGACGAGGTGGCGGTGATGATGCACGGGCGCGTGCGGTCGAAGGCATCCGGCACCTGCACCATCAGGGTAACGTTGCGGCGCCCCGAGCCGTCGTCCGAATAGGCGATGGCTTCCGTGCCGGCCACCATGCCCTCGCCCGCTGTCGCGCGGCCCTGGATGTCCACGTTCGGGCCGTAGAGCCGGCCGTAACCCCCGTCGGAGGTCGTGTCCACCAGCGCCCGGTAGTTCACGTAGATGGCATTGCGCCGCAGCTCATCCGCCGTGGGCTGGCTGCCCGCGTAGCCCGGCGGTGAATCGTCCTGCAGGCCGGAGCGGCCCAGGCCGCCGGTCAGCAGGTCGTCGCCCACGCCGTCGTAGCTGGCCTGGCGCAGGTCGTTCAGGTAGGACGGGCGGGCATTGAATTCGTAATCGACCGATGCGCCGCTGCCCCCGCCCCCGCACGAGGAAGCGACCAGGGCGGCGATGAGCAGGGGGGCGGTTCTGAAGACTGTCATGGGCTGAAATCTCCTCTCTGGGGTGGCCGGAGTATGAGGCTATCCGTGTCCGTCGGGAAACATCCGGCCACAGGTTCGACGCAGCACTGCCCGGCAGGCAGGGGGTCTGCCCTTTCATACATTCCATAAATTTCAATGCGAACCATTCGCAATATCTTTTAGAATGGTGGTTTGCGAACAGTGCCCTGGCGGGGTGCCCCGGCGGACGGTCCAGTCCCCGGGGCCTGCTGTGCCGGCCCCGCCAGCGCTTCCTGGCTCCCTCCCGCCGGCCCGCCTTCCAGCCCCCAGCAAGCCCCATGTCCTCGACGCCCGCCCCCCTTACCGGGCCGCAATCCCCCGCGGCCATCCCAGGCCCCTCCGATTCCCAGGCGCTTGCCGCGCCGCACGTGGAAGCGGCCCGTCCGGGCCGTGTCTGGGGATGGCCCATTGCACTGGGCCTCCTCACGGCCAGCGGACTGCTCAGCGCCCTCGTATCGGACGGCTGGGGCGACACCTGGTCGTGGGTCGCGCTGGGCGTGCCCGTGGCCGTGATGGCGTGGTTCGGCTGGCTGCGGCGGCGCGGCTGATTCCCGCGCCCGCCACGGCACCGTCCCGCGCCTGCGTGCACCGCGGCGGTCGCGGCCCTTTCCCGCTTTCCCCCCTCCCCCTCCCCCTCCCCCGCCCCACGCTCCACTACCCATCCAGGCCCTCCGCCATGTTCCGCCCCCATCCCCTCGCCCTCGCCGCCTCCCTCGCCCTGCTGGGCACCCAGGCCGGCGCGCAATCCGCCGCGCCCGCCGCCACCGACACGCCAGCGCTCTCGACGGTGACCGTCAACGCCAGCGCCGATGCCTCTTCCCAGGGCCTCTCGCCGGCCTACCCCGGCGGACAGGTGGCGCGCGGCGGACGCGCCGGCATCCTGGGCACGAAGGATGCGATGGACACCCCCTTCAGCATCACCAGCTACACCAACGAGCTGATACAGGACAGGCAGGCCAAAAGCGTGGGCGAGGTGCTGCAGAACGACTCCGGCGTGCGCCTGGCCCGCGGCTTCGGCAACTTCCAGGAGGCGTACTTCATCCGCGGCTTCGTCCTCGGCTCCGACGACACGGCCTACAACGGCCTCTACAGCCTGCTGCCCCGGCAATACATCGCCACCGAACTGTTCGAGCGCGTCGAAGTGCTGCGCGGCGCCTCCACCTTCCTGTCGGGCGCCACGCCGTCGGGCGGCGGCATCGGCGGCGCGGTCAACCTGCTGCCCAAGCGGGCTCCCAACGAGCCGCTGTCGCGCGTGACGGTGGGCACGGGATCGGGCGGCCGCGTCGAGACGGCGGTGGACATCGGCCGCCGCTTCGGGCCGGACGGCAGCACCGGCATCCGCTTCAACGCCGCATACCAGGACGGCGACACCGCCGTGGACCACGAAAAGAGCCGGCTCGGCCTCGTGGCCCTGGGCCTGGACTGGCGCAGCCGCGACGTGCGCCTGTCGGGCGACATCGGCTGGCAGGACCACCGCCTGAAGGGCACGCGGCCGAACGTCTCGCTGTCGGGTGCCTCCGCCGTGCCCGCCGCGCCGGATGCCTCATCCAACTTCTCCCAGCCCTGGGCGTATTCCAACGAGCGCGACGTGTTCGGCACGTTCCGCGGCGAGGTGGACCTGTCGCCTGGCGTCACGGCATGGGGGGCCTGGGGCATGCGCCGCGGCAAGGAGGCCAATTCGCTCGCCAACCTGACGGTGACCGACGCCGCCACGGGCGCAGGCACGGCCTACCGTTTCGACAACACCCGCAAGGACCGCGTGGACACCGGCGAACTCGGCCTGCGCGGCAAGCTGCGCACGGGCGCGGTGGGCCATGAATGGGTGGCCGCCGTGTCGTATTTCGAGGCCGAGAAGGACAATGCGTACGCGATGGACTGGCGCAACACGATCGCATCCGACCTCTACCAGTACCGCCCCACGGCGCAGCCCGCCTTCAGCGCCGCCACCCTCTATGGCGGCACGCTGTCCAGCCCCAACCTCGCGGGCCGCACGCGGCTGCTGAGCTATGCCCTGGGCGACACGCTTTCCTTCATGGACGATACGGTGCTGCTCACCCTGGGCCTGCGCCACCAGCGGCTGGACACCTCCGATTTCGCCTACGGCACCTCCGCGCTGCTCGCCCATTACGAGCAGAGCCGCAACAGCCCCATGGCGGGCCTCGTGTTCAAGATGGCGCCGCAGTGGTCGCTCTACGGCAACTACATCGAAAGCCTGAGCCAGGGCCAGACCGCGCCGGCCACGGCCAACGGCGCGCCCGTGGCCAACAGCGGGCAGCAGCTCTCTCCCTATGTCGCCAAGCAGAAGGAAGTGGGCGTGAAGTACGACGGCGGCCGCCTGCGCGGTTCGCTGGCGCTGTTCAGCACCACCAAGCCCCGCGCCTACGTGGATGCCTCGAACGTGTTCGGCGCCTCCGGCAGGGATCGCCACCAGGGCGTGGAGCTGGACGTGCAGGGCGAAGCCATGCGCGGCCTGCGCCTGCTGGGCGGCGCGACCTGGCTGGACGCGAAGCAGCAGAGGACGGGCAGCGCAGCCACCGATGGCAAGCGCGTGATCGGCGTGCCGCGCCTGCAGGCCAATGCCGGCGTGGAATGGGACGTTCCCGGCGTGCCCGGCCTGGCACTGGACACCCGCGCCATCTATACCGGTGCAAGTTATGCCGACGGCGCCAACGCCCTGCGCGTGCCCGGCTGGACCCGCCTGGACCTGGGTGTGCGCTACGCCACGGAATGGAGCGGCCGCCTCGTGACGCTGCGCGCCCGCGTGGACAACGTGGCAGATCGCAACTACTGGGCCTCATCCGGCGGCTACCCCGGCTCGGGCTACCTCGTGGTGGGCGCGCCGCGCACCTTCACGCTGAGCGCGAGCGTGGACTTCTGAGACGCAGCTTTCCGCTGGAGCAGGACAACGATATGACCCCCAAAGCCCTCAAGACCTGGTCCTGGCTGCACAAGTGGAGCAGCCTGGTGTGCACCGTGTTCATGCTCCTGCTCTGCCTGACGGGGCTGCCGCTGATCTTCCACCACGAGATCGGCCACCTGCTGGGCACGGAGGTCGAGGCGCCGCCGATGCCCGGGGAAACGCGCCGGGTCAGCCTGGACCGGGTGCTGGAGGTGGCACGCGCGCAGCATCCGGACCGCATCGTGCAGTTCGCGTCGCAGGACGCGGACGACCCCAACGTGTGGTTCGTCACGCTCACGCACACGCCCGCTCCGACCACCGACTTCCGCTCGGTGGCCGTGGACGGCCGCACCGGCGCCATCCTCGCGCAGCCGCGGTTCGACCAGGGCTTCATGTACGTCATGTACAAGTTGCATGTGGACCTGTTCGCGGGGCTGCCGGGCAAGCTCTTCCTGGGCTTCATGGGGCTGCTGCTGCTCGTGGCCATCGTCTCGGGCGTGGTGCTCTACGCGCCCTTCATGCGCAAGCTGGATTTCGGCACGGTGCGCGAGCAGCGCTCCGCCCGCGTGAAATGGCTGGACCTGCACAACCTGCTGGGCATCGTCACCCTGGTGTGGGCCTTCGTGGTGGGCGGCACCGGCATGATCAATACCTGGGCCGATCTGGTCATCAAGTACTGGCAGCACGACCAGCTCTCGTCGCTGCTGGCGCCCTATGCAGGCCAGCCCGTCACCCCGCAGGCCGAACGCGGCTCGCTGCAGCAATCGCTGGATGCGGCACTGGAGCGCGCCCCGGGCATGCGCCTGTCGTTCATCGCCTTCCCGGGCACGGCGTTTTCCAGCCCGCACCACAACACCTTCTTCCTGCGCGGCAGCGAACCGCTCACGTCGCGCCTCTACCAGCCCGTGCTGGTGGACGCGCGCACGTCCCAGGTCACGGCCGCGCCGGAATTGCCGTGGTACCTCACCGCCCTGCTCATCTCGCAGCCGCTGCACTTCGGCGACTACGCCGGCATGCCGATGCAGATCCTCTGGGCGCTGCTGGACATCGCCACCATCATCGTGCTGGGCAGCGGGCTCTACCTGTGGCTGAAGAAGGGGTCGGGCGCCACGCAGAAGGACAAGGAGGCGGCGTCGCGCCGCCAACGTGACGGCGCGCCCGAAGGCGCCCCGCTGGAGCCGTCCGCGGCGCGTACCGCGGGAAACTGATAACTCACGAGACCGCGTGCCTTGCCCGCAGCGCAAAAGCCACCTCGGGCAAGACCACTCGGAAGGCCGCGGAGCAGGCCATGCCAGCGGCCGCCGCGCAAGGGCCGCCCCGCCGCGCTGGCGGCTTCCCCCTTCCCACGCGCAGCGTGAGAGAAGGGGGAAGCCGCGAAGCGCCTCAGGGGGTTGCCACCTGCAACCGCCGCGCCGCCCAGCCGCGCAGCAGGCGGGGCAGCACCAGCACGGCCGCGACGATCACGATGAGCGTGAGCGACATCGGACGCGTCACGAACACCGACCAGCTGCCCTCGCCGATCGAGATCGCGTTGCGCATCTGCGCCTCGGCCAGCGGCCCGAGGATCATGCCGACCACCACGGGTGCGGTGGGGAAGTCGAAGCGGCGCATCATCACGCCCAGCAGGCCGATGCCGTAGAGCAGGAACAGGTCGAACGCGCTCTGGCGCATGCCGTAGGCCCCCACCGTGGCGAAGATCAGGATGCCGGCGTAGAGCTGCGGCTTCGGGATCTTGAGCAGCTTGACCCACAGTCCCACCATGGGCAGGTTGAGCACCAGCAGCATCACGTTGCCGATGTAGAGGGAGGCGATCAGCGCCCAGACCAGCGCGGCCGAACTGGTGAACAGCTGCGGGCCGGGGTTGATGCCGTAGTTCTGGAAAGCGCCCAGCAGCACGGCGGTGGTGTTGGAGGTCGGGATGCCCAGCGTGAGCAGCGGGATCAGCGCGGCCGTGACGGTGGCGTTGTTCGCGGCCTCGGGGCCGGCCACGCCTTCGATGGCGCCCTTCGTGCCGAACTCCTCGCGGTCCGCGCCCTTGGCGAGCTTCTTCTCGGTCGCATAGCTGAGGAAGGTCGGGATCTCGGTGCCGCCGGCGGGAATGCAGCCGAACGGCGTGCCCAGCAGCGTGCCGCGCAGCCAGGCCGGCACGGAGCGCTTCCAGTCGCGCGCCGTCATGTGGACCCGGCCCATGGCATTGCGGGTGTCCACCTGGCGGCCTTCGTACATGGCGGCATACAGCACCTCGGCCACCGCGAACAGGCCCACGGCCACCAGCACGATGTCGATGCCGTCCAGCAGTTCGGGCTGGCCCAGCGTGTAGCGCGCCGCGCCGGAGATCTGGTCCATGCCCACGCAGCCCAGCGCGAGGCCCAGGAACAGCGCCGTGAGCCCCCGCACCGTGCTCTGGCCCAGCACCGCGCTCACCGTGGTGAAGGCCAGCACCATCAGCATGAAGTATTCGGGCGGCCCGAGCTTGACGGCGAATTCGGCCACCGAAGGGGCAAACAGCGTGACCACCACGGTGGCGATGGTGCCGGCGACGAACGAGCCGATGGCCGACGTGGCCAGGGCCGCGCCCGCGCGCCCGCTCTTGGCCATCCTGTTGCCCTCCATCGCCGTGACCATGCTGGCCGTTTCACCCGGCGTGTTCAGCAGGATGGAGGTGGTCGATCCACCGTACATGGCGCCGTAGTAGATGCCGGCGAAGAAGATCATGGAGGCCGTCACCTCCACCTTGGCGGTGATGGGCAGCAGCATGGCCACCGCCACGGCGGGGCCGATGCCGGGCAGCACGCCCACGGCCGTGCCGAGCGCGCAGCCCACCAGCGCCCACAGCAGGTTGGCGGGCGTGGCCGCCGTCGCGAAGCCCTGCAGCAGGGCGTTGAAAATGTCCATCATCACAGCCACCCCGTTTGCGTGAGCCCCGGCAGATTGATCGCCAGGAATTGCGTGAAGGCCCAGAACACGGGCGCGGAAATCGCCAAGCCGGTGAACACGTCCACGGCCCAGGTGCGCGCGGCACCCGCGGCCGGCTGGCGGCCGGCACGGCGCAGGCCCTGCACGGCCAGCACGTAGCAGATAGTGCAGCTCACGATGAAGCCCACCGTGCCGATGAGCGCGGCATTGAGCAGCAGCCCGGCGGACACCCAGACGAAGGCCAGCCTGTCCGCCCGGGCCGCGCCGCCGGGTGCGCCCAGGGAGCGGAAGCCACCGGAGGCCACTTCCCACAGCAGGAAACCGCCGCAGATGGCGAGCACCACCGCGACCAGCCAGGGAAGGAAGTTCGGGCCCACGCCGCCGTAGCCGGCGTCGCCGGGGATCTGCAGGGCGCCCGCGGCGAGCGCCGCCGCCACGAGCAGCACGCAGCCGCCCACGATGGTCTGGGCGCGCCGGGACGGGACGGCGCCCTCGTCGCTGTCGGCATCCGCCGCGGTAGGTGCAAGAGGCTCTGACATGATGGGTGTCCTCGGGAAAGCGGCCGTGGCGCGCAGGCACGCCGCCCGGCCGCGCGAAGCGGTAGGAAAGAGGGGAACTCGGGAAGCGCGGCGGGCACGGCGCCCGCCGCGGCGGTCAGACCATGCCGGCCTTGACCATGGTGGCGCGCATGCTGGCGAACTCGGCATCCACGAAGGCGCCGAACTCATCGCCCGCGAGCCAGGCGGCGGTCCAGTCGTTCTTCTCCATGGATTCGGCCCAGCTCTTGCTCTTCGTCGCCTGGGCCACCATGTCGATGAGCGCCTTGCGCTGCGGCGCGGAGATGCCAGGAGGCGCATAGACGCCGCGCCAGTTGCCGATCTCGACGTTGATGCCCTGCTCCTTGAGCGTGGGCACGTTCGAGCCCTTCAGGCGCTGGGCCGAAGTGACGGCCACCGGCACCATCTTCTTCGTGTTGATGTACTCGGCCATCTCGCTGTAGCCGCCACCGCCGATGGTGACGTTGCCGCCCAGGATCGCCGCGACGGATTCGCCGCCCCCACGGAACGCGACATAGTTGATCTTTGCCGGGTCCACGCCCACTTCGCGCGCGATCATGGCCGCAGCGATGTGCTCGGTAGAGCCGCGCGATCCGCCGCCCCACTTCACGCTGCCCGGATCCTTCTTGAGCTGGGCGATCACTTCGGCCATCGACTTGAACAGCGAGTTGGCGGGCAGCACGAACACGTTGTATTCGCTCGTCAGGCGTGCGATCGGCGTGGCCTGCGACAGGTTGACCGGCGGCTTGCCGGTGATGATGCCGCCCACCATGACCGAGCCCATCACCATCAGGGAGTTCGGGTCGCCCTTGGCGGAATTGACGAACTGCGCCAGGCCGATGGCGCCGGCCGCGCCGCCCTTGTTGTCGTAGGTGACGGACGAGGCCACGCCCGCGTCCTGCATCGCCTTGCCGAGCGCCCGGCCGGTGGTGTCCCAGCCGCCGCCGGGGTTGGCGGGCAGCAGCATCCGGATCGCGGCCGCGGCGCGTGCCGACAGCGGCAGCGCGCCCGCGGCCGCGAGGGCCGCCAGGGATTTGAGGAAGGTATCGCGACGCATGGTTCTTGTCTCCTTGTGGTGTGGCGAACGGGGCCGATGATGCGCCCGCTTCCTGTCAAACGGCTGTCCGCCGACTCAGGGAAAACACCCATGGGGGCCCCGGCCGCGCGCGGTGCTATGGTCCCGCGCATGCAATTGCTCCTCGTGGAAGACGACCCCGCCATGCAGGCCACGCTGCAGCGTTCGCTCGCGCGCCGCGGCATGGAGGTGACCGCTCTCGGCAACGGCCGGGCCGCGCTGGCACAGTGGGCATCGCGCCCGCCCGACGCCGTGGTGCTGGACCTGACGCTGCCCGGGCTGGACGGCCTGCAGGTACTGCAGCAGGCGCGTGCCCGGGGCCTGCGCACGCCGGTGCTGCTGCTCACCGCGCGCGGCACCGTGGGCGACCGGGTACTGGGCCTCAATGCCGGCGCCGACGACTACCTGCCCAAACCGTTCGACCTGGACGAACTGGAGGCCCGCCTGCGCGCATTGGTGCGCCGGCTGGGGGACCTGTCGGAGGCACGGCCGGCCACCGCGCCCTCCACGGTGTCCATCGGCGCGATCCGCTACGAGAAGGACAGTGGTGCCATCTACCGCGACGGCGAGGTGATGGAGCTGACACCGCGCGAGCTGGCCCTCATGCATGCCCTGCTCGCCCAGCCGGGCCACGCCGTGGCCAAGGAGCGGCTGTACGAACTGGTGTTCCCCGGGCAGCTGGACGTGCAGTACGAGGCCATCGAGGTGGTGGTGTACCGGCTGCGCAAGAAGCTGGCCGGCACCGGGCTCACGCTCATGACGCTGCGCGGGCTGGGCTACCTGCTCAAGGCGGATGCATGAGCGCCGTCCGGAGGTTGCCGCCGTGAGCCGTGGAGCGGGCCGCGCGCAGTCGCTGCGGCGGCGCCTGCTGCTGGGCATCCTGGTGCCGGTGGCGCTGTTCATCGCCTACAACACGGCCAGCATGTACCGCCAGACGCTGTCGGCACTGCACACGGCGTACGACCGCACGCTGCTGGCGTCCGCCAAGACGATCGGCGAGCAGATCGACGTGTCGGG
This sequence comes from Paracidovorax avenae, assembly GCA_003029925.1. Classification (GTDB taxonomy): domain Bacteria; phylum Pseudomonadota; class Gammaproteobacteria; order Burkholderiales; family Burkholderiaceae_C; genus Paracidovorax; species Paracidovorax avenae_A. The sequence continues at coordinate 2,583,614 of CP028296.1, read as the reverse complement.
CTACGACGGGCAGGCCCGGCTGCGGGCCACGGTGCCCTACTCCGCGCTGGAGGCCTTCGAGGCGGACAACCAGAGCCGCATGTTCTACCGCGTGTCGGACCTGCAGGGCGGGCTGGTGTCGGGCTTCGCCGAGCTGCCCTTCTGGCACGGGCGCATTCCCGCGCGGCCGCCCTATGCCGCGCTGGTGGACTTCTACGACGACGAATTCCGCGGCCAGCCGGTGCGCGTCGCCGTGCTGCTGCAGCCGGTCGCCAGCCCGACGGGCCGCGGCATGGCGGTGATCCAGGTGGCCGAAACCCTGGAGCTGCGCCGCACCCTCGCGCTGCAGATCCTGCAGGCGACCCTCGCCCGCCAGGCGCTGCTGGCGCTGGTCGTCGCGCTCATCGTGGCGCTGGTGGTGCAATGGGCCGTACGCCCGGTGCGACAGCTCAGCGATCAGTTGCAGACCCGGCCCGAGGACGACCTGCGCCCCCTCGAAGCGCCCGGCGCACCGCGCGAGCTGCAGCCCCTGGTCGAGGCCACGAACCACGTGATGGGCCGGCTGGCGCACCTGCTGGCGCACCAGCAGCGCTTCGTGCGCGATGCATCGCACCAGTTGCGCACCCCTTTGGCCGTGCTCAAGGTGCAGGTGCAGTCTGCGCTGCGCGGCGACGTGGCGCCCCGGCAGGCGCTGCTGGAAATCAGCGACACCGTGGACCGCGCCACGCAACTCGCCAACCAGATGCTGGCGCTCGCCAAGGTGGAGCAGTTGCGCCAGCAGAGCGCGCCGCCCATCACCCGCCTGGACGAGGAACTGCGCGCGATCGCGCTGGAACTGTCGCCCCTGATCGCGCAGCGCGACCTGGATTTCGGCATCCACACGGAGCCCGCGCCCGTGCTGGCCCACGAGTGGATGCTGCGCGAACTGGCCCGCAACCTCCTGCACAACGCGATCCGGCACACGCCCGAATCGGGCCTGCTGTCGGTCGAACTGGTCACGGACGGGCGCCATGCGGCACTGACGGTGGCCGACAGCGGACCGGGCATCGACGCCGAGCTGGCGCAGCGCCTGTTCCAGCCGTTCTCCGCGGGCGATGTGCGGACGGGCTCCGGGCTGGGGCTGGCCATCTGCCAGGAAATCGTGCGGGCGCTGGGCGGGCAGATCGAGCTGTCCAACCGCATGGAAGGCAGCCGCGTAGCCGGCCTCGATGCGGTGGTGCGGCTGCCGCTGGCCCCGGACGGCCATGGGCCGGGTACGGAGAGGAAGAAGCCCGTGCACTGACGGCGGCGCAAAGAAATGCCCGCCACGGAGGGCGGGCCCAAGTCGGGCAGGCGCTGCGGCCTGGTCACAGCCCGAATTCCCGGCAGGCGCCATGCGCCCACCCGGTGCCACCGATTGTGTGCACGCCCCTTACGCACGGCTGACAGGACGCACGGCAGCCGGGCAGTCGCGTGCGGCGGGCACCGCCCCCATCATGGCATGCCGGCAGGGGGAGCCGCGCGCCCGGTGCTGGCGATGGCGGCGGCGATCCGGTCGAGCAGGGCATCGTCGGTCCGCGCGATGTTGAGGCGCATGTGCGAGCCAGTGCCATAGCTCATGAACACTGTTTCATTCGCGACCATTACGCCTTGAGCGGCCAGCGCCTGCCACACGGCTGGACCATCGACACCTTGGCCCGGCGACATCCACAGATACATGCCCGCCCCCGTCTCGACGGCCTGCCAGCCACGCGCACGAATTTTCGCCAGCAGCGCCTTCCCGCTGGCGGCCAGCTTTTTCTGCAGCCTCTCGCAATGCTGCTCGTAGCCTCCCTCGGTGAGCGCGTGGCACACGATCTGGTCCGTGAGCAGCGAGGAATGGATGGAGCCGACCGAACGCATCAGCAGCATGCGCTCCAGGCGCTGGAGGCTGGCGACCAGAAACCCAGACCGCAGGGCGGGCGCCACGGTCTTCGAGAAGCTGCCGATGTGGATGACCCGCTCGAAGTGGTCCAGCGCTGCCAGGCGCGTGACCGACCCCAGCTTGCTGCGCGGAAGCAGGTCGCCGTAGGTGTCGTCGTCCACGATCCACATGCCGTATTGCTCCGCGAGCTTGAGCAACTGGTGGGCCTTGCGCGGCGACAGGCTGGTGGATGTCGGGTTCTGCAGCACCGAGCTGCAGAAGAACGCCTTGGGCTGGTACTTCTCGCACAGTTCCGCGAGCTGCTCCAGATCCGGGCCATCGTCCATGCGGCGCACACGAAGGATCCAGACGCCGCTGGCCAGCAGGCGCTGGGTGTGGATGTACGGCGCCGGCTCTTCCACCACCGCGTACTGACCCTGGTAGAGGAATGACCAGACCACCAGATCGAGGGCATCGGTGGCGCCCGCCGTGCTCACGATCTGGTCGGGCGTGGCGCTGATGCCGGCCATGCCCAGCCTGGCCACCAGGGCTTCGCGCAGCGGCAGCCATCCCCGGCGGTCGGCATATTCAGAAAGATGCACGTGCGGTCGGGCAGCCAGCGACCGCAGGGCACCGGACAGCACCTCGGTGCCTGCCCACTCGGCGGGCAGCGTGCCGAGTGCGGAATCGCCATTGGCCCCTCTGGAATGCATGAGGTGATCCCAGGCATTCTGTGCCGGTGGCCCGTTCCACCGCTGCGACGGAGCCGGCTTGCCCACTTGAAGCGCTTCTGGCGATACGTAGAAGCCCGAGCCACGGCGCGCCTCAAGGTACCCCGCCGCCGCCAGCTTGTCGTAGGCCCGCAGAACGGTTTCATTGCTGATGTCCATGCTGGCTGCCATGGTGCGTACCGATGGCAGCCGCTCCCCGACAGCCAGGGCTCGGCTTTCTATCCGGCCCCTGACGTCATCGAATATCCGGTCGATGAGCGCTCCGCTCGCGCGGCTGTCCTGAGGCGCGGCCTGTTTTTTCTGCGGCCTGGGGCCCGGCTTCGGCTTTGGGGTGGCTGGCATGGGTGGTGCGTTGTCGGAAGGATGGAAATGTGGAAGGGGTCCGCGGATGATAGACCGACGGAGCCGCGGCAGCGCCGTATCTGGAAAACTGATACATACAGTCAGCCACCCACCACGACGCACCAGAACGGCGCACGTATCTCTCTCGCAGTGCCGCCGCCACACCATGGTGCACCCACCCGCACCTTGCCGGCGCAGGCTCCCGCCGCTGCGGCAACCCATCCTTACATACCCCAATCCTGCACCGCCGATGAAGTGTCACAATAAAACTGTATAAAACACTTTTCCGACATGGAATCCACAGGAAAGCAGCCACCGGAATTTCAAGAACGTTTATCCGTACATGTCCATGAAAAGCGTATGGAACACTAATCACATCTGTTCAGAGCGATTTCGCCAACCATGGCCCTCCCATCCCTTGGCTTCGCGCCCCGGCAGCAAGTTCATAACCTGCTCCAGGATTTGCCTCACTTTCCATTACCTCAGGTAAGCAGAAATTTTCCCTCTTTGGCGGACGACATGAGCTTGCCCTTTCTCATAAAGTATCATAAAAGGCGTCACATTCACACCCATAATATTTGATACCGGATGGCTCGCAAATGACTCTCGCTCATTGACTAAGAGGGGAGTATCGGAGGCAACTTTCCCCAACTCCTCAAATGCTTTCCAGTACTGGTCCTCTGGAAGATACTCCATTGACGCAAGACGTGAAATAACTCTTTTGTCATTGTTGATGGAAAATGGCTGAAGGACTACTCGCAAATCCGCTGACCGTGAGATCTCAGTCGCTTGTTTAATCACGCTCCTAGACCATCCGCAATTCGGCTCAACAAACACAACCAAAGTTCGAGAACTTGCCGCGTTTCCGTACACATGACGAGAGTCATTTGGCTTATACCAGGAGAGAAACTTGGCTTCAAATTCTCGATCCTGGCTGATCCATACTTGTGCAATCAGCGCTATCGGCAGCAACATTATAAAAAACAATACTGTCCATTTGGCGCCTCTCGCTCTTATAGTGCGGAGTAGTTCAGGATCCCAGGCGGACGCCGCCAGAATACCCCACATCAGCAGTGCGGCAATCCGCATCCAGAGAAAATCGATGCCTTCACGGCCAGGGAGAACATAGAGTAGGGAAAGCACGACGGCTGCCAACGCGAAGAGGCTATAATGCCATGTTATGCTTCGCTTTTTCACTGCAAAGCACACGACAAGTAGCGTACAAATGGCAATTGCAAGACCGAGGATAAACTTGGAGGCAATGCTAGACTGCAATATGGAAACGGCGCAGCTTTGCTCCGCCCATAATCTATAGGGAGCAATTCCACATGGAACGGCACCTTCTGACCAGAGACTCCACGCAACTACAACCAAAAATGCTGTCGTCAAGCCAATTATCGCCGCCGCAACTACTCCAAGGGTGTTATGGAATTTTTGCAAGATCACCCTCCCCATCTCAACAGCCGCCCATACATGCACCATATCCTACTTGGCAACCACCCGAATTAACACAGCAGTAATCAGGGCCCAATCCGCAATACCCAAATCTACTACAACATAGATTGTTATAGCATACAGCACCTCCATTTTGGGCGCCACAATAAATCACCTGTGCGCTGCTTGGCTGAATAAGCATTAATAGCCCCATGCCTGCGAAAGCAATTATAATATAGACTTTAGACATACATACTCCTCATAAATGTTGCGTAATTTCGCCTCTTTGGGTGAACTTTATGAGTGTGCCAGATCGAATTTTAAATTGCAACGCGTTGATAAACTATCACCCGGAACGGATGCTCCACCTTGGCCCGGATGCTCGCCTCGATCTGGTCTATCGCTCGGGCCGATGGCCGGCTCCTTTCCAGCACGGCACGTTTGCCCGGGCGCATGGCAATGTGCCGTCTCACCTTCAGGCCTCGGGCTTCGGGCCAGATGGTGGAGTTGGAAGGACACCGCCAGAACTGGCGCGTGAGTTAGACGTGACCGCGTAGACCATTGCTAACTGGGTCGGTGCCACTGGTGGTCAAGCGTCGCGGAAGGCCATTTCGCTTAGGCCCGCAGCGCTGAAGTGGATGATCTTTGCATGCGGGTACGACAGCAGGAAGGGAGAGTGCGTGGCGATGATGAGCTGCGAATGAGATAGCCCCCTGATTCCCCGGCCCCGCCCTGTCGCTTATCTTTGGAGATAGGAACAGGACAGTGCATATGACTA
>CP028296.1:2503298-2566162 GCA_003029925.1 Paracidovorax avenae | reverse complement strand
TCCCAGCCTTCGAGCCCTGCGAACTCGCGGAACACCGGCATGTCGTGCAGCGCTTCCTCCATGGCCGGGTCGCTCAGAGCGAACCACTGCTGCATGAAGTGGATGCGCAGCATGGTCTCGCACGGGAACGGCGGGCGGCCCCGCTTGCCTTCGGGCAGATACGGCGACACCAGGGCCACCAACTCGGCCCACGGTACGACCTTCTCCATCTCATCCAGAAACTCCCGGCGCCGCGTTCGCTTCGCCGTCATTCCCAAGCCCAGGCTGTACTGCTTCATCGTCGTATCGTCTCAGGGCTTCACGTCGATGCCAAGCACGTCGTGGGGCGGTTTATGCAGACCTTCCCTAAGGCCGCAGTCGAGTTGCGAGAGCGGCCCATGTCCAGGCTACGGCGGCTACAAACGAAAGCGCGGCAACAAGGTATCCTGCCCGCGCACTGGCAGGGCCGTCGCTGGCTGAGCGGCTTCGATGGTTTCGCGGAAGTGCGCTGGATCGACCGATACCACGCCACGGTGCGCGAGGCGCTGCTCCCGGAATTCGCGTCCCCGCAGGACGAACGTGCGCGCCGGGCCCGCCAGTGGCTCCTGGACCGCACCCGGCCCGTCCTGCGCTGAAGGAGGGACCGCTTTCCGCCCCGCGGCAAGGCTGCGCGACACCAGCGTAAAGCCGTGCTCCGGCGTACGATGCGGGCCGTCCCGGCCCATGCCGGCCCGCATACAGCTCCGCCCATGCCACCCCACGCCGATCCCGATTCCGATCCCGCCGAACACCGCCCCGCGCGCCCCGCCCCGCGCGACTGCAGGGAACTGTTCTGGTCCTTCACCTGGCTGGCCCTGCAGGGCTTCGGCGGTGTCCTCGCCGTGGTGCAGCGCGAGCTGGTGGACCGCAAGGGCTGGCTGACGAACGAGGAGTTCATCGAGGACTGGGCCGTGGCCCAGATCCTCCCGGGTCCCAACGTGGTGAACCTCGCCGTGATGGTGGGCGACCGCTACTTCGGCTGGCGCGGCGCGCTGTCGGCCCTGGCGGGCATGCTGCTGCTGCCCCTGCTGGTGCTGCTGTGCCTGGCGGTGGCGTATGCGCGGTTCTCCGCCCACCCGGCCGTGGCGGGCGCCCTGCGCGGCATGGGCGCCGTGGCCGCCGGCCTCGTGGCCGGCGTGGCCCTGCGCATGGCGGTGGCGCTGCGCACGCACCCGCTCGGCGCCGCCGGGGGCGCGGCGCTGGCCGCGCTGACGTTCGTGGCCATGGCGGTACTGCAATGGCCGCTGGCCGCGGTGCTGCTGGCGATCGGCGGCTCGGCCTGCGCGCTGACCTGGCGGAAGCTGCCCGCATGACGCCCACCGCCACCCTGGCACTGCAGCCGGCCGACTGGCTGCACCTGTTCTCGTACTACCTCTCGCTGTCCCTGCTGACCGTGGGCGGCGCCATCGCCACCGCCCCGGACATGCACCGCTTCCTCGTGGACCGGCACGCCTGGCTGACCGATCCGCAGTTCAACGCCTCCATCGCCATCGCCCAGGCCGCGCCCGGCCCGAACGTGCTGTTCATCGGGCTGCTGGGCTGGAACGTGGGGCTCAACGCGGGCGGCTGGGCCCTGGGCCTGCTCGGGATGGTGCTCTGCCTCATGGGTGTCATGCTGCCCAGCAGCCTGCTCACCTGGGCCGCCGCGCGCTGGGCGCACCGCCACCGCGACATGCGGGCCGTGCGCGCCTTCAAGCAGGGCATGACGCCGGTCGTGCTGGGCCTGCTGCTGGCCACCGCCTTCGTGCTCTGCAGCGCGCACGGCGGCATCGCACAGAGCTGGCGGCTGTGGATCGTCTCGGCAGCGTGCATGCTGCTCGTCTGGCGCACGCGCATCCACCTGCTGTGGCTGCTCGGCGCGGGGGCCGTGCTCGGCGCCCTGGGCTGGATCTGACAGGTTCTTACAACTGCGCGTCCCGGGAGCCGTGCGGCGCCGCAACAATGGTCCGGATGCCCGCTGCGCCCCGTGGCCGTGGCGGCCCGGCTTTCCAACCACTCCAGGAGACTCGACCCATGCAATCACGCCCCCTCGGCCGCTCCGGCCTGCAGGTTTCCCCGCTGTGCTTCGGCGGCAACGTGTTCGGCTGGACGGTGGACGAGCCGACCACGTTCTCCCTGCTCGACGCCTGGCTGGATGCGGGCTTCAATTTCATCGACACGGCCGATGTCTATTCGCGCTGGAACCCGGGCCACATGGGAGGTGAATCCGAGGCCCTGATCGGCCAGTGGCTCAAGCGCACCGGCAAGCGGGACCGGATCGTGCTCGCGACCAAGGTGGGCAAGGACATGGGCGACGGCAAGGTCGGCCTCAAGCCGGACTACATCCGCCGCGCGGTCGAGGATTCGCTGCGCCGCCTGCACACCGACTACATCGACCTCTACCAATCCCACGACGACGATCCCTCCACGCCGCTCGAGGACACGCTGGGCACCTATGCCGACCTGATCCGCGAAGGCAAGGTGCGCGCCATCGGTGCGTCCAACCACACGGCCGCCCGGCTGTCGGAGGCGCTCGCCACCAGCGCGCGGCTGGGCCTGCCGCGCTATGAATCGCTGCAACCGCTCTACAACCTCTATGACCGCGCCGTGTTCGAGGATGAATTGCAGCCGCTGTGCCTGGAGCAGCAGGTGGGCGTCATCAATTTCTATGCCCTGGCCGCCGGCTTCCTCACCGGCAAATACCGCAGCGAAGCCGACGCCTCCAAGAGTGCACGCGGCGCCAAAACGGTGGAGAAGTACCTCAACCCGCGCGGCCTGCGCATCCTGGCCGAGCTCGACGAGGTGGCCGAGCGCTACGAGGCCACGCCCGGCCAGGTCGCCATCGCGTGGCAGATGGCCCAGCCCGGCATCACCGCGCCGATCGCCAGCGCGACCTCGCTGGAGCAGTTGCAGCACCTGGTGCGCGCCGCGCACCTGCAGCTCGACGCCGACGCGCTGGAAGCGCTGAGCCAGGCCAGCGAGGAATCCCCCGCCGAGGCCTGACGACGCTGCCCGGGCCGTACGCCCGGGGCCTGCGTTCAGCGTGTGTCGCCGATGGCGAGGCGGTACGCCGCCAGCGCCTGCACCGTGGTGCACAGCAGCCCGTGCGCGTGCGCGAACCGCGCCACGTCCGCGCAGCGCGCCATCGTCCCGTCGGGATTCATCAGTTCGCACAGCACACCGGCTGGACGCAGCCCGGCCAGGCGCGCGAGGTCCACGGCCGATTCCGTATGGCCACCGCGCTCCAGCACTCCGCCCGGGCGGGCCACCAGCGGGAACACGTGCCCGGGGCTGACCACCTCCGGCGCAGCGCCGGCCGGGGGCACGCGCAGGGCACACCGGACGGTCTGCAGGCGGTCCGCTGCCGAGACGCCGGTGGACACGCCCCACGCGGCCTCGATGGACTGGGTGAACGCGGTGGCGAACGACGACCGGTTCGCCTCCACCATGGGCCGCAGGCCGAGCGCCCGGGCGTGGTCCGGGGGCAGGCAGAGGCACACGATGCCGCTGCCCTCCCGGATCATGAGCGCCATGGTGGATTCGGCCATGTTCTCGGCGGCGCAGACCAGATCGGCCTCGTTCTCGCGGTCGGCATCGTCGAGCACGAGGACGGGCCGCCCGGCGGCGATCTGCGCGAGCACATCGGCCATGGAGGCCAGCGGCACGCCGCCTCCGGCGGGCCCTGGCGCGCTGGCCGCAGCGCCGCACGGCGCGGTGTGGGAAGTGACGGGGAAATTCATGGAAACGCTCCTTGGTTGGAAAAGAACGCTCCAAGGCATCGCATGCCGCCGGCCATGCTCCGCCGCAGCACGGCGCGCATGGCACGGCGCGGCCCCCTGGCAGCGCACCTTCGCGGGCGCGCGGCCAGCCGGCCGGCAGCATCTTCTTTCATCCGGACTGTGACCGTCGGCCCCAGACTGGAGACGGCCGCGGCGGCCACCTCGCACTGGGTCTGCTGACCTCCCGCCAGGCGGCGGGAGCGCTCGCGCGCTCGCGAAGCGCACCGTGGTGCGCACCGCCTACCGCCGGTGGGGAATTCCACCCCGCCCTGAAGACCCCGGGATTATGCAGCGCGCGTCCCCGAGGGACCGCGCCCGCCCCGCCTCGCGTCAGGCGGACAGCGCGAAGGGCAGCACCCGCGCCGCCGTGCCGGGCACCAGCAGGTCCGCCACGCCGTCGAGCGCGCTGGGTTCCGGATTGACGATGGCCACGCGCGCGCCGGCCCGGTGCGCGGCATGCGCCAGGCCGGCGGCGGGATAGACGACGCCGGCCGTCCCCACGGCCAGCATCAGGTCGCACTCGTGGGCCGCGTCCTGCGCCTGCTCCAGCAACCGTGCCGGCAGCTCCTCGCCGAACCAGACCACGGCCGGCCGCAGGAGATTGCCGCAGGTGGCGCAACTGGGCGGGCAGCCCGGCACGGCAGCATCGGCATCGCAGCAGGGCAGCGGCGCATCCAGCCAGCGGTTGGCGCGCAGGTCGCCGTGCAGGCAGAGTACTCCTTCGCTGCCGGCCATCTGGTGCAGGCCGTCCACGTTCTGCGTCGCGATCGTCAGCCGCTCGGGATGGCGACGCGCAAACTCCGCCAGCGCACGGTGGCCGGCGTTGGGCTGCACCGCGGCCAGCTGGGCCCGGCGGTGTTCGTACCACGTCCATACCGTACCGGGGTGGGCGCGGAAGCCCCCCTCGCTGGCCATCTCCTCCGGACGGAACTTCGCCCAGTGGCCTGTATGGGCATCGCGGAAGGTGGGCACCCCGGATTCCGCGCTCATGCCGGCGCCGGTCAGCACCAGGATGCGCTGCGCCCCGGCCACCCAGGCCCGCAGTCGCTCCAGGGCCTCCTGCGCCATGGTTCAGCCCCCGCGCTGGCGCAGCGCCTCGTAGAGGCACACGCCGCTGGCCACCGACACGTTCAGGCTTTCGACCGCCCCCCGCATCGGGATGGAAACCAGCTCGTCGCAGGTCTTGCGCGTGAGCTGCCGCATGCCGGCCCCTTCGGCGCCCAGCACCAGCGCTACCGGCCCCTTCAGGTCCACTTCGTAGAGGGTGCGCGGGGCGTCGTCGCTGGTGCCGATGCACCAGATGTTGCGTTCCTTGAGTTCGCCCAGCGTGCGCGCGAGGTTGGTGACCATGAAGTACGGCATGGTCTCGGCCGCGCCGCTGGCCACCTTGGCCACGGTGGCGTTGATGCCCACGGCATGGTCCTTGGGCGCGATCACCGCGTGCGCACCGGCGCCGTCGGCCACGCGCAGGCAGGCGCCCAGGTTGTGCGGATCGGTCACGCCGTCGAGCACCAGCAGCAGCGGCTTCTCGACGCCGTCGGCCTCCAGTTGCTCGAGCAGTTCGTCGAGCGAATGGACCTGCGCGACGGCTTCCACCCGGGCGGCCACGCCCTGGTGCCCGTGGCTGCCGGCGAGCTTGGCGATGCGCAGCGCATCGGCCTCGATGAGGCGCGCTCCCGCCTCCTTCGCGCGCTCGATGAACTGGCGCATGCGCGCATCGCGCCGCGTGGCCTCGTAGTAGATCTCGATGATGGATTGCGGTGCGGTCTTCAGGCGCACGCCCACGGCGTGGAAGCCGAATAGCACTTTGGGGCTGGAGGACATGCGCGCGATTATCCGCCCGCCGGGGCTCCCCCCCGTACTGCGGCCAGGAGAAGGCCGTGCCGCCTCAGGCGTCGGCCGCCATCCGGCCTGCGTCGATGGTGATGCGCCGGTCGCACTGCGCCGCGATGCCGCGGTCGTGCGTGACGAGCACCAGCGTGGTCCCCTGCTCGCGGTTCAGGTCGAACATCAGGCGCATGATCGTCTCGCCCGTGGCGAAATCCAGGCTGCCCGTGGGCTCGTCGGCCAGCAGCACGTCCGGCTGCACCACGAAGGCCCGCGCCAGCGCCACGCGCTGCTGCTCGCCCCCCGACAGCACTTTCGGATAGTGGCCCAGGCGCTGGCCCAGGCCGACGCGGCCCAGCATCTCGGTGGCCAGCGGCCGGGCGTCGCGGCGCTGCGCCAGCTCCAGCGGCAGCATCACGTTCTCCAGCGCAGTCAGGTTGCCCAGCAGCTGGAAGCTCTGGAACACGAACCCCATGCGCCGCGCGCGCAGCGCGGCGCGGTCATCCTCATCGAGCGCGAACAGGTCTTCGCCGGCCAGCCGCACGGTGCCGCGCGTGGGCGTATCGAGCCCCGCGATGATCGACAGCAGCGTGCTCTTGCCCGAGCCCGAGGCGCCCACGATGGCCACGGTGTCCCTGGGAGCGAGCCGGAAATCGATATCCCGCAGAATGTCGAGCGTGCCGGTCGAATCCGTCACCGACTTGTGGACGTGCTCCACGGCGATGACCGGGGCGGCGGTGGTGGTGGCTGGGGTGTCCGGCGGTGTTTCCGACATGAAAGGTGCTTTGTGGCAGTGATGCGATGCGATGCGTTCCGGCGTGACTTTATCGTGGCGGCCGCGGGGGCCGCGTTCCTGGGGTTTTGCGCCCCGGCGGCGCTGGCCGCGCCTGCGGCTTCCGGAGCAGCGCCCGTCGTGCTGGTGGTGGGGGATTCGCTGAGCGCCGAATACGGCATTGCCCGCGGCTCGGGCTGGGTCGCGCTGATGGAAAAGAAGCTGGCCGCGGAGAAGATCCCCGCCACCGTCGTGAATGCCAGCGTGAGCGGCGACACCACGGCCGGCGGCCGCTCCCGCCTGCCCGGCCTGCTCGCCCAGCACAAGCCTGCCGTCGTGGTGATCGAGCTGGGGGGCAACGACGCGCTGCGCGGGCTGCCGCTGCAGGGCACCGAGGCGAACCTCAAGGCCATGGCGGAGGCCTCTCGCAAGGCCGGCGCGAAGGTGCTGATCGTGGGCATGCAGGTGCCGCCCAACTACGGCTCGGACTACACCCGGCGGTTCGAGGGTGTGTTCCCGGCCGTGGCCAAGGCCACGGATTCCGCGCTGGTGCCTTTCCTGCTCAAGGGCGTGGCCGACCGGCCCGACGCCGCGGCGCTGTTCCAGGCCGACCGGATCCATCCGCGGGCCGAGGCGCATCCGGCCATGCTCGCGAACGTCTGGCCCGAGTTGCGCAAGCTCTTGCGCTGAGGCCGGGCAGGCGCCTTGCGGCGCCACGGCCGTGCCCGTCAGGCGGACGGGCCGCTGCCTTGCGGAGCGGTGGTCCCGCCCTCCTCGCCACCGGAGACGGCCTCGCCGTCCTCTCCGGATTCCGGGGCATGCTCCCCGGTCTTGCGCTGGTTTTTGGCCAGTGCCTTTTCTTCCTTCTTTTTCTTCTTGGCGAGCTCTCGCTGCCGCTTTTCGTAGCCGTAGTTGGGTGTTGCCAAGGTGGAGCCCCCTTTTGTGGATGCAGTTCGGAGGTCCAATGTAGCAGCACGCCAGGCAAGACCCCTTGCACCACCCCGGCATCCCGTCCTTCCCAACGCGCGCCGGCGGGCCGGCCTGCCATCAGGCAGGAAACGCGGCGGCCAGCGACTGCGCGATGTCGCTGCGCAGGTCCTCCACGTTCTCCAGCCCCACGGAAAATCGCACGACCGTGCCGGACCGCAGGTGCGGCGTGGCGCGCACGCGCATCGTCCCCAGTTCGTAGGGCACCACCAGGCTCATGGGCCCGCCCCAGCTGTAGCCGAGCTTGAAGAGCCGCAGGCCGTCACAGAACGCATCGACACGGTCCTGCCCATGCCGCTCGTCGATGACCACGCTGAACAGGCCGGCCGCGGCGCCCTGCCCCGTGCCGCGGGCGCACAGCGCGGCCCAGTGCGCATGCCCCGGAGACCCGGGCAGCGCGGGGTGCAGCACCTGGGCGACGGCGGACTGACCGGCCATCCAGGCGGCCAGCTCGCGCGCCGCCGCGTCATGCGCGCGGTACCGCAATCCAACGCTGGGCAGCGAACGCAGCACCGCCTCGGCATCGTTGGCGCCCACGCCCAGGCCCAGCCGCATGTGGGTGAGCTTGATGCGCAGGTGCAGGGCCGGGTCCCGGGTGATCGCGCTGCCCATGAGCACGTCGCCGCCGCCGCTGGGGTACTTGGTCAGGGCATGGACCGAGATGTCCACGCCCAGTTGCCCGTCACCCAGCAGGTCGAAGGGCTGGAAGGCGATGCCCGCACCCCAGGTATTGTCGAGCGCGGAGGTCACGCCGCGGCTGCGGCAGATGCGCACCTGTTCGGCGAGATGAGGGAACTCCAGGGTGACGGAGCCAGGCGCTTCCAGCCACACCAGCCGGGTACTGGTCGTGATGCGGGCCGCCAGGTCGGCGGGATCCAGCGGATCGTAGTACGCGTGGCGGATGCCGTAGTGCGCCAGCTCCACCTCTGCCAGCGCCTTGTTGGGCCCATAGGCGTTGTCCGGGATCAGCACCTCGTCGCCGCTGCGCAGCAACGCCAGCGCCACGTTGGCGATGGCCGCGAGGCCGCTGGGCATCAGCACGCACTGCAGGCCGCCTTCCAGCTCGCACAGACGTTCCTCGAGCATGTAGGTGGTGGGCGTGCCATGCAGGCCATAGGTGTAGCCGGTCTTGTCCTTCCATTCGCGCGACCGCATCGCCGCGACGTCCGGGAAGATGACGGTGGAGGCCTTGTGCACGGCCGGCTGCGGTGCGCAGAAGCCGGCCGGCGGCGTGTACGCATGGTGGATCAGGCGGGTGTCGGGCCCGGAGCCCGGCGTGGCGTCGGATGCGGAGGAAGTCATGCGGCGATGGTATCGCCGCCCGCCTCCTCCGCCGGGGACCAACCCCGGATCAGCCCGTGGTGCCCTGGGTGACCGTCAACTGGTTCACCACGGAGTTCACGCCCTTCACGCCCTGGGCGATGCGGGTCGCACGCTCTCGGGCCACATCGCTCTTGACCGGGCCGTTCAGCGTGACGATTCCGTTGCGGGTGTCCACGTCGATGCGGATGGCGCTCAGTTCGGCATCCTCGGCAAGACCTGCCTTGACCTTGGCGCTGATGCCGGCATCGTCCATGACCTCCGCCGCGCGCGCGGCCGCCTGGCGGGACGCCTGGCTGGCCTCCGTGGCGGCGGCCTCCATGCGGCGCTGCGCATCCGAGGCGGCTTCACCCGTGCGCTCGATGGTGGCGTCGATCTTCTGGCCGACGGTCTGCCCGTCGTTGCGGTCGCAGGCCGCCAGACCGAAAGCGAGGGCGGTGGCGGACAGGATGGCGATGACGCGCGGGCTGCGGGCAGGGCTGGAGGACGGAGTGTGGGCGTGCGTCATGGCGATTTCCTTGGAGCGTCGGAGATATGACGAACTCTAGACTCGGCCGTAGCGCGCCACGGTCGGACAACGCCTAAGCTGGCGTAGGACGCTTGAGGCGAGAATCCTCCCCATGTCCCCCGCACCTTCCCCCGCGCCGCCGCCGGATGCCGGCGCATCCGGCCGACAGCGCATGCTCCACCGCTGGTTCCCCTTTCTCGCGTGGCCTCGGCCGGACGCCCAGTTGCTGCGGGGAGAGTTCTGGGCCGGCATGACGGTGGGGCTGATGCTGGTGCCCCAGGGCGTGGCCTACGCGGCCCTGGCTGGCATGCCGCTGGTGACGGGCATCTACGCATCCCTCGTGCCCGCGCTGATCGCGGTGCTGTGGAGTTCGTCCACCCGCCTCGGGGTCGGGCCCACGGCGCTCACCGCCCTGTTGATCGGGGCGTCCCTCACCGGCATGGCGGAACCGGGCAGCGCCGAATGGGTGGCCCTGGCGGCCTGGATGGCCATCCTGTCGGGGCTGGTGCAACTGCTGCTGGGCGCCGTGCGCTTCGGCTGGCTGCTCAACCTCGTCACGTCGCCCGTACTCAACGGGTTCACCCAGGCCGCCGCGCTGCTCATCCTCGCATCGCAGCTGCCGGCGCTGCTGGGGCTGCGCACCACGTGGCATGCGGTGGCCACGGCCCCTTCCATCCACCACTTCGACGGCACGGCGGCCGCCTTCGGGCTCGGCAGCCTGGTCCTGCTGATCCTGGCGCGCCGCTGGCGGCCCACCTTTCCATCGGCCATCGTCATCGTAGGCGTCGCGGCCCTGGCCAGCCGGGCCCTGGGCTATGCGGACCAGGACGGCGCGGTGGTGGGCCACCTGCCTTCCGGGCTGCCGCACTTCTACTGGCCGGGCTGGCTGGACTGGGACCAGTTCGGCCAGTTGCTGATGCCCGTGCTGGTGGTCACCCTCGTCAGCTTCCTGGAGACTGCCTCCTCGGCCAAGGTCGAGCACCAGCAGGGCGGCACGCGCTGGAACGAGAACCAGGACCTGATCGCGCACGGCCTGGCGAAGATGGGATCGGGTTTCTGTGGCAGTTTCGCGACAAGCGCGTCGTTCTCGCGCTCCGCGATCAACCTGTACGCGGGCGCGAAGAGCGGCTGGGCCACGCTGTTCGCGCTGGCGCTGGTCCTGACGGTACTGCTGTGGCTCACGCCGGCGCTCTACCACGTGCCGCAGTCGGTGCTCGCCGCGGTGGTGGTGGCAGCGGTCACCAGCCTCATCAAGC
The DNA here is from genome assembly GCA_003029925.1 of Paracidovorax avenae. Taxonomy (GTDB): domain Bacteria; phylum Pseudomonadota; class Gammaproteobacteria; order Burkholderiales; family Burkholderiaceae_C; genus Paracidovorax; species Paracidovorax avenae_A. The sequence continues at coordinate 2,555,716 of CP028296.1, read as the reverse complement.
CGGCGGTGCTGCTGCGGCTGTGGCGCATTTCCCGGGTGGAGGCCCTCATCGGCGGGCTGACGTTCTTCCTCACGCTCGCGACCGCGCCGCGCATGTACTGGGGGGTGCTGGCGGGGCTGGTGCTGAACCTGAGCCACTTCCTCTACCAGCGGCTGCATCCGCGGATCATCGAGGTCGGGCTGCACCCGGACGGCAGCCTGCGCGACCGCCACCTGTGGCAATTGCCCCCACTCGCACCCGGATTGCTGGGCGTGCGGATGGATGCGGAACTCGATTTCGCGTCCGCTGCTGCGCTGGAGCAACGCATCTCGGAACATCTTGCGGCATATTCCGGGGTACGGCACATCTGCCTGTTCGCACTGCCGATCAACCGCATCGACGTCACCGGCGTTGAGTGCTTCGGCCGGCTGCGGGCCCTGGCCCGTACCCACGGCGGGGCACTGCACGTGAGCGGAATGAAGCTCCCCGTCGAGCAGGTGCTGCGCCGCGCCGGGTTGCTGGAGGGCCCGGGCCTGGTGCTCTACCGCACCGACGCCGAAGCCCTTCTGGCGTTGCAACGTTTACCTTTGTAGTTACCTATGGCGGGGCAGCCGCTGATACACTTCCTGAACACTGTTTGTTGCATTTTGTGTCTGAATCCGCGACCCCCCCACTTGTGGACCTGCGCGACCTGCGCCTGACGACGGCGCACGCCCTGGTCGCTCAGGCATTGGGCTCCGAAGCCGCCATCCCCAGGGAATCGCCCCGGCATTACCTGCAGGGCCTGATCGACGGTCTCTGCGAACTGTCGCTGAAGGACCCGCTCACGGGCCTGGCGAACCGGCGGCATTTCCGGACCGTGCTCGAGCGCGAGATCGACCGCGTCACGCGCGCGGGCGAGGCGGCGCTGCTGCTGATGCTCGACATCGACAACTTCAAGCGGGTCAACGACACCCACGGCCACATGGCCGGCGACATCGTCCTGCAGTCGATCGCACGCACGCTGAGCCGCTGCGTCCGGCCCATGGACACCCTGTCGCGCTACGGCGGCGAGGAATTCGCCGTGGTCCTGCCCGCCTGCCAGGCCGGCTTCGGCAAGGTGGTGGCCGAGCGCATCCGCCGCGCGGTGGAGCGCACGCCGGTCCGCATCTCGCCATCGGTCGAACTCAACGTCACCGTCAGCATCGGCGGTGCCTTCGCGCTCCAGTGGATCCGCAGCACCACGCTGCTGTGGACCGAGCGCGCCGACAGCCAGCTCTACAAGGCCAAGCTGGCGGGACGCAACCGGGTCAGCATCGAAGAACAGCCGGACAGCACGGTGAGCGCCGAAGAGAAGAGCCTGCTTTTCGGCCCGCTGTACACTCCCTCGGGTTGGGGCGACCTTCCCCCGCCCTTGGATTCCACAGGCAGCGCCTACTGAAAGCAAAGAGATGACCGACGCGCTGTCACCCCGCACCACGCCCGCTGCTCCCCAGGCGCCAGCCGGTGCCCGCATCATTGCCATCACCAGCGGCAAGGGAGGCGTGGGCAAGACCTTCGTTTCCGCCAACCTCGCCGCAGCCCTCACCCGGCGCGGCTACCGCGTGCTCGTGCTCGACGCGGATCTCGGCCTCGCGAACCTGGACGTGGTCCTGAACCTGCATCCCAAGGTCACGCTGCACGACGTCTTCGTCGGCAAGGCGGAACTGGACGACGCCGTGATCGAGGCGCCCGGCGGGTTTTCCGTCGTGCTCGCCGGGTCGGGCATGGTCGAGTATTCGCGGCTCACCCCCGAGGTGCGCAGCGAGTTCCTCAACGTCATCCAGACGCTCGCGCCGCGCTACGACGTGCTCCTGCTCGACACCGGCGCCGGCATCTCCGACGTGGTGCTGTTCTCCGTCTCGCTCGCCTCGGAAGTGCTCATCGTGGCCACGCCCGAGCCCACCTCCCTGACGGACGCGTATGCGGCGATCAAGGTGCTGGCGACGCAGCAGAAGCGCCAGTACGTGCGCCTGATCGTGAACCAGGCCGCGCGCCCGGGCGACGGCCGGGCGATCACGGGCCAGCTCCAGCAGGTTCTGGACCGCTTCGTCAGCACGGATTCGGGCCGCCCGATGCGCCTGCTGCACCTGGGCGACATCCCGGCCGACACCGCCGTGCGCGATGCCGTCATGCGGCGCCAGCTGCTGCTGTTGCAGATGCCCGGCTGCCCCGCCGCCCTGGCCATCGCGCAGCTGGCCAACAAGATCGATTCCACGCTGCTCACGCCGGCAGCCTGAAGGGCCGGCAGACGGCATGCCTGCCCGGCGTCCTCCATCGCGATGCACCACGACGACGTCCTCAACATCTCCTGCTACCTGTTCGTTCCGCTGCCCGACGCCGGACCGCTGCGCGACCGCCTGCACGCGCGGTGCAGGGAAGACGGCCTCAAGGGCACCATCCTGCTGGCGGAAGAAGGCATCAACATGTTCCTGGCCGGGCAGGCGCACGCCGTGCGGGGCTTCGTGCAGTGGCTGCGGGATACGGATGCGCGCTTTGCCGCGCTGGAACCGAAGGAGAGCTGGTCGGCGTCCCAGCCCTTTCGCAAGATGCTGGTGAAGGTCAAGCGCGAGATCATCCGCATGGACCACCCCGCCATCCGGCCCGCCGAAGGGCGCGCGCCCTCGGTGGATGCCCCCACGCTGCGGCGCTGGCTTGCGCAGGGCCACGACGACACGGGCCGCCCCGTGGTGACGCTGGACACCCGCAATGCCTTCGAAGTGGACCACGGCACTTTCGAGGGCGCCATCGACTGGCGGATCGCCAAGTTCACCGAATTCCCGCCCGCGCTGCGCGCCCACAAGGCGGAGCTGGAAGGCAAGACGGTGGTGAGCTTCTGCACCGGGGGCATTCGCTGCGAGAAGGCGGCCATCCTCATGCGCGAGGAAGGCATCGGGCATGTGTACCAGCTCGAGGGCGGCATCCTGAAATACTTCGAGCAGACCGACGGGGCCCACTACCGGGGCGGGTGCTTCGTCTTCGACGAGCGGGAAGTGCTGGCGCCCGACCTGTCGGAATCCGGATCGGGCCCTGTGGACGGGCTGGCCTCCGCATAGGCTGCAATCCGCGTGCGGCGCGGACCGCCCTGCCTGCAACAGGACCAGCGCGTGCAAGTCACCGCTTGAAATGCCGCTCCGGCAGCGGAATGCGTTCGGGATCGCCAGGCACCGCGCCCATGCGCATGGCGTCCCAGTCGTCGGCCGCCTGGACGATACGTTCCTTGCGCGAGGACACGAAGTTCCACCAGATGTGCCGCGGACCATCGAGCGGCGCGCCGCCGATGACCACGCAACGCGCGGGCCCGCTGCCGGTGGCCTCCTGCAGCCGCACCGGGCCGGGGGCCTGCGGAATGGCGAGCATGCCGGCCGGCAGGTCGGCCGGGCGCCCGGCGCCATCCTCCAGCCTGCAGGCGCCTTCCACGGCATACACGGCCATTTCCTCGGCCAGTGGCGGCAGCAGCAGTTCGGCACCCGCGGGCAGCAGAATGTCGAGGTAGAGGGTGGGCGCGAGCGTGGCGACGGGCGACGTGGCGCCGAAGGCGCTGCCCACCAGCACGCGCACGCGCACGCCCTGGCCGTCATGGATCTCGGGGATGGCCTCCGCGGGCGTGTGGACGAACGAGGGCTCCACCTCGGCATGCGCCTCGGGCAGCGCCGCCCACAGCTGCAGCCCGTGGTTCACATAGGCCGCGCTGCGCAGCCGCTCGGGGCGCCGCTCGGAATGCACGATGCCGCGGCCCGCCGTCATCCAGTTGATGGCGCCGGGAGCGATCTCGCAGACGGAGCCCAGGCTGTCGCGGTGCGTGATCGCCCCCTCGAACAGGTACGTGACCGTGGCCAGCCCGATGTGCGGATGCGGCCGCACGTCGTACTCGGACGCAGGCTCGACCGTGACCGGCCCGAAATGGTCGAAGAACACGAAGGGGCCGATGGAGCGGCGCTGCAGCGCGGGCAGCAGCCTGCGCACCGCGAAGCCGCCACCCAGGTCCTTGGCATGGCCGCCGAGCAGCAGGAACGGCGGCGCGGCATTGCCGGCAGACGGAGGCAGGGGCACAGGCGTATCCACGGGCGGTCCTTTCGGTGACAGGGGTGGCGCCCCCAGCGTAACCCGCCGGCGGGGAAAAAGCCATGCGCCGGATCAGCCGCGCAGCTGCTGCGCGATGCGGGCGACGCGCGTCCCGTAGGCCCGGCCGGTTTCCAGGTCACCGGGCAGCATTTCCTGCACGCTCGCGTCCGAGGGCGACTGCGCCAGCATGCCGACGGAGCCGCCCAGGTTGTTGGGATCGTTGCGCGTGGTCGCCTTGCTGTTGGCGGGCAGCATGCCGAGGCTCACCCAGATGCCGCCGTGCTGCGAGGCCAGCGTCTGCAGGGCGATCAGGGTCACCTGCTTGTCGCCGTTCAGGCTGGCGCTGTTGGTGAAGCCGCCGAACACCTTGTCCTGCCACGCGCGGCCGAACCAGGCCTTGGAGGACGCATCCGCGAACTTCTTGAACTGCCAGCTCGGGCTGCCCATGTACGTCGGGGTGCCGAAGATGATGCCGTCGGCCTCGGCCAGGGCCTCCCAGCCGCCCTCGGGCAGGTTGCCGTCCGCGTCGATGGCGATGAGCTGGGCGTTGGCGCCCTCCGCGACGGCCTGCGCCAGGCGCTGGGTGTGGCCGTAGCCGGAATGGAAGACGACTGCGATTTTTGCCATGGAAATGACTCCTGGTGGGTGGGGGGGATGGGAATATGCCGCGTCCGGAGCGCTTCAGCGTTCCCTGGCAGCGAGATCGAACACCAGCACCTCGGCGCCGCAACCCTGCTCCAGGGCCAGCCGGCGCTCGCGCTCGACGAAGGCGGCGTCGCCCGCGGCCAGCAGGCTGCCGTTGGCCTGCAGCGTGCCGCGCAGCAGGTGCACATAGCATTTGCGGGCGGGGTCCAGCGGCAGCTCGTCGCCGCCCCCGCCGTCGAACAGGCCCGCATAGACACAGGCATCGGACTGCAGGTACAGCACGCCGGGCCGGGCCTGGGGGGCCGCCAGCAGATGCAGCCGGCCGCTTCCGCGGTCCGCGGGGCCGGGCACCTGCGCGTATTCCCGCGCCCTGCCCGGTGCCTGCGGCGCGATCCAGATCTGCAGATAGTGCGCGGGCTGGTCGGGCAGCGGGTTGAATTCGGCATGGGTGGCGCCCTCGCCCCCCGCCATGCGCTGCACGCGGCCCGCGGCGACCGATTGCACGCGGCCACGGCAGTCCCGGCTGCCCAACTGGCCGGAGACCACATAGCTGAGGATCTCCATGTCGCGGTGGCCATGCAGGCCCAGCCCGGCACCAGGAGCGATCCACTCCTCGTTCAGCGCATGCAGGTTGCCGAAGCCCATATAGCGGGGATCGTGGTAGCCGGCGAAGGAGAAGCTGTGGAGCGATCGCAGCCAGCCGTGGTCGGCGTGGCCCCGGTCGCACGATTTGCGGACGGTCAGCATGGGCGGGTTTCGGACAGTGCTGGCACTTTAGGAGCGGGACGCGGCTTGCGGGCGCAGTGCGATTGAAGGCATCATTCAAAACCTTTGAAGCCCCACCCGATGACCGTTCCGCCTCCCGCCCGCGACGCCCTCACGCCCGACAGTCTGGCCATGCTGCAGGTGATCGCGGAAACCGGCAGCTTCGCCGCGGCGGCGCGGCAGCTCGGCGTGGTGCCCAGTGCGCTCACCTACCGGGTGCGGCAGATCGAGGAGGCGCTGGACGTGCTGCTGTTCGACCGCAGCGCCCGCCAGGCGCGGCCCACCGAGGCGGGCACTGAGCTGCTGCGCGAGGGGGCCCGGCTGCTCGAGGAGGTGGAGGCCGTCGCGCACCGCGTGCGCCGGGTGGCGACCGGGTGGGAGCCCCAGCTCACCATCGCGGTGGACGGCGTGATTTCCCCCACCACCCTGCTGGAACTCGTGGAGGCCTTCTATGCGCAGTCGCCGCCGACCCGGCTCAAGCTGCGCGACGACATCCTCACGGGCACGCTCGAGGCCTTGACCTCCGGCCGGGCGGACCTGGCGCTGGGCGTGGCCGTGAACGCCACCAACGCCTCCGGCGTGCAGGGCAAGGTGATCGGCGACCTGCTGTTCCTCTTCACCGTGGCGCCGCACCATCCGCTCGCCACCGCGCCCGGCCCGCTCACGGACACGGTGCTGCGCCAGCACCGGGCCATCGCCGTGGCCGATTCGGCACAGCATGGCGGCGTGACCATGGGCCTGCTGGGCGGCCAGGACGTGTTCACGGTGGACAGCATGCAGACCAAGCTGCAGGCCCAGTTGCGCGGGCTGGGCGCCGGGTTTCTTCCGGAGCCCATGGTGCGGCCCTACGTCGAGGCCGGGCGGCTGGTGGTCCGCGAGGTCGCGCGGCCCTCGCGCCGCGTGCGCCTGCACTATGCCTGGGGCGGCCCCGGGCATGCCCCGCCGGGCCGCGCCCTGACCTGGTGGCTGCAGCAGCTCGAAAGCCCCGCCACCCGCGAGGCCCTGCTGGAAAACCACCATCCATTCTGAGCCGCGCCACCGCAGGCGCCGTGTAGAGTGGCTCCATCCGCGCCCACTGCGGCGTCTCGCACCCATGCATCCATGAAAGGCCGGACCATGACGTCTTCCCGCTCCCGTTCCCGCACTCCTTCCCGCGGCGCTCCCGCCGGCCCCGGCGGGCACCCCCCGTCCGCCCGGCGCATCGCCGTGGTCGGCGCGGGGATGGCCGGCATCGCCTGCGCGCGCACCCTGGCGCAGGCCGGCCATGTGCCGGTCGTCTTCGAGCAGGCCCGCCACCCGGGCGGCAGGATGGCGACGGTGGAATCGCCGTTCGGGGGATTCGATGCCGGCGCCCAGTACTTCACGGTGCGCGATGCGCGCTTCGCACGCGCCCTGGAAACCGTGCCCGGGCTGTGCCGCCCGTGGAGCGCAACCACCGTCAAGGTGCTGGACTCCGCCGGCCGTACGGCCGCCGCAGCGCCACCGCCGCGCGAACCGCACTGGGTGGCCACGCCGGGCATGCAGTCCCTGCTGGCCGCGTGGGCCCAGCCGCTGGCGCAGGCCGGCCGCCTGCTGGCCGATGCGCGGGTCGCCGGCATCGGCCCCGACCCTCTTCAACCGGGCCGCTGGCAGCTGCAGACCCGCTCGCAGGACGGGGCGCAGCAGGTGCATGCCGGCTTCGATGCGGTACTGCTGCTCATCCCGGCGGCCCAGGCCCGCGCCCTGCTGGAGTCTTCCGGCATCGCCGCGGCCTTCGCGCAGCGGCTGCAGGCAGTCGAAGCGGCCCCCTGCTGGACGCTGATGGTGGCCTATCCCCACGCGGTGCAGCCCGGCCTCACCACGCTGGGCCCGCAATGGAACGCCGCGCGCAGCACGCACCACCGCATCGCGTGGGTGGCGCGTGAATCGTCGAAACCGGGCCGCGCCTCGGTGGAGCGCTGGACGGTGCAGGCCAGCCCCGCATGGTCGTTCGAGCACCAGGGCGATGCACCCGCCCGCGTGCAGGCCAAGCTGATCAAGGCCTTCGCGGAAGTGACCGGCCTGCGCGCCACGCCCGCGCATGCGGAAGTGCTGTACTGGCCCGACGCGCAGACGACGCGGCCGCTGGGGCAGAGCCACCTGTGGGACGCGGCGGCCGGCATCGGTCTGGCCGGCGACTGGTGCCTGGGCCACCGGGTCGAAGATGCCTTCGTCGCGGGGCTCGAACTCGCGCTCTCGGTGGCATGAGCGCCTTCCCGGCCGCGTCCACGCAAACACCCGCCGCAGGCCGACGCTATGTCGGCCGTTTCGCGCCCTCGCCCACCGGCCCGCTGCATGCCGGCTCGCTGGTGGCGGCGCTGGCCAGCTGGCTGGACGCGCGGTCTGCGGAGGGGGGCCGCGGCGGGACCTGGCTGGTGCGCATCGAGGATGTGGACACGCCCCGCTGCCAGCCCGGCGCGGCGGAGACGATCCTGCGGCAAATGGCGGACTGCGGCCTCGTTCCGGACGGGGCGGTGTGGTGGCAGTCAGCGCGCCACGCGCGGTATGCCGTACAGCTGGAGCGGCTGACGCACGCGGGGCTCGCCTACCCCTGTGCCTGCACCCGCGCGGACATCGAGCGCGCCCACCGGCTGATCCATGGAGCCCGCGACCGCCATTCGGAACTGCCCTATCCGGGCACCTGCCGCGCCGGACTGGGTGGGCGGCCTCCGAGGTCCTGGCGATTCCGGACGACGGAATACCAGAAAGGACTTGCACCGCCGGCGGGCGCTGCCGGGGCGCCGGGATGCCCTGCGATCGATGCCGGTGGCGTGACCTGGGCCGACCGGCGCCTGGGAGCGCGCCGGCAGGACGTGGCGGAAGTGGTGGGCGATTTCGTGCTGCGTCGGGCGGACGGGCTCTGGGCTTACCAGCTCGCGGTGGTGGTGGACGATGCCGACCAGGGAGTGACGCATGTGGTGCGCGGGGAAGACCTCCTGGACAACACGCCCCGGCAGCTCTTGCTGCAGCATGCGCTGGGCGCCGCGGCGCCCTTCTACCTGCATACGCCGCTCGTGCGCGCGCCGGATGGCGAGAAGCTGTCCAAGCAGCACGGCGCGCCGGCGGTGGACACCTCCCATCCTCTGGCGGCGCTCGGGGCCGCGGCCTGCGCGCTGGGGTTGCCGGCTCTGCAGCATCCGCACGACACCACCGTCGGCGAGGCGCTGGCGTGGTGGGCGCAGGCATGGTCGCGAATCTACAATCGGCCATCGTGACAGTTACGCATCCCACTCCGGCCGATACCGGCCTCGCCCCTTCGCCCGCGCCTGCCGGCAACGGTTCCCCGCCCGCGGACGTTGCCTTTCCCAAGGCGATCAAGAGCTACGTCCGCCGCGCCGGTCGCACCACCACCGGACAGGCCAAGGCCCTCGAAACCTTCGGCTCGCAGTTCGTCCTCGACTACACCCCCGCGCCCCTCGACGCACCGGCCGCTTTCGGCCGCGCCGCACCGCTCGTCCTCGAGATCGGCTTCGGCATGGGCGAGGCCACGGCCCATATCGCGGGCGTGCGGCCACAGGACAATTTCCTCTGCTGCGAGGTGCACGAGCCCGGCGTCGGCGCCCTGCTCAAGCGCATCGGCGAACGGGGCCTCACCAACATCCGCATCCTCCAGCACGACGCCGTGGAGGTGATCGACCACATGCTGCCGGAAGGCAGCCTCGACGGCGTGCACATCTTCTTCCCGGACCCGTGGCACAAGAAGCGCCACAACAAGCGGCGACTGGTCCAGCCACCGCTCGTGGCCAAGCTCGCACGGCGGCTGAAGCCCGGGGGCTACCTGCACTGCGCGACCGACTGGCAGCCCTATGCGGAGCAGATGCTGGAGGTGCTCTCGGCCGAGCCGCTGCTGGCCAACACCGCCGACGGCTATGCGCCGCAGCCCGACTACCGCCCGCTCACCAAGTTCGAGAACCGCGGGCTGCGCCTGGGCCACGGCGTATGGGATATCCTTTTCCGGCGCATGGCCTGACGGTCAACGCCCCCGCACCCTCGCAACGCCCAGCACCGCACCCATGAAGCCCATCCTCGACAACCTGGTCGAAATGACCGGCCATCGCGATCACCTGCGGCTGGAAGTGTCGGTGCTGTCCACCCTGCACAAGCTCCCCTCCATCAAGGCGGTGCGCGCGCTGGAGATCTTCCAGTCGGGCAGCGAGGCCTACGTGCGGCCGCGCACCTGGCACAAGGACGGGCAGATGGTCACCAGCGACTGGGAAGCCCCGGTCGATCCGCGCCGCGAGCCCCTGTCGGCGTTCCCGGCGCTGCACGAATGCATCGCCCAGCGCCGGCCGCACGTGCTGCAGTCCGTGCGGCGCGGCGAGCACATGCTGTGGCTGCCGGTGTGGCTGCACGACAAGGTGCATGCCTGCATCGAGGTCACGCAGTCGCGGCCGTTCTCGGCCCACAAGCTCGACGTGATCCAGAGCGTCTTCTTCGTCTACCAGAACTACCAGAGCCTGCTGGACTACAGCGAGCGCGACGCGCTGACCGGCCTGTTCAACCGCAAGACCTTCGACGAGCAGTTCGCGCGGCGCGCCGGCATGTCCAGCAACGCGGCGACCGAGGTATCCGCCGAGCCGGACGATGCGTCCCAGCCGCGCGGCGAGCCGCTGCAGCACTGGCTGGCCGTGGTGGACATCGACCACTTCAAGCAGGTCAACGACCGTTTCGGGCACCTGTACGGCGACGAGGTGCTGATCCTGATCGCCAACATCCTGCGCAACTCCTTCCGCGGGCACGACCGCATCTTCCGCTTCGGAGGGGAGGAGTTCGTGGTCCTGCTGCGCTCGACGACGCTCGCCACCGCCCACAAGGCCTTCAACCGGTTCCGCACCGCCGTGCAGGAATACGATTTCCCGCAGGTGGGCCGCGTCACGGTGAGCCTGGGTTTCGCCAGCACGGAGCGCGGTGCTCCGGTGGAAATCCTGGGCCAGGCGGACCAGGCGCTCTACTACGCCAAGGAACATGGCCGCAACCGCGTGTGCTACTACGACGACCTGGTGCGCGATGGCCATCTGCATGCCAAGGTCGCGAACGACAACGTCGAGCTGTTCTGACCGGGCCGGCCGGCCGCGTTCCGGCCAGCACTTCGCCGCACTGCAGGCATCCCACGAAAGCAAAAGGCCCGCACGAGCGGGCCTTTTGCGTTGGGCACGGCGTCCCGGTCAGGCGCGTTCGCCCACCCAGCCGGCCACGGAGGCCAGCGCCGCCGGCAGCGCCGCGGCATCGGTGCCGCCGGCCATCGCCATATCGGGCTTGCCACCGCCCTTGCCGCCCACCTGGCTGGCAACGAAGTTCACCAGCTCGCCGGCCTTCACCTTCGCCATCGCGTCCGGCGTGACGCCCGCCGCGATCTGCACCTTGGCGCCGTCCACCGCCGCCAGCACGATGGCCGCGCTCTTGAGCTTGTCCTTGAGCTTGTCCATGGTGTCGCGCAGGGTCTTGGCGTCCGCGCCCGGCAGCGTGGCGGCCAGCACCTTCAGGCCCTTCACGTCCACGGCCTGGCCGGCCAGTTCGTCGCCCTGGCTGGAAGCCAGCTTGCCCTTGAGGGCCGCCACTTCGCGCTCCAGCGCCTTGACCTGGTCGAGCGCCTGCCCGATGCGGCCCGTGATCTCCGAGGCCGGCGCCCGCAGCGCGCCCGCCGCCCTGGCCACGGTGTCTTCCAACTGCTGCAGATAGGCCAACGCGCCCGCGCCCGTCACCGCCTCGATGCGGCGCACGCCCGCGGCCACGCCGCTCTCGCCCACCACCTTGAAGAGGCCGATGTCGCCCGTGCGGGCGACGTGCGTGCCGCCGCACAGTTCGCGGCTGGTGCCGATGTCCAGCACGCGCACGGTCTCGCCGTACTTCTCGCCGAACAGCATCATGGCACCGGTCTTCTGGGCGGATTCGATGTCCATCACGCGTGCACCGGTCGGCGTGTTGGCCAGGATCTCCTCGTTCACGCGGCGCTCGATCTCGCGGATCTGCGCGTCGGTGACCGGCGCGTTGTGCGCGAAGTCGAAGCGCGTGCGCTCGGCATTCACCAGCGAGCCCTTCTGCTGCACGTGGCTGCCCAGCACCTCGCGCAGGGCCTTGTGCATGATGTGCGTGACCGAATGGTTGCGCATGGTCGCGGCGCGCAGCGCGGCATCGACCTCCGCCTGCACGGCATCGCCCACGCGCAGCGTGCCGGACTCCAGCCGGCCGTGGTGGCCATAGACGTCGGCGCGGATCTTGAGCGTGTCGTCCACGGCGAAGCGCGCGCCACCGGCGTGGATCACGCCCTGGTCGCCCACCTGGCCACCGCTTTCGGCATAGAACGGGGTGTTGTCGAGCACCACCACGCCGTTCTGGCCGGCCTCCAGCGCCTGGGTGTTCGTGCCGTCCACGTAGATCGCCACGATCTTCGCGCTTTCGGCCAGGCCGTCGTAGCCGCTGAAGCGGTTGGCCTCGCCCGCGTATTCGAGCGCCTTGTCCATCTTGAACTTGCCGGCGGCACGGGCCTGGGCCTTCTGGCGGTCCATGGCAGCCTTGAAGCCGTCCTCGTCCACCGTCACGCCGCGCTCGCGGCAGACGTCGTTGGTCAGATCGAGCGGGAAACCGTAGGTGTCGTGCAGCTTGAAGGCCAAATCCCCAGGCAAAGTGAGTCCACTCCAATCACGTACGACAGAGTGAAGTGCTTTAACCTCATTAAGTCCCGGAACAGTTTCCTTGAGATGCTGCATATAGTCCGTAGAACGGACCTCATCGGAAATTAGCACCGTCTCCATCACTTGGACATCGTCCCTAAAAGAAACGAGCTTTTCTTCCTTTCCTTCAGAAGCGAACCAACGCAATGTCTTGTTCTTCAATGCCTTGGATGCCAACTGGATGTCGAGAGCAGAGTCAAGCAAGTCCATGCCGTTGGCGAGCGTCTCGAAGAAGCGCTCTTCCTCGGCCTTGAGCACCTCGGTGATGCGCTGCTCCTGCTCGCGCAGCTTCGGATAGGCGTCGCCCATCTGCACGACGAGGTCCTTCACGAGCTTGTGGAAGAACGGTGTCTTGCGGCCGAGCTTGTAGCCGTGGCGGATGGCGCGGCGCACGATGCGGCGCTGCACGTAGCCGCGGCCTTCGTTGCTCGGAATCACGCCGTCGCTCACGAGGAAGGCGGTGGCGCGGATGTGGTCGGCGATCACCTTGAGCGATGGGTTGGCGAGGTCGGCCGTGCCGGTCTCGCGCCCGGCGGCCTGGATGAGCGCGGCGAACAGGTCGATCTCGTAGTTGCTGTGCACGTGCTGCAGGATGGCCGCGAGGCGCTCCAGGCCCATGCCGGTATCGACGCAGGGTGCGGGCAGCGGCGTGACGGAGCCGTCTTCCGCCATGTCGAACTGCATGAACACGTTGTTCCAGATCTCGATGAAGCGGTCGCCGTCCTCATCGGGGCTGCCCGGAGGGCCGCCGGGGATGTGCGGGCCGTGGTCGTAGAAGATCTCGGAGCACGGCCCGCAGGGGCCGGTATCCGCCATCATCCAGAAGTTGTCGGACTTGTAGCGGCCGCCCTTGTTGTCGCCGATGCGGATCACGCGCTCGGGCGGCAGGCCGATCTCCTTCGTCCAGATGTCGTAGGCCTCGTCGTCCTCGGCATACACGGTGGCGAGCAGGCGCTCCTTCGGCAGGCCATAGACCTCGGTGAGCAGCTCCCAGGCCCAATTCAGCGATTCGCGCTTGAAGTAGTCGCCGAAGGACCAGTTGCCCAGCATCTCGAAGAAGGTATGGTGGCGCGCGGTGTAGCCCACGTTCTCCAGGTCGTTGTGCTTGCCGCCGGCGCGCAGGCAGGCCTGCACGGACGTGGCCCGCACGTAGGGGCGCTTGTCGGTACCCAGGAACACGTCCTTGAACTGCACCATGCCGGAGTTGGTGAACATCAGCGTGGGGTCGTTGCCCGGCACCAGCGGGCTGGACGGCACCACGGTGTGGCCCTTGGAGGCGAAGAAGTCCAGAAAACTCTTGCGGATGTCGGCAACGGACGACGGCGGGGTCGGTTTCGTCATGGGCGAAAGGGCTGCGAGCCTCGAGTGCGTGGAGCGCGCTGCGGTGAAAGCAGCCGCGGGGATGGTTGTGGAGCGTAACCCCCGATTCTATCGAGCCGGGCCCGCCGTTCGCCGCGCCGCGGGGCCGGCCCTGCCCCGCGCGGGGCCGCTCACCGCCGGGCGCGCTTGTGCGGGGTGCGGTTGGTGTAGCTCGCGTTGCCCAGGCCCGTGCCCACGGTGAGCACGGCCCAGCGTTCCACGTCCTGGGTGAAAGGCAGTTCCGACAGCCCCTGCACCACGGCGTCGTTGTGCAGGCAGACCTGGATGCGGCCGCCGTTGATGGTCGGCAGGCGCTCGCACAGGTCGCGCGGCAGGTGGAAGCGGATGCTCTCCCAGTTGCCCGGCAGGTTCTGCGTGCCGCCGGCGAGCGAGCCGTCTTCGCAGACCAGGCCCGGACAGGCGACGCCCACGAAGGGTGCCAGGCTCAGTTCCTTCTTCCGGGCATGCTCGACCAGGTCCTCCAGGATGCCGGCGATGCCGTCCACGAGTTCGTCGCGGCGCGGCGAGTCGTCGGCATGGCCCCATTTCTCGCGGCGCAGCACCTCGGCCCTGGACATGTCGGGCGCGGAGTGCAGGTGCGTCTGCACGATGCCGCAGCGCACGTTGGTGCCGCCGATGTCCACCGCCAGGATCGCGTCGTAGCTCTGCAGCAATGCCGGCGGCGCCAGGTGCACCCAGCCGATCAGGCCGCCCTCGTCGGCATGGTGGTGCAGCAGGCGCAGCTCGATCGGGTCCTTCTTCTTGCGCTTCAACTCCTCCGCGACGAGGTCGGCCGCGCGGGCGATGGCGCGCTCGCCCACCTCGCTCTGGTGGAAGCCGCCGCCCACGATCACGCGCTCCACGCCCTTCCAGGTCTTATGCTGCAGGAAGCGCAGGACCACGTGGGCGAACTGCTGCGCATAGTCTTCCGAAGCGGCCTCGATCGCCCGGGCCGCCACGCCGTCCTTGGCCAGCATCTCGTCCAGGCGCTGCTTGCTGATCTCGCGCGTGGGCTTGTCGCCCAGCGGGTCCTTGCCGGCCATGTCGGCATAGAGGGTGCGCCAGGCATCGAGCATGTGCCGGAACGCGGTGCGGCTGGCGTTGTCGCCCGCGAAGCCGTCGCCGTCGCGCAATTCGAGGCTGTAGTCGTCGATGGTGACGGACGCCAGCTCCATATCGCCGTGCGGGCCCGCCGCGCACAGGGCGAGCCGGGCTTTTTCCTCGCGCTCGGCCGCGGCAGCGGACACGGGCGCTTCTTCCTTCTCTTTGGATGCCATGGTCGTGTTCGTAGGGAGGAAATGGGCCCGCGTCGCAGGCCCTGGCCCCGATGGTGCCCCGCCCGGCGACGCGGCCGCGTCAGCCAACGCCGCCAAACCACGCCCCGGGAGGTGGCAGGCGGCGGCAGTCAGCCGTCAGCGGCCCAGCAGCGCCGCGCGCGCCGCCTCCGACGGGAACACGCACGCCACATCGTGGGCGCAGCCGGGCACCACGACCACATCGCGCCGCCGGCCGGGTGCCAGCAGCGTCCGGTCGTATTCCGCGTAGGCCAGGCCGCGCTGCAGGCGGTACGGCCCCTGGGCCATGGCCGCGCACGACTTGTCGAGAATGCCGTAGTACGTGCCCCTGCCGTCGCTGCTGTCCAGCGCGCCTTCGAGGTAGTGGACATCGGCGGCGGCATAACGCTCGCGCGCCTGGGCGGCGCTGCGCCCCAGGCTGGCGGGCAGGTCGTCGGTGCCGTACTTCCAGCGGTTCAGGCCCGGGCAGGCGCCTTCCGCGGGCGGATGGGGGCGCCAGGCGTCGAAATACAGCCAGGTGCCGGGATCGGCCACCACGTAGCGCAACGCGACGGTGGAGGCGGGGGAAGACGCGCCCGCCGGGGCCGGGTTCGCGAAGCCGATGTAGTGCTGCACCATCTGCCCACCCGCGGAGAAGCCCGCGACGGTGACGGTGCGCAGTCCGGGCCAGCGCCGCACGAGCTCGGTCACCAGCGCGTCCATCGCCGCGAACGAGGTGACGCGCGCGCCATTGGCCGACGACCCGCCTTCGATCCAGGAGCTGCAGGTCCACAGCAGGTCGCCAGCCTGCGCGGCGGGAACGCCCGGGGAACTGCACCGTGCGGCCTGGTCCGCCGCGACCTGGAACACGGGGGCCGCCACCAGGGTGTCACGCAGCGCACCGGCATCGCGCACGGCCTGCAGCGCCGCACCGAAGGTCTTGCCGGCATCGCGCGGATGGCCGTGCAGGGCCACCAGCGCGCGTGTCGGCGCCGCCCCCTCTCCGGGTGCCAGCGATGCGTAGTAGTTCAGCGCGCCTCCGGCGCCGGGCGGCTCGAAGCGCTGGTAGCAGGCGGAGCCCGCCGCCACGGTGCAATCGGAAGCCTGCGCGGCGGCATGTGCCGCCCACACGGCCAGGCATGCCGCCACGAGACAGGGCCATGTTCCAGTTCTCATCGAGGGGACTCCGTTGGACGCGGGGACGGCACGGCCCCTGGCGGAAAGTGTAAGCGGCGCATGCGGCGCTGCCCGCCACGCGGCCTACCAGGTGCGCGGGCCGGGTGCGCAGGGCCGGGTGCGCGCCAGTCGTTACGCACCCTGTGGGGACGGCGGCAAAAAAAAGCCCGCGCGATGCGGGCTGTGAAAGGAGACCCCCTACTGACAAACCGGAGGCCGGCGGCCGGGAGACCCTGCGCGGCACTGCGATGCGTCCAATGTAGGGCGGAGAACCGGCGGCGCCAAGCGACCAGATCGCGTTTGCTTATGCGCGGACTGAAGATGCCTGAACTGGCAGGCATGCCATGCGCCGCCGCCACGGGCCCATGAGGGCGGCATACTCGGCGCATCGCATTTCCAGGCCCCGGCCCGCCCGGGACGTCCATCGATCCGATGCCACCGCCCTCCGACGCCCTCCCCACCGCCATACGGGCCGCGGGGGCCGCACGGTCCCTGGCCGCAGCCGCCCTCTGCCTGGCGACGGCCCTGCCTGCGTTGGCCGGGGCGGATGCCGGCGACCTCGTGCGCGATCACGGCTGCATGCGCTGCCATGCCATGGTGCGCACCTATGTGGGCCCCGGGTTCGCGGAGATCGCCGAACGCTACCGCGCCGACAGGAATGCCGAAACCTATCTTGCCGGCAAGATCCGCAACGGCGGCGCGGGCGAATGGGGCCGCGCACTCATGCCGCGGCACCCGCGCATCGGCGAAGACGAGGCACGGTCCCTGGCCCGGTGGATCCTCGCCCAGCGCAAGGGCTAGCAGCCGCAGCCGTAGCTGCCGCCACCGTTTCCCTCAGCGATCGGCGCACAGCGCCTCGTCCACCGCCTCGCGCGTGAGGGTGGGCACGAAGGCCTCGATGAACCGGTAGGCATAGCCGCGCAGCCAGCTGCCGCGCCGCAGCCCGAGGCGGGTGAGATTGACTTCGAAGAGATGGCGCGCATCGATCATGCGCAGGTGGCGGTCGCGCTCCGGGTCCAGCGCGATGGAGGCGACGATGCCCACGCCCATGTCCAGCTCCACATAGGTCTTGATCACGTCCGCGTCCATGGCGGTGAGCACCACGTCGGGCTGCAGGCCTTCGCGGGCGAAGGCCTCGTCGATGTGGGCGCGACCCGTGTAGCCCAGTTCATAGGTGATGATGGGAAAGCGCGCCAGTTGCCGCAGGGTGGGCGGCTCGGGCAGGTCGAGCAAGGGATGCCCCGGCGGCACCACGATGCTGTGGGACCAGCGGTAGCAGGGCAGCGTGACCAGCTCGCCGTAGCCCGCGAGCGCCTCCGTGGCGACGCCGATGTCGGCCTCGCCCGAAAGCAGCATCTCCGCCACCTGCCGCGGAGAGCCCTGGTGCAGGTGCAGGGTGACCTGCGGAAACAGCGCCCGGAAATCGCGCACCACCTGCGGCAGGGCATAGCGTGCCTGCGAGTGCGTGGCCGCGATGGACAGCCGCCCTTCCCCGCTGGCGCGAAAGTCGTGGCCGGCGCGCTGCAGGTTTTCCGCCTCCAGCAGCAGCCGCTCGACGATGGGCAGCAAGGTGGATCCCGGCGGGGTCAGCCCCGTGAGCCGCTTGCCCGCGCGCACGAAGATCTCCAGGCCCAGCTCCTCCTCCAGCTCGCGGATCTGCCGGCTCACGCCGGGCTGGGAGGTGTGGAGGATGCGGGCCACGTCGGTGAGATTGAAACCCGTGCGCACGGCCTCGCGCATGGAACGCAGTTGCTGGAAATTCATGGATTCGCCGGACTTTCCTGTGGTTATGCGGCCAGTCAACGCGCTGGGGGTCAACGCGCGGGGATCAGCGCGCGGGGATCAGCGCGCGGGGATCAGCGCGCGGGCGCCAGGGGCCGCCGGCGGTGCACCGCGCCCCCGCCCCGGCACGTCAGAGCTTGGCGATGGACACTTCGGTCGATTTCACCAGCGCCACCACGTCGGAGCCGACCTGCAGCCCGAGGTCGTCCACAGAGCGGGTGGTGATGACGGAGGTGACGATGCCCCAGGGCGTTTCGACATCGACTTCCGAGACGACATCGCCGCGGATGATCTCGCGGACCTTGCCCTTGAACTGGTTGCGCACGTTGATGGCCTGGATGGACATGGGATGGACTCCTGTGGTGGTTGGAAGGTGAAAGAAGAAAAGGGGTGGAAACCGGGTGGCTCAGATCGCCCAGCGCAGGCCGTGCGCCGGAACGCCGGGCCACGCACCGTCGCCGTGGGAGGGTTCGGCCGCGGGCTTCTGCAGCACGCGGTCGAGGATGCGTTTCTCGAGGGCCGCGAACGCTGCGTCGCCGTGCGACCGGGGCCGCGCGATCGGGATGCGCTCGTCCAGGGCGATGCGGCCGTCCTCGATGAGCACCACGCGGTCGGCCAGGGCCACGGCCTCCTGCACGTCGTGCGTGACCAGCAGCGCGGTGAAGCGGTGCCGCTGCCACAGCCCTTCGATGAGGCGCTGCATCTCGATGCGGGTGAGCGCGTCCAGGGCGCCCAGCGGCTCGTCCAGCAGCAGCAGGCGCGGCTGGTGGACCAGCGCCCGGGCCAGGGCCACACGCTGGCGCTGGCCTCCGGACAGGCGCGCCGGCCACTCGCCGGCACGGTCCGCCAGGCCCACCTGGGCGAGCACCTCGCGGCCACGCTCCTGCGCGCCCGCGGGCAGGCCCAGGGTGACGTTGTCCAGCACGCGCCGCCATGGCAGCAGGCGCGCTTCCTGGAACATGATGCGGGTGTCGCCGTGCAGTCCATCGACGGGCCGGCCGTCGATCTCCAGCGTTCCGGCGCTGGCGCCCTCCAGGCCGGCGACGAGCCGCAGCAGCGTGCTCTTGCCGCAGCCGCTGCGGCCGACGATGGCGACGAACTCGCCGGGCTCGATCGCGAGCTGCGCCTCGCGCAGCACGTCGCGCGCGCCGTAGCGCTTGGTCAGCCGGCGCGCCTGCAGGCGCAGGCCGGGCGCGGGGGAGGAAGCGGTGTGTGGGGCGGGCATGGTGCGGTCTCCTTCGTTCATGCCTTGGCCTGGTAGCCGGGATGCCACCGCAGCCACCAGTGCTCCAGGCCGCGCGCCAACACGTCCGCCAGCTTGCCCAGCAGCGCGTAGAGCAGGATGCCCACGAGCACCACGTCGGTCTGCAGGAACTCGCGCGCGTTCATCGTCAGGTAGCCGATGCCGGCCTGCGCGGAGATGGTTTCCGCCACGATCAGGATCACCCACATGAGCCCCAGCGAAAAGCGCAGGCCCACGAGGATGGAAGACATCGCGCCGGGCAGGATCACCTCGCGGTAGAGC
This sequence comes from Paracidovorax avenae, assembly GCA_003029925.1. Lineage (GTDB taxonomy): Bacteria > Pseudomonadota > Gammaproteobacteria > Burkholderiales > Burkholderiaceae_C > Paracidovorax > Paracidovorax avenae_A. Next base: position 2,536,439 of record CP028296.1, on the reverse strand, counting down.
TGCCAGCGCGACAGCCCATAGGTGCGCCCCATCTCGATCAGGCCCGGATCGACGTTGCGGATGCCGTGGAAGGTGTTGAGGTAGATCGGGAAGAACACCGAGACCGCGATCAGGAACACCTTGGCCGATTCGTCGATGCCGAACCAGAGGATCACCAGCGGGATCAGCGCCAGCGCAGGGATGTTGCGCACCATCTGCACGGTGGAATCCAGCAGCGTTTCCGCCCAGCGCAGCGAACCGGTGAGCAGCCCCAGCAGCAGGCCCAGGCCGCCGCCGATCGCCAGCCCCGCCAGCGCGCGGCCCGCGCTCACCTTCACGTGGATCCACAGCTCGCCCGATTCACCGAGTTGCCAGGCGGCCTTGAGCACGTCGGACGGCGCCGGCAGCACCCGGCTGGACAGCCATCCCTGGGCGGCCGCCACCTGCCAGGCCGCGATCAGCGCCACCGGCACCAGCCAGGGCAGCAGGCGCTGGCCCACGGCGGCGGCCCATTGCCGCACGGGCGCGGGCAGGCCCGTGCCGGGTTCCTCGGGGGTGTCGGTGGCTGCGGACACCTGCAGTTCGCGCACCGCGGGGGAGATGGCAGGGCCCGTCATACGAGTGCTCCCGCTTCCGCGTCGGGCTCCAGGAACTCGAGCTGGTTGCCCGCCGGGTCCTTCACGTAGAAGCGCAGGTAGCCCGGAAGCGCCCGGTTTTCCACCAGGGGAAGCTCGGCCTGCAGCAGGCGGCCGCGGAGTTCTGGCAGGTTGTCCACTTCGAACGCCAGGTGCGCCGCCGCGGGCGCAGGCTGCCAGCGCGTGGTGGGCACGAGGGCGATGCGCTGGGGCCCGGCCGCGAAATGCAGGGCGTTTTCGGCCGGATACCGCACCTCGGCCAGGCCGAGCAGGCCGGCATAGAAGGCGCGCATGGCGCCCTCCTCGCCCGCGGGAAACGGCAGTTGCACGTGGTTGATGGAATGGATGGCCATGGGAATCTCCTTCCTGTTGCGCGGGCCGCTCAGCTCTGCGCCGCGCGCGGCACGTACTGGTTGCCCACGATTTCGCCGAAGGGGCCGGTGAGAGGCCCCGCCGCGCGGCCACTGCCGCCGATGCGCTCGCGCACCTCGGCGGGCAGCAGCGGGAACACCAGTTCCGCGAAACGGTAGGCCTCTTCCAGATGCGGGTAGCCGGAGAGCACGAAGGTATCGATGCCCAGGTCCGCGTACTCCTGCATGCGCGCGGCCACGGTCTGCGGATCGCCCACCAGGGCGGTGCCCGCGCCGCCGCGCACCAGGCCCACGCCGGCCCAGAGGTTGGGGCTGATCTCCAGGTCCGCGCGGGAGCGGCGGGTGCCCCCGGCGTGCAGCGCGGCCATGCGGCGCTGCCCTTCGGAATCCATGCGCGAGAACACCGCCTGCGCCTGGGCCACGGTCTCGTCCTGCACACGGCTGATGAGTTCTTCCGCTGCGGCCCACGCGGCTGCATCGGTCTCGCGCACGATCACGTGCAGCCGGATGCCGAAGCGCACCGTCCGCCCCCGCTTCGCCGCGCGGGCACGCACGTCGGCCACCTTCTGCGCCACCGCGGCCGGCGGCTCGCCCCAGGTGAGGTAGGTATCGACCTGTTCCGCCGCAAGGTCGTGCGCGGCCTCGGAGGAGCCGCCGAAGTACACCGGCGGATAGGGCTTCTGCACCGGCGGGTAGAGCAGCTTGGCGCCCTTCACCGACAGGTGCTCCCCCTCGTAGTCGAACGCCCCGCCTTCGTGGCTGCGCGACAGGATTTCGCGCCAGATGCGGATGAACTCCTCGGACTGCGCATAGCGCTGGGCGTGGTCCAGGAAGACGCCGTCGCCCTCCAGCTCCGTACGGTCGCCCCCCGTCACGAGGTTGATGAGCAGGCGCCCGCCCGACAGGCGGTCGAAGGTCGCGGCCATGCGCGCGGCCAGGGCCGGCTGGTGCAGGCCCGGGCGCACCGCCACGAGGAACTTCAGGCGCTGCGTCACCGGCGCGAGTGCCGAGGCGACGACCCAGGGATCCTCGCAGGAGCGGCCCGTGGGGATCAGCACCCCTTCGTAGCCCAGGGTATCGGCGGCCGTGGCCACCTGGCGCAGGTAGTCGTAGTTGACGGCGCGGGCCCCTTCGGACGTCCCGAGGTAGCGGCTGTCGCCGTGGGTGGGAATGAACCAGAACACGTGCATGGGAGGCTTTCTCGATCAGTAGGGAACGGAGGTCAGTAGGAAATGGCGAAGCGCGGCCCGGGGGCAGACACGGGTACGGTCACCGGCTTGGGCCCGCTGTGCGGCGCATGCCATGTGTTGCGCTGCGTGGGGTGCGGATACGGGACCGTGGCGCCCTGGGTGCGCACCGAAGGCCGGAGCCCCCAGGCGCGCGCGGTCACCGCCAGCAGGCGCCGCGCGGCCGGCCCGGGGGGCGTGGACGATGGCAGGTTGGACATGGGTGATGCTCCTTCGGGCGGACGGGCCGGACGCCGGTTACAGCAGTTCCACCGGCGCGGCCTGCAGCACGTCGAGCTGCTTCGGTATCAGCTTGAGGGCGAAGAAGGTGTCCGCGATGGCCTGCTGCTCGGCCAGGATCTCGCGGGTCACGGCCCGCGTGCCGTAGCCCACGCGGCCGACGAAGAGTTCCGTCACTGCGCGGTCCAGGCCCAGCACCTGGGACAGCTCCACGGCGGCTTCGGCCTTGTGGCCCGCAACCCATTGGTCGATGCCGTCCACTTCCTCGATCGCGATGCGCAGCACGTCCGCATTGCGGCTGGCGAAGTCGCGCGAGGTGAAGTAGAAGGCCCGGTTGTTCACCACGCCCGTGGCGTCGGCCAGGATGCGGGCGTCCAGCGCCTTCTGGGCCGCCGCGAGGAACGGGTCCCAGATCACCCAGGCGTCCACGGCGCCGCGCTCGAACGCGGCGCGCGCGTCCGGCGGGGCCAGGAAGACGGACTGCACGTCGCGGTACTGCAGGCCGTTCTTCTCCAGCAGTTTCGCCAGGAAGTAGTGCACGTTGGAGCCCTTGTTGTAGGCCACGCGCCTGCCCTTCAGGTCGGCCACGCTGCGGATGGCCGAGCCCTTGGGCACCACCACCGCCTCCAGCGCCGGGCGCGGCACCGTGGCGCCGGCATACACGAGCGGTGCGCCCGCGGCCTGGGCGAAGATCGGCGGGGCCTCGCCCACGTCGCCGAAATCGATGGAACCGACATTCAGTGCCTCCAGCTGCACCGGGCCGGCGTTGAATTCCGTCCAGGTCACCTTCACGCCGACGGCCGCGAGGCGCTTCTCCAGCGTGCCGCGCGCCTTCAGCAGCGAAAGCCATCCCTTCTGGTGTCCGATCCGCAGGGTGCGCGCGGCGCCGGCAGATTGCGACCAGGCCGGCAGCGCGGCCAGGGCGGCAGCGCCCGCACCGGCAGCCAGCCAGCGGCGGCGGGAGGTGGACGGCGCGGTGCGCGCGGGGGATTCGAACAGCGGGACCATGGGGAACTCCAATCTCTGCGGTATGTCGGGGGCAGCGGGCAGGCAATGCTCCGCCCGGGGCGGGGCATGGCGGCCTCGCCCTGCAGGCCGGGGCGGCCGGCGGAAGGCAAACGGGGTTGGAACAAATCGGTGCGCGGGCCGCCCCCGGTCAGCAGCGGCGGCGGCACGGACCGGTCAGACGCTACATCGCACCTGCTCGAAAGGGATCGGTGGGAAGCGCGCCGCCTGCATCGGTGGGCGCAGCGCCTCGGTCACCAGCAGGTCGAGCGCTTCGTCCAGCCGACGGGAAATGTCGGACGCCAGGGTGTGGGCGCCCTCGGGCGTCAGGGTGACCTGGGCATCCGTGGCATACACGCCGGGCAGGATGTGCCGGGCCCCGAGCGACTGCAGCACGGGCCGCAAAGCGTAGTCGAGCGCCAGCATGTGGTGCGGGCTGCCGCCGGTGGCCAGCGGCAGCACCGCCTTGCCCTTGAGCGCCTCCTGCGGCAGCAGGTCGAGGAACACCTTCAGCACGCCGCTGTAGGCGGCCTTGTACACCGGCGTCGCCACGACCAGGGCCCGGGCGTCGGCCACCTGTTCCACCGCATGGGCGATGGACCGGTGGCCCGTGTCGGCCAGCAGCAGCGCCTGGGGGGACAGGTCGCGGATGTGCAGCCGGTGGATCGCCGTGCCGCGCACCGACAGTCGCAGGGAGGTGGCATCGAGCAGCGCGGCGGAACGCGAGCGCTCCGAGGGGCTTCCGGCGATCAGGAGGACGGACATGGGCAGGCCTTGCGGGGTGGTGGTCGGTGGGCGGGGCGCGGCGGCGGTACGGTCACTTCTTGGTGTAGATCTGGTCGAAGCTCGCGCCGTCGGCGAAGTGGTCCTTGTCGGCCTTGCCCCAGCCGCCGAACGCCTCGTCGATGGTGACCAGCGTGAGCTTGGGGAACTGCGCGTAGTATTTGGCCTTGGCCTTCTCGCCGGTCGGCCTATAGAAGTGCTTGCCGGCGATGTCCTGGGCTTCGTCCGAATACAGGTACTTCAGGTATTCCTCGGCCACGGCGCGCGTGCCTTTCTTGTCCACGACCTTGTCCACCACGGCGACGCTCGGCTCGGCCAGGATGGAGAGCGAGGGGGCGACGATCTGGAACTTCTCCGCACCGAACTCCTTGAGGGCCAGGAAGGCTTCGTTCTCCCAGGCCAGGAGCACGTCGCCCACGCCGCGCTGCACGAAGGTGATCGTGGAGCCACGCGCGCCGGTATCGAGCACAGGCACGTTCTTGTAGAGCTTGCCGACGAATTCCTTCGCCTGCGCATCGCCGCCGTACTTGCGCTTGGCGTATTCCCAGGCGGCCAGGTAGTTCCAGCGCGCGCCGCCGGAGGTCTTGGGATTCGGGGTGATCACCTGCACGCCGGGCTTGACGAGATCGTCCCAGTCCTTGATGCCCTTCGGATTGCCCTTCTTGACGAGGAACACGATCGTGGAGGTGTACGGGGCGGAGTTGTGCGGCAGGCGCTTCTGCCAGTCCGGCTTGACCAGGCCGCCGTTCTTCACCAGTGCATCGATGTCGCCGCCCAGGGCCAGCGTGGCCACGTCGGCATCGATGCCGTCGATGATTGAGCGGGCCTGCTTGCCCGAGCCGCCATGGGACTGCTTGACCTGCACGTCCTGCCCTGTCTTGCCCTTCCAATACTTCGCGAACGCCTGGTTGTAGTCCACATACAACTCCCGCGTCGGGTCATACGACACGTTGAGCAACTGCACCGGCTGCTGGGCGATGGCCGGCACGGACAGCACGGCGAGCGAAGCCAGGGCGGCTGCGGCGGGAAACTTGATAAAGTGGCGGCGAAGGTTCATGAGGGGCTTTCCTGGGAGATCCGTGGACGGTGCGGTAGAGCACGGCACCGATGCAGCGCATTCTCGAAGCCCCTCCTCAAAACTGAAACTACTGAAATTTCAGTTCTAAATTCCAGAAACATCTATAGAACCTTCGCAAGCGGGAGCGCACAGCGCACTTTTCCTGCTTTTTTCCCGTCTCCATTCCGCCAGAACAAGGAAATCCACATGCCCCGTACCGTCCAGTGCATCAAGCTCGGCAAGGAAGCCGAAGGACTCGACTTCCCTCCCTACCCGGGCGACCTGGGCAAGCGCATCTTCGAGAACGTGAGCAAGGAAGCCTGGGCCGGCTGGCTCAAGCACCAGACCATGCTCGTGAACGAGAACCGACTGAACCTCGCCGATGCGCGCGCGCGCCAGTACCTCGCGCGCCAGATGGAGCAGCACTTCTTCGGCGGCGGCGCGGATGCCGCTGCGGGCTACGTGCCACCCAGCGCCTGACGCTCCCCCCTCCCGCTCCGTTTCCACAAGCCCGGCATCGCCGGGCTTTCTTTTTTCCTGACCCCGTTTCCCGCCGTGCGGCTGACACGGCGCAAGCTTCCGCGCCCCGTGGCGCCGCGACAATCGCCGCATGTCCGAACCCATCGACTGGCTCCCCGACGGCACCCCGTTCAACCCGCGCTTCGGCGACCGCTACCACAGCCACACCGGGCTCGCGCAGGCGCTCGAAGTCTTCCTTCATGGCTGCGGACTGCCGCAGGCATGGGCCGGCCAGCCGATGTGGCGGGTGCTGGAGACCGGCTTCGGCTGCGGGCTGAATTTCCTCGCCACCTGGGCCGCCTGGCGGGCCGACGCCGCACGGCCGCGGCTGCTGCACTTCGTGTCCTGCGAAGCGTTTCCCGTTTCCGCGGACGACCTGCTGCGCTCCATGCAGGGGCATGCCGGGCTGGAGCCGCTGGCCCGCGCGCTGCACGCCCGGTATTGGGGCCTGCTGCCCGGCGTGCACCGGCTCGCCTTCGAGGGCGGGCAGGTGCTGCTCACGCTCTACATCGGCGATGCGCAGGCGATGCTGCGCCAGCAGCAGCCGGTGGCCGACGCGGTGTACCTCGACGGCTTCAGCCCGCAGGTGAATCCGGAGCTGTGGGATGTGCATACCCTCAAGGCCGTGGCGCGCTGCTGCCGCCGCGGCACGCGGCTGGCCACCTGGAGCGTGGCCGGCGCGGTCCGCGAAGGGCTCGCGCAGTGCGGTTTCCGGGTGCAGAAGGTGCCCGGCCTGCCCCCGAAGCGCAGCAACCTGCAGGCGGTGTTCGATCCGGCCTGGGAGCCGCGCCCCGTGCAGCCGGATCTGCCCGACGTTCGCGTGGCGGGCGGGCCATCGGGCGCGCTGGTCATCGGCGGCGGGCTGTCGGGCGCCGCGGTGGCGGCGAGCCTCGCGCGGCGCGGCTGGCAGGTGCGGGTGCTGGACCAGGGTGCGGAGCCGGCGGCCGGCGCCTCGGGCCTGCCGGCAGGCGTGTTCGCACCGCATGTGTCGCCCGACGACAGCCTGCTCTCGCGCCTGTCGCGCTGCGGCGTGCGGGCCACGCTGCAGGCCCTGGAGGCATCGGACCTGGCGGAGGGCGAGGACTGGAGCGCCTGCGGCGTGCTGGAGCACGAGGTGGATGGCAAGAACCGCCTGCCGCCGGCCTGGGCCGGGGATGCCGCGGCAGGCACCGAATGGAGCCGCCCCGCCGATGGCGCGGCGCTGGAGGCCGCAGGCCTGCCCGGAACCACCGTCGCCTATTGGCATGCGCGCGGCGGGTGGCTGCGGCCGGCCCGGCTGGTGCGTGCGCTGCTGGCGCACCCTGCCATCCACTGGCAGGGCCGCAGTGCCGTGGCGCGGCTGGAGCCCGTGCCCGCTCCCGGTGGCGCCACGCACTGGCGGGCATATGGCAGCGACGGCACGCTGATCGCCGAAGCGCCCCACGTGGTGGTGGCCGCCGGCTACGGCAGCCGCCCGTGGCTGCCCGGCCGCTACCCGATCCATCCGCTGCGCGGCCAGGTGAGCTGGGGCACGCGGGCGGACAGCCCGGCAGCCGCCTGGCCGCCCTTCCCCGTCAACGGCCATGGCAACCTCGTGCCGCATGCGGGCATGGCGGAGGGCGCCATCTGGGTGATGGGCTCGACCTTCGAGCGCGGCCAGACGGAACTGCCGCCCGCACCCCAGGAACAGGCGCAGGCCCATGCGGCCAATGCCGCGAAGCTGGAGCAGCTGCTGCCGGCGCTGGCGCAGGGGCTCGCACCCGCCATCGCCGGCGCGGGCGCCGCGCCCGGCCACTGGGCGGCCGTGCGCTGTACCGCGCCCGACCGGCTGCCGTTCGTGGGCCCGGTGGATGCCGCACGGCAGCCCGGGCTCTGGGTCTGCGCCGCGATGGGTGCGCGCGGGCTCACGCTGTCGCAGCTGTGCGGGGAACTGCTGGCCGCCCGCATGATGGGCGAACCGCTGCCCGTGGAAGCCCGCCTGGCACGGGCGCTGTCCACCGAGCGGCTTCCCGGAGACTGAACGTCCGCAAGCCCGTCAGAGCCCCGTATGCACAATGTCCGGTGTATCTGCCCCTAACTCCGGGAGACCTGCGAAAGTGCAATGGAGCCAGTATGAAATCCCGTCGCCACGGCTGCTGTTGAAGCCGTTCTCGCCCGCGGATGCCGATGAGGCCTTCGCGTGCATCACCCCGACGCTGACGCGCTACATGTCGTTCGACCCGCCCCCGTCTCCGTCGGCGTTCGAAACCATCTGGCGCAGATGGCTGGATGACATCGCGGCAGGACGGGATTTCGTTTTCGCGATACGAAGCCGCTCCACGCAGGCCTTCATCGGGCTGTGCGGCCTGCACCGCACCTTCGAGCCGGAACCTGAACTGGGCATCTGGGTGCGGGAGAGCGAGCACGGCCATGCCTATGGCCGCGAGGCGGTGGCAGCGGTCTTCGCCTGGGGTGCGAAGCACTTCGCCCCCGCCGCTTTCACCTACCCTGTCGCGCAAGCCAATACGCCCAGCCGCCGCATCGCCGAATCGCTCGGCGGTGTCCCCGTTGCCCACCGGCCGGGAACGAAGTACGACACCGTGGTCTACCGGATTCCGGCCAGGCGCTGACCCGGCCGGCGCCAGGCCGGCGGTACCTTCCGGCTGCTCAAGGAGTGTGCGGATCGGCCTTCGCCTTGCGCGCCGGAATCCACACGCCGAGCATCGCCGCCGCCGCGAGCGACAGCAACCCGGTGACCGCGATGCCGCCCGCCAGCGAGGCGGTGGCCACCAGCGCCGACAGCAGCGCCGGCCCGCAGGAGCCGCCCAGGTCCGACAGGAAGCGCCACACGGCCAGGAAGTACTGGCGGCCATGGCGCGGCGCGAAGTCCGCCCCCAGCGTCATGATCAGGCCCGAGCCGATGCCGTTGCCGAAGCCGATCGCCGTCGCGGCGATCAGCAACGTCGCGAAACCGCCGGTGAACGGCATCGCCAGCAGTGCCAACCCGATGATCGCCATCGACGGCACCGCCACCCAGCGGCGGCCCTTGAGGTCCATGACCCGCCCGGCTGGGTAGAACAAGAGCATCTCGATGCCCCCGGCGATGCCGTAGATCACCGAAGTGACCGCCGGCGCCAGCAGCAGGTGGTCCGCCCACAGCGGGATCACCGCCTGGCGCGAGGCGCGCACCGCGCTCACCAGCGCCACCCCGAGCCCCAAGGTCAGGAACACCCGGCGGTGGTCCGCCAGGATGGACCCCAGGCCCACCGGCACCGGGGCCGGCGCACCTGCGGGATGCGGCGGGGCCACGAGGTCCGGCAGGCGGGCCCCGACGGCCGCCGCTGCGAGCACGCCCGCGATGCCGACGGCGAAGGCAGCCTTCAGCCCGAAGGCATGCACCGCCGCCGCGGAAAGAAACGGCCCGATGAACATGCCGATGCGCATCACTCCGCCCAGGGTGGACAGGGCCCGGGCGCGGTAGGCGGCCGGCACGGCCTCGGTCAGGTAGCTCTGGCGCGCCAGGTTGTAGATGGCCTGTGACATGCCCACCATGCAGCAGCCGATCGCCAGCGGCACGACACCCGGCAGCAGCACGGCCAGCGCCATGCCGATCGCGCTCCACAGGCCCGCGGCGACGATGGCCCAGCGCTCGCCCCAGCGTATCGTGATGTACGACGCGGGGATATTGTTCAGCAGCGAGCCCAGCCCGATCAGCGTGACCACGAACGCCGCCATCGAGACCGATGCGCCCAGTTCCCGGGCCAGCAGGGGCACGATCGGCAGGATGGCCCCCTCGCCCACCCCGAACAGCAGCGACGGCCCGAAGGCCGGCAGCGCGATCCGTCGCCAGGAAAAGGAACCGGTGCCGGCACTGGCGGCTGGGGTAGGAGCGGAGGGCGTGGTGTCATTCATGGGCGAGGCGCTGCGGCAGGCGGCAAGGGCGGCGAACGCCCGGCGCCAACGATACGCCAAGACTGCACGTCGCGCAGGCCAGGATCGTGGAATGGAGTTTCACACTGGCAGGTGCAGGCAGGCGGCCAACGCAGCACGCCCTTGGGCTCCAATCCCTGGCCTTACAGCCTGGGTTCCCACGTAGATGAACGAGCCGCAAACGCCGCGCGGGGCGCTATGCGCTCGGCCGCTGTCTGCTCAACCCAGAATGGTGACGGGCACTTTGGCGCCTTCAGGCAGGGTGACGATCAGTGCCCGAGAATCGTTGTCCTGGCCGTATCGGGCGCTTATGTCGAGGAACACCTCTCCACCGCCGGCCGCGCGCAACGCACCGAGCGTCATCATGGTCAGTACGTGCGAGTCACTGGTGGCGTAGCTCCTCAAGCCTGCGTAGGCTTCTGACCCGAACATCACATTCAGGACAGGATCCGGCAAATGCATTGCATCCATTTCCGCAGGCTTGAATGATCCCGGCATGTACGGGTTCGCGGCAATAGCGAAATGGTTCCTGATCCTGGCGCCTGCCTGCGGATGCCCGCTCAGGGTTCCATCCTGGACCCACTGTCTTTCCGTCACCCTGAAGAACACCGAATCATTATTCAGCTTCAACTGATTGCACGGGTCGTGCTTTGCAAGAAACGCCACGCGTTCTGCCCGGGAAAGGGTGTTCACTGATGGGAAAACTTGCCCGTTTTTCAGCACATACGACCCATCCTGCAGTCCGATGCCAGAGGGATGGTTTCTGGGCGACGACGGAAGCGTTGCGCGAAGTGCCGAGCCAGAGGAACCAGAGGCTTGGCCACCCCGAGGTGATAGAGCGTCATGCTGCATCAACTCCCCGGATCGCGAGCTGCCTGCTTCTTGGCCCTGGTTGGAGCCGTAGGCTGCCCCAAGCCCTGAAGCACCGTACGACGACCGTGTGGCCACCGATTTGGATCCTGCACATCCCATTTTCTTCCTCGATCAAACGCTGACCTGGCATGTTTCCCAGTCGTGAAGCCATCGGCCTTGGCCTCGCCCCTGCTGCAGCAAGCGCGTCAAATCTGACGGAGCTCTGCGGTGCACGGGAGCAAGAAGCCGCGTGCTGCAACTGTGACTACCGTTGGCGACCAACGGATGGATGATCCAGATTCACATGCCCCAAGCTCCCCGTGCACCAGAGCACGCGAAGCGCTTACAGGCATTGCGAAAACGTGAACCTCGCCATAGAAGAATGCCGCTTTAATGCGCGCCCGGGAATCAATATACATATATCGATATACCTGCAGGAGCAAACAATAGTTTGAAACCATAAGGCGAACCCCTACAGTCACGCCCATGCATGACCTGGCGTTCGTTTTCGCGGGATTCGCGGTGGGCCTGATCGTCGGCCTCACCGGGGTCGGTGGCGGCTCCCTGATGACGCCCGTGCTGATCTTCTTCTTCGGCGTCAAGCCCCACCTGGCCATCGGCACGGACCTGCTGTTCGCCGCCTTCACCAAGATGGGCGGGACGGTGAGCCTGGCCCGCCAGCGCCTAGTGCCCTGGCGCGTGGTGGCCCTGCTGTGCGCGGGCAGCATCCCCTCGGCCCTCCTGGCCCTCTGGGCACTGCGCACCATCGGCCCGGCCAGCGCCACCGCGCAGCACCTGATGACCACCACCCTGGGCGGCGCCCTGCTGCTCACGGCCGCCGCCACGCTGTACAAAGCCTTCGTCTTCTCCCCGGCCCGCCAGGCCGCCGAACGCGCCGCCCGCCAGAGCGTGGGCGCACAGGCCGACCGTCCCCGTCACTGGAGCCTGCCCGTGCTGCTGGGCGCGCTGATCGGCACGCTGGTCACCTTCACGTCCGTGGGCGCCGGCGCGATCGGGGTCACCGTGCTGCTGATGGTGTTTCCCCTGCTGCCGCTGCCGCGCGTGATCGCCGCGGACATCGCCTATGCCGTGCCGCTGACGCTGGTGGCGGGCCTGGGCCATGCCAGCCTCGGCTCCGTGGACTGGCCGCTTCTCGCACAATTGCTGGCCGGCTCCCTGCCGGGCATCTGGCTGGGCTCGCGGCTCGTCTCCCGCGCGCCGGAGCGGTTCATCCGCTCGGCCCTTTCCGTGCTGCTCGCCTGGGCGGGCGCCAAACTGGTTCTGATCTGAGCGCGCCTGCGAGGCGCACCACCCCACCATGTACCAATACACAGAATTCGACCAACAGTTCATCCGCCTGCGTGCGGACCAGTACCGCGATCAGCTGGACCGCTTCCAGGCCGGCAAGCTCTCCGGCGACGAGTTCAAGCCGCTGCGCCTGCAGAACGGCTGGTACGTGCAGCGCTACGCCCCCATGCTGCGCGTGGCCGTGCCCTACGGCGAGCTCTCCAGCGGCCAGTTGCGCGTGCTGGCCCGCATCGCCCGCGAATACGACATTCCCGAGCCGGCGCTGCTGGCCGAGGCCCAGGCCACGCAGGAAAAGCTCGGCGACATCCCGCTCGCCGACGGCCGCCGCATCGGCACGCGCCTGAAGTACGGCTACGGCCACTTCACCACGCGCACGAACGTGCAGTACAACTGGATCCCGCTGGACAAGAGCGCCGACGTGATGGACCTGCTGGCCTCCGTGCACATGCACGGCATCCAGACCAGCGGCAACTGCATCCGCAACATCACCAGCGACGCGCTGGCCGGCATCGCCGCCGACGAGATCGCCGATCCGCGGCCCTTCGCCGAAATCCTGCGCCAGTGGAGCACGCTGCACCCCGAGTTCGCCTTCCTGCCGCGCAAGTTCAAGGTGTCGCTCAACGGCGCCCGCGAAGACCGCGCCGCGCTCGGCTGGTACGACGTGGGCCTGCAGCTCGTGAAGAACGAGGCCGGCGAGCTGGGCTTCCAGGTGCGCGTGGGCGGCGGCATGGGCCGCACGCCGGTCATCAGCCCGGTGGTGCGCGAGTTCCTGCCCTGGAACCAGCTCATGAACTACCTGGAGGCGGTGATCCGCGTCTACAACCGCTACGGCCGCCGCGACAACCTCTGGAAGGCGCGCATCAAGATCCTCGTGAAGTCCGAGGGCCAGACCTACGTGGACCAGGTGGAAGAGGAATTCCGCCAGATCGTCGAGGTGGAGGGCGGGCCCCACACCATCACGCAGGCCGAGTACGACCGCGTGGCCGCCTGCTTCCACGACCCCGTGCCCGACCTGGGCGGCGCGGACGCCGAGAGCCAGACGCTGTCGCTGTTGCGCGCAGCCGCCGAAGGCGACCAGGGCTTCGGCCGCTGGCTCACGCGCAACGTGCTGCCGCACCGCCACCCGCTGCTGCGCGCCGTGGTGCTGTCGTTCAAGCGCGTCGGCTACGCGCCCGGTGACGCCACGGCCGACCAGATGGACGCGGCCGCCGACCTCGCCGACCGCTACTCCTGCGGCGAGGCCCGCGTGACGCACGAGCAGAACCTGCTGCTGCCCTGGGTGCGTGCCGACCAGCTGCCCGCCCTCTACGAGGAAGCGCGCGCGCTGGGCCTGGCCCAGCCCAACATCGGCCTGCTGACCGACATGATCGCCTGCCCCGGCGGCGACTTCTGCTCGCTCGCCAACGCGCGCTCGCTGCCCATCGCCGAAGCCATCACCGAGCGCTACCAGGACCTGGACGAGCTGTGGGACCTGGGCGAGATCGACCTGCACATCAGCGGCTGCATCAACTCCTGCGGCCACCACCACAGCGGCCACATCGGCATCCTGGGCGTGGACAAGGACGGCAGGGAGTGGTACCAGATCACGCTCGGCGGCGCCGACGGCACCGACCTGTCGGGCCCGGCCGTGCCCGGCAAGATCATCGGGCCGTCCTTCAGCGCGGCCGAGGTGCCCGGCGTGATCGAGGCACTGCTGGCCACCTACCGCGACCAGCGCCAGCCGCTGTCGCCCGAGGCCGCCGGCAGCGCCCGCGGCCAGAAGCACGAGCACTTCATCGACACCGTGCGCCGCGTCGGCATCGAGCCCTTCAAGGCCGCCGCCAACGCCGCCCGCCATCCCGCCGAGAGCGTGGCCGCCTGAGCCCCGAGCACCGCATTCCCCCGAGAGACACCATGAAAATCATCGCCGCCCACGATCCGGCCGCCACCGAGCCGGGGCACCACGTGCTGGCCATGCCCAACGACGCCGATCCGCTCGTGCAGGACCTGGCGGGCATCGAACGCATCGACCTGCATTTCCCCAAGTTCACCGATGGCCGCGCCTTCAGCCAGGCCCGCCTGCTGCGCCAGCGGCGCGGCTTCCGCGGCGAGATCCGCGCCACCGGCGACGTGCTGATCGACCAGCTCGTGCAGATGGCGCGCTGCGGCTTCGACGTGGCCGTGCTGCGCGAAGGCGTGGACCTGGCCGATGCGCAGCGCCAGTTCGACCGCTTCCACGCCTTCTACCAGGGCGACGCCGCGCATCCCCTGCCGCATTTCCGGGACGCTGCTTGAGGCGCCCGCCGCACACGAGAAGAGAACGAGAGAACGACCGCATGAACGCCCGCACCGAACCCCACGTGCTCAGCCAGCTCAGCAACCGCCACCTCGACGCGCTGGAGGAAGAAACCATCTTCATCCTGCGCGAAGTGGCCGCCGCCTTCGAGCGCCCCGCCCTGCTGTTTTCGGGCGGCAAGGATTCGCTGGTGATGCTCAAGTGCGCCGAGAAGGCTTTCGTGGACACGAAGGGGCCCTCCGGTAGCCAGGGCCGCATCCCCTATCCGCTGCTGATGATCGACACCGGCCACAACTTTCCCGAAGTCACGGATTTCCGCGACTTCCGCGCGAAGGAACTGGGCGCCGAACTGATCGTGCGCAGCGTGGAGGATTCGATGGCGCGGGGCACCGTGCGCCTGGCCCACCCCGGAGAAAGCCGCAACGTGCACCAGTCGGTGACGCTGCTGGAGGCCATCGAGGAATTCCGCTTCGACGCGCTGATCGGCGGCGCACGGCGCGACGAGGAAAAGGCCCGCGCCAAGGAGCGCATCTTCTCGCACCGCGACAGCTTCGGCCAATGGCAGCCCAAGGCCCAGCGGCCCGAGCTGTGGACGCTGTTCAACACGCGCCTGGCCCCGGGCGAGCACTTCCGCGTGTTCCCCATCAGCAACTGGACCGAACTGGACGTGTGGCAGTACATCGACCGCGAACAGATCGCCCTGCCTTCGCTCTACTACGCGCACCAGCGCGCCGTGGTCGAGCGCAAGGGCCTGCTCGTGCCGGTGACGGAACTCACGCCGCCCCGCGAGGGCGAGGAAGTGGTGACACGCGAGGTGCGCTTCCGCACCGTGGGCGACATCACCTGCACCTGCCCCGTGGCCAGCGGCGCCGCGACGGCGGCGGACATCGTGATCGAGACGCTGGCAGCCGACGTGAGCGAGCGAGGCGCCACCCGCATGGACGACAAGACGTCCGACGCCTCCATGGAAAAGCGCAAGAAAGACGGATACTTTTGATGACGACAATGAATTCGATAGCTGCCAGCGCAGACGCAGCCGGCCAGAACGATCACCAATCCGCGCTCCGCTTCATCACCTGCGGCTCGGTCGATGACGGCAAGAGCACGCTGATCGGGCGCCTGCTGGTGGACAGCCGCGCCGTGCTGCAGGATCACCTGGCCGGCGTGACGCGCGGCGGCGAGACCGACCTGGCGCTGCTCACCGACGGCCTCTCGGCCGAGCGCGAGCAGGGCATCACCATCGACGTCGCCTACCGCTACTTCGCGACCGAGACGCGCAAGTTCATCATCGGCGATGCACCGGGCCACGAGCAGTACACCCGCAACATGGTCACGGCCGCCTCCAGCGCCGACGCGGCCGTGGTGCTGGTCGATGCCACCAAGCTCGACTGGCGCGACCCGCAGCTGGCGCTGCTGCCGCAGACGCGCCGCCACTCCCTGCTGGTGCACCTGCTGCGCGTGCATTCGCTGGTGTTCGCCGTGAACAAGCTCGACGCGGTGGACGACCCCGCCCTCGCATGGCGCCACATCCGGGCCGCGCTGGAAGCCTTCGCCCGGACGGCCGGCATCGCCGTGCGCGCCACCGTACCCGTGTCTGCGCTCAAGGGATGGAACGTGGTCGATGCGCAGCCCGGCTGGTGCGGCTACGAAGGCCCGAGCCTGCTGCAGATCCTGGAGCAGTTGCCCCACACGCCCGCCGATACCGGACTGGCCCTGGCCTTCCCGGTGCAGTGGGTGGAGAAGTTCTCGTCCTCGGCGGACACGACGCAGGGCCGCCGCGTTTTCTGGGGCCGCGTCGCCGCGGGCCAGGTCGCGCCCGGCACGGAAGTGCAGGTGTTCCCGAGCGGCCAGCTCGCCCGCGTGGCACAGGTGCTCGACCACGCCCGCCAACCGCATACGGTGCAGGCCGGCACCAGCGCGGGCATCATCCTCGACCGCGAGGTGGACGTCTCGCGCGGCGACTGGATACTGGCTGCGCCCACCCCCGCGGCAACGGCCGGCGCGGACGATTTCGACACCCCGGCGCCGGTGCCCGCCTGGCCGGCGCGCCGCGAGATCCGCGCCACCGTGGCCTGGATGGATGACGAGCCCCTGGTGGCCGGCCGCGTGTACTGGGCACTGCACGGCCACCGCTGGGTCAAGGCCAAGGCACAGCGCGTGGTGCACCGCCTGAACATCCACACGCTGGCCGAGGAAGACGCCGCCCAGCTGGAGCCCAACGCCATCGGCCACGTGGACCTGCTGCTGCAGGAGGCCCTGCCCGCCGCGCCGTTCGGCCAGGCCCGCGTGCTGGGTTCCCTGATCCTCGTGGACACCGCGAGCCACCGCACCGCCGCGGCCGTGCTGGTGAACTGAAACCGCCTCGGACCCGAACCGCCCTAAAATTGCGGGTTACCCCGACCCAAAGACTGCCTCTCATGACTCACGTCGTCTCCGAAAACTGCATCAAGTGCAAGTACACCGATTGCGTGGACGTGTGCCCCGTGGACTGCTTCCGCGAAGGCCCGAACTTCCTCGTGATCGATCCCGACGAGTGCATCGACTGCGCCGTGTGCATTCCCGAGTGCCCGGCCAATGCGATCTACGCCGAGGAAGACCTGCCCGCCGACCAGCAGGCCTTCATCAAGCTCAACGCCGAGCTCGCTCCGCAATGGAAGAGCATCACCAAGCGCAAGGCCTCGCTGCCCGACGCCGACGAGTGGAACGGCAAGCCCGGCAAGATCGCCGACCTCATCCGCTGAAAGATGAACACATCCCCCCGAGCGGCTGCGCCGCTCCCCCCTTCTCTGGCGGCGCTCCGCTGGCCGGAAGGGGGGCGACGCCAGCGCGGCGGGGCGGCTCTTGCGCGGCGTCTGTGATGGAAAACGCTCGCCTCATCGAAGCCGATGCCGTGGTCATCGGCGCGGGGCCCGTGGGGCTCTTCCAGGTCTTCCAGCTCGGCCTGCAGGGCATCGCCGCGCATGTGATTGACGCCCTGCCCCACGTCGGCGGCCAGTGCGCCGAGCTGTACGCCGACAAACCCATCTACGACATTCCGGGCGTGCCCGTGTGCACCGGCCGCGAGCTGGTGGCATTGCTGAACCGGCAGATCGCGCCGTTCTCCCCGCAACTGCACCTCTCCCAGCGCGTCGAGACGCTGCAGCCCGCCCCCGATGGCGGCTTCCTGCTCGCCACCGATGCCGGCACCACACTGCATGCGCGCACCGTGTTCATCGCGGCCGGCGTGGGGGCCTTCGTGCCGCGCACGCTCAAGATCGACGGCATCGAACGCTTTTACGGCACCCAGGTATTCCATCACGAAGAGCCCGCGCCCACCCGCGGCCGGCAGGTGGTCGTCCTGGGGGGCGAAGACACGGCCGTGGCACGCGCCATCGCCTGCGCGGAGCCCGGACCCGAGACCGCCGCGAACGTCACCCTGGTGCACCGCCGCGACGCCTTCCAGGCGCCGCCGCAGAACCTCGCCCGGCTGCAGGCACTGCGCGACAGTGGCCGCATCCGCGTCCTGGCCGCACAGGCCACGGGCATCGAGACCACGGAACAACCATCGCAGGCGGCGGACCTGCTCACCGCCGTGAGCCTCCTCGCTTCCGACGGTTCGGAGCACGCCCAGCCCCTGGACACGCTGCTGCTGTGCCTGGGTGTTTCGCCACGCCTGGGTCCCATCGCCGACTGGGGACTGGCGCTGGAGCGCAAGCAGGTGAAAGTGGATATGGCCACCTTCTCGGCCGGGGTGGCGGGGCTCTACGCCGTCGGCGACATCAACACCTATCCCGGCAAGCGCAAGCTCATCCTCTGCGGCTTCCACGAGGCCACGCTTGCCGCGTTCGCGGCGGCCGAGCACCTGGCCGGCGCGCCGGTCGCCCTGCAGTACACGACCACCAGCACCCGGCTCAAGGAACGCCTGGGCGTCGCGGACTGACGCCTGGAGGAAGGACGAAGGCCCCTGGCACCGCTGCCAGGGGCCTTCGCCCCGCGCCATCGACCTCCCAGAAGTGGCGCGTTTCTCTCTTTTTTGTTGTTATCGCGACGGACTCGCTTCTCCTCCCTGGCCGTGTCGGCCATGTTCTCCTGGTTTCAATCCGCTATCACCTGCACGGCCGCGCCCACGCGGTGGGCATGCGTGCAGAGCGCCTTGAGCTCCCGAAGGAAATCGCTCAGCGGCGTATAGGGCAGCCGGCACAGCACGCCATCGCACTCGCTGCTCCAGCGCAGCAGATCCTGCCCGTGCACATGCATTTCGGCGCAGCTGCCGTGGTAGTGACGCCAGAAGGCGGACAGGTAACCTTGCTCGGGTGCCGAACCCATCACGTGCTGGTAGTAGGACTCCCACAGGGTCCGCGGCTGCCACACGGCACCCGCCGCTGCGCGCCGGGAACAAGCCTGCACGCCGGAAGAGAGGGTGATGCATCGCATGTGCCGACTCCTCGCACCGCTCAGGCGTCCACCTGGCCCGCACGGTGGACGCCAGCCCCTCGCGGGGCTCTGCCGATCTGCCGATGGGTTCGTGGTTGCTGCATGGCGGTTCTCTCGAAGGATTGGTGACCCCGGCCGGCGGCCGGCCAGGTCTTCCCCCTCTGATGACGGTATGGTTCTTGTAGCGACTGCTATTGCAGCGCGGTGACCGTAATCTAGAGAAAAGTCGCGCAACAACCCATTACATGCGATTACAGGAACTCTGCATCACGGCCGGGCTCCGGGCCGTTCGCCTTCGAGACGGCCACCCTTGCGGATGCGGAAGGCATAGTCGCCGAACCGCACTTCCCCGCGGCGGCGCTCCACCACGGACACCGTGTCGCCCGCTGCGCCCAGGGTGTTCTGGACCTGCCGCCGCGCCCGGAACAGCTGGATGTTCAGGTATGGCACATCGACCCCCAGCATGCGCGCCAGGGCATCGATGGCGAGCCAGCCCTGGCTGCCCATCGGAACGTCCCGCCCGGCATCCTGCAGGCGCTGGCGCGCGAGCGTGAGCAGGGTGTAGTGGTGGATGCGCTCGCCCAGGGACAGCGACTGGCCACCCAGCTGGATGTCGAGGCAGACGTGCTCCTCGTCCTGGCTCACGTCGAAATCGAACAGCGGGGCCGGCAGCGCCGCAGCGGACGGCATGCGGGGCACGTCCTGCGTGGCGCCCAGGTCCTCGCAGAGCACGAACTCCCAGCGCCGCCCACCCGCCTGGACGATGTGACCGTCCAGCAGCGGCTGCACCTGGTCCATGCGGTCCCACCACCAGCGTCCTTCGGACTGGAACACATTGGATTCCGCCTCCGAGGGGTGGGGCAGCAGGTTTTCCTGGATGTCCAGCACACGCAGCACGGGTTCGCCCCCGAGCGGCCAGAGGCCGGTCCTGGGCGGCGAGGCATCCACCAGGGTCCACACGGCCGCGGCGGAAGCGCCGAAACGGATTTCGGAACCCTCCGCCAGGCCGTGCCAGTGCGCGGGCTGGAGCCGGGCGTTGTTCAGCAGGGTGCCATTGCGGCTCTGGTCGGCGACCTCCCAGCGCATGCCGGACCAGCGCACGATGGCATGGAGCTTGGACACATCGGCCTCCTGCAGCACCGTACGGCACGAATCCGGATGCCGGCCGAAGGTATGCAGGGGACGGAGCACGATGCTCCGGCCGCTCGAAAGGTTGCGCAAAATCGCCATCGTGCTCCGCAGGAACGCTTTCAGGTCAGACGTAGAGAGGCCAGGGGTTGAGGTCGCCCTCGTCCCGCGCGGCATCGCGCCATCCCATCGCCACGGGTACGCGCGACAGGCGGGGATTCGCGAGTTCCGGCCAGATATGGCAGGCGCCGGGAAGCGTGGTCTTGACCGTGCGCAGCGGAAGGTCCGGGCGCGAGTAATCGTGCACCACCACTTCCAGGCCGCACCTCCGGGCCGCCTCCACGCAGGCCGCGATGTCCTCACGGATGCCGCCGCGCCGGCCCGTTGCCGCGCAGGCGCGGACGGAGGACGCGATACCGCGATTATCCCCCCCTTCCGGCAGGAGGAACTGCGGGGATGCGACGCGCAGGCCGTTCCAGTGTCCAGGCAGGGTCTTGCCCACCGCCACCAGTTGCACCAGTTCCGTCAGGGCACGCTCGCAGGCCATGTCGGCATCCAGGCTGCATCCGAAGCCCAGCGCCCAGCCGCCGTCGGCGCGGCGGCCCACGGCGGCCACCACCGGGATGCCGAGGTCGTGGGTCAGGTCCAGCGCCCAGAAGCTCCAGCCACTGCCGAGGGTGGAGCGCACGCGGCGGACATGCTCCGGGTCGGCACGGCCGAGATCGAACGCGGGCATGGCCAGTTCGTTGTACCACCAGATCGCCGTGGCGTCGCGCTCGACCACCTCCTGCAGCCCCTGCAGGACGGCCTCCTCGACGCCATTGCCGGCGGCGCAGCCGTTCGAGTTCCACTCGCCGTAGCGGGACCAGCGTTCAGGCACGCCCGCGTAGCAGTGGGCGAGCGGCAGGAAGCACGGCGCCCCGCGCGTGAGGGACCAGGCGGGGGTCCAGGCCAGGGGTGCCCCGGCGGGATGGGCCAGGGTGCGGCGGACGCGGTCGTCCCCCGGGCCGCACCGGGCACGCTGCCGGTCGCTCACGAACACCAGCGAGCGCGGCCCGAAGGCGGGAGCGGGCAGCGCGTCCTCGCCCGCCTCGGTCCAGGCTTCGTCGCCCTGAAAGCCCGCGGCGTAGCGCTCCACCGCCTCGCACAGCGCGCTCGCCTGCGCCTGGGCGGCGGTCATGCCCTTGCCGAGGCACCAGCGCGCCGCCACCGGGCCACCTTCCTGCGGGCCGGCCGGATGGAAGGCACTGCGATAGACCGTGATGGCGCCGGCTTCCGGCAGGGGCAGTGGCGAGCACTCCGTCACCACGCCGGCCCACGCCCCGACGGAGGGCTGCACGGACTGGACCGTGGCTTCTGGTGGTACCGTGCGGGAGCCGCCCCGCGCGCCCGGCAAGGCATGCACATCGCGCAATTGCACGGGCTGCCGGGCCTGCCGCTCCATCCATCCGGCGTCCCCGCACTGCGGGCACTGGGGCCGCCGCGGCACCGCCTCCCATGCTTCCGAATCACCCTCACCTCCGCCCGGCGCCTGGGGGCTGCCGAGCACGGCGAACCGCCCCGGCACGGCATCGGCCAGCAGGCGGTGCAAGGTCCCCTGCACCTGGCGCCAGCGCAGCGCCCGGCCCGCCGGGTCGCTGAACAGGGGCACCAGCCCGTGCGAGCCCGGAACCTCCCGCTCCAGCCAGGCGCGCCCCGGGCTGTTGCGCCGCAGGCGGTGCAGGAAGCAGTGCCAGCACGGCCCGGGCCCACCCGGACGCAGCAAAGGGCCGGCGATGGCCTGCGCGCCGCCCAGGCGCACCGGCATCCACCAGCGCGACCGTCCCGCCTGGAGCGCGCGGCCCCATTCCCCCGCCAGCCGGGGATCGAAATAGTCCTCGCACAGCACGAGGTCCACCTCTGCCACGGCGCCTCCACCAGCGGCATCCACCGCGGCGCGCCAAGCCGGCAGCGCGCCGGGCTCCGCCAGCCAGGTCACGCTGCCGGCATCGCCCTCTTCCCTCACCGGTGCGGCATCCACGCGGGGAACGGCCCAGCCACCGGGAGCCGCGCCGTGCGCGATCAGATCGCCGCGGCGCGCCAGCGCCTCCATCGCCGACAGCAGGCCGGGCAGGTGCCTCGGATCGCCACCGGACGCGCACCAGTCCACGGGGGCCAGCGCACCGTCCACCAGTTGCGCGAGGATGGCCGACTCCGCGAAGGGCAGCAGAAACGCGCCCGCCTCCTCGACGAGGATCGGGGCGGTGGGGATGGGCATGGCGGACACGGCTGCAGGGCGCGGCACCGCGCGGAAGCGGGGGTGCCAGCAAGGCACGGTATGAAACCAATCCATGGGCATCCAGGGAGTATCGGGAGTATGGCGGGCGCACGAGGCGGCACCAGGGTATGGGGCCACGACCGCGCGTGGCGCCGGGACCGCAGCCGGGGCACGGCTCAGGGGATCTGCTCCAGGCAGGCCACGGCATAGGGCACATGGCCATGGCGCCCGCGGAATTCGTCCTCGAACCGGCGGTGCGCTTCGGAAAACAGGCCGAAGGGCTGGCATTCCTGCAGGACACGGAAGCCTGTGCTGCCCTCCACCAGCGCGGCAGCGTCGCGGAAACCGCTGACCACCGGCAGCATGGCGGGGCCCGCCTGCCAGGCGGCGATCGGGACGAAATCCGGATGCAGGTAATCGAGCACCACGCGGCAGCCGCAGCCTTCGCGCCGCGCGCGCGCCGCGAGCCGCTCCAGCAGGTGCCGGATATCCGCCGGGGGCACGTAGGGCGCCACGCCTTCGAGCAGCACGAGGAAGTGCCGGCCGTCTTTCCAGGGCATGGCGTCCAGCCACGCACTGTCCTGCAGGGCACCGGGCACCAGTTGGCGCTGGCCCGCCGCCGCGACGGAAGGCAGCAGCAGGCGCCGCAGGGCGATGACTTCCGGCAGGTCGGCATCGATCCACCCGACACCGGGCAGGGACGGCGCCAGCCGGCCCTGCCGGGTGCAGAGCCCCACGCCCAGGCTGGCCACGGCGTGGACAGGCCGCTCGGCGCAGGCCTGGAGCACCATGCGGTCGAAGGCCAGGCTGCGCACCACCACGGCCCGCACCAGCGCGGGGTCGTCCGCCGCGCGGCGCAGGTCCCAGGGGCACTGCGCCAGCAACGGCGCAGCCCAGGGATCCACCCATGCGGCATCGGCCTCGCGTGCCAGCGGGGAAGCCCGCGCGCTCAGGGTAAGCGCCAGGGTGGCGGAACTGCCGCGCAGGGCCTCCCAGGCCCCGGCGACGCCGGCCGCCCCTTCAGGTGGCAGGGCAGGCACTCAGCAGGTGAACGGGTAGGCGCTGCCGGTGTTGTTGTACGACGTGAGCGAGATCGGCCAGAAATCGCGGGCTTCCGGTGCGTTCGGATAGTTCAGCACGATGCGGTTCTTGATCTTGCTGCCGTCCGGGTTGAGCTGGTTCCAGTACCCCTTGCCGGCATCCCAGGTCAGCGCCTTGTTGGGCGTGAACCGGATGGAGAAGTTGAAGGGATTGTTGTAGCCCAGCCATTGGCTCAGCAGGCCGGCAGCATCGCTGCACTGGGGGTTCAGCAGTTCGTCGCGGAACTCCTTCGACTGCCAGGCAAGCGCGATGGCGCGCAGCACCACGCCGCCGAAGGCCAGCAGGGAGCCGGGGTCTCCGCCCGGGATGCCCAGGCCGGTGGGCAGTGCACCGCCCACGATGCCCGGCGGCACGTGCTCCTCGTTGCTGATGTCGGCGGTCGCGCCCATGAGGGTGGGGAACAGCTGGTAATAGCTGGCCAGCGCCTCGGCGGCACGGTCGGAGGGCGCCTCGGGGAACACGATCTCGAATGCGTCGTCCAGGCCGATCCAGCCCGCGGTCAGCTCGGGCTTCCACAGGGTCTGGTCGAGCGGGTTGTCGCTGCGCTCCAGGGACACGTCGAGCCAGGGCCAGATGGTCTTCAGGCCGAAGTCCTTGGCGAGCTGCGGCTGGATGTCCTTCTGCGCGAGCAGGCGGTCGCGGTAGTCGGTCTCGTACCAGGATTTGGCGATGGCGCGCAGATAGGCCAGCCGGAACTCCAGCAAGGGATCGCCGGGCGGTTGCTGAATGGAACTCATTGGAATCCTCCCCTCATCATCGGATCAACACACGAAAGCCCCGAGCTCGGGGCGCATACCCAGCAAGGACTGCAACCGCTCTTCATCGCTGGCAGTGCAGGATGCGGGATCCACATGGCGCAGGCGTGACAGCGCCTGTGCCTCCACCCGGTGTTTGCCGCCCTCCCGGGCGACCTGGACGGCCTGGCGCAGGCAGGCGGCGGCCTCTTCGGCGCGCGCACCGTCCTGCAGCAGGCAGTGGGCCTTCTGCAGCCACAATTCCGCAGTGTATATGCCCTCGTCCAGTTCGCGCGCGAGTTCGATGCAGTGTTCCAGGCGGCCGGAGGCGTCGGCCCAGCGGCCCTGCCGCGCCAGGATTTCCGCGCAGAAGGCCCGGTAATAGGTCTGGCAGTATTTGCAGCCGATGCCCCAGAGCGCCTCGATCATTCCGTCGGCGCCGGCCAGGTCGCCCACCACCCAGCAGCGGATGACCTCGGCATACCCCCGGAAGGCCGGCAGGCCATAGCGCCCGGACAGCTCGATCAGCTCATCCACCACCTGGCGGGCGCGCTCGACATCCTGCCGCCCCAGGTAGCCCAGCGCCTGGTAGAGCATGGTGATCCCCATCGAGGGAATGTGCGCGAGGGCCCGGGCGCGCTCCACCGCACGCACGCCATCCTCGTTCGCCAGCGCGTCGTGGCCGGCGCCCCAGCGGACCAGGGACCGCGCGGCCAGCGCCCACGACACGGTGTCGAAGCCCAGTTGCGCGGCGTGGTGCTTCGAGGCATCTGCATGGCGCTCGTCGATGGCCTCGGAGAGATAGCGCTCCGCTTCCTCGAAGCGGCCTTCGGAATAGAACGCCAGCCCGATCCAGGTGCAGGCCGCCACCAGGATGCCCGCATCCCCCTGCCGGCGCGCCAGCTCTTCCAGCTGCAGGCTCAGGCGCATGACCTCGGCGCGGTGGCTCGCCACGTGGTGGTAGGTGAGCATGAGCCAGATATGCTGCACGCGCAGGTCCACCGAGATGTCGCGCTCCACCAGCCCCCGGGACTGCTCGATGCGCTGCTCGACCTGGGGATGCGCCCAGCCGTACTTGTTCATCAGCGCCTGCAGCACGTAGCCGTCCAGCGCCAGGCGGGGCTCCCAGCGGTCGGGTTCGTCCAGGCGGTCGATCCACTCCTCCACCGTGCGCGAGTAGGTGATGGTCTCGTCGTTCAGCGAGCGGTGCTGCGTCATGCGCAACTGGGCAAGCCCCGCCGGCACCGCGTTCGCGAAATCCCGCGCCAGTGCATAGTGGTGCGCCAGCAGGCCGGGCTCCTCGTCGCGCACGCGCGGGCGCCGCTTCAATATCACCGTGGCGACCACGCCGTGCATGTGCGAGCGCTGCGTCGCCAGCATGCTGTCGTAGGCGGCGTCGCGGATCAGCGCATGCCGGAACAGGTAGTGGCCCGCGGCATCCGCCGGCATGAGCAGCCCCACGTCCACCAGGGACCGCAGGCTGTCCTCCACGTCCTGCATGCCGCAGTCCGGCAGCCATTCGGCATCGAACCGCCTCCCCCAGATGGAGGCCCAGCGCAGCACCTCGCGCGCCGGGCCGAGCTGCATGAAGCGGCTTTCCAGCGAGTCGCGCAGGGTGATCGGGATGCCCTTCAGGTCGGCCTGCTCCTGGAAGTCCCACAGGCCGTCCCGCTCGACCAGGCAGGTTTCCAGCAGCGTGCGCGCCAGCTCCTGGATGAACAGCGCGACGCCATCGGTACGGGCGACCACGTGGTCGATGACCGCCTGCGACACCCGGCGCGGCGCCAGCACGTGCCGCACCATGGACGCAGCCTCGGCCGGCCCCAGGCGCCCTACTTCCAGCCGCTGCAGCGCACCGGCCATGGACAGGGGCGGCTCCCATTCGGGCCGGGCCGTGAGCAGCAGCATCCACCGCTGCTCCGCCATGGCGCCCGCGAGCGCCGCCAGCCATTCCAGCGTGGCGGAATCCGCCCAGTGCAGGTCCTCGACGAACAGCAGCACCGGAGCGGAGCGCGCCTGCGTCTGCAGCCAGCGCTGCGCGGCCTCCATCAGCAGCGCCTTCTGCAGCGCGGGGGCGATGTCCACGACCTGGTGCCGGCCGACCTGCAGCGACAGCCAGACGCAGAAGATCGGCAGCACGCGCTCTACGTCGCAGCCGGCCGCGGACAGCAGGGCCGACAGGCGATCCACGACAGCGTCATCAGGGGCCTCCGGATCGCCGCACTGCGCGCGCACCAGGGCGAGCATGGGCGCCAGGGCGCTGTTCTCCTGCTCGGGCCAGCAGGCGGTGCGCAGGACCAGCCCCTCGCGCCCCTCCACCTGCGACAGGAAGGTTTCGCTCAGGCAGGATTTGCCGATGCCGGCCTCGCCGCGCACCAGCACCGCCCGCCCCCGCCCGGCGGCCGCGTCCCGCCAGCGGCGGCGCAGCGCCAGCAGTTCGCGCCACCGGCCCACGGCTTCGCGCAGCGGTTGGCGCGCGGCCTCCTCGGGCAGCATGCCGAAGGAAGGTATTTCCGAGGCGGCACCCGGCAGGCGCACGCCGCCCTGCGGCACGAAGCGCGCATGGTGGCGCAGGCGCTGGCGCGCCGCCTCGCTCACGACCACCTGGCCATCGGCTGCCGCGGCCTCCATCCGCATGGTGATGTCCAGCGCGCGGCACGGCACGACCGAACCGCTTTCGATCAGGACGGAACCCGTGTGCAGGCCGATGCGCACCTGCCAGCGCACCTCCGGGCCCGCATCCTCTGCCGAGCGCACCAGTTCGCGGGAGATCTGGGCGGCCAGGCGGGCATCGGCCTCGGCGTGGGAGGAGTAGCCGAGCGTGACCAGGAAATGCGTCCCCAATGTGCCGCCCAGCGTGCCGCCGCGCTGCACGGCGACATCGATGAGGCGGCGCAGCACGCTGCGCTGGAGCATCTCCTGCCGCTCCGCGGCCTCCTCGTCGACCGTATCGGGCAACTCAGAGAAATAGACGCCGCAGTACAGCAGGGTCAACTGCCGCTTCTCTTCATGCGGCGTGCCGAAGGCCACGGTGGGCGCGATGGCGCTCGGGCCGGCGCCCGGGCGCGTGCGCAGGATGCCCACCAGGTCGTCCAGGCGCACGGCGGCCGAGCGTTCCCAGAGCTGGCGCGCCGAGGCGGCCCGGTCCTGGCAGCGCTTGCGCAGGGCGCTGCGCAGCACCTCGGCCAGCGGATGGCCCTGTATCGCCTGGGGCAGGCTGAACTCCTGGGGCGACAGCTGCCGCTGGTAGATCTCGGCGGTGGATTCGCCCGTGACCACCTTGCCGGTGAGGCACTCCAGGAAGATCAGTCCCCAGGCATAGAGGTCGGCCTGGGGGGTCACGGCTTCGCCGCGCAACTGCTCCGGCGAGCTGTAGGCCGGCGTGCCGACATATTCCCCCTCGCGCGTGAGCTGCGTGGCCAGGGCATCGCCGAAGCCGGGCAGCAGCGTGCTGATGCCGAAATCCAGCACCTTGGCATGCGAGGTCAGCCCCGAGGCGCTGATCATGATGTTCTCGGGCTTGAGGTCGCGGTGCGTGATGCCCGCATCGTGCGCGCAGGCCATGGCGTCCAGCACCTGGAGCATGAGGCGGCCAGCCTCGGCCGCGGGCAGCGCGCCCTGGTTCTGCAGCAACTGCCGCAGCGTCAGGCCCGGGACGAACTCGAACACCGCGAAGACGAACGGGCCGCACACGCCCTCGTCGAGCAGTTGCACGATGTGCGGATGGTGGAGCCGGGCGCAGGCCGCGATCTCGCGCCGGAACCGCTTGAACAGGCGCTCGTCCTCGTCGATGCGGACGAACTTCAGCACCACCTTCTGGGCGGTCTGGCGATGGGCCGCAGAAAACACGATGCCGTAGGAGCCCGTGCCGATCACGTCCTGCAGCACGTAGCGCTGCACGAGCGCATCCTGCGCGGAGAAGGCTTCCCGGATGTGCTCCGGGTCCGGAGCGCGGAGACTCATGCGCCCTCCCCTCGGCGCCGCAGGCGGCCGCTCACAGGGCACCCCCGGTCGCGGCCGGATCGCGCCGGATGCGCTGCGCCACGGGCGCGTGCCCATGGTCGAGCGGGCCGGCGCCGCGGCCCGTGCGCACCGGCGCACCGGCCGTGATCGCCGCCTGTACGTAGGCATGCGCGGCTGCCACCGCTTCGCGCAGGCCGCTGCCCAGGGCCAGGTGGGCGGCGATCGCGGATGACAGCGTGCAGCCCGTGCCATGGCCGTTGCGCGTCGGGATGCGTGCGGACCGCAGGCGCAGGTGCTGGGCCAGGCCCCGCACGGCCAGCACATCCACCAGCGCGTCGCCCGGCAGGTGCCCGCCCTTGAGCAGCACGGCCGGGGCGCCGAGGCCCAACAGCTCCTGCGCCGCGGCGTCCATGGCGCCTTCGTCCTGGATGGCACGGCCCAGCAGCATGCCGGCCTCGTCGAGGTTCGGCGTCACCACCGTGGCCAGCGGAAACAGCGCCTCCACCAGCACCCGCACGGTGTCCGGCGCGATGAGGCGGTCGCCGCTGGTGGCCACCATGACGGGATCGAGCACCACGTGCGGCAGCGCATGCCGGCGAATCGCATCGGCCACCACCTCGGCGACCTCGGGAGCATGCAGCATGCCGATCTTGACGGCATCCACGCCGATGTCTTCCACCACCGCGTCGATCTGGTCGCGCAGGATGGCGGCGGGCACGCCATGGATGGAGCGTA
Source organism: Paracidovorax avenae (assembly GCA_003029925.1). Taxonomy (GTDB): domain Bacteria; phylum Pseudomonadota; class Gammaproteobacteria; order Burkholderiales; family Burkholderiaceae_C; genus Paracidovorax; species Paracidovorax avenae_A. Next base: position 2,507,970 of record CP028296.1, on the reverse strand, counting down.
CGCCCTGTGTGTTCTGTGCGGTGATGGCCGTGATGGCGGTCATGCCGTAGCAGCCCAGGGCGGCGAAGGTCTTCAGGTCGGCCTGGATGCCCGCCCCGCCCCCGCTGTCAGACCCTGCAATGGACAGGACGCGCACGTAGCGGGATCCTTCCACGGCGGACGCCGCCGGCCGTGGTTCGAGAGGCTTGGAATTCATGGCAAAAATTATGGCGCATGCGCGATATCAAATACGCCTTTTGCAACGCTGTGCTGTAATTCAGGCAACGGACGAAACAGGGGTGCCGCGCCCGCCGGGCGCGGCTGAGAGAGACCCTCGGCACCCGATCCAGGTCATGCTGGCGTGGGGAGTTTCGACGGTGGACCGCCGCCTGTTCTCCGTGCCGCGCCTTCGCGCGCAAGCGCCCGACCGACGAGAACCGCATCCACCGCCCGCCCATGACCGCCCTGCTGTCCCCGCATTCCTCCATCGCCATCCTGGGCGCCGGCCTCATGGGCCGGCTGCTGGCCGCCGATCTGGCGCGGCAGGGGCACGCCGTGGAGGTGTACGAGGCCCAGGGCCCCGACGCCCAGGGTGCCGCCGCCCGCATCGCCGCCGCCATGCTCGCGCCGCTGGCGGAATCCGCCATCACCGAACCCGGCGTGGTCCGCATGGGGCACCATGCACTGTCGCGCTGGCCCCAGCTGCTGGCCGGCCTCGAGTGGCCCGTGTTCTTCCAGCAGGAGGGCACCCTCATCCTCTGGCACCGCCAGGATGCTGCCGAGGCCGCGCGGCTGCGCGGCGTGCTGGAGCGCACGGCCCGCACCGTGCCCGAGCTGCCCGCCCTGCAGGTGCTGGACGGCAGGGAGTTGCAGGAGGCGGAGCCCGCCCTCCAGGGGCAGCGCTTCCACCAGGGCCTGTACCTGCCAGGCGAGGGCCAGCTCGACAACCGGCAACTGCTCGCGGCCCTGGAGCACGCCATGCGCGCCCGCGGCGTCCGGGTGCACTGGCACAGCCCCCGCGCTCCGGAAGATTTCACGCCGGGCACGCCCGGCCAGCCCGACTGGGTGCTGGACTGCCGGGGCCTGGGCGCCCGGGCGCAGTGGTCCGAACTGCGCGGCGTGCGCGGCGAGGTGGTCCGGCTGCACGCGCCCGGCGTGGCGCTGCGCCGCCCCACCCGGCTGGTGCATCCGCGCTACCCCATCTACATCGCCCCCAAGCAGGACCACATCTTCGTGATCGGCGCCACCGAGATCGAATCGGACGACCTCTCGCCCGCGAGCGTGCGCTCCACCCTGGAACTGCTGAGCGCGGCCTATGCCGTGCACCCCGGCTTCGCCGAGGCCCGGATCCTCGAGATCGCCACCCAGTGCCGCCCCACCCTGCCCGACAACCTGCCCGCGGTGCGGCGCACCGCGCCGCGCGTGCTGCAGGTGAACGGCCTGTACCGGCACGGCTTCATGATTTCCCCGGCCATCCTGGACGTGGTGATGGAATGCCTGAACGAAGGACAATCCCCACTCGCCTCCCGCTTCGACCTGGCGCTGGACCTCGAGCCCGCCGCCGCACTGCCATGAACGTCGTCATCAACCAGAAAGCCACCGAGCTGCCCGAGGGCGCCACCGTGGCCCATGCCATCGCGGCGATCGCCGCCCGCCCGCCCTTCGCGGTGGCCGTCAACACCGTGTTCGTCCCCCAGGCCCGCCATGCCGACCACGCGCTGCAACCCGACGACCGGGTGGAAATCATCGCGCCCGTGACGGGCGGCTGACCCACGTCCACCGCGCCCGAACGCCCGACTGCCTTCGCAGGCCACGCCGGCTCCCCGCCTTCTCCTCCCTCGACATCCGCCATGCCCGACACCGCATCCGATGACGCCCTGGTCCTCTACGGCCAGCGCTTCGCCAGCCGGCTCCTGCTGGGAACCGCTCGCTATCCCTCGCCCAGCGTGCTGGAGGCCGCTGTGCGGCGTGCCCGCCCGGCCATGGTGACCGCCTCGCTGCGGCGCCAGGGCAGCAATCCCGCGGAAGCCGGCAGCGGCTTCTGGGAACTGCTGCGCCGGCTGGACGTGCCGGTGCTGCCGAACACCGCCGGCTGCCACAGCATCCAGGAAGCCGTCACCACCGCCCAGATGGCCCGCGAAGTCTTCGGCACGCCCTGGATCAAGCTGGAGCTGATCGGCGACGACTACACGCTGCAGCCCGACACGCTGAACCTCGTGGAGGCCGCCTCCCAGCTGGTGCGCGACGGCTTCCACGTGCTGCCCTACTGCACCGAAGACCTCGTGCTCTGCCAGCGCCTGGTGGACGTGGGCTGCCAGGCCGTCATGCCCTGGGCCGCGCCCATCGGCACCGGCCGCGGCCCCGTCAATCCGTACGCGCTGCGCACGCTGCGCGAGCGGCTGGACGTGCCCCTGCTCGTGGATGCGGGCCTGGGCCTGCCCTCCCATGCCTGCCAGGTGATGGAGTGGGGCTACGACGGCGTGCTGCTCAACACGGCCGTGGCCCTGGCGCAGGACCCGGTGGCCATGGCCGGCGCATTCGCCGACGCGGTGCAGGCCGGACGCACCGCCCGGCAGGCCGGCGCCATGTCCGCGCAGGACGCAGCCCAGCCGAGCACGCCCGTGCTCGGCACCCCTTTCTGGCACCACGACCATGGCTGAAGATTCCACCCTCCAGGCGATGGCCGGTGCCATCGTGCAGGCCCACGCGGCGGCCTTCGCCGGCTTTCCCGCCCAGCCCGCACCGGCCCCCACGCACGGCGGAGCGGCCTATGCTGCCGCCCTGAGCGCCTGCAGCCAGCTCGGCTTCATCGCCGTGGACGCCGACTGCCTGGCGCGCGCCTGGCAGGCCCGGACAGACCGCACGGGCCACTTCGACGCAGCGCAATGGCCCGACGAGCCCGTGGACTTCGGCCTGCAGCCCCGGCCCCATGCCCGCCCCTTCGCCCACTGCCCGGACAGGCTCGGCCTGTACGCCGTGCTGCCCGACGCCCACTGGGTGGGCCGCATGGCACGGGCCGGCGTGCCGACGGTGCAGTTGCGCTTCAAGTCGGAGGACCGCGCGGCCATCGAACGCGAAGTGCGGGCCGCGGTCGAGGCGGTGCGGGGCACTTCCGCCCTGCTCTTCATCAACGACCATTGGCAGGCCGCCATCGAGGCCGGTGCCTATGGTGTCCACCTGGGCCAGGAAGACCTCGACGCACTGCCCTCGGGATCGCTGGAGACGCTGCGCGCCTCCGGATTGCGGCTCGGGGTAAGCACGCACGGATACGCCGAGATGGTGCGCGCCGACGCGGCAGCGCCCAGCTATGTGGCCATGGGCGCGGTGTTCCCCACGACACTCAAGAAGATGGCGACCGTACCCCAGGGGCTGGCCCGCCTCGCGGGCTATGCGCGGCTCATGCGCGGCTACCCGCAGGTGGCCATCGGCGGGATCGGCGCGGAGCAGTTCGCAGAAGTGCTCGAGACCGGCGTGGGGTCGATCGCCGTGGTGCGCGCGCTGGTGAACGCCCCCGATCCGGAAGCCGGGGCGCGCGACCTCATGCGGCGCATGGGGCGGTAGCCCGCCTCCGCCGGCACCGCATCAGCCCTTGGGCATGCGGTTCTTGCGCTCGAACTCGTCCAGTTCCAGGCGCAGTTCCATCTTTTCGTCCATCCCGAAGCCCACCGACTGGCCGGGCGCGGGCGGCGGCGTCACCGGCACCGGTGGCAGGTCGCTGAGCGTGAGGTGGGGCGGATCGGACAGGTCGATGTCGAGCATCGCGTCCGGGTCCTCGTGCAGGGGAGACGGCGCGGTGGACGGGGCCCGCGGCAGCGGCGCGGGCAGCGACTCCCAGGTCAGGCCGGCCGAGAGCGTATCGAATGAACGCAGCTCCCCTTCGGGCGCGGTGCTGGCGGCACGGACCGGCGCAGCGGCGGCCTGTACTTCCTCGGCCGGGATGTCGTTCGGCGTGGTGCGCAGGCGCGGAGGCGCCGGGCCCCGGGCGCTGGCAGGCGTGGTCTGGGCGATGGCCAGCAGCAGCAGCAGATCGTCGAAGGCCGCCAGGTCGAACTGTGTAGCCTTGGGCGCGTCGGCCTGGCGGAACAGGAATCCCTCGATCACCCCGAGCACGGCCGGCGAAGACCATTCGGCCTCGATCGCCGCCAGGGCTTCGGGGAAGCCCTGCAGGGTCTTGCCGCTGCGATGGAAATTACCGAACTCGGGAACCGAGACGTTGAACTGCGCGCAGAACTGCTCCCGCAACTGGTGGAAGCCTTCCACGCGGCCGAGGGTGTGGTAGAGCCGCAGCAGCTCCAGGTAGGCGAACGCCGAGGTGTCCCCATGGGCGGCGATGTGCTGCCGGAGCACGGCGATGGCCTGGTCGTGCTCGCCCACCGACACGAAGAATTCCGCCTGCTGCTGGATGTCGAACAGGTCTTCGGGCTGCGGGCCCGCCATGCGGGGCATCGCGGCGGGCGCGGGCGCCGCCACCGGGGCAGGCGCAGGCGCCACGACGGGTGCAGGAGCTGGCGCGGCCGGCGCGGGCGCGGGCTCGGGAGCCAGCGGCGCATTGCGCGTCATCACCGGTCCTTCGACCAGCACCGCACCGGAGAGAGAGTCCGCGAACGCGGGAAGCCGGAAGGCGGGCCGCTCGACCGGGGCCGCCGCCGCCACGGGAGCCGTCGGCTCGGCCGCCACCGGGGGCACCCTGGCC
>CP028296.1:2502025-2502626 GCA_003029925.1 Paracidovorax avenae | reverse complement strand
GGGCGGACCGCGGGTGCATCCGCCAGCGGCCGGGTCGCCAGAGCGGAGCCGTCCGGCGCCAGCGGCTCGCCACCGGGCTCCCAGGGCTGGCTGCTGGCCGCGACAGCCTCGGTCCAGGCGGAGGCCGCTGCCCTGCGGGCGCGGCCCCACAGCCAGGCGGCCAGCAAGGCCAGCAGCACCAGCAGGCCCACCAGCGCATAGACCAGGACGGCCGGGAAGCGCTCGGACTCGGCGCTGTCCAGCCGTTGCCGCAGGTCGGCCGCCGTGGCGCGCTCGGATGCGGCGCGGGCGCGCTCGGTTGCCACGGTCCCCTGGAGCTGCGCGACCTGGCCGGCCGCGCGCTGCATATCCTCCACGGGGGTGTTGAGGGCCTTCCACAGGGCAGCGGCCTGGGCCCGCTGCTCGGGGGAGGTGGTGTCCGCGGCACGGGCCAGTTCGGCCGACTGGCGCAGCGGCAGCGGGCCGTCCAGCCAGACATCCAGGGGCTCCATCACCAGCCGGGCACGCTCGGCCGCCGGTGATGCGGCGGTCACGGGTGCCGGCTTGAGCGCGCGGCTCGGCGGCCGGGATGCGGCGGAAGGCGCCGCCGCAGCAGCCGGGC
>CP028296.1:2403456-2488680 GCA_003029925.1 Paracidovorax avenae | reverse complement strand
CGCAGCACCGCCGCCTGCCGTGCGGCCAGCGCTTTGCGCCAGGCGGCCAGGCCCGGCGGCAGCGGCACGCCGTCGCCAGGGGGAAGCCAGGCATTGATCGCCAGCAGCCCGGTGAACCGGCCGCCGGCATCCGGGAGCGCGTCGGGCGACGCTGCCGGCAAAGCCATGCCGGGCAGGCCGCCCTCCCCGTGTGCAACCAGCACGGTGCGACGCAGGTCGAGCCGCGCCACCAGTTCGGCCAGCGTGCGGTGGTGCCAGGGCAGCGTGTGCGCGGCTTCCTTCTTGGGCTTGTCACTGCGGCCGAATCCGATCAGGTCGGGCACGACCACGCGGTCGCCGGCAGCCAGCCAGACCGGCAGCATGTGCCGGAACAGGTAGCTCCAGCTGCCGGTGCCGTGCAGGCACAGCCAGGTGCGGGGCGCATCGCTCGGCCCCTCGTCCAGGTAGTGCATGCGCAGGCCCGCCAGGGCCGGCAGGTCGCTGATGTAGCGCGGGGCCCAGGGCCAGTCCGGCAGGCCGGCAAAGCGCGCGTCCGGCGTGCGCAGCGCGTCGTCCCGCAGGGGATGGGCGGCGCGCGCATGGGCGCGCCGGGCCTGGCGCCGCGACTGGAAGAAGCCGCTCAGCAGCGCGCCGCACTCCTGCGCCAGAACGCCGCCCTCGATGCGCGTATGGTGGTTCAATGCCGGCTGCGCGAACAGGTCCACCACCGAACCCGCCGCGCCGGTCTTGGCGTCGGGGGCGCCGTACACCACCCGGTCCAGCCGGGCGTGCAGCATGGCGCCGCTGCACATGGCGCAGGGCTCCAGCGTCACGTACAGCGTGCAGCCGTCGAGCCGGTAGTTGCCCAGGCGCCCGGCCGCGGCCCGCAGCGCCACGATCTCCGCATGTGCCGTGGGATCGTGGCCGGCGATGGGCGCATTGCTGCCCCGTGCTACCAGTTCGCCGCCGCGGACCACCACCGCGCCCACGGGAATCTCGCCGCGCGCGGCGGCCTCTGCCGCTTCCTGCAGCGCGATCCGCATCCAGGCCTCGTCGGCCTGGCGGTCCGCTCCACCGGGAACGGGGCCCGGCCCCTGGTCCGCTAGCGGACCCATGGGAGGCGGGCGCAGGCCAGCGAAGGGCCACGCCCGGTGCACAACGATGTCTTCACTTCGCCTCGTCGTCCGGCATGGGCCGCGGCTGCTGCATGAGCGACTCCACCTGCTGGCGCACCTGCTCCTGCACCTGCCGGCCCTGCATCTGCACCGTGGGGGCCGATGCGCCGGAGGCCGGTGCCTGCGCGCCCGGCACCACCGGCACCGCCACGCGCGTGCCGCCCACCTGCTGCTTCACCAGCAAGGCCACCACGGCCAGGGCCATCAGCAGGCCCACCAGTCCCAATGCCATGCGCATACCGTCGCTCCTCGTTCATCACCGCTGCACGGGCGGCATCGCCGCCCTCGCCAAAACAGACGTGCCGCGCCCGGAGACCCGGGCGCGGCACGCCACTGTATCGGAACCGGCGCCGCCCGCGGCGTGCCGGAGGCAGGCAGCCTCAGCTCAGTTCAGCGCCACGCGCGCGTTGGCCGGGTAGTGGTAGAGCGTCACGGCGGGCGCCGTCAGCTCGCCCTTCGGCGTGAAGGACACGTTGGCGGTCACGCCCTTGTACTGAGTCTTGGCGATGAAGGGGGTGTAGACCTTCGGATCCACCGAGTCGGCGCGCTTCATGGCGTCCACCAGCACCATGGCGGCGTCGTAGGCGTAGGGGCTGTAGATCTGGAACTGGCCGGGGAACTTGGCGTCGTAGCGCTTCTTCCACTCCGCGCCACCCTGCATCTTCGCGACGGACGCGCCGCCCGTGGCACAGGTCACGTTCTTGAGTGCCGCCGACTTGGCGGACAGGTCGGGCAGCTTCTCGGTGCAGAGCGCGTCGCCGCCGAAGAACTTCACGTCGCCCATGCCCAACTGCTCCATCTGGCGCAGCATCGGGCCGGCCTGCGCATCGAGGCCGCCGTAGAAGATCGCGTCGGGCTTCTTCGGCTTGATGGAGGTCAGGATGGCCATGAAATCGGTGGCCTTGTCGTTGGTGAACTCCTCGGCCACCACCTTCAGGCCCTTCTGCAGCGCCGTGGCCTTGAACACCTGGGCCACGCCCTGGCCGTAGGCCGTGCGGTCGTCGATGACGGCGACGGTCTTGAGCTTGAGGTGGTCGGCCGCGTAGATGGCCAGGGCAGCGCCCAGGGCGCTGTCGTTGGCGATCAGGCGGAACGTGGTCTTGTAGCCCGGCTTGGTCAGGTCGGGATTGGTGGCGGCGGCCGTGATGTTCGGCAGGCCGCACTTGTCGTAGAGCGAGGACGCCGGGATGGAGGTGCCCGACTGCAGGTGGCCGACCACGCCCGCCACCTTCAGGTCGCAGAACTTCTGCGCGATGGCCGTGGCCTGGCGCGGGTCGCCGGCATCGTCTTCCGCCGCGATCTCGAAGCGGATCTTCTTGCCGCCGATGACGAGGTTCTGCGCGTTGAGGTCGTCCACCGCCATGCGCACGCCGTTTTCGGTGTCCTTGCCGATGTGCGCGATGCCGCCGGAGACGGGGCCGGCATGGCCGATCTTGACGGTCTGCACGTCCTGCGCGCCCGCGGGCGCGGCGGCGAAGGCAGACAGCACGGCGGCAGCGGCCGCGGCACGGGGCAACAAGGGGAGGAAGCGGAAAACGGAAGGCACTTCGGAGGTCTCCTGACAGTCTCGGGAATGGCGGAAAAAGGCACCGCACGGGGCGGCGCCGGGGCTATCGTACCGGCAGTCGCACCATTTCGGAGCGAACCGTCGCCAAATCGGTGCGCCGGGTGACAGGAGCAGCATCGGCCCGGAAGACTGTCCACGCAGGAAGGGTCCGCCGCCGGCCCCCTTGGGCCTGCCTGCTGGGATAATCGCGCCCCATGTCCCTCCTGCCCCACCAGCTCGAACTGCTCTCCCCCGCCCGCGACGCCGACATCGGCATCGAGGCGGTCAACCATGGCGCGGACGCCGTCTATATCGGCGGGCCGGCCTTCGGCGCACGGGCCAGCGCGGGCAACGAAATGCGCGACCTGGAGCGACTCATCCGCCATGCGCACCGCTTCCACAGCCGCATCTTCGTCACGCTCAACACCATCCTGCGCGACGACGAGCTCGAAGGTGCCCGCCGCATGGCCTGGCAGGTGTACGAGGCCGGCGCCGACGCGCTCATCATCCAGGACATGGGCCTGCTGGAAATCGACCTGCCCCCCATCCAGTTGCACGCGAGCACCCAGACGGACATCCGCACGCCCGAAAAGGCGCGCTTCCTGCAGGACGCCGGGCTGTCGCAGATCGTGCTGGCGCGCGAGCTCACGGTGCAGGAGATCGCGGCCATCCGCGCGGCGACCGACCCGGAGCGCTGCACGATCGAGTTCTTCATCCACGGCGCGCTCTGCGTGGCCTACAGCGGCCAGTGCTACATCAGCCACGCGCACACCGGCCGCAGCGCCAACCGCGGCGACTGCAGCCAGGCCTGCCGCCTGCCCTATCAGGTGACGGACGCCGCCGGCCGCTTCATCGCGCACGACAAGCACGTGCTCTCGATGAAGGACAACAACCAGTCGGCCAACCTGCGCCCCCTCATCGACGCGGGGGTGCGCAGCTTCAAGATCGAAGGGCGCTACAAGGACATGGCCTACGTGAAGAACGTCACGGCCCACTACCGCCGGCTGCTCGACGAAATCATCGAGGAGCGCGAGACCTCCGCCGCGCCCCTGGCGCGCTCCTCCAGCGGCCAGACGCGCTTCACCTTCACGCCCGATCCGAACCAGAACTTCAACCGCGAGTTCACCGACTATTTCGTGAACGGCCGCAAGGAAGACATCGGCGCCTTCGACACGCCCAAGAACCCCGGCCAGGCGATCGGCTGGGTCACGCAGGTGGGCCCGAACTGGGTCGAACTGGAAACCCACGCGCCCGAGACGGTGCTGCACAACGGCGACGGCCTGTGCTACTGGGACCTGCAAAAGGAGCTCGTGGGCGTGGCGATCAACCGCGCCGAGGCGGCACCCGGCAAGTCACGCAACCATTGGCGCGTATTCCCGAAGGACCCGATGGAGGGCTTCAGGGACCTGCGCCGCGGCACCGAGATCAACCGCAACCGCGACATGGACTGGGTGCGCACGCTCGAGAAGAAATCCAGCGAGCGGCGCATCGGCCTGTGGGCGCATTTCACGGACACCGACGCCGGCTTCGCCCTCACGCTGACCGACGAGGACGGCTTCACCGGCACCGCCGAGGTGGCGCATGCGCACGAGCCGGCCACCGATGCGGTGCGCGCGGAAGGCGCCCTGCGCGAGCAGATCGGCCGCTTCGGCGCCACGATCTTCCACGCGCACGACATCGCCATCGCGATGCGGCAGCCGTGGTTCGTGCCCGCCTCCGTGCTGAATCCGCTGCGCCGCGATGCCGTGGCCGCACTGGAGGCGGCGCGCACCGGGGGCCTGCAGCGCCTGCCCCGCGCACGCCCCGCAGAGCCGCCGGCGCCCTTCCCCGAAGACACCCTCACCTACCTGGCCAACGTGTTCAACCAGAAGGCGCACGACTTCTACATGAAGCACGGCGTGAAGGTGATCGACGCGGCCTACGAAAGCCAGGAAGAGGACGGCGAAGTGAGCCTGATGATCACCAAGCACTGCGTGCGCTTCTCCATGAGCCTGTGCCCCAAGCAGGCCAAGGGCGTGATCGGGGTCAAGGGCACCATCAAGGCCGAGCCCCTGCACCTGATCAACGGCAAGGAAAAACTCACCCTGCGCTTCGACTGCAAGCCCTGCGAGATGCACGTGGTGGGCCGGATCAAGAAATCGGTGCAGAACCAGCAGGCGCGCGAGGCGCAGGCGGCGCCGATGCAGTTCTACCGCACGCGCCCCGTGCCCGGCGCGCCGCACTGAAGCGGTGCTGTTCGCCGGGCCACGCACCGGCTCCTGTCCAGCCTCGTCCCGCAGGCAGCCCTGCGCAGCCTCATGCCCGGGGCGCGCCCGGTGCCACGTTTCGGTCCATCGGGAAGCGCCCCCGGCGCCTGGGCGAGGTCGCTCTTGCGGGGGCTGCCAGCAACCGGCGTGCCCGACCCCGCACAGTCCACGGGGGGCGCCTGGCAGCAGACGCATGGAAGGCATAAGCACATAGCGATCGGTTCGTTCCCCGTGGCGTTGCAGCCCGACACAATGGCCCGCACGCGCCGCACCGCCGGCCCGCCCACAGCTTCCGAGGAGACAGCACAGCATGAAGATCGAGACCCTCGCCGTCCACGCCGGACAGGCACCCGACCCCACCACCCGCGCCGTGGCGGTGCCCATCTACCAGACAGCGGCCTACGCCTTCGACAGCGCCCAGCACGGAGCGGACCTGTTCGACCTGAAGGTGCCGGGCAACATCTACACCCGCATCATGAATCCCACCAACGACGTGCTCGAAAAGCGCGTCGCGGCGCTCGAAGGCGGCATCGCCGCGCTGGCCCTGGCCTCGGGCATGGCGGCCATCACCTACGCGATCCAGACCATCGCCGAGGCCGGCGACAACATCGTATCGGCCAGCACGCTCTATGGCGGCACCTACAACCTGTTCGCGCACACGCTGCCGCGCCAGGGCATTACCACCCGCTTCGCGGACCCGCGCGACCCGGCCAGCTTCGCGCGGCACATCGATGGCCGCACCAAGGCCGTTTTCGTCGAATCCATCGGCAACCCGCTGGGCAACGTGACCGACATCGCCGCGCTGGCGCGTGTGGCGCACGACCACGGCGTGCCGCTGATCGTGGACAACACCGTGCCCAGCCCCTACCTGCTGCGCCCCATCGAGCACGGCGCGGACATCGTCGTCCACTCGCTCACCAAGTACCTGGGCGGCCACGGCAACAGCATCGGCGGCGCCATCGTGGACAGTGGCAAGTTCCCCTGGGCGCAGCACAAGGAGCGCTTCGCCTGCCTCAACACCCCCGACCCCAGCTACCACGGCGTGGTCTATACCGAAGCCCTGGGCGAGGCAGCCTTCATCGGCCGCGCGCGCGTCGTGCCGCTGCGCAACACCGGCGCCACGCTCTCCCCGCACAACGCCTTCCTGATCCTGCAGGGCATCGAAACCCTGGCACTGCGCATGGACCGCATCTGTGACAACACGCTGGCCGTCGCGCACTACCTGCAGCAGCACCCCAAGGTGGCGCAGGTGCGGTACGCCGCCCTGCCCGGCCACCCCGACCATGCGATCACGCAGCGCCTGCTCGGCGGCAGGGCCTCCGGCATTCTCTCGTTCGAGTTGCGGTCCATACCTGGCGCCGATCCCCGCACGGCCGGCGCGCGCTTCCTCGATGCCTTGCAGCTCTTCACGCGGCTCGTAAACATCGGCGATGCTCGCTCGCTGGCCACGCACCCGGCCTCCACCACCCACCGCCAGCTCGGGCCGGAAGAACTGGAGCAGGCCGGCGTGGCCGAGGGCATGGTGCGCCTGTCGGTGGGCATCGAGCACATCGACGACCTCACAGCCGACCTGGCTCAGGCGCTGGACGCCGTGTGACGCGATGCCGCGCGGGTCAGGCGCTCTCCAGGTCCCGCGCGAGGCGCAGGCCGGAGAACTGCCACCGTGCGGTGGCCGGAAAGAAATTCCGGTAGCTGGCGCGGACATGGCCCGGGGGCGTCGCGCAGGATCCACCCCGCAGCACGTACTGGTTCACCATGAACTTGCCGTTGTATTCACCCACGGCACCATCGGCCACGCGAAAGCCCGGGTAGGCCGCGTAGCTGGATTGCGTCCATTCCCAGACGTCGCCGAACAATTGCTCCAGCGGCGGCTGCCCGTCCGGGTCCGGCCGGGCCGCACCCGATGCCGTACGCGGGTGCAGCACGCCGCTGTCGGCGAAATGCCCCTGCGCGGCCTGCGCGCCCGGCGATGCTGCCGTGGCGGCCTCCCACTCCGCCTCGGTGGGCAGGCGGGCTCCGGCCCAGCGCGCGTACGCGTCCGCTTCGTAATAGGACAGGTGCACCATAGGCGCCGACAGGCGGAGCGGCCGCGGTCCGGCGAGCGTGAACTCGTGCCAGCCCGCGCACTCGCCGCTTTCCGTCGCCCCGCGGCGCCAGTAGAGGGGGTGCTGGAGTTCCATGGCCTGGATCCAGTCCCAGCCCTCGGCCAGCCAGAGCGAGGCATCCCGGTAGCCACCGGCCTCGACGAAGGCCAGGTACTCGCCCGTGCTGACCGGCCTGCAGGCCAGCGCATAGGGCTGCAGGTACACGCGGTGCCGGGGCGATTCGTTGTCGAAGGCGAAACCGGCGCCCTCGGCCCGCGCGTCGTGGCCAATCTCCGTGACGCCGCCCGGAAACCGCCGCCAGCGCACGGATGGCGCCACCGCGGGCTCCGGTTGCCGCTCCTGCGGCCCCGCCTGCGCCCCGCCCGGGCTTTGCAGCCGGTAGGCCGGCCAGAGCGGGCTGCACGACAGCAGGTGCTTCACGTCGGTGAGGATCAGTTCCTGGTGCTGCTGCTCGTGCTGCAGCCCGAGCTCCACCAGGGCCTGCAGCCCCGCATCCGGTTGTGCCTGCAGCCCGGCCAGGATCCGTCCCATGCGGACATCGACGTCCTGCCGGTATTCCAGCACCTGCGCCATCGCCGGGCGCGTGAGCAGTCCGCGCTGCGGCCGGGGATGCTTGTCCCCGACGCCGTTGTAGTAGGAGTTGAACAGCACGCGGAACGCCGGATGGAACGGGGCGAAGCCGGGCTCGCGCGGCTCGAGCACGAAGGTCTCGAAAAACCACGTGGTGTGCGCCAGATGCCATTTGACGGGGCTCGCGTCGGGCATGGACTGCGCGCAGCAGTCTTCGTCGGACAGCGGCACGGCCAGCGCCAGCGAGGCCCGGCGCACTTCGGCATAGCGCTCCTGCAGTGCTGCCGCTACGGCGGGCGTACCGCCCGGCGCCATCCGGCGCACCAGGCTCAGGGGAGGGGTCATGGCTGGGGTCTCCGGGGGGTCAGGGTCGCGCGTAGACCACGGCGAACCATCCGCGCTCGTCGGTCCAGACCCGCGCGCGGGAGAAGCCCGCCCGCGCCAGCAGGGCCTGGAAGGCCGGCAGCGTGTATTTGTAGCTGTTCTCGGTATGGATGCGCTCGCCGGGCGCGAAAACGCGTCCACCGCCATGCCACCGCACGTGGGCGCCGCGGGGCGTCTCCAGGTGCATCTCGATGCGCGACAGCCGGCGGTCGAAGAAGGCGCGGTGCTCCCAGTCCTGCGGCACGAAGTCGCTGCCGATGAGCCGGTTCACGTGCTCCAGCGCATTGCGGTTGAACGCGGCCGTCACGCCGGCCTCATCGTCGTAGGCGGCCTCGAGCACGGCCACGTCCTTGGGCAGGTCGAATCCGATGAGCACGCCGCCGTCGCGGTCCACCAGGCCGCGCATGCGCGACAGCAGCGCCAGTGCCTGGGGCGGATCGAAGTTGCCGATGGAGGAGCCCGGGTAGAACACCAGCCGCCGGGCGCGGGGAATATCCTGGGGCAGCACCACGGGCCGCGTGAGATCGCCCGCCACGGCCTCGGCACGCAGCCAGGGAAGGGCCTCCTGCAGCCGCGCCACCGCGCCGCGCAGGAAATCCGCGGAAATATCCACCCCCACGAAACGCTGCGGCCGCAGCAGGCGGCACAGCGGCTGCACCTTCTCGCAGCTGCCGGCGCCCATTTCGATCACCGTCTCGACCGCGCCCACCGCCTGCGCGATGTCTTCACCGTGGCGCGCCATCACGGCCTGCTCGGTGCGCGTGGGGTAGTACTCCGGCAGCCGGGTGATCTCCTCGAAGAGCTCCGATCCACGCTCGTCGTAGAAATACTTCGGCGAAATGCAGGCCGGGTGGCGCAGCAGCCCGGGAATGATGTCGGAATGGGCGGGTTCGGACCGCTGGAGGGCATGGGCGTTCATCGGGATCTCTTTTCCTGAAGGGGAAAGGGCCGCCGGGGCGGCAGGGGGCCGGCGGAGTTCGCAGGCCATGCCGGACGGCAACTGCGGCGCCGGGGCGCGATGGCCGGTGCCCAGCATTGCAGAGAGCTTCCGCCGGGCATGTAGGACGCCCGCGCATCGTTCGCCCTAGAATGCGGCCGCTGCGGCGCCCTGCCCGGCCCCCCCGCCGCCCGCACGGCACCCTTTTTTCGCCGACGCCGTCGCCCCTGCATGGATTCCCTGACCCAGATCGCCCTCGGCTCCGCCGTCTCCCTGGCCGCCATGGGCCGGCGCACCGCCGCCTGGAAAGCCGCGCTGTGGGGCGCCGTGGCGGGCACGCTGCCCGATCTGGACGCCCTCATCGACCATGGCGACCCGATCGCCAACATGGTCCTGCACCGTGCCGATACCCACGCCCTGCTCTACCTTTCGCTGCTCGCGCCGCTGCTGGGCGCGCTGGCGGCGCGGCTCCATGGCGAGGGCTTCCAATGGAAGCGCTGGTGGCTGGCACTCTGGCTCGCGCTCGTGACTCATCCGCTGCTCGACTGGATGACGGTGTACGGCACCCAACTGCTGCGCCCGTTCAGCAGTTACCCGTACGGGGTCGGCAGCATCTTCATCATCGATCCGCTCTACACCGTGCCGCTGATCGTCGGGGTGGTCGCGGCGCTGGCGCTCGCAGGCCCGCGCGGCCTGCGCTGGAACACGGCCGGGCTGTGGCTGAGCACCGCCTACCTGGCCTGGGGCTTCGGGATGCAGCAGCACGTCGCGAAAATCGCACGGGAGTCGCTTGCAGCCATCGGCTGGCCGGCGGGCCAGGTGCTCGTGACGCCTACACCGTTCAACACCCTTGCCTGGCGGGTGGTGGCGATGGCGCCCGGGCAGTATGCGGAAGGCTTCTACGCGCTCGCCGACCGCGGCCGGCCCATCCGTTTCACCGTGCACGACAGGGGCGAAGCACTGATCGCGCAGTTCGCGGCCCAGCCGCCCGTGCAGCGCGTGGCGGCCTTCAGCCACGGCTTCTACCGCATGCGCGAGCATGGCGGGCACATCCAGGTCACGGACCTGCGCATGGGCCAGGAGCCCGACTACAGCTTCCACTTCGATCTCGGCACGCCAGCGGATCTCGCGGCCGGCCACGCCACCGTGACCCAGACATGGCAGCGCCCCGATGCGGCCACGGCCCTGCCGGCCCTGGGGCGCCGGATCCTCGGGCAGAGTGGCGGGGACGGCATTTTCGGCACCGGCACCCGGCCCTGACGCACTCCGGACCCCACCAGAACGTGGCAAGCTAGTCCCCCATGTCCGAACCCTACTCCCATCGGGCCTCCGAGCACCTGCCGGCAGTGCCTGCGCACACGGCCCAGGGCGGGCGGCGGCTGCGCGCCCTGGTGATCGGCACCCTGCTCCTGGCGCTCACGGCCACCTGGGCGCTCGTCGCCATCTCGCTGCAGACCAAATGGCAGGACGCCGTGCAATCCCAGCGACGCCAGAATGCCAACCTGGCCCGCGTGCTCGAAGAGCAGACGCTGCGGGTCCTGGCGGCGGCCGACCAGGCCACGCTGCGCGTGGCGGCGGAAGTGCGCAGCGGAGAGTTCACCAAGGAGGACTACGCCCTGTTCGCCAACGAGACCGGCCTGGCGCCGGACATCCTCAACCAGCTGTCCATCGTGGGCCCCGACGGCCGGTTCGTGGGCAGCAACCTCGACCCCACAGGGGCCCGTAACCAGGACACCGACCTGAGCGAGCGCGAGCACATCCGGGTGCACCTGGAGCCCTCCAAGGTACCCCACGCACGGACGCAGATGTCCGCGTCCGGCCTCTTCATCGGCAAACCCGTCACGGGCCGGATCTCGGGCCGCCGGACCATGCAGCTGAGCCGGCCCATCATCGGCCGCAACGGCTACCTGCACGGCGTGGTGGTCGCCTCGCTCAATCCGAGCTATTTCGACAAGGTATATGGCGGCGTGGACATCGGCGCCCAGGGCGCGGTCGTGCTGATGGGGGCAGACTTCGGCATGCTGGCCCGGGTGATAGGCACCCAGGCGGGCAATATCGACCAGACCATCGAATTCCCGCCCGACCATCCGCTCACGGACACCACCCGCATGCAGGGCACCTACCAGCGCGTCAGCCACGTTGACGGGCTGGGCCGCATCACTGCCTTCCACCGCCTGCCCGGCTACCCGCTGACCGTCCTCGTGTCCACGGCCGACGATGAGGCGCTGGCGGAATGGAAGACCATGCGCAACTTCACCGTGGTGTTCGCCGGGCTTTTTTCCGCGGCACTGGTCGCCCTGTGCGCGGGCTTCCTGCGCGGGCTGCGCCAGCTCGAGCAGAAGAACGTGGCACTCGCGGCGAGCGAAGCCCAGGCCCGCTCCGCCAACCGCGCCAAGAGCGAATTCCTGACGGCCATTTCGCACGAACTGCGCACCCCTCTCACCAGCATCCACGGCTTTGCGGAGCTCATGGAACAGCGGCTGGCACAGCCGTCCTACCGCGAAGCCGCCGGCCTGATCCGCAGCGCGGCGGAGCACCTCAACACCCTGCTGTCCGAGATCCTGGACCTTGCGAAAGTGCAGGCCGGCGCCATGCCCATCGTGCCCGGGGACCATGCCGTGCGCGAACTCGTCGGCACCACCGTGGACCTCTTCGCCATCTCTGCCGCGCAGAAAGGGCTCACGCTGGAAAAGCGCATCGCCCCGGACGTACCCCACATGCTGCGGTGCGACGGCCTGCGGCTCAAGCAGATCATCAACAACCTGCTGAGCAATGCGCTCAAGTTCACCCGGGAGGGCGGCGTGCGGCTGGAGGTGGACACCGCCGAGGGGCGCACCCTGCGCTTCAGGGTCATCGATACGGGCCCCGGCATCCCCGCCGACCTGCACGAGGTCATCTTCGAGAAATTCAGCCAGGGCGGTGCCGAGGTGAGCACCCAGCACGGCGGCACGGGCCTGGGCCTGGCGCTTTCGCGCGGGCTCGCCGAGCTCATGGGCGGCCGGCTCACCGTGACTTCCGAAACCGGCCATGGCGCCTGCTTCACGCTGGAACTCCCCATGCTGGCGCCCCCAACCGCGGCCTGACGCGTGCGCCGCCTGCGCAGCGGCGTCCAGCCTGCATTCAGGCCCCGAAAAGAAAAAGGGCCGGCGCATGCGCGCCGGCCCCCATCCTGGCCTGCTCGTTCAGAAGCGCCAGCCCAGACCCACGCCGGCCAGCACCGGATCGATCTTCAGGGTGCCCAGCGTGGCACCGTTGGCAGCCACGTCGGTGCGGATGTACACCTTCTTGATGTCGAAGTTCAGCGACAGGTTCTTGGTGAGCGGAATGTCCACGCCGACCTGCAGGGCGCCGCCCCAGCTGCTCTTGTCGATGCTCACGCCGGCGGGCAGGCGCACGCTCGAGAAGCGGGTGTAGTTGATGCCCGCGCCGACGTACGGCCGGAAGCCCGGGGCGTCGAAGTGGTACTGCAACATCAGCGACGGCGGCAGGTGCTTCAGCGTGCCGATCTGTGCGCCCAGCGCGCTGGAATACACCTTCTGCTTCTGCGGCACCGTCAGCACCAGTTCCGCGGCGATGTTCTTGTCGAAGAAGTACGAGATATCGACTTCCGGAATGGTCTTGTTGTTGATCGACAGGCCCAGTCCGGTGCTGTCCTTGTTGTCGCTGTCCAGATGCACCGCGCGGACGCGGACCATCCAGGGGCCCTGGCCGTCGGTAGCCTGCGCATAGGCAGCGCCGGAGGTCAGGACGCACAGGGCAGCCAGGGCGAGCAGATTCTTTTTCATAGGAGGACTCGATGCGGTTGAACGGGGACGGCCCCCGTGAACGCATTGGGCTTGCAAAACGCCCCGCCCGCCTTGCCACAGATCAAAGGGCCATGCGCGCCTCAATGCGCGCCGGCCTTGCGCCCGCGCCAGCGTTGCACCAGGGTCACGCCGGCCAGCACCAGCGCGCCCGCCACGATGCCGCTCGCGGCATTGAGCAGGTTGAGCACCACCACCTGCAGGAATCCGCCGCCGCCCTGCGCAGCAGCGGATGCCCACGCTTCCACCGCGTGGTGCAGCGGCGGCAGTCCGTGCACGAGGATGCCTCCACCCACCAGGAACATGGCGGCCGTCCCCGCGACGGAGAGCACCTTCATCAGCCAGGGCGCAGCCGCCACGATGCCGCGGCCCAGCACGCGCAGGGCGCCGAAGGAGCGGCGGCTGAGCCAGAGGCCGGCATCGTCGAGCTTCACGATGCCTGCGACCAGCCCGTACACCCCGGCGGTCATGACCAGCGCGATCCCCGAAAGCACCGCCACCTGCTGGCCGAAAGGCGCGCCAGCCACCGTGCCCAGGGTGATCGCGATGATCTCCGCGGACAGGATGAAATCCGTACGGATCGCTCCGCGCACCTTGTCCTTCTCGAAGGCAGCCATGTCCACGGCGGCATTCGCGGCTGCCTGGGCATGGGCCTCCCGATCCGCGTCCTTGCCTGCGGCGTCGTGGTGCAGGAACCGGTGCGCCAGCTTCTCCGCGCCCTCGAAGCACAGGAACGCCCCGCCCAGCATCAGCAGGGGCGTGACGGCCCAGGGAATGAATGCGCTGATCAACAGCGCCGCCGGCACCAGGATGGCCTTGTTCACCAGCGACCCCTTGGCCACCGCCCAGACCACCGGCAGTTCGCGCTCGGCGCGCACCCCGGTCACCTGCTGGGCGTTCAGCGCGAGATCGTCGCCGAGCACCCCTGCGGTCTTCTGCGCGGCCGTCTTCGTCATCACCGACACATCGTCGGCCATGGCGGCGCTTTTCTTCGCAGCCACCTTGGTCATGAGGGCGACGTCGTCGAGCACTGCGGCGATATCGTCGAGCAGGGTCAGAAGGCTGGCACCGGCCATGCGAGGCTCCGTGGTTGGGAAGCGCCGATTATGGAGGCCCGTGCCCGGTCTTTCGGGCTGGCAGCCATGCAGCACGCCGGTGCGCATGCCGGAGGAAACATCCCTGCAATGATAAAAACTGCGAAAATTGAATATCCTGTGGGTCAGGCACCGCCCCACTTTGGCCGGATGGCCCTCACCACGTATTTCCGAACGCCTCCATGACCCTTTCGCTCAGCGCAGAACAGCAACGGCTGACGGCCCTGCGGGCCACCGGTCTGCTGGACACTCCGCCGACCGAGGAGTTCGACCGCATCACGCGGCTGGCCAGCCGCCTTTTCGGCGTTCCCATCGCGCTCGTCAGTCTGGTGGACGCGGACCGGCAATGGTTCAAGTCGCAGATCGGCCTGGCCGTGCGCGAAACCTGCCGCGAGGATGCCTTCTGCGACCACACCATCCGGTCCTCCGAAGTCATGGTGGTGGAAGACGCGCTGCAAGACCCGCGCTTCGCCGCCAACCCGCTCGTCCTGGGACCACCGTACATCCGCTTCTATGCCGGAGCCCCCCTGATCCTGCGGGGCCACCACCACCTGGGCAGCCTGTGCCTCATCGACACCGTTCCCCGTGCGTTCGACACCGCACAGCAGCGGCAGCTGGAAGACCTGGCCGCCCTGGTGATGGCCCAGATCGACCTGCAGTGCGCCGCCGCGCGCGTGGACGAGTCCACCCTGCTGCCCAACCGGACACAACTGCTGCAGGACCTCCACGGACTGTGCCTGGCCGCGCCCGGCGAGCACCGCGTGCTGGTCCTGCTCGAACTCCTTCCGCACGACGGCATCATGGATGCCGCGCGGGCCATCGGCATGCAGCCCATCGAACAGCTGACCTACGAGGCGGGCAGGCGGCTGGCCTTCTTCGTCGGCAGCCAGTCCCGCGTGTACCACACCGGTGTCGCCCGGCTGGCACTCGTGCTGCAGGCCTCCGACGAACAGGCCGTGGCGCAATTCACGCAGCAACTGCTGGACACCCTGGTCGCGCCGCTGCCGACGGGCTCGGGCATCGTCATCAACCAGCGGCGGCGGATCGGCCTGGCCCCCTTCACCCTGGAGCCGGCCGACGCCGTCGATTCCCTGCGGCGCGCCAACGCCGCGCTCTACCACCAACCGATGTCCGGCACGGCCATCTGCAGCTACGACGCCGCGGTGGACCTCAGCTACCGCCGCTCCTACGAACTCATGGCCAGCATTCCCCGCGCGCTCATGGCGGGAGAATTCCGGCTGGTTTACCAGCCGCAGTTCGAGCGGGCTTCCACGCGCTACACCTGCCTGGAGGCCCTGCTTCGCTGGGACCATCCCCAGCTGGGCCCGGTGTCGCCCGGCGACTTCATTCCCCTGCTGGAGAAGACCACCTACATCCAGGCCGTCACCGAATGGGTGCTCAACACGGCGCTGGCCCAGATACGCGCGTGGGAAGACGCCGGCCTGGAGGTGGACGTGGCGATCAACGTGTCGCCGCGCAACCTCGAGCAGCCCGGTTTCGCCGGCATGCTCCAGGATGCCTTCGCCCGGCACCGGCTCGCTCCGTCGCGGCTCGAGATCGAATGCACCGAGAACGCTGTGCTGACGGAAGGCCCCACCCTGGAAGGCATCAAGGCAGCCCGCGCAATGGGCGTGCGCGTGGCGCTCGACGACTTCGGCACCGGCTATTGCAATTTCGGATGCCTGTACGACCTCTCGGCCGAGGTACTCAAGCTCGACCAGGCCCTGATCCGGCCCATCGGCACCGATGCCCGCGCCCTCGATGTCGTGCGCGGCATGGTCCAGCTCGGCCACACCCTGGGCTACCGCCTCCTGGCCGAGGGCGTGGAAACTGCCGAAGTCTTCGACCAGCTCATGGAACTGGGTTGCGACCAGGTCCAGGGCTATTACCTGAGCCGCCCGCTGCCGCCCGACCAGGCGTACGCCTTCGTGCATCACTGGAACCGGCTCGTCACGCTCGAGCAGGACTGAGCGGGCGGGAACAACGCCCCGTCTCCGGCCGCGCCGTGGCGTCAGCTAACGCTCCGCGTCAGAGGGCCTGCGCTTGGGATCGAAGGGAAAGTCCGGCTGAAGGATGTCCACGCACGCCTCGCAGGCCAGGAACCGGGACCGCTGCCCACGGCTCACCGCGCCCCATCCCGTGCCGCTGTCGATGGATACTGTCACGGTCCGGCCATTCGAAAAGACCACTGTGGCATCCGCCGAACAGTCGTCCAGGATGGCATTTCGCCGGTACGAGCCGCTGTCCGTCAGGGCGGCATGCTGCAGGAAAAATCTCACCCGCCTGGCATCCAGCGCCAGGCCGCGGCAATCCACTTCCGGAGCGAATCGCGCCTGGGCAGCAGGGCGTTCGATGACGATTTTCTGAATTTTCGCGTGGGCGAAGGAACGGGACAGCATCGCATCCTGCGCCTGTGCCGCGAAGGCAACTGGCGCAGTGCATGCAAGGCAAAACGCCAGTGGCCTCCGCCAGGCCACCAGTGCCCGCCGCCTCAACCCACCCACTTGCGCGCGTTGCGCCAGATGCGCATCCACGGGCTCAGGGCGCTGCGGTCGCCGCTGGTCCAGCTCATCTGGATGTTGCGGAACACGCGCTCGGGGTGGGGCATCATGGCCGTGAAGCGGCCGTCCGCCGTGGTCACCGCCGTGAGGCCTCCTGCGCTGCCGTTGGGGTTGAACGGATACTGTTCGGTGGCGGCACCATGGTGGTCCACGAAGCGCATCGCCGCGATCGCCTGGGCGGCATTGCCGCGGCGCGCGAAATTCGCATAGCCCTCGCCGTGCGCCACGGCGATCGGCAGCCGGCTGCCGGCCATGCCCGCGAAGAACAGGCTGGGCGACTCCAGCACCTCCACCAGCGACAGGCGGGCCTCGAAGCGCTCGCTCTGGTTGGTGGTGAACCGTGGCCAGGCCCCGGCGCCCGGAATGATGTCGGCCAGTTCGGCGAACATCTGGCAGCCGTTGCACACCCCCAGGCCGAACGTATCGGTACGGCCGAAGAAGCCCTGGAACTGTTCCGCCAGCACCGGGTTGAACGTGATCGAGCGCGCCCAGCCGATGCCGGCGCCCAGAGTGTCGCCGTAGCTGAAGCCACCGCAGGCCACCACGCCCTTGAAGTCGGCCAGCTTCGCGCGGCCCGACTGGAGGTCGGTCATGTGCACGTCGTAGGCATCGAAGCCCGCCTCGTTGAAGGCATAGGCCATCTCGATGTGCGAGTTCACGCCCTGCTCGCGCAGGATCGCAACCTTCGGTCGCGCGAGGTTCAGGAACGGCGCCGCCACGTTCTCGGCGGGGTCGAACGTCAAGGCCACGTGCAGGCCCGGATCCTGCGGAGCGCCCGCCGCGGCATGCTCGTCATCGGCGCACGCGGGGTTGTCGCGCTGCTGGCAGATCTTCCAGCTCACGGCATCCCACACCTGGTGCAGGTCGGACAGCGATGCGCTGAACACCGCCTTCACGTCGCGCCAGACCTGTAGCTCCCCCTTGCCCACGTCCATGGCGGAAGCGGCTGGCCGGGTCTTGCCGACGAAGTGGCTGAACTTCGAGAGGCCGTGCTCGCGCAGGGTCTGCATCACCTCGTTGCGCTCGGCGGTGCGCACCTGCAGCACCACGCCGAGTTCCTCGTTGAACAGCGCCTTGAGCGTCAGCTCCTCGCGCCGCGCGCTCACCTGCTGGGCCCAGTTCTTGGCGTCGCCCGTTTCCATGCGGCTGTCGGCGATGCCGTCGCCTTCCGTCACCAGCAGATCGACGTTCAGCGCCACGCCCACGTGTCCCGCGAAGGCCATCTCGGCCACCGCGGCCAGCAGGCCACCGTCGCTGCGGTCGTGGTAGGCCAGGATGCGGCCCTGCGCGCGCAGCGCGTTCACGGCATCCACCAGTTTCACGAGGTCCTGCGCGTCGTCCAGGTCGGGCACCTCGCCGCCCTCCTGGCCCAGCACCTGCGCCAGGATGCTGCCGCCCATGCGGCAACGGCCACGGCCCAGGTCCACCAGTACCAGCGTGGTGTCTTCTTCCTGCGCGTCGAGCTGCGGCGTCAGCGTGCCACGCACATCGGACAGCGTGGCGAACGCGCTCACGATCAGGCTCACCGGCGAGGTGACCTTCTGCGCGGCGCCACTGTCATCCTTCCACTGTGTGCGCATGGACAGCGAATCCTTGCCCACCGGAATGCTGATGCCCAGATGCGGGCACAGCTCCATGCCCACGGCCTTCACGGTGGCATACAGGTCGGCGTCCTCGCCGGGCTCACCGCAAGCCGCCATCCAGTTGGCCGACAGCTTCACGCGCGGCAGCTCGATCGGGGCGGCCAACAGGTTGGTGATCGCCTCGGCCACGGCCATGCGGCCCGAGGCCGGCGCGTCGATCGCGGCCAGCGGCGTGCGCTCGCCCATGGACATCGCCTCGCCCGCAAAACCCCTGTAGTCGGCCAGGGTCACCGCGCAATCGGCCACCGGCACCTGCCAGGGGCCCACCATCTGGTCGCGGTGCGACAGTCCGCCCACCGTGCGATCGCCGATGGTGATCAGGAAGCGCTTGGAGGCCACCGTGGGATGCGCCAGCACATCGATCACGGCCTGCTGCAGCGGCACGCCGGTAAGTTCGATCGGCGCGGCCTCGCGGCGCACCGTCTTCACGTCGCGGTGCATCTTGGGCGGCTTGCCCAGCAGCACGTCCATGGGCATGTCCACGGGGAATTTCTGGTCGCCCGCCTCCACGGCCGTGTCCTCCAGCACCAGCTGGCGCTCGCCCGTGGCCGTGCCGATCACGGCGAACGGGCAGCGCTCGCGCTCGCAGAACGCGCGGAAGGTCTCCAGCGATTCGGGCGCGATTGCCAACACGTAGCGCTCCTGGCTCTCGTTGGACCAGATCTCCTTCGGCGCCAGGCCGGATTCCTCCAACTGCACCGCCCGCAGGTCGAAGCGCGCGCCGCGGCCCGCATCGTTGGTCAGTTCTGGGAAAGCGTTCGACAGCCCGCCCGCGCCCACGTCGTGGATCGCCAGGATCGGGTTCTGCGCGCCCTGCGCCCAGCAGTGGTTGATGACCTCCTGCGCGCGCCGCTCGATCTCGGGGTTGCCGCGCTGCACCGAATCGAAGTCGAGTTCGGCCGCGTTGGTGCCCGTGGCCATGGAACTGGCCGCGCCGCCGCCCATGCCGATGCGCATGCCCGGGCCACCCAGCTGGATCAGCAGCGTGCCGGCCGGGAACTCGATCTTCGTCGTCAGGCCCGCGTCGATCACGCCCAGGCCGCCCGCGATCATGATGGGCTTGTGGTAGCCGCGGCGCACGCCGGCCACGTCCTGCTCGTACTCGCGGAAGTAGCCCAGCAGGTTCGGCCGGCCGAATTCGTTGTTGAAGGCCGCGCCACCCAGCGGGCCCTCGACCATGATCTGCAGCGGGCTCGCGATGTGCTCCGGCTTGCCGCCCGCCTCATCGCTCCAGCCGCCCCAGAGTTTGGACACGGTGAAGCCGGTGAGGCCAGCCTTGGGCTTGGAGCCGCGGCCCGTCGCACCCTCGTCGCGGATCTCGCCGCCCGCGCCCGTGGAGGCGCCGGGGAAAGGAGAGATCGCCGTCGGGTGGTTGTGGGTCTCCACCTTCATGAGCACGTGGTGCGTGGCGTCGCTCTTGCGGTAGGCGGGCACGTCCTGCGCTGCGCGCCCGGTGGCGGCCGGCGCGATGAAGCGCTCGACGGCGCTGCCTTCCATGATGGAGGCGTTATCGGAGTACGCGACGATGGTGTGCTGCGGCGCGAGCTGGTGGGTGT
Source organism: Paracidovorax avenae (assembly GCA_003029925.1). Lineage (GTDB taxonomy): Bacteria > Pseudomonadota > Gammaproteobacteria > Burkholderiales > Burkholderiaceae_C > Paracidovorax > Paracidovorax avenae_A. The sequence continues at coordinate 2,469,081 of CP028296.1, read as the reverse complement.
TGCGGATCATCGCGAACAGGCTCTTGTCCTGTTCCTGGCCGTCAATCGTGAACCGCGCGTTGAAGATCTTGTGGCGGCAGTGCTCGCTGTTGGCCTGCGCGAACATCATCAGCTCGACGTCGGTGGGATTGCGGCGCAGCGACGTGAAGGCATTGACGAGGTAGTCGATCTCGTCGTCCGCCAGCGCCAAGCCCCAGCGGGTGTTCGCCCCTTCCAGCGCGGCGCGCCCACCGCCCAGCACGTCCACGAATTCCATGGGCACCGCGGGCAACTCGGTGAACAGGTCGGCAGCCCCGGCCCGGTCCCGGAGCACCGATTCCGTCATGCGGTCGTGCAGCAGCGCGGCCACGGCCTGCTTCTGCGTGTCGGTCAGCGTGGGCACGCCGCCCAGCAGGCCCGGGCGCAGCGACAGCCGGTATTCGGTCACCCGCTCCACGCGGCGCACGTGCAGTCCGCAGTTGCGCACGATGTCGGTGGCCTTCGAAGCCCAGGGCGACACGGTGCCGATGCGCGGCGCGACCACGATGGCGGGGCCGGATTCCGGGCCGGCGTAGGGGTCGCCGTAGGTGAGCAGGGCCGCCAGGCGCTCGCGGTCGGCCGGCGTCGGTTCGGCATCGGTGGCCACCAGGTGCACGAAACGGGCTGCGACTCCCTCGATGCGGTCGTGGATGGCCTGCAGGCGGGGCAGGAGCTGCTGGACGCGGAAGGGGCTGAGGGCGTTGCTGCCTTCGAACGAGGTAAGGTGCAGGGTCACTTTGGCGGCCTGTTGCGGGAAAGGATGGGGCTCGGAGCAGGAGGCCGCGGCCGGCGGGCGGGCCGCTGAATGGGGCCTGCCCCCGGGGCGTCGCGGCGCGTTCGGCGGAGCCCGCCATTTTACCGGGCCCGCAGCTTCGGCCGGCCGCCACTGCCATCGCCCCCGCGGAAGGCACCGGACGGCCCCCGATGGGATAATCCCGGCATGAGCATCACCATCAAGTCCGCCGAGGAAATCGCCGGCATGCGCGAAGCCTGCCGCCTGGCTTCGGAAGTGCTGGACTACATCACGCCCCACATCCGTCCCGGCATCACCACGAACGACGTGGACCGGCTCGCCGCCGAATGCATGGCCGCGCAGGGCACCATCTCGGCCACCATCGGCTACCAGCCGCCGGGCTACCCGCCCTACCCCAAGTCGCTCTGCACCTCGCTCAACCACGTGGTCTGCCACGGGATCCCGAACGACAAGCCCCTCAAAAAGGGCGACATCATGAATGTGGACGTCACCGTCATCACCAAGGACGGCTGGTACGGCGACAACAGCCGCATGTACCTGATCGGCGACGTCTCCATCGCCGCGAAGCGCCTGTGCCAGCTCACCTTCGAGGCGATGTGGCTGGGCATCCTGCAGGTGAAGCCGGGAGCGCACCTGGGCGACATCGGCCACGCCATCCAGAAGTTCGCCGAAGGCCACGGCCTGTCGGTGGTGCGCGAGTTCTGCGGCCACGGCATCGGCAAGAAGTTCCACGAAGAACCCCAGGTGCTGCACTACGGCCGCCCCGGCACGCTCGATGAACTGGTGCCGGGCATGACCTTCACCATCGAGCCCATGCTCAACGCCGGCCGCCGCGAGGTCAAGGAGCACGGCAACGACGGCTGGACCATCGTCACCAAGGACCACAGCCTGTCCGCCCAGTGGGAGCACACGGTGCTCGTGACCGAGACGGGCTATGAGGTCCTCACCCTGTCGGCCGGCTCGCCTCCGCTGCCGCCGTTCGTCTCGGCCGTGAAGACCTGACGGCTGCGCTGGCGCGCACAGGCGCAGCATGGTTCTTGCTTGCGGTGCGGCCATGCCTGCCGACCGCGTCCCGACGCCCCCATCGCCCTCTTCCCCGCACGCCATGCCGCCCACGCTTTCGGAACTCCAGCCCCTGCGCGACGCCTACCGGCAGGACAAGGCCATCCTGCTGGCCAGCCTGCAGTCCAGGGGGGCGTCCACCCGCAGCGTGCGCCCTCTGCTGGGCAAGCTCTCCGCCCTCGCCGACCGGCTGCTGCGCACCCTGTGGCAGCGGGCCGGCCTGCCGGACAGCCTGGCGCTGCTGGCCGTGGGCGGCTACGGCCGCGCCCAACTGTTCCCCTACTCCGACGTGGACGTGCTCGTGCTGCTGCCCGACGGCAGCAAAGCCGACTGCGAAGGTCCGCTGCGTCCCGCCATCGAGGCCTTCATCGGCAGTTGCTGGGACGCCGGCCTGGAAATCGGCTCCAGCGTGCGCACCGTGGCCGAGTGCCTGACCGAGGCCTCAGCCGACGTGACCGTGCAGACCTCGCTGCTGGAGGCCCGCCGCATCATCGGCAGCGCCGCCCTGGTGGGGGATTTCCAGGAGCGCTACGACGCACAGATGGACCCGGAGGCCTTCCTGGTCGCCAAGACCCTGGAAATGCGGCAGCGGCACAACAAATACGAGAACACGCCCTACGCGCTGGAGCCCAACTGCAAGGAGTCGCCCGGCGGCCTGCGCGACCTGCAGACCGTGCTCTGGGTGGCCCGCGCCAGCGGCCTGGGCCGCAACTGGAAGGAGCTGGCCGCCCACGGCCTCGCCACCGACTTCGAGGTGCGGCAGATCGAGCGCAACGAAGCCCTGCTGTTCCTCATCCGCGCGCACCTGCATGCCATCGCCGGCCGGCACGAAGACCGGCTCGTCTTCGACCTGCAGACCGCCGTGGCCGAATCCTTCGGCTATCGCAACCAGGCCGCCGCCGAAGGGCAGCGGCAGCGCCTGCGGGCGAGCGAAAGTCTCATGCGCCGCTATTACTGGGCGGCCAAGGCCGTCTCGCAGCTCAGCCAGATCCTGCTGCTCAACATCGAGGAGCGGCTGTCTCCGCCCTCCCACGAACTGCGGCCCATCAACGAGCGCTTCTACGACAAGTCCGGCCTCATCGAGGTCGCCAGCGACGACCTCTACCACCGCGACCCGCACGCCATCCTGGAAACCTTCCTGCTCTATGAAACCGAAGAAGGCCTGAAGGACCTGTCGGTGCGCACGCTGCGCGCGCTCTACAACGCCCGCGGCGTCATGGACGCCGCCTTCCGCCGCGACCCCGTCAACCGGCAGCAGTTCCTGCGCATCCTCCAGCAGCCCGTGGGCATCACCCATGCCATGCGGCTCATGAACCAGACCTCGGTGCTGGGCCGCTATCTCTGGTCCTTCCGGCGCATCGTCGGCCAGATGCAGCACGACCTCTTCCACGTCTATACCGTGGACCAGCACATCCTCATGGTGCTGCGCAACGTGCGCCGCTTCTTCATGCCCGAGCATGCGCACGAATACCCCTTCTGCTCGCAGCTCGCCGGCGGATGGGACAAGCCCTGGCTGCTGTACCTCGCAGCCCTCTTCCACGATATCGGCAAGGGCCGCGGCGGCGACCACTCACGCATCGGCGCCGAGGAAGTGCGCCACTTCTGCCGCCAGCACGGCGTGAGCGCGGAAGACGCCGCGCTGGTCGAATTCCTGGTGGCCGAGCACCTCGCCATGAGCCAGGTGGCGCAAAAGCAGGACCTCACCGACCCCGACGTCATCGCCGCATTCGCCCGGCGCGTGGGCAGCGAGCGGCGCCTCACCGCGCTGTACCTGCTCACCGTCGCGGACATCCGCGGCACCAGCCCCAAGGTCTGGAACGCCTGGAAAGGCAAGCTGCTGGAGGACCTCTACCGCGCCACGCTGCGCACGCTGGGCGGGCGCGCTCCGGACGCCGCCGCCGAGGTCGAGGCCCGCAAGCGCGAAGCGCTGGTCCTGCTCGCGCTCAACGCCCAGCCCTTCGAGGGCCACAAAAAGCTCTGGGACACGCTGGATGTCGGCTACTTCATGCGGCACGAGGCCGCGGACATCGCCTGGCACGCCCGCCACATGGCCCGCCACGTGGGCGCGGACCGCTCGGTCGTCCGCGCCCGCCAGTCCCTGGCGGGCGAAGGCATGCAGGTGGCCGTGTACGCCCCCGACCAGCCGGATCTCTTCGCGCGCATCTGCGGCTACTTCGACCGCGCGGGATTCAGCATCCTGGACGCGCGCGTGCACACCGCCAGCAACGGCCATGCGCTCGACACCTTCCAGATCGTCGCGCCGGAGCAGGCCGGCCACTACCGCGAACTCACCCACATGGTCGAGAGCGAACTCGCGCGCACCATCGAGGAAGGCGGAGCGCTGCCCGAACCCGGCCGCAAGCGCGTCTCGCGCCGGGTCAAGAGTTTTCCCATCACCCCGCGCGTCGCCTTGCGGCCGGACGAAAAGGCCCAGCGCTGGATCCTGCACATCTCCGCCAGCGACCGTGCCGGCCTGCTCTACCTGGTCGCGCGCGTGCTCTCGCGCCACCACCTCAACGTGCAGCTCGCCAAGGTCAGCACGCTGGGCGAGCGCGTGGAAGACACCTTCCTCATCCAGGGCCCGGAACTGCAGCACAACGCACGGCAGATCCAGATCGAGACCGAACTGCTGGAAGCGCTGTCGGGCTGAGCCACCGCCTGGCAGCCGGGGAGGCGACGCAGCGGGTCAGTCGTCCTCGTGCTCCGCGATGTCCGGGAACAGCACGTCCGCATAGCCGAAGCGCGAGAAGTCGCGGATGCGCATCGGGTACAGCTTGCCCACCAGGTGGTCGCACTCGTGCTGCACCACCCGGGCATGGAAGCCTTCCACCGTGCGGTCGATCGGAGCGCCATGCTCGTCGAAGCCCGCGTAGTGGATGCGCGACCAGCGCGGCACCACGCCCCGCAGCCCCGGCACGGACAGGCACCCTTCCCAGTCCTCTTCCTCTTCGTCGCCCAGCGGCGTGACCCGCGGATTCACCAGTACCGTGGGCGGCACCGGCGGCCGGTCGGGGTAGCGCGGGTTGCGCTCGCTGGAGCCGAAGATCACCACCTGCAGGTCCACCCCGATCTGCGGCGCGGCGAGACCAGCACCATTCACCGCGCGCATGGTGTCCCGCATGTCCTGCACGAGTTGCAGCAGCGAAGGCGTGCCGAATTCGGCGACGGGCCGGGCGATGCGCAGAAGACGCTCGTCGCCCATCTTGAGGATGTCGTGGATGGCCATGTGAAAGAAAAAAGCTCGCGAGACGGCCGACGGCGCGGATCGCCGCCGGTCCAGGGGGACGCAGCATATCGCCCCTGCGCATCGGAAGGCACAATCGCCCCATGCCCGCACCGCCCACGGATCCCCTGCCTCCGCCTCCCGCCCATGCGCCGCTGCCGGCGCCGGTGCGCTGGCTGCTGCTGGCGTTCGCCGCACTCAGCCTGGGCCTGGGCATCGTCGGTATCTTCGTGCCCGGGCTGCCGACCACCGTGTTCGTCCTCACGGCCGGCTGGGCGGCCGCACGCAGTTCGCCACGGCTGCATGCCTGGCTGTGGCGGCATCCGCTTTTCGGCTCCATGCTGCGCAACTGGGCCGACGGCGGCCGCGTGAGCCGCCGCGCGAAATGGAGCGCCACGGCCATGATGGCACTGTGCGGCGTCGTGCTCGTGGTCAGCTCCGCGCCGCGTTGGGTGGCCATCGGCGCATCGGCCTGCATGGCCTGCGTACTGGTGTGGCTCTGGTGCCGCCCCGAGTGAACTCTTTTGCCGCGGGCATGCGGGTTTTCCGATCGGGCTGTTTTTTGTGTATATAATCTAAGTCTTGTTCCTCGATAGCTCAGTCGGTAGAGCGCCGGACTGTTAATCCGTAGGTCCCTGGTTCGAGCCCAGGTCGAGGAGCCAAGAAATTTTTGCAGCGGGCACTGCAACCGGACAAGGCCCGCTTACATTCGAAAAGTCATTCCTCGATAGCTCAGTCGGTAGAGCGCCGGACTGTTAATCCGTAGGTCCCTGGTTCGAGCCCAGGTCGAGGAGCCACATCAAAGGCCACCCCCATGGGTGGCCTTTTTATTTTCCGGCTCCGGCTTGCCCGCTGGTTCCCGCCTTGGCCCGGCAGCACGCGGCGCGCATGGCCTTTCGGGGGCGCACAATGGCACCCAGCCACCCTGCCCGCCCATCTGCACGCATGCCAACGCCCACTCCGCTCGCCTGGCTCGAACCCGACGACCCCTTCCCGCCCGCGGCGCACGCCTGGGGCCCAGGGGACCCGGCCCCCGGCCTGCTCGCAGCCGGGGGAGCGCTCGATACGGCACACCTCCGCCAAGCCTATGCCCAGGGCATCTTCCCCTGGTTCAGCGCGGGACAGCCCATCCTCTGGTGGAGCCCGGACCCGCGCATGGTCCTGCACGTGGAGTCGTTCCGCCTGCACCGGTCGCTGCGGCGCACCCTGCAGCACTTCCGCACGTCCCCCGGCTGCGAGATCCGCGTGGACCACAGCTTCCCCGACGTGATCCGCGCCTGCGCGCAGACGCCGCGCGGCGGGCAGCACGGTACCTGGATCGTGCCGGACATGATCGCCGCCTACGAAGAGTTCCACCGCGCAGGCCACGCCCACAGCATCGAGATCTGGCAGGACGGCCGGCTGGTGGGAGGCCTGTACTGCATCGGCATCGGCCGGGCGGTCTTCGGCGAGTCCATGTTCGCCCATGTCACCGATGCCTCGAAGATCGCCCTGGCGGCGCTCGTCTGCCTGTGCCGCCGCCACGGGGCGGAATGGATCGACTGCCAGCAGAACACTGCCCACCTCGCATCGCTCGGCGCCCGGGAAATCCCGCGCGAGCGTTTTCTGCGCAACGTGCAGGCCGCCACAGCTCTCGCACCGATCACCTGGCGGTTCGATTCCTTATACTGGGACGCATTGCTGCCCCCCTCGCCCGGCCCGCAATGACGCAACTCAACGACCTTCCGCTGCAGACCCTGCAGTTCTACGCGACGGCGCCCTACCCGTGCAGCTACCTGCCGGACCGGCAGGCCCGGTCCCAGGTCGCCACGCCCAGCCACCTGATCCAGAGCGATGTGTATTCCGACCTGGTGGCGCGCGGATTCCGCCGCAGCGGCATGTTCACCTACCGCCCCTACTGCGACGGTTGCCAGGCCTGTACCCCGTTGCGCGTGCTGGCGGGCGAATTCCGGCCCGACCGCAGCCAGCGCCGTGCCTGGAAGCAGCACAGCGGCCTCCAGACCCGCGTGCTGCGGCTGTGCTACGAGCCGGAGCACTACCAGCTGTATCTCCACTACCAGCGCGCCCGCCATTCCGGCGGCGGCATGGACCACGACAGCATCGACCAGTACACGCAGTTCCTGCTGCAAAGCCGCGTGAACTCGCGGCTGGTCGAATTCCGGGATCCGGCGCCCGACGGCGAGACCGGCACGCTGCGCATGGTGTCCATCCTCGACGTGCTGGACGACGGCCTTTCTGCCGTCTATACCTTCTACGACCCCGATCCGGAATGCAGCTACGGCACCTTCAACGTGCTCTGGCAGATCGAGCAGGCGCGCACGCTCGGCCTGGCGCACGTCTATCTGGGGTACTGGATCGCCGAAAGCGCCAAGATGAACTACAAGTCGCGCTTCCATCCGCACGAGTTGCGGGTGCACGGCGAGTGGCAGCGCGGCGGCTGAGCTTCCACGCCACGGCTGGGTTTTTCATAAGATAAAATTCCCGGACATTGCCTTGGCCGAGAACCATGAAAAAAGACGACGCAGGCGCCCCCTCCAAACCCAGCGTGCAGGTGCTGGAGCGCATGTTCACCCTCATCGACGTGCTCGCCTCACGGGAAGAAGCCATTCCCCTGAAGGAAATCAGCGAGAAGACGGGGCTGCATCCTTCCACCGCGCACCGCATCCTCAACGACCTGACCCTCGGCCGCTTCGTGGACCGGCCCGAATCGGGCAGCTACCGGCTCGGCATGCGGCTGCTGGAGCTGGGCAACCTCGTCAAGGCCCGGTTGAGCGTGCGGGACGCCGCCCTCCTGCCCATGCGCAGCCTGCACAAGCTGACCCAGCAGCCCGTCAACCTCAGCATGCGCCAGGGCGACGAAATCGTCTATGTCGAGCGGGCCTACAGCGAGCGCTCCGGCATGCAGGTGGTCCGCGCCATCGGTGGCCGCGCCCCCCTGCACCTGACCTCCACCGGCAAGCTGTTCCTGGCGGTGGACGACCCGCAACGCGTGCGCGCCTATGCCGTGCGCACCGGGCTGGCAGGCCACACGCGCAACAGCATCACCCAGCTGCCGGCGCTGGAACGTGAACTGGGCCAGGCCCGGCAGTACGGCATCGCCCGCGACAACGAGGAACTGGAGCTGGGTGTGCGCTGCATGGCGGCCGGCGTGTTCGACGACCAGGGCCAGCTCGTCGCCGGCCTGTCGATTTCAGCCCCGGCCGACCGCCTGGACGAGAACTGGCTGCCCAAGCTGCAGGCCACCGCGGACGAGATATCCGCCGCCCTGGGCTATGACCGCAGCCGGGCCCAGAAGGACGCGGGCTCGCCCCACCGGTAGAGGCCCATGTAAAAAAAGGCCATGCGCCGTTCAGCGCATGGCCTGGGATGCCGGGACTTCCCGCCGTGCGAGCGGAATCCCTGTGGGGGCTCAGTCCAGCTTCGCGCTCGCCGTACCGCCCGAGGCATGCAGCGTGCTGGTGGAGCCGAGCGACGGCAGCTTCTCCACCCAGTGGCGCACGCGCTCGGCATCGCCCAGGCGACTGAACTTGCCGGCGGAATCCAGGAACACCATGATGAGCTTGCGGCCCGCGATATGGGTCTGCATCACGAGGCAGCGGCCCGCCTCGGAGATGTAGCCCGTCTTCTGCAGGCCGATGTCCCACGCGGGGTTCTTCACCAGGCGGTTGGTGTTGTTGAAGTGCAGCGTGCGGCGGCCCACCGCCACCTCGTAGCCCGGCGACGTGGTGAGTTCGCGCAGCAGCGGATCGGAATGGGCGACATTCACCAGCGTGGCGAGATCGCGCGCGCTCGACTGGTTGTGGCTGGACAGCCCCGTGGGCTCCACGTAGCGGGTTTCGGTCATGCCGATCAGGCGGGCCTTGGCATTCATGCGGGCCACGAAGGCCTCCAGGCCGCCGGGGAACGTGCGGCCCAGGGCATGGGCGGCGCGGTTCTCGCTGGACATCAGGGCCAGGTGCAGCATTTCCCCGCGCGTGAGCGTGGTGCCCACGGCCAGGCGGGAGCTGCTGAACTTCTCGGTATCGACGTCGTCCTGGGTGATCGTGATCGGCTCATCCATGGGCAGCTTGGCCTCGGAGATCAGCAGGCCCGTCATGAGCTTGGTGAGCGACGCGATGGGCAGCACCGCGTGATCGTTCTTGCTGAGCAGCACCTCCTGGGTGTCCTGGTCGATCACCAGCGCCACGCTGGACTTCAGGTCGAGGGGATCGGCCACCGAATGCAGGCCGGCGACCTGGCCGAAGGACTGGCGTTCGGGCACCACGGCCGCCACGCGGGGGGCAAGCCGGGCGCTGCTGGCAACGGAGCGCGTGGCCTTGACCCGCGTCACGGCCTTGCGGGGTACGGCTTTGGTGGACCGCGATGCCGTGCGCTGCTGCTTGGCGGCGGCCGTGGCGGCCGGCTTTTTCGCTCCCGCTTTCTTGCGCTCGGCCGCGTGCGCTCCGGGAACGGCCAGTGCAAGGCTCAATGCGCAAAAGACCAGCGCATGGATGAGCCGGGGGACGATGCGGCAGCGTTCTTGCATCAGATGCTCCAAGCGGCAAAAAATTGTATGACAGTGTATGTGAGCAAAAAAAGTCGCGCAAGATCAATATCTTGCGCGACCTTCTCAATGAAGAGGCTGAATTATAAATTCCAGTTTCAGCCTTGCGCAGCTACGCGCTCGGCTTTGCTTTGCAATTTGTTCAACGCGCTCAGGTACGCTTTGGCTGACGCGACGACGATGTCCGGGTCCGCGCCCACCCCGTTGACGACGCGACCGCTGTCCTGCAGGCGCACCGTCACCTCGCCCTGGCTCTCCGTGGAGCCGCTGATCGCGTTCACCGAGTACAGCACCATCTCGGCGCCGCTGTTCACGTGCGACTCGATGGCCTTGAGCGATGCATCGACCGGGCCGTTGCCCTCCGATGCACCGTGCACTTCCTTGCCATCCACGGTGAAGACCACCGCGGCATGGGGTCGTTCCCCGGTTTCGCTGCGCTGCGAGAGGGACACGAAGCCGTAGCGCTCGCCGGCGCCTGCCGTGGCGTCACCGCTGACCAGCGCGAGGATGTCCTCGTCGAAGATTTCGCTCTTGCGGTCCGCGAGCTCCTTGAAGCGCAGGAAGGCGGCATTCACGTCCGCCTCGCTCTCCAGCTGCACGCCCAGGTCCTGCAGCCGCTGCTTGAACGCGTTGCGCCCGCTCAGTTTGCCCAGCACGATCTTGTTGGCGGTCCAGCCCACGTCCTCGGCCCGCATGATCTCGTAGGTATCGCGGGCCTTGAGCACGCCGTCCTGGTGGATGCCGCTGGCATGGGCGAAGGCGTTGGCGCCCACCACGGCCTTGTTCGGCTGCACGACGAAGCCCGTGGTCTGGCTCACCATGCGGCTGGCGGCCACGATGTGCTGCGTATCGATGCCCAGCTCCAGGCCGAAATAGTCGCGCCGCGTCTTCACGGCCATGACGATCTCCTCCAGCGAGCAGTTGCCCGCCCGCTCGCCCAGGCCGTTGATGGTGCATTCGACCTGGCGCGCACCGCCGATCTTCACGCCGGCCAGCGAGTTGGCCACCGCCATGCCGAGGTCGTTGTGGCAATGCACCGACCACACGGCCTTGTCGCTGTTGGGGATGCGTTCGCGCAGGTTCTTGATGAAGTTGCCGTAGAGCTCGGGAATGGCATAGCCCACCGTGTCCGGGACGTTGATCGTGGTGGCACCCTCGGCGATCACGGCCTCCAGCACGCGGCAGAGGAAATCGGGCTCGCTGCGGTAGCCGTCTTCCGGGCTGAATTCGATGTCGGCCACGAGATTGCGCGCGAAGCGCACGGACTGCTTCGCCTGCTCCAGCACCTGCTCCGGCGTCATGCGGAGCTTCTTTTCCATGTGTAGCGGGCTGGTGGCGATGAAGGTGTGGATGCGCGCGCGCTGCGCATCCTTCAGTGCCTCCGCCGCGCGGGCGATGTCGCGGTCGTTCGCGCGGGACAGCGAGCATACCGTCGAATCCTTGATGGCCTGTGCGATGGCCTGCACCGCCTCGAAATCCCCGTTCGAGCTGGCGGCGAAGCCGGCCTCGATCACGTCCACCTTGAGGCGCTCGAGCTGGCGGGCGATGCGCAGCTTCTCGTCGCGGGTCATCGAAGCGCCGGGCGACTGCTCCCCGTCGCGCAGGGTGGTGTCGAAGATGATGAGTTTGTCGGACATCGTGTGCTCCTTGTCGTTGGTGGGCCGGCACCCCACCCCGCCGGGCGTGGGGGCCCGCAAGAAAAAGGCCCGCTGCCATGTGCATGCGGGCCTTCGTCGGTATGCCTTGCGGTGCCTTGACGCGGGAAGGGGGCACTCCGCCGGCAATGTAGCACAAGCCCGGCAGGCGCCGGGCCGCGTCACTTGTGCAGGCCGCGCTCGTCGGGCTCGTCAGTGGAGATGCTGATGACGCTGCTGTGCTGTCCCTTGGCCTTGCGCCAGGCATAGACGCCGTAACCGCTCAGTCCGTAGAGCACGAAGACGCCGAAAAGCACCGTGGGCGGGTGGATGTTCACCACCGCGATGCCCAGCGCGATCAGCACGATGGTGGCGAACGGCACGCTGCGCTTCATCTGGATGTCCTTGAAGCTGTAGAAAGGCACGTTGGTCACCATGGTGAGGCCGGCGTACAGGGTGACGCCGAACATCAGCCAGCAGATATGGCCCCAGGCCACCCAGGTATCCGCCCCGCGCTGCACGCCCAACTCCGTCATCAGCCAGATGAAACCCGCCACCAGGGCCGCGGCCGCCGGGGACGGCAGCCCCTGGAAGTACCGCTTGTCCACCACGCCGGTGTTGACGTTGAAGCGGGCGAGCCGCAGCGCCGCGCATGCGCAATAGACGAAGGCCGCGATCCAGCCCCAGCGGCCGAGGCCCTTGAGCGCCCATTCGTAGGCGATGAGCGCGGGAGCCGCGCCGAACGACACCATGTCGGACAGCGAGTCCATCTGCTCGCCGAAGGCGCTCTGGGTGTTGGTCATGCGGGCCACGCGGCCGTCGAGGCTGTCGAGCACCATCGCGCAGAACACGCCGACCGCAGCGAGATCGAAGCGGCCGTTCATGGCCATCACGACGGCATAGAAGCCGCCGAACAGCGCTGCCAGCGTGAAGAGATTGGGCAGGATGTAGATGCCCTTGCGGCGCTTGCGCGTCATCACGCCCGGGGTGGCCGCGGCGTCCTTGCCATCATGCATCAGGCGCACCTCCGGCCGCTGCGGATGCGGCGGTGCATTCAACCATTGGATTCATGGACATGGGATATACGGCGTAGGCGAATGAAACCGTGGAGTGTAGAGCGCCCGGGGCCTGGGAGCCGGGACCCGGGCCCCGCAAAGAAAGAAAGGCCACCCGGGCGGGTGGCCTTCCACGGACCGCGTGGCGAGCGCCACGGCGGACAAAGATCAGTTGCGGGTCTGGTCCACGAGCTTGTTCTTGGCGATCCAGGGCATCATGGCGCGCAGCTTGTTGCCCACCACTTCGATGCTGTGGTCGGCCGTGTTGCGGCGGCGGGCCGTCATGCTCGGGTAGTTCAGGCGGCCTTCCTGGATGAACATCTTGGCGTAGTCGCCGTTCTGGATGCGCTTGAGCGCATTGCGCATGGCCACGCGCGATTGCTCGTTGATGACCTCGGGGCCCGTCACGTACTCGCCGAATTCGGCGTTGTTCGAGATCGAGTAGTTCATGTTGGCGATGCCGCCTTCATAGATCAGGTCCACGATGAGCTTGAGCTCGTGCAGGCATTCGAAATAGGCCATCTCGGGCGCGTAGCCGGCTTCGACCAGCGTCTCGTAACCCATCTTGATCAGTTCGACCGCGCCGCCGCACAGCACGGCCTGCTCGCCGAACAGGTCGGTCTCGGTCTCTTCCTTGAAGTTGGTCTCGATGATGCCGGCCTTGCCGCCGCCGTTGGCCATGGCGTAGCTCAGGGCCAGGTCACGGGCCTTGCCGGACTGGTCCTGGTGCACGGCCACCAGGTGGGGCACGCCGCCGCCCTGGGCGTAGGTCGAGCGCACCGTGTGGCCGGGAGCCTTCGGGGCCACCATCCACACGTCCAGGTCGGCGCGGGGCACCACCTGGTTGTAGTGCACATTGAAGCCGTGGGCGAACGCCAGGGAGGCGCCCTGCTTGATGTTCGGCTCCACGTTGTTCTTGTACACCTCGGCGATCTGCTCGTCGGGCAGCAGGATCATCACGACGTCGGCGGACTTCACGGCCTCGTTCACTTCGAGCACCGTCAGGCCGGCCTTGCCGACCTTGTCCCAGGAAGCGCCACCCTTGCGCAGGCCGACCACGACCTTCACGCCGCTGTCGTTCAGGTTCTGGGCGTGTGCGTGGCCTTGCGAGCCGTAGCCGATGATGGCCACGGTCTTGCCCTTGATCAGGCTCAGGTCACAGTCCTTGTCGTAGAAAACTTTCATGTTGTTGGCTCCAGGTTGAATCGGTTGGAAAATCGGTAAAGAAAAAGGGCTTGGAAAAGAACCTCAGCGCATGCGGCCCCACATGGCATGCAACGCCGGCGGCCTGCACTCCCCCGAAAATCCGGAGGCAGCGGAGCAGGCCATGCCAGCAGACGCCGTGGAACCGGCTTCGCCGGGCCACCGGCGTCGTCCCCCTGAAGGGGGAAGGCGCCGCAGGCGACTCAGGGGGTGCTTCATGCCTAGACGCGGAGAATGCGTTCGCCACGTCCGATGCCGCAGGCGCCGGTGCGCACGGTCTCCAGGATGGCGGTGCGGTCGATGGCCTGCAGGAACGCATCGTTCTTGGACTGGTCGCCGGTCAGCTCCACGGTGTAGCTCTTCTCGGTGACGTCGATGATGCGGCCGCGGAAGATGTCGGCCATGCGCTTCATCTCCTCGCGCTCCTTGCCCACGGCCCGGACCTTGACCATCATGAGTTCGCGCTCCGTGTAGGAACCCTCGGTCAGGTCCACCACCTTCACGACTTCGATCAGGCGGTTGAGGTGCTTGGTGATCTGTTCGATCACGTCGTCGGAGCCCGTGGTCTGGATGGTCATCCGCGAGAGGGACGCATCCTCGGTGGGCGCCACCGTGAGGGATTCGATGTTGTAGCCCCGGGCGGAGAACAATCCCACCACGCGCGACAGGGCGCCCGGCTCGTTCTCGAGCAGAACGGCAATGATGTGTTTCATGAATGAAGATTCCTCTTTTCGCTGCCCTCCCCTGGGACCGGTAAACCCCAGGCTCGGCAGACAATAGATTCGTCGAAAGGCGCCACCCGCAGGGATGGCGCGACAGGGCGGGAGCCGGCCCCTGCGGCGCTTCAACGGCTCAGAGATCCTCCGAGCCCAGCAGCATTTCCGTGATGCCCTTGCCGGCCTGCACCATCGGGAACACGTTCTCGGTGGGATCGGTGCGGAAGTCCAGGAAGACGGTCCGGTCCTTGAGCCTGCGGGCCTCGCGCAGCGCAGGCTCCACGTCCTGCGGGCGCTCGATGAGCATGCCGACGTGCCCATAGGCTTCGGCAAGCTTCACGAAGTTCGGCAGCGCGTCCATGTAGCTGTGGCTGTAGCGGCCGGAATACTCGATCTCCTGCCACTGCCGCACCATCCCCAGGTAGCGGTTGTTGAGCGAGCAGATCTTGATCGGCGTGTTGTACTGCAGGCAGGTCGAGAGTTCCTGGATGTTCATCTGCACCGAGCCTTCGCCCGTGATGCAGAACACCTCGCTCTGCGGCTTCGCCAGCTTGATGCCCATGGCGTAGGGAATGCCCACGCCCATGGTGCCCAGCCCACCGGAATTGATCCAGCGGCGCGGCTCGTCGAAGCGGTAGTACTGCGCCGCCCACATCTGGTGCTGGCCCACGTCGGATGTGATGTACGTGTCCGCATCCCTGGTCATGTTCCACAGCGTCTCGACGACGAACTGCGGCTTGATGACCTCATGGTTGCCCCGGTCGTACTTGAGGCAGTCGCGGCGGCGCCAGCCTTCGATCGTGTCCCACCAGGAGGCCAGCGCGCCCGCGTCGGGCCGCACCGTGGATTCGCGGATCATCGAGATCAGTTCCGTGAGCACGTCCTTGACATCGCCCACGATGGGCACATCCACCTTCACGCGCTTGGAAATGCTCGACGGGTCGATATCCACGTGGATGATCTTGCGGTCGTTCTGCGCGAAGTGCTTGGGGTTGCCGATCACGCGGTCGTCGAAGCGCGCACCCACGGCCAGCAGCACGTCGCAGTTCTGCATGGCGTTGTTGGCCTCGATCGTGCCGTGCATGCCCAGCATGCCCAGGAATTTCGGTGAACTCGCGGGATAGGCGCCCAGGCCCATCAGCGTGTTGGTGACCGGATAGCCCAGCATGTCCACCAGCGTGCGCAGTTCCTGCGTGGCGTTGCCCAGCAGCACGCCGCCGCCGGTATAGATATAGGGGCGCTTGGCGGTGAGCAGCAGCTGCAGCGCCTTGCGGATCTGTCCGCCATGCCCTCGGCGGACCGGGTTGTAGGAGCGCATCTCCACGCTCTGCGGATAGCCGTGGTAGGGCACCTTCCTGAAGGACACATCCTTCGGGATGTCCACCACCACGGGGCCGGGCCGGCCGGTGCGGGCGATATGGAAGGCCTTCTTCAGGGTCTCCGCGAGGTCGCGCGTATCCTTGACCAGGAAATTGTGCTTGACGATGGGGCGCGTGATGCCCACGGTGTCGCATTCCTGGAAGGCATCCAGGCCGATTGCCGGCGTGGGCACCTGGCCGGAGATGATGACCATGGGAATCGAATCCATGTAGGCCGTGGCGATGCCGGTCACCGCATTGGTGAGGCCGGGGCCGGAGGTCACCAGCGCCACGCCCACGTCACCCGTGGCGCGCGCATAGCCGTCCGCCGCGTGCACGGCGGCCTGCTCGTGCCGTACCAGCACGTGCTGGATGGTGTCCTGCTTGTAGAGGGCGTCGTAGATGTAGAGCACGGCCCCGCCCGGGTAGCCCCACATGTATTGCACGCCTTCTGCCTGCAATGCCTTGATGAGGATTTCGGCCCCCATGAGGTCCTGGGGAGCAGCGGAGGTATGGGTTCCGCCCGCCTGCGCGGCGGTGGATGCCGAAGAGAGTTCGGCCCTGGAGATTTCCATGATCAACCTTTGTGAATTTCTCTGACGAAAAACCTAGGGTGCTCCTTGCAAGGTTCTTGTGGAACCAGCGTGGAACTTGAGGCCTCGGACATGGGCGAAATGATGGATGCGCCGGACCGGGACCCGTTTGCCTTTTTGAATTGCAGGGCGGATTATGGCACTGCCGACCTGCCCGATGGCACGCCCGGTCCAAAAAACATCACGCCGATGCGATAATGCACGCCGAACACCCGCCGCCGCGTTGCGCGCCAGGCGGCCCTCCCTCCCTGCCCTTCCCGGGCCCCGACCTCTCTTGGCGACCGAACAGGAACTGTCCGACTTTCTCAAAAGCGTGGAAAAGCGAGCCTTCAAGCGCTCGCTCTACCATGTGCGCAACGAGGAATCGGCATTGGACATCGTCCAGGACAGCATGCTCAAGCTGGCCGAGCACTATGGGGACAAGCCGCCGGCAGAGCTCCCCATGCTGTTCCAGCGCATCCTG
This sequence comes from Paracidovorax avenae, assembly GCA_003029925.1. Classification (GTDB taxonomy): domain Bacteria; phylum Pseudomonadota; class Gammaproteobacteria; order Burkholderiales; family Burkholderiaceae_C; genus Paracidovorax; species Paracidovorax avenae_A. Next base: position 2,452,459 of record CP028296.1, on the reverse strand, counting down.
TCCAACTGCACCCTGGACTGGTTCCGGCGCCAGAAGACACGCAATGCGCTCTTCTCGAACATGAGCGATTTCGAGGGGTCGGGCGAGGACGGCGACGATTTCGACCTGCTGGAAGCCTATTCGGGCCCCGAGGACAGACAGACGTCGCAGAGCGCGGAAGATCTCGTGCGCCGCGCCCAGATCTTCCGGGATATCGAATCCGAGATACAGGAGTTGCCCGCCCGTCAACGGGAGGCGTTTTTGATGCGTTACTGGGAAGAGATGGATGTTGCGGAAACAGCGGCGGCCATGGGCTGCTCGGAAGGCAGCGTCAAAACCCATTGTTTCCGCGCCATCCAGACCCTCAGCAAGGCACTGAAGGCACGAGGAATCGAACTATGAACTCCACTACCCAATCCCTTTCCGTCCAGGAAGCCGGCGCGGAGCGATTCGCCCGCCGCGTCACCGCGCGCCTGTCCGAGGGCACGGCGGACATGCCCTACGACATTTCGGAACGCCTGCGGGCAGCCCGCGTCCAGGCCGTTTCCCGCCGCAAGCGCGTGGTGTCGGTCCCCGTGCTGCAGACGACGGGCGCGACCGCCGTGTTCGGCAGCAAGGGCAGCGCCACCCTGGGCGGAGGCGGAGAAGGCCGGAACTGGTGGCGCGCGCTGGTGTCCGCCGTTCCCCTGACGGCCCTGGCCGTCGGCCTCGTGATCATCAACGTGTCCCAGGAAGAGAAAGGCATGAACGAGGTGGCGGAAGTGGACGCGGCCCTGCTCACCGACGACCTCCCGCCGTCCGCCTATGCCGATCCGGGCTTCCTGCAGTATCTCAAGACCACCGCACAGACCCCTAAACGCTGATTTCCTTTCCTGCATGCCCATAGCCTCGCCCGCCGCTCCACGACTGATGCCAGCCACCGTGCTGGCTTTCGCATTGCTGGGCGCGCTGTCCGTGCTGGGCTGGCAGGCGTGGAAACAGGCGGGCATGGCGCCCAGCACGCCGCTGCCAGCCGAGGCCCTGGCCAGCAAGCACACGGCCCGCGGCCCCGAAGTCCGTTTCGCCGCCCCCGATCCGGACGGTGCAGGCACGGGGCCGGCGTGGAACGAACTCACCGCCGCGCAAAAGCACGCCCTGGCCCCCCTGGGCGTCCGCTGGGCCACCATGAGCGAGGCACAGAAGCGCCACTGGCTGACGCTGGCCGCCTCGTTCCCGCACCTGTCCACGCACGAGCAGCAGAAGCTGCAGGCCCGCATCACCGACTGGGCCAGCCTCAGCGGCCAGCAGCGCAGCCAGGCACGGTTGAACTACGCCCTGACGAACAAGCTGTCCGGCGATGACAAGCGCGCCCAGTGGGAAGCCTACCTGGCGCTGAGCGAGGAAGAACGCAGGCAGCTGGCGGCCCACGCCGCGCCCCGGCCGGCAGGCGCCGCGACCGCGATACGCCCGATATCCCCGCGCAAGCTGGCCCGGGTGCCGGCCGCGACCGCCGCGGCGAACCGCGCCAACGCCCCCAAGATCCCTGCGCCACCGGCTTCCCATCCCATGCAGGCGCTGCCGGTGATCGTGGCACCCGCCGCGGTGCTTCCGGCTTCCGCAGCGGTGGTCGAGACGCAGCCCGTGGCAGTGCCCAGTGTGGTGGCCGGGCCATTGCCGCCCCTGTCCTCGGCATCCGAGTCTGCTGCACCCTCCGCACCGGCGGCGGCACCGTCCTCCCAGGAATCCAAGGACAGCGAGTCGCAATATGCGCCGCAATAATCCGGGGATGCCCTCCACGACATCCTCCGGCCTCGAAACGCCTCTTTCCGAAGCGCCGCCCCACGCCAGCCCTGCTTCGCCCGCCCCCCTGCGTGCCCCGTCGCTGCGCAGGCGCATGGCCTGCTGGGTGTACGAAGGCATCCTGATGTTCGGGGTGGTCTTCATTTCCGGCTATCTCTTCGATTCGCTGAGCCAGTCACGCCACGCGCTGGACCTCCGCGCGCTGCGCATGGGATTCCTGTTCGTGGTCTTCGGCATCTATTTCACCTGGTTCTGGGCCAAGGGCCAGACGCTGGCCATGAAGACCTGGCACATCCGACTGCGGGACCGCCACGGCGCCCCGGTGACGCAGGCGCGTGCGCTCTGGCGCTACATACTGAGCTGGCTGTGGTTCCTGCCTCCGCTCGCCATCGTCGGCCCGCTGGGGCTGGGTGCGGGCGAGATCACCGTCATCACCCTGGGTTGGGTGGCCGTCTGGGCCCTCCTCAGCCGCTTCCACCCGCAGCGCCAGTTCTGGCACGATGCCTGGGCAGGCACCCGGCTGGTGCAAGCCTGACGCAGGAAACCTGGCCGGCATCACCTGCCGGCCCCTGATCCGGTGCCCCGGCGCCGTCACGGCCCGCCGCGATACTGCCCGGTCTCCTCTTCTTTCCGTATGAACGCACCGATTTTCGACAATCCCCACAAGGCCCGGCGTGGGCTCGGCCGGATCTGGCATGCGGCTATCCACTCCTGCCACGGCCTGCAGGCCGGCTGGTCCGAGAAGGCTTTCCGGCTCGAGGCCATCCTGGCGTGCATCCTGCTTCCGCTGGCCTTCTGGATCGCGCGCAGCTGGGTGGAGGCAGCGCTGCTGTGCGGCAGCGTGGTGCTCGTGCTGATCACGGAGCTGCTGAATTCCGCCGTCGAGGCCGCGATCGACCGCATCGGGCCGGAATGGCATGCGCTGTCCAAGCGTGCCAAGGACATGGGCAGCGCCGCCGTGCTGCTGGGCCTGGTCTTCTGTGCCGCGGTATGGGCCGCGGCGTTGTTCCAGAGGTTCTACGGATGAAAGATCCCGCTTTTTCCCTGTGTGTGTATCTCGGTTCGCGCCCCGGCGGGAACCCGGCTTTTGCCGACGCGGCCGTGGCCGTGGGCGAATGGATCGGCCGCCACGGCGGCCAGCTGGTGTACGGCGGTGGCCGCAGCGGGCTGATGGGCACGGTGGCCGAGGCCACGCGCCGGGCCGGCGGGCGGGTCGTTGGCATCATCCCGCAGGCCCTGGTGGACAAGGAACTGGCCGACCAGGCCTGCGACGAATTGCACATCGTGCAGACCATGCACGAGCGCAAGGCCATGATGGCCGAACGCTGCGATGCCTTCGTCGCCCTGCCCGGGGGCATCGGCACGTTCGAGGAGCTTTTCGAGGTCTGGACGTGGCGCCAGCTCGGCTACCACGACAAGCCGCTGGGCCTGCTCGACGTGGATGGGTACTACGGCGGGCTGCTCGATTTCCTGCAGCACAGCGTCCGCAGCGGCCTGATGAGCGACTGGCAGATGGGGTTGCTGTCGGTAGGTTCCGACCCCGATGCACTGCTGCGCACGCTGGTGGAAACCGCCGGCACCCGCCAGGACACCGTGCCGCTGCGCACGGTGATCTGATGGCAGGCGGGGCGCCTGGCGCGCCCCGGCACTGGAAACTGCCTCCGCCTCAGACGGCCGCGTCGTCGAGGTCGCCCGTGCGGATGCGCACCACGCGCTCGACTTCCGTCACGAAGATCTTGCCGTCGCCGATCTTCCCGGTGCGCGCCGCGGTGACGATCGCATCCACGCACCGGTCCACGTCCTCGCTCCTGACCACGACCTCCACCTTCACCTTGGGCAGGAAGTCCACCACGTATTCGGCGCCGCGGTAGAGCTCGGTATGGCCCTTCTGACGGCCGAAACCCTTGACCTCCGTCACGGTCAGGCCGGTGACGCCGCATTCGGCCAGCGCCTCGCGGACCTCTTCGAGCTTGAAGGGTTTGATGACGGCGGTAATCATTTTCATGGCGGGACTCCTCGAAACGTGATGCCGGCGGACGCTGCGGAGCCCTGGGGCCGCCGCTGCGCCGCGGACGGATGCTCACGGGCCGTCAGGCCCGGAAACGGTTGGTGATCGGATAGCGCCAGTCCTTGCCGAAACTGCGGCGGGTGACGCGGATGCCGACGGGGGATTGCCGACGCTTGTACTCATTGACCTGGATGAGGCGGGTGACGCGCTCGACGTCCGCGCGCGCATAGCCTGCGGCGATGATGGACTCGATGGGTTCGTCGTTTTCCATGTAGCGCCCGACGATGGCGTCCAGCACGTCGTAGGGCGGCAGGCTGTCCTGGTCCTTCTGGTCCGGCCGCAGTTCGGCGCTCGGCGGGCGGGTGATGATGCGTTCGGGAATGGGCGAGACGCCGGTGCCGAAGGGATCGTGCGCATTGCGCCAGCGGGCCAGGCCATAGACAGCCGTCTTGGCCACGTCCTTGATGACCGCGAAGCCGCCGGCCATGTCGCCGTAGAGCGTGCAATAGCCCGTGGCCATTTCGCTCTTGTTGCCGGTGGTGAGCACGACCGAGCCGAACTTGTTGGACAGCGCCATGAGCAGCGTGCCGCGGATGCGCGCCTGCAGGTTTTCCTCGGTGGCGTCTTCCGCGCGCCCGGCGAACTCGGATGCGAGCGCGGCCTTGAAGGCCTCGAACTGCGGCGCGATGGCGATCTCGTCGTAGCGCACGCCGAGCCGCTCGGCCATGTCGCGCGCGTCGATCCAGCTGATGTCGGCCGTATAGGGTGAGGGCATCATCACCGCGCGCACCTTGTCGGCGCCGAGGGCGTCCACCGCGATGGCGAGCACCAGCGCCGAATCGATGCCGCCGGACAGGCCCAGCAGCACGCCCGGGAATCCGTTCTTGCCCACGTAGTCGCGCACGCCCAGCACCAGTGCGCTCCAGAGATCGGCCTCGGGCGCGGGAATGGGTGCCACGTCGGGCTCGAACCGGAGCACGCCATCCCCGGCATGCGCCACCACCCGCACCAGCGCCTCGGTGAAGCCCGGCGCGCGAACGCCGACGAAGCCGGTGGCATCCAGCGCGAACGAGCGGCCTTCGAAGACCACCTCGTCCTGCCCGCCCACCAGGTGGGCATAGACCAGGGGCAGCCCCGTTTCCGCGACCCGCTCGCGCATGATCTGTTCGCGCTCCGCGCTCTTGCCCAGGTGGAAGGGCGAGGCGTTCAGCGTCGCGAGCAACTGGGCACCCGCCTGCGCCGCGCGGGCCGCCGGCCCGGGAAACCAGGCGTCCTCACAGATCAGCAGCCCGACGCGCACGCCCTGCACGTCGAACACGCAGGATTGCGTGCCGGGGTCGAAATACCGCTGCTCGTCGAACACGGCGTAGTTGGGCAGTTCCTGCTTGGCGTAGGTCTGCTCGATGCGCCCGCCACGCAGCACGCTGGCGGCGTTGTGGCACCGCTCGGCACCACCGGCCACGCTGCGCCACGGGTGGCCGACCACCACGGCCAGCTCGCCGCATGCCGACGTGGCCTGAGCGATGTCCTGCAGCGCCCGGTCGCAGGCATCGAGGAAGGCGGGGCGCAGAAAGAGATCCTCGGCGGCGTAGCCGCACAGGGCCAGTTCGGGGGTGAGCAGCAGCGCGGCGCCCTGGGCGTGGGCTTCGTGGGCGGCGGAGATGATCTTGCGGGCATTGCCTTCGACATCGCCGACGATGAAGTTGAATTGCGCGATGCTGATGACGAATGGCATGGAAAGGCTGCGGGAAAGGACTCGGGAGATTATGTCATCCGTACCCGCCACGTACGGCGCGCCACGTTATCCCCGCGTACGCTGGACAACTCTGTGGATAAGCCGTGGCTTGCGCTGTAGGACGCGGGTAAACCCTTGTGGCGGTTACCAATTTATTGCAGTGCCGTATTTTTGGGCAGTGGATCGTGCATCTCCACGGCAGGCGGGGGAGATCGCTTTTGCGCCATCATGGACAGGCCGCCTTCCCGCAGGGAAGGCCATCGCCCTTCCCTGCTCCCACCTTCGGACCGCACCGTGAGTGACTCTGACGATCTTCCGCCATCCCCCGGCGACTACACCCTGCAATGCCATGGCTCGCCCGATGGCGTGGATGCCCGGGAATGGGACGCCTTGCTGCAGGCCCAGGATGCACCGACACCGTTCATGCGGCATGCTTACCTGGCGGCATTGCATGCCAGCGGCAGCGCGGTGCCGGAATCCGGCTGGTCCCCGGTGTTCTGCACGCTGCACCGGTCGGGCATGCTGGTGGGCGCGTGTGTGCTGTACGCGAAGCCCCATTCCTATGGAGAGTACGTGTTCGACCATGCCTGGGCCCACGCCTATGCCCGGCATGGCGTGGAGTACTACCCCAAGGCGGTGGTCGCGGTACCGTTCACCCCGGTACCCGGTGCACGGCTGCTGGCGGTGGACGACGCCGCGCGCGAGGTGCTCGTACGGGCGCTGGTGCAGTGGTGCGAGGAAGCGGGCATGTCGTCGCTGCACCTGCTGTTCGCCGCGCCGCAGGACGTGGAGGCCGCCCGCGCGGCAGGACTGATGCTGCGGCAAACGGTGCAGTTCCACTGGCGCAATGCCGATCCGGCCACGGGCGCGGCTTTCGCCACCTTCGACGCATTCCTCGCGACGCTCTCGCAGGACAAGCGCAAGAAGATCCGCCAGGAGCGCCGCCGCGTGGCGGATGCCGGCGTGACATTCCAGTGGGCACGCGGCAGCGGCATCAGTCCGCAGGACTGGGATTTCTTCTACCGCTGTTACGAACGCACCTATTGGGAACACGGCAATCCGCCGTATCTCACGCGCGATTTCTTCCACCGGATGGAGCGCGACATGCCCGAGGCCTGGCTGCTCTTCGTGGCGGAGCGGGCCGGCGAGCCGATCGCCTGCAGCCTGGTCGCACTGGGGGAGGATGCGGGCCCGCACGGCCGCATGGTGGCGTATGGACGCTACTGGGGCGCGCTGGAGCGCGTGGACTGCCTGCATTTCGAGGCCTGCTACTACCAGCCGCTGGCGTGGTGCATCGCGCATGGCGCCGGCCGCTTCGAGGGAGGCGCGCAGGGCGAGCACAAGATGGCCCGGGCGCTGATGCCGGTGGCGACATCCAGCGCGCACTGGCTGGCGCATCCCGGGTTCGCGGCGGCGGTGGAGGATTTCCTGCACCGCGAAGGCCGGGGCGTGCAGGGCTACCTGCAGGAACTGGAGGCACACAGTCCCTTCCGGGCTGCGGACAGCTCGCAGCACCGGGACTGAGGGATGCCCGGCGGGCCGCCGGGCGGATCGTGTCAGTTGGCCGCGACGGAACGCACGAGGCCCATCTCGGAGCTGCTCAGCAGCGACTCGATGTCCATGACGATCAGCATGCGCTCGCCCAGCGTGGCGATGCCGGTGACGAAGGCGGAATCCACCTGGCCCTGGAACTGCGGAGCGGGACGGATCGCCTCGGCGGAGAGTTCCACCACGTCCGCCACTGCATCCACCACCGCGCCCAGGACCGTTCCGCCGACGTTCAGGATGATGACGACGGTGAAGTCGGTGTACTCGGCCTGCGCGCAGTTGAGCTTCAGGCGCAGGTCCACGATGGGAACGATCACGCCGCGCAGGTCGATCACGCCCTTGATGAATTCCGGCGCATGCGCCATGCGCGTCGGCTGCTCGTAGGAGCGGATTTCCTGCACGCGCAGGATGTCGATGCCGTATTCCTCCTGGCCCAGGCGGAAGGTCAGGTACTCCGCGGGCGGAGTGGCGGCTTGGGCTCCCGAGCGGTGCTGGGCGGCAGAAGGGGTGGACAGCATGGCGGATCCTTTGGTGAAGCGGTCAGGTGCGGGGCCGGGCTACGCGATCCGGCACGTTTATCACATTGTCGGCGCAAAATGGCAGCCCGTCGTTACTTGTGGTCACATTTAAGCATTTTCCCACCCTGCGGGCTGTCGGAACATATCCCGACCGCGTGCCGTTGCGAAGGCCCCACGGCAGCGTAAGAGGCAGGCCCCCGCCCCTTCCGGGCAGACGGGCCCTGCCCCCTTCAGGCCGACAGCAGCTTCACGCCGGTCTTCGCCTGCAGCGCCTCGAAGTCCACGCCGGGCGCCAGTTCCACGACCTTCAGGCCCTCGGGCGTCACGTCCATGACGGCCAGGTCGGTGATGATGCGGTCGACCACGCCGACGCCCGTCAGGGGCAGCGTGCAGGCCGGCAGGATCTTCAGGTCCTCGGTCCCGTCCTTCTTGCGGGCCACGTGCTCCATGAGCACGATCACGCGCTTGACGCCGGCCACCAGGTCCATGGCGCCGCCCATGCCCTTGACCATCTTGCCCGGGATCATCCAGTTGGCCAGGTCGCCCTTCTCGCTGACCTGCATGGCCCCCAGGATCGAGAGGTTGATCTTGCCGCCGCGGATCATGGCGAACGACTGGTCGCTGCCGAAGATGGACGAACCGGGAATGGTGGTCACGGTCTGCTTGCCGGCGTTGATGAGGTCGGCGTCCACCGCGTCCTCGGTCGGGAACGGACCGATGCCCAGCATGCCGTTTTCAGACTGCAGCCACACTTCCTTGTCGCCGGTGTGGTTGGCCACCAGCGTGGGAATGCCGATGCCGAGGTTCACGTAGAAGCCGTCTTCCAGCTCCTGCGCCGCGCGCGCGGCCATCTGGTCTTGGGTCCAGGGCATCTCAGGCTCCTTCTTTCTTGTTGGCGGGCACGATGGGCACCACGGGAATGTCGGCTGCGACGGCGGCCTGGGCGATCACGGCCTGGGCCTCGACCTTGGCGGCGACGGCATCGACGGGCGCGGCGGCGCTCACGGTGCGCTTTTCGATGCGTTTTTCAGGGTTGGGGTTGTGCACGATGCGGTGCACGTAGATGCCGGGCAGGTGCACGTCGTCCGGGGCGATCTCGCCGGTCTCGACGATTTCCTCCACCTCGACGATGCAGAGCTTGCCTGCCGTCGCCGCTGCGGGATTGAAGTTGCGCGCCGTGAGGCGGAACTGCAGGTTGCCCGACTTGTCGGCCCGGTGCGCCTTGACCAGCGACACGTCAGGCACGAGGGAGCGTTCCATCACGTAGGTTTCGCCATCGAACTCGCGCAGTTCCTTGCCCTCGGCCACCATGGTGCCCACGCCGGTCTTGGTGAAGAAGGCCGGGATGCCCGCGCCGCCGGCGCGCAGCTTCTCGGCCAGCGTGCCCTGGGGCGTGAATTCCAGCTCCAGTTCCCCCGCGAGGTACTGGCGCTCGAACTCCTTGTTCTCGCCCACGTAGGAGGAGATCATCTTCCGGATCTGCCGCGTCTCCAGCAGCTTGCCCAGGCCGAAGCCGTCCACGCCGGCGTTGTTGGAGATCACGGTGAGGCCCGTCACGCCGCTGTCGCGCAGGGCATCGATCAGCGCTTCGGGGATGCCGCAGAGCCCGAAACCGCCGACGGCCAGCATCTGGCCGTCGGCCACGACGCCCTTGAGCGCCTCGGCCGCGGAGGGGAAAAGCTTGTTCACTTGGAGACTCCTCAACAACAAGGTGGATGGCCGCTACGATACTACGTATATCGTTACGTAGTTTTCCCTAAATACTTCCATGGATGTCGCCGATTACCGCCTCGCGTTCGACATGGCCCCGGTGGGCCTGGTCATCTCGCGCAACCGCACCATGGTGGACTGCAACCGCCAGGTGTGCGAGATGTTCGGCGCCTCGCGCGAGGTGCTGATCGGCCAGTCGTTCCGCATTCTCTACCCCAGTGCCGACGAGTACGAGCGCCTGGGCCGGCGCATGGAGCCCATCCTGAATGCGAAGGGCCACTACGCGGACAACCGCATCATGCGCCGGACCAGCGGCGAAGTGTTCTGGTGCCACGTATCGGGCCGGGCGCTCAACCGGGAGGACCCGCACGAATCGGGCATCTGGAGCTTCGAGGACCTGAGTTCGCAGCGCCCGGTGAAGGCCGAACTCACGGGCCGCGAACGCGAGGTGGCTGCGCGTCTGCTGGACGGAATGACCTCCAAGGAAATAGGCCGGGCGCTGGACATCAGCCACCGCACGGTGGAGATCTACCGGGCGCGCCTGATGCGCAAGTACGGCGCCTCGACCGCGGCCGATCTGGTACAAAAATTGATGGTTGGCTGAGGGCGGGGACCGGGAGGCACAACACTTGGTTGCATTTGCTCCCCTGTGGTGGGGTTCGTAACTATCGGGCTGGCAGATAACTTTCGCGCCTTCCCCACCCACGGCCCTCCTATCGCCATGACCCATTCTGTTGCATCCCTCCGGAAGGCCGCGGCCTTCGCCGCGTTCGCCGCATTCGCCGCGGCATCCCTCACCGCCTGCGGCGGTGGTGGTGGTGGCGAGCTGACCCCGGCGCCTGGAAGCTCGCCCTCGCCCTCGCCCTCGCCCTCGCCCTCGCCCTCGCCCTCGCCCTCGCCCTCGCCCTCGCCCTCGCCCTCGCCCTCGCCCTCGCCGTCTCCATCTCCATCTCCATCTCCATCTCCATCTCCATCTCCATCTCCATCTCCATCTCCATCGCCGTCCCCTTCTCCGGCGCCGGCACCCGCGCCGTCCGCTGGCAGCTCCGCCGCCTGCTACAACGTGGCGGACTACAACGAAGGCACCGTGCTCGTGGAGGAAGGCATCACCAGGATGCAAGGGCAGGCCGACATCACCTTCACGCGCACGACCACCACGGGCGCCCGCCAGGACTTCGCAGGTGCCCGGCCGGTGATGTTCATACCGCGCTCCGATGCCGCCATGGGGGACAACCGGGAGTTCCGTGATCTGGTGAACGGCAACGAACTGTCCTACGGCGTGGTGTCCGACACGTCCACGCAGGTCCTGACGCAGGTGTACGATCCGCCCGTCTCCACGCCCCTGGACATGCAACCCGGGCAGACCGTGGAGCGCAACTACACCATCCAGACGACGGTGGTCGCGAAGGCGGACAACGGCACGGTGACGACCAAGGACACCGTCCAGGAACGCTTCACCTACACCGGCATGCAGACAGTGCAAACGGCGATGGGAACGTTCAACGTCTGCAAGTTCAACACGGACCAGGTCATCGTTTCGCCGAACGCCGGTACGGTGCAGGCCAACTTCCAGCTGTGGACGGTATCGGATGGTCCCTATCGCGGGCGCACCATCAAGATCGCCAGCTCTTCGTCGAACGGGCTCCCCTCGACGACCGAGATGACGAAAATCACCTACACATCGAAGTGACCTCAGGCCGCGGGCCCGGGTCGGGCCCGGGCCGCGTCAATGCAGCTTGAGCCGGCCGGACACGCGCTGCTGCAGCAGCCGTGCCAGGGCCAGCACCACCGTCTTTCCGGTGCCCAGGATGGCGCGGTGGTGGTTCAGGTGCAGGGAGATGTACATCCACTTGGCGATCAGGCCTTCGACGAAGAAGTTGCGCCCGCCCAGGCCGCCCATGAGATTGCCCACGCCCTTGTTGTCGCCCAGCGAGACCAGGGAGCCGAAGTCCTTGTACACGAAGGGCGCGGTCACTTCCTGCTCGCGCAGCAGCGCGCCCAGCACCTTGGCCAGGTAGTCGGCCTGCTGGTGCGCGGCCTGCGCGCGGGCGGGCACGGTCTTGCCATCGACCCACGGGCAGGCGGCGCAGTCGCCGAAGGCCAGCACGTCGGGCGCCGAGGTACGCAGGCGGTCGTCCACGATGAACTGGTTGAGCCGGTTCACCTCCAGGCCCAGGCGGGCATTGCCCTCCGCGGCCTTGATGCCGGCGGCCCAGACCACCATGTCCGCAGGAATCTCTCCGTTGGGGGTGACCAGGGCGCCACGGCGGATCTCTGTCACGCGCGTGCCGGTGAGCACCTGCACCTGCTTGCGGCGCAGCGCCACTTCGGCCTGCGCGGAAATCTTCTCGGGCAGGCCGCCCAGGATGCGGCTGCCACCTTCGACCAGGGTGATGTCCAGGCGAAAGCGCTGGCTGCTGCCCAGGCTTTCGAGCAGCTCGGCATAGGCTTCCAGCAATTCGGCGGACAACTCCACGCCCGTCGCGCCCGCGCCCACGATGGCGATCGACAGCGCCCGGCTTTCGGAAAACGAGGCCCGCGCGCAGGCGCCCAGCCAGTCGGTATGGAAGCGCTGCGCATCGCGCACGTTCTCGAGCAGGTAGGCATGCTCGATGCCGGGCGTGCCGAAAGCGTTGGAGCCGCTGCCGATGGCCAGCACCAGCCGGGTGTAGCTCACCGTGCGGCGCGGCACCAGCAGTTCGCCCTCGGCGTTGCGGATCTCACCCAGCTCGATGGTCTTGCGCGCTGCGTCCAGCCCCACCAGGTCGCCGATGGCGAAGCCGAAATGGTTGCGCCGCGCCAGCACGGGGTAGGACAGCCCTTCCTGGTGGGCGTCCAGCGTGCCGGCGGCCACCTCGTGCAGGGTGGGCTTCCAGATGTGGAAAGGCGAACGGTCCACCAGCAGCACCCGTTCGCGGCCCTGCTTCGCACCCAGGCTGCGCCCGAGGCGCGCCGCCAGTTCCAGCCCGCCGGCCCCGCCGCCCACGATCACGATGTCGGAATGCATGAAATGGCTCTCCAGTGATGCAATGTCCGAGTCTATTGCGGCAAACCCTGATTTGCCATCCACGGCGGCCATGGCCTGTGGACACGGAAGGACAAGCCCGTCGCGGGCCGCGGCGGGTTTCCCGGACGGAGTGCCGGGGTCCGGTCAGCGCGCCGCGCCGGAGGGCAGCGGCAGGGTCTTGCCATTGAGCGTCAACTGGCCCGGCTGCAGCTGGATCGCGCTGGTCAGGAACTCGCCTTCCTGGAGCAGGTAGCCCGACGACTGGGCCATCGCCACCATGGCATCCACGTCCTGCGCCTGGGCACCGGGCCGGCCCGTGGACTGCATCAGGGGCAGCGCCCAGGCCTTGGGAACCCGCGCCGTGGCCTGCAGCACCGAGGTTTTCATCAAGGCCGACATCCAGCCCGCCTGCGCCACCTCCGCATCGGAAGGCCCGCGCTTCACCTCGGCGCCGTATTCCAGCTGGCCCGTCTGGCCCTGGTAGGTCGCCTTCATCTTCATCGAGTAGGCGGGAAGGGCCTGGACCAGGCGAGGCGCGTTCTCGATCAGCACGGCCGTGCCCCGCTGCTCCATGGAAGCCTTCGCCTCGGCGAGGCCGCCCGCGCGGTAGCCATCGAGCACCATGCGCTGGAAGTTGCGGAGCGCTTCGATGCTGATGCGCTGGATCCTCTCTTCCAGGCCGATCGACTCGAAGTCGATCGCGCCGATGCGTCCCGCCGTGCTCAGCGTCGTGGTCATGCCCAGCGTGTCGTCGGTGGCATCGATGGCATACGTCCCTGCGACGTTCCTGATGTCCAGCGTGTGCCGGGCGTCACCGCCTGCCGCCGGAAGGACGCTGGTGGCGACCCGCCCGACGCGGAAGTCGGCCTTGCCCACGCCCACGCCCCAAAGCCCGCTGATAGCGACGTTGTCGAAGCTGCCTTCCATGCCCTGCACGGTGATCGACGTGCGGTCCACGGGTTCGGGAGATGCCGTCTCGTCGGCGTCATTCTCTTCTTCCTCTTCTTCGGCCGCCGCCTGCGCGGAAGCGTCGGGGATGCCTGTCAGGCCGACTTCAGGCCAGCGAAAGTGGCCCTGGAAGTGCCTGCCATCGCGGCCGATGGCCATGTCGTACACCATCTCCTGCCACCGCAGGGCCACGCCTTCGCCGCCCTCCGCCTCGCCGGCCGGCAGACGCAGGTGGACATCGTGGCTGCCCGTGAGATGGTGCACGCTCGTCAGCACGGGGGCGGATGCCTTGTCCAGGTGGGCCAGGGCTTCGTCGTCCAGCCCCTCCAGCGTGAAGCGGTAGTCCGCCACCGCGCCCGCGACCCGGGCACCGGCCAGCGGGCCGTGCCGCACCACGGTGTCCACCACCAGGCGCAGCGGCGGGGAAGCAGGACGGCCCTCTTGCGCGGGCGCCCCGGCCCATTGCATCACCAGGCGTGCCTTCGATGAGAAGAACCCCTTGTCGTAATCGTTGGAAACCACCGCATCGTCGCCGAGCGCCTTGCGCAACTCGGCCACGGCATCCTGGTAGCCCGCCCGGGCGCGCTGGCCCAGGTACCAGGTCGCGCCACCGTACGCCGCTGCGACCGCCACCACCACGGCGACTGCCACTCCCACTTTCTTGTTGTCCATTCTCGATTCCGTCGCATGAAAAAAAACAGGTGCACGTGCACCGGCCGGGAGTATGCCGCCAGAACCCCGGGGATTCAGGGGGAGTGGCAAGAGAAGCGGCATCGCCGGCGTGGGTCTCGGACGGAAAAAAGCCCGCGGCCTTTGCAGGCAGCGGGCTTTGCGACAGGCGGCATGGCCGCGCCGGGCGATCAGCGCAGGTCGAAACGGTCCAGGTCCATCACCTTGGTCCAGGCGGCCACGAAGTCCCGCACGAACTTCTCTTTGGCATCGGCGCTGGCGTACACCTCGGCCAGGGAGCGCAGCACGGAGTTGGATCCGAAGACCAGATCGACGCGCGTGCCGGTCCACTTCTTCTCGCCGGTCTTGCGGTCGCGGCCCTCGAACAGGTCGCCCGTGGCCTTCCACTCGGTGGACATGTCCAGCAGGTTGGCAAAGAAGTCGTTCGTCAGCGCGCCGGGCGTGGCGGTGAACACGCCGTGAGCGCTGCCGCCCACGTTGATGTTGATGGCGCGCAGGCCGCCGACCAGCACCGTCATTTCGGGCGCCGTGAGCGTCAGCAACTGGGCCTTGTCCAGCAGCAGCACCTCGGCCGGCACGCTGTAGCGAGCCTTGGTGTAGTTGCGGAAACCGTCGGCCGCCGGCTCGAGCACGGAGAACGAGTCCACGTCGGTCTGGTCCTGGCGGGCATCGGCACGGCCCGGGTTGAAGGGCACGGCCACGGCCACGCCGGCAGCCCTGGCGGCCTGCTCCACGCCGGCGGCTCCAGCCAGCACGATCAGGTCGGCCAGCGAAATGCGCTTGTCGCCATCGGCGCCCTTGTTGAATTCGCGCTGGATGCCTTCGAGCACCTGCAGTACGCGGGCCAGTTGCGCGGGCTGGTTGACGGCCCAGTCCTTCTGGGGTGCCAGGCGGATGCGCGCACCGTTGGCGCCGCCGCGCTTGTCGGATCCGCGGAAGGTGGAGGCCGAGGCCCAGGCGGTACCGACCAGCTCCTGCACGGTGAGGCCCGAGGCCAGCACGCGTTCTTTCAGCGCCGCCACGTCGGCGGCATCGACCAGGTCGTGGGTGACGGCCGGGATCGGGTCCTGCCAGACCAGTTCTTCCTTCGGCACTTCGGGGCCCAGGTAACGGGCGCGCGGGCCCATGTCGCGGTGCGTCAGCTTGAACCAGGCACGGGCGAAGGCTTCGGCGAAGGCCTGCGGATTTTCCAGGAAGCGGCGCGAGATCTTTTCGTAGGCCGGGTCGAACCGCAGCGACAGGTCGGTCGTGAGCATGGTCGGCACGCGCTTCTTCGTGGGGTCATGCGCGTCAGGGATGGTGGCGGGCGCATTTTTGGCCTGCCACTGGTGGGCGCCGGCCGGGCTCTTGGTGAGCTCCCATTCGAACTTGAACAGGTTCTCGAAGAATTCGTTGCCCCACTGGGCGGGCGTGCTGGTCCAGGTGACTTCCAGACCGCTGGTGATGGCGTCGCCCGCCTTGCCGGAGCCGAAGCTGCTGGCCCAGCCCAGGCCCTGCTGTTCCAGGCCCGCGGCTTCAGGTTCGGGGCCGACGTGGTCGGCGGTGCCGGCACCGTGGGTCTTGCCGAAGGTGTGGCCCCCGGCGATCAGCGCGACGGTCTCTTCGTCGTCCATGGCCATGCGGGCGAAGGTCTCGCGGATGTCACGGGCGGCGGCCACCGGGTCGGGGTTGCCCTCGGGGCCCTCGGGGTTCACGTAGATGAGGCCCATCTGCACGGCGGCCAGCGGGTTCTCGAGCACGCGCTCCTTCTCGTGGCCGTGCATGGCGGGTTCGGCCACCAGGGTGCCGTCGCCGGGCGTGCCCTTGCCATAGCGCGCATCGCCGCCCAGCCAGGTCTTCTCGCTGCCCCAATACACGTCCTGGTCGGGTTCCCAGGTGTCCTCGCGGCCGCCGGCGAAGCCGAAGGTGCGGAAGCCCATGGTTTCCAGCGCCACGTTACCGGTCAGCACCAGCAGGTCGGCCCAGGAGATTTTCTGGCCGTACTTCTGCTTGATGGGCCAGAGCAGGCGGCGGGACTTGTCGATGTTGACGTTGTCGGGCCAGCTGTTGAGGGGGGCGAAACGCTGCTGACCCCGGCCCGCGCCGCCGCGGCCGTCGCCCGTGCGGTAGGTGCCGGCGGCATGCCAGGCCATGCGGACGAACTGCGGGCCGTAGTGGCCGAAATCGGCGGGCCACCAGTCCTGCGAATCCGTCATGAGGGCGCGCAGGTCGCGCTTGAGGCCTTCGTAGTCCAGCTTCTTGAACTCCTCGGCATAGTTGAAGGAGCCGCCCAGGGGATCGGATTTGCTCGAGTGCTGGCTGAGGAGGTCGAGGCGCAGCTGGTTGGGCCACCAGTCCTTGTTGATCGTGCCACCGTTGGCAGCGGCTGCATGGAACGGGCACTTGGTTGCGTCTTGCGTCATGGGGCACTCCTCTGTGAATGGATGAGCAATCCTATGGGGAAAGCATCAAAAGCAAAAATCAATTGATTTCATGGTTTTGATAGCTTTTTAAAACCACCCCTATCCCATTCCAGTTCTCGGCCGTCGCCGCTGCCCTCTTTCCATGGGCGCGACGATAGCGGCTCCGCAGCTGCAATCGCCGCGTCGTTCGCGCCGCCCGACCGTTCAGCGCGGCCCGGCGATCGCCCGGTGCAGCGGCAAGCCGGGGGACTCCATGGTGGTGCGCAGGATGCGGCCGTGCGTGGAATCCGTCACGTAGAGCGTGCGCCGGTCCTGGCCGCCGAAGGCGAGGTTGGTGGTGGAGCTGCCGGGAATGCCGCGCAGCACCCATTCGGGTTCGGCGCGCCCGTTGAGTACCCACACCACGCCCAGGCCCGGGTTCGCGACGAGCACCCGCCCCTGCCCGTCCACGGCGAGGCCGTCCGGGCCGCTGGGCCCGTAGGAAGTGAAGAACTGGCTCACCTTGGCCACGCTGCCGTCGGGCAGCAACGGCACGCGCCACACGCAGTTGCCGCGTGTGACGGCCAAATACAGCACGCGGCCGTCGGGCGAAAGCGCCACGCCGTTGGGGCTGGGCACGTTGTGCAGCAGCAAATCGAGCTGGCCGTTGGTGCGCAGGCGGTAGAGGCGCCCGGAAGGGTCATGCAGCCCGCTCTGCCCCTGGTCGGTGAAGTAGAGATTGCCTTCGGCATCGAAGACCAGGTCGTTCACGCCCTTGAAGCGCTCGCTGTTGCGGCGCTGCAGGTACGGCGACACATGGCCGGTGGCGACGTCGAGCCGCATCAGCCCGTTCTTGTAGTCGGTGATGAGCAGCGTGCCGGCATCGAGGAACTTCATGCCGTTGGGCTCGCCGTCGTATTCGGCCACGAGGCTCCAGGCGCCCTGCGGGTCGATGCGGAAGATGCGGCCCCAGGGGATGTCGCTCACATAAAGGTTGCCCGCGTCGTCGAACACCGGGCCTTCGAGGAACGAGTCGGTGACCGTGCCGCCGCGGTTGGCGTCGGCCCAGTCGCTGCGCTCGGGGCGGCGCAGGGATGCGGGCATGGCCGTGAAGGTTTCCAGGTCACGGATCTGGGGGGCTTGCAGCAGGAACATGGAACGGTTCGCTTTTCTTGGAAATCGTCGTTGTCCGGGTTGATCGGTCCGAAGGCGTGCAGCGCTCAGGCCTGAACGCCGAAGCCGTAAAGCCGCGCGGGGTTGTCCACCAGGATGGCATCCATGGCGGCGTCCGAGCCGGCCCAGGCCCGCAGCAGGTCCACCAGCGCCGTATCGTCCACGGTGCCGGGCGCTTCGGTGGTGTGCGGCCAGTCGCTGCCCCACACCAGCCGCTCCGGTGCGGCTTGCACGAATGCGCGGCCCAGGGGGAGCGTATCGCCGTACCCCGGGCCGTGCACCGCGGAGCGCATGTAGGCGCCCGACAGCTTGACCCAGGTATTGCCGGCGTCCAGCAGCCGGCGCAGCACGGTGTATGCCGGGGCCGCGGTGCCTTCTGCCGGATCGATGCGCCCCAGGTGATCGATGACCAGCGGCACGGGCAAGAACTGCAGGAGGGGCTCCATCGCGACGATCTGCTCCGGCTGCGCGAACACCTGGATATGCCAGCCCACGCAATGGGGATGGCGGGCCACCTGCCGTGCCAGGTCGGCCAGCATGCCGGGCGTGGTCTCGCCCCAGGACTGCGGGGAGACGAAATTGACGCGCAGCCCCCGCACCCGGCGCGCAGCCAGGCGGGCCAGGTCGGCATCGGAAACGCCCTGCCCGACCACGGCCACGCCCCGCGCGCCATCGCCCAACTGGTCTAGTGCGTCGAGCGTGCAGGCGTTGTCGGTACCGTAGGTGGACGGCGTGACCACCACCGCGCGCGACGTGCCCAGTCGCTGCTGCAGTTGACGGTACGCGGCCACCGGCGCATCGGGCGGCGTGCGCGGCCAGTGCGGCGACGGCGCGAAGCGCCGGTCGAAGATGTGCATGTGGCTGTCGCAGGCCAGCGCGGGCAGCACGTGCGATGGCCGTTTCACCCCCGCCGAATGGGGCACGGGTTCAGAAAGTTTGGGCAGGTTCATCGTGTTTCAGCGTCGTTCCGCCGCGGGCGAGCCCTGGGCGCGGCCCAGGCCAGCAGACGCCGCGCAAGGGCCGCCCCGCCGCGCTGGCGTCGTCCCCCCTCCCGCATCGCGCAGCGAGGCGAGAGAAGGGGGAAGGCGCAACGCGCCTCAGGGGGTTGCTCCAGATCTAGTCGAGTTTGATGTTGCCCTTGCGCACCACCTCGCCCCACTTCGCATCTTCCTTCTTCAGGAAGGTGGCGAACTCGGCCGGCGTGGAGCCGATGGGCTGGGCGCCCAGGTCGGTCAGTCGCTGGCGTACCTCGTCTTCCTTGAGCACCTCGGCCAGCGCCTGCTGCAGTTGCGCAGCGATCGGCGCGGGCGTGCCGGCGGGCAGGAACACACCGTTCCATTCGTAGGCTTCGTAGCCGGGGATGGCGGCTTCGGCCACGGTGGGCACGTCGGGCAGGCGCCTGGAGCGTTCGGGCGCGGACACGGCCAGCGCGCGCAGCTTGCCTCCCGTTATCAGTGGATAGGTGGCTGCGACGGTACCGAACATGAAATCCACCTGCCCGCCCATCACGTCCGCGATCGCCGGGCCGCCGCTCTTGTAGGGCACATGCACCATGTCCAGGCCCAATTGCTGGCGGAACAGTTCCGCCGCCAGGCGCTGCATCGTGCCGCTGCCGCCCGAGGCGAAGTTGAGCTTGCCCGGCTGCGCCTTCGCCCGGGCGATCAGGTCGTTCACGGTCTTGAGGGGCGAATCGGCCTTCACGATGAGCACGTTGGGAGCCAGCAATACCAACGACAGCGGCTGCAGCGCAGTGCTGGCATACGGCATCCTGGGGAACAGGTGCGGGTTGATCGAGTACGGCGTGGCGTCGTACAGCATGGTGTAGCCGTCGGCCGGCGCCTTGGCGACGAAGCTCGCGCCGATGGTTCCGCTCGCGCCGGCCTTGTTGTCCACGATCACGCTGGTGCCCAATTTGGCGCCCATGCGCGTGGCGATCACGCGTGCCACGGCATCGGCTGCGCCGCCCGGGGCATAGGGCACGACGATGGTGACAGGCCGTTCCGGGAAGGCGGCATGGGTCAGGCCCGCAGCGAGGGCTACGGCGGCGACGAAGGGCTTGATGAAACGGTGCATGGCGTCTCCTTGCGGTGGTGTTGTCTGTGGGCCGCGCTCATTCGGCTTTCAGGTCCAGATCCCTGGCGATCTGCGTGTAGGTGGCAACTTCGCGTTCGACCTGCGCGGCGAAAGCCGTGCCGCAGGTGGAGTCGGCGTCGAGCCCCAGGCCGCGCAGCTTCTCGGCCGCGGCGGCGCTGCCCGCGAACTCGCGCGCCACCTTCTCCAGCTGTTGCGCGATGGGTTCGGGCAGGCCGGCGGGCGCCAGCACGCCGTACCACGCATCGGCGGAGTAGTTGCCGCCGCCGGCTTCGGCGAACGTGGGCACGTCGGGCAGCAGCGACGACCGCCTGGGCGACGCCACGGCCAGGGCCGCCAGCTTGCCGCTCCGGATCTGCGGCAGCACCGAGCCCAGCGTGGCGAAGGAGCTGTCGAGCTGGCCGCCCATCAGGTCGGTGACCACGGGCGCAGCGCCCTTGTAGGGCACGTGGTTCAACTTCAGCCCGTTGGTGCGCGCGAACATTTCGGTGGCGAAATGCCCGGAGCTGCCCACGCCCGCGGTACCCGCCGTGACGCGGCCCGGCTCCTGGCGGGCGCGGGCCATGTAGTCGGCCAACGTCTTCACGGGCAGGCCCTGCCCCACCACCAGTACCGTGGGGCTGGTCGCCACGGTGCACAGCGGCTTGAAGGACTTCACCGCGTCGAACTTCACCCGCCCGCTGTAGAGCCCCGGGATCATCGTGTGGTTGGTGGCGCCGAACAGCAGCGTGTAGCCGTCCGCCGGTGCGCTGGCCACGGCCTGCGCGGCCAGGATGGTGTTGGCGCCAGGCTTGTTGTCGATGATGAACGGCTGGCCCAGCGCGCGGCTGGCATGGTCGGCGAAGGCGCGCGCCACCACATCGGTGGGCCCGCCGGCCGCGAAGCCCACGACCAGCTTGACGGGCTTGGCGGGATAGGCACCAGCCTGCGCGAGGCAGGCGGCCGAGGCGGCGAAAAGCGTGGCGGCCAGGGCCCTCGGAACGAAAGCGGTGAAGCGAACAGGCGTGGTGCGCCCGTCGCCTGCAGAAATGGAATGCATGCGCATGTCTCCTGTCATGGGCCGCGTCGCGCACAGCCTCGTGTGGTGAATGGGTCGCTGGCGCAGGACACGGCCACGCAGCCGTGCCCTGCCCTACGGTCAGGCCGCCGCGGCAGAGCGCTCCAGCACGGCCAGCAGGTTGCGGGCCGCGCCCACACCCATGTTCACGTAGGCGTCGCTCGTCACGCCGCCGATGTGCGGGCTCAGGATGAAGTGCTTCTCTCCCTGGAACGGGTGGCCGGCCGTCATCGGTTCCACGGCGAAACTGTCCAGGCCCGCCGCCATCACCTGGCCGGAGCGCACGGCCTCCAGCAGTGCCGCTTCGTCGATCAGTCCGCCGCGTGCGGTGTTCACCACGATCACGCCGCGCTTGCACTGCGCCAGCGTGGTGGCGTTCAGCATGCCGCGGTTGTCTTCCGTCAGCGGGCAGTGCAGCGACACCGCATCCGACTCGCGCCAGAGGGTGTCGAGCGGCACGCTCCGCACGTAGTCCGGCAGGTTCTTCGCGAACGGGTCGAAGCCGATCACGCGCATGCCGAGCGCATCGGCCATCTTCGCGAAGCGCAGGCCGATGGCGCCCAGGCCCACCAGGCCCACCGTGCGGCCGCCCAGCTCCAGGCTCTTGTGCGTGGCCTTGTCCCAGTGGCCGGCGTGCATGCGCGCATCCAGCTCCACTACCGACTTGGCGCAGGCCAGCAGCAGCGCCAGCGCCTGCTCGGCCACGGCCGCGGCATTGGCGCCCACGGCGGCCACGACCTCGATGCCGCGCGCTTTCGCCGCCACCTTGTCGATGGTGTCGGTGCCGCTGCCGTGCTTGGAGATCACCTTGAGCGACGGTGCCGCGTCCATCACGGCCGGGCCCACCTTGCCATAGCGCACGATGATGGCCACCGGGTCGTGCTGGCGGCACAGGGCCACGAGGTCGTCCTCGGTGGGCGTCTTGCCCGCATAGACGATTTCGAAACCCTGGAGCAGATCCAGGGCCTGCTGCGCCAGGTCGGCACCGGTCACGAGGATGGCGCGGGCGCTCACAGCGACTCTCCTTCCTTCAGCACGCCAGCGGCGCGCAGCGCGGCGGGCAGCCACTTCGATGCCGTGTCGCCGCGGGCGATCGCCTCGATGCGGGCGGCCTCGTCGGCCACTTTTTTGTCGGCCAGGGCCATCATGGCGGGAGCCTTGGCGCGTTCGATCACGACCACGCCGTCGGCATCGCCCACCACCAGGTCACCCGGGTTCACCACGGCGCCGCCGGCGGAGATGGGATGGTTGATGCGGCCGGGCACGTACTTGGTGGGCCCGGCGGGGTTGAAGCCCGCACTGAACACGGGGAAGTCCAGTTCCAGGATCTCCAGCTTGTCGCGGATCGCGCCGTCCACGATGACGCCGGCCAGGCCGCGCTTCTTGCAAGCGCTGAGCATCAGCGTACCCATCAGCGCGGCGGTCTGGTCGCCCTTGCCGTCGATCACGAGCACGTCGCCGGGCTGGGCCAGCGCAATGGCCGCGTGGATCATGAGGTTGTCGCCGGGACGCACCTCGACGGTGAAGGCCGGGCCCGCGACCTTCATGTTCTGGTGCACCGGGGAGACGCGGGCATGCATGGTGCCGCGGCGGCCGGCCACGTCGGCCAGGATGGCGGCCTGGAAGGTCGCGGCCTTGGCGACGACGTCGGCGTTCACGCGCTCGATGTCGCGGATGACTTCAGGAAGTTGGCTCATGGTGATGTTCGTTGGGTTGAGAAAAAGGAGATGGGCCGCGCCCGTCATTCCGCTTTGATGTTTCCGTCCTGGATGACCTTCGCCCATTTGGCGGAGTCGGCCTTCTGCAGGTCGCCCAGCTGCTTCGGCATGCCGCCGACCAGCGTCACGCCCAGCTTGTCGGCCAGGGCCACGACGGCCGGGTCCTTGAGGGCCTTGTTGATTTCCTGGCTCAGGCGCTGCACCACGGCGGCGGGCGTTTTGGCAGGCGCGAAAACGGCCTGCCACTGTTCGACCACGAAATCCTTCATGCCGACCTCGCCCATGGTCGGCACGGCAGGCAGTGCCTTGAGCCGCTGCGCCGAGGTGACGGCCAGCGCGCGCAGCTTGCCGGCCTGCACGTGCGGCAGCGCGGCGGCCACGGGCGCGAACATGAACTGCACCTGGCCCGCCAGCGTGTCCTGCAGTGCGGGGGTGTCGCCCTTGTAGGGCACATGGATGAAACGCGCACCCGTCTGCTGCTGCAGCAGTTCGCCCTGCATCTGCAGGATGGTGCCGTTGCCGCCGGAGGCGTAGGCCAGCTGGCCGGGCTGCGCCTTGGCCGCGGCCACGAGGTCCGCCACGGTCTGGAAGGGCTGGTCCGCGCCCACCACCAGGATGTGCGGAATCGTGCCGATGATCACCACGGGCTCGAACGCTGCGATGGGGTCGTATGGCAGCTTGCCCATCAGGTGCGGTGCGATGGCCTGCGGGCCGATCGAGGTGCCGAGCAGGGTATAGCCGTCCGGCGCGGCCTTGGCCACGAAGGCGGCGCCGATGGTGCCGGTGGCGCCCGCGCGGTTGTCCACGATCACGTTGGTGCCCAGGGCCGTGCCCAGGCGCTGCGCCACGGTGCGGCCCAGCACGTCGGTGCTGCCGCCCGGCGGGTATGGCACGACCCAGGTGACGATCTTGCCTGCGGGCCAGTCGGACTGAGCGAGCGCCGGGGTCGTGGCCAGGGAACCCAGCAACAGCGCACCCGCGGAGGCGAGCAGGCCGCGGCGGCCGATGCCGGCGGCGCCGAGGGGAGATGTCGGTGGACGGAGGGGGTCGGTCATGGTTTGTCTCTTCGTAGGTGTTGGAAAAAATTCAGGGCACGGCAGGCGCGGGCGCGAAGCCGTAGAGCGCCGCCGGGTTGTCCACCAGCACGCGCCGCAGCGTGCCGGCATCGCCGGTCTGCTCCGCCCAGTCGGCCAGGCGATCGACCTGCCGCGCGTCGTCCGGCAGCGGCTGTACGCCGGCCGTGGCCGTGGCGTGGGGCCAGTCGCTGCCCCAGACCACGCGCTCCGGCGCCGCGCGCAGATAGCCGGCGGCCAGCGCATCCAGCGCCGGATCGTCCACCGCGTGCCGCTCGCTCACGATGTAGCCGCCGGAGAGCTTCATCCAGGCGCGCCCTTCCTGCAGCAACTCCAGCAGCAGCGCATGGGCGGGGTGGCGGCTGGCGAGTGCGGGCGGAATGCGTCCGAAGTGGTCGAACACCAGGGGCACGGGCAACTGGCGCAGCACGCCGGCCTGCTGCGCCAGCAGGTCCGGCGCCATCAGCAGTTGCAGATGCCAGCCGAGCGGCGCGATGCGCCGTGCCAGTGGCAGCAGTGAATCCACCGTGCCCGACACGCCCAGCGACAGGTTGAGCCGCACGCCGCGCACGCCGGCCTCGTGCAGGCGGAGCAGCTCGGCATCGCTCTCATGGCCGCCGATCACCGCCACGCCGCGGGCATCGGCGCCCAGCGCGGCCAATCCTTCCAGCATGCAGCGGTTGTCGGTGCCATAGGTGGAGGGCGTGACCAGCACGGCGCGCGTGCTGCCGATGCGCCGCTGCAGCGCGCGCAGGTCCTGCACGCCTGCATCCGGCGGCCGCAGGCGGGCCGCGGGGTCGGCCGGAAAGCGGCTGTCATAGAGGTGAACGTGGCAGTCACAGGCGCCCGCGGGCACCGGCGTGCGGGGCGCGGCGGTGCCGGCCGAGAAGCGCACGGGCGTGGCGGGACTGTCGTCGCGGGCCATGGCGAGCGTCATGCGTCGGCGTCGGATTGCGGAGGACGCAATCAGTCCAGGCTCGCGCCGGAATCCTTGACGATCTTCGCCCAGCGGGGCACTTCGGCCTTGAGCAGCGCGCTGAACTTCTCCGGCGTGCCGCCCAGCACGTCGCCGCCTTCGGACTTGAGCTTTTCTGCCACGTCCGGCTGGGCCAGCGCCTGGTTGATGGCCTTGTTGAGCGTCTGCACGATCGGCGCGGGGGTGCCCGCGGGTGCCAGCACGCCATACCACGATGCGGCCTCGAAGTCCTTGTAGCCGGACTCGGCCAGGGTGGGCGTGTCGGGCAACTGGGCCGAGCGCTTGAGCGAGGTGATGGCGACGGCCCGCAGCTTGCCGTTGCGCACCTGGCCGAGCAGCGTGGGCACGGCCGACATGTACAGGTCGATCTGCCCGCCCACCAGGTCCGTCATGGCTTGCGAGGCGCCCTTGTAGGGCACGTGGCGCAGTTGGATGCCGGCGGCCTTCTCGGCCAGTTCGCCGGCCAGGTGGGCCACGGTACCGTTGCCGGAGTAGCCCAGCGTGATGCCGTCGGGCCTGGCCTTGGCGGCGGCCACCACGTCGGCGAAGGTCTTGTAGGGCGAACCGGCGGGCGCGGCCATCACGATCGGCGCGGACGACACCAGCGCCACGGGCACCAGGTCCTTGAGCGGGTCGTACGGCAGCTTGGCGTAGAGCGAGGGGTTGATGACCAGGTTGCTGGTCTGGCCCATGACGAGCGTGTAGCCGTCCGGCGCCGCCTTGGCCGCAGCGTCCACACCCAGGTTGCCGCCGGCGCCGGGCCGGTTGTCCACCACCACATTCCACTTGTGCTGGTCGGTCAGCTTCTGCGCCACGGTGCGCGCGATCATGTCCGTGCCGCCGCCCGGAGGGAACGGCACGATGAGGCGGATGGGCTTGTTCGGATAGGCGGCCTGGGCGTGCACTCCGCCAGCGCACAGGGCGGCGGTGGCGGCCAGGGCCAGCAGCAGAACGCCGCGGCGCGGCACGGCAAGGCGGGAAGCCGGAAGGAAAGGCATGTCGGTTGTCTCCGTTGTGTTGTGTCGGCCCGGCGCCGTGGCGTTGGAAACCCGGCGCGATGCAACTTTAGAAAAACGTTTCGCTGCATACAATGCCGTTTCGCACAACGCAACGCGTACTGCCATGAGCAACCCCTCCCGCACACCATCCCGGCCCATCTCCGCAGAGGTTCCTCCTGGTCCCGCTCCCGCCCGCGACGGCGGCGTCACCGCCGTCACGCGCGCATTGCAGGTGCTCGCGGCGTTCGCCCTGGGGGAGTCGCAGCTGTCGCTGGCCGAGCTGAGCCGGCGGTGTGCGCTGCACAAGACAACGGTGCTGCGGCTCGCGCGCACCCTGGCGCATTCCGGCTACCTGGTGCAGCGCGAGGACGGCGACTGGCGGCTCGGGCCCGCCGCGGGCTGGCTGGGGGCGCGCTACCAGGCCGGGTTCGACGTGCAGAACGTGCTCGAGCCGGCGCTGCGCGCGCTCACCCAGTCCACCGGGGAGAGCGCGGCTTTCTATGTGCGCGAGGGAGAGGTCCGCACCTGCCTCGTGCGCGTGGAGGGCCCCCAGGCCCTGCGGCACCATGCCCGCATGGGCGAGGGCCTGCCGCTGGACAGGGGCTCGCCGGGCCGCGTGATCCTGGCCTTCTCCGGCGCGCCGGGCACGGAGTACGAACGCATCCGCCAGCGCGGATACCACTGGTCCATCGGCGAGCGCGAACAGGGCGTGGCCACGGTCTCCGCGCCGGTGTTCGGTATGCACTGGCGGCTGCTGGGCTCGGTGTGCATCTCGGGGCCCGCATCGCGCCTGCAGCCGGAAAAGCTCGAAGCGCTCGCGCAGACCGTGGTCGCGGCGGCCAACCAGCTGTCGTACGCGCTGGCCGGCAGCGCGGCGGCGCCTGGCGCCACCGGCGTGCGCGCGAGCCACTGGCATCCGTGATACCGTTTTCGCCCACCACCCGATTCGAACGACGACAGGAGACGACCACCGTGAGCCGCTATCCCCTTCCCGAACTGAACACGCTGCCCGAGGACATCCAGGCCCGCATCCTCGAGGTGCAGGAAAAGGCCGGTTTCATTCCGAACGTGTTCCTGGCGTTCGCGCGCCGGCCCGCCGAGTGGCGCGCATTCTTCGCCTACCACGACGCGCTGATGCTCAAGGAGGAAGGCTCGCTCACCAAGGGCGACCGCGAGATGATCGTCACCGCCACCAGCGCGGCCAACCAGTGCCTGTACTGCGTCGTGGCGCACGGCGCGCTGCTGCGCATCTACGAGAAGAAGCCCTTCGTGGCCGACCAGGTCGCCGTGAACCACCGCAAGGCCGACATCACGCCGCGCCAGCGGGCCATGCTCGACTTCGCCATGAAGGTCTGCCAGCAGTCGCAGGCGATCGGCGAGGACGACTTCGCCGCACTGCACGCCCACGGCTTCGACGACGAGGACATCTGGGACATCGCAGCCATCACGGCATTCTTCGGGCTCTCCAACCGCATGGCCAGCTTCGCGGGCATGCAGCCCAATCCGGAGTTCTACCTGATGGGGCGGGTGCCGCGGCAGCGCTGACGCCCCCCCCCCCGCGGTCAGTCTTCGGCGCGCAGCAGGCCCCAGAGCATGCGCACCAGTTCGTCTTCGAACGCCGGCTGGCCGAGCAGCGGCGAATTCTCCAGCGATGCGCTGCGGATCGCGCCCATCACCGCTCGGGTGGCCACGAACATCATGGCCGGCGTGGGCGGCCGCACGGAGGCGTCACCCACCTCCACCAGCCGGGCCAGCGCCATGGCGTTGCGCTCGGCGCCCTCGCGCAGCGCGGCGGTGAAGCGGTCGTGCTGATCCACGCGCCAGCCCAGGCGCACCATGGCGCGCCGCACGCGCGACTGCCCGCCCGTGCCGAAGGCCGACACCAGCAGCCGCACCATGTCCTGCAGCACCTCGCGCACGGGCCGCTGCCGGGCCAGCGCGTCGTCCAGCATCTGCTGCAGCTCGCGCTGCACCCGTTCGCGCTCGCGCTCCACCATCGCCAGCAGCACGGCCTCCCGCGACGGGAAGTACTGGTAGAGCGTGCCGATGGACACCCCCGCCACCTGGGCGATGCGGTTGGTGGTCAGGGCGGTGTCGCCATCGTTTTCCACAATCTGAGCAGTGGCTCCGAAAATGGCCTCGATGGTCTGCCGCGCTCGCTCCTGGGTCGGCTGGCGCCGCATGCCCACGGGGCTCGCGGAGGGGGACGTTCGTTTCGTGGCCATGGGGAAAATGTGAGCGCTAGGCGAGTAGCACACGCGGTTGAAAACTGAATAATGCTCAGAAATGCGTGACGCCGCAACCACGATGGCACCGCACCGCTTTGACGAAAGGACCGCCCATGAACACCCCAGCCCCTGACCGCCCCGGACTCCATGGCACGGCCGTGCTGCCGGTGCGCAAGCTCGCCGTGGATCTGGCGCAGGGCTTCCCGCGCCGCTGGCACGGCGGGGATGCCTTCCGCTCCCAGTTCTTCAATGCGCTGTCGATGAGCTTCCCGGTGGGCGAACAGTTCTTCATCGACTCGGTGCGTGCCGCCGCCGAGCGGCTCGAAGCCGGCCGGCCCGACCACGACGCCCTGCGGATATTGGTGCGCGGCTTCGTCGGCCAGGAGGCCACGCACCGCCACATCCACGGTCTCTACAACGCCGAACTGGAGCGCCAGGGGCTGGACAACCAGTGGCAGCACCGGGCGCGGGCGCGCATCGCCCGCCTGCACGAGCGCACCGGCAATCCGATGCATGCGCTGGCCATCACCTGCGCCTATGAACATTTCACCGCCCTGCTGGCGGATGGCACGCTGCGTTATCCGCGCTGGCTGGAAGGTGCCGATCCGCAGATGCAGACCATCTGGCGCTGGCACGCGGCGGAGGAAACCGAGCACCGCGCCGTGGCCTTCGCGCTCTACGAGGCCCTCGGCGGCCGCCACGACTGGCGGGTGCGCTGGTACCTCTATGTCGGCATGGTGTTCATGGTGGACTCGGTGCGCCAGACCGCCATCAACCTGCGCAGCGACGGCAGCCTGTGGCGCCCGGGTACATGGGTGAGCGCGGTGCGGATGTTCTGGGGCCGCGACGGCGTCGCCTGGCGGAGCCTGCCGGCGCTGCTGCGCTACCTGCGCCGGGACTTCCACCCCGACCGGGAACATGCCGCGCCCGGGGCCGCGGAACTGGCGCAAAGCTGGCTCGCGGCGAATGCCGACCGGCTGCGCACCGTGGGCCCCGCGGCCCGGGCCGCCTGACGGACTCAGCGCGTGGCGGCGAACTCGCCGCGCTGCAACTCGGCGATGCCGTTGCCCCGGGCATCCCGCGCGCCGAGGTCCGCCCCCTTCGCGGCGAGGTCCCGCAGCAGTTCGGTGCGCTGGAAGAGCGCCGCGTACATCGCGGCCGTCTGGCCCGCGTTGTTGCGCTGGTCCGGCGCGCAGGCCGTCTGCACGAGGCGGCGGGCGATCGCCAGTTCGCCCTTGAAGATGGCGCCCATCAGGGCGGTGTTTCCGCGCCGGTCCTGCGCGCAGGGATCGGCACCGGCCTTCAGCAATTGCTCGACCACCTCGCGGTGGCCGTGGTAGGCGGCGAGGATGAGTGGCGTGTACCCCTTCTCGTCACGCACGTTCAGGTCGTAGCCCGCAGCCACGAACTCCCCCACCATGTCAGAGCGCCCCTGGCGCGCGGCGTCGAAAAGATACTGCCGCAACTGCGCCTGCAACCGGACGGGATCCTGCAGTGCATCGGCAGCGGCAGGAGCGGCTGCCCGGGGCGGCGGAGCTTCAGGGGTGGCCGGGGCCGCCAGGGCCGGGGCACCGGCCGCGAGGACTGCGGCCAGGCACCAGGCCGGAAGGCAAAGGCTGTGCATGGAATCCTCCTTCGCAAGGTGCCGGCCGCCACCGGGATGGCGTGCGGCCGGCTTCGTGGAACGCCGCGGTATCAGTCCTGCAGCGCGGCGGCGAGCTGCTTCACACGCGCCAGGTCGCCCTTGGCCACGCGGGCCACGCCCGTGCCGTATTCGGGATCGGCCTTGTAGAGGAACGACAGGATGATGTGCTTGCTCTCCGCATCGGTGCCTGCGAGGGATTCGCCGAAGCTCTGGATCAGGTCCTGCTGCTCCTTCTTGCCGTAGCTGCGGTACAGGTCGCCGGCCTGCTTGAAGTTCTGCTCCTTCGCGATCTTCGCCTGCTGGGTCGTGCCCGTGAGCGGCAGCTGGCTGTAGCGCGCGGTGGGATCCTGCGGGCGCGGCTCCAGGCGGCTGGGTTCGTAGTTCACGCCGCTGGTGGTGTGGCCGGTGTTCAGGGTGCCATCCTGGTTGCCGTTGTTGATCGCGACGCGGGGCCGGTTCACGGGCAGGGACAGGCCGTTGGTGCCGACGCGGTAGAGCTGCGTGTCCGCATAAGAGAACACGCGGCCCTGCAGCAGGCGGTCTTCAGACGGTTCGATGCCGGGCACGATGTTGGCCGGCGCCATCGCCACCTGCTCGGTCTCCTGGAAGAAGTTGTCCACGTTCTTGTTCAGGACCATCTGGCCGATCTTGCGCTCGGGAATGCCGGGCCAGATCTTGGTGGCGTCCAGCGGATCGAAATCGAACTTGCCCAGGTCTTCGGGCTTGAGCACCTGGATGTACAGGTCCCACTTGGGAAAGTCGCCCTGGCGGATGGCATTCACCAGGTCGTTCGTCATGTGGCTGTAGTCCTTGCCCTGCACCTGTTCGACCTGCTTCGGATCCAGGTTCTTCAGGCCCTGCAGGCTTTTCCAGTGGAACTTGACGTAGTGCACCTGGCCCTGGGCGTTCACGAACTTGTAGGCATGCACGCTGTTGCCGTCCATGAAGCGGTAGCCCGCGGGCGTGCCTTCGTTGGAGTAGAGCAGCGTGAGCGTGCGCGTGGCCTCGGGCACGTGCGAGAAGAAGTCGAAGCGGCGGGAATCGTCGTCCAGGTTGCTGCGCGGATCGGGCTTGAACGCGTGGACCATGTCAGGGAACTTGATCGCGTCGCGGATGAAGAAGGTGGGGAAGTTGTTGCCCACCAGGTCCCAGTTGCCGTCGGACGTGTAGAACTTGGTGGCGAAGCCGCGCGGATCGCGCAGCGTCTCGGGCGAATGGTTGCCGTGCACCACGGACGAGAAGCGCACGAACACGGGAGTGCGCTCGCCGGGGCGGAAGAGCTTGGCCTTCGTCAGCGCGGAGATGTCTTCGGACGCGGTGAATTCACCCTTCACGCCCGTGCCCCGCGCGTGCACCACGCGCTCGGGGATGCGCTCGCGGTCGAAGCGCTGGAGCTTCTGGATGAGCTGCACGTCCTGCAGCAGGCTGGGGCCGTTCGGGCCCGCCGTCTGCGAGTTCTGGTTGTCGCCGACCGGCGCTCCGTTGTCGCGCGTGAGCACCGATTGCGCGAACGCGGCCGGCGCCATGGCCGCATGCAGCACGACGGCTGCGGTCACAAGTCTCTGGAATTTCATGGGGACGACTCCACTCCGTGGTTGGTAGAAAACGGAGCGAATCATCGGGGGGCGGACAGCTCGGCAGCAAGAGGGCCGGGACTATGGCGCCCATCAAATTTTCCGATGGGTGGAATTTGCAACCTTTGGCGCGATCTGCGGATAACTCCCGCATCCATGGCGTTTTATGCTATATTTTTAATAGCATAAAAATGGAATATGCAATTCCCGCTTGCACCGTCAAGCAACTGGTTACGCTCGGCACCCGCTCACCGATGGGCGTTGATGGATGCCAGGATGCCCAGCGTGAAAAGCGCGCAGGCGGCCCATTGCAGAGGCGCGGGCCAGTGGCCTTCGAGCGCGAAGGAGTACACGAGGGCGAACAGCGTCTCGCTCACGATCAGCTGGCCGCACAGGCTGGCGGGTAGCCGCTGGCTCGCCACGTTCCAGAGGATGGTGGCCAGCCAGCTCGATCCGAAGCCGATGGCCGCGCACACGGCCGCGAAAGTGGCGATGCCGGGCCGCGCCGCGATGGCGGACAGGGGGCTGCCCGCCACGAGCCAGAGCAGCACGCCGCCCAGGCCGGTGGCCAGGCCCAGCCAGTTGGCCCAATCCGTGGCGCCGACCCCGGGATGCCGCTGGAGCCAGCGCGCATTGAAGATCGCGAAGGCGGTCCAGAACACCAGCGCCACCAGGGCGATGCCGATGCCGCGCCAGAAGGTGGGCGAGGCGGCAGCGCCCTGCGTGGTGCCGGCGCCATGCGGGGTCCAGGCCATGAGCACGATGCCCGCGATGGTGAGCAGCAGCCCCGGGGCCAGCGCGCCCCAGCGCAGGCCGTGCGGCTTGCCGAGCACCATGACCCAGACGGGGATCGTGCCGATGATGAGGGCCGGCAGCGGCGCGCCGGCATCGCGGATCGCCAGCACCAGCAGCAGGTAGTACCCCGTGAAGCCCAGCACGCTCAGCCAGAGCGCGGCACCGGCCTGCCGCAGGGTGGGCAGGCGCCGCGGCTGGCCGGCCCGGCGGCGCACCATGCCCCAGAGCACCATGCCCGCCGCGACCGCGCCGTAGGCGACGAACCGGCCGGCCGTGAGGTCCACGGACGCGAAGCCCGAAGCAAGGCGCGGCGCGATGAAGACCAGCCCCCAGAGCGCGCCTGCGGCGAGCCCCGCGAGGATGCCGGCCAGCATCAGGCGCCGAAACCGTCGTCGGCCGCGATCACCGCCCCGTTCACGAAATGGCTCTGGTCGCTGGCCAGCATGACGATGAGCGCGTCCAGGTCGCGCGGCTCGCCCACGCGCTTGCGCGGCAGCATGTCCACGAGCTTGCGGCCCTGCTCGGTCTGCCAGTGGTGGTGGTTGATCTCCGTATCGATGTAGCCCGGGCAGATCGCGTTCACGTTGATGCCGAAGCGGCCCCATTCCAGCGCCATGGCGCGGGTCATGTGCACCACGGCCGCCTTGCTCATGCTGTAGGCGCCGATCTGCGGCAGCACCTTGAGGCCGGCCATGGAGGCGATGTTGATGATGCGCCCGCCCGTGAAGCTTCCCGGCGCGGCGCCGCGCGAGCGCGCCAGCATGCGCTTGCCGACCTCCTGCGCGACGAAGAAGGCGCCGCGCACGTTGGTGTCGAAGATGAAATCGAAGTCGTCCGGCGTGACGTCCTGGATGCGCTGGGTGGTGGAGACGCCCGAGTTGTTCACGAGGATGTCGATCGAACCCATCTCGGTCTCCGCATGGGCCACGGCGGCCTTGATGGAATCGTGGTCGGTCACGTCCAGCTCCACCACGTGGGCGTCGCCGCCCTCCCCCTCGATGCGCGCGCGCAGGGCCTTGAGTTTCTCCATGCGCCGGCTGGCCAGCACCACGCCGGCCCCCGCGCGCGCCAGAGTGCGGGCGAACTGCTCGCCCAGGCCGCTCGAAGCGCCCGTCACCAGGGCCACGCGGCCCGACAAATCGATGGTGTATGCCATGGAAACAGCCTCCGGAAGAAAGAAAAAAGAACGATCGTTCGATTGTTGCGCCCCGGGTGCATACAATGGGCCGCACAGCGCCCGCGCGGGGCCCCACGCCCTGGACGCGACATCGTTCGATTATCAAATGCCGAGACGAGACAACCCATGACGAAAGACGAAATCCTTGCCCAGTACGGTCCGCGAGAGGCCATGGAATACGACGTGGTCGTGGTCGGCGGCGGCCCGGCCGGGCTCTCTGCGGCCATCCGGCTCAAGCAGATGGCCGCCACGAACGGGCAGGACGTGTCGGTGGTGGTGCTCGAGAAGGGCTCCGAGCCCGGCGCGCACATCCTTTCGGGTGCCATCATGGACCCGCGCGCGCTCACCGAACTCATCCCCGACTGGAAGGAGCGCGGCGCGCCCCTGAAGCAGCCGGTGACGGAAGACGCCATGATCTTCCTGGGCGAGAAGTCGTCCTGGCGCACCCCCAACTTCCTGCTGCCGGGCTGCTTCCAGAACCACGGCAACTACATCGTCAGCCTCGGCAACGTGGTGCGCTGGCTGGCCGCGCAGGCGGAGGAGCTGGGCGTGGAGATCTTCCCGGGCTTCCCGGCCGCCGAAGTGCTCTACAACGAGGACGGCTCCGTCAAGGGCGTGGCCACCGGCAACATGGGCGTGGGCAAGGACGGCGAGCCCACGGGCGACTTCCAGCTGGGCATGGAACTGCACGCCAAGTACACCCTGTTCGCCGAAGGCGCACGCGGGCACCTGGGCAAGCAGGTCATCGCCCGTTACAAGCTCGACGAGGGCCGCGACCCGCAGACCTACGGCATCGGCGTGAAGGAGCTGTGGGAAATCGATCCCAAGGTGCACCAGCCCGGCTTCGTGATGCACACCGCCGGCTGGCCGATGGATGCCGACACCTACGGCGGCGCCTTCCTCTACCACGCCGAGGACAACAAGGTCACGCTGGGCTTCATCACCGGACTGGACTATTCCAACCCCTACCTGAGCCCGTTCGAGGAATTCCAGCGCTGGAAGACCCACCCCAACATCCGCTACTACCTGGAAGGCGACGAGGCCAAGGGCATCAAGCCGGCCAAGCGCATCGGCTACGGCGCGCGCGCCATCACGGCGGGCGGGCTGCTGTCACTGCCCAAGTTCGTGTTCCCCGGCGGGGCGCTGGTGGGCTGCGACGCCGGCTTCCTGAACGTCAGCCGCATCAAGGGCAGCCATGCCGCCATCAAGACCGGCATGCTGGCCGCCGAGGCCGCCTACGACGCGATCCGCGCCGGCCGCCAGCACGATGAACTCACGGCCTACCCGCAGGCCTTCGAGAACAGCTGGCTGCACGAAGAGCTCAACAAGGCGCGCAACTTCAAGGCCTGGTTCAAGAAGGGCCTGGTCACGGCCACGCTGATGAACGGCATCGAGCAGTTCGTGCTCAAGGGCAACATCCCCTGGACGCTGCACCGTGACAAGCCCGACCACGCCTACCTGAAGCCCGCTGCCGAGTGCAAGCCCATCGCCTATCCCAAGCCCGACGGCAAGCTTACCTTCGACCGGCTCTCCAGCGTGTTCATCAGCAACACCAACCATGCGGAGAACCAGCCGGCCCACCTCACGCTCAAGGACCCGGGCGTGCCGGTGAACATCAACCTCGCGAAATACGCCGGCCCCGAGGCGCGCTACTGCCCCGCTGCGGTGTACGAGTTCGTGCCGGACGAGACGCAGGGCGGCAATGCGCAGCGGCTGCAGATCAACGCGCAGAACTGCGTGCACTGCAAGACCTGCGACATCAAGGACCCGACGCAGAACATCGTGTGGGTCACGCCCGAGGGCGGCGGCGGACCGAACTACTCGGGCATGTAAGGCGCGGGCCCCGGGGAGCAGCGTCGGGCAGCCAACGTTCCGACCCGCCCGTTGGCCTCCGGCCTACAGGGCGTGCCGGTTACGCAGGCCAGACTCGCGGAGATCCGCATTTCCTGCCGGTTCCGCCAGGAGCCCCGAACCGCCATGCCCCGTCCCGACCTCCAGCACTACACCACCCAGCGCCGCCGCCCGATCGTGCCCTGGGCAGCGGCCGCCACCGTGGCCGCTGCCGCCGGCGCCGCGGCCCTCTACCTCCGCTCGGCCCTGCGCCCGCCGCCGGGCGTGCAGCCGGTGCAGCACTTCAACGTGGACCGCTATGCCGGCCACTGGTACGAGGTGGCCCGCATCGACCAGCGTTTCGAGCGCGGCCTGATCCGCACCAGCGCCCACTACAGCCGCCGTGGCGACGGCAGCCTGCGCGTCGTGAACCGCGGCTACGACCCCGACCGCCGCCGCTGGCGCGAGGCCGAGGGCCGCGCCGTGTTCCTGGGCGATACGTCCACGGCCGCCTTGAAGGTGTCCTTCTTCGGCCCGTTCTATGCTGGCTACTTCGTGGCCGCGCTGGACGAGGACTACCGCTGGGCCATGGTGGTGGGCCCGCGCCTGGATGCGCTCTGGATTCTTTCGCGTACGCCCACGCTGCCCATGGCGGTGCGCGAGCGGCTGCTGGCCCGGGCACGGGCGCTGGGCGTGGACATGCGCCGCATCCTGTGGGTGCCCCAGGCGGACGCGGCCATGCCCGAGCCCGCGGTGCACTGAACGAGCCACGCCCAACAGGGTGCAGCCGGTACACTCGACATTCCAGGCTGCGGTATCCGTTTCTGTGCGGGCCTGGGTCCGTTGTCGCCAGAAACGCGCCCGCCTCCCGGCGGGCATTCCGCAGCCGCCACCCGCGATGCAGCACCCGATGGAATCGGGCGTTCCCGTGTCCCGGGCCTGGCGGCGAGAAAGTTCGAGCATGAAGCAGCATCCGTTCGGCGCCCTGGCGCTGGCCATGGCCGCCGCCGTCGCGGCCGCCT
The DNA here is from genome assembly GCA_003029925.1 of Paracidovorax avenae. GTDB lineage: Bacteria > Pseudomonadota > Gammaproteobacteria > Burkholderiales > Burkholderiaceae_C > Paracidovorax > Paracidovorax avenae_A. Next base: position 2,416,799 of record CP028296.1, on the reverse strand, counting down.
CCCCCGCAGCGATGGCCCAGCAGGCCTCCGCCCCCAAATCCGTGGCCGTGACGGCCATCGTGGAGCATCCGGCGCTCGACGCCATCCGCGACGGCGTGAAGGCGAGCCTGCAGGCCGCCGGCTACGAAGAGGGCAAGACGCTCAAGTGGCAGTACCAGAGCGCCCAGGGCAACACCGGCACCGCCGCACAGATCGCACGCAAGTTCGTGGGCGACCAGCCCGACGCGATCGTCGCCATCGCCACGCCCTCGGCCCAGGCCGTGGTGGCCGCCACCAGGACGGTGCCGGTGATCTTCTCCGCCGTGACCGATCCGGTCGCCGCCAAGCTGGTGAAGGACTGGGAGCCCAGCAAGACCAACGTGACGGGCGTCTCCGACCTGCTGGCGCTGGACAAGCAGATGGAACTGGTCAGGCAGGTCGTGCCGAATGCGAAGCGCGTCGGCGTGGTCTACAACCCCGGCGAGGCCAATTCCGCCGTGGTGGTCAAGGAGCTCAAGGCCCTGCTGCCCAAGATGGGCATGACGCTGGTCGAGGCCGCCGCGCCCCGCTCGGTCGATGTGGGCAGCGCCGCGCGCAGCCTGATCGGCAAGGCCGACGTGATCTACACCAGCACCGACAACAACGTGGTGTCGGCCTACGAATCGCTGGTCAAGGTCGGCCAGGAGGCCAAGCTGCCCCTGGTGGCGGCCGATGCCGACAGCGTCAAGCGCGGCGCCATCGCCTCCTTCGGCATCAACTACCGCGACCTGGGCGAGCAGACCGGCCGCATGGTGGTGCGCGTGCTCAAGGGCGAGAAGCCCGGCGACATCAAGCCGGAGATCAGCACGAAGCTGGAACTGACGGTGAACCCTGGCGCCGCAGAAAAGCAGGGCGTGAAGCTCTCCGACGCGTTCGTGAAGTCCGCCGCCCACATCGTGAAGTAAGGTGCGGCTCCCGGCCCCGTGCCGGGAACGTCGCCCCGACCGCAGGAGCTTCGGCTCCTGTTTCGTTTTTCCCGAAGTCCCACCCGCCATGTCCCTCTTTTCCCTGCTCGGCGCCGTCGAGATCGGGCTGATCTTCAGCCTGGTCGCGCTGGGCGTCTTCATCTCGTTCCGGCTGCTGCGCTTTCCCGACCTGACGGTGGACGGCAGCTTCCCGCTGGGCGGCGCGGTCTGCGCCGTGCTCATCTCCACGGGCACCAACCCCTACGTGGCCACGATCGCGGCCACGGCAGCGGGCGCCGCGGCCGGCCTCGTCACCGGCTGGCTCAACGTCAGGCTCAAGATCATGGACCTGCTGGCCAGCATCCTGATGATGATCGCGCTTTATTCGATCAACCTGCGCATCATGGGCGGCCCCAACGTCCCGCTGATCAACGACCCGACGCTGTTCACGCTGCTGCAGCCCGAGGGCCTGGCCGACTACATCGCCCGCCCCGCCCTGCTGCTGGTGATCGTGATCGCCGCCAAGCTGGCCATGGACTGGTTCTTCGCCACCGAACGGGGCCTGGCCATCCGCGCCACCGGCTCCAACGCCCGCATGGCCCGCGCCCAGGGCGTGAATACCGGCGCCATGGTGCTGCTGGGCATGGCCGTGTCGAACGCCCTGGTGGCCCTGGCCGGCGCCCTCTTCGCGCAGACGCAGGGCGGCTCGGACATCTCCATGGGCATCGGCACCATCGTGATCGGCCTGGCCGCCGTGATCGTGGGCGAGAGCATCCTGCCTTCGCGCCGGCTGGTGTGGGCGACGCTCGCCGTCGTCATCGGCGCCATCGTCTATCGCTTCTTCATCGCGCTGGCGCTCAACAGCGACTTCATCGGCCTGAAGGCGCAGGATCTGAATCTGGTGACGGCCGTGCTGGTCACGATCGCGCTCGTCATTCCGCAGATCAAGCGCAAGCTCGCTTCCAAGCAGCGTTGAAAGGGACCGCACCATGCTGAGCGCACAAGACCTGCACATCACCTTCAACCCCGGCACCCCCATCGAGACACGCGCGTTGCGCGGCATGTCGCTGGACATTCCGGCCGGGCAGTTCGTCACCGTGATCGGTTCCAACGGGGCCGGCAAATCGACCTTCCTGAATGCCATCTCGGGCGACCTTTCGGTGGACACCGGCCGCATCGCCATCGACGGCGAGGACGTCACCCGCCAGCCCGTCTGGGCGCGTGCCAGGCGCGTGGCGCGCGTCTTCCAGGACCCGATGGCCGGCACCTGCGAGGACCTGACCATCGAGGAGAACATGGCGCTCGCGCAGCAGCGCGGCACGCTGCGCGGCCTGCGCGGGGCCGTGAAGGCCGCCGAGCGCGCCACCTTCCGCGACCGCCTGGCCACGCTGGGCCTGGGCCTGGAGAACCGACTCACCGACCGCATCGGCCTGCTCTCGGGCTGCCAGCGTCAGGCCGTGAGCCTGCTGATGGCTGCGCTGCAGCCCTCGCGCATCCTGCTGCTGGACGAGCACACCGCCGCGCTCGATCCGCGCACGGCCGACTTCGTGCTGCAGCTCACGGCCCGCATCGTGGCCGAGAACCAGCTCACCACCATGATGGTCACGCACAGCATGCGCCAGGCGCTGGACGTGGGCCAGCGCACCGTGATGCTGCACCAGGGCCAGGTGGTGCTGGATGTGGCGGGCGAGGAGCGCAGCCGGCTGGGCGTGCCCGACCTGCTGCAGATGTTCGAGAAGGTGCGCGGCGAGCAATTGGCGGACGACGCGCTGCTGCTGGGCTGACGGTGCCCTGCACCTGCCCCGGCGTTGCCGCGGTGCGCGCCCTTGCGCTGCCGTTCAGTCCGCGCGCAGGGGCAGGTCGGCTTTTTTCAGCGTGCGCAGCACGAAGCTCGACCGGCTGTGGCGGATGCCCTTGATCTTGTAGAGCTTCTCGCGCAGCAGGCGCTCGTAGTCGCGCGTGTCCTTCACCACCACGCGCAGCAGGTAGTCGTAATCGCCGGAGACGAGGTGCGCCTCGATCACCTCGGGAATGCTCGCTAGCGTTTCGCCGAACTTCTCCAGGGTGTTGTCGGAATGGCTGTCGAGCGTGACCTGCACGAGCACGGTATCGGCCAGGTCGAGTGCCTGGGCGTTGAGGCGCACCGTGTAGCCCTCGATCACGCCGGATTCCTCCATGCGGCGGATGCGCGCCCAGCAGGGCGACGGGCTCAGGCCCACGGCCTGGCCGATGTCCTGCAGGCTGGCGCGCGCGTCGGCCTGGAGTACGGCGAGGATTTTTCGGTCGATACGATCCATGGAAGGATTGTGCAGACATTCGCCAGATCGCAGAAAATTTTTCTTCGCACAGCGCCATTTCCTGGAAATACGGAAAAACCATCGGCAGCCCAGGCGGCACAATTTCCTCCACAGGGCGCCCCTACCGGGGCGCGTGCGAATGGCAAGGCCCCGGCCGGTTACCGCCGGACCGGGGTGCTTGGCACACCGCCCGAAAAACCTGCTTCCCCGGCGCCGCGGGGCTTCGTGCTGCCGTTAGAATCCGCCGGGTCAGGAGAGAGCGCCGCGCCCGCAACGGGTGGCCGGCGCCGCCGATGGCGCAGGGAACCCCGAACGCTCAGGCAAAAGGACTGGCAAGGCGCCCGCAGGGATGCGGGCGTTTCCCCGGCTGGAGAGAGGCCTGCCTTGCTTGGCAGGCCCACCGAAGGAGCAAGCCCCGCAACGCACCGCCCCCATGGCAGCGCGCACGGCGTGGTGAATCTCTCAGGTAAAGCGGACAGCGGGCACAGGCGTGGCGCCACCGATGGCGGCACGCGCGTCGTCCGTCCCTGCTCGCCCGAAAGGCCGCTCCGCCCATGTCCGCCGAATCCGCCTCCCTGCACACCACGCCGCTGCACGCGCTGCACCTCGAACTCGGGGCCCGCATGGTGCCCTTCGCCGGCTACTCCATGCCCGTGCAGTACCCCGCCGGTTTGATGGCCGAACACCTGCACACGCGGCAGGCCGCCGGCCTGTTCGACGTCTCCCACATGGGCCAGCTGCGCCTCGCAGGCCCCGACGCCGCCGCGGCCTTCGAGACCCTCATCCCCGTGGACGTGATCGGCCTCGGCCTGAACAAGCAGCGCTACGGCCTGCTGCTGAACGACGAGGGCGGCATCATCGACGACCTGATGTTCGTGAACCGCGGCGACGACCTGTTCGTGATCGTGAACGGCGCCTGCAAGGCCGGCGACATCGCCCACGTCCAGGAACGCATCGGCGGCCGCTGCGAGGTCATCCCCCTGCCCGACCAGGCGCTGCTCGCCCTGCAGGGCCCGCAGGCCGCTGCGGCGCTCGCGCGGCTCGCGCCCGGCACGGCATCGCTGGTGTTCATGACCGGCGGGCGGTTCGAGATCGCCGGCTGCGACTGCTATGTGACGCGCAGCGGCTACACGGGCGAGGACGGCTTCGAGATCTCCGTGCCCGCCGCCCAGGCCGAGGCGCTGGCGCGCGCGCTGCTGGCCCAGCCCGAGGTGAAGCCCATCGGCCTCGGCGCACGCAATTCGCTGCGGCTGGAAGCCGGCCTGTGCCTCTACGGCAACGACATCGACACCACCACCACGCCCCCCGAGGCCGCGCTGAACTGGGCCATCCAGAAGGTGCGGCGCACCGGCGGCGCGCGGGCAGGCGGCTTCCCCGGCGCCGGCAAGGTGCTGGCGCAGATCGACGACCCCTCGCTGCTGACCCGCCGCCGCGTGGGCCTGGTGGCGCGCGAGCGCGTGCCCGTGCGCGAGCACACGGCCCTGCAAAGCACCGACGGCGCGGCCATCGGCGAAGTGACCAGCGGCCTGCTGGGCCCGAGCCTGAACCAGCCCGTCGCCATGGGCTATGTGGCGCCGGAGTTCGCGGCAGCCGGCACCGTGGTGCACGCGATCGTGCGCGGCAAGGCCGTGCCGATGGAAGTCAGCCCCATGCCGTTCCTGCCGGCCCGCTACCACCGCGGCTGACCGCCGGAGGCACGGCGGCGCGCCGGCCGTGCCATCCACCGCGGCTACAGTCGCAGTCGCGGGAACCCGTCCGGGACCGCGCACCCTTTTTTCCGTTTTCCGACCGCCTTTTTTCCGCGGACTTTCTTCCAGGAGCCTCCATGACCGTCAAATATTCCCGCGACCACGAGTGGATCAACGCCGCCGACACCGGCGCCGCCGTCGTCGGCATCACCGTCCATGCGCAGGATGCGCTCGGCGACGTGGTCTTCGTCGATCTGCCCGAGGTGGGCAAGACCTTCGCCCAGGGCGAAGTGGCCGGCGTGGTCGAGTCCGTCAAGGCCGCCGCCGACGTGTACATGCCGGTGTCCGGCGAGATCGTCGAAGTGAACGAGGCACTGCGCGCCGACCCGTCGCTTGCCAACAGCGCGCCGCTGGGCGACGGCTGGTTCTTCAAGGTGCGCCTGTCCGATGCGTCGCAACTCGATGCGCTCATGGACGAGACGGCCTACACCGAATTCTCCAAGAACGCCTGATCCGGCCCCGGCGGCGGGCGGCCCCGGGCCGGCCCGCCGCGGTGCACTCGCGCAGGGCGCACCCCTTCCGTTTGTCCTTTCCCCCCTTTCCGCTGACCGGGACCTCTCCCATGCCCACGTCCACCCTCCCGCCGCTTTCCGCGCTCGAAAACGCCGCCGAATTCCAGCCCCGCCACATCGGCATCGATGCGGCGGACGAGGAGCGCATGCTCTCGGTCATCGGGGAGGCTTCGCGCGCCGCGCTGGTGGGCGGCATCGTGCCGGCCTCCATCGCCCGCACCGAGCCGATGCAGCTGCCGCCCGCCACGACCGAGGCGGCGGCGCTCGCGGAACTCAAGGCGATCGCCTCGAAGAACCGCGTGCTGCGCAGCTTCATCGGCCAGGGCTATTACGGCACGCACACGCCGGGCGTGATCCTGCGCAACATCCTGGAAAACCCCGCCTGGTACACCGCCTACACGCCGTACCAGGCCGAGATCTCGCAGGGCCGCATGGAGGCGCTGGTCAACTTCCAGACCATGGTGTGCGACCTTACGGGCATGCCCATCGCCAACGCGTCGATGCTGGACGAGGCCACGGCCGCGGCCGAGGCCATGACGCTCGCCAAGCGCTCCGTCAAATCCAGGAGCCAGACCCTCGTCGTCTCGGGCGACACGCACCCGCAGACCATCGAGGTGATCCGCACGCGGGCCGAGCCGCTGGGCATCAGCGTGGTGATCGCGAACTCGGAAGCCGAGTGGAATGCCGCGCTCGAAGGCGACTTCTTCGCCGCCGTGATCCAGTACCCTGCCAGCAGCGGCTGGCTCGCCGACTGGAGCGCCGACGTGGAGAAGATCCACGCCAAGCAGGCCGCCGCCATCGTCTGCGCCGACCTGCTGGCGCTCACGCTGCTGGTGCCGCCCGGTGAATGGGGCGCGGACATCGTCGTGGGCAGCACCCAGCGCTTCGGCATGCCGATGGGCGCGGGCGGCCCGCATGCCGCCTTCATGGCCTGCCGCGACGACTTCAAGCGCTCGCTGCCCGGCCGCCTCGTGGGCGTGAGCGTGGACGTGCACGGCCAGCCGGCCTACCGCCTCGCGCTGCAGACGCGCGAGCAGCACATCCGCCGCGAGAAGGCCACCTCCAACATCTGCACGGCGCAGGTGCTGCCGGCGGTGATCGCCAGCATGTATGCCGTCTACCACGGCCCCGAAGGCCTCAAGCGCATCGCACAGCGCGTGGCGAGCTTCACGGCCATCCTGGCCAAGGGCCTCGTAGCGCTCGGCCATACCGCGCACCACCACGAGTCGGCATTCGACACCCTGTGCCTGCACACGAAAGAGCAGACCGGCGCGCTGCTGGCACGCGCCGTGGAGCGCGGCGCCAACCTGCGCGTGGCCTGGGACGACTACCTCTGCATCTCGCTCGACGAAACCACGACGCGGGCCGACGTCGAACTGCTCTGGTCGATCTTCGCCGCCGACGGGCAGGCCCTGCCCCGCATCGAGGATTTCGCAGGCGGCGTGAACCCGTTGATCCCCGCCGAACTGCTTCGCACGAGCGCCTTCCTCACGCACCCGGTGTTCAACACCCACCATTCCGAGACGGGCATGCTGCGCTACATCCGCCAGCTGTCCGACAAGGACCTCGCGCTCGACCGCAGCATGATCCCGCTGGGCAGCTGCACCATGAAGCTGAACGCCACGAGCGAGATGGTCCCGATCACCTGGCCGGAATTCGCGCAGGTGCATCCGTTCGCACCCGCCGACCAGCTGGAGGGCTACCGCCAGCTCGACGAGCAGCTGCGGGCCTGGCTCTGCCAGGCCACGGGCTATGCCGGCATCAGCCTGCAGCCCAACGCCGGATCTCAGGGCGAATACGCGGGCCTGCTGGCCATCCGTGCCTACCATGCGGCGCAGGGCCAGGGCCACCGCAACATCTGCCTGATCCCGAGCAGCGCCCACGGCACCAACCCGGCCAGCGCCCAGATGGTGGGCATGCAGGTGGTAGTCACGGCCTGCGACGCCAGCGGCAACGTGGACATGGACGACCTGCGCGCCAAGTGCGAGCAGCATGCCGACAGGCTCGCCTGCGTGATGATCACCTACCCCAGCACGCACGGCGTGTTCGAGACGCAGGTGAAGGAACTCTGCCAGCTCGTGCACCGCCACGGCGGCCGGGTGTACGTGGACGGCGCCAACATGAATGCCATGGTGGGCGTGGCGGCGCCCGGCGCCTTCGGCGGCGACGTGAGCCACCTGAACCTGCACAAGACCTTCTGCATCCCGCACGGCGGCGGCGGCCCCGGCGTGGGCCCCGTCTGCGTGGTGGAAGACCTCGTGCCCTACCTGCCGGGCCATGCCACGGCCGGCGTGGCGGGCGGCACGGGTGCCGTCAGTGCCGCGCCGCTCGGCAACGCCGCGGTGCTGCCGATCAGCTGGATGTACATCCGCATGATGGGCCCGGACGGCCTGCGCGCCGCCACCGAGACGGCCATCCTCTCGGCCAACTACATCAGCGCGCGCCTCAAGGACCACTACCCCACGCTGTACGCAAGCGCCAACGGCCACGTGGCACACGAATGCATCCTGGACCTGCGCGGCTTCAAGGAGACCAGCGGCGTGATGGCCGAGGACGTCGCCAAGCGGCTGATCGACTACGGCTTCCACGCGCCCACCCTGTCCTTCCCCGTGCCCAACACGCTGATGGTGGAGCCGACCGAAAGCGAGACGCTGGCCGAGCTGGACCGCTTCATCGACGCGATGATCGCCATCCGCGGCGAGATCCGCCGGATCGAGCAGGGCGAATGGCCGCAGGACGACAACCCGCTCAAGAACGCGCCCCACACCGCGCACAGCCTGCTGGGCGGCGAGTGGACGCATCCCTACCCGCGCGAGGCGGCGGCCTATCCGGTCGCGGCGCTGCGGCAGGCCAAGTACTGGTCGCCCGTGGGCCGGGTGGACAACGTGTACGGCGACCGCAACCTGTTCTGCAGCTGCGTGCCGGTGTCCGACTTCGCCTGAGCCTGAGCCCGGGGCGTGGGCCGTGCCTGTGCACGCCGGCAGCGATGCCCGGCGGCACAGGCCGGCTACCATCGCGTCTTTTGACCGGAGATCCGAATCGTGAAGAAGACCTTCCTGCCCGCTCTCGCCGCCATCCTGCTGGCCGGTACCGCCTGCGCACAGAAGCCGACCGCCGCCCCTGCCGCGCCCGCTGCACCCGCCGCTTCGGCCGCTGCCGCTTCGGCCCCCGTCACCACCGCCAGCGGCCTGGTGTACGAGTCGATCAAGGAAGGCACGGGCGAATCACCCAAGGCAACGGACGTGGTGAAGGTGCACTACCGCGGCACGTTCCTGGACGGCAAGGAGTTCGACAGCTCCTACAAGCGCGGCGAGCCCACCGAATTCCCCCTCAACCGCGTGATCCCCTGCTGGACCGAAGGCGTGCAGCGCATGAAGCCGGGCGGCAAGGCCCGCCTCACCTGCCCGCCCGCCATCGCCTACGGCGCGGCCGGCGCCGGCGGCGTGATCCCGCCCAACGCCACGCTGCGCTTCGAGGTCGAACTGGTCTCCGTGCGCCGCTGAGCGGGGTGCCCGGCGTGCAGCGGCTGCGGGTGGGCGAACTGGCCCGGCGCACCGGCCTGACGGTGCGCGCGCTGCACCATTACGACGAGATCGGGCTGCTGCGCCCTTCCGCGCGCTCGGAATCCGGCTACCGCCTCTACAGCGAGGCGGACGTGCAGCGGCTGCATGCCATCCAGACCCTGCGCCACCTCGGCCTGCCGCTCGGCGACATCGCCGGCCTGCTGCAGGGCGGCGGGCCGGACCCGGAGTCCATGATCGCGCAGCAGATCGAGGCGCTGGACCGGCAGATCACCCAGGCGACCGAACTGCGGGGCCGGCTGGCCCTGCTGCGCAACGGCCTGGTGGCCGGGCCAGCGCCGGGCATGGGGGACTGGCTGGGAACGCTGGCCCTGATGGGCACGTACGGCAAGTACTTCAGCGCCGCCGAACTGCAGCGTATTTTCGGCAACTGGAAACGCATCGAGGCCGACTGGACCGTGGTGCGCGACCTCGTGCGCGCCGCGATGGACCGCGGGCTGCCACCCCATGAGCCGGAGGTGCAGCGGCTGGCCTACCGCTGGATGGCGCTGATGCTGCACTGGATGGACGGCGACATGGCGCTGCTGGACCGCTGGGGCCACATGTTCCGCACCGAGCCGGGCACCCAGGGCCGCAACCATGCGCCCTCCGGCGACATGATCGCCTACATCGAATCCGCCATCCGGTTGCGCATGGCGCTGCTCTCCCGCTACATCGACCTGCCGGACCTGCACCGCCTGGGACACGTTCCCTACACGGACTGGGCAGCGCTCGACGCGGAAGTGCAGGCACTGATCGCACGGCAGGTACCGCCGTCCAGCAACGCAGCCCTGGCCGCATGCCGGCGATGGAATGCGCTGTTCGACACGCTGACCCGGCACGATCCGGAACTGCGGCGCAGGCTGCTCACGGCGGTGGCCAGCGAGCCCCTGCTGCGCGCGGGAACCCCCTTGAGCGAGGCGGCGCGCGCCTATCTGGAATCCGCGCGGGCATTCGCGCAACGCCCTCCGGCACCCGCTTGACCCTCACGCAACGTGAGGCTTCACAGTCGGGGCCATGGCTACTGAATCGAATTCCTCTTCCCGCGCCCCCCTGCCGCCCGGCACGCCGCTGTCGCGCAACGCCGGCTTCCGCTGGCTCACCGCCAGTTCGGCGCTGTCCCTGCTGGGTGACCAGTTCTCGCTGATCGCCATGCCCTGGCTGGTGCTGCAGACCACGGACGACACGCGCGTGCTCGGCACCGTGCTGGCCCTCATGAGCGTGCCCCGCGCCGTCTTCATCCTCGTGGGCGGTGCCATCGTGGACCGGCAGTCGCCGCTGCGGGTGTTGCGCCTGACGCGCTGGCTGAACGCCGCGCTGACCGGGCTGCTGGCCGCCCTGGTGCTGGCCGGCCACTGCCCGCTCTGGGCGCTTTACGCGCTGTCGCTGGCGCTCGGTGTCTCCACCGCTTTCAGCATCCCGGCCGCCACCTCCATCACGCCGCGTGTGGTGGGCCGGGCGCAGTTGCATGCGGCCAACAGCATCGGCATGGGATTGCGGCAGGTCGGCATGTCCGTGGGCCCGCTGCTCGCCGGCCTGCTGATCGCGGGCTTCGGCGGCGCGGGCACGCAGGCGGCGGACCGCACGGGGATCGGCTTCGCCTTTGCCGTGGACGCGCTCAGCTTCGTGGTGTCCGCGTGGATGCTCGGCCGGGTGCGGCTGCATGCACCCGCGCCTGGAGCGGTTCCAGGCGGCGGCGCGGTGCTGGCCGCCGTCGCCCAGGGTCTTTCCCATGCCTGGCGCGACCGGCCGCTGCGCACCTGTTTCCTGTACTGGGGGCTGCTGTCGATCCTGGTGATGGGGCCGACGCAGATCGCCCTGCCCGTGCTCACCCACGGCCAGTCGCAGCTCGGCGCCGCCGCGTTCGGCATCCTGGTGGGCATGCACGGCGCGGGCACGCTGGCGGGCATGGTGGCGGCGGGTGCGCTTCCGCGCCTGCGGCTCGTCAACCTGGGCACCACCCTGCTGGCGGTGGATGCCGTGGCGGGCCTGCTGATCGCGCCGCTGGGAAGCATCTCGGCAGTCTGGCAGGGGGCACTGCTCCTGGGCAGCGTGGGCCTGCTGGGCGGCTTCATGCAGGTGGGACTGTTCACGTGGATCCAGCAGCGCGTGCCGCCCGCGCTCCTCGGGCGCACCATGGGCCTGTTCATGTTCATTTTCATGGGCCTGCAGCCGGTGGCCGCGGCGGCGACGGGCTGGCTGCTGCAGGTCGTGCCGCCGGGCCGGCTCTTCCTGTTCTGCGGCGGCACCCTGGTGCTGCTGGCCGCCCTGGCGGCGGTGGCCACGCCGATGCGCCGCATGCAGGACGCCGCGCCCTGACCGGCCCACCGCCCTGCCCGGACCATGGCCGCGCCGCTGTACTGTTGCAGGGGCGCGTACACTGAAAGGCTCGCCCGCGGCACCGCCGCGTTCCGCACACCGCCCGGCATGAACCGCCGGGCCGCCCGAGCCGCCCATGAGCCGCCCCGACCTGTCCTTCCTGCTGCCGCCCGACCCGGAGGATGATCGCGGGGCCGCGTCCGGCGGCGAGCCTGCGGGCACGGCCGGCGAGCCCGCCGTGCCGTCCGGCGAGGGCGGCGGCCACCGCCGCCAGCCGCCCCACCCGGAAGGCCCTGTGGCCGCGCTCATCGCGGAACTGCGCGCCTACCAGGCCGAGCTGGAGGTGCAGAACAAGGTGCTGCGCTACAGCCAGACCGCCGCGGAGAGCGCATCCGAACGATTCGAGACGCTGTTCGCCAGCGTGCCGCTGGCGCTCATGGTGCTGGACGAGCACGACATGGTGGTGCAGGCCAATTCGATGGCGCACCGCTGGTTCCAGCCCACCGAGTCCGACCGCCCCCTGACCTCGCTCATGCCCTTCGTCAGCGCGGCGGATGCCGCCCGCGTGCGCGCCACGTTCGAGCAGGCCCGGGACCATGGGCACGGCGAGGCCAGCGAGGTGCTGTTCCCCATCGGCGACGGGGACGCGGGCATCACGGGCGACCTGTACATCGCGCGCATCGAGGCCCCCCAGGCCGATGGCGCACCGGAGCAGTGGCAGTTCCTCTGCGCCGTGGTGGACCAGGGCCCGCTGGTGGCCGAGCGCCGCGCACTGCAGCACAGCGCCACGGCCCTGCAGGAGCGCAACGCCCAGCTGTACGCCAGCGAGCGCCGCCTGGAGGCCGTCATCAACTCCGCGCTGGACGCCATCATCTGCGTGGACCAGAACCAGCGCATCACCGTCTTCAACCCTACGGCCGCAGCCCTGTTCCAGTGCGCCACGGCCGACGCGCTGGGCAGCCCGCTCGACCGCTTCCTGCCCGATGCCGTCCAGGCCCTGGCCTTCGCCCAGCTGGCCACCCAGGCCGTGCTCGGCGAGATGGTGGCGCTCACCGCCAGCGGCAAGGAGCTGGCGGTGGAGGTGAGCGTGTCCTTCGAGCGGCATGCCGAGGGCGAGACCACCACCGTGTTCGCACGCGACCTCACCGGCCGCAAGAAGGCCGAGGCGCACCGCAACGAACTGGAGGCGCAGCTGCGCGAATCCCACAAGATGCAGGCCGTGGGCACCATGGCCGGCGGGATCGCGCACGACTTCAACAACATCCTGAGCGCCATCCTCGGCAACGTGGAACTGGCCAAGGCGGACTGCGCTGCCGGCTCACCGGTGCTGGAGAGCCTGCGGGAGATCGAGAAGGCCGGCCGGCGCGCGCGCGACCTCGTCCGGCAGATCCTCACCTTCAGCCGCAACGAGCCGCCCCGGCGCACCGCCGTGCCGGTGGCCGAGGCCATCCACGACACCGAGCGCCTGCTGCGCGTGACCCTGCCGCCGGCCATCGAGCTGCGCCTGCACCTGGACCGCGATCTGCCCGCCCTGCTGGCCGATGCCACCCAGGTGGAGCAGGCCCTGCTGAACCTGTGCACGAATGCCATCCATGCCCTTGGCGATGCGCGCGGCACGGTGTGCGTGGAGGCGTCGGCCATGCAGCCCGACCACCGCCTGTGCGAGCGCCTCGCACTGCCGCCCGGCGAGTACGTGGCCATCAGCGTGGTGGACAACGGCCCCGGCATCGATGCCGCCACGCAGTTGCGCATCTTCGAGCCGTTCTTCACCACCAAGCCCGTCGGCCAGGGCACCGGACTGGGCCTGGCCGTGGTGCACGGCGTGATGCGCACCCACGGCGGTGCGGTGGACGTGCAGAGCGCGCTGGGCGAAGGCAGCCGCTTCACGCTGTATTTCCCGGCGGCGGAGGCCGAAGCCGAACCGGCGCCCGCTGCCGCCGCCCCCGCAGGCGATGCCGCGCTGGCGGCCGGGGCGGCCGGCCCC
>CP028296.1:2370585-2386632 GCA_003029925.1 Paracidovorax avenae | reverse complement strand
TGCCGGTCCCGCCGCGCCGGCGGCGGGCGCGCCCGCCGAACGCCAGCGCCACGTGATGTACGTGGACGACGACCAGGCCCTCGTCTTCCTCGTGCAACGCCTGCTGCGCCGCCGCGGCGACCGCGTGAGCGGCTTCACCGATCCGCGCGAGGCCGCGGTGGCGCTGGGCGCGGACCCGCAGGCCTACGACCTGGTCGTGACCGACTACAACATGCCCGGCTACTGCGGCGTGGACCTGGTGCGCGAGGCCAAGCGCATCCGCGCCGACCTGCCAGTGGCGCTCGCCTCGGGGCACGTGACGGCGGAGATCGAGCGCGATGCGCTGGCCGAAGGCGCGAGCGCGCTGATCCACAAGCCCAACGATGTGGACGAGCTCTGCGCTACGGTGGACCGTCTGGTCCACGGCGGGCCGGCGTGAACGCGGCCCTGGCGGCGCAGGCGCTGGCCGATGCCGGCGCGTCCCCCAACTGCCTGCATGCGGACGACGACCTGCTGGTGCTGGCCAAGCCCTCCGGCCTGCTCTGCGTGCCTGGCCGCGGCCCGGACAAGCAGGACTGCCTGAGCGCCCGCGCCGCCCTGCACTGGCCCGGTGCCTGCATCGTGCACCGGCTCGACCAGGCCACCTCCGGCATCGTGGTGATGGCGCGCCACGCGCAGGCCCAGCGCGTCCTCGGCGACGCCTTCGCCGCGCGACAGGTGCACAAGCGCTATGTCGCCATCGTGCATGCGCCGCATCCGACCGGAGACGGCGACACCTGGCGGGAGATCGACCTGCCCATCGCCGCCGACTGGGAGCGCCGGCCGCTGCGCGTCGTGGTTCCCCACGGCGCCCCGGACGGCAAAGCCAGCCTGACGCGCTGGCGCTCCGCCATGCCCGGAGACGGTGCCGGTACCCGGCCGGCGATGGAAGTGGACGGCACACTGCGCGTGCTGCTGGAGCCCGTCACCGGTCGCACGCACCAGTTGCGCGTGCACATGGCCGCCGTCGGCCAACCCATCCTCGGCGACACGCTCTACGCCCCGCCGGACGTGCAGGCACTCGCGCCGCGGCTGCTGCTGCATGCACAGCACATCGCCTTCGCCCATCCGCGCACCGGAGCGCCGCTCACCTTCGACCTGCCGGCGCCGTTCTGATCGCCATGCCGCAGTACCATCACGGCACCATGCAGGACACCTCCGCTTCCCCCTTTTCCTCCCCCAGCTTCGGGGCAGCGCCCGGGCCGCTGCCCCTGGTCGTGCTCACCGGCGCCTCGCACGGCATGGGCCTGGCCATGGCCCGGCAGTTGCTGCAGGGCGGGCATGCGCTCGTCACCCTCTCGCGCGGCACGAGCAGCGAGCTGGAAGACGTCGCGCGGCACGCCGGCATGCCGCTGGCGCAATGGCCGCAGGACCTCGCCGATGGCGCCCAGGCCGCCGCGCGGCTGCGTGCCTGGCTGGAAAGCCAGCCGGCCGGCCGCTACGCCAGTGCCGCGCTCATCAACAACGCGGGCGTGGTGCCGCGCATCGCCCCGCTGGCCGACAGCGACCCGGCCGATCTCGCCAGCGCGCTGCGCATCGGACTGGAGGCGCCCATGCAGCTCACTGCCGCGTTCCTGGCCGCCACGCGCGGCTGGGGCGTGCCACGCAAGGTGCTCAATATTTCCTCCGGCCTCGGGCGGCGGCCGATGGCCTCTCAGTCGGCCTACTGCGCGGCCAAGGCCGGCATGGACCATTTCACGCGCTGCCTGGCGCTGGACGAAGCGCGGCAGCCCGGAGGCGCCCGGGTTTGCTCGCTAGCGCCCGGCGTGATCGACACGGACATGCAGGTGCACCTGCGCGGCGCCGACCCCCAGGCGTTCCCGGATGTGCAGAACTTCGCCCAGCTGAAGGTGACCGGCATGCTCACCTCGCCCGACGAGGCCGCGGCGCGCGTGCTGGCCTGGCTCGCGCGGCCCGACTTCGGCGACGCGCCGGTAGCCGACGTGCGCGAGGCCTGAGCGCCCCGCGCATGAGAAACTAGGCCACCTGTCCGTCCGCAGCAGGCGTTCCTTTCCCGGAGACAAGCACCCATGATCCGTTCGCTGATTTCGTTCACCGCCCTCGCCTTCGCGCTGGGCGCCGCCACGGCCCAGACCGCGCCGGCCGCCTCCTCGCCCGCGGGCGCCGCCTACCCGGCCAAGCCCGTGCGCCTCATCGTGCCCTTCCCGCCCGGCGGCGGCACCGACATCCTCTCCCGCCTCGTGGCGACCAAGCTGACGGAGACGCTGCACTGGACCGTGGTGCCCGACAACCGTGCCGGCGCGGGCGGCACCATCGGCATCACCGAGGCCGTGAAGGCCGCGCCCACGGGCTACGACCTCGTCATGGGCCAGAAGGACAACCTCGTCGTCGCGCCCTACCTGTACAAGAACCTGCCGTGGGACCCCACGAAGGATCTCGTCGCCATCGCCCACGTGGCCTATACGCCCGTGATCATCGCCACGGGCGCCAACTCGCGCTTCAAGACGCTGGCCGACGTGGTGGCCGCCGCGCGCGCCGAGCCCGGCAAGATCACCTACGGCTCGCCCGGCAACGGCACTACCATCCACCTGGCGGGCGACCTGTTCGAGAAGGCCGCGGGCATCAAGCTCAGCCACATCCCCTACAAGGGCTCCAACCCGGCCCTGATGGACGCGCTGGCCGGCAACGTGGACCTGCTCGTGTCCTCCGTGCCGTCCGCCATGGCGCAGATCAAGTCCGGCAAGCTGCGCCCGCTGGCCGTCACCTCGGTCAAGCGCAGCTCGTCCCTGCCCGACGTGCCCACCGTGGCCGAGTCCGGCTACAAGGGTTTCGACGTGAGCTCCTGGTACGGGATCCTCGCCCCCGCCGGCACACCCGCCAACGTGGTCGCCACCGTGAACACCGAGGTCAACAAGCTGCTCGCCCAGCCCGACATGCGCGCCGCCATCCAGGCCCAGGGCGCCGAGCCCGAAACGATGACCAGCGCGCAGTTCTCCGCCCTGCTCAAGGCCGACTACGCGAAGTGGAAGGGCATCGTGGAGGCGTCCGGCGCGAAGATCGAGTAAGCCTTCCCGAGTGGCGTGCTGCAGCCACACGGGCTCTGCCATCGCGTATCGAAATGTGTTCTGATGCGGTCCTGCGCGCAGGCACCCCTGCGCTCCTGGACACATTCCACCTGCAAGGCCCGCCATGGCAGACGCAAAGACACCGACCTCGCTCACGGCGCTCACCATCGCCGCGGTCGGGGTAGTGTACGGAGACATCGGCACTTCGCCGCTCTACGCCTTCAAGGAGGTGTTCGCCGCCGGCCGGCTGGAGATCACGCCAGCCAACGTGATCGGCATCCTCTCGCTCTTCTTCTGGACCCTGACGGTGATCGTCTCGGTCAAGTACGTGGCCCTGATCATGCGGGCCGACAACCATGGCGAGGGGGGCCTGATGGCGCTGCTGGCCCTGGCGACGCAGTCGGTGCAGGACCAGCCCCGGCTCAAACGGGCTCTGATGACCCTCGGTGTCTTCGGAGTCGCGCTGTTCTTCGGCGACGGCGTCATCACGCCGGCGATCTCGGTGCTGTCCGCCGTCGAGGGCCTGGAGGTCGTCACCACGCGGGCCACGCCGTACATCCTGCCGATCTCGCTCACCGTGCTGCTCGCACTCTTCGTGGCCCAGCGCTGGGGAACGGCGCGGCTCGGGCGATTCTTCGGCATCGCCATGCTCGTGTGGTTCGCCTGCCTGGGGCTCGCAGGCATCCCCCACATCGCTGCGCGCCCCGAGGTCCTGGCCGCGCTCCTGCCCCACCACGCGCTGGCATTCTGCCTGGACCATTACGGCATCGCCTTCATCACGCTGGGCGCGGTCTTCCTGTGCGTGACCGGCGCGGAGGCGCTCTATGCCGACATGGGGCACTTCGGCGCGCGCCCCATCCGGCTGGCGTGGTTCCTGCTGGTCATGCCCTGCCTCACGCTGAACTACCTGGGCCAGGGCGCGCTGGTGCTCGGCACGCCTTCCGCCGCCGCCAACCCGTTCTTCCTCATGATGCCCGGCTGGGCCACGCTGCCGATGGTGGTGCTGGCCACGGCCGCCACCGTCATCGCGTCGCAGGCACTGATCTCCGGCGCGTTTTCCGCGGCCAAGCAGACCATCCAGCTGGGATACCTGCCGCGCCTGTCGGTGCGCCACACCTCGGAGAACGAATCCGGGCAGATCTACGTGCCCATGGTGAACTGGACGCTGCTCGCGGGCGTGGCGCTGGCCGTGGTGGCCTTCCGCAGCTCCAACGCGCTGGCCGCGGCCTACGGCATCTCGGTCAGCCTGGTCATGGTCATCACCACGATCCTGACCTTCTTCGTCATCCGCCATGGCTGGAAGCTGCCGCTACCGCTATGCATCGCCGCCACGGGCGCCTTCCTCTGCGTGGACGTGGCCTTCTTCGCCTCCAACTCGCTCAAGATCGCGGAAGGCGGCTGGTTCCCCCTGCTCATGGCCGGTGTGCTGTACCTGGTCATGTCCACATGGCACGACGGCCGCGGACTGCTGCGCCAGCGCCAGAACGCCGAGGCGATCGAGCTGCTGCCCTTCCTGCAATCGATCCTCTCGGCCGGAACCACCCGCGTGGACGGCACCGCCGTCTTCCTCACGGCCCATGCCGGCGTGGTGCCCGGGGCCATGCTGCACAACCTCAAGCACAACAAGGTGCTGCACGCCCACAACCTGTTCGTCCACGTCCAGGCGGGCGACGTTCCTCGCATCCCGCTGCGGGAACAGGTGACCGTCCAGCCGCTCGCCGACGGCGCCTGGAACGTGCGGATCCGCTTCGGCTTCATGGACGAGCCGGACATCCCCAGGGCCCTCCAGCAGGCCGGGGAGCTGGAAGGCCTGCTGGATCCCATGCGCACCAGCTACTTCCTGGCGCGCGAGACCGTCGTTCCCACGCTGGGCGCCGCCATGGCCGTCTGGCGGCAGAAGCTCTTCGCCCAGATGCACCACAGCGCCAGTTCCGCGGCGGACTTCCTGAAACTGCCGAACAACGCGGTGGTGGAGATGGGGTCGAAGACGGAGATGTAGCCCGGAGACTCTGCACGGACAGGATGCAAGCGCTCGGCCAGGGGAGCGCCCGGAATGTGTCAGCAGTTGACCTTTCTCGACGTGGGGACCAGGACGTTGTTGCTCCCCCATAGCTCGAAGCAATGGTCCGTGCCCAGCGGAAGATCGAGGTACTCGAATTGGTTGACACCCGTGGGATGGATCCACACGTAAAGTCTGCCATTATCATGGCCATCGCAGTATTCCCAATACGTGCTGCTTCCGTATGTTTTGTCGGTTTCTTCCCAGTGATATACCTTCACTCCATTGCCAGCCGCCAGATCCGCAAAGACAGACCATTTATAGCCGGTCTGGCCGGATGATGAAACCTTGATGTAATGCTTGGTCTGCCCAGCTCCGCAATTCACTGCATAGGCATTGCCGGACATGAGCGCCACCAGCATGCCGAGTCCGAAGAGATGTCTTTTACCGATCATTCATTTTCCCTGTATCGATTGTTCGAGATTTGAATCATGCGCACGTGGCACACTGCCCCCCGAGACATGGGATTATTCATGACGGAAAATATCACGCACCACACGAACAATTATCTGACGCATAAGAAAAGCTGCCCCCTGTAGCGGAATCAATGCCGGGCACGCCAAACAAAAGCGGCCCCACGAGGGAGCCGCTGTCTGCTGCACCGCGGCGCGAAGCCGCTGCTGCCGGGGCGCGTCAGTCGCGCACGACCAGCACCGGCACGTGGACCACGCCCAGCACGCGCTGGGTGACGCTGCCCAGCACCAGCTTCTCGAGCCCGCGGCGGCCATGGGAGCCCATGACGATCAGGTCGGCGCCGGTGCTCTCCAGCGCGCGCAGGATGCCGTCGTGCACGGCATGGCCCTCGCCGATCACGGTGGTCACGGCCACGCCGGCTTCTTCCAGGGCCTTGCGCGTGGCGTCCAGCGCGGTGTTGGCCTCCGAGGTGGCGGCATTCATGTACTGCGACTGGCCATAGGCGAAATCCGCGCCCACGCCGGTGAAGGGATAGGGATCCACCACGTAGACGGCAGTGACCTGGGAGCCGAAGGTCTTGGCGAGGCCGGCCGCCTTGGTGACGGCCATCATGGAAGTGGGCGAACCGTCCACGGGAATGAGGATGTGCTTGAACATGAACTTCTCCTTCGTCGATGGTGGTGTGGAACCGATGGGACCAGTGTGCCGCAATGCGCTGGCCACGGGTTGATTCGCATCAAGCAGCAGGGGTTGTTGCGGCCTTGTCCCCCGCCTTGTCCCCGCCCTCTTCCTGGAACCCGCCGCGCCGGCAGGTCACCACCAGCGTATCGCGGTAGCCCGGCGCATCCCCCAGGGGCTGGATGGGCGTGGTCTCGTGGATCATGCGGGCATCGTCCAGCAGCATGAGCGACCAGGGCTCGCTGAGGGTGAAGCGGTGGCCGCTGGGGCCGGCCGCCTCGAAGATGCGGGTCTCGCCGCCCTTCACCCCCTCGCGCCCCACCAGGAACACGGCCACGAGGTCCACGCCGTCGCGGTGCGCGCCCTCGGGCGTGGGCCGCCCGATGCCGTCGGTGGTGTCGATGCGGAACTGGTGGGCCTCCAGGAACCAGTGCTCCGGGGCATCCGCCAGCGCCTGCTGCGACAGGCCGGCCAGCGCAGCCAGCAATTGCTGCCAGGCCGGCTGCGCCACGGTCGCATCCCGCATGGGCGCGAACCAGCGCTGCATGCCGCCGTGCAGGGCGTTGTAGTCCAGCGGTTGCCAGTGGGCGCGGTGCGGCACCTGCCGCAGCCCGGCTTCGTCCGCCACGAAGCAGGAATGCCGCCGCCGGCGGTAGCGCCCGCCATCCTTGAGGAATTCATCGGGTGGCAGCGAAGGCCAGTCCGCATGCAGCGCCTGCAGCGCCGCGAGCGGCACGCCGATCCAGGCGGCGGTGTCCTCGGGCCGCAGCACGGCGTAGCCCGTGCTGCGCAGGTGGTCGGCGACCTGTTCGGGCCGCAGGTAGGGAGGGGGAAACGTGATGTGCGCCATGTGGCGCGAGCTTACCCCCGCCCGGCATGCCGTGCGCGCACCGGAAGAACGCGGTGCCGGAATTTCAGCGGCCGGTTGCGCCGCGGCAAACCCGGCTGCAGTAGCATCCGTGGGCGCCGCGCCGGCAGTGGCGCGCGCACCAGGAGAACACCATGGCCCATGAACGCCGCCACTATGTCCGAGTCGCCTTCGAGGCGCCCGCGCGCCTTGCCGTGAGCGGCCACGGCACCTTCGACGTGCAGGTGCTGGACGTGTCCCTGCGGGGCGCGCTGCTGGAGCTGCCCGCCGGCCAGGCCCTGCCGCCGGGCGCCCCCTGCGCGCTCTCCATCCCCCTGATGGCGGGTGAGGAGCAGATCGCGATGTCCGGCGAACTGGTGCACGTGGAAGGCTACTGCGCGGGCCTGCAGGGCCACACCATGGACCTCGACAGCGCCACCCACCTGCGCCGCGTGATCGAACTGCAGCTCGGCGACCCGGCCCTGCTGGAGCGCGACCTGCAGACGCTGGTGTCGGCACACCGCGGCCGGGGCGTGCCGGCGCAGCCGGCGACCGGGCACTGAACCGCCCGCCCGACCCCGCCCCTTCTCCGGGCGGTTTCAGGCCTCCGAGGCGGCCGGGGCCGCGACCCGTTCCGCCTCCTGCAGTTGCCGCCACATCACCTTGCCGCTGCCGCTCTTGGGCAGTGCGTCGGCGAACTGCACGATGCGCGGCACCTTGTACACGGCCATGTTGTCGCGGCACCAGGCGATGACGTCGGCCTCGGACACCTGCCCCCGGTGCGATGGCCGCAGCACCACCACGGCCTTCACCGTCTCGCCGCGGTAGCTGTCGCGCGCGGCGATCACGCAGGCCTCCTGCACGGCGGGGTGGCGGAACATGAGCGCCTCCACCTCGGCCGGCCAGACCTTGAAGCCGCTGGCGTTGATCATGCGCTTGAGGCGGTCGGTGATGAAGAAATAGCCCTCCTCGTCCACGCGGCCGAGGTCGCCCGAGCGGAAGAACCGCTTGCCGTCGATCTCGATGAAGGCCGACTCCGTGGCGGCAGGCTGCTTCCAGTACCCGCTGAACACGCCCGGGCCGTGGATCACGATCTCGCCCTGCTCGCCCACGGGCACCTCCCGGAGGGTGTCCGGGTCGATCACGCGCGAATCGGTGCTGATGAACGGCACGCCCAGGCACTGCTGCTTGGGGTGGTCCGGCGGGTTGGTGTGCGAGGGCGCGGCCGTCTCCGTCAGGCCGTAGCCTTCGCAGAAGCGCAGGCCGAACTGCTCCAGCAGCCGCTGCGCCACGGCCTGCGGCATGGCGGCCCCTCCGCCGCCGATATAGACCAGGCTGGAGAGGTCGTACTCCGAGAAACGCGGGCTCGCCATCAGGTCGATCACCATCGTGGGGATGTTGGTCCAGTTGGTCACGCGGTGGCGGGAGATGAGGCGGCCGGCGAGGTCCCGGTCCCAGCGCGGCATCATGACCAGCGTGGCGCCGGCATAGATGGACGAATGCATCAGGCTCACCATGCCGGTGATGTGGAACATGGGCACCACGGCCAGGGTCACGCTTTCGGAGGTGGCCGTGCCCCAGAGCGCGCTGGCGACCGCGTTGTGCATGATGCTGCGGTGCGGGTGCATGCAGCCCTTGGGCAGGCCGGTGGTGCCGCTGGTATAGGGCAGCACGGCCAGGTCTTCCGGGCCCACCTCGCAGGCCGGCGGCTCGGCGCTGCAGGCCACGGCCTCGCTCCAGGCATGCACCGTGCCGTCTTCGAGCACGGGCAACGGGCGGACCGGGCAGAGCCAGTCGCGCCAGGCCTCGGGCATGGCCTGCGCCTCGGGCGAGGCCGGATCGAAGGCATCGGTGAACTGGGAGACCACGAGGTGCTGCAGGCGGCGGTCCGGCGGCAGCGCATGGCTGGCGGCGGCCAGTTCGGGCGCGAGATCGGCGGTGGTGATGGCCACGCGCGCGTCCGGGTCCGTGATGTAGTGCTTGAGCTCCTCGGCACGGTTCATCGGGTTCACGGGCACCACGACGGCGTTGGCGCGCAGGATGGCGAAATGGGCGGCGACAAGCTGCGGGCAGTTCTGCATGCACAGCAGCACGCGGTCGCCCCGGCGCACGCCCAGGGCGTGCAGGTGCGCGGCCAGCCGCTCGGCCGTGCGCGCCAGCTCCCGGTAGCCCAGCGCCGTGCCGAAGAACACCATCGCCGGCTTGTCCGGGTAGCGCTGGGCGCTGACGGCCAGGTTGGTCCAGAGCGAGGTGGCGGGCGGAGTGAGGGCGTGCGGCAGGCGTTTGGGCCAGAAGGCGTGGTGTGCGGGCATGGGAAGGCGATGGTTTCCGTGGATCGGTACGAACCCGCATCCTGCGGCCCATGGGCCGGGCACGTATTGGGGATGGTCCCAATCGCCCGTCACCCATGCGACGCCGCGGCGGCCGCCGAAGGCCTGTGCTCCGGGGCACGGGCAGCAGCCCGGGTTTTTGTAACGGCTTGTCCCGGCAGGGGGGCTTTGGGGCCCCTGCGCGCGCCGGGTGGCCCCACCATGAACGACAATGGCGGCTACGCCTGCACGCCGCCCGGGCCCGGCGCCCCTGTCGAGCCCTGCCCGGCCGGCGCAGCACTTCCCTTTTCTCGCACCTGCATCGCCATTTCGTGCCGGTCCGCGCGGTGCCTGCGCGCGGCCACGGCCTGCGGCCCATGGACTCCATGAACATTGTCATCCTCGACGACTACCAGGACGCCGTCCGCAAGCTCCATTGCGCTGCGCGTCTCGACGCCTACTCCGCCAAGGTCTACACCAACACCGTCAAGGGCCTCGGCCAGCTTTCGGTGCGGCTGCGGGATGCCGACATCATCGTGCTGATCCGCGAGCGCACCCAGATCACGCGCCAGCTCGTGGAGAAGCTCCCGCGCCTGAAGCTCATCGCGCAGACCGGCAAG
Source organism: Paracidovorax avenae (assembly GCA_003029925.1). GTDB lineage: Bacteria > Pseudomonadota > Gammaproteobacteria > Burkholderiales > Burkholderiaceae_C > Paracidovorax > Paracidovorax avenae_A. The sequence goes on along the minus strand of CP028296.1, from coordinate 2,376,661 downwards.
GTGGGTCCGCACGTGGACGTGGCGGCCTGCACCGAGCGCGGCATCGCGGTGGCCGAGGGCGTGGGCTCGCCCGTCGCCCCGGCCGAACTGACCTGGGCGCTGATCATGGCGGCCATGCGGCGCCTGCCGCAGTACATCTCCAACCTCAAGCACGGCGCCTGGCAGCAATCGGGCCTGCGCGCGGCCTCCATGCCGGCCAATTTCGGCATCGGCACGGTGCTGCGCGGCAAGACGCTGGGCATCTGGGGCTACGGGCGCATCGGCCAGATCGTGGCGGGCTATGGCCGCGCCTTCGGCATGAACGTGCGCGTGTGGGGCCGCGAAGCCTCGCGCGCCCAGGCGCTGAGCGACGGCCTGCAGGTGGCGACCACGCGCGAGGAATTCTTCTCGCAGTGCGACGTGGTGTCGCTGCACCTGCGGCTCAACGACGAGACGCGCGGCATCGTGCGCCTGGAGGACCTCTCCGCCATGAAGCCCAACGCCCTGCTGGTGAACACCTCGCGCGCGGAACTGATCGAGCCGGACGCGCTGATCGCCGCGCTGAACCGCGGGCGCCCCGGCATGGCCGCGGTGGACGTGTTCGAGAGCGAGCCCATCCTGCAGGGCCATGCGCTGCTGCGCCTGGAGAACTGCATCTGCACGCCCCACATCGGCTACGTGGAGCAGGACAGCTACGAGCTCTATTTCGGGGCCGCGTTCGACAACGTGATCAACTACATCCGCGGCACGCCGACGAACATCGTGAACCCGGGCGCACTGCAGGTGCGGCGCTGACGGGAACGGCTTGCGCCGCTAACGCCCTCGCTCCGCGCCGCCGTTGACCTGTTCAACGTTCCTCGCCGCACTCACAGTTCTTCGTTCGAAGAGAGCCATTCAGGCGCATGCGAGCCCAGCGCGCGCGCCGGATAGCGCCATGCGAGCGGTGCCCCCTCGATCTCCAGCGGAGGCAGCAGCCGGGCGGCCGGCCCCCAGGACGTTTCCTCGACGTGCCCGGAACGATCGCCGGGCGTATCCGCCGCCAACCTGGCCACCTCGCTCATGCGCCCGGGGCGCAGTTGCAGAACCGCGGCGGTACGTGCCAGCGAGGCCCGCGCCTCGGTTCCGGCCCCTTGCACCATCCGCGTCGTCAATCCGCGCAGCGCTGCCGCCGCCATCAGGTAGCCCGTCGCATGGTCGATCGACTGGACCGGCAGGTTGAGCGGCTCATCGCGGTGCACCGCGCGCATGCCCGCCTCGGCGATGCCCGTGCTCATCTGGATGAGGCTGTCGAAACCACGCCGGCAGCGCCACGGACCTGACCAGCCATACGCATCGAGCGATACGTCGATCAGCGCAGGATTCAGCGCGCGCCGCTGTGCGGCATCGAGCCCCAGGTGGGCGAGCGCATCGGAACGGTAGCCGTGGACAACGATGTCCGCGCTGCACAACAGCCGCCGGAGCGTCTCGAGATCCGCGGCATTCTTCAGGTCCAGCCGCGCACAGCGCTTGCCCAGGACGACTTCGGGCACCGTGCCCGGCTCTTCCCAGCCGTGGGGATCGATCCGCAACACCTCGGCCCCCAGGCCAGCGAGGAATCGCGTCGCAACGGGGCCCGCGAGGATGCGCGTCAGGTCGAGCACGCGAATGCCGCACAGCGGACGGTCCGGCGACGGCTGCCAATCGCGCGCCGCGACACGGCTCTCCGTGCCGATGTGCAGCAAAGGCTCGGATGCGACGGCCTGGCCTTGCGGATGATCGGCCCATTCCTGCCGCGAGTACATGACCGCGGCACAGCCGCCGCGCGCGACCACGGCGTCCTCCAGTGCAGCGGCCTCCCAGCCGCTCACCGCGTGCGCGACGGATTGCGCATCGGCGGCGCAGCCGAGGACGGACAGCGCGGCATCGCGATGGTGCGGCGCGTTGGTGTGCAACCGGATCCAGCGATCGCGCGCCCGGTAGTTGCCGGCGATCGGGTCCCATTGCGGCGGCAGCGTCCATCCCTGCGGACGCAGCGATGTGCCGAACCACAGCGACGCCATGCGCCGATCGACCCGGACGGCCGGCAACACGCCGGTCGAGGCCTGCAACAGCTCGGCGACGGCGGCTCCCGCCGCACCGATGGCCGCCGTCGCCAGGTCGGTCACGCGAAACGGAGAAAACAGCTCTCCCGTTCCGGCAAAGCTGCAGGCATCGAGAGACCGGAAGGATCCACCCAGCGATGCCCAGAACTCCCGCAAATGGTCCGATGCCGGGCTCTCATCGCCCATGACGGTACTTTGTGGCACTTGATCGACGCGCATGTTCACCTCGAATGGTTCAGGTGCGACAACGATCGGCGGGCTCGCATTTCATGTCAATGTTGATTATCTTGGTCAACCGATCGAACGGCCCTCCTCTCCCACGATGTCGAACTACCTGAACTCCACCGAAGCGGCAGCAAGGCTCGGGGTGTCGCGGCAAACGCTCTACGCGTACGTCAGCCGCGGCCTGCTGCATGCCGAGCACGGCGACAACCACCGCGAAAGCCGTTATTTCGCGGCCGATATCGACAGGTTCGCGGCACAGCGCGCACGCGGCCGCAAGCCGAAAGAAGTGGTGAAGGCTGCGCTGAACTGGGGCACGCCCGTGCTCGAATCGGGCATCACGCTGATCGATGGCGGGCGGCTCTTCTATCGTGGCGTGGACGCTTTGGGGCTCGCCGACCATGCGAGCCTCGAGGACGTCGCGGCGCTGCTCTGGCAATGCGACAGGCAGGTGGCCTTCGGCCCCCGGGCTGCCGCCGCGCCTGCCGTCTTGCGATCGCTCTTCAGGCACTACGGGGACCAGCGTGCGGAAGAAGCGCTCCTGCCGCTTTTCGCTGTCGCGAGCGACGACGCGTCCACCGCCATCTGGCAGAAGGCGGCCGGGCGGCAGGCGCAAGGCTGCGGAGATCTGGTGCGGATCCTGGCAGCCTGCCTGTTGCGCACCCGTCCCGACACGAGGCCGATCCACGAGCAATGCGCGCGGGCATGGGGCGTGGACTCTGCGGGCGCCGAGCTGATCAGGATGGCCCTCGTGCTGGGCGCGGACCACGAACTCAATGCATCCACTTTCACGGGCCGGTGCGTGGCCTCCACCAACGCGAGCCTGCGGGCCGTCGTGATCGGCGGCCTGGCCGCGCTGTCCGGCGGACGGCACGGCGCGACCACTGCGCGCGTCGAGGCGTTATGGGATGAGCTCGGTACGCGGGATATCGAACGCAGGATGCGGGACCGGCTTTCGAGGGGCGACGATTTGCCGGGCTTCGGGCATTCGCTGTATCCCGACGGCGATGCGCGCGCGGCGTATCTGCTGGCGCGCCTTCTGCCGCGCCATCCTCCATGGGCACGCATGGTCGATGCCGGGAGGGCGCTGGTAGGCCAGAAGCCGTCGATGGACCTCGCACTCGTGGCGTTGCGCAGGCATCTACGGCTCCCCATGGGTGCCGCATTCGGCCTGTTCGCGCTGGGCCGCTCGGTAGGGTGGATTGCACACGGACTGGAGCAACGCGGGCACCCCGGCCTGATCAGGCCCCGCGCCGTGTATGTCGGCCCCCCTGTCGAACCGGGAAAGCCTCGAGCCCATGGACGGTCGCCCCGGCGGCCAACGCCGCCGCATGCGGTGCCAGGCAACGATCTGGCGGCCGCTTTCTTTAGAGCCCGATCGGTGGCATGAAAAAAGGCCTCCGCACGCGGAGGCCTTTGTACTGAAACGGGAGCGCCGGATCAGTTCAGGGGCGTCTTCTTGCCGTCCTTGTACGTGTACAGGGTGATGGCGGGGTTCTTCAGTTCGCCATTGGGCTCGAAGGCGATCTGGGCCGTCACGCCCTTGTAGCTCGACTTCTGCAGCTCGGGGATGTACACCTTCGGATCCCACGAGTTGGCACGCTTCATGGCATCGACCAGCAGCATGGTGGCGTCGTAGGTGTAGGGGCTGTACACCTGGAACTGGCCAGGGTACTTGGCGTCGTACTTGGCCTTCCAGGCCGTGCCGCCGGGCATCTTGGCCAGCGAGGCGCCGCCTTCGGCGCAGATCACGTTCGCCAGGGTCTTGGCACCGGCGGCCAGCTTGGCCACTTCGGCCGTGCAGATGCCGTCGCCGCCGAAGTACTTCACATTGGCCATGCCCAGCTGTTCCATCTGGCGCAGCATGGGGCCGGCCTGCGGGTCCATGCCGCCGTAGAAGACGGCGTCGGGGTTCTTGGACTTGATGGCCGTCAGGATGGCCATGAAGTCGGTGGCCTTGTCGGTCGTGAACTGCTCGTCCACCACCTTGATGCCCTTGGTGGCGGCGGTCTTCTTGAACACATCGGCCACGCCCTGGCCATAGGCCGTGCGGTCGTCGATGATGGCCACGGTCTTGAGCTTCAGCGTGTCGGCGGCGTAGGCAGCCAGGCCGGAACCCAGGGCGTTGTCGTTCGCGATGATGCGGAACGTGGTCTTGTAGCCCGGCTTGGTCAGGTTGGGGTTGGTGGCGGCGCCGGTGACGTGCGGAATGCCGCAGTCGTTGTACACCTTCGATGCGGGGATCGTGGTGCCGGAGTTCAGGTGGCCCACCACGCCGGCGACCTTGGCGTCGCACAGCTTCTGGGCAGCGGCCGTGCCCTGCTTCGGATCTGCGGCGTCGTCTTCAGCCTGCAATTCGAACTTGATCTTCTTGCCGCCGATCGTGACCCCCTGGGCATTCAGTTCCTCGACGGCCATGCGGGCGCCGTTTTCGTTGTCCTTGCCGTAGTGAGCCTGAGGGCCGGAAACCGGTCCCACGTGGCCGATCTTCACCACCTGTTCTTGTGCAGAGGCGACACCGGCAAACGCCGCGATAGCGGCAACCACGGTCAGTTTCAACTTCAATTGCATATGAATCTCCATAAAGGGTGATCGCTGAGAACCTTTGTTTTTTCCCCCAGCGCCGGAAACATATCGCAATTTATGGGCCAGGGCACCGGTAGATGCGAGGGAAAGTGACCGAAAACCACAGGGGGTTACCCTAGGGGCGCGCCCACGGGCGCCCGGCCTCAGCGTTGCGCGGGGCTGCCGGGCGAGGCCAGTTCGTCCGCCACGGCTTCGTACACGGCATGGCGCACGACGGATTCCACCTCTTCGCGCAGACGCGGCACCATGGAGCGGGTCTGCTCCTGGACCACCGTGGCGATGGCCTCGCGCAGGCGCTGGTCCAGCACCACGTCCACGCGCTGGATGATGCGGTGGATGACCACCTCCTCGATGCCCGAGAAATCGGGGGCCGGCGCGGACTGCGAAGGCGAGGACGAAGGCGCGGCAGGCACCGGCGCGGCGGGTGCCGGGCTGGGAGCGTCGGCCAGGGCGGCGGCGGGAAGATGGCCCGCCGGGGCCGCGGCGGGAACCGGTTCGCCCACTGGCGGCATTGCCGGCCACGGTGCCATGGCCGGAACAGGATCCGCGGGCGGTACCGCCAGGACCGGAACCGGAACCGGCGACTGCGCGCCCGGCTGCGGGCCGCCCCCGGGCGCAGCGGCCTCGGTCACCTGCACCACATCGGTGAGCGTCGGCACGAATCTGGGGGGCTGCTTCGGCGGCACGGGCATGGCTCAGCCTCCCTTCAGCACCAGGTCATGGCGGACGATGCCGTAGCCCCGCTGCGCGTAGTGCCGCCAACGCTCGCGCGCGCCGGCGCGGTCCCCTTCGTCGTGCGCGCTCACCACCTCGACGAGCCGCGCGAAGCGCTCGAAACCCTCGGGCACGGAGGCACCGAGGTTCAGCAGGAGGTCGGGGCGCGCGACAGTGCGTGGGTCGGCCGCCAGCAGCACGGGCGAGGCCTCGCGCAGCTCGGGTTCGTCCTCCTGGCGGCAGTGCGCCAGGAAGTCCTGCGGGCTCAGGGCCCACAGCGCACGGTCCATCGCATCGAGCACGGGCGCAGGTCCGGTGATCACCAGGAGCGCGTCGTTGCGCAGGGCCTTGCGCGCGAACCGGCACGCATAGGCCAGCTTGTCGGGCGCGTTGAAGTGGAAGGCGATCTCGGTCATGCCGGGATCCAGGGGCGCGGCGATGGCATCCGCGGTCAGGCGGCGCGGGCCGCCCGGCGTGCCCGGCCCGCGCCGGAG
>CP028296.1:2318223-2369832 GCA_003029925.1 Paracidovorax avenae | reverse complement strand
CGCCGGTGGCCGGCGCCGCGGCCGCACCGGAGCGCGCACGGGGCGCCGGGGCCTGCGCGGAGTCGAGCAGGAACTGCACCAGCAGGCCCACGGGGCGGCCGGTGGCGCCCTTGGCGCCGCCGCTCTTCCACGCGGTGCCCGCGATGTCCAGGTGGGCCCAGGGCTTGCCGTCCACGAATTTCTGCAGGAACTTGGCGGCCGTCACGGCCCCGGCCGCACGCCCCGCCACGTTGCCCATGTCGGCGAAGTTGCTCTTCAGGCCTTCGGCGTATTCGTCGTCCAGGGGCATGCGCCAGCAGGGGTCCAGCGCCGCCTCGCCCGCGGACTGCAGCCGGGCCGCCAGGGCCTCGTCGTTGGCGAACAGGCCGCTGCGCACCCCGCCGAGGGCCACCACGCAGGCGCCGGTCAGCGTGGCGATGTCCACCATGGCCGAGGGCTTGAAGCGGGCCGCGTAGGCGATGGCGTCGCACAGCACCAGGCGGCCTTCGGCGTCGGTGTTGAGCACCTCGATGGTCTGCCCGCTCAGGCTGGTGACCACGTCGCCCGGCTTGACGGCACGGCCGTCGGGCATGTTCTCGCAGGCGGGGATGAGGCCGACCACGTTGATGGCGGGCCGCAGCTCGGCCAGCGCGCGGAACACGCCCAGCACGCTGGCGGCGCCGCCCATGTCGAACTTCATCTCGTCCATTTCGCCGGCGGGCTTGATCGAGATGCCGCCGGTGTCGAAGGTGATGCCCTTGCCGATGAGCGCCACGGGCGCCTCGGAGCGGCCCGCACCCTGGTAGCGCAGCTCGATGAAGCGCAGGGGCTCCTCGGAGCCCTTGGCCACCGCCATGAAGGCGCCCATGCCGAGCTTCTGCACTTCCGCGGGGCCCATGACCTTGACCTGGATGGGCCCGTGCTTGGCGAGCGCCTTCGCGGCGCCGGCCAGCAGGGTGGGCGTGGCGTGGTTGCCGGGGCGGTTGGCCCATTCGCGGGCGTATCCGATGCCCAGCGCCAGCGCCGTTCCGCGCGCGAAGCCGGCCTTGGCCGCCGCGGCATCGGCCACGCCGATCACCACGCGCGAGAGCGCCCGCGGCTCGGCCTGGGATTTGGTGGCCGTATAGACGTAGCTGGATTCCGCCACGGACTGCACGGCCGTGCAGGCTGCCGCACCGCTGTCGGGCAGGGCCGCGAGGCACACGGCCGCGCGTTTGACCTGGGGCGCCTTCCAGTGCGCCGCCGCACCGGCCAGCGCCTGGCGCACGGCGCGCGCACCGCCGTCGCCGGCACCCAGCAGCAGCACGCGCCGCGCCGAGACGGCGGGCGCCTGATAGAGCGCCAGGCTCTTGCCGGGCTTGGGCTCGAAGTCCCCCTGGCGGATCGCCAGCGCCACCAGGGCGGAGAGCGCGTCGCCGCCGGGCTTGAAGCCTTCGGGTACCAGCACGGCGAGCAGGTCGCATTTCTCGGCAGCGGCGGAGGCCAGGGACAGGGTCTTCAGATCGAAGTTCATAATCGGCGTTTTCCTTCGAGCCAATGTTATTCGATTCATCCATTCGCAAGGAACTGGCCCGCAGCTTCGGAGCGACGCTGGTGGTGCTGGTCACCGTGGTCATGACCATGATGCTGATCCGCACGCTCGGCCAGGCGTCGCGCGGCAGCGTGAACCCCTCGGACGTGATGCTCGTGATGGGCTTCACCGTGCTCGGCCAGTTGCCCACCATCCTCACCCTCAGCCTGTTCGTGGCCGTGGTCGGCGCCCTGGCGCGCATGTACCGCGAAAGCGAGATGGTCATCTGGTTCGCGAGCGGGCGCGGCATGCTGCACCTGCTGCCGCCGCTGCTGCGCTTCGCCTGGCCGGTGATCCTGGCGATCGCCACGCTGGCGCTGCTGATCTGGCCCTGGGCCAACCAGCAGATCCAGGAGCTCAAGGTGCAGTACGAGCAGCGCAGCGACGTGGACCGCATCGCCCCGGGCGAATTCCAGGAGTCGGCCAACGGTGCCCGCGTGTTCTTCATCGACCGCGAGACGCCTGACAACCAGCAGGCCACCAACGTGTTCATCGCCTCCAGCGAGCACGGCCGCGAGACCGTCACCTCGGCCCGCAGCGCGCGCCTGGAAACGCAGGGCAGCCAGCGCATGGCCCTGCTGAGCGACGGGCAGCGCCTGGAAACCACGCTGGACAAGCCGGGGCTGAAGGTCAGCGAGTTCACCGAGTACGGCACGCGCATCGGCGGCGCCGCCAGCAGCTCCAGCGACGACGCCGCGGTGAAGACCCGCAGCACGGCGCAGCTGTTCGCCTCCAGCGACCCGGTGTTCCGCGCCGAACTCGGGTGGCGCTTCGGCCTGGCGTTGGCCGCGCTCAACTTCGTGGTACTGGGGCTGGCCGTGGCCAGCGCCAACCCGCGCGCCGCGCGCAGCACCAGCCTGGTGTTCGCGCTTTTCGCCTTCGTGGTCTATTACAACCTCATGACCTTCGGACAGAACTGGGTAGGGGCGGGCCGCCTGAGCCTGGGCGCCTTCATGGTCGCGCTGCACGGCGGCACGCTGGCGCTGGCGATGCTGCTGCTCGTGGCACGCCACAACCGGTGGTCGCCGCGGCTGCCGTCCCTGCGCGCGCGGAGGCCTGCATGAAGACGATTCGCGGACTCATCTACCGCGAGGCCCTGGCCGCCGTGGGCTTCGTCACCCTGGGCTTCCTGGCGCTGTTCTTCTTCTTCGACATGGTGGACGAGCTGCGCTACGTGGGACGCGTTCAGGCCTACCAGATGTCGCACGCGCTGCTGTACGTGTCGCTCGGCATCCCCAGCCACCTGTACGAGCTGCTGCCGATCACCGTGCTGATCGGCACGATCTTCGTGATGGCGCGCTTTGCGCAGAGCTCCGAATTCACCATCATGCGCACCAGCGGGCTGGGGCCGTGGCGCGCCCTGCGCACGCTGCTGGTGCTGGGCCTGGGCTTCGTGATGCTCACCTTCACCGTGGGCGACTACCTCGCGCCCGCGACGGACCGGCTCGCGCAGCTCGTGCGGGCACGCTACCTGGGCCAGATCACCACCGGCGCGACGGGGGCCTGGCTGAAGGAGCGCCAGGGCGACCGCTCCGTGGCGGTGAACGTGCGCGCGCTGCGGCACGACGGCGGCATGAGCAATGTGCGGATCTTCGAGTTCGACGGCGACGGCCGCCTGGCCTCCACCCTGCAGGCAGCAGCGGGCGAGTTCGGGACGGACGCCTGGGAGCTGAGCGATGTCAAGCGCAGTGTCTTCCACCGCCGCGGCGAGGCCGAGGCGCACGTGGAGCGGCTGCAGGAGTCCCGCTTCCGCTGGCCGACGCACATCAGCGCCGACATGGTGGCGGCGTCGCTGCTCAAGCCCGACCGCATGGCGACGATCGACCTGTTCCAGTACATCCGCCACCTGGAATCCAACGGCCAGGCAGCACAGAAGTACGAAATCGAGTTCTGGCGCAAGGTCTTCTATCCCCTGAGCTGCCTGGTGATGGTGGTGCTGTCGCTACCCTTCGCCTACCTGCACTTCCGCTCCGGCGGCATCGCCGGCTACGTGTTCGGCGGGGTGATGGCGGGAATCAGCTTCTTCCTGCTCAACAACGTGTTCGGCTATGCGGGCAACCTGCAGAACTGGTCGCCCTGGCTCACCGCGGCCGCGCCGGGCATCATCTATTCGCTGCTGTCCCTCGGGGCATTCGGCTGGCTGGTGCTGAGGCGATGAACATGGCACACGACACATCCGGGGCCGATGCCCCCCGCGGCGTGGTGCTGTTCGCCCACGGCTCGCGCGACCCGCTCTGGCGCGCCCCGATCGAGGCCGTGGAGGCCCGCATGCGGCAGCAGGCGCCCGGGCTGGAGGTGCGCTGCGCCTACCTCGAACTCGCCGAGCCCGACCTGCCCACGGCGGTGCGCGGGCTGGCGGCGCACGGCGTGCGCCGCCTCACCGTGGTGCCGATGTTCCTGGGCACCGGCAAGCATGCGCGCGAGGATCTGCCGCAGCTCGTGCAGGCGCTGCGGGCGGAGCATCCGGACATGGCCATCACCGTGCAGGGCGCCATCGGCGAGGATGCGCGCATGACGGCGCTGATGGCGGAGATCGCATCGGCCGAGACCGCCACGCAGGGGTGAAGCGCTGCCAGTGGGCGCCCCCACGGCGCGGCGCAGCGCATTTTTGCGAGTGGGTCACGCCAATGGCTTAGACGATTGCCGCATAATCAAGGAAATCCTTAGCAGCAATCAGATATGAACCTGCACCAGTTCCGCTTCGTCCAGGAAGCCGCCCGCCGCAACCTCAACCTGACGGAAGCCGCCAAGGCGCTCCACACCTCGCAGCCCGGGGTGTCCAAGGCCATCATCGAACTGGAAGACGAGTTGGGCGTGGACATCTTCGCGCGCCACGGCAAGCGGCTCAAGCGCATTACCGAGCCGGGGCAGCACGTGCTCAAGAGCATCGAGCTGATCATGCGCGAGGTGGGCAACCTCAAGCGCATCGGCGAGCAGTTCAGCGCGCAGGACAGCGGCACGCTGAGCATCGCCACCACCCACACGCAGGCGCGCTACGTGCTGCCGGTGCCGGTCGCGAAGCTGCGCGAGGCCTATCCCAAGGTGAACGTGAGCCTGCACCAGGCCACGCCGCACGAGGTGGCACGCATGGTGATCGACGAGGTGGCGGAGATCGGCATGGCGACCGAGTCGCTCGCCGACTACCCGGACCTCGTCACCCTGCCCTGCTACGAATGGCAGCACGTGCTGGTGATGCCCTCGGGCCATCCGCTGGCGCAGCAGGAGCGCATCAGCGTGGACGACATCGCCCACGAAGCCCTCATCACCTACCACCCCTCGTTCACGGGGCGCGGCAAGATCGACCAGGCCTTCGCCGCGCGCAAGCTGCAGCCGCGCATCGTGCTGGAGGCCATCGATTCGGACGTGATCAAGACCTACGTGCGCCTCGGCCTGGGCGTGGGCATCGTGGCCGAGATGGCGATGCGCGACGACCCGCTGGGCGACCTCGTGGTGCGGCCGGTGGGCCACCTGTTCGGCCAGAGCGTGGCGCGCGTGGCGTTCAAGCGCGGCGCCTACCTGCGCAACTTCGTCTATAAATTCGCGGAGCTGCTCAGCGACCGGCTGAACCGCGAACTCGTGGCCCGCGCGATGACCGGGCACGTGAACGACTACGAGCTTTGATTCCTTGCCTTCCACGCACATGACCACCACCGCTGCCGCGCGTACGCCAACCCTCCCCAGCAAGCTGCCCCAGGTGGGCACGACGATCTTTGCCGTGATGTCCGCCCTGGCGGCGGAACACGGCGCCGTGAACCTGGGCCAGGGCTTCCCCGATTTCGACTGCGACCCGGCCCTGGTGGATGCTGTGGCGGGCGCCATGCGCGCAGGCCACAACCAGTACCCGCCGATGCCGGGCGTGCCGGCGCTGCGCCAGGCCGTGGCGCGCAAGATCGAGGCGCTGCATGGGCGGGCCTATGCACCGGACACCGAGATCACCGTGACGGCGGGCGCGACGCAGGGCATCCTGACGGCGATCCTGGCGGTGGTGCAGGCGGGCGACGAGGTGATCGTGCTCGATCCCTGCTACGACAGCTACGTGCCCAACGTGGAGCTGGCGGGCGGCACGGCGGTGCGGGTGCCCCTCACGCCCGGCACCTTCCGGCCGGATTTCGGCCGTATCGCCGCCGCGCTCACGCCGCGCACGCGCGCGATCATCATCAATACGCCGCACAACCCGTCCGCCACCGTGTGGACGGACGAGGACATGCGGGCGCTGGAGGCGCTGCTCGCCCCCACCGACGTGGTCGTGGTCAGCGACGAGGTCTACGAGCACATGGTGTTCGACGGTGCGGAGCACCAGAGCGTGGCGCGCTTTCCCGGGCTGGCCGCGCGGGCCTTCATCGTGTCGAGCTTCGGCAAGACCTTCCACGTCACGGGCTGGAAGGTGGGCACGGTGGTGGCGCCCGCGCCGCTCATGGCCGAGTTCCGCAAGGTGCACCAGTTCAACGTGTTCACGGTGAACACGCCCGTGCAGCACGGGCTGGCGGCCTACCTGGCCGATCCGGCGCCCTACCTGCAGCTGCCGGCCTTTTACCAGGCCAAGCGCGACCTGTTCCGCCAGGGGCTGGAAGGCTCGCGCCTGAAACTGCTGCCGAGCACGGGCAGCTACTTCCAGTGCGTGGACATCTCGCAGGTGAGCGACCTGGGCGACGTGGAGTTCTGCCAGTGGCTCACGCGCGAGATCGGCGTGGCCGCCATACCGCTGTCGCCGTTCTACGGCGACGGGTTCGACCAGCGCGTGGTGCGCTTCTGCTTCGCCAAGCGCGACGACACGCTGCGCGAGGCGGTGCAGCGGCTGCGCCGACTCTGACCGGAGCCCTTCCCTACCCTTGCGCCATGCGCGCGAGGGCGCGGCATGGCAGGCTGGCCGGGTCCTCGAACGCCTGCACGGCATCGAAGTGGTCGGCCCCCGGCATCGGATGCAGCTCGGCCGCGTTGCCGGCCGCGCGCCAAGCGGCATGGAAGCCCTGCGACTGCTGCGCGAAGGCGTCCTGCTCGGCCCCGCCCCAGCAGAGCGTGACGGGCGTGGCGCTGGGCCGTGCATGCAGCACGGGCGAATTGCGGCGCACCATGCCCTCGTCCAGCTGGATCGCGGGCTGCAGGTAGCTGTAGCGCAGCGGCGCGATGTCGTAGAGGCCGCTCACCAGCACCGCGCCCGCGAACGGATCGGCCGGCAGGCCGTAATCCTCCTCCCAGCGCGTGCACAGCAGCATCGCGCCCAGGTGCCCGCCCGCGGAATGCCCGCCGACGACAATGCGCGCCGGGTCGCCGCCGTGCTCGCCGGTGTGGCGCACCACCCAGGCCGCCGCGGCACGCACCTGCCGCACGATCTCGTCGATCGTGACGGCCGGGCACAGCGCGTAGTCCACCACCACGGTCGTGAAGCCCAGCGCACGCGGGCCCTGCGCCACGCAGCTGAAATCGCGTGCGCTGCGGGCACGCCAGTAGCCGCCGTGGATGAAGAAGAACACCGGCGCGCCGGGCCGGTCGGCCGGGAAGATGTCCAGCGTTTCCGCCAGCGTCGGGCCGTAGGGCACGGCAGGCCGGTACGGCAGCGCCTGCCGCGTGGCCTCGCTGCGTTCGGCGAAGTGCCGGTTCGAAGCGGCGGCATCGTGCGCGCGCTTCAAGGGGTCGTAGGCTTCGTCGATCGCAGCCTGGCTCGCGAAGCCGTGCGGGAAGGTCATCGCCATCGAGGGCTCCCGCGCATCAGTCCGGCACCACGGCCGTGACCTCGATCTCCACCTTGGCGCGGTCCTCGATCAGCGCCGAGACCTCCACCGCCGTCATCGCCGCGTTGAAGCTGCCGATGATCTCGCGGAAGTCCTGGCCGATCTGCCGCAGCGAGGCCACATAGTCTTTCTTGTCCGTCACGTACCAGGTCATGCGCACGATGTGCTCGGGGCGGGCGCCGCCTTCCTTGAGCACCTCGACGATGTTCTGCAGCGCCTGCCGCACCTGCCCGCACAGCGTGTCGGTGTGGAACACGCCCTGCGCGTCCCAGCCGATCATGCCGGCCACGAAGACCATGCGGCCGCGCGCCGCGACGCCGTTGGAATAGCCCTTGGGCCGGGGCCATCCGGGGGGAAGAAGGACTTGCATGCGAATCTCCTGTCCGATCGGTTCTCGAAAAATCGGTATCGTTTTTGCGCGGGGGGTCACACGCCCACGTAGCGCTCCCACAGCGCCGGGTCGGCCGCGAGCGCGCCCGAATCGCCCTGCCACACCACACGGCCGCGCTCGATGATGGTGTGGCGGTCGGCGAGCCGGACGAGCCGGCGCACGTATTTGTCGATGACCAGGATGGTCTGCCCCTGCGCGCGCAGGGCGTCCAGGCAGCGCCAGATCTCCTCGCGGATCAGCGGCGCCAGCCCTTCCGTGGCTTCGTCGAGCACCAGCAGGTGCGGATTGGTCATGAGCGCGCGGCCGATGGCCAGCATCTGCTGCTCGCCGCCCGAGAGCTGCCCGCCCATGTGCGAGGCGCGCTCGGCCAGCCTGGGGAACAGCGCGTGCACGCGGTCCAGCGTCCACGGATCGGCGGCGCCGTTGCGGCGGGCCGCGAATGCCACGAGGTTCTCGCGCACCGAGAGGTTGGGGAAGATATGCCGGCCTTCGGGCACCACCGCGAGGCCCATGCGCGCGATGCGGTCCGGCGCCAGGCGCTCGATGCGCTCGCCGCGAAAGCGCACGGATCCGGCCTTGGCGCGCGTGAGCCCGAGCAGCGCACGCACCGTGGTCGTCTTGCCCATGCCGTTGCGGCCCAGTAGCGTGGCGACCTCGCCGGCGCGGATGTCGAACGCGATGCCGAACAGCACCTGGCTGCTGCCGTAGGCGGCCTCCAGCCCTTCGACTTCGAGCAATGCGCTCATGGCGTGGCCTCCTCCAGTTCGTCGCCCAGGTAGGCGCGGCGCACGTCCGGATGCTGGCGGATCTCCTGCGGGGTGCCGGTGGCGATCACCCGGCCCGAGACGAGCGCGGAGATGCGGTCGGCCAGACGGAAGACGGCATCCATGTCGTGCTCGACCAGCAGCAGCGTCACCTCACCGCGCAGCCCCTGCAACAGGCCGACCATGCGCCCGGATTCCTCCGGCCCCATGCCGGCCATGGGCTCATCGAGCAGCAGCAGCCGCGGCCGCAGCGCCAGCGCCAGCCCCACTTCGAGCTGCCGCTGCTGGCCGTGCGACAGCGCCCCGGCCAGTTGCGACGATTGGTCGCCCAGGCCGACGCGCTCCGCCACGGCCTGCGCCTCGGCATAGCGCTCGCGCTCCGCGCGCGCCGGGCGCCAGAAGCCGCGGGCGCCGCCGGTGCGCGCCTGCACGGCGAGCGCGAGATTGTCCAGCACCGGCAGCCGCGGGAAGACGCTGGTGATCTGGTAGGAGCGCACCAGCCCGCGCCGCACCCGCGCATGGATCGGCAGGCCGGTGATGTCTTCGCCGTCGAAATGGATGTGCCCGCTGGTGGGCGCGAGTGTGCCGGAGAGCTGGTGGATCAGCGTCGTCTTGCCGGCGCCATTGGGGCCGATGAGCGCATGCACTTCGCCTTCGAGCACCGACAGCTCCGCATGGTCGGTGGCGAGCAGGCCGCCGAAGCGGCGCACCAGCTGCTCGGTCCGCAGGAGGACGCGCGCGCTCATGGCCGCCCCGCTTTCACTCCGCGGGCCCGTGCGAGGCTCAGCAGCCCGTTCGGCGCCACCAGCACCACGGCGAGCAGCACCGCGCCCAGGCCGAACTGCCAGTGCATGGTGTGGGCCGCGAGCACCTCCTCGATCAGCAGGAAGGCCACCGCGCCCACGAAGCCGCCGTAGAGCCGCCCCACCCCACCCAGGATCACCATCACCATCAGCATGCCCGACTGGCTCCACTGCAGCGCCGCGGGGCTGACGAAGCCGGCCTGGTTGGCCAGCAGCGCGCCTGCGAGGCCGGCGATGGCGCCCGCGAGCGTGAAGGCCGCGAGCTTGGTGCGATAGACGGCAAAGCCCAGCGCGGCCATGCGCGTCTCGTTCTCGCGGATGCCCTGCAGCGCATGGCCGAAGCGGGCATTGAGCAGCCGCGCCAGACCCACGAAGACCAGCACGCACAGGGCCAGCACGCAGTAGTAGAAGCGCGCGTCATCCGCCAGATCGAGCCAGGGGCCGACCTGCGAGCGCGATGCGAGCGAGAGGCCGTCTTCGCCGCCATAGGCCTTGAGCGACACCATCAGGTAGAACAGCATCTGCGCGAACGCGAGCGTGATCATGATGAAGTACACGCCCTGCGTGCGCAGGCTGACCCAGCCGATCACGAGGGCGAACAGCGCGCCCGCCACGATGGCGGCCGGCCAGGCGATCCAGGCGGAGGCGATGCCCTCCTGCATCAGGATGCCCACCGCGTAGGCGCCCACGCCCACGAAGGCCGCGTGCCCGAAGCTGACCATGCCGCCGAAGCCGAGGATCAGGTTCAGGCTGGTGGCGGCCAGCGCGAAGACCAGGATGCGGCTCGCGACGCCGATGTAGAAACCCTCGTCCAGCGCCTGCGCGATGGTGGGCAGCAATGCCAGCAGCACCAGCAGCGGGATGCTCCAGCGCGGATGCAGGCCGTGGTCCAGCAGGCTGGGGGGCTGAGAGGGATTGGGTGGCATGGTGCTTTCAGCCATGGGAAGGGAACAGGCCGCGCGGCTTCCAGAACAGCACCGCCGCCATCAGCACGTAGATCAGGATCGAGGCCACGGCCGGGCCCGCGCCCGCCGCGGCGGCGGGCCCCAGCAGGCGCTCGGCGAGCAGCGGCACGAGGGTGCGCCCGGCGGTGTCCACCAGCCCGACCAGCAGCGCCCCCACCAGCGCACCGCGGATGGAGCCGATGCCGCCGATCACGATCACCACGAAGGCCAGGATGAGAATGCTCTCGCCCATGCCCACCTGCACGGCCAGCAACGGCCCGAGCATGCCGCCCGCGATGGCGCAGAGCGCAGCGCCCAGCGCGAAGATGCCGGTGAACAGCCGGCGCACATTGGTGCCCATGGCCATCGCCATCTCGCGGTTGGAGGCGCCGGCACGCACCTGCATGCCGACGCGCGTGCGCGTGACCAGCACATAGAGCAGCAGCGCCACCGCCAGGCCGACGCCGATGATGAACAGCCGGTAGGCCGGGTAGGAGAAGCCCGGCAGCAGTTCCACCGGGCCGGCCAGCGCGGGCGGCGGATTGAGCGGCACCGGTTGCGAGCCCCAGACCATGCGCACGGCCTCGTTGGCCATCAGCAGGATCGCGAAGGTGCCCAGCACCTGCGAGAGATGGTCTCGCCGGTAGAGCCGCCGCAGCACCGACACCTCCAGCAGCACGCCGATCGCCGCCGTGGCGAGCGTGCCGCCCGCGAGGCCGATCCAGAACGAGCCCGACGCCGTGGCGATGGCCGCGATCAGGTAGGCGCCCACCATGTAGAGCGAGCCGTGCGCCAGGTTGATCATGTCCATGATGCCGAACACCAGCGTGAGGCCGGCGGCCAGCAGGAACAGCATCAGCCCGAACTGCAGGCCGTTGAGCGATTGCTCGAGAAGCAGGAGCCCCGTCATGCGCGCGACCGGCCCGCGGCCTCAGGAGGGCATGCGGCATTCGCCGGCGTAGGCATCGGCATGCGCCTCGAACACGCGGCCGACGGTCTTGTTGGTGATGCGGCCCTGCCCGTCCTTCACCACCTCGCGCAGGTAGTAATCCTGCACGGGGTAGTGGTTGGTGTTGAAGCGGAACGGCCCGCGCACGGATTCGAACGGCGCGGCCTCCAGCGCCTTGCGCAGTGCGGCCTTGTCCTCCAGCTTGCCGCCCACGCGGCGCACGGCGCCGTCGATGAGCCGGGCAGCGTCGTAGCCCTGCGCGGCATACAGCGTCGGCAGGCGGCCGTATTCCTTCTGGAAGTCGGCCACGAAGCGCTTGTTGGCGGCGTTGTCCATGTCGTGCGCCCACTGCGAGCTGTTGAAGATGCCCACCATGGCATCGCCCACCGCGCGGATCACGTCCTCATCGGCCGAGAAGCCCGGTGCGAAGAGCTTCATCTCCTTGCCCAGGCCGGCGCCGGTGAACTGCTTGACGAAGTTCACGCCCAGGCCGCCCGGCAGGAACACGAACACCGCATCCGCACCGGAGGCGCGGATCTTGGACAGCTCCGCACCATAGTCGAGCTGGCTCAGCGGCGTGTAGGCCTCCATCACCACCTCGCCCTTGTAGTAGCGCTTGAAGCCGGCCAGCGCGTCCTTGCCCGCCGGGTAGTTGGGCGCGAGCAGGGCCACCTTCTTGAAGCCGCGGTCCTGCACCGTCTTGCCGACGGCCTCGTGCATGTTGTCGTTCTGGTAGGAGGCGCTGAAGAAGTACGGATTGCACTGCGCCCCCGCGTACTGCGACGGCCCGGCGTTGGCGCTGATGTAGAAGGTGCGCGACTGGAACACCGGCTGGCCCACGGCCAGCATCACGTTGGAGAACACGATACCGGTCATGAAATCCACGCGCTCGCGCTTGACCAGCCGGTCGGCCGTCTGCTTGGCGGCGTCGGGGCTCTGCTGGTCGTCCGCCACGGTCACTTCGGCCGGCAGGTCGCCGAGCTTGCCCGCGCCCTGCTTCACTGCGAGCTGGAAGCCGTCGCGGATGTCGATGCCGAGGCCCGATCCTGGGCCGGACAGCGTGGTCAGCAAGCCGACCTTCACCTTGTCCGCCGCCTCGGCGCCACCGGCGAGCAGGGCGATGGCCGCGCCGATGGCGGCGGCGAATGTCGAGGAACGGTGCGCGCGGGACGGGAGGAATGGCATCGAAGGCTCCTTGGCAGTGGGCGGGAGGCGGTGGATGGAAGGGATGGGTGGCGCGCGACGGCAGTCCCGCGCGCCGGCATCATGCCGGGGCATGTAGCTTAAAGCGCTGCAGCTTCCCCGTTTGCGTGCGCGGCAGCCGATCGGTGAATTCCACGGCGCGGGGGTACTTGTACGGAGCGACCGTGCGCTTGACGAAATCCTGCAGCAGCTGCACGGTGGCATCGTCCGCCGCGGTGCCGGGACGCAGCACCACGAAGGCCTTGACGATCTGGCCGCGCTGCGCGTCCGGCACGCCGATCACGGCGCATTCCGCCACCGCGGGGTGGGCCAGCAGCGCCTCCTCCACCTCGGGCGCGGCGATGTTGTAGCCGGCCGAGACGATCATGTCGTCGGTACGCGCCTGGTAGAAGAAGTAGCCGTCCGCATCCATCAGGTAGGCGTCGCCCGTCAGGTTCCAGCCGTCCTGCACATAGGCCCGCTGCCGCTCGTCCGCGAGGTAGCGGCAGCCCGTCGGCCCCTGCACCGCCAGCCGGCCCACGGTGCCCGGCGGCACCTCGCGGCCCGCCTCGTCCACCACGCGGGCCCGGTAGCCCGGCACGGGCCTGCCCGTGGCACCGGGCCGCGCGCCGGCCTCGTCGTGGGAGATGAAGATGTGCAGCATCTCGGTGGCGCCGATGCCGTCGATCAGCTCGATGCCGGTCGCATCCTTCCACAGCGCGCGCGTCGAGGCGGGCAACGCCTCGCCGGCGGACACGCACTTGCGCAGCGGCGTGCCGCGCAGCAGCGCACCATCGGCCGCCAGCGCGCGGTACGAGGTGGGCGCCGTGAACAGCACCGTCGCCCCGAACTGCTGGATGGCCTCCAGCAACTGCGGCGGCCCGGCTTTTTCGAGCAGCACCGTGGAAGCGCCGATGTGCATCGGAAAGAGCAGCAGCCCGCCCAGCCCGAAGGTGAAGGCCAGGGGCGGACTGCCGATGAAGACGTCGTCCGCGCGCGGACGCAGCACATGCGGCGGCCAGCAGTGGCAGATCGCCATCACATCGCGGTGGTAATGCATCGTCGCCTTCGGCACCCCCGTGGTGCCGGAGGTGAAGCCCAGCAGGCAGCAGTCGTCGCACGCGGTATCGACGTTGGTGAAATCGGCCGAGGCCCCGGCCATCAGCGCCTCCAGCCCCTCCGGCCCGGCGTCATGGAAATACCGCACCGCGCGCAGCGGCGAGCCGGGCTCCGCCGCGGCCAGCGCCAGCTCCTCGGCCAGCGACGCGTCGCACAGCGCATGCGTGACCTGGGCGATGTCGATGATCGCCTTCAGTTCCTTGGCGCGCAGCAACGGCATGGTGGCCACGGCGATGCCGCCAGCCTTCATCACCGCGAACCAGCAGGCCGCGAGCATGGGATTGTTGGGCGCGCGCAGCAGCACGCGGTTGCCGGGCTGCAGGCCCATGCGGTGCACCAGCACGTTGGCGATGCGGTGGGCCTTGTCCTGCAGGTCGGCATAGGTCCAGGCGACACCGCCCGGCGCCCGGATGCACAACCGCCCGCCCCGCCCTTCGCGCACATGCACGTCCAGCAGCGGATCGGCGCAGTTCAGGCGCTCGGGGAACTGCAGTTCCGGCAGTTCGAACAGGTACTCGGGCTGCTGCGCGGCCGGCGGAAGGCGGTCGCGCGCGAAGGTATCGGCGTGGGCGCTGGCATGCATGGCGTCTTCCTTGTCCTTTCCGGGGTCCGGATCGATGGGCCGTCGTGCGTAAAGGCCGTCGTACGACAGGGCGGCGTCAGCCGGCGGCGGCCCCGGCAGCCGCCGCGGACTTGAGCAGGTCGCGGCCGATGATGAGCTGCTGCACCTCGGTCGCCCCTTCGTAGATGCGCAGTGCGCGGATCTCTCGGTAGAGCCGTTCCACCGGCTGCCCGCTCACGACGCCCAGCCCGCCGAAGAGCTGCACCGCCGCATCGATCACCTGCTGTGCGTTCTCGGTGGCCGTCATCTTGGCCATGGCGGCCTCGCGCGTGACAGTCGCGCCGCGGTCGCGCAGCCAGGCGGCGCGGTAGGTGAGCAGCGCCGCGCTGTCGATGGCCGTGGCCATCTGCGCGAGCTTCGCCTGGGTAAGCTGGAAGTCGGCCAGCACGCCGCCGAACATGCGGCGCGTGGTGGCGCGCGACAGCGCCTCGTCCATCGCGCGCCGAGCGAAGCCCAGCGCCGCCGCGGCCACCGAGGTACGGAACACATCCAGCGTGCGCATGGCCACCTTGAAGCCCTCGCCGGGCGCGCCCAGGCGCTGCGCGGCGGGCACGCGGCAGCCGTCGAAGCGCAGCCGGGCCAGCGGGTGCGGTGCGATCACCTCGATGCGCTCGGCAATCGAGAAGCCCGGCGTGTCGGCATCGACGATGAAGGCGCTGATGCCGCGCGCCCCGGGCGCCTCGCCAGTGCGTGCGAACACCACGTAGAAGTCCGCGATCCCGCCGTTGGAGATCCAGGTCTTCTCGCCGTCGAGCACATAGTCGCCGCCTTCCGCGCGGGCCGTGCAGCCCATGGCCGCGACATCGGAGCCGGCCTCGGGCTCCGACAGCGCGAAGGCGGCGATTACCTCGCCGCGCGCCACGCGCTCCAGGTAGCGCGCGCGCTGCTGCGGCGTGCCGTGCAGGCTGATCGCACCGCTGCCCAGGCCCTGCATCGCGAACGCGAAATCCGCCAGGCCCGCATGGCGCGCCAGCGTCTCGCGGATCAGGCAGAGCGTGCGCGTGTCGATGGCGGCGCCGGATTCGCCCACGGCGTGCCGCAGCCAGCCGCCATCGCCGAGCGCGCGCACCAGCGCGCGGCATTCGGCGTCCACGTCGGGGCCGTGCTGTGCATGCAGATGGGCCCGTGCCCAGGCGTCCAGGTCGCGGGCCAGCTGCGCGTGCCGCGGCTCGAAGAACGGCCAGTCGAGGTAGGTGGTGTCCGCCATGTCAGTTCCCCTCGAAGCGCGGTTTCTGTTTTGCGACGAACGCGTGGTAGGCGCGCGAGAAGTCCTCCGTCAGCATGCAGATCGCCTGCGCCTGCGCCTCGGCCTCGATGGCCTGCTCGATGGTCATGGCCCACTCCTGGTGCAGCATGGTCTTGGTGATGCCGTTGGCGAAGGCCGGCCCTTCGGCCAGCTGCGTGGCGAGCGCCTGCGCCTCGGGCAGCAGCGCGTCCGATTCGCAGAGGCGGTTGAAGAAGCCCCAGCGCTCGCCCTCCTCCCCGCCCAGGCTGCGGCCGGTGTAGAGCAGCTCGCTCGCGCGGCCCTGGCCGACGATGCGCGGCAGCATCGCGCAGGCGCCCATGTCGCAGCCCGCCAGCCCCACGCGATTGAAGAGGAAGGCCGTCTTGCTGCGCGCCGTGCCCAGGCGCAGGTCCGAGGCCATCGCCATGATCGCGCCCGCACCGGCGCACACGCCATCCACCGCGGCCACGATCGGCTGCGGGCAGGTGCGCATGGCCTTCACCAGCTCGCCCGTCATGCGGGTGAACATCAGCAGTTCGGGCGCCTTCAGCGCGACCAGCGGCCCGATGATCTCGTGCACGTCGCCGCCCGAGCAGAAGTTGCCGCCCGTGCCCACCAGCACCACCGCCCGCACGTCGTCGGCCAGCCGCAGCCCGTGGAACAGGTCGCGCAGCTCGGCATAACTGTCGAAGGTGAGCGGGTTCTTGCGCTCGGGCCGGTTCAGCGTGATCGTGGCCACGCCGGCCTGCACGCTCCACAGGAAGTGTTCGGCCTGGTAGCCGGCGAGCGGCCGGCGGTTGCCGGCGACGAGCCGGGGATCGATGCGGGGTTCGGTCATGGGAGGGATTTCCTGCTGCGTTTCGATGGGGTGTGGGGAAGGCCGGCCGCTTCGCCCGGGACCTGCCGCTGCACGAGGTGCACGCGCAGCAGGCCGAGGTGTTCGTAGAGTGCATCCTTGCTGGCCGACGGCAGGCCGTCGAACAGGCCGGCGAGCCAGCGCTCGTGCTCCGCCGCCATGGCCGCGAAATCGGTCCGGCCCTTGTCCGTCAGGCGCACGCGCCAGGAGCGGCGGTCTTCCGGATCTTCGGCGCGCTCGACCAGCCCTTCCTTCACGAGCTGGTCCGTCAGGCCCGTGACATTGCCGCCCGTGACCATGAGATAGCGCGAGAGCACGTTCATGCGCAGCCCGTCGGGATGCCGGTCCAGCTGGGCGAGGTAGTCGAAGCGCGGCAGCGTGGTGTCGAAACGGGTGCGCAGCCACTGCCGCACCTGCTGCTCGATCTGCGTGCTGCAGGCCAGCAGCCGCAACCAGATCTTGATGTCCAGATGGTCGCCGGCCTGGGCGCGCGCTTCCAGGCCGATGTGCTCGTCGCCCAGTGCCTGCACGAGGCGGAAGCTCTGCTTGCGGGTAGCCATGGGGTGCTTCGTCCTGTCCGTTCGGCCGCTCACATGACCTCGCCGCCGCTGACCGAGACGGACTGCCCGTTCACCGACCGCGCACCATCGGTGCACAGCCAGGCCACCGCGTCGGCCACCTCGTCGGGTGCCACCAGCCGGCCCTGCGGATTGGCGCGCACGAAGCCTTCCCGCGCGGCCTCGGCGCTGCGGCCGGTCTTGGCCACGATGCGGTCGATGCTCTCGCGCACGATGTCGGTATCGGTGTAACCGGGGCAGACGGCATTCACCGTGACGCCCTTCGCGGCCAGCTCCAGCGCCAGCGCCCGCGTGAGGCCGATCACGCCGTGCTTGGCCGCGCAGTAGGCCGCCACGTAGGCGTAGCCCACCTGCCCCGCCGTGCTCGCCACATTGACGATGCGGCCCCAGCCGGCCTCCAGCATGCCGGGCAGCACGGCCTGGGTACAGACCATGGTGCCGGTCAGGTTCACATCCAGCATGCGCTGCCACAGCCTCGCGTCGGTCTTGAGGAATGGGGCGCTCTCGGCCTGGCCGGCGTTGTTCACCAGCACCTGCACCGGGCCGAACCGCTCCCGGGCGGACGCCAGCGCCTGCGCCACCTGCCGCGCATCGGCCACGTCGGCGGCCACGCCGTGCAGGTGTGCCGCATCGCTGGCGGCGAAGTCCTGCGCGGCCTGCGCATCGCGGCCGAGCACCGTCACCTGCAGGCCATCGGCCGCGAGCCGCCGGGCGATGGCGGCGCCGATGCCGCGCGTGCCGCCCGTCACCAGGGCATGCCGTCTGGATTGGTCCATCATCAGCCCTTTCCGCCCGCGGCGGCCGCCATGGATTTTTCGCGCTCGAAATGCGCCTCCAGCTGCTGCTTGCCCGAGCGGTATTGCCGCGGCCACTCCACCGCGGTGTAGCCGATGCGCGCGGCCTCGGTCAGCGTCCAGGCCGGGTTGGCCAGGTGGGGCCGCGCCACGGCGCACAGATCGGCGCGGCCGGCGGCCAGGATGCTGTTGGCATGGTCCGCCTCGCTGATCGCACCGACGGCGATGGTGGCGATGCCCGCCTCCTGCCGGATGCGGTCGGCGAACGGCGTCTGGAACATGCGGCCGTAGACCGGCTTCTCGCGCTTGCTCACCTGGCCCGACGAGCAGTCGATCATGTCCGCGCCGGCCGCCTTGAACGCCCGGGCGATTTCCACCGCATCCTGCGGCGTGGTGCCGCCCTCCACCCAGTCGTGGGCGGATATGCGCACCGACAGCGGCTTGTCCTGCGGCCAGGCGGCGCGCACCGCGGCGAACACCTCCAGCGGGTAGCGCAGGCGGTTCTGCAGCGGACCGCCGTACCCGTCATCGCGCTGGTTGGTGAGCGGCGAGAGAAAGCTCGACAGCAGGTAGCCGTGGGCGCAGTGCAGCTCCAGCCAGTCCGCGCCCGCGGCATCGGCGGCGCGCGCGGCCTGGGCGAACTGCTCGCGCACGGCATCCATGTCGGCGCGCGTCATCTGCCGCGCGCGCTGGCTCACGCCTTCGAGGTACTGCTGCGGCGAGGCGGACACGATGGGCCAGTTGCCTTCGGGCAGCGGCTGGTCGATGCCCTCCCAGGCCCGGCGCGTGGAGGCCTTGGCGCCTGCATGGCCGATCTGGATGCCGAACTTCGCGTCGGTGTTCGCATGGATCCAGTCGGCGATACGGCGAAATGCCACCGTGTGTTCGGGCCGGTACAGGCCCGGGCAGCCCGGGGTGATGCGGCCTTCGGCGCTCACGCAGGCCATCTCGGCGAACACGAGGCCGGCACCGCCCATGGCGCGCGCCCCCAGGTGCACCAGGTGGTAGTCGCCCACCAGGCCGTCTTCCGCCGAATACTGCGCCATGGGCGAGACCACGATGCGGTTCTTCAGCGCCACGCCGCGCACGGTGAGCGGCGTGAACATGGGCGGCGGCGGCCGGCTGCCAGCCGGCACGTCGATGCCCGCGCGGTGCGCGAACCAGCGCTCGTAGCCTTCCAGCCAGCCCGCGTCGCGCAGCCGCAGGTTCTCGTGGCTGATGCGCTGGCTGCGCGTGAGCATGGAATACATGAATTGCTCGGGCTCCAGCTGGTCGCAGTAGCGATCGCCGCACACCTCGAACCATTCCATCGCGTTCCAGGCCGCGTTCTGGATGCGCAGCGTCTCCACGCGGCGCGCTTCCTGGTAGGCCGCGAGCACGGCGGGGATGCCCTCGCGGCCACCGCCCAGGCGGCCGAACTGGCGCGCGAGCTCGATCGCATCCTCGATGGCGAGCTTGGTGCCCGAGCCGATCGCGAAATGCGCCGTGTGCACCGCGTCGCCCATCAGCACCACGTGGCTGCCGCGGGGGTTGCGCAGCCACCACTGCGCGCACACCACGCGCTGGAAGTTCAGCCAGGCCGAGCCGCGCAGGTGGCGCGCATTGCTCATCAGGGGCGCTCCGCCCAGCGTGTCGGCGAACACCCGCTCGCAGAAGGCGATGGACTGGTCCTGGTCGGCCCCGTCCAGGCCATGCGCCTTCCACACCGCCTCCGGGCACTCGACGATGAACGTGGTCGTGCGGTCGTCGAACTTGTAGATATGCGCCTGGAACCAGCCGTGCTCCGTACGCTGGAAATCGAACGTGAAGGCATCGAACAGCTTGTGCGTGCCCAGCCAGATGTAGCGGTTGGGCCGCGTGACGATGTCGGGCTGGAACACGTTGGCATAGCGGCCCCGGATGCGGGAGTTCACCCCGTCGCAGGCGACGACGAGGTCGGCGTCGGGATAGTCCTCGTCGGAGGCGGCCTCGGTCTCGAACACCAGCTTCACGCCCAGGCGTTCGCAGCGCGCCTGCAGGATGTTGAGCAGCTTCTTGCGCCCGATGCCCACGAAACCATGCCCGCCCGAGCGGATCGTGCGGCCCTTGAAGCGCAGCTCGATGTCGTCCCAATGGTTGAAGGCCTCCTGGATTTCGTCGGCCGTCTCGCGGTCCCACGTGCGCATGTGGTCCATGGTGGCGTCGGAAAACACCACGCCCCAGCCGAAGGTGTCGTAGGGCTTGTTGCGCTCCACCACGATGACGTCGTGGGCGGGGTCCTGCTGCTTCATGAGCAGCGCGAAATACAGGCCCGCCGGGCCGCCACCGATGCAAACGATCTTCATGCGCAGGTCTCCAGGGCCGTCCGGGCCTGCAGCAACTTTAGGAATATATGATTTAGATGTCAACTAATTGCATGGGCGTCTTCCTCGGGGAAAACGCGCAGGCCCCGGGGCCCGGGCCGCGCGCCACCTGCCCTACCGCGGCCGGCCCGCTTCCAGGTCCGGCTCCGCGGCGCCGAAGCGGGCCTGGGCCCAGGCCATCAGGTTCGAGGACGTCTGCTGCAGGCCCTGGTGGATCGTGCGGGCCACATAGGCACCGCCCCGCGCTGCATAGGGCGCGCCCAGCTCGATCGTGCCGGACATCAGCCCCATGATGAGGACCGACGACGCCCGCTTGCCAGAGAGCATGCCGGCGTCCGCCCGGTCCGCCGGCAGCCCCGCGGGCGATCCGGCGCGGTCGATGGACGCATTGGCCGCGAACAGCTCGGCGATGAAGCACCCCACCGTGGCCACCACCGCCACGGGCACGGGAGAGGTCACGAGCGACTTAGCGCCTTCGAGCGCCGCGGAGCCGACGCCCTGCAGGGATTCCTTCCACGGGCGCCGGGTCTGGTCGATGACCTCGCCCAGGTCGCTGCGCAGCAGCATGCGCGCATCGTAGGGCACCGCCTGCGAGAGCTTGTGCACGCCCCGGGCGCCCGCGGCCAGCATCCCGCCGAAGCCGTCGAGCAGCGACGCATCGATGCGGTCCGCCCAAACGCGGTTTACGCTGTTGTCGCCCCGGCCCTCGATCGCGGCCTGCACGAACGGCTCCACCACGCGCGGCAGGTTCTTCGCGACGTTGAACCCTGCCGCCAGGCCGGCATTGCGGATCTGCTCGGCATGGGGGTCCGGACGCAGCGCGGCAGGCAGCCGGTCCAGCCCGGAAGGGCCGTTATAGAGGCGCGGCACGACCACCGCATTGCCGACCGCGCTCACCAGCACGTCCAGCGCGCCGACGCCCAGGCCGACCACGAAGCCCAGCCTCGGCGTGTTCCGCAGCAGGTCCGCGGGCAGCAGCGACACGAGCTTCTCGTTGGCTGCCGTGATCCCGGCCATGTACCCCGCCCCGTTGCTGAAACCCAGCCCCGCGAAACCGAGCACCGCGTCGTGGCGCCAGGCCGTGGAGAGAAAACTCCGCAGCTTCTCCGGGGTGTCGATGCCCTTATCGAACAGCACCTCGGTATTGCGCTGCAGCCGCGGCACGACCTCCGCGTCCCGCGCCTGCGCGGGGTCTATCAGGGCATGGACGATCCCTTCGGCGGCGTGCAGCACGGGCAGCGCCTGCGCCGGAAGCGCGATGGCATCGCTGGCGGCACGCGTGGGCAGGGACGCCCGCAACAGGGCGTCCGCGGCCTGCGGCGATGGCATGGAGTTCGCGCGCCGCAGGCTGCGGAGGGAACCTGCATCCGGGGTCGGCAGGGAACTCCGAGGGGTCTCGGGCGCTGGCCCTGCCGCGCTGTCGGCGCCCCGCTGGGGCAACAGCGCCGCGGCGGCGTTGGTGGGTGACGCGGAAGCGGTACGCAGGGATGAAGTGGGCATGGCTGCAAGGAAAGGATGGGTGTGCAGGAACGGCATCGCGCGCTCTCGCGGAATGCCTGCGATCAGCCCAATCTACGGACAAGGGCCGCCGCCGCACGCCGTGCCCGCGAAGCGAAACGGACAGGCACGAAACACACCGCGGGACGGCGTCGCCACCACCACCACACGCCCGTGCGGCCCTTTTCTGCCGGATTCCACTGGGCGTGCCGTTTCACCCACGGCCCCACCGGTCATGCCCCATGGGCAACAGGACAGATGTCCGATAATGGTTGCGTCGTACCGCGGCTGGCATCGCCCGGGCATTACCAGGAGCTTGCATGTCGGTCGGGCGCAGAAACAACGTGAAGGTCCAGGGCCAGGGCGCCGGATGCCTCGTGTTCGCCCATGGCTTCGGCTGCGACCAGAACATGTGGCGTCTGCTGGCACCGCGCTATGCCGCGCGCTGCCGCACCATCACCTTCGACATGGTGGGCAGCGGCCTGTCCGACCTGGGCGCATACGATCCCGGCAAATACGCCTCGCTGCACGGCTATGCGGACGACGTGCTGGAGATCATCGACGAATTCGCGCACGGCCCCGTGGTCTTCGTGGGGCATTCGGTGGGCGCCATGATCGGCCTGCTGGCCGGCGTCCACCGCCCCGGAAGGATCGCCGGCCATGTCATGGTCGGCCCCTCCCCCTGCTACATCGACGACGGCGATTACGTGGGCGGCTTCTCCCGCGAGGACATCGACTCCCTGCTGGACACCCTCGACTCCAACTACCTCGGCTGGGCGAGCCAGATGGCGCCCGCCATCATGGGCGCGCCCGACCGGCCCGAGCTGGGCGAAGAGCTCACGGCCAGCTTCTGCCGCACCGATCCCGACATCGCCCGGCAATTCGCGCGCGTCACCTTCCTCTCCGACAACCGGGCCGACCTGCACCGTTTGAAGGAGCCGGCGCTGGTCATCCAGTCCAGCGATGACATCATCGCGCCGCGCCCCGTGGGCGACTACATGCTCCGCCACCTGCCCCGGGGCATGCTGCGGGTGATCGAGAACGTAGGGCACTGCCCGCACCTCAGCGCACCCGGCGCCTGCAGCGTGGTGATGGACGAATTCCTCGGCTCGATCGGATGGTAGAAGCGGAAGAACTCTTCGACCGCATGCCCTGCGGGCTGCTGGTGACCAGCACGTCCGGCCTGATCCTCAAGGTCAACCGGACCCTGTGCCAGTGGACCGGCATCCCCCCGCACGAACTGGTACGGCAAAAGAAGCTGCAGGAGCTTTTCACCGTGGGCGGCCGGATCTTCCACCAGACCCACTGGCAGCCCATGCTGGCAATGCAGGGCGCCATCTCGGAGGTCAAGCTCGACATCCGCCGCGGCGACGGCAGCACCTTCCCCGCCCTGCTCAACGTGGTGCGCCGCACCAGCGGCGAGGACACCTTCGACGAGATCGCCGTGATGGTGGCCGAGGAACGCAACAAGTACGAGCGCGAACTGCTGGCCGCCCGCAAGCGCGCCGACGACATGGTGGCCAAGGAGCGGCAGGCGCAGCAGGCCCTGCAGGCGTCCCGCTCGCGCCTGCGGCAGGCCATGCAGTCCGGGGCCATCCATATGTGGGACCTGGACCCCGCCACCGGCCGGCGGCGCTTCGGCACCGACGTCGCCGTCCTGCTGGGCCTGGACCCGGAGCGGCCCGTGGGCGAGGACGACTTCGTGGCCCACGTGGTGCCCGAAGACCGCGCCGCGGAACGCGCCGCACTCGACCGCGCCCTGCGCAGGTCGTGGCTGACGATGCCGATCATCTGTTCGGCGAACACGGCGCGGTCTTCCGCGAGGGCCCGCCCTTGTTCGGCTTCGGTGATGTCGCTGAAGATGCCCACGAATTCCGTGAGCATGCCGTCGTCGCCCCGGAATCCCTGGCCGGACGAAACGAGCACGCGGTGGTGTCCCTTCGCGTCGATGATGCGGTGCTTGAACTGGTAGGGCTCGCCGGTGCGCAACCCGCTCACCACCATCCTCCTGGCTGCCGACATGCTCACCCGCCAGGCGGCCTCGCCCACGCCCACCCCGCAGGAGACGGCCGCGCGCATGCTGGGCAACATCACCCGCGCCGGGCAGCGCGCCAAGCGCCTCATCTCCGACCTGCTCGATTTCACGGTCGTGCGCCTGGGCGCGGGCCTGAGCGTCTCGCGCCGCCCCACGGACCTCCACCAGCTCGCGGCGCGGATCATCGAGGAGCTCTCGGTGGCCTTCCCCGGCCGCACGATCGAGCACGCAACCGCAGGTGGCGGAGAGATCAGCGCCGACCCGGACCGCATCGCCCAGCTCCTGGGCAACCTCGTGGGCAACGCCATGGCCTATGGCACGCCGGGCAGCACCGTCACGGTCTCCACCGCGGTGGAGTCGGGCATCGCCCGCCTGGCCGTGCACAACCACGGCGACCCCATCCCCCGGCACACCCTGGGCCGCCTCTTCCAGCCCATGGTGCGCGGCGTCACCGCGGAAGACACCTCCGCGCGCAGCGTCGGGCTCGGCCTGTTCATCGTGCGAGCGATCGCGCAGGCGCACGGCGGGCAGGTGGTCGTGCAGTCCAGCCACGAGCACGGCACCGAATTCGCGTTCTCGTTCCCGGCACGGGCCACGGACCCCTAGCCGGCCGTCCACCATGGCGCTCTTCCAGGGCTCATGCCACTGCGGCGCCTGCCGCTTCGAAATCGAGACCGTCCTCGACCACGTCAGGAGCTGCAACTGCTCCGTGTGCCGGCGCCGCGGCGCATTGATCCACCGCGTGCCCTTCGCCGCGCTGCGGATGCTCACGCCGCTGGAGGACCTGCGCGTGTACGAATGGCACACCCGCACCGCCAGGGACTATTTCTGCCCGACCTGCGGGATCATGCCGTTCCGCAAGCCCCGGGCCGCAACGGCGCAGGAAGTCGCCCAGGGGATGCTGCCGTTCGACGGATGGGCCATCAATGCACGGTGCCTGGAGGGCGTCGATCTGTCCGACATACCGGTCAGGCAGGTGGATGGGGCTGCGCTGGATTGACGTGAAGCCGTGCAGGCAGGCGGGAGAGACTGTCACGCTCGGCCGTGGCGAGCGACACTTATCGTCATTCTCCAAGTTGACGGACCTCACTTCCATTCGGGTGGTACGGCTATCGGGAGCACGTCAGACTCTCTTTACCATTCAGTTCGAAGACCGCACACCCATCAACTGAAGTCCATTCCATTTACACAAATATCGGACAAGCCCGGTGTAGAAAAAACTAAGGCTTGGCCTTCTTCGGCGCGAACAGCGGAAGTGGCTTCTCCAGGATGTCCTGTACCGAGAGCGGCTCGCGACCACGATTACTAATGTCGGCACCAATCTGAATCAGGTTGTACCGCTTGGCGTAGTTGCTGCGCGCGGTGGGATAGTAAGGTTGAAGGCTCTTGATTTCTATGCCAGCACGCACCAGTGCCAGGGCAACATAACGCACATCTTGGTCAGACACGTCGGCCGTGTACAAAAGTGTGTTCGTCCGATCCTCACGAAGCGATGCGGTCGTGTTTTCAGACACGGTTCTGATAGGTTTTCCTTCTTGGTTCTTTAATGGGTAACCTAGGTTCGAGGTCACCTTGAACACAATATCTTTGTCCACCCTGTGCGGATAAATCTGTAGCGTGATCTTGGTGGGCTTACGCATGCTGGTCTCGAAGTCTGCGAGTGCCGTTTCAATGCTCTTCGTCTGGCTAGTCGCCCTGCCTGCAGTCGGGGTTTCCAGTCCGGCCAAAAGAACGGCTGCGGCCTGTTTAGATTTCGTGATCAGCGCTTGTCGCTCGGGCGTGTCGTTCAGCGCAGGCTGATAGAGCGCCGCCACGACCACCTTGTCCAGATCTGAAAGGTCGTCTACCTGCTTTTTTCGACGACAGGGGTTGGGCTGTCCTGGTTTGTCTGGCGCATACCAAGCGACAGCAAAATTGTATTGCATGATCGAGTCGGGATCATAGCCGCCGATGAAGCCATATACGTTGCTAGATTCGTTTATCGAATCAACTTGCTCTTTTGCAACCTTCTCGCTCCATCCTTGGGATTTAGCAATCTCCGCGATGTTGAACCAGTTCTTACAAATGCCTCGCTGATGCTCGTGAACGAGTGACAGTGCATGCCCGAACTCATGCCTCACGTTGAAGTAGTAATCTGATAGCAAGTTTTTTTGCCTTAATTGAATCGCCCCAACGAGGTTCATCGTTGTTGGAAAATCTGCGTTCAAGGCAACTGATCTTCCGGGGTACGCCCAATCCCCTAGCCTACTTTCGATGTCCTTAGGGTGGTAAAGCTGCCTGTTGTCATCATTGCTGAGGGTGATGCGAATGTCCTGCATTAGCTTGAGTTTTTTTGGCACGCTAGCTTTGAATTCTTTTAAGTCATTCAAATTGCATAAGCGGATCTTTCCATTTTCCAGATAGTCGAACGTGATCAGCGGCACCGCGTCATGCCAAGTGTTCGCAATCTGCATCACTTCGCGTTGCAGCTCTTCGGTGCCATTCCAAAAGCAAACTCGAAGTTCGGTTTTTGGCCAACGATAGGCGTCGTAATAGACCGACTTGGCTGCATTGATCTTGCTATCGTCTACACCATTTCTTCGGGCCTGATCTGTCAAAAAATTCAATTTCGCATTCGCGCGCTCAGCTTCTAACAGGGGCGGATTTACCGCCATTCCACCTGTCAATAGTTCATGCGCAGACGCCTGAATTTGTAGAAGCACAACTACCCACAATATCAAACGAACACCACTTCTTACCATAAAAATTCCCCCTAACGGAAAAGCCATTCAAGCGTGATGCAAATCGATATGCGCAAACCCGCCGACTAGGGACTAGGTTGCGCTCGGCATTTTCTTCAATTGCATCAGTGTCTCGCAGTCCGAACTTCTATTAAGAACAGAGAACTCTGGCCGACCAATTTTATAAACAGCCCAGAGAACGAGTTCAGCATCAGTTTGATTCAGTTCTAGCTCTGTGACATCAGTGATGACATGACGGCAAAATTCGCTAGCGGCCAAGTCCTGTGCAATATCAAAGGCATTACTGCCGAGCACCTTGGCCATCGCCGTCACACCCGCGGTATACCAATCTTTGGATTTCAAAAACGAGTGAATCGAACCAAGGTTGCTGGTGCCGGCCAGAAGCTTGTAACTCAGTATTTCAGCCGGTTGAACCTCGGCTCTTACGCGCTCGATTGCGTCTGCGAGAGAACCGCTGCACCGTAGATAATTCTGGGGCCCCGAACCCTCATCTGAACAGACATACCAGTCAGAAAAAATTGACGGTCGCGGTGGAGCGAACGTAATCATCCAAGACCCGATGGGGCGAGTATCTTGCCAATCGCCCTCGCTAGGCAGCCTGAACATAACCTCGATACCGCCTTTAGCAAGCTGTCGATCCGTTTTCACCCAGTTGCTTAGGGGTCGATCCCAGCTTGAGCGCTCCGTCACACTTGACGATAGGAGCTTTGATATCTCAGCGTCGATTTTGTCTGATGCTTCTTTGGTTGATTCTTTATTGAGGGTCGTAATCAACGCCGGAGTGGCCCCCGCCACGGACGCAAGGCGACTCAGAGCGCTCACACCCGCAGCCACACCTCTAGATGTGATGGAACTGGTGCCTTTGATCTCCGCGGAAACGGAGGGTGTCGACGCCTGGCCGGTCTTCTTGACCAGGAAAAGCGGGAAATCGCGGCGCTCGAAATAGACTTCTCGAATCCAGTTTTCGCCATCTGAGTTGCTGGTATGACCAATGATCGCCAGTGGAACGGAAATATCAACAACGTTTGGAATTTTCATCTTCGCGGTCAGTACGACGTTAAAGTCTTTTCCAACCAGTGCTCGCTCGATCAAATGACGCTTTTGATAAGGCGCCTTATACCGGTTGTCCGCTCCGCCTCCCTGCGGCGAGGTGTCCGAGAATGTGGATTTGACGACTAGACGGGTGTAGGCGCCTGCAAAGTTGGAACCTTCCGACGTAGGACCTGTCCAGTGGTCTTTTGAGTCGTGCCAAGGAGTAACATCGATTGGCGATGTCTGCTGATTACCCTTCGGACTAAGTTTTAGATCAGCAATATATGGTTTGCCCCCCGCAGGTGGCTGAACGTCACCGCTTTTTCCTGAAGGTGACTTGTCTGGAGCAGCGAGACTGATCTGCTGTGTGCCCACACAGCCGACAAGCGCCAACGCCAGTATGAAACCAGATACACGCCGTACAAGGCGCGAGATAAGACGGCCCATGCTACTCCCCCTATTGATCTTCGCCATTTGCTGGACTGGACTTCTGCGCTGAAGCCTTTTCAATAGCATCTCATTTGCAACAAAAAAATGCAAGCGGTCATACCCGCCCGCCGTAAAACGCTAAGGAAGGTCTGCACAACACACGCATGAGTGTGCAGATGCACTGAGTTCTTTCATTACAAGGCAGTCGAAGCCCGCTCCTCCTCAGTTCATATGCACGCGGCTGCAGACTGACAGCCAACCTGGTCTTTTTTCAAGTTTCAGGCGCACTCATGCCAAGGTCGCCAGCAATTTGCGCCGCGCCACCCAGATATTGACCAGCTCAAATAGCGTGTGCAGCTGTGCAATGTTCTTGGCCAGTCATTGGTAGCGCACCTGGGCATGACCGAACTGGCGCTTGAGAACGCGGAACAGGTGTTCGACTCGCGCGCGGATGCCCGCCCTCGCGCGCTCCAGCTGATGGGTCAAGGTTTCGATCGGTTTCAGCTGGGAACGTTTTCCCGGGCGCATGGCGATGCGCCAGTTCACGTCGCGCCTGGCATCAGGCCGGGGGCCCGCGCCTTGATAGCCGGCGTCGGCATAGACATCGTGTTCGCTTGCACGCACCAAGCCGTTGGCCTCAATCACGTTGCTGACCGCACCGCTGGTACCGCGCACTCTGTACGCCCAGCCCGAGTCGGCATCCACTCCGAGATGGCACTTCATTTTCACGGCCGCGTTGCGACCTAGCTCGTCAGTAACCTTCCTGGCATCGGCGAACGCCCCGTCGCAGAGCTTTTCATCTAACTGTAGTTTCATCTGTTGTTACCTCGTTTGCCTACTGCGGGCTAAAGTCCACAGACGTCCTTACACGCGGCACAGGCACATAAGGCCCAGCATCAGCCTCCACCTGCCGATCCCTCGGCTCAAACACACAGTCAAAGAAAGCCCCGGCTTCCACCCAGCTCCTCTTTTCATTCCACATCGTCAGGAACGCCCGGCTCACATCCACCGCGCTGGGGCTGATCTGCATGCTGTGCAGGCTCAACGCGTGGGGCGTGTCCGCCTCGTCGTGCAACGCGCTCGACTGTTTCGCATAACTGCGGAACCGCTCGATCTGGCCGGGCTTGTCGAAGCCGGTATGGCCGCACTGGGCACCGGTTTCCTGTCCGCGTTCCGCATGGGCCTGCGAAAAGCTGTCCTGCACCATGTGCAGCAAGGCACCCATGGCGACTTTGTCCAGGTCCTTGCGCACCTCGACGATGCCGGTGGCGAACAGGTTCATGGTCGTGATGTCGCCCGGGAAGTAGCGGGCCAGCTCGGGGAGCCCCAGGTCGCGGATTAAGACGCCTGTCGGCGTCGTCCCGGAAGCCACGCCCCACAGGAACTCGGCCCACATCTTCATGCGGTCCACCGTTTCTCCCGCGGTTTCCCCGTCGTAGGCGCCCATCGCGTGCATGAACTGCAGGTCGCCGTAGTGCGAGCGGTACAGCAGGTAGTCGCCCGGCCCGAAGGCCGGTGCCTTGGCCTGGGATTTGGTCTTGGCCTGCGCCCCGGCATCCTGGAACAGGCCCCACCAGCACAGGGGCTGCGATGTGGACCGCAACGTGACGCGCACATCGCAGCCCTTGAGGCGGGGCGGTGACTTGGCGTTGAGCAGGAACGGCGGGTCGTCCGGCCAGCGGACTCCGTAAAGGAGGATGCGGTGCTCCCTGACCGCATCGATGGTCACGCAATCGTATTCCGATCCCCTGTCGGCACGGCATTCAAGGGCCGCCAGGGTGATGGACTCGTGCACCGGGGATTTCATGATGGGGATGGCCGTTCCCACGAACCAATGCCCGACGTAGTCCAGCACGGGGTTGCTCCCCAGCGACGAGATCTTGCGGTCCACGTCGCTCACTTTGGGCAGCACCTGGAATGCCGCCACGCTGGAAGCTGCGAACAGCGCGGACAGAGCCACGGCCATGGCGCCGTGGCGGCAGCGCGCCCATGTTTTGAACTGGTTCATCGGGACCCCTCCCATTGGTTTTCTTGTGGCGGGCCTTGGAGCCCTTTGTGAAAACTATTGCCGTATTCGCGGCGATTTGCAACCCCGTTTTTACGCGTACGGTGAAAAAAACTGGTTGGGCGGCCGTCCAGCAGTGACGGACCTTCGCTGCACGCACTCGGCCGCAGACCGCAGTGGTGCGCCGCCCCATCCCTGCAGGGGGCGACGTAGATCAGCGCGGCAGTTGCGCTTCGTAACCATACCGCAACCCCACTTTTGTGGCACCCGCAGATGTTTGCCTCCAGAATCCGGCCCGAAGAAAAACAGCAGAGGGAAGGGACATATGAACGGCATCGTCCATGTCGATACAGAGCGCCTGCGCGCGGATTTGGAAGACAAGCTGCCACCGAAGGTGCGGCGGTTCCGGCTGGATGACATTCCAGGCGTGATGCGCTCGCGCCTGGGGTGGCCGGTGGCGGCGGCGTTGATGGAGCGGTGGTTCAGGGGCCCGGCGTTCGAGATGCCAGACACCATCAAAAGTGGACAGCGCCAACTGGTCAATTTGAATTCCGCGCAATTGGACGAAGACACCATCACCATGCAGTGGGCATTGGGCTTTGCCCGGGTGCAGGCTGCGATGGCGCTGTTGCAGGCGCAATGGAATAGCCCTGCCGGAATCGCGCAGTTACAAGAGCGGATCAAACAGCAGTCGATGCGGCAGGCCCAGCCTTGGCGGTTTGGAAACTTGAACCAGTCAGCCAAAGCCTTGGACGAAAACTACCAAGTGAATTTCTTGAATGTTGGCCGACTTGGCGATCCCATGGACGACTTCTACGGTGCCATGGGCGAGGCGACGCTCAAGATCGCGGTGTCGGGCGTGGTGACGCCCAAGGAGGCTGGAAAGGCCATCATCTCAGTCGATGAGTTGGCCTTCTACCTGCGCGATTCCTATGATTTCAACGACGACTCCTTCCTGTCGCAGCCGCTGGGCTTCTGGGGACCCGGTGGTGTGAAGCGGACACCCAGGTCCACCTTGGCCATTCCTCTCTCGGAACAATGGATGCATGCCAATGCGGCCGAAGCGGACCGCCAGAGCTATCTGGTGCAGAACCAGCATTTCAGGCAATGGCGCGCTCTGTACGGGCGAGGTGGGGATTTCATGATCGTCTCCGACGTGCACCGCGTGCGCCTTCCCTTTCCGATCAAGCTGGAGTGGTAATGAAGCTTTCCTCCCTCAAGAAAGTGCCCTGCATCGTCTGGTGCCTCGGCCTGAATGCGTTGTTCCTGGCGGGGTGGGCTCTGGCGACGCCGACATTCGTCGATGCGGAAAACAGCCCTCATCGGGTGTACCGCCTGGAGTTCCACAAAGCCTCTTTCCTGCAGCGCATCACCCATCCGCGCTTCAAAATGCCTTATGTGGTCCGGCTGTATCGCATCGAGCCCAAGACCTTGCTGGGCCAGAGTGAAGTGGTCGATCTCTGGCTGAACGGCGAAATCCACTGGTATCTGGACCCGCCGGTTGACATGAACCGCGTACGTGTCGGTCGCGATGTGCTCTTCGAAAGCATCCCGCCGGAGTGCACGAAAGAGGCGCAGATACCGAGTTGCCCCAATACCAAGCCTTGAAGATTGCTCCCAATATGCGCCACCTGCGCTGTCCCCTCACGATCCCACTGGGCTGGTAATGAAGCTGTCCGGTCTCAAAAACGTGCCCTGCATCGTCTGGTGTCTCGCGTTGAATGCTTGCGTGGTAATGGGCTGGTATGCGACCAAGCCGACGCTCTTCAACAGCTACAACAGCCCCCATTATGTTTATCGACTGGAGCTCTACCACGCCTCTCTGTGGCAGCGCATCACGCATTACGACCAGAAGGCACCTTTCATCGTCCGGCTGCACCGGGTCGATCCCAAGGAGCTGCTGGGCGAAAGCCAGGTGGTCGATCTTTGGAGCGGGATCGATATCGATTGGCAACTCGATCCGCCCGTACAAGCCAACAAAGTCTATGTGGGCAGGGATGTCATCTTCAAAAACATCCCGTCGGAATGCACGGAAGCGGCACAGATACCAGGTTGCCCCAACACCAGACCCTGAAGATCGCTCCCGACGGCACTACATCGCACGCACCGGCAATGAAACTTTCCAACCTCAAGAAAGTGCCCTGTATCGTCTGGTGCCTTGGCTTGAACGCGTTGTTCCTGGCGGGATGGTCTCTGGCAACGCCCACCTTCGCAGATGCCGAAAACAGCCCGCACCGGGTGTACCGCCTGGAGTTCCACAAAGCCTCTTTCCTGCAGCGCATCACGCACCCGAGCTTCAAGATGCCTTATGTGGTCCGGCTGTATCGCATCGAGCCCAAGGCCTTGCTGGGCCAGAGTGAAGTGGTCGATCTCTGGCTGAACGGCGAAATCCAGTGGTACTTGGATCCGCCCGTAGAACTGAACCGTGTACACGTAGGCCAGGATGTCACCTTCGAGAACATCCCACCGGAATGCACCAAAGAGGCGCAGATACCGGGCTGCCTTGATACCAAGCCCTGAATATTGCGCCCAGATATGCACCACGTGAGCTATCCACTCCTGATCCCAGTGCAGTGGTGATGAAACTGCCCAACCTCAAGAATGTGCCTTGTCTCGTCTGGTGCTTGGCGTTGAATGCCTGCGTGGTATTGGGCTGGTATGCGACCACGCCAACGCTTTTCATGACCTACAACAGCCCCCATTCCGTCTATCGACTGGAAATTCACCGTGCATCGCCATGGCAGCGCATGGTGCATCGCGACCAGGAAGCCCCGGCCATCGTCCGCCTGTACCGGGTTGATCCCAAGTAACTCCTGGGTGAAAGCAAGGTGGTCGATCTCATGGATGGCAGCGAAGTCGACTGGCAACTCGACCCGCCTGTGCAAGCCAGCAAAGTCTATGTGGGCCCGGGAGTCGTTTTCGAAAACATCCCGTCGGAGTGCACCGCGGCAGGCGATATGCCAGGTTGCCCCAACGCCAAGCCCTGACCCTCACAACAACACGATGTCGTACTGCTCCTGCCCCAACCCACTCTCCGCCTGCAGCGATATCGGCTTGCCGATGAAATCCGACAGCCCCGCCAGGTGCTGGCTCTCCTCGTCCAGGAACAGCTCCACCACCTTGGCGGAGGCGACCACCCGGAACTCGCGCGGGTTGAACTGGCGGGCTTCGCGCAGGATCTCGCGCAGGATGTCGTAGCAGACGCTGCGGGCGGTTTTCACTTGCCCCGAGCCCTGGCAGTGCGCGCAGGGCTCGCAGAGCATGTGGGCCAGGGATTCACGGGTGCGCTTGCGCGTCATCTCGACGAGGCCGAGCTGGGAGAAGCCGCCGGTCATGGTCTTGACGCGGTCGCGGGCGAGCTGCTTGCGGAATTCGGCGAGCACGGCGTGCTGGTGGTCTTCACGCGCCATGTCGATGAAGTCCGCGATGATGATGCCGCCCAGGTTGCGCAGCCGCAGCTGGCGGGCGATGGCCTGGGCGGCTTCCAGGTTGGTCTTGAAGATGGTGTCGTCGAAGTTGCGCGCGCCGACGTAGCCGCCGGTGTTCACGTCGATGGTGGTGAGCGCCTCGGTCTGGTCCACGATGAGGTAGCCGCCGGATTTCAGGTCCACGCGCCGGCCCAGGGCGCGGGCGATCTCCTCGTCGATGCCGTAGAGGTCGAAGATGGGCCGCTCGCCCTTGTACAGCTGCAGCTTGGGCACGGCGGCCGGGGTGAACTCGCGGCCGAAGGCCTGCAGCAGGGCGAACTGCTCGCGCGAGTCGATGCGGATGCTGGCGGTTTCCTCGCCCACGAGGTCGCGCAGCACGCGCTGCAGCAGGTTCAGGTCCTGGTGCAGCAGCGAGGCAGGCGGCTGGCGCATCGCGGCGTCCTTGATGCGCGCCCAGGTCTTGCGCAGGTAGGCGATGTCCTCGGCCAGTTCCGCATCGGACGAATCCTCGCCGTTGGTGCGCAGGATGAAGCCGCCGCCCCCGCCCGTGGCCTTGTCGCCCACCAGGGCCTGCAGGCGGGCGCGCAGCGCGTCGCGCTCGGCAGCCGGTATCTTCTGCGATACGCCCACGTGGTCGTCCTGCGGCAGGAAGACCAGCAGCCGCCCGGCGATGCTGACCTGGGTGGACAGCCGCGCGCCCTTGGTGCCGATCGGGTCCTTGATGACCTGCACCATGAGCGCCTGCCCTTCGAACACCTGCTTCTCGATCGGCACCGGAGGTTCGCCCTTGCGCGCGAACATGGGCGCCTCGCCGCCCTCCTGCCGGTGCCACACGTCGGCCACGTGCAGGAAGGCCGCGCGCTCCAGGCCGATGTCGATGAAGGCCGACTGCATGCCCGGCAGCACGCGCGAGACCTTGCCCAGGTAGACATTGCCCACCAGGCCCTGCTCCAGCGTGCGCTCCACGTGCAGTTCCTGCACGGCGCCGTGCTCGACGACGGCGACGCGGGTTTCCTGGGGGGACCAATTGATGAGGATGTCTTGTTGCATGGCGGGCGGCGCAGGTCGAGGGCGGGCGGGATGGGAGGCGGTGCTCGGGAACCGATGATGCCTCAACGGCCCCCTGTGCGCCGGAAGCGGGATTCACGCCCTCAGCCGGGCAGGCCGGCCTGCCGCAGCAGCTGCGCCGTCTCGAACAGCGGCAGGCCCATGATGCCGGTGTAGCTGCCCGCGATGCGCTCCACGTAGCGGGCCGCAGGGCCCTGGATGCCATACGCACCGGCCTTGCCCAGCGGATCACCACTGGCGGCATAGGCCGCGATCTGCTCCGTGGTCATCGGCGCGAAGCGCACCTGCGAGACCGACAGCGCCGCGTGGCGCGCGCCGCCCGGCACCTGCACGGCCACGGCGGTGAGCACGCGGTGGGTACTGCCGGACAGGCGGGCGAGCATCTGCCGTGCATGCGCCTCGTCGTCGGGCTTGCCGAGGATGTCGCGGCCCAGGGCCACGGTGGTGTCGGAGCACAGGATGGGCGCGGGCTCCAGGCCGCGCCGCGCATGCCGCGCTACGGCCGCATCCAGCTTGAGGCCGGTCACGCGCTGCACGTAGCGCGCGGGCGCCTCGCCGGGCCGGGGCGCCTCGATGGCCTCGGCGTCTTCCACGACGGCATCGCCATCGGCGTTGGGCAGCAGCAGCACGTGCCGCACGCCGATCTGGTCGAGCAACTGGCGGCGGCGCGGGCTCTGGGAGGCCAAGTACACGAAGGACGGCGCGGTGGCCTGCGTGGCGGAGATGGCGGAGGAAGGGGAGGATGGGTTCGGGTTCACGGCGGCAGGATAGCGGATGCCGGAGCCGCTTCGCGCGGCGGTGCATGGCATCGGATGGCCGTGCGGGCCTGCGGCCTGGGGGCACGAAGATGCCGGCATGTCCGATGGTCTTCCCAGCTTCCACACCGAGCGCCTGCGCCTGCGCCCCGTCGTCCTGGAGGACGCCCATGCCCTGCTCGCGATGAGCGATGCCCGCGCGCCGGGCACCTGGATCGGCTACGCGCCGCTGGCCGACCTGGAGGCCGCCCGGGTGTTCGCTGCGTGGATGGTGATGGTCGGCCGCAAGCCGGTGCCCGACATCTGCTGGGCGATCGAGCGGCGCGATGTGCCGGGCCTGATCGGGCTTTGCCAGCTCAAGGGCTGGGACCCGGTGGAGCGGACGGCGCAGGTCGGCTACGAGATCGCCCGCACCCACCAGCGGCACGGTTTCATGCGCGAGGCGCTGGAGGCGCTGCTGCGCGGCTGCTTCCAGGGCTTCGGGCTGCGGCACCTGGATGCGCACGTGCATGCGGACAATGCCGCCTCCCTGGCATTGCTGCGGCATGCGGGCTTCGTCCTCCAGGGCGATCTGCCCGGGGGAGAAACCTGCGGCGGACAGACGCATGCGATGCAGGTCTGGCGCCGCTGCGCGGAGGCTACTCCCGGTGGTAGGGATGGCCCGCGTTCACGGACCACGCGCGGTAGAGCTGCTCGATCAGCAGCACCCGCACCATCGCGTGCGGCAGCGTGAGGTCCGAGAGGCGGATGCGCTCGTGCGCGGCCTGGCGGAAGGCCGGGTCGAGCCCGTCCGGGCCGCCGATGACCAGCGCCACGTCGTCGCCGCCCAGTTGCCAATCCTTGAGGCGGGCGGCCAGGGCCTTGGTGGTGAGCGAGGTGCCGCGCTCGTCGAGCGCGACCACGCGCGTGCCGCGCGGGATGGCGGCCTCGATGCGCTCGCGCTCGGCGGCGTAGAGGGTTTCCAGCGTCTTGGAGCCGCGCGGCTCGGTCTTGACGGCCTTGAACTCGACCTTCAGCTCGGGCGGAAACCGCTTGGCATAGTCGTCGTAGGCGGTCTGCGCCCAGTCGGGCACGCGCTGGCCCACGGCCACGATGAGCAGCTTCATCGGTCAATGCTCCGCGGATGTTCCGCCGGGGCCCGGTTCACGCACCAGGCTTTCGGCGGCACACCTGCCTGACGGTTCACTCAGCCAGCCTTCTTGCGGGCCGGGGCCTTCTTGGCGGCAGCCGCACGCGGTGCGGCGGGACGGGCCGAAGGCGCCTTCTTCGCAGCGGCGGACTTGGCCGCGGGCTTGCGGGCCACCGGCTTCACCACCACCGTCTTCACCTTCGGTGCGGCCGACTTGGCTGCGGGCGACTTGCCGGCAGCGGTCCTGGCCGTGGTCTTTGCGGGGGCCTTGGCCGGGGCTTTCGCCGGGTTCTTCGCAGCCGCGGCCTTCACGGGCGCGGCCTTGCCGGCCGCCTTCCTGGCGGGAGCCGGAGCGGGGGCAGCGGCAGCGGCCTTGCTGCGGCCCGGCTTGCGTGCCGGCACTTCCGCTTCGGCCTCGGTCGCCTTCTTGCGCGGCGCGGCCTTTTTCTTCGAGGGGGCGGCATCGCCGGATTCGGCGGCCTTCACGGGCTTGGCGGCGCCCAGCTTCAGGCGCACCGGCGTCTCGCCCCAGATCTCTTCCAGGCGGTAGTACTGGCGGATGGCCGGCTGCATGATGTGGGCCACGGCCGCGCCGCAGTCCACGATGATCCATTCGCCGTTGTCCTCGCCCTCGGTGCGCGGCTTGGGAAAGCCCGCCTCGCGCACGGCGTCGCGCACGCTGGCGGCCAGGGCCTTGGTCTGCCGGTTGGACGTGCCCGACGCCACGATGACCCGCTCGAAGAGCGGCGACAGCTTCTCGGTGTTGAACACCTGGATGTCTTGCGCCTTGACGTCCTCCAGGCCATCGACGATGGCGCGCTGGAGTTTCGAGACGTCCTTCTTGGCGGCGGATTCCGAACGGGTGGAGGTGGTCATCAGGGACGGGAAATATTGGGGGTGAGAGGCAATATAGCGCGCAACCCGCGCGGGAGCCAATGGAGCGCCGCAGCGACGGGATGCGCCACCGCAGCGGGGTTGGTGAGTGTTTCCTGCCGGTTGCCTCGGCGAGGCGGACGCAGGCAGCTATTGAAATTATAGCTTTGTGCCCTCCGCGGCGGCATGCGGTGCCGGCTCACAGCCAGTCGCGCCGCACGAGGAAGCGCCGCGTGAGCTCGGCTTCGGGCGTTCCCGGGGCATCCTGCCGCTGGTAGGCCCAGCCCGCCAGGGGCGGCATGGAGAGCAGGATCGACTCGGTGCGTCCGCCGGACTGCAGCCCGAAATGCGTGCCGCGGTCCCAGACGAGGTTGAACTCGACGTAGCGGCCACGCCGGTAGCACTGGAAGGAGCGCTCGCGGTCGCCGAAGTAGATGCCCTGGCGCCGCTGCACGATCGGCAGGTAGGCGCCCAGGAAGGCATCGCCCACCGACTGCATCATCGCGAGGCTGCGGTCGAAGCCCAGTTCGGAGAAGTCGTCGAAGAAGATGCCGCCGATGCCGCGCTGCTCGTCGCGGT
This sequence comes from Paracidovorax avenae, assembly GCA_003029925.1. Lineage (GTDB taxonomy): Bacteria > Pseudomonadota > Gammaproteobacteria > Burkholderiales > Burkholderiaceae_C > Paracidovorax > Paracidovorax avenae_A. The sequence continues at coordinate 2,332,414 of CP028296.1, read as the reverse complement.
GCTTGAGGTAGAAGTATTCGTCGCACCAGCGCTTGAAGCGCAGGTAGAGCCCTTCGCCGAACGGATAGACCGCGTCGCGGCAGCTGCGGTGGAAGTGCACCGCGTCTTCCTCGAAGCCGTAATAGGGCGTGAGGTCCATGCCGCCGCCGAACCAGCACACGGGCGGCTGCCCGTCGCGCGCCGCGGCGATCATGCGCACGTTCATGTGCACGGTGGGCACGTAGGGATTGATCGGGTGGAACACCAGCGACACGCCCATGGCCTCGAACGGCGCGCCGGCCAGCTCGGGCCGGTGCTGCGTGGCCGAAGGCGGCAGCGCGGCTCCGCGCACCTGCGAGAAGCCGCAGCCCGCGCGCTCGAACACGCGCCCGCCCTCGAGGATACGGGTGATGCCGTCGCCCTGCAGCGGCTCGCCCGGGGCCTTGCTCCAGGCGTCGGAGAGGAAGCGTGCACCGCCCTGCCCCTCGACGCTCTCGATGGCGTTGGTGATGCGCGACTGCAGGTCCACCAGGTAGGCGCGCACGCGCTCGGCCGCGTCCGGCGGCGGCGCGGAAGCGCCCGGGACGCGCCCCGGTCCGGATGCCGTGGCCATCAGCTCTTCACCGCCCGGTGGCCGATGTCGCGGCGGTACTGCGCGCCGTCGAAGTGGATGCCGCGCGCCACGTCATAGACGCGCTGCTGCGCCAGCTTCACGCTGTCGGCCAGCGCCGTCACGCAGAGCACGCGGCCGCCGGTGGTGCGCACCACGCCATCCTGCAGCTCGGTGCCGGCATGGAACACCATGGCGTCGTCCGCGTCCGCCGGCAGGCCGGTGATGGCGTCGCCCTTGCGGGGGCTTTCCGGGTAGCCGTGGGCGGCCATGACCACGCCCAGCGCGGGGCGGCGGTCCCACTGCAGCTCGACTTGGTCGAGCTTGCCGTCCACGCCGGCACCCAGCACGTCCACCAGGTCGCTCTTGAGGCGCATGAGGATGGGCTGGGTCTCGGGGTCGCCCATGCGGCAGTTGAACTCCAGCGTCTTGGGATGGCCCTTGGCGTCGATCATCAGGCCGGCGTACAGGAAGCCCGTGTAGGGGATGCCGTCCTTTTCCATGCCGCGGATGGTGGGCAGGATGATCTCGCGCATGGCGCGCGCATGCACGTCGGCCGTGACCACCGGTGCGGGCGAATACGCGCCCATGCCGCCCGTGTTCGGGCCCTGGTCGCCATCCTTCAGTCGCTTGTGGTCCTGGCTGGTGGCCAGCGCGGCGACGTTCTTGCCGTCGCACAGCACGATGAAGCTCGCTTCCTCGCCTTCGAGGAACTGCTCGATCACCACGCGCGCGCCGCCCTCGTTGTGGCTCACGCCGTACTTGTTGTCCACGAGCATGAAGTCCACCGCGTCGTGGGCCTCCTGCGCTGTCATCGCCACGACCACGCCCTTGCCGGCGGCCAGGCCGTCGGCCTTGACCACGATGGGCGCGCCCAGGCGGTCGATGAAGGCATGGGCCAGCGCCGGATCGGTGAAGGTGTCGTAGTCGGCCGTGGGAATGCCGTGGCGGCGCATGAAGGCCTTGGAGAACGCCTTGGAGCTTTCCAGCTGCGCGGCGGCCCTGGTGGGGCCGAAGATGCGCAGGCCGTGCGCCCGGAACTCGTCCACCACGCCGGCGGCCAGGGGTGCCTCGGGGCCGACCACGGTGAGCTGGATCTTCTGCTCCTGCGCCCAGGTACGCAGCGCGCGCACGTCGGTCACGGGAATGTTTTCGAGCTTGGAATTGAGGGCCGTGCCGCCGTTGCCGGGGGCCACGTAGACCTTGGTGACCTTGGGAGACTGCGAGAGTTTCCAGGCCATTGCGTGTTCACGGCCGCCGCCTCCGATGACAAGAACTTTCATGGGGTGTCCGGGTGCCTCGTCGGTCAGAGCGCGGCGTTGTGGTAGACCTCCTGCACGTCGTCGAGGTCCTCGATCACGTCCAGGAGCTTCTGCATGCGCTCGGCGTCATCGCCGGCCAGGTCGATGGTGACGTCGGGGCGCATGGTCACGTCGGCGGCGTCGGGCGTCAGGCCCGCAGCCTCCAGGGCGTTCTTCACGGCCTCGAAGTCGCCGGGCGCGGTGAGCACCTCGATGGCGCCGTCGTCATCGGTCACCACGTCTTCGGCGCCGGCCTCCAGGGCCACTTCCATGACCTTGTCCTCGCTCGTTCCGGGGGCGAAGATGAGCTGGCCCACATGCTTGAACTGGAAGGCCACCGAGCCTTCCGTGCCCATGTTGCCGCCGTACTTGCTGAACGCGTGGCGCACCTCGGCCACGGTGCGCACGCGGTTGTCGGTCATCGTGTCCACGATGATGGCCGCGCCGCCGATGCCGTAGCCCTCGTAGCGGATTTCCTCGTAGGTCAGGCCTTCGGCATTGCCGGTGGCCTTGTCGATGTTGTACTTGATGCGGTCGGCCGGCATGTTGGCGGCCTTGGCCTTGTCGATGGCCAGCCGCAGGCGCGGGTTGGCCGAGACGTCGCCCCCGCCGGCGCGCGCGGCGACGGTGATCTCGCGAATGATCCGGGTCCAGATCTTGCCGCGCTTCTCATCCTGCCGCCCCTTGCGGTGCTGGATATTGGCCCATTTGCTGTGTCCTGCCACAGGGAGTCCTTGCTGTTGTGTCTATCGATTAATCTACCGGTCGGACGCGATTTTACTTTTGACTCTCCCCAGCCATGGCCGAACCGATCCTGATTGCGAAGCACGACACTGCCGAATGCCACCTGCTGCCCGCGCTGGCCAACCGCCACGGGCTCATCACGGGGGCCACCGGCACCGGCAAGACGGTCACCCTGCAGACCCTCGCCGAGGGGTTTTCCCGCATCGGCGTGCCGGTGTTCATGGCCGACGTGAAGGGCGACCTGACCGGCATCAGCCAGCCCGGCCACATTGGCGAGAAGATGGCGGCCACCCTGGCCGAGCGCGGCCTGCCCCAGCCGGAGCCCCTCGCCTGCCCCACCACGCTCTGGGACGTGTTCGGCGAGCAGGGCCACCCGGTGCGCGCCACCATCTCCGACATGGGGCCGCTGCTGCTCGGCCGCATGCTGGGCCTGAACGAAACGCAGCTGGGCGTGCTCAACATCGTCTTCAAGATCGCGGACGACAACGGCCTGCTGCTGCTCGACCTGAAAGACCTGCGCGCCATGCTCGCCCACGTGGGCGAGAACGCCAAGGAATTCACCACCGACTACGGCAACATCAGCGCGGCCAGCGTGGGGGCCATCCAGCGCGGGCTGCTGCAGATCGAAGCGCAGGGCGGCGACAGGTTCTTCGGCGAGCCGATGCTCGACATTCAGGATCTGATGCAGACGGTGGACGGCCGGGGTATCGTCAACATCCTGGCCGCCGACAAGCTGATGCAGTCGCCACGGCTCTACGCCACCTTCCTGCTCTGGATGCTGTCCGAACTCTTCGAGCAGTTGCCCGAGATCGGCGACCCGGACCAGCCGAAGCTGGTGTTTTTCTTCGACGAGGCCCACCTGCTCTTCAACGAGGCGCCCAAGGTGCTGGTCGAGCGCATCGAGCTGGTGGTGCGGCTGGTGCGATCCAAGGGCGTGGGCGTGTATTTCGTGACCCAGAACCCCCTGGACATTCCCGACAGCGTGCTGGCCCAGCTCGGCAACCGCGTGCAGCATGCGCTGCGCGCCTTCACGCCGCGCGACCAGAAGGCCGTGAAGGCCACGGCCACCACCATGCGCCCGCAGCCCGGGCTGGACATCGAGGCCGCCATCACCGAACTGGCCGTGGGCGAGGCACTGGTCAGCCTGCTGGACGCCAAGGGACGCCCCGGGCCCACCGAGCGCGTCTTCGTGCTGCCGCCTGGCAGCCAGATCGGGCCGATCACCCCGCAGCAGCGCCAGGCGCTGGTGGCGCAGTCGCTGGTGGCGGGCGTCTATGAAAAGATGGTGGACCGTGAATCCGCCTACGAGAAGCTCAAGGGCAGGACGGAGGGCGCGGCCACCGGAGCGCCCGGCCAGGCCAGGGGCGGCACCGCAGGCCCGGCGGGCACGGGCGATGGCGGCCTGCTCGGGGGGCTGAACGATGTGCTGTTCGGCTCCACGGGCCCGCGCGGCGGCAAAAAGGACGGACTGGTGCAGACCATGGCCCGCTCAGCCGTGCGCACCATGGGCACCTCGCTGGGCAAGGAGATCCTGCGCGGGGTGCTGGGCAGCGTGTTCGGCGGACGCAAGCGCTGACCATCCTGGCGCCAGCCTGGAAGCGCGGAGGGGTCTTCGCGGTGGCGCCCTGCGAGGCCAGGAAGCAGCCGCTACAGTGGTCCGTTGAACCCGAAGGCGCCCGGCCCACCCAGGCTGTGCCCTGGCAACCGATACCCCTCTCTGGAGACCCCGCATGATCGACCTGCACTACTGGACCACCCCCAACGGCCACAAGATCACCATGTTCCTGGAGGAGGCCGGCCTGCCCTACCGGCTGCTGCCCGTGAACATCGGCCGCGGCGAACAGTTCCGGTCCGAGTTCCTGCGCATCGCGCCCAACAACCGCATTCCCGCCATCGTGGACCACGACCCGGCCGGCGGCGGAGAGCCGGTCCCGGTCTTCGAATCCGGCGCCATCCTGCTCTACCTGGCCGACAAGACCGGCCGGTTCATCCCGCAGGACCTGCGAGGCCGCACCGAGGCCCTGCAATGGCTGTTCTGGCAGATGGGCGGCCTGGGCCCCATGGCCGGGCAGAACCACCATTTCACGCAGTACGCGCCGGAGCCGGTGCCCTATGCCATCGACCGCTACGTGAAGGAAACCGGCCGCCTCTACGGCGTGCTGGACAAGCACCTGTCCGACGGGCGCGAATACATCGCCGGCAGCTATTCGATCGCCGACATGGCGAGCTACCCCTGGATCGTGCCGCACGAGCGGCAGCGCCAGGACCTGAAGGACTTCCCCCACCTGGCGCAGTGGTTCGCGCGCATCCAGGCCCGGCCCGCCACCGCGCGCGCCTATGAACTCGCGAAGGCCATCAACACCGCGCCGACGGTGGACGAGGACGCGAAGAAGGTGCTGTTCGGACAGGACGCCGGCACGGTGCGCCGCTGAGGCAGCGTTCGCCCCGGGCCTGCCGGGGGGCGGTCAGGCATCCGGTGCCAGGGCCAGCAGGTGCTGCAGGCAGGGGTTGCTGTTCGCGGCGCGCCAGACCAGGTCCTGCGCCAGCTCCACCACCGGCGGCACGGGCCGGAACACCACGGCATCCGGCTGCACCTTGCGCATGGAGGCCGGCACCAGTGCCACGCCCACGCCCTCGGCCACCAGGCTGAGGATGGTCTGCTGCAGCTGCACTTCCATGGCGATGCGGGGCGCGAAGCCGGCCTGGCGGCACTGCGCCAGCACCGCCGCGTGCAGCGAGGGCGCCACGTCCGGCGGCGTGGCGATGAAGGGTTCGCCCGCCAGCTCCGCCACCGGCACGCTGCGCCGCGCCGCCAGGCGGTGGCCGCGCGGCAGCGCCAGGCACAGCGGCTCGCGCACCACCGTGCGGTGCGAGAGTCCGGGCGGCAGCGGCTGGGCGAAGACGATGGCCGCGTCGATGCGCCCTTCGGCCACCTGGGCCACGAGGTCGTTGGACACCACCTCCCGCAGCGACAGCTCCACCTGCGGATGCCGCGCGGCGAAGCGCCGCGCATAGCCGGGCACCACGCTGTAGGCCGCGCACATGGTGAAGCCGATCGCCAGCCGCCCGGCCTCGCCCGCGGCGGCGGCGCGTGCATTGAGCGCCGCGCGCTCGACGGACGCCAGGATGCCGCGCCCGTCCGCCTGCAGTTGCTGGCCCGCGGCCGTGAGCGCCACGCCGTGGGGACTGCGCTCGAGCAACTGCACGCCCAGTTCCTCCTCCAGCGCCGCGATCTGCCGGCTCAGCGGCGGCTGGGAAATGTGCAGGCGCGCGGCCGCCCGCCCGAAATGCAGCGTGTCCGCCACGGCAAGGAAGTAACGCAGGCGCCGAAGGTCCAGCATGATGCCCCAAAGGTATTGCCAAAGTCTTCCGATGATATTGGACGGTATGGCCACGCCGGCCTAATCTGGCGGCTCGGCTGGGGACCGATCGCGGCCCCGGCATCCGCCAACACCCCTGAACGCCCGTACCGTGACCTCCGCCCTGTCCATCCTGCTGCCCCTGTTCGCCCTCATCGCCGCCGGCTACCTCGCCCGGCGCGCCCGGGTGTTCGATGCCACGGCCTCCAGCACCATCAACCGGTTCGTGGTGTGGCTGGCCCTGCCCGCGGCCCTCTTCGGCATCATGGCCCGCAGTACCTGGGCGCAGCTGTGGCAGCCGCGGTTCATCGCCGCCTTCGGCATCGCCACGCTGGCCGTGTTCATCGCCGTGCTGGCGCTGCGACTGCGCGGCGGACGCCACCTGGCGGACGCGAGCGTGGATGCGGTGGCGGCGTCGTACTCCAACACCGCCTACGTCGGCCTGCCGCTGTGCCTGCTGGTGTTCGGCCAGGCGAGCCAGATGGAAGCCACCGTGGCCACCATCCTCGTGGTCTGCGTGCTGTTCTCGCTGGCCGTGATGCTGGTGGAAGTGGGCCTGGGCAGCGACGCGCCGGGCCTGCGCACCGTCGCGCAGGCCCTCGCGCGATCGCTGCGCAACCCCATCGTGCTCTCGCCCCTGTTGGGCGCGGGCTTCGCGGCCACCGGCCTGCCCCTGCCCGGCGGCGTGGACACCTTCCTGCACATGCTCGGCCAGGCCGCCACGCCCTGCGCCCTGGTCGGCCTGGGTGCCTTCATGGCCGACCGGCCCGCGCAACCGCACGGCCAGGGCCGCCGTCACCGCACCTCCCTGTCGCTCACGGCCGCCAAGCTGCTGGCCCTGCCGGCGCTCACGTGGTGGCTGGCGCAGTCCGTGTTCCAGCTGCCCGCGGCGCAGGTGCACATGGCCGTGCTGCTGGCCGCCCTGCCCACCGGCACGGGGCCGTTCATGCTGGCCGAGTTCTACCGCCGCGAGGCAGCCGTGACCTCCGCCACCACGCTGCTGACCACCGCCGGATCCGTGGTGACGCTCAGCGGCCTGCTGGTGCTCTTCGCCTGACTGCCGCCCACCGCCCGCGCTGCCCGCCGTCGCGCAGGTGACGGCCGGCAGTGCCGCGTCCCGCCTAGAGTGCGCCGCATGACCGACACCGCCGCCCTCACCTGCTTCCGCCTGACCGTCACGGGCCACGTCGCGCACCTGGTGCTCGATCGCCCGGAGGCGCTCAACACCATGCACCCCACCTTCTGGCGCGAGCTGGACACCGTGCTCGCGCGGGTCCACCGCTCGGGCGAGGCACGGGCGCTGGTCATCAGCAGCACCGGCAGGCATTTCTCGGCCGGCATGTCGCTGGAAACCTTCGGCGGTGCCGTCGCCATGGACGACCAGAGCCCCGAAGGCCGCGCCGCCATCTTCGACCTGCTGACCGACATGCAGGCCACCTTCACCCGCATCGAATCGCTGCGCATCCCGGTTATCGCCGCGATCCACGGCGGCTGCATCGGCGGCGCGGTGGACATGGTGACGGCCGCCTGCATCCGCTACGCCACCGAGGACGCGTTCTTCTGCATCCAGGAGATCAATATCGGCATGGTGGCCGACGTAGGCACGCTGCAGCGCCTGCCCAAGCTGATCCCGCTGGGCATCGTCAAGGAGCTGGCCTACACCGGCCGGCGCCTGCCCGCGGCCCGCGCCCTGGCCTGCGGGCTGGTGAACGAAGTGTTCGCCACGCACGAGGCCATGCTGGAAGCGGCCCTGGCCTGTGCGCGCGAGATCGCCGCCAAGCCGCCGGTGGCCATCTGGGGCACCAAGCAGGCGGTGCACTACGCACGCGACCACTCCGTGGACGACAGCCTGCGCCAGATGGGCTGGCTGCAGGGAACGGTGTGGAGCAACCGCCACGTGGGCGAATCCGTTGCCGCGATGCGCGAACGGCGCGCGGGCGACTTCCCCGACCTGGCACCGGTGCAGCGCTTCAGCGAACTGGGCTGACCGGATCGGCGGACTCCGGCGGCCGGAGCCGGTGGACGCAGAAAATGGCCTGCCGGGTCTATGATGCGGCAACCCTTTCCGGACACCGCACACGCTTCGCGAGGACGCTCCATGGAAACGCATTCCCCGGCCCCGCCCACCTACGACGACGTCGCCGCCGCGGCCCGGCGCCTGGCGGGCATCGCCCACCGCACCCCCGTGCTGCGCTCGAGCACCGCCGACGAGTCCCTGGGCGCCCAGCTCTTCTTCAAGTGCGAGAACCTCCAGCGCATGGGGGCCTTCAAGTTCCGCGGCGCCTACAACACCCTGGTGCAGCTGGACGCCGCCCAGCGCGAGCGCGGCGTGCTGGCCTTCTCCTCCGGCAACCATGCCCAGGCGATCGCGCTCTCGGCCCGCCTGCTCGACATGCCCGCGGTGATCGTCATGCCCGAGGACGCACCCGCCTCCAAGATGGCCGCCACGCGCGAATACGGGGCCCAGGTGGTCACCTACGACCGCTTCCGCGAAGACCGCGAGGCCATCAGCCGGCGCCTGGCCGCGGAGCGCGGCATGGTGCTCGTGCCGCCCTTCGACCATCCCCACGTCATCGCCGGCCAGGGCACGGCCGCGGTGGAGTTGCTGGAAGACGTGCCCGGGCTGGACTACCTCTTCGTCTGCCTGGGCGGCGGCGGCCTGCTGTCGGGCTGCCTGCTCGCGGCCGAACAGCTGGCGCCGGGCTGCAAGGTGGTCGGCGTGGAGCCGGAGGCCGGCAACGATGTGCAGCAATCGCTGCGCGCCGGGCACATCGTGCGCATCGAGACGCCCCGCACCATCGCCGACGGCGCGCAGACCCAGGCGCCCGGGGAAATCACCTTCCCCATCATCCAGCGGCTGGTGCACGAGGTCGTCACCGTGGCCGACGCGCAGCTCGTCCAGGCGCTGCGGTTCTTCGCCGAGCGCATGAAGATGGTGGTCGAGCCCACCGGAGCGCTCGCGCTGGCCGGCGCGCACCATGGCGGCATCGACCTGCGGGGTGCGCGCGTGGGCATCGTGGTCAGCGGCGGCAACGTCGATCTGCCGCGGTATGCGCGGTTTCTGGCAGACTGAAGGGTTATCCCTATCCCCCTTTTTTTCGCACGCCCATGAGCACCGAGAACCCCTCCGGCAACGTCCACGTCATCACGCACCCGCTGGTGCAGCACAAGCTGACCCTCATGCGCCGCAAGGACGCCAGCACCAACAGCTTCCGCCGCCTGCTGGGCGAGCTGAGCACCCTGATGGCCTACGAGATCACGCGCGACATGCCGCTGTCGGACATCGAGGTCGAGACCCCGCTCGAGACCATGACCGGCAAGGTCATCGACGGCAAGAAGCTGGTGCTCGTCTCCATCCTGCGCGCGGGCAACGGCTTCCTGGACGGCATGCTGACCGTGGTGCCCGGCGCCCGCGTCGGCCACATCGGCCTCTACCGTGACCCGCAGACGCTGCAGCCGGTGGAGTACTACTTCAAGATGCCCTCCGAAATGGAGGAGCGCGACATCATCGTGGTGGACCCGATGCTCGCCACCGGCAACTCCGCCGCGGCCGCCGTCGCCAAGCTCAAGGAACTCAAGCCCCGCTCGGTCAAGTTCATGTGCCTGCTGGCCGCGCCCGAAGGCGTCGCCACGCTGCAGAAGGCGCACCCGGACGTGCCGATCTTCACCGCCGCCATCGACCGCGAACTGAACGACCATGGGTACATCCTGCCGGGGCTGGGGGATGCGGGGGACCGGATTTTCGGCACCAAGTGAGGGCCTGAACCGCCCGCGACAGGGCAGCGCGCACCGGCATGCAGGCGCGTTGCAGTGCGCGGACCGCCGCTCTCGCACCCGCCGGGGCGGGTGCGAGAGAGTCCTGGCCGCCGGCGGTCAGGTCCAGTTGGTCGCGATCACATTCGACAGGCTGCTGCGGTAGTCGGGTGGCAGCGTCGTCTGTCCGGCGGCTGGAGGCGCGAAAGCCGCCATGGCTTCCACCAGGGCATTGACATTGGCGCTCGACAGCGTCTTGCCATCGGACGACTTGATCTGCTCCAGTTGATAGTTCGCGCTGGCAAACCAATCCAGAACGCTGACCTTGTCGCCGCTTCCGATCACGCTGACCTCCAGCGACTGCCCCACGCGACGGAACCACAGCTGATCAGCCTGGACATCCCCCTGGAACTGCAGGACATCCGTATTGCCTGGCGTGCCGTCGTTGTCGTAGATGATGTCGTTGCCATCTCCGCGCCCGACCACATAGGTATCGTTGCCAACGCCGTCGTAGGCGCCATGGCGTCCCCCCGTCATGTTGTCATTGCCAGCGCCACCTTCGATCACATCGTCTCCGGCCTCTCCGCTGATCCAGTCGTTCCCTGAACCGCCGAGAATCACGTCGTTGCCTTCGCCTCCATAGAGGCTATCGTCCCCGGCTTCTCCACGAATGGTGTCACTGCGGCTCGTGCCGACGATGGAGTCGTTGCCGTCACCACCTGTGAACAGCTTGGCCGAGATGGCAGCCAGGTCCCAGGTCGTACCATCGGCGAACTCGAACCGCTGCACCGAGTTGAGGGGGTTTGCGGGATCGGAGTTGTAGAAGAACCCGTTGATGGTCACCTTGTCGCCCGTGCCGGCGATCGACACTTCCAGTGCTTTGCTGCCCAGCTGGTTGTCGTAGACCTGCCGCAGCACGATGTCCGAGGCTTGCACCCCGTCCTTGAACTGCAGCGTGCCGAGCTTGCCGTCGCTGCCGCCACTCTTGTAGGCGATGGTGTCCTGGCCGTCACCCCGGCCGAAGCGGTAGGTGTTGGCCCCTGCGCTGCCGTCCATGTAGTCGTTGCCCGCACCTCCGTCGAGCACATCGTCACCGGCTTCGCCATAGAGCCCGTCGTTGCCGTCTTCACCCAGCAGCGTGTCGTTGCCGGCTCCGCCCCGCAATTCGTCATTGCCGGCTCCGCCATGCATGGTGTCGTCTCCGGATGTGCCCGTGAAGTCATCGGCAGAGGCCGTGCCCGCGAAGAGCTTGGCCGTGATGGCAGCCAGGTCCCAGGTGGTGCCATCGGCGAACTCGAACCGCTGCACCGAGTTGAGGGGGTTTGCGGGATCGGAGTTGTAGAAGAACCCGTTGATGGTCACCTTGTCGCCCGTGCCGGCGATCGACACTTCCAGTGCTTTGCTGCCCAGCTGGTTGTCGTAGACCTGCCGCAGCACGATGTCCGAGGCTTGCACCCCGTCCTTGAACTGCAGCGTGCCGAGCTTGCCGTCGCTGCCGCCGCTCTTGTAGGCGATGGTGTCCTGGCCGTCGCCCCGGCCGAAGCGGTAGGTGTTGGCCCCTGCGCCGCCGTCCATGTAGTCGTTGCCCGCACCTCCGTCGAGCACGTCGTCACCGGTTTCACCATAGAGACCGTCGTTGCCGTCCTCGCCCAGCAGCGTGTCGTTGCCAGCTCCGCCCCGCAATTCGTCATTGCCGGCTCCGCCATGCATGGTGTCGTCTCCGGATGTGCCCGTGAAGTCATCGGCAGAGGCCGTGCCCGCGAAGAGCTTGGCCGTGATGGCAGCCAGGTCCCAGGTGGTGCCATCGGCGAACTCGAACCGCTGCACCGAGTTGAGGGGGTTTGCGGGATCGGAGTTGTAGAAGAACCCGTTGATGGTCACCTTGTCGCCCGTGCCGGCGATCGACACTTCCAGTGCTTTGCTGCCCAGCTGGTTGTCGTAGACCTGCCGCAGCACGATGTCCGAGGCTTGCACCCCGTCCTTGAACTGCAGCGTGCCGAGCTTGCCGTCGCTGCCGCCACTCTTGTAGGCGATGGTGTCCTGGCCGTCACCCCGGCCGAAGCGGTAGGTGTTGGCCCCTGCGCCGCCGTCCATGTAGTCGTTGCCCGCACCTCCGTCGAGCACATCGTCACCGGCTTCGCCATAGAGCCCGTCGTTACCGTCTTCACCCAGCAGCGTGTCGTTATCGGCTCCGCCCCACAAGTTGTCGTTGCCAACCCCACCAGAGAGGCGGTCGTCACCACCTTCTCCTTGCAGCACGTCGTCCCCCGCTCCTCCATGCAGGCGGTCGTCTCCGTTTCCACCAGCGAAATGATCGCTCGACGCTCCACCCAGATAAATATCATCCAGTTGAGTCCCCGCGTTCACCGACGAGAGGAACACGCGCAGCCCCTGCAATTCGGACCGAACCGGCGAATCCGCAGGTAGTGCCTGCACCCACCCCGACAGCAATCCCAGGGAATCGACCCCCACGGCGTCGAGCAACTTGCCCTGGTACCGGTTCAACTCCACCAAGTCAATGATGGCGTCACGCTCGCTGGCCCCCTTCTTCGCCTCCAGCATCGACAACAGCGCCGACGTATCAAAACGCACCCCCTTCTCATCCACCACCAGTTCCACGCTGTCCAGGTACGGCCTGAGCCGCGTCTGCGTCACCAGCGCCGCATACACGCTCTCGCGCAGTTGCTCATAGCTCTGGGCCAGCAGTTCCAGCTGGGTCGTGGAGAGGCGGGCGGACACCCGGTAGGTCAGGTCGGCTTCCGCGCCACTGCCCCCGCCCCCACTGCCCGAGCCGCCACCTATGGGCGTGCCACCACTGCCTTCGCTGGAATCCGGACGCACGTTGCGGTCGAAGGTCACGAAGCGCGTGCCGTTGAACACCTCCAGCGCATTGAGCTTCTGGTACAGCGCCGTCCGGTCTTCCTCCGTCAGCGGCCTCTGCTGCCCCGTCGCCGGGTCCGTCCACAGTGTTCCCACGTCGGGCATATCCACCGACAACGTGCCTTCCGTGCCGGGCAGGTGGCGTGGGTCGATGGGCGTGTCGGGCGTTGCGATGTCCCACTGGTGCGTGGCCGCATCGAAATACAGGCTGTGGAAACGCAAGGTCTCCACGAGCTTGCCCGAAGACCGCGCCCACTCGGTGATCAGCCCATCGACTGCCGCCATCTGCGCATCGCGCGTGGTGCCCGCCGCGAAGGCCTGCACCTTCTCCTGCAGCGCCTGCGACTTGTCGTTGCCCAGGCTCATGGCTTCGCGCAGGTCGCGTGCCCAACCCGCGCCGCCCATCTGCGGCAGGGCTTTCGCCGCAGCGGTCGGCACCGGGTCGTCGGGGAACTCCCGATAGAAGTTGTTGCTGGCCAGCAGCAGGCTGCCCGAGACTTCCGCCACGCCGCTCATGCCCTGGCTGCCGTCCATGCGCGTGAAGCTGCCGCTCCAGGGCTGGGTGTTGCCGTTGCCCAGGTCGATGCTGCTGCGCTGGCCCTTGACGTTGAGGCGCGCGATGCCCAGGTCGGACAGCGTGTGCAGCTCGCCCGCCTGGCTGATGCCGTCCTGGTTCACGTCCTTCCAGATCCGCAGCTGGCCATAGGCCGCGTCCGCCGCGTCGATCACGCCATCGCCGTTGCCGTCCTGCCCTGCCAGGGCTTCGTAGCCGTTGGCATAGAACATGCCCTGGCCCGCCTGCGCCCCCTCGCGCAGCGTCTGGTCGCCGAACAGCTCGCGACCCGAATCGATCAGGCCGTTGCCGTTGCGATCCAGCACCACGATGCCGTCGTCGCCCTTGATCCAGCCCGTGGCGTTCCTGGTGCCGTCGCCGTCGTGGTCGAAGAGGATGGGGCGGGTGGGGTCGATGCCTACCGTCTCGATGCCGTCGCCGTCCAGGTCCAGGACCAGAGGATCGCGTGGGGGAGCCCAATTGCGAGCCTTCAGATAATCCTCATTAACTAAACCATTAATTCCATCATCCGGGCGCATCCAGTCATAGGCCATAGCGCCAATTATTTCCGAGCGCCGCACCAAATCCTTAAATGCCCAATTGTAATATTCACCAGCATAATACCCAGCTGCTGCAACCCCAACAGCAGCAACTGCAGCGATGACGGCCGGCGCCAATACCACTCCACTTGCGGCGGCAGCCGCGGCTACAGCACCTACAGCAATGCCGCTTTCAACAAGAGCCAATGTCACAGCAGCGCCAAAGGCCGTTGAAGTGATCACCATCGCCGCTTCTTGAGCATCGTTAGCGTTCCAGGCATTTACATGATCAAGCAGCGCCTTAGCGTCTTGAACATTATTAAAGGCGGATGCCCCATGCTCAATACCCTCTGCTATCATATTTCTTATCATTGCAGCGGATTCAGCAGTTGCCTCTGACCTGCCCCCAGGAGCCGTACCAATCATTGGGAGAGAGGTCCAGGGTTTTGCAGGTTAACTGATCCTGCATCGAT
>CP028296.1:2243347-2315599 GCA_003029925.1 Paracidovorax avenae | reverse complement strand
TCGTCACCCTCTTCCCCATGCAGCTGGTCGTCGCCTTCGCCGCCCTGCAGCGTGTCGTTGCCCTGCCCACCATGCAGCTCGTCCTTGCCGGCCCCGCCCGAGAGAGTGTCGTCACCTTCGTCGCCACGCAGCTGGTCGGCACCTTCGCCGCCTTTGAGCACATCGTTGCCCTGGCCACCCTGCAGCTGGTCATTACCCGCGCCTCCCCGCATCAGATCATCTCCGGCTCCTCCGGCAAAAACATTGGCGGTCTGATCACCCAGGTAGATGTCAGCGCCCGATGTTCCCTGGGTCACTCCGGGCAGATAGACATGCAGCGCCTGGATCTCTGCCCTCAAGGCACTCCCTTCCGGGAGGGCGTACACCCAATCCGACAGAGACTTCGCAACATCGAATCCCACGGCATGGAGCACCTTGCCCTGATACCGGTTCAACTCCACCAGGTCAATGATGGCGTCACGCTCGCTGGCCCCCTTCTTCGCCTCCAGCATCGACAACAGCGCCGACGTATCAAAACGCACCCCCTTCTCATCCACCACCAGTTCCACGCTGTCCAGGTACGGCCTGAGCCGCGTCTGCGTCACCAGCGCCGCATACACGCTCTCGCGCAGTTGCTCATAGCTCTGGGCCAGCAGCTCCAGCTGGGTCGTGGAAAGGCGGGCGGCAACCCGGTAGGTCAGGTCGGCCTCCGCGCCACTGCCCCCACCACCATTGCCACTGCCTGAGCTGCCACCTATGGGCGTACCACCACTGCCTTCGCTGGAATCAGGACGCACATTGCGGTCGAAGGTCACGAAGCGCGTGCCGTTGAACACCTCCAGCGCATTGAGCTTCTTGTACAGCGCCGTCCGGTCTTCCTCCGTCAGCGGCCTCTGCTGCCCCGTCGCCGGATCCGTCCACAGCGTTCCCACATCGGGCATGTCCACCGACAACGTGCCTTCCGTGCCGGGCAGGTGGCGTGGGTCGATGGGGGTGTCGGGCGTCGCGATGTCCCACAAATGCGTGGCCGGATCGATATACAGGCTGTGGAAGCGCAAGGTCTCCACGAGCTTGCCCGAAGACCGCGCCCACTCGGTGATCAGCCCATCGACCGCCGCCATCTGCGCATCGCGCGTCGTGCCCGCCGCAAAGGCTTGCACCTTCTCCTGCAGCGCCTGCGACTTGTCGTTGCCCAGGCTCATGGCTTCGCGCAGGTCGCGTGCCCACCCCGCGCCGCCCATCTGCGGCAGGGCTTGTGCCGCAGCGGTCGGCACCGGGTCGTCGGGGAACTCCCGATAGAAGTTGTTGCTGGCCAGCAGCAGGCTGCCCGAGACTTCCGCCACGCCGCTCATGCCCTGGCTGCCGTCCATGCGCGTGAAGCTGCCGCTCCAGGGCTGGGTGTTGCCGTTGCCCAGGTCGATGCTGCTGCGCTGGCCCTTGACGTTGAGGCGCGCGATGCCCAGGTCGGACAGCGTGTGCAGCTCGCCCGCCTGGCTGATGCCGTCCTGGTTCACGTCCTTCCAGATCCGCAGCTGGCCATAGGCCGCGTCCGCCGCGTCGATCACGCCATCGCCGTTGCCGTCCTGCCCTGCCAGGGCTTCGTAGCCGTTGGCATAGAACATGCCCTGGCCCGCCTGCGCCCCCTCGCGCAGCGTCTGGTCGCCGAACAGCTCGCGACCCGAATCGATCAGGCCGTTGCCGTTGCGGTCCAGCACCACGATGCCGTCGTCGCCCTTGATCCAGCCCGTGGCGTTCCTGGTGCCATCGCCGTCGTGGTCGAAGAGGATGGGACGGGTGGGGTCGATGCCTACCGCTTCGATGCCGTCGCCGTCCAGGTCCAGGACCAGGGGGTCGCGTGGAGCTACCCAGTTTCGGGCTTGAAGATAGAGATCGTTGGCTGACCTCCTAATTGCATCAAAGTCAATTTTTTCAAGTTCTGCCCAAATATCCTGAATTAGCTTTCTGATGTTCCCGGACTGATATTCCTTAGCCGCTGCCGCCATCAAAGAAATAGCTACACCCGCAGCTTTAAGAGGTGGAAACGGTAATGCCGCGAGGACACCACCAACACCTCCAATAACTCCAACAATAGATTCGGATAACTTTTGATAGTCCAATTCACCGCTGGGCTTCTGCAACTCTGCATTCAATTTATGGAACTCGCGCTCCAATGCAAAAATATTTAGAGATGCACCAACAACCTGGCCCAACAGAGGATTGCCACTCACTGCATTGAATAAAGTAGTGGCTACCTGCACCAGTGCAACCGTACCATCCAATGGATTTGATTGCAACTCTTGGAAACCATTCGCAAACTGCTGCGTTGCATCAGCAACCTCACCTATCCCCACTGCAAAACCAGCCATTTTATCGCCCCATTATAAAATAGATCGCAATAACCAAAATCATCGCCATCATTAAAACACTAGCCGTGCCGGAGAGAAGCACATACAACCTCCTAGCCAACTTTGCACCAGAGCCCTCCATCGTAGATATTTCAACAACTGCCTTTTTAGCAGAATAATCAAACCACTCTTTATCTAATGAGAATTTTCTTAGAATTATTATTTTCAGAACACCCATGAAAATACTAATTATTGCAAGAATAATACCCAAGCCCCCCGCAATTAACAAAACCCGTCCCTCCTGTAGCTTAACTTCGGCAGCCCAAGCATTTACCGGGAAAACAAAAATTATTAAAATCAATATCACAGCAACCCGCATTCTCTCTCGCAGCAGATTCAAAATTACAGTCAATAACTTCATACATCCTCGAACTGCATCATATCCAGCACAAAACACCATATTTTTTTCTCCTTTAACAACGCCTTTCACAAACCTCGCGATCCGCCAATACTGGCTTGCACGATTTTGGCACGCTCCGGATGGTTGGCACTGGCCGCATATTAGTTCGCGACCATGACATGATCTTCCCTGCCTGCGCTACCGCGACAGTTTTTCCAAACCGCCTGAGGAGCCGTCGGCCACAGCACTGCAATAGCTACTGCAATTGCTGCCACCACATTTAACGCTCCAGCCGCAATTGAATGATATCGCCCAAACCTATATTACCCGGTGGCAAAGAGCAAAACAGAAAAAATTAAATTAAAAAAGGCAATCATCATAAAAAGAGAGCCTTTAACGCCGTTTTTTTGCATTTCCAAGAGGTTAGAAAAAAGTGACTTCCCATTCCTGAATTTTTGAAAATTTGGCGCGCATAGCAACAAAAAAATCAAGGCCGAAGCAGAAAAGTAGAGAATCTTAAAAATCACTTAATAACCTCATTCCCCAAAAATCAAACCTATCACTCGAACGATCTACGCGACCAATAGACCCTCAATTTCCGAAAATTAACGATCCAGCCGTTCTAAATGACGATGTCTTTCAGCAGCATCGTGCCATCCGAGGACTGCATATTTTTCAACTGCTTGACGGCACTCGCATATCAGTTCGCGATCGTGGCCCGGTCCTCCGTGCCAGTTACGCTCACATCAAATTCACAATCTATCCAGAGGAAGTAGAGGAAATCGATAGCGACGCTCGGCCGTAGCAACTCTAGTGACGGCTTCTCCGGACTGAGAACCTTTGCCAAACAGGTAGATGTAATTACCTAAACTTGCGGGTTTGCAATCAACGAAACCGTCAGATCAGGCAGCGAAGCACCTGGAGTCACCTGCCCCGCCCCCTGCGGCGAGAACCCCGCCATCGCCTGCACCAACTGCTGCACGCTGCCCTCGAGCACTGCAGAGCCGCCCACCGTGGAAGTCGCCCCGTTCAGGGCTCCGAGGAGCGCAGAACTGCCAGCTACACCAGCGCCCACCGCGGCGCTCATCAATGCCTTTGCGAGATCGGCCCCAACATTCGCCGTCCCCGTAGCCGTCGGATAGGCGTCGTCTCCCAACTCAAGTTTCCAAGGCTTGGTTTCGTACACGCCCGCCTGCCCCTCCTCGATTCCTTCGGGCTGGAACAGCGTCGGCCGCGTGCTTGCCCATCCGTCGTCGATGGCGTCCGACAAAACGATGGGTTTGACTTGCGCGACTTCAACATTCCGCATCGATGGCAGGCCGGATGCCTGCGGCCATGCGGCGATCGCCGCAGCGAGTGCATCGCGCAGTGATCCGTGCCGTCCTACCGCTCCAGCGGTGCCCCGCGCTGCGGTGTCGTCCTCATCGCCCGTCGTGTCGCGCACATGGGCCGCACGCAATGCGGCAGCGATGGCGTTCTCCAAGCTTTCCTGGTTCATGCTCTTCATCCCTTCTTTCGTTCTTTATTTACTTATTTATCGATTGGCTGATTGATTGATCAGCGCTCGCGCAGGCTCTCGTTGCCGGCCTTCTGGATCGGGCTCAGCAGGTACTCGATGACCCGGCGCTGGCCTGTCTTGATCTCCGCGGTCAGGTTCATGCCCGGCGCGAGCTTGATGTCCTTGCCGTCCACGTTGATGAACGCCTGGTCGAGCTTGAGCAGCGCCGGGAAGATCGCTCCGCGCTTTTCGTCGTTGACGGCGTCGCGCGTGACGGTTTCCACGTGCGCGGGTACCGTGCCGTAGCGCGTGAAGGGGAAGGTCTCCAGCTTGATCGTGACGTCCTGCCCGGGCTCCACGAAGCCGATGTCCTTGTTCTCCAGCGTGACCTCGGCGCTCACGTGCGCTCCGTCGGGCACGATGACCATCAACGCCTGCGCTTCGGTCACCACGCCGCCCTCGGTGTGCGCGGCCAACTGCTGCACGGTGCCGCTCACGGGCGCCACCAGGGTGGCGAGGCGCTCGCGCAATGCGGCCTTGTTCCACTCCTGCGCGCTCTGCAGGCGCTTGAGTTCGGCCTGGGACTGCCGCTCGCTCAAGGTACGGCGGGTCTCCGCCAGGTAGGCATCCCGCGTCTGCTGCGTTTCCTGCAGGGCGGCCTGCGCCTCGCGCAGCCGCGCCTGCTGCGTGCCCAGGTCGCGTTCGAGCTCGATGCGCTCGCGCATGCGGTCCTGGTTGGCGTGGCCGGACATGAAGCCCTGGTCCGCCAGCGCCTGGAAGTCGCGCTCGCGCTGCCGCACGATGGGCAGGGTGGCATCGAGCTTGTCGATCATGGCGCGCACGGTGGCGATCTCCGCTTCGCGGCGGGCCCGCTCGGCCGCGAACTTCGAGAGGCGCGCCGTGACGTCGCTCCACTCGGCGGCCAGCTGGGCCCGGGCGTTGTCCGCATCCTCGGCGCTCCATTCCTTGGGCACCAATGTTTTGGGCAGCGCAGCTTCCGCACCGCGCAGGCCGCCCTCTCCCCGGGCAGCGCGCGACACGAGGTCTCCCAGCACGCGCGTGCGCAGCCATTCGGATTGCGCCGAGCGCCGGGTTTCGTCGAAGCTGGTCTTGTCGGCCTGCGCTGCCGTGGGGTCGAGCTGCACCAGGGCCTGCCCCGCCTCCACATGGTCGCCCTCGCGCACGAGGATGCGCCGGATGACGCTGTTTTCCAGCGGCTGCACGAGCTTGGTGCGGTCGCTCACGATGATGCGGCCGGACGCCACGGCAACGATGTCGATCTTGCCGAAGATGGACCAGGCCAGCGCAATGAGGAAGAGCGCGATGAGTGCCCAGGCCAGGCGCCGCGGTGCGGGATGGACGGGGGTTTCCTGCAGGCTCAATGCGGCCGGCAGGAACGCCTGCTCGTCGGCCAGCCGGCGCGGCCCGGCGAGTTCGTGGCGATGCGCCCAGGCCACGCGCAGGATGTCCCGGTAGCGCGCGAGCAGTTCGATGGCGGGATGGCGCGGGGCTGGCGTGTGTGCGGGTTCGTGGGGGATGGCCGGCTCGTTGGCGCTGTGCACCGGGGTACCCGCGCTCATGCTGCCGCTCCCTGCGCGGCTTGCGCGCCAGGCTGCAGCGGCGGCACGTTGCCCGCTCCGCCGCCCTGCATGCGCCAGAGGTGCGCATACAGGCCCTGCGGCCGCTGGATGAGTGCATCGTGGGGACCGGCTTCGACGATCCGGCCCTTGTCCATGACGATGATGCGGTGCGAATGCCGCACGGCCGAGAGCCGGTGGGCGATGATGATCACCGTGCGGCCCTGGCAGATGTGCGCCATGTTGCGCTGCACGATGGCCTCGCTTTCATAGTCCAGCGCGCTCGTGGCCTCGTCGAGGATGAGGATGCGCGGGTTGGTGAAGAGCGCGCGGGCGATCGCGATGCGCTGGCGCTGGCCGCCCGACAGGCCCGCACCCTGCTCGCCGACGATGGTGTCGTAGCCCTCCGGCAACTCGCTGATGAAGTCGTGCGCCCCCGCCAGGCGCGCAGAGTGCACCACGGCCTCGATGGGCGCGGCCGGGTCCGCGATGGCGATGTTCTCGCGCACGCTGCGGTTGAACAGCAGGTTCTCCTGCAGTACCACGCCGACCTGCCTTCGCAATTGCGCCGCATCGATCAGGCTGATGTCGATACCGTCCACGAGGATGCGGCCCTGCTCGGGTACGTACAGGCGCTGCACGAGCTTGGTGAGCGTGCTCTTGCCGGAGCCCGAGCGCCCCACGATGCCGATCACCTCGCCGGGGCGGATGTCCAGGCCCACGCCATGCAGCACGGGGGGCGCTTCCGGGCGGTAGCGGAAGTGCACGCCGTCCAGCGTGACCCGGCCCTTGATGGGCGGCAGCTGCGCCGCGCTGCTCGGGGGCACTTCCGTGCGCGTGTTGAGGATGTCCCCCAGGCGGGCCATGGAGATGCCGGTCTGCTGGAAGTCCGTCCACAACTGGGCCATGCGCATGATGGGCTGCGACACCCGCTGGGCGAACATGTTGAATGCCACGAACTGCCCCACGGTCAGCCCGCCGTCCATCACGAGGTGGGCGCCGTACCAGAGCGTGGCGGCGTTGACGAGCTTGCCGATCAGGCCGACACCCTCGTGGGCCCAGGCAGCCAGGTTCTGCGTCTTGAAGCTCGCGCTGACGTAAGCCGCCAGCTGGTTGTCCCAGCGACGCGCGAAGGAGGGTTCCAGCGCGCTCGCCTTCACGGTCTGGATGCCCGTCACGGTCTCCACCAGCATGGCCTGGTTCTCCGCGCCGCGCGCGAACTTGTGGTCGAGCCGCCTGCGCAGCACGGGCACCACGGCCAGGCTCAAGCCCACGTAGAGCGGCAGGCTGACCAGCACGATGAGCGTCAGCGGCACGCTGTACACGAGCATCACGCCGATGAAGAGGATGGAGAACAGCACGTCGAGCACCACGGTGAGCGCATTGCCCGTGAGGAAGCTGCGGATGTTCTCCAGCTCGCGCACCCGCGCCACCGAGTCCCCCACCCGCCGGGCCTGGAAGTAGGCCAGGGGCAGCTGGACCAGGTGCCTGAAGAGGCGCGCGCCCAGTTCCACGTCGATGCGGCTCGTCGTGTGGCTGAAGACGTAGCTGCGCAATCCGTTGAGCAGGCTCTCGAAGACCACCACCACGACCAGCCCCGCGACCAGCACGTCCAGCGTGGTGAGGCCCCGGTGCACCAGCACCTTGTCCATCACGACCTGGAAGAAGAGCGGGCTCACCAGCGCGAACAGCTGCAGCATCAGCGAGATGAACAGCACCTCGCCCAGCAGCTTGCGGTGCTTGACCAGGCTGGGGATGAACCAGGAGAAATCGAACTTGGCGAGTTCACCCGCCAGGCTGGCACGGCTGGAGACCAGGATGAGCTCCCCCGTCCAGCGCCTGGCGAAATCCTCCACGGATTCGATGGTCGGGCGGCCCTGCTCGCCAGCGCCGGAAGGGTCCTGCAGCAGCACCCGCTGGCCGTCGCATTGCGCCACCACGACGGCCTTGACCGTTCCGGATTGCCGTGCCGACGGCGCATCATCGGCCACGAGCGCCATGGCGGGCAGCGGGCTGAGCGGCAGCCGTGCGGCGCTGGTGCGCACCTTCCTGGCCTTCAGGCCTATGAGCCTGGCGGCCTGCAGCAATTCCTGCGTGCCGATGCGGTCGTTGGCCGCCAGCCCCAGCCGGTGGGCCAGCGTCGCAGGATCGCAGGCAATGTGGTGCAGCCGGGCGACCAGGCACAGGGCATGCAATGGGCCGTAGGCCATCCCCTCTCCCGCATCCTGCTGTTCTTTCAAATCGAGCGCCCCCGTAGGCAGCGCGCACGCTTCCGCCTCCGCTCCGCGGCTATTTCCGTTCATTCAACCCCCACCCCGAACTATTTTCAGATTCCCTACAACGGAACGATGTTATGGGAAAACAGCTTGTTTCAGTTAAGTGAAAGAAGTCCAAGTAACGTATTTTTTTGTAAAAAATTGAACTCTGCTCCGATCAAGGGATAGCCTCCTTGCTCGCAGACTAAAAAGCCCGCCATACACCCAAGGCACCAACCAAGGGACGGGCGCCGAGCTCAAGTGGCATGCATCCTGCTTGAGTCCGCCGACCCTATCGTTACGTCACTTCTCTCTCGACCCAAGGAACCCGCGATGACCACCCGCCGCCTCTTCACCGGCCGCCTGCTGTGCACCTCCCTGGCCATCTCGGCCACCCTGGGCCTCGCACCCATGGCGGCCTTCGCCCAGGCCAAATTGAAGGTGGCGGGCATCTACACGGTGCCCTATGAGCAGCAGTGGGTGAGCCGCATCCACAAGGCGCTGAAGGCGGCCGAGGCGCGCGGCGAGATCGAGTACAAGAGCAGCGAGAACGTGGCCAATGCCGACTACGAGCGCGTGATGCGCGAGTACGCCAACGGTGGCAACCAGCTGATCTTCGGCGAGGTGTTCGGCGTGGAATCCGCGGCCCGCAAGGTGGCCAGGGACTTCCCCAAGACCGCCTTCGTGATGGGCTCGTCGGGCAAGCCCCAGGCACCCAACTTCAGCGTGTTCGACAACTACATCCAGGAGCCCGCCTACCTGACCGGCATGATCGCGGGCGGCATGACGAAGACGAACAAGATCGGCATGGTGGGCGGCTTCCCGATCCCCGAGGTCAACCGCCTGATGCACGCCTTCATGGCCGGCGCGAAGGAGGTGAACCCGAAGGTGGAATTCACCGTCACCTTCATCAACAGCTGGTTCGATCCGCCGAAGGCCAAGGAAGCCACCTTCGCCATGATCGACAAGGGCGCGGACGTGCTCTATGCCGAGCGCTTCGGCGTGAGCGACGCGGCCAAGGAGAAGGGCAAGCTGGCCATCGGCAACGTGATCGACACCCAGCCCCAGTACCCCGACACCGTGGTCGCCTCGGCCCTGTGGCACATGGAGCCCAGCGTGGACCGCGCCATCGGGCTCGTGAAGGCCGGCAAGTTCACGGCCGAGGACTACGGCCCGTATTCGATGATGAAGCACAAGGGGTCGTCCCTCGCGCCCCTGGGCACGTTCGAGAAGAAGGTGCCGGCCGACGTGGTGGCCAAGGTCAAGGCGCGCGAGTCCGAGATCCTGGCCGGCAAGTTCACCGTGAAGGTGGACGACAGCCAGCCAAAGTCCACGGCGAAGTAAGACGGGGCCCAGCCCTTTCCCATGTCCGCACCGCCACCGGCTACAGTGCCGGACACCGTGCTGCGCCTCGCCGGCATCACCAAGCGCTTCGGCAGCCTGGTGGCCAACGACGGCATCTCGCTCACGCTCGCGCGCGGCGAGGTGCTGGCGCTGCTGGGCGAGAACGGCGCGGGCAAGTCCACGCTGATGTCCATCCTGTTCGGGCACTACGTGGCGGACGCCGGCAGCATCGAGGCGTTCGGCCGCCCGCTGCCCCCCGGCCAGCCGCACGCGGCGCTGGCGGCGGGCATCGGCATGGTGCACCAGCATTTCACGCTGGCCGACAACCTGAGCGTGCTGGACAACGTGCTGCTGGGCAGCGAGCCGCTGTGGCAGCCGTTCTCGCGCCGCAGCGCTGCGCGCGCCCGGCTGCTGGAGGTGTCGCGGCGCTTCGGCCTGCCCGTGGTGCCCGATGCCCGGGTGGGCGATCTTTCCGTGGGCGAGCGCCAGCGGGTGGAAATCCTCAAGGCGCTCTACCGCGGCGCGCACATCCTGATCCTGGACGAGCCCACGGCCGTGCTCACGCCGCAGGAGAGCGAGGCACTGTTCGCCACGCTGGGGCAGATGGTGGCCGAGGGGCTGTCGATCATCTTCATCAGCCACAAGCTCGGCGAGGTACTGCGCGTGTCGCACCGCGTGGCCGTGCTGCGCCAGGGCCGGCTGGTGGCCGAAGCACCCGCGCAGGGGACCACCCAGGCGCAACTCGCGCAGTGGATGGTGGGCCATGCCGTCGAGCGCGCCGAGCGCCGGCCCGCGCGCCAGGTGGGCGATGCCGTCTGCACGCTGCAGGGCGTGCATACCGCGGGCGGCCGAGATGCGCTGCACGGCGTGCATCTCACGTTGCGCGCAGGCGAGATCACGGCCATCGCCGGCGTGTCCGGCAATGGCCAGGTGGCCCTGGCCGACGTGCTGTGCGGCGTGCGCATGCCCACGCGGGGCAGCGCCCTGCTGCAGGGCCGGCCGCTGCCGGCGCAGCCCCAGCGCCTCGTCGCCCAGGGCGTGGCCCGGATTCCCGAGGACCGCCATGCCGTGGGCGTGGTGGGCGACCTGCCGGTGTGGGAGAACGCCGTCTCCGAACGCCTTGGCAGCCGCTGGTTCTCGCACCCCTGGTTCACCGCCGGCTGGATCAAGCGCCGCGCCGCACGCCAGCATGCGCGCCGCGTGGCCGAGACCTTCGACGTGCGCGGCGGCGGGCCCGATGTGCCGGCGCGTTCGCTGTCGGGCGGCAACATGCAGAAGCTGATCCTCGGGCGGGCGCTGCTGTCGCCCGATCCGCGCAATCCCGAATCTCCGCGGCTCATCGTCGCCCATCAGCCCACCTGGGGCCTGGACATCGGCGCCGTCACCTTCGTGCAGCAGCAGCTCATCGCCGCGCGCGACGCGGGGGCGGCCGTGCTGCTCATCTCAGACGACCTGGACGAGGTGCTGCAACTGGGCGACCGCGTGGCGGTGATGCACGGCGGGCACCTGACCGAAGCGTTGCCTGCCGGGCAATGGACGCGCGAGGCCATCGGCCTGGCTATGGCCGGCGAAGGCACTGGGGCGGGCCACGCACCGAACAACCCATGAGACTCGAAAAACGCCACCGCACTTCCGCAGCGGCCTACGTGGCCGCGCCCATCGGCGCCGTGGCCTTCACGCTGCTCGTCTCCGCGCTGCTGGTGCTGTGGGCCGGCGCACCCGTGGGCCGGACCTATGCGCTGCTGGCGCAAGGCGCGTTCGGCTCGGTCTTCGCGCTCACCGAGACACTCACGCGCGCCACGCCGCTGATACTGACCGGGCTCGCCGCGGCCGTGGCCTTCCGTGCACGCCTCTTCAACATCGGTGCCGAAGGGCAGCTCTATGCCGGAGCGATCGCCGCCGTGGCCGTGGGCGGCATGCATGGCGGCACGGGGCTGGAATGGTCGCCCTGGGTGCTGTTCCCGCTGATGATGCTGGCCGCGGCGCTGGCCGGCGCCGCGCTGCTGCTGGGCCCGGCGCTGATGAAGGCCCGCCTGGGCGTGGACGAGGTGGTGACCACGCTGCTGCTGAATTTCGTGATGCTGCTCCTGGTCTCGGCCCTGCTCGATGGCCCGATGAAGGACCCGCTGGCGCTGGGCTGGCCGCAGAGCGTGGCGCTGCAGGGCGACCTGGAGCTGTCGCGCCTGGTGCCGGGCTCGCGCCTGCACACCGGCCTGCTGTTCGCCGTGGGCCTGGCCGTGCTGCTGTGGGCACTGCTCGCGCGCACGGTGCCGGGCTTCGACATCCGCGCGGCCGGGGCCAACCCGCGCGCCGCGGCGTTCGCGGGCGTGCCGGTCACGCGCACCGTGGTGCTGGTGGCCCTGCTCTCGGGCGGCCTGGCGGGCCTGGCCGGCGCGATCGAGGTCGCGGGCCGCACGAGCTATGTGACGCTCGACATGTCGCCGGGCTACGGCTACAGCGGCATCGTGATCGCGATGCTGGCAGGCCTGCATCCATTGGGCGTGGTGGCCGCAGGCATCTTCGTGGCCGGCGTGCTGGTGGGTGCCGACAGCATGAGCCGCGCCATCGGCGTGCCCACCTACATCGCCGACGTGATCGTGGCCGCCTCGCTCATCGCGGTGCTGGTGGCGGGCCTGCTGGCCCAGTACAGGGTCCGCTGGAAATGACCGAGCTGCTGGACATCCTGGCCAATCCGGCCTTCTGGATCGCGACGCTGCGCGTGGCGACGCCCCTCATCCTCGGCACGCTGGGCGTGCTGCTGTGCGAACGCGCGGGCGTGCTGAACCTGGGCATCGAAGGGATCATGGTGGCGGGTGCCTTCACCGGCTGGCTCACCGTGTACGCGGGGCATGGCCTGTGGACGGGCGTGGCGGTGACGGCGCTCACGGGCGCGGTGTTCGGCCTGCTGCATGCCTGGCTCACCGTGGGGCTGGCGCTGTCGCAGCACGTCTCGGGGCTGGGCATCACGCTGCTGGCGACGGCGCTCAGCTACTACGGCTACCGCGTGGGCTTTCCCAAGGTGAACACGCCGCCCACCATCACGCCGTTCGCGCCGATGGAATGGCTGGGCGTGCCGATTCTCTCGGCGCAGACGCCGCTCACGCTGCTCGCCCTGCTGCTGGCTCCGCTGCTGGCCTGGGCGCTCTACCGCACGCCCTTGGGCCTGGCGGTGCGCATGGTGGGCGAGAACCCGCAGGCGGCCGAAGGCCAGGGGATTTCGGTGGCGGCCACGCGCACCGGCGCCATCGTGGCAGGCTCGGCGCTGATGGGCGTGGCGGGCAGCTTCCTCACGCTCTCGGCGTTCAATGCGTTCTTCTTCAACATGGTCAACGGCCGCGGCTGGATCTGCGTGGCCCTGGTCGTGTTCGCCTCGTGGCGGCCCGGCAAGGCACTGCTGGGTGCCCTGCTGTTCGCCTTCTTCGATGCGCTGCAGCTGCGCCTGCAGCAGGCCGGCGACGCCTGGCTGCCCTATCAGGTGTACCTGATGCTGCCCTACCTGCTGTCCATCCTGGCGCTGGTGCTGGTGGCCCGCAAGGCCGCGTATCCGCAGGCGCTGATGAAGCCGTACCGCAAGGGCGAGCGCTGAGGACCGGGCACGCAGCGCTCTACCATGGGCGGATGCCGAACCCCATGCCAGACCCTGCCGCTCCGGGCCACATGACGGGCGGCCCTGCCTCCATCGACCCTGCACTGCTGCGCTCATCGCGGCTGTGCCTGCGCCAGTGGACGCCCGCAGACCGCACACCGTTCGCCGCGCTCAATGCCGACCCCATGGTCATGGAGCATTTTCCCGCCCCGCTGGACCGCGCCCGGAGCGATGCCATGGCCGACCGCATCGAGGCGCTGATCGACCGGCAGGGATGGGGATTCTGGGCGGCAGAATGGCTGGAACGCCATGACGGCGCGGGCGCGCCAGGTGGAGCGTTCATGGGCTTCATCGGCCTGCACCGGCCCACGGCGCCGCTGCCCTTCGCGCCCTGCGTGGAGATCGGCTGGCGGCTCGCACGGCCCTTCTGGGGTCGCGGACTGGCCACGGAGGGGGCGCGGCTGGCCCTGCGTGCAGGCTTCGATGCACTGGGCCTGGAAGAGATCGTCGCCTTCACCGCGCAGCGCAATCGCCGCTCGCAGGCGGTGATGGCGCGCCTGGGAATGCGCGAGTCGCCCGCGGAGGCGTTCGAGCACCCGTCCGTGCCCGAGGGCCATGCGGCGCGCCCGCACGTGCTCTACCGGCTCACGCGCGCTGCGTGGCGTGCGACCCCGCAAGCCGCCTGAACCCATCGGGCGCGCAGGATCTCAACCCGACTGCACGGGCGTGCACAGCTCCACCAGCACGCCGTCGCCATCTTCCACATAGGCGATGGTCTGGCCCCAGGGCATGCGCTCCGGCGCACGCACCTGCCGGGCTCCGGCGGCCACGGCGCGCGCCAGGGCGGCGGGCACGTCGTCCGTGGTCAGGGCGATCTCGAAGCTGGGCGCATCGGCGCTGGCGCGCCGCGGGTTCTTGCCCAGCTGCGCCATGAGCTGGTGCGAAGAGAACGCCAGCGTGGTGGCGCCCGTCTCCATCTCGCCGTAGTCGCCACCCTCGTGCAGGAAGCGGCGCTGCAGGCCGAAGGCGGCTTCGTAGAAGGCGATGGACCGGGCGACGTCCTGGACGTAGAGGATGGTGTAGGCGAATTGCATGGGGATCGAACTCCGCAAAGTGAGACACGGCAGGGCGACGGCCCGGTACCGCTGCACCCCGGAAGGAAGAGCTTACGCTCCCGCGGCACGGCGCCCGGCCGTTCCCCGCCGCCCGCGCTCCGGGTCCTTGCGGAAAGCCCCGCCCTGGCGCCCGCTCTACCCGCAGGGCCACAATGGGGTATGCGACGCGTCTCCCTTTCCGCCCTCCTGCTCGCCGCCGCCCTCGCGGCCGCAGCGGCCTGGACCGTGGGCCGCCGGCAGGCCGCTCCCGCGGCCCCTCCGGCCCCGCCCATGGTCGCGGTCGAATCCCTGGGGGACCTCGTCTCCGTCCGGGTCCGCTACGCCAATGTGATCGAATTCCACCGCACGATGACGCAAGGCATTCCCTGGACCCGCTGGGAGCTGCCGATCGGCGAGACCCGTGTGCTGCTGGTGGCGCGCGGCGACTGCCTGGTGGGCACGGACCTGCGTGCCGCCCGCTACGAGCAGGTGGACACGGCCGCCCACACCGCCGTGCTGGCGCTGCCCGCGCCGCGCACCGTGTCGGCGCGCGTGAACCACGGCTCGCGCGACGAGGGGGGCTCGTACTTCTATGCGCTGCACGGCAGCGGCCTGGAGCCGCTGGTGCCCGGATCGGAGCACCGCACCCAGGCGATCGAGGCCGCGCTGCGCATCGCGCAACAGGATGTGGAGCAGGCCTGCGCCACGCCCGAGACCTTGCGGGAAGCGCGGACGAACACCGAGGCGGTGCTCAAACCGCTGCTGTCGGCCTCCGGCTGGAACGTGGCGGTGCGCTGGCCGTGACCGCAACGCGCGCACGGGCGGCTGGCCCAGAATATGCAAACCGGCTGGGCATCGTTCCTGCCCCTTCCCCGATGATTTCCGCTCCACGAACCCTGGTGACCCCATGCTCGACCTGCTGATCCACGACGCCACCCTGCCCGACGGCCGCACCTCCATGTCGGTGGCGGTGCAGGACGGCCGCATCGCCGAGGTCACCGAAGGGCTGCGCGCGCCCGCCCACGAGACGGTGGATGCCGCCGGCATGCTGCTGAGCCCGCCGTTCGTGGATGCGCATTTCCACCTCGATGCCGCGCTCTCCTACGGGCTGCCGCGCGTGAATGCCAGCGGCACGCTGCTCGAGGGCATCGCGCTCTGGGGCGAACTCAAGCCGATGCTCACGCACGAGGCCATCGTGGAGCGCGCCCTGGCCTATTGCGACTGGGCCGTGGCGCGCGGGCTGCTGGCCATCCGCAGCCACGTGGACACCAGCGACCCGAGCCTGCTGCCCGTGGAGGCGCTGCTGGAAGTGAAACGCCGCGTGGCGCCCTACCTCGACCTGCAATTGGTAGCCTTCCCGCAGGACGGCGTGCTGCGCACGCCCGGCGGCCTCGACAACCTGCGCCGCGCGCTGGACCTGGGCGTGGACGTGGTCGGCGGCATTCCCCACTTCGAGCGCACCATGGCGCAGGGCGCCGAGAGCGTGCGGCTGCTGTGCGAGCTTGCCGCCGAGCGCGGCCTGCGCGTGGACATGCACTGCGACGAGAGCGACGACCCGCTGTCGCGCCATGTGGAAACCCTGGCCCACGAGACGCACCGGCTGGGCCTGCACGGCCGCGCCACGGGCTCGCACCTCACGTCGATGCACAGCATGGACAACTACTACGTGAGCAAGCTGATCCCGCTCATGGCCGAGGCGCAGTTGGGCGTGGTGGCGAACCCGCTCATCAACATCACCCTGCAGGGCCGGCACGACACCTACCCGAAGCGCCGCGGCATGACCCGCGTGCCCGAACTGCTCGCGGCCGGGCTGACGGTGGCTTTCGGCCACGATTGCGTGATGGACCCGTGGTACGGCGGCGGCAGCGCCGACATGCTGGAGGCCGCGCACATGGGCCTGCACGTGGCGCAGATGACGGGCCAGGACGCGATGCGCCAATGCTTCGACGCCGTGACCGAAAACCCCGCCCGCCTGCTGGGCCTGGAGGGCTACGGGCTCGCCCCGGGCTGCCACGCGGATTTCGTGCTGCTGCATGCACGCACGCCCGCGGAGGCCATCCGCCTGCGCGCCACGCGGCTGGGTGTCTGGCGGCGCGGACGCCGGCTGGCGGGCAGCCCCGTGCCCACGGCCGCGCTGTCGCTGCCGGGCCGGCCCGCGCAGGTGGACTTCCTGCACGCCCGCTGACCGGAGGCTCACCCGGACCCGGGGGCTGGCTCTCCGGCTATCCCCGCCATCCGGCCTGCTGCAGGCAATCCGTGTAGTGCGCCAGCACGGCCCCGTCCACGAACGGATGGCCGGCCCGCAGCGCCTCGGCCGAATAGGGGCCGAAACGGCGGGCCTGCTCCAGGGTGCGGTGTCCGTCGGCCCCATGGCCGGCGGCGGTCTGGCAGGCCGCCAGCAGGTAGTGGTTCAGCAGCCAGTCCGGCCGCTGGGCGAGCGCCTGCAGCGCGAAGGCCTCGGCCCCGCGGTAATCGCCCTCCACGAACCGGGCCAGTGCCCGCGTGCGCATCCACAGGCTCATCTGCGGGTCCAGGGGGCTGGCCTCGCAGGCCTGCCGGGCACGGTCGTCCGCCTCTCGGGCGCGCCCGCTGAAGGCCAGCAGGCGCCCGAGTTCGCCGGTGGCGGCCGCGAACTGCGGGCAGATGGACAGGGCCAGTTCCTGCTCCGACATCGCCTGCGCGAAATGGCCGGAGAACGACAGTGCGGTGCCGAGCGTGAAGTGGGCGAAGGCATCGGTATCGTCGCTGCCCACCGCGCGCAGCGCCAGGCGGCGCGCCTCGGAAGCGTCCACGCGCACGCATTCCGAGCGTCCCGCCCACACGCGGGCCATGTGCACGAAGGCCAGCAGGGCCAGGCTGGAGGCATCGTCGGGCCGCGCCTGCAGCGCCCGGCGGGCGTAGTGCCCGGCCTGCCGCAGGTGGTCGCGGCCGGAGCGCCAGAAATGCCAGCGCGCCCGCATGAGCAGCGGCCAGTAATCGCCATCCTGCGGCGGAACGGCACTGTGCAGGCATTCCTCGCGGCGCAGGTGGACGGGCTCCACCGCGCTCGCGATGGCCGCGGAAATCGCGTACTGCGCCGCAGCCAGGTCATCGGCCGGGCGCTCGTAGCTCTCGGTCCAGATGGTCTCGTTGCGGGTGGCATCGATCAGGTCGGCCGTCACGCGCACCCGCCCCGCATGGAAGCGGGCCTGGCCGGCCACGAGGTAGCGCACGCCCAGCTCGCGGGCGATCACCGCGTTGGGCGGCAGGGGGTGGCCGTAGCGCTGCGTCGCATTGCGGGCGATCACGCTCATCCAGCGCGACCGGGACATCCGCTGGATGACGTCCTCCGCCAGGCCATCGGCGAAGTGGCGCTGGCCGGCATCGGGGCCTGCGCCGAAGGGCAGCACCGCGATCGACCGGCCCGTGTACGCATCGGGCACTGGCGCCTGAGAGACCTGGGGGGCCTCCTGTCCCGGCTCCGGAGGCCGGGCCACGCGCGCCACGAACCGGTAGCCCTGGCCGGGAATCGTGACGATGCGGTCCGCGCCCACGAGCTTGCGCAGGGCGGACACGTGGACCTGCAGGTTGTTTTCCTCCACGACCATGCCGGGCCACACCTGCCGGAACAGCTCGGACTTGGTCACGAGCATGCCGGCGCGGTGCACCAGCGTGCACAGCACATCGAAGGCACGGGTGCCCAGGGCGACCGGGCACCCGTGCGAGAGCAATTGACGCTCCCGCACCTTCAGCACGAAATGGTCAAACGCGAATTCTGGGGCCATCGTTTTCTTTCTTGGACAGGCTCTGCGGTTTCCTCCCCCGCGTCCTGCACTCTACCCCCGGCCCTCGCAACGGACGGCATCGATGTAATCGGATGCAATCGCAGCCCTTGCAGCGCCTCGATCACGCGCTTCCACCCAGAAGCTATGAATAAAAATTAACCGCCCATAAAAATAAGAAATACCAGAACACGGTCGGTTCGGACGAATTTCCGCATCTCAGGGGATTCAGGATTCTTCAGAAGAATAAAGACGCAGTTAAAGGCTGAAGACGCCGCCGGCTCACAGAATCCGCCTGCCTTTCACCCAGTTGTCGATCCCGGTCCCCACGGAATCGCGACCGCAGCGAAGGCGCCCCCTACGGCCGGAAGCAGACAAGTTGCATGGCCCCGGCCGACTTCAACAGCAACGAATCGAGAGAGGAAAAATCATGTCCGACTGCAATTGCAATTCCCAGAACAACAACGGCGCGCAAGATGAAGCCCACGTTCCCAACTACGCGCTGACCGGCTTCGCTGCCGCGCCGCAAAACCTGGCTTCCGCCTCGCCCAGCGTGAACCTCGAAGGCGTACACGCACTGAAGCTCTCCGTGTGCGTGGGCGGCAGCTACAACCAGTCCACCAACCAGATCTGCTTCTCCATCCCGATCTACGGCAACCTCTGCTTCACGTCTCCGATCCACATTCCCGTCAGCGCGCAAATCAAGGTGTGCGCGCAAACCTGCGGCAGCTTCATCCCCACGGGTCTGAAGGCCACGGTGTACCTGAACGGCAGCAGCCAGCCGTCCTTCACCGTGAAGGTGTTCGGCGTCTGCTGAGCCCGCGCACCGAACCAACAGCGAAAGGAAACACCCCCATGGCATCCTGCCCTCCCTTCAGCGTCGATTTCACCGGCAGCGCCCAGGAGCTGTTCGTCAAGATCGCCACCATGATCCATGACCACGGCGGCACGATCACCGGCGGCCCCAGCGGCGGCGCCTTCACCGTGGGTTCCCCGCTCGGCACCGTGGCGGGCACCTTCATGGTGAGCGGCCAGACCTGCACCATCACGATCACGCAGCGGCCGTTCCTGCTGCCGTGCAACGTGATCCAGAACTTCATCCGGAGCCACCTGCCCACGGTCGCCCAGGCGCAGTTCGGCGATCTCTGATGCCATCGCGGCCCATGGGCCGATAACGAGCCGCCCCGGCACCGCCGGGGCGGTTTTCCTTTTTTCATCCCGCGCGCAGGAGCATCGCGAGCACGAGGCAGCCGGCCAGGACCAGGACGGCGCCCGACACCCGCTCCAGCCAGGGCAGCGCCCGCGCGAAGCGGCGCAGCACGGCCTGGTTGCCGATCGCGACGGCGACTGCCAAGTCCCACAGCAGCACGGCGCAGAACATCCACGCGCCGTAGAACACCTTCCATCCCGGCGTGGCCTGCGGTCCGGCCAGCATGGCCGCGAGGCTCGCATAGAACAGCGCGTTCTTCGGATTGAGCGCGGCCGAAACGAACCCCATGCCCGCGGCCCGCCACCAGGCACCGCGCCCTGATTCGATGGTGCCCGCAGCCCCGGCAGCGGAGACGTCCAGGCAGCTGCGGCCCGCATGGCGCATGAACAGCACGCCCAGGTAGAGCAGATAGGCGGCTCCGGCCAGCTGGATGCCGGTGAACCACGGGCTGCCGGCGCGCAGAACGGAGAGCCCCGCAAAAGCGGCCACGATGAACACGCCGTTGGCGAGCGCGATGCCCACGCAGGCCCCGCCGGCCGTCCGCCATCCTGCCGACAGCGAGGTCCGGGCGATCAGGAAGAAATCCGGCCCGGGCGACAGCAGGGCGAGGAAATGCGCGGCGGCGATCAGGAGGAACTGTTCCATTCGGATGGCAGGCAGGCTGGGGGAGGCCGCCACTGTGCCGGCCACCGCGCGCGCCGTATTGAATGAAATTGCGCCCGCGGGCCCGGCCGAAGGGAAGCTAAACGCGGAACCGCCCCGGGGTCACGCCCGCATGCGCCTTGAACATCCGCTGGAAGTGGGCCTGGTCAGCGAAACCCAGGCCATGGGCCACGTCCGCGAGGCTGTCCCCGCCCCGCAGGCGCGCCCGCGCGCAGTTGATCCGCAGGTTCATCTGCCAGGCATGGGGTGTCATGCCGGTGGCGGCCTTGAACGCCCGGATCAGTTGGTAGCGGCCCATGCCGGCCAGCCGGGCCAATTCATCGAGCGGCGCGCTGTCGGCGGGCGCGTCGCGCAGGCGCTCCATCGCCGGACGCAGGCGCTCCCGCAGGTGGGGACCGGCACCGGGCGACGGGATACTCAGGCCGTGCACCGCGTCGCTGTCGCCGATGAATTCGATCAGCGCCGCTTCCTTGTCCTGCGGCGCGGCCGGGGAAAACAGCAGCGCGTTCAGGCGCGCGAACCGCGCATGGCAGGCCGGATCGTCCACGATGCGCACCGGGCCGCCGCCTTCCGGCACGGCTGCGGCGGCCTCGCTGCGCACCGCCTGGAGCCATGCCGCATCCAGGTGCAGCATCTGGTAGCTCCACGCGGAGCCCGGCGCCGGGTTGCAGGCATGCACGCGCCCGGCCGGCACGAACACCAGCATGCCCGCACGCAGCGGGACGGGTCCGCGTTCCGCGCCCGTGAAGACGCTGCGGCCACCGTCCACCGCGCCGATCGAGAACGTGGGGTGCAGGTGGGGCCGGTAGCAGGCGCGGCTGCGGCTGGCACGGCGGCTTTCGGCGAACGGCAGCGCCGGGTCGCGCCAGAAGGCCTCCGCCGGCCCGGTGTCCGGTGCCGGCGCCCCGTTCACTCCACGCCGTCCGCCACGTGGCATTCGCGGCGCAGCAGCGCGCGCGCCTCTTCCAGGCGCTCGTCCCGGTGGTTGAGCAGCGTGGTGGCGGACTCGTCCACGAAGGACTTCCAGAGCGCCAGGTAGCTGCCCTGGCGCACGCTGGCCGCATGCGTGCGGATGAATTCCTCGGCCAGCTCCGGCTGCCAGCCCTGCTTGCGCACGCGGCGCACCAAGCTTGCGGCGGCCTTTTCGGTCAGCACGGTCTTGCGCGGCACGCCGGCCGCCAGGCATAGGAAGAGCGTGAGCAGCGAATGCTCGTCCTCGTGGCCCTGCGTGAGCCGCTCCCAGGTCCGGCTGGCCGGCGCGGGCGCTGTGTCTGCGTCGTCCCCGGCTTCCAGCAGGGCGTCCAGCCCCTGGTGGTAGTCGTCCACCTCGGCGAGCGGATCGTCCTCCAGGAAGTAGCGCGCGCGGAAGCTGCCCATGGGCCGCAGCAGCGCGCGGGGGGCGGTGGCCGCGTCGAGGATGCGCGCGGCATCCGCCAGCACGGCCGCGACATGCGCGTCCGCGACGGCCGCCACCTCGGCCGGCATGCCGCCGGGCAGCGGCAGGCGCGACGGCGCGGGGATGCCCTTGCGCCGCATCGCGGACAGGCGCTTCTCGAACGACACGGCATGCGGCCAGGCCTCGGCCGCGGGATGCATCCAGTGCCACAGCAGGCCCATGCGCACCACGGCCTCGGCCTCGGCACCGGCCGCCTCCAGGGCGCCCTCGTCCAGGTCCAGGCGCTCAGCGAACCAGCGGGCAGCTTCGATCGCGGCGGCGATGCCGGTGCGGCGCTCCAGCTCGGCGCGGTAGTCGGCGTGGCTGCGCAGCGACCAGACCGACAGCTGCTGCACGTCCGGCTCGCCGGTGGTCGAAAGGAACCCGAAATTGCTGCTCTGCGGCAGCGCGATCAGGCGACGCAGCCGGTCCGAGCCCGCCTTGGAGCGCGACAGGAAACTGTGCTCGCGCAGGCTCTGCGCGGCCCGCTCCAGGTCGCCGCCGCTGTCCTCGATCAGGTCGAGGCTGACGAGGTTTACCATGCGCTCGCGCGCGCGCTCCAGGTCGGGCCTCAGGAACTCCGTGCCGAAGTAGCGGGCGATCTGCACCATGCCCTTGGGAGCTTCGGCCGCGATGGCCTCCACGCGCTCGGCCGGCACGATGCCGTGGCGGATGCCATGCACCAGGGCCTTCTCGAAGAACGGGCGGCCGTCGTGCAGCGACAGCGCCGTCGCGCCCCCTGCGGCCGGGCTGGAATCGGAAACGCTCATCACGGCGGCCTCCGGCTCAGATCGCCGACTCTTCGTCGGACGCCCGCGCGGCCGGGGTGGCCTTGCCGCGGTCGGTCTCGCTGGTCTCGAACCTGCCGTCGTCGTCCTCGTCCGTGCCGTGTTCGTCGTCGCCCAGCCCTTCGTCGTAGGCCTGCGCCTTCGCGCGCAGCACCAGCAGGGTCTCGATGAACAGGTCCGGGCACTGGTAGCGCAGCAGCCAGGCGAGCTGCATCCAGTCGCGGTCGGCCACCTCGTCCTGGTCCACCTTCGGGGGGGCGTAGGCCACGTTGAAGAGCTGGTCTTCGGTCAGCGCCGGGCCGTAGTCCTCGGTGGCGTCGAAGAGGCCGGTGCGCGCGAAGGCCTCCAGGCGGCTCCACTTCTCCGCGAAATAATGGGCCAGGGCCTCGCTGCCGCCTTCCAGGTCGCCGATGGCGGTGAGGAACTCCACCGGATCCACGTCGCCACGGAACACGACGGCGTTCACCATGCTGCGCAGGTAGGTGTGGGTGGCATCCTTGTACTGCTTTTCCAGCACCAGCGCGCGCGCGAACTGCTGGGGCGTCACCAGCATGTTGACCACCGAGGCGCGGGATTCGTCGTACTCGCGCATGACGGCCAGCACGTCCTTGGGCGCGAGCTCGTCCAGCACCTCGACCAGCGCGCGGTCGCCCTCGTCGTCGGCGAGCTGGGACAGGGCGGACTCGGCGCCCACGATGTCGCCGGCGGCGATCAGGGCCTGGGTCTGGGTGATGAGGGCGAGATGTCGTGACATGGGCGATTACTCCTTGCGGTCGAATCCGAGGCCGGCCATCCAGTCGGCGGCGGCCTCCTCGCGGTCGGCATGGCTGCGGGGCTCGCTGGCGTCGTCGGCGCTCCAGCGGGCCTCGTCGTCGTCGCCCTGCTCCGCCTCGTCTCCGCCTTCTTCCGCGTCGCCCTCCCCGGCCTCGGCGCTGCCGGCGCCCTGGCCGGCGAAGCGCGCGTGCTGGCGCTGGTATTCGAGCAGCGCCGCCAGGGACAGGAAGCGCGCGCCCGACGGTTCGGCCAGCACCACGTCCGCGAGCGGCTGGGCCCAGGGCTCGAGCGCCACCGAGCCGCCCAGCGCGGACCATTCCGGCAGGTCCGACACCCCGCCCCGCCCCAGCAGCGGATCGAGCGCGGCCGGCCGGTGGAAGCGGAAGCCCTGGTGGAAGGCCACCGCGACCATCTCGGGACTGAAATCGATCATCTTGGCCAGGAAGGCGATCTCGCCGCGCTTCTGGGCGAGGCGCTTGCGCAGCACGTCCTTGCCCTCGGAATCCTGGGCGAGGTCGTCGAGCTCGGCCTGGTAGGCCGAACGCAGGTCATGGAAGAAAGGAGAGGGTTTCACGAGGAAAGCACGTTCTTGAAATAGGACTGCCAGATCTCCCGCGCCGTCTGGAGCGGATCGTCGAGCAGGTTGCGGCGGCGGTTGTCGTCGTAGGCCTGGCGCGCGGCGTCGTCCGACAGCACCTCGTAGGCCTTCTGGGCCGCGCGGAAGCGCTCGGCCGCATCCGGCGAG
Organism: Paracidovorax avenae; assembly: GCA_003029925.1. GTDB lineage: Bacteria > Pseudomonadota > Gammaproteobacteria > Burkholderiales > Burkholderiaceae_C > Paracidovorax > Paracidovorax avenae_A. The sequence goes on along the minus strand of CP028296.1, from coordinate 2,292,145 downwards.
GGATTGCGGTCGGGGTGGTAGAAGGCCGCCTTCTGGCGGAACGCCTTCTTGATGTCGGCCAGGCTCGCGGTCGCGCTCAGACCGAGGGCGGCGTAGTGGTCAGTCATGCTCGGGGGATGGGTCGGTGGTGCCGGCAGGCGCGGGGCGCGGCGCCGCGGGTGTCCGGGGAGGCGCGGTTATACACCAAGAGCGGCGCAATTGCCCGGATACCGCGGGCAGCCCCTTCCGGCCGAGCGGGCGGGAGGGACGGCACGCCTCCGCTCCCGGGCCGGCCGGCGGCGACCGCCGGCACCGCTGCTCCGCCATGCAACACACCTGCGCAGCCACTGTTCCATAACGGACCACATGGAGCACCCCGCGGGCGGGCGCAGTTCATGGAACACGGGGCGCATGCGCTGGCATGCGGCTTGCGCAATGTCCTGCACCGGAGAGCGCACGGTGCGCCGCCCGGACATTCCATCACCACAGGAGACAAGCACCATGGACATGGCAGAAATCGCCAACCTCGGCATCGCCAACCCCTACAAGAAGCAGTACGGCAACTACATCGGCGGCCAGTGGGTTCCGCCGGTGGACGGCCAGTACTTCGAGAACAGCTCGCCCATCAACGGCCAGGTGTTCACCTCGATTCCGCGTTCCAACGACAAGGACGTGAACGCCGCGCTGGACGCCGCGCACAAGGCCAAGGCGGCCTGGGGCAAGACCTCCACGACGGACCGGGCCAACATCCTGCTGAAGATCGCCGACCGCATGGAAGCCAACCTGCTGACCATCGCGGTGGCTGAAACCATCGACAACGGCAAGCCGCTGCGCGAGACCATGGCGGCCGACATTCCGCTGGCCATCGACCACTTCCGCTACTTCGCGGGCGCCGTGCGGGCGCAGGAAGGCGGCATCAGCGAGATCGACCATGACACCATGGCCTACCACTTCCACGAGCCGCTGGGCGTCGTGGGCCAGATCATTCCCTGGAACTTCCCGATCCTGATGGCCGTCTGGAAGCTGGCACCCGCCCTGGCTGCCGGCAACTGCGTGGTGCTCAAGCCCGCGGAGCAGACGCCGGCCTCCATCCTGGTCCTGCTCGAGATGATCGGCGACCTGCTGCCCGCGGGCGTGCTGAACGTGGTCAACGGCTTCGGCCTGGAGGCCGGCAAGCCGCTGGCGTCCAGCAACCGCATCGCGAAGATCGCCTTCACGGGCGAGACCACCACCGGCCGGCTCATCATGCAGTACGCCAGCCAGAACATCATCCCGGTCACGCTGGAGCTGGGCGGCAAGAGCCCCAACATCTTCTTCGAGGATGTGATGAGCGCCGACGACGCCTTCTTCGACAAGGCGCTGGAAGGCTTCGCCATGTTCGCGCTGAACCAGGGCGAGGTCTGCACCTGCCCCAGCCGCGTGCTGATCCAGGAATCGATCTACGACCGCTTCATGGAACGCGCCCTGAAGCGCGTGGCCGCCATCACCCAGGGCCACCCGCTCGACAAGGGCACCATGATCGGCGCGCAGGCCTCGCAGGAACAGCTGGAGAAGATTCTCTCGTACCTGGACCTGGGCAAGAAGGAAGGTGCCGAATGCCTGATCGGCGGCGAGCGCAACATGCTCGGCGGCGACCTGGCCGGCGGCTACTACGTCAAGCCCACGGTGTTCAAGGGCCACAACAAGATGCGCATCTTCCAGGAGGAAATCTTCGGCCCGGTGGTGTCCGTCACCACCTTCAAGACCGAGGAGGAAGCGCTGGAGATCGCCAACGACACGCTCTACGGCCTGGGCGCCGGCGTGTGGAGCCGCGACGGCGCGCGCGCCTTCCGCATGGGCCGCGGCATCCAGGCAGGCCGCGTGTGGACCAACTGCTACCACGCCTACCCCGCGCATGCGGCCTTCGGCGGCTACAAGCAGTCCGGCATCGGCCGCGAGAACCACAAGATGATGCTCGACCACTACCAGCAGACCAAGAACCTGCTCGTGAGCTACAGCCCGAACAAGCTGGGCTTCTTCTGACGGCTTGACCTGCATCAGCAGCGACCGAGGGAGGGCGGCATATGGTGGAAGCCAGCCCTCCCCGTCGAGAACCTGCTCGAGGTTCCAACCCTTCCGACACAAGAAAGGATTCCCGTTCCATGCTTCCCAAGACCATGAAAGCCGCCGTCGTGCGCGAATTCGGCAAGCCCCTCACCATCGAGGAAGCCCCGGTCCCGACGCCCGCCGATGACCAGATCCTCGTGAAGATCGAGGCCTCCGGCGTCTGCCACACCGACCTGCACGCCGCCGAAGGCGACTGGCCCGTCAAGCCGAACCCGCCGTTCATCCCCGGCCATGAGGGCGTGGGATTCGTCGCGGCCATCGGCAGGAACGTGAGGCACGTGAAGGAAGGCGACCGCGTGGGCGTACCCTGGCTGCATTCGGCCTGCGGCTGCTGCACCCACTGCCTGGGCGGCTGGGAAACCCTGTGCGAATCGCAGAGCAACACCGGCTATTCGGTCAACGGCGGCTTTGCCGACTACGCTCTGGCCGACCCGAATTTCGTGGGCCACCTGCCCAAGGACGTCGGCTTCGTGGACATCGCCCCCGTGCTGTGCGCGGGCGTGACCGTGTACAAGGGCCTGAAGGTGACGGACACCAAGCCGGGCGACTGGGTCGTCATCTCCGGCATCGGCGGCCTGGGCCACATGGCCGTGCAGTACGCCAAGGCCATGGGCCTGAACGTGGCGGCCGTGGACGTGGAAGACGACAAGCTCGAACTGGCGAAAAAACTCGGCGCCAGCGTGACGGTGAACGCGAAAACCACCGACCCGGCCGCCTACCTGCAAAAGGAGATCGGCGGCGCCCATGGCGCGCTGGTCACGGCCGTCTCGCCCAAGGCCTTCGAGCAGGCGCTGGGCATGGTGCGCCGCGGCGGCACGGTGGCGCTCAACGGCCTGCCACCCGGCAACTTCCCGCTGCCCATCTTCGACATGGTGCTGCGCGGCGTGACGGTGCGCGGCTCCATCGTAGGCACGCGCCTGGACCTGCAGGAATCGCTGGACTTCGCGGCCCGCGGTCAGGTCAAGGCCACCGTGGCGACCGAGAGGCTGGAGAACATCAACGACGTGTTCGCGCGCATGCACAAAGGCCAGATCCAGGGCCGCATCGTGCTGGACATGGCGGCGCACTGACGACCTCGGCGGACATGCCCTGCGTACCAGCGCAGGGCGTGGACTGCCGCAGGGCGGGCGCAGCCGCTGCGCTTCGGGCACACTGCACGAAGCGCAGACCCCATGACAGGAGACACCGCATGACGACGACCGCGCCCCCCGCTTCCGCAACCCGTGTCTCGGCCACGCCCGAGGCCATCGCCCTCATCGAGCGGCTGCAGGCACAGCACGGCCCGCTCATGTTCCACCAGTCCGGCGGCTGCTGCGACGGCAGCGCGCCCATGTGCTTCGCCCGCGGCGAATTCATGCTCGGCGATTCCGACGTGCTGCTCGGCGAGATCGCGGGCACGCCCTTCTACATGAGCGAATCCCAGTTCGCCTACTGGGAACACACGCACCTGATCATCGATGCCGTGCCCGGCAACGGCGGCATGTTCTCGCTGGAGCGGCCCACGGGGCTGCGGTTCCTCACCCGCTCGCGGCTCTACGGCGACGCCGAATGGGCGGCCATCGAGGCACTGGGGCCGCCGCCGCGCGGGGCGGCTTGACGGACGTCCCATGCGGTATCTCCTCGGATTGGCGGGCCTGGCCGTCGGGATCGTGGCATGGGGGATCGTCCTGAACCTTTCGGCGAGCGGGCTGCCCTACGTCGGTGAAGGCAATGCACTGCTGGCCTGGCTCATCTACAGTCCCGCCCTTCTTTGCCTCGTGCCGCTCGCCTGCCTGAAGCTCCAGCACAACGGGGTGGCCGCGATCTGGCTGTTCGCCATCGCGCCCATCGCGGGGCTGCTCAATGCCGCCGTCGCCGTTTTTGCGAGCACGGCCGATCCAGAATCACGGATCGTCGCAGGGGTGCTGTCCATCCTCTGGGCCTGCCCCGTTGGACGCCTTGCATGGGGTGCGCTCGCGAAAAAGAGAGTATCGGGGCGTCAGGTCGAGCGATTGCCCGACTGACACCGTCCCGGCCCTCAATGATGGGCGGCCGTCACGTCCATGGCCTTCAGCCGCCGATACACCGTATTGCGCGACACCCCCAGGGCCCGCGCCACGGCGGACACATTGCCGCCATGCACCGACAGCGCATGGCGCAGCGCATCTTCCACGGTCTCGTCCCATGAGCGCACCGCACCCGGCTCGGACCGGTGTGCAGCGCTGCGGCCCGGCGGGCATGGCCCGGCTTCCCACGCCGACGCCCCGGACACGGCATCGCCCCGGGGGCCTGCGGGCACCGGGGCCGCGGAAGCAGGAGGAACTTCATCGAACAGGTCCTCCGGCAGATGCCCGATGTCGATCTCGTCCGCATCGCCGGCCATCAGCGCCGCCGTGCGCAGCGCATTCGAGAGCTGGCGGAGGTTGCCCGGCCAGCGGTGCCGCAGGAACAGCTCCATGGCCCGGGATGAGACCCGCAGGGGCGCCGTCCGGCGCGGTCGCTGCCACCCCCCGGGCGTGGAGCTTTCGGCAGCCCGCTCGCGGTCCTGCGCCTGCAGGAGGCGCTGCACGATGACACGCAGGTCCGAGCGCTCGCGCAGCGCCGGCAGGCGCACCACCAGCCCGTTGAGCCGGTAATAGAGATCGTCGCGGAACACCCCCCGGGCCATCATGTCGCGCAGGTTGCGGTGGGTGGCGCACAGCACATGCACATCCACCGGGATCTGCCGCGCCGAGCCGAGCGGCGCCACGGTGCGTTCCTGCAGCACGCGCAGCAGCCGGGCCTGCATGGCGAGCGGCATGTCGCCGATCTCGTCCAGGAACAGCGTGCCGCCGTGGGCCTGGGCGATCTTGCCCACGCTGCCCTTGCGCCGCGCGCCCGTGAAGGCGCCCTCCTCGTAGCCGAACAGTTCCGCCTCGATCAGCGTTTCCGGAATCGATGCGCAGTTCACCGCCACGAAGGGCCCGCGCGCGCGGGGACCGTCCTGGTGGATGGCGCGGGCCAGCAGTTCCTTGCCCGTGCCGGTCTCGCCGAGGATGAGCATGGGCACGTCGCTGCCCAGCACGCGCGAGACGCGGTCGATCACCTGCGCCAATTGCGCATCGCCCGTATCCAGGTAGCGCAGGCCGGACAACCGCGGACCGCCGGCCGGCACCGGGGCGACAGGCCGCGGCCGTGTTGCCGAAGCGACTGCTGCAGGAGCTGGCGCCACGGGCACGGGCATGGACACGGACGCTGAGGAAACATCCTCGTCGCGCCCCTGCACCATCCAGCCGGGGGCCGCAGCCCCCTTCGGGCGGAATTCCACCATCGCATTGACCACCACCCCGCCGGGCAGCGCGAGCTGCAGCGGCCGGGGCATGGCGCCGCGCGCATGGGCCAGCAGCGCGCTCATCGGCATGCCGAAGAGCGACGGGAAGGTCTGCGCCTGCAGCGCGTTCGCCGACATGCCGAGCTGGAACTGCCCGCTGCGGTTGGCCGCGAGGAAACGGCCCTCCGGCGTGAACGCGGCCAGCCCCTCCACCAGCGTGCCCAGAAACTCCGGGCGCGCATGGAAACGCAGCCGCACCGCGTCCTCGTACACCTTGCCGAAGAGATGGTTCTCGACCATGCGGGCGGACATGCGCACCAGCGCCAGGGTGTGGGCGCTCTGCTGGTGGCGGTCGCCGCTCACGTCGAGCGCGCCGATCACCTGGCCCAGCGGATCGCAGATGGGTGCGCAGGAGCAGGTGAGGAACTGGTTGGCGGCCAGGAAATGCTCGTCGCCGTTCACCTGCACCGCATCGCCCAGGGCCAGTGCCGTGCCGATGGCGTTCGTGCCCTTGCTGCGCTCGGACCACGAGCCGCCGGGCCGCAGCGCGACCCGGTGGGCGCGCCCGAGGAATTCCTCGTCGCCCAGGGCGTGCAGCACCACGCCCTGCGCGTCGGTCAGCAGCACCATGCTCTGCGTGCCCGCGATCTGCGCCGAGAGGGTTTCCATGACGGGGAGCGCATGCGCGCAGAGCGCGTCGTTGCGCGCCACGGCCCAGGCGAGCGCGTCGGGCGCCAGGGGCTGGAGGTCGGCGGATGCATGCCGTTGCAGGCCGAAGGAGCGGGAGCGCTCGTGCGACTCGGCGATCACGCGGGCCGAAGGCAGCGGCGCGAAAGCGGCGGCCTGCGCCGCTTCCCCGCCATGGAGGGAGCTCTGCATGGGTTTGTCTCCTCAGGGCCCCGGCTCGCGCTCTCGGCGCGGCCCGGGCGTTATCCGGCCACCATAGCACCATCGGCTGGCGTCGTCGCGCAAACCCGCCCGTGCCACCGGGTCATGCACCCGGCGGCATCCCTCCGGCCGGTGCGAGCGCCTGCGCCAGGGCCTGCAGCACGCGGCCCACGTCGTCCTCGATCTTGACCGCGATCGATCCGTCCGCGCGCGTCACGCCCCGGTTCACGGCCGCCACCGGCAGCCCGGCGTCCACGGCCGCCTGCACGAAGCGGAAACCCGAGTACACCATCAGGGACGATCCCGCCACGAGCAGTCCGTCGGACCGGGCCAGCGCCGCCCGCGCGGCCTCCACGCGCTCGCGCGGCACGCTTTCACCGAAGAACACCACGTCCGGCTTCAGCGGGCCGCCGCCGCAATGGGGACATGCGGGCAATTCGAACGCGGAAAAGTCGCGGCCGTCCAGGTCGGCATCGCCGTCCGGCGCAGCGGCCGCCTCCAGCGCCGCCCAGGCCGGGTTGCGGGCCTCCAGCCAGGATTGCAGGTCCGCACGCGGCATGCGCGCCTCGCAGGCCATGCAGCGCACCGTGTCGATGCGCCCGTGCAGGTCGATCACCCGCTGCTGCCCGGCCGCCGTATGCAGACCGTCCACGTTCTGCGTGAGCAGCATCTCCATCCGGCCCATCGCCTCCAGCGCCGCCAGGGCGTGGTGCGCGGCCCCGGGCGCGGCGCCGCCCATGACGCGCCAGCCGATCATGCTGCGCGCCCAATAGCGCCGGCGCACCGCTTCGTCGCCCATGAAGGCCTGGTAGGTGACCGGCGGGGAGCGCTTCCAGGCGCCGCCCTCGTCCCGGTAGTCCGGGATGCCGGACGCCGTGCTGCAGCCCGCGCCGGTCAGCACGAAGAGCCGCGGGCAGGCGCGCGCCCAGGCCAGCAGGGCATCCAACCCGCCGGCAGAGGCCGGCAGAGGCACGGGCCCGTCAGAAATCGGGAGCGATGCTTTCTGCATATTCGTACAGCGCCCCCAGGATCGCCTCGCCACGCTCGTCCGCCGTTTCGCCCAGCGTGTCCAGCCGCGCGAACAGCGCATCGAACGTCAGGCCGCCGCCCTCGCCTTCCATGAGGCGCGCCACGCGCAGGGCTTCCCAGCGCTCGCGGTCCCCCTCGTCCAGCGTCTCGGGGAAGTTGCGTGCGCGGAAGCGCCAGGCCAGCTCTTCCAGGCGCTCGTCGTCGAAACCCGGCCGGGCCAGCGCCAGCTCCTGCGGCGGCAGCGTGCGCAGCCGCTGCAGGCGGCGCCGGTCCTCGTTGCCGACGAAGCCGCCGTACAGGTCCTGGTCCACGTCGGCCGGCGCGTCCTTCGGCCGTGCGAACACCTCGGCCCAGATCGCGCTCATGTCGGGCAGTGCCCGTGCGATCTCCGCATGGGCTGCGGCACGCTCCACGTCGATGCCCCAGCGCTGCGCCATGGCCGGCGTGAGGGTGTTCACGTTGCCCACCACCATGGGGGACTTGTTCAGGTGCACGCTCTTGACCGGCAGCCGCGCCACGCCCTCGGGCAGGTCGGCGGTGCGCGTGAAGAGCCGCTCGCGGATGCGCGCGGCGTCCAGGCTGGCCAGTTCGGACGGGTCGTGCGCCAGGTCCCACGCGATCAGCTCGTTGCGGTTGGTCGGGTGGCTGGCCAGCGGCCACAGGATACCCAGACAGCCGCGGTCCGCCGGGAACATGCCCGACACGTGCAGGAAGGGGCGCGCAGTATCGGCCGTCGCGGGCAGGCGCAGCTCCGCGGCCACGCGGTCCTTGCGGCGCAGGCCGAGCGCGAAGTCGAACAGCTTCGGCTGCCGCTCGCGGATCAGCCGCGCCAGCGCGATCGTGGCACGCACGTCCGACAGCGCATCGTGCGCGGCCTCGTGCACCAGGCCGTTGGCGCGCGACAGGTGTTCGAGCTTCAGGCTGGGAGACCCATCCTCCTTGCGCGGCCACTCGATGCCGTCGGGGCGCAGCGCGTAGGTCAGGCGCACCACGTCCAGCAGGTCCCAGCGGCCGCATTCGTTCTGCCATTCACGCGCATAGGGGTCGATCAGATTGCGCCAGAACATGAAGCGCGTGATCTCGTCGTCGAAGCGGATCGTGTTGTAGCCCACGCCGATGGTGCCGGGCCGGGCCAGCTCCGCCTCGATGCGCGCGGCGAATTCGTGCTCGGGCAGGCCACGCTCCAGGCACAGCTGCGGCGTGATGCCGGTGAGCAGGCACGACTCCGGATCGGGCAGATAGTCCGGCGCCGGACGGCAGTAGATCATCACCGGCTCGCCGATCTCGTTCAGGTCCGCGTCCGTGCGGATGCCCGCGAACTGCGCGGGGCGGTCGCGCCGCGGGTCCGCGCCGAAGGTTTCGTAGTCGTGCCAAAAAAAAGTATGCATGGATCGATGAAGCGCAGCGATGCGTAAAACTCCAGCCGCAAGTATGCCGGCACCGCCACGGCCATGGACAATGGGGCATGCAACGAAGCAACACGACGCCCGCCTCTGCCCTCCGTCCGTCCTCCCGTGTCCACGCCGCGCCCGCCAGGCCGTGGTGGCCCGCCGCCGGGGCGGGCCTGCTCTGCGCCCTGCTGGCCGGCTGCGCCGCCGCTCCCTCCGCCCCCCCGGCGCAGGCCGCACCACCCGCGCCGGTCCCCGCCCACCCGGAACCGCCGGCCGTGCCCGCTCCGGGCACGCAGGCCGCCACGCCCGCCCCTGCCCAGCCCGCCGCGCCGGCAGCCGATGCCACCCCGCTTTCCGCCGAGGCCGACCAGGCCGGCTTCGCGCAGTGGATCGCGGGCTTCCGGCAGGAGGCCCTGCAGGCCGGCATCCGCCCGGAAACAGTCGCCGCAGCCCTGGACGGCGCGCAGTGGCTGCCCCAGGTGATCGAGCTCGACCGCTCCCAGCCCGAGTTCACGCGCACGCCCTGGGCCTACCTGGACAGCGCCGTGTCGCCCACGCGCATCCAGCGCGGCCGCGATGTGCTGGCCGAACAGCGCGCAGCCCTGGACTCGGCGGCCGCGCGCTACGGCGTGCCTGCCGAGGCCATCACCGCCATCTGGGGCATGGAAAGCAACTACGGGTCGAACTTCGGCAGCTTCCGCACCGTCGATGCGCTCGCCACGCTGGCCTACGAGGGCCGCCGCCGCGACTGGGCGCACGGTGAACTGCTGGCCGCGCTGCGCATCATCGACCAGGGCGACATCGCCGCCGACCGCATGATCGGATCCTGGGCCGGCGCCATGGGCCACACCCAGTTCCTGCCGTCCGTGTTCCTGGGTTACGCGGTGGACGCCGACGGCGACGGCCACCGCGACATCTGGGGCAGCGTCCCGGACGTCGCCGCGTCCACCGCCAACTTCCTGTCGCGCATGGGATGGCAGGCCGGCCAGCCCTGGGGCGTGGAAGTGCGCCTGCCGCCGGGCTTCGACTACGAGCGCGCCGAGCTCGCCGTGCGCCACCCGTCCACCCAGTGGGCGGACGAGGGTGTGCAGTCCATCGACGGCCAGCCGCTGCCCGCGCTGGACGGAGCCTCCATCCTCGTGCCCGCGGGCGCACGCGGGCCGGCCTTCATGGTGGGGCCGAATTTCCGGGTGATCCTGCGCTACAACAACTCCATCAACTACGCCCTGGGCGTGGGCCTGCTCGCGCGCCAGATCGCCGGAGGCCCCGGTGTCACGGCTCCATGGCCCCGCGACCTGCAGCCGCTGACGCGCACCCAGACCCGCGACCTGCAGAATGCCCTCAACGCCCGCGGCTTTGCAGCCGGCACCGCCGACGGCGTGATGGGCCCCGCCACCCGTGCCGGCCTGCGCCGCTTCCAGCTGAGCATCGGGCAGGTGGCCGACGGATACCCGACGCTGGAGCTGCTGCAGAAGCTGCAGGCGCCCTGATGCCGGCCCGGCCTGCGATCGATCGGCGCCCCGACCGCGGCGCCGTCGCCACCCGGTGATTTGCGCAAACCCCGCTAAGCACCGCGGACCGCCGGCCGGCAGAATGCGCCCATGAAGACAAGCCGGGCGGAGACCAGATACAGGGCGCGGGTCGCTCGCGTGGTGGCGCACATCGTGGCGCACCCGCTGTCCACGCACCGCCTCGAGGACCTGGCCGCCCTGGCGCATTTCTCGCCCTGGCACTTCCACCGCCTCTATGCGGGGGTCACGGGCGAAAGCGTGGCCATGACGGTACGGCGCGTGCGCCTGGCCAGCGCGGCCAGCCTGCTGCAGGAAGGCATGCTGAGCGTGACCGAGATCGCGCTGGCCTCCGGCTACGAGAGCCCCCAGGCGTTCTCGCGGGCCTTCAGCCAGTTCAGCGGGCAGGCGCCCAGCGCCTTCCAGGCCGCCATGCAGCACCTCGCGCCGGACACCCCTCCTGAGAAACGGCTTCCCGCCAGCAGCCCTGCGACCGCCGTGCGGCTCATCGAGCAGCCCGCGCGACAGGTTCTCGCCCTGCGCCACCGCGGCCCCGCCGCCACGATTCCCCACACGCAGCGGCGACTGCGCCGGCTGATCGGCGAATCCCCCGGCACGGCATGGCTGGGCATGTGCGGGAAGGATGCCGGGGACCCCGACTCCGGGCTGTGCTATCACGCCGCGGCGGCTCCGGTGGAGGCACCGGCCAACGCCATGCATCCGGACATCGAACGGATCGACATTCCGGCGGGCCTGTATGCCTGCCACCGCCTGGCCGGGCCCTACACCCGCATCAACGCGGCGTTCGATGCGCTCTACGCCCGCTGGCTGCCGGCCAGCGGTTACGAGCCCGATGACCGGCCCGCGCTGGAGCACTACCTGAACTCGCCGCGCAACGCGGCCCCCACCGAACTGCGCACCGACCTGCTCATTCCGGTACGGCCGACCCCGGCAACCCCATGAAAAGACTGCTCCCTGCCCTGCTGGCCAGCCTCTGCGTCACGCTCGCCCCCGCCGCCCATGCTGCGGGCCTTGCCTTCATCGATGTGCCCGCCGATGCGCAAGGCCCCGCGCTGCGGGGGGCCGTCTGGTCCCCCTGCGCCACGCCGGCCGCACCCATCGCGTTGCCACCCCTGGTGCTGCAGGGGGTGCGTGATTGCCCCGTGGCGGGCTCGCACCTGCCGCTGGTCGTCATGTCGCACGGCACGGGCGGCTCCGCATTGGGCCACCACGACACGGCGCAGGCGCTCGCCGACGCAGGATTCGTCGTGGCGGCGGTCCACCATCCCGGAGACAACTTGCAGGACCTGAGCCGGCAGGCAAAGCTTTCGGCCTTTACCACCCGGCCGGAAGACATGCGCCGCCTCGTGGACTATATGCTGGGCCGCTGGCCGGGCCGCGCGGCCCTGGCACCACAGTGGGTGGGCATCTTCGGCTTCTCGCGCGGCGGCTACACGGCGCTGGCCCTGGCCGGCGCGCAGCCGGACTGGGCACTGCGGCGCGACCTGTGCCCGGCAGGCTCCCCCTTGCCGCTGTGCCGAGAGATAGCCAGCGGTGCCGTGCCGCCAGCCACCCCGCCCGACCCGAGGATACGGGCCGCCGTGGTCGTGGACCCGCTGAGCGTGTTCGACGCCCGGGGGCTGCGGAATGTGCGCATCCCCCTGCAGCTCTGGGCCTCGGAACTCGGCGGCGACGGCGTCACGCCGGAAAGCGTGAGGGCCGTCCGCGACGGCCTGCCCACGGCGCCCGAATAGCACGTGGCCGGCGGTGCGGCGCACTTCGCCTTCCTGGCGCCCTGCTCCGACGGCCTGGCACGCCAGGTGCCGGAGATCTGCCGGGATGGCCCCGGCTTCGACCGCGCCGCGTTCCACGACAACTTCAACGCGGCCATCGTCGCCTTCTTCCAGCGGGAGTCCATGGCGGCCGCCGCAATGCAGCCACCGCGCTGACGGATCGGCCAAGCCACCCACCAAAGAAAAAGCCCGCGAGCCCCTGGTGGGGCTGCGGGCTCGGCGCGGTGCCGCGGGGCACCGGCGCACGGTGGGCGGGACCGTCAGTCCGCCGTCGCCTCTTCGGGTTCCGCGGGCTCGGACTTGGCCGAGCGGTCCTTCTTCGGCAGCGGCTGGATGTCCAGCAGCACGTCGGGCGTTTCCACCCCCTTCTCGTCGGTCTTGACCTCGATGTCCACCGTCAGGCGGCCACCTTCGGTCAGGCGTCCGAACAGCAGTTCGTCGGCCAGCGCGCGGCGGATGGTGTCCTGGATCAGGCGCTGCATCGGGCGCGCGCCCATCAGCGGATCGAAGCCCTTCTTCGCCAGGTGCTTGCGCAGCGTGTCGGTGAAGGTGACTTCCACCTTCTTCTCGGCGAGCTGGGTCTCCAGCTGCAGCAGGAACTTGTCCACCACCCGCAGGATGATCTGCTCGTCCAGCGCCTTGAAGTTGACGATCGCGTCCAGGCGGTTGCGGAACTCGGGCGTGAACAGGCGCTTGATGTCGGCCATCTCGTCGCCGGCCTGCCGCGGGTTGGTGAACCCGATGGTGGCCTTGTTCATGGTCTCGGCACCCGCGTTCGTCGTCATGATGATGATGACGTTGCGGAAGTCGGCCTTGCGCCCGTTGTTGTCCGTCAGCGTGCCGTGGTCCATCACCTGCAGCAGCACGTTGAAGATGTCCGGGTGCGCCTTCTCGATCTCGTCGAGCAGCAGCACCGCGTGCGGCTTCTTCGTGATGGCCTCGGTCAGCAGGCCGCCCTGGTCGAAGCCCACGTAGCCCGGGGGCGCGCCGATCAGGCGGCTCACGGCGTGGCGCTCCATGTACTCCGACATGTCGAAGCGGATCAGCTCGATGCCCAGGATGTAGGCCAGCTGCTTGGCCGCCTCGGTCTTGCCGACGCCGGTCGGGCCGCTGAAGAGGAACGAGCCGATCGGCTTGTCGCCCTTGCCCAGGCCCGAGCGCGCCATCTTGACCGCGGAAGCGAGCACTTCCAGCGCCTTGTCCTGGCCGAACACCACGCTCTTCAGGTCACGCTCGATGGTCTGCAGCTTGCTGCGGTCGTCGTTGGAGACGTTCGCGGGCGGGATGCGCGCGATCTTCGCCACGATTTCCTCGATCTCGGCCTTGCCGATGGTCTTCTTGCGCTTGCTGGCCACCTGGATGCGCTGGGCCGCGCCGGCCTCGTCGATCACGTCGATGGCCTTGTCCGGCAGGTGCCGGTCGTTGATGTACTTGGCCGACAGCTCCGCCGCCGCCTGCAGGGCCGCGGTGGCGTACTTCACGCTGTGGTGCTCCTCGAAGCGGCTCTTGAGCCCCTTGAGGATGTCCACCGTCTCGGCCACGGTCGGCTCGACCACGTCGACCTTCTGGAAGCGCCGCGACAGGGCCGCGTCCTTCTCGAAGATGCCGCGGTACTCGGTGAACGTGGTCGCGCCGATGCACTTGAGCTGGCCGCTCGAGAGCGCCGGCTTGAGCAGGTTGGACGCGTCCAGCGTGCCGCCCGAGGCGGCGCCCGCGCCGATCAGCGTATGGATCTCGTCGATGAACAGGATCGCGTTCGGCTTGTCCTTGAGCGACTTGAGCACGCCCTTGAGGCGCTGCTCGAAATCGCCGCGGTACTTGGTGCCGGCCAGCAGCGCGCCCATGTCCAGCGAATAGACCGAGGCCTCGGCCAGGATCTCGGGCACGTCGTTTTGCGTGATGCGCCAGGCCAGGCCCTCGGCGATCGCGGTCTTGCCCACGCCGGCCTCGCCCACCAGCAGCGGGTTGTTCTTGCGGCGGCGGCAGAGGATCTGGATGGTGCGCTCGACCTCGTAGTGGCGGCCGATCAGCGGATCGATCTTGCCTTCCTTGGCGGCCACGTTGAGGTTCTGCGTGTACTGCTCCAGCGGCGAGGCCTTCTCGCTGCGTTCGCCGCCAGCGCCCTCTTCGGCTTCCGAGGGGTTCTCGGCCTTCGCGGGCTCCGGTGGCTCGCCCTTCTTGATGCCGTGGGCGATGAAGTTGACCACGTCCAGGCGGGTCACGCCCTGCTGGTGCAGGTAGTACACGGCGTGCGAATCCTTCTCGCCGAAGATCGCGACCAGCACGTTCGCGCCGGTCACTTCCTTCTTGCCGTTGCCGGTGGACTGCACGTGCATGATGGCGCGCTGGATCACCCGCTGGAATCCCAGCGTGGGCTGCGTGTCCACCTCGTCCGTGCCCGCCACCTGGGGCGTGTTGTCCTTGATGAAATTGGCCAGCGAAGAGCGAAGGTCTTCGACGTTGGCCGAGCATGCGCGCAGCACCTCGGCTGCGCTGGGGTTATCAAGCAGTGCAAGCAACAGATGCTCCACGGTGATGAACTCGTGGCGCTGCTGGCGGGCCTCGACAAAGGCCATGTGCAAGCTGACTTCCAGTTCCTGGGCAATCATGTGAACTCCTTTGTGCTTGCGGTGGAAGGGATAACGATAGATCGGGACCCGGGACCGGTTATTCAACCGGCTCGCTCAGGCATTGCAGCGGGTGGCCCGCCTTGTGCGCGGCTTCGCGCACCTGTTCGACCTTGGTGGCGGCCACGTCGCGCGAATACACGCCGCAGACACCTTTGCCGTCCAGGTGGATCTTCAGCATGATCTGCGTGGCCGCTTCGCGGTCCTTGCCGAAGAACTCCTGCAGCACGACGATCACGAACTCCATGGGCGTGTAGTCGTCGTTCAGCATCACCACCTGGTACATCTGGGGCGGCTGGGTCCTTTGCGTGCGCCTCTCGAGCACGACCGAGCCGCCATCGTCCCGCGACGGCACTCCCGTGGGAGGCGTCGGGGTCATGGAAGGTGGTTTAGTTGCCATGCGGACCATTCTAGAGCGTCCGGGACAGTTTGCCCCAGAGCGAAAAAGCCCATTGCAGGGGTGCAAATTCCGGTCTTGCGACACGGTTTCGCATGCCGCGCGGCATGGGCGGGAATCCGCCGGAGGGAGACGCGACGTTCCAGTTGCCGGCGCCTGCCGGGATTTCAAGCCCGCACCGTGGAACCCGCCCCCAAGGCATCTCAGCCGGCGTCGTACACGACGTTCACCACCCCGCTGCCGGCCTCCGCGCTCCAGGCCGCCAGGGCCGCGTCCGAGGGGAAGAACCGGCTGCCCTCTCCGAGCTGCAGTTCGGCCACGGCCTCCTGCCCCTCGGAGCGGCAGCGCACGCCCATGCGCACGCGCAGTCCGTGCACCAGCACCTCGCCCTCGGGCGTTTCCTGGCGCTTCGGGGGGAATTCGCGCACGAGGCGCTGCACATCCGGCGCGCAGTCGCCCACCGCCACCTGCAGGTAGCGCCCGAACTTGGCGCGCGCGCTGGCGAGATCCCAGGCCTGCATCACCTTGACGCGCAGGCCGCCGCTGAAATGGTCGAGCTGCAGGCGTCCCAGCAGCACCACGAATTCGTCCTCCTTCAGCAGGTCGCGGTGGGCATTGATCACGTTCTCGTCGGCCGAGGCCTCGATCATGGCGGACTTGTCGTCCAGCTTGAACAGCGCCAGGCGGCCACGCTGCCCGTTGATCACCCGGAAGTCGCTCACGATGCCCGCCATGATCTGCGGCTCCCGGCTGTCGGCCAGCTCCTCGATCGGGGTGCGGATGAAGCGGCGGACCTCCTTTTCCACCTCGTCGAACAGATGGCCCGACAGGTAGAAGCCGACGGCGGTCTTTTCCTGGGTGAGCCGCTCCTTCACGCCCCACGGCAGCATCTCCACCAGGGCAGGATCCTGGGTGCTGGAGCCGTGCGAGTCGTCGCCCATCATGTCGAACAGGCCGCCCTGGTTGGCATTGGCGATCAGGGAGTTGGCGAAGTCGAAGGCCCGGTCGATCGACGCCACGAGCGACGCGCGGTTCATCTCGATGGCGTCGAACGCGCCCGCCTTGATGAGCGCCTCCAGCGTGCGCTTGTTGAGCCGCGTGCGGTCCACCCGCGCGCAGAAGTCGAAGAGGCTGGCGAACGGCCCTTTGGTGTCGCCCCGCGGCCCCACGCCGCGGCCCTCGCGCGCGGCGATGATCGCCTCGATCGCCTGCTGGCCGGTGCCCTTGACCGCGCCCAGCCCGTAGCGGATCACCTTGTCCGTCACCGGCTCGAAGCGGTACATGCCGCGGTTCACGTCCGGCGGCTCGAAGGTGAGCCCCATCTTCATCGCGTCTTCGTACAACACCTTCAGCTTGTCGGTGTCGTCCATTTCCACCGTCATGTTGGCGCAGAAGAACTCGGCCGTGTAGTGCACCTTGAGCCAGCCGGTGTGGTAGGCCAGCAGGGAGTAGGCGGCGGCGTGCGACTTGTTGAAGCCGTAGCCCGCGAACTTCTCCATCAAATCGAACACCTCGTCGGCCTTGTCCTGGCCGATCCCCTTCTCGGCCGCGCCCTTGCGGAAGATCTCGCGGTGCTCGGCCATCTCCTCGGCCTTCTTCTTGCCCATGGCCCGGCGCAGCATGTCGGCGCCGCCGAGGCTGTAGCCGCCCAGCACCTGGGCGGTCTGCATCACCTGCTCCTGGTAGACCATGATCCCGTAGGTTTCGGCCAGCACGGGTTCCACCAGCGGGTGCGGATACTCCACCGGCTCCTTGCCGTGCTTGCGGTTCACGAAGGTGGGGATCAGGTCCATCGGGCCCGGGCGGTAGAGCGCGTTCAGGGCGATCAGGTCTTCCAGACGGCTCGGGCGCGCTTCCTTCAGCATGCCCTGCATGCCGCGGCTTTCGAACTGGAACACGGCTTCCGTCTTGCCTTCGGAGAACAGCCGGTAGGTCGGCGCGTCGTCGAGCGGAATGTTCTCGAACGCGAAGTTCTCCTGCCCCTTGTGGCGCTTCATGATGAACTCGCGCGCGATCTCCAGGATGGTCAGCGTGGCCAGGCCCAGGAAGTCGAACTTCACGAGGCCGATGGCCTCCACGTCGTCCTTGTCGTACTGGCTCACGGCCGACTCGCTGCCCGGCTGCTGGTAGAGCGGGCAGAAATCGGTGAGCTTGCCCGGCGCGATCAGCACGCCCCCGGCGTGCATGCCGATGTTGCGGGTCATGCCCTCGAGCTTCTGCGCCATCTCGATGACGGTCTTGACGTCCTCTTCCTTGCGCACGCGCTCGTAGAGCATGGGCTCGAGCTCCAGCGCGTAGTTGTTCTTGTCGCCTTCCTTCTTCACCTCGGGCGGATAGGCCAGCGTGTAGGACATGCCGGGCTTGCCGGGCACCAGCTTGGAGATGCCGTCGCAGAAGGTGTAGCTCATGTCCATGACGCGGCCCACGTCGCGGATGGCGGCCTTGGCCGCCATGGTGCCGAAGGTGGCGATCTGGCTGACGGCGTTCTTGCCGTACTTGTCCTTCACGTAATCGATCACCCGGTCGCGGTTGGACTGGCAGAAATCGATGTCGAAGTCGGGCATGGACACCCGCTCCGGGTTCAGGAAGCGCTCGAACAGCAGGTTGTACTGCAGCGGATCCAGGTCGGTGATCTTGAGCGCATAGGCCACGAGCGAGCCGGCGCCGGAACCCCGGCCCGGGCCCACGGGGCAGCCGTTTTCCTTGGCCCACTGGATGAAGTCGCCCACGATGAGGAAGTAGCCCGGGAACCCCATCTTCAGGATGGTGTTCAGCTCGAACTCCAGCCGCTCCACGTAGCGCGGGCGCTGCTTCTCGCGTTCGGCCTCGTTGCGGAAGAGGTGCTTCAGGCGCTCCTCCAGCCCTTCGAACGAGGCGTAGCGGAAATACTCGTCGATCGGCATGCCGTTGGGCGTGGGGAAGTCCGGCAGGCGCGGCTTGCCGAGCACCAGGGTCAGGCTGCAGCGCCTGGCGATCTCCAGCGTATTGGCGATGGCCGTCGGCACGTCGGCGAAGAGCGCCTCCATCTGGGCGCTCGACTTGAAGTACTGCTCGCGGGTGAAGCGGCGCACCCGGCGCGGGTTGGCGAGGATCTCCCCTTCCGCGATGCAGACCCGGGCCTCGTGGGCCTCGTAGTCGTCGGCGGTGAGGAATTGCGTGGGCTGCGTGGCCACCACGGGAAGCTGCAGGCGCGCGGCCAGCTGCACGGCTGCCACCACCTGGGGCTCGTCCTCCGGGCGCCCGGCCCGCTGCAGCTCCAGGTAGAAGCGGTGCGGGAACAGCCCGGCCAGCCGCAGCGCCACGCGCGCCGCGCCGGCATCGTCGCCGCGGGTGAAGGCCTGGCCCACGGGCCCCGCCTGGGCGCCGGACAGCGCGATCAGGTCGCCGCCCAGCTCTTCCAGCCATTCCCACGTGCACAGCGGCACGTTCTTCACGACATTGCGCGTCCAGGCGCGCGCCAGCATCTCGCAGAGGTTCAGGTAGCCCTGCCGGCCCTGGGCCAGCAGGAGGATGCGGCCGGGCGGGTTGCCGGCGGTCTCGGGCTCGATGCTGACTTCCGCGCCCAGCACGGGCTTGACGCCCTTGCCGCGGGCTTCCTTGTAGAACTTGATGGCGCCGAAAAGGTTGTGGAGGTCGGTGATCGCGAGGGCGGGCTGGCCGTCTTTCGAGGCCGCCCTGGCCACTTCGTCGATGCGGGCGGTGCCGTCGACGACGGAAAACTCGGTGTGCAGGCGCAAATGGACAAACATGGGGGCTATTGTAGGAATCCGCCCCATCCCGGGCCCGCAGTGGGGTGCTGCCCGGCCGGTACAATGGCCCGTTGTCCGCAGCCCGCCGCACCGCGCCGGGCGTGCGCAGGCCTCCCTTCACCGATTGTCAGAAAGCCGCTGCCATGCCGCGTTTTTCCCTGCCGCTCTTGACTACCCTGCTTGCCGCAGGCGTGCTCGCGGGCTGCTCCAGCACCACCGAAGACAAGACCGCGGGCTGGAGCCCCAACCGCATCTATTCCGAGGCGCGGGACGAGCTGAACAGCAACTCCTACGACAAGGCCGTCCCGCTGTTCGAGAAGCTCGAGGGCCGCGCCGCCGGCACCCCGCTCGCGCAGCAGGCCCAGCTGGAAAAGGCCTACGCCCAGTACAAGGGCGGCGAGAAGGCCCAGGCGATCGCCACGCTCGACCGCTTCATGAAGCTGCACCCCGCGAGCCCGGCCTACGACTACGCGCTCTACCTGAAGGGGCTGGTCAACTTCAACGACAACCTCGGGCTGTTCTCCTGGCTGTCGCGCCAGGACCTGTCCGAGCGCGACCAGAAGGCCGCCAAGGATTCGTTCGAATCCTTCCGCGAGCTCGTCACCCGCTTCCCCGATTCGCGCTACGCGCGCGACGCGCAGCAGCGCATGACGTACATCGTCAACTCCCTCGCGCAGTACGAGGTCCATGTGGCCCGCTACTACTACCAGCGCGGCGCCTACGTGGCCGCCATCAACCGCGCGCAGATCGCCCTGGCCGACTACAAGGACGTGCCCGCGCTCGAGGAAGCGCTCTACATCCTCATCAAGTCCTACGACGCGCTCGGCATGACCCAGCTGCGCGACGACGCGCAGCGCGTGATGGCCGCCTCCTACCCGCAGAGCGAATACATGCGCAACGGCTTCAAGGCGAAGGAAGAGCCGTGGTGGAAGGTCTGGTGACGGCCGCCAGGCCGCGCAGCGCCTCGTCCCACTCCGCCTCGTCCTGAATCCGGCGCATGGGCGGCAGCGCGGCCAGCAGCCGCTTGCCGTAGCCCATGGTCACCAGCCGGGCGTCGGCGACCGCCAGCAGGCCCCGGTCCTGCTCGTTGCGGATCAGCCGCCCGGCACCCTGCTTGAGCGCGATGGCCGCATCCGGCAGCGCGAAATGCCGGAAGGCGCTCTTTCCCTCCTGCTCCAGGCGCTGCGACCGCGCCTCGACCACCGGATCGCCGGGCGGTGGGAACGGCAGCTTGTCGATCACCACCAGCTGCAGCGCATCGCCGGGCACGTCGAATCCCTCCCAGAACGAGGCAGACGCCACCAGCACGCACCCCGGGCGGTCCCCGCCGGCATCGGCCTCGCGGAAGCGCTCCATCAGCCGGCGCTTGGGCCAATCGCCCTGCACCAGCACCTCGATGCCGGAACCGTCGGGAAAGCGCTCACGCAGCGCGTCGCCGATCGTGCGCAGGGCCTTCAATGTAGTAGTCAGCACCAGCGTGCGCCCGCCCAGTACGCGCGCGGCATCGCCCGCCCAGCGCGCCACCGCGGCCCCGTGGCCCGGATCGGACGGGGAAGGCAGCTGGCGCGGCACGTAGAGCGCGGCCTGGACTGCATAGTCGAAGGGGCTGGGCACCTGCAGCACGCGCGCGCCCTCCAGCCCGCAGGCCGCCGTGAACCATTTCAGCGAGGCATCGTCGCCCAGCGTGGCCGAGGTGAACACCCAGGCACGCGGGCGCCCTCCTGCCTCGCCGGAGCCCGCACCAGGGAGCGCCGCAGGCCCCGGGGCCGGCAGCGCGGAGCCGGGGACGGGCGCCGCCCACGGATCGGGGCAGCCGCCTTCGTCGCTCCAGGGCAGGTCGTCCGGCGAGTCAGGGGCCGGCCCGGGCCCGGTACCAGCATCGGCACCGGTGGACGGATCTGCAGTCTCTTCGTGCGGAAACCACAGCCTGCGCAGCGGCTGCGCGATGTCCAGGGGCACCAGATGGGCACGCACCTGGTGCTGCCCGACCTCCACCCAGCGCACGGCATCCGGCGGGGCCGGATCCAGGAACAGGGCGAGCCGCTCCATCAGTTCCACGCAGCGTTCATGCAGCCGTACGAAGTCGGGTGCGATCTCGCTGACCGTGTCGAGCGCCGCCAGCGCCTCGCGCGCCGCAGCCGACAACCGGCCGAGGGCATCGTCCCAGGCCGCACGCTCCACGCCGTCGGGCACCGGCCCCGACCAGCGCAGGCGCGTTCCCGGCGCACGGGCTCCCGCGGCCATGCGCCAGTCGCGCGCGGCCCGCTCCAGCGCGGCGGCGGCGCCCTGCCAGTCCGCCAGGCCCCGTGCGAACTGCAGCCCCGCGGCCAGCACGTCGCGCGCGAGATCCAGCCAGTGCGAGGAACCCATCTGCGTACCCATGAACTGCACGCCCGTCTCGTTGAGCTGGTGGGCCTCGTCGAACACCACCACGCGCACGCTGGGCAGCAGTTCCGCCACGCCCGATCCGCGGATGGCGTGGTCCGCGAAGAAGAGATGGTGGTTGATGACCACCACGTCGGCCGCCATCGCCTCGCGCCGGGCCTGGTACACATGGCATTCACGAAAGCGCGGGCAGGACGAGCCCAGGCAGTTGTCGCGTGTGGAGGTGAACAGCGGCGTCGCTGCCGACCGTTCGTCCCAGCCCTGCAGTTCCGCGAGATCACCGGTGGCAGTGGCGTGTGCCCACACCTCGGCACGCGCGAGCACGCGGGCGACGGCCGTGTCGGCCGCCGAAGGGTGCTGGCGCGCGATGCCCAGCCGGTGCAGGCACAGATAGCTGCCGCGCCCCTTGAGCAGGGCCGTGCGCGCGGGCAATGCCAGCGCCTGCAGCAGCCGGGGCAGATCGCGGCTGTGGAGCTGGTCCTGCAGCGCCTTGGTGGCGGTGGAGATCAGCACGCGCTCCCCGCTGAGCAGCGCGGGCACCAGGTAGGCGAAGGTCTTCCCGACGCCCGTGCCCGCCTCCACGACCAGCGCCCCGCCCCGGTCGATGGTTTCCGCGACGGCCGCGGCCATGGCGGCCTGCCCCGCCCGCGGCTGGAAACGCGCCTGCGCGATCGCCAGCGGCCCGTCTTCCGCGAAAGCGGCCGACACCGCCTGCAGGAGCGTGCCGGGGTGTTCCGCCCCGGCGCTCAACCGCGGCTCCGCGGGGCGCCGCAGGCGCGAGACAGTTCACAGAAAACACGGTCCATCCCTCGATAATAGGGCTCCCGGCCGCATGCGGCCCGCTCCGGCCCTCTCCCGGCCCACCGCCGGCTTTTTCCCGTCCCTTCCGATACCGCCATGACCAAACCGTTTCGTCTCACTGCGTCGACCGGTATCCACAAAGGCGACCGCGACTACCAGCAGGACCAGGTGGCGCTGATCGCGCATCCCCGGCACAACGGCTGCGTGCTCGGCGTGGTGGCCGACGGCATGGGCGGCCGCAGCGGGGGGCGCAAGGCGTCCGACCAGGTCATGATGACCGCGCGCCAGCTCTTCGAGCGCTATGCGCCGGACAGCGACGACCCGGTCGCCATGCTCCGGCACATGGCGGAAGAGGCGCACATCGTGATCCGCCTGACGGCCATTTCCGCGGAGCAGGAGCCCCACAGCACCGTGGCGGCCTTCCTCATCCATCCCCGCGGCGACTGCTACTGGGCGCATGCGGGCGACTCGCGCATCTACCACTTCCGGGGCTCCCAGCTCATCCACCGCACCAGCGACCACTCCTACGTCCAGGCGCTGGTGGACCGCGGCGAGATCACCGAGGCCGAGGCCAATACCCATCCGCACTCCAACATCCTGGTGGGGTGCCTGGGCACCGAGAGCGACCCACCCGTGGCCATCCACACCATCGCGCAGCTCATGCCCGGCGACACGCTGATGGCCTGCAGCGACGGGGTGTGGCATTACTTCTCACCCGCGGAACTCGGCTCCGTCGTGGACTCGCTCACCCCGCGCGAAGCGACCGAATTCCTCATCGAGAAGGCGCGCAGCCGCGCACGCGGAGGCGGCGACAACCTGTCGCTCGCGATCGTGAAGATCGAGGCGCTCGTGGAAGCCGCCGCATCGGGGGGCGCCCGGCCCCTGCCCGCCCAGCGCTGAACCAGGCTGAACCGGGCGCATGCCGGCGGCCGGGAACGCCGCCCGGCCGCCCGGTCAACGGGCCGGCGCGGAACCTGCTGGCGTGGGCTGGGGAGCGGGATCGGCCGGCTCCGGCAAAGGGGCCGCCGGTTTGCGGCCCGAGGCCGCCGCCTCGGCATTGGCACGCTCGCGCTTTTCCCGGCGCTCCCGTGCGGCCTGCTGCTTGGCCTCGTAGCGTGCCCGCGCTTCGGCAGAGCGTGCCGGCTGCGAGGCGGCGTGCTCGGCCTCGGTACTGCGGTGGGACTCCTCGCGTGCGCGCTGCTGCGCCGCACGGGTACGCGCTTCCTCCTCGCGCCGCGCGCGGTCCTCGGCCTGGGCCTGGGAGCGCGACTCGGCGCGCATGGGCGCAGGGCGCTCCCCGCTTTCGATCTTCTGCCGTTGCTCGGCCTGCTTCTGCTCGATGGACTGCACGCGCAGCGCGGCCTTCTCGCGCCGCTCCGCGTTGTTCAGTTCCACCTCCCGCTTGCGCAGCACCGCCTCCGCATCACGCACCTGGGAGCGCACCGTCTCCAGGCAGGACTCCACGGAAAAACGCTGGTAGCAGACCGCCTCTTCCTTTTTCTTGCGCGCCTCGAGCGCGGAACGCTCCTGCTGGATGCGCTTGCGCTCCGCGGTCCTGGCCGTTTGCGCCGCCTCGAACGCAGACCGGGCCTGTTCGGCATCGTCCTGGGCAGCAGCGGCCACCGCGGGACCGGCCACGGCCAGCAAAGCCCAGGCCACTGCCAGGGCGAGGGGGCGGAGGAATGAAGACGGGGAAGAGTTCGGCATGCGGGAATCCTTTGCGGGCGACTTCAGGTCAGCCCCGTGTCCACCACCCGGCGCTCGAGCGCCAGGAATTCCTTGGACTGCATTTCATTGAGGCGGGACACGGTGCGGGGAAACTCGTGCGCGAGCGGCCCCTCGGTATAGAGTTGTTCGGGCGGCACGGCGGCCGACAGGATGAGCTTGACGCGCCGGTCGTAGAGCACGTCCACCAGCCAGGTGAAGCGCCGGGCCGGGGAGGCCATCGCCACGGGCATGTAGGGCACGTTGGACAGCAGCACGGTATGGAACTGCGACGCGATTTCCAGGTAGTCGTTCTGCGAGCGCGGGCCGCCGCACAGCACGTCGAAATCGAACCACACCACGCCCCCGGCCTTGCGGCGCGCCCGGATCTCGCGCGCCTCGATGTGCAGCACCGGATCCTCGTCGCGGCTTTCGGCGAGCTGGTCGAAGGCGGCCTCCATCTCGGCCTCGGCCTGCGGGCCCAGCGGGCAGTGGTAGAGCCGGACCTGCTCCAGCGTGCGGCGCCGGTAGTCGGTGCCGTTGTCCACGTTCACCACCTCCAGCTTTTCGTTGAGCAGGTCGATGGCCGGCAGGATGCGGTCGCGATGCAGGCCGCCCGGGTACAGGTCGTCGGGCTGGAAGTTGGACGTGGTGACGAAACCCACGTCGTTGTCGAACAGCGCCGCCAGCAGGCGGTGCAGGATCATGGCGTCCGTAATGTCCGCCACATGGAATTCGTCGAAGCAGATGAGCTTGTAGCGCTTGGCGATGCGCTCGCCCAGCACGTCCAGCGGGTTCACCGTGCCCTGCAGGCCCGCCAGTTCGCGGTGCACCTCGCGCATGAACTCGTGGAAATGCAGGCGCACCTTGCGGCGGATGGGCACGGCGTTGAAGAAGCAGTCCATCAGGAAGCTCTTGCCGCGGCCCACGCCCCCGTACATGTACACGCCGCGTGGCACGTCGGGGCGGTGGATGAGCTTCTTCAGGGCGTTGGAGCGCTTTTCCTTGTAAGCCGCCCAGTCGTCCGCGCAGCGCTGCAGCGCCTCGACCGCCCTCAGCTGGGCCGGGTCGCTGCGGAAACCCTTGGCGGCCAGCTCGGCCTCATACGCCTGCTTCACGTTCACGGACGTCTCTCCCGCGCAATCATCGACCGCGCATCCACACGAAAAAACAACGGCTGCCGGCACACGGATATGCGCGCCGGCAGCCCGGGGGAGCGCGGCGCGCTCCCGATCGGCGCGCGATCAGAAGTTGAGCGTGCGCTTGTCCACGGCCAGGGCCGCTTCCTTGGTCGCCTCGGACAGCGAGGGATGGGCGTGGCAGATGCGCGCGATGTCCTCGGCACTGGCCTTGAACTCCATGGCTACCACGGCTTCGGAGATCAGCTCGCTGGCCATCGGGCCCACGATATGCACGCCCAGGATCTCGTCCGTGGCCGCATCGGCCAGGAACTTGACCATGCCGGTCGTGTCGCCCAGCGCGCGGGCGCGGCCGTTCGCCAGGAACGGGAAGGTGCCTGCCTTGTACTGCACGCCATCGGCCTTGAGCTGCTGCTCGGTGCGGCCTACCCAGGCGATTTCGGGGCTGGTGTAGATGACCCAGGGAATGGTGTTGAAGTTCACGTGGCCGTGCTGGCCCGCGATGCGCTCGGCCACCGCCACGCCCTCTTCCTCGGCCTTGTGCGCCAGCATCGGGCCGCGCACCACGTCACCCACCGCCCACACGCCGGGCAGGTTGGTCTTGCAGTCGGCATCGACCACGATGGCGCCGCGCTCGTCGAGCTGCAGGCCCACGGCTTCCGGGTTCAGGCCAATGGTGTTGGGCACGCGGCCGATGGAGACGATGAGCTTGTCCACCGCCAGTTCGCGGGCCTCGCCCTTGGCATCGGTGTAGACCACCGTGACGCCCTCGCCGCCGGTCTTGATCTCACCGATCTTCACGCCCAGCTCGACCTTCAGGCCCTGCTTGTCGAAGGCCTTCTTGGCTTCCTTGGCGATCTGCTCATCGACCGCGCCCAGGAACGTGGGCAGGCCTTCCAGCACCGTCACGTCGGCACCCACGCGGCGCCACACGGAGCCCATCTCCAGGCCGATCACGCCGGCGCCGATCAGGCCCAGCTTCTTCGGCGTGGCGCCGATGCGCAAAGCGCCGTCGTTGGAGAGCACCTTCTCTTCGTCGAAGGGCACGCCGGGCAGCGCGCGCGGGTTGGAACCCGTGGCCACGATGATCTGCTTGCCCACCAGGGTTTCCTGCGCGGCACCCGCTACCTGGATCTCGTAGCCTCCCTCGGCGGCCTTCACGAAGGAGCCGCGGCCATGGAAGAAGCTGACCTTGTTCTTCTTGAACAGGTACAGGATGCCGTCGTTGTTCTGCTTCACGACGGCGTCCTTGCGGCCGATCATCTTCGCCACATCGATCTTCACGTCGGTGGCCGTGATGCCGTGCTCGGCGAAATGCTTGGTGGCATGCTCGAAATGCTCCGAGGACTGCAGCAGCGCCTTGGAGGGGATGCAGCCCACGTTCGTGCAGGTGCCGCCGGGCGCGGGGCCGCCCTTCTCGTTCTTCCACTCGTCGATGCAGGCCACGTTGAAGCCCAGCTGGGCCGCGCGGATGGCGGCGATGTAGCCGCCGGGGCCGCCGCCGATGACGATGACGTCGAATTGTTTGCTCATGTCGTTTTCACTGTGTCAGTTGGAGAAAGACCCACTGCCGGCTGACCCGAAGCAAACCGTGCATGTGGGTCTGTCAATGGATTTCGGTATTCACGGCGCTGTGTAACACCCCTGCCGGCGCCATGTGCGGGGCTCGGGCCAGCAACCGCCGCGCAACGGCCGCCCCGCAGCGCTGGCGGTGTCCCCCTTCCCGGATTGCGCAGCAATCCGAGAGAAGGGGGAAGCCGCAAAGCGCCTCAGGGGGTTGGTCCATCAAATATCGAAGAGCAGACGGGCAGGATCTTCCAGCGCGTCCTTCATCGCCACCAGGCCCAGCACGGCTTCGCGGCCGTCGATGATGCGGTGGTCATACGACATCGCCAGGTAGTTCATCGGGCGCACCACGATCTGGCCGTTTTCCACCACGGCACGGTCCTTGGTGGCGTGCACGCCCAGGATGGCCGACTGGGGCGGGTTGATGATGGGGGTGGACAGCATCGAGCCGAAGGTGCCGCCGTTGGAGATCGAGAACGTGCCGCCGGTCATCTCCTCGATGCCGAGCTTGCCTTCCTGGGCCTTCTTGCCGAACTCGGCGATCTTCTTCTCGATGTCGGCGAAGCTCATCTGGTCGGCGTTGCGCAGGATCGGCACCACCAGGCCGCGGGGCGAGCCGACGGCGATGCCGATGTCGAAGTAGCCGTGGTAGACGATGTCGTTGCCGTCCACCGAGGCGTTCAGCACCGGGAACTTCTTGAGCGCGTGCACGGCCGCCTTCACGAAGAAGCTCATGAAGCCCAGCTTGGTGCCGTGCTCCTTGGTGAAGCTGTCCTGGAACTTCTTGCGCAGCTCCATCACCGGGGCCATGTTCACCTCGTTGAAGGTGGTCAGGATGGCGTTGGTGGACTGCGACTGCAGCAGGCGCTCGGCGATGCGGGCGCGCAGGCGGCTCATCGGCACGCGCTGCTCGGGGCGGTCGCCCAGGTTCGGTGCGGCGGGCGATGCAACCTGGGGCAGCGCCTTGGCGGGCACGCCCGTGGGGATGGCGGCGGGGGCGGCGGACGGCTTGGCGGCAGCGCCACCGGCCACGGCGGCCAGCACGTCGCCCTTGGTCACGCGGCCATCCTTGCCGGTGCCGGACACGGCCGAGACGGAGAGGTTGTTGTCGGCCAGCAGCTTCGCGGCGGCCGGCATGGCCACGTCGCCCTTCGAGCCGCCTGCGGGGGCGGCGTCGGCCGCGGCAGCGGCCACGGCGGGCGCCTGGGCGGCAGCGGTCGGAGCGGACTGAGCGGGCGCGGCGGCGGTACCGGCCTTGCCTTCGGTGTCGATCCTGGCGATGACCTGGTCGGCCACGACGGTGGCACCGTCGCCCTGGACGATCTCGGCCAGCACGCCAGCGGCCGGCGCGGGCACTTCGAGCACGACCTTGTCGGTCTCGATCTCGATCAGGATCTCATCGATGGCGACGGCCTCGCCGGCTTTCTTCTTCCAGGAGAGCATCGTGGCCTCGGCCACGGATTCGGACAGTTGGGGGACTTTGACTTCTACGATAGCCATGACGATTCTTTCGATTCTTTCAGAACGTGTTGTGTCGCTGTGGGATGCGGTTCGCGGGGTCGGGGTTCACGCGCTCACTTGGCGAGGACGAAGCCCTTGAGCTTGCCGAACGCACCATCGACCAGCGCCTTCTGCTGCTCCTGGTGCAGGTGCGAATAGCCCACGGCCGGCGATGCGGACGCCGCGCGGCCGGAGTAGCCCAGCTTCTGACCGTCCTGCATGTTCTCGTGGATGTAGTGCTGCACGAAGAACCAGGCACCCTGGTTCTGCGGCTCGTCCTGGCACCACACGATCTCGGTGGCGTGCGGGTACTTCTTGATCTCGGTGGCGAAGGCCTTGTGCGGGAACGGATAGAGCTGTTCCACGCGCAGGATCGCGACATCGTCGGCACCCTTTTCCTCGCGCTTCTTCACGAGGTCGTAGTACACCTTGCCCGAGCAGGCGATCACGCGCTTGACCTTGTCGGCCTTCTTGTCGATGGCCTCGTTCTGCTCCGGGATCACGGTCTGGAAGCTGCCCTTCGTGAACTCGGACAGCGGCGAGGTCGCGTCCTTGTTCCGCAGCAGCGACTTCGGCGTCATGATGACCAGCGGCTTGCGCAGGTGGCGCACCATCTGGCGGCGCAGCACGTGGAAGATCTGGCTGGCCGTGGTGGGCTGCACGATCTGCATGTTGGCGTCCGCGGCCAGCTGCATGAAGCGCTCCAGGCGGGCGGAGCTGTGCTCGGGGCCCTGGCCTTCGTAGCCGTGCGGCAGCATCAGCGTGATGCCGTTCACGCGGCCCCACTTCACTTCGCCGGAAGCGATGAACTGGTCGATCACCACCTGCGCGCCGTTGGCGAAGTCGCCGAACTGCGCTTCCCAGATCACCAGGGTGTTGGGGTCGTTGGAGGCATAGCCGTACTCGAAGCCCAGCACCGCCTCTTCGGACAGGATGGAGTCGATCACGACGAACGGGGCCTGGTTCTCGCTGGCGTTCTGCAGCGGCACATAGGTGCCCTCGTTCCACTTCTCGCGGTTCTGGTCGTGGATCACGGCATGGCGGTGCGTGAACGTGCCGCGGCCGCAGTCCTCGCCCGACAGGCGGACCGGGAAGCCGCTGGCCACGAGCGACGCGAAGGCCATGTGCTCGCCCATGCCCCAGTCCACGTTGACTTCCCCGCGACCCATGGCGGCGCGGTCGTCATAGACCTTCTTGACCAGCGGGTGCGGCGTGACGCCTTCCGGGATGGTCGTGATGCGCTCGGCCAGGCGCTTCCACTCGGTGAGCGGGATCGCGGTGTCGCCGGCATCCGTCCACTTCTTGCCCAGGAACGGGCTCCAGTCCACGGCGTACTTGCTCTTGAAGTTGGTCAGCACCGGATCGACCGTGTGCTTGCCGGCGTCCATGGCGGCGCGGTAGGCCTTGGACATGTCGTCGCCCAGCGTCTCGCCCAGGCCTTGCGTGGCCAGCTTGTCGGCGTAGAGACGGCGCGTGCCGGGGTGCTGGCTGATCTTCTTGTACATCAGCGGCTGCGTGAGCGCCGGCGTGTCCTGCTCGTTGTGGCCCAGCTTGCGGTAGCAGATGATGTCCACCACCACGTCCTTCTTGAATTCCATGCGGAACTCGAGGGCCAGCTGCGTGGCCAGCACCACGGCTTCCGGGTCGTCGCCGTTCACGTGCAGGACGGGCGACTCGATCATCTTGACCACGTCCGTGCAGTACAGCGTGGAGCGGCTGTCGCGCGGATCGGAGGTGGTGAAGCCGATCTGGTTGTTGATCACGATATGCACCGTGCCGCCCGTGGAGTAGCCACGGGTCTGGGCCAGCGCCAGCGTTTCCTGGATGACGCCCTGGCCGGCGAAGGCCGCGTCGCCGTGCACCAGCACCGGCAGCACCTGCTGGCCGTGCGGGTCGCCGCGGCGGTCCATGCGGGCGCGCACCGAACCTTCCACCACGGGGTTCACGATTTCCAGGTGGGAGGGGTTGAAGGCCAGCGACAGGTGGACCGGGCCGCCGGGGGTGGACACGTCCGAGCTGAAGCCCTGGTGGTACTTCACGTCGCCGGACGGCAGGTCTTCCGGGGCCGTGTGGTCGAACTCGGCGAACAGGTCCTTGGGCATCTTGCCCAGCGTGTTCACCAGAACGTTCAGGCGGCCGCGGTGGGCCATGCCGATCACGATTTCCTGCACGCCGCGCGAGCCGGCCGACTGGATCAGCTCGTCCATGGCGGCGATGAAGCTCTCGCCGCCTTCGAGCGAGAAGCGCTTCTGGCCGACGTACTTGGTGTGCAGGAAGCGCTCCAGGCCCTCGGCCGCGGTCAGGCGGTCGAGGATGTGCTTCTTCTTCTCGGCGCCGAAGCTGGGCTTGCTGCGGATGGTCTCGAGCTTTTCCTGCCACCAGCGCTTCTGGTTCTGGTCGGAGGCGTACATGTACTCGACGCCGATCGTGCCGCAGTACGTTTCGCGCAGCGCGTTGATCAGCTCGCGCAGCGGCATCGATTCCTTGCCGAAGAAGGTGTTGCTGGTATTGAACACGGTCTCCTGGTCGGCATCGGTGAAGCCGTAGAAGGAGGGTTCCAGCTCGGGAATGGAGGGGCGCTCGGTGCGCTTCAGGGGATCGAGGTCGGCCCAGCGCTGGCCGACGTTGCGGTAGGCGGAGATGAGCTGCTGGACGGCGGTGCGCTTGCGGCCGAGTTCGGAATCGGCGCCGGTGGCCACAACGACCTGGGTGCCGCCCTGCTTGGCGCGCTCCGCGAAGGCGCTGATGACGGGCTGGTGGGGGACGTCCTTGGCGTTGGAGCCATCCACGGCGGGCACGTGCTGCAGCGCGTCGAAGTACTCGCGCCACGTGTCGGGCACGCTGCCCGGGTTGACGAGATAGCTCTCGTACATCTCTTCGACATAAGGCGCATTGCCGCCGAAGAGGTAAGTATTGCCCTGGTAGGCTTGATAGACGGATGTCGTCTCGCTCATTTCCGCTGACCTCCGCTTCCCTGGGGGAAGCATTAGCTGGTTGGTAAAACCTTCCGCGACACGGCTGAACCGGTTGGCGGATGCGACTGTGGCTCGGGGAAGGGCCTTGAATCTTGCGCCCACGATTGTGCCACCGATCGCAGGACAGCGCCTACACGGCCCTGTCCCACAGGGCTCGGCCGCCGCCGTCGCGTACATTTGCGCCAACTTCGCCACCGCCCTGCCATGAAGACCACCCTGCTGCAGAACCGCACTTTCATCGCCCTGCTGATCGCCGTCAGCCTGGCCTTCCTGGCCATCCTCTGGCCGTTCCACGGTGCGGTCTTCTGGGGAATCATCCTCGCGATCCTCTTCGCGCCCCTGCACCGCCGCCTGCTGCAGCGCATGCCCCGCCGGGCCAACCTCGCTGCGCTGTGCACCCTGTCGCTGTGCCTGCTGGTCGTCATCCTTCCGATGACGCTGATCACCCTCTCGCTGGTCCAGGAAGCCAGCCTGATCTATGAACGCATCCGCTCCGGCCAGCTGGATTTCACCGCCTACTTCCACCAGGTCATGCAGGCCATGCCGTCCTGGGCGATGCAGATCCTCGACCGGCTCAACCTGACCACGGCGTCTGAACTGCAGGCGCGGCTGTCGTCCGTCACCGTACAGGCCACGCAGTTCGTGGGCAGCAAGGCGATCGACTTCGGCCAGAACACGCTGCAGTTCGTGGTGAGCCTCGGCATCATGCTGTACCTGCTGTTCTTCCTGCTGCGCGACGGCCCGGCCCTGGCGGCCCGCATCCGCGAGGCCACGCCCCTGGACGAAGGCCACAAGCGCCAGCTCGCCACCAAGTTCACCACCGTGATCCGCGCCACCGTGAAGGGCAACATCGCGGTGGCCGCGGCGCAGGGCGCCCTGGGCGGCCTCGCCTTCTGGTTCCTGGGCATCCAGGCCCCCGTGCTCTGGGGCGTGCTCATGGCCTTCCTGTCGCTGCTGCCCGCCGTGGGCGCCGGGCTGATCTGGGCGCCGGTGGCGATCTACCTGCTGGCCACCGGCGCCGTCTGGCAGGGCGCGGGCCTGGCGGCCTTCGGCATCGGCGTCATCGGCCTGGTGGACAACGTGCTGCGCCCGGTGCTGGTGGGCAAGGACACCAAGATGCCCGACTACATCGTGCTGATCTCCACGCTGGGTGGCATGTCCCTCTTCGGGCTCACGGGTTTCGTGATCGGGCCGGTCATCGCGGCGCTGTTCATCGCGACCTGGGACCTGTTTGCGCCGCACACCCACGGGCGGTGACAATACGGGGGAGCCCGCAGCGCCGCGGGCCGCCCTCCCTGCCGTTTCCGCGCGGACCCGTGCCGCCCGCTGCACATGTCCCTGCGCCTGACTCCGCACTACCGAATGCTCCTGCTGGCCGTCGCGCTGTCGGTCGGCATCGGGGCGCTGTTCGCGCGGGCCATCCTGACCATCCGCGACGATGAATGGAACTACGCGCGCGACGCCAATGCGGCGCTCGCGCGCACGCTCGAGCAGAGCATCGGCCGCACGCTCGACAGTTTCGACCATTCGCTGGCAGGCGTGGTGGAAACCCTGGCCCGGCCGGACCTCGCCGGCCTGCCGCCGGACGTGCAGCACGCCATGCTGTTCGACCACTCGCTGCGCACCCGGGGCCTGGGTTCCGTGGCGGTGATAGACCCCGGGGGCAACGTGGTGGTGTCGGCCGGCGTCACGCCCGCGAAGAAGATGCCCAACCTGGCCGACCGGGACTACTTCCAGTTCCACATGCGCGAGAAGGACCGGGGCGTGTACATCGGCCGGCCGATCCAGGGCCGGGTGACGGGCGAGTACAGCCTGGCGATGAGCCGCGCCTACTTCAACCGGGACGGCAGCTTCGGCGGGGTGGTCGTCGGCACGATCCGGCTGAGCTACTTCAACGAACTGTTCGCATCGCTCGGCCTGGGCCCCCAGAGCCTGGCCGAAATCGTCCGCGCGGACGGCACCGAGATCTCGCGCTTCCCATCGCGCCCCCACGGCATCGGCGAGCCGGTGGGCATCCATCACCTGGAGCACCTCGTGCAGGAGCGCGAGGGGCACTTCACCGAGCCGCAGGGAGAGGCGCAGGATGGCATCTCCAGGCTCTACGCCTTCCGCCGGGTGGGCGACTATCCGCTCGTGGTGTCGGTGGCACAGTCGGTGGAGAGCATCCTCTCGAAGTGGCAACGCAACGCGGTGATCCTGGGAACCTTCGCCGCGCTGCTCATGGCCGCATGCATCGGCCTCGCCCTGCTGTTCGCACGCGAGCTGGCACGCCGGCAGAACGTGGCCGCGCAGTTGCAGCGCGCGCAGCACGACATGCGCACCATCCTCGACAACCTGCCCTCGCTGGTTGCCTACTGGGACCGCAACCTGCGCAACCGCTTCGCCAACCAGGCCTACCTCGACTGGCTCGGCATGACCCAGGAAGAAATCCAGGGCCGCCCCATCGAGGAACTGCTGACCGCAGAGGCCTGCGAGGCCGCGCGGCCGTACCTGCGGCGTGCGCTGCAGGGCCGCAGGCAGGTCTATGAACGGTCGGTGACGACATCGTCCGGCGAAGAGCGGCACATGATGGTGTCCTGCGTCCCGGACATGGACGGGGCGCAGGCCCAGGGCATCTTCGTGCAGATCGACGACCTCACGGAGCGCAAGCGCATGGAAGACCTGCTCTTCGAAGAGAAGGAACTGGTCCGCCTCACGCTGCAGTCCATCGGCGACGCCGTGCTCTGCACGGATGCCTCGGGCCACGTGACCTACATCAACCCCGTGGCCGAGAAGATGACGGGCTGGCAGGCCTTCCACGCCGCCGGCCGGGACATCGACGAGGTCGCCCCCCTCTGCACCCCCAACGGCGCGCATGCGGAGCATCCCGCACGCAGCGCCCTCTCTGGTACGCAGGCCCTGCCGCCGGGGCGCGGCCTCGTGCTGTTCTGTCGCGACGGCCGCCGCATGGACGTGGAAAACAGCGTCAGCCCCATCACCGACCGGCATGGGCAGATCACCGGTACGGTGATGGTGCTGCGGGACGTGACCGAGGCCATGGCGCTGGCGCGCCGCATGGCCCACCTGGCCCAGCACGACATGCTGACCGACCTGCCCAACCGGGTGCTGCTGCAGGACCGCGCCCAGCAGGCCATCGCCCAGGCGCGCCGCGACGGGCACGGCCTCGCCCTGATGTACATCGACCTCGACGGCTTCAAGCAGGTGAACGACACCCTGGGCCACGACGCCGGCGACCTGCTGCTGGTCCAGGTCGCGCGGCGCTTCACCCGCTGCGTGCGCCGCTCGGACACCGTGTGCCGCCAGGGCGGCGACGAGTTCATCGTGCTCCTGCCCATCGTGGAGCATCCCGGGCAGGCATGCCATGTCGCCCGCAAGATCGTGGCCGCGTGCGATGCCCCGTTCGACCTGGGGAGCGAGTCGCGGCAGATCGGCCTCAGCGGCGGCATCGCGCTGTTCCCCCAGCACGGCTCCACGTTCGAGGAACTGGCCCGCAGTGCCGATGTGGCGCTCTACACCGCCAAGCGGGCCGGCAAGCGGCATTTCCGCATGTATGCGGGGACCGAACAGGAACCCGAAGCGGTGCCGCCGACAGCGCCCCCGTCCGTGCCGGCAGCCCCCTCAGGCAACGCATAGCCGCCCCATTGAACGCCAGGCCACCCCGGCTCCAGCGCCAGCGGGCGTGCCACTGCGGCGCAGCACAGCTCAGGCCGTGCCGCCCTCCCCTGCTGCCGCAACCAGCCGCTGCGTGTAGGGGTGCCGCGGCGCGTCGAGCACCTGGGCCATCCGGCCGGACTCGACCACGTCGCCGTCCTTCATGACGAGCACGTCGTGCGCCATCGCGCGGATCACGGCCACGTCGTGGGTGATCAGCAGGTAGCTCAGTCCACGCTCCTTCTGCAGGCGCTGCAGCAGCACCAGCACCTGCTGCTGGATGGTTACGTCCAGCGCACTCGTGGGCTCGTCGAGCACCAGCAGGCGCGGCTCCAGGATCAGCGCCCGCGCGATCGCGATCCGCTGGCGCTGGCCGCCGGAAAACTCGTGCGGATAGCGCCCCAGCAGCCCCGGGAACTGCGCATGCGTCAGGCCCACGTCCGCCAGCGCCGCCTCCACGCGGGCGCGCAGCCCGGCCTCGCTCTCCTGTGGCGCATGCACCCGCAGGCCCTCCCCGACGATCTCCTCCACCGTGAGCCGGGGGGACAGCGACGAGAACGGATCCTGGAACACGACCTGCACGCTGCGGCGCAGCGCCTGGTTGGCCGCGCTGTTGCGCTGCACCGGCAGCTCCCACGCCCGGCCGGCGATCTGCAACTCACCGCTGAACGGCAGCAGGCCGAGCAGCGCCTGCGCGAGGGTGGACTTTCCCGACCCCGACTCGCCAACCACGCCCAGCGTGCGGCCGGGATGGACCACCAGGTCGGCACCTTTCACCGCCAGGAATTCGCCGCGCCGGAACCAGCCCCGCAGGCCGGGCAGCGGCGTGGCGTAGGCCACGCGCAGGCCCCTGGCACGCGCGGCCGGCGGCTCCGCCCGGGCGGCTTCCGTTCCCGTGTCCTCGACTACATCCTCGGTCACATCGCGCCGCGGTACGCTGCCCAGCAGGCGCCGGGTGTAGGCATGGGCAGGCGCGGAGAACACCTCCGCCACGCTCCCCTGCTCCACGAGCACACCGCGCTCCATCACCGCCACCCGGTCCGCGAAACGCCGCACCAGGTTCAGATCGTGCGTGATGAGCAGCACCGCCATGCCGCTCTGGCGCTGCAGGTCCGAGAGCAGCTCCAGGATCTGGCCGCGCAGCGTCACGTCGAGCGCGGTGGTGGGCTCGTCCGCCAGCAGCAGGCGCGGCCGGCTGGCCAGTGCCATGGCGATCATCGCGCGCTGGCGCTGCCCCCCGGAGAGCTGGTGCGGATAGGCGCCCGCGCGCCGCGCCGGCTCCGGCACGCCCGTCGCGGCCAGCAGCTCCACCGCCTGGACGGCACTCTGCGCCCGCGACAGCCCCTGCTTGAGCTGCAGCACCTCTGCAATCTGCCGGCCCACGGACATCAGCGGATTCAAGGCCGTCATCGGCTCCTGGAAGACCATCGCGATGTCGCCGCCGCGCAGGCCGCGCATCTCGCGCTCCGGCAACGCCAGCAGGTCCCGCGCAGGCGCGCCGCCGCGTCCCTGCAGCAGGGCCCGGCCCGACACCTCCGCGTCCGCTGCCAGGCGCAGCAGCGACAGCGCCGTGATGGTCTTGCCCGAACCCGATTCGCCCACCAGCGCGAGCTTCTCGCCCGCCCCGATGTCGAAACCGACGCCGTGCACGACCTCCTTGCCGCCGAAGGCCACGCGCAGGTCCTCCACGCGCAGCAGCGGCGAAGCGGAGGATGGATGGGTGGTTGCAGTGCTCATGACTGGGTAGCTTTCTGCGCCCCGACATATCCCTCGGCGTGCCGACAGGGCGCGGCATCGGCCAGCAGCCGCCGCGCAAGTGCCGCCCCGCCGCGCCGGCGGTGTCCCCCCTCCCGGCGCAGCCGAGAGAGGGGGGAAGGCGCGCAGCGACTCAGGGGGGTGCTCATTGCTTCCTCGGATCGAGCGCGTCGCGCAGCGCATCGCCCATGAAGGTCAGCAGCAGCAGCGTGCTCACCAGCACGGCGAAAGTGAAGATGGAGATCCACCAGGCATCGATGTTGTTCTTGCCCTGGTTCAGCAGCTCGCCGAGCGAGGGAGTCCCGGGCGGCACGCCCAGGCCGAGGAAGTCCAGCGACGTGAGCGAGAGGATGGCCGCGCTCATACGGAACGGCAGGAAGGTGACGACCGGCGTCATGCTGTTGGGCAGAATGTGGCGCCAGATGATCTGCCGGTCGGGCACGCCCAGGGCACGCGCGGCCTTCACGTAGTCCAGTTGCCGGTTGCGCAGGAACTCCGCGCGCACGTAGTCCGACAGCCCCATCCAGCCGAACAGGCTGAGCAGGATCAGCAGCAGCGCCAGGCTCGGGGAGAACAGCGCGCTGAAGATGATCAGCAGGTACAGCTCGGGCATCGAACCCCAGATCTCGATGAAGCGCTGGAAGGCCAGGTCCGTCCGCCCCCCGAAGAACCCCTGGATCGCGCCCGTCACCAGTCCCAGCACCACCCCGGTGATGGTGAGCGCCAGCCCGAACAGCACGCTCACGCGAAAGCCGTAGAGCAGTTGCGCGAGCATGTCGCGGCCCCGGTCGTCCGTTCCCAGCCAGTTGTCGGCGGTCGGCGCGGACGGGTTGGGCGACTTCGCGAAATAGTTCAGCGTGTTGGGCCCGTACCGGTTGATCGTGTAGAGCGCCCAGTTGCCGCCCGCGCTCAGGCGCTCCTGGATGAAGGGGTCCAGGTAGTCGGTCGGCGTGTCGAAATCCCCGCCGAAGGTGGTCTCGGGGTAAGTCTTGAACAGCGGGAAATACGTCTGCCCCTCGTAGTGCACGATGAGCGGCTTGTCGTTGCTCACCAGCTCCGCCGCCAGGCTGATGGCCACCAGCACGCAGAAGACCACGAGGCTCCAGAACCCCAGCCGGTTGCGCTTGAAGCGCATCCACGCGCGACGGGAAGGTGAAAGCGACACCGGCGCGGGTGGCGGTGCCGCCGTGGACGGCATGGCGGCCGGGGCGGAAAGGTCGGGGGATGGAATACTCATGCGCTCAGTCGAACTTCACGCGGGGATCGACCCACACATAGCAAAGATCGCTGACGAGCTTGGTGACCAGCCCGATCAGCGTGAACAGGTAAAGCGTGCCCAGCACCACGGGGTAATCGCGGCGGATCACGCTCTCGTAGCTCAGCAGGCCCAGGCCGTCGAGCGAGAACAGCGTCTCGATCAGCAGCGAGCCCGTGAAGAACGCGCCGATGAACGCGGCGGGAAAGCCCGTGATGATGGGAATCAGCGCATTGCGGAACACGTGCTTCCAGAGCACCTGCCGTTCCGACAGGCCCTTGGCGCGCGCCGTGAGCACGTACTGCTTGCGGATTTCCTCCAGGAAGGCGTTCTTGGTGAGCATGGCCGTCACTGCGAAGCTGCCCGCCACCATCGCCGTCACCGGCAGCGTGATGTGCCAGAGGTAGTCCACGATGCGCGCGCCCCAGTCCATCTGCTCCCAGTTGGACGACACCAGCCCGCGCAGCGGAAACCACTGCAGTTGGCCGCCGAAGACCACCAGCAGCGCCACCCCCAGCACGAAACCCGGGATCGCATAACCCA
Source organism: Paracidovorax avenae (assembly GCA_003029925.1). Taxonomy (GTDB): domain Bacteria; phylum Pseudomonadota; class Gammaproteobacteria; order Burkholderiales; family Burkholderiaceae_C; genus Paracidovorax; species Paracidovorax avenae_A. The sequence continues at coordinate 2,254,115 of CP028296.1, read as the reverse complement.
CCAGGACGAGCAGCGTGGTCACGAGGTCGAAGCGCGAGCCCGCGCGCACCGCCTTGGCCACGCCCAGCGGCACCGCCACGAGGTAGCTGATGAAGAAGGTCCACAGCCCCAGGCTGATGGAGACCGGCAGCTTTTCCTTCACCAGCGCCCACACCTCTTTGTTCTGGAAAAAGCTCCTGCCCAGGTCGAAGCGGGCGAACTGCCCCAGCATCTGGAAGAACCGCTCGTGCGCTGGCTTGTCGAAGCCATACAGCGCCTTGATCTGCTCCAGCCGCTTCGGGTCCACGCCCTGGTCGCCGCGGTAGCGCATGCCGCCCGACTCCAGCCCGCCGGCCGCCCCGCCCTTGCCCGCCGCGGTGCGGGCCTCCGCCAGGTACTGTTCCACCGGGCCGCCGGGCACGAACTGGATGACCACGAAGGTGAGCAGCAGCACACCCAGCAGCGTGGGCAGCATGAGCAGCAGGCGTTTGGCGATGTAGGCGAGCATGCAGTCAGTCAGGAGATTTCAGGCTTCGGTACCCTACGGCGGCATGCGCCACCCACGCCCGCTGAAACCGGCGCGGCATCACCCATCCGATGGCCGCGGAGCAGGCCATGCCAGCAGGCGCCGTGGAACTGGCTATGCCAGGCCACCGGCGTCGTCCCCCTGCCCGCCGTGTGCAGCACGGCGATAAAGGGGCTGAGGGCCGCGGCTCCGAGCCTGCCTGGGCAGGCTTGGACGTGCCCGAAGGGCTGCCGCCTCTGGCGGCTGCATGGATGGCGCGCAGCGCCTCAGGGGGGTGATCCCTCACTTGCTCCACCAGGAAAACATCGCCCACTCCTCGGCTTTCGCATAGGGCGGCATGGGCGCGTGGTAGGCCAGGCGCTGCTGGTTGTACACGATGCGGTGCGCGGACAGCTGCCACTGCGGGATGAGGTAGTGGCTGTGCATGATGACGCGGTCCAGCGCGCGGCAGGCGGGCAGCAATTCGGCCTTGGATTTCGCCCGCGTCAGCGCAGTCGCGAGCGCATCGACCGCCGGGCTCTTCACGCCCGCATGGTTGCTGCTGCCCTCCGCGTCGGCGCGCTGGCTGCCGAACAGCTCCAGCATGTCCTGCCCCGGGTTGTAGGTACCAGGGTAGGCCAGGGTGATCATGTCGAAATCGAACTTATCCAGCCGCTGCAGGTACAGCGCGAAATCCACCGAGGTAAAGCGCAGGGTGATGCCCAGCTTCTCGAGGTTGCGCATCCAGGGCGTCACCGTGCGCGCGCCGACCTCCTTGCTGTCGAGGTAGTCGATCACCATGGGCTCGCCCTTCGCGTTGCGCAGCGCGCCGTCGCGGTAGGTCCAACCGGCGTCGGCCAGCAGCTGGCGGGCCCGGCGCAGGTTGTCGCGCAGGGAATGCCCCTCCCCTTCGGTGACCGGGGGCGTGTACATCGGCCCGAACACGCTGTCCGGCACCTTGCCGCGCCACGGCTCCAGCAGCGCCAGCTCCTCCGGGCCCGGCGTGCCGGTGGCCTGGCAGTCGGTGTTGCCGAACAGGTCCACCACGCGCGGGTAGCCGCCGTAGAACATCTGCCGGTTCATCCAGTCGTAGTCGAGCGCCAGCCCCAGCGCTTCGCGCACCCGCGGGTCCTTCAGCATCGGCCGCCGCGTGTTGAGCACGTAGCTCTGGAATCCCGCAGGCAGCCGGTGCTTGAGTTCCATCTTCACCAGCACGCCCTGCCGGAACAGCTTGCCGTCGATGCGGCGCGCCCAGTCGCCGGCCGAATACACGGTCATGAAATCGAACTCGCCGGCCTTCACGGCCTCCAGCCGCGCGGTGTTGTCCTTGTAGATCTTCACCGTGATGCGGTCGAAGTTGAAGGCACCCCGGTTCACGTTCAGGTCACGGCCCCAGTACTGCGGATCGCGTACGTAGGTGATGTCGCGGCCGAACGCCACCGGGCCGATGCGGTACGGGCCGCTGCCGATGGGGATGTCGGTCACGATCTCGTCGAACCGCTTCACCTTGCCGTCCGCCTGGCGCCCCCAGGCGCGGCTGAAGATCGGCAGGCTGCCCACGGTGAGCGGCAGTTCGCGGTTGGGGTGCTTGAAGCGGAAGCGCACCGTGCGCCGGTCCAGCACGTCGGCCCCCGCCACCTCCTGCAGCAGCGTCGCGTAGCTCGGCGATGCATGGGGGCCGACCAAGGTCTCGTAGGTGTACTTCACGTCGGCGGCCTCGACCGGGCTGCCGTCGTGGAATCGCGCCTCCGCCCGCAGGCGGAACGTGGCACTGAGCCGGTCCTCCGGCACCTGCACGTCCTCGGCCAGCAGCCCGTAGCCCGAGGCCGTCTCGTCCATGGAACCCGTGAGCAGGCTTTCGAACAGCAGGTCAGAGAGGTAGGCCGGCGGCGAGCCCTTCATCGTGAACGGGTTGTACTTGTCGAAGGTCGAATAGCGCAGGTTGCTCACCATGCGCAACTCGCCGCCCTTGGGTGCCTCGGGATTGACGTAGTCGAAATGGGCGAAACCCGCCGGGTACTTGAGGTCGTCCCACAGCGCATACCCATGCGCGGCCCAGGCCGGCGCCGTGCACAGCCAGCTTCCCCAGAGCAGACAGATCATCCAGAACCGCATGCGACAATTCTGCACTACGGTGGCGGGCCGTCCACGCCTGCCGGGGGATTTTCCCCGGCCGGGTGCCCGGCCGCCGCATCTTTCCGCCACGGGCCGCGCCGCGCCCCTCCGGCATTCCACCCCTACCGCATTCACTGGAGAACAACAATGGGTTTCCTGACCGGCAAGAAGCTGCTCATCACCGGCGTGCTGTCCAACCGTTCCATCGCCTACGGCATCGCCAAGGCCTGCCACGCGCAGGGCGCCGAGCTGGCCTTCAGCTACGTGGGCGAACGCTTCAAGGACCGCATCACCGACTTCGCGGCCGAGTTCGGCTCCAGGCTGGTCTTCGATTGCGACGTGGCGAGCGACGAGCAGATCGAGCGCATGTTCGCCGACCTGTCCGCCACCTGGCCTAAGTTCGACGGCTTCGTGCACAGCATCGGCTTCGCGCCGCGCGAAGCCATCGCTGGCGACTTCCTCGAGGGCCTGTCGCGCGAATCCTTCCGCATCGCGCACGACATCAGCGCCTACAGCTTCCCCGCCATGGCCAAGGCCGCCCTGCCCTACCTGAACGACAAGGCCGCCGTGCTCACCCTGAGCTACCTGGGCGCCCTGCGCACCGTGCCCAACTACAACACCATGGGCCTGGCCAAGGCCAGCCTGGAAGCCAGCGTGCGCTATCTGGCCGAATCGCTGGGCCCGAAGGGTATGCGCGCCAACGGCATCAGCGCCGGCCCGATCAAGACCCTGGCCGCCAGCGGCATCAAGGACTTCGGCAAGCTGCTGGGCACCGTGGCCGACGCCTCGCCCCTGCGCCGCAACGTGACCATCGAGGACGTGGGCAATGCCGCGGCCTTCCTGCTGTCGGACCTCGCCAGCGGCGTGACGGCGGAAATCATGTACGTGGACGGCGGCTTCAGCCAGACCGGCGGCATCAGCCGCGACAGCGCCAACCTGGCCTGACCGCCGGGCCGCATCGGCAGGCCGGAATGGGCCGCGCCGATGTCCCCGCAAGAAAAGCCGCAAGGTTCTCCGTGGAGAGGCCCTTGCGGCTTTTGCGCATCCAGGCCTGCCCTGCTCCTGCTGGGAATGCTGAGGAGCCTCGCGGCATGCGGATCTGCTGTTACTTGGGCAGCAGCACCTTGTCCACGACGTGGATCACGCCGTTGGACTGGTACACGTCGGCGATCGTCACGTTGGACGTGCCGCCCTTTTCATCCGTCAGCGCGATCGACGAGCCGCTGGCCTTGGCCGTCAGCATGCCTCCGGCCACGGTCTTCAGGCTGGCCGAGCCCTTGCCATCGGCGATCATTTTGGACAGCGCGGCCGCATCGACCTTGCCCGGCACGACGTGGTAGGTCAGCACCTTGGTCAGCGTGGCCTTGTTCTCCGGCTTCAGCAGCGTATCCACCGTGCCCGCCGGCAGCGCGGCGAAGGCCGCGTTGGTGGGCGCGAACACCGTGAACGGACCCGGTCCCTTGAGCGTATCGACCAGGCCCGCAGCCTTCACGGCAGCGACCAGCGTGGTGTGATCCTTCGAGTTCACTGCGTTGTCGATGATGTCCTTGGTGGGGAACATCGGCGCGCCACCGACGGTCACCTGAGCGAGGGCAGGCATGGCGGCTGCGGACAGTGCGAGCGTGAGGCTGGCGGCTGCGAGGCGGGCATTCAGGCGGAAGGTCATGGAAGTCTCCGTTGGATCGTTGGGTGGAAGGCCGCCCGAAGATTCGTGCGGCTGCACACTCATACGAACCGTGGCGCCGTCTGGATTCGACACCGCGGCGATTCCATGCAAAAAAGCCCGGCGGCACTTGCGCGCCGCCGGGCTTCCAGGGCCGATGCGGCCCGCCTCGCGGCCGGTCAGATCTTGCGGCCGAACGGGCCGTCGCTGCCCACCTGAACGATGTCCTCCGCCTGGGGCGCATCCTTGCGACCGCCACGGCGACCCGGCTTGGGCTGCTCCACCCGCGTCACGCAATCGGCGTAGTAGCGCACGTGGCCGTTGTCGTCCTCGATTTCCACCAGGCCGTGGATGTCGGTCTCGAAACCCGGGCAGAGCTTGGCGAACTCGCGCGCGAACTTGAGGTAGTCCACGATCTTCTTGTTGAAGACCTCGCCCGGGATCAGCAGCGGGATGCCCGGCGGGTACGGCGTGATCAGGCTGGTGGTGATGCGGCCTTCCAGGTGATCGATCTCCACGCGCTCGGTCTTGCGGTGCGCGATGTGCGCATAGGCGTCGCTGGGCTTCATCGCCGGCGTCAGGTCCGACAGGTACATCTCGGTCGTCAGCCGCGCGATGTCGTACTTGGCGTAGAGCGCATGCACGTGCTGGCACAGGTCCTTCAGGCCCATGCGCTCGTAGCGCTTGTGCTGCTGGCAGAACTCCGGAAGGATCCGCCACATCGGCTGGTTCTTCTCGTAATCGTCCTTGAACTGCTGCAGCGCGGCCAGCAGCGTGTTCCAACGGCCCTTGGTGATGCCGATGGTGAACATGATGAAGAAGCTGTAGAGGCCCGTCTTCTCCACCACCACGCCGTGCTCGGCCAGGTACTTGGTCACGATGGACGCGGGAATGCCGGACTTGTCGAACTTGCCGTCCAGGTTCAGGCCGGGCGTGACGATGGTGGACTTGATCGGGTCCAGCATGTTGAAGCCATCGGCCAGCTGGCCGAAGCCGTGCCACTTGCTGCCGTTCTTCCGGCCCTTGCCGTCGCTGCGGATGATCCAGTCCTCGGCTCGGCCCACACCCTCGTCGGCCATCTTCTCGGGGCCCCAGACCTTGAACCACCAGTCGTCTTTGCCGAACTCCTCTTCCACCTTGCGCATGGCGCGGCGGAAGTCCAGGGCTTCGAGCAGGCTCTCTTCCACGAGGGCGGTGCCGCCGGGCGGCTCCATCATGGCGGCCGCCACGTCGCAGCTGGCGATGATGCTGTACTGCGGGCTGGTCGAAGTGTGCATCAGGTACGCCTCGTTGAAGAGCGGGCGGTCCAGCTTCACCGTCTGCGAATCCTGCACGAGCACATGGCTGGCCTGGCTGATGCCGGCCAGCAGCTTGTGGATGGACTGCGTCGCATACACCACCGAATGCTTCGGGCGCGCGCGCTTCTTGCCCATGGCGTGGTAGCTGCCGTAGAACGGGTGGAAGGCCGCGTGCGGCAGCCAGGCTTCGTCGAAATGCAGGTTGTCCACGTAGCCATCCATCATCGACTTGATGGTCTCGGTGTTGTAGAGCACGCCGTCGTAGGTGGACTGCGTGATCGTCATCACGCGCGGTTTCACCGTCGTGGCGTCCACACCCTTGAGCAGCGGATTGGCGCGGATCTTCGCCTGGATCGCGTCCCTCTCGAACTCGGCCTGCGGTATCGGGCCGATGATGCCGAAGTGGTTGCGCGTGGGCTTCAGGAACACGGGGATCGCCCCGGTCATGATGATCGAGTGCAGGATGGACTTGTGGCAGTTGCGGTCCACCACCACCACGTCGCCCGGCGCCACCGTGTGGTGCCACACCATCTTGTTCGAGGTGCTCGTGCCGTTGGTCACGAAGAAACAGTGGTCTGCGTTGAAGATGCGCGCCGCGTTGCGCTCGGATTCGCCGATGGCCCCGTTGTGGTCCAGCAGTTGGCCCAGCTCCTCCACCGCATTGCACACGTCGGCGCGCAGCATGTTCTCGCCGAAGAACTGGTGGAACATCTGGCCCACGGGGCTCTTGAGGAAGGCGACGCCGCCGGAGTGGCCCGGGCAGTGCCACGAATAGGAGCCGTCTTCCGCGTAGTCCAGCAGCGCCTTGAAGAACGGCGGCTGCACGCTCTCCAGGTAGCTCTTGGCCTCGCGGATGATGTGCTTGGCCACGAACTCCGGCGTGTCCTCGAACATGTGGATGAAGCCGTGCAGCTCGCGCAGGATGTCGTTGGGCAGGTGGCGCGCGGTCTTGGTCTCGCCGTGCACGTAGATCGGCACTTCGGCGTTCTTGCGGCGCACCTGGGTGATGAAGTTGCGCAGGCTCAGCACGATCGGGTCCAGCCCCGAGCCCAGCGTGAACTCCTCGTCGTCGATCGACAGGATGAACGCGCTCGCCCGGCTCTGCTGCTGCGCGAACTGCGACAGATCGCCGTAGCTCGTCACGCCCAGCACCTCGAACCCCTCGGACTCGATCGCCTGCGCCAGGGCCCGGATACCCAGGCCCGATGTGTTCTCGGAACGGTAGTCCTCGTCGATGATGACGATGGGAAAGCGGAATTTCATGCACAGCCTCCGAGCAAGCGGGCCCAAAAAACGAAATAGGCGCGAAGTGTAAGGAATAACGATGTCATCCCTTTGAAGACATCGGCATTTGACCCAGAATGGACGGGAAAGCACCGGCCCCGCCGGGCACGGACATGCGAGGAGGACACCCGTGATGCAGCATTCCACCCTCTGGTGGCTGATGGCCGGCGCGATGGTCGCCGCCGAACTCGTGACGGGCACTTTCTACCTGCTCATGCTGGCCGTCGGCCTCGTGGCCGGCGCACTGGCGGCGCACGCCGGCCTGCCGGTCGCCACGCAGCTCGTGGCAGCCGCCTGCGTGGGCGCGGGCGGCGTCATCGCCTGCCACCAGCTGCGCCGCCGCCGCATGGCCCTCGTGCAGCCCGCCGCGAGCAACCGCGACGTGAACCTCGACGTCGGCGAAACCGTGCAGGTGCCCGCCTGGAACCCTGACGGCACGGCCCAGGTGCGCTACCGCGGCGCGCAGTGGACCGTGGTGCTGCGCAGCGGCCCGGCCGGCGCGGCCACGGCCCTGCCCGGCACCTACCGCGTGGCGGAGGTGGTCGGAAACCGGCTGGTGGTGGACGCGGCCGCCTGAGCGCCGCGGGCACCCCACCGGTCGCGCGCGGCAGCGCTGCCGTCCCTGTGCTTTTCCTTCCGCCTGCGCTCCGGCGCAGGATTTCTCACCCCTTCCCCGGACCCCGGTCCGGGCCACCCAAGGACTCCATGGAAATCGCCCTCATCCTTTTCGTCATCGCCGGCATCTTCATCGCCCGCTCCATCAAGGTCGTGCCCCAGCAGAACGCCTGGGTCAAGGAGCGGCTGGGCAAGTACGCCGGCACGCTCACGCCCGGCCTCAACTTCCTGGTGCCCTTCATCGACCGCGTCGCCTACAAGCACAGCCTCAAGGAAATCCCCCTGGACGTCCCCAGCCAGGTCTGCATCACGCGCGACAACACCCAGCTGCAGGTGGACGGCATCCTCTACTTCCAGGTCACCGACCCCATGCGCGCCAGCTACGGATCGAGCAACTACATCATGGCCGTCACGCAGCTCGCGCAGACCTCGCTGCGCAGCGTGATCGGCAAGCTGGAACTCGACAAGACCTTCGAGGAGCGCGACATGATCAACGCCCAGATCGTGGCCGCCATCGACGAGGCCGCCCTCAACTGGGGCGTGAAGGTGCTGCGCTACGAGATCAAGGACCTGACCCCGCCCAACGAGATCCTGCGCGCCATGCAGCAGCAGATCACCGCCGAGCGCGAGAAGCGCGCCCTCATCGCTGCATCGGAAGGCCGCCGCCAGGAGCAGATCAACATCGCCACCGGCGAGCGCGAAGCCTTCATCGCCCGCTCCGAGGGCGAGAAGCAGGCGCAGATCAACAACGCCCAGGGCGAGGCCGCTTCCATCACCGCCGTGGCCGAAGCCACCGCCCAGGCCATCGAGCGCGTGGCCGCCGCCATCCGCCAGCCCGGCGGCGAGCAGGCCGTGCAGCTCAAGGTGGCCGAGCGCGCCGTGGACGCCTACAGCCGCGTGGCCGCAGATGCGACCACCACCCTGGTCGTGCCCAGCAACATGACCGAGGTCTCCACCCTCATCACCTCCGCGATGAAGATGGTGCAGGGCGCGCAGCGGCCCTGAGCGCGGACCGCGGCGCCACCGGCCACCCGGAAAAAATCCTGCGCAAGTTCGCGGGGAGCAGCAGGAATCGCTGCTATACTTGCGGGCTTCCGGAGAGGTGGATGAGCGGTTTAAGTCGCACGCCTGGAAAGCGTGTGTGGGCTAATCCCCACCGCGGGTTCGAATCCCGCCCTCTCCGCCAGATGCAAAGCCCAAGTAGTCCGCTACTTGGGCTTTTTTGCTTTGATCGCCGACTCCGGTCAGAAGTCAACCAGCTTGGCTCAGATGGTTTCAGGTTAAGAGCGGCTAACACCCCGCTGACCAGCACCACCAGCGGAATGCCCCGCGCGTCTACGACGATGTGCCGCTTGGAGCCGAGTTTGCCTCTGTCCGTGGGGTTGGGGCCCGTTTCCTGGCCCCCCGGGGGGCTTGGCACCGACGAGCGTCGATGCTCGCCCGGCTCCAATCGATCTGGTCGTGCTCACGCAGGCGCACCAGCATGGCGTGGTGCAGTTTCTGCCACACCCCGGCAGCGTTCCAGTCTCGCAGCCGCCGCCAACACGTCATACCACGGCCATAGCCGAATTCCTGCGGCAAGTCCTCCCAGGCGATGCCGGTGTGCAGCACGAACAGAATGCCATTGAGGGCCGCCTCGTCGCTGACGGTGCGCTTGCGCGCTCCGCCTTTGGCCGAGGGCACGAAGGCCGGGATGAGGGGTTGCAGCTGTCGCCACAGTTTTTTGCTGACCGGTCTTCTTGCCATGAGGGCGCCATGCATAACGGCTCCGCCCAAGTCTCAGACGGTGGTGTTAGCCGCTCTTAACACTACGTAGGGTTGCCTTCCGACAGGCAGGCCTCCGTGCTCCTGGAATGTGCCCAAGGGCGCTGCACGGACAAATCTGGCCGCCGAATGGGCGGGGCCTTGCAGACCTTCCTCAGCCTTCGGTGGGCGCCAGTTCCCACTCGACGTTTTCACCGTCGGCAGAAAGCGGATTGAACTCGCCTTCAGCGGTAGGCAGATCGGCCGGCCCGAGGGAGTAGCTGAACAACTCGTGCAGCACCTGTCGCATCGGCGTATAGAAGAAGATGGAACGACCACCGGGCTCGCCTTCGGAAATGATCCCGATCAAGTGCCGGTCGTAGGTAACGACCGGGCCGCCCGAGTCGCCGTGGTCAATGCTATTGAACTCAGACGATTCTGCGGCTTCGGTGTGCTCATAATTCGATCTGAGCATTCCGGGTACGATCGATATTCCCCGCCACAAGCAGCGGACGCCGGTGCGCCAACCGCTTGTGCAGAACTGCTCATCCGGCGCGTTGGACCACCCGCTAACAGCAAGACGCGCTTCCCGCCCGCCGCGAGGCATGAAGACCTGGTTGTTCGCACGAGGCCTGTAGCTCTGGAAAGGGTTGCAGAACGCCGCGCTGCTGTGAGAGGCGCAATACAGCGCCGCGTACGAATCCCGCTCGGGCGATACCCGAACAAGCTCGATATCCGACGCGGCCGACTGCCACACGACCGTACCGAGAGCATTGTCACCCACGTGGATCGTCGCGTACATTGGCGCGCAGTGCTTGGCCAGCACTATCCACCGGGTGGCACGTTGATACGCCGTCAGTCTGTGGAGGATGCTCGTGGGCACCAATACCGCCCCCACGGTGCATGATCCAGACGGAACAGAAACCTTCGAGCCGGAGATGACCGACAGAACGTCGCGGTCGGGATTGCGAGGCGGCACCGGCTGCGCGGTGGCGACCGAGCATGCGAGGGTGGTGACCATGGCCAAGGCAGCCACAATCTTTTTCAGTGGTCGGTTTTTCATATAGGGTCTCGTTCTCTGTGGCATATAAGGATCGGGATCTGAGCTGACGAGGCCATTCACGTATTGATAGTTGGGCGACATTCTTGCACTTGACAGATGAAAACGGCTATGGCCGTTTACAATTGCCCTGGTGTTGATTGCCATTGCCGGCTTACATCACATCATTCGCATCGGCGGTTCCCTCGCGCTGCCACATGCGAATTTCTTCGCCTTAAAACGAAGAAGGAAGGCGGCGTGGTTTTTGCTTTTGCAGGGTCTGAAGCCATCTTCCATCCCCGAAGATGCTTAATGACAAAGCAAATCACCAATAACACCGAGAATTATTTTCGAACTGTCCAATTGTAGACCTGCTCAACATCCATATTAATTAATTTTCATTTACCCTGTATCGATGAAAATTTATACCATCATTTCCACAGAATACGAGGGCGGTCTCAAACCTGAAGTGCAACACCTGAACCTCAGGTAACTTGCCCAGATGACTTCGCGATACACGCACTTGC
>CP028296.1:2190536-2243247 GCA_003029925.1 Paracidovorax avenae | reverse complement strand
GCAGCAGGGCTCTACTATTCACTGACTCGGAAATTCAATCTCAATCAGCGGTGTTGCACTTCAGGTTTGAGTCCGCCGAGCATAAGCAAAAAAACACCTGAGCACCGGGATACGGGACCACTGCAGGCCTTCCACGTCCAATCCATGAGTGTCGGATACTGATCGGAAGTCAAACTGTTCCCGCGTATGGCCGTTTCCTGCGACGGTCCTGCCGTGGCATGAGCACACGCACGTCCCCGGTCTGCGGGTGGTCGGCTACGGCTATGGGCTGACACGGCAGGTCCGAGGGATGAGACACATCGGCTGCGGATGCTGGTTGGAGGAATGACACTCTCGCTGGCCGCGGTCCTCGCAATGTCCATTGGCACGGTTCGTTCCCGCGCTGGGCCGCGCAGCTCACGCCACACGGGACGCCTGCACCAGCCGTCTCCGCAACCCCTCCGCCATGGGCCCCAGTACGCGGTCCCGCCGCTGCAGCAGTCCCAGCGTTCGCCACACCGCGGGATCGGTGAGCGGCACGCCGCAGAGTTCCGGATGGGTCGGCCGCAGCGCCAATTGCGGAATGGCCGCGAGCCCCATTCCGGCCTCCACCAGCGACAGCGTGCCGGCCAGGTGGTTGCATTCGTGCCAGGCCACGGGCTTTTCCGGCAGGTCGGCCACGGCCTGGTCCAGCAGCAGGCGATTGCCGCTCTGCTGCGACACCGACACCAGGCGCTGCCCTGCCAGTTCCGGCCAGCCGATCGCCTCGCGCGCCGCCCACGGGTGGCTTCTCGGCATGGCCAGCACATAGCGTTCGCGCATCAAGGCGTCGAACCGCAGCGCGGGCTCCTGACTGCCCATGAACCCCAGGCCGAAGTCCACGTCGCCCCGCAGCACGGCATCCAGCACCTGCTGCGCGCTGTCTTCCACCAGATGCACCTGGACCTCCGGCTCGCCGGCTGCGAACTCCCGCAGGACCGGGGGCAGCAGGTTCGACGCGACGGACGGAATGCAGGCGATGGCGATCCGCCCCCGGCGGCGCTGCAACTGGTCGCCCACGCGCTGCACCGCGTCGTCCAGGCCCGCCAGCGCGGCCTGGGCCTCGCGCAGGAAGTCGTGGCCCACGGCGGTCAGCTCGACGTGGCGCGTGGTGCGTGCCAGCAACTGGGCGCCCACGGCCACCTCCAGCCGCTCGACGCGCCGGCTGAGCGCGGAAGGCGATACGAACAGCGCATCGGCCGCCAGCCGGAAGCTCTGTTTTTCGGCCGTGACCACGAAGGCCATCAGCTCGCCCATGTCGAATTTGATGCGTCGCATGCAACAGTCACTCTGTAAATTGCAATTCACAGAATATTACCGACTCCCTAGCATGGCGATCTTGCCGGGCCGCGTGGCTATGGACAAAAACCAGGAGACAACATGCAAAGACGCACCATGACCGTGGCCGCCGCATTGGCCGCCGGTCTTTCCCTCATCGCCACCACCGCGGGCGCCCAGGATTTCCCCCCGAAGAAGCCGGTGACGCTGGTGGTCGGCTTCGCGGCCGGCGGCTCTGCCGACATCGCCGCGCGCGTGATCGCCAAGAAGCTCGGCGAGAACATCGGCCAGACCGTGGTCGTGGACAACAAGCCGGGCGCCGGCGGCAACCTCGCCCATGCCCAGGTCGCCAAGGGCCCTGCCGACGGCTCCATGCTGCTGTTCGGCTCCATCGGGCCGCTGAGCATCTCGCCCCACTTCATGAAGGTCGGCTACGACCCGCTCAAGGACCTCGCCCCCATCACCATGGGCGTGACCTTCCCCAACGTGCTGGTCGTGCCTGCCAGCACCGGCATCAAGACCCTGGGCGAATTCGTGGCCCGCGCCAAGCGCGAGCCGGGCAAGCTGGATTTCGCATCCACCGGCCCGGGCTCGGCCTCCCACCTGGCGGGTGAACTGCTCAACGACATCGCGAAGATCAACACCGTGCACGTGCCCTACAAGGGCGGCGCGCCGGCCCTGCAGGACGTGCTGGGCGACCGCGTGACCTCGTTCTACGCGGCACCGCCCACGGCCCTGCCCCACCTGGAATCCGGCAAGCTGGTCGCCCTGGCGACCACCGGCCTGACCCGCCCGGCCTACCTGCCCAACGTGCCCACCGTCGCCGAGACGTATCCCGGCTTCAACGCCACCAACTGGTACGCCTTCGTGGCGCCCGGCAAGACGCCCAAGGCGCTGCTGGACCGCTGGAACACCGAACTCGTGAAAGTGCTGAATGCGCCCGACGTGCGCGACAACCTGCTGAAGCACGGCCAGACCGCCGCCCCTGGCAGCCGCGAGGAACTGGCCAAGTTCATCGCCGCGGAAAACGAGAAATGGGCCCGCATCATCCGCGAGCGGAACATCACCGCGGACTGACGCCGGCAGGCACCACGCATTTGCACCAGAAACATAACGGAGACACACCATGCAAGCCCCCCTCTCGACCTCCCTGCCCGCTTCCGGCCAGCGCCGCCGCACCCTGGGCTCGCTGCTGGGCGCTGCAGCCCTCACGCTGGGCCTGGCACTGGGCGCAGCGGCCCCTGCGGCCGTGCAGGCCGCGGAAATCCGCGTCGTCACCTCCGGTGGCTTCTCGGCCGCCTACGACCAGCTCGTGCCGCTCTACGAGCAGGCCACGGGCAACAAGGTCACCACCGCGCGCGGCGCCTCCATCGGCAACGCGCCGGACTCGATCCCCAGCCGCATGGCGCGGGGCGAGCAGTTCGACATCGTGATCCTGGCCGACTCGGCGCTGGACAAGCTGATCGAACAAGGCAAGGTGCAGGCGGGCAGCCGCGTGGACCTGGCGCGCTCCATGATCGGCATGAGCGTGCGCAAGGGCACGCCCAAGCCAGACATCAGCACGGTGGACGCCCTGCGCCAGACCCTGCTGAATGCCAAGAGCATCGCCTATTCGGCCAGCGCCAGCGGCACCTACCTGTCCACCGAGCTGTTCCAGCGCCTGGGCGTGGCCGAGCAGATCAAGGACAAGGCCAGGAAGATCTACAGCGAACGGGTCGGCGCGGTCGTGCTGCGCGGCGATGCCGAGATCGGCTTCCAGCAGGTGAGCGAACTACTGCCTTTCAAGGAACTCGAGTTCGTGGGCCCGCTGCCGGACGAAGTGCAGCAGCGCGTGTTCTTCTCGGCCGGCGTGGCGACCGGCTCGCCGGAGCCGGAAGCCGCGCGCCACCTGATCCGCTTCCTGGCGGCACCGGCGGCGGCGGCCATCGTGCGCAGCACCGGCATGGAGCCTGCTGCGGCCCGCTGACCGCGCCTGCCGGACTCCCCCCGGGGCATAGGCAGCACTTCCGGCGCGCCCTGCCCCGCCTCCCGGCCCTCCCCCCTCTTCCACAGCCCTGCACGGCATCGCAGGGATGCATCACTGCGCGGCCCGTTTTCCTGAAAGCACCCCATGAAACTCCACCGCATCGCGATGGCGGCAGCCGCCTGCACGCCGTTCCTGGTCTCCGCGCAAAGCAGCATCATCCTCTACGGCATCGCCGATCTCGGCATACGACACACCTCCGGCATGACGGCGGCCAACGCGCCCAGCCCCTCCTCGGCCACGGGCATCGCGAGCGGCGTGGACAACACCAGCCGCTTCGGCCTGCGCGGCCGCGAGGACCTGGGTGGCGGCCTGCATGCCGTGTTCAACCTGGAAACCGGGCTCAACCTCGATACCGGCACCCAGGCCAATGCCACGAAGTTCTTCGACCGCGCGGCCATCGTGGGCTTGGGCGGCGCCTGGGGTACGGTCACCGCCGGCCGCCAGACCAACCTGCTGGCCGATGCCATCAGCCCCGTCGATCCGGTCGGCATGCGCTTCGCGTCCTTCAATCCGAACATCGCGACCACGGCGCTCAGCAGCCACGGCCTGGGCATCGAATACGGCTCCGCGGGCGCCACCAACGGCTCCTACCGGCTCGACAACGCGCTGAAATACGTCGGCCGCTTCGGCCAGGTGACGGCGCGGGCCATGTACGGCTTTGGCGAGAACGCCGCGGGCGCCAACCTGCAATCCTCCCGCGGCGCGGGCCTGGCCTATGCGGCGAGCGGCCTGAGCGTGTCCGGGGCCTACCAGAACTTCAAGTCACCCACCGGACTCGCGCTGGACGCGGCCACGCTGGGCGTCGCCTACCAGTTCGGCAGCGTCAAGCTCATGGCGAACACCGGCCGCAGCAAGGCGGAAACCTCGGCCACCGCACGCACCGTGCACCGCGTGCATTCGGTCGGCGGCACCTGGGCCGCAACCCCGGCTGTCGACCTGACGGCTTCGGTGTACCGCCTCGATCGCGACCGCAGCGGCCTGCAGGGAGACGGCTACACCCGCGCCATCCTGTTCGCGGAATACAAGCTGTCGCGCCGCAGCCGGCTGTACGCCGAACTGGACCGCACGAACTGGCGCGACGGCTACCAGGGCGCGGCCAACAAGAGCACGGCGACCGGCATCACGGCCGGCGTGATGCACACGTTCTGACCCGGGGTGCCCCGCACCGGCTACATCGCTCAGTCGGGCTTGATCTGCGCCCGCGCGATGACCTTCTTCCAGCGCTCCTGCTCGGTCGCGATGAATTGCGCAAATTGGGCCGGCGTGCTGCCGATCGCCTCGGCCGCATCGCCGGACAGCCTGCGCTGCGACTCGGGCGCCTTGACGGCCTTCATGGTTTCCGCGGCAAGCTTGTCGATATGGTCCTGGGACATGCTGGCGGGCGCGAGCATGCCGTACCACTGGGTCATCTCGAAACCCGGGAAGCCCTGCTCGGCCACGGTGGGCACGTCGGGCAACTGCGGAAGGCGCTGCGCAGACCCGGTGGCGATGCAGCGAACCTTGCCGGACTTGATGAACGGGATGATGGCGGCGGCGCCGATGGCGGAGGCATCCACGCGGCCCGACAGCAGATCGGTCAGCATCGGGCCGGTCCCCTTGTAGGGCACGTGCAGCATGAAGACCTCGGAGGTCATCTTGAGGTACTCGAACGCCAGGTGCCCGGCGCTCCCGTTGCCGGCGGAGCCGTAGCTCAGCTTGCCGGGGTTGCGCTTCGCATACGCGATGAACTCGCGCAGGTTCTTCGCCGGCACGTCCGGATGCACTACGTAGAGGCTGGGCACCTTGGCCAGCAGGCTCACGGGTTTGAAGTCCTTCGGCGACCAGGGCAGCTTGTCGAAGATGTACGGGTTGACGGCCAGCGTGCCGATGTGCCCCAGGATGATCGTGTGCTGGTCGTCCGCGCGCGCCACCTCTGACATCGCGATGTTGCCGGCGGCGCCCGGCTTGTTGTCCACATACACGTTCTGGCCCAGCGTCTTGGACAGCTCGGCCGCGGTGGAGCGCGCGACGATCTCGGAACTGCCGCCCGGTGCGAACGGCACCACGAACCGCACGGACTTCGAAGGCCATGCCGCCTGCGCCCCGGCGAGGCCGGGCCACAGGCCCAGGCCGCCGGCCGCGGCCCCGGCGACCAGCAATTGCCGGCGCCCGGCCACGAAGGGGCGGGACTCCGCCTGGGAATGGAAGGAGGTCATGGGAAATCCCTGCGCGTTGTCGAAAGCGCCGATCATGCCGCCGCCACGTGCAGGCGGCACCGCCCCGCCGCCCCCTGTTTACCCTGATGGACGCCCGCGCAAGACAGGCGCCACCGGACACCGGCCGCAGTGTCAGGCCCCGGGCTCCGCCACGGGTACGGGCACCGGCTGCGGCTGCTTGCGCTGCCGGAAGAAAGCCACCACCTGCCACAGGATGAAGGCACCTATCAGGCTGAGCAGCGTGCCGCTGATCGGCCGCGACATGAACACGCCGAAGCTTCCGCGCGACAGCAGCATGGCACGGCGGAAGTTCTCCTCCAGCATCGGCCCCAGGATGAAACCGAGCATCAGCGGCGACGGGTCCAGCTCCAGCCGCATGAACAGGTAGCCCAGCACGCCGAACACGACGGTGATGTAGATGTCGTCCAGGTTGTTGTTGATGCTGAAGGTGCCGATGCAGCAGAAAAACAGGATCGCCGGGAACAGCACGTTGTACGGAATCTTGAACACCGAAAGCCAGTAGCGCACCAGCGGCACGTTCAGGATCAGCAGGAAGCAGTTGCCGATCCACATGCTGGCCACCAGGCCCCAGAACAGCTCGGGGTGGCCGGCGATCATGTTGGGACCGGGCTGGATGCCCTTGATGATGAAGGCGGCCATCATCAGCGCCATCACCGCGTTCTCGGGAATGCCGATGCTCATCAGCGGGATGAAGCTGGTGCGCGCTGCGGCCTCGTCGGCCGCGGCCTGCCCGGCCACGCCCTCGATGCAGCCGGTGCCGATCTCGTGCTTGTACTTGCTGACCTTCTTGTCCAGCGCGTAGGCGGCGAACTGCGCGATCACCGGGCCGCCACCGGGCAGGATGCCGAGGGCCGAACCCACGACGCTGCCACGCAGCGCACTCGGGATGATGCGCTTGAACTCCGACCAGGTCGGGATCAGCTTGATCTTGCCGTTGAAGGGCGAACGCTCCTCGCGCGAATCCAGGTTCTTGGTGATCTCCGCGATGCCGAAGCATCCCAGCGCGATGCTCACGATGCCCACGCCGTCGGCCAGGAACGGCAGGCCCAGCGTGAAGCGCTCCGCGCCGCTGTTCACGTCGGTTCCCACTGATCCGAGCAGCACGCCCACCAGGCACATCGCCAGGCCGTTGAGCAGGCTGCCCGTGGTCACGAAGCTCACGCACACGAAGCCCACGAGCATCAGCGCGCAGTAGTCGGGCGGCCCGAACAGGAACGCCACCTCGCCCAGGCTGGGCGCCAGGAAGGCCAGGACCACGATCGCCACCGTGCCGCCGATGAAGCTCGACACTCCCGCAGTGAACAGTGCCAGCCCGGTCTTGCCCTTGAGCGTCATCTGGTAGCCGTCGATGCACGCCACGATGCTGCTGGCGTGCGGTATCTTCATCGTGATCGCGCTCACGCTGTCGCCGTACTGCGCGCCGTAGTAGATGCCGGCCAGCATGATGAGCGCACCGGTCGTGTCCATCGAATAGGTCAGCGGCAGCAGCAGGCTGATGGTGGCCAGCGGGCCCAGGCCGGGCAGCAGCCCCACCAGGGTGCCCACCGTGCAGCCCAGCGCGCAGAACATCAGGTTCTGGATCGTGAGCGCGTGGCCGAAGCCGAACGCGAGGTTGTGAAGGACGTCCATGTCGGTGCTCCCTTCGGCTCAGTACAGCGGCAGGCTCAGGCCCAGCAGCTTCTGGAACCCGAAGGCGATGGCGATCAGCACCGCCGCGATCTTCACGTTGCGCGCCACCGAGTACGACGTGCCGGCGAACCCGGAACAGAACACCAGGAAGACGATGCCCGCGATCATGTTCACGAAATGGGAGATGAGCGCGAAACCGCACAGACTCGTCAGGATGATGGCGATGTTGCGCGGGTTGAAGTTCAGCGGCACGGGCGCCACCAGCCGCGCGCGCAGCACCGTGATGCCGCCGATCACGAACAGCATGCAGCTGACGATGAACGGGAACAGCCCCGGCCCCGCATGGCTGAGCGAGCCCAGCGAGTAATGCACCGACGGCAGGCCGAAGGCCAACGCCAGCGCCATGAGGACGAAGCCCCGGACGAGATTGCGGTTGTTCATGATCGAAACGGTCTCCTGTGTGGTTCAGCCAGCCAGCTCCTTCCACGCGGCGGCACCGGTGGCTGGGGTATGCTGGCAGTGGCACTATTGCCACCCAACCTGATCGCGGGCTGACCCTGCCCGTGCGTATTTCCACGTAGCCCTGCCCTGTTCCCGCGATGCGCATCCTCCTGGTGGAAGACGATCCCGTCCTGAGCCGCACCATGGCCCAGGGGCTCGAACGCGCGGGCCACCGCGTCGAACTCGCCCAGAACGTGGAAGACGCCCAGCACTGGTGGGCGGTGCAGCCCTTCGATGCCGTGCTGCTGGACCTCAATCTGCCCCATGGCCCGCAGGCGCGCAGCGGCCTGGGCAACGGCCTCACGGCGCTGCGAAGCGCGCGGGCACGCGGAGACCGCACGCCCGTGCTGGTGCTGAGCGCCCGCGACAGCACCGAGGAACGCATCGCCGGCCTGG
This sequence comes from Paracidovorax avenae, assembly GCA_003029925.1. Taxonomy (GTDB): domain Bacteria; phylum Pseudomonadota; class Gammaproteobacteria; order Burkholderiales; family Burkholderiaceae_C; genus Paracidovorax; species Paracidovorax avenae_A. Next base: position 2,235,183 of record CP028296.1, on the reverse strand, counting down.
ATGCGGGTGCCGACGACTACCTGGGCAAGCCCTACGAGCTCAAGGAAGTGGAAGCCCGCCTGCGCGCGCTGGCGCGCCGTGCCACCGGCTCCGGCGACCTCGTCACCGTGGGCCGCCTGCAGCTGGACCGGCAGGCGCGGCGCTGCAGCGTGGACGCACAGGCGCTGGAACTGCCGGCGCGCGAATTCGAACTGCTCTGGGAACTGATGACGCCACCGGGGCGCGTGCTGAGCAAGAGCGACCTGTCGCAGCGCCTGTCCGACGCAGGCGAGGCGCTGGGCGACAACGCGCTGGAGGCCTTCGTCTCGCGCCTGCGCCGCAAGCTGGCCGGCAGCGGCGCGGCCATCCGCACCTTGCGCGGCCTGGGCTACACCCTCGGGGAAGATGCCTCCTGAACCGCGCCCTGCCGCCCGGCCGGCGCTGCGCCAGCGCATCGGCCGCCACGTGCTGCTGTCGCTGCTACTCATCTGGGGCCTGGGCAGCGCCGTCGTGCTCGTGGTCGGCAGCCACTTCGTGGCCGAGGCCTTCGACCGCGCGCTCCTCGATGATGCCCATGCCCTGGCAGTGCACGTGCGCGGCGGTGCGCAAGGCCCCCTGCACCTCGACCTGACACCCCGCGAAGCGGAACTGCTGCGCTTCGACCAGCATGAGTCCGTTCGCTTCGCGGTGTGGAACGACGACGGACAATTCGTGGGTGGCGACGCCGCCCTGCCCGCAGACCCCCTGCCCGGCGGCACCAGCGGAGGCATCCGCGGCGGCGATCACCGCTACCGCTTCTCGGACATCGTGCTGGACGGCCGCGAACTTCGGCGCGCCACGCTGCGCATCGAAGGCGCGCCCGCCTACACCGTGGTGATGGCCCAGACCACGTCGCAGCGCGCCCAACTGCTGGGCCGGCTGCTGCTGTTCTCGGTACTGGCCCAGTTGTGGCTGCTCGTGGCGCTGGGTTCGTGGCTGCTGCGCGGCATCGAGCGCGACCTGCGGCCGCTGGCCGAGTTGCAGGACGCCATGGCGCAGCGCGATGCGGCCGACCTGCAGCCCCTGCCCGGCACGCTGACGGCACAGGCACGCACCAGCGACGTGCAGCGCCTGGGCGAGGCCCTGGACGGCCTGCTGGCCCGCGTGCGCCAGGGGCTGCAGGCGCAGCGAGAATTCGCCGGCAACGTGGCCCACGAACTCCGCACGCCACTGGCCGGCATCCGGGCGCAGGCCGCCAACGCCCTGGCCCAGGACGACCCCGCCGTCTGGCGCAGCGAGCTGCAGGGCATCGCCGACGCCGAACAGCGCGCGAGCCGCACCGTCAACCAGTTGCTCGCCCTCGCGCGCGCGGCCGAGGGCGAGATCGCCCTGCCCCTGCAGACCGTGGCGCTGGAAGCCCTGGTACGCAAGGTGCTGCTGCGCTACCTGCCACGGGCCGACGAACTCGGCGTGGACCTGGGCGCGGAAGGACTGGACCAGCCCGTGGCCGTGCGCGGCGAGGCCGGGTTGATCGAGGGCATCCTGAACAACTTGCTGGACAACGCACTGCGCTATGGCCGAGGCCATCCGCCGCGCATCACCGTCACCCTGGAGCCATCGCCCTCCTGGGTCGTGCTGCGCGTAGCCGACAACGGCCCGGGAGTGGACGCCGGACTCGACCTGCACCAGCCCCAGCGCTGGACGCAGGGCGAGCAGGGCCAGCGCCTCGGCCAGGGCGCCGGGCTGGGCCTGGCGATCGTGGCGCGCTATGCCGAACTGATGAAAGGCCGTTTGCAGATGCAACCGACTCCCGGCGGTGGCCTGACCGCCTGCATCCACCTACCCACCGAGTCGCGCGAAGAAGCGAAGTGACTAGACTGCGCGCTCGATGGCCGCAATCAGCAACTCGGCGAAACGGTCGCTGGCGTCCTGCGAACGATGCACGAAATCGGGCTGCAGATCCTGCTCCCCCCGGTAATCCGCATCCCATCCCGCATGCTCGATGCCCTCGCGTTGCGCGACGTCGTGCATCACGGCGTTGAGCGCTTCCCAGTTGGCGATCCATTCCGCGGGAAAACGGTCGGCTGGCATGCGCGCCAGTCCCGTGAAGACCGGCTTGGCCTTGGCCGCGCGCACCACGCTCACGGCCTTGTCGAGATCAGCCCGATAGGTATCGGCAGGCACCATGCCGAAAGCGTCGTTCGCCCCCAGGGCAATCACGATGATCCTGGCCGTGTGTGGCTCGGAGGGAAACGTCTGGATGGCGGTCTCCATGCGCAGCCCATTGGCCGTGCGGTCATCCAGCTTCCACCGCGGCCGGGCGGCCTGGATGCGCTGTACCGGCGTGACCGGGACACCATACCCGTGCAGCAGGCTGTCCCCATCGAGCTCGACCGTCAGCGGACAGCGATAACCGAACAGGCGGCACAGGACGTCGTCTAATTTGCCCATGAACTTCCTCATGCAGTCGGCTGGGACGGCAGTCAAGATGAAGGGAGAGGTGGCTTCGAGCCATCTGCCGATGGCCTCATCCGCCGCCTGTCGGACGGCTGCCCCAATATACATGGAAGCCTCCACCGAAGCGCCATCAGGGGCCGACCACCCCAATGCGTTGCGGAGCGCGGCCTCAGCCACAACCCGAGGTTTTCAATAAATGCAGCCATGAGGGCAGACGGCCTCGACGGTAATACGCCGAATGCGCCCCCCAGGCGTCTGGGCGCCTGAGGCAACCGGGTAATTCGCACTACCGCCCACCGATTGCCAATCAATCCGGCGGCTAAGCAGAAGCAGACGAGATCGCCAAAATTGAACGCGCTGCGGCGGTTTGGTGCAAGGCCGGCCGCACAGGGCAAAAAAAACCGCCACACACTGGGTTTTCCAGTGTGTGGCGGTGTCCTGAGTGGTGGAGCTGGCGGGAATTGAACCCGCGTCCGCAAGCCTTCTTCGGGCAGATCTACATGTTTAGCGGTCTGTTTTGGATCTCACCTTCCAAGCCGCGCAGTCGCACGCTGCGAGGAAGGCCAGCACCCTTGGATCTCGCCCCATGCCAAGGTACCCGGCAGGAGGCCAGCTGACGTGAATAACCTTGCAGCCGGGAGGCCTTGCGGCCCCCTTGCCCAGCCCGTCAGCGTGCTGTTGCAAGGCTCACCGGTGTTTAAGCGGCGAGTGCGAAACGTTCGTCGTTTGCAGTTGGTTTGTTGAATGCAGATTTACGAGCGCCACTCAAGCTCGACATGCACCACACCGATTCCGAACCCACGTCGAAACCAGGGCAGCCCCAGACCCTCCATTTTAGGCTGCCGGAAGCCATTGCAAGAGGTCGAGGGGAAATTTAATCGAGCAATGCGCGCCCCAGAGCGCTGGCTCCTTGTGGTTGCCGAGGTAACCGTACAGTGCGGCGACCGTTCCCATGCCGGCCGCGTTTCCCGCGACGATGTCGCGCTCGTCGTCACCGACGTAGATGCACTCCCCCGGGGCGACGCCGAGCCGGGCAGCCGCCTCCAGCAGCGGCGCGGGATGGGGCTTGGCATGGGGCGTGGTATCGCCGCTGACCAGCGCGCCGGACGTGCGGAACATGGGAATCGCCTCCGTCAGCGGCACGGAAAAGCGCGCAGCCTTGTTGGTGACCACCCCCCACGGCACGCGCGCCCGGGCCAGCCGCTCCACGAGCGCCTCCACGCCGTCGAACACGGTCGTGCGGTCATGGATGCAGGCCTCGTAGTTGGCGAAGAACTCTTCGCGCAACGCCGGGAAATCGGGGTGGTCCGGCGCCATGCCGAGCGCCACGGCGAGCATTCCGCGCGCACCTGCGCCGGCCATGGGCCGGTACTCTGCCAGGGGCAGAGACGGCAGGCCACGGTCCGTGCGGATCTTGTCGGCGGCCGCCGCGAGATCCGGCGCGCTGTCCACGAGGGTGCCGTCAAGGTCGAACAGCACCGCGCTGACGCGCGATGGAAAGGGGGGCATGTCCGCCATCACGCCTCCGCCCGGCGGCATGCCATGAGGTAATTGACGCTGGTATCCCCGCTCAATGCATAACGGCGCATGAGGGGGTTGTATTCCATGCCGCGGGTCTGCAGGACATCGAGCTGCGCCGCACGGCACGCCGTGGCCAATTCACTGGGCTTGATCAACTTTGCATATTCATGCGTTCCACGTGGCAGCATGCCCAGCACATACTCGGCGCCCACGATGGCCAGGAGAAATGCCTTTGCATTGCGGTTGATGGTCGAGAAAAACACCCACCCGCCGGGCTTCACCAGCCGGGCACATGCCTGCACCACCGATGCCGGATCGGGAACGTGCTCCAGCATCTCCATGCAGGTCACGGTGTCGAACGATGCCGGCGACTCTTCTGCCAGCGCCTCAACGCTGACCTCGCGGTACTGGATATTGGGTGTGCCGGCCTCCAGAGCATGGAGCTGGGCCACCTTCAGCGACTTGGTGGCGAGATCGATGCCCGTCACCGTCGCGCCCTTGCGGGCCATGGCGTCGGCCAGGATGCCCCCGCCGCAGCCGACGTCCAGTACCCGCTGCCCATGCAATGGGGCTAGGCCATCGATCCAGCCCAGCCGCAGCGGATTGATCTCGTGCAGGGGCCGGAATTCGCTTTCGAGATCCCACCAGCGGTGGGCCAGTTCGGAGAATTTGGCCAGTTCGGCCGGATCGACATTGGCGGTGGAAGAACTCATTGGCAAATTGTGCCCGCAATTGCCGCGGGCATAAAAAAAGCCCCGGAGACCGGGGCTTTCAGGGAAGCGGAACTGCCCGAAATCAGTTGGCGCGGGTGCCAACCACTTCGATTTCCACGCGGCGGTTCTTCGCGCGGCCTTCCTTGGTCTTGTTGTCGGCGATGGGCTGCTTCTCGCCCTTGCCTTCGGTGTACACGCGGTTCTTCTCGATGCCCTTCGACACGAGGTAGGCCTTCACGGCTTCGGCGCGGCGCACGGACAGCTTCTGGTTGTAGGCATCGGTACCGATGGAGTCGGTGTGACCCACGGCGATGATGACTTCCAGGTTCACGTTCTTGACCTTGGAGACCAGGTCGTCCAGCTTGGCCTTGCCTTCGGGCTTCAGCACAGACTTGTCGAAGTCGAAGAAAGCGTCGGCGGCGTAGGTCACCTTGTTGGCCACGGGGGCTGCAGGTGCGGGGGTAGGTGCAGCGGGAGCGGCAGGAGCCGGAGCAGCGGCAGGAGCCGGTTCCGGAGCCTGGGCCACCAGGGCGCCGTCGCAGCCTGCTGCGGCGGTGGCGGGCGTCCAGTTGGCATCGCGCCAGCACAGTTCGTTCGTGCCGTTCTTCCACACCAGCTCGCCGGTGCCGTTTTGCCAGTTGTCGATCACCTTGCCGCCGTCAGCGGCCTTGACTTGGGCACCAGCCGAGGTAGCCAGCACGGCAGAGGCCAACAACATCGCCACTTTGTTCAGTTTCTTCATGGTTCTCCTCTTGGGGAAAAAGCCGCAGCCGCGCTGCGAATATGGACGTCGTCAGTGACCATCACCAAAAACGCTGAATTGATTGTGCCATACGTAACAAGGCAAAGTGACCGCCCCCCAACCCTCAACCGTAGGACAAAAGCGCTTTACCCCCCGATGTGTTGCGCACTTGCGACAAGGCGTTGCGCCTAGAATGTCCGACCTCCGCCGCCCTGATCCCGCATCCCCGATCCCATGACCCAGTTCGCCAAAGAAACCCTGCCCATCAGCCTCGAAGAGGAGATGCGGCGCAGTTATCTCGATTACGCGATGAGCGTGATCGTCGGCCGCGCGTTGCCGGATGCGCGGGACGGCCTCAAGCCGGTGCATCGCCGCGTGCTGTTCGCGATGCACGAACTCAATAACGACTGGAACCGTCCCTATAAGAAGTCGGCCCGTATCGTCGGGGACGTCATCGGCAAGTACCACCCCCACGGCGACAGTGCCGTGTACGACACGATCGTGCGGATGGCGCAGGATTTCTCGCTGCGGCACATGCTGGTGGACGGCCAGGGCAATTTCGGCTCCGTGGACGGCGACGGCGCGGCCGCCATGCGGTACACGGAAATCCGCCTGTCGAAGATCGCCCACGAGATGCTGGCTGACATCGACAAGGAAACCGTCGATTTCGGCCCCAACTACGACGGCAGCGAGAAAGAGCCGCTGGTGCTGCCCAGCAAGCTGCCCAACCTGCTCGTGAACGGTTCGGCCGGCATCGCGGTGGGCATGGCGACGAACATCCCGCCGCACAACCTCAACGAGGTGGTGGATGCCTGCCTGCACGTGCTGCGCCACCCGGACGCCACGGTGGACGAGATCATGGAGATCATCCCCGCGCCGGACTTCCCCACCGCGGGCATCATCTACGGCATCAACGGCGTGAAGGACGGCTATCGCACGGGGCGCGGCAAGGTCATCATGCGCGCGCGCTGCCACTTCGAGGACATCGACCGCGGGCAGCGCCAGTCGATCATCGTCGACGAGCTGCCCTACCAGGTCAACAAGAAGACGCTGCAGGAGCGCATGGCCGAACTGGTGCACGAGAAGAAGATCGAGGGCATCAGCCACATCCAGGACGAGTCCGACAAATCCGGCATGCGCCTGGTGATCGAACTCAAGCGCGGCGAAGTGCCCGAGGTGGTGCTGAACAACCTCTACAAGCAGACGCAACTGCAGGACACCTTCGGCATCAACATGGTGGCGCTGGTGAATGGCCAGCCGCGCCTGTGCAACCTGCGCGACCTGATCGTCGTGTTCCTGCAGCACCGCCGCGAGGTGGTCACGCGGCGCACGGTGTTCGAACTGCGCAAGGCCCGCGAGCGCGGCCACGTGCTGGAAGGCCTGGCCGTGGCGCTGGCCAACATCGACGAGTTCATCCGCATCATCCGCGAATCGCCCACGCCGCCGATCGCCAAGACCGAGTTGATGAACCGGGCGTGGGACAGCCAGCTGGTGCGCGAGATGCTCACTCGCACCCGCGCGGACGGCGGCGTCGTGAACGCCGATGACTATCGCCCCGAGGGACTGGAACGCGAATACGGCATGGGCCAGGACGGCCTGTACCGCCTCTCCGAAACGCAGGCCCAGGAAATCCTGCAGATGCGCCTGCAGCGCCTGACCGGCCTGGAACAGGACAAGATCGTCGCCGAATACAAGGACATCATGGCGGTCATCGAGGACCTGCTGGACATCCTGGCCAAGCCCGAGCGCGTCTCGGTCATCATCGGCGACGAGCTCACCGCGATCAAGGCGGAGTTCGGCCAGCACAAGCTCGGCATGCGCCGCACCCTGGTCGAGCACAGTGCGCAGGACCTCTCCACCGAGGACCTCATCACGCCCACCGACATGGTCGTGACGCTCTCGCATACGGGCTACATCAAGAGCCAGCCGCTGTCCGAATACCGGGCGCAGAAACGCGGCGGGCGCGGAAAGCAGGCCACGGCGACCAAGGAAGACGACTGGATCGACCAGCTCTTCATCGCCAATACGCATGACTACATCCTGTGCTTCTCAAACCGCGGCCGGCTGTACTGGCTCAAGGTCTGGGAAGTGCCGGCAGGCTCGCGCGGCTCGCGCGGCCGGCCGATCGTGAACATGTTCCCGCTGCAGGAGGGAGAGAAGATCAACGTGGTGCTGCCGCTGACCGGCGACATGCGCACCTTCCCCGCCGACCGCTTCGTCTTCATGGCGACCAGCATGGGCACGGTGAAGAAGACGGCGCTGGACGAGTTCAGCAACCCGCGCAAGGGCGGCATCATCGCCGTGAACCTGGACGACGGCGACTACCTCATCGGGGCTGCGCTCACCGACGGCCAGCACGACGTGATGCTCTTCTCCGACGGCGGCAAGGCCGTGCGCTTCGACGAGAACGACGTGCGGCCGCTGGGCCGCGCCGCGCGCGGCGTGCGCGGCATGATGCTGGAGGATGGTCAAAGCGTGATCGCCATGCTGGTGGCGGAGGACGAGACGCAGAGCGTGCTCACCGCCACCGAGAACGGCTACGGCAAGCGCACCAGCATCGTCGAATACACCCGCCACGGCCGCGGCACGAAGGGGATGATCGCCATCCAGCAGAGCGAGCGCAACGGCAAGGTCGTCGCCGCCACCCTGGTCCACGCGGAAGACGAGATCATGCTGATCACCGACAAGGGCGTGCTGGTGCGCACACGCGTGGCGGAGATCCGCGAACTGGGCCGCGCGACGCAGGGCGTGACGCTGATCGCCCTGGACGAAGGCGCGAAGCTGAGCGGGCTGCAGCGCATCGTCGAGAACGACGCGAACCCGCCGGCCGCGGACGACGACGCGCCCTCTTCCGCCGCACCGGACGCGGACGGATCCGCGACCGAATGACGGCACGGCGCGCCTGCGGAAAGCGCACGGCGCGCCGGAATGCCCCCTCCACCGGCCAGCCGTCCGGAAACGGCATGGCCTCCGACCGCTTGAACCGATGAACCGCCCGTACAACTTCTCCGCCGGCCCCGCCGCCATTCCCGCCGAAGTCCTCCAGCAGGCAGCTTCCGAAATGCTGGACTGGCACGGCAGCGGCATGGGCGTGATGGAGATGAGCCATCGGGGCAAGGAGTTCATCTCGATCTACGAGCAGGCCGAGGCGGACCTGCGCGAACTGCTCGCCGTTCCGCAGCATTTCAGGATCCTGTTCATGCAGGGCGGCGGCCTGGCCGAGAACGCGATCGTGCCACTGAACCTCTCGCGCGCCGCGACGGTGGACATGGTGGTGACGGGCAGCTGGAGCCAGAAGTCGCTCAAGGAAGCGCGCAAGTACGCTTCCGAGGTCCACGTGGCCGCATCGGCGGAGGACAGCGGTTTCACCACCCTGCCCGACCCGGCAAGCTGGCAGCTGAGCCGCGGCGCGAGCTACCTGCACCTTTGCAGCAACGAGACGATCCATGGCATCGAGTTCCACGAACTGCCGGACCTGCACGCCCTGGGCAGTGATGCGCCGCTGGTGATCGACTTCTCGTCGCACGTGGCCTCGCGCCCGGTGGACTGGTCGCGCGTGGGCCTGGCATTCGGAGGGGCGCAGAAGAACCTCGGCCCCGCCGGACTCACGCTGGTGGTGGTGCGCGAGGACCTGCTGGGCCACGCGCTGCCAGCCTGCCCGAGCGCCTTCGACTACAAGGTGGTGGCGGAGAACCAGTCGATGTTCAACACCCCTCCCACCTGGGGCATCTACATGGCGGGCCTGACCTTCCAGTGGCTCAAGCGCCAGCGCGAGGGCGAGCTCTCCGGCATCGCGGCCATGGAGCAGCGCAACATCGCCAAGGCCCGCCTGCTCTACAACTTCATCGACCAGTCGCAGTTCTACGTGAACAAGGTGTCGCCGAACGCGCGGTCGCGCATGAACATTCCCTTCTTCCTGCGCGACGAAACACGCAACGAAGCCTTCCTGGCAGGTGCCAGGGAGCGGGGACTGCTGCAGCTCAAGGGCCACAAGTCGGTGGGCGGCATGCGTGCGAGCCTCTACAACGCCATGCCGCTGGCCGGCGTGGAGGCACTTGTCGCCTACATGCAAGAATTCGAACAGCGCAGCGCCTGAAACGGCGCGCGGCGCCCTACCGCCTGCTAACCGCAGACCGACCGATCCATGTCCCAATCCCCACAAGCGTCTCCCGATCTCGCCAGCCTGCGGGTGCAGATCGACAACATCGACCAGCAGCTCCTGACCCTCCTGAACCAGCGCGCGCTGGTGGCCGAGCGCGTCGGCGAGGTCAAGAAGCGTGAAGGCTCGCCCTTCTTCCGGCCCGACCGCGTCGCGCAGGTGATCGAGAAGATCCAGACGGCCAACCCGGGCCCGCTCAAGGGCCCGCACGTCGCGGCGATCTGGCGCGAGATCATGTCCGCCTGCCTGGCCCTGGAATCGCCCCAGCGCGTGGCGGTGCTGGGCCCGGCCGGCACGTTCTGCGAGCAGGCAGCCGTGGAATTCTTCGGCGGTGCCGCAGACCTCATGTACTGCGCCAATTTCGACGATGTGTTCCATGCCACGGCGGCAGGCAGCGCCCAGTATGGCGTGGTGGGCGTGGAGAACTCGGTGGAAGGCGTGGTCACGCGCTCGCTCGACCTGTTTCTGCACACACCCTGCCACGTGGTGGGCGAGGTGAGTCTGCTGGTGCGCCACAACCTGCTGCGCCTGTCCAATTCGCTGGACGGAATCGAGGCCGTGCTGGCCCACCCCCAGGCGCTGGCCCAATGCCAGGCCTGGCTGTCGAAGCACCTGCCGCACGCGGAGCGCCGTCCGGTTTCCAGCAACGCCGAAGGCGCACGCCTGGCCGCGGGGAACCCGGCCTGGGCAGGCATCGCGAGCGAGCGTGCCGGCGTGCAATTCGGCCTGCACCTGGTGTCGCACGCCATCCAGGACGACGCCTACAACCGCACGCGCTTCGCCGTCATCTGCCTGCCGCACACGCTGCAGACGCCGCCGGCCTCCGGCAAGGATTGCACCAGCCTCGTGGTGTCGGTACCCAACCGCCCGGGCGCGGTGCACGACCTGCTGGTGCCGCTCAAGACGCACGGCGTTTCCATGACCCGCTTCGAATCACGCCCCGCGCGCACGGGCCAGTGGGAATACTATTTCTACATCGACCTCGACGGCCACCCCAGCCAGCCCCACGTGGCCAAGGCCCTGGAGGAGTTGCGCTCGCTCTGCGCGTTCTACAAGGTGCTCGGCGCCTATCCGGTGGCGCCGTGACGGAAGCAGGTACTCCGGTTTTCGAGCAGCTCGGCCTGCTGGGCTGCGGGCTGATGGGCGGGTCGTTCGCGCTGGCGATGAAGAAGGCCGGGCTCGTCAAGCGCGTGGTCGGCTACAGCAAGTCGCCCTCCACCACCGACCGCGCGCGCCAGCTCGGGGTGATCGACGTCGAGGCCCCCTCCGCCCTGCTCGCGGTCGCGGGCGCGGACATCGTACTGCTGGCCGTGCCGGTGGCGGCCACGGAATCCACGCTCAAGGCGATCAAGCACCTGGTCACCCCCAGGATGCTGGTCATGGACGTGGGCTCGACCAAGGCCGACGTGGTGCAGGCGGCGCGCGGCGCGCTGCGCGACCAGTTCGGCTCCTTCGTGCCAGCCCATCCGATCACCGGCAGCGAATCCTCCGGCGTGGAGCACGCACAGGCGGATCTCTACGCAGGGCGGCAGGTGATCCTCACGCCGACCGAGCGCACGCTCACCGACCAGCTGGGCAAGGCCGAGGCCGTCTGGAGCGCGCTGGGCTGCCGCGTGCGCAGCATGTCGCCGGAGTCGCATGACGCGGCTTTCGCCGCCGTGAGCCACCTGCCGCACCTGCTCGCGTTCGCAATGATCAACAGCATCAATGCGCAGCCCGAGGGGGATGTGTTCCTCTCGCTCGCCGGCCCGGGTTTCCGCGACTTCACGCGGATCGCGGCCAGCGATCCGAAGATCTGGCGCGACATCCTGCTGGCGAACCGCACCGAACTGCTCGCCCAGTCGCGCCATTTCACCCAGGCGCTCCAGCAGATGGAGCAGGCCATGCAGCAGGGCGACGGCCAGGCGCTCGAAGACCTCATCACGCTGGCCAGCGAAACCCGCGCCCATTGGCGCATGGGCGCGCGCCGCGCCTCCTAGATTCCCGCAGCCGATGTACAGCACCGCGTTTCTCGACCTCCCCCCCCTGGACACCGCCGGAGGAGCCGTGCGGCTGCCGGGCTCCAAGAGCATTTCCAACCGGGTCCTGCTGCTGGCCGCCCTGAGCGAGGGGACGACGGAAGTCCACGACCTGCTGGCGTCCGACGACACACGCGTGATGCTGGATGCGCTGCGGGAAATCGGCTGCAGCGTCGATGAGGGCGCCGCCGCGCAGGGCACGGTGCGCATCACCGGCCTGGGCACGACCCCGGCGCGCTCGCCCGCGAAACTCTTCCTCGGCAACGCGGGCACGGCCATGCGGCCGCTGACGGCGGCGCTGGCCCTGCTGGGCGGCGAATTCGAGCTTTCCGGCGTTCCGCGCATGCACGAGCGTCCGATCGGCGATCTGGTGGAAGCCCTGCTGCAGCTCGGCTGCCACATCAGCTACCTGGGCAACCCCGGCTTCCCGCCGCTGCGCATCGCGCATGCGGGCGGCGTCCCGCCGCTGGCGCTGGACGCCCCCGTGCGGGTGCGCGGTGACGTGTCCAGCCAGTTCCTCACCGCCCTGCTGATGGCCCTGCCCCTGGTGGCACGCGAGCAGGACGTTGTGATCGAGGTGGTGGGCGAGTTGATTTCGCACCCCTACATCCACATCACGCTGCAGCTGCTGGAGCGCTTCGGCATCCCGGTGCGGCACGACGACTGGCAGCGCTTCACCATACCGGCCGGCAGCCGCTACCGCTCCCCGGGCACCATCCATGTCGAGGCCGACGCCTCCTCGGCCAGTTATTTCATTGCCCTGGGAGCCCTGGCGGCCCCGGCCTCCGGCCAGGAGCCGCTGCGCATCCTCGGCGTGGGCCTGGATTCGATCCAGGGGGACATCCGCTTTACCGAGGCGGCCCGCGCCATGGGCGCGGAGGTCACGGGCGGCCCGAACTGGCTGGAGGTGCGCCGCGGTGCCTGGCCGCTGCGGGCGGTCGATCTCGACTGCAACCACATTCCCGACGCAGCCATGACGCTGGCCGTGATGGCGCTGTACGCGCAGGGCACGACCACGCTGCGCAACATCGCGAGCTGGCGCGTGAAGGAAACGGACCGCATCGCGGCCATGGCGCAGGGATGCCGGCGCCTGGGCGCCACCGTCGAGGAAGGCCCGGACTTCCTGCGCGTCACCCCGCCTGCCTCGCCGGCCGATTGGCGCGCGGCGAGCATCCACACCTACGACGACCACCGCATCGCGATGTGCTTTTCGCTGGCGGCGTTCAACCCGGCGAAGCTCCCGGTACGCATCGAGGATCCGAAATGCGTGGCCAAGACCTTCCCGGACTACTTCGAGGCCCTCTTCTCGGTCGCCGGAACACCCGTGGAACACATTCCTGTGATCTGCATCGACGGTCCCACGGCATCGGGCAAGGGCACGGTGGCGGCAGCGGTGGCGCAGCGGCTGGGCTACCGCTTCCTGGACTCGGGCGCGATGTACCGCATCACGGCGCTGGCGGCGCTGCGTGCCGGGCTGTCCATCGACGCGGCCCATCAGGACCGGATCGCGGCCCTGGCGCGCACGCTGCCGGTGCGGTTCGAGTCTGGCCGGATCTGGCTGGGCGAGGACGACGTGACGGACGCCATCCGCACCGAGGAGGCCGGCATGAACGCCTCCCGCGTCTCGGCCCTGCCGCCGGTGCGCGAGGCCCTGGTGGCGCTGCAGCACAGCTTCCGGCGCCTGCCCGGGCTGGTCGCGGACGGCCGCGACATGGGCACGGTGATCTTCCCGGGCGCCGCGTTGAAGGTCTATCTCACGGCGAGCGCGGCCCGCCGGGCGGAGCGGCGCCATAAACAGTTGATTTCAAAGGGAATTTCCGCTAATATCGACGACCTTCGCGCAGATCTCGAAGCGCGCGACATCCGGGACAGCACCCGGCCGGTCGCGCCCCTGAAGCCTGCGCAGGATGCGCTGGTGCTGGACAACTCCCTGCTCTCGGTCGAAGAAGCCGTCGAGCAGGTGCTTGCCTGGTGGCAGCAGCGACAGACCTTCACGCACCCCGCGCAGGTCTGAACCGGGCCCGCAAGGCCTCCTACCGCGCCTGCAGCGCACGGCCTTGCGATGTGTTCAACCCCAACCGTGGCCACCCGCCACACAACCTTCCGCAGGCAACGATAGAAACGCCGGCAATGGTGCCGGCGGAAACGCGCCCGCGGACCTAGGAAATACATGTCTGAATCTTTTGCCGCCCTTTTTGAAGAGTCCTTGACGCGCACCGAAATGCGCCCGGGCGAAGTCATCACTGCAGAAGTCGTGCGCGTCGAGCACAACTTCGTCGTGGTGAATGCAGGCCTCAAGTCCGAAGCCTACGTGCCCCTGGAAGAGTTCAAGAACGACAAGGGCGAGGTCGAAGTCCAGGTGGGCGATTTCGTCTCCGTGGCCATCGGCTCGATCGAGAACGGTTACGGCGACACGATTCTGTCGCGTGACACCGCAAAGCGCCTGGCTTCCTGGCTGGCGCTGGAAAAGGCCCTGGAATCCGGCGAGTTCGTCACCGGCACGACCAGCGGCAAGGTCAAGGGCGGCCTCACCGTCCTGGTCAACGGCATCCGCGCCTTCCTGCCCGGTTCGCTGATCGATACGCGTCCGATCAAGGATTTGACGCCGTACGAGAACAAGACCATGGAATTCAAGGTCATCAAGCTCGACCGCAAGCGCAACAACGTGGTGCTGAGCCGCCGCGCCGTGGTGGAAGCCTCCATGGGCGAAGAGCGCGCCAAGCTGATGGAAACCCTGAAGGAAGGCTCCATCGTGCAGGGCGTGGTCAAGAACATCACCGAATACGGTGCGTTCGTGGACCTGGGCGGCATCGACGGCCTGCTGCACATCACCGACATGGCATGGCGCCGTGTCCGCCATCCCTCCGAGGTCGTGCAGGCCGGCCAGGAAATCACCGCCAAGATCCTCAAGTTCGACACGGAGAAGAACCGCGTCTCCCTGGGCCTGAAGCAGATGGGCGACGATCCGTGGCTGGGCGTGTCGCGCCGCTACCCCTCGGGCACGCGCCTGTTCGGCAAGGTCACGAACATCGCCGACTACGGTGCGTTCGTGGAACTCGAGCCCGGCATCGAAGGCCTGGTGCACGTTTCCGAAATGGACTGGACGAACAAGAACATCGCCCCGTCCAAGCTCGTGTCGCTGGGTGACGAAGTCGAAGTCATGGTCCTCGAGATCGACGAAGACAAGCGCCGCATCAGCCTGGGCATGAAGCAGTGCAAGGCCAACCCGTGGCAGGAGTTCGCGCAGAACACCAAGCGCGGCGACCGCGTCAAGGGCCCGATCAAGTCGATCACCGACTTCGGCGTGTTCGTGGGCCTGGCTGCCGGCATCGACGGCCTGGTACACCTGTCCGATCTGTCCTGGAACGAGCCCGGCGAAGCCGCCGTGCGCAACTACAAGAAGGGCCAGGAAGTCGAGGCGATCGTGCTGGCCGTGGACGTGGACCGCGAGCGCATCTCCCTGGGCATCAAGCAGCTCGACGGCGACCCGTTCACCACCTTCGTGACGGTGAACGACAAGGGCCAGACGGTGACCGGCAAGGTCAAGACCGTCGATGCCCGCGGCGCCGAGATCGACCTGGGCGAAGACATCGTGGGCTACCTGCGTGCTTCGGAAATCTCCCGCGACCGCGTGGAAGATGCCCGCAACGTGCTGAAGGAAGGCGACGAAGTCACGGCCGTGGTGGTGAACGTGGATCGCAAGACCCGCAACATCCAGCTGTCGATCAAGGCCAAGGACATGGCCGACGAGCAAGGCGCCATGGCGTCGCTGTCGCAGCAATCGGCCCGCGAAAGCGCCGGCACGACCAGCCTGGGCGCCCTGCTGCGCGCCAAGCTGGACAACTCCGACAAATAATCGGAGCCTGAGCCCGCAAGGCTGAGAAAGGCCGTGCCTGCACGGCTGCAAGCGGCGGGCGCCTCGTGCGCCCGCCGCTTTTTTCCAAGTGCGCATTCCAGACCCATGCCCCTGCGCCGCGCGCAAATGCCGGCATCCGGCATGGACCACTTTTTCGCCGATCCTGGCGCCACAGACCGGACCCCATGACCCGATCAGACCTCGTCGAAGAACTTGCCGCCCGCTTCGGCCAGCTCACGCAACGCGATGCCGAAGCCGCCGTCAAGACCATCCTGGATGCCGTGGGCGATGCGCTGGTGCGTGGCCACCGCATCGAAGTACGTGGGTTCGGCAGCTTTTCGGTCAACCGCCGGCCGCCGCGCATGGGACGCAATCCCCGCAGCGGCGAGGCGGTGCACATTCCCGAGAAGCGCGTTCCGCATTTCAAGCCGGGCAAGGCCCTGCGCGAGGCCGTGGACCGGCGTACCGCCGAGATGGGCATCGGCGCCGCAGCCGACGCATCCGATGCCGCCTGACGGAGCGCGCCGCACCAGACCCGGCACGCGCCCGGGCGGCGGGCCTGACCGTAGAATCCTCCCACCATCGAGGAGACGCATGGCATGAAGTATTTCCTGTGGCTGCTCAAGGCAGCCATTTTTTTCACCCTCTTCGCCTTCGCACTGAACAACCAGCAGGACGCGACGGTGCATTTCTTCTTCGGCACCCGCTGGACCGCGCCGCTCGTGCTGGTGGTGCTGTCCGCGTTCGCCCTGGGTGTCGCCGTCGGCGTGCTGGGCATGGTGCCCCGCTGGTGGAAGCACCTGCGCGCGGCGCGCCGCGCCGAGGCCGCGCTGCCGACCTCGCCCGCATCCGCGCCTGCGTCCGCCCCCCCGGCGGGCAGTGCCGCTCCCGTGACCGACCTGCAGCAGCAGCCACCCATCCATGGAATTTGACCTGAGCTGGCTCCTGCTGGGGCTTCCCTTGGCATTCGTGCTGGGCTGGCTCGCGTCCCGCTTCGATCTGCGCCAGCTGCGCCAGGAGAATCGCCGGGCGCCCAAGGCCTACTTCAAGGGGCTGAACTACCTGCTCAACGAGCAGCAGGACCAGGCGATCGACGCGTTCATCGAGGCAGTGCAGAACGACCCGGACACGTCGGAGCTGCATTTCGCGCTCGGCAACCTGTTCCGCCGGCGCGGTGAATACAACCGCGCGGTGCGCGTGCATGAACACCTGCTGTCCCGCGGCGACCTGGGCCGGGCCGACCGCGAGCGCGCCCAGCACGCACTCGCGCTGGACTTCCTCAAGGCCGGGCTGCTGGACCGCGCCGAGGATGCGCTGCAGCGGCTCGAAGGCACGCCCTTCGAGGGGCAGGCCCGCATGGCACTGCTGGCCATCTATGAACGTTCGCGGGACTGGCCGCAGGCCACGGCGATCGCGCGCAAGATGCACGGCTCCCACCAGGGCGATTTCAGCGCCCGGCAGGCCCACTATCTGTGCGAGCAGGCGCTGGCGCACGCCGCGCAGGGTGACCTGGATGCGGCGCAGGCACAGTTCGAGGAAGCGCGGGCCGCCGCGCCGGATGCGCCGCGACCGCGCATCGAACTCGCGCGGCTGCAGCAGCGCCGCGGCGACGCCGAAGCGGCCCTGGCCACGCTCCAGGAACTGGCGCGGCAGTCGCCCAGCGCGCTGCCGCTGGCCGCGCCGCTGCTGATCGAACTGGCGGCGGCGACCGGGCGCCAGGGCGATGTGCTGCATTTGCTGCAGGAGCACTATGCCCGCGCGCCCTCCCTGGACGTGCTCGATGCGATCGTGGCCATGGAAGCGGCCGCGGGCGATCCCGCGCGGCCACCGCGCGACTGGTATGTGCGCCACCTGGACAAGGAACCTTCGCTGGTCGCCGCTGCCAAGTGGCTGTCGCAGGAGAAGCTCGAACACGAGGACTTCCACCCGCAGGTGCAGCGGGCGCTCGACCAGGCTGCGAAGCCGCTCACGCGCTACCGCTGCGCGGCCTGCGGTTTCGAGGCGCGGCAGCATTTCTGGCAATGCCCCGGCTGCCAGAGCTGGGACAGCTATCCGGCCCGGCGCGTCGAGGAGCTGTGAAAGCATGCTCGCCGTCAAGGTCGCCCCCTTGGAGGGGGGCGCCGATTCACCGTAGCCTGCTCGGGTTTTCATAGCGGCGCACGCGGACCTTCCCCGTAGAATGGTCCGCACATGCCCCTGATCCTCCTCGTCCTCCTGCCATTCGTCGGCAGCGTGCTCGCGGCGCTGCTGCCCGCGAACGCGCGCAATGCCGAATCGACGCTCGCCGGCGCGGTGGCACTGTTCTGCGCGGTGCAGGCGGCGCTGTATTTTCCGGAGGTGGCGGCGGGCGGCGTGGTGCGGCAGGAGCTCGCCTGGCTGCCTTCGCTGGGCCTGAACCTGGTGCTGCGCATGGACGGGTTCGCCTGGATGTTCTGCATGCTGGTGCTGGGCATCGGCTCGCTGGTGGTGCTGTACGCACGCTACTACATGTCACCCGCCGATCCGGTGCCACGGTTCTTTTCGTTCTTCCTGGCCTTCATGGGCGCCATGAGCGGCGTGGTGCTCTCGGGCAACCTGGTCCAGCTGGTGTTCTTCTGGGAGCTGACCAGCCTTTTCTCCTTCCTGCTGATCGGCTACTGGCACCACCGCAAGGACGCGCGCAGCGGCGCCCGCATGGCGCTCACCGTCACGGGCACGGGCGGACTGTGCCTGCTGGCGGGCGTGCTGGTTCTGGGCCACATCGTGGGCAGCTACGACCTGGACCAGGTGCTGGCGGCAGGCGACCTCGTCCGCGGCCACCCCCTCTATCTGACCGCGTTGGTACTGGTTCTGCTGGGTGCGCTGACCAAGAGCGCGCAATTCCCCTTCCATTTCTGGCTGCCCAATGCCATGGCGGCGCCCACGCCCGTGTCGGCCTACCTGCATTCCGCCACCATGGTGAAGGCCGGCGTTTTCCTGCTGGCGCGCATGTGGCCCGTGATGGGCGGCACCGAGCCGTGGTTCTGGATCGTGGGCGGGGCCGGCCTGCTCACGCTGCTGGTGGGGGGCTATGCGGCCATGTTCCAGCATGACCTCAAGGGCCTGCTGGCCTATTCCACCATCTCGCACCTGGGACTCATCACCCTGCTGCTGGGCCTCAACAGCCCGCTGGCGGCCGTGGCCGCAGTCTTCCACATCATGAACCACGCCACGTTCAAGGCGTCGCTGTTCATGGCTGCCGGAATCATCGACCACGAGAGCGGCACGCGCGACATCCGCCGCCTGTCGGGCCTGCGGCGCATGATGCCGGTCACCTCCACCCTGGCCATGGTGGCGAGCGCGGCGATGGCGGGCGTGCCGCTGCTCAACGGTTTCCTCTCGAAGGAAATGTTCTTCGCCGAGACCGTGTTCCTCGAAGCCTCGCCCTTCATGGCCACCGCGCTGCCCGTGGCGGCCACGGTCGCCGGTGTGTTCAGCGTGGCCTATTCGCTGCGCTTCACGGTGGACGTCTTCTGGGGACCGAAGGCCCAGGATCTGCCGAGCGAGCCGCATGAGCCGCCGCACTGGATGCGCGTGCCCGTCGAACTGCTGGTGCTGGCCTGCCTCGTGGTCGGCATCTTCCCGGCCTGGTCGGTCGGCCAGTACCTGGCCGCCGCCGCCCTGCCGGTGGTGGGCGGCGAGCTGCCCGAATACAGTCTCGCGATCTGGCACGGCTTCAATACGCCTTTCGTGATGAGCCTGATCGCGCTCGCGGGCGGCACCGCGCTCTATCTGCTGCTGCGCCACCAGCGCGAGGCGGGCCGGATCGATGCCCCCCCGCTCATCTACCGCGTGAGCGGCAAGCGCATCTTCGAGGTGCTGCTCACGCTGCTCACGCTGGCCGGATACCGCGGCCGCCGCATGCTCGGCACGCCGCGGCTGCAGTGGCAGATGCTGTGGCTGGTCTGCGCGGCGCTGGTGGCGGGGGCGCTGCCGCTGTGGTCCCGCGGCCTGCAGTTGGGCGACCGCGGCACGCTGCCGCTATCGCCGGCCTTCGTCGCGATCTGGATCGTCGGTTCCGTCTGCGCCGTGGCCGCGGCCTGGCAGGCGAAGTACCACCGGCTGGCGGCGCTTACCCTGCTGGGCGGCGCGGGGCTGTGCACCTGCATCACCTTCCTGTGGTTTTCCGCGCCCGATCTCGCGCTGACGCAGATCGTGGTGGAGGTCGTCACCACGGTGCTCGTGCTGCTGGGGCTGCGCTGGCTGCCGCGGCGCGACGAGCGGCTGCGGGAGGTGGCGCCCGCCGTCGGCCTGCCAAGGCTGCGACGCGCGCGCGACCTGGTGATCTCGTTGCTCGCCGGCGGCGGATTGGGCTGGCTGGCCTACGTGATGATGAGCCGGCCGTTCCCCGAGAGCACCTCCACCTTCTTCCTGGAACGCGCGCAGTCCGAAGGCGGGGGGACCAACGTGGTGAACGTGATGCTGGTCGATTTCCGCGGCTTCGACACCTTCGGCGAGATCGTGGTGCTGGGCATCGTGGCGCTCACCGTGTATGCGCTGCTGCGGCGCTTCCGCCCCGCGCGCGAGGCCATGGACCTGCCGGAGCAGCAGCGCAACATGCCAGCCGACCTGCAGACCGACCTGCTGAACCCGCGCCACGCGACGGACACCGCCGTGGGCTACCTGATGGTGCCGGCCGTGCTGGTACGGCTGCTGCTGCCGTTCACGCTGCTGGTCTCGTTCTACATGTTCATGCGCGGCCACAACCAGCCCGGCGGCGGCTTCGTGGCGGGCCTCGTGCTTTCCGTCGGCCTTCTGATGCAGTACATCATCTCGGGCACGCAGTGGGTCGAGGCCCACCTGTCCCTGTACCCGCGCCGCTGGATCGCCACCGGGCTGCTGTTCGCCGTGGGCACGGGCGCGGGCGCGCTCTTCTTCGGCTACCCCTTCCTCACCAGCCACACCGCCCACCTGCACCTGCCGGTGGTGGGCGAGATCCACGTGGCCAGCGCCCTCTTCTTCGACATCGGCGTGTTCTCGCTCGTGGTGGGCGCCACGCTGCTCATGCTGACGGCGATCGCCCACCAATCGGTGCGCGGCCACCGCTACCACGCGCGCCTTGCGGAAGAGCGCGAGGCGGAAGAATCGGCGCAGTCCGCGCAGGCGGCCCACGCCGCCGAGAGCAAGCTGCCGGTGGCACTGGAGGGCGCCCGCGGCGGCGCCGCCGCCACGGCACCGGGAGGGAACCCCTGATGGAAATCGTTCTGGCCGTCGCGATCGGCGTGCTGACGGGATCGGGCGTGTGGCTGGTGCTGCGCCCCCGCACCTATCAGGTCATCATGGGGCTGGCGCTGCTGTCGTATGCGGTGAACCTGTTCATCTTCAGCATGGGCCGGTTGGGTCTGGCCGTGGGCAAGGAGCCGGTGCTGGTCGACGGGATGCCGAAGGACCTGCTGCACTATGCCGACCCGATGCCGCAGGCGCTGGTGCTGACGGCCATCGTGATCGGCTTCGCCATGACGGCGCTGTTCCTGGTGGTGCTGCTCGCCTCACGCGGCATGTCGGGCACCGACCACGTGGACGGATCGAACTCGCGCGACGTGCAGGAGATGCCATGACCTGCTCGACCATCTCCACCCATCGCCGCATGGGACGCCGCTGCACCGCAGCCGGCAGCAGCCGGTGAACACGGCCATGCAGGCACAGTTCTCGCACTGGATGTCGGCCGCCATGCCGCACCTGATGCTCGCGCCCATCATGCTGCCGCTGCTGACCGCGGCGCTGATGCTGCTGCTGCGCGAGGAACGCCAGCGGCTCAAGCTGGGCATGAACCTGCTGTCCACGCTGGCCGGCCTGTGCATCGCGCTGGCGCTGCTGTTCTGGACCCACCTGGGGGGCAAGCCCGTCACGATGGGAGTGTACCTGCCGGGCAACTGGCCCGCACCCTTCGGCATCGTGCTCGCGCTGGACCGGCTGTCGGCGCTCATGCTCGTGCTCACGAGTTTCGTCGCGCTGTGCTCCATCGTCTTCGCCGCGGCGCGCTGGCACCGTGCGGGCGTGCATTTCCATCCGCTGTTCCAGTTCCAGCTCATGGGGCTGGCGGGCGCCTTCCTCACGGCGGACCTCTTCAACCTGTTCGTGTTCTTCGAGATCATGCTGGCGGCGTCGTACGGGCTGCTGCTGCACGGATCCGGGCGCACGCGGGTGCAGGCGGGGCTGCATTACATCGCCATCAACCTCGCGGCCTCGTCGCTCTTCCTGATCGGCGTGTCGATGCTCTACGGCATCACGGGCACGCTGAACATGGCGGACCTCGCGCAGACCATCCCGCACGTAGCCGATGCCGACCGGGGCCTGCTGCACGCGGCCGCCGGCATCCTGGCCACGGCCTTCCTCATCAAGGCGGCGGTGTGGCCGCTGAACTTCTGGCTCGCGCCGGCCTACAGCGCAGCCAGCGCACCTGCCGGGGCGCTGTTCGCGCTGATGACGAAGGTGGGCGTGTACACCATCCTGCGCCTGTGGACGCTGATGTTCGGCGCCGAGGCCGGGCCGTCCGCGATGTTCGGCAGCCTGTGGCTGATCGGCGGCGGTCTCGTGACCATGGCGTTCGGCGCGATCGGCATGCTGGGATCGCAGCGCATCGGCGTGTTGGCCGGCTATGCGGCGATCCTGTCGTCGGGCACGCTGCTGGCGGCCGCGGGTTTCGGGCAGAACCTGCTCACGGCGGGCCTGCTCTTCTACCTGCCCAGCTCCACTCTGGCCATCAGCGCCCTCTTCCTGCTCACCGACCTGATCGACCGCTGGCGCAACGACGGTGCCACGCTCGCACCCCACGAGCTGGACGACGATGCTCCGTTCCTCACACCCGAGCTGGTGCCTGCCCCGCGGCTGCCCCTGGACGAGCAGGAAATGGTGCTGGTCGGCCGTGTCATCCCGGCGGCGGCGGCCTTCCTGGGCCTGTCCTTCCTGATGTGCACGCTGGTGATCGCAGGCCTTCCGCCGCTGTCGGGCTTCGTCGGCAAGTTCGCGATGCTCACGGCACTGCTCAATCCCCTGGGGCTCGGCGCGTCGGCCGGCGTACGGGCCCCTTCGCTCGGCTGGTTGCTGTTCGGCATGCTGATCGCCACCGGACTCATGGCACTGCTCGCACTCACCCGCACGGGTATGCGGCATTTCTGGACCACGCACGATCGCCCTGCCCCGCAACTGCGCGTGCTCGAAGGCATTCCGATCGCCCTGTTGCTGGCCTGCTGCGTGGGTCTGACGCTGCTGGCGGGCCGGGTGATGGACTTCACGCAGGCGACGGCGAACGCGCTGCATGCGCCCGGCGGCTACATCGATGCGGTGATGTCGGCCCGGCCGAAGCCGGGGCCCGCCACGCCCGAAGGCGCGGGCGCCACCGTACGGAGGATGCCTCCCGCGCCTGTGCTCGCGGGCCCGCCGGTGGCCGGCGCCGCGGCGGGGCCCCTGGTCGAAACCAAGGCCATGCCATGATGAAGCGCCTCTTTCCCGCCCCGCTGCTGTCCGTCGCGCTGGCCGGCATGTGGCTGCTGCTCAACCACTCGGTGAGCGCGGGCCAGCTGATCCTTGCGGCCATCGTCGGCGTGGCGATCCCGCTGCTCACGCGCGGCCTGCGGCCGGTGCCGGTGCGCGTGCGCCGTCCGGGTGCGATCCTGCGCCTCGCGCTGTCGGTGATGGTGGACACCTCGCTCTCCAACCTGAACGTGGTGCGCTTCCTCCTGTTCAAGTCGCAGCGCAAGCATCCCCCGGGCTTCGTGCAGATCCCGCTGGACCTGCGCGACGCGAACGGGCTGGCGGTGCTGGCGGTGATCGTCTGCATCACGCCCGGCACCTCGTGGGCCGAACTGTCGCTGGACCGCTCCGTGCTGATGCTGCACGTGCTGGAGCTCGACAGCCACGAGGCCGTGATCGGCCACATCAAGCAGCGCTACGAACGCCCCCTGATGGAGATCTTCGAATCATGACGATGACCACCAGCCCCGTGCTCTCCTGGGCCCTGCCCCTTGCGCTGGCCATGCTCGCGCTGGCTATCGTGTTCGCGCTCGTGCGCATCCTCAAGGGCCCCTCGGCGCAGGACCGGGTGCTGGCACTGGACTGCATGTACCAGAGCGGTATGCTGGCGATGCTGGTGCTGGGCATCTACTACGGCAGCACCAACTACTTCGAGGCGGCGTTGCTGATCGCGCTGTTGGGGTTCGCCAGTTCCACCGCCATGGCAAAATTCCTGCTGCGCGGAGAGGTGATCGAATGATGCAGGCGATCCCGCTCTGGGCCGAAATCGCCGTGGCCGTGCTCGTGCTATTCGGGGCTGCCATCGCGATGCTGGGTTCGCTCAGCCTGCTGCGGCTGAAGACCTACTTCGAGCGCGTGCACGCCCCCTCGATCATCGCCACCATGGGCTGCTGGTGCATCATGCACGGCACGCTGCTGTATTTCTCGGTCGCGGGCCACGGCCTGGCACTGCATCCGCTGCTGATCGCGCTGTTCGTCGCGGTCACGGTGCCGGTGACCAACATCTTCCTCATGCGCGCCGCACTGTTCCGCGCACGGCGCGCGGGCCGGGACGTGCCGCCCAGCCTCAGCCGCCGGACGGACGCCACCGCCTCGCAGCGCGATTCCTGAAGGCTCCGGGCGGCGGCCCCGTGCAGGGCCCCGCTCATGCCGCGGCCGCCTCAGGCTGCGCCGCCGAACCCGCCGCCACCGGGCGTGTGGATCTCGAACACGTCGCCCGCCCGCATGTCCACCTGGCCGATATGGCCCAGCGCCTCCGCGCTGCCGTCCGCCCGCACGACCCGGTTCACGCCTGGCATGCCGGCCGCGCCGCCGGCCATGCCGAAGGCCCCGTTCTGGCGCCCGTTGGAAAGGATGCTTGCCGTCATCGGCTCCAGGAAGCGGATACGGCGCACCCCGCCGTCGCCGCCGCGCCAGCATCCGGCACCGCCCGAGCCGGACCGCAGCGCGAAGCTCTCCAGCCGCACGGGAAAGCGGAACTCCAGCACTTCCGGATCGGTAAGCCGCGAATTGGTCATGTGCGTCTGCACCACGCTGGTTCCGTGGAAGCCCCCTGCCAGCGCACCCCCAGCATCGAAGAGCCCGCCAGCACCGCTGCCGCCGGCAACGGTTTCGTAGTACTGGAACCGCTCGTTGCCGAAGGTAAAGTTGTTCATCGTGCACTGGCTGCCCGCCGATACGCCCAGGGCGCCCAGCAAGGCATTGGTGATGCAGGTGGAGGTCTCCACATTGCCGGCCACCACCGCTGCCGGGGGCAGCGGGTTCAGCATGGAGCCCGGCGGGATGATGACCTGCAACGGCTTGAGGCAGCCCGCATTCAAGGGAATGTCATCGTCCACCAGGCAGCGGAAGACATACAGCACCGCCGCCATGCACACCGCGGTGGGCGCGTTGAAGTTGTTGGGCTGCTGCGGCGAAGTGCCGGTGAAGTCGATCACCGCACTGCGCTGCGCGGCATCGATGCGCACCGCGACCTGGATGCATGCGCCGTTGTCGAGGGCCAGCGTATAGGCGCCCTCGGGAACGCGCGCGGCCAGCAGCGCGATGGCCCGCCGCACCGACTCCTCCGCGTTGTCCTGCACATGGCCCATGTAGGCCTGCACGACGGACAGGCCGAACTGCGCGACCATCCTGCGCAGTTCCTGCGCGCCCTTCTCGTTGGCGGCAATCTGCGCCTTCAGGTCGGCGAGGTTCTGCTGCGGGTTGCGAGCCGGGTATTCGCCGCCGGACAACAGGGCGAGCATCCCGGCCTCGCGCAGCACGCCGCCCTCCACCAGCAGGACATTGTCGATCTGCACGCCCTCTTCCTCGATGCGCGTGGAAAAAGGCGGCATCGAACCCGGCGTGGCACCGCCCACGTCAGCATGGTGGCCCCGGCTGCCCACGTAGAAGGAGGGGCGGCCGGCCTCCGCCCTCGTTCCCTCCTCCAGGTACACGGGCGTGATCACGGTGATGTCCGGCAGGTGCGTGCCGCCATGGTAGGGGTCGTTCAGCACATACACGTCGCCGGGTCGCATGCGGCCGGCGTTGCGCGCGATCACCGTGCGGATGCTCTCGCCCATGCTGCCCAGGTGCACGGGCATGTGGGGCGCGTTGGCGATGAGATGACCTTCCGCGTCGAACAGCGCGCAGGAGAAGTCCAGGCGCTCCTTGATGTTGACCGAATGGGCGGTGTTCTGCAACTGCAGCCCCATCTGCTCGGCGATGTTGATGAACAGGTTGTTGAAGACCTCCAGCAGCACCGGGTCCACCGTGGTGCCCGCCGCATGGCGCTCCGCGCGGGGCACCCGGCGCTCCAGTACGAGATGGTCCTGCGCGGTGAGGCGGACCTCCCAGCCCGGCTCCACCACGGTGGTGGAGGTGCGCTCCGCGATGATGGCCGGGCCCTGCAGCACGTCGCCCGGGCGCATGTCGCCGCGCACAACCAACGCCGCCTCGTGCCAGCGCGCACCGCCGTCGGTGCCTTCGGTATAGACGCGCACCGTGCTGCGGCGCGGCACCTCGCGCGGCGGATGGAGCGGGTGCAGGCTCTCGGCAGGCGCTTCGCCGGGTGCGACGGCTTCCACCGACACGGCCTCCACCACCATTGCCCGGCCCGCCATGAGGAAGGCGAAACGCTGCCGGTAGGCGGCCTCGAATGCCGCACGTACTTCCGCCGGACTGCCGAAGGGGACGGCCAGGGCAGTGTCCGACCCGGCATAGCGCACATGCATCCTGCGCAGCACGCAGGGCGCACCCGCCTGCACACCCGGCCCCTGGGCGCGCAGTTCCTCCTGCGCGCGGGTGACCAGCAACGCCAGGGCCGCTTCCACTGCCGGCCATTCCTGCGGGTCCAGCGGCACTTCCAGCGCCTGCTCGCGGATCACGCTCTGGTCCGCCAGCCCCATGCCATAGGCCGACAGCACGCCGGCCAGCGGATGCACGAAGACGCGCTGCATGCCCAGTGCATCGGCCACCAGGCACGCATGCTGTCCGCCCGCCCCGCCGAAGCACTGCAGCGTATACGCGGTGATGTCATAGCCGCGCGCGACCGAGATCTTCTTGATGGCGTTGGCCATCTGCTGCACCGCGATCCGGATGAAGCCGTGCGCCACGTCCTCGGGTGGCCGGCCCGTGCGGGCCGCCCATTCGCCAAAGCGTTCGCGCACCACATCCGCGTCGAGCGCCGCGTCGCCGGACGGACCGAACACCTGGGGAAAATGCGCGGGCTGGATCTTGCCCACCATGACGTTGGCGTCGGTCACTGCCAGCGGGCCACCGCGCCGGTAGCAGGCCGGGCCCGGATGCGCGCCGGCGCTCTCGGGGCCCACGCGGAAGCGCGCGCCGTCGTAGTCCAGCAATGAGCCACCTCCCGAGGCCACGGTGTGGATGCCCATCATGGGTGCACGCATGCGCACGCCGGCCACCTGCGTCTCGAACTCCCGCTCGAATTCGCCCGCGAAATGGCTCACGTCGGTGGAAGTGCCCCCCATGTCGAACCCGATCACCCGGTCGAAGCCGGCCGCAGCGGCAGTGCGCGCCATGCCCACGATGCCGCCCGCCGGGCCGGAAAGGATCGCGTCCTTGCCCTGAAAGCGGCGCGCATCGGCAAGCCCGCCGGACGATTGCATGAAATAAAGCGGCACGCCCGGCATCTCGGCCGCGACCTGTTCCACATAGCGCCGGAGGATGGGCGACAGGTAGGCGTCCACCACGGTGGTATCGCCGCGGCTGACGAACTTCATCAGCGGGCTGGTGGCATGCGACGTGCTCACCTGCGTGAAGCCGGCCTCGCGCGCGAGCCGTGCCGCGGCAGCCTCGTGCGCGGTGAAGCGCCATCCGTGCATGAACACGATGGCCACGCTGCGCAGCCCCGCGTCGTACGCCGCCCAGAGGCGCTCGCGCAGGTGCGCTTCGTCGAGCGGCTGCTCGATCTCGCCGTGCGCGCCCACGCGCTCCTGGGCCTCGATGACGCGGCTGTAGAGCAGCTCGGGCAGCACGATGTGCCGGTCGAAGAGGCGCGGCCGGTGCTGGTAGGCGATGCGCAGCGCATCGCGGAAGCCGCGCGTGGTCACCAGCAGCGTGGGCTCGCCCTTGCGCTCCAGCAGCGCGTTGGTGGCCACCGTGGTGCCCATCTTCACGCACTCCACCCGGTCGGGCGTGACCGGCGCGCCGGGCGGCAACCCGAGCAGGTGGCGGATGCCCGCCACGGCTGCATCGCGGTAGTGCTCCGGGTTTTCCGACAGCAGCTTGTGCGTGGCCAGCGAACCGTCCGGCCCGCGCCCGACGATATCGGTGAAGGTGCCACCGCGGTCCACCCAGAACTGCCAGCTGCTTCCTGCCATGTCGCGTCCTCGTCCAGAATTGCGTTCTGCGGGCTGACGCGCATGCGCGCCTTTCCGCCGGTTCCCATAATGTAGGGCGACCCGCATCAGGCATCGTCCAGCCAGCCACCGAATCTTCGCCCCTCCCATGCAAACCGCCCACCCGGACACGCCCCGAACGATCCTCCTGCTCGATGCCACCGAGCCCCGCGCGCTCGATGAATGGGTCGAGCGCTTCACCGCTCCCGGCTGGCGCGGCTGCTTCGTGGAGGGCTGGCTTTTCGAAGGCGCCGAGGCCAGGCGCGCTGCCGAACGGCGCCTGGCGGAGGCCGGCGTGCAGGCACGGCTGCGCAGCGCCTACAAGCCGCTCGTGCATTGGTTCATCGAAGAACTGCCCGCCTGCTGCGGCAGCGAGCGCCCGGTCAGCGCGCGGGTGCGTTATCCGGTGCATCCCGATGCAGGCGCACAGCGTTTCCGCCTGGAAGCCTATCCGCTGGCTGCCCTGGTTCCGGGCTGCGAAATGGCATTCGAAGCCGGTGGAAGCGATCTCCACTACGAAGTGACGCTGGCTTTCGCCGGCGGGGCGACACAGACGCACCGGGTATTCGCACCCAACCACGTGCGGCCCGATGTGCTGGGCACGCCGCAACTCTGCGCCACCGGCTGGCTGCGCGCAGGCCGCTCGGAAGGTGCGGGCGATCTCCTGGACACCGCGCAGGCAACGGAGTTCGAGCGCCTGTTCTGGCGTGCCGTGCAGGTCGTGGAATCCCATCCGTGGCCGCGGCAGGAACCCTACTTCGAACGGCTGGACCTGCGCGTGGACCTGCCGGGCTACGAATGCCCGCTGAATGTGCCCAACGAGTGCATCAGCACCTTCGAGGCGCTGCACGAGGATCTGTACTTCGGGCTGCTCGAATTGTTCCAGCGGCACTCGGGCCGCGCGCAGGGCAGCCGGCTTCTGCAGCCGGGACAGCTCGTGCCGGATGTGCGCCCCTGCGCCCCCGGAGCCCCGCCGCGGGTGCGGTTGGAGGTGCGGCCTTTCGACACCGCCGCACAGGATACCGCCGCGTGGCCGGACACGGACACCGGGCAGGCCCTGGAGGATCTCGACAGGGGCCCCGCGCCCGCACGCATCGCGCAGGAACTGGAGCGGCTGGGCGGCGAGCCTTTCGGCGCGCACTCGCTCCAGGGACGCGGCGTGTGGGGGCGCTACCTGCGCGGCAGCCGGGTTCCGGTCCTCGTGAGCGGTGGACAGCATGCCAACGAGACATCCGGCGTGGTGGGCGCGCTGCGGGCCGGCCAGGCGCTGGCGGCGCAACCCGGAGCGCATTTCGCGCTGCTGCCGCTGAAGAATCCCGATGGCTACGCGCTGCACCGGGAGCTGGGAGCGCACCATCCCCACCATATGCACCATGCTGCACGCTACACCGCGCTGGGCGACGACCTGGAATGGCGCGAGAGCGCCCCATGGTACGAACGGCAGGCACTCGAGCAGGGGCTGGCACTCTCGGGCGCGCAACTGCACCTCAACCTGCACGGCTACCCTGCCCACGAGTGGACGCGCCCGCTGACCGGCTATGTGCCCCGCGGCTTCGATCTCTGGACCATTCCCAAAGGCTTTTTCCTGATCCTCCGCTACCACGCGGGTTGGGAAACGCGTGCCGCGGCCCTGCTGGAACGCGTGGCTGCGGAACTCGGCAACGTGCCCGGGCTGGCGGAATTCAACGCAGCGCAGATCGCTCTCTACGAGCGCCATGCCGGTGCCCTGCCGTTCGAGCTCGTCCACGGCACCGCCTGCACCCGGTCCGAGGTGCAGCGCGGCGCGCCCGTCACGCTCATCACGGAGTTTCCCGACGAAACCATCCACGGGGATGCATTCCGTTTCGCGCACACGGTGCAATGCGCCAGCGTGCTGGCGGCGGAACGGGCCTGGCAGGACATCATCGCCGGCGGCTGATGCCCCTGCCGGGCCCGCAGCGTACCTGGCACGGGACATGCATAGCACCAGCGCGGAGGTGGGGGCATCGGGGTCGCACCCGGGGTGCCCCACCCCGGTACCCCGCTTACATTCGATGCGCCCTGGCGGCCTGCGTCGGCGTTCGCGCGGTGCCGGGCCGCACAGCCCTTCCTGGATGACCTTTCCTTCCGGAGCACCTATGCAGCGCAGAGCCTTTCCACTCATTGCCCTCGCCCTGGCCGGCGTCCTTTCAGCGGTGCCCGCCGCCGCGCAGGTCCGCTGGGACCTCGCGGCCGCGTATCCGGCCACCAACTTCCACACCGAGAACCTGATGCAGTTCGCCAAGGACGTGGAAGCCGGGACCGGCGGCAAGCTGCGCATCACGGTGCACGCGAACGCCTCGCTCTTCAAGGCCAACGAAATCAAGCGCGCGGTCCAGGGCGGCCAGGCGCCGGCCGGGGAGATCCTGCTGCCCAACTTCGAGAACGAGAACGCCGTCTTCGGCGCGGACGGCATCCCGTTCCTCGCCACCTCGTACGCCGAATCCCGGCGCCTGTACGAAGCCCAGAAGCCCGTGCTGGAGCGCCTGCTCGGCGCGCAGGGGCTGCGCCTGCTCTACACGGTCGCATGGCCGCCGCAGGGCATCTACAGCAAGAAGGAGATCACCTCCGTGGCGGAACTGCGCGGCATCAAGTGGCGTGCCTACAGCCCTGCCACCGCCAAGATCGCGGAACTCATCGGCGCGCAGCCAGTGACCATCCAGGCCGCGGAACTCTCGCAGGCCATGGCCACTGGCGCCGTGGAATCGATGATGACCTCCGGCTCCACCGGCTACGACAGCAAGCTCTACGAGAGCATCAAGTATTTCTACGACACGCAGGCCTGGCTGCCGAAGAACGCGGTCATCGTGTCGCGCAAGGCCTTCGACGCGCTCGACAAGCCGTCGCAGGAGGCACTGCTCAAGGCCGCTGCCGAGGCCGAGGCCCGCGGCTGGAAGCTGAGCGCGGACAAGAACGAGTGGTACAAGAAAGCCCTCGCCGACAAGGGCATGAAGATTTTGCCGCCGCCGGCCAAGCTCACCGCCGACCTGCGCCAGGTGGGCGACGTGATGCTGGCCGACTGGCTGCGCAAGGCCGGCCCGGACGGCGAAGCGATCATCGCGGCCTACCGCAAGTCCGCCCCCGCCGCCGCAGCCAAGTGAGGCGTCCGTGCGTCGCTTCCTCGACCGGCTGTACCTCGCGGCAGGCGCCCTGGGCGCCGCCTGTGTCGCGCTGATCTGTGCGCTGATGATCGCCCAGAGCATCCTGCGCGAGGCGGGCGTGCGCACCGGCGCGCTCAACGACGTGGTGGCCTGGCTGTGCGCGGCCGCGGCCTTCTTCGCCATGGCCCATGCCTTCAAGCACGGCGATTTCGTGCGTGTCACCCTGCTGCTGGAAAAGCTGCCGCCGCGCCCGCGCCGTGCCTTGGAGCTGGCGGCGCTCGCCATCGGCACCGTGGCGACGGCCTACCTCGCCTGGTCCGCCTGCATGTTCACGTACGAGAGCTGGGAATTCAACGACGTGGCCCAGGGCCTGCTGCCGCTGCCGATGTGGATTCCCCAGCTGAGCTTCGCCATCGGCTCGGTGCTGCTGCTGGTGGCCGTCCTGGACGAATTCCTCATCGTGGTGCGCGGCGGAACCCCGAGCTTCGTGCGCGCGGTCGAGGAGCGCCACGCGCGCGGGGACTTCTCCGCCGACATCTGAGGCACCTCCGTTTCCGAGAATCCAGGCTGCGCCATGCGCGGCAGAAAGACCAGTGCCATGGACATCCTGATGGTGGGCGGCATCCTGCTGCTGATGATGATCGTGCTGCTCGCGGGCGGCGTCTGGATCGCGATGACGCTGGCCATCTGCGGCTGGGTGGGCCAGGCCTTCTTCACCAGCACCCAGCCCGGCAAGAACCTGTTCTCGGCCTTTTGGGAGAGCAATGCGAGCTGGGAGCTGGCCGCGCTGCCCCTTTTCATCTGGATGGGCGAGATCCTGTTCCGCACGCGGCTGAGCGAGGAGATGTTCGAAGGCTTGCGGCCCTGGCTCAACCGGGTGCCGGGCCGGCTGATGCACACCACCATCCTGGGCTGCGGCATCTTCGGCTCGGTGTCGGGATCCTCGGCCGCCACCTGCGCCACCATCAGCAAGGTGGCGCTGCCGGAACTGCTGCGGCGCGGCTACGACGAGCGCCTGGCCCTCGGCTCGCTGGCCACGGCCGGCACGCTGGGCATCCTCATCCCGCCCTCCATCACCATGGTGGTGTATGCGGTGGCCGCCGATGCCTCCATCATCCGCATCTTCCTGGCGGGCTTCCTGCCGGGGCTGCTGCTCATGCTGCTGTTCTCGGGCTACATCGGCTGGTGGAGCCTGCGGCATCCCGACCGGGTGCCGGCGGCCGATCCACCCACCACGCTGCACCAGAAGATCCGGCAGTCGGGCCACCTCATCCCCGTCACGGTGCTGATCGTGTTCATCGTCTGGGTGCTGGTGGCAGGCTATGCCACGGCCACCGAGTGCGCGGCCTTCGGGGTGGCGGGATCGCTGGGCCTGGCGCTCTGGAGTAGGTCTTTGACGTGGCGGAATTTCTGCGAAGGCCTGATGGGCGCGACACGCACCAGCTGCATGATCATGTTCATCCTCGCGGGCGCGGCCTTCCTCACCAAGACCATGGCCTTTACCGGCATACCGCGCGAGCTGGCGGAATGGGTCGAATCCATGCACCTGCCGCCCTATGCCCTGATCGCGGTGCTCACGATCGTGTACCTGGTGCTGGGCACGGCGCTCGACGGCATCAGCATGATCGTGCTCACCAGCGCGGTGGTCCTGCCGATGATCCAGAAGGCCGGCTTCGACCTGGTGTGGTTCGGCATCTTCATCGTGCTGCTGGTGGAAATCGCCGAGGTCACACCGCCGGTGGGATTCAACCTCTTCGTGCTGCAGAACATGACGGGCAAGGACAGCAACACCATCGCCCGCGCGGCGATTCCCTTCTTCCTCTGCCTGGTGGTCTGCATCGCGCTCATCACCCTCTTCCCGCAGATCGTCACCGTGCTCCCGGACCTGGTGATGGGCAAGGACGGGGGGTGAGCCCCTACGGATGCCCGCGCGTCCTGACATACTCGGGGGCATGCTGCTCAATATCGCCGTCATCTGCCTGGCTGCCTGCGTCGGCGCCCTGATGCGCTGGGGCTTCGCGCTCTGGCTCAACCCGGGCGGTCTGATCCCCTGGGGCACGCTGGCCGTGAACCTCATCGGCGGCTACTGCATCGGCATCGCGCTCGCGGTGTTCACCAGCCGCCCCGACATCGATCCCGCGTGGCGCCTGCTGGTGATCACCGGCTTCCTGGGAACACTCACCACGTTCTCCAGCTTCTCCGGCGAAGTGGTCACCATGCTCATGCAGCAGCGTTTCGGACTGGCGTTCGGCACCATCGCGCTGCACCTGGGCGGCTCCCTGGCCCTCACCTGGGCCGGCATGCGCTCGGCACTGTGGTGGCTGGCCCGCTGATCTGTCGCACACTCGGCACTGTCTCCCGGCATGGCCACGGCCATGCCATCTTCCCTTTCGCACCATCGCTTCCATGGAATCCAATACCGAACTCAACGAAAGCCGGCTGGCCAACGCCTGGGCCGAGCTGCACAACCATGCCGTGAACGGCAACCCGCTGCATGCGGATGCCTACCGCCTCGCCTTCGCGGACCCGGAATTCATGCTGCGCCGCGAGACCCGCGGCATCCGCTTCCAGCTCGAGATGCTCAAGCCCGACCTCGGCCAGACCGCCCAGGGCATCGAGAACACCGTGGTGGTATACGGCAGCGCGCGCTTCCTGGCGCCTGAAGACGCCGCGCAGCAACTGGCCGATGCCGAGGCCAGCGGGGACGCCTCACGCATCGCGCGCGCACAGCTGGCCGTGCGCAACGCGCGCTACTACGACCTCGCGCGCCGCTTCGCCGGCGTCGTGGCGAATTACAGCCAGCAGCTTCCACCCTCCGACCGCATCTACATCTGCACCGGCGGCGGCCCGGGCATCATGGAGGCCGCCAACCGCGGCGCGCACGAAGCCGGGGCGCTCAACGTCGGCCTGAACATCGCCCTGCCGCACGAGCAGAGCGGCAACCGCTACATCTCGCCGTCGCTGTCCTTCAAGTTCCACTACTTCGCGCTGCGCAAGATGCATTTCATGATGCGCGCGAAGGCGCTGGTCGCCTTCCCCGGCGGCTTCGGCACGCTCGACGAGCTGTTCGAGGTGCTCACCCTGGTGCAGACGGGCAAGGCCAAGCCGGTGCCGATCGTGCTGTTCGGCACCGAGTTCTGGAAGAGCGTGGTGAACTTCGAGGCACTGGTGGAGCAGGGAACGATCTCGGCGGCCGACCTGAACCTCTTCCGCTACACGGACGATCCGGAAGAGGCCTGGGGGTTCATCAAGGCGTTCTACAAGCTCTGACGCCCTGGCGACGCGGGGGAGCCGGAGCAGTCCGGGGCAGCATATCGCGTACGGCGACCGGTTTTCGCAAAGACAGGTAACCGGTTCGGCCGGGAGGCCCCGGGCCGCCCGGGCGTCGCAAAGAATGGAAGCAATCCAATTCCACGCAGATACTTATGCGCCGCATCTCCAACAGCGCCCCCGGCACATCCCGCGCCAGTTCATCGCGCAACGACGACTCCGATACGTCTCCCACGCGAGCACGGCCAGGAGCCCGGCACGAGGCGCCCGAAGGCATGCCCCAGCGTCGAGCCGCCGGAGCCGACTTGCCGTCTCCCCGCACGATCTTGAGTCGTACCTACAACACCACGGCCGTGGGATTGATGGCCACGGGAGCCTTCCAGGCGGTGACCAACAGGGCACGCGGAGATGGAACGGCCGCAGCGCAGGGCGTCCAGATGGCGGGGTTGGGTTTCCAGATGCTCGCCGGGCGGGCGATCGTCCAGCTAAGTGCTGGACTGTTGCAGGAAGGCATCGCGGCTGTCAGAAGGATGCTCGCCCCGCAGATCGACCGTGGCCTGCTGCTCGGTGCCCTGAACCATGTCACCGTGGCCGCGGAAGGCGACCCCGACGACATGACCGATGCAACAGGGGTTCACACCCAGCAGGTCGTCGATCACCTTGCCGACCTGGCGGACGGCGTCGCTGCACCGAGTGTGGTGGACGCCGCCAGCAGGGCCCGGGACTCCAGGGCCCTGATCAATATTCTGCTGGGCCTTGTCAGAGGAGACCACGGCGAGCCGGTACGCTCCCGCCGCGCCACTTCGTCCTCCGCCGGTCACTGAGAGGGACAGCCAGGTCCCAGGTCAATCCTGCACCGCACCGTGCGGGGACCCGCTGCCTTGCCCCAGGTTGCGGGCGACCCGCGCACCCAGCCCCACGACGCCCCCCACCACCCAGAACAGCCCGGCCACGCCGATCAGCGCACCGGCCGAGCCGAACAGCACGGGCATCGCCACGCTGGATGCGTTGATCGCCATCAGGCGCAGGCCGAGCGCCTCGCCGTGGCGGTGGTGGGGTGTGATCTGGTGGAGCATGCTCATGATCATCGGCTGCACGGAGCCCAGCGCGAAGCCCAGCAGCACCGAGCACAGGCCCAGCGCCCAGGCGGTGGGCAGCAGCGGATAGACGGCAAAGAGGCAGGCTGTCGTCACCATGGCCCACATCACCACGGTGGCTTCCTTCAGGCGCGCGGCCACCAGTGGCATGAGCACGCGGATGGCCGCGGCGGCGATGGCGAACGCTCCCAGGATGGAACCGATGACCGACGCGGACAGCCCCCGCTCATGCCCCAGCAGCGGCACCACGAAGGTATGCACGTCCCAGCAGGAAGACAGCAGCCAGTTCACCAGCAGCAGGCGGCGGAAGCCCGTGTCGCCCAGCAGGTCCCACGCACGGGGGCGCGGACCGCCCTCCGCCGCCGCGATGGGCGGCAGCTCCACCGTCGCACGCACCCAGAACCACGTAGCCACCGGCAGCAGCGCCGTGAGCGCGAAGGCTGCCCTATAGCCCTCCGTGCTGCCGGGCACCGGCCCCGCATGGTCGATCAGCAGGCCGGTGAAGAACGGCCCCACGAAGTTGGAAACGGCGGGCCCGATGGCCAGCCAGCTGAACACCCGCCGCAGTTGCTCGGAGCCATGCGCAGCGCGGCCGACGTGGCGCTGCAGCGCGATCATCGCCGCGCCGGAGGCTCCACCGGTCAGCAGCGCGGCCAGGCAGAGCATGGGAAAGGACGGCCAGACGAGCGCGCCGGCCGCTCCCGCGCTGGCCACGCCCACCGCCCAGCCGACCGGCCGCTTCAGCCCGTGGCGGTCGGCATACCGGCCTGCCGGCAGGGAAAGGAACACCTGGGTGAGCGCGAACAGCGCCAGCAGGGCACCGACGGCCGCGGCGCTGTAGCCCTCGCGCAGTGCCAGCAACGGAGCCGCCAGGCGCATGCCGGTCATGCTGGCATGGATGCATATCTGGCCGGTGATCAGCCGTGCGAGCGCGGTGTCCATCTCAGGCCTGCGCTTCCGGGCGGTGGCCGTCCGGCGCTTCCACGGCCGGTGCCGCACCGGCTTCGCCCGCAGGCAGTTCCTGCACGTCCCGCAGCCGCCGCTGGATGGCGCGCGTGCGCACGCCCACCTCGTCGAACCGCTTGGCCGCTGCGTCGATCGACTTGCGCGTGGCCTCCACCACATCGCCGAACTTGGCGAATTCCGTCTTCACCGCGCCCAGCAGCCCCCACACCTCCGAAGACCGCTTCTCGATCGCCAGCGTCTTGAAACCCATCTGCAGGCTGCTGAGCATCGCCGCGAGGTTCGCGGGCCCGGCCACCATCACGCGGCATTCGCCCTGCAGCGCCTCCACCAGGCCCGGACGGCGAACCACCTCGGCGAACAGCCCTTCGGTAGGCAGGTACAGCACGGCGAAATCCGTGGTGTGCGGCGGTGACACATACTTGGCGGCGATCTTGCGCGCCTCGAAGCGGACCGCGGCCTCCAGCGCGTTGCCCGCCGCGAGGACGGCCGCCTTGTCCGCCGCGTCGTGCGCGTCCAGCAGGCGCTGATAGGACTCCACCGGGAACTTCGCATCGATGGGCAGCCAGACCGGCTCCTCCTGGCCTCGCCCCGGCAGGCGGATGGCGAACTCCACCATTTCGTCGCTGCCCGGCACCGTCTTCACATTGCGCGCGTACTGCTCCGGCGCCAGCACGTTCTCGATGATGGCACCCAGCTGCAGTTCGCCCCAGGTGCCGCGCGTCTTCACGTTGGTCATCACGCGCTTGAGGTCGCCCACGCTGGCGGCCAGCGTCTGCATCTCGCCCAGGCCGCGGTGCACCTGCTCCAGCCGGTCGCTCACCATCCTGAACGACTCGCCCAGCCGCTGCTCCAGCGTGGCGTGAAGCTTCTCGTCCACGGTGCGGCGCATCTCCTCCAGACGGGCCGCGTTGTCCGACTGGATGGCCGCAAGGCGCTCGTGCAGCGCGGTGCGCAGCGACTCCGAGGTCTGCGTCAGCTCGGCGCGGAAGGCGCCCAGCGCTTCTGCCAGTTCGCGGCGGGCCACGGCGGCATCGGCCTGCGCCTGGGCCATCCGCTGTCCCAACCGGGCCTCGAAGGCATCGAAGCCTTCGCGCAGTTCCGCACGGCCCGAGCGGGCATCGTGCACCGCCTGGGCGAGCCGTTCGTCCAGCACTTCCCGCTGGCCCTCCAGGTGCGCGTGCGTGGCCTGGGTAAAGCCGCGCAATTGCTGGGCCATGCCTTCCAGCGCGCCATCGTTCTTGGCGACGGCGAGTTGCGTGGCCTGCGCCACCTGCTCCAGGCGCTGCAGGCGCATGGCCCACTCGGGAGGAAGCTCGGGGCGGGGGCTGCGCAGCAGCAGCATTCCCAGGAGCACGATGATGACCACGAGCATCGCGATCACCACCAGCCATTCGATCGACATGGAACTCCAGACGTTTCGGTTGCTATGCGTTCACGTAAAAAGGTCGGCCCCGCAGGGCCTGCAGGCCGCGTGCCGAACGGGCGGCCGAAAAGCCAGAAGACGGTGGGCCGTCAGCGGGCCCGGGGCGTGTTCACGGGCGTGAGCGGGCCGCGGCCATCGAAGAACGCGATCAGGTTGTCCGCCGCGAGATTCGCCATGGCGCGGCGCGTGGGCACCGTCGCGCTCGCGATGTGGGGCGTGAGCACCACATTGGGCACCTTGAGCAGGTCCGCGTGCACCTTCGGCTCGCCCTCGAACACGTCCAGGCCTGCCGCGGCGATGCGCCGTTCGCGCAGCGCCTGCGCCAGCGCGGCGTCGTCCACGATGCCGCCGCGCGCGATGTTGATGAGGTTGGCCGTGGGCTTCATCTGCGCGAGTTCGGCAGCGCCGATGGCGTGGTGCGACTCGGGCGTATACGGCAGCACGAGCACGAGGTGGTCGGCCTCGCGCAGCAGCTCTTCCTTGGACACATACCGGGCCTTGCATTCGGCCTCGAGTTCCGGCGAGAGGCGCGAACGGTTGTGGTAGATCACGTTCATGCCGAAGCCGTGCGCGCCGCGCCGCGCAATGCCCTGGCCGATGCGCCCCATGCCGAGGATGCCCAGCGTGGAGCCGTGCACGTCGGAACCCGCGAACATGTCGTAGCTCCACTTGCTCCAGCGGCCTTCGCGCAGGTAGATCTCGCTCTCGGTCACGCGCCGGGCCGTGGCCATGAGCAGCGCGAAGCCGAAGTCCGCCGTGGTTTCCGTCAGCACATCGGGCGTGTTCGTGGCCTGCACCCCTGCGGCCGTGAGCGCATCCACATCGAAATTGTTGTAGCCCACGGCCATGTTGGCCACGATGCGCAGGCGCGGGCAGGCCGCGACGAGCGCCGCATCGATGCGCTGGCTGCCGGTGGTCAGCGCGCCGTCCTTGTCGGCCAGACGCCGGGCCAGTTCCTCGGGGCTCCAGATCGCATCCTCGGGATTGGCCTCGACGTCGAAATGCCGGGCGAGGCGGTCCACCACGTCCGGGAAGATGGCGCGGGCGACGAGGATACGGGGTCGGGTCATGGAGCGTGGGTTCCTGGTGAAGAAAGGGACAAGGCTGAAACGCCTGCGGCGGGCGACGCGCACCGGTCGGCTTCAGGCCGGCGCGGGAATCTCGAAGACCTGGCGCAGGTAGGCGAGGTATTTCTCGTCATCGCACATGCCCTTGCCGGGCGTGTCGGACAGCTTGGCGACGGGCTGCCCGTTGCAGCGCGTCATCTTGATGACGATCTGCAGCGGCTCGCAGCCCAGGTCGTTGGTCAGGTTGGTACCAATTCCGAAGGCCAGCTGGCAGCGGCCGTGGAACTGCCGGAACAGCTCGATCGTGCGCGGCACCGTGAGCGCATCGCTGAAGATCAGCGTCTTGGTGAGCGGATCCACGCGGTTGCAGCGGTAATGTTCCAGCAGCCGCTCACCCCAGGCGAACGGGTCGCCGCTGTCGTGCCGCGCGCCGTCGAACAGCTTGCAGAAATACAGGTCGAAATCGCGCAGGAAGGCACTCATGCCATAGACGTCGGACAACGCGATGCCCAGGTCGCCGCGGTATTCGCGCGCCCACATCTCGAAGCCGTAGATCTGGCTGTCGCGCAGCCGCGGCCCCAGTGCCTGGCAGGCCTGCAGGTATTCATGCGCCATGGTGCCGAGCGGCGTGACCCCGAGCTTCATCGCATAGAGCACGTTGCTCGTGCCCGCGAACTGCCCGGGCCCCGCGCGGCCGTCGGTGCGGCGGTCGCCCGTGCCCAGTCGGGCCAGCAGCACGCGCAGCACCTCTTCGTGCCACGCGCGGCTGAAGCGCCGCCGGGTGCCGTAGTCGGCGATCTTCAGCTCCCCCAGCCCGTCTGCCTGCAACTGCGTGATCTTGGTGTCCAGCCGGCGGCGGCCCTCGGGGAAATCCGGCACCTTCTGCGTATTGCGGAAGTACACCTCGTTCACGATCGCCAGCACCGGGATCTCGAACAGGATGGTGTGCAGCCACGGCCCGGCGATCCGGATGTCGATCTCCCCCGAGGCCAGCGGCGTGACGGTGATGTATTTCTCGTTGAGGCGGAACAGCCCCAGGAAATCCACGAAATCGCTCTTCACGAAGCGCAGCGAGCGCAGGTACATCAACTCCGCGTCCTGGAACTGCAGGCTGCAGAGCGAGCGGATCTCGTCGCGGACCTCGGCCGCATAGGGCGCGAGCTGCACGCCGGGGTTGCGACACCGGAAGCGGTATTCCACCTGCGCTCCGGGAAACTGGTGCAGCACCACCTGCATCATGGTGAACTTGTACAGGTCGGTATCGAGCAGGCTGGTGATGATCATGGAAGAGGCATCGGCGCGCGGACCGGCACAGGGGGCCGGGGCGCGGAAGGGAAAGCTGCAGGCGCGCCGTGCATTGTGTCACCAAGCGCGCCATCGCGTGCACGCACCCCGGGACCAGGGCCGCGCCCTGCATGCCCGCGCCGGCTGTGCAGTTCCACGATGCGGGCCGGACGTCCCCGGGCCCCCGCAACCCCGGCGAACCACCTATGCTTGCGGGGCGCCCCGGGAAGGGAGACTCCCGGCCACCGCGCACTTCTACACATCCTCTACCAAAAAAGAAAGCGATTCCGGATGCACAGCCTCGGCAAGCCTCATTCACCCTCTTCCCCGCCCCCCGCATGGGGCCTTCCCGCAGCGCTGGCCGCTGCGCTGCTGGCCCTCTCGGGCTGCGGCGGCAGCGGCAACGGCGGAACGGCCCTCGTGCCCAGCCAGGACAACGCCTGCGCCGTGACCAGCGACAACGGCCTGGTCACCGTCGGCTCCGGCCTGCCCGGCGATCCGGCCGCGCCCGAACCGGCCTCCGGCTATCGCGTCGGCAAGACCGCGGTCTATGCGAAGCAGTACATGGTGACCACGGCCAATCCGTATGCGTCGCGTGCCGGGTGCGAAGTGCTGAAGAAAGGCGGTTCGGCCGTGGACGCCGCCGTCGCCGTGCAAATGGTGCTCGGGCTGGTGGAGCCGCAATCCTCCGGCCTCGGAGGCGGTGCCTTCATGCTGCACTACGACGCGGCCCAGAAGAAGGTGCAGGCCTACGACGGCCGCGAGACCGCCCCGGCGGCCGCGACCGCCGACTACCTGCGCTGGGTCAGCGATGCCGACCGCACCGCGCCCCAGCCGGGCGGCGCACGCGCCAGCGGACGCTCCATCGGCACGCCCGGCGCCGTCCGCATGCTCGAACTGGCCTACCGCGACCACGGGCGGCTCGCCTGGGGCGACCTGTTCCAGCCGGCCGAGCAGTTGGCGCGCGGCGGCTTCCCCATCGGCGGCCGCATGGCCGCGGCCATTTCCGGCTCCGCCTCCGGCCTGGCGCGCGACGCGGAGGCCGTGGCCTACTTCTTCAATGCCGACGGAACGCCCAAGGCCCTGGGCACGGTGCTGAAGAACACCGCCTACGCCGACACGCTGTCCGCCATCGCTCGCAACGGCGCCGATGCCTTCTACACGGGCCCGATCGCCCAGGGCATCGTCGCGAAGATCCAGGCCACCAGCGGCGGCTCGCCGGCCGTCGCCATCACGCCGGGCCTGACACAGCTGAGCGACCTGGCGGACTACCGCGCCAAGCGCCGCGACCCGGTGTGCACAACCTACCGCGACTACTGGGTGTGCGGCATGTCGCCCCCGTCCTCCGGCGGCATCGCCGTGGCCTCGGCGCTCGGCATCCTGGAGAACTTCGATCTCTCGCAGTACAAGCCCACGGCCATCGACCTCGAGGGCGGCAAGCCCACGGTGATGGGCGTGCACCTGGTCAGCGAGGCCGAACGCCTGGCCTATGCCGACCGCGACAAGTACGTGGCCGACACCGACTTCGTCCCCCTGCCCGGCGGCTCCCCCGCACGCATGCTCGACAAGTCGTACCTGCGCACGCGCGCCGGCCTGATCAGCGCCACCCGCAGCATGGGCACCGCCGCGGCAGGCGACTTCGGCACCGGCGCAGCCGGCGTGGTGCCGCTCGAGGAGCGCGGCACCACGCACTTCACCATCGTGGACAAGGACGGCAACGCCGTCGTCATGACCACTACGGTCGAGGCCAGCATGGGCTCCTTCCACATGACCCAGGGCTTCCTGCTCAACAACCAGCTCACCGACTTCGCCTCCACGCCCACGGATGCTTCCGGCGCGCCGGTCGCCAACCGTGTGGAGCCCGGCAAGCGCCCGCGCAGTTCCATGGCGCCGACCCTGGTGTTCCGCAAGGCCGCCGACGGCAGCATGGGCGATTTCGTGATGGGCACGGGCTCGCCTGGCGGCGGCACCATCATCCAGTACGTGGTGAAGACCGTGGTCGGTGCGCTCGACTGGGGCCTGGATGCCCAGCAGGCCACGTCCCTGGTGGACTTCGGCGCCAGCAACAGCGCCACCACCTCGGTGGGCGGTGAGCACCCCAACGTCAACACGGCGAACAACGGCAACGATGATCCGCTGGTCACGGGCCTGCGCGCGCTGGGCCATACGGTCTCGACCTCCGCCCAGTCGAGCGGCACGGCCACGATCCTGCGGGTGAACCGCAACGGCGCCAGCGTGCTCCAGGGCGGAGCCGATCCGCGGCGCGAAGGCGTGGTGCTGGGCGACACCTTCAAGCCCTGACGCAACGCCATCCGGTGCCGGCGATGCCGGTGCCGGATGCGGCGTCCACCGGGGCCGCCCGCCTCAGCGGGCCGCGGCGGTGGCCTGGCCGAGCGGCTCCAGCGCCCGGCGCAACGGCTCCGGCAGCGTCCGCGGCCGGCGGTCCTCCCGGCCCACATACACGTGCACGAAGTGGCCGGCGGCGGCCGAGAGCGGCTCGCCCTGCGCGAACAGCCCCACTTCGTAACGCACGCTGCTCGATCCCAGGTGCGCGACGCGGATACCGGCATCGACGGTCTGCGGGAACGCCAGCGGCGCGAAGTAATTGCACTGCGTTTCCACCACCAGACCGATGGTGTCGCCGCCGTGGATGTCGAGCGCGCCCTGCTCGATCAGGTAGGCGTTCACGGCAGTGTCGAACCAGCTGTAATAGACGACGTTGTTGACGTGCCCGTAGATGTCGTTGTCCGACCAGCGGGTGGTGATGCTGCGGAACACGGGATAGCGGTCGCGCGCCTCGGGCGCGCGCCGCGGCGCCGGCGGGGCGGCCGAAGGCTTGGCGGTGGTCATGGCGGCCCATTCTGCCAGCCGCTCCTTTCCGGCCACGCGGGACGGGCCCTCAGCGTTTTTGGAGGTACGACTCTAAACATGCTGCAGTGCAGCAAAAAGACTTGCGCCGCCAGGCGAAGTCTCTAGAATTCATTCCATGCTGCACTGCAACATGAACATGGCGTAGCGCGGTTCCATCCACATGGCTTAGGTCCGGCCACCGGACTGTTTTCAGAGGAGATACCTATGTCGCTGACCCCCGAACAACTCATCGCTTCCCAGAAGGCCCACCTCGACACGCTGTTCGGCCTGACGAACAAGGCCTTCGAAGGCGTCGAGAAACTGGTCGAACTGAACGTGACCGCCTCGCGCGCCACCCTGAGCGAAGCCGCCACCCATACCCAGGCCCTGCTGTCGGTCAAGGACCCCCAGGAACTCCTCTCGCTGCAAGCCGCCTTCTTCCAGCCCCTGGCCGAGAAGACCGCCGCCTACAACCGCCATCTGTACGAAATCGCCTCCGGCACCACCGCCGAGTTCGGCCGCGCTTTCGAAGCCCAGGCTGCTGAAGTCCAGCGCAACTTCA
Source organism: Paracidovorax avenae (assembly GCA_003029925.1). Classification (GTDB taxonomy): domain Bacteria; phylum Pseudomonadota; class Gammaproteobacteria; order Burkholderiales; family Burkholderiaceae_C; genus Paracidovorax; species Paracidovorax avenae_A. The sequence goes on along the minus strand of CP028296.1, from coordinate 2,191,789 downwards.
GCAACCTGGTGGATACCGCCGCCCGCAATGCCCCCGCCGGCACCGAAACCGGCGTGGCCGTGTTCAAGAGCGCCGTGTCCGCAGCCAACAATGCTTTCGAAACCGTCCAGAAGGTCGTCAAGCAGGCCAGCGACGCGGCCGAAGCCAACTTCAACGCAGTGACCAACACGGCCACCGCCAATGCCGCCTCGGCCACCAACGCCGCAGCAGCAGCCACCTCGGCTGCCCTGCGCAAGCGCTGAGCCGCGGGCCTACCCGTTGTCTCCTTGGATCCTCCCGAACGCCACGTTCCTGGATCCATTTCAAAGCCCGGCGCCCGCCGGGCTTTTTTTTGCCTGCGCGCAGCAGGACCTGCAGACTGCACCACGGATCGGGAACATTTCTCGCGGTGCCGGACTCCAATGATTGCAAATGCGATGAATTCGCATTTATAATGCATCGTCGTCCACACCAGCCAACACTGCAGCCCCATGATCGTTTGTGTATGCCGCCGGGTTTCTGACCGGGAAATCGCACGCCACGCGCATGCGGGGTTGAGCTTCGACGAGATCCAGTTCGAACTCGGCGTGGCCACCCAGTGCGGCCGATGCGAGTCCTGCGCACGCGACGTCGTCGCCCGGTGCGGCACCAGGCACTCGGTGGCCGCCCTGCACAAGGAAGACATCGCGCCGCAGACCATCCAGCTTGCCCCCACCATCCTGGAAAGCAAGGCATGGAACTCCTCTTCATCCTCGCTGGCAGCCTGATCCTCGTCGTGGGATCCATGTGGTGGATCTTCCGCAAGTAAGCAACTCCCCTTTGCCTCTGCCCTGCACGGTGCGCCCCGCACCGGCCTTCCCTCCACTGCGCAGGCAAATACCCCTTCCTATGTCCCAGTTTGATCGCTATGGCTCCCCCGGGGGCGTGAGCCGCAATGCGGTGATCGCCGGTTCGGTCGTATTGCTCCATGTCGCGGGCCTCTGGGCCCTGCAATCCGGCCTGGTGCGCAAGGCGGCCGAGATCATCGTTCCCGCGGAAGTGCTGAGCGAGTTCATCACGCCCCCCGCACCTCCGACGCCGCCGGCTCCACCGCCCCCGAAGCCGGCCCCTCCCCCCCCCAAGCCCGCACCGCGCACGCCGGCCCCACGTCCGGCGCCCATGCCCGTGGCCATCCCGGATCCCGCACCGGCGCCGAATGCGCCGGTCGGCGCCCTGCAACTCGACATCGCCCACATGGAAGGCCTGGTCTGGTCCGGCCCGGTGCGCGTGGTGGG
>CP028296.1:2155890-2189837 GCA_003029925.1 Paracidovorax avenae | reverse complement strand
CCGCCTGCGCCCCCGGTCGCGGCGCCCCAGGCGCCGCCCGCACCGCCACCGGCCCCGCCAGCGCCCCCCGCGCCCCCGAAGGTCGAGCTGCCTTCCAGCGATGCGGCCTACCTGAACAACCCCAAGCCCTCCTACCCGGCGATCAGCCGCCGGCTGGGCGAACAGGGCAAGGTGGTCGTGCGCGTATTGATCGGCGCAGACGGCCTTCCGCAAAAGGTGGAGCTCAACAAATCCAGCGGTTACGACCGGCTGGACCGGTTGGCGATGGAAACGGTGATGCGCTACAAGTTCGTGCCCGGCAAGCGCAACGGTGTCCCCGAAACCATGTGGAACCTGGTTCCGTTCAATTTCGTCCTCGATTAAACGTCTCGAATATCTCTTTCAGCTTCAGGAGTTCTCATGGAATCGCATTTCGGCATTGCCAACGTCTGGATCCAGGGTGATTTCGTCACCCGGGCCGTCGCCGTGCTGCTGCTCGGCATGTCGCTCGCCTCGTGGATCGTCATCCTCGTCAAGGCGCTGGACATCATCAAGTTCAAGAAACACGCCCGCGCCGCACGCGACTTCTGGCACAGCGAGGATTTCGCCGCCGGCATGGAAAAGCTGGGCAGCGATGCCGACAATCCGTTCCGCCACCTCGCGCTCGAAGGCCGCGAGGCCACGGCCCACCACCGCAACACCAAGGCGCACCTGCACGACAGCCTGGACGTCAGCGACTGGATCACGCGTAGCCTGCGCAACTGCATCGACGAATTCACCGCCCGCCTGCAATCGGGCCTCGCCATCCTGGCGTCGGTCGGTTCCACCGCGCCGTTCATCGGCCTCTTCGGCACCGTCTGGGGCATCTACCACGCCCTCGTGGCGATCGGCACCTCGGGCCAGTCCACCATCGACAAGGTGGCCGGCCCGATCGGCGAAGCGCTCATCATGACCGCGCTGGGCCTGGCCGTGGCCATTCCCGCGGTGCTGGGCTACAACGCGCTGGTGCGGGGCAACAAGTCCATCCTGAACGGCCTCAACAGCTTCGCGCACGACCTGCATGCCTACTTCGTGACCGGAGCCCGCGTCAGCGCCCCTGCCGACCAGGGCAAGGTCCTGCCCATCAAGAAAGGCTGACGCGCCATGGCATTCGGAACCCAGGACGACGCCGACGAGGTGATGAACGAGATCAACATGACGCCCCTGGTGGACGTCATGCTGGTGCTGCTCATCATCTTCATCATCACCGTGCCGGTCATGAAGCATGCGGTGCCGGTGGACCTGCCGCGCGCCTCCGCCGAGCGCGAGAACGTCAAGCCCGAAACCATCCGCCTGAGCGTCACGGCCGACGGCAAGTACCACTGGAACGAGACGGACATCGGCGACGAGGAGCTGGAGCCGCGCCTGAAGTCCGAGGCCGCCAAGGACCCGCAGCCCGACCTGCACATCCGCGGCGACAAGAGCGTGCGCTACGAGCGCGTGGCCCAGGCCATGGCGGCCGCGCAGCGCGCAGGCGTGCGCAAGATCGGCTTCGTCACCGATCCGCAGTGAGGCAACAAATATTTGCAATAAAGCCGGGCATGGCCTTGACGCTCAATTGAGAATGGTTATCATTAATTTATTGCCAACGCACCGAGGATCCACCCCATGCACGCCAGCTTGACCGCCCTGTCCCCTTCCGCAGCCTTCTTCGGCGCCCCGGGCTCCGACCGGCAGGCCGAGGCCCACGGGCGCACGGCGCCTTCGGCCCCCGCGGTGGACAGCAGCGAACTGCTCAAGGGGCAGAAGACCGTGGCGATCTTTCACAACGGCTCCATCTACCGCCTGCAGGCCACCAAGCTCGGCAAGCTGATTCTCACCAAATAGGTTTCATCGTGGGGCGACTCCCGGGCCGCCTGCCGGTCCGCCGGGTCGTATTCGCCAGCCAACGGTTCGCCCGCGTAGCCAGGCTTTTTTTCCCACTGCATCTCCCAAAGAAAAACCGGCCTCTCGAGGCCGGTTTTTTTTGCTTGCGGCCTGCACCTCGGGGGCGCGGGCGCCGGCAGGGGCCGGGTCAGAGGCCGATGGCCGCGATGCCGGCGCGGGCGATCTGCGCGTCCTCGCCGGATTTCACGCCGCTCACGCCCACGGCGCCCAGGCACTGGCCGTCCTTCAGGATCGGCACGCCGCCCTCGAGCATGCCGTCGATGAACGGGGCCGTCAGGAAGGCAGTGCGGCCGCCGTTGATGATGTCCTCGTACACCTTGCTCTCGCGGCGGCCCAGGGCGGCCGTGCGGGCCTTGCCGGGGGCGATGTGGGAAGACAGGGGAGCGGCACCGTCCAGGCGCTGCAGCGAGAGCAGGTGGCCGCCGTCGTCCACGATGGCGATGGTCACCGCCCATCCGTTGCGCAGCGCTTCGGCCTCCGCGGCAGCGGCGATTTTCTTGACGTCGGCGAATTCGAGCTCGTGTTTGGTCTTCATGGGATCAGTGAAATGGAAAACGGATGGAGGAACGGCAGGCCGCAGCCGCGCCCTGCCGGTACGGAACCTGCGGAGGATATCGCCCGCATCGCCCTCCACCGGGCTGTCCACGGTAAAACACTGCATCCCAAAAGGTCGGGAGTGGCAAAGGTTATTTGAAAGCCGTTAGAAAGCCACCACCTAGAATTTGCCGGTCTGCACTTCGCAGGCCTCAACAGGCAAAGGGAGCAAGAGAAGATGAATGATCAAGTTACCGTTCTGGGCTCTGCGGGCTACGGAGTCTCGCAGGAGCAGCGGCAGCGCGTGCTGCGCAATACCTACTGGCTGCTCGCACTGAGCATGGTGCCCACGGTGCTGGGCGCCTGGCTGGGCGTGGCCACCGGCATCACACAGTCCCTGCGGGGCGGCGTGGGCCTGATCGTCTTCCTGGGCGGCGCCTTCGGCTTCATGTTCGCCATCGAAAAGACCAAGAACTCGGCGGCCGGCGTGCCGGTGCTGCTGGGCTTTACGTTCTTCATGGGCCTCATGCTCTCGCGCCTGATCGGCATGGTGCTGGGCTTCAAGAACGGCACCGACCTCGTCATGACGGCCTTCGCCGGCACGGCGGGCGTGTTCCTGGTCATGGCCAGCCTGGCCACCGTGATCAAGCGCGACCTCTCCGGCATGGGCAAGTGGCTCTTCGTGGGCGCCATGGTCCTGCTGGTGGGCTCGGTCATCAACGTTTTCGTGGGCTCCTCGGCCGGCATGATGGCCATCTCGGTGGCGGCCATCGGCATCTTCAGCGCCTACATGCTGTATGACCTGAAGCAGATCATCGACGGCGGCGAGACCAACTACATCAGCGCCACGCTGGCGCTGTACCTGGACCTCTTCAACGTGTTCCAGAGCCTGCTGGCCTTGCTGGGCATCATGGGCGGCGAGCGCGACTGACGCCCGGCATGCTCCGGAGGGCTCCGGCCCTCCCGGCAGGAAAAGAAGGCCTCCCCTGTGGAGGCCTTTTTGCTTTTCCTCAGGGCGGGCGCACACGGGCCTCAATGATCCGGCGCAGCGGCCGATAATGACTGGAAGATGCCACACCGCCGCACAGCCCTCCCCTCCGACCGACCGACCGGCCGCCGGCTTTCCTGGCTCGTGGCGTGCGCGGCGGCCCCGCTGCTGCTGTCGGGCTGCGACATTCCCGGGCTGGGCCCCGATCCACGGGCGGTGCAGAAGGAAGCCGAGGCCAAGGCCATCGGCGGTGCCTGCCGCCACGCCCTGCGGGGCCTGGAAGACTGCTTCACCCTCAACCCCAAGGCCTCGAAGGCCCAGGTGTTCGCCGGCTGGAAGGAAATGGACCAGTACATGCGCGACAACAAGCTGGAGGGCGCACCCTCGGTGCTGGGCAACCTGGAGAAGCCCCCGGCCACCCCGGCGCGCCGCACGGAAGAAGGCCGCGCCGACGAAACCCGCGAAGACGGATCCGGCCGCAGCCGGAGCTGAAGCCGTCTTTCCTTCCCGATCTCAGGCGCGCTCGAACACCGCCATGCTCTCGACGTGCGCCGTGTGGGGGAACATGTTCACCACGCCGGCCGCCACGCAGCGGTAGCCCGCCTGGTGCACCAACAGGCCTGCATCCCGCGCCAGCGTGGCCGGATTGCAGCTCACATAGACGATGCGCTGCGGCGGCCTCCAGCCCTCGGCCGAGGCGGGCAGCGCCGGCGCATCTTCCGCACCGATGCGTGCCTGGTGGATGTCGGCCAGGGCCTTGGCGAGCGCGAAGGCCCCCTCGCGCGGGGGATCCACCAGCCACTTGTCGGCCACGCCGTCGGCGATGAGCATGTCGGGCGTCATCTCGAACAGGTTGCGTGCCACGAAGGTGGTGGGGGCCAGCGCCTGTCCCTGCGGCCGGTCGTCCTGGTTCTTGCGGTAGTTCTCTCGCGAGCGGGCGACGAGCGCCTCGCTGCCCTCGATGCCGACGACCTCGCGGGCCTGCGTGGCGATGGGCAGCGTGAAGTTGCCCAGACCGCAGAACCAGTCGATCACCCGGTCGGCGCGGCCCGCATCCAGCAGGCGCAGCGCACGCGTGACCAGCACGCGGTTGATGTGCGGGTTGACCTGCGTGAAGTCGGTGGGCTTGAAGGGCATGGTGATGCCGAAATCCGGCAACGCGTAGTTCAGTTGCGGGACGCCTTCTTCCAGCAGGTGCACGGTGTCCGGGCCCTTGGGCTGCAGCCACCACTGCACGCCATGCGCGGCGGCGAAGGCGCGCAGCCGGTCCATGTCGGCCTCGGACAGCGGCTCCAGGTGGCGCAGCACCAGTGCGGTGACGTCGTCGCCGCAGGCCAATTCGATCTGCGGGCAGGTGTCGCGCGCGTCCATGGAAGCGATCAGTGCGCGCATGGGCATCAGCAGGGCACTCACATGGGGCGGCAGCACGGGGCAGACTTCCATGTCGGCGATGTAGCGGCTCTTGCGCTCGTGGAAGCCCACCAGCACCTTGCCCTTCTTGGCGACGTGCCTTACGGCCAGGCGGGCGCGGTAGCGGTAGCCCCAGGCGGGCCCTTCGATGGGCCGCAGCACGGTCTCGGCCTTCACCTTGCCCAGGTGCCAGAGGTTGTCCTCCAGCACGCGCTGCTTGACGGCCACCTGGGCGCCGACATGCAGGTGCTGCATCTTGCAGCCGCCGCAGGCTCCGGCATGCAGCCCGAAATGGGGACACCCCGGGCGCACGCGCTGCGGGGACTCGCGGTGGATGGCGGTGAGGCTCGCCTGCTCCCAGTTGTTCTTCTTGCGGTGGGTGTTGGCACTCACCCATTCGAAGGGCAGCGCACCGTCGATGAAGACGACCTTGCCATCGGGCCTGCGGGCCACGCCCTGGGCGTCCATGTCCATGGAGGTGACTTCCAGCCAGCCGGGCGGGAGGTCGGTGCGCCCCTGCACGGGCGTGGAAGAAGATGGGTCCTGGAGGATCTCGGAATGTTCTGTGGGGTCGCTCATCCCCCGATTGTCTCAGGCCGGCTGTGCCTCGCTTCCACCCTCCGCCCTCGCGGCCGCCGGGCGGACGGTGGGGGCGGGCTCAGTGGATGCCGCTGACCAGGCCGCTGCGCCCGTCCTTGTGCAGGCGCAACGGCGGCAACGAAAAATGTTCCAGGTCCTGCTTCGTGGCCGCGATGTCGATCCCGACGACCGCGGACGTGTCCGGGTCCACCTCCAGGCCCAGCGGCATCGCGGCGAACTGGACATAGTCGCGGCTGGCATTCCACTGGGGGTGGCCTCCGACCGCCTGGAGTACCGTGCCCACGTCCGCTCCCAAGGCCAGTCCCGGAAGACCGAATCCGGGCAGCTCGCCATGCGGCCCGAAGGCGATGATGTTGACCACGCGGCCGTCGCGGAAACGGATGGCCAGCTCTCCATGGTCCAGCGATCCGGGGGGCAGTGGATGGCTGGCCAGTCGCTCGTTCAGTCCGCGTGGATACAGGTACGCGATGGTCGTCTCATGCCGGCATGCACCGTGCCGGGTGGCGTCCGGCTTTCCGAGTGCGGCCAACACGTCCTGCTGGCGCATGCCCAGCGCCACCGGGCCGAGGCGCCGGCATGGGGCGGGAAGCGCGGCGGCCTGGTCCTGCGCCGGGAAAACCTGCCGGAGGGCTGCACTGCACGCGGCGCCTTCCTGCGCACCATCCGGCGCGGAAGCCGCGTGCGCAGCGCCCAGGAAGACCACGGCGCACACAAGGCCGGCGAAAGCGGGAGGCTTGGGGACCATCGGGCACTCCTTCGTGGACCGCGACCGGAAAGGATGGGGACGTGGGAGCCCGGCAGTCAGCTGCGCGCGGGGCGCACCAGCCGCGGCACGGGATCGGACGGCGGCAGGCCCACGCGGGAGCCGGGCACCGAGGCACCGGCGGGAAGGCGGTTGAATTCGATCTGGCAATCGCCGCTGTCCAGCGAGAAGACGAGGGTCGAACCCGGCGCGACGCGCGGCAGGGTCTGGTGGATCTGCTGCGCGAGGTCCACCGGCGGAGTCTGTGACCGGTAGATCACCTGCTGGCTGGAGGAATAGACCACGTAGCACGCGGCGGAGGCCGAGGCACTCCACAGTCCCGCGGACAGCGCGGCGGCGGCGAACAGGGCGGAACGGCAGGCGGGCATCGGCGAAGCTCCTGGATGGGTGTGGCGGGGCCCGGAACCGGGTGGCGCGAGGCCGATTATTGCGGACTTTGCGGCATGCATGGCCCGCCCGCCGCATCAGGAGCGCACGGAGCGTTCATCCAGCGCCAGATGGAAGGAGTGCTTGACCTCTTCCATCACCGCATAGGTGCGTGTCTCGCGCACGCCCGGCAATTGCCAGAGCACCTCCCCGGCGAACTGGCGATAGGCGTTCATGTCGGCCTGCCGGGTCTTGAGCAGGTAGTCGAACCCACCCGCCACCATGTGGCACTCCATGATGGCCGGATGGACCTGCACCGCGGCCTTGAACTGGTCGAACACATTGGGCGTCGTGCGGTCCAGCAGCACCTCGACGAACACGAGCATGCCGGCGCCGAGCTTCTGTGGATTGAGCCGGGCCTCGTAGCCCAGGATGTAGCCCTCGCGCGTGAGCCGCTGCACCCGCGCGAGCACGGCCGTGGGGGACAGGGCGACGCGCTCGGCGAGCTTGAGGTTGGAGATGCGGCCGTCGTCCTGCAGGATTGCCAGGATCTTGCGGTCCACCCTGTCGATTTCATCCATGGCATACCAAATTCATAGTGAAATATTCATTCATTCTCGGTATTTTTGCGCATTAATTCAATCGACTCGGCGAGATGATCGCAGGCATTCCCTCCACCTTCGTCCCGCCCCCGGACCGGTCCGCCATGAACGCCCCGCACCCATCCCTGCATACCCGGCCTTTCGCGGCCTTCGCACCGCGGCCAGCTGCCGGGGCCGCGCCGCTGCGCGACGCGATCACCGCGGCGTGCCGCATTCCCGAGCCGGAAGCCATCGCGCCGCTGCTGGAACAAGCGCGCATCGAAGGTGCCGCGGCGCAGCGCGTGCATGCCCTGGCACTGCGGCTGGCGGGCGGGCTGCGCGAGCGCAAGGGTGCGGGCGGCCGGGCCGGCTGGGTGCAGGGCCTGCTGCAGGAGTTCGCCTTGTCTTCGCAGGAGGGCGTGGCGCTGATGTGCCTCGCCGAGGCGCTGCTGCGCATTCCCGACAGCGGCACGCGCGACGCGCTGATCCGCGACAAGATCGGCGGCGGCGACTGGGAATCGCACCTCGGCAGGAGCCCGTCGCTGTTCGTGAATGCGGCCACCTGGGGCCTGCTGCTCACCGGCAGGCTCATGGCCACGCACAGCGAGCAGGGCCTGGGCGCTGCGCTGCGCCGCATCACGGCGCGCGGCGGCGAACCGCTGGTGCGCAAGGGCGTGGACGTGGCGATGCGCATGATGGGCGAGCAGTTCGTGACCGGCGAAACCATCGCCCAGGCGCTGTCCAATGCCCGCCCGCGCGAGGCCCAGGGCTTCCGCTATTCCTACGACATGCTGGGCGAAGCCGCGCTCACCGAGGCCGATGCCGGGCGATACCTGCAGTCGTACGTGGACGCGATCCATGCGATCGGCAAGGCGTCCGCGGGCCGCGGCGTGTACGAGGGCCCCGGCATCTCCATCAAGCTGTCGGCACTGCACCCGCGCTACAGCCGGGCCCAGCACGCTCGGGTGATGCAGGAGCTGTTCCCGCGCGTGCTGGGGCTCGCGGAGCTGGCGCGCGGCTACGATATCGGGCTGAACATCGACGCCGAGGAAGCCGACCGGCTGGAGATTTCGCTCGACCTGCTCGAAGCGCTGTGCGCGGCGCCATCGCTCGCGGGCTGGAACGGGATCGGCTTCGTCATCCAGGCCTACCAGAAGCGCTGCCCGTTCGTGATCGACCATGTGATCGATCTCGCGCGCCGCACAGGCCACCGCCTGATGGTGCGGCTGGTCAAGGGCGCCTACTGGGACAGCGAGATCAAGCGGGCCCAGGTGGACGGGCTGGAGGACTACCCGGTCTATACGCGCAAGGTGCACACCGACGTGTCGTACATCGCCTGCGCACGCCGGCTGCTGGCGGCGCCGGATGCTGTCTATCCGCAGTTCGCCACGCACAACGCGCACACGCTGGCCGCGATCCACGAACTGGCCGGCCCAGATCGCTACACGCCGGGCCAGTACGAATTCCAGTGCCTGCACGGCATGGGAGAGCCGCTGTACGAGCAGGTCGTGGGCGCTGCAGGGTTGAACCGGCCCTGCCGGGTCTATGCGCCGGTCGGGACGCACGAGACGCTGCTGGCCTACCTGGTACGCCGGCTGCTGGAAAACGGCGCCAACACCTCGTTCGTGAACCGCGTGGCCGACGCCACGCTGCCGCTGGACAGCCTCGTGGCCGACCCGGTAGCGGTGGTGGCCGCTGAACCCGTCCCGGGCCGGATGAACCCGCGCATTCCGCTGCCGCCCGCGCTCTATGGACCGGCGCGCCGCAACTCCGCAGGACTGGATCTCGCGAGCGAGGCGGTCCTCGCGCCGCTGGCCGATGCCCTGCAACGCTACGCGCAGCAGGATTGGGAGGCGGTGCCGTTGCTCGCCGGGCCGGTGCAGGAAGGCCCTCGCCTGCCGGTGCGCAACCCTGCCTGGCATGCGGACGTGGTGGGCACGGTGCAGGAAGCGGCCGCTGGCGACGTGGACCAGGCGCTGGAATGGGCACAGGCAGCGGCCCCCGCCTGGGCCGCGACGCCCCCCGTGGAACGGGCCGCCGCGCTGCGCCGCACCGCCGACGCGCTGGAGCGGCACTTGCCCGCCCTGCTGTCGCTGCTGGTGCGCGAAGCGGGCAAGACCTGCGCGAACGCCGTGGCGGAAGTGCGCGAGGCGGTGGACTTCCTGCGCTTCTATGCGGCCCAGGTGGAGACGCTGTTCGGAGGGGGCACGGACGCATGGACGCCGCTCGGCCCCGTGGTATGCATCAGCCCCTGGAACTTTCCCCTCGCCATCTTCATGGGCCAGGTGGCGGCCGCGCTCGCCGCCGGCAACGTGGTGCTGGCCAAGCCCGCCGAGCAGACGCCGCTGGTGGCGGCCGAGGCGGTGCGCATCCTGCACGGCGCGGGCGTGCCGCGCGGGGCCGTGCAGCTGCTGCCCGGCCAGGGCGAGACCGTGGGTGCCCGGCTGGTGGGCGACGGGCGCGTGATGGGCGTGCTGTTCACCGGCTCCACCGACGTGGCCCGCATCCTGCAGCGCAGCGTGGCGGGCCGCCTGGACGCCACCGGCCGGCCGGTGCCGCTGATCGCCGAGACGGGTGGCCAGAACGCGATGATCGTGGACTCCTCCGCCCTGGCGGAACAAGTGGTGGTCGATGCCGTCGCCTCGGCCTTCGACAGCGCGGGCCAGCGCTGCTCCGCGCTGCGCGTGCTGTGCCTGCAGGACGATGTGGCGGACCGCGTGCTGGAGATGCTGCGCGGCGCCATGGCGGAACTGCGCATCGGCCGGCCCGACCAGCTCGCCACGGACGTGGGGCCCGTGATCGACGCCGAAGCGCGCGACGGCATCCTGCGCCACGTGGAGGCCATGCGCGAGCGTGGCCGCGCGGTGCACCAGGTGCCGGTGCCGCCGCAGGCCAATGCCGGGGGCACCTACGTGCCGCCCACGCTGATCGAGCTGCAGGACCTGTCGGAGCTGGAACGCGAGGTCTTCGGCCCGGTCCTGCACGTGGTGCGCTATCCGCGCAGCGGGCTGGACACGCTGCTGGACCGCATCGCGGGCACCGGCTACGGGCTCACCCAGGGCCTGCACACGCGCATCGACGAAACGGTGGAACGCGTGCTGCGCCGTGCCCGCGCGGGCAATCTCTACGTGAACCGGAACATGGTGGGCGCGGTGGTCGGGGTGCAGCCCTTCGGCGGCGAAGGCCTGTCGGGCACCGGGCCGAAAGCCGGCGGCCCGCTGTACCTGCTGCGGCTGGTGGCCCAGGCCCCCGCTGGCGCGGCGCGAACTGCCATCGCAGCGATGGCCGCCCCGGGCACCGGTGAAGGCGCTGCGCCCACCGCCCCTGCCCCGCTACAGGCGCTGCGGGAATGGGCGCGCGGTGCTGGCAAGGACACGCTGGAGTCGGCCTGCCGTCAGTTCGCGCACAACACGCCCACCGGCAGCCTGCGCACGCTGCCCGGCCCCACGGGGGAGCGCAACCAGTACGGCGTGGCACCGCGTGAACGCGTCCTCTGCCTCGCCGATGCCGATGCGGACCGGCTGGTGCAGCTGGCTGCGGTGCTGTCCGTGGACGGGCACGCCGTCTGGCCGTCGGCCGCAGCCACGCTGCGTGCCAGCCTGCCGGCGATGGTGCAGGAGCGCATCGTGCTGGTAGCCGACTGGCGTGCACCCGCGGTGGCCGTGGATGCCGTGCTGCACCATGGCACCGAGGCATCGTTGCGGGAGGTGTGCCAGGCCATGGCAACGCGGCCGGGGCCGATCGTGGGCGTCGCGGGCCATGCGCCCGGCGATGCCGCGGTGCCGCTCGAACGCCTGGTCCTGGAACGCGCAGTCAGCATCAACACCGCGGCGGCTGGCGGCAATGCCAGCCTGATGACCATGGAGTGAGCCGGCAAGCCGGTCCGGGCGGAATCAGCCTTCGGCGACGGCCGGAGCCGCCCGCGCCAGGCCGCGCATGACGTGCACCACCTGTGGCTGGTCCACCAGCACGCAGGGCTTGCCGGTACGGCTGCAGTGGTCCTGCACGCGCCAATAGTCGTCGTGGCCCACGCAGCCGGTCTGGCAGATCACGAAATCCGCGGCCCGCAGGCTGGCCTCGAAGGCCGCCGCGTCACCGGGCAGGCTGGAAGCCGCACCGGCCTGTCCGGCATCGCAGGCAGCGGGCAGCCCGCCCGGGCCGAAAGGCCGCGCCACCAGCGCCCCGCCCGGCCCGCGCGCGATGCACACCACGGCCTGGGGAGCCGGCCCGTCCGGCTCCGGCTGCCGGGCCGCGCCCTTCCCCGCTCCGGCCCGCGCGGCAGCGCGCCACTGCCAGTGCAGCACTTCCCGCATCAGGCCCTGCAGCCGCTGCGTGAGCCCCTCCACCTGCCGGGCCAGGGCCCGGCGGCGGCGCAGGCCCGGCAGTGCGTCTTCATGGCAGCGCCGATCCTCCTGTGCATACGCCAGCGCGGTTTCCGCCACGAGCGCGCGCGCCCGCAGCCTCACCACTTCGGCCTGCAGCATCTCGATCTGCCGCGCCTGCTCCGCCAGGTCGCGACTGCACCGCTGCTGCGCGCGCCCGTACTCCGCCAGCAGCGCACGGTGCTCATCCAGCACCGGTCCAGGGAAACCTTCCATGCAACGTCCCTCCAGAAGGCATGGCCGGTGGCCATGGCAATGACCATCCGGCAAAAAATGTATTGATAAGCATTCTCAATTAATGCTACACTGCCGTCAATCGCTGCCCCACACCACTTGCGGTGTGGCAGCCGCCCAGACAGGTTTCATCGTGGGGCGACTCCGGGCCTGAACCAGGTCCCATGGGTCGTTTTTGCCAGCCAACGGTTTGCCCGCGTAGCCAGGCTTTTTTTGCGATGCCCTGTCGAGACTCACATGCTGCCGCTGCCGCGCCGCAGCAGCACGATCACGAAACACGCCCCCAACCCCGAGGTCACGATGCCCACGGGCAGCTCCTGCGCGCCCAGCAGCGACCGGGCCGCGAGGTCGCTGGCCAGCAGCAGGGCCGCCCCCCATACGGCGGCGGCCACGGAGGAGGCCCGGTGCAGCGGCCCGGCCAGGCGGCGCGCCAGATGGGGCACCATGAGGCCGACGAATCCGATCAGGCCGGAAAGCGCCACGCAGCAGGCGGTGGCGAAGGCCGCCACCACGAAGGCCTGGCGGCGCAGCCGCTGCGGCTCCACACCCAGGCTGTGGGCGGTGTCGTCGCCCGCCAGCAGCGCGTCGAGCGCCCGGTGGCGCCGCGCGATGAACAGCGCCGGCACCAGCAGCCCGGCACCGGCCAGCCAGAGGTTGTCCCAGCGGGCGAGGCCCAGCCCACCCAGCGACCAGAACACGACGGAATGCGCGGCGCGCTGGTCGCCCGCAAAAATCAGCACATGGGTCAGGGCCCCGAAAAGAAACGACACCGACACACCGGCCAGCACGATGCGCGCGGGCCCCTGGCCCTGGCCGCCCTGCACGATCAGCAGCACGGCCGCGGCGGCGACCAGGGCCCCCGAGAACGTGGCCAGCGGCAGCGTCCACATGCCCAGCGCGCTTCCGGCCAGGGTGATGACGGCGACCGCGCCGGCGGAGGCACCGGACGACAGCCCGAAGAGGAACGGGTCGGCAAGGTCGTTGCGCGTCGTCGTCTGCAGCAGGCTGCCCACGAGGGCGAGTGCCGCGCCCACGGCCATGGAAAGCAGCACGCGCGGCAGGCGCAGGTCCCGCACGATGGCCTGCGCCATGGTGCCCGTGCCGTCGGTCGCGCCAGCCCCCAGGGCGGAAAACACGTCCTGCCAGGCGACCTCCACCCCTCCGAACTTGAGCGACAGCAGCACCAGCGCCGCGAGCGCCAGCCCCAGCAGGCCAGGCATCCAGCGCCGCCAGCGCGCCGGATGCGCGGTCTCCGGCACGTTCACCGCACGCCCCGCAGTGCCCGCGCGATCTTCTCGATCGCCCCGATGTTGGCCGGCCCGGGCGTGAGCTCCGCATAGCGCAGCACGATGAAACGCCCTTCGCGCACGGCATCCGTGAGGCGCATGGCGGGATGCTCCCGCAGCACGCGTTCCAGATGGTCCGGCCCCTGCCCGTTCTGGTAGTCGAGCAGGATCACGAACTGCGGATTGCGCTGCGCCACGGCCTCCCAGGCGGCGGTGCCCCAGCTCATGGGCAGGTCGTCCAGAACGTTGCGACCGCCCGCGGCATCGATGAGCGCGGTGGGCATGGCGGCCCGGCCGGCAGTGAAGGGCTTGTCTTCGCCGGAGTCATAGACGAAGACGCCGGGCCGGTGCGACAGCGCGGGCCGGTCGGCCGCGGCCACGCGCTCACGCCAGCCTTCCACGAGGCGCCGCGCCTCGGCGGTGCGGCCGAACACCTGCCCCAGGCGGAGCACGTCGCCATAGAGCAGGTCCATGGTCGCGCGGGGCTTGCCGGCCTGGTTCTGCGCGCAGCTTTCGGTCAGCACCAGGGTCTGGATGCCGCGCCGCGCGAGCGTGGCGGGAGTCACCTCGCCACCGGGCTGCATGCCGTAGTACCAGCCCGCGAAAAACAGGTCCGGCCGCGCCGCGACCAGTGTTTCCATCGTGGGGTATTTGGGTGCCAGTTCAGGTACGCCATCGAGCGTGCGCAGCAGCGCCTCGCCCGTCTGCTTGTACCAGCCGGTGATGCCGGTCACGCCGACCAGGGCCGGGCGCAGGCCGAGGGCGAGCGCCATTTCGGTCATGTTCAGGTCGTGCACGACCAGCCGGCGCGGCGGCCGTTCGATGCGCAGCGGTTCCCCGCAGTTGGACACCGTCACGGGGAATGCGGCACCGGCATCCGGCGGGGCGGCGCCCGCCGCCGCGGCAGCCTGCAACAGCGCCATCGATAGCGCCCACCCGGCGATCCGGCGCAACCAGCCCGTCATGCGGATTCCCGCTCGAAAGACCACAACGTGCCGCCGTGCCGGGGGTGCCGCGTGTGCACCAGCTCCATGCCGAACACCTGCGCTACGCATTCCGCGCCCAGCGCCCGGGCGGGCGGGCCCTCTGCAACGAGGCGGCCGGACTGCAGCACCCAGGTACGGTCGGCGAACGCCGGCACCAGCGCCAGTTCGTGCAGCACGGCCACCACGGTGATGCCAAGGCCGCGCACCAGGGCCAGCACGTCGGCGCGCGCTGCCAGGTCGAGGTGGTTGGTCGGCTCGTCGAGCAGCAGGAGTTGCGGCGCCTGCGCGAGCGCCCGGGCCAGGTGCATGCGCTGGCGCTCCCCGCCCGACAGGCTGCCCAGCGGCCGCTCCGCCAGGGCCTGCACGCCGCAGGTGCGCAGCGCGCCGTCCACGGCGTGCACGTGGTCGACGGCTGCCACACGGCCCTCGTGCGGCAGCCGGCCGAGCGCCACATAGTCCCGGGCCCGCAAACGGCCCTGTGCCACGTCATCCTGCCCCAGCACCGCCACGCTGCGGGCGCGCTCGGCCGCCGGCCAGCGGGCCACGTCCCGGCCGCACCAGCGCACCGAGCCCGCAGAAGGCGCGATGCGGCCGGCGAGCAGCTTCATCAGCGTGCTCTTGCCCGCGCCGTTGGGGCCGACCAGCGCCACGCACTCACCGCGCATGGCCTCCAGGCCCACGCCCTGCAGCAGCCAGTCGCCGCGCGGCGACTTCCATCCGAGGCCCTCGGCCTGCAATGCCACGACCATGCCGCCGTCCGCGATCAGAGCGTCCAGCGCAGGGCCAGCTCGAAACTGCGTGGCGCGCCGAGCAGGATCTGGTCCGGATAGAACGGATCCGCCCAGACGGCATAGACCTTGTTCGCCAGGTTGCGGCCCCGCAGGGTGAGCTGGGTGCCCGGGGCCACGTCCACGCTCCAGGCCGCATCGATCACACGGTA
The DNA here is from genome assembly GCA_003029925.1 of Paracidovorax avenae. Lineage (GTDB taxonomy): Bacteria > Pseudomonadota > Gammaproteobacteria > Burkholderiales > Burkholderiaceae_C > Paracidovorax > Paracidovorax avenae_A. The sequence continues at coordinate 2,174,862 of CP028296.1, read as the reverse complement.
GGCAGACAGGCGGACCGTGTTGGCGTCGCTGTGGAAGCGCTCTCCCACGTGCCGCAGCGATGCCGAGACCTGCATCGGCAGGCCCGCGGTGAAGCGGTAGGCAGCGCCCACGCTGGCCATCACCTTCGGGGTATTGGGGGGCGTGTTGCCGGAAAAGGAAGTGCCATTGGCGAGCACGAAATCGTCGTAGCGCGCGCGGTTGAGGGCGAGCTGTGCCCAGACGCTCCAGGCGGCCGCGGGCCGCAGCGCCAGCGACATCTCCGCGCCACGCGATTGCAGTGCGCCGGCGCGCGCCAGCGATTGCCCGCCCTGCCCCGCATAGACATTGCGGCGCTCGGCGTCGTAGAGGGCCAGCGTCCATTCCCCACGGTCATGCCAGAAGCCCTGCTTGACGCCCACCTCGGCATTGCGCGCCCGGGTGAGCTCCAGTGGCTGGGCGGGGCCGAGCAGGAAGATGTTGTTGGCGGCCACGTCGGCACCCGTCGCGGCCTGGGCATAGAGCATGGTGCCCGCCGCGGGCTCCCAGGTCAGGCCCAGCCGGCCGGTGGTCGGGTGCCAGGTCTTGCCGTAGGGAAAGCCGCGACGCGCCACACCGGCCGCATCGGTGGAGGTGCGGTCGAGCTCGATGGACTCGTGCCGCAAGCCCGCGATGAGGGCCACGGCCGGCGTGATGCGCAGCCGGTCTTCCAGCGCGACCGCCGCACTGCGCAGCTGCGTCGTCTGCCGCTGCTGCACCAGCGGGCCGTAAAAGCCGCGGTCGGGTGCAATCAGCGACACGCTGTCGCCGGGGAAGTTGGCGGCCCCGGGACGGTCCAGGTCGGTATCGCTCAGCTCCAGCGCGGCGACGAAGCGGTTCTCCCGGCCGGCAAGCCTGCCGTCCCACTGCATCTCGGTCTTGTTGCCGGTGGTCGTCTGGTCCTGCGCCACGAAGAAACGCTCGCGGTCCACCAGCCCGGTGCCGGTATTGAACGCGAGCACCTCGTTGTTCAGCCACGAGCGCGTGGCGGTGTAGCGGTAGAACTGGCTGCGCAGCGACCACGCCGCGTCGATGCGCCAGTCCACGCCCGTACGCAGCCAGGTTTCGCGCGCCTCGTTGCGGTTGTCCAGCACGTTGTAGTTCGTGCGCAGCGTGCGGCGGTCGATGGCCACCGGTGCGAGCACGCTGCCGTTGAAGCCCGAGACATAGGTGCCGGACACCACGCCCGGCTGCGGCTGGATGCCCGGCGCCGACGCGGAGACCAGGGGCGTGCCCCAGTACGGATGGCCGCGGTCGCGCTGCACTTCCGCCGCCACGAACAGCTTGAGCCCCGGCTGCAGGTGCCAGTCCAGGCCGCCCGACAGGTGCCACAGGCGCTGGCCCGTGTTCCGCACGAAGCCGTCATGGTCCGACCCGCTCGCGTCGAGGCGGAAATCCACGTCCTTCCAGGCCGTGGTGCCGCCAGTGCCGACAGACAGGCGACGCTCGCCGAAGGATCCGGCCGCGGCGGCCACCTCGGTCTCCACCGGGCCGCGGTGCGGGGCGCGCGTGACGAAGTTCACCGCGCCGCCGGCCGCGCCCTCGCCCGACATCAGCGAGGCGGGCCCCTTGAGGAACTCCACGCGCTCGAGGTTCGCCGTGCCCATGACGCGCGAGGTCATGTTCGGCGGGCCGACCTTGATGCCGTTGTAGAGGGTGTTGATCTGGCTGTTGGCGAAGCCGCGCATGGAGAACGCGGCCGGCTCCGCAGGGAAATCCCCCGCCAGCACGCCCACTGCGGCCTGCGCGGCTTCGGACACCGTGCGCAGCCCGCGCTCGGCCAGCATCTCCCGCGGCACCACGTCGATGGAGGCCGGCGTCTCGCGCACCGCCAGCCCGAGGCGCGAGGCCGCGGCGGCCGGCTGCGCGAGGCGCGGCGTTTCCGCGCGTTCGCGCACCTCCACCGCCGGCAGCTGGGTGGGCGACGGCCCGGAAGCGGACGGCTGCGCCATGGCAGCCACGGGCACGGTACCCAGCAGGACAGCCCACGCGCGGGGCCCGGAAACGGAACAGAGAGGCATGGAATATTGTCGGCGACGCGCGGGCACGAACTGCCGTGCCGCTGCCGCCGATGTTAACGCAATCGTGTTGCATTAACAAAATGCATGGCCCCCATGCAATGCGTCAGATGCAGGTCGATGCCAGCCCGCCGTCCACGGGCAGGCTCACTCCGCTCACCCAGCGCGCCGCGTCGCTGCACAGGAAGCCGATGGCGGCCGCCACTTCGTCGCTGACGGCGGGCTCGGCATCACCCGGGCGACGCTGCTGTACCGCGCCCGGCGGCACGGCCTGGCAGTGGGCCGGCAGCAGCGCTGAACTGCCGGGCCGCGCACCTCCCGCCCAGGCACGCGCGCCACCCCTGGTGTCAGTGCGGCATGGGCGATCCACTTTTTACTGCAATACAGAAAAATCACCACCTCAGTGCGGACAGCCGATCCGCGCTCCGCCCTGGCACGCTCACCCCATCTGCATGCACCGTCATGGCGCGGAACAGCGGATTTTTCGGTGTTTACACCAGTATCACCCACGCCCATTGATTGGCACATTTATCGCATAGCAGTAATTATGCAATTTTTAGATCATCCAGAAGGCTATCCAGCATGAAGCTTTATCACGAAGTCCGGGGATGCTCGCTCGCTGTGGACATCGTCGCGAGGGAATTGGGCCTGGCGCTCGATCTGGAATGGGTGGACATGAAGACAAAGCGGCTGCAGGACGGCACGGACTACCTGGCCATCAATACCAAGGGCACCGTGCCCACGCTGGAGATGCCGGACGGCCAGCACCTGAGCGAGGGCTGCGTCATCACCCAGTACCTGGCGGACCAGTGCCCCGGCAACACGCTGCTGCCCGCGGCCGGGCTGGCGCGCTACCGGGTGCTGGAGTGGATGAGCTTCGTCGCCGCGGACCTGCACAAGGGCGGTTTCATGCCCCTGTTCAAGGCCGTCACCCCGCCGGAGTACAAGGCGATCGCACGCGGCTACCTGCAGGCCAGGCTGGGCTGGCTGGACAGCCGGCTCGAAGGCCGCGACTACCTCACCGGCAGCACTTTCACGCTGGCCGACGCGCACTGCTACACGATCGCGATGTGGACGCAGGCGCACGCCATCGACACCGGCGGCTGGCCGTACCTCGAGGCCTACCTGGCACGCTGCGGCCGGCGGCCCGCCGTCCTGGCGGCCGAGGCCGCCGCCGCGGCCCGGGGCGAGCGGGAACGGGCGGCCGCGCGCTGATCCACCGCCTCGCACGCGACAGTCCCACTCCACCGACAGGACCGACACCATGCGCCCGATCCGCTGCCTGCTGCTCCTCGCCTGCCTGGCCGCCGCACAGGCTACCGCCCTGGCCGGCGGCTATCCCGGCGCACCCCTGCGGGTGGTGGTGGCGTTCCCGCCGGGCGGGGGTACCGATGGCGCGGCACGGCTCATCGCGGAGAAACTGGCAGTGGAACTGGGCCAGGCCGTGATCGTCGAGAACCGGGCGGGCGCCGGCGGGGTGATCGGAGCGCAGTCGGTGGCCCGTGCCAAACCGGACGGCTACACCCTGTTCTTCGGCACCGGTGCCGAGTTGGTGATCAATCCCGTCACCCGCAAGGCGGCACCCTACGACCTGCTGCGGGATTTCGTGCCGATCACCGAGGTGGGCAGTGTGGGCTTCGTGCTGGCCGTGCCGGGCGCGTCGGCGGCACGCAATGTGCCCGACCTCGTGGCCGCGGCGAAGGCGCAGCCCGGCAAGCTCAATTACGCCTCTTTCGGGATGGGCTCCACCAACCACCTGATCGGCGAGCTCTTCCTCCATGCCACTGGCACCCGGGCCACCCATGTCCCGTTCCAGGGCAGCCAGCAGGCGATGGGTTCGCTGCTGGCGGGCGATGTGGATTTCACCTTCGATACCGCCGCCGTGGTGCTGCCCCAGCTGAAGGCCGGCAAGCTCCGCGCGCTGGCCACGCCTTCGCCCCGGCGGCTGCCCTCCCTGCCGGACGTGCCCACGCTCCAGGAGCTTGGCTATGGCGCCGTGGTCGCCGAAGGATGGATGGGCGTGTTCGCTCCCGCCGGCACCCCGGCCGACATCGTGAAGACGCTGGCCGCTGCACTGGACAAGGTGATCCGCGCGCCCGACATGCAGGCCCGCCTGGACGCGCGCGGCGTGGCCGCGAGCGCCGGCGACGGCGCGCAGTTCACCCGCAAGCTGCAGGCGGAACTGGAGAAGTGGCGGCGCGTGGCCCGCCAGGCCGACGTATCGCTGGACTGATCCACCACACGGGAAACCCCATGAACCGCAGACTCCTTTCCGCCGCGCGTTCGGCCGGCCCGCTGCTCGCCGTGGTCGCGGCCCTGTCCGCTCCGTCGCCGGCCACGGCGCAGGGCTACCCTTCGCGCCCCATTACCCTGATCGTCTCCTTCGAGCCCGGAGGGTCCACCGACGTGTCGGCACGGGCCGTGGCCCAGGAACTGGGCGCGCAGCTCGGGCAGCCGGTGATCGTCGAAAACCGCTCCGGCGCGGGCGGGCGCATCGGCACCAAGGCCGCAGCCCAGGCCCGGCCGGACGGCTACACGCTGCTGTGGGGCAGCGGCAGCAGCCTCACGGCCGCGCCGGCGCTCTATCCCCAACAGGAACATGTGGCCACGCTCGTGCCGGTGAGCCTGGGCGCCACCCAATCCTTCGTGTTCGCCACCGGCCCGGCGGTCGGCGTCCGGTCGGTGCGGGAGTTCATCGCGCTCGCCCGCAGCCGCCCGGGGCAACTGAATTTCGCCTCGGCCGGCATGGGTTCCAGCAACCACCTGCTGGGTGAGATATTCATGGCCGTGAGCGGCATCCAACTGGCGCATGTGCCCTACAAAGGCGCCATCATGGCCAAGGACGCGGTGATCCGGGGCGACGCCCAGCTCATGGATGAGGCGACCGGCCCCCTGCTGGGCGCCCTGCGGGCCGGACAGCTGGTGCCTCTCTTCACCACCGGCGAGCAGCGCGACCCCGCCCTGCCCGACACGCCCACCGCTGCCGAGGCCGGCCTGCCCGAACTGACGATCCAAGGCTTTTTCGGCCTGCTGGCGCCGGCGGGCACGCCCGCGGACATCGTGGCCCGCCTCAACGGCGCGATGCGCTCCGCGCTGGCGTCCACGGCCGTGGCGCGCGCGTTCGGCCCCCTGGGCTTCACGCCGGCCTACAGCACGCCCGGGCAGATGGCCGCGCGCATCGCCGAAGGCCGTGCCGCCTATGCCCGCATCGTCAGGGAGCGGCAGATCCGCCCCGAGTGATTCCCAGCCCTCTATCGGACACGCCATGCCGTCTTCTTCACCGACCGTTCCCCGCCGCCAGGTCCTCGGCGCCCTTGCCGCGCTGGCCGCAGCGCATGCCGCGCCGGCGCGGGCCGCGCCCTGGCCGGAGCGCCCCGTCAGCCTCGTCGTGCCCTTCGCCGCAGGAGGCGGCACCGACACCATCGCCCGGCTGATCGCGCAAAAGCTCCAGGCCCCGCTGGGCGTCCCGGTGGTCATCGACAACCGGCCGGGGGCGAACGGCCTGATCGCCGCGCGCAGCGTGCTCCAGCAGCCCCCGGACGGCCACACCCTGATGTTCGGCAGCAATTCCACCCACGTGATCGCGGCCCTGGCATCCCACCAGCCAGTCGCCCCTGGGAAGTCGATGCAAGACAGCTTCTCGATCGCCAGCGTGCTTGCCAATGCCCCGCTGGTGTGGGCCGTGCGCACCGCCAGCCCCGCCCGGGACCTGCCGGACTTTCTGCGCCGCGCAAAAGTGGGCCGCCTGAGCTACGGCAGTTTCGGCGCAGGATCGTCCGCGCACGTGATGGGGGAGACCCTGGCGGAATCGGCGGGCGTGGAACTGCTGCATGTTCCCTACAAAGGCTCCGCCCCGGCGCTGACGGACCTGCTGGGCGGCCAGGTGGACGCGGTGTTCCTCACCGTGGCCGCCATCGAGGGCATGGTGGCCTCCGGCGCGGTGCGCCCGCTGGCCGTGACCGGCGAGCGGCGCGTGCGCTCCCTGCCGTCGGTACCCACCTTCGGGGAACTGGGCGTACGCGACATGGGCAATGCCGGCTGGTTCGCGGTGTTCGCCGCCGCCGGCACGCCCGCGCCGACGATCATGGCGCTCGCGAAGGCACTGCGCGACATCGTCGCCCAGCCCGATGTCCAGGCCCGCATGGTGGCGCTGGGGCTGGAACCGGTGCTGAGCACGCCGGAGCAGGCGGCGGAGATCTGGCGCCGCTCGCTGTCGCGCGCTGCCCCGATCGTCCGGCGCGCGAACATCACCCTGTGACGGGCGGGCGATGCTTCCTGCCTACAGGTGGCCGTCGGCCGAAAGGCGCACGCTGACCATGTGGGCCGTGCGCTGCACCAGTTCGGCGATCGCCTCCTCCTTGAAGAGCGCCATCCGCGCATCGCTGCCCAGCGCCGTGACGCTTGCCACCACCAGTCGCCCGCGTCCGAAGATCGGCGCCGACACGCCTGTGCGCCCCTCGTTCAGTTCGCCCGATGTGCGGCAGTAGCCGTCGCGCCGGATACGCTGCGCCATCTCGTAGAACATCTCCCAGGAAGGCAGCTCCCCGGATTCGCCAGCCAGTTCCTGGTGCAGCCGCCGCAGCCGCGCGGCAGGCAGGAACGCCACCAGTGCCTTGGAGCTGGCCCCCTGCAGGACGGGCACCGGGCGGCCCCGCCCGTAGCGCAGCCGCGGCTGCGGATCATGGGATTCCGTATGCACCGTGATGATCGAGTGGCCGTAGAGCTTGGACAGGAACACGTCCAGCCCCGTCTGCTCTGCCAGTTCGCGCATCGGCGGCACCGCGGCGCGGATCACCGGATCGGACTCCCGGATGCAGCGGTCCAGCTCGATGATGCGGGGGCCCAGCGTGATGCTGCGGTCCAGCCGAACCAGCAGCCCGACCTTCGTGAGTTCCTGGATGTACCGGTAGGCCGTGCTCTTGGGCACGCCCAGTTCGGCGGCGATCTCGTCGGCCATCAGCGACGGCCTGGCAGTGGAGAACAGCCCCAGGGTCGCGAGCAGGCGCGACAGGCTGGACTCGGATGAGCGCCCCGGGCCATCCGATCCCGTGCCGCCATCGGCCCCCTCTTCGGGCCCGGCCATGGACTCCGCCACGGCAGGTCTGCGAACACGGCCAGCGGCCGGCGGTACGGCATCCGTCTCGGCGCGCGCGCCTCTACCCTTGTGCCGGCCTCTTTCCTGCGGCGACGTGCGCCCCGCTGTCTGCGCCATGAAAACTGTGCCTCCCTCGAATGCGATGACCAGACCCGCATGTTAGCGAAGCACGGATGGCCGGAGGATGGGCACGGATGGCAGGAGCCCGCCTGCAGCATCACTCAGAGGTACGCGACCGCGGTCCGGTTGCGGCCCTCCCGCTTCGCGCGGTATAGCGAGGCGTCCACAGCCTCGAGCAAGCCATCCGGCGTCTGCTGTGCGGCATGCAGACAGCACGCCGCGCCCACGCTGGCCGTCACCCGGCCGGAGGCCGCTGCGGCGTGGGGAATGGCCAGCGCCTCGATCGCGCGGCGGAGCCCCTCGGCCATGTCGATGCACAGCGGCTCCCCGCTGCGTGCATGGCGCGCGAACTCGCTGCCCAGCATTTCGTCGAACCGGCGCCGGTTCGCAATGCCCGTCAGGCTGTCGGTGATGCTCAACTGGTAGATGCGCTCGTTCAGCGCCTGGCGCTCCGCCTCGTTGCGGCGGCGCTCCGTGATGTCGCGCACCACCGAGCAATTGAACAGGGCGCCATCGAACACCACCAGGCTGGCGGTGACCTCGATGGGAACGCTGGTGCCATCCTTGCGGGTGTTCATAGTTTCCAGCGTGACCGAGCCCACGCGTTCCAGGTCGGCCCAATGGCTGCGCCAGCGCTCCTCGCTGAACAGGGGATCCACATCGCACACGCGGAGGGTGCGAAACTCCTCGGGCGTGTACCCCAGTAGTTGCTGCGCCGCCCGGTTGACCGTGACATACCGACCGTCGCGGTCGGTCCAGATGATCATGTCGGCGATGGCATCGATCGAATAGAGCGCCAGCCGGGCGTTCAATTCGAGCAATGACGCACTCGTCATTCGGTCATCGGTGAGCTCGGCCATGCGGGGGATGACAGCCGCGGGGCCTTCGCGCATGCGCAGGCGGCTCCCGGGCGCCGGACTGCAGCGGCTGGCGCAGGCGGGATGGCCTGCGGGATTCCCTAGATGTCCTGCCCGCCGCCGGCAGACCCGATGGCCTGGGGCGCCCCTTCGCCCGGCTCGCCCGACGCGGGCTGGCCATTGCCACCCGAAGGGCAGCACGAATCCGCCGCCAGTGCGGGCCATGCCAGGAGCATGCAGGCGGCCACCACGGCGCTTCGGCAAGCCAGTGCCGCGTGCTGCGACGATGTCTTGGTCATCCGGCCTTGCATATCGGTACGGTTCATTGGAATCTCCTCAGGTTCTGTGGAGTGGAAAGCTTCGCATCGCGGCCTCCCTTGCGCGCAACAAAAAGTAAACATACCGGGCTGATTGCATGGCAAACGAAACCAGACGTTACGCTAGACCGACCCAAGGGGGGAGCCGGCACGGCGTCTCCCGGAGATACAAACAGCCAGGCACCAGGGAGAAGGTCCCCCATCGGGCCCATGCAGGTGCGCTTGCCGCGCCCTCCCATCTCGGCCATTTTTGCCCGCCCGTCCGCCGCTACATGCCGCATGCCAGGCCTACAGGCCTGCACCGGCACGCCGCCGCCCGGAGGCCCCATCCATGCAAGGAGAAACCATGAAAAGAATCCACCCCGTTTCCAGGGCTGCCGCTGCCCTGCTCGGCACGCTGGCCGTCTCCGGCGCAGCCCATGCGGGCGTCATCGCCGGAACCGGCGCCATCCCCTCCGGCGCGCAACTGGGCTATACCAATGCCACCGCCACCAGGGTGGTGGAAGGCAAGACCGGCCATGCCCTGCTGGTCCCCTACTTCACCGCGCAGAATGGCCAGATGTCCGTGCTGCACCTGGTGAACATGGATCGGGACAACGGCAAGGTGGTGAACGTGCGCTTCCGCGGCGCCAACAACGGCGACCGGCTGCTCAGCATGCATGTGCTGCTGGGGCCCGGCGACATCTGGACGGGGGCGGTGACGGCCGGTGCCGACGGCACCGCGCAACTGACCACGGACGACACCACCTGCACGATGCCGCAACTGGCGCGCAACGTGCCACAGCCCTTCTCCACGGACCGCCTGGATCCCGCATGGAGCTCGGCCACCAAGGCCGCCCAGACCCGGGAAGGCAGCATCGAAGCCATCGTGATGGCCGACGTCCCCGGAGCCCGCGCGTATGGCGACGATGGGGCCAGCAACTCGACCCTGTTCACGTTGATCAAAGCAGTGAATGGCGTCCAGCCCTGCACCAACAGCTACGACAGGCTCAACACGATACTGATGGACGACATCAGCGGTGAACCCGCCGCCGCCTCCCGCGGACTCGCCACCCCGACGGGACAGGTCGCGGCCACGTGGTACATCATCGATGTCCCGGGATCCACCACGTTCGCCGGCGCGGCCACCGCCATCCAGGCCATCGACATCGCCGGCCAGCCCGCGCGCGGCAACTACATGCTGTTCCCGCCCACGGACGGGGTGGTGGGGCAGCCCGAGCTCTATACGGCCGACCCCCTGCTCGTATCCGCGGGGCTGGCCTACCGCTACAAGGATGCCCAGGGCAGCACCGCGCAGCCCACGGCCGCGCCCGTGCTGGCGGCCCGGTTCAACGACCTGCCCGACCTCTCCACCCCCATGTACCTGCCGGCTTCCGCCGAGAACGCCCGCCGGACCGCTGGCGATCTCTCCCGGCTGATGGCGACGCGCGAGGTCAGAAACCAGTACGTCCTTGATCAGTCGATTTCGGCGCTCACGGACTGGGTAGTGGCTACCCCCACCAAGCGGTACAGCGTCGCAAAAGACTACAGCCAGTCGGATACGGCAAGCCAGCGGGTGTATTCCGTTGTCCCTCCCGCCGGCTCGGGAGCGCAGTATTTCCACGCAGCCAACACGCAGGTCGGCCAGGGCGTCTGCAGCCTGTCCAGAAGCTGGGGCATGTTGGCTTTCGACCGCCAGTCGGTGATGGCCGACCACTCCGTACCTCCAACGAATGTCCAGTATGAAAGCTGCGGCGCCGTCTCGGTATTGAGCTTCTGGCAAAAGAGCGCACTGGCGTCCTCGATCAACCAGCAATACATATCCGGGGATTTCACCAGCGGATGGGCCAGCATCCTGGTGCCCGATGCCCAGGGCCTGCCGATCATCGGTGCCTCGTTCATGAAGCTGAGCAACCCCAACGCCACGCCCGGCATCGCCGCCAACTACGGCATGAGCTACCCCCACCTCTTCAAGACGCCCTGAGAGCGCCCGACAGAGTACTGCCACCCGCCCATCGGCGCGGGCGGTGGAGCCCGGGCTTCAGTGTCCGGCAGCGAACACCCTGCTGCCGTTCACCCAGGTCTCCAGCACCCCGATGTCGCGCATGCCGGCGGCGTGGGGTGCAGACCACTGCAACGGGTTCTTCGCCAGGATGACGAGGTCCGCCTGCTTGCCCGGCAACAGCGAGCCGACCTGGTGGTCCAGATGGCACTGCCAGGCCGCGTCGATGGTGACGGCGCGCAGCGCCTGCGGCACGTCCAGGCACTCCGGCGCATTCAGCACCTTGCCTTCGCCGTTGGCCGGAGCGCCGCTGGCCGGGTGCTTCACGGTGGCCTCCATCACGCGCCCGACCGCCTGCTCCATGCAGCGCAGCGGCCCGAGCGGCGTCACGAAATGGTCGCTGTGGAGGCTGATCCGCAGGCCGGCCTGCAGGGCGGAGGCGCAGCGATCCAGCAACAGGGTGCGGTCCTTGCCGAGGATCGTGTCCTGGAACGCCTTGCCCCAGTAGCCCACGTGGCCGATCAGGAAGCTCGGCGAAATCTCCATGCGCCGCATCAGGCCGATCGTGTCGTCGTGCAGCAGCGAGGCATGCTCGATGCGGTGCCGCTGCCGTGCCCAGGCCGGCGCCTGCGGCAGGGACGCCGCGGGCGCCTCCGTCGGCGCCGGGGGCGGCACCTTGCTCAGGGCCATCTGGTAGGCCGCCAGCACGTTGGTGATGGCCTCGTCGCCGTTGGCATGCGTGAGGATCGGCCAGCCCGCGGCGGCCACCACGGTCATCACCTCCGCCAGCTTGCGCGCCGGATCGAAGTTGAACAGTCCCCAGGCACCGACCCCGGGCACCGTATGCTCGTTGCAGCATTGGTACGGCCGGCTCTGGAATCCGGTCAGGCCCTGGTTGGATCCATCGGAAATCAGCTTCAGCGCGCGTATCGTGAACAGGCTGTTGCCATCGCTCGACAGTTCCGGCTGGTAGCAGTTCACCCAGGTCATCAGGTCATTGCTGTTGCCGTACAGCGCGCCACCCATGCGCACGGTCATGGCCGGCGTCTGCGCCAGCGCCTTGAGCATGGTTACTTCCGACGGCCCGTTCAGCAGCCCGACACTCGCCTCGAACACCGTCGTGATGCCGCGCTGGTTCGCCTGCTGGAAGACGCGCTTCAGCCCGTCGAGCATCTGCTCCGGGCCCACCTGCGGCATGGCCACCAGCATCGCAGCGGACTGCTGCTCCGTGAGCACGCCGTCCGGAAAATCCTTGTCGAGCTTCGCCGCCTGCAGCGCGGGCGTGTTCGCATAGCTGATGTGGCCCGAGGCATTGAGCAGGAACATCTTCACCTCGGTGCTGATGCCATCGAGGAACTTCGCATCGATGTCCGTCCAGGCCTTCATCAACGAGGGGTCTACGCCGAAGCCCATCACCCAGGGCCGGGGCGGCGTCGCCTGCTGCGCCTCCGTCACCGCGGCACGCAGCCGCTTCTCGATCAGCTGGATGTCGTAATGCGTGTCCAGGTTCTGTCCGTCGAACGGCGACAGGTCCGTCCAGTCGATGATGAGGGCGCTGGTCAGCGTGTGCGCATGCGCGTCGATCAGCCCGGGCAGCAGCGTCTGCTCGCCCGACAGCGGCCGCTCCAGCGGCTCGAACACGGTCATGGCCTTGCGCACGTCGTGAAGCCTGCCGCTCACGATGACCTTGCCGTCGGCGATGCCGATCGCCTCCACCTTCCTGTCGGGATGCTCCGGGTCCGGGTGGATGCGCCCGCCATGGAAGATCACGGCCTGCGGCGCCCCGCGGGCTCCGTCCTGCGCAATGGCATTGCCAAGCAGGGACTGCCATTGCGCCTGGTCGTGCCGGTACGCAGGCAGCATGCGGGGGCTGCAGCAGGCGCAGCCGAATGAAACGCTGTCGGACATGGTGTTTTCTCCCTCCGGTCGTGGTTGGTTGTGTTGTGTGATCCGTGCAATCGCCCGTGGCCGGACCGGCCGACCACGATACCGCACGCACGCCCCGTGAAGGGCCGAGTGCGCCTACACCGCATTACACGTCCAGCGCCGACACCCACCTTCCGCCAACAGGCCGCCCATGCGTACGGTCTGAACAAGGCGGACAGATCCCCTCAGCAGCAGTTCAGGCCTTGCTTTCAATTAAAAATTTATGGAATACATAAACTTCTAATAGAGATCGCACGTAACTCTCAAAGCTCCGCTATTGCAACATCGGAACGCCTGAAAGCAAGAGCATTTCCGTCTGCCTTCTACCCCCTGAAAAGATAAGGATCTGCATCGATGGAAAAATTCTCCCCACCTCCGGAAGCTCTGCGTTTTCCTGGCGTATTCCACGCTTCTACTTGCGGCGATAGCCCCAATCCCCGCAAGTGCGCAAAAAGTATTCCCCACAGCCATCATCAGCAGGGTTCCAGCGGCCCAATCCCTGTTGGTGCAGGGCTTCCTCATCAGTGAGTGTGTCAGTTTGCAGGCAAGCGGAATGTCCAGAGGTCCGATGCTCAAGACAAACACCAGCTACAGCATGATCGCCATGCACTCGCCCAACTGTGCCGGAGGTACCGGCATGGCCGGCCTTTACGCAGATATCACCTTCATCAGGGAGCCCGCGACCATCGTGATCACCGATCGGGGCATTTTTCCCCGCTGAAGCGCACCATGGATACGTCGCCGCCGCAAAGCCCGCAGGTGCGCCAGCGACGCGGACGCTCACAGCGGAGGCGATCGGCCGGCTTTACGGATGCAGATCCGCGCGCAGGCACCCGCTCAGGCTCTATTTGCAACCCAGAATTTATGAAACACATAGATTTCCAATAGATTCCGAGCGTAATTTTCGAAGCTCAGTTATTGAAATATAGAACACCTAAAAGCAAGGCATTGCCGCCTCGCTTCGTCCACCCTGACCCGATAAGGATCTGCTTCAATGAAAAACTCTCCCCGTCTCGGAAAAATCTGCGCCATCCTGGCGTATGCCATGCTCCCCCTCGCAGCGGCAGTGCCTGCCCCGGCAAACGCACAGCAGGTACTGCATACAGACCTCATCAACCACGTTCCGGCGGCCAAGTCCCTCTCGGTGCGGGGCCCCAACTTCAGCGGTTGCTACACGTTGCAGCTGGGACGATCGGTTCTCGGGCCAGATATCTTCACCAACACCAGCGGTATGTACACCATCATCGCCATGCGGGCGCCTGGCTGCGCTGGCGGTAGCGGCATGGCCGGACTGTATAGAGATTTCGCAATCTCCGGAAACAACGGAGGGCGCCTGACCATCGAGATCACCAACCAGGGCATCGCTATCCATTGAAGCGCGCCACGGCGCAGGCGCCTGCCGGTGCAAAGCCAGCAGGCACGCCGGCGCCGCCGACGTCCACGGCGGCGTGCGCAGAACCGGTCGGCGGCCATGCCACCCTATCTACATTGGCATCTTCGGAGCGAAGTGCGTACCCTGTGCCGTACAGGCCTTCACCGGCGCGGTATCCGCGCCCGGGTTCGCATCACTTTCGCTGAAACCAGGAGATTCCATTGAGCATCGCCCACCGCATCCGCATCGAAGACGTCGCCACCCTCTCGGACGACTGGTACGTCCTGAAGAAGACCACGTTCTCCTTCCAGCGCAGCGACGGCAGCTGGCAGCGCCAGTCGCGCGAAACCTACGACCGGGGCAACGGAGCGACGATCCTCCTCTACGACCTGCAGCGCCGCACCGTCATCCTCACCCGGCAGTTCCGCTACCCCGCGTTCGTGAACGGCCACGACGACCTGCTGATCGAAACGCCTGCCGGCCTGCTCGACGACGCCGCGCCCGAGGACCGCATCCGCGCCGAAGTGGAAGAGGAAACGGGTTTCCGCGTGCGCGAGGTGCGCCAGGTGTTCGATGCGTTCATGAGCCCGGGCTCGGTGACCGAGCGCCTGCATTTCTTCGTCGGCGCGTACCAGCCCGGAGACCGGCACTCATCGGGCGGCGGCATCGCGGCCGAAGGCGAGGACATCTCCGTGCTGGAGACCGGCATCGACGAGGCGCTGGCCCTGATCGATGCGGGGACGATACGCGACGGCAAGACGATCATGCTGCTGCAGTACGCGGCGCTGCACCTTTTCCCCCGGGCAGGAAGCGCTGGCGATCCTGGCTGAGCGCGCCTGCAAGCGGCCCGAAAAATATAAACCGGGGAAACCGGCACGCGGGCAGCAATGCGCGTACTATGGGCTCGTTGATATGTGCAAGGCCTTCATTGCATCGGTCTTTTTCCGCTTCCCCCGGTCCTTCCGGCGGCTGTGTCGAACCTCCCTTGGTGATTTTCTTCGCGTCTCTTCGCCGGATGCGTTTTTGGCTTCCGGCAATCTGGAAAGGAAATCGACATGACCACACAAACCGGCATCGTGAAATGGTTCAACGAAGGCAAGGGCTTCGGCTTCATCGCCCCCGACGACGGCAGCAAGGATCTCTTTGCCCACTTCCGTGAAATCCAGGGCAGCGGCTTCAAGACCCTGACCGAGAACCAGCACGTGCAGTTCGAAGTCACCCAGGGCGCCAAGGGCCCGCAAGCTTCCAACATCCGAGCCGTGAGCTGATGGGCCATGGGCCACTCGGGCCCAGCCAATCCTCTCCCAGGCCCTGGGCCATCCCCGAAAAGCGCGGCTCGTCCGCGCTTTTTTCTTTTCTGGAAGGCATCGTTGCCATGAAGAATCTGCAGGAAGCCACCGAGCGCATCTGCGAACTCAAGGGGAGCCTGATCGCATTGGACGCGTTGCTTCCATCGATCGTGGAAGCACTGCCATCCGACACGCTCGACACATTGGTGCATTCGTTCGAAGCCCGCGCCGAGGCAGCACGGACCGTCATTCTGAACACCCCCATCTCGGACCATGTGCTGGCCGCCTTCGAGCGGGACATCACCAGAACGCACGCAATGCTGGCGTCGGCCGCACTGCCCCCCGCAAGCATCCCGCCGCGCGAGGCCGTCGAAGCCATTCTTCTGGCCACGACATACATCCGCACGTACACCGGAACGCAGTTGCTGACGGGTGCCAGCGGCTTCTTCTTCCGCCGCGACGGCATGCTGTTCCTGGTGACGAACCGGCATGTCTTTTCCGATGAGTCCAGCAACCACTTCCCGGACCGCATCGAAATCGGACTGCATACCGACGCCAGCAATCTGACGCCCTATGCGACCTTCTCGATACCCCTTTACGGCCACGGTGTCGCGTTGTGGCGGCAGGCTGCCGACACCGGCGGGCCGGTGGACATTGCCACCATAGAAATCCACACCGACCGCCTGCCGGAGAACGTGGTGCTGCATGCCTTCGACCCATCGCACCTGGACCCCGCAGGCGAGGAAGTGACCATTGGAGACAACCTGACGATCATCGGGTTCCCTTTGGGATTTCACGATACCGTGCACCACCTCGCCGTGGCCCGCAGCGCATCGATCGCTTCGGCCTATGGCGTGCGTTTCCAGCAGCAAGGCTGCTTCCTGACCGACGCCAGGACGCACAGTGGCAGCAGCGGCGCGCCTGTTGTGCGGCGCAGGAGCGAAGGACGGGCAGACCGAGCCTCACTGACGAACTGGCAGCTGCTCGGAGTGCATTCCACGCGCATGGACATGCTCACCCGTGATCTTTCCAGGGACGAGTCACTCGGGCTCAACTGCGCCTGGTACGCGGATATCTTGATGCTTCTGAGCCAGCCTGCGTAGGAAAAAAGGCCGGGACGGGCATCTGGCGGGCGCTTGCCCGCGGCGTGCGGCACCACGGCCCGGTCACCATCACCGTCACCAGGGCAGCGCCTGCCTGCCTTGACATGCAGCCCATCATGCAACATCATTAGTTGCATGAAACGCGACAGCCGCCTGTCCTCCGTCCTGCATGCGCTGCTGCACATGGCCGAGCACGAGGGCCCCATGACATCCGACGCCCTCGCGCAATGCCTGGGCACCCATCCGGTCGTCGTCCGGCGCACCATGGGGTACCTGCGGGATGCGGGCATCGTCACGTCGGACAAAGGCCATGCGGGCGGATGGCGCATCCACGCGGACCTGGGCACCGTCACCCTGCGCCAGTTGCACGAAGCCCTGGGCGAGCCAGCCATGTTCGCCATCGGCAACCGCAACGAATCGCCGGCATGCCTGGTGGAGCAAGCGGTGAACGCGGCGCTGGAAGGCACGTTCGCGGAAGCCGAGGCGCTGCTGCTGAAGCGGTTTTCAGAAATCACCATCGCCGACCTGGCCGCCGACTTCGCGCGCCGGCATGCGGCAGCACGGCGCACAAGGAGTTGACCATGCGATACGACGCCATCATCGTCGGCGGAAGCTATGCAGGAATGGCTGCCGCCCTGCAATTGGCGCGGGCCCGCCGCTCCGTGCTTGTGATCGACGCGGGCCAGCGCCGCAACCGCTTCGCCAGCCATTCGCACGGCTTCCTGGGCCAGGATGGCATGCCTCCGGAAGACATCGCGGCGAACGCGCGCCGCCAGCTCGCCCTCTATCCGTCACTGAACTGGCTGCAAGGGCATGCCGCAGCCGTCACGGGGTCCGCAGATGCATTCACGGTCACCACGTCCGACGGCGGGTCACACCATGCCCGCCGCATCCTGCTGGCCACCGGCGTGGCCGACCAGCTTCCCGCCGTCGCGGGCCTTGCCGAACGCTGGGGCACGGCCGTCTTCCATTGCCCGTACTGCCACGGCTACGAACTCGGCCAGGGCCGCATCGGCATCGTCGGCGCCAGCCCGATGTCCGTCCATCAGGCCGAACTGCTCACCGACTGGGGCGACGTGACCCTGCTCGTCAACCGCGCCCTGGACCTGACCGACGCGTCCCGCTCCACCCTCGCGGACCGGGGCGTGGCCATCGAGGAGACCCCCATCGACAGGATCGAAGGGCATGCCGACGTGGTACTGGCCGACGGACGGCAGCTGCGCTTCGCGGGCCTGTTCACGGCGACGCGTACCTCCCCCTCCAGTCCGCTCGCCGAAGCCATGGGCTGCGCGCTGGAAGAGACACCGATGGGCATGCAAATCCGCACCGATGCCGAGAACAAGACATCGGTGGCCGGCGTGTTTGCTTGCGGAGACCTGGCAAGGGCGGCCCATTCGGTATCCCTGGCCGTGGGCAGCGGCGCCATGGCCGGCATCCAGGTCCACCGGTCGCTGAAGTGGCCTGAAACCCTTGCACCTCAGCAGGCGGAAAGCAGCCGCCGTCGATGGCCCCTTTCTCCGATCCCGCCGCCGTATCGGGCTACGCCGAAAGAACCGCGAGGCTGGTGCCCGGCCTGCAGGGCCTGCACAGGATGGCCGGCGTGCTGCTGGCCAAACAGGCCCCGGCCGACGCCCGCATCCCGGTGCTCGGCGCCGGTGGCGGATTGGAACGGAAGGCCTTCGCCGAGATGCAGCCGGCGTGGCGCTTCGACGGAGTCGATCCATCCGCCGAGATGCTGGGCCTCGCCTGCACCACACTCGGCCCGCTCGCGCCGCGCGTGCACCTGCACGAAGGCTATATCGACAGTGCGCCGGCAGGCCCTTTCGACGGCGCGACCTGCCTGCTGACGCTCCATTTCCTGCCGGCGGCCGAGCGCCTGCAGACCTTGCAGCAGTTGCACGCACGGCTCAAGCCCGGAGCGCCCCTGGTCGTCGCGCACCACAGCTTTGACAGCGAAATTCCTGCAGGGGACCGCTGGCTCACACGCAATGCGGCGTTCGCTGCGGCATCTGGCGTGCCCACAGCACAGGCCGAAGGCAGCATTGCGGCAATCCGGCAGCGGCTGCCGGTGTTGTCCCCGCAGCAGGACGTCGATCTGCTTCGCAAGGCGGGGTTCACGGACATCGAGCTGTTCTATGGCGCGTTCACCTTCAAGGGGTGGGTTGCGCATGCCGGGAGTGCTGCGGCCTGAAGCACCGTTCTGCTGTCGCCTGGTTTTAGAGGCCTTGCGCCAAGCGCGCAGTTTTTTCCGACCACGCTACTCTGCATAGTCAGCCCGGGCAATCTTGAATAGTTTTGCACCGCGCTTGCCCCCAATATGATCAATCAATCTCCATCGTCAATGACTATCACTTGCTGTTCCACAGCCAGTTTTTAGGAATCAATCGATTCGTAGAAATTATCTCCGCGATTGTCTTCATTTTCCAGCGGTGCGTTAATGGAATGCCTTGTAGAGTGCCCTCTGCACGACAGGTGAGGCGGCTACCGCCGATCTGTGTGCCAAGATATATTCAAACCACAATTGCTTATGTCACTAGGTATACTGCACAAGTTACCTGAGATTCAGGCTTGGATTTTAAATTTCATCCCATCTGAAATAAAAATATTACATCTCAAATATCTCCACATCCTTCCCGATGGCATAGCAATTTCCATATTTTCTAATTTCTTCAATAGACTGCGGCTCCTTGTCGTGCTCATAAACCCCATCAACTTCAACGCACAATAATTCGTCGAAGCTCAGCAAGCGAACTCCTGATGCCATCGCACTACTCTGACCTCCTTCGGCAGAGTAAAAGACCGGCGGTCTCAAACCTGAAGTGCAACACCTGAACCTCAGGTAACTTGCCCAGATGACTTCGCGATACACGCACTTGCA
>CP028296.1:2140803-2141684 GCA_003029925.1 Paracidovorax avenae | reverse complement strand
GTGATCAGGTACTGCTGGTTCTGGTCCCCGCGCGGGTAGTTCTCCAGCGTGAAGAGGTAGCCCGTCGCCAGGGACCGGTGGCGCGATTCGCCGCGCACCGTGCTGCGCCCGCTCAGGTTCTCCTGCAGCCGCACCCGCGCATAGGCTTCTCCGTCGCCGAACTCCGTGTAGCCCCCCGGCCACTCGTAGGTCTCGTACGCGTCGTGGCTGTGCCCCGGCGGCATCTGCCGCATGTTCGCCAGGTCCGCCTTGGGCTTCTTGAAGTCGTAGTCGTCGTTGTAGAAGCGGCCCGAGTGGATCTCCTCGTGCAGTTCCCAGGCGTGGATGTTCTCTCGGTCCGCCGTCGCCGATTTCTCGGGCGGATAGAACGGAATCGTGGCCGCGCCGGGCAGCGGCTGGTGCGAGGCCACGATGTCGTCGGCCAACGTCAGCGTGTGCTGGCCCTGCGCATGCTGGTGGTAGTAATAGATGCCCTCGTGCTCCATCAGCCGCGAGACGAACTGCAGGTCGCTCTCGTCATATTGCACGCAGTATTCCCACGTGCGGTAGCTGCGGCTGAGTTTCTTTTCCAGCGGATATCCATAGACGCCCAGCACCTCTTCGATGATGTCGGGCACGCTCTTGTTCTGGAATATCCGGAAATCGCTCTTGCGCGAGGCCAGCCAAACCCAAGGCTGCAGCCGCAGGCGGTAGGCGTAGAAGCGGTGGTCCTGCCCCTGCGTGCCGAAGCGCGTCACGATCCCGTCGAGGTAGCGCCGACCGCCGCCTTCGGTCTCCACCACCACCGTGGCGCTCTTGCCCAGCAGTGCCTTGGGGTCGATGCTTTTGTCTTCGCTCAGCAGGTCGATGTCGAGGCTGAAGACCTGGCTCAGTTCCTCCCG
>CP028296.1:2033205-2033590 GCA_003029925.1 Paracidovorax avenae | reverse complement strand
CGGGCTGCACGAAGCTGCTGCTCAGGTAGAGCGCTTCGGAATGCTCGCCGTACTGGCTGCGGGGGATGGATTCCCGCACGGCGAGCGTGTCGGGATGCAGGCCTTCGGGGAGCCCCCCGGCGCCGTTCGTTCTGTCGTGGGCCATGGCGTCTTCCTCAGGCGTCCTGCGCGTTCGGCAGGGCCAGGCGGGAAGTGTCCTCTTCCTGCTCCTCCTTGCCGACGCGGCCCTCGTTCAGGCGGGCGATGTCCTGCGCAGTGATGTCGCCGGTGACGTACACACCGTCGAAGCACGAAGCGTCGAAGCCCTCGATGCTGCCGTTGAGCGAACCCACGGCCTTCTTCATGGCGTTCACGTCCTGGTAGATCAGCGCGTCACAGCCGATGG
>CP028296.1:1816358-1954444 GCA_003029925.1 Paracidovorax avenae | reverse complement strand
GAAGGCGGCGGCAACGGCGGCCAGAAGCCCCAGCGCAGCCGTGGCGGCGCGCAGGGCCAAGGCCAGGGCCAGGGCCCGCGCGCGGGCCAGCCCCGTGGCCACGGCAATGCCAACGGCAACCCCGGCAACGGCGGACGCGGCAACCGCGCGCCCCGCAGCGAAGGCAGCGGTGGCGGTGGCGGTGGCGGCCACCGCTCCGACGACCTGCAGCCGCGGCGCGAGAACGCCCACCTGGGCACGCAGCTCGGCACCCACCTGGGCCCCACGCGCCATGGCAGCGGCAGCGGCAGCGGCCAGCCCGATCCGATGCGCACCAGCGTGGACAGCATGTCCAGCGGCCGGCGCGGCGGCGGCTTCCGCAGTGGTGGCGGCGGTGGTGGTGGTGGTGGTGGCGGCTACGGTGGCGGCGGCGGCGGATACGGCGGTGGCCGTGGCGGCAACCGCGGCCCGCGCGGGGGTGGCGGCGGCTACGGGCGCTGAATCTCCACGCGCCCCCTCCCGGGGGCGGCGCTTCATGCCCACGGCGCGGCACGGGCGGTCTTCGGACCGCTCCGTGCCGCGCCGTTTCGTTTCCAACCGTCCGGGCCTGAATGCCCCGGCAAACGGGACTGCCACCGACACGGCCCGGGCCCGGCGCCGGGTAACATCGGCCCCGCCTGCCAACCCCGGCCGCACGCGGCCCGATCGACCATGAACCAGCCATTCGACGCCCTCCGTCCCTCCAGGACCGCCGCTCCCGGCCTGCCGCCCCGCGCGCTCGCTCCCCTGGTTCTGGCCATCGCCGTGCTGGCCGCGGGCTGCAGCAGCACGCCGCTGCCCCCCTGGCCCGCGAGCGCGCCGACGCCCCTGCCCTCCACCGCGCAGACGCGTCCGGCTCCCGCACGCGCCGTGCCCCCGCCGCTGGGCACCACGCGCGCGGAAGTGGTCACCACCCCGATCACCGAAACTCCCATCGTGCCGCAGCCGGAAGGCGCGGCGCCCCCTTCCGCCGCCGCGCCGGCCGAGGCCCTGCCCTATTCCGCCGCCGTCGCGGCGCGGTTCCCCGATCCCTCGGTGCGCTATGACACGCCCGGCCTGGCCGATGGCCGCCGGGCCTTCACCACCAACGCCGAGGCCTCGCAGTGGCTGCACGGCCTCGCGCCCCAGGTGGGCAGCGCGACGAAGACGGCGGTGATCGAGTGGGGCCGCTCGCAGCGCGGCGTCCCGCTCGAGGCGCTCGTGGCCACGCGCGGAGCCGGCACCTCGCTGCAGGAGCTGGATGCCAGCGGCCGGCCCACCGTGGTGCTGATCGGCCAGCAGCATGGCGACGAACCCGCGGGCTCGGAAGCGCTGCTCGTGATCGCGCGCGAACTCACGCAGGGCCTGCTGGAGCCGCTGCTGGACCGCATCAACGTCGTCGTCGTGCCGCGCGCCAACCCCGACGGCGCGGAAGCCGGCACCCGCGTGACCGCGAACGGCACCGACATGAACCGTGACCACCTGCTGCTCACCACGCCCGAGGCGCAGGGACTGGCCCGGCTGGTGCGGGACTACCGCCCCATCGCCATCGTCGATGCGCACGAATACACCGTGGTCGGCCGCTTCCTGCAGAAGTTCGGCGGCATCCAGCGCTACGACGCGCTGATGCAGTACGCCACCACCGCCAACGTGCCGGAATTCCTCACCAAGGCCTCGCGCGAGTGGTACTACCAGCCCATGACCGCCGCCCTGCAGGGCCAGGGACTGACCAGCGACTGGTACTACACCACCTCCACCGATCCGGCAGACATGCGCGTTTCCATGGGCGGCACGCGGCCGGACACCGGCCGCAACGTGAACGGCCTCAAGAACGCGGTCAGCCTGCTGGTGGAAACGCGCGGCGTGGGCATCGGCCGCACGCACATCCAGCGCCGCGTGCACACCCAGGTGACGGCGCTGACCAGCGCCCTGCGCAACACGGCCGAGCGCTCCGCCAACCTGGAGCAGGTGCGCTCGTTCGTCGCGCGTGATACGGTCGCGCAGGCCTGCCGCGGCGAGGTCGCCGTGGATGCGGGCCCGACCGCCACGCAGCGCGACCTGCTGATGCTCGACCCGCAGACCGGTGCCGACAAGACCGTGCGCGTGGAGTGGAACTCGTCGCTCGACCTGCGGATCCTCACCAGCCGCCCGCGCCCGTGCGGCTACTGGCTCGGCCCCGCGGCGGGCGAGGCGGTGGACCACCTGAAGATGATGGGCGTGCAGGTGATGCGCGTGGCCGAGCAGGGATCGCTGCTGGCCGACACCTACCGCGAAACCGCGCGCGACACCGCGCCGCGCGAAGACGTGCGCGGCACCGTGGCCGGCGCGGCGGACACCGTGCGCGTGAAGGTCGAGACCGTGCGCACCGCCATCGATGCGCCCGCCGGCAGCTACTACGTGCCGCTCAACCAGCCCCTGGCGAACCTCGCGGTCGCCGCGCTGGAGCCGGACACGCAGAACAGCTATTTCGCGAACCGGCTCATCGGCTCGCTGGGCGACATGGCCCGGGTGATGACCACGCCGACGCTGGTGTTCGAGGAACCGGATTGATCTGAACCGCGGCGCCCGGCAGGCACCGGCGGGTCAGACGGACGCGTGCCGCTCGTCCAGCGCCCCCGGCACGGTGGCGGCCTGCCGCTCCTGCTCCGCCGCCATGGCCACCACGTGGGTGGTCATGGCCACGGCCAGCGCCTCCTCGCCCAGGAAGACCTTGCCCACGCCCTCGCTTTCGAGCAGCTGTGCCTCCTCCTCGTTGTGGGTGCGCACGACGGTCTCGATGGCGGGGTTGAGGGTGCGGGCGGTGGCGACGATCTGCCGCACGTCCAGTGTGTCCGGCGTGGCGATCACCAGCATATGGGCGCGCGCGATGTGCGCCTGGATCAGCACGGCCGGCTCCACGGCATCACCGGCGACGGCTGCCATGCCCTGGGTGCGCAGCCACTCGACCAGTTCCCTGTTCTGCTCGGCCACCACGAACGGAATGTCGCGCGCCGCCAGCGCGGCGGCGATGCGGCGCCCCACCCGGCCGTAGCCGACCAGCACCACCTGACGGGCCAGGTAGCGCTGGTGCGTGCTCTCGGGCAGTTCCGCCAGCGGATCGTCGCGCAGTTCCAGCTG
The DNA here is from genome assembly GCA_003029925.1 of Paracidovorax avenae. Classification (GTDB taxonomy): domain Bacteria; phylum Pseudomonadota; class Gammaproteobacteria; order Burkholderiales; family Burkholderiaceae_C; genus Paracidovorax; species Paracidovorax avenae_A. The sequence continues at coordinate 1,951,330 of CP028296.1, read as the reverse complement.
CCGCGCCCAGGCGGAGCGCGCACGCAGCCAGTTCTGCAGCGGCGCGATGGCGCGAAACAGGATGGGATTGAGGGCGATGGAAAACAGCGCGCCCGCCAGCACCAGGCTCGCGCCTTCCGGTGGCAGCAGCCCCAGGGATGCGCCCAGGCCCACGAGGATGAACGAGAACTCGCCGATCTGCGCCAGGCTGGCCGACACGGTGAGCGCGGTGTTGAGCGGATAGCGGAAGGCCAGCACCAGCGCGGCCGCCGCGAAGGTCTTGCCGAAGATGATGATCGCCACCACGGCGAGCACCTGCAGGGGACGCTCGAGCAGCACGCGCGGATCGAACAGCATGCCCACGGAGACGAAGAACAGCACGGCGAAGGCATCGCGCAGCGGCAGCGTTTCCTGCGCGGCGCGGTGGGCGAACTCCGACTCGCGCATCACCATGCCCGCGAAGAACGCGCCCAGGGCGAACGACACCCCGAACAACGCGGCCGAGCCGAAGGCGATGCCCACGGCCGCCGCCACCACGCACAGCGTGAACAGCTCGCGCGAGCCCGTGCGCGCCACCTGCCACAGCATCCAGGGAAAGAGCCGGCGGCCCACGAGCAGCATCACGGCCACGAAGCCGCCCACCTGCGCCAGCGTCCAGCCCACGGTCTTCCAGAGCGGCGGATGGGCCACGGCATCGGCCGCGCCCTCCGGCGTGCCGCCGAGCCACCCCGCCAGGGGCGGCAGCAGCACCAGCACCAGCACCATGGCGAGGTCCTCCACCACCAGCCACCCGACCGCGATGCGGCCCGTATAGGAATCGAGGATGCCGAGCGTTTCCAGCGCCCGCAGCAGCACCACCGTGCTGGCCACGGACAGGGCCAGGCCGAAGACCAGCGCGCCGCCCAGGCCCCAGCCCCACCAGGTGGCCAGGCCCACGCCCAGCAGCGTGGCCACGGCCATCTGCACGATGGCGCCGGGCAACGCGATCTTGCGCACGGCGAGCAGATCGCCCAGCGAGAAGTGCAGGCCCACGCCGAACATCAGCAGCATGACGCCGATCTCGGCCAGCTGGCTGGCCATGGCCCCGTCGGCCACGAAACCGGGCGTGTAGGGCCCGATCGCCACGCCGGCCAGCAGGTAGCCCACCAGGGCGGGCAGGCGCACCCGCGTCGCCAGGAAGCCCAGCAGCAGCGCCAGGCCGAGGCCGACGGCGATCGTATGGATGAGGGCGACGCTATGGGGCATGTGTCAAAGGATGGGCTTTGGCAGCGCTCAGCGCGCGGGAGGGGCAGTGGAAGCGATCTCGCTGCATTCCGTTATACCCGCAAAGCGGCCCAACGGCGATGCCCCCCGCCCCCGGAACTGCCCGGCGCGCGGGTATGATCACGGGCCTCGGAAGCGCCGCAGCAGCCGGCCTGCTTCCCACCATCTGCCCGTAGCTCAACTGGATAGAGCAATTGCCTTCTAAGCAATAGGTCGGGGGTTCGAGTCCCTCCGGGCAGGCCAAGGCTTCCCACGCACACCGACAAGCAACTTACCAGCCTTCACAGCCCGTATCGGAATGGCGCCCCTATTCTGCAAGACGCGGGGTCTCGGCCGGTGCCGTGGCCACTCTCGGTCCGGCGGCTGTGCGGGGTGTGAAGCAGCCCGGATGGTCACCCCGCACCTATGCATTCCGGCAAGCCCATGGCATAAAGGGGGATGTGCGTATTGATGACAATGGCGCACCCTATTGCGCCCCATCCATGCACGCTCTGATTACCGGCGTCCTGCTGGCCACCCTTTCCCTGACATCCACTGCGGATGGCGGATGGTTCACCGTGTATGGGGACCCGGCGCTGGCCGGGCGGGACCTGATACAGATCCGCCCGGAGTCGGTCACGCACCTCGAGGGCGACCTGATCAGCGTGGAAGTGCGCGTGACCCGGGAAACCTTGCGCGAAGCCTATGGCGGTGGCCCGTACCGCGGCCATGAGAGCCTGGTGGTGGTGGATTGCTCCCGGAGGGAGGCCTGGTACACCCGCATGCGCTTTTATGCCCTGCCGGGCTGGACGGGTGCGGCGTCCGCGGAACGGACGTTCCGGCAGGGAGAGGCGCCCGTCACGTTCAAGGCCATACCGGACCAGGCCGACCGGCTGGTGCGGGAGGCCTGCCGGCTGCGCCGCTGAAGCGCATCACCGCCTCGGATCGTGGACTCAACCCAGCCACTGCCGGTGGCGGGGGACGTCTTCGTCGGAGAACTGGGATTGCACGGTCTGGCGGCTGTCGGGAACGTCCTCGACATCCGGGCAGGATTCGACGTCGCCGAACTGGATTTGCCAACGCGGCAGGTCGCGCTGCCCCATCTGGCGCGCACGTGTACTTTCGGCGATGAAGAAGGCGGAGCCTCCCGGGCATTGGACGACGGACATGCGGCACCTCCTTTTCAAACTTCGAACCCCTATTGGGCTCCTGGCAGGACGTGTGCGGGGTGGGACGGACGAAGCAGGCGCTGTAGGAGCCGCGCCCGCCAGCGCCGGCCAGCGCCGGCGTACCGGATGGGCGCACGCCTTTCCCGCCGCGCTGGCGCTGCAGGGCCTGCTCAACGGCCGGTGGCGCCTCCGGCACCGCCGCCGCCACCACCGGTACCACCGCCGCTGGAGCCACCGGCTCCGGTGCCGCCGGGCCCCGTGCCCGAACCGCCGGCGCCGCTGCCCGTTCCCGTCCCGGAACCGCCCGAGCCGTTGCTGCCTGTACCACCGCTTCCTGGGGTGCCGCCGCTGCCGACCGAGCCGGAGCTTCCGGAGCCGCTGCCCGAATGCACGCCGCCGGAACCGTGGCCATCCGAATGGGCTCCGGAGCGCTTGCTGGCGCCGCTGGCCCGGGGGGACGGGGCATCGGCGGTGCTGCCACCCATGGCGCCCCCGGAAGACCCGCCGGCCGCCTGCGCCTGCGCCAGCGGGGCGCCCATCAGCACCGCGCCCGAGATCAGCGCGCCAGCGCAGTACTGCAGCGTCTTGCGCATCTGTGGATTCCTGTTCATGGATGACTCTCCTTGTGTCGTGGTTGAGGACTGCAGGCCGTGCGCTCCCGAATGGGACCGCGGCAGTGGCAGCGCCCGCTGCGGCTTGCCGGGCCTGGAAGCCAGCTTCCTCCTGCGCCGGCCCGGCCGTTTGTAGGAATCGCAGCGGATATCCACGGGTGCGGCAAATGCGGTTCACGGAAGTTGCAGCGATTACACGCCTGGCATCGGAACGTGACAATCGCGATGCGCACCGGCGCGCCCTCCTACGCGCGTGGGGGCGTCAATCTCTGCGCGCACGGCACCGGAATACGCGCAGCAGCCCCGGAGTTCTGCCGTAACATACATATGCGCCGCGGGCGCCTCCGCAGCCGCCCGCGGCGGCGGGAGGCCAGGGGGCGTCCGGCCCCAGGGCCGCGCGGCCGCCTTCCGGTGCCGCGCAGGTCCGATCCACCGCACGGCATGTGCCCTCCGGGCATGGCAGCCGGCACCGTCTCCATCTTTCGAAGAACCCATGAACAGCCTGCGCCGAATGCTCGCCGTGCTCGATCTCTTTCGCCCGGACCAGCCGGTGATCGACGTCGATACCATCTGCCGGGAACTGGACTACACGCCCGCGAGCGCCTATCGTTACCTGCGGGAACTCGGCGACGTGGGGCTGCTGGTGCGGCTGCCGCGCGGCTATGCGCTGGGCCCGCGGGTGATCGCGCTGGAACGGCAGATGACCGACCACGACCCGATGCTGGTGCGCAGCCGCGACCTGATCGACCGGCTGGTGAAGGAAACCCAGCTGGACGCGCTGATCAGCGAGCTGTATGGCGACGTGGTGATCAACGTGCTGCTACAGCGCGGCAGCGACACCGCTCCGGCCGACAGCGGGCGCGGCAAGCCCATCGACCTGTTCCACAGCGCGACGGCCCGGGTGGTGCTGGCCTATCTGTCGCCGCGGCAGATCCGGCGCATCTACGACGCCCATGCCGCCAAGCCCGAACTGGAGCATGTGGGCCTGCAGTGGAAGGATTTCTCCAAGAGCCTGCTGGCGATCCGCAAGCAGGGCTATTGCATCAGCGAGGGGGAACTGCACCCGGAGCGCAACGGCATCGCGGCGCCGGTGTTCGACGAAAAGCAGCGCGTGCTGGGCAGCATCACGCTGGTGGGACGCAGCGAGCGCTTCAAGGCCTTCCAGGAAGGCTTCCTGTGCAAGCTCGTTACCGAGGCTGCGGCCGAGCTGACCGAGCGCATCGCCCGGCAGTGAGGGGCAGCCGCTCCGTGGCCGCGGCCGCCGGCACCCTCCCCACCAGGCCGGAAGGGCAACCGGCGGCCTGCACGGCGTTCAGAGCGACGCCAGCCCCCGGCCGAAGACGTCCAGCGCCCTGAACAGCAGCGAACGCGGCACGGTGAGGGACGGCATCACGCGCATCACGTTGGTGTAGCGGCCGCAGGGCACCATCAGCACGCCGTGGCTCAGCACATGGCCCATGAGGCGGCCCAGCTTCTCGCCGGTCAGCGGGGCCCTCGTGGCCTGGTCTTCGACCAGTTCGATGCCGATCATCAGCCCGCGCCCGCGCACTTCGCCCACGTAGGGGCTGTTGAAGCCCCGGATGTACTCCTGCGCCTCCAGGCCCACGTCGTGGGCGCGCTGTATCAGGTTCAGTTCCGGGTCCTGCAGCAGGCGGATGTTGGTGAGCGCCACGGCGGCGGAGAGGGCGTTGGCCGCGAAGGTGTTGGGTGCGGAGCCGTCCGGGATCTTCGCGGCGAGGTCCGAGCGCATGACCAGGCCGGCCATGGGCACGTCGCCGCCCATGCCCTTGCCGAAGGTCAGCATGTCGGGCTTCACGCCGGAGTGCTCCACGGCCCACATCTTTCCGGTGCGTCCCGCGCCGCACTGCACCTCATCCACGATGAGCAGCGCGCCGCTGCGATCGCAGGCCTTGCGCAGCAGTTGCAGGAATTCCGGCGCCGGGGGCACGTAGCCGCCCTCGCCCTGCACGGGCTCGACGATCACCGCGGCAACGTCGTCGGCGGCGGTGTACGGGGTGTTGAGCAGGTAGTCGATGTACTCGCCCGCGATCTGCTCGGCGCTCTTGTGCGCGGTGTCGAAGGGAAAACGGTAGGCATACGGATAGGGTGCATGGATCACGCCACCCATGAAGGGGCCGTATCCCTTGCGGTAGGCCGTGCCCGTGGTGAGCGCGTTGGAAGCCTGCCAGATGCCGTGGTAGCCACCATGGAAGGCGACGATCTGGTGGCGGCCGGTGACGCGCCGGGCGAATTTCACGGCCGCTTCCAGCGCGTCGCTTCCGCTTTGCGTGAAGAAGGTGATGCAGTCGCCTCGCAGTCCTTCGGGCGCGATTTCGGAGATCTTCGCCGCCAGTTCGGTGCGCCGCGTGTTGTTCACTTCCATGGCGTGCATCAGGTCGCCCGCCTGCTGCTGCATGGTCTTCACCACCTCCGGATGGCAGCGGCCCACGCTGCTCACGCCGACACCGGCGGACAGGTCCACGAAGACGTTGCCGTCGGGGTCCTTGAAGGTCACGCCGAAAGCGCGGTCCATCACCACCGGCATGCGGCCGCCGCCGCGCGCCATCGATTCCGTGCGCGCGGACAGGGCCAGCGCTTCGGCTGCCTTCGGGCCGGGAAAGGCGGTGGACACCATCTTCGGCGCATCGGCAAAGTTCAGGGCTTCCAGTTCAGCTTCAGTCATAAAAACGTACCTTGTTGCGTATCTGCGGGATGGCGTGCGGCGGATGCGCCGCACGCCGTGGAGCGCCAGGCGATGGTCATCCAAGCTGCGGGAGGCGGGTTAGCCTGAATCGGCAACCGGGGCGCAGCGTGTTTCGCCAGCGCTATGCCTCGCGCTCCAGCGTGAAGGAACGGACCACGCCGGCGAGGCGGACGGACTGGTCGCTGAGACTGCCCGCGGCAGCGGCGGCCTCTTCCACCAACGCGGCGTTCTGCTGGGTCGCATGGTCGATCGAACCCATGGCTTCCGCGACACGGACGATGTCCTGGTTCTGCGCACGGCTGGCGTCGTCGATGCCGGAGGCCCGCTGCGCGATGCCCGCGACGTGGCGCACGACCGCCTCCATCGTGGCGCCCGCGCCCTGTACGAGCCGCGAGCCCTCGTCCACCTGGAGCGCGCTGGCCTGCACCAGCGCCTTGATGTCCCGGGCAGCGGCGGTGGCGCGCAGTGCCAGCGCGCGGACCTCCGCCGCCACGACGGCGAAGCCGCGGCCATGCTCCGCGGCGCGGGCGCCCTCCACCGCCGCGTTCAGCGCGAGGATGTTGGTCTGCCGGGCGATGCCGTCGATCACGCCCGTGATGTCGGCGATGCTGCGTGCGCCGGCCGCGATCTCGCCCATCACCGCCACCACTTCACGCACGGCCGCACCGCCCTGTTGCGCGGCGATGCGAGCCTCCTCCACGAGCACGGCGGTCTCGCCCGCCACCCGCGCGTTCCGGCCGGACACCGCGGAGACCTGCTCCATGGCCGCAGCGGTCTGCCGCAGGCTGGAGGACTGCTCTTCGGTGCGGCGCGACAGATCCAGGTTGCCCGAGGCGATCTGCGACGCACCGATCGCGATGGATTCGCTGCTCTCGCGCACCTGGCGGACGATGCCCGCGAGGCTTTCTGCCATGCGCTGCAGCGCGCCCAGCAACTGCCCCGCCTCGTCACCGCGCCGGGTCTCCGTGCGCACGCTGAGATCGCCGCGCGCCACCGTCGAGGCCAGCGCCAGGGCCTCGGACAGGGGGCCGGTGATCGAGCGCGTCAGCACCACGGCGATGCCCCCGGCCAGCGCCAGGGCCGCAGCGGCCAGGACCGCCATGGCCGCCTGGGCGAGCCGCGCCGTGCGCAGAGCGTCGGCGCCGAACTGCACCATGCCGTCCGCCTGGGCCCTGCCGAAGCGCTCGATGGCGGCCAGGTAGGCCTGCTGCGCCGGAAGCATGTGCTGCACCAGGAAGACCCCGCCTTCGTCCAGGCTCTGCGCCAGCACCAGCCGGGATAGTTCGGTCTTGCGCGAGGCGTAGGCCTTGCGCAGCTCCAGCACGCCGTCCAGCGTCTGCAGCCCCTGTTCCGCCGTACCCGGCATGTCCTGCAGCGCGCGGACCGCACCGTCGATGGCGCGGTCCGCGGCATCGACCTTGTCCATTTCTGCACGCACCGCCTCCAGGTCGGTGGCGATGAGTGCCGTGCGCAGCGCGATGGCCTGCGCGTGCACCGCGTTCTCGATGGCGTGTGCCTGGGCCACCCTGGCATAGCGGTCGTCCACGATGCGCTCGGTATTGGCGGAGACCGCGGCCATCCGCTCGATGCCCACGGCCGCGAGGGCCATCAGCAGCGCGATCACCGCGCCGAAGCCGAGGCCGAGCCGGGCCCCGATCCGCATGTCGTTCATCCAGCGCATGCCGGTACCTGCCGTCGGACGGGCTGCGGGCTACGCCCGGTCCTGGCCCAGGTTCGCGAAGCGGCCGGGCTCGCGCCGCCGCAGCCGCCGCGCCGCCCACAGGCCCAGCAGCGCCGCCACCGGCACCGCGCCCACGAGCACGATGGACGCGCGAGGGCTGGCACCCGTCAGGACATGGAAGTTGGCCACGGCGAGCGCCAGCACCGCGCACAGGCCCAGGCAGGCCAGCAGCGGCAGCACCAGTACGCGCAGGCGGCCATGGCCGTGCGGCCGGCGGTGGAAGAAGGCGATCACCGCGGCAGCGGTGCACACCATCAGTGCCAGCACGCAGACCGAAGCGAGATTGCTGAGCCAGGAGAACACGGACAGCACCGGGTCCGCGCCGGCCACCGCGAAGCCGATCACGACCACCGCGCACAGTGCGGTCTGCAGCAGCGAGGCGACGTGCGGGCTCTTGTACTCGGGGTGCGTGCGGCCCAGGATTGCAGGCAGCAGGCCCTCGCGGCCCATGGAATAGAAATAGCGCGCCGTGGAGTTGTGGAAGGCGATCAGGCCCGCGTAGATGCTGACGATGAACATGGCGCGCAGCACCAGGGTGAGCTGCGGCCCGCCGTACTGGTCGGAGAGCAGGTAGAGGAAGTTCGTCGGATCCTCCAGCGCCGAGATGGCCGCCACGACTTTTTCGCTGCCCGCACCGATCACGAGGCACCACAGCGAGAACGAGTAGAAGCAGCCCACCAGCAGCAGCGCCGCATACGTGGCGACAGGAATGCTGCGCCGTGGATCCTTGGCCTCTTCGCTGTAGATGGTGGTCGCCTCGAAGCCGATGAAGGCGGCGAAGCAGAACAGCAGGCCGATGAAGGGATTGCCGCTGGAGACGGCCTGCGGCGTGTAGGACCGCAGGTGGATGCCGTCGGCGCCGCCATGCGCGAGGATCAGCACGTCCAGGCACAGCACCACGACATACTCGGCCACCACGAAGCCCGCGAGCATCTTCGCGGAGAAGTCGATCTGGTGGTAACCGAAATAGGCCACCGAGGCCATCGCCGCCAGCGCGCAAGACCACCACGGCAACTGCCACCCGGACAGCGCATGGATCGCCTCGGAGGTCACCGCCCCCAGCAGGCCGTACAGGCCGAACTGCAGCACGACGTAGCCGAGGATGGCCACCATCGCCACCGCCCCGCCCGCGTGGCCGCCCAGGCCGCGCGCCACCATCGAGTAGAAGCCGCCCGCGCTGGTGACGCAGGTGGCCATGGCGGTGTAGCCCGCCGCGAACATGAGCAGCAGCGCCAGCGCCACCAGCACCAGGGCGGGCGTTCCCGCGCCGTTGCCCAGCATGATGCCGATCGGGAATCCCCCGGCCACCACGCTCAGCGGGCTGGCGGCAGAGATCACGAGCAGCGTGATGACTCCAGCGCCGAGCGTCGATCGCCGCAGGCCCGTGGAAGGCGGCGCACCGGCGTGCTGCGCTCCGGTCACATGGGGATCTGTCCATTCCATACATTCGTCTCCGTGCTCGGCGTGTCATGTCGGGGCCCGGCCACCGCGCGAAGAGCGCAAACCAGGCCCGGGCCGAAGCAGGCGCAGTCTAAGAACGGCCAGCCGGTTCGCGATAGCCCGGATCGGCAAGCCGGTTCGGCGGGCCGCTGCGCGGCACGGCTTCCAGGATGCAGGGCATGCCCGGAGGCCGGCAGGAAAGGCGCACGGCGGTGCTCCCTGCCGATGGCAGAGCGGGTGCCTGCGCTCGGGGAGAAGAGCCTGCGGGAACGTTCAGCTCGCCAGCCGGCGCGCGTCGGCGCGGCGCGTCTGCGACGGCAGCTCGCCGAACAGCCCCTGGTACTCCGCGGCGAAGTGGCTCAGATGGAAGAACCCCCAGGCCGAGGCGGCGTCGCCGATGGACAGCTCCGACGCAGCGGTGGACATCAGTTTGCGGCGCACGCCGTTGAGGCGCACCGAGCGCAGATAGTTCAGCGGGGTGGTTTCCGCCACCGTGCGGAAGCTGTTCTGCACCGTGCGGCGGCTCACGTGAAGGCGCTCGCACAGGTCCATGACGCTGGGCACGTTGACCGCGTCGGACATCGCGAGCCGATGGCACTTTTCCACGATGAAACTGTGCGTGGAACTCCCGTGGCGCTGGGCGCGGTCGCAGGCGGGATCGGTGACGAGCCGCAGCATTTCTTCGAGCATGGCCTGCTCGAGTGCCTGCGGCGGCTCCCCCTGCAGCGGCACGCCCGCATCGCCGGAGGCCATGGCCCTCGAGAAGATCGCGAGCAGCCGGCGGCGCGCCTCCTCGAGCCGCTGCTGCGGCACCTTGATCACCGGCTGCCGCAGCAGCATGCCGATCTCCTGCTCCCACGGCGTGTCCGCGAGGGCCTGGTCGAAAAACGACTGCTCGAACGTGATGGCCAGCAGGTCCATGCCCATGGGCATGTGGAACATGAATTCCTCGCCACCCCGCAGCACGAAGATGCTCTTGTCATCCGCCTCGCGGCCCTGCATGCGGATGGAGCCGGGAATGGCGATGGGCACGGCGAAGCACAGCTTGCCGCGGGGTGCCTCGCCATGCTGCACCACGCGCTGGTTGATGTGCTCGCGAAAGACATGGCAGCGCGCACTGTTCAACTGGATGAGCGAGCTCTCCAACGCCCCCGCCGTGATCTGGCTGTAGGTCTGGTGCCATTCGCGCACTGCAGATGCATGCACATGGATATCTTGAAACCGATCGATCGACTGATTCATGGTCCGGCGGAACCTCCTGCGCGGGCGCGGCCCGCGGGTGCAGGCCTGTCGGCTCTGCCACATTGCAAGAATTGTGCAAGCGTCAATTCCCATATACAGCCGGGAAAACCCGCCATCCGCACGCTGCCAGTGCGCCACGCACTCCCGCACCGCCCCAGCACGGTGCATTCGCCCAGGCAGTAGAAAAGTCACCGGCCCGGTGCCTGTTCCGTTCTGTGCAAGCCCGCGCTGCGGCGCATGCAGTTGCTGATTTGGGCTAACGCGGCCTGAAGGTCGAACCCGAAACTTCCGGCAACGTCACACAGCGCGGCAGTTCCGGGAACGGGCGATTGCGCGACATGTGCTTCCCAACTTTGCAGAACACACACCGCAACATGCCCATGAACCACTCCCTGAAGCACTACATCAATGGCGCCCCCGCAGAGGCCTCCGACGGAGGCCGGATGGCGCTGGTGGATCCCGTGAAGGAGCAGGAATACGCGACGGCGGCGCTCGGCACCGCCGAAGACATCCAGCGCGCCGTCGCCGCCGCGCACGCCCAACTGCACGGCGGCGCATGGAGCCGCCTCGGGGGCGCCCAGCGCTCCCGCCTGCTGCTGCGGCTGGCCGACCTGGTGGAACGCGATACGGAACTGCTGGCCGACATGGATGCGCAGGCCATCGGCCGCTCGCCCATGGAGCCGCGCATGATGGACGTGCCCAATGCCGTTTCGCACCTGCGCGCGGCGGCGGGCTGGGCGAACCAGCTCGAGGGACGCACCATCCCGACCAGCGGGTACATGGGCATGCGCACGCTTTCCTATACCGTTCGCGAGCCGGTGGGCGTCGTGGGCGCCATCGTTCCCTGGAACTCGCCGCTCATGATCACCACGTGGAAGCTGGCTGCCCTGCTCGCGGCCGGCTGCACCGCAGTGCTGAAACCGTCGGAAGAAACGCCCCAGTCCGCGCTGCACCTGGCGGCACTGTGCAAGGAGGCCGGTTTCCCTGACGGCGTGGTCAACGTGGTGACGGGCTACGGTGCCGTGGTGGGCCGCGCACTGTGCGAACACCCCGACGTCGCCAAGATCAGCTTCACCGGCAGCCCCGAGGCCGGCCGAGCGATCCAGCAGATCGCAGGGGCGTCGTTCAAGCGCGTGACCCTGGAGCTGGGCGGCAAGAGCGCGCAGATCGTGTTCGACGACGCGTCGTTCGAGCAGGCGTTGCGCGGTTGCGCACTGGGCCTGTTCGTGAACCAGGGCCAGGTCTGCGCCGCGGGCTCGCGCATCCTGGTACAGCGCAGCCTGGCGCAGCGCTTCGCGGCCGCGCTGGCCGAGGCCGCCGATGCAGTGGTCGTGGGCGATCCGCGCCAGCCGGGCGTGCAGATGGGCCCCGTGGCGAAGAAGGCGCAATTCGAGCGCGTCAACCGCTATGTCCGCATCGGCCTGGAGGAAGGCGCCGAACTGCTCGCGGGCGGCGTCTCGTCGCCCGACAAAGGCTGGTTCGTGAAGCCCACGATCTTCGCCAACGCGACCAACGCCATGACCATCGCGCGCGAAGAGATCTTCGGCCCGGTGGGCACGGTGATCCCGTTCGACACGGAAGAGGAAGCGATCGCGCTGGCCAACGATTCCAGCTACGGCCTCGCGGCCACGGTGTGGACGAACGACCTGGCGCGCGCGCATCGCGTCGCCGCTGCGGTGCGCGTCGGTGCCGTGGGGGTGAATTGCTGGAGCCCGCTGGAGGCCAACCTGCCATGGGGCGGCGTGAAGGACAGCGGCATCGGGCGCGAGGGCGGGCTGGCCGGCGCCATCGCCTACACCGAAGAGAAGGTCGTCACCATCCTGCTGCCCTGAGCCGGCGGCAGTCCGGCCCCCTGACCTCCGTGCCAAAGAAACCCACCATGCGATGGCGCAATACCCTCGATGCCTACGGCAGCGTCTCGATGCTGTTCCATTGGGCGATGGCCGCGGCCTTCATCGCCGCGTACGGGGTCGCGTACTACGTGATCTGGATCGTCGATCCCGAGACCAGCGTGCGTCCCCCGCTGTTCGGGTGGGCACCCGATGCGCAACGCGTGGTGCCGATCCTCAACATCCACTGGGTGCTGGGCATGACCATCGGCTTCCTGGTGCTGCCGCGGCTGCTGTGGCGCATTTTCGGAACCACCCCGCGGCACGCCCCGGCCTCCCGCCTGGAGGTGCTGGCGGCGGATGCGGCGCACTGGGCGCTCTATGCGCTGCTGATCCTGATGCCCGTGTCGGGCTACATGACCACGTACGACCCCACGAACTTCGGCCTGTTCGTCATTCCCGCGTGCCGCGACACGGCGTTCGCGGAATGGATCCGGTCCCTGTTCGGACTGACCACGCTCCAACTTGAAGACGCCATGTGGACGGCCCACAGCTTCCTCGGCAAGAGGGTGGCCTGGGTGCTCGTGGCGCTGCATATCGGAGCGGCGCTGGTGCACCACTTCGTCCGGCGCGACGACGTGCTGCGCCGCATGCTGCCACTGCGCCGGAGCGCCCCTGCCGCATCGCCGGCGGGCGCCAAGGCCCCGCCGTCTCACCGCTAGACAGTGCCCCGCACGCCGCCGCCATGGCGCGCGGGCGACCGATCAAACCCACCCAACCCACGGAGAATCCCATGGTCCGCAAGCCCCCAGCCCCCTTCTTTCGCGCAACCTGCACGGCCGTCCTCGCGGCCCAGTTGCTCGCGCTTCCACTCGTCGCTCCCGCGGCCGACCTCGCCCAGCTGGACAAGCTCACGCCGTCCGGCGCGGAAAAGGAAGGCAGCAAGGACGGTTCCATTCCCGCGTGGCAGGGAGCCGAAGCCCCGCAGGCCGGCTGGGAATGGGGCAAGCTGCGCGTGGATTACTGGAAGCACAAGGACGAAAAGCCGCTCCTGACCATCGACGCATCCAACGCGGACCAGTACGCGGACAAGCTCAGCGCCGGCCAGCTGGCCATGCTCAAGCAACGCAAGGACTACCGCATGGACGTGTATCCGTCCCACCGCACCTGCGGCGTGCCGGATTTCGTCGCCGCCAACACCCGCAAGAACCTGGGCACCGCGAAGCTCAATGAGGACGGCTGGAGCCTGAAGGAAGCCACCGTGCCCGGCTACCCATTTCCCATCCCGTCCTCCGGTGTGGAAGCGATGTGGAACTCCAAGATGCGCTACCGCGGCGTGGGCATCGACTACAAGGGCACGATCACCGCGGTGTCGCCGCGTCGCGGCAGCACGGAATGGATCCGCGCCGATTCGGAGCAGACCGTGTTCATCCCCTCCGGCGCCAAGGGCTCCACGCAGCTGTCCTCTCTGCCGCCCGTGGAGTTCTACGTGTATTTCGGCTACGTAGCGCCCGCGGCGCTGGCCGGCCAGGCCCTGGCGATCACGCAGTACATCAACCAGGCAGAGAACGAAACCTTCTACTACTTCCCGGGCCAGCGGCGGGTGCGGCGCATGCCCACCTATTCGCATGACGCGCCGCAGATCGGCATGGAGAACCAGTACACGCTGGACGAGCCCCAGGTGTTCAACGGCGCGCTGGACCGCTTCGACTGGAAGCTGGTCGGAAAGAAGGAAATGTACGTGCCTTACAACGCGTTCGGCGCGTTCGACTTCAAGGCGAAGTTCGAGGACGTCGCCAGGCCGGACTTCATCGCGCAGACGCACCGCCGCTACGAACTGCACCGCGTGTGGGTGATCGAGGCGACGGTCAAGTCCGGCATGCGGCACTCCGCGCCGAAGCGCACCATCTATCTCGACGAGGACAGCTGGGCGCCGGTGCTGATGGATGACTTCGACGGCCAGAACAAGCTGGCCAAGATGCGCGAAGGCTTCCTGATTCCCGTCTACGAGACCGGCAGCTGCGACGTGATGGCCATGGTGCAGAACAACCTGGCCGAAGGCCGCTACGTGTTCGACACGCACACGGTCGGTGTCGGCAAGGACATCCGCTGGTTCACCGAGCCCACCGGCCCGCGGTTCAAGTCGGGCTTCTACACCTCCGACAACCTCCGCGCCATCAGCGAGCGCTGAGCCCCCCGCCCCACCCAGGAGAACAGCATGACCACCCAGCACTCCCTGCACCTGCGCACGACCGCCCTGGCCGCGGCCGCACTGCTCGGCACCGGCGCGGACGCCATGACCTTCGAGACGGAGAATTTCCGCGGCAGCTTCGACTCGACGGTCACCATCGGCACCGGCATTCGCATGAAGGACCCGGCCTGCACCCTCGTCAACGCAGGCGCCACTGGCGACGGGGCACCCGCGGGCTGCCTGGCGCCCACCTCGGCCCTGGGCGACCAGGGCAACCTCAACTACGCCAAGGGCGACGCCTTCACCACCTACCTCAAGGGCAGCCACGAACTGCTGCTGAAGCTGCCGTCCGACATCACCTTTCTCGGGCGGGTGAACTGGATCAAGGACTTCACCGCCTCCGATACCACCGGCTACCTGGCTGCGGGCGCGCCCTCCGGGCTGCGGGACGGGCTGGCGCCGGATGCGCGCCGTGACCTGCGGTTCAAGGCCCGGTTGCTGGACCTGTGGGTGAGCAAGTCCTTCGACATCGGAGACCAGCGCGCGCGCGTGCGCGTCGGCAACCAGGTGATCAACTGGGGCGAAAGCCTGTTCCTGTCCGGCGGCATCAACAGCACGAACGCGGTGGACGTGATGCGCGCCTCGCAGCCCGGCACCCAGCTCAAGGAGGTGCTGCTGCCCGCGCCGATGGTGAGCGTCGCCAGCGGACTGGGCCACGGCCTCAATGTCGAGGCCTACGTGCAGACGCACTGGAACGGCAACTACATGCCCCCCACGGGCAGCTACTGGTCCACCGCCAACGGCCTCGGCACGGGCCACGACACCTACGGGCTCGTCGAGGCCAAGCCCAGGAACAGCGGGCAGTGGGGCGTGGCGCTGCGCTACCAGCCGGAGGGCACTTCGCTCAACCTTGGCGCCTACGTGCTGAACTACCAGGACAAGGGCGCGAATTTCAGCAGCAACGTGAACGGCACGGGGCGCGCGGGCTGGGCGTTCGCGGAGAACCGCCGGCTCTACGGCGTGAGCGCGAACATGCCCGTGGGCGACTGGTCCGTCGGCACGGAACTGTCCTACCGGCCGCGCGATGCGGTGTCGCTGAATTCCGCCGCCACCGGGTGCGCCTCGCAGGGCGGCAACTGCTGGGTGGACGAGAAGAAGTTCCAGTGGCACCTGACCGGCCTCTACAGCGTCACGCCCAGCAACGGCCAGTGGCTGCTCGACCTGCTGGGCGCCAGCACCGCCACCCTGATGGCGGAAACCGTGGTGGTGCGTTACCCGCACCTCAAGCAGTTGTACGGCGCCGATCCGATCTCCGCGGGCGCCTGGGGCTGGGGGCAGGAGTTCGACGCGGGGGCGTCGCCCTCGCCCATGGGCTCGAAGACGGCGTGGGGATACAACCTGGACTTCAGCTGGGTGTACGACGGCACGGTCATCCCGGGCTGGCAGGTGATCCCCGAGATCTACTACTTCCAGGCCGTCAAGGGCCGCACGCCCAATGCGGCCGGCCAGCTCATGGAGGGCGCGAAGTCGATCAACCTCACGGTGAGCTTCGTGCAGAACCCGGCCAAGTGGCAGGCGTCGATCAACTACGCGGCCTTCTTCGGCGGCAAGCGGGTGTTCGACCAGCCGCTGCGCGACCGCAACTACCTGGGCTTCACCCTGTCGCGGAACTTCTGACCGCCCGACCGCCACCCGACCGCCTGCCGAAAGCCGCCCGTGCCCGACTCCGCATCTCCTTCCCGGTCCGCCCTCGTCCGCGCCGTGCAGCGCGTCGAACAAATCGTCTTCCACCACAGGACGGTGCTGCTCGCCGCGCTGGTGCTTTTCACCGCGGTGATGGCCTGGTTCGCGGTGCAGCTGCGCATGGACGCGGGCTTCGAGAAACAGATGCCTGTCGGGCACGAGTACATCGAGACCTTCAAGGAGTACCGCAACGACGTGCTGGGCGCCAACCGCCTGAACATCGTGGTGAAGGCGCGGCACGGCAGCATCTGGACGCCCGCCGCGCTGCAGCGGGTGTACGAGGTCACCCAGGCCGTCGGCTACCTGCCCAGCGTCGAGCGGCTGGGCGTGCGCTCGGTCTGGACGCCCAACAGCTTCGTCAACGAGATCACCGAGGAAGGCTTCCGGGCCGACCCGCTGATCGACAGCACCATCACGCCCGGACAGCTCACACCCGAGTCCATCGCGGGCATTCGCCGTGCCGCGTCGCAGGGCGGATTCGTGGGTACGCTGGTCTCGCGCGACGAGACGAGCGCCATGGTCACCGCCGAGCTGCTGGAGGTGGGCGCCGACAACACGAAGCTGGACTACGTGGCCTACAACCACCTGCTGGAAGAGCGCATCCGCGCGAAGTTCGAGGATGCGGATTTCGAGATCCAGATCATCGGCTTCGCCAAGCAGATCGGCGACATCGCCGACGGCGCGCGCTCGGTGCTGAAGTTCTGCGCCATAGCCCTGGTGCTGACGGCGCTGGCGGTGTACTGGTACTGCCGGTCGGTGCGCTTCACGCTGCTGCCGATCGTGTGCTCGCTCACCTCGCTGGTGTGGCAGTTCGGCACGCTCAAGCTGCTCGGCTTCGGCCTGGATCCGCTCGGCGTGCTCGTGCCCTTCCTGGTGTTCGCCATCGGCGTATCGCATGGTGTGCAGCAGATCAACTTCATCGTGCGGCAGATATCGCACGGCCGCTCCAACTACGACGCCTGCCGCGACAGCTTCACCGGCCTGCTGATTCCGGGCACGCTGGCCCTGGTGACCGCCTTCGTATCGTTCGTCACCCTGCTGCTCATCCCGATCCCGATGGTGCGCGAGCTGGCGATCACCGCCTCGCTGGGCGTGGCCTACAAGATCGTCACCAACCTGGTGATGCTGCCGGTGGCGGCTTCGTACTTCGACATCGGCAAGCGCTACGCCGATGCGGCGCTGGTGCAACGCGAGCGGCGCTCGGGCTGGCTGCGCGTGCTCGCCCGCGTGGCAGAGCCCCGCAACACGTTGCTGGTGCTGGCGGCCACGGCCGTGGTGTTCGCTGCCGCCGTCTGGCAGAGCCGCGACCGGGTGGTGGGTACGCTGCAGCCCGGCGCGCCGGAGCTGCGCGCGGACTCGCGCTTCAACCGCGACGCCGTCGCCATCTCCAGCAGCTACGACACCGGCCTGGACTGGCTGACCGTGGTCTTCGAGGCACCGCCCGACAGTTGCGGCAACGTCAATGTCGGGCTCTACCAGGACCGCTTCACCTGGACCATGCAGCCGGTGGAGGGCGTGCTCTCCGTGTCTTCGTATGCGGGGCAGCTGCGGCTCTACAACGAGGGCTACAACGAAGGCAATCCGAAGATGGCGGTGATCCCGCTGGACCCCGGCAACTACGCGGCCCTGTCCACCGAGATCGCCCGCCTGCCCGGCATGATGCGCAAGGACTGCAGCATGACGGCGGTCCACCTGTTCCTGACCGACCACAAGGCGGCCACCATCCAGCGCGTGATCGACGCCGTGAAGCGCTTCCGCGAGCACGACAGGCAGGACGGCATCGTCATCCGCCTCGCCTCCGGCAACGCCGGCGTACTGGCGGCGATCGACGACGAGGTGGAAAAGAGCGAGCTGCCGATGATGCTCTACGTGTATGCCGCCATCATCGTGCTGGTGTTCCTGGTCTACCGCGACCTGCGCGCCGTCGTGGCCTGCTGCCTGCCGCTCACCGTGGGCACCTTCATCGGCTACTGGTTCATGAAAGAGCTGGAGATCGGCCTGACCGTGGCCACGCTGCCGGTGATGGTGCTGGCGGTGGGCATCGGCGTGGACTACGCCTTCTACATCTACAACCGGCTGCTGATGCACCTCGCCCACGGCCAGAGCATCGTCAAGGCCGTGGAATCGGCCATTCTGGAGGTGGGCACGGCGACCATCTTCACGGCCATCACGCTGGCCATCGGCGTGGCGACCTGGTCGTTCTCGCAGCTGAAGTTCCAGGCCGACATGGGCAAGCTGCTGGCCTTCATGTTCATGGTGAACATGGTGATGGCCATGACGGCCCTGCCGGCCGTGGCCGTCTGGCTGGAACGCCTCTTTCCCCGCCGCAAGCCCGTGCAGGCCACCGGGCTCCAGCACGACTGACCCCTTTCCAGGACCCGCCCCATGCGCCCCAGCATCCCTCCCCTCCTGTTGTCCGCGGCCCTGTGCCTGCAGGGAGCCGCCTTTGCCCAGCCCGCGCCGGCCACGGGCTCCGCGACCGTGCCGCACATCGCCGCGGCGCGCCAGGTTTCCTACGCCGCCCAGGCCATGGTGCTGGCCAGCGCCCTGGCGGGCTCACGGCTGGTGGCGGTCGGCGACCACGGCGTGGTGCTGCTGTCCGACGATGGCGGCCGCACACACCGCCAGGCCCGTTCGGTGCCCGTGGACGTGACGCTGACGTCCGTGGCCTTCTCGGACGTGCGCAACGGCTGGGCTGCGGGCCATGCCGGCGTGATCCTGCACACCGCCGACGGGGGCGAAACCTGGACCCTGCAGCGCAAGGACCTGCAGGAAGACCGCCCGCTCTTCGCCGTGCACTTCTTCGACGCCGCCCACGGCGTGGCGGTCGGCCTGTGGTCGCTGGTGCTGACCACGGACGACGGCGGGGCGACCTGGCAGAAGGTGGACCTGGCCCCGCCCGAGGGCGCCCGCAAGGCCGACCTGAACCTGCTGGGCCTGTTCGCGGATGCCCGTGGCCGGCTCTTCGCCGCCGCAGAGAAAGGCATGGTGCTGCGCTCGGACGACCAGGGCCGCAGCTGGACCTATCTTCCCACCGGATACCAGGGTTCGTTCTGGACCGGGGCGGCCACGCCGGACGGCACGCTGCTGGCGGCCGGCCTGCGCGGCTCCCTCTACCGCAGCGGCGACGACGGCCGCACCTGGCAGCGGGTGGAAACGCACAGCCAGTCCTCCATCACCGCGCTGCAAGCGCGCGGCGGCACCGTCGTGGGTGCAGGCCTGGACGGGTTGGTGCTGCGCAGCGCCGACAGCGGCGCCAGCTTCGCCACCGAAGTCCGGCCGGACCGGCTGGCCCTGACCAGCGTGGTGGTCGGAGCCGGCACCCCGGACCGGCCCGATGTGTTCTATTCGCGGCAGGGGCCGGTCGCGCCGACTGCCACCGCCCGCTGACGCCAGGCACGGCACCGCGGGCAGCCCATGGGTCGGGCAGGAGACGGCCTGCGGAATGTCAGGCGCCCGCAGCCCCTGCAGGAAAGCGCCCTTCCGAGGCCAGTTGCGCCAGCGGCAGGCGGCCATTGGGCGACTCGCGCGACTGCAGGCCTTCGGGCAGCACGCCCTTGTCGCCGCGCCGGCCTATCGCCACCACGGCCTGGACCGCATAGCCCCCGGGGATGGCTGCCGCCTCCCGCACGAGGACGGCATCGAAGCCGGCCATGGCATGGGTCGACCAGCCCGACAGCGTCGCCTGCAGCGCAAGGCTGGCCCAGGCGGCACCCGCATCGAAGGCATGCCAGGCATTCGGCGCAGGCGCGGATTCGCCCGGGAACACGGCCTGCTCTGCCGAGACGATCACCACCAGGGCCCCAGCCCGCTGGGCCCATCCCTGGTTGAAAGGCTCCAGCGCCTGGAAGATGGGATCCCAGCTCGCGGTATCGCGCCGTGCGTAGATGAACCGCCACGGTTGGGCGTTGTAGGCCGAAGGCGCCCAGCGGGCCGCCTCGAGCAAGGCCAGCAGGCCGGATTCGGGAATGGGCTCGCCGGTGAAGGCACGCGGCGACCACCGGTCGGTGAACACGCTGTGGATCGCATGGTCGGGCTGCCGGGGCGAGAGCGACTGGGACATGGAAAACTCCTGGTTGTTGGAAAGAAAAGAGCGTTCGCGGGCCGCGTCAGATGCCGGCCATGTTGATGTACTTGAGGGTGAGGTAATCGTCCATGCCATGGCGCGAGCCCTCGCGCCCCAGGCCGGACTGCTTGATGCCGCCGAACGGAGCGACCTCGTTGGAGATCAGTCCCGTGTTCACGCCCACCATGCCGTACTCCAGGCGCTCGGCCACGCGCCATGCGCGGCCGAGATCGCGGGCGTAGAAATAGCTCGCCAGTCCGAACTCGGTGTCGTTGGCCATCGCCACCACCTCGTCCTCTGTCTCGAAGCGGAACAGCGGCGCCAGCGGCCCGAAGGTTTCCTCGCGCGCCACGCGCATGCTCTGCGTCACGCCCGTGAGCACGGTCGGCTCGAAGAAGCTGCGGCCCAGCGCATGGCGCCGCCCGCCCAGGGCCACCTGCGCGCCGCCGGCGACGGCGTCCGCAATGTGCTCTTCCACCTTGCGCACCGCGGCCTCGTCGATCAGCGGGCCGATCCGCACGCCCTCTTCGGCACCCGGCCCCACGCGCAGCGCCCGCAGGGCCTCCACGAGCTTGCGAGCGAACGCGTCGTACACGCGCGCGTGCACGTAGAGCCGGTTGGCGCAGACGCAGGTCTGGCCGGCATTGCGGAACTTCGAGACCAGCGCGCCCTCCACGGCGGCGTCCAGGTCGGCATCGTCGAACACGATGAAGGGCGCGTTCCCGCCCAGCTCCATCGACACCTTCTTCACCGTGGCCGCCGTCTGCTGCATCAGGTGCCGGCCCACCTCGGTGGAGCCGGTGAAGCTCAGCTTGCGCACCAGCGGATTCGTCGCCAGCTCGGTGCCGACCTCTCCGGCCGGTCCGGTCACCACCGACAGCACGCCCGGGGGAATCCTCGCACGCTCGGCCAGCACCGCCAGGGCGAGCGCGGTGAGCGGCGTCTGGCTGGCGGGCTTCACGACCATGGTGCAGCCGGCCGCCAGGGCCGGCCCGGCCTTGCGGGTGATCATCGCGGCGGGAAAGTTCCACGGCGTGATGGCGGCGCACACGCCCACGGGCTCCCGCACCACCACGATGCGCTGCGAGGCCACGGGCGCAGGCACGGTCTCGCCATAGACGCGCTTGGCCTCCTCGGCGAACCACTGGATGAAGGAAGCCGCGTAGCCGATCTCGCCGCGCGCCTCGGCCAGGGGCTTGCCCTGCTCCGCCGTCATGATGCGCGCCAGATCGTCCTGGTTCGCCAGGATCAGCGCATGCCAGCGCGCGAGCAGCGCGGCACGCTCGCCGGCCGTGCGCGCGCGCCACGCGGGCCATGCGCGGTGCGCCGCATCGATGGCCTCGCGGGTTTCCGCAGGGCCCATGCGGGGCACGTGGCCCACGGTGGCGCCGGTGGCGGGGTCGGCCACGGCCAGGGAGCGCTCGCTGGCGGTCCAGCGGCCGTCCACGAAGCAGCGGTCGCGCAGCAGGGAAGGATCTTGCAGGTTCAACATAGAGGAAGCCGTGCCATGCCGGCTCAGAGTTGGGTGACCATCTTGGTCACGAGAAAGCTGTCGAAGGACTCGGTGCCGCCCTCGCTGCCGAAGCCGCTGTCCTTCACGCCGCCGAAGGGCAGCTCGGGATGGGCCATGCCGGAATGGTTGATGTTGACCATGCCGGCCTCCAGCCCGCGGGCCACGCGCGTGGATACCGGCAGCGATTGCGTGAAGACGTACGACGCCAGCCCGAAGGGCAGCGCATTGGCCTGGCGCAACGCATCGTCCACGGTGTCGAAGCGTGCGAGTACCGCCAGGGGGCCGAAGGGTTCCTCCCGCAGGATGCGCGCGCCCGGGGGCACGTCCCGCAGCACGGTGGGGGCCAGGAAGTGGCCGCGCCCACGCACGCGCTGCCCGCCGGTGAACGCCTTCGCGCCCGCGCCGACGGCATCGTCCACCAGCCCCTGCACCGCCTGCAGCCGGCGCGCATGGATGAGCGGCCCCATCTGCACGCCCTCCTCCAGGCCGGGGCCCATCTTCACCGCGCCCAGCGCGTCCATGAAGCGCTCGGCGAACCTGTCGTAGATGCCGGATTGCACGAAAAAGCGCGAGGGCGACACGCATACCTGCCCGGCGTTGCGCACCTTCATGCGCGCCAGCGCGGCGGCGGCCTCGTCCACGTCGGCATCGTCGAACACCAGTACGGGGGCATGGCCACCCAGCTCCATCGTGGTGCGCTTGAGGTGGGTTCCGGCCAGGGCGGCGATCTGCCGGCCCACGGGCACCGAACCCGTGAACGACACGACCCGCACGCGCGGCGATTCGATCAGCTGGCGGGAGATGTCCGCCGGCACGCCCCACACCAGGTTGAGCGCCCCCGCGGGCAGGCCGGCGTCGTGGAACAGCCGCGCCAGCGCGACGATGGCGCTCGGCGATTCCTCGGGCCCCTTGAGCACCACCGTGCAGCCCGCGCCCAGCGCGGCGGCCAGCTTCTTCGCGGCCTGACCGAAAGGAAAGTTCCAGGGGCTGAACGCAGCCACCACGCCGGCGGGTTCGCGCACCACCCACTGCCGCACCGACGGATGGCGCGGCGGCACCACGCGGCCGTAGATGCGCCGGCATTCCTCCGCATGCCACTCCAGGTGCTCCGCGGCGTTGAGCACCTCGGCCACGGCCTCGGCCAGGGGCTTGCCGTTGTCCAGCGTGATGCCGCGGCCGATGTCCTGGGCTCGCTCGCGCGCGAGGCCGGCGGCCTTGCGCAGCACGGCGGACCGCTCCATCGGCGAGCTGTCGCGCCAGGCGGGAAAGGCGCGGTGCGCGGCCTCGATCGCCGCCTCGACCTCGGCGGGTCCTGCCCAGGGCAAATGCCCCAGCACGTCCAGCGTGGCCGGGTCGTGCACGGGCTGCCCGGCACTGCCGCCCCGGAAGCTGCCGCCGATGAACAGGGAAAGTTCGGGATACATCTCGGACTCCTTCACGCCGGCAGGGCCGGCTCTGCCAGGGGCTGGAGCACGGGCGGCAGCACAGTCTGGCAAAACGCCGCGAGCTGCGCGACCGCATCGCCCCGGCGGCCAGCAGCCGCCACGAAGCGGTCGGGTCGGATCAGCACCCAGTCCACGCCCCGGTCCTGGAACCAGAAATGCAGCGTGTTCTCCACGTCCTCGATGCGTCCTCCGCGGGCCGGTGCGCAGGCATCCGCCGCGGCGCCGCGCGACCGCACCGCCACGTATCGCCCGCAGCCCAGTTGCTCCAGTTGCGCCAGCAGGCCCCCGGGCGCATCGGCCAGCGCGTCCTCGCACCAGCTCAGCACGGCGAAGCGCGGGCCGACCACGTCGTCCAGACGCTGGTGCCGGCCAGGCGCGCACTCCACCAGGGGCTGGATGAACATGCGGCCGACCACCTCGTCGCGGCGCGCGTCCCCGCTGTCCTGCACGATGCCCCGCGTGAAGCGCGGCATGGGCTTGAACTTCATCTGCAGCACATAGTCGCGCACCCGCGGGATGTTGCGTACCGACAGGAAGAAGCGGTCGCGCAGCCAGGCCAGGGCGCGGTTGCGCTGCGACAGCATGGCCCCGAACAGGTCCGCGAGGTCGATCATCGCCTTGGCATGCGCGTGGCGCTCGTCGTGGTAGCTCGAAAGCAGCTCGGGGCGCAGGCGCCCCTGCAGGATCCAGGCGAGCTTCCACGACAGGTTGAACGCATCGCGCAGCCCTGCGTTCAGCCCCTGGCCGATCCAGGGCGGGGTGATGTGCGCCGCATCGCCGGCCAGGCACACGCGCCCGACCACGAAAGATCCCGCCACGCGCGAGTTGTGGGTATAGACGCGCGCCCGGATCACGTTCAGCGACTCCGGCCGCGCCACGTGCCGGCCCAGCAGTTCGCGCACCTTGTCCGGGGCCAGCATCTGCTCGCCGTCCTCGCCGGGAAACAGCATGAATTCCCAGCGACGCAGGCCGTAGGGCAGGCGCAGGCACACGTAGGGCCGCTCGGGGTCGCAGTGCAGCGCCGTGTAGGGCGCGTCCAGCGGATCCTGGTCGCACTCGATGACCACCCACTTCGCGGGATGGGTGCGCCCCTCGAAAGGCAGCTTCAGGATGCCCTCGCGCACGCGGCTGCGCCCGCCGTCGCATCCGACCAGGTACTGCGCGCGCACCCGGTGTTCCTCCCCCTGCGCGTCGCGCAGCACCGCGGTCACGCCCTGCGCATCCTGCTCCAGGTCCAGCAGCTCCGTCTCCAGGCACAGGTGCACATGCGCAAAGCGCTGCAGCCCTTCGCGCAGCACCGCCTCGCCCAGCGGCTGGGAAAACAGATTGCGCCGGAACCAGCCGAACTCGCGCGTGCTGGGCAGGATCTCCGCGAAGCAGCGGCGCGACGCGGTGTACATGC
Source organism: Paracidovorax avenae (assembly GCA_003029925.1). Taxonomy (GTDB): domain Bacteria; phylum Pseudomonadota; class Gammaproteobacteria; order Burkholderiales; family Burkholderiaceae_C; genus Paracidovorax; species Paracidovorax avenae_A. Next base: position 1,927,013 of record CP028296.1, on the reverse strand, counting down.
GCATGGGCACGTTCTGGATCATGTCGCGCAGCATGCGCTCGGCGAGGCCCGCCGCCTGGAAGGTGCGCAGCGCCTCGTCGTCGAGCCCGACCGCGCGCGGGTAGTCGAGCACCTGCGGGCTGCGGTCCACGGCCAGCACGGACACGCCGTAGCCGCCCAGCAGGTTCGCGATCGTGGCCCCGACCGGCCCTGCGCCGACGACGAGGACCTGGACTTCAGTGGGAAATGTCATTGCCTTGCAGCCTTTCGTGGACACACGCCCCGGGCCGTTCAGGCCGGACTGAGCAGCCGGCTGTCCTGGCTCACCAACAGGTGGCGCACCGTCTTGCGGAACTCGGTGAAGGCCGGGTCGGCGATCAGCTGGGCGCGGCGGCGCACACGGTCTTCGTAGCTGTCGAAGACCCAGTGGTAGATGAGCTGGTTCAGGTCGCCGCTCTCCGGCGTGAGCACCGCCACCAGGCCGCCCAGCAGGCGGGTCTGCACTTCGCGGCCCGCTTCGTTGTACAGGCGCAGGTACTCGCGCGTGCCACCGGGCACCAGCGTGTAGGTCCGGATTTCATGGATCATGGGGCTCTCTCTTTTCAGGGGGTCAGGCGGCTTCGCGGACCGCCGTGCTCCGCAGGAATCCGGCCACCGCCTGCGCGAAAAGTGCCGGCTGGTCGTCGTGGATGTAGTGCCCGGCATCGGGTATCTCGATGGCCTCGATGCGCGGGTTCAGCGCGCGCATGCGATCGGCCATGGCCGGCTGCAGGTAATCGGAGCGCCCGCCCCGCACCACCAGCGTGGGGCACGCGATCGCGCGCAGGCTGGCCTCCAGGTCCACCGCCCGCGTGGGATCGGGATGCAGCCGCGTCGCGGTGATGCCCGCATGGTCGTAGCGCCAGGTGAAGCCGCCCTCCGGCAGCGGCGAGAGCATGCTCTGCAGCCGCTGCAGTCGTGCCTCCTCGGTCACCGTGGGCCGCAGCGCGCGCATGAAGTCCGCTGCCGCTTCCCAGTCCGGGAACGACGCGGGCGTCATGGCCAGCTCCCTGCGGATGCGGGTCGCGCCCTCGCTGGCATCGAAGGCGCCCGGGCCGGCATCCTCGATCACCAGCCGCCGCACGCGCTCCCGGTGCCGGCCCGCATAGACGATGGCGTTCATCCCGCCCATCGAATGGCCCAGCAGGTCGAAGGCATCCAGGCCCAGCGCATCCACGATGCCCTCCAGGTCGGCCACATAGGTGTCCGTGTAGTAGTTGCCCGCAGGATCCCAGTCGGTCTGGCCACGCCCCCGCTGGTCGAAGGCGATCACGCGGAAATCCGGCTGCAGCGCGGCAGCCAGGCCCGCGAAGGTCTCGGCATAGCCGCGGATGCCGTGCAGCATCACCACGGGCCGGGCCGCCGGGCTGCCCCACTCGGTGAGGTGGAACCGCAGCCCCTGGAGGGATATCACCTGTTCGCGCCGTTCCATGGCCCGCCCTCAGACCAGGCCGTCCCGGCCCTGGATTTCCGAGGTCTTCAGTCCGCCCAGGCGGGCATTGAGCCGGCCGCGGGTGGCAAAGGCCCAGATCAGCACCACCTCGTCGCGGTTGGGGCCGTCCGCGAACTGCGCGGTGACCGTGTCGTAGTGCGAGCGCACGTACAACGCATCCTTGTGCGCGAGCGGGATGTCGATCGAGGTGCCCGGGCCGCCGCGCTTGCCGGACGACGGCACCCAGGACTTGCCGCCCCCGATGGCCTCGCGGATGGGATTGGCCGCGGGGTTGGTCAGCAGCGCATTGCCGTGCTCGTACTCACCGTCGATGCCCACCACGATCGCCTTGCCGTAGCTCTCGATCGCGCGGCCCGCGGCGGCTTCCTGGATGCGGCGGCCGAACTCGCGGCCCAGCTCCGGAGAGGGATCGATCCAGGACGACAGGTCCGGCTCGTAGCGGCCCGCGAACGGGTTGTGGAGGCAGGCGGCGATGACGATCTTGCGCAGCGGCTCGCCGTCCGCAGGCGCACCGGTCTCGCCAGCCAGGGTGTCCTCGATCTGGAGATACCACTTGCGGATATGGAAGACGCTGAAATTGGCAGCCTTGGTCATGATGGTGTGGAAGGAATGGAGTGGAATGGAAGGGAGGACGGAAGGCGGCGCGGGCCGCGTCAGTCGTACAGCGGCTCGAGCCGGAACGGCTCGCTGGGCGCGTGGTGGGCCTGCAGCACGCGCTTGCCTTCCTCGTCGTCGTGGACCATCTCCAGGAAGAACTCGAAGCGGTGCCCATCCGGGTCGTTGAAGTACAGGCCGTAGCCCACCTTGTGGTCGGTGGTCTTCACCACCTCCACGCCGGCGCGCAGCAACTGGCCGTAGAGCCGGCGCAGCTCGTCCATGTCGCCCTCGATTTCCAGGCCGTAGTGCTGCAGGGCGCAGCCGCCCACCACCAGCCCCGGCTCGGGCTTGATCAGCGCGATGTCGTGGTGCTTGCGGCCGAAGCTCATGAATACCCAGCGCTCGCCCCGGGCGGTTTCCTGCATGCCCAGGATGCGCTCGTACCATGCGGCCGAGGCGAACGGGTCGGTCACGAACAGCGACAGGTGGGTGCGGCGGATGCGGGGGCGCACCACCCCGGCTTGGGCGTCAGTCATGGTGGGGCTTCGCTCCGAGGGTGGACTTCGGGTGGGCCTTCACGGCGGCGGCGACGGGGGTCCACGCCACGGCCGTGATCTCGCTGAAATCGCGCCAGTCCTTGAACCAGCTGCGGCCGCCGTCCATGGAGCGGAAGAGATGGCCGTACTTGGTGCCCGCGAACACGAGGTCCGGATCGGCGGCATGCGTGCCCAGTGCCCAGAACGTCGAGTTCGGCACGGCATGCAGCAGCGACGGGGCCCAGGTCCGGCCGCGGTCCTGCGAGCGGTAGATCTGCGTGCGCGTGCCCGGCGTGCCGTCGCCGATGGCCGCCAGCAGCACCTCGCGGTCGCCTTCCAGCGGCGTGAGGATGCGCGTGTAGTACATGCCGTCGAATCGGTCGGCGGAACTCTCCGCGGCCCAGGGGCCGGCCGGACCCTCCGTGCTCGTATAGACCGAATTGACCGTGGCGATGATGTGCGTTTTCGGCTGGCCGGCAACGGCCGGCAGGATGCGAATGCAATGGATGTCGCTGTTGGCGATGCCGCTTTCTGCGTCGTCCACGCGCCGCCAGGTGTCGCCGCGGTCGGTGCTGTGCCAGGCGCCGCCTTCTTCCACGCCGAACCAGACGGAGCCATCGTCCGGGTCCACCGCGATCGCGAGGATGCGGGGGCGGTTCACGCCCGCGCAGAACTCCGGCAGCTCGATGGGCAGGCGCGTCCAGCTCGCGCCGCCGTCCAGCGAGCGGAACATCACCGCCCGCGATGGCGCGCCCGTACCTGCGTAGATGACGCGCGCATCACGCGGATCGACCGCCAGCGCCCACACGTGCATGCCGTTGGCCGGCGACTCCAGGCGCCGGAAATGCGCGCCCGCATCCTCGCTCAGGCAGATGCCGGCGTCCGCGCCCGCGAAAATCCGCTGCGGATCGTGCGGATCCACCAGCAGGCTGCGCACCACGCCGTCGAATTCGATGGCCTCCTTCAGGCCGAGGCGGTGCCAGCTCGCGCCGTCGTCCGCGCTGCGCAGGATGCCCTGCCCGGCCGTCCCCACGAGAATCGTTCCCTGCATGATCGGGTCCTTCCTGGATGCGTTCAGATGAAGATGCCGCGGGTGATGCCGCCATCCACCGCGATGGATTCGCCGGTGATCGCGCCGGCGCGCTCGGAGGCGAGGAACAGCACCGCGTCGGCGATCTCCCCGGGCTGCAGCACGCGGCGGATCGGCGTGGCCTTGGCGTAGTTCGCCTCGATCTGCTCCGGCGTCAGGCCCTGCAGGCGCGCCTCCTTGGCGTAGAGTTCGTGGATGTGCGGGGTCTCCACCACCCCCGGATGGATCACGTTCACCGTGATGCCCGAGGGGCCGAGCTGGTCCGACAGCGTCTTGGTGAGGTGGCAGATCGCCACGTTGCGCATGCCCGAGAGCTGCTTGCTGCCGCGCCCCGTGAGCCCGCCGATGTTGATGATCCGGCCGAAGCCGCCCTGCTTCATGTGCGCCGCCGCGGCCTTGGCGCAACGCATGTAGCCCACCACCTTGATGTTGATGTCCTCCAGCAGGCCTTCGGGGTCGGCGTTCTCGATCTCGCTGCGCACCAGGCCGCCCGGGTGGGCTGCGCCGTTCACCAGGATGTCGATGCGCCCGAAATGCGCCGCCACCTTCGCCATCATCGCCTCCACCTGCGCGGTGCTGCCCACGTCCGCGGGCGCGGCGAGGATCTCCACGCCCGTCTTCTCGCCGATCTCGCGCGCGGCCTGCTCCAGTGCGCCCTGGCTGCGCGCCACGATCGCCACGCGCACACCCTCGGCAGCCAGCGCTTCGGTCACCGCCCGGCCGATGCCGAGGCTGCCTCCGGTCACCACCGCGACCTTGCCCTTCAGTTTCAGATCCATTGCACACTCCTTTGGATGGATGGAAGGCCGCGGCACGCGCCCCGGCCGATGAACCTCGTCACAGCGCCATCTCGATCAGCGCCGGCCCCTTGCGCCCGAACGCGCGGCGCAGCTCGCCGGCCAGCGCCTGGGCCGTGGACACGCGTGCCGCCGGCACGCCGTACGACTGCGCCAGCCCCACCCAGTCGATGCGGGGGTGGTCCAGCGCCGTGAGCGCCTCGGCGCGCGCGCCCAGCACGCCGCCGTCGCGGCGCAGTTCGTTGCGCAGGATCGCGTACTGGTGGTTGGCCGCGATCAGCACCACCACGTCCAGTTGCTCGTGGGCCAGCGACCACAGCGCCTGGACCGTGTATTGCGTGCTGCCGTCCGACAGCAGTCCCACCACCGGGCGGTCCGGACACGCGATGGCCGCGCCCAGCGCCACCGGCAGGCCCTGCCCGATCGCGCCGCCGGTGTTGGTGAGCGTGGTGTGCGGCCGCGCCGCCGCCGAGGCGGCGTAGAACGGATAGCCACAGGTGCCGCCTTCCACCGACACGATGGCGCGCTCCGGCAGCTCGCGCGCCAGCGCCGCCGCGATGCGCGCAGGCGTCAGCTCACCCTCCGGCATCGCGGGCATCTCTGCCGCCGGAGCCTCGTAGGCCGGCGCTCCCAGCGCATCCGCCAGTTGCTGCAGCCGCTCGGCCACGGCATGGCCCGGCGCTGCGAGCACCAGCAGCCGCTCCGGCGGCACCAGCGCGCTCGGATGCCCCACATATCCGAAGTACGTGATGGGCGGCAGCGCGCCGGCCAGCACCACCAGGTCCGCCGCATCCAGCACCGCGCGCGCCGGCTCGGGAAAATACGGCAGCCGGTCGAATGCCGGCAGGCCCTGGCCCCGCTCCGACCGGGCGGGAAAAGTCTCGGCATAGGCCGAAGCGCCCAACTGCCCGCACAGCCGCGCAGCGGCGCACTGGGCACGCGCGCCCAGGCCGCTGTGCTCGCCGCCGCCGCCCAGCAGGAAGACCACCCGGCCTGCCGTGCGCAAACGCTCCAGGGACAGCGCAGGGTCGTAGCCGTCCGGCGCGCCCTCTTCGGCGGCGCGGCGCGGCGCGGGGGATGACGTGGATGCCGGCACACCCGCGACGGCATTCGGCAGCGCCGCGGCCTGGAAGTCCGCCGGGAAGATCAACGTGGCGCCCTGCCCCCCCTGGGCCAGGCTCTCGCGCACCGCCTGCGCGCCGGCCTGCGCGCATTCCTGCACGCCGCCGATGCGGCGCACCCAGCCCGATACCGGCCGCGCCAGCGATTCGATGTCGGAAGTCAGTGGCGCGTCGTAGGACAGGTGCCAGCTCGTGTGGTCCCCGATGACGTTGACGATGGGCGTGTGCGCACGCCGCGCGTTGTGCAGGTTCGCGATCCCGTTGGCGAAGCCGGGCCCCAGGTGCAGCAGCGTCGCCGCGGGCCGGCCGCGCATGCGGCCGTAGCCGTCGGCAGCGCCCGTGCACACGTTTTCCTGCAGGCCCACCACGCAGCGGATCCCGTCCTCGTGCTCCAGCGCGCGCACCAAGTCGAGTTCGGTGGTGCCGGGGTTGGCGAAGCAGGTGTCCACCCCTTCTGCGGCGAGCGCGGTCCACAGCGCGTGCGCGCCGGTCATTGGCTTCATGGTCTTGGGTCCTTAGGGAGAAAAAACGGAAAGGCGCGGCCCGGCTACTGCGCCTGGATGTGCCGCTCGCGCACCAGCCGCCCGATGCGCTCGGCATCGGCCGCGATCCGGGCGTCGAGCTCTTCCGGCCGCGAAGCACCGGCCCGCAGCCCGCGGTCGGACGCCCAGGTCCGCAGCGCGGGGGCGGACAGCACCTTGTCCAGCGCCGCATGCATGCGCGCCAGCACCTGGGGCGGCGTGCCGGCACGCGCATGCATCGAATACGAGGTGGAGAGCAGCATGCCGGCCGCTCCGGCCTCGGCGGCGGTGGGAACATCGGGCGCCACCGGCGTGCGCGCGTCCGCCCCCACAGCCAGCAGCTTCAGCGTGCCCTTGCGCACATGTGGCAGCAGGGCTTCCACCCCGCCGGAGGTCGCATCCACCTGCCCGCCGAGCAACGCCGGAATCACTTCGGCCAGCGCCTTGTAGGGCACGTGCAGGAACTGCACGCCCGTGCCGGCCTGCAGCAGCTCCATATTCAGATGCATCACGCTCCCCACGCCGCCGGTGCCGAAGGGCACCTGCCCCGGGCGCGCCTTCGCATAGTCGATGAACGACCGGAAATCGCCCGCCGGCACGCGCGCGCTCACCACCAGGTAGAGATCCACGTCGGCGATGTTGCTGACCGACACGAGGTCCTTCTTCGGATCGAACGGCAGCGGCTTGTAGAGCAGCGGGTTGACCGACAGCGTGAGCCGGTCCACCAGCAGGAAGGTGTGGCCGTCGGCCGGAGCCTTCGCCACCTCGCCCGTGCCGATGATGGCGTTGGCGCCCGGCCTGTTCTCCACGACGAAGGTCGCCTTCAGCTCGCGGGCCAGTCCTTCGGACACCAGCCGCGCCATCACGTCGGGACCCGTCCCCGGGGGATAGGGCACCACGATGCGGATCGGCCGCGCGGGCCATTCGGCCCCAGGTTGGGCCTGCGCCACGCCAGGCGCCAGGCACACGGCCAGCCAGGCCGCAGAAACCGCACAGGCCCGCCGCAAGAAATGCCTTCTCATCGCCCACCTCCACATCGAACGTTGACGCCAACGGCAAGAGGCTGCCGGCGGCCTGCATGAAAAACAGGCCATCCGAGCCAGACTCTCACCACCCAACTTGAAGCAAGTTTATCGTTTAGACAAAAACATGCAATGTTTTTGACTCAGAACAATCCCTTGTTACGCGGAATTTCCGCAGTCTGCGAACGGATGCCCGGGAGGGCTTCAGTGCATCAACAGATGAAATGCATACAATTCATATACGTTTCATACAAAGGATGGCCATGGGTATCGTCAAGATCTCCGACCGGATGCACGAAAACCTGCGCGTCGCCGCAAGCGCGCTGAGCCGCTCCATCAATGCCCAGGCGGAGCACTGGATGCGCATCGGCATGCTGAGCGAGCTGCACCCCGACCTGGACCACCGGCAGATCTGCCAATGGCTGGTCCGCACCGAACTCGCAGGCGGACTGGACGTCGCCACCGCCTTCGGTACGGGCGCATCCCCGGCGCCCATCTCCGTGGCGCAAGGCACACGCTGATGGCGCGCACCATCTCGCTCAAGTCAGCACAGGACCTGAACCAGGCGCGCGAGGCCGGCAGGCTCGCCGCGGAGGTGCTGGCCATGATCGGCCCGCATGTCGTACCGGGCATGAGCACGGAGACGCTGGACCGCCTCTGCCACGAGCACATCGTCGGAGTGCAGGGCACGGTGCCGTACAGCACGGCGGCTGGTTCGGCGACACGAGCCGGATGTTCTACGTGGGCACTCCGGGCGCGCAGGCCCGGCGACTGGTCGAGGGCACCTGCGAGGCCCTGTGTGCCGGCATCCGCCAGGTGCGGCCCGGCGCGACCCTGGGTGACATCGGCCATGCGATCGAAACGGTGGCCCGCCGGGAACGCTTCAGCGTCGTGCGCGAATACTGCGGCCACGGCATCGGCCGCGCCTACCACGAGGCCCCGGGGCGGACATGCGGGGATCTGAGCTTCCGCCATGCATGGGCAAGCCCCTGAGGGGGGTACGTGCTGCAACGCCCAGCTCGGACCATCAGGCCCATTGCGAGGCCAGAATGGCAGCAGCGATGAGCAATGAAGACGCGAGGGCGATCCATGCGACGGCAGATTTGAACCCCTCGTTGTCAGCGCAAGGCCGGCAGTACAGATAGGTCCCGCCTTTGCCATGGCTGACTGGGCGCAATGTCCGGCTCTTATTACCGCAGGCATAGCACCATTCCGACGCATTGCGGTGCCCTCCCCGGAGGTCGCGCCACACGTGCCATGCAAGGACAATGGCTGGAAGGCTCAGCAGGACCCCGAGGGCAACGAGGGCGATCAAGGAAGAATGCACGGGCTGATTGTCGCGGGCACGGGCGCCAGCCACCAGCACCACACCAACCCAATCTCCATCCGTCGGCCTCGCCCACCACGCTGTTACGCGCCGCACAGACCTCCACTGCTCCGCACGACCACCATGACACAAATGCCTCTTCCTCCACAGGACTCCGCAGCCTCTTCCGCTTCCACCACCCGCAGCGAGGATTTCGACGCCGGCCTGCGCAACCGCCGCCGCATCCTGGGCGACGCCTGGGTGGACCGTTCGCTGGAGAACCGCACACCGTTCAACGCCGAATTCCAGGAACTCATCACCCGCCACGCCTGGCAGGACATCTGGGGACGGCCGGCGCTGGGCGATCGCACGCGGCGCTTCATGGTGCTGTCGATGATGCTGGGCATCCACGCCTACGAAGAGTTCGCGCTGCACGTGCGCGCCGCGCTGGACGGCCCGCCCGAATCGCGCCTCACGCCCGACGAGATCAAGGAGGTGATCCTCATGGCCGCCATCTACTGCGGCGTGCCGGTCGCCAACCATGCCTTCGGCATCGTGACCGGCATCCTGCGCGAGAAGGGGCTGCTGCCGCCAACGGGGCCGGTGCCGCAGGGCTGAGCGCCCCTTTTCACTCGCTTCAGGCCCCGCCGGCGCACCTGCCCCCGGTCCGGCTCACACCTCGGCCAGGCATTCCAGGAATGCCGCCATCAGGGCGGATTCCACGTGCTGCTGCGACAGCAGGATGTACCGCGGGAACGGCACCTGCGGCCGGAACGCAATCGCCTTGATGCCGGGAATGTTCAGATGCCGCACCACCAGCGGATTCACGACGCTGACGCCCAGGCCCATCGCGACCATGCGGCAGATGGTCGCGGCATACGGCGTGTCGAGCGTCAGCCTGCGCCGGTCGGGCTCGAATGCCCCGTCGATCGCCGCGCGCGTGCCATCGCCGGGGGACAGGGACACGAACGGCTCGTCGTCCAGGTCCCCGGCCACGATCCGGCGCTTGCGGGCCAGCCGGTGCCCGAGCGGAACGATGCACACGCCTTCATCCGTGGCCCAGTGCCGGGCCTGGACGCCCGGCGTGTCAGCCAGGTAGGACGCCAGACCGATGTCGCAGTAACGGGTCGCCGTCCACTTCGCCACGGCCGGTGAATCGCTGGTCTGGATGGACACCGGCGCCTCCGGATAGCGCTGCCGGAAGGCCCGGACCACCTGGGGCATCACGCTCATGGCGATGGATGGCGACGCGGCCACGCGCAGGGTACCCGTGCCCAGCCGGCGGATCAGGCGCACCGACTCCTCCAGCGTATCCAGCCCGATGAACGACCGCTGCACCTCCTGGTAGAAGGCCTCGGCCTCCGGCGTGGGGCTCAGCCCCCCGGCCTTGCGTTCGAACAGCTTCATGCCCGTCTCGGCCTCGAGCTGGGTGATGAAGCGGCTGATGTTGGGCTGCGAGGTATGCAGTTCGCTGGCGGCCAGCGTCATGGAGCGGGTCAGCATCACCACGCGGAACGCCTCGATCTGCTTGAACTTCATGGGTGGACGGCTTTCGCGCTCGGTGGATGGTGCATAACAAAACCGTATGGACTTGGCAGAACCTCGTATTTGACCGCATGTTACGAGGTTTCGATACTGGCCCCATCGTCACAGCGCATGGATGCGCATCGAGAAGGCCCATGGAATCGAAAGTCAGCCGCCGCCTGCAGCAGGCCACCGCCCAGGAGGTTTGCGACCACATCTACCTGCCACGCCTGGAACGCGAGTTCGCCAGCGGCTTCGCCTGCCTCTCCGACATCAACCAGGCGCACCTGCTGATGCTCCACAAGGCGGATCTGGTTCCCGGGGACACCGCCGCACGGCTGGCCGAAGCGCTGCTGCGGATGGAAGAGGAAGGCCCCGGCGCCGTGGCGCTCGACCCGCAGCGCGAGGATGCCTACTTCAATTACGAGGCCCACCTGATGGCCCTGGCCGGCGCAGACACCGGCGGGCGGCTGCACGTGGCGCGCAGCCGCAACGACATCCTGGCGACCTCCGACCGGATGCGTGCGCGGGATGCCGGACTGCGGGTACTGGAAGGGCTGAACGCAGTCCGCGAGGTGGCCATTGCACGCGCCTCGGAGCATGCCGGCGTGGTCATGCCGGGCTACACCCACCTGCAGTCGGCGCAACCCATCACGTATGGCCACTACCTGGCCGCCCTGGCGGATGCGCTGGCCCGCGATGCCCGGCGCATCGAGGTCGCCATGGAAGGCTTCGACGCCTGCCCGCTGGGCGCCGGCGCCATCGCGGGCACGGCGTTCCCGATCCAGCGGCAGGAAACGGCCCGGCTGCTGGGCTTCTCCGGATGTGTCGGCAACTCCCTGGATGCAGTCGCGTCCCGCGATTTCGCCTGGGAGCTGATGTCCTCGATGGCCATCGCCGCTGTGACATGGGGGCGCATCGCCCAGGATTTCTATGTGTGGGCCACGCCGGAATTCGGCCTGATCGAGTTCCCGGACAGCGTCGCGGGCACCTCCAGCATCATGCCGCAGAAGAAGAATCCGGTGGTGGTCGAATACCTCAAGGGCAAGACCGGCCATCTCATCGGCCTGCTCAATGCCGCGATGGCGACGGTCAAGGGCACGCACTTCACGCACAGCGGCGACGGTAACCGCGAAAGCATGCGCAGCCTCTGGGAAAGCGCGGAGGAATGCGCGCGCTGCCTCGCGCTGTTCAGGCTCCTGGTGGACTCCGCCCGGCCCCTGCAGGAGGCAATGCTGCGCAAGGCCCGGGCCGATTTCTCCACTGCGACGGACCTCGCAGACGCACTGGTGCGAGAAGCAGGCCTGTCGTTCCGGCAGGCACACCACGTGGTCGGCGCGGTGGTGCGCGAGGCGCTCGATGCCGGGCTTTCGGCCGACGCGATCACGGCGGACATGGTAAACGCCGCCGCCACCGCGCAGACCGGACGCACCATCGAGCTGGGCAGCGCAGCCGTTCAGCGGTGCCTGGACCCCGTAGCCAGCGTCACGGGCCGATGCGTCGAAGGCGGCCCGGCGCCATCGCTGGTCCGGCAGCGCGCCGCCGGGCAACTGCAGGCCCTCCGGCAATCCACGGCACGGGCCGCCGCCCGGCGGGACACCCTGGCCCGCGCCCGCGCGGCGCTCAAGGCCGAGATCGCCGCCCTCGCGGCCCGTTGAGAGTCCGCCCCCCTCTTCCCCTCCTGCCCAGCACCGCTTCCCAAGGACCACGCCATGAAGCCCCTGACAAAACTCGCTGCCCTGGCCGCCCTCGCGCTCGGCACTGCCGGCGCCTGCGCCGACACCTATCCCTCCAAGCCCATCCGCCTCGTCGTGCCCTTCGCTGCCGGAGGCACCACGGACAACCTCGGCCGCCTGCTGGCCGCGCGACTGTCCGGAAAGCTGGGGCAGCAGGTCGTCGTCGACAACCGCGGCGGAGCCGGCGGCAACATCGGGGCGGATCTGGTCGCCAAATCACCCGCGGACGGCTACACCCTGCTGTTCGCCACGGTCGGCACCCAGTCCATCAACGGATCGCTCTACAGGAAGCTGCCCTTCGACCCCGCGAAGGACTTCACGCCCGTCGCGCCCTTCGCCAGCGTGCCGAACATCCTGGTGGTCAACCCGCAGTTGCCGGTCCGGTCCGTCGCGGAACTGGTCGCCTACACCAAGTCCCGGCCGGACTCCATCAACATGGGCTCCGCCGGCAACGGATCCACCAACCACCTCTCCGGCGAACTGTTCAAGTCGATGACCGGCGCATCCTTCCTGCACGTGCCGTACAAAGGCAGCGGCCCCGCGATGGCGGACCTGCTGGCCAACCAGATCCAGCTCATGTTCGACAACCTGCCAGGCTCGCTGCCCCAGGTGAAGGCCGGCGGCCTGCGCGCCCTGGCCGTGACCAGCCCGGCACGCTCCCCCGTGCTGCCCGACGTGCCCACCATGGCCGAAGCAGGCGTGCCGGGCTATGCAGTGGAGGTGTGGTTCGGCGTCGTGGGCCCGAAGAACCTGCCCCGGGACATCGTGGAGCGCCTGTCGAAGGACATCACCGCCATCGCGCAGGAAAAGGCCACCACGGACAAGCTGCTGGCACAGGGTGCGACGCCGATGACCTCGACCCCGGAGGAATTCGCGGGCCGCATCCAGGCCGACACGGAGAAATGGGCCAGGCTCGTGCGGTCGTCCGGGGCGAGCGTGGATTGAAGGCGGCCCCGGCGGCACGCTCCCAGGTGGGCGTAACCGGAATGGCCGCCTGCCCCCGGACTGCTGCCCGCCGCGTCCTCCAGGCCATCACCGGACGTTCCACGGCGCGGTGCACCGCATAGCCAGCCGCGCAATGGGCAACGAAGAATACCGATGCCATGCCCAACCACGACGTCAGTCCGGACACCTCCACGGCAGAGACGGAAAAGGGTTGCACCGGATAGAAGGAATAGCACCATCCGCCGAACCACGGCAGCGCGCGGGACCATGGCGGGGGCGAAGTACCCCTGATCCAGCAGCGCCAGGACCCGTCCCGTGAAGACCAGGTGCCATCGGCCCCTGGAAAGCGCCATGGCCAGCGCAACCATCGCGTACAGCCAGATCCGCAGGGCCTGGATGGAGAAAAGCGTCGCACGCACCTCATGCAGGGAGCAGGCATTCCCGCCGTGGGAACCAAAGACAAAAGCCGCTACAACTTTGATAGCTGTAGCGGCTTTGCTTATCTGGGGTGGCTGATGGGACTCGAACCCACGACGACAGGAATCACAATCCTGGACTCTACCAACTGAGCTACAGCCACCGTAGCCTCGAATTATAGCCGGATAAAAACCTATCCGCCTATATTCCTGGCATCAATTTTCCGCGGCGAGGGTGCCGTCGCCCGTCGGGCGGGCCACCTTGAACTGGACCTTGAAGCGGTCCTTGAGCAGTTCGTAGTAGGCCATGGCTTCGGCCTGGGCCTCGGCTTCGGCGTACTGCTGTTGCTGCTGGCGCGCCACGGCCGGGTCCGCGGGGTCGCGCGGCACGATGCGGTCCACCTTGATGACGGCGTAGCCCTGGGCGCCCAGGGGGGTGCCGGCGAAGGTGGGCAGCGTGTCGGCATTCACCTGCAGCGCGGCATCCACCACGGGGCGGGGCTGGCCTTCGGGCTTGTCGCGCGAGACGGTCACGGGGGCGCCCAGGCCGGTGGCGCTGGCCGGAGCGGCCTTCCAGGCGGCTACCTTGGCCTCGCCTTCCTTGCGCGCCAGTTCGGCGGAGCGCTCGGCCACGAAGAGGTCGCGCACGCGGGCCTTCACCTGGTCGAAGGACGGGGTGGAAGCCGGCGTGTAGGCGGCGATGCGCCCGGCCACCAGGGTGCTGGGCGCCGTCTCGATGGCCTCGGTGTTGCGCTTGCTCTGCACGGAGTCGGACGAGAACAGGGCCTCCAGGAAGCGGCCGTTGGCCAGCGGGCCCTGGGCGCCGGGGCGCGGGGTGCGCGTGACGTCGCTGGCGGTCTGCACCTTCAGCTTGAGCTTGTCGGCCACGGGCTGCAGGCTGTCGGCCTGCTCGTACACGGTGTTGGAGAACACCTCGGCCAGTTCGGCGAACTTGCGCTGTGCCTGCTGCTGCTTGGCTTCCGTCTCCAGCTTGGCGCGCACTTCCTCGAAGGTCGGCTGCTTCGGCGTCTTGACGTCGTTGAGCTGGATGATGTGGTAGCCGTACTCGCTCTCCACCAGGTCGCTGATGTCGCCCTTCTTCATCGAGAAGGCAGCGTCCTCGAACGGCTTGACCATGTCGCCACGCTTGAAGAAGCCCAGGTCGCCACCGGAGGGCGCTGAGCCGGTGTCCTGCGAGTTCTTGCGGGCCACCTCGGCAAACGTGTTGGGCGCCTTGCGCACCTGCTCCAGCAGCGCCTGCGCGCGGGCCCTGGCCTTCTCGCGGTCGGCGGCAGGGGCGTCCTTGGGGGCATTGATCAGGATGTGGCTGGCGCGGCGCTCCTCCTTGCCGGCGAGGCGCTCGAGGTTTTCCTTGTAGTAGGTGCGCAGGTCGTCCTCGCTCAGCGTGATGCTGGCGCGCACGGCGTCCAGGTCGAGCACCACGTACTGCACGTCGGCGTGCTCGGGCTGGCGGAACTGCGCCTCGTGGGCCTTGTAGTAGGCCTGGAGTTCGTCGTCGGTGGGCGTGACCTTGGCGGCGAAGTCCTTGGCGTCGAAGCGGGCGACGCGGATCTCGCGGCGCTGGTAGAGCGAATCCAGCGCGAGGCGCGCGGGCTCCTGGGCAGCGAAGGCGGAGCCCATCACGCCGCCCATCACCTGGCTGAGGGAGAGTTCGCGGCGCACGTTGTTTTCGAAACCCTCGGGCGTGAGGCCCTGGGAACCCACGAGCGCGCGGTAGGCCTCGGCGTCCAGCGAGCCATCGGGGCGCTTGAGCGCGGCGATGGCGGGAATGCCCTGCAGCGTGCGGGCCAGCTGGGCGTCGCTCGTGACCAGGTGCATCTTGACGGCGGCGGCCTGCATCACGCGGTCGCGCACCAGGCGCTCCAGCGTGGCGTAGCGCGCGCGGGGAGAATCGAGCAGCTTGGCATCGACGGAGGGCGACTGCGCGCGGATGCGGTCCGTTTCCATCCGGTGCGCGTTGTCCCAGTCGTCCTGGGTGATGTCATGGCCATCCACGCGCGCCACCACGGTGCTCTTGCTGGTGAAGTAGTTCCGGTCGATGCCCACGAGCACAAACGACGGAATGATCAGCAAGAACAGCACGATCATGACGACCTTGGAGTGCTTGCGGATGGATTCGAACATGGTTTCGATCTTTCAATGGCGACAAAAGAAAAGGCGAACTCTCGTTCGCCTTTTGATCGGTGGTGGGTGCTGACGGGGTCGAACCGCCGACCTACGCCTTGTAAGGGCGCCGCTCTACCAACTGAGCTAAGCACCCCACCTTGAACCTTGAGCCTCAGTTGAGGGCATCCTTCAATGCCTTGCCGGGGCGGAACTTCGGAACTTTAGCAGCCTTGATCTTAATCGTATCGCCCGTACGGGGATTGCGGCCCGTGCGCGCAGCGCGCTTGCCCACCGCGAAGGTGCCGAAACCGACCAGAGACACCGTGCCGCCCTTCTTCAGGGTCTTCTTGACCGACTCGATCATGGATTCCAGGGCGCGCGCAGCGGCCGCCTTGGAGATGTCGGCGTTGGTCGCAATTTGCTCAATCAGTTCGGACTTGTTCACAAGAAGCCTCTCGGGAAAGGATGTGGAGGAAATGTCTGGCGCGAATCTGGCCTTCACACGCGCCGGAACAGCCGCAACTGCGCGGGGTTCGTACGGGGCGTGAGAGGGGCTGGCATGGGCAGATGCCGCTGTGCCAGATTAAAGCCATCGACTTTCCGGGTGTCAATACAACGGGCCGTTTTGCGACGGCGGAAGCTGGGGATTTTAGCGGCAATTCCAGAGGCGCCAGGCGATGCGCGGGGTTTGCGCAACGGGCGCCGCGCGCTCTATCGCAAGCCCCCATTGACATGCGGCAGGGCCGGCCCGGTCAGCGCTTGACGCGTGCGCGGATCTCCGGCAAAGCCTTCTGCAGGTAATAGACCATGGACCACACGGTGAGCACCGCGGCCAGCCAGATCAGCCAGGTGCCCCAGACACCCGTGTCGATGCTGCCTGCGCGCCCGTCGTAGAGCAGGAACGGAATGGCGACCATCTGCACCGTGGTCTTCAACTTGCCCAACATGTGCACTGCCACGCTGCGGGAGGCGCCGATCTGCGCCATCCACTCGCGCAGGGCGGAGATCGCGATCTCCCGGCCGATGATGATGAGCGCCACGAACACGTCGGCACGCTGCAGGTGCACGAGCACGAGCAGCGATGCGCAGACGAGGAACTTGTCGGCGACCGGGTCGAGGAAGGCGCCGAAAGAGGAAGTCTGGTTCAGCTTGCGCGCCAGGTAGCCGTCGAGCCAGTCGGTGGCGGCGAAGACCACGAACATCACCGTGGCGATGAGGTTGCGCGTGGCCGGCTCCAGCGGCGCGTAGAACACGCCCACGATCAAGGGTATCGCGACGATGCGCGTCCAGGTCATGATGGTGGGGATGGTCAGGAACATGGGCCGATTGTGTCATGCCACCATGACCGCCGCCCGCTCAGCGCAGCGCCCGGTAGATCTCCTGCGCGAGCTCCAGCGAAATGCCGTCCACCGTGGCCAGGTCCTCCACGCTGGCCGCCGCCACGCCCCGCACCCCGCCGAAGCGCTGCAGCAGGCGCGCGCGCTTCTTGGGCCCCACGCCGGGGATCTCCTCCAGTTGCCCGCCGCCCACGCGCACCTTGGCGCGCGCGGCGCGCATGCCGGTGATGGCGAAGCGGTGGGCCTCGTCGCGGATCTGGGCCACCAGCATGAGCGCGGCGGAGTCGCGCCCGAGGTAGATCTTCTCGCGGCCGTCGGCGAAGACGAGTTCCTCCAGCCCGACCTTGCGGCCCTCGCCTTTCTCCACGCCGACGATGCGGGACAGCTCCAGGCCCAGCTCGGTGAACACCTCGCGCGCCATGCTCACCTGCCCCTTGCCGCCGTCGATCAGCACCAGGTCCGGCAGGCGCGCCTGCCCGGGTGCCGGCTCGGCGCCACCGGCCTCGCGCTGCGCCTCCACCACCTTGCTGTAGCGCCGCATGAGCACCTGCCGCATGGCGGCGTAGTCATCGCCGCCGGTGATGCCTTCGATCTTGTAGCGGCGGTATTCGCTGCTCTGCATGCGGTGGTGGTGAAAGACCACGCACGACGCCTGCGTGGCCTCGCCCGCCGTGTGGGAGATGTCGAAGCACTCGATGGTGAGCGATTCCAGGTCGTCCATGGGCAGGTCCAGCGCCTCGGCCAGCGCGCGCGTGCGGGCATGCTGGGAGCCCTCTTCGGAAAGCAGCCGCGCGAGCTGGATGTCGGCGTTCTTCTGCGCCATGTCCAGCCAGGCGCGGCGCTGCTCGCGCGGCTGGTGCACCGCACCCACGCGGACGCCGGCCTGCTGCGAGAGCGCCTCCAGCAGCGCGCGGTCCACCGGCTCGCTGGTGACGAGCACGGGCGGCACCGGCACGCCGATGTAGTGCTGGGCGATGAAGGCCTCCAGCACCTGCACCTCCAGCGAGCGCTGGGGTGCGCGGGGCGCGGCGGGAGACGCCTCCGCCGAGCCTGCCGTTTCGGCAGTGCCATCGGGGCCATCGCTCCCGTCAGCCCCCTCCTCCAGCTGGTACACCGCGGCCGCGTCTTCCACGTGGACGGGGAAGTACGGCCGGTCGCCCAGGTGGCGGCCGCCGCGCACCATGGCGAGATTGACGCAGGCGCGGCCGCCCAGCACCTTCACGGCCAGGATGTCCACGTCCTTGTCGGAGACCGTCTCGATGGCCTGCTGGTGCAGCACGCGCGAGAGTGCCGTGATCTGGTTGCGGATGTCCGCCGCCTGCTCGAACTCCAGCCGTTCGGAGTGCGCCATCATGCGCGCCTCCAGGGCCTCGAGCAGTTCCCTGGTCTCGCCGCGCAGCATGGCATCGGCGTTGCGCACGTCCAGTGCGTAGGCCTCGGGAGAGATGAGGTCCACGCACGGGCCCGAGCAGCGCTTGATCTGGTAGAGCAGGCAGGGGCGCGTGCGGTTGGCGAAGACCGTGTCCTCGCAGGTGCGCAGCCGGAACACCTTCTGCAGCAGCAGGATGGTTTCCTTCACCGCCCAGGCGCCGGGATAGGGTCCGAAGTACCGGTGCCGCTTGTCCACGGACCCGCGGTAATAGGCCACGCGCGGAAAGCGCTGGCCGGGCTGCTCGCCGGTGCCGTCGCGCGCGGCCACGCCCGTGATCTTCAGGTAGGGATAGCTCTTGTCGTCGCGGAACAGGATGTTGTAGCGCGGGTTCAGCGACTTGATGAGGTTGTTTTCCAGCAGCAGCGCCTCGGCCTCGGAGCGCACCACGGTGGTCTCCAGCCGCGCGATCTTGCCGACCATATGGCCGATGCGCGTGCCCCCATGGGTCTTGGTGAAGTAGCTGGAAACGCGCTTTTTCAGGTTACGGGCCTTGCCCACGTAGAGCAGCCCGCCCTGGGCGTCGAAATAGCGGTACACGCCCGGCAGGGGCGGCAGCGAGGCCACCTGCGCGAGCAGTTCATCGGAGTGCACATCGGACATGGTGCGTATTGTGGCCGGCACGCACGGCCGCGCCGGGCGGGGCCGTGCGATGGCCCGTGCCCGGCCGGGCTTTGTCAGTGGTCGCCGTAGGCGCGGCGCACCAGGGCGGCCGCGAGGATCCCGGACGGATCCACCAGCGTCCAGCCGGCGGCCTCCGGCGCATCGGGCAGCGCCAGGGGAATCTCCGTGCAGGCCATGACGAGCGGAACGTCGCCATGCTGCGCGCGCACCGCCTGGCCCACCTCGGCGAACCGCCGGCGCGCCAGGGCCATGTCGCCGGCCTTCACGCCGTCGTAGATGCCTTCCATGAGCCGTTCCTTCGCCTCGGCGGAGGGCAGCACGCACTCCACGCCATGCGTGTCGAAGGCCTCGTCGTACAGGCCCATGCCGTAGGTGCCCTGCGTGGCCAACAGCGCCGCGCGGCGGATGCCGCGGCGCTGCAGTTCGGCGGCGGTCTCCCGCGCGATATGCAGCAGCTCCACGCCCGGCACGCGCTCCTGCAGCGCCGCATGCCAGGCATGCGCCGTATTGCACGACATCGCCGCAGCGCGGGCGCCCACCGCGGCCAGGCGCTCCAGCGCCGACACCAGCCCTTCGAGCGGCTGCGGCGCCCCCGGATCACGCAGGGCCTGCGTGCGATCCACCACCGGCACCTGGGCGATCCAGTGCTCGGGAAACGCCTGGTCGCGCACCGGCTGGCCGTGCTCGCGCAGCCACTGCTCCGACGCGTGCACGAACAGGCGCGCGAAATCCACGCCCGCGGCGGGGCCCATGCCGGCCACGATGCCGACGGTCATCACTCGCATGGCGCCAGTGGACGGATTTGCAGTTTCAGTCATCTCGTTATCCCAACAATCACTCGCATAGTGCGCAATCCATGCAACAGGCCCAGCGTCACCCATCAGAAGGCCGCGGAGCAGGCCACACCAGCAGACGCCGTGGAACCGGCTTCGCCGGGCCACTGGCGTCGTCTCCCTGCCCGCCGTGCACAGCACGGCGAGAGCGGGGGGAAGCGGCGCAGCCGCTCAGGGGGGTGTTCCCCAGTGCTTACCTCAGCATGCTGGACATGGCGGAGAGGCCATTGATCATCCGCACCGCCGATTCGGTATCGGGCGCGGTGAACCGCAGCGCGCCGGGCGCCGTGCGCTCCAGCGTGGGCCACTGGCAGAACAGGTCTGCCAGCGCCACCGACTGCGCCTCCAGGTCCACCGTGACGGGACCGTCGATGCGGAACGGCCGGGCCTGTCCGGCCCGGGCCGTGCCCTGGGACACGCCTTCCCGGATGGCCGCGCAGGCGCGCTCCGGTGACAGGCTGATGCCGCTGTTGGCGCCCGTGGCGCGCTTGGTCTGCACGAAATGCGCGTGCGGGAACAGGTCCCGCGTCTCCGCGATGAAGGCATCGTCGCCGGATGCGGCGATGACCGGCACGCCATAGGCCCCCGCCAGCGCGCCGTAGATGCCGGCCTCGCCCAGTTCCCGCCCGTTGAGCGAGATGCGGGCGAACGCGAAGCTGTTGATGGTGTGGGCCAGGATGCCGTGGGCCCGCGATTTCGCGTGGTAGCCGATGAAGCACACGCCGTCCACGCCCAGTTCCACGCCGGCCACCATGCTCAGGTAGCGCGGCTTGCCCTGGATGGCCTGGGCGCGCGAATCGAGCAGGTCCGGCGGCATGTTCCGAAAGCCCCCGTGCGAATCGTTGACGAACACCTCGGCGGCGCCGCCGTCGAACGCCCCGGCGATGGCGGCATTCGCCTCCGCGGCCATGAGGCGCCGGGCGCGCTCGTATTCCGGGTTGCCGGCGCGCACCTGCTCGGGGTGATAGACACCGGCCACGCCTTCGATATCGACGGAGATGAGGATTTTCATGGGACGCACTGGGCGAAAAAATGGATGGAGCGTGGGAGGGCTTCGGGCGGCCCGTTCAGCCGATCCCGGAAAGCAGGTCGCGCAGCGCGCGGCGGCAATGCCCGTCCCTGCCGGTGACGGTTTCCGCATGCCAGAGCGCGTGGACGATGGCCTGCTCCACGCTGTCGGCCGCGGCCTGGAACAGCCCGTCGAGCAGGCCCTCGTGCACCATCGCCACGGCCGGCATGGGTTCCTGCGGCAGGTGCGGCAGGGTATAGGCGGTCGAGAACGCCAGGGCGATGTCACCGCTGCCGTGGCCATAGACCGAGCCCGTGCGCGCGAGGCCTGCGGCGGCCCGCCAGGCCAGGCGGCGCAGTTGGCGCGCGTCCAGCGGCGCGTCGGTGGCGAGCACCATGATGATGGATCCCTTCTCCGCGGCGCGGACAGCGGTCTGCTCTTCGGCATGGAGCGCGCCGGCCAGGGCCGCACCGATGGGCGTGCCGCCCCACACCAGGTTCGGCAGCAGGCCGTAGTTGGCCAGCACCAGCGCGCCCACGGTGCAGGTACCGCTGCCGTGCAGGGGCACGCGGCGCGATGCGGTGCCGACGCCGCCCTTGCACTGGAAGCTGGACATGCCCCGCCCCGCGCCGACCGCCCCCTGGGCCATCCGCACGCCCGCGCCGTCGCAGGCCGCGCGGTAGTGGCTCTCGCCCACGGCCATGCGCTGGATGTCGTTCAGGTGGCCGTCGTTGCACTCCAGCACCAGCGGATTGACGGTGGGCAGGGCGCGCCCGGTCTCGGGGTTGGCGCGCACGCAGTCGCGGATCTGCGCCTGCGCCAGCGCACCGACGGAGAAGGTATTGGTGAGCGCGATCGGCGTCTCGAGCTGGCCCAGCTCTTCCAGCTGCACCAGGCCCGTGCTCTTGCCGAAACCGTTGATGACCGCGGCGCCGGCCGGCACCTTGTGGCGGTACGGATCCTGCGCGTGGGCATGGATCACCGTCACGCCGGTCTGCACCGGGCCGTCGTCCAGCGTGGCATGGCCGACGGTGACACCGGCCACGTCCGTGATCGCGTCCAGGGGGCCTGCGTCCAGCAGGCCGATGCGTGGCGGCGCCATGGCGGCGGGGTCGCGCACGCTCATGTCTGCCGATCGATCTTGGGGTCCAGCGCGTCGCGCAGGCCGTCGCCCAGCAGGTTGAAGGCCAGCACCGCGAGGAAGATGGCGAGGCTCGGGAACAGCGCGACGTGCGGCGCGTTCACCATGTCGGCGCGTGCCTCGTTGAGCATGGCGCCCCACTCCGGCGTCGGCGGCTGCGCGCCCATGCCGAGGAACGACAGGCTGGCGGCCGTGATGATCGAGGTGCCCACGCGCATCGTGAAATACACGACGATGGACGAGATGGTGCCGGGCAGGATGTGCCGCACGATGATGGTCCAGTCCGATGCGCCGATGCTGCGCGCGGATTCGATGTAGGTCATCTGCTTGAGCACCAGCGTGTTGCCGCGCACCAGCCGCGCGAAGGCGGGCACGCTGAACACCGCCACGGCCACCACCACGTTGGTCATGCTGCTGCCGAGGATGGCCACCACGCCCAGCGCCAGCAGGATGCCGGGGAAGGCGAACAGCACGTCGGAGATGCGCATCACGATGCGGTCCCACCAGCCTTCGTAGTAGCCGGCGAGCAGGCCCAGCGTGGTGCCGATCAGGCAGCCGATCGCCACGGAGAGGAAGCCCGCGGCCAGCGAGATGCGCGCGCCCATCAGGATGCGGCTGAAGATGTCGCGGCCCAGGGGATCGACGCCGAACCAGTGCATGGCCGAGGGGCCGTCGTTGATCCGGTCGTAGTCGAAGAAGTTCTCCGCATCGAACGGCACGATGGCGGGGGCCAGCACGGCCACGGCGACGAGCAGAACGACGAACACCAGCGCGGCCACCGCGACGTGCTGCTTCTTGAATTTGCGCCAGAACTCGCGCCAGGGCGTGCGCACCGTGGAGGCGCCGGCGGCGGGGGCCACCGAGGCCGCCGCGAGCTGGGCGGCGTCGGGAGGCGTGGGAATGGAGGGCGTGGTCATACCGAGTCTTCGTCCGTGGGAGGGGTCCGGTCCGTGCGCTTCACTTGTAGCGGATGGTCGGGTTGATGAAGCCGTAGAGCATGTCCACCACCAGGTTGATGAGGATGAACTCCAGCGAGAAAAGCAGCACCAGCGTCTGGATGACGGGGTAGTCGCGCATGGTCACGGCGTCCACCAGCAGGCGGCCGAGGCCGGGCCAGTTGAAGACCGCCTCCACCACGATCGAGCCGCCCAGCAGAAAGCCGAACTGCAGGCCCATCATGGTGACGACCGGGATGAGCGCGTTGCGCAGGCAGTGCTTGAGCACCACGGTGCGCTCGTTGAGGCCCTTGGCGCGCGCGGTGCGCACGAAGTCCTCCTGCACCACCTCGACGAAGGAGGCGCGCGTGAAGCGCGCCATCACCGCGGCCACCGCGGCGCCCAGCGTGATGGAGGGCAGGATGTAGTGCTTCCAGCTGTCGGCGCCCACGGTGGGCAGCCAGCCGAGCTCCACCGAGAACACCTGCATCAGCGTCATGCCGAGCGCGAAGGCGGGAAAGGAAATGCCGGATACCGCGAGCGTCATGCCCAGCCGGTCGGGCCAGCGGTTGCGGTACACGGCCGAGAGGATGCCGATGCCCATGCCCAACACGACCGACCAGGCCATGGCGGCCAGGGTGAGCAGCAGCGTGGGCATGAAGCGCTCGCCGATCTCGGCAGCCACGGGGCGGCGGGTGCGGATGGACGTGCCGAAATCCCCCTGCACCATGCGCGAGAAGAAGTGCACGAACTGCTCGGGCAGGGGCTTGTCCAGGCCCAGCTCCTGGCGAACGACCTGCACGGTGGCTTCGTCGGCGTCGGCGCCCGCAGCCAGCCGCGCGGGGTCGCCGGGCAGCATGTGGACGAACAGGAACACCAGTACCGCCACGATCAGCAGCGTGGGAAGCAGCCCCAGCAGTCGTTTGAGGAAATAGTTCAGCATGATGCGGCGCTGCGGTGCGCAGCGAGGGGAAAACGGGAGCGGAACGGAAACGGGAAAAGGGCCCCCGCGGCATGCGGGGGCGGGACACCGGCGCTTACTTCAGCGAGATCTCGTCGCTGTTGATGTTGCCGTCGGGCATCACGTACACGCCCGAGAGGCGCTTGGCGTGGGCGTAGAGCACTTCCTCGGTTACCAGCGGGATGCGCGGCAGGTCCTTGGCGAGTTGCTCCTGCGCGGTCTTGTAGAGCGCGGCGCGCTCGGAGCTGTCGGTGGTGACCAGCGCCTTGGCAATGGCGTCATCGAACACCTGGTTGCTGTAGAAGGCGTAGTTGGCCAGCTTCGGCGCCCACGACTCGGTGGAGAACAGCGGGCGCAGCGCCCAGTCGGCCTCGCCGGTGGAAGACGACCAGCCGACGTAGTGCATGCGCAGCTTGGAGGTCTTGGGATCGGGCCAGGCATCGACCAGCTCCACGCGCTTGCCGGGCTCCAGCGCCTCCACCGTCACCTTGATGCCCACCTGCTGCAGCTGCTGCTGCAGGAACTGGATCACCTTCTGGCTGGTGGTGTTGTTGTAGTGGCTCCACAGCGTCGATTCGAAGCCGTTGGGGTAGCCGGCTTCCTTCAGCAGTTCCCTGGCCTTGGCCACGTTGTAGGGAATCGGCTGCATCTTCACGGCGTATTCCACGCCCTGGGGCACGAAGCCCTGGGCCGGGAAGGCGTAGCCGTTGAATGCCACCTTGGCCAGCGCGTCCTTGTTGATGGCGTAGCCGATGGCCTCGCGCACCTTGACATTGTCGAAGGGCTTCTGCAGGTTGTTCAGCACCAGGAAGCGCTGGATGATGGACGGGCCGGTCACCACCTCCACCTTGTCGCTCTTCTTCAGCGTGGCGATCTGCTCGTACGGCAGCGTGAAGGCGAAGTCGGCCTCGCCCGTCTGCAGCATGGCGGCGCGGGTGTTGTTCTCGGTGACGGGCTTCCAGGTGATCTGGTCGATCTTGGGATAGCCCTTCTTCCAGTAGTTCGCGAACTTCTTGCCCACGATGGCTTCGGTCTGCTTCCACTCCACGAACTCGAACGGGCCGGTACCCACGGGATGGAAGGCGATGTCCTTGTTGCCCCACTTGGCGAGTGCGGCGGGGGAGATCATCGCGGCGGAGGCGTGGCCCAGCGCGTTGATGAAGGGGCCGAAGGGCTCCTTGAGCGTGATGCGCAGGGTCTGCGGGTTCACGGCCTCGACCTTGGCCACGCGGTTGAACTGGTTGGCGCGCAGCAGGCGGTTGGCCGGGTCCATCACGCGGTCCAGGTTGGCCTTGGCAGCGGCGGCGTTGAAGTCGGTGCCGTCGTGGAACTTCACGCCCGAACGCAGCTTGAAGGTGTACACCAGGCCGTCCTTGGAGACTTCGTAGCTCTCGGCCAGCACGTTCTTGAGCTTCATGTCCTTGTCGAAAGCGAACAGGCCTTCGTAGAAGCTCTTGGTGACGGCCGTGGTGATGGTCGTGTTGGTGTTGTACGGGTCCAGCGTCTCGGGCTGCTGGTAGATGGCCAGCACGGCGTTGCCGGCGGCCAGCGCCGAGCCGGTGGCGGACAGGGCGGCCAGTGCCAGCAGGCTGGCGGCGACGCGGCGGGAAGCGGGGGTCTTCTTCATGGTGGACTCCGGTTGGGAAAGGAACATCAATACAGGTTGGCGATGGAGTGGCGCGCGACGAAATGCCCCGGCCCCACTTCCACCAGCGGCTGCACCGCGGGCTCGTCGCCGATGGCGCGGATGGGGCTGGGAATGTCGCCATCCAGCAGCGCCCGCTTGAGATGGCGGCGCGCCGGATCGGCGATGGGCACGGCGGCCATGAGCTTCTTCGTGTAGGCGTGCTGTGGGTTCTCGAAGATCGCCCGGCGCGGGCCGATCTCCACGATCTGGCCGAGGAACATCACCGCCACGCGGTGGCTGATGCGCTCCACCACCGCCATGTCGTGCGAGATGAAGAGGAAAGCCACGCCCAGCTCGCGCTGCAGGTCCAGCATCAGGTTGACGATCTGCGCCTGGATGGAGACGTCCAGCGCCGAGACGGACTCGTCGGCCACCACCACCTTGGGGTTGAGCGCCAGGGCGCGCGCGATGGCGATGCGCTGGCGCTGGCCGCCGGAGAACTCGTGCGGGTAGCGCTGCGCATGCTCGCGCGGCAGGCCCACCTTCTCCATGAGCCAGTCCACGCGGGCCTGGGCCTCTTCGCGGGTGCCGATCTTGTGCACCAGCAGCGGCTCCATGATCGAGAAGCCCACCGTGAGGCGCGGATCGAGCGAGGCGAACGGATCCTGGAAGATGAACTGGATGTCGCGGCGCAGGGCCTGCACCTCGGACGTGGGCAGGTCGAGGATGTTGCGGCCGCCGAACTCGATGGCACCGCTCTGGCTCTCCACCAGGCGCAGCAGCGAGCGGCCGGTGGTGGACTTGCCGCAACCGGACTCGCCCACCAGGGCCAGCGTCTCGCCGGGATAGAGGTCGAAGCTCACGCGCTCCACCGCATGCACGCGGCGCTTCACGCGGTTGAAGAGGCCGGCGCGCAGGTCGAAGCGCGTCACCAGGTCCTTCACGCGCAGGATGGGCTGCACGCCCGCCGGGCGGGTGTCCGCGGGCGTGGATTCGAGCACTGCGTCCGTATTGGGTGTGCCGTCGGCTCCGATCAGGTCGAAGTGGCGCGGCAAATCAGTGCCCTGCATGGCGCCCAGCTTGGGCACGGCAGACAGCAGCGCGCGGGTGTAGGCATGCTGCGGCGCGGCGAAGATGCGGTCCGAGGCGCCCTCTTCCACCTTGTCGCCGCGGTACATCACCAGCACGCGGTCGGCCACCTCGGCCACCACGCCCATGTCGTGGGTGATGAAGATCACGCCCATGTGCATCTCGTCCTGCAGCTGCCGGATGAGCTGCAGGATCTGCGCCTGGATGGTCACGTCCAGCGCGGTGGTGGGCTCGTCGGCGATCAGCAGCTGCGGCTTGCACGACAGCGCCATGGCGATCATCACGCGCTGGCGCATGCCGCCCGAGAGCTGGTGCGGGAAGCGGTCCAGCACGTTGCGCGCCTCGGGGATGCGCACCAGTTCCAGCATGCGCAGCGCCTCGGCCCGCGCGGCGGCCCGGTCCTTGCCCTGGTGCACGCGGATGGATTCGGCGATCTGCTCGCCCGCGGTGAACACGGGGTTGAGCGAGGTCATCGGCTCCTGGAAGATCATGGCCACGTCGGCGCCGCGCACGCCGCGCATCACGGCGTTGCTGGCGCGTGCCACGTCCAGCACCTGGCCGTTGCGGCGGCGCAATGCCACGGAGCCGCCGATGATCTTGCCGCCGCCGTGCTCCACGAGCCGCATCAGCGCCAGCGAGGTGACGGACTTGCCCGAGCCCGATTCGCCCACGATGGCCAGCGTCTCGCCGCGGTCCACGTGGAAGGAAAGGTGGCGCACGGCGTCCACCGTGCGCTCGGAATTCGCGAAGCGGATGGTGAGGTCGTCCACGGCCAGAACACGCTGCTCGGGCAGGACGAGGGTCGATGGAGAGGTCGGGGCGTTGGATTTCATGGGACCGGGAAGAAATGCAGTCGTTGGCGGCGTACAGGCGGATGCCGGGCGCTCAGCGGTAGATGAAGGTTTCGGGCGATGCGCCCACGCGGGCCAGGCCGCGGTACATGCCCTCGGTGTTGAACGGCAGGCAGACATTGCCCAGGCGGTCCACGGCGATCAGGCCGCCGGTGCCGCCGATGGCGGCCAGGGCGCCATGCACCACGGCATCCGCGGCCTGCGCGAGGCCGAGGCCGCCGTAGGCCATGCGCGCGCAGACGTCGTGCGCGGCCGCCACGCGGATGAAGCTCTCGCCGTGACCGGTGCAGGAGACGGCCGCCGTGCGGTCGTCGGCATAGGTGCCCGCGCCGATCAGCGGACTGTCGCCCACGCGGCCGGGGCGCTTGTTGGTCATTCCGCCCGTGGAGGTGGCCGCGGCGATGTGCCCGTGCGCGTCCAGCGCCACGGCGCCCACCGTGCCCATCTTGCGGTCTTCGTCGAGCGCGCGGCCCGCCAGCGCGGCGGCGCCATCGTGGTCCAGCACGGCGCCGCGCTGGCTGGCACGCGCGGCCTCCAGCTGCGCGCGGCGCGCATCCGTCGAGAAATAGGGCGGCTCCACCATCGCCAGGCCCGCGTCGCGCGCCATGCGCTCGGCGCCGTCGCCGGCCATGAGCACATGCTGGCCGTGCTGCATCACCGCACGGGCGGCCAGCACCGGGTTGCGCACGTGCGCCACGCCCGCCACGGCGCCGGCGGCCAGGCTCGCGCCGTCCATCACCGCAGCGTCCAGCTCGTGCGTGGCATCGGCCGTGAACACCGCGCCATGGCCGGCATTGAACAGCGGGCATTCCTCCAGCAGGCGCACGGCTTCGCACACCGCATCCACCGCGCTGCCGCCCTGCGCGAGCACGGCCTGGCCCGCGCGCAGCACGTCCTGCAGCGCGGCGTAGTAGGCCTGCTCCTGCGCCGGGCTGATGTGCGCGCGGCTCAGCGTGCCCGCACCGCCATGGATGGCGATCACGGGCGCGGCGGGAGTCGAAGGGGGTGCGTGGAAGGCGTTCATGCGGGCAGGCGGCGGCAACGGAGCGGAAAAAAGGGCCAGGCAGCGGACAGGCAGCAAAAAAGCAGTGGGGTGCGCGGCTTCAGCGCCCCGGGCCCCGTGGGGCGGGCCGGAGCTCCGCCTTGCGGATTCCGGCCTCGGAAGATCGCGGCGAGAGCCGGCTGTGCGCGCTGTCGTGCAGCCACGGCAGCACCGCCTCGGTCATGCGCGCGGCGGTCTTGACGGACCCGCGGGACTGGTGCGCCACGGCACTGGTGAGTGCCTCGATCAGCGCCAGCGCCGAGGATTCGGAGTTGGCCGCGTACTGGTTCTCGGTCTGCGCGAACAGGCAGACGCGCGCGAAGGGCACGAGCGGCGAGCGTGCACCGTCGGTGAGCGCCAGCACCGGCACGCCGCGCTCGAAGGCGCCCTGCGCCAGCACGACGGTGTCGGTGAGATAGCGCGGGTAGCTGATCGCGACGAACAAGTCTTCGGAACCCATGCGCGGCAGCAGGCGCGCGCCGTACGACGCGCCGCCCACGCCCGAGAGCAGGTGCACGTTGTCGCAGTACGCATCCAGCCCGCGCTGCAGCAGGCCGGCCAGCCACCCGCTCGCGCCGAAGCCCGCCAGGTAGATGCGCCGCGCGCCCAGCAGCGCCTGCACCGCGGCCTCGCAGGCGGCAGGGTCCAGCGCGTCGCGCGTGGCGGCGATGTTGCGCTGGCTTTCCTCCAGCGCGGCCGCGAACACGTCGTGGATGGACGTGGGCTTTTCCAGCTTGATGCGCATCTTCTCGATGGGCGCCAGCATGGCCTCGAAACCCTTGACCAGCTCGGCCCGCAGCATCGGGTAGCCATCCAGGCCCACGGCCCGCGCGAAGCGGTTGGCCGTGGCAATGGACACTCCCACCGCCGACGCCAGTTCGTCGATCGGCATCGTCGCCGCCTGCAGCGGATGCGCGAGCACGTAGTCCGCCATCTGCTGGTGCGAACGCGTCAGCGTGGGGCGCGCGCGGCCGATGCGGATCGCGATCGACACGGCTTCGCTGGCGGTTTCGGGGAGGTCGGACATGAGGGCGGGGCGTTGAGAAAAAATTTACAACGTCGTCATATTAAAGAAAAAAATCAATCATTCAAAGCGATTTCGCCACCGCACCCGCATGGTGCGGCGCAGCAAGAAAAAAGCCCCCATGCGGTGCATGGGGGCCCTGAAATGCGGCACGACGCCGCAATGGGGGAAACCCTTAAAACAAGGTGCCCAGGCTTTTATTCCGCCTGGATATTCGCGGCCTTCACCACCTGCGCCCAGTTGGCGAGGTCGGCCTTCACGCGCGCGCCCAGTTGCTGCGGCCCCTGGTAGTCCGCCGTGGCGCCCTGCTCCAGCGCTTTCTGCTGGAAGGCGGGGTTCTGCACCACGGTACGCACATCGGCCACCAGCTTGTCCACCACTGCGCGCGGCGTGGCGGCCGGCGCGAACAGTGCGAACCACGACGTGGCATCCACCTTCGGATAGCCCGCTTCCGCCGTGGTGGGCACGCTGGGCAGGCTGGGCAGCCGCTCCCGGCCCGTCACGGCCAGCACGCGCAGCTTGCCCGACTGGATGTGCGGCATGAAGGGCGGGGCCGTGCCGAAGGTCAGGTCCACCTGCCCGCCCAGCAGGTCCTGCAGCGCGGGGCCCGTGCCCTTGTAGGGGACGTGCACCATCTTCACGCCGCCCTGCTGTTCCAGCATGGCGCCCGTCACGTGCTGCAGCGAGCCGTTGCCCGACGAGGCGTAATTGAGCTTGCCGGGATTCGCCTTCGCATAGGCGATCAGCTCGCCCAGCGTCTTCACGGGCAGGCCATCGCGCACCACGATGATCTGCGGCGCGGAGAGCACGTTCGCCACGGGCTGGAAGTCGCCCATGTCCCAGGTCTTCTGCGCCGTGAGCAGCGGCGAGATCACGTGGTAGCCCGAGTACTGCATGAGCAGCGTGTAGCCGTCCGGCTCGGCCCGCTTGACGGCGCCGGCCGCGATATTGCCGTTGCCGCCACCCTTGTTGTCCACCACCACCGACTGCCCCAGCACGGGGCCCAGCGCCTGCGCGAGCATGCGCGCCGACAGGTCGGTGGTGCCTCCGGCCGCGGTGGGCACGACGAGGGTGACCGGCTTGGAGGGGTAGTTGCCCTGCGCCGCCGCGGCCAGCGGCAGGGCCCCGCAGGCGGCCAGGGCGGCCAGCGCGAGCCGGCGTGGAAGGGAATGTCGCATGTCGATGTCTCCTGGGTTGTTATCTGTTGCGTTGCGTGGCGCCGTGCCCCGTCAATCCACGGTGGCGCCGGTTTCCTTCACCACGCGCGCCCATTGCGGCAGTTCCGCCTGCACCAGCGCACCGAGTTGCGCGGACGTGCCCTTGAACGGCTCGCAGCCCACGCCGGCCAGCTTGTCCACCACGTCCTTCTGCTCCAGCGCGCGGGCCACCTCGGCCTGCAGGCGCGCGACGATGGGCGCGGGCGTGCCGGCCGGTGCGAACAGCGCGTACCAGGGCGACTGACCGAAACCTGGCAGCGTCTGGCCGATCGTCGGCACGCCGGGCAGCGCGGCTACGGGGCGGCTGTTGACCACGCCCAGCACCTTGAGCTTGCCGGCCTTGATGAACGCGATGCAGGAAGGCAGGCTCTGCACCGACAGCGGCACCTGCCCGCCCGCCACGTCCGTCGCGGCGGCGGCCGAGCCCTTGTAGGGCACGTGCTGCAGCCGGATGCCCGCGGCCTTCTGCAGCATCTCGCCGATCAGGTGGTTGAGCGTGCCGTTGCCCGCCGAGGCGATCGCATATTCCCCGGGCCTGGCCTTGGCGAGCGCGATGAGGCCGGCGATGTCGTTCGCGGGGAACGACGGGTGCGCGACCAGCACGTAGCCCGCCGTGGCCACGGGCGCGACCGGCTCGAAATCCTTCACCGGATCGAAGCCGGGATTGCGGTAGAGCGCCGGGCCGATCACATGCGCGCTATCGGCCGTGAGCAGCAGGGTGTAGCCGTCGTGCTTCGCGCGTGCCGTGGCCGCGGTGGCGAGCGTGCCACCTGCGCCGGGGCGGTTGTCCACCACCACGCTCTGGCCCATCTGCTCGGACAGGCGCTGCGCCACCACCCGGGCGATCGCATCGTTGGCGCCGCCAGCGGCCTGGGGCACGACCACCGTGATGGGCTTGGAAGGGTAGCCATCCTGCGCCCATGCGAATGGAGCAGGAGCGCACAAGGTTGCGGCAAGGGCCTGCAGCGCGCGGCGGCGCGGCAGGTGGCCGGAGAGGAAAGGGAGCGTGGGCATGGGTTCTGTCTCCTGTCGTCGTTGTGTTTTCTGGTCTGCTCTGCCCGGCGTTTGCGCACCCGCCATGGCGGCCTTGGCCGGGTGCTATCGCGCCATCGCACGCTCCCGGATGGCCTCGAAATCCGCGGGCACCGGGTGCAGGTCCAGGCGCCGGCCGGCCTTGGCGAGCTGGCCGGGAATGTCGTGGCCGATGAGCGCAGGCAGGCGCCGCGCGGCCGCGAGCAGCGCGGGCAGGTCCACGCCCGTGTCGTAGCCCATGAGCTCCAGCGCATGCACGACTTCCTCGCTGCAGACGTTGCCCGAGGCCCCCGGTGCATAGGGGCATCCGCCCAGGCCGCCCAGCGAGGCGTCGAACCGGTCCGCGCCCGCGTCGATCGCCGCCAGCACGTTGGCCAGGCCCATGCCGCGCGTGTTGTGGAAATGCAGCGTGAAGGCCATTGCAGGCCAGCGCGCGCGCGCCGCGGCCACCAGTGCCGCCACCTGCGCCGGGTACGCCATGCCGGTGGTGTCGCACAGCGTGATGTCGCCCACGCCCAGGTCCGCGAAGCGCTGCACCCATCCGAACACTTCCGATTCGGCCACGTCGCCTTCCATCGGGCAT
This sequence comes from Paracidovorax avenae, assembly GCA_003029925.1. Classification (GTDB taxonomy): domain Bacteria; phylum Pseudomonadota; class Gammaproteobacteria; order Burkholderiales; family Burkholderiaceae_C; genus Paracidovorax; species Paracidovorax avenae_A. The sequence continues at coordinate 1,895,070 of CP028296.1, read as the reverse complement.
CCGAACACGCACGAGAGCGACACGTTCACCGCCACGCCCGCGCCCTGCGCCGTGGCCACCACCTGCGCGAGCGATGCGAAGGACTGCGCGCGCGTCATGCGCAGGTTCGCCAGGTTGTGCGTCTCGCTGACGGACATCACCAGGTTCAGCTCGTCGGTGCGCGCCTCGATCGCGCGCTCCGCGCCGCGCACGTTCGGCACCAGCGCGGCATAGGCCACGCCGGGGCGGCGCACGATCTCGCGCATCACGATCTCGGCGTCGCGCAGCGCCGGGATCGCCGTGGGCGATACGAAGGCCGTCACCTCAATCTTGGCCAGGCCCGCATCCGACAGCGCATCCACCAGCGCGATCTTGTCTTCGGTGGGCACGAAGGCCTGCTCCATCTGCAGGCCGTCGCGCGTGCCCACCTCCTGCATGTGGATGCGGCGCCCGGCGCCGTGCCACACGGGTTCGGTCGCGTTGCCGTTCATTGCACCACCCCCTTCTGGCGCAGCAGCGCGATCTGGGCATCGCTCAGGCCGGCCTCGCGAAGCACCGCGTCGGTATCGTCGCCCAGGTGCGGGGCGCTGGAGCGGATGGTGCCCGGCGTGGCCGAGAGCTTGGGCACGATGCCCGGCACCTCCACCGTGTAGCCGTCGCGCGTGGTCTGCGGCAGCAGCATGTCGCGGGCCCGGTAGTGCGGGTCTTCGGCGATGTCGCGCGCGGTGTAGACCTTGCCGGCGGGCACGCGTGCGGCGGCGAGCGTCTCCATCACCTCGGCCACGGTGCGCTGCGCCGTCCAGGCGCCGATCGCGGTGTCGATCTCCTGCACGCGCGCCACGCGGCCGGCATTGCTCGCGAGGTCGGGAGCCGCGGCCAGGTCCGGCCGGCCGATGGCCTCCATCAGCCGCCGGAAGATGCTGTCGCCGTTGCCGGCCACCAGCACCCAGCCGTCGGTGCAGTGGTAGGCATTGGAAGGGGCGATGCCCGGCAGCGCACTGCCTGCCGCGTCGCGCACCGCGCCGAAGGCGCTGTATTCGGGAATCAGGCTTTCCATCACGTTGAACACCGCCTCGTGCAGCGCCACGTCGATCACCTGCCCTTGTCCGCCGTTCACCTTGCGGTGGTAGAGCGCCGTGAGCACGCCGATGGCGCCGTGCAGCGCCGCCAGCGTGTCGCCGATCGACACCCCCACGCGCACCGGCACGCGGCCCGGCTCGCCCGTCAGGTGCCGCAGGCCGCCCATGGCCTCACCGATCACGCCGAAGCCCGGCAGGTCGCGGTAGGGCCCCGTCTGGCCGTAGCCCGAGATGCGCAGGATCACCAGCCCGGGGTTGAGCGCATGCAGTTCCTCGGGCGACATGCCCCAGACTTCCAGCGTGCCGGGGCGGAAATTCTCGATCAGCACGTCGGCCTCGGCGATCAGCCGGCGCGCGATGTCCTGCCCCTCGGGCAGGCGCAAGTCCAGCGCCACCGAGCGCTTGTTGCGCGACTGCACCTGCCACCAGACCGACGTGCCTTCCTTGAGCATGCGCCAGTTGCGCAGCGGATCGCCCGTGCCGGTGGCCTCGATCTTCACCACCTCGGCGCCGAATTCGCCCAGGGTCTTGCCGCAGAACGGCCCGGCGATGAGCTGGCCCATCTCGATCACCCGTACACCGGCCAGGGCCGCGGGGGTCGTCGGGGTGGCGGACGGGGCGGGTGCCTGCGCGTCCCTGGTTTCCATGGGTTTCGTCTCCTGCATGGCGTGCATCATGCCCAGCCCCAGCGCCACCGCAAAACGCCCAATCGAGAAGGTGCCATCGCAAAACGGCATGGCAGACTACGGCCCTATGAAACTCGATCCCGTGTCCCTGCGCCTGTTCGTGGCGGTGATGGAAGAGAACGCCATCGCCCGCGCCGCCGCGCGTGAGCACATCGCCGCCTCGGCCGCCAGCCGCCGCCTCGCGGAACTGGAGGATGCCCTCGGCGTGGACCTGTTCGCGCGCAGCAACCGCGGCAGCGAGCCCACGGCCGCCGCCTACGCGCTGCTGCACCTGGCGCGCGGCGTGCTCAACGACCTGGACGGCATCGCCGCGCAGATGGGCGACTTCCGCGCCGGGGTGCGGGGCCAGGTGCGCGTGGTGGCCAACATCTCGGCCATCACCCAGTTCCTGCCCGGAGACCTGCAGCGCTTCATGGCGGCCCACCCCCAGGTGCAGGTGCGGCTGGAGGAACAGATCAGCAGCGCCATCGCGCGCTCCGTGGCGGAAAACGCGGCCGACATCGGCATCCTCAACCACGGCAACTACGGCGACCGCGTCGCGCTGCTGCCCTACCGGGAAGACGAGCTGGTGCTGGTGGCACCGCGGGGGCATGCCCTGGCGCGGCGCCGCAGCGTGCGCCTGGCCGATGCGCTCCATTGCGACTTCGTCGGCGTGCACCCGGGCAGTGCCATCAACAACCTGCTCACGCGCGCCGCCGCGGAAGCCGGCCAGCCCCTGCGGCTGCGCATCCAGGTGACCAGCTACGACGCCCTCTGCCTGATGGTGTCCGCCGGGCTCGGCGTCGGCGTGCTGCCGCGCGGCAGTGCGCGGCTCTACCTGGGCACCCTGCCGCTGCGCACCGTGGCGCTCGCCGAGCCCTGGGCACGGCGCCAGTTGTCTCTGTGCGTGCGGGCGGGCGATGCGCTCTCCAGCGCGGCGCGCCTGCTCGTGGACCACCTGCGCGCGGCGCCACCCGCGGAGGTCGCGCAATGACCGCCGCCCCCTCCCTTTCCTGGGACCTCTTCTGCCGCGTCATCGACAACTTCGGCGACATCGGCGTCTGCTGGCGCCTCGCGGCCCAGCTCGGTGCGTCGGGCCACCGCGTGCGGCTGTGGACCGACGACGCCACCGCCCTCGCCTGGATGGCGCCCGAGGGCGCACCGGGCGTGCAGGTGCTGCCCTGGCCCGCCGCCGGTGCGATGTCCGCCGAATCGATGCCCGCCGGGCCGGGCGACGTGCTCGTCGAGGCCTTCGGCTGCGACATCCCCGAGGCCTTCCTCGCCCGCCTGCCCGCCGCCGACGGGCCGCAGGCCGCCCGGCGCCCCGTGTGGATCAACCTGGAATACCTCTCGGCCGAGGCCTACGTCGAGCGCAGCCACTGCCTGCCTTCGCCGCTTTTCTCCGGCCCCGCCGCCGGACGCACCCGCTGGTTCTTCTACCCGGGCTTCACGCCGCGCACGGGCGGGCTGCTGCGCGAGCCGGACCTGGCCGCGCGCCAGGCAGCCTTCGACCGCACCGCCTGGCGGTCCCGCCACGGCGTGGCCGCGGACGCGCTGGCCGTCTCGTTGTTCTGCTACGAGCCCGCCGGGCTGCCCGCCCTGCTGCGCCGCCTCTCCGAAGAGCCGCGCGCCCACCTGCTGGCCACCCAAGGGCGCGCCACCGCCGCCGTGCGCGCCGCGCTGGCGGGCAGCCCGGCCGCGGAGGCCCCGCCTCCCAGCCGGCCGGCCATCACCTGGCTGCCGCACTGCCCCCAGCCCGGATTCGACGAAATGCTGTGGGCCTGCGACCTGAACGCCGTGCGCGGCGAGGATTCGCTGGTGCGCGCGCTCTGGGCCGGGCAGCCCTTCGTCTGGCACATCTATCCGCAGGACGACGGCGCGCACCATGCCAAGCTCGACGCCTTCCTCGACTGGCTGCAGGCACCGGCCGCGCTGCGGCATTTCCACCACGCCTGGAACGGCATCGGGGACCCGGCCGCCCTGCCCGCCCTCGCGGCCTCCCACCTCGCCGAGTGGCGCGACTGCGTGCAGGCGGCGCGCGGCCGCCTGTTCGCGCAGGACGACCTCGTGACGCAGTTGCTCGGGTTCGTCCAGGAAAAAAGCTAAAATCCGGGGTTTTGCGCCCAAAAGGGGCGGCACGCGTAGTTCCGCATGCCGGCCGGCGCATCCCCCCGCCGCGGAACCTGCCCGGCGCCCTTGCCGCACCGCCGCGCTCGCCGCCCGGCCTTCGGAGGGCGCTCCGGTGCGTTGAGCGGCCCCAACCCAGGCAGACCTGCTATGAAAATCGCTCAAGAAATCCGCGCCGGCAACGTGATCATGCACGGCAAGGACCCGATGATCGTCCTCAAGACCGAATACGCACGCGGCGGCCGCGGCGCCGCCACCGTGCGCATGAAGCTCAAGGCCCTGCTGAACAACATGGGCACCGAAGTGGTGTTCAAGGCCGACGACAAGATCCACAACGTGATCCTGGACAAGAAGGAGTGCACCTACTCCTACTTCGCCGACCCGATGTACGTGTGCATGGACTCCGAATACAACCAGTACGAAGTCGAAGCCGAGAACATGGGCGACGCGCTGAACTACCTGGAAGACGGCATGTCCGTCGAAGTGGTGTTCTACGACGGCAAGGCCATCTCGGTCGAACTGCCCACCAGCGTCGAGCGCGAAATCACCTGGACCGAGCCCGCCGTCAAGGGCGACACGTCCGGCAAGGTGCTCAAGCCCGCCAAGATCGCCACCGGCTTCGAAGTGCCGGTGCCCCTGTTCGTGAACCAGGGCGACAAGATCGAAATCGACACCCGCACGGGCGAATACCGCAAGCGCGTCTGAGCGGGCTGCGCGCCACGCGGCGCGCCCATCCCGTCCGCCCCGGAAAAAGGCACCCGCCATTCACATGGCCGGTGCCTTTTTCGTTGCACGGCCAGGGAAGGCGCGCGGGGGCTCAGGGATGCTCGATCAGCAGGACTGCCGTGGTGTCCGGCTCGAGCGCCTCGAACACATGCCTCGCGTCCGCCGCATAGCGGGCGTAGTCCCCCGGGGCCAGTTCCACCGGCCGGTCGGCCGGCCCGACCAGGGCACGGCCACTGCACAGCACGACATGCTCCACCGTACCGGGCAGGTGGCTGTCCGATGCCCGGGGTTTCCCAGGCTGCACCGCCAGGCGGTAGAGATCGCGCTGCATGCCGGCGGGACACACGGCCAGGAGCATTGCGGCGTAGTTCGCCTGCTCGGACGCCAGCGCCACGCCTTCGTTCGCCCGGACGACATGCACGTGCGCCAGGGGCTCGGCGATCAGCCGGGTCACCTGCACCCCCAATGCCGTCGCCAGCGCCCAGAGCGTTTCCAGGCTGGGGTTGCCGCTGCCGGCCTCCAGCTGCGACAGAGTGGATTTGGCGATCCGGGCGCGCTTGGCCAGTTCCGACACGGAAAGGCCCAGCCGCTCCCGTTCACGCCGGACAGCAGAGGCCAGCAGGTCGATAGGCGATGACAGGGGCAAGGGTGTCATGGTGACCATCCAACAAATAAAACAATTGTTCGACTTGACGAACGAATGACGAAAATCCATCATATCGCTCAATTGTTCTTTTTAACGAACAAACGAACGAATCCCTTTTTCCCCGTCTGGCGCCGATCCCGGTGCCACCCCTACGGAGTCCGCCCATGAATCCGAGAACCGCCGGCATGATGCAGATGACCACGGCGATGGTCATCGCCGGCACCGTAGGCTGGTGCGTACTGCTGACCGGAATGCCGGCGGCTTCGGTGGTGTTCTGGCGCTGCGCATTCGGGGCCCTGGCACTTGCATTGATCTGCATCGGCAGACATCGGGCAAGCCTTCGTGGCATCGGCCTGCGGCAGGCCGGCATGGCCGCCCTCGGTGGCGTGGCACTCGCCGCCAGCTGGGCCCTGCTCTTCGCAGCCTATTCGCATGCTTCCATCGCCATCGCTACCGTCACCTACCACACCCAGCCTTTCATGCTGGCAGCTCTCGGCGCGCTGTTCTTCGGCGAAAGGATGACACCTTCACAAGGGGGGTGGCTGGGCGTGGCATTCGTCGGGCTGGTGCTCATCGTCATCGGCGCAACGACATCCGGCGTGCCGCCCTCCGCCTACCTGTCCGGGTTCGGACTCGCGCTGGCCGCCGCATTCTTCTACGCGCTGGCGGCCGCCGTCACCAAGCGACTGCGCGACGTGCCGGCCCGCCTGATCGTGCTGATCCAGCTCATCGTGGGCAGCGTGCTTCTGCTGCCGTTCGCCACCCTGCCCACGGGCACCTCGGCCCCGGCCACCTGGGCCCTGCTGGCAGCCATCGGGGGCATCCACACGGGCCTCATGTCCACGCTGCTCTACAGCGCCATCCAGAAGCTGCCGACATCCACGGTCGGCGTGCTGTCGTTCATCTATCCCATCGTGGCCATACTGGTCGATGCCTGGGCCTTCGGACACTGGCTCGGGCCGGTGCAGATCGGCGGCGCGGTCGCGATCCTGTGGGCCGTGGCGGGGACCCACTTCGGCTGGCGGATAGGCTCCCTGCTCCGTTGAGCGTGGCCCGGAAGCTGCAGCGGGGCCGATGACGCCGTCAGGAAGGCAGAAACTGCAGCGCCGCGTCGTGCACGCGCCGAAGCAGGCGCCGGCGGATCAGGCCGCTCGCCGGCCTGATCAGCAGCCAGTACAGGCGGAAGCGCCGCAGTGCCGCCTCGTCGCCGCACCAGACGCGGGTGCGCGTCGTCAGCCGCGTTCCCGTGCCTTCAGGAACCGCCGTGAAGTTCATCACCAGCTTGGCAATACCCGCCGGATCCAGGGCCCCGAAAGCCGCCGCGTCGCGCGTCCCGACCAGTCCATAGTCCGATTGCCAGAAGCGGCCCGCCAGGCCATACGCCACCTCGCGGTCGCCGTCCCGTCCGAGGGGCGTGAAGTCAGCGACGCTGAACGCGGGTCGGTGTTTCAGGCGGGAGGCGAATCCCAGCCGGCCGGCAAGGCGGCCAGGTGTCTCGCGCAACGCGATCAATCCGCGGGCGACCGGGTCATCCAGTACTTCGGGGCGACCGAGCACATCGAGCACGCACGCCGGTGAAGCCGGGATGTGCCGGCTGTGCTCCTCGGCGAACTGGTGGTGCGGCAGGTAACGGTCGATCAGGCTCATGGGGCCCATTATTGGGCCGCGAACACCCGTGCTGCCCGCGATCCGCTCAAGCGGTCCGGCCGGCTGACCTGCGGTACAGCCGCAGCGTGGCCAGCAGGCCGCAGACCGCGGCGGCCGTCATCCACCAGCCCGGAGCGGCCTTGTCGCCCGACCATTCGATCAGGCCCGTGGCGACGGCCGGCGTGAAGCCGCCGAACACCGCGGTCGCCAGGCTGTACGCCAGCGAGAAGCCCACCGTGCGCACGTCCACCGGCATCACCTCGGTCAGCGCGACGACCATCGCGCCGTTGTAGCTCGCGTACAGGAAGGACAGCCACAGCTCCACCTCCAGCATGCGCGCGAAATCGGGCGAGGCCACCAGCCACTTCAGCGCCGGATAGGCGGTGAAGATGGTCAGCACGGTGAAGGCCACCAGCAGCGGCTTGCGGCCCACGCGGTCGGACAGCGCGCCCATCACCGGCAGCCAGAAGAAGTTGGACAGCGCCACGCACAGCGTCACGACCAGCGCGTCCGTGGTGCTCAGGTGCAGCACGCTCTTGCCGAAGGTGGGCGTGTACACGGTGATGAGATAGAACGACACGGTCGTCATCGACACCATCATCATCCCCGCGATCACCAGGCCCCAGTTGGACATGATCGAGCGGAAGATCTCGCGCGTGGAAGGACGGTGCTTGCGCGCCTTGAATTCCTCGGTCTCCTGCAGCGAGCGGCGGATGATGAACAGCACCGGCACGATCAGGCAGCCCACGAAGAACGGCACGCGCCAGTAGAAGTCGGCGATCTCCTGCGGCACGAAGGTCACGTTGAGCCAGTAGCCCAGCGCTGCCGCGACGATGATCGCCACCTGCTGGCTGGCCGACTGCCAGCTCACGTAGAAGCCCTTGTGGCCCGGCGTGGCCATCTCGGACAGGTACACGGACACGCCGCCCAGCTCCACGCCGGCCGAGAAGCCCTGCAGCAGGCGCCCGATCAGCACCAGCAGCGGCGCCGCCAGCCCGATGGTGGCATGGCCCGGCACGCAGGCGATGAGCAGCGTGCCCAGCGCCATCAGCGCCAGCGTCACGATCAGCCCCTTCCGGCGGCCCACCCGGTCCACATAGGCGCCCAGGAAGACCGCGCCCAGCGGACGCATCAGGAAGCCCGCGCCGAAGGTCATGAACGTCAGCATCAGCGACGCGAACTCATTGCCGGCCGGGAAGAAGGCCTTGGAAATCTGCGTGGCGTAGAAGCCGAACAGGAAGAAGTCGAACATCTCCATGAAATTGCCGCCCGTCACGCGCAGGACGGTGGCCAGCTTCGACGAAGCGGGCGCGGAAGGAGCGGCTTCGCTGCCGGAAGCCATGGAGGAATGGGGAGTGGGAGTCATGGGAAGCAGGAGGCACCGCCATCGGCGACGGCGGCGCGACCGGAAGTGGACACCCTGAAATTAGAGCCCAACCGTACGCGAAAGCATTACGTGGAAATGCGTATGCCGCTCACCCCGCCAGCACGGAACCCACCAGCCACACATTGGCCACCGAGATCACGCCGAACAGGCCCCAGGCCAGCACGCGCACCGTCCGGCCGCTGGCGAACGGGCCCATGACCGTGCGGTCGCCCGTGAACCGGATCAGCGGCCACATGGCGAACGGCAACTGGAAGCTCAGCACCACCTGGCTCAGCACCAGCATCTTGCCCACGCCCTCGTCGCCCAGCCACCAGACACCGACGAGCGCCGGCACCAGCGCAAGCACGCGCGTGATGAGGCGCCGCTGCCAGCAGGGAATCTTCAAGTCCAGAAACCCTTCCATCACGATCTGCCCGGCGATCGTGCCGGTGAAGGTCGAACTCTGGCCCGACGCGAGCAGCGCGATGCCGAACAGAGTGGCGGCGAGCGCGCTGCCCACCAGCGGCTCGATCAGGCGGTAGGCGTCCGCGATGTCGGCGACGTCCTGGCGGCCATGGTCGTGGAAGGCGCTCGCGGCCAGCACCATGATGGCGGCGTTCACCAGCAGCGCCAGCGACAGCGAGATCACCGCGTCCAGCGTGCAGAAACGGATCGCCTCGCGGCGGCCGGCGTCGCTGTCCTCCACCAGCCGGGTCTGCACCACCGAGGAATGCAGATACAGGTTGTGCGGCATCACCGTGGCCCCCACGATGCCGATCGCCAGGTACAGGGCACCCGGCTGCTGCAGGCGCTCCAGACTGGGCACGAAGCCGATCGCCACCTCGGACCAGAGCGGCTGGGCGAAGGCCAGTTCCACCGCGAAACAGGCCGCGATCGTGCCCACCAGCCCCAACACGATCGCCTCCACCCGCCGGAACCCCGCGCCCTGCAGGCCCAGCACCAGCAGCGTATCGAACGCGGTGATGCCGATGCCCACGGGAATCGACACCCCGAAGAGCAGGTGCAGGGCCAGCGCCCCGCCCAGCACCTCGGCCAGGTCGCAGGCGATGATGGCCAACTCGGCCCCCGCCCACAGGAAACGGTTGGCCGCGGGCCCGTAGCGCTCGCGGCACAGCTGCGCCAGATCCTTCTGCGCCACCAGCCCGAGCCGTACGCACAGCGCCTGCAGCAGCATCGCCGCCAGGCTGGCGAGCAGCACGACGAACAGCAGCCCGTACCCGAACCGCGATCCCGCCTCGATGTCCGTCGCCCAGTTGCCCGGGTCCATGTAGCCCACGGACACCAGCAGCCCGGGGCCCGCGTACCGCAGCAGCTTCTTGTGGAACGGCAGGCCGGGATCGATGCGAACGGAGCCCTTCACCTCCGAAGGGCAGAACGGGGCGGTGGCGGTGCGCGGCAGCGGGAAGAACATTCCGCGATCTTATGCAGGCCACGGGTGCGCAGGGAGCCGGGTGCGGCTATCGTGCGGATAGGCGCAGCACCCTTGCCGCCGCTTCTTACTGGAGATTTTCTTTCCCATGGGCAGCCCTTTCACCCTGCCGGGGGTCGATGACCGGGGTTTCATCCTCGCGGTGGCGGACGCGCGCCTGCAGCCCTCGTTGACGCCCCTGCTCGCCGACGCCTGCGGCACGCTCGCGGCACAGGCACCCGGCCTGGACGGCATCTACGCCTATGGCAGTGTCGCCCGGGGCGAAGCATGTGTCGGGGTTTCCGACCTCGATCTCACAGTCCTGCTGCGGGAGCCGCCTACCCCGGCGGCGCGGGAACAGCTGGAGGGCTTGCGCCGCACGCTGGAAGCGCGGCACCCCGAGGTGGTGAAGATAGATCTCGACATCGGCAGTTGCGTGGACGCGCTCGACCCAGGCCAGACGTACCGCTGGGGCTTCTGGTTGCGGCACCATTGCCGCTGCCTCTGGGGCGAAGACCGGTCGCGCAGCTTCGGGCCCTTCCGCCCTTCCCGAGACATCGCCCTGGCAATGAATGGCGATTTCGAAACCGTGCTGGGCGGCTACTTGGCGCGCCTCGGCCAAGCCGGCAGCTTGCAGGACAGGTGGGTGCTGCAGCGTGCCGCATCGCGCAAGCTGCTGCGCGCCACCCAGATCCTTCAAGACGTGTACCTTGGGGAATGGCCCTGGTCGCTGGACGACCATGCGCAGCTTTTCCGAAGGCGGCATCCCGGTATGGCCGCAAAAACCGCCTTCTTCCTGGCCGAAGCCCGCCAGCCCGCGGCCGGGTGTGAAGAATTCACCGCGCGGCTGCAGGCCTTCGCGGCGTGGATGGCCGACCAGCACAGGGCCATTTTGCAGAAGACGTCCCCATCCTGCGAAGCGGCCGGGTGAGGCCCTGCGTTCCGGGTGCGCCCGTCAGATCGGCCGGGCCACCAGATCGTGCCCCTGCACGCCGACGATCTGCGCGCGCGTGAATTCACCCACCTTGAGCTGCTTGCTGATCTTCTCGGGCGGCAGCAGGTGCACCACGCCATCGATCTCGGGCGCATCGGCGTAGCTGCGGCCCGTGCCGCCCTTGCGGCCCAGCGCCGGCGCATGGTCCACCAGCACCTGCATGGTCGCGCCCACGCGGCGGCGCAGGCGCTCGATGGACACCTCTTCGGCCACGGCCATGAAGCGCGCGCGGCGCTCCTCGCGCACTTCCATCGGCAGCATGCCGGGCAGTTCGTTGGCCACGGCGCCGTTCACGTCGCTGTAGGCAAAACAGCCTGCGCGGTCGATCTGCGCTTCGCGCAGGAAATCCAGCAGGTGCTGGAACTCCTCTTCCGTCTCGCCCGGGAAGCCGGCGATGAAGGTGCTGCGCACCACCAATTCGGGGCAGGCCTCGCGCCAGCGCTGGATGCGCTCCAGGTTGCGCTCGCCGCTGGCCGGCCGCTTCATGCGCCGGAGCACGTCGGGGTGGCTGTGCTGGAAAGGCACGTCCAGGTAGGGAAGGATCTTGCCCGTGGCCATGAACGGGATCACCTCGTCCACGCTCGGGTACGGGTACACGTAGTGCAGGCGCACCCAGGCGCCGTAGGGCTCGGCGATCTCGCCCAGCGTCTGCACCAGCTCCAGCATGCGCGTCTTCACGGGCTTGCCGTCCCAGAAGCCGGTGCGGTACTTCACGTCCACGCCGTAGGCCGACGTGTCCTGGCTGATCACCAGCAGTTCCTTTACGCCGCCCTCGAACAGGGCCTTCGCCTCGCTCAGCACGTCGCCCACGGGGCGCGAGACCAGGTCGCCGCGCATCGAGGGGATGATGCAGAAGGTGCAGCGGTGGTTGCAGCCCTCGCTGATCTTGAGGTACGCATAGTGCTTGGGCGTGAGCTTGATACCCGCCACGCCGAAATTGCCGGGCACGAGGTCGATGAACGGATCGTGCGGCTTGGGCAGGTTCTGGTGGACGGCGTCCATCACCTCCTGCGTGGCGTGCGGGCCCGTGACGGCCAGCACGCTCGGATGCATCTCGCGCACCAGGTTGCCGCCGCCCTCGCCCGCGCGCGCGCCCAGGCAGCCGGTGACGATCACCTTGCCGTTCTCGGCCAGCGCCTCGCCGATGGTGTCGAGGCTTTCCTTGACGGCATCGTCGATGAAGCCGCAGGTATTGACGATGACGAGGTCGGCGCCCTCGAAGGTCTTGGAAGTCTGGTAACCCTCGGCGCTCAGCTGCGTGAGGATGAGTTCGGAATCCGTGAGGGCCTTGGGGCAGCCGAGGCTCACGAACCCGACCTTGGGGGTTTTCGTGGGGGAGAGAACGTCGCTCATCCGCGTATTGTCCCAGTTCCGGGCGGAGGGCGCCGGCCTTTCGCGCGGATTGCGCGGCAGCCGTCGGGGCGCCCTCACTGCCGCCGCCACGATGCAGGCGTCGTAGAGCGAGAACCGATTCACTGTTGCGGAGGCCTCGTCCCCGTCAGTGCTTCTGCCACCTGCCACAGGCGAATTGAATCCGCGCGCTTTGCCGACCCTGGCTGCCGCGCAACATGCGGGTTCCCGATAAGCAGGAATCGCGGCCCATAAAAAGCGCCCTGGTGCACCGTGGGGTCGACTGCCGCCTGCAGAAGCGAATCCGTGGCCCACTTCACATCCATGGACGGAACAAGTCGGAACGACAGCCTCTTCCGGGTCGAATCCGCGCCCATGTTGGGACCACTCGTCTGCAGATTGGTGGGTGTATGGCCCGGGTGGGCACTCGATCAGTGCATTTTCAATGCAAGCGAGCGCCCGTCCTGGACTCCAACCGCCGGCATTCAGATGTGCGGCCCGGCAGATTGGCATGAATCCATGATGCGACGTCGGTCACCGGAATGGCACGACGTTGATTGAACGTGCCGTTTTTGTCCCAGGCGACGCCGCGCCCCTGGGCAAAAGCCGCACGATATTTCCGCATCATGTTGTGCGGGTCGCGCGCCAACTCATCCAGCAGATACTGCTCGGTCCACTCCGAGCGGCTGAAGGGGCGGCCCAGGGCCGCCTGCAGCTTGTCGGCAACCTCACCGTATGTCACGGTGTCACCGGCCAGGTACACGATCTCGTTCCGAATGCGGGGGGTGGCGAACACGATCTCGGCAGTCAGCGCCCCGATGTCGTCGGGAGTCGTCAGCGTTACGGCGGTTTCCAGGCTGCCCAAGGCATGGACGGCATCGTTGTGCAGATCAACGACGCCGAACTCCGGCTCGAACAGGTAGCTCATGAACATGCCTGTCGAGATGATGACCCATTCCGTTGGATGCTGGCTGCGCAGCAATTCGCGCACGTCCAGCTGCGCATCGAAGATATCCTGCGGACTGCCACGGCCGATCACGTCGAAATCGACCCCGAACTGCCATGGGAAATACCTCGGGATGCTGGCGAGTAGCGCGGCTTTCGCCAGCTTCATCGGCGTGTCGATGCCTGCCGCGTAGCCTGCGCAACCGATGACCGTGTCATACCGCGAGAACACTGCGGCGAGTTCATCGATGGAGCTCTTCACAAGATCGCCCACGACGATCTCGATTCCAAGGTTCCGGATCTCTGCGACGTCCCGTTGCTTGGCCGGCTCTGAGGATTCGACGGCACCGGCGCGCAGCAGCACGCTGATCTTGGCGCCATCCACGCTATTGGCCTGCCGTGCCAGATTGCGCAGCACCGGAAGGCCAAGTTCGCCGGCACCGAGGACGAGAATTTTTCGGGATGTAGCGTTAGGATCTGACAGGTTCATCGTGTAGCCGACTGAAGAGAAAGCGGGGGCCAGTCTAGTCGGCCATCGCTCGCGCCATAAGAAGGTACACACGTGATACCGGGAACAAAACCACAGTGAACAAAAAAGAAATTCTCAAGTATGCGCAGACCGTCTGCGACGGCTTGCGGGACGATGATGACGGAGTGCGACGCGAGGTGCTTGCACATGCCGGAAGCCGTTGGTCGCTCGGTATCGTCCATACGCTCGGCGTGTATGGCAGGCTCCGTCACGCCGAGATCGGCAGGCGGATGCACGGCGTGACGCAACGCATGTTGACGCTGACCTTGCGACAGCTGGAGCGGGATGGCCTGGTGCTGCGCCATGACTTCGAAGAGGTGCCGCCACGGGTCGAATACGAACTGTCGGACACGGGCATGGAATTGCTCGTGCGCATGGTGCCGCTGTGGACCTGGATTGTCGAGAATGCGGACATCTTCCGGGAAGCTCGGCAAAGTTTTGACAGTCAACACCGCAGTGCGAACTCAGGTTCACCCCCATGACAACCACTCCACGCGCAGGGCACGAATTCTCGTTCGACGCGGTCCTGGAGAACTGGGCCGAGGGGATGGACTACTGCGCCATTCCCGTGCCGGCCGAGATCACCGAAGAGCTCGGAACCAAGGGCCCCGTCCCTGTTCTGGCGCGAGTCAATGGTTCAGAACCGTTCCAGATCAGCCTGTTTCCTGTCGGCGGGGGTCGGCATTACATCCGGATCAAGGCCAAGGTGCGCAAGGACGCGTCCATCCGGACTGGCGACCGGATCAAAGTACAGATCACTGTTCTGGAACGCGGCAATGTAGAGGTTCCGGATGACCTGCTGGCTGCATTGCGCGCCGCAGGTGTGCTGCAGGCTCGAGGCCCTGCCACCTGGCAAGCGAAGTTTTCTGGTCCGTCGCATCGACGAAGCCGCCAGGGTGGAGACGCGCGCCAGGAGGGTTCAGGAGGGCGTGGAGGCCGCGCACGAGCGACGAGAAAAGCTGAAGACCGTGCGGTAAAGACGCCGTGCGACGGCTCCCGCAGTTGCGTCAGCACCGCGCCCCCGATTCACCTGTCCCGACCGCCACTCACGCCCAACCACCCATGCCCTGCCCCCCTGGATACCAACGGGCCTCTGCCGACCATATCCCTCCCGGGCCAGGATCACCTTCACAGTCTCGATGTTCTCCCTCTTCGTCCAGATCGAGATCCGGGCATCCTTGGTGGAGGCCATCGCGCTGTAGATCGTCGGCCCGATGCCCTCCTCTTCCAGACGGAACCGCTTCATGGTGTTCAGCATCATCGTCTGGAGAGTGGCAGGCTGATTTCACCGGTACGAGATCGACTCCCGGCTGGTGCGCATCTGCGGCGAACCGGGATGGGTTCATAGCCGCAATCCTCGGCGGAAAGGCGCCTCTCCTGCTACGGGAGGGTACGGGCGACCAACCCATTGTGCGCCCCCTGCGTCACGGCGCCCGCAAGTTTCAGGCGCCTTGGTGCCCCATCGACGTGGAGATGCGTGCAGCGATGCTGCTCACGATGGCCTTCACCTCGTCCAGCGTGGGATTGGCCTGCGCGTCGATGCGCTCGATGTAGGGCACGTTGAGCGCGGCGATCACCTGCCCCCCCACGCCCAGGATGGGGAAGGCGGCATTGGTCACGCTGCGGATCTGGCGGCTGGGCATGACGGCGTGCCCGTGCTCGCGCACCTGGCGCAGGATCTCGAACAGCTCGCCCGGGTCCATCGTCAGCTCGCCATCCACCTTGATGTGCGCGGCCAGCATGCGCGCGCGCTCCACCTCGTCGCGGAAGGCCAGCAGCACGTGGCCGGACGATGTGTCCGTGAGCCCCAGCATCACGCCGATCTTGAGACCGAACGACCAGCGCTCGGGGCTGTCCACCTGGGCAATGACCACCACGCGCCCGCCCTGGTACATGGCCAGGTGGCACGACTGCCGGGCGCGGTGCGCCAGCTCCTGCAGCAGGGGCTGCGCCACGGTGACCAGCGAGCGCAGCGCATGCTGGCGGTGCGACAACTCGAACATCTTGATCGAGAGCGTGTAGCGGTTGTTGTCGTCCACCATCACGTAGCCGCACCGCTGCAGGGTGACGGCGATGCGGAAGATCTCGCTCACGCTGCGGCCCAGCTGCCGGGCCATCTCGTTGAGGGTGAGGCCGTCGCGTACCGAGGACAGCAGTTCCAGGATGGCCAGCCCTTTCTCGAGCGCCGGAGCGGCGTAGTGCGGGCTGCTGCGCCGGGTGCCCGGGTCTTCGTCCGTGGAGCCGTTGGCGGGTGGTGTGGTCATTCCCGCTCGCGTGACCAGGCGCGCGTGGCCTGCTGCTGCTCGCCCAGGCCCTGGATGCCCACGCGCATGGTGTCGCCGGCCTTCAGGTACACGGGGGGCTTCTGGCCCAGTCCCACGCCCGGTGGGGTGCCCGTGCTGATGATGTCGCCCGGCAGCAGCGACATGAACTCGCTGATGTAGCTCACCAGTTTCGCCACGCCGAAGATCATGGTGCGGGTGCTGCCGTCCTGGAAGCGCTTGCCGTTGACTTCGAGCCACAGGGCCAGCGCCTGCGGGTCGGCCACCTCGTCCCGCGTCACCATCCACGGCCCGATGGGCGAGAAGGTGTCGCAGCCCTTGCCCTTGTCCCACTGGCCGCCGCGTTCGAGCTGGTACTCACGCTCCGACACGTCGTTGACGATGGTGTAGCCGGCCACGTAATCCAGCGCCTCCGCTTCGGTGACGTACGAGGCCTTCCTGCCGATCACCACGCCCAGTTCCACCTCCCAGTCGGTCTTGACCGAGCCGCGCGGGATCACCACCGTGTCGTCGGGCCCGATGATGGACGAGCTGGGCTTGAGGAACAGGATGGGCTCGGCCGGGATCGGCGCGCCGGTCTCGGCCGCATGGTCGGCGTAGTTCAGGCCCACGCAGATGATCTTGCCCACGCGGGCCACCGGCGGGCCACGGCGCACCGGGCCACTGACCGCGGGCAGGCTCGAAGCATCGATGGCGGCGAGCTTTTGCAGCGACGCGGGCGACAGCGCGGCGCCGTCGATGTCCGCCACCTGGGCCGACAGGTCGCGCAGCTGGCCCTGGGCGTCGATCAGGCCCGGCTTTTCCTGGCCGGGCTGGCCGTAGCGTACCAATTTCATGTTCGATCTCCTGGGAATGATGGGTGGTGTGGTTCGGTTGTGGTTGGGGCGAGGCGCGTCGTCAGTTGGACCAGCCGCCATCGATCATGTGGATGGTGCCGGTGGTGAACGATGACTCGTCGCTCGCAAGGTACACCACCAGCGCGGCCACCTCTTCGGCGCGGCCCACGCGGCCGATGGGCTGGCGCGCCACGAACGCGGCGCGCACCGAGGCCTCGTCGGTGCCGGCCTGCTGCGCCTGGGCGCGGATGCGGCCCTGCAGCGAAGGCGATTCCACCGTGCCGGGGCAGATGGCGTTGCAGCGGATGCCCTGCTGCACGAAGTCGGCCGCAACGGCCTTCGACAGCCCGATCACCGCCGCCTTCGAGGCGCCGTAGGCGAAGCGGTTGGCCACGCCCTTCACGCTCGACGCGGCCGAGGCCATGTTGATGATCGAGGCGCCGCCGCCCGCCAGCATCGCCGGCAGGAATGCGCGAATGGTGCGGTACATGGCCTTGGCGTTCAGGTCGAAGCTGAAGTCCCAGTCCTTTTCCTCGCACTGCAGGATCGAGCCGCTGTGCACGAAGCCCGCGCAGTTGAACAGCACGTCCAGCTTGCCGGTGCGCGCGGCGAAGGCTGTGACGGCGGCGGTGTCGAGCACGTCCAGGCGCGCCGTCTCCAGCGCGGCCAGCCCTTCGCCCGCGGCCTCGGCGGCCAGTTCGGCCAGGGCCTGCTCGTCCACATCGGTGGCCCACACGGTGGCGCCCTCGCGTGCCAGCGCCAGCGCGCTCGCCCGGCCGATGCCCCGGCCCGCGGCGGTGACCAGTGCCGTCTTTCCTTGCACTCGCTTCATGCCCATCCTTGGTTAAAAGTAGACTTCTCTAATGAAATCAAATTTCGAACTGCACGCATGATGTTGCGGAGAAGTGGTAGGAAGAATCCGGGTTTTCCCGCAACTACAGAACCTACCCTACGACCAAGGGAAAGCACCATCGATTTCTTTCGCAAAAATTGATTTCATCCATGAGAACTCCTGCACTGCTTGAAGCAAGAAATGGATGCATCGTGAAAATCAAATCCACCATTGAAAAGATTCCTGGCGGGATGATGCTGGTGCCGCTGCTGCTGGGCGCCGTGCTGCACACCTTCTGGCCCGGCACGGGCAAATATTTCGGCTCGTTCACCAACGGGCTCATCACGGGCGTGGTGCCGATCCTCGCGGTCTGGCTGTTCTGCCTGGGCGCGTCGATCCATGTCCGCGCCACCGGCACGGTGCTGCGCAAGTCCGGCTCGCTGATAGCGGCCAAGATCGGCACGGCGTGGCTGGCGGCCTTCCTGCTTTCGCGCTGGCTGCCGGTGGAAGGCATTCAGTCCGGCTTCTTCGCCGGCCTGTCGGTGCTGGCCGTGGTGGCCGCCATGGACATGACCAATGCCGGCCTCTATGCATCGCTGATGGAGCAGTACGGCACCAGGGAGGAAGCCGGCGCCGCGGTGCTGATCGGCATGGAGTCCGGTCCCCTGGTGACCATGCTCATCCTGGGCGCCACCGGACTGGCCGTGTTCGAGCCGCACCTGCTGGTGGGCGTGCTCATTCCCTTCCTGGTCGGATTCGCACTGGGCAATCTCGACCCGGAACTGCGCGAATTCTTCGGCAAGGCCACGCGGATCCTGATCCCGTTCTTCGCGTTTTCGCTGGGCAACACCATCGACCTGGCGGTGATCGTGCATACCGGCCTGCTGGGCGTCCTGCTGGCCATCGCGGTGATGGCCGTGTCGGGCCTGGCCCTCGTCGTGGCCGACATCGCGCTCGGCGGCGGCCGGGGCACTGCAGGCATTGCGGCGTCGAGCACGGCGGGTGCCGCCGTCGCGACGCCGCACCTCGTGGCCCAGGCCGCGCCGCAGTTCGCGCCCGCCGCGCCTGCGGCCACGGCCCTGGTGGCGGCCTGCGTGGTGGTCACCGCCATCCTCACGCCGGTGGTCGTGACACTCTGGGCCTCGCGCGTGGCGCCGCGCATCCGGCCATGAGCCCGTGCGGCTACCGCTCCTGTGCAGAGGGATCGCTGCCAGCGCCCGAGGCCTGCTCGATCCAGCGTTCCTTGGACGCCAGCAGGTGGTTGAACATCGCGGCAGACGCCTGCTGCGGGTCGCGGGCCTCCAGCGCCGCATAGATCTTCTCGTGCTCCTGCAGCGCGGATTCCCAGGTGCGGCTGGTCTCCGCGCCCCTGGAGACACGCGTGGCGATCTGCCCATGGCGGCCGTCGAACAGCTCGCCCACCATGCGCGCCAGGATGGAATTGCCCGTCAGTTCTGCGATCGCCACGTGGAAGCGGCGGTCGCTGTCCACCGGCGATTGCCCCCGCCTGACGTCCTGGCGCATGCCGTCCATGCTGGCGCGCACCCGCTCCAGCCCCTGCCGCGTGGCCTGGGCGGCCGCCAGGCCGATGACCGCACCTTCCAGCACCGAACGGGCCTGCATGAGTTCGCTGGGGCTCTCGCCCAGCGCCAGGGGATCGGCCGCATCCGCCGCAGGCATCGCGCACACATACACGCCCGACCCCATCCGGATCTCGACCCGGCCCTGGATCTCGAGCGCGATCAAGGCCTCCCGCAGCGAAGGCCGCGAGACGCTGAGCTGGATGGCCAGGTCGCGTTCGGAGGGAAGCCGTGCCCCTGGCGGGTAATTGCCCCGCTCGATCAGCTGCCGGATCTGGTCAGCCACCTGCTGGTACAGACGGCGCGGGTCCGTGGCCTTGGGTGAAAAGAGCATGAGTCCTCCGCGTGTCCGTATGTGTGCCTGCATGGCCAACTGGTAAGGCCACATTGTGGACCGAAGCTTAACCCAGGGTCGCAATGACCCCGCGCCTCCCCGAAACACGCCCTGGGGTTTCCACTGGTAAGACAGCTAGCGTTTCATGGCACAT
This sequence comes from Paracidovorax avenae, assembly GCA_003029925.1. GTDB lineage: Bacteria > Pseudomonadota > Gammaproteobacteria > Burkholderiales > Burkholderiaceae_C > Paracidovorax > Paracidovorax avenae_A. Next base: position 1,875,570 of record CP028296.1, on the reverse strand, counting down.
TGGCCTTACCAATGCGATCTGACCAAAACAGACAACCGTGCAAGCCGACCTCCCATCCAGCGCGAACGCTCGCCGCGCGATGCCGCTCCTGAAGCTCGAAGGAATCCGCAAGGGTTTCGACGGCACGCCCGTGCTGCACGGCGTGGATTTCGAAGTCCACGCAGGCGAAGTGCATGCCCTGTGCGGCGAGAACGGTGCGGGCAAGTCCACCCTCATGAAGATCATGAGCGGGGTGTACCAGCCCGATGGCGGAAGCATCACCTTCCGCGGCGATCCGGTGAAGTTCCCCACGACCCAGGTGGCCGAGGGGCTGGGAATCGTCATCATCCACCAGGAACTGAACCTGATCCCGCACTTGTCGGTGGCGGAAAACATCTACCTGGCACGCGAGCCCCGGCGCGGCTGGTTCATCGACAGGGCACGGCTGCGCGCGGATGCGCAGCGATGCCTCGACCGGCTGGGGGTGAACATCGGCCCGGACGCTTTGGTGAAGTCGCTGTCGGTGGCCCAGCAGCAGATGGTCGAGATCGCCAAGGCCCTCTCGATGAATGCCACGGTCCTGATCATGGACGAGCCGACCTCGTCGCTGACCGAATCGGAGACGACGCAGCTGTTCAAGGTCATCCACGAACTCAAGGCCGGCGGCGTGGGCGTCGTCTATATCTCCCACCGCCTCGACGAGATGGCGCAGATCGTGGACCGGGTGACCGTGCTGCGCGACGGCAGGTGCGCCGGCTGCTGCGCCTTCGCCGAGACCACGGTGGACGGCATCGTAGCGATGATGGTGGGGCGTGCGCTGGAAGACAAGTTCCCGCCGCGCACCCGCCAGTCGCAGCCGGAGACGATCCTCGAGGTCCGCGACCTGCACCGCAGGAGCGTTTTCGCCCCCGTGAGCTTCGATCTCCAGCGCGGCGAGATCCTCGGGTTCGCAGGCCTCATGGGCGCGGGGCGCACCGAGGTCGCCCGGGCCCTCTTCGGCGCCGACCCCAAGGATGGCGGCTCGGTCCGCCTGCACGGCGAGGAGCTCGCCATCCGCAGCCCCAGCGACGCGATCCGCCAGGGCATCGCCTACGTATCGGAGGACCGGAAGGCCGATGGCCTGGCGGTGAAGATGACGGTGGCGCAGAACATCACGCTGGCCCACATGGGCGCGGTGTGCGGGCGCGCCGGGTTCGTCGATTCCGGCGCCGAAACCGCAGCCGCGCAGCACTTCATCCAGTCGCTCGGCATCCGCACCTCGGGCCCCCACCAGGTCGCCAGGCTGCTCTCCGGCGGCAACCAGCAGAAGGTGGCCATCAGCAAGTGGCTGTTCCGCCAGGCCCGCGTGATCATCTTCGATGAACCCACGCGCGGCATCGACGTGGGCGCCAAGTATTCGATCTATGAGCTCATGGACCGCCTGGCCGCCGAGGGCGTCGGCGTGATCCTGATCAGCTCGGAGCTGCCCGAAATCATGGGCCTGACCGACCGCGTCGCCGTATTCCACGAAGGGCGCCTCACGAGGGTGCTGCGAACGCAGGACACCCATCAGGAAGAAATCATGCATTACGCGTCCGGCTGCGGCACGGCCGGTGCCACGCCCGCAGCGCCCCCCGCCCCCGTGCGCCTCTCCGACCTCGAACCGATTGCCCCATGAACGACCGCCGTAAAGATCTCATCCAGAAGTTCGCCGCGCTGGCCGGATTGCTCCTGCTCGTCCTGGTCTTCTCCCTCACGAGCGAAGCCTTCTTCACCGTCGGCAACGGCATGACGGTGGCGCTCCAGGTCACGTCGATCGCGCTGCTGGGCGTGGGCGCCACGTTCGTGATCATCGCCGGCGGCATCGACCTCTCCGTGGGCTCGGTGCTGGCGCTGGCCGGGGTGCTGGCGGCACTGGCCGTGAAGGCCGGCATGCCGGTGCCCATCGGCATGGCGCTCGGCATCCTCGCCGGCGCGGCCTGCGGCGCGATCAACGGCCTGCTGGTGACCCAGGCGAAGCTGCCGCCCTTCATCGCCACGCTGGGCATGATGCTGGTCGCGCGCGGCGTGGCACTGCAGATCACCGGCGCCCGCGCGGTGTCCGGGCTGGGCGAATCGTTCGGCGAACTGGGCAACGGCTCGTTGTTCCGCATCGAGCGCATCGACGCCCAGGGCTTTCCGGACGTCACCTTCCCGGGCATTCCGTACCCGGTGGTGCTGATGGTCGTCATCGCCGTCGCGGCGTCCATCCTGCTCACCCGCACACGCCTGGGGCGGCACATCCACGCCGTCGGCTCCAACGCGGAAGCGGCCCGCCTGTCGGGCGTGAAGGTGAATGCCATCGTGCTGTTCACCTACGTGGTCTCCGGCGCCCTGGCGGGCCTGACCGGCTGCGTGCTGATGTCGCGCCTCGTGACGGCCCAGCCCAACGAAGGCGTGATGTACGAACTCGACGCCATCGCGGCCTCCGTGATCGGCGGCACCTCGCTGATCGGCGGCGTGGGAACCATCTCCGGAACGGCCATCGGCTCGTTCGTGATCGGCATCCTGCGCAACGGGCTGAACATGAACGGCGTGTCCGCATTCACCCAGCAAATCATCATCGGACTGGTCATCCTGCTCACCGTGTGGATCGATCAGTTGCGCAACCGGAAATAGCCCCTGGCAGCGGCTCCGGCGAAGGTTTCCTGCCCCCTGTGTGTGCTCATCCTCGAGGAGACAAAAAGTGAAGAAGATCGTGACCCGCTTGCTGGGTTTGACCGCCATCGCCCTGGCGTGCGGCACCGTGTCGGCCGGTGAAATCGCCGTCATCGTCAAGACCGTCAATTCGACGTTCTGGCAGAACGTCAACAAGGGCGCGGAGGACGCCATCAAGGACGTCAAGGGCCATACCATGACGTTCTCCGGCCCCGCTTCCGAATCGGCCATCGCCGAGGAGGTGAACCTGGTCGAGAACGCGGTGAACCGCAAGGTGGCCGGCATCGTGCTCGCCCCCTCGGATCCGGATGCGCTCATCCCGGCCCTCAAGAAAGCCTGGGAGGCCCGCATTCCCGTCGTGCTGATCGACTCGATGGTGTCCGACGCCGGCAAGAACTACTACCAGTCGTTCCTGTCCACCGACAACAGGCTGGCCGGCGAGCTCTGCGCCAAGCAGCTCATCGCCAGGATCGGCACCACCGGCAAGATCGCGGTCATGTCGTACGTCGCCGGTGCCGGCTCCGAGATCGGGCGCGTCGGCGGCTTCAAGGACTACATCGAGAAGAACTCCAAGCTGCAGATCGTCGGGCCCTTCTACTCGCAGTCGCAGATGGCGACCGCGCTGAACCAGACCACCGACGTGCTGGCTTCGCACCCGGACCTCAAGGGCCTCTTCGCGGCCAACGAGCCGACCGCCGTCGGCGCCGGCCGGGCGCTGGTGCAGTCCGGCAAGGCCGGCAAGGTGGTGGCCATCGGCTTCGACGGCAACGATGACCTGCAGAAGTTCGTGAAGGACGGCACGTTCGAGGCGATCGCCGTGCAGGGCTCGTACCAGATGGGCCACCTCGGCGTCAAAACCATCGCCGACATCCTCGGCGGCAAGAAGGTGCCCAAGGCGATCGACACCGGCGTGGTGATGGTCAACAAGGACAACATCGACAAGCCTGAAGCGAAGAAGGTTCTCTACTGACGCGCACCTGGGGGCGCAGCACTGGTGGGATGCGCCCCCGCCCCGCAAACCCAACGCACCGAACCATGAAGGTCACAGAAACACGCCGTATCGGCGAAGGCCCCGCACGGCTCACGCGCTTCGGCGTGGGTTGCGGCACGCTGGCCGGGCTGTACAAGCCCACGTCCGAGGCAGACGCCCGGGCTACGCTGCAGGCGGCATGGGATGCCGGCCTGCGCTATTTCGACACCGCCCCTTTCTACGGGCACACGCTGAGCGAGCACCGCGTGGGCGCCTTCCTGCGCGAGCAGCCCCGCGATGCCTTCGTCATCAGCACCAAGGTCGGCCGGCTGATGCGCCCCGATGCCTCCGTGCAGCCGATGGACAACGGCTGGGCCGCCCCGCTGCCGTTCCGCCCGGACTACGACTACAGCTACAGCGGCGTCATGCGCTCGTTCGAGGACAGCCTGCAGCGGCTCGGCCTGCAGCGCATCGACCTGCTGTTCGTGCACGACATCGGCACCTACACCCATGGCGACCGGAACGCCGGGCACTGGAAGGCCCTCACGGCGCAAGGCGGCTTCCGCGCGCTCGAAGAGCTCCGGGCCGATGGCCGCATCGCCGGCTTCGGCCTGGGCGTCAACGAAGCCCAGGTCATCCTCGACAGCCTGCAGGAGACGCGGCTGGACTGCTCCCTGCTCGCCGGGCGCTACACGCTGCTGGAGCAGCAGAGCCTGCCGCTCATGAACGCGTGCCAGCGGCTCGGCAGCGCCATCGTCATCGGCGGCCCGTTCAACTCCGGGCTGCTGGTGGGCAACGGCAAGTTCGACTATGCGGATGCGCCGGCGGACGTGCTGGCGCGTGCCCAGGCGCTGGACAAGGCGTGCGCCGCGCACGGCGTGGCCCTGCCAGCGGCTGCGCTGCAATTTCCGATGGCCCACGGCGCCGTGGCATCGTGCGTTTCCGGCGCGCGCAGCCCGGCCCAGCTGGACCAGACCGTGGGCTGGTTCGAGCAGGACATCCCCGCAGCGCTCTGGGCCGACCTGCAGCAGCACGGCCTGATCGCCGAAGGCTGCCCCGTTCCCGGAGCCGCGCCATGAGCCGGGCCGCCCGGGTGGATGCCCACCAGCACTTCTGGAACCTGGCCGAGCGCCGCGGCAGCTGGCCCCCGCCCGAGCTGACGGCGATCCACCGCGACTTCGGGCCCGCGGACCTCGAGCCGCACCGCCGGCAGGCCGGCATCGACGGCACCGTGGCCGTGCAGTCGATGCCCAACGAGAACGACACCCGCTATCTGCTGCATCTGGCAGCGGAAAACCCTTTCATCTGGGGCGTCGTCGGCTGGGTGGACATGAAGGCACCCGGGGCGGCCGAACGTATCGCCGAGCTCGCGGCCGCCCATCCGAAGCTGCGCGGGTTCCGGCCCATGCTGCAGGACCTGCCGGACGACGACTGGATCGCCGATGCGCGCGTGGACGCCGCGGCCCAGGCGATGGCGGGGCAGAACCTGGTGTTCGACGCCCTCGTGCTGACCCGCCACCTGGAGGCTCTGGAAACCTTCGTGGCCCGGCATCCCCGGCTGCAGATCGTGCTGGACCACGGCGCCAAGCCTCCCATCGCCACCGGCGAGACCGGGCCCTGGCTGCAGCACATCGCGCGCCTGGCGGTTTTCCCCAACGTGGCCTGCAAGTTGTCCGGCCTGCTGACGGAAGCCGGCGACGCCCCGACCGAGGCCGCGCTGCGCCCCTGCGTGCAGGCGCTCTGGCAGCACTTCGGCAGCGACCGGCTGCTCTGGGGCAGCGACTGGCCGGTGCTGCGGCTGGCCGGCGGATACGGGCAATGGCACGCCATGAGCCACTCGCTTCTCCGCTCCATCGATCCATCGATCACCCCAAGCGCGCTGGACGCCGTCTTCGGCGGCAACGCAATGCGCATCTACGGGCTCGCCAGCCCGCCCATCCACTGACGCCGCCCCGCCGGGTGGTGCCCCACCGGCCCATTCCCATGCTGACCATCATCTGCGAATCCCCGAAGAACCTCCAGGCCCTGGAGCAACCGCTGCCGGCCCGTGCCGCGGGCGAAGTGCTGCTGCGCGTGAAACGCGTGGGCGTCTGCGGCACCGACCTGCACATCTTCACCGGCAACCAGCCCTATCTGGCGTATCCGCGCGTCATGGGGCATGAACTCTCCGGCGTGGTCGAAGAGGCCGATGCAGGCAGCGGCCTGGCCCCGGGCGACCCCGTCTATGTGATGCCGTACCTGTCGTGCGGGCACTGCGTGGCCTGCCGGCAGGGAAAGACCAACTGCTGCGTGCGCATCCAGGTGCTCGGCGTGCACCGCGATGGCGCGATGACCGAATTTCTCTCGGTGCCGCAGGGCTTCGTCCACAAGGCCGAAGGCATCACCCTGGACCAGGCGGCGATGCTGGAGTTTCTCGCCATCGGCGCCCATGCCGTGCGACGCGGCACCGTGGCGGCCGGCCAGCGCGTGCTCGTCGTGGGGGCGGGCCCCATCGGGCTGGCCGCGATGATCTTCTCCAGGCTGCGCGGTGCCCAGGTCACGGCCATCGATGGGCGCCAGGACCGGCTGGATTTCGCCTTGCAGAAGGTGGGCGTCGCATCGGCCGTGCCGCTGGGCGATGGGGATGAGGCGGAACTCTCCCGCGTCACCGGCGGTGAATTCTTCGACGTCGTGTTCGATGCCACCGGCAATGCCGGCGCGATGGAACGGGGCTTCCGCTTCATCGCGCACGGTGGCCGCTACGTGCTCGTCTCGATCGTGCAGGGCGACATCCAATTCTCCGACCCCGAGTTCCACAAGCGCGAAGCCACGCTGCTCAGCAGCCGCAATGCCACGACGGAAGATTTCGAGACCGTCATGGCAGCCATGCGCGCCGGCCAGGTGCCGGACAAGGCCCTGGCGACGCACCGCATGGCGCTGGGCGACGTACCGGCCCAATTCGCCGGCCTGCTCGACCCCGGGGCCGGGGTCATCAAGGCCATCGTGGAATGCTGAACGGGCAGCCAGCGATGACCGGTTTTCCCATTCTGCAGTTCGGCACCAGCCGCTTCCTGCAGGCGCACGTGGATCTGTTCGTATCGGAGGCGGCGCATGCCGGCCAGGCGCTGGGCGGCATCACCGTGGTGCAGACCACCGGCAATCCGCAAAGCTCGGCGCGGACCGCCGCGCTGGCCCGCGCCGAAGGCTACGACGTGATCGTGCGCGGCCTCGTCAAGGGCACACCGGTCGAGGAACGCAAGCGCTCGACCTCGGTGCGCGAGGCACTCGATACCGCCACCGGCTGGCAGGCGGTCCGCGAACGGGTGCGGGGGCCCGTGCAGGTCATCGTGTCCAACACCGGCGACTCGGGCTGGGCCTTGTCGGACCAGGACGGCCCGCAGTTGCTGGCGCGGGGCAGCCCGGCGCCGCAGTCGTTTCCGGCCAAGCTCGCCGTGCTGCTGCACGACCGGTGGATCTCCCAGCCCCAGGCGCCGCTCACCGTGCTTCCCTGCGAACTGGTCTCGCGCAATGGGGACCGCCTGCGCGACCTGGTGGTTTCCATCGCCCGGTCCTGGAACAGCCCGCAAGGCCCCATCGACTGGCTGCAGACGCATGTGGTCTGGGGCAATTCGCTGGTCGATCGCATCGTCTCGGAAGCGCTGGAGCCGGTGGGTGCCGTCGCGGAGCCCTACGCCCTCTGGGCCATCGAGCGCCAGCCCCGCATGCAGCTGCCCTGCCGGCATGCCGCCATCGTGGTGACCGACGACCTCGCCCGGTTCGAGCAACTGAAACTGTTCCTGCTCAACCTGGGCCACACCGTCCTGGCCGACCTGTGGCTCCGGCAGGACGCAAGGGACGAAGGCATGACGGTGCAGCAGGCCATGAACTCCCCCGGCATGCGCGAGCCGCTCGAAGCCGTGTGGGAGCAGGAGGTGCTGCCGCTCTTCGATGCACGGGGCGAAGGCGACATGGCCCGCAGCTACCTGGACGACCTGCGCGACCGGCTGCTGAACCCGTTCCTGCAGCACCGCCTGGCCGACATCGCGCAGAACCACGAACAAAAGAAGGCACGCCGCATCCGGCCGGTGGTCGAGATGGGTGGCACGCAGTGCCCCCCGATCGCCCAGCCGCTGCTGCGCGGCGTACTCCACCCCTGAAGAAAGAGGCTCCACATGCAGAGAATGGGTATGGTGATCGGGATCAAGCCCGAGCACATCGACGAATACAAGCGCCTGCACGCGGCCGTCTGGCCCGCCGTGCTGGCGCGGCTGGCCAAGGCGCATGTGCGCAACTACAGCATCTTCCTGCGCGAGCCGGAGAACCTGCTGTTCGGGTATTGGGAGTACCACGGCACCGACTACGCCGCCGACATGGAAGCCATCGCCCAGGATCCGGAAACCCGCCGCTGGTGGACCTTCTGCGGCCCCTGCCAGGAGCCGTTGGCAAGCCGCCAGCCCGGCGAACACTGGGCCCACATGGAGGAGGTTTTCCATGTCGACTGATGCACTGGCGACGCAGTCGCTGCTCATCCTGAACGACCGAGACAACGTGGCTGTCGCGCGCACCGAACTCGGCGCGGGCACGAAGCTTCATCTGGCCGGCGGCGACGTGCTGGAGGTGAGGGCCACCGTGCCCGCCGGCCACAAGATCGCGCTCAGGCCCATCGCGAAGGGCGATTCCGTGCTGAAGTACGGCCAGGTCATCGGCGCTGCCAGCACGCCGATCGGGGCCGGCGAGCACGTGCATGTGCACAACGTCGAGATGGGCGACTCCAGCCCCACCCACCTGGTGGGCCGCGCCTACGTCCCGACCGAGCCCGTGGAGCAGCCTGCGACCTTCATGGGCTACGTCAGGGCCGATGGGCGCGTCGGCACGCGCAACTACATCGGCGTCATTTCTTCGGTAAACTGCTCCGCCACGGTCTGCAAGGCCATCGCGCAGGCCTTCACGGGCCCGGCGCTCGGCGCCTATCCGGGTGTGGACGGTGTCGTCGCCATCACGCACGGCACCGGCTGTGGCATGAGCGGTGAAGGCGAAGGCATCGAACTCCTGCGCCGCACGCTCAGCGGCTACATCGCCCACCCCAATTTCGCTGCGGTGCTGGTGATAGGGCTGGGCTGCGAGGTCAACCAGGTCGAGGGGCTGACCAGCCGCCTGCCATTGACGGAAGGCCGTGTGCGCACCATGACCATACAGGACGCCGGTGGCACCCGCGAGGCCATCGCCCAGGGCACCGATATCGTGCGCGACATGGCAGCGGCGGCATCCGGCGCCCGGCGCACCCAGGTGCCGGCATCGCACCTCGTGGTGGGGCTGCAGTGCGGCGGATCGGACGGCTACTCGGGCATCAGCGCCAACCCGGTACTGGGCGCGGCGGTCGATATGCTGGTGCGCCACGGCGGCACGGCCATCCTGTCGGAAACACCCGAGATCTATGGCGCCGAGCATTTGCTGACGGCGCGCGCCGCCTCGGCCGAAGTGGCCGAACGCCTGATGGCGCGCCTGGCCTGGTGGGAGGCCTACACCCAGCGCAACGGCGCGAACATGAACAACAACCCCTCGCCCGGCAACAAGGCCGGCGGCATCACCACCATCCTCGAGAAATCGCTGGGCGCGGTGGCCAAGGGCGGTGGCAGCGGGCTGATGGATGTGGTCGAATATGCGCAGCCCGTGCACAGCCGGGGCCTGGTGTTCATGGACACCCCCGGCTACGATCCGGTGTCGGCCACCGGCCAGGTCGCGGGCGGTGCCAACCTCATCTGTTTCACTACCGGGCGGGGATCGACCTACGGGTGCAAGCCCACGCCGTCGCTCAAGCTCGCCACCAACACCGCGCTGTTCCGCAACATGGGCATGGACATGGACTTCAACGCCGGCGACGTGGTGGACGGAACGCTGGGCATCGCGCAGGCGGGCCGCCATCTTTTTGAACTGATGCTCGCCACGGCGTCCGGCGACCGCACGCTGAGCGAGACGCACGGCCTGGGCGACAACGAATTCGTGCCCTGGCAGCTCGGCGCGGTGATGTGACGCAACCCCGGCGATGAACGAAACCGATTTCGACGTGGTGACGATCGGCGAGGCGATGGTGCTCTTCGCCGCGCAGGAGCCCGGCGCGCTCGACAGCGTGGCCCGTTTCCAGCGCTTCAGCGCCGGCGCGGAGCTCAACGTGGCCATCGGCCTCGCGCGCCTGGGGCTGCGCGTGGGCTACCTCAGCCGCCTGGGCGATGACTCCTTCGGCCGCAGCCTGCTCGGTGCGATGCGCCAGGAAGGCGTCTGCACCACCCTGGTCGAGACGACACCGGCACAGCCGACAGGCTTCATGCTCAAGTCCCGTTCCGACGATGGCAGCGATCCGCAGGTGGAGTATTTCCGGCGCGGATCGGCCGCCAGCGCGATGGGGACCCAAGACCTGCATCGTTTGGCCGCCGTCCGTGCGCGGCACCTGCACCTGACCGGCATCAGCCCGGCCCTGTCACCCGGTTGCCGCGAACTCGTATTCGAAACCCTGCGCTGGGCGCGCGGCCAGGGCATGGGCATCTCATTCGACCCGAACCTGCGGCCCCGCCTCTGGTCCTCGGCCGAAGAGATGGCCCGCACGGTCAACGCGCTCGCGGGCCTGAGCGACATCGTGCTGCCGGGCGTCACGGAAGGACGGATGCTGACGGGCCGGGACAGCGCCCCGGACATCGCCCGGTTCTATCTCGACGCGGGCGCAGGCGAGGTCCTGGTGAAGCTCGGCGCCGAGGGTGCGTGGTGCGCATGCCGGAGCGGCACCGCGTCCCATGTCCCGGGCTTTGCGGTGGACAAGGTCATCGACACCGTCGGCGCCGGAGACGGTTTTGCCGTCGGCGTGATCAGCGCCCGCCTGGAAGGGCTCGATCTGCAAGCCGCCGCCCGGCGCGCCAATGCGATCGGCGCCCGCGTGGTGCAGTTTCCCGGCGACAGCGACGGGCTGCCTACGCGGGCCCAGCTCGAAGCAGCCCTGGACGCGCACGCAGTGCAGCCGTGAGCGGGCAGCCCCGGCGCAGCTCGGGCGCGCGGCACGCGGTAGCATCCAGGCCAGCTCCCCGAACTTGCTGCGTTCGCCCCTGGCGGACCGGAACAGGCCATGCAGAAGGATTTCAGAACCGCCGCCGGCGAATCGGCAATGCCGATCCATGGCCAGATCTACGGGCGCTTGCGCCGGCAGATCGAGGAGGGGTATCTGAAGCCTGGCCAGCGGGTCATCTCGCTGAGAAACCTCGCCGTGGAACTCGGCGTCGCGCGCGGCACGGTGGAGGCCGCTTACGGCCGCCTGATCGGCGACGGCTTCCTGGAGAGCCGGGGCGCTGCCGGCACCTTCGTTGCATCGACAGTGGCACTGAAGGCGCCGGGCTCGGCGATGCCGGAAGGCACGGTCTCCTCCGGGCCTGCCCGCGGCGGCGGCACCGGCAGTTCGGGCCCTCTGGCGCTGGGGCTTCCCGCGCTGAATGACTTTCCGAGAAAGCTCTGGGGCCGCCTCCTGGCGCGGAGGGCGAACGATGCCGACCTCCTGGGCCGGGCCGATCCCCGGGGCTACGCGCCGCTGCGCGAGGCGATCGCCGGCTACCTGCAACGGTCGCGCGGGGTGGCCTGCTCCCCGGCGCAAGTCTTCATCGTTCCGGGATACGCAGCCGCACTGAATCTGGCGGCCCAGGTGCTGCTCCGCCGGGATGACAGCGTGTGGGTCGAAACCCCGTGCTACCCGCCCACCCACCGCCTGCTGCGCAATCTGGGCATGGTGCCGGTCGCCGTCCCGGTCGATGCAGAGGGCATGGTCGTGGAGGCCGGCCTGCAGAGGTCGCCAGGCAGCCGCATGGCGGTGGTGACCCCGTCGCACCAGAGCCCGACGGGCGCCACGCTCTCCCTGCAGCGGCGGGCCGAGCTGCTGCAGTGGGCGGCGCAGAACGGGGCCTGGATCGTGGAGGACGACTACGACGGCGAGTACCGGTACCAGGGCCCGCCCCTGCCCGCGCTCAAGAGCCTGGACAGGCAGGACCGCGTCGTCTACACGGGAACCTTCAGCAAGGTGCTGTTCGCCGGGATCCGGCTCGCGTACTGTGTCGTTCCCGCACGGAAAATCCCGGAGTTCGAGGAGGCATGCGCGGAAGTGGCCTCAGGCGCATGCCCCGTGCTCATGCAAAAGGTCGTCTTCGACTTCCTTGAGCAGGGCCACTTTGCGCGCCACATCAAGAAGATGCGCAGCCTCTACGCGAAAAGGCGCCAGTATCTTGCCGATGCCCTGCTTGCGCTGGGCCCTGGCCGCATCGATGTCCGCCTGCAGGCCGGGGGCATGCACCTGCTCGCCCGGCCGCGCGTGCCGGCGACGGACGCCCAGCTTGCCGCGGCTCCACCCCTCGGCTATCGCTCCCATGCGCTGTCTTCCTGGGGCGTCGATGGCCCCGGTCCCCAGGGCCTGATCCTCGGTTTCGCGAATCTCGCATCGCGGGAACACGCGGAGCAGGTCGTGCGCGAACTCGAGGCGGCCTGGTTCCCCCCGCGCCGACGCGGAACACCGGGAACGCGCCCCGGCTGACCCCCTGCCCTCCCCGGCGGCCATGCCACATGGCCCATGCATTCCGCTGAAAACTGTCACTGGCGGCGGATGCCCGCTGCCTGAAAAATCGGCCACTCGATACCTGAACACACGAGAAGCGGCCATGAAGGACCTCCACCCCAAGCCCCCTGCCATCTTCCTTGCCGGCGCGACCGGCGCCATCGGCTCACGCCTCCTGCCCCGGCTCGTCGCGCTCGGGCACCGCGTCCACGGATCGACGCGGTCGGCGGCCAAGGTGCCGGCCCTGCTCTCGGCAGGGGCCGTTCCGGTGGTCGTGGACGTGTTCGATGCCGACGCGCTCACGGCAGCCATGCGCGCGGCGCAACCCGACATCGTGATCCACCAGCTGACCGACCTCCCGCGTGGCCTCGATCCCAGCCAGATGGAAGAAGGCGTGCGGCGCAATGCGCGCATCCGCGCGGAAGGCACGGCCAACGTCGTGGCCGCGGCCCAGGCGGCAGGGGCCCGGCTGCTCATCGCACAGAGCATTGCCTGGGCCTGCGCGCCCGGGACGGAACCGTACACGGAAGAGTCGCCGCTCGACATCCATGCGCAGGGCCTGCGCGCGATCAGCGTCGGCGGCGTCGCCGCGCTGGAGAAGGCGGTCCTCGAGGCGCCCGGCCTGGCGGGCGTGGTCCTGCGGTACGGCCAGCTCTACGGGCCCGGCACGGGCGAGGAAACCCGCGGCGACAGGAAGCTGCCCCTCCATGTGGATGGGGCCGCCGTCGCCGTGCTCCTGGCGATGCACGCGAGGAAGCCGGGCATCTTCAACATCGTCGAGGCCAACGCCACGGTGGATACCGGCAAGGCGCAACGGGAACTCGGCTGGCGGCCTCACAGAGGAGATGGCTTGTGAACATGCGTTCGTTGCAGGGATCGCTGAAAGCGCATCCGCGCTCGTCGTGGGTCGTTGGTGTATTGACGGCGGCTGCCGGTATCTGGTATGCCGCGCACCCGGCACCGGCAGGTGCCGGGATACCCGCCTGGCTCGCCGACATCTGCGGCGGAACATGGGGGATGTTCAGCACGCCGGCCAGCGGCTCGGGAGAGAGTGCCCGGCCGGCGACGACGCCCCGGATCCTGTCCTGCGAGCCACTGGCCGACATGCCGGGCAAGTCGGTGACGACGATGCTGGTGCACTTTCCGCCCCATGCCTACACGCCCGCCCACCGGCACCCCGGATCGGTAACGGCCTTCGTGGCCCACGGCGCCGTCCGGTCGCAGATGGCCGGAACGCCCGCGTGGACCTACGCAGCCGGAAGCACCTGGTTCGAACCCGCCATGGCACTGCACCTGTTCGCGGAAAACCCCAGCGCGACGGAACCCGCGGAGCTGCTCGTGATGTTCGTCACCGAGGAAGGGTGCGGCCCGCTGGTGCTACCGGAACCAAAGTCTTAGCAAGGCCCCATGGCCTGTATGGTCGCAAAAGGGGCACCTCACCCCAGAAGCCGGTTCAGCTGGCTGCCGCCCACCGCGTTCTCGGCATAGCCCACAGTGCCGTGGTCGCGCAGTTCCGTCGCCGCCCGCAGGAACGCGCCCCAGGCGGAACGCGCGAGGGAGCCGCCCACGCTCACGCGCTTGACTCCCATGCCGATCAGCACATTCAAGGGGCGGTCCACTTCACGCAGCACCGTGGCGATGTCTTCCGCACGGGTCAATCCCGGCGCGTAGAGAACATCCGCACCGGCCTCCTGGTAGGACTGCAGGCGGCCGATCGTGTCGGCCAGGTCGCGCTGGCCGATGAAGTAGTTCTCCGCCCGCGCCGCCTGGTGCATGGGCGACAACGGAGAAGGAAAGCGCCGATCGCGGCGCATGGAGGGTCCTTGGCGACAAAAGCAGCTTGCCTGCGATGGCCGTTCGCCTTTTGATTGCAAATGCAACGATTGCATTTGCAATGACCAATGTGAACAAGGATGGAAACGGGCCCACTACAGCCCCCCGTTGTCCCTGCGGCGGGCACACCCAACGGCCGCCGCGGCATGGTGCCGCCCCATTCGCCCGGCCATCCATCGATTCGCGGGGCTGCTCCTGTTGCACCGGTGTCTGGCCATAGGATGGATGCGACCCGGACATCCCATGGCCATCCATGAAAAAAATCTCTTTCAACAATCCGTTTCGCAGCAACCGCACCCATGGGCACCAGGATGCACGGGGCGAAAGTTCCAGAAGCGCCTCCCGGTCGCACTCAGGCAGTACCGAGAATTTCCACATCGGCCCACCGACCGGGCAGAGGACGCCGCCCCGCTCCCCCCATGCGACAGGCCCTTCAGGCCCCTCTGTCCATTCGTTCGGCCGCTCTGCACCACAGGCAGAGGTACTCGGGTCGCTGACGACGATGCCGCTGCTCTCCCTGGACAGGATCTCCGGGATGACCCACCGTGATGGGTCAAAGATTCACAAGAACGTGGTCGGTGCGTTCGCCCGCGGAGCCGCGCGCGGACCGGCGACACCTGACGAGCCCATGCCGTGGAACCATACAAGAATGGACGTGGATGTCATGGCCACCTCCACCGACGGGGCCGTCCGGCGCTATCCCCCGGTGTCAGATGCCCGTCGTGACTGGATGCCCGACGGGGCCATCTGCGACATTCCTGCAGCGCACGTGAAGCAGCGGATAGGCGGCATCGAACTCACCCCGGACAAAAAAGAGGCAGCATTCATGGTCGAAGGCCACCCCGTGAGTCCCCTGGCGCTGGGGAAATTCCAGGGCCATCCTCTGCCGGGCGGCAAGCTGCTGGTCCTGCAGCCGGACCAGTACCAGGGCGCAATGGCATGCGCGCTCATGCTCCTGTTGGACCAGGGACACCTTCACCCCGGGGAAGCCCACCAATTCGAACCGGAGGCAGGCCACCGAGGTGCCTCCTTGCAAAGCGTCACCGGCAAACTGAAGGCCATGGCCGGCCAGGAGCCGGTGGTGGTGACCCACGAGGCCAATTTCCACCAATTCGGCCGTCGCCACGCGGCAAGGAACGCATTCTGGGAGAAGATGGCTGCCAGCATCAACACCGGCACCATGGGATCGGCCATCCTGCAAAAGGGGGACCACTACCTGATGCTCGACAACGTCAGGAAGGAAGGCGGAAGCCACCGCATCACGATCAGGGATCCGTTCCACGGCACGTGCGTCGAATTCAAGGACACGCACGACTTCTTCAAGGACCTCGACCACTCCGAGGGGAAGGCATCCCTCACCGCCGTACTCCTTCCACGCCCCTGAGGCCCGGCCCCGGCTTCTCCAGGCCTTCAGCGCTTGATGCCGAAGGCACTCAGCATCTGCTCGGTCTGCTTCTGCATCTGCTCCTGCATCTGCGTGAACATGGCCTGCGACTGGTCGCGGTACTGGCCCATCATGCCCTGGTAGAGCGGCGACTGCGGGTTCATGAACTGGGTCCACATCTCCGGCGTGAAGCCCTGCGACTGCTCCGCCATGCGCGCCTGGAAGTCGGAGAACATCTGCACGTTCTTCTCCAGGTAGGCGCCCATGAAGCCCTGCATGGCATGGCCGTAGAAGCGGATGATGTTGGCCAGCACGGTCTCGGTGAACATCGGTGCACCACCGGCCTCCTCTTCCAGGATGATCTGCAGCAGGATGCTGCGCGTCAGGTCTTCGCCGGTCTTGGCGTCGCGCACGACCACTTCCTCGCCGTCGATGACGAGCTGCTTCACTTCCGCCAACGTGATGTAGGTGGAGGTGGAGGTGTCGTAGAGCCGGCGGTTCGGGTACTTCTTGATGACCCGCTGCGGACCGCGGGGCGATGGGGATTCGGACGGGGACTCGGACACGGCAGGCTCCTTGCGCACCTGGAGCCAGGAGGGCCCCAGAACTTTTCGTTATGGCTGTGCTCCCGATTCTAGGGAGGGGCGCACTGCCGGGCCGCAAAGGAATACCCTGACGCGCCGGCGGGGTCACATCCACGGCCATTCCGCTGTGCGGCATGCGCTTCTCCTTGTCGTAAGATGGATGAACCCCTTCCTTCCACCGGCACCATCTCCGGAGGCCTCTTGCTCCCACCCCTGTGCATGGCCCTGTTGGCCGCCGCGCTGCCCGCCAGCGCCGGATCCGCGCAGCCCGCGCCTGCGCAGCCGTCGCCGGCGGCGGGCGCCGCGGTGCTTCCGGAGGGTGCCCGCCGCACCGAGGAGTGGCTCACCATCCACGGCTTTCCCGAAGTGCCCGACGGCGACCTGGTGCAGATCAACCCGACCGCCCAGCAGTGGCAGGACCAGATCGCGGTGGACCTGCGCGTGTCGCGCAGCGGCATGCGCATGAACTACCGCAACGTGCCCTACCGGTCGTACCAGGGCATGGCCGTGTTCGACTGCAGGCGGCACAAGGGCTGGTACCTGTCTTTGCAGTACTACCAGGAGCCGCTGTGGCGGGGCCCCGTCACCGCCAGGCTCGACTTCAAGGAGCATGAGGCTCCCGTGACTTTCGCGGGCATGCCGGGCGAGCCCGCCGACAAGCTCGTCCGCGCGGCCTGCCGCAAGCGTTAGCGGGAACGGCCGGCCCGCGAAGACCCACGGGCATCGTCGCCATCGACCGACAGGCACCTGCCCGCCCGGTGCCTAGATTGGAAGCTTTCACGTTCACAGGAGCTTCCCCATGACATCGTCACCCCCCAACCCATCCAACGCAGGCCGCCGCGTCGCCCTGCTCGTCACCGACGGCTTCGAGCAGGCCGAGCTGACCGGCCCCCGCGATGCCCTGCAACGCGCCGGGTTCGACGCGCAGATCGTGGCCCCGAAGCCGGGCCAGGTCCAGGGATTCACCCACGTGGACAAGGCCGACCGCTTCGACGTGGACCAGACGCTGGACCAGGCATCGCCCGACACGTTCGATGCCGTCGTGCTGCCCGGCGGCGTGGTGAATGCGGACGAACTGCGTACCAACGAAAAGGCCCGGGCCTTCGTGCAGGCGATCGACCGCGCCGGCAAGCCCGTGGCGGTGATCTGCCATGGTGCCTGGCTGCTGATCGATGCGGGGCTGGTGAAGGGCAAGACGCTGACCAGCTGGCCGAGCCTCACCACCGACCTGCGCAATGCGGGTGCCCAGTGGGTGGACCGCCCCGTGCAGGTCGAGGGCCGCTGGATCAGCAGCCGCAAGCCCGACGACATCCCCCAGTTCAACGAGCAGATCCTGAAGACGCTGCAACAGGGCGCCGGCGCGGAACGCGAAGCCCGCAACTGACCCGGGGAGACGCACCATGGTGACGCGGCTCGACGGCCTCACAGACTGAAACGACCGGGTGGCCGCCCAGGCCTATCATCGCCCCGCCATTCGAAGAGGCCCGTGCACCGGGCCCTGTCCAGGGAGGGAGCATGCCACCGTATCGACCCGCGCTGCCGGCCGGCCCGGCCCGCGCCATCTGCCACACCATCCTCGCCGCCGCACTGGCCTGCCTGGCCGCGCCGGGTGGCGCCCAGCCGGTCTATCGCTGCGGCAATGCCTACGGCCAGCAGGCCTGCGATGGCGGCCGCGTGGTGGACACCACCCCGCAGTCCATCACGTCCGGCCCCGCACCGGGAACCGCCACCGTCTATCTCTGCCGCGCCCGGGCGGGCGGCAGGTTCTGGACGCCCCGCCACTGCCATGAGCACGGCGCCTGGTTGGACCGGACCGAAACCGTGCCCGCAGGCATGCGATGGGAAGAGCAGCGCGCCGCCGCCATCGCCCAGCGCCGGCAGATGGCGGCGCTCGCGGCGCCTGCGCCCCGCCGGCACGCGGCCGAGAAATCGCGGCGAAAGCACCGGCCAGAAGGCCTTGGCGCAGCCTGCGATCGCGGGACACCGACCCTCCGTGGATCGCGAGCCCACAGCCTCACCAACCATCGCACCAGGGAACGTTGCTAAGCAGCAGGCTGCGGGAAAAGCGCCTGCCGTGGCACTGTTTTTCGTGGAATTCTGCAAAGCGCCAAAGCCCCAACGGGCGCAGGGCAGTGGGTGCGCCTGTCCTGGAACTTCACTACCCCCGGTGTCTGCACCACCCGGCAGTACGCGGTCAGCGTGCGGAACAACTCGCCGGTGACCAGCGGCAATGACCTGTTCCTGGACGACATTTCCATAGCGGAGGCGAACGGAGGAGCAGCCGGCCAGGTGACCTGCCCCACGACCTCGGCGCCCACCGTCACGGCCGTCAACGACACCGGCACGACCCCGCCGGGCCGCCCGGTCACCATCGCGCTGCGGGCCAACGATGCGTCGTCCAATCCCACGGCCGCCGCGCTCGGACTGCCTTCCCAGGGCAATACCCCGGCGCAGCACGGCACCGTGGTGTTCAACAACGACGGAACCGCCACCTACACGCCGAACACGGGCTATGCCGGCAACGATGCGTTCTCCTACGACATCTGCACCGTGGCGTCGCAGAGCAATCCCACCCCGTTCTGCTCCACCGCGTCCGTCGCGGTCAGCGTGGCCGTTCCCACCGTGACCGCAGGCGACGATACGGCATCGACGCCAATGGGTCGCCCGGCCACGGTCAACCTGCTGGCCAACGACACCTCGTCCAACCCCGCGGTGGCACCGCTCGGCACGCCATCGGCGGGCAGCGTCTCGCCGCGCAACGGCTCCGTGGTGTTCAACGCGGACGGCACCGCCACCTATACACCGAACCCCGGCTTCACCGGCACGGACTCGTTCTCGTACAAGGTCTGCACGGTGGTATCGGCCGGCAACCCCACCGCCTCCTGCTCGGAGGCGACCGCCAACTTCACCGTGACCCTGCCCGCCATCCTCGCCATCCCGACCCTGTCGGAATGGGGCATCCTGCTGATGTCGTCCCTGCTGGCGCTGCTGGGCATCGGCGCGGCCCGCCGCCGCACGCGCTGATCCCCGCCTGCCCCCCCCCCCCACGGGGCCCGGCAGCGATGGCCTGGCCTACACTGGCGGGCCATCGCCACCGAGCAGAGAGAGACAGCCCCATGGCCACACATACCGCCACCGTCGCCTGGCAGCGCGGCGCCGATGATTTCCTGGACAAGCGATACCACCGCGCCCACACGTGGCAGTTCGACGGCGGGGCCACGGTGGCGGCCTCGTCATCGCCCCACGTCGTGCCCCTGCCCTACTCCGACGCGGCAGCGGTCGATCCCGAGGAGGCCTACATCGCCGCGCTCTCCAGTTGCCACATGCTGTGGTTCATGGACTTCGCCAGCCGCGCGGGCCATCGCCTCGACAGCTACACCGATGCGGCCACCGGCACCATGGCGAAAAACGAGGCCGGCCAGATCGCCGTCACCCATGTGCAGCTGCGCCCCGTCACGCGCTTCGATGCCGCGCATGCGCCGACCGAGGAGCAACTGGTGGCCCTGCACCACCAGGCCCATGCGGCGTGCTTCCTCGCGAACTCCGTGAAGACACGCATCGACTGCGAGCCGGTGCTGGAAATCAGCGGAAATTAAAAAGCCCTCTTTCGAGGGCTTTGCTTTCAGGCAGAAACGGAAGCATCAGTCCTGATGGCTGGCGCATTTCCCGTCGGGCTTCCGGTAGCCCGGCCCGCCACGCGAACCGCAACCACCCCGGCCTCCTCCGCCGCCCCCGCCGCCCGTGAACGAAGCCCGCCCGCGTGTACGGCCCTGTCCGCCGCCGCGTGACGAACCTCCGCCGCCCCGCCGGCCTCGCGCAGCCGCCTCACCAGCCACGGCACCCAGGAGCGCAGCCATCAATGCAGAACCCAGCAAGCGGCGCTTCATGGCTCTTTCGTCCCTTCCTTGCCGGTGTGCGGATTCACATTGCCCCTGGTGCTCCAGTTGTCCGACCTGGTGCCGTTCGGATTGGTCGCGTGGCTCGGTGCCACATAGGTGCCGTCCTTGCGGGTGTAGCCACTCACCGAGTGGCTGGAGCCGTGGGTGCTTCCGGCACTGGATGCGTGATGGCTGCCGGAGTGGCCACCACCTCCCTTGGCGATGGCGAAGGTGCACAGCGACAACGCCGCGACCAGGATCAGGGATTTCTTCATGTTGTGTTTCCTCTCACGCCGGGATAGGCGCGATGGCATCCTGCATGGAAACATTCAGCAACACAAGGGCTGCGCGTCAAAGCAACTGCAGCGTTTTCCCGGAGAACCGGTGTACGGTTCGGGAGCGGGTGGTGGGTCCGGTCGCAACAGCCCGGGCCGCGGATTCCAGAAGGCACCGAACTACCGCCAACCTGCTCTGCGCACCCGCGCTCAACTGCGGCGCCGGATCGTGCCGATCGCGAACAACGCCAGCAGCGACGACATGACCACCATGCCCCACTCGGACAGCGTCGGGATGGCCGCCACGGGAGCCGCCGGTTGCGAGAACACCTCGACCGTGGGCTGCAGCACCTTCGGGTGTCCAGGCCCGGGCGGGTTTCAGGCCGGCAGGCGGAACACCGAGACCGCGCCCACCAGCTGGTCGGCCTGCGCCTTGAGGCTGGAGGCCGCCGCAGCGCTCTCCTCCACCAGAGCTGCGTTCTGCTGGGTGGCCTGGTCCATCTGGGTCACGGCTTCGCCGACCTGCGCCACCCCGTCGCTCTGCTCGCGCGTGGCGGTGCTGATCTCCGAGACGATGGACGCCACCTTCTGGATGAGCTCCATTGCGGCCTGCACCGCGGAGCCCGCCTGCTCCGCCTGCTGCGATCCGTCCTGCACCCGGTGGGTGCTGGTGGCGATCAGTTCCTTGATGTCCTTGGCGGCCGCGGCGCTGCGCTGGGCCAGGCTGCGCACCTCGCTCGCCACCACGGCGAAGCCCCGGCCCTGCTCACCGGCCCGGGCCGCTTCCACCGCCGCGTTCAGCGCGAGGATGTTGGTCTGGAACGCGATGCCGTCGATCAGGCCGATGATGTCGGCAATGCGCCGCGAGGCTTCATCGATGGAGCGCATGGTGCCCACCATCGTGCCCACCGCCTCGCCGCTGCGCGCCGCGGCCGATGCGGCATCCTGCGCCAGCGCGCTGGCCTGCCGGGCATTGTCGGAGTTCTGGCGCACGGTGGAGCCGAGCTCCTCCATCGACGCTGCGGTCTGCTCCAGGGCCGAGGCCTGCTCTTCCGTGCGCGAGGACAGGTCGATATTGCCCTGCTCGATCTCGGCGCTGGCCGTGGCCACGCTTTCCGCATTGGCGCGCACCCCGCCGACCACCTGCGACAGGCCGTCGCGCATGCCGGCCAGGGCCTGCATGAGCTGCGCGGCCTCGTCGCGGCCCTGGGGAACGATGGACATGGTCAGGTCGCCGGAGGCCACGCACTGCGCGATCACCACGGCCTCGCGGATCGGCCGCGTGATCAGGCGCGTGATCCACCATGCCAGCGCCACCGCGATGGCCACGGCCGCCGCCACGAGGCCCGCCAGCGTCCACACGGCGCGGCCATACACCGTGCGCACGTTCTGCTCGGCGATATCCGCGGACTTCCGGTTGAAATCGGCGAGCGTGCCCAGCGCGCCGGCCATGGCATCGAAAGCCTGCTCCGACTCCCCGAAGAACAGCCGGGTCGCTGCGGCCCGCGCATCGGGCGGCAGCGCGAGCAGGCGGGCCTGCACCTTCGCATAGGCGTCGCGCGCCGCACGGTACTCGCCGAACAGGCGCTGCTCCTCGCCGGGCGTGACCAGCGGGGCATAGACCTGCTCAGCCTCCGCGAACTGCCCCATGCGGTGCGCAAGCTCCTCGCGGCGCTTCGCCGTGGTCTCATTCGGCTCCGGCAGGAACAGTTCGCTCTCGGTGCGGCGCACGCGGTTGGCCGCCGTGCGGGCGTTGCCGATCGCCTGCACGCTCGGCAGCCAGTTGGTGGCGAGGTCCTCGGCACCGGCCTGGATGGCGTGCATCTGCGTCCAGGCGGCCAGGCCCATGGCCAGGGTCAACGCGGTGGTGAGCGCGAAGGCGATGGCCAGCTTGAGGCCGATGCGGAGGTGCTGGAGGTTCATGGCGCAGGTCCGGGAGGTGATGCGCCTATTGGGGAACCGGGTACCTGAATGGATGCTGACTTGGTGATGGAGTATGGCTATGGCGGGGTTAGCATTTGGCAGCTTCCGGAGGATGGAACTCGACCTTGGCGGCCCATCGGAATGTCATCCCTCGCACTTGCCCTGATCCCTGCTTCCGGGAGAAGCCATGAACGCCAAACACATCGCGGCGCTTGCCTTGCCCTCACGGCCAGCACGCTGGCCCAGGTTGCCTACAACCCCGCCAAGTGCGCGGAGGTCTCCGGCTCGCTAAACATCAGGTGGTCCCAGATTGCGCCGGTCGGCGCGTCTTGCGAAGATACCGAAACCACCACCGGCACCCGTGCCATGGCACAGGCCGGCATTTCGACCACGGGTCGATGCTTTTCGAAGCTGTCGCGGAGCGGCCCTATCACAGTTCTCCAGGCTCCATCACGTTCACTCACAATGCCGGCCAAGCCTGTTTCACCGGGCATCGAGTGAGCGGGGCCATCGACATCTTGGATGCATCTCCGCAGACTTCTCTCTCGATCGCGCCCACGTTACCTATCGGAGGGCCAGGGATGCATGCAGCCGGGATTGCAGGGACGTCAGCGCTCATGCTCGCGGCAGGTTTTTTGAGACGGCACAGGCGCCAGCGCTACCCTGGATCAGTCCCGCCCATGAGGGTGAGCAAGGCGCCTTTCGTGCGTTCTGATGGGTTACCAAACTGGCGCTACAGCGAGGAAAATCGCACTGTTCCGCAGGGTTGAAAACAACGGAACGCCTTGCAGCGGGCGCCTGCCAACCATGGGAAAACGAGGCTCTCGATGGTCACCCCCTTTGACGACCTCTCGCCAGCCGCCAGGACACATGACATCGTACGGAACATGCGCCTGGGGCGTGCCGGGGGCTTCGCAGGCAGGGAACTGCCGATTATCAGGCCTGAAAGGCTATTGAACCTTTCGAATCTTCAGTCGCTGGTAGTAGGTAAAGTTGCCGAAAACTGGCGGATTATTTCCCACCTGGGACCAATTGGCAGATTTCAGACATTCCCCATTGGTACCGTTGCCGACCACCTGCCAATTCGAAGGTAGCTTCGAAGTGGAGGACGGATCGGCACAGAATTCAGTCTCCGTCCCTACTGGAATTGCCGGGTCACCGACATAAACATAAGTGAGAGGATTGTCAAACCTCGGACTGCTGTTGCACTCCGAGAAGCTTCTGGGGCTGCTGTACAGAAGGTATCCCGGTAGTGCATCAAAGGGGCTGGGCTTCGAACATGCAGGGCTGGTCTGATAGTTGAAAACGTAAGGCTGCGGCCCACCGTCAAAGAGAACATTGACGGAATTCTGAAGTTCGAAGCTGGTTCCATCTTCGTTGATGAAATAAGCACGAACGGTGTGCCAGGCGTTATCCAGGTAATCTGCTGGAAAGCTGACAGTTCCCTGGAAACCATGAACACCACTGTCGCCACAGATACTACCTACAGCAGACTCACGTTGATTGTTGGCATGGATTGCCCCGATAACCTTTCCATCGTCGCGCCACAAGTGAATCCACCCCGAATACCCCGGAGTGGACGGATTACACGCCCAACCTTCGTATGTATTCTTGTCGACTGCGTTGAAATATCCAGCAGCGTGAGCCCCCGTAGCCCCGAAAACCAGCACCGAAGCAACCAACCCCAGCGGTAACCTTTTCATACATATGCTCCCAATTTAGTTGAGATCCAAACTTTAACTTCAAGCTTTCAGTAAAATATCTATTTTTTTTATTAATAGATGGCACTCGATAGAAGGGCAAGCAATAATATGTAACAGAAAGACTGGTGTAAGGTATGCGAAGCATGTCTCCACGCGCGCCATGGCGCTCCTTCCGTCGCACCCCAGGAATGAAGGTCTTTTCTGTAAACTCAGTTTGTGGTGTTGGACTTCAGATTGAGATCGCCCTGCACAGTAGGTTGTCCACTATGCCAAGCGACGAGGCGGCCCAGCAGGCACACGGCGGTCACGAACTGCGGCGAACCAGAACCACGCCGCAGCGGACATGAGCCCTGCCCCGCATCTCGGCCGGATGCCACCGCGGCAATGGCATGATGAAGATGTCCGCAGGCCAGAGAAATGAACGAAGCGCGGAAGGATGTTGCCGGACATGAAAAAGCCGCCTGATGAGGCGGCTTCTTTCAAACCAGGAAGTCCCGGATTCTTTGAATTTTCCCTGCTGCCTGAAGCCTGGTTCGCTTCAGAGAGAAAATTGGTAGGCGCGATTGGACTCGAACCAACGACCCCCACCATGTCAAGGTGGTGCTCTAACCAGCTGAGCTACGCGCCTGTGTGTATTCGAGAAACGAGAGTATAGCAGCAAAAAACCGGCCGCCGGACAAGGCGGCGAAATCTTGCTGCAACCCACCTCACCGCCGCCGCGCGGAGCGCACCCCCTGGACGGCGGCGACGATCGACAGCACCTTGTTCAGCCGTCCGGAGTCCGACACCTCCACGGTGAACGTCATCCACGCCGTGCCCTTCACCGACTGGGTCTGCACGCCGATGACGTTGGTCTTCTCGCGCGCGAACACTTCGGAGATGTCGCGCAGCAGGCCCTGGCGGTCGGCGGCCTCGACGGCCACGTCCACGGGGTAGAGGGCGGCAGGTTGACCGCCCTGCCCGCCTCCCTGGGCCCCGCCGCCGGAACCGCCGGCACTGCCCCATTCGACGTCGATGACACGCTCGGCGCTGCGGGCGGCCATTTCGCGGAAGTTGCTGCAGTCCGCGCGGTGCACGCTCACGCCCTTGCCGCGCGTGACGAAGCCGCGGATCGGGTCCGGCGGCGCGGGGCGGCAGCACTTGGCCAGCTGGGTCATGAGGGAGTCGATGCCCACCACCAGCACGCCGCCCTTGGGCGCGTTCTCCTGCGTGCGCGACTTCTTGAGCAGCAGGTAGTCATCAGGCTGCAGCACGGGCTCGGGCGGGCGCAGCAGGGTCTCGATGGTGCGCAGGGAGAATTCGTCCTTGCCCACCACTTCGAAGAGCGCATCGGCGGTCTTGAAGCCGAGCTGCACGGCCAGGTCTTCGAGCCGGATGGCCGTCTTGCCTTCGCGCTGCAGCAGTTTTTCGACGGCCTCGCGGCCCCGCGCCACGGTTTCGTGCGTGGCCTGGGCGTTGAACCAGGCGCGCACCTTGGCGCGGGCGCGGTGGCTGGTGAGGTAGCCGAGTTCGGGGTTGAGCCAGTCGCGCGAGGGCCGGCCTTCCTTCACCGTGGTGATCTCCACCGTCTGCCCGTTCTGCAGCGGCGTGTTGAGCGTGACCATGGCGCCGTCCACGCGCGCGCCGCGGCAGCGGTGGCCCACGCTGGTGTGCACCGCATAGGCGAAATCCACCGGTGTGGCGCCCTGGGGCAGCTCCACCACCTCGGCGTTCGGCGTCAGCACGTAGATGCGGTCCTCGAACAGTCCGCGGTGCTGCACCGCGCCGGACATGTCGCGCTCCCACGCCAGCAACTGCCGCAGCACGGCGATCTTGGCGTCGTACTCGCTGCTGGCGGACACGCCCACATAGCCCTTGGCACCGGCCTCCTTGTAGGCCCAGTGCGCGGCCACGCCATGCTCCGCGTGGTCGTGCATGGCCTGGGTGCGGATCTGGATCTCGATGGCCTTGCCGGCCTCGTCGCGCACCACGGTGTGCAGCGACTGGTAGCCGTTGGGCTTGGGTTTGGCGATGTAGTCGTCGAACTCCGCGTCGATGGGCTTGAAGTGCGAATGCACCCACGACAGTGCGGCGTAGCAATCCTTCACCGTGGGCACGACCACGCGCAGCGCGCGGATGTCGAACACCTGGTCGAAGTCGAGCGACTTGCCGCGCATCTTCTTGACGATGCTGTAGATGTGCTTGGGCCGGCCCTGCACGGTGGCGCTGATGCTGCGCGCGCGCAACTCGGATTCGAGCCGGCCGCGCAACTGCTCCATGTACACCTCGCGCTCGGCGCGCTTCTCGTCGAGCAGGCGGGCGATCTGCTTGTAGGTGTCGGGCTCCAGGAAGCGGAAGGACAGGTCTTCCAGCTCCCACTTCATCTGCCAGATGCCGAGGCGGTTGGCGAGCGGCGCGAACACCTGCAGCGCCTCGCGGGCGATGGAGGGCGAGACGGGCCGCTTGCTGGCCGCGTAGAAGCGCAGCGTCTGCAGGCGCGACGCCAGGCGCAGCATGACCACGCGCAGGTCGCGCGAGAAGGCCAGCAGCATCTTGCGCACGTTCTCGGTGTGGGTGGCCGGGTCGTCCACCGCATGGCCGGCGAGCTGTGCCTCGCGCGCATGGTGCTGCACGCGCATGAGCTTGGTGGTTTCGACGGCGAGCGTGGCGAAGTTCTGGCCGAAGGCCTTGGCGATGACCTCCTCGGGCTTGTTCAGGTGCGAGCAGGCGTGCACGAGGTAGCTGGCGGCCTGCATCGCTTCCGAGCCGCCGATGGCCTTGAGGATGGCGGCCACGGCCTCGGCATGGGCGAAGGTGTTCTCGCCGGTCTCCAGGGTTTCGGCGGAGAGCAGCGGCTCGGCGAACGCCCGGGCGCGTGCCAGGGCGCCGGCCTGCTCCGGCAATGCAAGGGAGGTGGCGGCGATGAGCTGGGGCACGGCCTCCTGGCCGGCCATGGCGTGCGGGGGCTGGGGCGCGGCGACGCTTCTCACGGGCGTCCCTCCTGCGGGGCCTGGCCGTCCGCCGGGGGCGTGCCGAACAGGAACTGCTCGACCACATCGACCTGGGCGGCCGCCACCAGGGTGGGTGCATGGCCCACTCCGGTCCATTCGACCACCCGCGCGCGCGGCCCGCGCTGCGCCATGGCCTGCGCCGTGCCTGGCAGCAGCAGGTCGGATTCCGCACCCCGCAGCACCAGGGTCTGCGCACGGATCGCGTCATAGAGCTGCCACAGCTGGGCATCGCCGGCGCGCGCGGACTCGGGCGTCAGGCCGCGGAAGTTCTCGGCGATGGCGGGGTCGTAGTGCAGGCGCACGGAGCCGTCCGGCTGCCGGCGCAGCAGGGGTTCGGACAGCGCCTGCCATTCCTCGGCGGTGTGCGGGCCGAAGCCCGTGGAGACGACGCGCAGCCCCTCGACCGCAGCCGCCACGCTGGGGAAGTCCACCACGCGGCCCACGTACTGGCCGATGCGCTGCAGCGCCGCCCATTCCAGGGCGGGGCCGACATCGTTGAGCACGAGCCGCCGCACCGGCGCGGGCAGCGGCAGCTCCGGCTGGCCGCACAGCGCCATGCCGATGAGCCCGCCCATGCTGGTGCCGACCCAGTCCAGCACGCGCACGGGCGCACGGGCATGGAGGTGGCCGAGCAGCGCGAGCATGTCGGCCGCATAGACGGGAATCTGGTAGTGCGAGGCATCGGCCAGCCAGTCGCTGCGGCCGCGCCCGGCCACGTCCGGGCAGACGATGCGGGCATGCCGTGCGAGCCGGCGCGCCAGCACGTCGAAGTCGCGGCCCTGCCGCGTGAGGCCGTGCACGCAGACGACCACGTGGGGGTGCGCGGGGTCGCCCGTGGCGTTCCACTCCCAGTACGCCATGCGGTGCCCGCCCTCGCCCTCCCTGGATGCGCCCCCGGGGGATGCAGCGGCACCGGGGCAATGTACGTAGTTCAGCGTAGGCTCTGTCATGGGGGGCAATCGTCTCTGGACCGCTCGATAATGGCCCTTCGTTCATCCTAATTCATTCGGAGAGACCGGCATGCTTCTCACTGGCAAGACTGCGCTCGTGACGGGTTCCACCAGCGGCATCGGACTGGGCATCGCCAAGGCCCTGGCACGCGAAGGGGCGAACATCGTCCTGAACGGTTTCGGCGATGTGGACGGGCCCAGGTCGGAGGTGCTGGCGGCCGGGCACGCCGCGAGCGCGCAGGTGGCCTACCACGGAGCGGACATGGGCAGCGTGCCCGAGATCGAGGACATGATGAAGTACGCCGCCGCACAGTTCGGCCGGGTGGACATCCTCGTGAACAACGCGGGCATCCAGCACGTCGCGCGCGTGGAGGATTTCCCGGTGGAGAAGTGGGACGCGATCCTGGCCATCAACCTGAGCAGCGCCTTCCACACCTCGCGGCTGGCGCTGCCGGCCATGCAGGCCGCGAACTGGGGGCGCATCGTCAACGTGGCCTCGGTGCACGGCCTGGTGGGATCCGCGCAGAAGTCGGCCTACGTGGCCGCCAAGCACGGCATCGTGGGCCTCACGAAGGTGACGGCGCTGGAGAACGCCACCACGGGCGTGACCTGCAATGCCATCTGCCCGGGCTGGGTGCTCACGCCGCTGGTGCAGAAGCAGGTGGATGCCAGGGCCGCCGAACACGGCATATCCAACGAGGAGGCCACGCGACTGCTGCTGGGCGAGAAGGAACCCTCGATGCAGTTCACCACGCCCGAGGAACTGGGCGAGCTGGCGGTGTTCTTCTGCTCGCCGGCCGCGAACAACGTGCGCGGCGTGGCATGGAACATGGACGGGGGCTGGGCCGCGCAGTAGGCCGCGACAGCCCTTCCCCACGCTGGTCAGCGCAGTTGCACCGACCCGGAGACGTGGACCACCACCTGGGTCTTGCCGGCCTCGACCGCAACGCCCGTGTCCAGCGATCCCATGAGGGTGACGGAGGATTTCATGGCCATCGGCTGCATGCGCGGCGCGGGGGCCATCTCGTCACCGTTGACCGACACCTCGCGCAGTGAATAACCCGAGAAGCCGAAATCCTTCGCCAGCGAGGTCGCCCGGTTCTTGAACTCCTCGATGGCCCGGGTCTGGGCCTCACCCTGCACGCGGGCACGGGCCTCCTTGGACAAACCGAACCCGAGCTGGCTGATGGTCATGGACTGGATGCGGCCGGCCGTGGTGGTGATGCGGGCGAAGTCACGTCCCTCGAACACCAGTTCGGCCCGGCCCTGCCAGCCCGTGACCTTGCCGTCCTTGTTGTAGCGAGGAGAAATGCCGAACTGGCCGGTGCGCACCTCCATCTGCTCCGGCTTCGCATCGCGCTTGGCTTCGGCAAGGGCCGCATCCACCACCTGGCGCAACTGGGTCTGCACGGTGGCGGCATCGGTTCCCTCACGGGTGGCGGCGAGGTTCAGCACCAGCAGATCCTGCTGGACATCCACCGAGCCGCTCGCGGCGAGCTGCAGCACGTTCTGCGGCGCCGGCGTGGCCACGTTCTGGGCAAACGCCGTGCCCGACACGGCGGCGATGGCGCAGGCTGCTGCCAGGGGGGCGAGGAATTTCATGAAGGGACTCCCTGTATGGAAAAAATCGTGTGAAAACCTGCATGCCGGACACGCGCATGCGGGCAGGCCACCCACGGTAACGCACGCGGTGGCCCCTGGAGATGTCGCACGGACAACCCCGCTGATAGCCTCCGCAAAATTTGTAACACTTGGTCAGACCTGCCGGAAAAACGCGAACTTCGGGCGGCAAGCTGGTCAGAATCGGCTCTGTTACAAATAGGACCCAGGAAACTCATGGCCTCTACAACCAACCGTACCGACAAGATCCTCGTGGTGGACGACGACGCGCGCATCCGTGATTTGCTGCGCCGCTATCTGACCCAGGAAGGCTTCGAAGTCATGGTGGCGGAAGACGGCAAGGCGCTCAACCGCATCCTGCTGCGCGAGACGGTCGAACTGATCGTTCTGGATCTCATGATGCCCGGCGAAGACGGGCTCTCCATCTGCCGCCGCCTGCGCGCGGCCAACGACCGCACCCCGATCATCATGCTCACCGCCAAGGGCGAGGACGTGGACCGCATCGTCGGACTGGAAGTGGGTGCGGACGACTACCTGGGCAAGCCCTTCAATCCCCGTGAACTGCTGGCGCGCATCCACGCCGTGCTGCGCCGACGCCCGCCGCAGGAAGCCCCGGGCGCCCCCTCGGGCGACAACGAGGTCGTGACCTTCGGCCCCTTCACCTTCGACCTGGGCACGCGCGCCCTGCAGAAGAACGGCGAGGAACTGCCCCTCACCACCGGCGAATTCGCCATGCTCAAGGCCCTGGTGCGCCACCCGCGCCAGCCGCTGTCGCGCGAAAAGCTGGCCCTGCTGGCCCGTGGCCGCGAGTTCGAGCCCTTCGACCGCAGCCTGGACGTGCAGGTCTCGCGCCTGCGCAAGCTGGTCGAGGTGGATGCCGCCGCCCCCCGCTACATCCAGACCGTCTGGGGCGTGGGCTACGTGTTCGTGCCGGATGGAGCGAGCTGATCCACGGCCGACCACCCCGCGCGCGGGCACCGGGCCGGCACTCTGTGCGGCCCGGTGCCCGCGGCCCTTCCACGGCCTGCAGCGGCCCGGCTCTTCTCCTGACCTGACATGAGCGCCTCCCATGATGCGTCCACGGACGCCACCAGCCCCGCGCCACTGGAGACGACGCCGAACCGGCGTGCGTCCCAGCGCACGCGCGTCGGCCTGAACCTTTTCTGGCGCACCTTCTTCCTGCTCGCCCTGCTGCTGGTGGGCAGCATCCTGGCCTGGCTGCAGACGCTGCGCGCGCTCGAATTCGAGCCCCGCACCCTGCAGACCGCGCAGCAGATCGCCTCCCTCGTGAACCTGAGCCGTGCCGCGCTGGTGCATGCGGACGCCATCGCCCGCGTCTCGCTCATCAAGACCATGGCGGACCAGGAGGGCGTGCGCATCCTGCCCCGCGAGCCCAGCGACCGCTTCGACCTCGTGGACGACACCGCGCTGGGCGTGCGCCTCACCGAAGAGCTCACAGAACGCCTCGGCCCGGGCACCATCGTGGCCGGCAACGTGAACGGCGAGAGCGGCCTGTGGGTGGGCTTCACCATCAACGGCGATCCCAACTGGCTGCTGATGGACCGCTCGCGCCTGAGCACGGCGGGCGGCAAGACCTGGCTGATCTGGCTCATCACCGCCGCCGCCCTGTCGCTGGCGGGCGCGGCGGCGATCGCGCGGCTCATCAACCGGCCGCTCAAGCAGCTGTCGTATGCCGCCAACCGCGTGCGCGACGGGGATTTCGCGGCCAGCCAGCTCGACGAGGAAGTGGTGACCAGCGAGATCCGCGAGGTGAACATCGGCTTCAACCGCATGGCCCAGAAGCTCGCGAAACTCGAGCAGGACCGGGCAGTGATGCTGGCCGGCATCTCGCACGACCTGCGCACGCCGCTGGCGCGGCTGCGGCTGGAAACCGAGATGAGCGTGATCGACGACGTGGCCCGCGAGCACATGGTGGCCGACATCGTCCAGCTCGACGCCACCATCGACAAGTTCCTGGACTACGCGCGGCCGGACCACGTCACCCTCACGCCGGTGAACCTGCACGGGGTGGTGTCTTCCTGCGTCTATGCGGTGCAGGACCACCGCGAACTGCAGATCTCCATGAGCGTGCCGGAAGACCTGATCGTGCTGGCCGACGAAGTGGAGCTGGCACGCGTGATCTCCAACCTGCTGGAGAACGCCCGCCGCTACGGCAAGACACCCGAGAGCGGCACGGCTTCGGTGGAGATCGCCGCCAAGGGGCGCGAGAAATGGGTGCTGGTGAAGGTGCGCGACCACGGCCCGGGCGTGCCGCCCGACCAACTGAGCAACCTGACCAAGCCCTTCTTCCGGGGCAACTCCGCGCGCACGGCGGCAGCGGGCGCGGGCCTGGGCCTCGCCATCGTGGACAAGACCGTGCAGCGCATGGGTGGCATCTTCGCGCTGGCCAATTCCGGCTCCGGCGGCCTGGTGGCGCACATCCAGCTGCAGCGCGCCTCGCAATTGCCCGCCGGCAAGGACCCCAAGCAGCGGCTGCAGCGTCCGCAGATCAAGCGCCAGCTGCCGCCCGATGCCGCCAAGGGCGGCAAGCCCGTCAAGCCGGCGAAGGCCTGAACAGCAGCACGGCCGCGCGCGCCTCCATGGCCAGGCCCTGCCCCACGGGGCCCATGCGCTCGGCGGTCTTGGCCTTCACGTTCACCTGGTCGGGCTGCAGGCCCAGCGACCGGGCGATGCCTTCCCGCATCGCCGGGATGTGCGGCGCGAGGCGCGGCGCCTGGGCGATCACGGTACTGTCGATGTTGCCGATCTCGTGGCCGCGCTCGCGCACGCGCCGTGCGGCCTCCACCAGCAGGACCATGGAATCGGCGCCCTTGAAGCGCTCGTCCGTGTCCGGAAAATGGCTGCCGATGTCGCCCAGCCCGGCGGCGCCCAGCAGCGCGTCGGTCACCGCATGCAGCAGCACGTCGGCATCGGAGTGCCCGAGCAGGCCCATGGTGTGGGGGATGTCCACGCCGCCGATCACGAGGCGGCGGCCCGGCACCAGGGCATGGATGTCCCAGCCCTCGCCGATGCGGAATGGGGGAAGCGTCATGGGCAGTTGCGCCTTTGTCTGTCAGAAGAAAGTCTTGCCCGGCAGCGGCGCGCCCTGGGCGAGCGGCCCGCCGAAGCGCTCCAGGGTGGCCGGCAGCAGGCGCTGCGCCAGCACGGCCTCGGCCAGGGCGAAGTCGTCCGGATAGGTGACCTTGAAGTTCTGCGCCCCGCCCGGCACGAGGCGCGGGTGCAGGCCCATGGCCTCCATGGCGCTGGCCTCGTCGGTGGCCTGCGCTCCATACCGCACGAGCGCGGATTCGAGGGTGCCCAGGCGGAACATCTGCGGGGTCTGGGCAAGCCATTTGTCGCTGCGGTCCACCGTGGAGGCGACGCGCACGCCGCCCGGCCCCTCGCTGGCCGTCTTGAGCGTGTCGGCCAGCTTGTGGGCCAGCAGGCCGCCCACGCTGTCGTGCTCGCAGGCATCGATGAGGGCGTCGATCTGCGCGGTGGTCACCAGGCAGCGCGCCGCGTCGTGCACCAGCACCCAGTCGCCCTCCTCCGCCCCGCGCTCGCGCAGCGCACGCAAGCCCCCGAGCACGGTGTCGGCGCGGGTGGCGCCGCCGCAGGCGACGGCGAAATGCAGGCCGGGGGGATGGGCGTCGAAGAAGGCATCTCCCGGCGCCACGGCCACCAGCGTGCCCAGCAGACGCCGCACGCCCGCGAATGCCGCCAGGGTATGCAGCACGAGCGGCAGCCCGGCCACCGGCTGGTACTGCTTGGGTACGCCGGCCGCGGCGCCCGGCGCCACGGCGCGGGCGCCGGTGCCCGCACAGGGCAGCAGGGCCCAGAAACGGCCCGGCGTGGCCGGAGGCGAAAGGGTCGGTCGGGGCGGCAGCAGGTCGCTCATGGGGCGGCCATTGTAGGAGCGCGGCGCGCCCTGGCCGGCCGGCATGCCCCGGGCGCTCCGCCGGAATGGCCGCCGCCCTAGAATGCCTGCATGGCCGCGCCGCACCGCGCGCGGCCCGCGGCGCTCCCGTGCGCCCAGCCAGTCCCCGCTTCCCCATGGACCTCCCCAAACTCATCCCCGGCAAACGTTTCACCATGCCGCGCCCCGTGGGCAGCGCGGACGCCCTGCTGCTCGCGCGCGTCGCGGAGCGCGAGAAGGCCGCCCGGCGCACCACCGCCATCGTCACGGCCGACGCCACCGACGCGCAGCGCCTGATCGACGAGATGGCGTTCTTCGCGCCCGAGTTGCGCTGCGCGCTGTTCCCCGACTGGGAAACGCTGCCCTACGACACGTTCTCGCCGCACCAGGACCTCATCAGCGAGCGCCTGGCCACGCTCTGGCGCATCAGCCAGAAGGACCGGGACACCGGCGCCGACGTGGTGCTGGTGCCGGCCACCACGGCGCTCTACCGCCTCGCGCCGCCCTCGTTCCTGGCGGCCTACACCTTCCATTTCAAGGTCAAGCAGAAGCTGGACGAGGCGAAGTTCCGCGCCCAGCTCACGCTGGCCGGCTACAGCCACGTCTCGCAGGTGGTGGGACCGGGCGAATACGCGGTGCGCGGCGGCCTGATCGACCTCTTCCCCATGGGCTCGCCCGTGCCCTACCGGGTGGACCTGTTCGACGACGAGATCGACTCCATCCGCACCTTCGATCCGGACACGCAGCGCAGCCTCTACCCCGTGCCCGAGGTGCGCCTGCTGCCCGGCCGCGAGTTCCCCATGGACGATGCGGCCCGGGCCAAGTTCCGCAGCCGCTGGCGCGAACTGCTGGAGGGCGACCCCACCAAAAGCCGCATCTACAAGGACATGGGCAACGGCGTGGCCACCGCCGGCATCGAGTACTACCTGCCGCTCTTCTTCGACGAGACGGCCACCGTGTTCGACTATCTTGGAGAGGACGCCACCGTGGTGCTGCATGGCGACCTGGAGCCGGCCTTCCAGCGCTTCTGGCAGGACACGAAGGACCGCTTCCGCCTGGTGCAGGGCGACCCGGACCGGCCCGCGCTGCCGCCCGAATCGCTGTTCCTGGGCACCGAGCAGTTCTACACCCGCGCCAACGCGCATGCGCAACTCGCGTTGCGGCCGGGCGTGGAGGACGTGGCCGACAACCCGCACTTCCAGAAGCTGGGCGATCTGTCGGTGGTGCGCGGCGCCGAGGATCCGCTGGCGCGCCTGCATGCGCACATCCGCAACACGCAGCACCGCGTGCTGCTGCTGGCCGAACGCGACGGCCGGCGCGAGAGCCTGCTGGACTTCCTGCGCGCCTCGCAGCTGAACCCGCCGGCCTTCGATTCGCTGGCCGAGTTCCAGAGCCAGGCTGACGAGCGGGTCGGCATCGCCACCGCCGCCCTGGCCACGGGCTTCGCCTGGATCGAGGAAGGCATCGATTTCGTCACCGAGACCGAGCTCTTCGCGGCCGGCACCACCACGCGCCGGCGCAAGAAGCAGGAGCAGGTGAGCGATGTCGAGGCGCTCATCAAGGACCTGTCGGAGCTCACGCTGGGCGACCCGGTGGTGCACAGCGCGCACGGCATCGGCCGCTACCGGGGCCTGATCCACATGGACGTGGGCCAGAAGAACCCCGACGGCACGCCCGCCATGCAGGAGTTCCTGCACCTCGAATACGCCGACAAGGCCGTGCTCTACGTGCCGGTCAGCCAGTTGCAGCTCATCAGCCGCTACACGGGCGTGTCTGCCGACGAGGCGCCCCTGCACAAACTGGGCAGCGGGCAGTGGGAAAAAGCCAAGCGCAAGGCCGCAGAGCAGGTGCGCGACTCCGCCGCCGAGCTGCTCAACATCTACGCGCGCCGCGCGGCACGCGAGGGCCACGCCTTCCGCTACAGCCCGCAGGACTACGAGCAGTTCGCCAACGATTTCGGCTTCGAGGAGACGGCCGACCAGAACGCCGCCATCCACGCGGTGATCCAGGACATGATCTCGCCCCGCCCCATGGACCGGCTGGTCTGCGGCGACGTGGGCTTCGGCAAGACCGAAGTCGCCCTGCGCGCGGCCTTCGTGGCGGTGACCGGCGGCAAGCAGGTGGCCTTCCTCGCGCCGACCACGCTGCTGGCCGAGCAGCACTACCAGACGCTGGTGGACCGCTTCTCCAAGTGGCCGGTGAAGATCGCGGAGGTCTCGCGCTTCCGCTCCGGCAAGGAGATCACCGCGGCCATCAAGGGCATCGGCGACGGCACGGTGGACATCGTGGTGGGCACGCACAAGCTGCTGAGTGAATCCACCAAGTTCCACAACCTGGGCCTGCTCATCATCGACGAGGAGCACCGCTTCGGGGTGCGCCACAAGGAGCAGATGAAGCAGTTGCGCGCCGAAGTGGACGTGCTCACGCTCACCGCTACCCCCATCCCGCGCACGCTGGGCATGGCGCTGGAAGGCCTGCGCGACCTGTCGGTGATCGCCACCGCGCCGCAGCGGCGCCTGGCGATCAAGACCTTCGTGCGCAACGAGGGCACGGGCGTGATCCGCGAGGCGGTGCTGCGCGAGTTGAAGCGCGGCGGCCAGTGCTACTTCCTGCACAACGAGGTGGAGACCATCGAGAACCGCCGCCATAAGCTCGAGGAGATACTGCCCGAGGCGCGCATCGCCGTGGCCCACGGCCAGATGCCCGAGCGCGAGCTGGAGAAGGTGATGCGCGACTTCGTGGCGCAGCGCTACAACATCCTGCTGTGCTCGACCATCATCGAGACCGGCATCGACGTGCCCACGGCCAACACCATCATCATGAGCCGCGCCGACAAGTTCGGCCTGGCGCAGCTGCATCAGCTGCGCGGCCGCGTGGGCCGCAGCCACCACCAGGCCTATGCCTACCTGATGGTGCCGGACGTGGATGGCCTGACCAAGCAGGCCGCCCAGCGGCTGGACGCCATCCAGCAGATGGAGGAGCTGGGTTCGGGCTTCTACCTCGCCATGCACGACCTGGAAATCCGCGGCGCGGGCGAGGTGCTGGGCGAGAACCAGAGCGGCAACATGCTGGAGGTGGGCTTCCAGCTCTACAACGAGATGCTGAGCGAGGCCGTGAAGTCGCTCAAGGCCGGCAAGGAGCCCGACCTGCTGAGCCCCCTGTCGGTCACCACGGACATCAACCTGCATGCGCCGGCCCTGCTGCCCGACGACTACTGCGGCGACGTCCACCTGCGCCTGTCGTTCTACAAGAAGCTCGCCACCGCGAAGACCGCGGACCAGATCGACGCCCTGCTCGAGGAAATCGTGGACCGCTTCGGCAAGCTGCCGCCGCAGGCGCAGACGCTGATCGACGTGCACCGGCTGCGCGTGCTGTCGCAGCCCTACGGGGTCATCAAGGTGGATGCGGCACCGGGCGTGACGAACATCACGTTCCGGCCCCAGCCGCCGGTGGACCCGATGCAGATCATCCACCTGATCCAGAAGAATAGGCACATCAAGCTCGCGGGCAACGAAAAGCTGCGCATCGAGCGCGAACTGCCGGACGCGAAGGACCGGGCGCAGATGGTGCGCGACGTGCTGCGCAGCCTGGGCCAGCCCCTGGGGGCCGCGCAGGGCGCTCCGGCCTGACGCCGCCCGCGCGGGGCGCTCCGTTGCGGACCGCCGGGGCGCCGGGAGCGCCGGTTGCCGGAGCCGCCCACGGATGCCCCCATGCCCCTCGAAGCCGCCATCGTCCTGATCGCCCTCGCCGCCGCGGCCGCCACCCGCCCGTGGCGCCTGCTGGCGGCCGGGCCCGCACCCCATGCTCCGCAAGGCCCCGGGGACGCCCCAAAGGCACGGCAGGCATCGCCCCTGCTCACGCCGCTGCTGGCCACGCTGGTGTTCCTGCCCTGGATATGGGCCCTGCCCACGCTGCACGCCATGCCGCTGCAATTGCAGATGTCGGGCGCCTGCCTCGTCGTGCTGATGGTGGGCTGGCCGCTGGCCGTGCCCGTGCTGGCCACGGTGGCGGCGATGGCGGCCCTGCTCTCGCCCGCCCTGACGTGGAGCGAAGCGCTGGGCCTGGCGGCCTGGCAGGGCGTGGTGCCCGCCACCCTCGCGCTGCTGCTGGGCGCGCTGCTGCGCCGGCTGGCCGGCACGCACCTCTTCGTCTATGTACTGGGCCGCGCCTTCCTCGGCACGGCACTGTGCATGTTCGCGGCCAGCGGCCTTGCGCTCTGGAGCGGCCATGGCCTGCCGGGCGTGGACCCGGGCCTGGCCATGGTCGCCCGCTGGCTCATGGCCTGGGGCGACGCGGTGGTGACGGGCATGCTCTGCGCGGTGTTCGTGGCCTTCCGGCCCGAATGGCTGGCCACGTGG
Organism: Paracidovorax avenae; assembly: GCA_003029925.1. Taxonomy (GTDB): domain Bacteria; phylum Pseudomonadota; class Gammaproteobacteria; order Burkholderiales; family Burkholderiaceae_C; genus Paracidovorax; species Paracidovorax avenae_A. The sequence goes on along the minus strand of CP028296.1, from coordinate 1,837,974 downwards.
TCGGACCGGCTGTACCTGCGCTCCTGAGGCGCCCGCGCGTCAGATGGCCGAGTCAGGTGGCCGAGCAGGTGAAGCTGTCGGCCCGGGACGGATCCCCCGTGCCGTTATAGCGCGGGAACCGGGGGTACTCGCAGACAGGCCGCTGCAATACCGGCGTGGCGCCGTCCGCCGCGAAGCGCGTGGTGACCAGGTCCTGCGGCGCGGTACCCCGCTCCACCCAGGCATCGAGCGCGCCCAGCAGGTCGATCGACCGCGGATCGCCGCCCGGGCCGTCCAGGTTGTGGCCGACCGAGGGGGTGGCGAACATGCGGGCGAAGCCGCGCACGCGGTCATCCCCCAGGCGCTCGCGCACCGTATCGAAATACGCCGCGGTGCGATAGACCGACACGCAGGTGTCCGCCAACCCGTACCAGATCAACAGCTTGCCGCCGTGGGCGGCGAACGCCGACAGGTCCGGATCGGTGGTGTCCATCATGCCGGCCAGGCGCAGGTACTGCGACGGGAACTGCGTGGGATCGTGGTCCAGCAGGCTGCGCTGCGGATTGCCCTCGGCCACCCGCGCACCTTCCTGGGCGGCCATGAAGTTGAAGGAATCGCGGGCCTGGAAACTGCTGCCGAAAATGTAGTCCTTCCAGTCCGAGGTGGCCGCGCCGCCGCGGCCATAGCCTGGATAGCCGCGCTCGCCCCGCGACAGGGTGACGGGGATGTCGTGCGCGCTGTGGATCAGCCGGATGGATTCGATCTGCCCCGCGGTCAGGCAGGCTTCGTTCTCGGCGCCCTGGCACAGCAGTTCGGTGGGTACGTAGTTGCAGGCCTGCGCGTTGCCGATGATGCCGTCCTGCAGGCCGTCCAGCGCATCGCAGGCCGCGGTCTCGGCGCGCGCATAGAGCGCGATCTTCTCAGCGCTCAGCCAGTTCTCGGGCCGCGAGAAAATGTGCCGCAGCACCGTCGCCCCCAGGTTCACCTGGTGCGCCTGCTGGCTGATGGCCGGCTCCATGGCGATGACGCCGTCGTAGTCCTGCGGGTACTTCTGCGTGGCCGCCAGCGCCGACCGACCGCCGTTGGAGTGGCCCATGTGGTAGCGCCGCACCGGGCGCTGGCCGTAGAAGCCCGTGGCGATGGCGGTGCCCACGTCGAGCACGAAGTGGTTGGCGTCGTAGGCATGGTTGCGCAGCGCCACGTCGCTGGAGGCCCAGCCGAAGCCGCGCGACGGGTGGCCCGAGTCGGAGCTGATCTTCACGTAGGGATGGGCCGAAGGGCCGGCCAGCTGCTGGTACCAGGGATCGTCGGTGGGGATGAATCCGTCGAACCCGCCCCCGCCGATGGTGAGGGTCTTGCGGTTCCAGGCGGCCGGCTCCGGCAGCTCCACCGCCCAGCGGATGGTGGACTCCGGCGACGACACGATCTGCCCGCGCACGATGCACGCGTCGGGCTGCGTGCCCGAGCCCTTGCGCAGTTCGGTGCGCGTGACCGCCGCGCCGTGCGGCAGGGGTGATGCGGCCGCATAGGCCTGGCAGGACTCGACCAGCGGCCGCGCGACCAGGCCGCCCCCGTCGTCACCGCTGCCGCAGCCGGCAAGGCCCAGGGCGGCCAGCACGCCCCAGGCCCCCAGGGCACCCCGGCGCCGGAGAGGGGCCGGCCGGAGGACGGAGCAGCCCTGCGGCGGCCCCGGGCGGGTTGCGGCGGACGGGACGGATCCCGGGGAACGCCCGCGGGCCGGTGCGGCCGCGGTGATGGGGTCTCGGCGGAACATGGGTGGAAGTCTCCTTGGTGCGTTGTGGCAGGCCGCCATGCGGCCTGCCGGCACGATAGGACGCCATGCCCGTGCGGACACCCCTGCAAATGCAGACGGCTGGGGAAAATCCCGAGCCCGCGCTCAATGGCGCGGGCCGCGCAGCGCCGCCGCCAGTTCCACCTTGTTGCGCACGCCCAGCACGGTATAGGCGCTGCGCAGGTAGGTCCGCACCGTGGCGGGCGATAGGCCCAACAGGCCGGCGATGGCCTTGTAGCCATGCCCGTGCGCGTACAGCAGGGCGGCGCTCATTTCGCGCGGGGCGAGCGGCGACTTGCGCTGCCGCGATGGCAGGCGCAGACACACCAGGGCCCCGCAGGCCTCCAGGTGCAGGCGGCACGACCTGCTGACCTCCAGGCTGCCGGGCAACTGCCGCAAGGCCGCATGGCACTCGGGGGGCAAGGCCGTGCCGGACCATCCGGGATGGGCCTGCGCCAGCGCCTGGCCCACGCGCAACCCCAGGAAGAGCAGCCGGCCCTCCGTGTCGGCCAGCGCGTAGCTGTCCCAGGCCCGCGCGATGGAGGCGCTCTGCAGGGTTTCGAGCATGTGCCGCCAGTGGTCCAGCAGGTGCGGGACGAACTCACCGAACAGCGCCGCATCCTGTCCGGAGAACGGCGGGGCCAGGGGCTTGCGGTACACGCAGACGAAAAACTGCAGGCCGCTGTCCGGCAGCGCCACGGTGAAGGCCATGCTGTGGAACAGCCCGTGACGCTCGCAGAAGGCCTCCACCCGCGGCGAAGCGGACAGCGGCTGCCCGCTGCAGGCATTGCCCACGACCACCTGCCCCAGGCTGTCCAGCGATGCCTGCGCGAATTCGTCCTCCATGGACAGCTGGTTCCACTCCTGGGCGAACTGCCGGCTGAGGCCGATGCTGCCGTGCAGCCAGTTGCGCGGAGCCACCTGGGACGTGCCGGCCGACACCTCGCCCCACCACGCCATGTCGAAGGGCACCAGCGTGCGCAGGATGTCGAGCGCGTCGCGCAGCATGGCCTGCGGGGCACCCTGGCGCGCACGCTCGGACAGCCGCAGCAGGCCGGCGCTGAAGGCCTGCAGCGGGCCGATCGCCGGCATGGCGCGGGCCGGTGCCTGGCGGGTGCATGCGCTCATGGCAGGGCCGTCCTGCACGGCCTCCCATTCCTGCAAATGCATGGGCCTGTCTCCTGTTGGGTCTGTGGTCCCCGGAGCGGGTCCGGGTACTGCCTCTTCGGGGGCGGATGGTACGGGAGCGCCACCGCGCCGCACAAGCCCGGGCCGGTACGGAGATAACATCGCCGACTTTCCGCCACCGCTGTTCCGAGCACCATGACCCATGCCACCGAATTCGCCCCCGGCCTTGTCCTGCAAGGCATCGAGCCTCCGCTGTCCCTGTCGGACTACAAGCTCATCGCCTTCGACATGGACTCCACGCTGATCAACATCGAGTGCGTGGACGAGATCGCGGATGCCGCCGGGCGCAAGGCCGAGGTGGCCGCCATCACCGAGGCCGCCATGCAGGGCCTCATCACCGACTACAAGGAGAGCCTGCGCCAGCGCGTGGCGCTGCTGCGCGGCGTGGGCGTGGAGCACATGGAGCAGGTCTTCCGCGAGCGCCTGCGCTTCAATCCTGGTGCGAAGGAACTCATCACTGCCGCCAAGGCCGCGGGCCTCGCCACGCTGCTGGTGTCGGGCGGCTTCACGTTCTTCTCGGACCGCGTGCGCGCCGGACTGGGCATCGACCTCTCGCGCGCCAACGTGCTGGAGATCGAGGACGGCCGCCTCACGGGCCGCATGGTCGATCAGTCCTGGGGCGACATCTGCGACGGCGCCGAGAAGCGCCGCACGCTGCTGGAAGTGGCCTCGCTGATGGGCATCGACCCGTCGCAGGCGATCGCGGTGGGCGACGGTGCCAACGACCTGCCCATGATGGGCGTGGCCGGCCTGTCCGTGGCCTTCCATGCGAAGCCCGCCGTACGCGCGCAGGCCAAGGTGGCGATCAACGAGGGCGGCCTCGACCGGCTGCTGGAAATCCTGCGCTGAGCCGCCGGCTCTGCATAAGCAGCAGTCGCGTTATATGGGTATGACGATAAAAACGTGGTGAGACCGCGGGAAACTACCTAGACTTCCGGGCCATGGGTGACAGCCCCGGCGCGGCCGGGGCGCCCCGAACCAACCGAAGAAAGCCCTTGTCCCGATGCTGAAGAAAGCCCTCTCCGCCCTGGCCCTCGCCGCGCTCGCCGTCTCCGCCCACGCAGCCGATACCGTCCTCAAGGTGGCGGCCTCCGCCGTGCCGCACGCCGAGATCCTGAACTTCGTGAAGCCGCAGCTCAAGGCCCAGGGCGTGGACCTGCAGGTGCGCGAATTCAGCGATTACATCCAGCCCAATGCCGCGGTGGAAGACAAGCAGCTCGACGCCAACTTCTTCCAGCACCAGCCCTACCTGGACAGCTACAACAAGGACCGCAAGAGCAGCATCGTGGCCGTGCCGGACGGCAAGGTGCACGTGGAACCCTTCGGCGCCTATTCGAAGAAGATCAAGTCCGTGAGCGAGCTCAAGGACGGCGCCACCATCGCCATCCCCAACGACCCGTCGAACGCGGGCCGCGCACTGATCCTGCTGCAGAAGCAGGGCCTCATCACGCTCAAGGACCCGAAGAACATCACGGCCACGCCGATCGACATCATCAAGAATCCGAAGAAGCTCAAGTTCCGTGAACTGGAAGCCGCCCTGCTGCCGCGCGCGCTGCAGGACGTGGACCTGGCCCTGATCAACACCAACTACGCGATCGAGGCCAAGCTGAACCCGACCAAGGACGCGCTGTTCATCGAAGGCAGCGATTCGCCCTACGCCAACCTGATCGCCGCCCGCGCCGACCGCGCCAACGACCCGGCGATCGCCAAGCTGGTGAAGGCGCTGCACACGCCCGAGGTGAAGAAGTTCATCCAGGACAAGTACCAGGGCGCGATCGTGCCGGCGTTCTGACCGCCTGCGCCATCCGCTGCACAAGGCGCCGCTTTCGCGGCGCCTTTTTCATTCCAGCCCCTGCCAGAGCCAGAACGACAGCGTGAGCATGATGGCGCCGGTAAGGCCATCCAGCAGGCGCCAGGCCACCGGCTTCGCGAACACGCCCTGCAGTTGCCGCCCGGCGAAGGCGAGCATCAGGAACCACAGCAGGCTGGCCGATGCCGCGCCGGCCACGAAGACCCACTTGAGGCCGCCCTCCTGCCGGGCGCCGATGGAGCCCACGAGCACCACGGTGTCCAGGTACACATGCGGGTTGAGCAGCGTGATCGCGGCCAGGGTGCCCAGCACGCCCAGCAATCCCTGGCGGGTGCGCTCGCCATCGGTGCGCAGGCCGGCGCCCGCGCCGAACAAGGCCCGGTGCCACGCGAACAGTCCGTAGGCCAGGAGGAACACGGCACCGCCCAGGGTGAGCACGTGCGCGAGGCCCGGGGCGCTCTCCAGCAACCGCGCCATGCCGGCCACGCCGGCGCCGATCAGCACCGCGTCGACCAGCACGCACAGGGCCACGCAGGCCCGCACGTGCCGCCCGGCGACCGCCTGGCGCAGCACGTAGGCGTTCTGCGCGCCGATGGAAACGATCAGGGACATGCAGACCGTGAAGCCGGCCAGCCAGGCGGCGGACGCGGCCCCGCCGGAGAACAACGAAGAGGAAGGAAGAAGTGCCCACATGCAGTCGATTCTGGGCGGGTGTAAAAATTATGTAAACTTAAAAACTCTAACCATCATTAAGCGTTACTTCATGCTGGACTACGCCGGACTCGAGGCCCTTGCGGCCGTGGTGCGCGAGGGCAGTTTCGAACGTGCGGCGCGGCGCCTGCACGTCACGCCTTCGGCCGTCTCGCAGCGCGTCAAGCAACTGGAAGAGCGTGCAGGACAGGTGCTGGTGCAGCGCGGCACGCCCTGCACGGGCACCGAGGCCGGACGCCGGCTGTGCCTGCACCTGGAGCAGGTGGCCCTGCTGGAGAACGAGCTGCGCCGGGCCCACCCCGCGCTGGTGCCGGATGCCCACGCCCCCGCCCCCACGGTCAGGCTGGCGGTGAACGACGATTCGCTGTCCACCTGGTTCATGGACGCGATGGCAGCCTTCGCCGGGGGCGGCAACGAGCAGCTGGACGTGCGCATCGACGACCAGGAGCACACTGCCCAGCGGCTGCGCGAAGGCGAGGTGATCGCCGCCGTGACGGCCACCGCCGGCGCCATCGCGGGCTGCAACACCTGGCCGCTGGGCTCCATGCACTACGTGGCGGCGGCCAGCCCGGCCTTCGTGCGCCGCCATTTCGGGCCGGACGCGGGCGGAGTGACCCAGGACACCATCGCGCAGGCGCCGATGATGGTGTACAGCCGCAACGACCGCCTGCAGGACCAGTGGCTGCAGCGCCAGGGCCTCGGCTCGCGCCGCCATCCGCCGCGGCACTTCCTGCCGTCCAACCAGGGCTTCCTGCGCAGCTGCGAGATGGGCATCGGGTGGGGCATGCACCCGACGGTTCTGATCGAGCGGCAGCTCGCGGACGGCACGCTGGTGGAGATGCTGCCGGGCACCGGCATGGACGTGGCGCTCTACTGGGCCCACCCACGCTCGGCCCAGGCGGGGCTGGAGCGGCTCACGCAGTGCGTGATGGCCGCCGCGCACGACTGGCTGGGCACGGGCCGCGGCCCACGGCGTGCGGGCGCTTCGCGCAAGCCGGAGAAGAAGTCGCAGTAGCGGGCGCCGCCAAGGCGGGAGCGGCCTGTAGGACCCCGCCGCAAAAGCGCCGCGCATGGCAGGAACGCGGCCATGGCGCACATTTCCCGCCCCACTGCCGGGCTACCATGAATGCGGCCCCGTAGAGGTCCCCACGCATGGGACATGCCCCTTCCGGTGCGATGAAAGAACCCGCCTGATGTCCCACTACGACCTGATCGTCATCGGCAGCGGCCCCGGCGGCGCCAGCCTCGCGCACCAGCTGGCCCCCACCGGCAAGCGCATCCTGATCCTGGAGCGCGGCGACTACCTGCAGCGCGAGGAAGCGAACTGGAGCGCGCAGGCCGTGTTCGTGGAAGGCCGCTACCAGGCGCGCGAATCCTGGATCGACCGGGACGGGCACCGATTCGCTCCGCAGCTACATTACTGCGTGGGCGGCAATTCGAAGGTGTACGGTGCCGCGCTGCTGCGGCTGCGCGAGCGCGACTTCGGCGAGGTGCGCCACCACGGCGGCATTTCGCCGGCCTGGCCGCTGGCCTATGCCGATTTCGCGCCCTGGTACGACGAGGCCGAGGCGCTGTTCCACGTGCACGGCCTGCGCGGGGACGATCCGCTCGATCCGGGCACCACGCCCTACCCGTTCCCGCCCGTAAAGCACGAACCCAAGATCGCGCAATTGGACGACAGACTGCGTGGCATCGGCCTGCATCCCTTCCACCTGCCGCTCGGCATCCTGCTCGACCAGAAGGAAGACGGCTTCGCGACGCCGACGAGCACCTGCATGCGCTGCTCGTATTTCGACGGCTTTCCCTGCCTGCTCAATGGCAAGGCCGATGCCCAGGTGATGTGCGTCGATCCGATGCTGCGCGACCACCCGAACGTCACGCTGCTGACGGGCGCCTATGCCTCCCGCCTGGAAACGGATGCCAGCGGCCGGCGGGTGGAGGGAGTGGTGGTCGAACGCGGCGGCCGCGAGGCGCGCTACACCGCCGGCACGGTGGTGGTGGCCTGCGGCGCGCTGTCGTCCGCCCTGCTGCTGCTGCGCTCGGCGAATGACCGGCACCCGAGGGGCCTCGCCAATGGCTCGGACCAGGTCGGCCGCAACTACATGCGCCACGAGATGTCGATCGTGATGGCGGTGATGAAGGAGGTCAACGAAACGGTCTTCCAGAAGACGCTCGCGCTCGGCGACTTCTACTTCGGCAGCGACGACTGGGAGCATCCGCTGGGGCTGATCCAGATGTGCGCGACCAGCCATGCGGACCAGATCAAGGGCGAAGCGCCGCTGCCCGGGCTGATGAAGCACCTGCCCGAGATGCCGTTCGAGGAGATGGCCCGGCATTCGATGGACTTCTGGCTGCAGGCCGAGGACCTGCCCATCCCCGAGAACCGCGTGTACTACCGGGACGGCAAGGTGCATCTCGACGTGCGCGCGACCAATGCGGAGGCGCTCAAGCGCCTGCAGGCCAAGCTCAAGCAGGTGCTCGACGCGATCGGCTGGCCCGCGGTGCTGGTGGAGCGCTCGCTCTACCTCGGCAAGGACATACCGCTGTCCGGCACCGCGCACCAGGCCGGCACCTGCCGGTTCGGCACCGACCCGGCGACTTCGGTGCTGGACCTGGACTGCCGGGCCCACGAGGTGGACAACCTCTACGTGACCGATGCGAGCTTCTTTCCCTCGATCGGCGCGGTGAACCCCACGCTCACCATCATCGCGAACGCGCTGCGCGTCGCCGACATCCTGAAGGGGCGCCTGTGACCGCCGCCATCGTCGTGGCCTTCCTCGTGCGCTGCGTGATGGTGCTGATCTTTTTGCCCTTCAGCGCGGCCGACAAGCTGCTGGGCTTCGGCCATGCGGTGGGACAGGCGCAGGAGGTGTTCAGGCCGCGCTGGCTGGCGCGCGCCGTGATCCTGGCCGGCCTGGCGATCGAGGTGGTGTGCAGCCTGGGCGTGGTCACCGGCGTGTCCGACCGGGCCGCGGCCTTCGTGATCGCGGGCTACTGCTTTGCGACCGCCGTGCTGTTCAAGCCGTTCTGGAAGCCCGGCGATTTCTGGTCCGACCCCGACGGAAGGGCGCGCGGGCTGTTCTGGGATTTCCTCAAGAACCTGGCGCTGGGCGCCGGCTTCCTGCTGCTGGTGGTCGGCCCCGACGGTTCCGGCCTGCAGCCCTTTCTCGATGCGCCCCTCGCCTCGAGCCAACCCTACCGGAGTCCCTGAATGTCCGATCCCGGCCCCCGCCCGTCCGTGCCCTACCAGCACCTCTACACCGATGCCGACGGCGTCAGCCGCTTCCAGGCCTGCGCGCTCACCGGCTACGAGCTGCACCGCGTCGGCGCCGCCGATCCGCAGTGGAACAACGCCATGGAGCGCGGCGATTCGACCGTCGTTTTCACCGTGCAGCCGGTCGGCTGGGTGGGCGAGTGGCACGAGAACCCGGCCCCGCAATGGATCGTCGTGCTCTCGGGCCGCTGGTGGATCGAGGCGATGGACGGCACCCGCATCGAGCAGGGTCCGGGCGAGTTCTCGTTCGGGGGCGACCAGGGCTGCGCCGAGGTCGATGGCAGGAAGGGCCACCGCTCCGGCACCGTGGGCGACGAGCCCTGCTGCCTGATGACGGTGCAGTTGCACCGCGCGCCGGTGCGCCGGCCGTGCGAGCTGGGTTGAGCGGAATCCGAGTACGCCGCCATCGCGCGACCCGACGCCATGCAGCGTGAGATAGCGCTGAACCGCGTCGTCGCCTTCTGCCTGGTGGCCCGCGATAGTGCAGCCCTGGTGCGCTTCTACAACGCGATGGGCTTTGTCCAGGAAGCATCGGCACCTCGGCCGATCGCGGCCGACGAGGCCGCGCTGCTCGGTCTTGCGGGCGGCGGCATGCGGTACGCGATGGGCCTGGGTGCAGCCCGGTTGTGGATCGACCAGTACGACCGGCCCGGCCGGCCCTATCCGGACGGCACGGACGCCGCGTCGCACTGCTTCCAGCATTTCGCGCTGGTCACCGACGACATCGCTGCCGCCTGGAAGCGCGCGCAGGCGGCCGGCGCCACACCGGTCAGCCGCACTGGCCCGATCACGCTACCCGCCTCCACGGGCGGAGTCATTGCGGTCAAGTTCCGCGATCCGGAGGGGCATCCGCTGGAGCTGATCCATTTTCCGGAAGGCGAATGCCGCGGATGGCGGGGCCGGGGCATCCTCGGCATCGACCACAGCGCGATCACGGTAGAAGATGCTGAGCGGTCCCGCGCCTTCTACCGTGCCCACGGCCTGGTAGAAGGCAGCGCCACGCTGAACCACGGCCCGACGCAGGTCGCGCTCGACGGCCTGGACGATGTGCGCGTGGACGTGGTGCCGATGCATCCCGCAGGGCCGGGGCCGCATGTCGAACTGCTGCACTACCGGCATCCGCAGGGCGCACCGGTGGAACCCTGGGCGATCCACGACGTGGCCGCGACCCGCATCGTCTGGCAGGGTTCCGGGCCCGCAGTGCTGCGCGATCCGGACGGGCATATCCACCAGATCGACGGCACTGCGCAAACCCGCGCATAGTCCACCGCGCCGGGGCTGGCGGGCGCGGAACGCCCCGGCTTTCAGCCCTCGCGCAGGTCGATCGCGAACAGCCGCGTGGATGCCGCGATGAAAAGCCGCCGGCCGCTGCTGCCGCCGAAGCAGACGTTGCACACCGTCTCCGCGATGGGAATCGCCCCGAGGTACTCCTGCCCGGCCGACCAGATGTGCACGCCGTCCGCCGCGCTGCACCAGACCCAGCCGCGGCCGTCCACCGCCAGGCCGTCGGGATTGCCCTGTGCGGGCGAGCAGAAGAGACGCCGGTCGGCGAGCCCGCCGCCAGGGCTGACGGTGAAGGCTTCGACCTGGTGTTTGCTTCCCGGAGAACCGCCTGGGGTCTCGCCCAGCGCCATCGATGTGTCGGTCACATACACCGTGCGCCCATCGGGCGCGAGCGCCACGCCGTTCGGCTGCTCGAAATCGGCCATGCGCGCGAGCGCGCCGGTGGCGGGATCGAAGCGGTAGAGGCTGCGGTGCGCCAGCTCGGGCTCGGCCAGCGCGCCCTGAGCGGGCATCACGATGCCGAAGACCGGATCGGTGAACCACACCGCACCATCGGGCGCAACCGCCACGTCGTTCGGCGCATTGAGCCGCCGGCCCTCGTAATGCGTCACGACCGGCTCCGGCTCGCCCTGCAGGCCGGGCGCGGAGCGGCTGATGCAGCGGCGCCCGTGCTCGCAGTGATAGACGCTGCCGTCCGCGGCCACCGCATTGCCGTTCGGGAACCAGGCCGGGTCGATCAGCGATTCCACCCGGCCGTCTTCCTCGTACCAGGCACTGATGCGCCGGTTGGGCACGTCGGAGAACAGCAGGCGCCGGTGCGATGCCTGCCACGCCGGGCCTTCGGCGTGTATGGCGCCCTCGTGCAGCACCCACAGCGGCGCGTCGGGCGCGATCACATCCGCGAGGCGCGCGGCCCCGATGCGAATGCCCGGAAAATCCGGATCGGCCAGCGGCCTGCCCGGACGGCGCAGCAGGCGGCCGGGCAGCAGGTTCTGGGTCGCAGGGTTCACGTCGGTTCCTTCCTCCGGCTGGTCCGCGGGCCGGCGTGCGCCAGGATACGCGGCAAACAGCGGCGCACCTGGAAGCTGCGGACGCGAGGGTGTGCAGGCGCGTGCCGCCTGCCCGGGTCAGGGCTGTCCGGCCACGGAAGCGCGCACCGGCAAACCGGGCACCGGCACCACCGCCAGCGCACGCCGGCGTCCGGGCGAGGTGGCTCCCGCAGCGGCGGGACGTGCCACCAGGTCGGCCAGCGTCACGCCGTCGAGCACCGCCAGGTAGCTCTGGGTGGCCTGCGCGAGCGCGCCGCGCAGCAGGCAATGCCCGGTGAGGCGGCACTGGTTCACCGCCGGATCGAAGCATTCCACCATGTCGAAATCGCTCTCGGTGAGGCGCACCACGTCACCCACGCGGATATCGGCGGCAGGCACGCGCAGGCGCAGGCCCCCTCCCCGCCCGCGCGTCGTGTCCAGCAGGCCCTGCGCGGCCAGCGCCTGGACGATCTTCATGAGGTGGCTGCGCGAGATGCCGTGCTGCCCGGCCACCTCGGTGATGGTCACGGGCTGCGCGCGCCCCTCGCAGGCGGCGCAGTACATCAGCACGCGCAGGGCGTAGTCGGTCCATTGGGTGAGGCGCATGGCGTTTGCGTTGGATCAATCCGAAAGAGTCTCTTGGGATGAATCTTATTGCATAAAATATTCATCACAAATGAATCTTTAAGGAACCACCCTGAATGCACGCCTTCCCGATGCCCTGCCCGCCGCCACGATCGATGTCCGGCAGGCGCTGGGCCAAATCGCCGTGTCCCTGCCCGGCGCCACGGCGGTGTTCCGCAGGCTGCACCTGGATTTCTGCTGCGGCGGGCAGGTGAGCCTGGCGCAGGCCGCGGCCGACAAGGGCCTGGACCTCGCCGCGCTGCAGGCCGAGCTTGGCGCCCTGCAGCGCGATGGCACGGCGCCCGACCCCGCCCTGGACACCGGCGCGCTGCTCGATCACGTCGTGGCGCGCTACCACGAGGTGCACCGCGCGCAACTGCCCGAACTGGTCCGCATGGCGCGGCGCGTGGAGGCGGTGCACCGGGAGCATCCGCAGGTACCGGCGGGCCTGGCCGACCTGCTGGAGGCCACGCAGGGGGAACTGCTGTCGCACATGCTCAAGGAAGAGCGCGTGCTGTTTCCCGTGCTCCGGGGCGGAGGCGATGCCTTCGCGGGCCCGCCCATCGCCATGATGCGCGCCGAGCACACGGAGCACGGGGAAACGCTGGAGCGGCTCGCGGCCCTCACCGGGCAGATGACGCCGCCGCCGGGCGCCTGCAACACGTGGCGCGCGCTCTACGCGGGGCTGGAGCAGTTCCGCGACGACCTCGTCGAGCACATCCACCTGGAGAACAACGTGCTGTTCCCACGCTTCGACGGCACGGCCGCCGCGCCCCAGGGCTGCGGCGCGGGTGCTGGCGCAGGCGCGTGCGGCTGCCGTTGACCGCCGGCCAGCCATCCTGCCGCGCGACGATCGGCACCGTGCAGGACAATCCCTACCTCGCCATGCCCGAACAAGCCCCTCCTCCCGACACCCTCGCGCCGGCCCCGCTGGACCACGACGCCATCGCCGCGCTGGTCCACGGGTTCTACGCGGACGTGCGCGCCCATCCGCTGCTCGGCCCCGTCTTCGAAGAGGCGCTGGGGGACCGGTGGGCGCCGCACCTCGCGCGGATGGTGGATTTCTGGGCCACGGTGGCGCTGGGCGCGCGGAGCTACCGCGGCAACGTGCAGCAGCGCCATGGGGCCCTGCAGGGCGTGACGCCCGCGCATTTCGCGGCGTGGGTGGGGCTGTGGAAGCAGCACACGGAGCACCGCTTCGCGCCGGACGTCGCCCACGGCCTGCAGCAGGCGGCGCACGGCGTGGCGCGCAACCTGTTCCGCGCCCTGGTGGGGCGGCTGCCGGATTTCGCGGAAACCGACGGGCACGGGCGCTGAGGCCACCCTGGCCGGCCCGCCCCCCGGTCAGCCCTTGCGCGCGGCGCGCAGCGGTGCCAGCAGGTCCGACAGGCCGTTGTGGTCGATCTCGTGCATCAGCGCCAGCAGGCGGCCGATGTCGCCGGGCGGAAAGCCCTCGCGGGCGAACCAGTTCAGGTAGTTGCCGGGCAGGTCGGCGATCGCCGTGCCCTTGTGCTTGCCGTAGGGCATGACCACCGTGACGAGCCGCTCGAGCTGTGCCGGGTCCATGTCCGTCCTCCTTCAGCCGCCCGCGCGCCTGACCTTGTGGCCCAGGGCCTGGAGCGCCTGCATGACGCGCTCCACATGGTCGCCCTGCACCTCGATCACGCCGTCCTTGGCGGTGCCGCCCGTGCCGCAGGCGGCCTTGAGCTGCTTGCCCAGCTGGGCCAGTTCGGCCGCGGGCAGCGCCACCCCCTTCACCACGGTCACCGCCTTGCCGCCGCGCCCCTTGGTTTCGCGCGAGACGCGCACGATGCCATCGCCCGCCGGCACCGCGGCCGCGCGCGCGGCGGCGCAGGCGCATTGCGCGACCGGCTGGCGGCACGCAGGGCACATGCGGCCGGATTCGGTCGAATAGACGAGGCTGCCCAGGTCGCTCAGGCGCATGGGAGGCTCCGCTGGAGGCCGGCGGCAGGGTGGGAAACGGAGGTCGCGAAAGGAATGGGCATGGCGCGATTATCCGGGGCATGCGGCGGTGCCGCACAATCCGCGGGGAGCGCCCTCGCGCTCCCTCGCGTTTTCCCGTTGTTGTTTCCATGGCCGCGACGCCTTCCATGCCCCGGCCCCCTGCTCCCCTGCCCGCCATGCCCTTTGCCGCCCTCGGCCTTTCGCCCGCCCTCGTCCACGCTGCCGGGGCCCTGGGCTTCGATACGCCCACACCCATCCAGGTGCAGGCCATTCCCGCCGTGCTGAACGGGGGCGATGTGCTGGGCCGCGCGCAGACCGGGTCCGGCAAGACGGCCGCCTTCGGCCTGCCGCTGCTGCAGCAACTCCTGCCGCAAGCGCAGCAGGCCGGCGCCCGCCCCGGACCGCGGCGCCCGCGCGCCCTGGTGCTGGTGCCCACGCGCGAACTGGCCGCGCAGGTGGGCGAGGTGCTGCGCGACTTGGCAGCCCATCTGCCCGGACCGCGGCTGAAGATCGCGATCGCATTCGGCGGGGTATCCATCAACCCGCAGCTGATGGCGCTGCGCGGCGGCGCGGACGCGGTGGTGGCCACGCCGGGCCGGCTGCTGGACCTCGTGGAACACAACGCCCTGTCGCTCTCGCAGGTACAGGCGCTGGTACTGGACGAGGCCGACCGGCTGCTGGACCTGGGCTTCGCCGAGGAGCTGCAGCGCGTGCTCGCATTGCTGCCGGCGCAGCGCCAGAACCTGCTGTTTTCCGCCACCTTCGAGCCGGGCGTGGCGCGGCTGGCCGAGGGCCTGCTGCGCGATCCGCTACGCATCGAGATCGCCGAGGCGCCCGACACCGCGCCCGACATCGCCCAGCGTGCCATCGCGGTGGAGGCACCGCGCCGCACCCTGTTGCTGAAGCAGTTGCTCACCCAGGAAGCCGGCTGGACGCGGGTGCTGGTGTTCGTCGCCACCCAGTACGCGGCCGAGCATGTGGCGGAAAAGCTCTACCAGTCCGGCATCTACGCATCGCCCTTCCACGGCGGCCTGAGCCAGGGCACGCGCCGGCAGGTGCTGCAGGAATTCCGCGACGAGCGCTGGCAGGCGCTGGTGACCACGGACCTCGCCGCGCGCGGCATCGACATCGCCGGGCTGCCGGCCGTCGTGAACTACGACCTGCCCCGCGCCGCGGCCGACTACGTGCACCGCATCGGCCGCACGGGGCGTGCCGGCGCCAGCGGCGTGGCGGTGAGCTTCGTCACGCCCGAGGCCGCGCCCCACTGGCAGTTACTTGCCCGGCGCCACGGCCTGCAGGCGCTGCCGGTGGAACAGGTCGCGGGATTCGAGGTGGCGCTCGCGCCCGCTGCGCAGGAGGCCGGCACCCAGGAGGATACGCCTGCGCGCCCCGGCAAGCTGCCGCCGGGCACGGGCGGCATCAAGGGCCGGCGCCCGAGCAAGAAGGACAAGTTGCGGGCCGCTGCTGCCGCCGCGGCGCAGGCAGGCGGCACCGGGGAACCCACGGCGGATCGAGGCTGACCGCCCGCCGGGTGGCGTCAGTCCCCGCCGTCGCCTCCGCCATCCGCGCCGCCGTCGGCACCGTCGCCATCCTCGTCCTGCGGGCCGTCGCCGCCGGAGTCCGCCGGGCGCGCGGCCGGCTTGCGGGGCATGCCTTCACCGGGTTTGGCAACGATCTCCACGTAGAACTGCGTATCGCCGGACTGCGCCACGCCGTCGATCAGGCGGGTGATGTCTTCCACCTGCACGCTGCGGGCCTCCTCCTCCGTGCGACCGAAGCGGCAGTCGAAGTCCCAGAAGCGCGCGCCCTCGGGCAGCGCGCGGCGGCGCTCGCGGCGCAGGTAGCGGTGGATGTCGTGGCGGGCCGCGTCCAGCAGCCGGTCGCGGTTCTTGCCGTCGATATGGAGCACATAGGTCTTTCGCATGTGCCCATCGTAACCTGCCCGTGCCTGCACACTATGATTTCAATAGCAACGCGCGGCGGATGGACTCGCTCCGCAGTAGCCTGAAGCGGGTCTAGACGCGCGGCGGAGAGGGATATGCCGGGTCGCTGTAGCCGGGCGTGGAAGGATGGCCCGGCGCCACCATGCCGTCCACCAGGGCTTCGTCGTCCGGCGTGACGGTGTATTCGAGCGCAGGCCCGTAATCCTGCCATTGGGCCAGGGTGCGCGGGCCCGCGATGACGGCGCTGACCGCCCGGTGCGCCAATACCCAGGCCGTGGCGAACTGGGCCAGCGTCACGCCGCGGGCTTCGGCGTGCCGCTTCAGCTCCTGCGCCAGCACCAGCGATTCGTGGCGGAACTCGGTCTCCGCAATGCGCCTGTCGCCCCGCCCTGCGCGCGTGCCCGGCGGGGGCGCCTCGCCCGGCAGGTACTTGCCGGTGAGCACGCCGCGCGCAATGGGGCTGTAGGGCACCACGCCCAGGCCGTGGTGCGCGCAGGCCGGCAGGATCTCGACCTCCGGCATGCGGTTGAGCAGGTTGTAGTAGGGCTGGCAGACCACGGGCCCGGGCATGCCGATGCGCGCGGCACCGTGCACCAGCTCGGCGATGCGCCAGGCGCGGAAGTTGGAGAGGCCCCAGTAGCGGATCTTGCCCGCGCGCAGCAGCGCATCGAGGGCGAAGAGCGGCTCCTCGAGGTCCATGCCCAGGAAATCGCGGTGCAGGTAGAGGATGTCCACGTGGTCGGTGCGCAGGCGCGCGAGGCTGGACTCCACCTCGCGCAGCATCCAGCTGCGGGAATAGTGGCTCTCGTTCACCCGGTCGGACATCCGGTTGCCCAGCTTGGTGGCCAGCACCCATTCGTGCCGCTGGCCCGCCAGCAGGTCGCCCAGCATCGATTCGGAAGCGCCCTTGGTATAGACATCCGCCGTGTCGATGAAATTCACGCCGCGCTCCCGCGCATCGGCCACGATGGCCGCGGCCTCGTCCCGGCCGGTCTGGTCGCCGAACATCATGGTGCCCAGGCAGAGGGCGGAAACCTGCAGGTTGCTGCGGCCGAGGCGGCGGTATTGCATGGGGCGGGCCTTTCAGGGCGAAGGGAGCACGAAGGGTGCGGGAACGGGAGGAAGCAGCGCAGGGCCGCCGCGCGGCGGAAGCCAGGAGGATCAGTAGTGCGGCGGGATCTCGTCGCACAGGCTGCCGCCGGGTGCGGTGCCGCCCGGCTCGGGCAGTTGCTGCCGCAGCGCCACCAGGGCGCGCTGCAGCGCATCGATCTGCTGCTGCTGGCGATAGACGGTGATGTTGAGCTGGTCCAGCAGGTCCTCGGCGTAGCTGGCCTTGATCTCCAGCTCGTCGAGGCGCTCGGAGGGGGTGCGGTCGGGGCCCGGCATGGCTCAGCCTCGCAGCGCCTGGCCGAGGCGCGCCACGCCCTCGCGGATCCTGTCCACGTCGGCCGTCGCGAACGACAGGCGCAGCGTGGCATGGTCGGGGTTCGCGCAGAAGAACGGCGTGCCGGGCACGAAGGCCACGCCTTGGTCGATGGCCAGCTTGGCCAGCACGTTGCCGTCGGCCACCGCTCCGCCCGCCCCCGTGAGCCGTGCCCACACGAACAGGCCGCCCTGGGGCTGCACGAAGTCGATCGCCTCGCCCAGCTCGCGGCGCAGCGCATCGCCCATGGCGCGCGCGCGTTCGGCATAGACGTAGCGCACCTTCTCCAGCGTGGCCGGCATGCGGCCCGAACGCAGGTACTGCGCGGCCGTGGCCTGCGCGAAGGTGCTGGTGTGCGCGTCGCTGAACTGCTTGCACATGGTGGCCTTGGCGAGCAGCTCGGCCGGCGCGATCAGCCAGCCCACGCGCAGGCCGGGGCTCAGGACCTTGCTGAGGCTGCCGCAGTGCGCCAGCAGCTCGCGGCTGCCGGGCACCGTGGCCGACAGTGCCAGCAGGCTGGGCGGCGGCGCCTCGCCGAAATACAGGTCGCCGTAGGGATCGTCCTCGACGATCAGCACCTGGTGGCGCACGGCCAGCTCCAGGATCCTGCGGCGGCGCTCCAGCGACAGCAGCGCCCCGCTGGGGTTGCCGAAGGTGGGGATGAGATAGACGAACTTGGGGCGATGCTCCACGATGAGCCGCTCGAGCGCGTCGGCATCGACGCCGTGGCCGTCCACCGGCGCGCTCACCAGCTCGGCGCCGTAGAGGCGGAAGCACTGGATGGTGGCCAGGAAGGTGGGGCCTTCCACGATCACCTTGTCGCCGGGGCTGATGAGGGTCTTGCCCAGCAGGTCCAGCGCCTGCTGGCTGCCGGTGGTGACGATCAGGTCCTCGGGCCGCACACCCTGCGCACCCTTGGAGGCCATGAAGGCCGAGAGCTGTTCGCGCAGCGGGTTGTAGCCCTCGGTGGCGCCGTACTGCAGCGCCGTGCCGGGCTCTTCACTCAGCGCCCGCTCGCTCGCCTCGCGGATGCCCTCGACGTCGAACATCGCGCTGTCGGGAAAGCCGCCGGCGAAGCTGATGATGCCGGGCTTGCCCAGCAGCTTGAACAGCTCCCGGATGGCAGAGGTTTCGACGTTGTTCAGGCGGTCTGCGAATTGCATGGCGTGTTCACGGTGTGTTGGCGAAAGACCCCCATTGTCGCCAATGGCCGCGCATGTTTCATGCGTGCGGCGCGCTGCGGGACAATGCACGGGCGAACCGCATTGAGAACGACGCCCCACACCACCATGAAGACTGCGCAGATCGAACCCTTCTTCGCCGCGTTGAAGGCCGCCAACCCCCAGCCCAACACGGAGCTGGAATACACCACCGTCTTCGAGCTGCTGGCCGCCGTACTGCTGTCGGCCCAGGCCACCGACGTGGGCGTGAACAAGGCCACGCGCAAGCTGTTCCCGGTGGCGGGCACGCCGCAGGCCATCCTCGACCTGGGCCTGGAAGGGCTGGAGGGCTACATCAAGACCATTGGCCTCTACCGCAGCAAGGCCCGCCACCTGATGGAGACCTGCCGCATCCTGGTGGAGCGCCACGGCGGCATCGTGCCGCGCACGCGCGAGGAACTGGAAGCCCTGCCCGGCGTGGGCCGCAAGACCGCCAACGTGGTGCTGAACGTGGCCTTCGGCCAGCCCACCATGGCGGTGGACACGCACATCTTCCGCGTGAGCAACCGCACGGGCCTCGCCCCCGGCAAGAACCCGCTGGCCGTGGAAATGCAGTTGCTGAAACGCGTGCCCGCCGAATATGCCGTGGATTCGCACCACTGGCTCATCCTGCTGGGCCGCTACGTCTGCCAGGCGAGAAAGCCGCGGTGCTGGGAATGCGTGGTGGCGCCGTGGTGCGATTACCAGCCGAAGACGCCGGCGCCCTGAGGGCGGGTCCTTCCGCTCCCTCCCTTTTCTTTTTTCTTGGTGCCGGGCGTTGCGAACCCCGAGTGACCGGCTTGTCCGCCTGGGGTTCGCGCGGGTGCAAGTGGTTGAGGGCAAAGGGAATTTTTCCTGGGTGGGGGGCGGGGAGCGCGAGCAGCGGGTGGATTGGGGCGGGTTCGCGGATGTGTGGGGGAAATGGCTGGGGTGGCGCGGGTTTATAAAGGTGCCGTCGCGCCCTGTGCGGGCGCGTGGGTTGAAACATGACTTGGCGCTGCTGGCCGCCCGCGTGCATCATGTCGCGCCCTGTGCGGGCGCGTGGGTTGAAACGCCATCGTTTCCGCGTCGTTCGCGCC
Source organism: Paracidovorax avenae (assembly GCA_003029925.1). Lineage (GTDB taxonomy): Bacteria > Pseudomonadota > Gammaproteobacteria > Burkholderiales > Burkholderiaceae_C > Paracidovorax > Paracidovorax avenae_A. The sequence continues at coordinate 1,818,675 of CP028296.1, read as the reverse complement.
CTTCTCCAGTCGCGCCCTGTGCGGGCGCGTGGGTTGAAACACCTACCTACGGATACCACAGTTTTCAGCTCGAGTCGCGCCCTGTGCGGGCGCGTGGGTTGAAACTTCGTCCATCCGCCAGGGTGCGCTGGACGAGCGGGGTCGCGCCCTGTGCGGGCGCGTGGGTTGAAACCAGAACGAAATCGAGGGTGGCCGGCGCGGTGATGGCGTCGCGCCCTGTGCGGGCGCGTGGGTTGAAACGTGCGCTTCTCGGCAAGCACCGCGTTTGCGGGCTGTCGCGCCCTGTGCGGGCGCGTGGGTTGAAACGATCTGGGCATGCCGCATACCCTCAATGCATCGAGTCGCGCCCTGTGCGGGCGCGTGGGTTGAAACATCAGAAAGCCTCAGTGGTTCCACGCACTGGGGCGTCGCGCCCTGTGCGGGCGCGTGGGTTGAAACAGCTTCACCGCGCCCAGGTGGCGGGACTGCGGGAGTGTCGCGCCCTGTGCGGGCGCGTGGGTTGAAACACTGGCGGCACCAACTACGCCACCCCGGCGGACTACGTCGCGCCCTGTGCGGGCGCGTGGGTTGAAACGGCGTCCTGCTCAGGGCCGCCTTCCACCGCGCCGGGGTCGCGCCCTGTGCGGGCGCGTGGGTTGAAACTCCAGCTCCTTGGCGTACTTGAGCTCCACCTGGCGCGTCGCGCCCTGTGCGGGCGCGTGGGTTGAAACGTCCGCCTGGGTTACCTGGACCCGCGCCAGATCGGTCGCGCCCCGCGTGGGCGCGTGGGTTGAAACTGCAGCGTGGTTGTGATGCTCATGTCGCCGCAGATGTCGCGCCCTGTGCGGGCGCGTGGGTTGGAACATAGGTGGGGATCATGAACTGGTGATGCTCTCGGGTGTCGCGCCCCGTGCGGGCGCTCGGGTTGAAACATGGCAAGCGGCAAGACCACGCCGCCCCAGCACCTGCCGCACCCGTACGGGTGCGTGGATCGAAACAATAACTGTACGGCTCGCATCACGCGCGAGCTTTCGGCAGCATCCTGGATGGGCGCGCGGATGGAAACAACGAGAGGCGTAGCGGCAAGATGTTCGTCGTCGATCCACGCCCCGTGCAAACATGGAATGGGTGGGTTGCAATGTCCGCCGGGTGCACCCCATCCATATCCAGCGGCATCGCTGCGCTTGCTCTGGGGCTCTTACATCGGAGACCGATTGACCCCCATCCGCATCGCCACCCGCCGCTCCATCGGCAACCCATGGGCAGCCTCCACGTCCATCACCCCCTGCAGCCGCGGCCCGGGCGGCGAGACCGGGCGGAACCCCAGCCTCGCGTAGGCTGGCGCGCTCCATGGCAGGTCGGCGAAGGTGGTCAGCGTCAGCGCCACCAGGCCCTGCGCCGCGGCATGCGCCTGCGCGGCCTGGATGAGCCTCGTGCCGATGCCCATGCGCTGCCAGTCCGCGTGCACCGACAGTTCCCAGAGATGCAGTTCCTGTCCGAAGGCCTCGGCGTCCAGAAAGCCGACCAGGTGGCCGGGCGCTGCCTCGGCCACCCAGACGGAGCCCCGCAGGATGAGCCGCTCGTGTTCCGCACGCGCCATGCCGGGGCCGTCGGCCAGCCACTCCAGGCCGGCCGCGCCACGGAACAACCCGGCCGCGGACTGCTCGATGGCCGGCAGGTGCGCCGCATCCTGCAGCGTGGCAGGACGGATCCGCACGGCATGCGGAGGCGCGTGGCGCAGGGCCGCGGCCGCCGCCATCAGGCCCGCAGTTCCTTCAGCAGCTTGCCCACGTCCAGGCCGCGGGCGCGCTCCTGGATCTGGGGCGCATAGCGCTGCTGCAGGCCCTTGGCCTCTTCGGCCGTGCGCGCGAAGGCGGACTTGAGCGCGTCCGTGCCCAGGGTGCGGCCACCGGCGTAGTAGCGCTGCGCGACCTTGCCCAGAGCGTAGGTGGTGGCGAAGGAGAACGCGGAGCCGGTGGCGGCGCTGCCCACAGCGCGGCCCAGTCCGCCCATCACCTTGCCCAGAAGGCCGCCCACCAGCTTGCGGCCGAACTGCTCGACGTACTGCGAGGTGAGGCCCACGCCCACGGTGGCCAGGAAATCGGTGATGTGGCCCTTGTCGAGCTCGTAGCCATACACCTTGCCGATGCGATAGACCAGCCGCGTCTGCAGAGGGATGATGGCCATGGAGGCGAGCGACTGCGGCAGCAGTTCCAGCGCGCCGTTCAGGATGGCGGCGTTGAGCACCATGGAATCGATCTCCGCATCGCTCACCGAGGCCGCGCGCTGGCCGGGCGTGCCCGCGCCGTCCTGCGCGGATGCGGCCGCTGCGCCGGAA
>CP028296.1:1670097-1812841 GCA_003029925.1 Paracidovorax avenae | reverse complement strand
CCTGCGCGGATGCGGCCGCCGCGCCGGAAGCCACGGGCGCCGCGGCGACGGCCAGCGCGGCCGGGGGCACGTCCTCTCCCTCCACGGGCGCGGCGCGCACGGGAGCACCGGCCAGGGCATCGGCCTGCTGGGTGACGGCGCCGGCATCGGACGGCGCGATGGCCAGGGCCGCGCGCAGCCGCTCCAGGAACGCTTTTTCCTGGGCATTGCAGACGCCATCGGCATCGCACACGCCCACGGCCATCTCGAAGGCCAGCAGGCGCTGCGCGGGCGTTTCGAGCGCGGCGACGGCGTCTTCCAGGCGCGCACGGCCGAGCAGCACGTCCTGGTAGGTCTTCATCAGATCGGCCCCGCTGGCGGCGCCCAGGGATTGGGCCAGCTCGCGGATGTGCTCCCGCTCGCGTTCGTCCTTGTGGTCGTCGGCGAAGGCGGCCATCAGGGCCAGGGTCATGACGGCGCGGGTCTGTTCAGGCTGCATGCGAAGGGATCCTTGTCGGTGACGGTGGATGGTGGTGGGTGGGAGCGAAGGCCGCCGCGCCACGCGATGGCGGAGCCACGGCTGCCTGCCCGACAGAGCGTAGCCGGTGCCGTTGGTTCCCTCCGCCGGCAGGCCATGCCGAAACGGCGCAGGCCGGAATCCCTTGCCTCCCCGAGGGTTTACGCTCCTCGAACGATAGCACCACAGTGCGCAGCGGCCGGGCCGGAACGCTTGGGCGATTGACTGACATCAAGCCCTCCGCAGCGCTCGCACAATACCTGCCGGCCAGAAACAACATCACACACTCTGCGTGCCGGCCCTGCGGCGCGCGCGGCCAGAAAGGCATCTTCTCCATGAGCACGCACACCCCTTCCGCGGCTGGTACGCCGCACCCCGAACCCCGCGCCTACACCGCCGAAGAGAAGCGCCACCGGGTCTTCTCGATCATGGCGGCCTCGTCGGGCAACCTCGTGGAATGGTTCGATTTCTACGTGTATGCGTTCGCGGCGCTGTATTTCGCGCCGGCGTTCTTCCCGAAGTCGGACCCGACTGCCCAGTTGCTGAACACGGCGGGCGTGTTCGCCGCGGGCTTCCTCATGCGGCCCATCGGCGGCTGGCTGTTCGGCCGCATCGCGGACCGCTACGGCCGCAAGACCTCGATGCTGATCTCGGTCACCATGATGTGCGCGGGCTCGCTGGTGATCGCCTGCCTGCCCACCTATGCGGCCATCGGTGCCTGGGCGCCCTTCCTGCTGCTGGTGTGCCGGCTGTTCCAGGGCCTGTCGGTGGGCGGCGAGTACGGCACCACGGCCACCTACATGAGCGAGGTGGCGCTGCGCGGGCAGCGCGGCTTCTTCTCGTCGTTCCAGTACGTGACGCTGATCGGCGGGCAGTTGCTGGCGGTGCTGGTGATCGTGATCCTGGAGACGCTGCTGTCCGATGCCGAGCTCAAGGCCTGGGGCTGGCGCATCCCGTTCGTGATCGGCGCCATCTCGGCGGTGGTCGCGCTGATGCTGCGCCGCACGCTGCACGAGACGCAAAGCGACGAGAACAGGAAGAAGGACGATGCCGGCACCATCGGCGGCCTCTTCCGCCACCACAAGGCGGCCTTCTTCACGGTGCTGGGCTACACGGCCGGCGGCTCGCTGATCTTCTATACCTTCACGACCTACATGCAGAAGTACCTCGTGAACACGGTGGGCCTGCCGATCAAGACGACCAGCTACGTGATGACCGGCGCGCTGTTCCTCTACATGTGCATGCAGCCCGTTTTCGGGGCGCTGTCGGACCGCATCGGCCGCCGCAACAACATGCTGCTGTTCGGCGCGCTGGGCGCCATCGGCACGGTGCCGATCCTCACGACGCTGCAGCACGTGACGAGCCCGGTGGCCGCCTTCGCGCTGATCGTGGTGGCGCTGGCCATCGTGAGCTTCTACACCTCGATCAGCGGCATCGTGAAGGCGGAGATGTTCCCGCCCGAAGTACGCGCCCTGGGCGTGGGCCTGGCCTACGCGGTGGCCAACGCGATCTTCGGCGGCTCGGCGGAGTACGTGGCGCTGGGACTGAAGACGCTGGGGCACGAGTCGGCGTTCTTCTGGTACGTGACGGCGATGATGGTCGTGGCTTTCCTGGTGAGCCTGCGGCTGCCGCGGCAGGCGAGCTATCTGCACCACGATCATTGATCGATCCGCGTAGAAAGCCCCTGGCGTTGCATGAACGCCGGGCGCTTGTCCATGCCCGCCCCTGCTGTTCCAATGTCCCTCACTACAAGATCCTGGAGAGGGAGAAATGGCAGAACAGCGGTATGCAGATGCCACGCGGGCAGGCGGCAGCTGCCCGGTGGAGCCGGGCAGGAAACGTCCGGCGTGTGCTGGCGGGCGGACCGCGGTGTGGCGATGGGCCCGGTCACTGTGGTGCACCGGCCTCTGCTGCGCCGCGGCCTGTGCAGTGGCCTCCGTGGAGCCTTATCGCATGCTCACGGAGCAGGAAGCGGGGGACGCGCGCATCGTCGTGCAGCACTTGCGGCAGTCGCCCGATGCAGGCTCGATGAAGGCGGCGCAACGATTGCGGCGGCAGGGGGAACGGCAGATGCAGCGCGGGAACTGGCCGGCCGCGTTCAGGCTCTTCGGCAAGAGCATGGTCCGCTATCCTGCGCCCGAGGCGCTGGCAGGGTATGCCGACGCCGAAATCCGCATGCTGGCGCAGATGCACGCCCGGCAACCCCGTGCGGATGCCACCATGCGCGCGGATGTGCGGCATGCGGTGCGCTTCTATGAGTCGTCGCTCGCGGCCGACACCGTCCTGGGATCCCTCCCGCGCGAAGAGCGCTCGCGGATCGAGCGCAATGCGGGCTGCCTGCGCGCGTTCATCCGGACGGGCGACCGACCTGCGTCCTGCGAACCTCTGCAGTGGTACGCCTCCGGGCGCTGAACGGGCACGTCCGTCCGGGCGTCAATCGCCGGAGCGGCCCCCGCCCATTTTCCACAGGGCGTCCGACACGTTCTGCCACGCCACGTCGCAGCCGGGTGCCCCACGCCCCGCCGGCTGCGGCGCCTGCAGGGCCCACCACGCGCCGGCGTCCACGCTGTCGATGACGGGCACGTCCACCTGGGGCCGCACGGCCTTCGCCATGCCGGCGAGCCCTGCCCCGCCCAGCACCACGGCCTGCACGCCGGGCTCGCGCGCCATGGCCTGGCAGGCCCGGGCGAGCAGGGCCTGGGCTCCGGCGGGATCGGCCGCCAGTTCCGCGCCGGAAGGGGCCACGGTGCGCACACCGGCCAGCCGGTCCGCATGGCCGAGCGCCTGCGCGAGCCGCAGCAGCATGGCCTCCCAACGCTCCCCGCCCGTGACGATGCCGAAGCGGCCATGGCGCGCGGCCGCCAGGAAGGACGCCTCGGCCAGGCCGGTGACCGGCACGGGGCTGCATTCCCGGAGCGCGAACAGGCCCGGGTCGCCGAAGCAGCCGATCAGCACGGCGTCGGGCGCGGGCTGGGGCGCCGCGATCGCGTCGGCCCAGGCGTCCAGGACCGCGTGGCCGGCCACGGCGTAGCTGGCCTCGCAGGCGATGTAGGGCGCGCCGAAGCGTGCGGTCACCGCGCGCACGGACGCATGGGGGCCGGCAGCGGCCTGCACGTGGTGCTGCAGCAGCGTGCTGACGGCGGTGGAGGTGTTGGGATTGATGACCAGCAGCGTGGCCGCGCGGCCCTGCGGCGCGGGGGGCGCCCCGCTCATGCGCCGCCCCCGAGCAGTTCCACGAGGTCCGGGGCGCCGCCTTCCGGCGGCTCGAACGCCAGTTGCGACTCGATGCGCGCGAGGTGGTCCAGCATGCGCCGGCCGGCTTCCGCCGCGTCGCGCAGGCGGATGGCGTCGATGAGCGCGCGGTGCTCGCGGCAGCCGCAGGCGGTGGCCTCCTCGCGCGCCTGGGCATGGCTGGGGCTGTAGGCCATGAGGACGAGCGAGGTGCGCGACACGAGTTCGCTGAGGATGCGGCCCAGGGTGGCATGCCCGGCCGCCTGGGCGATGTGCAGGTGGAAGTCGCCCGAGAGGCGGATGGCGCGGCGCATGTCGCCGCCCCGGCGGGCCGCCTCCTCCTGCGCCACGGTGTCCACGAGGCGCGCCATGTCGGCGGGCGCGGCGCGCTGTACGAAGAGCGCGACGAGGCGCGGCTCGATGAGGCGGCGGGCCTCGAACACCTCGCGGGCTTCGTCCACCGTGGGGCGGGCGATGGAGGCGCCGCGCCGCGGCGTGAGCGTGACCACCTGCTCGCCGGCCAGGCGCACGAGCACCGGCCGCACGCGGGTGCGGGATACGCCGAAGGCCAGGGCCAGCTTGTCTTCCACGAGCTTGGTTCCGGGCGGCAGGCGGTGGTCCAGGATGGCGGAGACCATGCGTTCGTACATCTGCTGGTCGCTCAGCCCCTCGGCGCCGCTGCCGGGCTCCGCGCCGGGTTCCTCGCCGGCCGGCCAGGGCCTGGCCGGTCGTGGTGCGGTCCTGGCGCGGGCCGCGCCGCCGGAGTTGCGCCGCCGCGGCGGCAGGCCGGTGCTCATCGCGCGCGCCCTCCGCGCCGCCGCAGCATCCAGGCCAGCGCGAGCGCGGCGCCCATGACCGCGAACGAGACCACGGTGGTCACCGTGCCCAAGGCGTAGATGGCGGGGGTGGTGACGGTGGTGGTGAGGCCCTGCAGTTCGAGCGGCAGCGTGTTCACGTCGCCGATCGCCTGGGAGGTGCGCGCGATCTCGTCCCAGCTCAATGTGAATCCGAACATGCCGATGCCCACCACCGAGGGCGCGATGAGCGGCAGCACCACGTGCCGGAAGCCCTGCCAGGGCGTGGCGCCCAGGTCGCGCGCGGCCTCTTCGTAGGCCGGATTGAAGCGGTTGAACACGGCGAACATGATGAGCAGGCCGAAGGGCAGCGTCCAGGTGAGGTGCGCGCCCAGGGCGGAGGTGAAGAGGCCCAGCGAGGTGCCGTAGCCCTCCAGCGCCTCCTGCCAGCCCAGCCGCTCCAGCACCGCCTTGGCGCCGGTGTCGATCAGGCGGAACTCCAGCCCGATGCCGAGCGACACGATGATGGACGGCATGATGAGGCTGGCCACCACCATGAAGAACAGCAGGTTGCCGCCTGCGAGGCGCTTGCGGAAAGCCAGCCCCGCCAGCACCGAGAACGCCACGGTGCAGGCCATCACGGCCAGGCCCAGGGCCAGCGAGCGGCGCAGCGCGGCGCCGATGTCCACCACGCCGAGGCCTTCGGCGAGCTGGCGGAACCAGTGCAGAGACAGCCCGCGCAGCGGGAAGGTGAGACCGCCCTCGGGGCCCTGGAAGCTCAGGATGAAGATCACCAGCATCGGCCCGTACATGAACAGCACGAACAGGGCGAAGACGCAGGCGAGCGGCCAGAAGCTGGCCGGGCGGGGTTCGCGGGGACGGGCCATCACAGCTCCTTGCGCAGGTCCACGAGGCGGGTGAGGCCCCAGATGATCATCAGCACGATCGCCAGCAGGATCACCGCGTTGGCGGCCGCGAGCGGGAACTGCAGGTACGAGGTCTGCACCTGGATGATCTTGCCCACCGAGGCGATCTGCTGCCCGCCCATCACGCCGATGGTAACGAAGTCGCCCATGACGATGGTGATGACGAAGATCGATCCGATGACGATGCCGGTGCGCGACAGCGGCACGACCACGTTCCACAGCGTCTGCCAGCCGCTCGCGCCCGCGTCGCCCGCGGCCTCGATCAGGCTGCGGTCGATGCGCATCATGCTGTTGAAGATGGGCACGATCATGAACATGGTGTAGAGGTGCACGAACGCGAGCACCACCGAGAAATCCGAGAACAGCAGCCACTCGATGGGCGAATCGATCAGGCGCATCTGCATCAGCGTCTGGTTCACCAGGCCATTGCGCCCGAGCAGCGGCACCCAGGAGATCATGCGGATCACGTTCGACGTCCAGAACGGGATGGTGCACAACACGAACAGCAGCGTCTGCAGCCCCGCCGACCGCACGTGGAACGCCAGGAAATACGCCACCGCGAACCCCAGCACCAGCGTGATGCCCCACACCAGCAGGCTGAACTTGAGCGTGGAGAGGTAAGTGCCCAGCGTGACGCATAGCTGCCCCAGGTTGCCGCACCCTTCGAAGATGGATACGTAGTTCTTGAACGTGAACCCGGGCAGCAGCTCGTACTCGCTGAAATCCCAGAAGCTCACCATCAGCACCAGCCCCAGCGGCACCAGGAAGAACAGCACGAACACCAGCGTGAGCGGCGCCGCCTGCCACCAGGCGGAAACACCCTGCTTCGCGGGCATGCGAGCAGCAGGAGGAGAAGGAGAAACGGCAGTGCTCATAAGAACCCTGAACAGAGAAGCAACAGGAACATCCCAAGACCGCGGCACCGGGCGCGCCTTCCGGACAGGCCGGGCCTCACCCATCAAAAGGCCGCGGAGCAGGCCAAGCCAGCACACGCGGTGGAACGGGCTTCGCCCGGCCACCAGCGTGGTCCCCCTTCCCGCCGCGCGCAGCGCGGCGAGAGAAGGGGGAAGCGGCGCCAGCCGCTCAGGGGGTAGCCCTCATGCAGCGACGAACTCGTTCCACTTCTGGACCATGTAGTTGTTCTCGTCCATCACCGCGTTCCAGCAGGCGATGGCGCCCATGCGGGCCTCGTAGCTGCCGCCGTCGCGCACGGTGCCGGCCTTGGCGAGCACCTGGCCCTGCGGGCTCAGGATGTCCTTCTCGGCGGGCTTGCCTTCCATCCAGTAGGCCCACTCGTAGGGCTCCATCCTGGCCTTGGCGGTTTCCAGCACGGCGCTGTAGTAGCCCTGGCGGTTCAGGTAGGCGCCGGCCCAGCCGTCGAGGAACCAGTTGATGAACTCGTAGGCGCCGTCGAGCTTGCGGCCCGAGAGCGCGGCGGGCACGCCGAAGCCGGCCGCCCAGGCGCGGTAGCCTTCCTTGAGCGGCTGGAAGTTGCAGGCGATGCCCTTGGTGCGCACGGCGGTGACGGCGGGGCTCCACATGGACTGGATCACCACCTCGCCGGAGGCCATGAGGTTGACGCTCTCGTTGAAGTCCTTCCACAGCGCGCGGAACTGGCCGGCCTTCTTGGCTTCGATCAGCGTCTTGATCGTGAGGTCGATCTCCTTCTTCGTCATGTTGCCCTTGTCGGGGTACTTGTAGAGGCCCATGGCCTCCACCACCATGGCCGCGTCCATGATGCCGATCGAGGGGATGTTGAGGATGGCGGCCTTGCCCTTGAACTCGGGGTTCAGCAGCTCGGCCCAGGAGGAGATGGGGCGCTTGATGAGGTCGGGCCGGATGCCCAGCGTGTCGGCGTTGTACACGGTGGGGATCAGCGACATGAACTGCGTGGGCGACTTCGCGAAGACCTTGCTCTTCTCGCCTTCGAGGAACATCACCTTCTTGGGGGCCGTGCCCTGCTCGCCCACGGCCTTGCCGGCGACCGTGCCCTGCGTGAAGAGCGTGGTGATCTTGTCGGCGTTCTTGATGCGCCTGGTGTCGATGCCCTTGAGGTTGCCCGTGGGCACGATCTTCTTGAGCGAGAAGTATTCGGTATCGATCAGGTCGAAGCTGTTGGGCGCGGTCACGGCGCGCTTGGTGACGTCGTCGGTGGTGACGGCCACGTACTGGATCTCGATGCCGGTATCCGCCTTGAATTTCTCGGCGATGGCCTTGTCCTGGTTCACCGCCGTGCCGAGGTAACGCAGCACGATCTTCTCCTGCGCATGGATGGCCGGGAACACGCCCGCGGCGAGGATGCCCGCCGTGCCCTGCAGCAACGTGCGGCGGCGCAGCGCCGGGCCCTCGGCGGAGGACGGGGAATCGGAAATCACGTCGGACATGGATCAGCTCCTTGGTTGGGGACGGGGACAGGGAATGCGCGAGAGGAATCGGGCGGGCCGTCCGCTCAGTGCGGCACGGGGCCCAGCGGGTGGGCGATGTCGGGGGTCCAGTGCAGCAGGGCCGCGTCGCCCACCTGCCAGGGGCGCGCGGCGAAGGCCTGCTCGGACACCATGGCCGAATAGGCGGCGGTCGCGGTGGCGGGGCCGGCCTGCGCGGCGGCGCCCGGCAGCGCGGGCGGAACCTCGTCCCGCAGGCCGATGAGCACGTGCGTGCCCTGGTATTCGACATCCGTCACGCGGGCCGCGAGGTGCATGCCGCCTGCGGGCAGCGGCGTGCCGGGCGGATCGATGCGGATGCGGTCGGTGCGCACGCCCACGGGGCCCGCAGGGGTGCCCAGCACGTTGTGGCCGCCCATGAACCGCGCGACGAATTCGCTGGCCGGGCGGTTGTAGATGTCGTGCGGCGAGCCGGCCTGCTCGATGCGGCCGTGGTTCATCACCACCATGGTGTCGGCCAGGGCCATGGCCTCCTCCTGCGAGTGCGTGACGTGGATGAAGGTCAGGCCCAGTTCCTTCTGCCAGCGCCGCAGCTCCGCGCGCATCTGCACGCGCAGGAAGGGGTCGAGCGCGGACAGGGGCTCGTCGAGCAGCAGCACGCGCGGCTCGGTGATGAGCGCGCGCGCCAGCGCCACGCGCTGCTGCTGCCCGCCGGAGAGTTCGCCCGGCTTGCGCTGGGCCAGGTGGCCCATGGCGACGCGCTCCAGCAGGTCCTGCGCGCGCCGGTGGCGCTCCGCCCGGCCGATGCCCTTCATCTTGAGGCTGAAGGCCACGTTGTCCAGCGCCGTGAGGTGCGGGAACAGGGCGAAGCTCTGGAACATCATGGCCGTGCCGCGCGCGGCGGCGGGCAGGTCGGTGATGTTGCGGTTGTCCAGCAGCACGTCGCCGCTGGTGACCGATTCGTGCCCGGCGATCATGCGCAGCGTGGTGCTCTTGCCGCAGCCCGAGGGGCCCAGCAGGCAGCAGTAGCTGCCGCTCGCGATGCGCAGGTCGATGCCATCGACCGCGGGCTGGCCGGAGGCATAGCGCTTGGTCAGCGCGACGATCTCGATGGCGGCGGGTGCCGGAGCAAGGGTGGGGGCGTCCATGCGCTGGCAGTACGCAAACCGCATGCCAGCGCCGCATACGGTTTGCGCACCGTTTTGTATACAAATCACGCTGCCAATCCGCATGCCACGCACCAGGGTGGCGGGGCACGCACCGGGAATGGGCGGGGAATGGGGCGGGAACGGCGCCAGGCGGGGGCGCCCCGCCGCTTCGCGGGGCGGCACGCTGCTTCGGATCGGGAACCCGGCGGGCAGGGCCGCGCGGCGATCATCGCGCCCAACAGTACAGCGGGGGCGGCGTACCGCTCCTGCAGATCCGATTGGAGCCTTCGATGACCGATGTCCGGTTCAGACATTCCGCCGGCGTGGCGCCTGCCGCGGCACGCCACCCCACCTTCACCCCCGAATCCGCGCCCGAGCGCCCGCGTTCCGTTTTGTCCAGCAGCACCGGTCTGTTCGGGCGCGGCGGCATGCAGGCCGCGCACGGCGGCGCCGGCATGCCTCCCCGCTCCGCGCTGCCCGGCATGGCGCCGCACGGGCATGCCAGCCGGGGCTTCCACCCCGGCGCGGCCCTGCACGGGCCGGCGCATGGCTTTGGGCATGCGGCCCACCTGCAACCGCCCGCGCACATGCCGCCGCCGATGCATTTCCAGGCCTTCCAGCCGCCTGCCTACGCCGCACCGCACTACGGGATGGGCCACGGGGGCCACGCGGCCTACCCCACGGCTGGCCATGCGCTACCGGCGTTCCAGCAATTCAACCCGCACCATCTGGCGCAGCAGAGCAGCGCCTTCCACTACCAGGCGCCGGCGCACGGCGTGGGGGCTTCGGGCGGGCGGTCGCTCAACTCCTTCATCTACGGCGCGTCGATGCTGCAGTCCACGCTGATGTCGCCCATGGCGGCACTGGATTACTTCTCGCACCGGCTCAACCCGTTCTCCGCGTTCAGCACCTTCGTGAGCTTCCCCCACTTCTTCTGAGGAAAGGCCCCGCCCCATGGACGCCACCACCGCGCCGGATGCCCCGGCCCGCACCGCCCTCCCCGCTTTCGTGATGCCGCCGGACAGCCCCGGCGAACCCTTCGACGCGCGGGCGCTGCTCGCGCGCTACGTGCTGCGCGATTTCAGCCAGGCCGTGGCGGAGGTGGAGCAGGCGCTGCTGGCTTCGCAGGACGATGGAGCCAACGCTTCGGCAGAGGCGCCCGGCGAGGAAGCCCGCCGGGAATTCGCGCGCCAGTTCGTCGCCGGGGCCTGGCTCAACCGCCACAACCCCGGTTGGGACCCGCGCCGGCCCGAAACGCACCAGCCCCTGCCGGACGACCCGCTGGTGGCGCTGCTGCAGGAGATGGCCGGCCGCGAGGCCGGCGCCACGGCCTGATCAGTCGCGCTGGCGCGAAACGCCGGCCTGCTCGAAGCTCGCCATCTCGCGCAGGATCGCGCAGGCGGAAACGAGCAGTGGCCACGCCAGCGCCGCGCCCGAGCCCTCGCCCAGGCGCAGGCCCAGGTCCAGCAGCGGCTCGGCGCCCAGCGCCGCGAGCAGGTGCGCATGCCCCGGCTCGCCGGAGCGGTGCGAGAACACGCAGCAGTCCAGCACGGCCGGATCGATCCGGCTGGCCACCAGCACCGCGGCGCTGGTGATGAAGCCATCGACCACGACCACGCGGCGCTCCGCCGCGGCCTGCAGCACGGCGCCCGCCAGGGTCGCCACCTCCAGACCGCCCAGGGTGGCCAGCGCATCGAGCGGCGCGGTGGCGGCGACGTTGGCCTCCAGCGCCTGCCGCAGCACGGCCCGCTTGCGCGCGACGCCGTCGGCGTCCAGTCCCGTGCCGGCCCCGGTGCAGTCCTCCAGCGCGATGCCGCACAGGCGCGCGAGCAGCAGGCTGGCCACCGAGGTGTTGCCGATGCCCATCTCTCCCAGCAGCAGCGCATTGCCCGGCAGGGCGCGGACGATGGAGCGGCCGTTCTCCACGGCCTGGGTGCACTGCTGCGCCGTCATGGCGGGGCCCGCCGACGCATCGGCGGTGCCGGCCGCCACCCGGCAGTGGCTTAGCAGGCGCGGCATGCCCGGGGCGCTGTCGCGCGGCGGGACCGGCGCCGCGACGCCGCAGTCGGCCACCGTGAGGGCCAGCCCGTGCTGGCGCGCGAGCACGCTCACCGCCGCGCCGCCCGCCAGGAAGTTCTCCACCATCTGGGCGGTGACCTCGCTGGGATAGGCCGAGACGCCGCGCGCGGCGATGCCATGGTCCGCCGCGCAGACCAGCATCTGCGGAGCGTGCAGTTCCGGCGATTCGGTGCCGAGGATGCAGCCGATACGCACGGCCAGCGCTTCGAGCCGGCCGAGCGCGCCCAGCGGCTTGGTCTTGTGGTCCATGCGGTGGCGCAGGCGCGCGGCCAGGGCAGCATCTTCGGGCCGTGCCGTGGCAGCGGCCGGGGTGGTGGACTTCGTGGTCATGGAGGGCTTTCGGGTTCCAGGAAACGCACCGCGGCCGGGCGCGGTGCCGCGATCATCATTGGCCGGCGCGCTGCACCGCGCGCCAGGCGGGGTCGAACCATTCGTCCACGCCGCGCGCCAGCCGGTCGAACACCGCGTCCAGCGTGGGCACGTCAGCGCCGAAGAGCGCGCGCAGCGCGTCCGCATCCTCGAACAGGCCGTGCAGGTACAGGCCCAGCACGTTGCCGCGCGCGTTCTGCCACGCCAGGCCGGGGATGGCTGCATGCGCCATGTCGCCGGCCGCGGCCATGGCCGGGTGCTGTGCGGTGCGGCCGTGGTGGATCTCGTAGCCCTGCACCGCCACGCCCGAGAGCGCGCTCCAGGCGCCCTGCAGCGCGCCGAAGGCGGTGCGCGTGCGGCGCACGGTCTTGGCCGGATCGAAGGCAGTGACCAGCGGCAGCAGGCCCAGGCCGGGCGCATTGCCGTCCACGCCGTGGGTGTCGATCAGCGCCTCGCCCAGCATCTGCAGGCCGCCGCAGATGCCCAGCACGCGGCCGCCGCGCGCGGCATGGGCGGCAATGGCGGCATCCAGGCCCTGCGAGCGCAACCAGGCCAGGTCGGCCGCGGTGGCCTTGGAGCCGGGCAGCACGATCCAGTCGGCACCGGCCACCTCGGCCGGGCTGCGCGCCCATACGAGCCGCAGGCCCGGCACGCCCTTGAGCGGCTGGAACTCGTCGAGGTTGCTGATGCGCGGATATGCCACCACCGCCACGGTCGTGTGCACCGCGCCGCCGGCGCCTGCGCGCACGTGGCCGGCATCGTCGAACACGCCGTCCTCTTCCGGCAGGCCGTGGCGCCACTGCATGGGGATGGTGGCCACCGTGGGCACGCCCGTGCGCTCGCGCAGCATGTCCGGCGCGGGCGCGAGCAGCGCGGCGTCGCCGCGGAACTTGTTGAGCACGAAGCCCTGGATCAGCGCACGCTCGTCCTCGGGCAGCAGCGCCCAGGTGCCGTAGAGGTGGGCGAAGGCGCCGCCGCGGTCGATGTCGGTCACCAGCAGCGCGTGCGCGCCCGCATGGCGCGCCACGCGCATGTTGACGATGTCGTTCGCATGCAGGTTGATCTCGGCCGGCGAGCCCGCGCCTTCGATCACCACGACGTCGTTTTCGGCCCGGAGCGCGTCGAGCGCCGCGGCCACATGCGGCCAGACGTGCACGCTGCGCCCGCGCCAGGGCATGCGCGTGAGTTCTTCGCTCACCTGCCCCATCAGCACCACCTGGCTGCGCGTGTCCGCCTCGGGCTTGAGCAGCACCGGGTTCATGCGCACCTCGGGCTCGGCGCGCGCGGCCAGCGCCTGGAAATACTGCGCGCTGCCGATCTCGCCCTGCCCGCCACCCGGCGCCGCCACCACGCGCGCGTTGTTGCTCATGTTCTGCGCCTTGAACGGCGCGACGCGCAGGCCCTGGTCGCTGAACCAGCGGCACAGCGCGGTGGCGAGCCAGCTCTTGCCGGCGCCGCTGGAGGTGCCGAGGACCATGATGCAGCGGGCGGTCATGCGGACCCCGGCATGTTGCAGTCTGGCCATCGGCCTGCACGCGGGTGGTGGGTCGCGCGCGCGGCCCGGCGGAGCCGTTCGGATGCGGGGCGGGGAGGGTCTGGGATGGGGATCACGGCACGGCGGCTGGCAGGGTGGGCGCCCGTCCGGGCAGGTGTCCACCCGGATAGCGCAATGCGCCTATTGTCCCCTGCGCCGCGGTGCCTGAAAGCGGGGTGGCCGACCCGGCCGCGGCTCAGCCCTGCGGCGGCTGCCCGTTCGATGCCGACACGCCGCCATCCACCGGCAGCACCACGCCGGTGACGAAGCCGGCGTCCGGGCTCGCGAGGAAGGCGATCACGGAGGCGATCTCCTCGGGCTCGGCGCCGCGGCCCAGGGGGATGCGTTCGGCGAACTTGGCGAGCAGTTGGGGATCGCTCTGGATGTCCTCCGTCATGCCCGTGAAGGTGAGGCTGGGCGCCACGGCGTTCACGCGCACGCCGTCCTTGCCGTGGTCCAGCGCGAGCGCGCGGGTGAAGTTGGAGACGGCGCCCTTGGAGGTGTTGTAGAAGCTCATGTCCCAGTCTCCGCCCAGGCCCGAGACCGACGAGGTGTTGACGATGCAGCCCCGGGTCTTCAGCAGGTGCGGCATCGCGGCGCGCGCGCCGTGGAACACGCCGGAGACGTTGGTCGCGAGGACACGCTGCCAGTCGTCCAGGCTGGCCTCGGTGACCTTGCCCTGCACGGCGATGCCGGCGTTGTTCACCATGACGTCGAGGTGGCCGAAACGCTCGACGGTGGCTGCCACCAGGGCCTGGACATCTTCGAACTTCGAGACGTCCGCCGGGTGAGCGAGCGTGCGATCGGCCGGCAGGTCGGCGCGGGTGGCGGCGAGCTTGTCGTCGCTCAGGTCGGCGATGGCGACCATCGCCCCTTCCTGCGAGAAGCGGCGCGCAGTGGCGGCGCCGATGCCGGAGCCTGCCCCGGTGACGATGACGACCTTGCCGGCGAAGCGCCGGGACGGGTCGGCGGAAGTGGACTGCGGGGATGGGGATGCCATGGGACGTTCCTTTCGTAGGGTCTGCGTGGAAAGCAAACGTCCATTCTTCGCGCGGCCCGCCCCCGCGTCCGCGCGCCTTCGGCACCATGTGCCTGTCGGAGGGCATCCCGCCAGCCGGCCCGACCGCAGACCGGGCCGAGGGCGCCGGACTCTTCAGCGCCGGACCATGCGGTCCATGATGTGCTCCAGCGCCGCCGCGGCGTCCGTGCAGCGCCCGGTGTGCACGGGCGAGGTCTGGATGATGGCGCTGCGCCGCGCGGTGAGCCAGTGGAAGCGGGCCCGGTAGGGCAGCGCCGCGATCGGACCGCAGCCCGCATCGCCCGCGCAGATGGCCACGATGGCGCCCAGGTGGCGCCGCACCGTGTCCAGGTCGGCCTGCGGGTCGAGCGCGAGCAGGCGTGCCTCGTCGAGCGCGGTCGCGGCCTGCAGGAAGCCGGAGCGCTGGCACGAGAGGATCACGCCGGCATTGATGAACTCCTCGCGCTCCACACGCGGCACCACGCGCACGATGGCGTAGTCATAGACGTCAGCCGCGTGCATCGATCGCCCCCTGCAGCCAGGCCTGCCGGCCCGCGAGCCGCGCCAGGAAGTAATCGACGTAGGCTTGCCGGTGCGCTGCCGGATCGGCAGGCGGCCCATCGCCCTGCCCGTCCCCATGGCCCTCTGCCGCCTGCGCCAGGAACAGGTCGGGCACCTCGGCCAGCACCGCCTGCAGGCATGGCGGGGTCAGGCGCGCCGCCAGCCCGGCATCCACCGCCGCCAGTTCCGTGGCCTGGGACAGCAGCACGTGGTCGGCGATCGGCGCGAAGGGTTTGGCGGGCTGCGCCACCGTGCCGTTCCAGGCGTGGTGGAAGGTGAGCGATGCGCCATGGTCGATCAGCCACGGGTTGCGGTGCCACACCAGCAGGTTGGTGTTGCGCGCAGTGCGGTCCACATTGCCCACCAGCGCATCGAACCAGACGAGGCGCGAGGCGAAACCGGGCGTGACGCGGTCCACCGCCGGATCGAAGTTGACCGCGCCGGAGAGATAGTCGAGCGCCACGTTCAGCCCGGCGCTCGCGCGGATCAGGTCCTGGATCTCGGGGTCGGGCTCGGTCTGCGCGAGCGCCGGGTCGAGCTGGGCCAGCACGATCTCGGGCACGGGCAATTCCAGTGCGCGGGCGATGCCGCCGGCGATGATCTCGGCCATGAGTGCGCGCACGCCCTGCCCGGCGCCACGGAACTTGAGGACATAGACACCGAGGTCGTCGCCCTCGACGACGGCCGGCATGGAGCCGCCCTCGCGCAGCGGCGTGACGTAGCGGCTTACGGTGATGGAACGCACGGCAGGGCTCCGGGACCGGGGTGGAGGGATGGCATGGATGGCGGCAAAAGCGGCAATGGTAGCGGGGCACTGCCAGCGGCCACAGGCCTCATGCAGCAGTGGCCGGCCGCGCTGCCTGCCATGCGGCTTGCAATGCCTGCTGCGATGCCGGCGGCAGCACGCCGAGCCGCACGCAGCCGGGCAGCCCGAAGCTACCGCAGTCGCGCAGCTTCACGCCCTGCAGCCGCAGGGCCTGCAGCCAGCGCGGCAGGTCGGCCACCGGGGGACGGGCCACGAAATAGTTGGCACGGCTTCCGGCCTGCACGGCCCAGCCCATGCCTTCGCACAACGCCTGCTGGGCTGCCTTCCATGCGCGCAGCGTGTCGAGCGACGCGGCGAGCCAGTCCTGCACCTGCGGCGCCACCCAGGCCGACAGCATCGCCACCCCATGCGCGCCGATCGGCCAGGAGGGCGCCAGGGCCTGCAGTGCATCCAGGCACTGCCGCGGTACGCAGGCCGGCGCGATGGCATAGGCAGCGCGCACGCCCGTGAGGCCCAGGGCCTTGTTGGGCGTCCAGAGCTGCCATGCGTTCGCGGGCAGCGCGCCGCCGGCGGCCTCCAGCCGCAGCGGCGCGTAGGCGCAATCGACGATGCGCAGGTCGGCATCCGGCGTGCCGCTATCGATGGCAGCCCGCGCGTGCCAGGCCTCCAGACCAGGATCGGACGTGCCGAGCGGACTGCCGGGTTCGCAGGCCCAGTGCAGCACGGCCTTCCCGGAATCCTCCTCCGCGCCCGCACCCGCTCCCGGCCCCGGAGACGCGAGCAGCGGCAGGCCCCAGGCCCGGGCCGCGCGCGCATAGTCGCCATAGGCATGCGCGGGCACCGCCACGCCGGCCACGCCCTGCCGTGCGGCCCACGCGGTGAAGCGGTGGATGAACTCACTGGCGCTCGCGGCCGGCAGGATGCGCCCGGGCGCCACGCCGTGCCATGCGCCCAGGGCCTCGCGCAGCGCGGTATAGGCCGGATCGGGATAGCGCGCGGCGTCGGCCCCGCGCACGGCCACCAGAGCGGCCGGACAGGGCCCGCAGGCGTTCGCGTTGGTGGAAAAATCGTGCAGCGGAACACCCAGCGCATCCGGGCCGCCATGCACCGGCAAGCCCTGCGCGGCCGCGCCGCCGTCGAGCGCCTGTCGCGTCATGGCAGCACGCCTCCGAGGGCGATATTCAGGCCGACGCGCAGCCACTCCAGCGCCCAGAGCGCCGCCAGGGCAAGCGGCAGGCACCATGCCACGGCCCGGGCGGCCAGCACGGCGGCCCGGCGGGTGTCCGGCGGGGCGGCGGCCCTGCCGCGGCGGTGCAGCGTGTACACGCCGGGCTTGCACAGCCGCACATCCAGCGCGAGCGCCATCGCGGCCATCGGCCAGCCGCTGTTGGGCGACGGCGTCCGGCGGGCCTGCCGGGACACCGCGGCCCAGCGCACGCGGCGCGCGCACAGCGCCAGCAGCACCGCGGTGATGCGCGCGGGCACCCACGAGAGCACGTCGTCCGCGCGCGCCGCCCACTTGCCGGCCCATTGCCAGTAGCGCCCGCCGCGCATGCCGGGGTAGCCCCACATGGCATCCGCAGTGTTGGCGAAGCGGTAGAGCGCCGCGCCGGGCAGCCCCAGCAACGCGAACCAGAAGAGCGGCGCCACCACGGAATCGTTCAGGTTCTCGGCCAGCGACTCGATGGCGGATTCGCGCACCTGCACGGCCTGCAGCGCGTGGACGTCGCGGCTCACCAGGCGCGACAGCCGCTCGCGCCCGGCCTCCAGCGATTGCGCCAGGGCATCCTCCACGGCCACGACCTCGTCGCGCAGCATGCGCCAGGCCAGCAGGGGCTTGAGCAGCAGGGCCAGCACGGGCACCGCCAGCCATGCGGGCAGTTGCCATGCCGCGTGCTGCAGCGCCCCGGCGGCACCGGCCACCACCGAGGCCATCAGCAGCCAGGCCGCAGCGCCCAGCACGAAAGCCCGGGCATCCGCGGCCACCGGCTGCGCGGGCGCGATGCGCTCGCCGCACCCATGCAGCGCGCGCCCCATCCAGACCACCGGGTGCAGGGCCACCGGCGGCTCGCCCCACCACCGGTCGATCGCCAGCGCGGCCGCGAGGGCGGCGGCCCAGGGCAGCGCCGCCAGCAGGGCCTGCAGCAGTGCAGGGCCGCCGTCAGCCACTTTCGCCCCCGCCGTCTTCGCCGCCCGACAGCCAGGGCGCCGGGCGTCCCCAGGCCCCGTCGAACACCACCGATGCCAGCGGCGCGCGGCGCGCCCAGCGCTCGCGCTCCAGCATGGGCGATGGATAGAAGCCATGCACCGGCCCCAGGCAGAGCAACGCGACCGGCTCGGCGCCGGGCGGCAGGCGCAGCAGGCGCGCGACGTCGAAGGGATCGAAGATCGACACCCAGCCCATCCCCAGCCCTTCCGCGCGCGCGGCCAGCCAGAGGTTCTCGATGGCGCAGCCCACCGAGGCCACGTCCATGTGGGGCATGGTGCGGCGGCCGAACACGTGGGCGTCGCGCCCGTCGGCCAGCACCACCGCGATCAGTTCCGCCGCATCGAGGATGCCCTCCAGCTTGAGCCGCAGGAACTCCGCCTGCCGCCCCGCGCCCTGCACCGCCGGCGCGGCCGCATCCGGCGCAGGGCTGGCCAGCGCCTCGGCCGTGCGCAGGCGTTCGGCATCGACGCAGGCGTGCAGCTGGCGCCGCACCGCGGCATCGGACACACGGATGAAGCGCCAGGGCTGCATGAAGCCCACGCTGGGCCCTTCGTGCGCGGCGCGCAGCAGGCGCTCCAGCACCGCGGGTGCGACCTGCCCGCCCGCGAAGTGGCGCATGTCGCGCCGCTCGCGGATGGCGCGGTAGATGGCCTCGCGCTCCGCGGCGCTGTAGGCCTCGCTCGCGGCCTCACCGGATTCGCCAGGGGCCATGCCTTTGCCTTCGGTATGCAAGCTCAGTCCTCGATGCCGCGCTGCGCCGGCACCCCGGCCTGGAACGCATGCTTGACCAGGCCCATCTCGGTGACCGTGTCCGCCAGGTCGATCAGTTCCTGCGGGCAGCGGCGCCCCGTCAGCACCACATGCACGTCGCGCGGCCGATCGCGCAGTGCCTGCAGCACCTCCTGCAGCGGCACCCAGCCGTAGATGAGCGGATAGGTGATCTCGTCGAGCACCACCAGGAAATGCCCGCCGCCCAGGATGGCATCCCGGGCACGTTCCCAGCCGGCGCGGGCCAGGGCGGCCGAATGTTCCAGGTCGCGGCTCTTCCAGCTGAAGCCGTCGCCCAGGCCCTCGATGGGAATGCCGAGCTGCTCGAAGACGCGGTGCTCGCCGAAGCGCGCGCTGGGCACCTTCATGAACTGAAAGATCTTCACGGGCTTGCCGCGGCCGTGCGCGCGCAGCGCGAGGCCGAAGGCCGCCGTGCTCTTGCCCTTGCCGTCGCCGGTATGCACCAGCACGAGGCCGCGGCGCTCGCCGTCCGGCTTGTCCGAGCGGCGCTCGGTGGGAGGAGATTCGATCTGCATGCGGAAGAAAAATGAATGAGGGAAGGAGAAAGGAAAGGCCCGGCCAGGAAGCGGTGTCAGCCGCCTGGCGCGACCGGACCGACGCACGGCACCGCCACGCGCAGGCCGTCCACCTCGCGCACACGGATGCGGTGGCCGAACACGGCCTCCAGCGCCGCATGGGTGGCGGGATCATCGCCCGGGCCATGGTGGAGCACCCGGCCTTCGGCCAGGATCACCAGCGCATCGGCCTGCAGCGCGAACGACACCTCGTGCAGCACGCTCACCACCGCGCAGCCCTGCCACACCAGACCGCGCACGGTCTGCAGCCAGTCGGCCTGGTGGGGCGGGTCGAGGTGGGCGAGCGGCTCGTCCATGAGCAGCACCGGGGCCTGCACGGCCAGCGCACGGGCCAGCAGCACGCGCTGGCGTTCGCCGCCGGAGAGTTCGGCAAGCGGGCGGTGGCGCCATGCCCAGGCCTGCGTGGCCTCCAGCGCGGCGCGCACGGCTGCATGGTCCGCCGGGCTGGGCGGTGCGAGCCAGGGCTGGTGCGGCAGCCGGCCCAGCATGGCAATGTCGTAGGCGGGCAGGCCGTCGGAGCCGGCCTCGCCCTGCCCCAGCCACGCGATCTGGCGTGCGCGCTCGCGCGCGCCCCAGCGCGGCAGCGGGCGGCCCATCAAATCGATGTGGCCGCGCACGCCGCCGCCCCGCAGCAGGCCCGCCAGGGCCTTGAGCAGGGTCGATTTGCCGGCGCCGTTCGGTCCGACCACGCTGGTCCAGCAGCCGGCGGGAATGCGCAGGTCCACGTCGCGCAGCACGGGCGTGCCGCCGAAGGATGCGCAGAGGCCGGACGCCTGCAGGGCGATGGTGCGGTCCATGCGTTCAGCCTCCCCGGCCCAGCTGGGTGCGCCGGTGCATGAGCCACAGCAGGTAGCTGCCGCCCAGCGCCGCCGTGAGCACGCCCACGGGCAGCTCCTGCGGCGCGACGATCCAGCGCGCGAGGATGTCCGCGGCCAGCAGCAGCACCGCGCCCATGAGGCTGGATAGCACCACGTGGCGCTGGTGGGTGGTCGGTGCGATGGAGCGCACCAGGTGCGGAGCGGCCAGGCCCACGAAGGCGATCAGGCCCGTCTGCGCCACCGCGGTGCCGGTGGCCAGCGCCATCGCCGCCACCAGCCCGGCGCGCATGGGCGCGAGCGGCAGGCCCAGGCTGGCCGCCGTGGCCTCGCCCAGCACCAGCCCGTCCAGCGCGCGCGCCAGCACCCAGGCGGTGCCGGCGCCGAGCGCCCAGGCCCCCGCCATCAGCCCGCAGGCGATCCAGCCCACGAAGGCGGTGCTGCCCAGGGTGAAGGCCTGCATGGCCTGCAGGATCTCGGGCGAGGCCAGTTCCACCAGATCGCGCGCGGCGCCGAGCACCACGCCCACGATCACGCCCGCCAGCAGCAGCCGCAGCGTGTGCTGCACGCCGCGCGCCAGCACCAGCGTGAGCAGCACGGCCGCCACGGCGCCGAGGAAGGCCATGCCCGTCACGCCCAGCCGCGCGAGCCACTGCGATGCGCTGGGCGACAGGCCGAACAGCGCCATGGCCAGCGCACCGCCGAGCGCCGCGCCCGAGGCGCTGCCCAGCAGGTACGGGTCCGCCAGCGGATTGCGGAACAGTCCCTGCGCCACCGCGCCGGACAGGCCGAGCAGCGCCCCGGCGAGCCAGGCACCCAGCGTGCGCGGCAGGCGGATGTCCCAGAGGATCTGCCGCGCCACGGGATCGGCATCCGGGCCCCAGGCCAGTCCGATGCCGGTACTGCCCACGCTCGCGCCCAGCAGCAGCAGGGCCGCGCCGGCCAGCAGCAGCCCCGCGGCCAGCCACGTTGCCCGGCGGGCGCCGCCGGCATCCCCGGCACCGTCGTCCACCGGCCTCATGGCGCCTTGTCCGCGAGGCAGCGCGCCATGATGCGCGCGGCGTCCGCCATGCGCGGGCCGGGGCGCACCGCCACGTCGGCTTCCCGCGGGGAGAACACGCAGACACGCTGCCCCTGCACCGCGCGCAGGCCGTCCCAGCCCGGGTACGGCACCAGGGCCTGCATGCTGCTGTTGCCCACCATGATGATGTCCGGCTGCGCCCGCACGACGAACTCGGGGTTCAGCCGCGGGAACGGTCCCAGCTCGGGCGGCACCACGTTGCGCGCGCCCAGGCGGGCCAGCGTCTCGCCGATGAAGGACGAGGTGCCGGCCGCGTACGGTCCCCGGCTCACCTCGAAATACACCCGCGCGCCGCGCGCGCGCTCCGGCAGCGACTGCGCGGCCGCCTGCACGCCCGCGTCGATCTCGCGCCACACGCGGTCGGCGCCCTGCTGCGGCGGCACGGCCAGCAGCGTACCCAGGGTGCGCAGCACCTCACGCACGTCGGCATGCGTCTTGGGCTCCAGCGCCACCACGGGAATGCCCAGCGCTTCGAGCCGGTCGCTCGCGCGCGAACTGGTCGCCAGCAGCACCACGTCCGGCCGCTGGGCGGCGATGGCCTCGATGTTCGGATCGATGCCGCCGCCCATCTGCGGCAGCGCGCGCACGGATTCGGGCCAGTTGGAGTAGCGGTCCACGCCCACCAGCCGCGCGCACTGCTGCAGTGCGCAGACCGATTCGGTGAGCGAGGGCAGCAGGCTCACGATGCGCTGCGGCGGCCGGGCGAAGACGATGCGGCGGCCGCGGCCGTCGGTGATCGCCACGCCGCCCGCGGGAGCATCCGGCACCGCGGAGGCCGCGGTGGCGGGCTTCGGCGGGACCTGCGCCAGCGCCGGCCCCTGCGCACCGGCAGCCCCTGCCAGCAGGGCAGCAGCCCCCAGGCGCTGCAGGAAAGGAATCACGCGGCACCACCGGTTCATGGCTGCGGCGCCTCCTTCAGCGCGAGCGGCAGGCCGGCCGCCATGAGGGTGACGCGCGCGCAGGCCCCGGCAGTGCGCTGGTTGAGGCGGCCCAGCGCATCCACGAAGGTGCGCACCTCGCGGCCCAGGGGGATGACGCCCAGTCCGATCTCGTTGCCGACCAC
Organism: Paracidovorax avenae; assembly: GCA_003029925.1. Classification (GTDB taxonomy): domain Bacteria; phylum Pseudomonadota; class Gammaproteobacteria; order Burkholderiales; family Burkholderiaceae_C; genus Paracidovorax; species Paracidovorax avenae_A. Next base: position 1,791,006 of record CP028296.1, on the reverse strand, counting down.
CACCACCGGCCCCGGCGCCCGCCGGACGGCCTCCAGGAAGGCCCGGCACTGGGGCTCGAAGTCGCCCGGCGGTGGTGCCTCCGGCAGCGGCATCAGCCACTGCGTGAGCCACAGCGTGAGGCAATCGACCACCACCAGGGTCCCCGCCTGGGAGCAGCGCGCCAGCGCACCAGCCACGTCCAGCGGCTCCTCCAGCGTCTCCATGCCCGGCACGCGCACCGCGCGCTCACGCTGGTGGCGGGCGATGCGCTCGCGCATCTCGTCGTCCCAGGCCCGGCCGGTGGCGATGAGCACCGCGCGGTGCGCGCCGGAGTCCTCCATCCAGGTGCGCGCCAGCATCTCGGCCCGGCGCGACTTGCCGCTCTTCTGCCCGCCCAGGATGAATTCGCTGCGCGCGACCGACAGCCGAGCGCCCGGCATGCCGCCGCCGACGCCATCGCCCGCGAAAGGGGCCGCCAGGGCCGTCATGCGGTGGCCTCCGGAGCCGCCGCCGGCACCGGCTCCGCCTGTGCGTCCCCGGCGCCGAACAGCGCCGCCACGGCACGCGGGCTGGAGGGGAACCAGGCGTGGAAATAGCTCGCGTGGATGCTGCCCTGCCGGTAGAGCGCCTCGCCGGCGCCGCCCTCGCCCGGATCCGGGCGGCGGGTGCGGGCACGCACGGGGGCGCTGCTCTCGCAGGTCGAGTAATGGAAGGTGTGGCCACGCAGCACATGGCCGTCCAGGTCCAGCTGCTGCGGTCCCAGGGCGGCCAGGCGCCGCTGCATGGCCACGTGGCCCGGCAGCAGCCCCCAGAGCGGCTTGCGCGTGCCGTCCGCGAGGGTGATCGATTCGAAGAGCGCCATCATGCCGCCGCATTCTGCCCATACGGGCCGGCCGGCCTCCACGTGGGCCCGCAGGCTGCGCTGCATGCCGGTGTTGGCCGCCAGGCGGTCAGTGTGCAGCTCCGGATAGCCGCCGGGCAGCCACACGGCGTCGCAGGCCGGCAACTCCGCATCCTGGAGCGGCGAGAAGCGCCGCACGCTTGCGCCCAGGGCCTCCAGCGTCTGCAGGTTGGCCCGGTAGACGAAGCAGAACGCGGCATCTCCGGCCACCGCCACGGTGCGGCCGGCCAGCAGCGGCGGCACCGCGGCGCGCGGCGCGGGCGCGGCGAACTCCACGGCAAACCGGTCCTGCCATTCCTGCGGCGACAGCCGGCCCAGGGGCGTCTGCGCCAACGCATCGGCTGCCAGGTCGATGCGCGCCAGGCCGTCGGCCAGTTCGTGCGCGGCCACCAGGCCCAGGTGCCGCTCGGGCAGCAGCCCCGCGCGCTGGCGGCCCGGTGGCGCATCGCCTGCTGGCGCATCCGCCGCAGGCGGCGCGACGCGCGCCAGGGCGCCCATCCAGTCGCCCGCATCCGCCAGGCTCTCCTGCAGCATGCCGGCATGGCGCGCGCTGCCCACGCGGTTGGCCAGCACCCCTGCCCAGGGCAGGCCCGGGCGGTAGTGCCGCAGGCCCCAGGCCAGCGCGCCGAAGGTGCCCGCCATGGCGGAGGCATCCACCACCGCCAGCACCGGCAGGCCGAAGCGCTGCGCGAGGTCCGCGAGGCTGGGCGTGCCGTCGAACAGGCCCATCACGCCCTCGACCAGGATCAGGTCGGCCTCTTGCGCCGCGGCGTGCAGCCGTTCGGCTGCATCCTGTTCGCCGGTCATCCAGAGATCGATGGCATGCACCGGCGCGCCGCTGGCCTGCTCCAGCCAGCACGGGTCGAGGAAATCCGGCCCGCACTTGAACACGCGCACGCGCCGCCCCTGCCGCGCGTGCAGGCGTGCCAGCGCGGCGGTCACGGTGGTCTTGCCCTGCCCCGACGACGGCGCGGCGATCGCGATCGCCGGACAGCGGATGCTGCCCGCCGTGCCGGCGGCCCTGCTCATCGCGGCGCCCACTTCAGGCCCACATAGAACGTGCGGCCCGCCTGCGCATAGGTGCGCGCGGTCTGGTAGTTCCTGTCGGCGAGGTTGTCCACGCGCGCGAGCAGCGTCGTGTCCTGCGCCACGCGCGTGCTGGCATACAGGTTGACGAGCGTGTAGCCGCCCAGCACCGCGGTGTTGGCGGCGTTGTCGTAGCGGCGGCCCGAGGCCTGCACTTCCGAGCCCACGGTCCAGCCGGCCACGCGCGTGTCCGCACCCAGGGTGGCGTGGCGCCGGGCGCGGCGCGGCAGCTCGCGGCCAGTGGTCTCGTCGCGGTGGTTCTGCAGATCGACCGAAGCCCGCAGCTGCACGCCGCCCAGGGTGTGCTGCGCGGACAGCGTCACGCCCTCGTATTTCGCCCGGCCCGCGTTGGCATAGCAGCCGAACTCGTCCTGGCAGGGGCCTGCCGCGCCGAACACGATGAGGTTCTTCACGCGGTTGCGGTAGGCCACCACCGACGCGCTGCTCGCGCCCTGCGCCCAGCGCAGGCCCAGTTCCACGTTGCGGCCTTCTTCCGGCTTCAGCGACGCGACGCCGTAAGGGCTGAAGCGCTGGTAGAGCGTGGGAGCGCGGAACGCGGTGCCGGCCGATGCCGTGGCCCGCCACTGCGGCGTGATCGCATAGCCATAGGCGATGCTGCCAGTGTTGTGCCCCCCGAACTCGCTGTCCGAATCATGGCGAGCGTTGATCTGCAGCGCATGCGGGCCGGCGGTGAAGCCGTAGCCCAGCGCCAGCGCGTCCTGCGAGCGGTTGCCATCGATGTCCCCGCTGCGCAGCTGGTCCTCGCGGCGCTCCAGCGCGGCGGTGAAGAGGTGCGCACCCTCGCGCCATTCGTTCTGGAACAGGTAGCCGCGCAGGCGCGTATCGGCGGTGTAGGGCGAGGGGCGCGTCTCGTAGCGCTCGCGCGAATCCGTGACCGACACGCGGGTGGTGTAGCGGTCGCTCCATTGCGCCCGCCAGTTCAGGCCCAGCGCATGCATGCGGTGCAGGGCGCGGTCGTCGTTGCCCAGGGGCGTGGTGTCGTAGCCCGCGTTGGTGTCGGCGCCCAGCAGCGTGCCTTCGAGGCGCTGGCGCGGATCGATCTGCAGGCCCACGCGCGCGTTCACGGCAGAGCGGCGCAGGCCGTCCTTGTCGGGGTTCTGGCCTGCGATGGGCCGGGCGTTGAAGCCGTCGCTGATCTCGCGCTCGAAGCCCAGCGCGTAGTCCACCGCGCGGCCCTCGCCCGCCGAGCCGCTCACGCCGGCCTCGGCCTTGTAGGTACCGTGGCTGCCGGCGCCGATGCCCACGTAGGGCTGCGCCGGGCCCTCGCCCTTGCGCGTGAAGATCTGGATCACGCCGCCCACGGCGTCCGAGCCGTACACCGCGGCGGCCGGCCCGCGCAGCACCTCGATGCGGTCGATGAGGCCCAGCGGGATCGCCTCCCAGGGCGCACCGCCCGTGGTTTGCGAATCCACGCGCACGCCATCGATATAGACGGCCGTGAAGCGCTGCTCCGCGCCGCGCAGGTAGACGCTGGTCGTCGTTCCCGGCCCGCCGTTGCGCGAAATCTCGATACCCGGGACGCGGGCCAGCACGTCGGCGAGACCCGTGGCACCGCTGGCCTCGATGGTGTCGCGGTCCACGATGGAGACGTCGGCCACGAGATCGGCCAGGGGCTGGGGCGTGCGGTTGGCGGTCACCACGACCTCGCCCATCGGGGCAGCGGTGGCGGCATGCGCTGCCGGGGCCAGCGCCATGCCCGTGGCGAGCAGGACCAGCGTGGCAGGCGCATGGAGGAACGGAAAGGCAGCACGTGCGCCGGCGGCGCCGCGGAAGCGGGGAATCGGAGAATGCATGGAAGCGATCGCAGAAAACGAGCCCGCGCCGGCCTCCCCGCCGGCATTGGGCGACACGGCCGCGCCCAGGCTGATGGCTCTGGGCACGGCCTCCGTGTTGGCCGGTATCCGGGCTGGTGGACGACACGCTCCTGCGCCTTCCCAGGCGCTTGTTCAAGGCACCCAGTGGCTATGTGCAGGAGGCGGCGAAAGCCGCCCCGCCGGAAGGGGCGGGCAGCTTTCTTTCCACGGACCGTTGCGGGGGCAGCGCAGGCACGGCGCGTCCGTGGCGGACGGCGCCTCCCTGCTTCCCGTTGAACCGCGGTCTGTGAACCAGGCCGCAGGCACCAACGCAGCGGATTCTAGGACGTTTCGATACATATTCACCCGCGCGGCCCCAACCCTACAATCCGTGCATGGATTCACCCTCCCCCCTCGACCAGATCACCGAGCGCGTGGAGCGACTGCTCGTGCGCCATGCCGAGCTGCAGCGCGCCAACGCCCTGCTCACCGCCCAGGTGGTCTCGCTCACGCAGGAGCGCGACTCGCTCCGGTCGCGCCTGAACACGGCCCGCACGCGCATCGACGCGATGCTGGAGAAAATGCCGCCCCCGCCGGCCGATGCCCCGGCCACCCCGACCGACCTGCCCAAGGAGGCCGAATGAACCAGATCGAAGTGCAGATCATGCAGCAGAGCTACCGCCTCGCCTGTCCGGAAGGCCAGCAGGAACGGCTGCTGCAGGCGGTCGAGCGCGTGGATGCGGCCATGGTCCGCATCCGCGATGCCGGCAAGGTGCGCGCGCGCGAGCGCATCGCCGTGCTGGCGGCCCTGAATCTGGCCTTCGAACTGGCCGACCAGGCCCGCGCTGCAGCCGCGCCCGCCGAGGCGCCGGCCGCGCAGGAGCCCCCGGGCGATCTCCCGCCAGCGGAAGCGTACGCCGCCGCGGATGCGCAGGCCGCCCCGCCCAGCACCGTGCCGGCCGCCGACGGGCCTGCCCAGCGCAGCCTGCTGGCCGACGGCGAGGCACCGGACGGCGACGCGCTGCAGGCGCTGCTGCGGCGCCTGGACCATGCGCTGGGCGGGGACGGCCGGCCGGCCTGACCCTGCACTTCCAAAGGGCGATTCGCGCGCCTACAATGGGGGCGTCTGCAGTGCCGCCGGGCTTTATATTTCCTTGAACCAATGCTCCATGAGCAAGGGCTTGGTACATTGCCCGGTAAGCGTGATCATCTCGCGTCAGATGAACCCAACGCCTGGCTGCCCTCGCCCCCCTGAACCCCCGGTTCAGGATGACGGTCCGGTGGCTACTGCGGACACCCTATTCCCCGAGCGCCGCGGCATCCCCGCGGCGCTTTTGCTTTGCGGGCCTGCCTGCAGGCACGGCCTGCCGCCGCGGGCTCATGTCGGGGCGCAGCCGCCCTGTGCATCCCGCGCCACCAGGGCACGGAAGTCCTCCGCGGGCAATCCCGGCGCCACCAGGAACCCCTGGAAGTAGTGGCACTGCATGGCCTGCAGCGCCTCGCGCTGCTGCGGGGTCTCGACGCCCTCCGCCACCACCTGGATGCGCAGCGCCCGGCCGATGTGCACGATCGCCTCGATGATCGCCCGGTCGCTTTCGTCGTCCGGCAGGCCGCGCACGAACGACTGGTCGATCTTGAGCTTGTGGATGCGAAGCTTCTTGAGATAGGCCAGGCTCGAGTAGCCCGTACCGAAATCGTCGATCGACAGGCCCACGCCCAGCTCGGCCAGGGCCGCGAGGCGCTGCGCCATTTCCTGGGCGTCCTGCAGCAGGATGGTCTCGGTCAGCTCCAGCTCCAGCAGCGACGCCGGCAGCCCGTGGCTGCGCAGCAGCGACACGAGGCGCTCCACGAAACCGGACTGCCGGAACTCCAGCGCGGACACGTTCACCGCCACCACCAGGGGCGTGCCGGCCTGCATCCATCCGGCCGCCTCGCGGATCGCCTGCTCCAGCACCCAGGCGCCCAGGGTCACGATGTAGCCCGACTCTTCCGCCAGCGGGATGAAGACACCCGGCGACACGGCGCCCAGCCCGGGATCGTTCCAGCGCAGCAGCGCTTCGGCGCCCACCATTCGGCCCGAGGCCATCGCCACCTGCGGCTGGTAGTGGACGGCGAAATCGCCGCGATCCAGCGCCTGCCGCATCGCATGCTCCAGTTGCATGCGCGAGAGCATGTCGGCATTCATCTGCGGCTGATAGAACCCGTAGCTGCCCCGGCCGCGCTCCTTGACCCGGTACATGGCGGTGTCCGCCTGCTTGATCAGGTCGTCCAGCGACTCGCCGTCCCGGGGGTGCAGCGCGATGCCGATGCTGCACTGGATGGAAAACCCCATGCCGTCGAGCATGAAGGGCTGGCGCATGTCCTCCAGGATGCGGCGCGCCAGGGACTCGGCCATGGATTCGTCACCCGCATCCAGGTGGAGCACGAACTCGTCGCCGCCCAGGCGGCACAGCATGTCGTTCTGCCGCAGGCAGCCCTGCAGGCGCTGCGCCACGAGCTGCAGCACCCGGTCGCCGAAGAGATGCCCCAGCGAATCGTTGATGATCTTGAAGCGGTCGAGGTCGATGAACAGGATGGCGAAGCCGCCGCCCTGCGCGCGCGCGGTTTCCAGCGCCGAGGCGACGCAGCGCGACAGCAGCAGGCGGTTGGGCAGGCCGGTGAGCACGTCGCTGTACGCCAGCTGCTCGATGCGCTTTTGCGCGGCATGCTGCAGGGTGAGGTCGCGGAAGGAGTACACGCGCCCCATGGGCCGGCCCTGGCTCATCTGCGGCACCGAACGGCGCTCGATCACGGTGCCCGTGCGCAGGTGCAGGATGTCGAGGGTCTCCTCCTCCGGGAACTGCGCGATGCCCAGCAGCCGCGCGCGGTAGGCATCGGCATCGGTGAACTGGCCTGCCATGTGCGCCTCCACGGCCGCGTCGTTGCGCTGCACGAGCAGGTCTTCCGGCATGTTCCAAAGCCAGGCCATGCGCTGGTTGAAGGCCCGCACCCGGCCACCCATGTCGCAGACCAGCATGCCGTCGGCGGCGGAGTCGAGCGTGGCCCGCAGTTCCGAGAGCAGCCGTTCCAGCTCACCCTGGATGGATGCCTGCTCGCTGCGGTCCAGCATGCCCAGCACCAGCAGCGGCATGCCCTCCGGCGACTCGACGGCAGCGACGCGGCGGTCCACCGGCACGAGGGAGCCGTCGGGGCGCAGCATGCCCGAGTGCGAATGGATGCCCGCCCGCAGCCCGGCCAGGTCCTGCGACCAGAAAGCGAGATCCTCGGGCGTGCAGGCCAGCAGGTGCACCGGCCGGCCTTCCATGGCCTCCTGCGGCAGGCCGGCCAGATCGGCCGCGGCCCGGTTGCACAGCACCACGTTCAGCGACTGCGCATCGACCAGCCAGAGCGCTTCGCGCAGGCCCGCGAACATCGACCGCCACGCGACGTCGACGCCCGGGCGGTTCACTGCGGCACCTCGTCCGCGCCAGGGATCAGCGCCCGCTCGAAGAAATAGCAGATGCGCTTGCGGGGCGACAGGTAATCGAGCGCATCGCGCGGCAGCTGCGCGGCCCTCAGGCTGCGGCGGATGCCCAGGTCCGGCGAGCGCTCCAGGTCGAGCACCAGCGCATCGTCGCGCGGCACGCGGCCGTCGTGCACGATGACCTGCGGCCGCAGCGGCCGGGCCGAGTCCACCGCCACCACGATGGCATAGCGTTCATTGGTGAGCTGCACGATCGATCCCGCGGGGTACACCCCCATCAGGCGGATGAAGCACTGCAGCACCTGCGCGTCGAAACGGGACTTGTGCTGGGCGAACAGGACGGACAGTGCCTCGTGCGGCGTCAGCGGGGCCGCGCCGCGCAGCGGGTTGCACAGCCGGTCGTAGTGGTTCACCAGCGCGAGCACCTGGCCCGCCCGGCCCAGGTCGCCCCCCCGCAGCCCGAGCGGGAAACCGCCGCCATCGGCCCGTTCGTGGTGCTGGGCGATGGCAGAGACCACCGCCCGGCCCAGTCCCATGCGCTGGGCCAGCACCACGGATTCGCCCACGTGGGCCTCGTACAGTGCCTGGTCGGCCGGGCCCAGCTCCGCGCTGGGCTGGGCGACATGCGGCGGCAGCGATATCTTGCCGAGGTCGTGCAGCAACGCCGCGATGCCCAGGTCACCGAGGTCGTCCCCACGCATTCCCAGCGACTTGCCCAGCAACAGGGACAGCACCGCCACGTTGACGGAATGCAGCGCGGCGCGCGTGCCGGCCCGCTCCGACAGCAGGCGGACCGCGGAATCGCCGTGGGCCATGAGTTCGTCCACGCAGCCGCGGACCAGGGACTCGGTGGCCTTGCGCGCTTCGGCCGGATCCTGCTCCACGTGCAGCGCCAGGCGCTCGTACACCCGAGTGGCCCGCGCGAACTGCTCGTCACAGCGGGCCAGGGCGCGGCGCTGGGCCTCCAGGCGTGCGTGGAGCACGCCCGCCGGCTCGGCGCCCGGGGGGGTGCCGGAACCGGCTCCGGACATCGGGGTTGTTTCCGCAGAACCCTGTGGCGCGGATGCGGGAGCCTCCAGTGCCGCGCGCACCGCGGCATCGCTGCGCGCCGGCACCCAGCGCACCTGCTCCAGCCCCAGCGATTGCAGGGTGGCGATCTGGTCCCCGGACGCGATCCGGAAGCTGCTCACCGGAAAGGGATGGTTCATCCATCCCAGCTCCAGCTGGATGTACATGCCGACGCGCAGCAGGGCGACGTCGATGAGAAGGGAGGAGTTCACGGGGAGGTCACGAAATAAGAGAGGCGCGTAACGCCTCTCATTCGAAACCATTATCACCAGTTCGTGAGCAGCTGTTTCCGAGTCCGCGACAAATGTACCGCTTCAGCGACACCAGGGCTCCAGTGCCTGGCGTCCCACGTCCATCCAGAGCGCCCAGGCGGCCACGGCCGCCAGCAGCACGCCTGCGAACCGCGTTCCCCACGTGCCACGCGCAGCATCCGCCCGGGAGCGGAGCCGCCGCCAGGCCCAGGCGCCGCCCAGCAGCCAGAGCGCGCCGCCGCCGCCGAACGCGACCATCGCGGCGGCACCCTGCGCCGGGCCGCCGGCCAGCGCCGCCACGAGCAGGGCCGAATACAGCAGCCCGCACGGCATCAGGGCCCACGCCAGCCCGGCCACCGCGAGGCCGCCCGGAGCGCGCACGCCGGGGCCGACGCGGGTCCAGACCGCGCGGCCGGCCCGCTCCACCCAGGCCGGCTGGCGCGCCTGGAGGGCCATCAGGATGCCCCAGGCCAGCATGCCCACGTGCAGCAGCGTCCACGCCGGCCGCAGGGCCGCGGACTGCTGGGTAAGCCAGGCCAGGCGGTCCATCGCCAGCGCCGCGGCGGCCCCGGCCAGCCCGTAGCCGGCCATCCGGGCGAGGTGGAAAACCGCGGTGCGCGCCATGCCGCCGCGGAGCAGGCCGCTCGGTCCGATCACCGCCGCGGCTGGCACGGAGCCGTACCGGCGCAGGGGCGCCAGCGCAGCCGCCCCGCCACCCTGCGACCCGCCCACGATCGCGGCGCAGGGGGCCGCGCACATCGCCAGGCAGTGCGGGCCGCCCGCAAGTCCCATGGCGAAAGCCGTCCAGATCAGTGCGTCGGGCATCGCGGCTCCTGCAAAAAAAGAAAAAGGACCGTCAGATGATCCGGGAGAACCGCGCGCGATTGCGGTCCGCCTGCAGGTAGCGGTCGAACACCATGGCCACGCCGCGCACGAAAAACCAGCCCATCTCCGTCACGCTGATGCCGTCCTCGCCCACCGTGACGAGGCCGTCGCCGGCCATGCCTTCGAGCACCTCGATTTCCGCCGCGAAATACCGCCGGAAATCGATCAGCCACGACTGCTCCATCGGCTCGAACAACACCTCGCCCTGGCACATGAGGGCCATGATGACGGAGCGGCGCACGAGGTCGTCACGCGTCAGCGCCAGGCCGCGCACCACCGGCAGCCTGCCCTGGTTGATGAGGTCGTAGTACTCGTCCAGGGTCTTGGCGTTCTGGCTGTACGTGGCGCCGATGCGGCCGATGGCGGACACGCCCAGCGCGATCAGGTCGCAGTCCGGCTGGGTGCTGTAGCCCTGGAAGTTGCGGTGCAGCCGGCCCTGCCGTTTGGCCACGGCCAGCGCGTCGCCCGGCAGCGCGAAGTGGTCCATGCCCACGTACACGTAGCCCGCCTCCTGGAAGGCGTTGAGCGAGCGCGACAGCATCGACACCTTGGCGGACGCCATCGGCAGCTCCGCCGACACGATGCGCCGCTGCGGCTTGAAGCGCTCCGGCAGGTGGGCATAGGCATAGAGCGCGATGCGGTCGGGCCGCAGTTCACACACCTGGGCCAGGGTGCGGTCGAACGATTCGGGTGTCTGCCGCGGCAGGCCGTAGATCAGGTCCACGTTCACGGACTCGAAGCCGATCCGGCGCGCCTCCTGCACCAGCGCGAACACCTGCTCGGCCGGCTGCACGCGGTGCACCGCCTTCTGCACGGCCGGATCGAAATCCTGCACGCCGAAGCTCAGACGATTGAAGCCCAGTTCGGCCAGACGCGCGAGCCGCTGGGCATCCACCGTGCGGGGATCGACCTCGATGGAATACTCGCCCCCGGGCACGAGCGTGAAGCTGCGGCGCAGCATGTTCATCAGCTCCTGCAACGCATCGTCTCCCAGGAAGGTGGGACTGCCGCCGCCGATGTGCAGCTGGCTCACCGCCTGGCCGGGCGCGCAGTGCGCCATGTGCAGGTCGATCTCGCGGCTGAGGTAGCGCAGGTACACGTCGGCACGCTCGGGGTGTCGCGTGATGATCTTGTTGCACGCGCAGTAGTAGCACAGCGATTCGCAGAACGGGATGTGCACGTACAGCGAAAGAGGCACGGCCTTGGCAGCCGATCCGAGGCGGCGCTGCTGCAGCGCCAGCACGTACTCGTCCGCGCCGAAAGCCTCCACGAACCGGTCCGCGGTCGGGTACGAGGTATAGCGGGGGCCCGGCACGTCGAAGCGGCGCAGAAGCTCGGGAGTCACAGCGTTCATGGTGCGGAATTCCTTATCGATTCACAATGTGCCCCATGTCCCGCGCCCGTGTCCTTGACGCCGGTCAAGCATTTGGACGCGCAGCGCTGCGACAATTGACGCATCACAGTCGCCCGCCACATTTTTCCAGCACGCCTGCGCTCCTGCCACGCGTCCGCACCGTGGCTGGCCTGCATGCACAGAGAGATAGAACACAGAAGGGAAGGCTGCTCATCCATGAATCCGCACACCATCAAGGTCGCATGCTCGAACTGCAACCTGCGCGAGCTCTGCATGCCGCTGGGCCTGAACGAGCAGCAACTGCAGCGCATCGATGACATCGTCGCCACGCGCCGCAAGGTCAAGCGCGGCGGCACGCTGTTCCGCAACGGCGAAACCTTCACGTCGCTCTTCGCCATCCGCACGGGCTTCTTCAAGACCTGCGTGGCCACCGAGGACGGGCGCGACCAGGTGACGGGCTTCCAGATGGCCGGCGAGATCATCGGGCTCGACGGCATCGTCAGCGACCACCACACCTGCGACGCCGTCGCACTGGAGGACGCCGAGGTATGCGTCATGCCCTTCGAGCGCATCGAGGAGCTGTCGCGCGAGGTCACGGCCCTGCAGCACCACGTCCACAAGATCATGAGCCGCGAGATCGTGCGCGAGCACGGCGTGATGCTGCTGCTGGGCAGCATGCGCGCCGAGGAGCGCCTCGCGGCCTTCCTGCTCAACCTCGTTCAGCGCCTGCATGCGCGGGGTTTCTCGCAATCCGAACTGGTGCTGCGCATGACCCGCGAGGAGATCGGCAGCTACCTGGGCCTCAAGCTGGAGACCGTCAGCCGCACGTTCTCGAAATTCGTCGAGGAAGGCATCGTCGAGGTCAAGCAGCGGCACGTGCGCATCGTCGAGCCGGATGCGCTCAAGCGGATCGTGAACAGCCAGGCTTGTAACTAGACCATCCCCCTGAGCGGCTGGCGCCGCTTCCCCCTTCTCTCGCATCGCTGTGCGACGCGGGAAGGGCGGAGTGAGGACCGCGGCTCCAGGCCCGCCTGCGCGGGCATGGACGGGACGAACGCCCCCCGGCTCTGGCGGGGGGCCGGACGCCGGTGGCCCGGCGAAGCCCGTTCCACGGCGTCTGCTGGCGTGGCCTGCTCCGCGGCCTTCTGACGGGTGAGGCCGTGTGTGCTCTCAGGGCGTGCGCTACTCGAATGCTCTGCGCTAAATGCGGAGTCCTTGCCTGTGACCCAGCAGGCCCTGGCCGCTTGGCAGCATGTGGAACGTCGTCCCGCTTGGCGAGCCGTCACACGCACTGGCAGCGCCCCGCCCTCCTCACTGCGAAAACTTGCCGCACTCCATCGGGCGCTCGCCCGTGGGAACGGGGCAGCGGTTGAGCTCGAAGGGCGACATGGACAGCAGCGTGGTGAGGGCGCTGGAGAGCATGCACAGCGCCCAGAACACGAAGAACGCCACCGTATAGACGCCCTCGCGCGATAGGGCGAGGGGTTGGTCGGACCAGTGCAGGGCGGCCGGGTCCACGAAGGCGAATACCACCATCTCGATCAATCCTGCCACCAGGAAGGCGGGCCAGGCGATCCACATCAGGCGTTGGGTTCTCATCGCGATCTCCTCCTTTGCAGTCATCGGTGTCGAAAACGAACGGAACACATCGGGCTCCGGTGCCCGCCAGGCGGGGCCCTGGGGATCAGCGCGGCTGGTCCTCGGCCGGCGTGGCCGCATGGTTGCGCGCCTTCATCGCCGGCTCCATGGCGGAGGCACGTGCACGCTCGCGCTCCAGCGTGCGGTTGATCTCGATGCCCTGGCGGTAATAGTCTTCCGCCACCACCGGGTCGGGCTGCCGCACGGCGAGCCATGCCGTCGTCGTGCCGGCGACCACCACGATCGCCGGCCCGGCGATCACCATCCACACGTGGCCGAACTTCCACCAGGGCTGGGCCGCCACGGCGGCCGATGTCGTTTTGTGCGCCATCTCGAACTCCTTCCTTCGTCACCACGGCCCCATCACACCACAGGGTTGCAGGGGCCTGCCATACTGAATAACACCAACCGCCCTCGCCGCTTCAGCGCGGCACGAGGAAGATGGATTTCTCTTTCACGTGGGCCTTCGTCTCCAGGGACTGCACCTCGAAGGCCACCGGATGCGAGCCCGGCGCGGCCGAGCCGTACGGGATCTGCAGCCGCACTGCCACCCAGCGCGATTGCGCTGCGCCGATCTCCACCTCGGCCTCCGACGCGACCGCCAGCCCGTCCAGTCCGGACGCCGCAATGCGGTAGCGCTGGGGCGCCTCGGTCGCGTTCATGATCTGCAGGCTGTACACGTTCTCCAGCCGGCCGCCCGCGACGATGCGCGAGAGCGCCGCGCGGTCGCGCACCACGTCCACCTTGAGCGGCGTGCGCAGCGCCAGGCTCGTGAGCATGCCGATGCAGAGCGCCACCAGCACCGCCGTATAGATGAGCACGCGCGGCCGCAGCACGCGGCGCAGCATCTGCGACTGCGTCCAGCGGTTCGCCACGCCGTTCTGCGTGGAATAGCGGATGAGCCCGCGCGGGTACTTCATCTTGTCCATCACGGTGTTGCACGCATCCACGCAGAGGCCGCAGCCGATGCATTCGTACTGCAGGCCGTTGCGGATGTCGATGCCCACGGGGCAGACCTGCACGCACAGCGTGCAATCGATGCAATCGCCCAGGCCCCTGGCCCGGTGGTCCACCGACTTGTTGCGCGGGCCGCGCGGCTCGCCGCGGATCTCGTCGTACGTGACGATGAGGGTGTCCTTGTCGAACATCGCGCTCTGGAAGCGCGCATAGGGGCACATGTACTTGCAGACCTGCTCGCGCAAGAAGCCGGCGTTGCCGTAAGTGGCGAAGCCGTAGAAGGCCACCCAGAAGAGTTGCCAGGAGCCCTGCAGCGCCATCAACTCGGTGCCCAGCTCGCGGATGGGCACGAAGTAGCCCACGAAGGTAAAGCCCGTCCATGCGGAAACAGCGATCCAGAGGAACTGCTTGAGGACCTTCCTGCGGATCTTCTCGAAGGTCCAGGGCCCGTTGTCGAGCCGCAGGCGCGCGCTGCGGTCGCCCTCCACCTTGTGCTCGATCCACATGAACATCTCGGTGTACACCGTCTGCGGGCAGGCGAACCCGCACCAGAGACGGCCCGCCACCGCGGTGAACAGGAACAGCGACAGCGCCGAGATGATGAGCAGGCCCGTCAGGTAGATGAAATCCTGCGGATACAGCACCAGGCCGAAGAGGTAGAAGCGCCGCGCGCCCAGGTCGAACAGCACCATCTGCCGCTCGCCCCACTGCAGCCACGGCAGCCCGTAGAACACCAGCTGCGTGAAAGCGACCATGGCCCACCGCCAGCGCGCGAACACGCCGGCGATGGACCTCGGGTAGATCTTCTTCTGGGCTTCGTAGAGGGAGACGACTTCGGCCTGTGCCGATCCGCCGTCCGCCGGAACGGGGGCGATCGGGATGACCTTGCGCGGCTGTCCGTCAGGGGGCTTCATGTGGATTCTGCTTTGCTCTGTGGGCCGGCGGTCTTGTGTCGTGGGAGCTGGATTGCGCGTGGGACCGTCAGGGGCGGCGCGCCGGCCGGCGGCGCCCCGGGGTACGGTCCCGCGGTTCAGTTCGCCGGAGCCGCCGCGGCGGTGTTCGCGCCGGGCTTGTTGGACAGGCCCCAGACGTAGGCGGTCAGCACGCCGATCTGCGCGTCGGTGAGCTTGCCGGCCTGGGCGGGCATCTGGTTCACCTTGCCGTTGTTGATCATGGCGGTGATGGCGCCCTCGCCCCAGCCGTGGAGCCAGATGTCATCGGTCAGGTTCGGCGCGCCCAGCGCGGTGTTGCCCTTGCCGTCCATGCCATGGCAGGCCGCGCACACCGTGAACTTGGACTTGCCTAGCGAGGCGCGCAGCGAATCGTGCGGGCTGCCCGACAGGCTCAGCACGTAGTGCGCGAGGTTGCGCACATCCTCGGCCGAACCGACGGCCGCCGCCATGGGGGGCATGGTGCCGATGCGGCCCTTCTCGATCGTCTCGCGGATGTTGGCGGGTGCGCCGCCGTGCAGCCAGTCGTTGTCGGCCAGGTTCGGGAAGCCCTTGCTGCCGCGCGCGTCGGAGCCGTGGCACTGCGCGCAGTTGTTCATGAACAGGCGCTCGCCGATGGCCATGGCCTCGGGGCTGGCGGCGGCCTGCTCGGTGCTCATCGCGGCGAAGCGCGCGTAGAGCGGCTCCAGTTCGGCACGGGCCTTGGCCATTTCATTCTCGTACTCGCCGCGCTGCGACCAGCCCAGCTGGCCGCTGAAGCGGCCCAGGCCCGGATAGGCGGCCAGGTAGCCCAGACCGAACACGATGGTGATGACGAACAGCCACATCCACCAGCGCGGCATCGGGTTGTCCATCTCGGTGAGGTCGCCGTCCCAGACGTGGCCCGTGGTGTTGTCGGCGCGCGGCTCGACCTTCTTGCGCGCAGTGATCCACAGCAGGATGAGACAGCCGGCGATGCCGCCGAGGGTCAGTGCGACGACGTACACCGACCAGAAATTGTGGGTGAAGTCACTCATGGTTCTTCTCGTTCTCGAAAGAATTCAGTGGAGCGTCCGGCTCGGTGAACGGCAGCTGCGCCGCCTCCTCGAACCGGGACCGGTTGCCGCGGGAGAACGTCCAGGCCAGGATTCCGAGGAACAGGGCGAACGAGATCAGCGTCGCGGCGATGCGAACGGTGGTGATGTCCATGGCGGCCTCTCCTTACTTGAGCGCGCGGCCCATGACCTGCAGGTAGGCCACCAGCACGTCCAGCTCGGTCTTGCCCTTGACCTCCTCGGCCGCACCGGCGATCTGCTCGTCGGTGTAGGGCACGCCCACGGTGCGCAGCGCCTTCATGCGCGGTGCGGCGACGGACGGGTCCACCGGGGTCTTCTCCAGCCAGGAATAGGCGGGCATGTTGGACTCCGGCACCACGTCGCGCGGGTTGTTCAGGTGGATGCGGTGCCATTCGTCGCTGTACTTGCCGCCCACGCGGTGCAGGTCGGGGCCCGTGCGCTTGCTGCCCCACTGGAACGGGTGGTCATAGACGAACTCGCCGGCCACGGAGTAGTGGCCATAGCGCAGCGTCTCGGCGCGGAACGGGCGGATCATCTGCGAGTGGCAGTTGTAGCAGCCCTCGCGCAGGTAGATGTCGCGTCCCAGCAGCTGCGTGGCCGTGTAGGGCTGCACGCCGTTGACCGGCTCGGTGGTGGACTTCTGGAAGAACAGCGGCACGATCTCCGCCAGGCCGCCGATGGCCACCACCAGCACGATCAGCACGATCATGAGGAAGTTGTTGGTCTCGATCTTCTCGTGGGAGAAGCCGGCTTTTGTCGTTGTGTTGTCGGACATGAAAGCGCTCCAGGGTTTCAGGCGTGGGCAGGTGCCACGGCCGGGATCTGCACCTTGACCGAGCGGCCGGCCATGGCGGTCTTCCACACGTTCCAGGCCATCACCACCATGCCCGCGAGGTAGAGCAGGCCACCGGCGAAGCGGATGACGTAGAAGGGATAGGTGGCCTTCACGCTCTCGACGAAGGTGTAGGTGAGCGTGCCGTCGGCATTCACCGCGCGCCACATCAGGCCCTGCATCACGCCGGCGATCCACATGGCGGCGATGTAGAGCACGATGCCGATGGTGGCCATCCAGAAGTGCAGCTCGATCGCCTTGATGGAGTGCATCTTCTCGCGGCCGAACAGGCGCGGCACGAGGTAGTAGAGCGAGCCCATCGTGATCAGGCCCACCCAGCCGAGGGCGCCGGCGTGCACGTGGCCCACGGTCCAGTCGGTGTAGTGGCTCAGGGCGTTCACCGTCTTGATGGACATCATCGGGCCCTCGAACGTGGCCATGCCGTAGAACGACAGCGACACGATCAGGAAGCGCAGGATGGGATCGTCGCGCAGCTTGTGCCATGCACCCGACAGGGTCATGATCCCGTTGATCATCCCGCCCCAGCTGGGGGCCAGCAGTATCAGCGAGAACACCATGCCCACGGACTGGGTCCAGTCGGGCAGCGCGGTGTAGTGCAGGTGGTGGGGACCCGCCCACATGTAGGTGAAGATCAGCGCCCAGAAGTGCACGATCGACAGGCGGTAGCTGTACACCGGGCGGCCTGCCTGCTTCGGGATGAAGTAGTACATCATTCCCAGGAAGCCGGCCGTGAGGAAGAAGCCCACGGCGTTATGGCCGTACCACCACTGCACCATCGCGTCCTGCACGCCCGCATAGGCCGAGTAGCTCTTCATCCAGCCCGCGGGCACTTCCGCGCTGTTGACCACGTGCAGCAGCGCCACCGCGAGGATGAAGCCGCCGAAGAACCAGTTGGCCACGTAGATGTGCTTCACGCGGCGCTTGCCCACGGTGCCGAAGAACACGATGGCGTACGACACCCACACCAGCGTGATCAGGATGTCGATCGGCCACTCGAGCTCGGCGTATTCCTTGCCCGTGGTGTAGCCCAGCGGCAGGCTGATGGCCGCGGCCACGATCACGGCCTGCCAGCCCCAGAACGTGAACGAGGCGAGCCGGCCCGCGAACAGGCGCACCTGCCCCGTGCGCTGTACCACGTAATAGCTGGTGGCGAACAGCGCGCAGCCGCCGAACGCGAAGATCACCGCGTTGGTGTGCAGCGGGCGCAGGCGGCCGTAGCTGAGCCAGGGAATGCCAAAGTTGAGTTCGGGCCAGGCGAGCTGTGCGGCGATGACCACGCCGACCAGCATGCCGACCACCCCCCACACCACGGCCATGATTGAAAACTGCCGCACGACCGTGTCGTTGTAGTGCGCGGCGTTCGAGACAGAAGAATCCATCGGGCACCTCTTTTGGTTTGCTTACAAATTCTGACGAGGGGCGCCCCGGAGCCGTTTGACCAGCGTCAATCGTCCCGAAGAATGCGTTCGCCTTCCTGTTCGACGTTGTCGAATTGCCCCCGGTCGATGGCCCACCAGAGCCCGACCAGGATCAGCAGCACGAGCACGACCGACAACGGAATCAGCAGGTACAGGATGTCCATCACGCGGCTCCCTGCACCAGCGGTGCGGCGGTGGGCGGCAGGGCAGCATCCGCCCCCATGGCGGCCGCACCGGCATCGCCGCCAGGGCCCCGCGCGAGTCGCGCCGCGTTCGCCACCACCAGCAGCGAACTGAGCGCCATGCCCAGCCCCGCGAGCCACGCCGGCATCCAGCCGGCGACGGCCAGCGGCACGCACAGCGCGTTGTAGGCCGCGGCCCAGGCCAGGTTCTGTCGCACCACGCGCAGCGTGCGCCGCGCGAGCCGCACGCTGCGCTCCACCAGGGCGAGCTGGTCGCCCATCACCACGAAATCCGAACGCGACCGCGCGAGCGGCACGGCCCGGCCGAAGGCGAACGACACATGCGCGCCCGCGAGCACCGGCCCGTCGTTGAGGCCGTCGCCCACCATCGCCACGTGCCGGCCGGCGGCCTGCAGCGCGCGCATGCGGTCGAGCTTGTCCTGCGGCGAGCAATCGCCGCGCGCGGCATCGATGCCCACGCTGGCGGCCACGCGCGCCACCGCGTCGGCGCGGTCGCCGGAAAGCAACTCGACCGACAGGCCGGCCTTGCGCAGGCGGGCGATGACACCGGCCGCGTCGGGCCGCAGATCCTCCCGCCAGTCGAAACACGCGACCTCCGCGGGCCACGCGGCCAGGGACGCGCCGGCCGGCAAAGGCTCCGCGCCCAGGGCCACCCGCTGCGCGGCGGTTACACCGGCATCCGCGGCCCGGCCCAGGCGCAGCACGGCAGGCGCCCGCAGGCCCTGCAGGTCATCCACCCGGGCGGCCAGGCCCTGCCCTGCCACCTCGCGCACATCGCTCAGCCGCCAGCGCGCCATGGCGCCCTCCCCCTGCGGCCCGGCCGCCTGCACCAGCGCGCGGGAGAGCGGGTGCAGGGAGTGCCGCGCCAGCGCCGCCGCCAGGGCTAGCGCTTCCGCCTGCGTGAAGCCCTGCGCCGGATGCACGCCCGCGATCCGTATGCCGTCCTGGGTCAGCGTACCGGTCTTGTCGAACACGACCGTGTCCACCGCCGCCAGGGATTCCAGGGCCTGCAGGTTGCGCACCAGCACACCCTGCCGCGCGAGCGCGCCCGCCGCCGCGAGCATGGCCACCGGCGTGGCGAGCGAAAGCGCGCACGGGCAGGTCACGATGAGCACCGCCACCGCGACCATGAGTGCATGTTCCGGGTCGGTCCTCCACCACCACGCCGCCGCCAGGCCCGCAGCCACCAGCACGCCCACCAGGAAGGGCCGCGCGATGCGGTCGGCCAATTGCGCCAGGCGCGGCTTCTGCGCCGATGCGGCCTCCATCAGCGCGACGATCTCGGCGAAGCGCGTATCGCCGCCGACGCGCTCCACATGCACCTCCACGGGCGCGCGCAGGTTGTAGCTGCCTGCCGTCACGGCCGCGCCTTCCGCGCGCGCCAGCGGAGTCGATTCCCCCGTGAGCAGCGCCTCGTCCACCTGCGTGCTGCCGCGCTCGATGCGGCCGTCTGCCGGGAAGGCCTCGCCCGGCAGGATGCGGACCACGTCGCCCACCGCGAGCCGGCGCACGGCCACGCGCGTGAATGCGCCATCGGCGCCGCGCCGCTCCACGCTGTCGGGCAGGCGGTTCATCACCGCCTCCAGCGCGCCCGCCGTGCGGCCGCGCATCCGCATCTCCAGCCAGCGGCCGGTGAGCAGGAAGAACACGAACATGGTCAGCGAGTCGTAATAGACCTCGCGGCCGAAGGCGCCGGCCGGGTCGAAAGTGCCCGCCGTGCTCACCACGAAGGTGATGCCCATGCCCAGCGCGACCGGCAGGTCCATGCTCACGCGGCGCAGGCGCAGGGCGCGCAGCGCGCTCGAGAAGAACGAGCCGCACGAGAAGATCATCATCGGCAGCGTGATGACCCAGGAGGCCCAGCGCAGCAGCCGTTCCATCTCGGCCGTGAGGTCGCCCGGCTGCGCCACGTACGCGGGCCACGCGTACATCATCACCTGCATCATGCAGAAGCCCGCCACCAGCCAGCGCCACAGGGCCTTGCGGCCTTCGCGCCGGCGCTGCTCGCGGGCCAGCGCATCCATGGCCGGCAAGGCGGGGTAGCCCGCGCGGGCCACCGCGGCCATCCAGCGCGACGGGCGCACGCGCCGGGCATCCCACACCACCCGCGCGCGGTGCGTGGCCGCGCTCACCTCGGCCTGCAGCACGCCCGGAACGCCGCGCAGCGCGTCCTCCACCGTGAGCGCGCAGGCCGCGCAATGCATGCCGCCGAGCACCACGTGCGACTCCCACAATCCTTCGGTGGCGTGCCCTGGCCCGGCTGCGCCGGCGGCCTGCATGCCCACGGGCCGCCCGAAGGCGGTCCATTCCTGCGGATCGTCGAGCAGCTCGGCAGCGGAATCGGCGGCATCCGCCGGCGCGGAAGGATCGGACATCATGGAGCCGAAGGCTAGGCCCCATGGCGCCGATCCGCATTGACGCATGTCAAGACCCGGGCAACCACTTCGGCCTACTCTGCCGTTACGCCAAGGCCGTGCCGGCCCCGGCATCTCCCATCTTTTCCAGGAGAACAACGATGTCCTACCGCCGCATCCTCATCGCCACCGACGGCTCCGACCTGTCCGCCAAGGCCGTCGAGCACGGGCTGTCCCTGGCCCGGCTCTCGGGCGGCCGCGTGGTCGCGCTCAAGGTCGTGCCGCGCTACCCGCGCAGCTATTTCGAAGGCGGCTCGCCGGTGGACGCCGCCGAGGCCCGGCGCATCGAGAGCCAGTGGGCCACCAACGCCCAGGCGCTGGTGGACGGCATCCGGCAGCTGGGCGATGCCCAGGGGGTGAAGGTCAAGCCCGTGGTGACCAAGTCGGACCTCGTCGCCGAGGCGATCATCGCCGCGGCCACCAAGCACGACTGCGACCTGATCGTGATGGCCTCGCACGGCCGCAAGGGCATCAAGCGCCTGCTGCTGGGCAGCGAGACCCAGCACGTGCTCACGCACTCGAAGGTGCCCGTGCTCGTGCTGCGCTGAAATCAGCCGAACAGCCCCTTGTACTGCTCGCGCAGCAAATTCTTCTGCACCTTGCCCATGGTGTTGCGTGGCAGCTCTTCGGTGACGAAGCAGCGCTTGGGAATCTTGAAGTTCGCCAGGCCCGCCTTGAGCGCCGCGATGATCGCCTCGCCATCGAGCTGCGCGCCGGCCTTGGCAATCACCACCGCCACGCCCACTTCGCCGAAGTCCGGGTGCGGCACGCCCACCAGCGCGCTCTCGGCCACGCCGGGCATCTCGTTGATGAAGCCCTCGATCTCGGCCGGATAGACGTTGTAGCCGCCGGAGATGATGAGGTCCTTGCTGCGCCCCACGATGTGGACATAGCCCCGCGCATCGACCTTGCCCACATCGCCCGTCCTGAACCAGCGTCCGCCCTGCGCGTCCACGGCGAACTCCTCCTTCGTTTTCTCCGGCATGCGCCAGTAGCCCTGGAACACGTTCGGCCCCTGCACCTGGATGTGGCCGATCTCGTCGGTGGCCACCGGCTGCCCCGCGTCGTCCACCACGCGCAGGCCCACGCCCGGCAGCGGGAAGCCGACGGTGCCGCCGCGGCGCTCCTCCTGCCCGCCATGGCGCGGGTCGGCAGCGTACGGGTTGCTGGTGAGCATGATGGTCTCGCTCATGCCGTAGCGCTCCAGGATGGTGTGGCCCGTGCGGTCCTGCCACTCCTTGAACGTCTCGATCAGCAGCGGCGCGGAGCCGGCCACGAACAGGCGCATGCGGGCCGTGCTCTCGCGGTTCAGCGCGGGCTCGGCCAGCAGCCGCACATAGAGCGTGGGCACGCCCATGAACACGGTGGCACGCGGCATCGCGGCGATCACGGCCTTCGGGTCGAACTTCGCGAACCAGACCATCGGGCTGCCGTTGATGAGCGCCCCGTGGATCGCCACGAACAGGCCGTGCACGTGGAAGATCGGCAGCGCATGGATGAGTACGTCGCCGGGCTTCCAACCCCAGTAGTCCTTGAGCACCAGCGCGTTCGACAGCAAATTGCCGTGCGTGAGCATCGCGCCCTTGCTGCGGCCCGTGGTGCCGCTGGTGTAGAGGATGGCGGCCAGGTCGTCCGCTGACCGAGCCACCGGCTCGTGCACGCTGGAGTGGTGCGTCGCGCGCTCCAGCAGCGTGCCCGTGCGGTCGTCGCCGAGCGTGAACACGTGCGCCGTGCCGGCCGTGAAGGCCAGCTTGGAGACCCAGCCGAAATTCGCCGGCGTGCAGACCACCACCGCCGGCTCGGCGTTGCCGATGAAATATTCGATCTCCGCGCTCTGGTAGGCGGTGTTCAGGGGCAGGAACACGAAACCCGCGCGCAGCGTCGCGAGGTACAGCAGCATGGCCTCGACCGACTTCTCCACCTGCACCGCGATGCGGCTGCCCTCGGGCAGCTTCAGCGACGCGAGCAGGTTGGCGATGCGTGCGCTGGCCTGCTCCAGGTCCGCCCAGCTGTAGTGCAGGGGCATCCCCTCGGGCGACGTGGCCTCGACGGCGATGCTGCCCAGGTCCGCCGGGAAGGCGGCGCGCAGGGCGCTGTAGAGGTTCTGGTGGCCGGCGGCCGATGCGGAGGCCGGCGTGCGGGAAGGCGATGCGAGCAGTTGGGAAGACATGGTGGATGGATGGTTGGGCGAAAGCAAAAGGAAGATGGAGAAAAGCAGGTTGCGTATGCGGTGCCGGTGTCCCTCTCAGAACTGCGCAGGCCGCTTCTCCAGGAACGCCGCGATGCCTTCGCGGTGCTCCGCGCCGGCAGCGTAGGCATATGGATCGGACCCGGCTTGCAGCACACTGCCGCCGCCCTGCCGGCACGCACGCAGCGTCTGCTTGTTGAGCCGCGCCGCCTGGGGCGCGAGCGCCGCGATGCGCCCTGCGCTGGCCCACGCCTGCGCGGCCAGTCCGTCCTCCGCCACCACGGCCGCCAGGAAACCCTGCGCGGCCAGCGGCCCGGCATCGAACGTGGCGGCCTCCAGGAGCATGCGGCGGGCCAGCGCATCGCCCACGGCCTGCGCCACCAGCGCGGCCTCGCGCGGCGCCATCGGAAAACCCAGCCGCGCGATCGGCGCGCCGAAGCGCGCGGATTCCGCGGCGAACCGCACGTCGCAGCAGGCCGCGATCTCCACCCCCGCGCCCATGCACGCTCCGCGGATCGCGGCCACGATCGGCACATCGCACGCCAGCATCGCCGACAAGCCACCCCACACATCGCGCTCGTGGAAGTCGCGCAGGCTCCCGGGATCGAACCGGAACGCCGGGTACTCGGAAATATCGCCCCCCGCGCAGAAGGCATCGCCCTCCCCCTCGATCAGCACGCAGCGCGCATCCTCGCGGGCCTGGATGCCCTCGAACGCCTCCCGCAACTGCCGCCACATCGCCCGCGACATGGCATTGAGCCGCCCCGGATGCCGCAACGTGACACGCACGATGCCGCGCCCTTCCTGCGCCGCGGCCTCCGGCCACACCACCCCGACCTCACCCGCCATTCATATCCCCTCGTTTTGCGAAAACACTGCCATCATCCCAGGCCACTTCCAAGCCACTAAGCCCACTGGCACTGGAACTACCACAGCGCCTCCCCGTCCGATGGCCGCGGAGCAGGCCAAGCCAGCAGACGCCGTGGAACCGGCTCCGCCGGGCCACCGGCGTCGTCCCCCTTCCCCGCGCAGCGCGAGAAAGGGGGAAGGCGCGCAGCGCCTCAGGGGGTTCACTCCAGCTTCGCGCCAGAAGCCTTCACCACCTGCGCCCAGCGCTTCACCTCCGCCCCTACCATGGCGCTGAACTGCGCCTGCGTGAGCCCGCCGTAGTCGGCGCCATTCTTCGCCCACACCGCCTTGATCTCGTCGGCCGCGCCGATGCGCCGCACCTCTTCCACGATGCGCGCCTGCAGATCCGCCGGCGTGCCCTTGGGCGCCCAGAGGCCGTACCACGTGGTCACCGTGTAATCGGGCAGGCCCACCTCGGCCGCGCACGGCACGTCCGGGAAGGCCGGATTGCGCTGCTTGCCCGACACCATCAGCGCACGGATGCGCCCGCCCTTGATGTGCGCCGCGGAAGAACCCAGTCCGTCGAACATCATGTCCACGTTGCCGCCGATCAGGTCCTGCAGCGCAGGCCCCGCACCGCGGTAGGGAATGTGCGTGATGAACGTGTTCGACTGCAGCTTGAACAGTTCCCCCGCCAGATGGTGGGAGGTTCCCGATCCCGCCGAAGCGTAGTTGAGCTTGGCCGGGTTGCGCCGTACGTGGTCGAGGAAGGCCGGGAACGCCGTGAACGGCACATTGCGCGGGTTCACCACCAGCACCTGCGGCACGTTGGCCAGCAGCGCCAGCGGAATGAAATCGCGCTCGATGTCGTAATCCAGCTTCGGATACATCGACGGCGCGATCACGTGGTGCGTTCCCCCCATGAACAGCGTGTAGCCGTCCGGCGCGGCCTTGGACGCATAGCTCGCGCCCACCGTGCCGCCGGCACCGCCCCGGTTGTCGATGACCAGCGTCTTGCCGGTGGACTTGGAAAACTGCGCCGCCAGCGGCCGCGCGAACGCGTCGGTGCCGCCGCCGGCCGGGAACGGCACCACCAGCGTGACCGGTCTGGCCGGCCAGGGGTCGTTCGCGAAGGCGCGGCCGGCTGCGAGCGCGAGGCCCGAAGCGGCGGCCCCGCGCAGCAGGGCGCGCCGGGGCAGCGCCGCGGCGGGCGCCTGGAAAGGATTCACTGGCATCGGTCTTGTCTCCTGTCGTCGTTGTGGTGATTCGTCGATCCGATATCCGAAGGGGGGCGGCACGGCCGGCCGCAGGGCTCATCCGCGGGCGAGGCTGTCGATGTCTCCCGACACCGGTACGCGGCCCTGGGCCAGGAGCGCCCGGTGCTTGTCGATGCGCTTGAGGTCGTAGAGGTAGTTCACCATGAGGCCGAACGACTGCTTCTGCCCCTTGGACGACGGGTCCCCCGCCCAGTTGAGCCGCTCCACGCGCGCGCCGTTGCCGAGGTGGAAGCGCGCCACCGCATCCACGGGGCGGCCGTCCTGCAGTTCGCGCCCCAGGTAGCGTGCAGCGCAGTGCAGCAGCCACTGCCGCAGCGGCGACTTCACGGGCAGCTCCAGCGCCTTCTCTGCCGCAGCGATCACCTGCGCGGCCTGCGGCGCCTCCGCCCCGATGGCACGGCCCAGTTCGGTGCGGCGCTTGTCGTCCATGGCTTCGAGCATGCCCGCGCAGTGCTTGCCGAACCATGCGCGGAAACCCGGAATCGGCGAGAGCGTGGCAAAAGTCCGCAGCCGCGGGAACTCGGCCGACAGCGTCTCCACCACGTGCTTGATGAGCGAGTCGCCGAAGCTCACGCCGCGCAGGCCCGTCTGCGTGTTGCTGATCGAATAGAAGATCGCGGTATTGGCGCGGGCGATGTCCACGGCCGCGCCATCCTCGTCCAGCAGCGGCGTGATGCTGTCCGAAATCTCGTTGACCAGCGCGACCTCCACGAAGATGAGCGGCTCGTTCGGCAGCCGCGGATGGAAGAAGCCATAGCAGCGGCGGTCGCTGTCGAGCCGGTTCTTCAGGTCCGCCCAGCTGCGGATGTCGTGCACGGCCTCGTACTTGATGAGCTTTTCCAGCAGCGACGCCGGCGAATCCCACGACAGGCGCTGCAGCTCCAGGAAGGCCACGTCGAACCACGTGGAGAACAACTGCTCCAGTTCCGCGTCCAGCGGCAGCAGCCGCTTGTCGCCCTTGAGCTGCGGCAGCAGTTCCGCGCGCAGGTCCACGAGGAAGCGCATGCCCTGCGGGAACACCGCGAACCGCTGCAGCAGCCGCGTGCGTGGCGAGACCAGGGCGCGGCGCAGATGGACTTCCGCGTGCGCCTCGTCCTCCGTGCCGGCGGCGGCCTCATAGCGCTTCTGCGCCGACTTGAAGCGCGTGGCATCGGGCGCGAACTGCTCGCACATCAACAGCCACATGTCGCGGCGCTCTTCGGGCTTGGCCTCCGCATACCAGGCGGCCACGGCCTCGGCCTGCCGGCCGCCCTCCACCTCGCTGGCCTGCGGCGCCGCGACCGCCTGCAGGTCGGCCAGCAACCGGCGCAGAGCGCGCGGGGACAGGGCCTCGTTCGCGCGCCGCAGCGTGGCGGCCATGCGCTCGGACGTGGAACGCGGCGGCGCTGCCTTGGCCGGCGCAGGGGCCGGGGCGGCAGCAGCGGGCGGGCGGCCGCCTCCTGCCGCGCCCGCGGCATCGAGGTCGGCGATCGGGGCTTCGGTGCGCAGGCGGGCGACACTGCGCGTGATCCATTCGGAGGCGGCATTCATGGGGCGATCCTGGAGTGGTGGTGTCGGGCAATGTCGCGCAGCGCCACGCGCTGCGCGAGAAGATGGTGGCGCATGGCCTGCTCGGCGGCCTCGGCATCCCCGCGCCGCAGCGCGGCGAACACCGCCAGGTGCTCCGCCAGGCTCTGCTGCAGGCGGCCGGGCGCATGCAATTGCTGCAGCCGCGCCAGGCGCAGGATCTTGCGCAGGTCGCCGATCACCTGGGCCAGCCAGCGGTTGTCGGCCAGCACGATGAAGGCTTCGTGGATCGCATGGTTGGCCGCGTAGTACTCGGCGATGCGGCCGGCGGCAGCATGTTCCTGGAGCCGCTCGTGCAGCACCTCCAGCGCGGCCACGTCGGCCATGCCGGCGCACAGCGTCGCCTCGTGCGCGGCGCGGCCCTCCAGCAGCGCGATCACGGGGAAGATCTCGTCCAGGTCCCGCTCCGTCACCTCGGCCACGAAACAGCCCCGCCGGGGCTCGTGGCGCAGCAGGCCCTCGGCCGTGAGCACCTTCAGCGCCTCGCGCAAGGGTGTGCGCGAGATGGCGAGCCGCTCGCACAGCGCGGTTTCGTCCAGAAAGGTGCCCGGCGCGAACTCACCCGCAAAGATCTGCTCGCGCAGGCGTTCTGCGACGTTGTCGTGCAGAGAGGCGGTCGATGTGCGCATACAACGAGTGCCCGGGAAGGCCTTTCAAGGAACCGGAGAGCGGCGAGGCACCTACTCAGCTTCGGTGACTTTGCCGTAATTTTTCATAATTATGAACAGATGCAAGAGAGCCCCAACGTAGGATTTTCACCCTGGTCCGATTCGTTGCCCATACGACACAGTGATGCGCGCCGCGCAACGGCGGCAGCACACGGCGAACGCCGTCAGCCATGGGATACGTATCGAGCCGGGGCGGGCTCCCGCTCCGATACGCTACAGCGGCCTTTTCCCCCTGGCTTTCGGGCCGCGCTGGAATCCTCAGTGCGCCGGCGCTACGCGCGCCGGCTGCCGCCGTGCCCACGCCCACAGCAGCCCCCCGGCGACGATCATCGGCACGCAGAGCCAC
This sequence comes from Paracidovorax avenae, assembly GCA_003029925.1. Taxonomy (GTDB): domain Bacteria; phylum Pseudomonadota; class Gammaproteobacteria; order Burkholderiales; family Burkholderiaceae_C; genus Paracidovorax; species Paracidovorax avenae_A. Next base: position 1,763,822 of record CP028296.1, on the reverse strand, counting down.
TGGCCCATGCTCATGCCGAGCGACAGGATGCCGAGGAACGCGTCCGGCTCGCGGAAATATTCGGCGATGAAGCGGAAGCACCCGTATCCCACGAGGAACGCCGCCGCCACCTCACCCTGCCGGCGCTCGCGCCGCGCATACAGCCACAGCAGCACGAACAGCAGCAGCCCTTCCATCAGGAACTGGTACACCTGCGAAGGATGGCGCGGCAGCATCGAGCCGCTCTGCGGGAACACCATGCCCCAGGGCAGCGACGGGTCGCAGAACCGTCCCCAGAGTTCGCCGTTGATGAAATTGCCCACGCGCCCGGCCGCAAGGCCCGTCGGCACGCAGGGTGCCACGAAATCCGCCACCTGCAGCCACGGCCGGTGGCGCGAGCGGGCGAACCACACCATCGATGCGATCACCCCCAGCAGCCCGCCGTGGAAGCTCATGCCGCCCTGCCAGATGTAGAAGATCTCCAGCGGATGCGACAGGTAGTAGCCGGGCTTGTAGAACAGGCAATAGCCCAGGCGCCCGCCCACCACCACGCCCATCACGCCCAGAAACAGGATGTCCTCCACGTCCTTGCGGGTCCAGGCCTGCGCGCCGGTGAGCGAGGCATAAGGCTCGTGCCGCAGCCGGCGCGTGCCCAGGAACATGAAGAGGCCGAACGCGGCCAGGTAGGTCAGGCCATACCAGTGGATGGCGAGCGGCCCGATCTGCAGGGCGATGGGATCGATATGCGGGTACATGAGCATGGTGGGCGGTATTGTGCCCGCCGCGTCGGGCCTGCGGCAGAAGCCCCGTCCAGGGGCCGCCGCAGGCGCATCGCCCCATCCCGCCAGGTGGCGATGGTCGCCTGTCTGAAGGTATGCGCAGGTATGCACTCAGCGAGACGCCGGCCGCTGCGGCGGGCTGTGAGTACCCCGCAGTTGCTCCAGCCGCTCGCGGATCGCCGCGGGCTTGTCGCGGCTGCCATTGATGGGTTCGCAACCACCCGGAAGGATCGCTTCGGATGCATGCGAAGCCGGCTGGTAGTGCAGCGTCTCGCACCCGCATCGCAGGCGAGCCTTCAGCGCCCGAGTGCGGGCGTCCCGGACTTCGGCCACCCAGCAGGCATCGGCGCACCCGCAGGAGTGATAGATGAGCGTTTCCCCAGCATGGGGCCAGTCCAGTGGATACGGCGCGGTTGCGGCAACGGCCACGGTCGTCCATCCCATGGAAAACAACAGCGCCGCGGCGGACACGGCTACAGCCCTGGAGGACTTGGCGGCCACGTGCGCGCCAGCGGAGTCAGAGCCGGCCCTCATGCTCGGACATCCACGTGCGAAACCGCTCTTCGAGCAGGGATGGTTCCAGGGAAAAACAGAACACGTCCATGCCGCCATCGTAGGGACAGTACAGGTTTCCGCTGCGCGGCGAAACGAATGTGATGCCCGCCAGTTCCCAGCGGGCAACCTTCCGGGTCAGCACTTCGAAGAAATCGGGTTTCCAAACGGTGGCCAGGGCACGGACGAAGTAGTAGTCCTCATTGAGCATGGGTCTTTCCACAGCAGGAAATCGGATGGTGCCATCTCTCAATTGGCGTCCCACGATCTGGTGGCGACTCCGGCCCTTCAACCTGGGCTCTCCTTGGTGGCATCGGTACACATAGATCGTCTCGCCGGAGGTGAACAACTCGCCCGCAACAGCCAGGTGCCGCATCAGCAGTTCTGCAAAGTCCAATTCACTGTCCGGATACCGCTTTGACCCGGGCAGCGAATGGAAACGCGTCCACCTTGCGGCAAGGTCACCCCGCAGCAGATGCCCGACCGGGGGAATATGCGGGAACACGGACAACCACCAGGAGAGCGGATCGACAACCATTTTTAGAAAGACGGTGGTTTTCGGACAGCAGCCGCCCGACACCACCGCCAGAGGAAAAGATGCCCCTGGATGATGCAATGAATACCGCCCAACGCGAACGATTCTGATCACTGTACGCATGCATACCGCCAACCCGGGGACTTTGCGCGCCAGCACGACAAAGTCACGCAACGGCGCGATACTCCCTGCCTGACAAAAACAAGGAAAAGAGCACACCATGCAGGGCAACCCACAGGTCATCGACTACTTCAAGGATCTGCTGCGCGGCGAACTGGCAGCGCGCGATCAATATTTCATCCATTCGCGGATCTACGAAGACCAGGGCTTCGTGAAGCTCTACGAGCGCCTGAACCACGAGATGGAGGAAGAGACCCAGCACGCCGACGCGCTGCTGCGCCGCATCCTGTTCCTGGGGGGCCTGCCCGACATGCGCCCCCGCGAATTCACGCCCGGAACCACGGTGCCCGAGATGCTGCGCAAGGACCTCGACACCGAATACGAAGTGCGGGCCGCCCTGCAGACGGGCGTGCACCTGTGCGAGGGCGTGCGCGACTACGTGAGCCGCGACATCCTCCTGGCGCAGCTCAAGGACACGGAAGAAGACCACGCCTACTGGCTGGAAAAGCAGCTGGGCCTGATCGACCGCGTGGGCCTGCAGAACTACCTGCAGTCGCAGACCACCTCCGGCACGCCCTGATTCCGGTCGCATCCACAGCGGTCCGCCCATGGAAAAAGCCGCACCGTCGCCGGTGCGGCTTTTTTTTGCCCGGAGCGCGGCGGCTGGTCAGTCGTCCAGCAGCGACAGGTCGCGCACGGCGCCCTTGTCGGCGGACATCACCAGCTTGGCATAGGCCTTGAGCGCGGCTGACACCTTGCGCGGCCGCGGCTTCGCGGGCTTCCAGCCCTTGGCGTCCTGCTCGGCGCGGCGACGGGCCAGTTCCTCGCCGGAGACCAGCACGTCGATCGTGCGGTTGGGGATGTCGATACGGATGCGGTCGCCGTTGCGCACCAGGCCGATGGCACCGCCAGCCGCCGCCTCGGGCGAGCAGTGGCCGATCGACAGCCCCGAGGTGCCGCCCGAGAAGCGTCCGTCGGTCAGCAGCGCGCAGGCCTTGCCCAGGCCCTTGGACTTGATGTAGCTGGTCGGGTAGAGCATTTCCTGCATGCCGGGGCCGCCCTTGGGACCTTCGTAACGCACGATGACGATGTCACCGGCCTTGACCTTGTCGGCCAGGATGTTTTCCACGGCCTCGTCCTGCGATTCGGTCACGTGGGCCGAGCCCTCGAACACGTGGATGGATTCGTCCACGCCTGCCGTCTTGACCACGCAGCCATCCAGCGCGATGTTGCCGCGCAGCACGGCCAGGCCACCCTCCTTCGAGAACGCATGCTCGACGGAGCGGATGCAGCCTTCGGCGCGGTCCAGGTCCAGGCTGGGCCAGCGCGTGTTCTGGCTGAACGCCACCTGCGTCGGGATGCCGGCCGGGCCTGCCATGTAGAAATGGCGCACGGCCTCGTCCTGCGTGCGGGTGATGTCCCACTGCGCCAGCGCATCGCCCAGCGTGGGGGCATGCACGGTGGGGGCATCGGTGTGCAGCCGGCCCGCGCGGTCCAGTTCGCCCAGGATGGCCATGATGCCGCCGGCGCGGTGCACGTCCTCGATGTGGTACTTGTTGGTGTTGGGCGCCACCTTGCACAACTGCGGCACCACGCGCGAGAGGCGGTCGATGTCGGCCATGGTGAAGTCGATGCCGGCCTCCTGGGCAATGGCCAGCAGGTGCAGGATGGTGTTGGTGGAGCCGCCCATGGCGATGTCCAGCGTCATCGCGTTCTCGAAGGCCTTGAAGCCCACCGAGCGTGGCAGCACGCGCTCGTCGTCCTGCTCGTAGTACTGGCGGGCCAGTTCCACGATGCGGCGGCCGGCGCGCTTGAAGAGCTGCTCGCGGTCGGCGTGCGTGGCCACCACGGTGCCGTTGCCGGGCAGGGACAGGCCCAGCGCCTCGGTCAGGCAATTCATGGAGTTGGCGGTGAACATGCCCGAGCACGAACCGCAGGTGGGACAGGCGGAGCGCTCCACCTCGGCCACGTCGGCGTCGGAGTACTTGTCGTCGGCGGCGATCACCATCGCGTCCACCAGGTCGAGCTTCTTGAACTCGATGGTCTTGGTGACGGGGTTGGCCAGGCGCGTCTTGCCGGCCTCCATGGGGCCGCCGGAGACGAACACCACGGGGATGTTCAGCCGCATCGCAGCCATCAGCATGCCGGGCGTGATCTTGTCGCAGTTGGAGATGCAGACCATGGCATCGGCGCAGTGCGCGTTCACCATGTACTCGACCGAGTCCGCGATGATGTCGCGGCTGGGCAGCGAATACAGCATGCCGTCGTGGCCCATGGCGATGCCGTCATCCACCGCGATGGTGTTGAACTCCTTGGCGACGCCGCCGGCCGCCTCGATCTCGCGGGCCACGAGCTGGCCCAGGTCCTTCAGGTGCACGTGGCCGGGCACGAACTGGGTGAAGGAGTTCACCACCGCGATGATCGGCTTGCTGAAGTCTTCGTCCTTCATGCCGGTGGCGCGCCACAGGGAGCGGGCACCGGCCATGTTGCGTCCGGCGGTGGAGGTCTTGGAACGGTATGCGGGCATCGTGGGTCGGAGAAAGGTTGGAAGGAGGCGGTCGCTCGGCGACGCGGAATTATCCCCCAGTGCCTTCCCCCGCCGGGCGGCATGCCTATCGCCGCCCCGGCGGCAGGCGCCCGGAACCGGCCAGGGCCCTCAACGGGGACGGCGCGGCTTCACGCCCATGGCTTCCTTGTGCCGGTCGATGCGGTCCTGGCGGCGCTGGTCGGTCTTCTCCATGGCACGGCGCTTGGTGTAGCCCGTGGCATCCGCCCAGGCCCACCAGGCCGCGGTGACGGCGAACGGCGACAGCACCCACCACCAGCTCCACTGCGCGACCGGGCCGATCTCCAGGTACTTGAGCACGACCAGCAGGATTCCGAGACCCAGGGTATACATGATGGTGGCAACTCCGGCAGGGGTGGCGCGGGTAGGCGGAAAAGACCGCCACGGCACGTCAACCCCGCCCACTACAATTTCATTGAGCCGCATACTAACCTACACGAAAGCCCCCCATGAAGCGCACGCTCCCCCTCCTCCTGCTGGCCTTCTCCGCTGCCACGCCCGCCCTGGCCGACCAGGCCCTGGCCACGGCCAAGAACTGCATGGCCTGCCATGCCGTGGACAAGAAGCTCGTGGGCCCTTCCTACAAGGACGTGGCGGCCAAGTACGCCGGCCAGAAGGATGCCGTGGACAAGCTGGCCGCCAAGATCATGAAGGGCGGCTCCGGCGTGTGGGGCCCGGTGCCCATGCCGGCCAACTCCCAGGTGAATGAAGCCGAGGCCAAGAAGCTGGCGGCCTGGGTGCTGTCACTCAAGTAACGCAGGCCTGACAGGCTGCTGAAATACCCCCGCCCATACCCCCGCCTGCAGGTCACCCGAGTCGCAACCTCCTCCCATCCATTCGGGGCGTGGACGTCTTCAGCGAACCGCTGTTCACGGTCAACCGGCTGAGTTCCGAGCGCCGGTTGATGGAGCAGGTGCCATGCAAGGCCTGGACTGGGTACAAAAGTCGGAGGATCCAAGCACCACCCACCGGCGCAAAGGCGCCCAAGTCAAAGACAACCAGAGCATGGCGCCCGGTACCGCAATAGCCACATTCAATACCTCGGGCCACTATGAAGGCCACGCAGCCATCTACGTGAGCCAGGATGCTGCCGGCATCAAGGTATACGACCAATACGTTACCCCACCAAGCCCCAAAGCTGTCGGCCCGAGAGTTCTCCGATGGGGCGCCAATGGCAACTCAAACAATGGAAACAACTTCCATGTCATTGAGTAGGCAAATTGCCGCCCTCCTGCTTTGCCTGTTTGGCTGGAGCAGTGTGCTCGCCGCGCCTTCAGTCTGCCCCATTCGACAGAATCAACCGCTTCGCTACATCGATGTATTCGACGGAGAACCTTCGGATCTTGCAACCCTTGAACCGGACGTGGCAAAGGAGCGATACGGCCACTGGGTTCTAGGCTACATCTACGACGAGGGCCGGTTCGCAACCCTACGCTGCAAGTACGCGGACAAGCAAACGCATGATGTCCAGCTGGCGAAACGCGTGGAGCAGTGCAGCTATTCGATCAATGCAAAGAATGTCCTTCAAATAACCTGCAAATGAACGCTCGCACCGGCCGCCTTTTATTTCAAGCCCGGCAGCCAGTGCCACGGCCCTTTGCGGTCACTGCATGGCCAAGGTCTTTTTCCGGCGATGGAGGACTTTTGCTCACAGCACCGGATCGCGGCGAGTGCGCAACTGGTCTTCCAGCTGGCCCACGTACGCCGCCGTGGCGTTGTCGGACTCCTGTACCCGGGCCGCGACATGCGATTCCAGCACGTCGATGCGCGCCAGCAGCGCGGCCTGGCCCTGCTGGTGCTGCGATTCGAGGAAGGTTCGCAGTTCGGTGAAGCGCGAGGCCTCGGCCCGGTCGGCCAGTTCGCGCTGGGCCTGGAGCTCCTTGGCGTGGCGGCGGGTTTCCAGCAGCACGGAACCCTGCAGCGACAGCACGTAGGCGATGAAGAAGATGCCCAGCAGCACGGTGAGCCCCAGCATCAGCAGGCCGAGCGGTGCCTGGAAGGACGTGAACCCGAGCGAAATGGCCGAAGGCGTGGCCAGGGTGCTCCAGTTGAGCGCGGCGAGCACGGCGATCGCCGCGACGATGAGCAGGATGACGATGGATCGGAAGGCCATGGTTGTTCTCCGGGAAGAATGTCGGGCGCCGCGCCGCGAGGGCCGCGGCGGCGTTGGCACCCGGTTGTAACCCGGCCATGGCCGTCCCGCCGGCGTGGAGCCGGCGAAACAGATTCCGTCCTACAGCACGGAGTGGGCCGCGCGTCAGTTGGCCTGGGCCAACTGATCCAGGATGGCAGGATTCTCCAGCGTGCTGGTGTCCTGCGTGATCGCTTCGCCCTTGGCGATGGAGCGCAGCAGGCGGCGCATGATCTTGCCGCTGCGTGTCTTGGGCAGGTTGTCGCCGAAGCGGATGTCCTTCGGCTTGGCGATCGGGCCGATCTCCTTGGCCACCCAGTCGCGCAGCTCCTTGGCGATGGCCCTGGCCTCGTCGCCCGTGGGGCGCGGGCGCTTCAGCACCACGAAAGCGCAGATGGCCTCGCCGGTCAGGTCGTCGGGGCGGCCCACCACGGCGGCTTCGGCCACGAGGTCGGTCTTGGACACGAGGGCGGATTCGATTTCCATCGTGCCCATGCGGTGGCCCGAGACGTTCAGTACGTCGTCGATGCGGCCGGTGATGCGGAAGTAGCCGCGGTCCGCACTGCGCACCGCGCCGTCGCCCGCCAGGTAGTAGCCCTTGAGCTCGTCGGGGAAGTAGCTTTTCTTGAAGCGCTCCGGGTCGTTCCAGATGGTGCGGATCATGCTGGGCCAGGGGCGCTTGATGACCAGGATGCCGCCCGTGCCGTTGGGAATGTCGTTGCCGGATTCATCGACGATGGCGGCGGTGATGCCGGGCAGCGGCAGCGTGCAGGAGCCCGGCACCAGCGGCGTGGCGCCCGGCAGCGGGGTGATGACGTGGCCGCCGGTCTCGGTCTGCCAGAAGGTGTCCACGATGGGGCAGCGCTCGCCGCCCACGTTCTTGTGGTACCACATCCAGGCCTCGGGGTTGATGGGCTCGCCCACGCTGCCCAGGATGCGCAGGCTCGACAGGTCGGAGCTGGACGGGTGCACCGCCTTGTCGGCTTCGGCCGCCTTGATGAGCGAGCGGATGGCCGTGGGCGCGGTGTAGAAGATCGAGACCTTGTGGCGCTCGATCATCTGCCAGAAGCGGCCGGCGTTCGGGTAGGTGGGAACGCCCTCGAACACGACCTGCGTGGCGCCGGCGGCGAGCGGGCCGTAGGCCACGTAGGTGTGGCCGGTGATCCAGCCGATGTCGGCCGTGCACCAGAAGACGTCCTCCGGCTTCAGGTCGAAGGTCCAGTCCATGGTGAGCTTGGCCCACAGGAGGTAGCCGCCCGTGGAATGCTGCACGCCCTTGGGCTTGCCGGTCGAACCGCTGGTGTAGAGGATGAAGAGCGGATGCTCCGCGCCGACAGGCACGGGCGCGCACTCGGCGCTCTGGCCGGCCAGGGCCTCGTCGAAGGTCTTGTCGCGGCCCGCCACCATGTTGCAGGCCGTGGCCGTGCGCTGGAAGACGAGGATGCTGCGGATCGATTCGCAGCCGCCCATGGCGATGCCTTCATCGACGATGGCCTTGAGCGGCAGTTCCTTGCCGCCGCGCATCTGGTAGTTGGCGGTGACCACGGCCACCGCGCCCGCGTCGATGATGCGCTCCTGCAGCGCCTTGGCCGAGAAGCCGCCGAACACCACGCTGTGCGTGGCGCCGATGCGCGCGCAAGCCTGCATGGCGACCACGCCCTCGATGGTCATGGGCATGTAGATCAGCACGCGGTCGCCCTTCTTCACGCCCTCGGCCTTAAGGGCGTTGGCGAAGCGGCCGACGCGCTCCAGCAGCTCCCTGTAGGTGACCTTCGTCACGGCGCCGTCGTCGGCCTCGAAGACGATCGCGGTCTTGTTCTCGACCGGCGTGCCGATGTGGCGGTCCAGGCAGTTGGCGCTGGCGTTGAGTTCGCCGTCGGCGAACCACTGGAAGAACGGGGCGTTGGACCCGTCGAGCGTGCGGGTGAAGGGCCTGGTCCACTGCACGTTCTCGCGCGCCAGGCGCGCCCAGAAGCCTTCGAAATCACGTTCGGCCTCGGCGCACAGGGCCTCGTAGCCGGCCATGCCGGAGATGCGCGCACCCTTCTCGCAGGCAGCGGGCGGGGGGAAGACGCGGTTTTCCACCAGCACGGATTCGATCGTGGACGATGACGCACTCATTTGCTTTGTCTCCTGGGAGTCGTTGGAACAGGTTTTCGCCGGTACTTTCAGGGGGCCCACTTACATGCCACTGACGCACGCCCGCATGGGGCCGCAGCCCGCCACCGGCACGGCCCACATGCTACTCCCGGCACGGCGCCGCAGCGGGCGCTTCCACCCGCCCGGACAGGCAGCAGCCCCACGGACCGCCGGCTCGACGGCAAGCCCTAGAATTCCGCCGCGATCCTCCCGCTCCCCGGTTTCCACCACCCTTTTCCCCACCGATATGGCCTTCCCCCAAGACTCCGCTCCGCGCCCGCAGGGCCCTGCCCTGAGCCCGCTCGCCTCGCTCATCTTCGCGAGCCGCTGGCTACAGCTGCCCCTGTACCTGGGGCTCATCGTCGCCCAGGGCGTGTACGTATGGCACTTCCTGGTGGAGCTCTGGCACCTCGTGGAGGCCGCCTTCGGCCACCAGCCTGCGCTGCAGGCGCTGGTCACGAGCATCGGCTACAAGCCGGGCGTGGAAGTCGTCGCGCTCAACGAGACCGTGATCATGCTGGTGGTGCTGGCGCTCATCGACGTGGTGATGATCTCGAACCTGCTCATCATGGTCATAGTGGGCGGGTACGAAACCTTCGTGAGCCGGCTCAACCTGCACACCCATCCCGACCAGCCCGAATGGCTGGGCCACGTCAACGCCTCGGTGCTCAAGGTGAAGCTGGGGCTGTCCATCATCGGCATCAGCTCGATCCACCTGCTCAAGACCTTCATCAACGCCGCCAACTACGACACCAAGGTGCTGATGTGGCAGACCATCATCCATGTAGCGTTCCTGGCCAGCGCGATCGCCATCGCCTATACGGACCGGCTCCTGCACGTCTCGCACGAGAAGCACTGAAATCCGCCGTGCGGCCGGCACGCGGGGCGCCCCGGTCGCGCTCGCGGATAACACATCCGTAAAAACCGGTGTTTTGACTCAAAAACACCGAATGCTTACACTTTGTGGGTGTTTTACCACCTGCAGTGCAGGTAATCCGGTCCCCTCCTCCCGTTGCGGAGTGCAGCAGGGCCCGGATCATTGAGTCGGCGCCGCCGCAGCCTTGCGGTCCGCCGGCGCCACGGCCGGTTCCGGCCCTGATGCCCCACGGGGCACCGGCGGAGTCCTCGCAGCCCCGACCTCTCCGCCGGGCACCCCTCGCCCTTGCGCACCTTCCTGCGTGCCATGCGGGCCAAACCCCGGGCCACCGCCCACCTTTTTTCCGGCAACGCCGGCGCATGCTTTTTTCGCGGCGCCGCGCGGGGCCGCCGCATCAGGTTGCAGCCGATCTACCGGCCCCGTGCCCGGAGGCGGTCCTGCGCCCAGGATCGCCGCCGGGCGTGTTCGTTCAACCCGTTCCGACCGAGGGAGGACCCACGACGTGGCCAAGCAAATCACCATCGACCATGTATTCAAGGTATTCGGCGACGCGCCCGATACCGCGCTCGAACTCGTGCGCCAGGGCTGCAGCAAGCAGGAGATCCTGGAACGCACGGGCCAATCCATCGGCGTCTTCGACGCCACCTTCACCATCGAGGCCGGCGAGATATTCGTCGTCATGGGCCTGTCGGGTTCCGGCAAATCGACCCTGGTGCGCATGCTCAACCGCCTCATCGAGCCCACCGCGGGCCGCATCCTGGTCGAAGGCTCCGACATCAACGTGCTGCCGGACCGCGCCCTGCGGGCGCTGCGCCGCAAGGACATCAGCATGGTGTTCCAGTCATTCGCCCTGATGCCCCACATGACCGTGCTCGACAACACCGCGTTCGGCCTGGAACTGGCGGGCGTGGCCCGCGCGGAGCGGGAGCAGCAGGCCGCCGCCGCGCTGGAGCAGGTGGGACTCGCCGCCTGGGCGCAGAGCTATCCGGACGAGCTCTCCGGCGGCATGCAGCAGCGCGTGGGGCTGGCCCGCGCGCTGGCGTCCGATCCGTCCATCCTGCTGATGGACGAGGCCTTCTCGGCGCTCGACCCCATCATCCGCACCGAGATGCAGAGCGAACTGCTGCGGCTGCAGCAGATCCGCCGCCGCACCATCGTCTTCATCTCCCACGACCTCGACGAGGCCATGCGCATCGGCGACCGCATCGCCATCATGAAGGACGGGCACGTGGTGCAGGTCGGCACGCCGGACGAGATCCTGCGCAATCCGGCCAACGACTACGTGCGCAATTTCGTGCGCGGCGTGGACGCGGCTGCCGTGTTCAAGGCGGGCGACATCGCGCGCAAGCGGCTGACCGTGGTGCGCGAGCACACCGACCGGGGCTGCCGCCCCGCGCTGCAGCTCATCGAGGGGCATGACGACAACTTCGCCTACGTGGTCACGCCCGCGCAGCGGTACCTGGGCACCGTCTCCGGCGATTCGCTGCGGGCGGCGCTGCAGGGCCACTCGGGTCCGCTGGGGCTGCAGCATGCCTTCATCCCGGAGGTGGGCACGATCCCGGCCGATGCCCCCGTGGCCGACCTGTTCGGCCAGGTCGCGCAGGCGCCCTGCGCCCTGCCGGTGGTGGATCCCGACGGCCGTTTCCGGGGCGTGGTCAGCAAGACCACGCTGCTGCGCTTCCTGGACCGCGACACCCCACCCGTGCCGCCGACGGTTCCGTCCCCCGCGCACGCGACCCGTCCCGCCGCATCCGAACCTGCAAGGAGCCACGCATGACCGCCACCCCGACGCTTCCTTCCTCCACCTCCACGGGTAACGACGCCCTCCAGGCCACCCAGGCGGCCCAGGCCCATACCGCTCAGGCGCCCGACACCAACCCCTGGGCAGCAGCAGGCGACGGCCCTGCCGCCGTGGCTCCGTTCGGGACGCAGGCGGACCCTGCGACCGGTACAGCTGCCGCAGACCCCTGGGCCGCCTCTTCAGCCACCGGGCCCGATGCCGGCGGCGCGGACTGGCTGAACGCCGCGCCCGACGCGTCCGCGAGCGGTGCCACGCTGCCCCATGACGCCCTGGGCGGCGCGGGCGACCCGTCGCAGGCCGCGGGCGGCCTGCACCTGTCCCAGCTCTGGGACGGATCGCTTCCGGTGGAACACTGGATCAACCAGGGCCTGACCTGGACGGTGGAGCACTTCCGGCCCGCATTCCAGGCTGTGCGCGCACCGGTGGACGCGACGCTCGCAGGCGTGCAGTCGGTACTTACCAGCCTGCCCACGCTGGGCATGGTCGCCGTCGTGGGTCTGCTGGCATGGCAGTTCGCGGGCCGCGCGCTCGCCCTGGGCGCGGTGGTATCGCTGCTGCTGGTGGCGATGCTGGGCATCTGGCAGGAGGCGATGGTGACGCTGTCGCTCGTGCTCACCTCGCTGGCGTTCTGCCTGCTGCTGGGCCTGCCCCTGGGCATCCTGCTGGCCAGCAGCGACCGGGCACAGCGCCTGCTGCGTCCGGCGCTCGACGCCATGCAGACCACCCCGGCCTTCGTGTACCTCGTGCCGGTGGTGATGCTCTTCGGCATCGGCAACGTGCCGGGCGTGGTGGTGACCATCGTGTTCGCGCTGCCGCCGCTGGTGCGCCTCACCAACCTGGGCCTGCGGCAGGTGCGCCCCGACCTGGTGGAAGCCGCCCGCGCCTACGGAGCCTCGCCGCTGCAGATGCTCTGGAAGGTGCAGCTGCCGCTGGCCATGCCGTCGATCATGGCCGGTATCAACCAGTCCCTGATGCTGTCGCTTTCGATGGTGGTGATCGCCTCGATGATCGCCGTGGGCGGCCTGGGCCAGATGGTGCTGCGCGGCATCGGCCGGCTGGACATGGGCCTGGCCACCGTGGGCGGGCTGGGCATCGTGCTGCTCGCGATCACGCTGGACCGCCTCACGCAGGCCATGGGCCGGCCGCGGCGCGGCGCACGCCACTGGTGGCAGACCGGCCCCGCAGGCCTGGTGGCGGCCGCCTTCACCGCGCTGCGCCCCGCCCCGGGGCAAGCCCCCCGCGGCCGCACCCCCACCGCGGAGCCCTCCGCCGTCCTGCCCGCCGCGGAAGAGCCCGCGCTGGCGGGGGCCGCCCGCTGACGCACCCCATCCAGGAATCACTGCACTCTATGCACATCCATTTCCAACGCTCCTTTCCCACCCCGGCGGGCGTGCCGGCATTCGCCCGTGCCGCCGCCTGTGCCTTCGCCCTGACCCTGGCCGCGGCGCTGCCCGCCGGCGCGCAGTCCCTGCCCGGCAAGGGCATTTCCGTGCAGCCGCTGCAAAGCTCCAATGCCGAGGAAACCTTCCAGACGCTGCTGGTGTCCCGCGCGCTGCAGAAGCTCGGCTACCAAGTGCAGCCCATCAAGGAAATCGAATACGCCACGGCCCATCTCGCGGTCGCCAACGGCGACGCCACCTTCATCGCCGACCACTGGGATCCGCTGCATGCCGACTTCTACAAGAACGCCGGCGGCGCCGCGAAGCTCTGGCGCAAGGGGGCCTACTCGCCCAACGCGGTGCAGGGTTACCTGATCGACCGCAAGACGGCTGAGCAGTACAAGATCACCCACATCGACCAGCTCAAGGACCCGAAGCTCGCGAAGCTTTTCGACGCCAACGGCGACGGGCGCGCCGACCTCACGGGCTGCAATCCGGGCTGGGGCTGCGAGGCGGTCATCGAGCACCAGCTCAAGGATTTCGGCCTGACGGGCACGGTCACGCACGTGCAGGGCAGCTACGCGGCGCTGATGGCCGACACCATCGCGCGCTACAAGCAGGGCAAGCCCATCCTCTACTACACCTGGACGCCCTACTGGGTGAGCGGCGTTCTGCGCCCCGGCCGGGACGTGGTATGGCTGCAGGTGCCCCGTTCCTCGCTTCCGGGCGAGCAGGCCGGCATCGACACGAAGCTGCCGGACGGCAAGAACTACGGCTTCGTGCCGAACGTGCAGAAAATCGTGGCGAACAAAACCTTCACAGAGAAGAACCCGGCGGCGGCGAAGCTCTTCGAAGTGATGCAACTGCCGGTGGCCGACATCAACGCGCAGAACCTCGCCATGCAGCAGGGCCAGAACCGGCAGGCCGACATCGAGCGCCACGTGGACGGCTGGATCCGGGCGCACCAGCAGACCTTCGACGGCTGGATCGCGCAGGCGACGGCGGCCGCCCACTGACGCGGGTGCCCGCGGAGAGCGGGGTCCATTTTTTCTCCTGGATCGGCGGGCACAGTCGAACCCATCCATACTGGAGGAAGACAGACACCCGGCTGGCCCCGCGCCCGCCGGCACCCCTGGACCACGCAGCCCGAACCGATGCCACGACTGACCCTGCAGAGCAAAGCCTTCCTCGCGCTCAGCGTCCTGCTGGCCGTGCTGCTGGCACTGTTCGTGGGGTTCTCCCGCCTGGGCCTGCAGCGGGGACTGGGCCCCTACATCGCGGAGATCGAACTCGGCCGGCTGGACTGGCTCGCGGAGCGACTGGAACGCGTCTATGTACTGCACGGCGGCTGGCAGACCCTGCGCACGCAGCCCGAGCTGTGGCGCCAGATGCACAAACCCGGCGTTGCGCTGCCCCGGGCGACCTTCGGGCCCTCCCGACCCGCCCCAACTGCAAGGCATGGTGATACATGCGATGTGGATGCCTATGCATTCGGCGACGGCAACCCGCCGTCCCCCGCCGGGGCGCCGTCCGGTAACGCCGCGCCGCCTGCTCCCGATCCCACCCAGCACGCGCTGTCGGTCCGCCTGGGGCTGATCGACAGCAACCGCCAGTCGGTCGCCGGCGCCCAGCCGGTGCAGGGCACTGCCCGGCGCGTGCTGCGCGGCCCCCGCGGCGAGGCCATCGGCCAGCTCGTGCTGCTGCCGCCGCTGGATGTGGAGACCGAGGCGGACCAGGCCTTCCTGCGCGAGCAACTGGTGTTCGTCGCCTGGACGGGCGCCGCCGGCCTGATCCTGGCGCTCTGGCTGTCCTGGTGGCTGGCGCGGCGCTGGCTGGCCCCCATCGGTGCGCTGGTCCATGGGGCACGCCGGGTGGCCGGCGGCCGGCTGGACACGCGCGTGCCGGTGCAGGGCGACGACGAACTGGCGCGGCTCGCCTCCACGTTCAACGACATGGCGGAGCAGCTCGCGAACATGGAAGCTTCGCGCCGCCAGTGGATCGGCGACGTGGCGCACGAACTCCGCACGCCCCTGGCGGCCATGCGCGCGGAAATCGAGGCCGTGCAGGATGGCGTGCGCACCTTCGACGACAGGACGGCACTGCGCCTGCACCGGCAGGTGATGCGGCTGATCCAGCTGGTGGGCGACCTGCGCGCGAGCCTCGACGCCGCAGGCGACGCCACGCCCACGGCCCCGGAGCCCGTGGAGCCGCTGCCCCTGCTGTCGGAGGCCGTCGCCTCGATGCAGGCGCGCTTCGACAACGCAGGCATCGCCCTGGACACGTCGGCCGTGGACGCCTGCGCGGGCAGCCACCCGCCGCCGGTGGTGCGGGGCGACCCGGCGCAACTGCACCGTGTGTACCTCAACCTGCTGGAAAACAGCCTGCGCTACACCGAAACGGGCGGCCGGCTCTGCATCGCCGCGCGCACCGAACGCAAGGCGGGCAACGGAGCCTGGCTCGTGCTGCAATGGGACGATACGGCGCCCGGCGTCCCCGCACCGGAGTTGCCGCGCGTGTTCGACCGGCTCTACCGTGCCGAAGCCTCCCGCACCCGCGCCGCGGGCGACACCGGCGGCTCCGGCCTCGGGCTGGCCATCTGCCGGGCCATCGTGCAGGCGCACGGCGGACGGATCACCGCCGAGGCCTCGCCGCTGGGCGGCCTGCGCATTCTTCTCACCCTGCCTTTGCTGGAGACACCCATCCATGAACGATGACCCCCAACGCATTCTGGTGGTCGAGGACGAGCCCGATATCGCGGATGTCGTCCTGGACTACCTGCGGCATTCCGGCTTCGAGGCCGAACACGTGGCCGACGGCCATGCCGCGATCGCCCGTCTCACCGGCCCCACGCCGCCCGACCTCACTCTGCTCGACATCATGCTGCCCGGCATGGATGGGCTGGAAGTGCTCAGGCAGGCGCGCCGACGCACCGACCGCCCCATCATCATGCTCACGGCGCGGGTGGAAGAGGTGGACCGGCTGATCGGGCTGGAACTGGGCGCCGACGACTACATCTGCAAGCCTTTTTCACCCCGCGAGGTCGTCGCGCGGGTGCGCACGGTGCTGCGCCGCAGCACGGCCCATCCGGCGCCGGCCGCGCAGGACGCGCCCCTGGTGCTCGACGAGGCGTTCTGGCAGGTGCATCTGCGTGGCACGCCCGTTTCGCTCACGCCGCGCGAGTTCCGCCTGCTGCAGGCCCTGGCGAGCCACAGCGGCCGGATCTTCTCGCGCGCGCAGTTGCTCGACATGGCATACGACGACACGCTCGACGTGAACGAACGCGCGATCGACAGCCACATCAAGAACCTGCGCCGCAAGCTGCGCGCCGCCGACGGCAGCGACCACGAATGGATCCGGTCGGTCTATGGCGTGGGTTTCTCGCTGGAGCCTCCGCAGGAGTGACGGGGCCGGCCGCCTGCGCGTCACGCTTCTTTCCCACCGGCGGGCCCTGGCGCTTCCTACAGCGCCGCGGTGCAAAACCGTGTGTGATGGACCCAGATCCGCACACAGGCCCGTCCATGTACCTCCCTGCCGACCCATCCGCCCGCTCCCGCGACGCCGGGCCCCGCCCCGCTCCGCCGGAGCGCCTGCCAGGCGGCCTGCGCTACGTCCACCCCGACACGCTGCCGGGGCTCACCCGCGTGCTGCGCGGCAAGCACTTCAAGTTCCGCACGCCCGAGGGGCAGTGGGTGACGGACGAGGAGGAGATCGCCCGCATCCGCAAGCTGGCGATTCCCCCGGCCTACACGAATGTCTGGATCTGCCCGCTGCCCGAAGGCCACCTGCAGGCGACCGGGCTGGACGCGCGAGGACGCCGGCAGTACCGCTACCACCCCGAATGGCGCCAGCTGCGCGACGAGGCCAAGTTCGAACGCATGCAGGCCTTCGGCCGGGCCCTGCCCCGCATCCGCGCACGCGTGGCGCGCGACCTCCAGCCGCGGCGCGGCGAGCCTGCGCTCGCGCGCGCGGTGGTGCTGGCGACCATCGTCCGGCTGCTGGACACCACCTTCCTGCGCGTGGGCAACGAGGAGTACGCGGCTGCCAATCGCTCCTACGGCCTCACCACGCTGCGCAACCGGCACGCGGGCGTGCGCGGCAGCACCCTGACCCTGCGCTTTCGCGGCAAGAGCGGCGTGGAGCAGCAGGCGACGGTGGACGACCCGCGCGTGGCCCGCGTGGTGCGCCGATGCCAGCAACTGCCGGGGCAGGAGCTCTTCCAGTACGAGGACGAAGACGGCACGCGGCACACCGTGGGCTCCGGCGACGTGAACGACTACCTGCACGAGATCGCGGGCACGGACGACAGCGCGCCGGGCGGCGGCATGCGATTCACCGCCAAGGATTTCCGGACCTGGCACGGCACGGCGCAGGCCCTGGAGCTCACGCGCATCGCCTGCACCCAGCCCGAGGGCGCCCCGGTCGCGACCGCCAAGCACATCCTGGCGGAAGTGGCGCGCCAGTTGGGCAACACGCCGGCGGTCTGCAAGAAGTCCTACATCCATCCCGCCGTGCTGGAACTCGGCTCTCAACTCGCGTCGGACGCGGGGCCCGGCATGCAGGCGGTGTGGGAGCGCATCGGCGAGCGCGCCGCCGGGGCCCGGGGCCTCAGCGCCGTGGAGCGCCGGCTGATGGCCTTCCTGCAGGACACGGCCCGGGCCCGGGCGCGCACCGACAGGAAAGGCCGTGCCGGGCCTGCGATCCCGGCCCGGCGCACGCGCCGCAAGGCGGCGGCCTGAGCGGCAGCCGCGTCAGCGGCCCACCATGTTGCCGGGCACCACCCACTGGTCGAACTGCTCGCCCGTCACGTGACCCGAAGCCACGGCCGCCTCGCGCAGCGAAGTGCCCTCCTTGTGGGCCTTCTTGGCGATGAAGGCCGCCTTGTCGTAGCCGATGTGGGTATTGAGCGCCGTCACCAGCATCAGCGAGCGCGCCACCAGTTCGCCGATGCGCTCGCGGTTCGGCTCGATGCCCACGGCGCAGTGGTCATTGAAGCTCACCATGCCGTCGGCGAGCAGGCGCACGCTCTGCAGGAAGTTGTGGGCCACCATCGGGCGGAACACGTTCAGCTCGAAATTGCCGGAGGCGCCGCCGATGTTGATGGCCACGTCGTTGCCGAAGACCTGCGCCGCCAGCATGGTCACGGCCTCGCTCTGCGTGGGGTTCACCTTGCCCGGCATGATCGACGAGCCCGGCTCATTCTCGGGAATCGTGATCTCGCCGATGCCGCTGCGCGGGCCGCTGGCCAGCCAGCGCACGTCGTTGGCGATCTTCATCATGCTGGCCGCCAGCGTCTTGAGCGCGCCGTGGGCATGCACCAGCGCATCGCACGACGCGAGCGACTCGAACTTGTTGGGCGAGGTGACGAAGGGCAGCCCCGTCAGCCGGGCCAGTTCGTTCGCCACGCCCTCGGCGTAACCCTGGGGCGCGTTCAGCCCCGTGCCCACGGCGGTGCCGCCCAGCGCCAGTTCGCAGAGATGGGGCAGCGCGTCGCGCACATGCTTTTCGCCATGCGCCAGCTGGGCCACCCAGCCGGAGATCTCCTGGCCGAGCGTGAGGGGGGTCGCATCCTGCAGGTGCGTGCGCCCGATCTTCACGATGCCGTCGAACTCCGCCGCTTTCTTCTCCAGGGTGGCGCGCAGCTTCGCGATGGCGGGCAGCAGGCGGTGGGTGAGCGCCTCCACGGCCGCCACGTGCATGGCCGTGGGGAACACGTCGTTGCTGGACTGGCTGCGGTTCACGTCGTCGTTGGGATGGACCGCCCGGCCCTCGCCGCGCTCGCCACCGAGGATTTCGCTCGCGCGGTTGGCCAGCACCTCGTTCATGTTCATGTTGGTCTGCGTGCCGGACCCGGTCTGCCAGACGACGAGCGGAAACTCGTCCGGATGCCGGCCGGCGGCCACCTCGTCGGCGGCGGCGATGATGGCCTCGGTCTTCTTCGCGTCCTGCAGGCCCAGGGCATGGTTCACGCTGGCCGAGGCGCGCTTGACCAGGGCCAGGGCATGGAGGATCTCGCGCGGCTGGCGCTCGCCGGAGATGTCGAAGTTCTGCAGCGAGCGCTGCGTCTGCGCGCCCCAGAGCCGGTGGGCCGGGACTTCGATGGGGCCAAAGGTATCGCGTTCCGTACGGGTGGACATGGATGGATTTCCGCTGGATGGAAGGTGTGAAGACTGGTGCAGCCACGCTGCGTGGGGTGCACCCCGGCCACGGCTGGCGCGTTCTCTTCGGGGCCGCGCTGGCGAGGAAGCCTCGCTGTGCAGCATAAGCCAACGGAACGATTCTCATCCCCACCCCTCCTGCCAAGTCCCAGCGGGCTGCAAGGTCTGTAACCAATCGATACACTATGAGCCGCGCTGCATGCTGCGGCCCGCCCCACCATGTCCGCCCTCTCCAGTTACGCCGTCACCGCATTCATGCCATCGCGCTACGATCCGCTGGTGGTGGCGGCCTCCTTCGCCATCGCGGTGCTGGCCAGCTACGTGACGCTGGATCTGGCGCGCCGGGTGCACGCCTCGCAGCGGCATATCGGCGTGGTCTGGTGGGCCGCGGGCTCGGCGGTGATGGGCACGGGCATCTGGGCCATGCACTTCCTGGGAATGCAGGCCTTCCAGTTGCCCATCGTGCTGGGTTTTTCCAGCGGGCTCACGCTGCTGTCCTGGCTCGCCGCGGTACTGGCTTCGGCCCTGGCGCTGGGCCTGGCCAGCCTGCAGCGGTTCGGCCGGTGGCAGATCCTCGTCGGCGCGGCTTTCATGGGCATGGGCATCAGCGGCATGCACTACATCGGCATGGAAGCCATGAAGATGTCCATCGACATCGTGTGGAACCCGGTGCTGGTCGGGCTGTCGATCGCGGTGGCGTTTTTCGCGTCGGCCACCGCGCTGCACATCTTCCAGTGGCTCATCCACATCCGTCAGGACCGGCGCAGGGCGTGGTACCAGGCGGCCGCTGCGCTGGTGATGGGCATCGCCATCTGCGGCATGCACTACACGGGCATGGCGGCGGCGTCCTTCCCCGAAGGCTCGATATGCCTGAGCGCCGACGGCCTCGGCGGGCCCGGCCTCACGGCCATGGTGGTGCTGTCGTCCGGCATGCTCCTGCTGAGCACGCTGTTCACATCCGTGCTGGACGCGCGCCTGCAGAGCACCGCGCGGCAGCTCAACGCATCCCTGCAGGAAAGCAACGCGCGCCTCACGGAGGCCAATGCCCAGTTGCAGAAGCAGGCCTTCGCGGACCCCCTGACCCTGCTGCCCAACCGGCTGCTGTTCGAAGACCGGCTGTCCCACGCCCTGCTGCGCCTGGACCGCCTGCGGCGGCGCGACGCCGGCCAGCGCCTGGGCGTGATGTTCGTGGACCTGGACGGCTTCAAGCCCATCAACGACTCCTTCGGCCATGCGGCGGGGGACGCCATCCTGCGCAGCGCCGCCGAACGCCTGCGGCTGCAGGCCCGCGAAAGCGATACCGTGGCCCGCGTGGGCGGCGACGAGTTCCTGCTCCTGCTGGAAAACGTGAACGGCCCGGCCGACTGCCTCGCGGTGGCGCACCGGCTGCTCAACTCCCTGGGCCAGCCGTTCGAGGTGGCCGGCAAGACGGTGCAGATCGCCTGCTCCATCGGCATCGTGGTGTACCCGGACCACGGCGAGCGCGACAAGCTCGTCGCGAACGCCGACGCGGCCATGTATGCCGCCAAGCGGGCCGGCGGCAACAGCTACGCGATGTTCGAGTCGCACATGGATTCCGACGCCACGGCCCAGCTGTCGCTGCAGCACGACCTGCGGCAGGCGATCCCCCGCGGAGAGCTGTCCCTGCACTACCAGCCCAAGATCGATGCCCGGCGCGGCCGCATCAACGGCGTGGAGGCCCTGCTGCGCTGGCGGCATCCGGAGCGGGGCAACGTCAGCCCTGTGGAATTCATCCCGGTGGCCGAGCGCTTCGGTCTGATCGCGCAGCTCGGCAACTGGGTGATCGAGGAGGCCTGCCGGCAGATGGCCGCGTGGACCTGGGACGGGCTGCGCATGCGCGTGGCCATCAACCTCTCGGCGTACCAGCTGCGCGAAAGCGGGCTCGCCGACCGCATCCGCGACGCCCTGCAGCGGCATGGCGTGCCGGCCTCGCACCTGCTGTGCGAAATCACCGAATCGGTCGCGATGGAGGACACGCGAGCCACGCAGCGGGCCATCGAGGAACTGGGGCGCATCGGCGTGTACCTGTCCATCGACGACTTTGGTACCGGCTACTCCAGCCTGCATTACCTGCGCAGCCTGCCGGCACGCCAGCTCAAGATCGACCGCAGCTTCGTACGCGACCTGGAAGAGCAGGAAGATGCCCGCGCCGTGGTGGACGCCGTGGTGCGCCTGGCGCACGCCCTGGGCCTGCGCGTGGTGGCCGAAGGGGTGGAAACGGAAGGGCAGCGCGACATCCTGGCGGCCATGCACTGCGACGAGCTGCAGGGCTTCTACTTCGCCCGGCCCATGCCGGCCGACACGCTGCTCGCCTGGGCCGTGGGCGACAAGCCCGAGGGCGCGGCGGATTTCAGCCCGTCCATCATCGACATGCAGGTGCTGGACCCGGCAGCGAACGCGCCGGCCTGAGGTTCCGCGGCCTGCACGCCCCCTCGCCGGGGCGCGGCGCGATAATCACGGCCGTCAGTCCTACCTACAACGCATCCCCACCATGAGCACCACCATCCGGTACCACGACCTCGTGGAATCCGTCGCCGCGTCCCTGCAGTACATCAGCTACTACCATCCCGCCGACTTCATCGCCCACCTGGCCCGTGCCTACGAGCGCGAGCAGAGCCCGGCGGCCAAGGACGCGATGGCGCAGATCCTTACCAACAGCAAGATGAGCGCCACCGGCCAGCGCCCCATCTGCCAGGACACCGGCATCGTCAACGTGTTCCTGAAGATCGGCATGGACGTGCGCTGGGAAGGCTTCCCCGCCGGCCAGGGCCTGGAAGACGCCGTCAACGAAGGCGTGCGCCGCGGCTACAACCACCCGGACAACACCCTGCGCGCGAGCGTCGTGGCCGACCCGCAATTCCTGCGCAAGAACACGAAGGACAACACGCCCGCCGTGATCTTCACGCAGATCGTGCCCGGCAACACCGTGGACATCACCGTCGCGGCCAAGGGCGGCGGCAGCGAGAACAAGTCCAAGATGGTCATGATGAACCCCAGCGACAACCTGGTGGACTGGGTGCTCAAGACCGTGCCCACCATGGGTGCCGGCTGGTGCCCGCCGGGCATGCTGGGCATCGGCATCGGCGGCACGGCGGAAAAGGCCGTGCTGCTCGCCAAGGAAAGCCTGATGGACGACCTGAACATGTACGAGCTGCAAGCCAAGGCCGCGCGCGGCGAGAAGCTCGACCAGGTGGAGGAACTGCGCCTGGAGCTGTTCGACAAGGTCAACGCCCTGGGCATCGGCGCGCAGGGCCTGGGCGGCCTCACCACCGTGCTGGACATCAAGATCAAGATGTACCCCACGCACGCGGCCTCCAAGCCCGTGGCCATGATCCCCAACTGCGCCGCCACGCGCCATGCGCACTTCGTGCTCGACGGCTCCGGCCCCGTGTACCTGGAGGCCCCGTCGCTGGACCTGTGGCCGAAGATCGACTGGGCACCCGACTACAACAAGAGCCGCCGCGTCAACCTCGACACGCTCACGCGCGAAGAGGTCGCGAGCTGGAAGCCCGGCGACACGCTGCTGCTGAACGGCAAGATGCTCACCGGCCGCGATGCAGCGCACAAGCGCATCCAGGACATGCTGGCCAGGGGCGAGAAGCTGCCCGTCGATTTCGCCAACCGCGTCATCTACTACGTCGGCCCGGTCGATCCGGTGCGCGACGAGGCCGTGGGCCCTGCAGGCCCGACCACGGCCACGCGCATGGACAAGTTCACCGACATGATGCTGGCCGAAACCGGCCTGATCGCGATGATCGGCAAGTCCGAGCGCGGCCCGGTCGCCATCGAGGCGATCAAGAAGCACCAGTCGGCCTACCTGATGGCCGTGGGCGGCGCCGCCTACCTCGTCAGCAAGGCCATCAAGACCGCGAAGGTGGTCGGCTTCGAAGACCTCGGCATGGAAGCGATCTACGAGTTCGACGTGGTGGACATGCCCGTCACCGTGGCGGTGGATGCGGGCGGCACCAGCAAGCACATCACCGGCCCGGCCGAATGGAGCCAGCGCATCGCCACCGGCGAGTTCAAGTCGATCGGCCTCGTGGCCGCCTGACGTGCCGTCCGCCGCGCAGCAACCCATCGGCGTGTTCGACAGCGGCGTCGGCGGCCTGAGCGTGCTGCGCGCGCTGCGGGCCGAGCTGCCGCACGAGCGCTTCGTCTACCTGGCCGACAGCGGGCACGCACCCTACGGCGAGCGCGGCGATGCCTACGTGGCGGCACGCACCCATGCCATCACCACGTACCTGCAGCAGGCGCACGGCATCAAGGCCCTGGTGGTGGCCTGCAACACCGCGACCGCGGCCGCCATCCATGAGGTGCGTGCCCGGCATGCCGGCCTGCCGCTGGTCGGCGTGGAGCCGGCACTCAAGCCTGCGCTGGCGCTCACGCGCACCGGCCGCGTGGGCGTGATCGGCACGCGCGGGACACTGGCGAGCGCCAAGTTCCAGCGCCTGCAGGCCTCGCTGCAGGGTGCCGTCGAGTTCGTGGTGCAGCCCTGCGACGGGCTGGCCCACGCCATAGAGCGCAGCACGGCCGACACCCACCCCGACGCCCCGGCCACCGCCGAGATCCGCGCGCTCTGCGCCCGGTACACCGCGGCGCTCGGCCCGTTCGGCACCGCCCCCCGCGAGATCGACACGCTCGTGCTCGGCTGTACCCATTACATCTTCGCCGAGGATGCGCTGCGCGCGCACACCGGCCCGCAGGTGCGCCTGGTGGAAACGGGCGAACCCGTGGCGCGCCAGACACGCCGGCTGCTCGAGGCGGCCGGTACCCTGGCCGCGGCCCACGGGCCGGCCGCGGGCACGGCGAGCCTCTTCACGACCGGGGCCCTGCCCCTGCTGCAGGCGGCCGCACACCGCTGGC
Organism: Paracidovorax avenae; assembly: GCA_003029925.1. Classification (GTDB taxonomy): domain Bacteria; phylum Pseudomonadota; class Gammaproteobacteria; order Burkholderiales; family Burkholderiaceae_C; genus Paracidovorax; species Paracidovorax avenae_A. The sequence continues at coordinate 1,739,925 of CP028296.1, read as the reverse complement.
TGCAGTTGCCCGCGTCGGCATGCGCCATGGTGGAGAGGCTCCAGGAAGCGGCCTGAAACAGAACCCACGGCGGTTTCAGTGCACGGCCTACACGGCCGGGCCAGGGGCTGCACGAGGCTGTGGAATTCGCGCGTGCCGTGTGCACGCAGCGCTTTCCCGGCCTTGCGGCAGCACCCCACGGAACCACGATGGAACACAACGCCCAGCTCCCCCTCTCGCGGCGCGATCTGCTGATCGCCAGCGCTTCATCGGCGGCGGCATCCGCCATGCCGGCCTCCGCGGCGAGCGCGCCGGAGCCATCCCAGATGCCCGTCAACGCCGCAGTCCGCCTCAGCGTCAACGGCACGGCGCATGAGCTCCACCTCGATACCCGCACCACCCTGCTGGACGCGCTGCGCGAACACCTGCGCCTGACGGGCACCAAGAAGGGCTGCGACCATGGCCAGTGCGGGGCCTGCACGGTGCTGGTGGACGGCCGGCGCGTGGTGTCGTGCCTGAGCCTGGCGGTGATGCACCCGGACGCGAACGTGACCACCATCGAAGGCCTGGGTACGCCCGCCGCGCCGCACCCGCTGCAAGCCGCCTTCGTCAAGCACGACGGCTACCAGTGCGGCTACTGCACGCCGGGGCAGATCTGCTCGGCCGTGGGCGCCCTCGACGAGCTGCGCCGCGGCGCGCCCAGCCATGCCAGCGCCGACATCGTGGCCCGGCCCATGCTGTCGGCCGAGGAGCTGCGCGAGCGCATGAGCGGCAACCTCTGCCGCTGCGGCGCTTATTCCAACATCGTGGATGCCATCACCGAAGTCGCGGAGGTTTGAGCAATGAAGCCCTTCAGCTACGAACGCGCGGCCTCGCCCGCGCAGGCCGCGGCCGCCATCGCCGCCCGGCCGGGCGCCAAATTCATCGCTGGCGGCACCAACCTGCTGGACCTGATGAAGCTGCAGATCGAGGCACCGGCCCACCTGGTGGATGTGAACGGCATCGGCCTGGACACTGTGGAGCCCACGCCGCAGGGAGGGCTGCGCATCGGCGCGCTGGTGCGCAACAGCGACCTGGCCGCCCACCCGAGCGTGCGGCGCGACTACGGCGTGCTCACGCGGGCGCTGGTGGCGGGCGCATCGGGCCAGCTGCGCAACATGGCCACCACGGGCGGCAACCTGCTGCAGCGCACGCGCTGCCCCTACTTCTACGACACCCACATGCCCTGCAACAAGCGCCAGTCGGGCAGCGGCTGCTCGGCCATCGGCGGTTTCAGCCGCCAGCTCGCGGTGCTGGGGACCAGTGACGACTGCATCGCCACCCACCCGAGTGACATGGCGGTGGCACTGCGCGTGCTCGACGCCACGGTGGAAACCGTGCGTGCCGATGGCGCCACGCGCGTCATCCCCATCGCCGACTTCCACCGGCTGCCGGGCAACACCCCGCACATCGACACCGCCCTGCAGCCGGGCGAGCTCATCACCTCGGTGACCCTGCCCGCGCCCGTGGGAGGCACGCACATCTACCGCAAGGTGCGCGACCGCGCCTCCTACGCCTTCGCGCTGGTGTCGGTCGCGGCCATCGTGCAGAGCGACGGCACGGGCCGCGTGGCGCTGGGCGGCGTGGCGCACAAGCCCTGGCGGGTCGAGGCAGCGGAAGCCGCCATGCCCCAGGGCGCGCAGGCGGTGGCCAGCCAGCTGCTGGCCGGCGCCCGGCCCACGCACGAGAACGCCTTCAAGCTGCCCCTGGCCGAGCGCACGCTGGCCGCAGCCCTTTCCCAGGCCCGGAGCTGACCGCCATGAAGTTCGACACCCCCGCCACTGCCAACCCCATCGACCAGCTCAAGGTCGTGGGTCGGCCGGTGAACCGCATCGACGGCCTGCTCAAGACCACCGGCTCCGCGCCCTATGCGTACGAACGGCACGACGTCGCACCCGACGCGGCCTACGGCTTCGTCGTGGGGTCGGCCATCCCGCGCGGCACCATTCGACACATCGACCTCGGGCGCGCCCGGCACGCCCCCGGCGTGCTGGCCATCGTCACGGCGCAGTCCGCCGGCAAGCTGGGCCAGGGCAGGATGAACACCGCCCCGCTGCTGGCCGGCCCGCAGGTCGATCACTACCACCAGGCCGTGGCGCTGGTGGTGGCCGAAACCTTCGAGCAGGCCCGCGCCGCCGCGCAGCTGGTGCGCGTCGATTACGACCGCCAGCCCGGCAACTACGACCTCGCCGCAAGCAAGGGTTCGGCCACGAAGCCCAAGGACATCAACGGCGATGCGCCCGACACGGCGGTAGGCGACTTCGCGGGCGCCTTCGCCGCCGCACCGGTGCAGATCGATGCCACCTACACCACGCCCGACCAGTCGCACGCCATGATGGAGCCGCACGCCACCATCGCCGCCTGGAAGGGCGACGAACTCACCGTGTGGACCTCGAACCAGATGATCGCCTGGGGCCAGGGCGAACTCGCGAAGACGCTGGGCATCCCGAAGGACAAGGTGCGGCTGGTGTCGCCCTTCATCGGCGGCGGCTTCGGCGGCAAGCTCTTCCTGCGGGCCGATGCACTGCTGGCGGCGCTCGCGGCACGCGCGGCGAAGCGGCCGGTCAAGGTGGCGCTGCAGCGTCCGCTGATGATGAACAACACCACGCACCGGCCTGCCACCATCCAGCGCGTGCGCATCGGCGCCGACGCACAGGGCCGGATCCTCGCGATCGGCCATGAGTGCTGGTCGGGCGACCTGCCCGGCGGCCAGGCCGACGGCGCCGTCGACCAGACCCGCAGGCTCTACGCAGGGGCGAACCGCATGACCACCACGCGCCTGGCCGAACTGCACCTGCCCGAAGCCAACGCCATGCGCGCGCCGGGCGAGACCACCGGCCACATGGCGCTCGAGATCGCCATGGACGAGCTGGCCGAGAAGCTCGGCATGGATCCGGTGGAACTGCGAATCCGCAACGACACGCAGGTCGTGCCCGACCCCACGGGGGAAAAGGGCGGCGACAAGCCCGGCAGCAAGCGCCCTGAAAAGCCCTTCTCCCAACGACAATTGGTGGAGTGCCTGCGGCTGGGCGCCGAACGCTTTGGCTGGAGCGCGCGCAACCCGCTTCCGGCACGGCGCCGCGAAGGCGCCTGGTGGGTGGGGCTGGGCGTGGCCTCGGCCTACCGCGGCGCACCCGTCATGAAATCCGCCGCCCGCGTGCGTCTGGACGGACAGGGCCGTATCCTGGTCGAAACCGACATGACCGACATCGGCACCGGCAGCTACACCATCATCGCCCAGACCGCTGCCGAGATGATGGGCGTGCCGCTCTCGCGCGTGGCGGTACGTCTGGGCGATTCCGACTTTCCCGTTTCGGCCGGCTCGGGTGGCCAGTGGGGCGCGGCCAGTGCCACCTCGGGCGTCTATGCCGCCAGCGTGAAGCTGCGCGAGGCCGTCGCCCGGAAGCTGGGCCTGGACTTGGCCACCGCCCGGTTCACCGACGGGCAGGTGTCGGCTGGCGACCGCAGCGTGGCGCTGGCCGATGCCGCCCGCGACGGCGAACTGGTGGCCGAGGACGGCATCGAGTTCGGCGTGCTGGAAAAGGAAACCCAGCAGTCCACCTTCGGCGCGCATTTCGTCGAGGTCGCCGTGGATGCATTCACGGCCGAGGTGCGCGTGCGCCGCATGCTGGCGGTGTGCGCGGCGGGCCGCATCCTCAACCCCCTCTCGGCACGCAGCCAGGTGATCGGCGCCATGACCATGGGCGTGGGCGGCGCGCTGATGGAAGAACTCGCGGTGGACACGCGCCTGGGCTTCTTCGTCAACCACGACCTGGCCGGCTACGAGGTACCGGTGCATGCCGACATCCCGCACCAGGAGGTGGTGTTCCTGGACGAGCCCGATCCCCGCGCATCGCCCATGAAGGCCAAGGGCGTGGGAGAGCTGGGCATCTGCGGCGTGAGCGCGGCCATCGCCAATGCCATCTACAACGCGACCGGCGTGCGCGTGCGGGACTACCCCGTCACGCTGGACAAACTGATCGCCGGGCTTCCGCGCATGGCGGGCTGAGCGCGGGCGCTGCCCGCGTGTCCCGTTTTTCGGGGCCGGCACCGTGAATGGCTGGCGGGCATTGCCGTACCGGGTCAATCCCGCCAGAGCGGCTCGCCGCCCCCTTCCAGGTAGGTCAGGTACACACGGGTGTCGAACTCGTACTGGTGGTAGCCCGGCTCCATGGATTCGCACAGCTGGTAGAAGGCCTTGCCGTGGTCCCGCTCGCGCAGGTGGGCCAGTTCATGCACCACGATCATGCGCAGGAATTCGTCCGGCACCTGCTTGAACATGGATGCCACGCGGATCTCGTGGCGGGCCGCCAGCCGGCCGCCCTGCACCCGCGACGAGGCCGTGTGCAGGCCCAGGGCATGGCGCATGACGTGGATCTTGCTGTCGAACACCACCTTGTTGACCGGCGCCGCATGGCGCAGGTGGCGCGCCCGGAGGTCGGCCGCATAGCGGTAGAGGGATTTGTCGTCGCGCACGGCATGCGGGTGCGGGTACCTGCGCAGCAGCACGCTGCCCAGTTCCGAGGCCTCGGCCAGCGCGGCCACCTGGGCGCGCAAGCCCTCGGGATAGCCCTGCAGATAGGGCATGGGATGGCGGGGAGGGAGGAAGGAAGCGGGCATGCGGAAATCACGTTCCGGGGCCGCCGCAATACCGAAGGACGCGGCACCCGCCGGGCGGCCAAAGCAGGCGCGAAACGGGTAGCGCCGCGCGATCAGTGCAGGTGGCGGGGCCTGCGGCCGCCGCCGCCGTGCCCGCCGCCGCCGGGGCCGCCAGACCCGCGCGGAGGCTTGCCGATCTCCAGCGAATTCACCAGGGCGTCGAAGCGCTGCGAGAACAGCTTGTCGATCTCGGCCACCACGCCGCCCAGTTCGGCGCCGTCGAAATGGCGCTCCATCATATGGACCACGTCCTGCACCAGCAGGTCGCGCTGCACCTGCATGATGGCCGCGGGCGTCGGGCCCACGAAGAGCATCACGAAATCATCGCGCGCCTCGGTGCCGTCGTCTTCCTCGTCCTCGTCGAACTCGGTGTCGTAGAAGGTGACTTCGAGGGCCGCCCCCTGCTCGGACAGCTCGTTGAGGCTCATGCACATCTCGTCGAGCGACTGCCGGAAATCCTCGTCGCCGTGCACCGTCCAGCAGATGTTCAGCACATGCTCCTTGGCATCGAACTCGATGCCGGGCTCTTCCTCGTAGGCGCTGGCCGCGCCGTCGGCCAGCGAACGGGCGCCCGCATACTTCCAGAGCGGCTTGAGCGCGTCCTGCAGTTGCTCGAACGTGGTGTCGGCACGCATCTGCACCTGGCCGTGGACATGGATTTCAAAAGGAGCGTTGTAACTTGACATGATCGAATCGTAGTGGTGCCCCGAGCCGGGATCGAACCGGCACGCCCCTTCGCAGGAAGCGGCGGATTTTAAGCCATAGCATGTTTCGCACCGGAACAGCGCCGGGCTTGGATACAGCTTACTGTGGCAGGTTTTCCGTATGGCCAGGGCCTTGAATCATATGCCGGTGCGCGGCGCAGACCGCCCAGGCTCTCTTTGCGTGGCTCCTGACCGGCTCCTGGAATCAGGGAACTCCAAGGAGAGCCAAATGGCAAAATCAAACTGCCCAAAAGCGTTGCGAACGCTGCTCTGGCACAGGCATGTGACATCGGGGTCCGAGACACGATTGTCTCAGGCTTCTCATGCAAGGTTACACCAAGCGGCCGAAAGGCCTTCGTGCTCCAGTACAGCACTGGCTATGGAGTGCGGTGCAAGCCGTCGTTGGGCCCGCGATTCGGCTGTTGATGAGCCGCAGGAGCACCGCGGAGCCGCCGATGATCATGCCGTGGACAAGTGGAGCAATGTAGGCTGTCAGGGTCGATCCTGATCTGAGCAGCAGATGCGGTAGAGCGCCTCGACCAGAGCCCCGGCCTTTCCCAACTCAGGCGGTAGAACATCTGCTGGCCTACGACCTCGCCCTCCCAGCGCTTCTGCACCTCGACGACATGCGCGCCGGTACCAACGCGCGTGTCCGCGCTCCTCACGCCCGCCCGACATGCGCGCAGTTTCCGCCGAGCGCGCGACGCCATGTGAGGCTTCGCCGCTCTCGACTTTCGCGTGCGTTCTCATGGGAGCGACATGCTCCTGCGGCAGGTCAGTCGACCACGCGCCACTGGCGCGACAACACACCAGCCCGACGCCCCACACGGCACTGTTCCAGGCGGATCTCTCTGCCTGGAACGGGACTACAGCGATGTGCCGTGTCGCTCAGGGCAGCGACGTATACGGCTGCCGCCACGGATTGACCTCGACGTAGCTTCGGCCGGTGACGGCGTTGCCGTTGAGGTTGCCGACCACCTGCGAGGCACCTTCCCAATACGTGCGGTGCCCGACCCAGATCATTTCCTGGTCGTCGACTAGCGGGGTGATGAGCAGATTGCCTTCCGGCAGGATCACGTTCCACTTGGACTCGTAGGTATAACCGGAATTCGGACTCGTCCAGGTCGCCAGTCGTTGCAGATCCATCTGATCGCCGGAAACCGGCGTCGCTACGCCCTGGGACACGCGCGTGCCGAACTTGTTGGTGATGGCGCCGGTATTGGGATCCTGCAGGTAATACAGCATGTACTGCGTGTCGTTATCCATCTGGATGGCAAACCAGTTCCAGCCGCCGCCGAAGAAAGAGCCGTTTTCGTCGAACGCCACGCCTTTCTGGAACCACTGACGGTCCTGCCACGAGGTACCGGTGATCTTGATCGGCACGCCGTTGTCGTAGATCGTGCCTTCCGTATCCAGCGCCGTGGAGGAGTAATAGGCCGAGGTCTTCGCGATCGGTCGATAATCCACCACACCGTTGCCATTATGCAAGATGAACGGCCTGTCGCTGCGGGTCTTGAGGTCGATGGCGAAGCGTCCGTCACCGAGCGCCCCCTTGATCGCGTAATTCTGTTGCGAGCCGCTGATCGACCAGTCTTGGTTGGTGAAGCTGAACGATCCCTTCTGATCCGGAATCTGACTGGAGACGACTCGCTCTTCCACCTTGTGCAACTTGTTGTTCACGTCGGTAACGGCGAAATGCCAGGAGTAGGTGGCAGGTCCGGAACCGATCGGCCACAACTGGAACACGGTGACCTCGTAGCCGAATTCGCGCTCGGCCCCGCTGGGATCGACGCCGTACAAATGACCGACGAAGTACCACCATTCCAACTGACTGTGGTGCGGGCCTTCGTCGCGCGGCAATTGCACCGGCGCGGGTTCTTCGAAGATTTGCGCAGCCGCAGGTACGGACGAAAAACTGCACGCAATGACCATGGCAGCTGCGAACAAGCCGCGAAAGCGGCTAAACGCTTTTGTCGAGAGACGCATTATTAACCCCTAAAGTGATGTTAGATGATGCCTTACTGATCGGGATGCGATTTGGTACTTCAAGGCAGGACGCGCGCACCCCACTCCACGCCCCACGGATTCATTTCCAGGAATGCCTTGCCGGTAATCGATTTTCCGGCCACTGTGCCCACCACCTTGGCGGGACCCTCGAAATAGAACTTCTGCGTTGCCGGCGCATACAGTTCGGCGTTCTGCAGCATCGGGGTGACGGTGATCGCGCCGTCCGGCAAAGTGACCTTCACCTGCGCCGGGTAGGTATAGTCGGTATTGGGACTGGTCCAATTGCCGATCCGCTCCAGCTGGATCGCACTGGGATCGAGCGGGGCGTAGTGGCCATCGGCGGTCTTCACCGCGATCGCCTGGTCGACCGTACCGTCGCCATTCATGAAGAAACTCATGTTGTACTGGCTGTTGTCGTCCAGCGACACGCCGAGCCAGAGCCATCCGCTGTGGGCGTCTCCAGGAATGCCATTGGCCCATTCATGGTCGTACCAAGAGGTGCCGGTGACCTCCACCGGTACGCCGTGGTCCCACACCGTGCCACTGGTGGCATTGACGTTGAAGGAGTAATACGGCGAGATGAATCCACCGTAGGTTTCCACGCCATTGGTTCCGTTCAACGTCGGTCCCTGCTGCGCCCGGAGGCTGAGATCGATGGCGTAATTCATATCGGCGGGCGCGGCTTTGGCGTAGTAGCTACCCATCGAGCCGCCCATCTGGAAGCCGGCGACATCCAGATCAAAACGATCGGTGGAGGTCATAAACGGTCCGGGGAGGACCTGCTTCTTAAAGCGGAAGTCGCCGCGATCCAGGTCCGAGATCGCGAAATGTGCATCGTAGACCGGTGACGTATTCGCGACGCCGATGATCTGGAAGACGACCATTTCGTATGCGTATGAGCGTTTACCTCCAGATGGATCGGTTCCATCCAGGAAGCCGGTCATATACCACCACTCGGCTGGCTGCCGATGCGCGGCCTCGTCGCGGGGAAGCGTGATACTCTTTTCTATCGGCGGAAACGTTCCGATGGCCTGCGCCGAAACGGCGGTTGCAAGAAACGTGAATGTGGCGATCGCCAAAGCATGCGCGAGCCCGTTCATACGGGTAATTTTCATGATGGAATCCCCCTGAGTTGGTTTTGGTAAGTAGCGAATGCGGCCGGTGGTTTTCGCGTGGAACGCGCGAATCGCCTCCCTGAATGGAAACGGCGTTCTTGGATCACTCTCTAGAGAGCCGGGAAATACCGTCAATCCCTGAGACACAAAGAATTCCGGTCTGCTACGGCGGCCTCATCGTGACACAGAGAAAAACGCCTTTCCGCCTCATCGATCCGGCAAGCATCACTGCCTGAAAGTGTTCCATCTGACGCAAGAGAAACTGCATGGCCGGCTATTGCATAGTTGAGTAGAGTCCCCACGATATTCCTGTGCGACCTATCCCAGTCAATATAAAAATTAATAGTCCATATAACCATCAACCATCTAAAAAAACAAATTTGTCATCACCACGTCAAATCGTCAACGGGTCGCCGAGCGATACCAGGCAGTCCGAATGGTGAGCGATGCCCTGCTGATGGCACTGTGTCGTCGAGCCCCCCTGCGCCGATACATCGGATCAGGGAAGCCCGTGCACCAGTGAAGCGCTCTCACAGGTCTACAGCATCTGGCAGCGGGCCAGAGCCAACGTGTTCGACGACATCGAGCGGCTCTACAACGCGCTCAGGAAACGCTCAAAATTGAACGACCTCAGCCCGCTTCAATTCGAGGAGCGACAGCGTTTGGCGGGCCGGAGAGGCCATGAGCTTCTTGCATACCGAGGCGCCCGAAGAGGGCGCAGGCAGTCTCTACAGATGGACAGAAGCCGCCCCTGAAAAAAACAGGAGCGGCGTCCAGATTGGTGCCCGAGGCCGGAATCGAACCGGCACGCTTTGCAGCGAGGGATTTTCTTACCACTTCGACTTTCGCCGCCAACGCCCAGGCTGTTCGTGGTCTGGAGCACGCCTTCACCATCGCCTTTCGGCATTAGGTGCCCGCCGTCTGCTCTCTACACCTTCCCGGATGAGGATCCGGGCTTGGCTCGGCGTTGGCTCGGACACCGAAGCATCCAGGGCTTTCGCCGACTTTGACGGGCTTCACTTCGGGCGTTTCCCCCCGAAGGCTCAAATTGTTCAAGTCCCTTGTGTCTACCTATTTCACCACTCGGGCAGTACATGGTGCGCCGGAACCCACAGCTCCTGCTGCCGGCTCCTCTTGGCTCCTGACCACCATTGATGTCCGCATGGTCTCCCGCAGAACCTGCACGCGATGCCTGCGTGCACGCCAACGTGAAAAAGGGAAGCCGCAGCTTCCCTTACATCGACAGAAATGGTGCCGTGCGTTCAGCGGTTGCGCCACAGTCGCAGGTCACCCCATCCTGGCCCAGGAATCTCCCCATTATGAACCAAGGTCGGACCCCCTTCGGGAATCCAGCCCCGGAAGGTTCCTCAGGCTTCGTCGTAGGCGATGGAGAAATCGCTGTCTTCCACCCCCAGCTGGATGTGGCGGATCGACTTCGAATCGACCGAGCTCTGCAGGAAGCGCATCGCCAGCCGCGGCAGCAGGTTCTGGGTGATGATCCCGTCCACCATCCGGGCACCGGATTCCACCTCGGTGCAGCGCTGGCGGATGAGCTGCACGGCGGCATCGTCGATGTCCAGCACGGCGCCGTGGCGCTCGGCGATGCGCGTCTGGATGCGCTTGAGCTGCAGGCGGATGATCTGCTCGAGCATCGCATCCGAGATCGGGTAGTACGGCACCACCACCAGCCGGCCCAGCAGCGCGGCAGGGAACTTCTCCAGCAGCGGCTTGCGCAGCGCCTGGGCCAGCGCCTCGGGCTGGGGTGCCAGTTCCGGGTCCCGGCACATGCCGGCGATCAGCTCCGAGCCCACGTTGGAGGTCAGGATGATGACCGTGTTCTTGAAATCGATGTAGCGGCCCTCGCCGTCTTCCATCCAGCCCTTGTCGAACACCTGGAAGAACAGCTCGTGCACGTCCGGGTGGGCCTTCTCGATCTCGTCGAGCAGCACCACGCTGTAGGGGCGGCGGCGCACCGCCTCGGTCAGCACGCCGCCTTCCCCGTAGCCCACGTAGCCGGGCGGCGCGCCCTTGAGCGTGGAGACCGTGTGCGCCTCCTGGTACTCGCTCATGTTGATGGTGATGAGGTTCTGCTCGCCACCGTACAGCGCCTCGGCCAGCGACAGCGCGGTCTCGGTCTTGCCGACACCCGAGGGGCCGGCCAGCAGGAACACGCCGATCGGCTTGCCGGGGTTGTCCAGCTGGGCACGCGCGGTCTGGATGCGCCGCGTGATCGCCTCCAGGCCGTGGCGCTGGCCGATCACCCGCTTCTCCAGCGTGTCGGCGAGCGTCAGCACGGACTGCACCTCGTCGCGCACCATGCGGCCCACGGGAATGCCCGTCCACTCGGCCACCACCGCGGCCACCACGCCCGCATCCACGACGGGCTGCAGCAGCGGGTCTTCGCCCTGCAGGCGGGCCAGGTCCTGGCGCAGCGCGCCCAGCGCCTCGGGAGTGGCAGCCCCCTGGGGCACCGCCGCACCCTGCACCGCAACGGCGGCAGCCGCCTCGCCGCTGCCGGTGTCTCCGGAAGCTGGCGCCGCCCCGGTTCCGGCAGGCTGGCCGGCCGGCTTCAGCAACGCGGCCTCCGCGTCCACGATCTGCTGCACCAGCACCTTCTCGCGCTCGAACCGCTCCTGCAGTTCGGCCTTCTCGGCCAGCAGGCGCTCGATCGCCGTGCCGATGTCGGCGAAGCGGCCGGCATCGCCGACGCCCAGGCCCAGTTCGCGCTGCACGATGCCCTTTTCGACCTCCAGCGCCTCCAGTTGCCGCACCACCGATTCCAGCCGCGCCGGCGTGGCATGCAGGCCCAGCGCCACGCGCGAGCAGGCCGTGTCCAGCAGGCTCACGGCCTTGTCCGGCAGCTGGCGCGAGGGGATGTAGCGGTGCGACAACGTCACCGCGGCAGCCACCGCGTCTTCGCCGATGCGCACCTTGTGGTGGCTCTCGAGCTTGGCGGCCACGCCGCGCAGCATGTGCACCGCCTTGGCCTCGTCCGGCTCGTGGATCTGCACGAGCTGGAAGCGCCGGGTGAGCGCCGGATCCTTCTCGATGTATTTCTTGTACTCGGCCCAGGTGGTCGCGCCGATGGTGCGCAGCACGCCGCGCGCCAGCGCCGGCTTGAGCAGGTTGGCGGCATCGCCCGTGCCCGCCTGCCCGCCCGCGCCGACCAGCGTGTGCACTTCGTCGATGAACAGCACGATCGGCACCGTGCTGGCCTGCACCTCGTCGAGCAGCGAACGCAGCCGGTTCTCGAATTCGCCCTTCATGCTCGCGCCGGCCTGCAGCAGGCCGATGTCCACCACGCGCAGTTGCACGTCCTTGAGCGGCGGCGGCACGTCGCCTGCCGCGATGCGCAGCGCGAGGCCTTCCACCACCGCGGTCTTGCCCACGCCGGCCTCGCCGACCAGGATGGGGTTGTTCTGGCGCCGGCGCATGAGGATGTCCACCATCTGGCGCACTTCCTCGTCGCGGCCGGTGACCGGGTCGAGCTCCTGCAGGCGCGCGCGCTCCGTCAGATCCACCGTGTAGCGCTTCAGCGCCTCGCCGGGCCCGGCCGCCTCGGCAGTGGCGCCGCTCGCCTCGCCGGGCACGCCGCCCAGGCCGCTGCCGTCCGCGGCTTTCAGGCGCGATTCCGGAGAATCCGGCAGCAGGCGGCCGAACACCTCGCTCAGAGCGGGCTCGCCCAGCTTGTTGAACTCCGCCGAGATCGCGCGCAGCTCGTTGGCCAGCACGCGAGTGCGCAGCATGCCCGAGAGCCAGTAGGCGCTGCGGATCTGCGATTCGCCGTACATCAGCGTGGCATACACCCAGCCGCGCTCGATCGAGGATTCGATCTGCGCCGAAAAATCGCTGATCGACGTCGCGCCGCGCGGCAGGCGGTCCAGACTCTGCAGCACGTCGGCGGCGAGGCGGTCGGAATCGACCGCGAAGTGGCGCAGCAGCCGGATCAGGTCGGAATCAGTCTCCTGCAGCAGCTGGTGCAGCCAGTGCACCAGCTCCACGTACGGGTTGCCGCGCAGCTTGCAGAACACGGTCGCGCTTTCCAGCGACTTGAAGAGCAGAGGATTGAGCTTGCCGAAAAGGGCTTGCCGGCTGATTTCAGACATGTGACCTCGCGGATGGAAATGGAAATTGGTGAAGGGATGAAAAGGAAGGAAACAGGCCCTAGTGCGCCTCGGCCACCGGGACGGGCGCGGCCCGCGATCCCGCGCCGGCATCCTCGCGCGGCCGCCTGCGCGACGCCAGCCACAGTTCGGGGTCGAGCCGGAAGTCGTCCGGATCGCGCTGTGCGGGGCCGGAGAACGACCATGTCGTCCATCCCAGCCGGACGCTGCCGCCGAGCTGGCAGGGCGGGACATCTTCGCGGCGCAGGATCAGCTCGTAATCCCAGGCGAACTCGATGCCGACGTAGTTGCGCACCCAGTCCACCAGCGCCCGGAAATCTTCGCCGCCCGGCAGGAAGCGCTCGTACTGCGCGATCGGCAGCGGCCCGATGCGCAGCCGGAACTTGCCCTGCGCGTCGGGCACGCGGCTGCCCACCACCGTGTCCACGCCCAGGCGCGCGTTGCGTGGCACGCGCGACAGCGTGGTCTGCTGCTCCGGGTCCAGCTCCAGGTAATGCAGGGTGAACTCGACCAGCTCCACCGGCACTTCGAAGAAGATCCGCAGGGCCGACACCAGGCCTTCGGGATTGCGCGTCCAGCGCGTCCAGTGGCCCGCCAGGTACTGCTTGGCATGGTCCGGCACGGTGTCGCGATCGCGCTGCGACGCCTCGCCATAGCCGATCAGGCTGCGCAGGTGACGCCCGAACAGGTCGTTGTCCGGGCGGTCGAGCGAGGTCACCGGCTGCGCGTCGGACCACGCCCGGAAGAACAGCAGCAGCAGCCGGTGGTGGAAGATGTCCGAGAAGCGCGCGATCGTCGGGTCGTCGTGCTGCCGCAGCCGCTCGCGCACGTACTCGGTCAGGTGCGTGGGCAGCGGCCCGTTGGGACCATAGAGGCCGAAGTTCCAGACCGTGAGGCGCTCGGGCTGGCCGGCCGTGGCCGGCAGCACTTCCGCGAGGGTCGCGGGCGCGAAGGCCAGCGACGGGTCCTGGCCCAGGCGCAGCGGTTCGTCCCTCGGCCGCAGGGCCTTGCCGAAGCGCGGATGCCCGCGGCTTCGCGCCTGCAGCACGCGCAGCGCGAAGAAGAGGTCGAACGGATGCGGATCGCGCCGCAGCCGCTGCCAGAACTCCGAGGCATCCAGGCCGGCGTCCGGCGCCGGTCCCTGCCCCGTTTGCGGTCCCGGCTCCGGCGTTGCGGAGGCCTCCGGCGCGGGCACGCGCTCGCTCATGCCGAGGGCCTCTGGCCGGGACGCACTTTCCAGCGGGCGATCGATCCCCGCTGCCGCGACCGCAGCGACAGCTCGGTGTAGCTGTTGACGCCCACATGCCGCGCGAAGAAACGCTCCAGGATCGACGCGAGGGGCCAGGGGCTCACGCCCGCGAGCGGCCCTTCGTCCACCCCCAGGGTGATGCCCACGCCGCGGCCATAGACCAGTTGCCCGTGCTGCGGCAGCCGGCGCGTGACCGGCGCGATCGCCAGCGAGCGGATCGCCGCGATCTGCCCGGAGAGGTCGCGGTCACCATGGTCGATGTAGAGCCGCAGCAGATCGCGCAGTGTCGCCGCGCCCTCTTCCTCCGACAGATCGCTCATCGCGAGGTAGTTGAGGGACAGGTGCGAGATCAACCGCCAGGTCATCTCGTTCTCGGCGATGCTGGCCGTGGGCCGCGTCGGGCCGGCCACCGTGCGCACCGAGGCCACGGGCGCGGATTCCACCAGGGTGAAGTCGCTCTGTTCACCCTTGCCTGCCATGAGCAGCGGCAGGTCGCGGTTGGTGCACAGCACCCGCACGCTGAGCTGCTTGAGATCGTCCGCGAACGGCGCCGCGCGCTGGTCCACCAGCGAGATGAAGACCTCGCTGCCCAGGTACTGCGTGCGCGGCCCGAAACGGGTGGCATGTTCCGAGAAGAGGCGCGGCTCCCTGCGCACGGCGAAATAGGCCTGTTCGCTCGCGCGCAGGCCATGCACCGATGCGAAGAACGGCACGAAATCCTGGTCCTTGAGCTGGCCTTCGCGGTGGCCCGTCACCGCCAGGACGGAATAGACCTCGAAGTCGCGCGGCCGCGTCCGGTCCGGCACCACGTGGTATTCGTTGACGCCCGGGGACACATGGATGCGGTCGGCCGGGCGCTCGAACAGGTTGATCGCCGGCACGCAGTGCAGGAGGAACTTGTGGCGGTCCACCTGCGCCTCCAGCGAAGGCTGTGCGCGCCGCAGCAGCAGCGTGATCCCGACCTGCGCACCCGGCACGCGGTCGAGCGCTTCCCGCAGCCCCCGGATCGAGAAAAAGCGGAACCGCGCGGGGAACGCGAAATACTCGTGCAGCAGACGGTGCCCCTGGAACGCCCGGTGCGTGTAGGGCAGCAGGGCCTGGGACTGCTCATGCCCCTCCGGCTGCACGGACTCCGCCGGCAACTGGGCCCATACCTTGGAGGCGTCCTGCGGGTCGTGCACGATCACGCCCATGACGGACTCGTGGATCAGCTCCTGCAGGTGCGACGCCACGGCGTCCCCCGCCGAAATGTGCAGATCGAGCCGGTCCATGCGCAGGTTGCGCCACTGCGCGGCGCCGCGCACCGACAGCGTGAAGCGCAGATGCCCTGCGGCCTCTTCCGCCAGGCCGAAGCGCGACAGCGGCAGGTCCAGCGGCGGCCCTCCCAGGCGGGCCTGCAGCAGATCGATGGGCCAGAGGGTGACCGCGTGCCCGGTGCGGAAATCGCACGGCGTCTGGTCTTCCGCGGTCTTGCGCCCGCGGATCACGCTGCCGGCCTCCAGGGTGTAGCCCTCGACCAGGCTGCCTTCCGTGCCGCTGGGCTCCATCTGGACGACCACCATCGACGGCGTCGGGGCCAGGTAGTGGGGGCAGACCATCTCCAGGATGCGCTGGGAGAGGCGCGGAAACTCCGCGTCCATCTTCATCTGGATGCGCGCCGTGAGGAAGCTGAAGCCCTCGAGCAGCCGCTCCACGTACGGATCGGCCACCTCCAGTTCGCGCAGCGACAGCCGCCCGGCGACCTTCGGGAAGGCGGCAGCGAACTCCGCGCCCAGTTCGCGCAGGTAGCTCAGCTCCCGGTTGTAGTACTCGACCAGCCGCGGATTCATGTCAGAAAAGCTCCAGGCCGCGCCACCGCGGCCATCAGGCGGGCCCGCCCGGGGCGGCCCATTGCACGCAGCCTCACCGCTGCTCGGACACGGACACCTGCCCGGTCTCCAGGTCGAGGCTGGTCTTGAGCAGCAGCTCCAGCGGATAGGGTGACGACCAGAACTGGCACCGGATTTCGAACTGCAGGGTGTTGTGGTGGTTGAACAGCTTGCTGGAGGGCGCCAGCGTCACGCTCAGGGTATGGGGCAGGATGCGGGGTTCATGTTGGAGGATCGACTTCAGGATGGCCGCTTCCACGTCCTTCCAGTCCAGCTCCGACAGCAACTGGCCGGCCAGCGGCTTCATGCCGAAGTTCAGCACGGAACGCTCGGCGTGGGGCAGGCCCTCGAAATCGATGTGCGACGACGCATTCGATGCGTTCAGCAGCCAGTTCAGGTCGCGCAGCAGCGCCTGCCGCAGGCGCGCCTCGGTCACATAGACCGCCTCGGCCCGCTCCGTGCGCCGGGAAGGTTCATGGTCGGTCAGCCGGTCCAGCAGCGCCGGCTGCAGCCGGTCCTTGCCGTGCCCGTACTTCTCCCTGCCCTGCGTCGCCATGGCCCGCGCGCTCCGGTCAATGGGACAGGTTCACCCGGCGCACGTCGAGCAGCGCGGCGTCGCCCTGGTCCGTGGTCCATACGCGCTGGCCCCAGCCCGTCGCCTGGTCATCTTCCAGTTCGCGCCATTCGGTGGCACGTGCCAGCCGGATCTCGTCGCGCTCCGCGGTCTCGGAGCCCGGATAGCGCGTGGGGATGAAGCCATGCATCACGCCGCCGTTCTGGAGCGTGATCTCGCAGGCCGACCAGACGAGGTCGCGCAGGTCCTGCGGCTTCTCGAAGGCGATCTGCGACACGCTGGAAAACGGAACCCAGTAGTAGCTGCCGTTGGCATACAACTCGCAGACCGGGCCCAGGCGTGCGTCGGAGTCGGCGATCCATTCGAATGCCTCGCCGTCGATTTCGCCGGCCGAGGCCGGTGCCTGCTCGAACGCTGCGGCGCGCAGTTCCGCGGCCTGCGCGGCACGGCCCTCGGCCAGGCACTGCAGGCCTTCCACCATCCATCCGAGCCATTCGGGCGGCTCACCGACGATGTTGGGCGTGCGCTTGCCCGCGAACACGTCGCGGCGCGCGACCTCGCAGAGGATCACCTCGCGGTAGGCCCGCGCCATGGCTTCCGCCTTGCGGTCCAGCTGGGCACAGATCTGCAGCTGGTCCAACGCTTTCTGCCATTCGCCGTACACCGCAAGGACCTGGAAATAGAACACCCGCAGCGACGCATCCTGCGGCTTGGCCCGGATCGCGTCCTTGAGCTCGGCCAGCTGGCGGTCCAGCGGGCGCTTGAAATCGAAATTCATGGATTGCATGCGGTGGTCCGCAAAAGTAGTTATGGGTTCTCCGCGGGCGGGGAACCGGCGGCAGGGGCGCGCACTGCCACGCCACCCTGGCCGCCAAGCGGGCGCGGCAGCAGGCTGCCGCACGCCCCGAAGGGTCAGTTGCCCGCCTGCTTCACCGACGGCAGCTTCGAGACCAGCCGCAGGGACACGGTGAGGCCTTCGAGCTGGTAGTGCGGGCGCAGGAAGAATTTGGACGTGTAGTAGCCCGGGTTGCCTTCCACTTCGGCCACCTGCACCTCGGCCGCGGCCAGCGGCTTGCGGGCCTTGGTTTCCTGCGAGGAGTTGGCCGGGTCGCCGTCCACGTAGTTCATGATCCAGTCGTTGAGCCAGCGCTCCATGTCGGAGCGCTCCTTGAACGAGCCGATCTTGTCGCGCACGATGCACTTGAGGTAGTGCGCGAAGCGGCAGCACGCGAACATGTAGGGCAGGCGCGCAGACAGGTTGGCGTTGGCCGTGGCGTCCGGATCGTAGTATTCGGCCGGCTTGTGCAGCGACTGGGCACCGATGAAGGCCGCGACGTCGGAGTTCTTGCGGTGCACCAGCGGCATGAAGCCGTTCTTGGCCAGTTCGGCCTCGCGCCGGTCGCTGATGGCGATCTCGGTCGGGCACTTCATGTCCACGCCGCCATCGTCCGTCGGGAAGGTGTGCGCCGGCAGGTTGTCCACCGCGCCGCCGGACTCCACCCCGCGGATCGAGGTGCACCAGCCGTAGTACTTGAACGAACGGTTGATGTTCACGGCCATGGCATAGGCGGAGTTGGCCCATGCGTACTTGCTGTGGTCGCCGCCGGCCGTTTCCTCCTCGAAGTCGAACTCGTCCACCGGGTTCGTCTTGGCGCCGTACGGCAGGCGCGCGAGGAAGCGCGGCATCGCGAGGCCGATGTACTTCGAATCGTCAGAGTCGCGCAGGCTGCGCCACGCGGCGTACTCGGTGTTGGTGAAGATCTTGGTCAGGTCGCGGGGGTTGGCCAGCTCCTGCCAGGAGTCCATCTGCATCATCGCGGGAGACGCGCCGGCGATGAACGGGCAGTGAGCAGCGGCGGACACCTTCGCCATCTCGCCGAGCAGCTCCACGTCCGGCGGGCTGTGGTCGAAATAGTAGTCACCCACCAGGCAGCCGAACGGCTCGCCGCCGAACTGGCCGTATTCCTCTTCGTACACCTTCTTGAAGATGGGGCTCTGGTCCCAGCCCACGCCCTTGAAGCGGCGCATGTTCCGGTGCAGCTCCTTCTTGGAGATGTTCATCACGCGGATCTTGAGCAGCTCGTCCACCTCGGTGTTGTGGACCAGGTGGTGCAGGCCGCGCCATGCGCCCTCGAGCTGCTGGAAATCGCTGTGGTGGATGATCAGGTTGATCTGCTCGGAGAGCTTGCGGTCGATCTCGGCGATGATGGCCTGAACGGTCTGGTAGGCGTCGTCGGACAGCGTGGCCGAGGCGGCCAGGGCCTGCTGCGCCAGCGTCTGCACGGCCGATTCGACCGCCTCGCGCGCCTGGTCGGTCTTGGGCTTGAATTCCTTTTGCAGCAGCGAGGTGAATTCGCTGCCTTCGAGCGTCTGGGTGCCCTGCACCGCGTCCAGAGAAGTCGTCGTGTTCATGCGGCTGTCCCTTTCACTGAGCGTCGTCGGTCTTCTCGGTCACGCCGCCGGCGGGCCGGTTGGGCATCGCGGCCAGCGACTTGAGCAGCGCCGGGTCCTTCAGCACCTTGCCGATCAGCTCCTCCGCGCCCTGCTTGCCGTCCATGTACGACAGCAGGTTGTGGAGCTGGGTGCGGGCTTCCAGCAGGGAGTTGAGGGCGCCCACCTTGCGCGCGATCGAGGCGGGAGAGAAGTCGTCCATGCTCTCGAACGTCAGGTCGATGTGCAGGCGGCCGTCGCCCGTCAGCGTGTTGGGCACGTTGAAGGAGGCGCGTGGCTTGATCGACTTCATGCGTGCATCGAAGTTGTCGATGTCGATATCGAGGAACTTGCGGTCCGCGATCTCCGGCAGGGGCTCCACCGGCTTGCCCGAGAGGTCCGCCATCACGCCCATGACGAAGGGAATCTGCACCTTTTTCTCGGAGCCGTAGATCTCGACGTCGTACTCGATCTGGACGCGCGGGGCGCGGTTGCGGGCAATGAACTTCTGACCGCTCTTGCCGGTCTTGCTTAAGGTCACCATAGTGAAATCTTCTCTCTCGTAAGGCTAAAAACAGAGATCGGCCGGCTTCACCGCCTGTGCTGGCGCACGACGGGCCCTCCACCGCCTCTTCCGGCAGCGTGCCTGCTGAACAAGTATCCAGCCGGCAACAAAATACCGCTGTTACATTTCGTTTTCCAAATCAGGACGACGGGTTTTGCCCTCCCGTGATCGTCTCGACCTGACCCACGCTGTCCGGCGACAGCTCGCGCAGGATGTCGAGGAAGCTCAGGCCCATCAGCTTGGCCGCCCGGCGGATCAGCAGCGGCGCGGGATTGGTGGGCTCGGTGCGCTCCAGGAACTCGGCCACCAGCAGCAGCTGAGCCAGCGCGTCGTCCCGGGTCCTTAGCCCTGCCGGCCTGGGGGCCACCCCGGCGGGCTCGCCAGACGCGCCGGCCCCCGCTGCGACCGCGATGGCTCCAGGAGCAGCGCCCTCCTCCGGCGCCCCCGTGGCGGCATCGGCCACCCCGATGGGCGCATGCGGCACCAGGTCGTTCAGGACCACCAGCAGCGACTGGAACTGCTCCAGGTCCGGAACCTGCGAGCTTTCCAGCCGATCGCGGAACGTCGTCTGCAGGCTGCGCAGCGCTTCGCTGGCCGTGCTCCAGGCGCGCAGGGACTCGTCGCCCTGCTGCCACGCCTGCGCCAGCGCCACCCGGAGTTGATCCAGCGATATGCGCGCGCCGCCTTCGGCGGCGGTGCCGCGCGCCACCGCTTCCGCATCGCGCACGCTGATCGAACCGCCGGGCAACCGCACGAAATCCTGCTGGCGCAGATCCCGCAGCAGGCCGGTGATCTCGTTCAGCGACGACACGGCGTTCATGCGCATGAAGTAGTCGCCGTCCTCGGGCAGCGGGTGCAGGTCGTCCCAGTACCGGGCGAACATCCCGGCCATCAGTTGCACGCCCTGGGACATGCCGCGCACGCCCTGGATGTTGGTCAGCGCCCGGCACAGCAGGGCCGCGATGCGCGCGTCCTTCGTGCGCACGAGCAGCGCGCGGGCGCGCCGCTCCACGTCCCGCCAGTCCGGTGGCTCGGCGGGAATCACCGTTTCCCCGAACTGCTGCTCCGGCTTGCCGGTGGCCGCGGTCTCCAGGGCCAGGAACTCCGCGTCGTAGGTCAGGTCCTGGCCGCAGGGCGGCGTGTCCGCCGCAGGTTCAAGAAGCTCTTCGATGTCGATCATGATGGATTTGTCGGTCCAGTGCGCCCTCGCCATGGCGCGGGCGCACTATGCATTCGGGCCTCCGCCGAAAAGACGCAGGAACAGGCTTTCGTTGGGGTCGCCCCAGTGCTCGCAGCTGCGGCCCCCGGCTACGGGCGGATGGGACCACCAGAAGCTGGCGGCCTGCCCCGCGCGCAGGATGTCGCGCCCGCGGGAGAACATCGCCTCGCCACGGCCGGCGGCCCCGCCCATGCCGAGGTCGGAGAGGATGCCCGCCATGTCGCCGCCCTGCCCCTTGCTGTCCGCCGCGGCGGCGGTGAACGGCCAGGGCAGACGGGAGAGGCGGGTGTCGAGCGCATCCGCGGGCAGGGCCAGCCTGCGTGCCTCGATGACTGCGTCACAGGCTTCCGAGAAGAACTGCCCGAGCACGCCATCGGCGGCCAGCGCCTGCCGGCCGCTCTCGCCCACCGCCATCACGGTGAGCGGATAGCAGCGCCCCACGCGGTCGATGCTGGGCGCGAGCACTCCGCACGACGGCGCTGCCCCCTTGCTGCCGCTGGCCACGAACGACCACAGCGGCGCCTGCGTGAACGTGCGCTCCCAGTCGCCATGCGCGGTGGACCGGAGGTGCCCCAGGCCATGGCTCAGCCACTCGTCCCAGGCACCGCTCATGGCGCGCGGCATGCGCCGGCCCACGAAGTCCCCCTGGCCGGGCAGCTTCCCGAACCAGGCCACGCGCGGCTGCGCGCGGGACCACGGCATCAGAGATTGCCAGGACACGCGAATTCCTCCATGGCCTTGAGACGGAACGGATTGAGCACGCTGCCCGTGGTGACCTCGAAGCGCAGCTTGCGTCCGCCGATGTCGAAGGCTGCGACGAAGCGCTCGGGCGTGCTGCCCGGCAGGATCTGGGCCTTGTCGAAGAAACGATGCACGGCCCAGGGCCCCTCGGTCACCAGGCCGGTGTTTTCGGCCCCGCCCCCGGTGAGCTGCAGGCGGACCTGTCCGGTGCCCCGGGTACCGGGCCAGGACATCGACTTCGGGATCTGCGGGCCGTGCTGGTAGCGCAGCACCTCGCCGTCGATGTCCAGCACCATCTGCGAAATGGAGGCGTCCATCTCCAGCGGCTTGATGTCCATGCGGATGGACGGGACCTTGCCGCCCGCCCGGAAATACACGTCGCGGATGGTCGCGGCGCGCTGGAACGACGCCAGCGCGGCCGACCCGCCGACCGGCGTTCCATCGACGCCCTGGCGGAAGCGCCAGGGCGTGGCGGAGATGTCCACCATCGGCTGCAGGGTGTTGCGGAAGAACTCGTCCATCATGCCGCCCGGCGAGAACAAGCTGGCGAAGTCATCGCTCGTCACGTCGCTGGACGATCCCTTGGTGAAGGGATAGCGTCCGCCGATCGCGCGGCGGCAGAACGTCCCGATCGTGGCATTGAGGTTGCTGCCCACGGTCGCGCGCACATCGCGGCCGACCAGCGCCGACGTGGACGATGCCAGGTCCTCGTACATGGTGTTGAGCGGCGGCGGCACGCGCTTGGCCTCCATGCGCACGCGCTCCAGGGCCGGCGACAGCGATGCGGGGACGGTGCCGCCGGCACTGATCTGCTGGCGCGCGGATGAGATGACCGCAGCCGCTTCATTGAGCACCTGCAGGCTGGCGGTGATGGGCGCAGGGCCCGACCCATTGGAGGCAGCGAGGCGGCGGTATTCGCGGAAGCGGAAATCCACCAGGTCGGCTTCCAGGTTGCTGCTGGTGGCCGCGAGGCCGCCGACGTTCACCCGCTTGCCAGTCAGGCGGCTGAGCTGCTCCTGCTCCTCCTTGATGCGGTTGATCTTTTCGCCCAGCCAGCTGCTGGTGCTGCTGCCCCCCGCACCGGGCTTCTGCCCCAGCGTGGTTTCCTTGGCCACGGCACGGATGAACTGCTCCAGGCTGGAATTGGCAGACGAATAGAGCCGCGCCTGCTCGCCGGCCTGGTCGAGCGACGCCATCTGCACGGGCCGCACATCGGCGAGGAAGTCCTCCCACACCTTGGCATATTCCATGAGGTAGAGGCGCTTGACCTCCAGCGCGAGCTGGCCGGTCATGACTTCGTTGGCCACGCTGCGCTGCCCCTGCGCCTTGCCCAGCACCCAGGTCTCCTCCTGCGCCAGCAGCGCGGTCACCTTGGGCAGCTCGTGCGAAAAAACGCCGTAGTAGCCGTCATAGGTGAAGAGACCCGAGATCCCCTGCGTGAGCGGCTTGCCGCTGCGCCGGGTGAAGACCTGCGGTGCCTCCGGGCCAGCCGCGCGCACCAGCGTGAAATCCGGCGGCAGCGCGGTGCCCGTGGTCAGCAGCTGCTTGAGCCGGCTGTACGCCCGCTGCGCGGGCGACAGCTGCGCCAGCCGCTGGCGCACCTCGTCCACCAGCGGCTGGTCGATCGGAATCGGCGACACCAGGGCGCGGTCTTCCATGAGCCGGTCGAGGTGGTGCGCCAGTTGGTCCAGCATGCCCGACTGCACCAGCGCCGGAGGCAGCGTGGATTCCCACTCGTTGAGCATCCAGGCCTTGACCACGCGGGGGTTGAAGCGCTCCGGATCGTAGAGCATCAGGTAGACCTTGAGCGCCTCGTAGCTGGCCTCGGGATTGGCCGTCGATGCCTGCTGCAGCGAATTGCGCAGGTGCCGGGCCAGGCGGGGCAGCCAGGCATCCTCCAGCAGGCGCATGTAGGTCGCATCGGCCGCGGTCTGCACCTTGGGCACCTGCAGCAGCCCGTAGCGCCAGCTGAGCGGCGGCGAGTCGCCGGTGTAGCGCTGGCTGGTCGCCAGGGATTCGGCATGGTTGAGCAGCGGCAGCAGTGCCACCATGTTCTCGGGATCCGCGTCGCGCGACTCCTCCACGGCCTGCTTGAGCGTGGGCACCTTCGCGGCCACCTCGTCCAGGTACTTCTGGTTGTTGCCGTGGCTGATCGTCCAGGCGATGGTGGCGCCCGCCAGCCCTGCAGCGAGGGCGAAGAAGCCCGCAGCCTGCAGCAGCCGCAGCTGGCGTTCCTTCTTGGCATTGCGCCCCGTCAGCCCGGCCTCGTTGAAGATGACCCCCTTGAGCAGGGTCTCGATGAAGTAGCTCTTGCCCGCGCGCGCCTCCCCGGCCAGGTTGGCCGGAGGCGACACCGAAAAGCGCCGCGACAGGGCCGACAGCACCCGGTCGAACGGCATGCCTTCCTGGGTGCCGCTGGTGAAATAGACGCCACGGAACAGCGGCTTTTCCTTGAACCGCGAAGAGGCGAAGATCGTCGAAAGCGTCTGCTGGACCACGTCCCGCAGTCCGACGAACTGCTGCGGCAGGCCGTAGATCTGGCCGCGCCGCGCCAGGTCGGGCTCGGCCAGCAGCCTCTGCGGCAGCAGCCGGTTGATCTGGTCGGCCAGGCCGTCGAATTCCTTGCGGAACTGCACTCCCGGATCTTCCTGCGCCTGCCCTTCCACGTAGGGATTGGTGAAGCCCCAGACCTGGGCCCGCTCCTCGCGGGTCATGTTCCCGAAGAACTCGTTGAAGCCCGCCAGCAGGTCGGTCTTGGTGACCAGCACGTACACCGGGAACTTGATGGACAGGCCCTCGCACAGCTCGGCCAGCCGCAGGCCGATCAGCCGGGCCAGGCGCTCGCGCTCCGCATCGCCGCCGCTCAGCAGCTCCTGCACGCTGAGCGTCACCAGCACGCCGTTGATGGGCTGGCGGCCGCGGAAGCGCCGCAGCAGGTTCAGGAAGCCCGACCATGCGGCACTGTCCTGCGCCGCATCGCTTTCCTGCGTGGTGTAGCGGCCGGCGGTGTCCAGCAGCACGGCCTGATCGGTGAACCACCAGTCGCAGTTGCGCGTGCCGCCGACGCCACGGATCGACGCCTTGCCGAACTGGGCGGCCAGCGGAAAGTCGAGGCCCGAGTTGACCAGCGCCGTGGTCTTGCCCGAACCCGGCGAGCCGATGATGAGGTACCAGGGCAACTGGTAGACGTAGCGCCGCGACAGGCGCCCGAACCACCCCTGCTCCGTCTGTCCGAAACGGGTCTTGCCCAGGACATCGACCGCCTCCTTGAAGCGCTTCTCGAGCTCGGCCACCTCTTCCTTGCCGGGGCCGGCCTCGGGGGTGGATGCGTCCGACGCCCCGATGCGGGCCAGCTGGCCCAGCAGGCGCGCGTTCATCTCCTTGGCACGCCACCACCGGATGAACAGCCGCAGGAACCAGATGCCGAACAGCGCGGCGATGATCCAGCCGCGCACCGCCTCGCTTTCGAGCGGCTGATAGGGCTTGATATAGACCAGCGGACCGACGAACCAGACCAGCAGGCTGAGCAGCACCAGGCCGCACAGCACCAGCGTGAACCGGTTGAAGAAGAAAGAAAAGATCTTGCGCAGCATGTTTTAGTTCTTCGGTGTGCCGGGAGCAGGCGTGCCGGCCGCAGCCGGGCCGGGGGTCAGCTGCAGCTCGGCATCGCGGGCCTGGGGCGGAACCAGCAGCACGATCTCCACCCGCCGGTTCAGCGCCCGGCCCTCCGGCGTGCTGTTGGGGGCGATCGGGTCGCTCTCGGCACGGCCTTCGGCCTTCACCCGGGAGCCGTCGGTGACGGTCCTCTGCAGCATGGCCGCGACGGCCTGGGCGCGCTCCTGCGACAGGTGCCAGTTCGAAGGGAAGCGTGCCGTACGGATCGGCTGGTTGTCGGAGTATCCGTTCACCACCACCTTGCCGGACACTTCATTGAGAGCGGACGCGACACGCTGGATCACCGCGACATAGCGCGGCTTGACCTCGGTGGAGGCCGGCTCGAACAGGCCGTCCCCGCGCAGGGTCACGGTGCTGCGGTCCGCCTGGTCGTTCACCTCGACCAGGCCTTCGCGGATCTCGGGCTCCAGGAACTGGCGCAGGCGCGGCTTCGGCGGCGCCACGGCCACCACGGAAGGCATCTTCGGCAGGCGGATCGCATTGATCGCGGCGAACAGTTCGTCCGAGCGCGATGCCAGCCGGTAGTTGAACCAAAGGAAGATCAGGAAGGCGATGAGCAGGGTCAGCGCGGCCGCCACCCAGAACGGCACCAGGCTCCAGGGCGGCACCGCCGCGCGCTGCACGCCGCGCCAGTGCAGGGACAGCGCCCCGCTGCGGTCCCCGCGGGTGCTCTCGATCACCTGCAGCAGCCGGGCCTTCAGGCTCTCCAGCTGGCTGCGCCCGTTGTCGATGACGTGATAGCGCCCCTCGAAACCGAGCGTCAGGCAGAAGTACATGAGCTCGATGAGGTCGATGTGCTGGTGGGGCGTCTGCACCAGCTTGGACAGCAGCTGGAAGAACTTTTCCCCGCCCCAGGTCTCGTTGTGCAGCGCCACGAGCAGGCTGTACTGCGGCCACACGCCCGAGCCGCCCCACGGGGTCTGGGCCGCCGCCTCGTCGATCGCGGTGCAGATGCAGTAGCGCGCGCCGATGATGGTTTCCATCGGCACGCCAGCGCCGCCCGCCCGGCTCTCGAAATGCCGGATGCATTCGAGCAGGTAGTGCTGGAATGCCGCGGGATCGGGATTGGTCGCCATGCGGCGGATCTGCGGAATGAGATTCAGCAGGGTATTGGCCGCGGCCACGAGCGGATTGCCGCCGCTCACGACATCGGGCAGGCCCGATGGCTTGGCGCCGGACTCGGCACCGGTGCCGCCGGGTGGCGCGGACGCGGGCACGGCCCCGGCGGGCTGGCCCGGGTGGCCGGAGGCGAAAACGTTGACGGAGTTCTGCATGGACATGTCCGCTTTCAGCGCCGTATGGCCCACATTTCGAGCTGCAGCTCAGGGAAGCCGCCCGAGACGTGCAGCGCCAGGCCCCCCGAGTTCTGCAGTTGGCGCCACAGGTCGTGCCCGGTGTCCAGCTCGAAGTAGGAGTAGCCCGCGTGGTAGGGAATCTCGCGCGGCGCGACGGGCAGCGAACGCAGCGGCACACCGGGCAGGTGCAGGTTCACGAGGTCTCGGATGCGTTCCACCGGCCCCATCTTGATCTGCGTGGGGAAGTGCGCCCGCAGGAACTCCACGGCGGTCTGCGCGTGCACTGCCAGAACGAAGTCGCAGCTGGTGAGCAGCTCCGTGCTGGGGATGAGTGCCACGTGCACGCCGTACTGGCGTTCCTGCAGCTCGATCTGGATCGCGTTCTGCTCCAGCACCGAGGACAACCCCCGGCGCAACTCGAGCATCAGTGGCAGGAAACAGCTGCGCAGATCGTCGTGGTCATAGGTCGGCATGGCCGCGGGCCGGCGCTGTTCGCGGGTGAACGTCGCCAGTTCGCCGGCCATCTTCAGCAGATCGTCGAACAACCGCTCGGGATGGATGGCCCGCACGCGGACCCAGTGCTCCACCGCCGGCTCCCAGCGGTTCAGGAACTGCAGCATCAGGAAATCGCCGACCTCGCCCACGCCGCCACGGCCGGGCTGGCTCAGCCGCTCCTCCAGTGCCGCGCCCCGCTGCCGCAGCAGGCCGAAGAGTTCGCGGCAGAACGTGGCCAGGCCCGACATCTCGGAGTTGTTGACCACGGTGGGGATGAAGGATGGGTCCAGCAGCAGCGAACCATCCGCCCGGCGCTCCACCACCTGGGCCACGGGGAGGCTCACCCACCCATCGGTGACATCCTGCGCGGCACGCAGCGACAGCTGGATGTTCCCGATCTGTACTTCGGCCGCCTGCGCGCCCATGTCGTTGGCATCCTGGACCTCCGCCACCTCGGCCGCATAGCGCACCGACGCGCCGCCGGGCGCGCCCAGCGTCACCTCCGCGCCCGCCCGGCGCCGCATCGGCAGGGCCAGGTGGATGATCGTGTCCTTGACATCCTTGCCGATCGCCAGCGCGGCGGGAGCCTGGTCATGGTGCGGAAAGCTGAACGGTGTGCCGTCCGGAAGCACGCCCTCTGCGGACAGCAGGCCCAGCTTGCCCAGTCCCAGGAGTTCCGTGTCGAGCGCCAGCTTGGAAAACCCCCAGAAGAAGAACTGCGCCGGCAATGTGCGGGACTGCACGAGGAAATCGGTGTAGCGGTCCTGTTGCTGGAAATGCTGCGGGCGAAGGAACATCCCTTCGGCCCAGACGACCTTGCGCTGCCAAACCATGGTGGATTACGGGCTTTCTTTGTGTTGTCGTTCGTCGATGCCTGGACTCAACGAGCGGGGACGGGAGCAGGGGCGGTCTGGATCTTCACCGCATCCTTGCCCACCGTGATGCTGTACTGCACGGGCTTGAGCCGTTCGGTCTCACCCAGGCCCCACCAGCGGCGGCGCATCTCCACGGAATTGGGAGCGCCCGCGGTCGCGCGCCAGGTGCTGCGCTCCAGGTCGCGGTAGCCTGCGAACACCGCGAAGGTACGGACATCCGCACTGCCCTTGCGCTCGATCGTGCGCCGCTCGCCCGGCTGCAGCAGGATTTCCTCGCGCCGCACGAAATCGGCCCCCAACTGGGCCTCATCCTTGTCCTGCAGGTCCAGGTAGCTGGCCCGGTCGAAGGCCGCCGCCGCGCGCAGCTCGTAGATCCTCAGCAGGATCGGCTTGGGCGTGCCGTGGATATCGGGGTTGACGCCGGGGTCCGCGACGATCTCGAAGACGGCCGGCGGCACCGCCGTGGGCGCCTCCTGGGGGCGGTTCAGGTTGCTGATCATGCCGCAGCCGCCCAGCAGCCATGCCGCCACCACAGCCGCGAGCCCCGCCCTGATGAATCCCTTCCGTGCCATCGTTTCCCGATGCATATCCGACTCCTTAGGTTCCGGTGAAAACGCCACATCCGCCCTGTCAGGCGCCATCCTCGCTGTCCGCCACCCAGACCGCGAGGGCGCTGAAATTGTCCTGGTAGGACTTGGCCTGGGCCCGCACGGCCGCCTCCATCTGCTCCAGCCACTCCTGTGGCGACTGGCTGTGGCGCAGGGCGCTCTCCATCTGCTCCTCGTGCAGGCCCTCCCAGAGACCGTCCGAACACAGCAGGAACGCATCGCCGGCCGCCAGTTCGATCGGCCGCGGAAGCACCGTGGGCGGGATCTGCGACTCCGCGCCGATGGCGCCCGCCAGCACGCTGCGGTTCGGCAGGCGGCGCGGGTCCTGGTTGCGGTACACGCCTGCGTGCAGCAGTTGCTGCACCACGCTGTGGTCCTCCGTGATCTGCCGCACCTTCTGGTCCCTGAACCAGTACAGCCTGGAGTCCCCCCAGTGCGCCCAGAGCGCGCGCCCGGTCTTGCGGTCGATGCACAGCAGCACCACCGTGGCGCTCATGTGCTTGCGCGAGACCGAGAGCGGCTGGGCGCCGGCCACCGCATGCTCCGCCAGCGAAATGAGCGAGGCCAGGCCCGCGGGCGCGAACAGCGGGTTGTGCCCGAACCCTTCGAGCACCGCATTCACGGTGATCCGTGCCGCCAGCCCGCCGTGCCCGTGACCGCCCGCACCGTCGGCCAGCACGCAGCACAGGCCGCGGTGGCCCATGTCCACGAGGCCCAGGAAATCCTCGTTCACATCCCGGCCGCCCTTTTCCGACAGCGAAGCCGCCATCACCCGGAACCGGAACTCCTCGCCTGCGATATGGAAGATCACGTCCTGGCCTTCGCTGCCGCCTCGGCGTTTTCATAGGCCTCCAGGAAGGCCTGGCCGGAGAAGGCCGCCAGGTCGTCCTCGGCGCCGCGCCGGATCTCGGCGAAATTGCGCTTGTACTCGTCCCACAGCGCCGCCTTGCGGCTCGTGGCCGACAGCTTGCCGAACACCCCTCCGGTCACGTCGGTGCGCTGCTCCAGGGCCGCCGGATCGAAGCGCTCCAGCGCCTCGGCATAGGCCGCACGCAGCCCGGCCATCAGGGCCACCTGGTGGACGCGCAGGTCGTCGTAGGCCTCCTGCATGGCGGGAATGGGCTTCATGAATCCCGGGAAGTTCTGCCCGATCATCTGCATGACCACGCCCTCGGGCGTCGGCAGGAACTTCAGCGGATTGTTCGCGCCGGAGGAAATCACCGTCATGCCCGCACGGAATTCGCGCTTGATCTCGGAGCGGGCCGCCAGCAGGTCGATCGTGCCCTGCACGGCCACGCGGAAGGCTTCCCCGAAGGACCGCATGAACTCGGGACTGAGCCTCTGCGGCTCGACCTTCTTCTGCAGCACGCCCGCGCCATCCAGGAAGGCAGCAATCAGGGACTGCAGCTCGGCCGGCGAAGCGGCCTCCAGCTCCGGCAGTGCTGGAACCAGGGGCGACTTCGCGATGCCCTCTTCCCGGACCGGGCCATGGGGTGCGGCGGGCGCAGGAGCCGCTGCCGTAGACGGAGCGGGGGCCGGCGCCGGGGCTGGAGACGGCACAGAGCCAGTCGCGGCGGGAACATGCGCCAGCGCCACCTCCTCGATGGCTACCGCCTTCGCATCGCCGGCAGCCTGCCCTGAAGGCGTGGCCTGCAGCAGCACATCGGCAGCAACGGGCGCGGGTGCGGACACGGGCCCACTCTCCACCGGCGGCCAGCCCAGTGGATCGGCCGAAGTGGACCCGGAGCCGAAGGCACCCAGGTCAAGGCCCTCCACGCGCTGCAACCCATCCAGCGGAGGGGCCGACGGCGCGGTGGAAGCCATGCCCGGGCCGGTACCGGCCCCCTGGGCGATCAGTGCGGGGCCTTCAGGCACCTGCGCTGCGCCGGGCAGCCCCTGGCCCACCGGTGCCTGCACGCCCCGGGGAAGGCTGAAAGACTGCGACAGGTCGGACCCGGAACCGAGCGCCATCGCCGACCGCTCGGGCACCAGTGCCGGCGCCGCATCCGAGTCGCCCGTGAAGAGCCGCAGCGGATCGAGTTCGTCGCGCGGGTCCAGCGCCTTGGGCAGACCGGCATGGGCCGGGTTGTCCATGTCGTGCGCGAATTTCGCGCCGCTGGCCGGCAGCGACTGCAGGAGCTCGTCGTGCCGCATGTTGGCGATCTCGCTCAGGCTCTTCGCCTGCAAGCCGCTCCCCCAGGCGTCCTTCTTTTCTTCGCTCTTGCGGGGGTCTGCCGCGAAAAGATCGAAGTCTTCCGGAATGACGAGGGCCCGGGGTGCCGCGGCGGGCCTGTCCTGCGGCACCGCCGGTGGCCAGGCATTGCCCTGCCCCCCAGGACCGGCAGGTGCCGGGGCGGGAGACGTGGCGAAGCCATGGGCCTCGTCCGGGACGGGAATAGGTGCGGACTCGGATGGCGGCACGGGTGTGCCGGAGGAGACGGGGCTGAACGCAGGCGCCGATGCCGGTGCAAGTGCAGGTACGGACAAAGCGGTGGGCGAGGCGACCGGCACCTGGGACGGGGCCGCGGCGGCGATGGCCGGCCCCTCCACGCGACCGAGCATCGCAAATGGGTTGTCGTCGTCCTCGGCGGCGGACGCAACCGCCGCCAGGCCGTCGCCCATGCCGGTCACGGGCATCGCCACAGGCTGCGACGGCGTGACAGGAAGCCCTTCGCCCTGTGGCACGTTCGCCACCGGAGCAGCCAAGGACACGGGCTCGCTGGCGGCGGCAACCGGAGGCGACGGAATCGCTACCGGAGCGGGTGCAGGTGCGGTAGCCGGAACTGGAGCAGCCGCCACGGGAACGAAGGGCGAGCCCGGCACGACGGAATGCAGGACATAGGGGCCGATGCGGACCTCGTCCCCCACGGACAGGCGGACCTCTTCGCCTGAGCGCACTTCGGCACCCGCCACGAAGATCGAGCGGCGCTCGCAGAGATTGGCGATGAAGGCGGCCTCTGACTCGATGCGCACCATTGCATGCACGCGGGCGACGCCGGCATCGCTGTCGGACAGCACGAGCTTGTTCTGCCCCCCGCGGCCAATCGTTCCTCCCGCCACGCCGAATACCGCCGTCCATAGGCGGTCCACCGCTTCGTCCGCATGGCGGATGACTCTGAGTTCGACTTTATCCATGTCCGGTACGGCCCGTCGGGGTCAGGGTGTCTTCTTGGCCGGGACGGCGCGCTTCGCACGCGCAGCGACTGCCGCACGCGCGGTGTTGAACTCCTTGCCCCAGACCGGATGGCCTTTCTCGACATCGCTCAGCTGGAAATTGGGATCCTGCTGCAGTGCGGTTTCGAAATTCTGCCGGCACTGGCGCAGACGCCCCAGGGCGCAGTGACTGAACGCAATGAACTTGTAGGCCTTGACCTGGGATGCGGAGGACAGTTCGGGGGCCGTGCTCAGTGGCGTCAGGGCGGCGATCGCCTCGTCGTAGCGGCCATCGGCATAGATGTCGAGAGCCTGGGCCAGCGCCTCTTCCTTCAAGGCCGCAGGGTCCTTGGGCTTCGCGGCCTCCTTGGCGTCCGTGCCCGCAGCAGCGCCCTCCGTCTGCGCGGAGTTGCCACCCGCGCCCGCCTGGCCCGCAGGGGGCGTCTGGCAGCCGCTCAGCAAGATGCCCACCAGGCACATTCCACCAATGAGCTTCGTCTTAGATGCCATGCTTTCCTCGTCAAAATGGCAGATGCCCCCGCGCCTGCCGGCCGCTGGACACCCTTCTCGTATTTCCACGCCCCGCCGGCAGGACGACCTGCCAGCGGGACGACATCATTCGAATTTGTGCGTGAGCACCACGGATTCGCCCCGCCGCACCTGCACCATCCGGGTCACCGTTTGGGATGCAGGGTTCGATATCTCGATGCGGTGGAAGCCCTCCGACAGGGTCAACTGGGTCAGCGGCGGCGTGGTGCCGGCGGGAATCCGGTCTACGGTGACATTGCCCCACGGCATGACGCGCAGGATCACCCTGCCGGTGTTTTCCGCCTCACGGCCGGATGTCCGCTGGGACCGCGCGGGGTCTTCTGCCGCAGGCACCGAAGCCGCAGGCGCCGGGCCCGCATGCACCGCCGACGCCGGAGGAAGGGCCGCCACGACGGGGGTGCTGGCCCTCGCCGCGGGCTCCACCGGGGGCGGCACGGTGGACGCCGCCACGGTCGGCGCAGAAGCCGGCGCCTGCTCCGCGGCAGGAAGAGCCGTCGCCTGCAGCGAACGCGCCGTCAGCTGAGTGAGCGCCTCCTCGGCCTGCATCCGGTGGGCGCCGTTCGGGAACGCGCTCAGATAGGCCTGCACGGATTCCACGGTATTGATGCGGGATGCCAGCTCCCACTGGCTGGCCTCCTGCACCGCCATCCTCTCGCGTGCGGCCGCCTCGCTGGAGGCCTGCACCGTCCACCACACCCCGCCGACCAGCAGCAATGCAAGAAACGCCAGCAGCGGAACGAGCCACGCCGGCCGCTGGCGCTTCGAAGGTGCGGGAATGGATGCCGCCACGGCAGGCGCAGCGGCGGCGGCGCCGGCCGACGGCGCGGCAGCGGCACGGCGGGACGCCCGTTCGACCCGGTTGCCGGCCTCAGGATGCGCCACCGGCACGGTAGCGGCGGCCGGTGGCTCCAGTCCTGCGGGACGGGTATCCCGCAAAGGCATCGGCTGCGTGGTCTGCAGATAGGCCGGATCCTCGGCCATGCGGTGCTCCGCGCCGGCACCCTGCGCGCCGGCATGGGCGAGGTGCGAAGGAATGATGGAGGCCACGGCCTCCACGGGGCGCAGAGTCGGGGCGGCAGCGGACGCCTCGGGCAACGGCTCCGAGGCGCGGACCGCCACTTCCGCGCCGGCAGCCGCGGCGGACGCATGCGGCCAGGAAATGGTCACCGTCTTGAGGCCCAGCAATTGCCGCAATTCGGCAATGCTCTGCGGCCGCTCCTGCGGCTTGACGGCGAGCGCGCTCTGCACGCCGTGCAGGAAACGCGCGCTGAAACCCGGGCAGTTCTCCGGCGTGAGCCGGGCCAGCGGGTCATTGATCATCCGGGCGACCGACGTCGCGGGCGGACGGCCGGTGATCGCCTGGTAGAGCACCGCGCCCAACTGGTAGATGTCCGTCCAGGCCCCCTGGGGCATCGCACCATCGTCCACGTACTGCTCGATGGGAGCGAAGCCGGGCTTGAGCACCATGGTCAGCGCCTGGGTCATGTCGCCGATGATGCGGCGCGCCGCGCCGAAATCCAGCAGCACCGGCATGCCGGACTCCTGCAGGAAGATGTTGTCCGGGGCGATGTCGCGGTGATAGCAGTCCGCCGCGTGGAGCATCTCCAGCACGTCGAGGATGGGAACCAGCACCGCCGACAGCCATGCCTCGTCCACCGTGTGCTGCTGCGTCAGGAAGGAGCGGAAGGTCTGCCCCTCGTAGTACTGCATGACCATGTAGGCCGTGCCGTTGGCTTCGAAGAACCGGTACACGTGCACCAGCGCAGGATGGGAGAACTTGGCGAGGAGCCTCGCCTCGTTGATGAAGCTGCGCAGGCCCGCATCGAACGCGCCGCGGTGCTGCGACCGCACATGCACCTCGTTGCCGTCCTTGCGGCCCGCCAGGGTGGCAGGCATGTACTCCTTGATCGCCACGATGCGGTCAAGGCTCAGGTCGCGCGCCTTGTAAACGATGCCGAACCCGCCTTCCCCCACGACATCGTTCAGCCGGTATTCACCGACCTGCACGCCGGGACCTAGGCAGTTCGCCGAGCCACTGAATTCCTTGTCCATGAGTTCACGCTTCCAAGCACCGCTGCCGACGGCGCGAACGTCGCCCGCCGCCGGGCACTGCCCTGCCGCGAAATCCCGTCTCCTGCACATCGAGCACCAAAGTCAAGGCATCACTCCCAGGCGGCTGTGTTTCTAATCTGTATGGAGATGGCGGAAAAGCGGTTCGCCGGCCGCCGTCCCGCTGGCTCCCGCCGGTCTACTGCGCAAGCGGCTCGACGGGGACCGGCAAGTGTAACGGGAACATGTGACACAGCCCTGTCATCCCGCATCCCGTCGAGAAAAAAGACAAATTGTTTCCTTTGTTTCCCTCGGCTGAACAATGTTGAAAATTGGAGTATTTCCAAATGCATTGCCCCTCCCTATGATCGGCGGCGCAACTAGGCATCCGGAGAAGCCTGCCTGAGTGCTTTCGCGCAGCCCCTGGGAGGGGGGACGTCTGAAGGCGATTATGGTCAGGGCATCTCCTGGCGAAAGGCCCCGTTCGTGAGGAGCAGGCCCCGCAAGCAAGAGCGGACCGGTTCCATTTCTATCTCTCAAAGCGCATCTGCGCAGTCCACCAAAAAGGAAGCATTCCATGTCCGTCGATATGTTCATGAAGGTTGAAGGTGCCAGCGGCGAATCTCAAGACGCCAACCACAAGAGCTGGACCGACATCCGTTCCTTCACCTGGGGCGCGACGCAGCCCAATTCGATGGCCACTGGCAGCGGCGCCGGCGCCGGCAAGGTCACCTTCCACGACCTGAACGTCGTGGCGAAGATCGACAAGGCTTATCCGGCCGTCCTCAAGCACTGCGCGACCGGCAAGCACCTCGGCCAGGTGGAGATCTCGATGTGCAAGGCGGGTGGCACGCAGATCGAATTCGGCAAGATCACCCTCACCGACGTCCTCGTCACGAGCGTGACGGTGAGCGGCACCGACGGCAGCGACGCCGTGCTGGTGAATTACGCCTTCCAGGCAGCCAAAATCAAGACCCAATACTGGGAACAGACGAACCAGGGCGGCAAGGGCGCCGAAAGCCAGGCTGGCTACGACATCAAGGGCAACAAGGAAATGTAATTCCTTGCTCCCCAGCGCAAGCCGGATGCCTCATGAGGCTCCGGCTTTTTTTATGTCCAAAATATGGCGCCAGCGTCCACTACGTCTCTTGCATGAATCGATGCACAAAATGCCTGGTCCGGATCCTGCACCGTCGCGGGAATACCGATTCCACGACCGAATCCGCCACGCCTTGATTTTTGGCAGTGCCTGCCATACGCAGACCACCCAAACTCTTTTCTGTGCTCGGACATCACGATCTTTCAAAAATCTGCAAATACGATAAATCCATCACCCCATCCAATAACATGCCAGAACAAATCGATTACGCATTTTTGAGTGCCCTGGAGGGGGGTTCTCAGACGACCGGGTACGTGCCTGCGGCAAATGTCAGCAAAAGCGGCGTAACCATCGCGACGGGATTCGACCTCGGCCAGCGGTCCGAGAACGACCTCAAGAACCTGGGACTGGCCAGCAATCTGATCGAAAAGCTCAAGCCCTACCTGGGTTCCAAGGGGGCCGATGCCAAGAAGCTCGTGGAGACAACACCCTTGACCATCTCCGCCGCCGAAGCCGAATCCATCGACAAGGCAACCAAGGCCAGCCACATCGCCAGCCTGAAGCTCAAGTACGACTCGGCCACCACCGACAAGAAGCACTTCATCGACCTGCCTGCGCAAGCGCAGACCGTCATCGCGTCGGTGTCGTTCCAGTACGGCGTCAACCTGGACTCTGCCACGCCGAAATTCTGGAAGGCCGTGACGGAGCAGGACTGGACCGAGGCCGTGAAGCTGCTCAAGAATTTCGGCGACGTGTACCCTACCCGGCGCGGCAAGGAAGCCGCCTTGCTGGAGAAGATCAAATGAAGCGTTGGATCGCACTCGCTGCCGCCGTCCTGGGCTCCGTGGCCGCACATGCCGCGGACGGTGCCGCGCATATCGCCAATGCGGAACTGCTGGCGGCACTGCAGAACCCCAAGGCGTCGCTCACGGCGGCGCGCACGCCGCTCGCATTCGACAACGGCGCCTCGGCGAAGAACTGCCTCGACTACTCGGAACTCCTGGGCAAGGCCCAGCCCGTCGAGTCCACCCGCAATTTCGAGATCCGGAGCGAATACCTGCTCTGCGACAGCATTCGGCAGGTAGGCGGAAGGCCATTCGTGGCTGCAGAGGCTTCGGCAGCTGCACGGCAGGCCAAAGCTCTCTACCGGAGACTGGATCTGCGCTCCTTCCCGTCGTCCCTGCGCAATCGGGCCGATGCCGGCAAGCACTCGCTGAAGGCGTTGCTGCCCGGTGTGCCCCGCTTCGATGGCAACGCCGTCCAGGTGGATACCCCTGACCAGTTCTTCCGCCTGGAGGTCGTGGGCCTCATCGACAATGGCAAGGCCGGCAAGCAGGACCTGCTCGTCTGGGTGACCGACGAATCGAAGACCGGCAGCTACCGTGGTTATGCCAGCATGGTCGTCCACCCGCCGCGCGCGGCGACTGGCCTCTATACCGCGGCAGCTCCGGCCCGGTGATCCCGCAGGAGCAGGCACGGTGCATGCCTGCCTGCCCTTCCCCTACATCACCGCGGCGCGGACCGCCATGCGCAGCCAGTCGCCAGCCCCCAGGACAGGCCGCCTCCACAGGCTGTCACCACGCATGACCTCCACCTTGTCGAGGATGCGCAGCCCTCCCTGGACGACCAGGCGCAACTCCCATCCCATCCGCCCAGGCAACTGATGCACGAGCCCGGCCCCTTCGACCATGAGCTCTCGCGCCCAGAGCGCACAGTCGGCCACCAGGGCCCGGGCCTGCGGGGATAGCGGCCGCCGCTGCAGCAGCGCGCGGTCGATACCGAAGCGGGCCAGGTCGGCATCCGTGACGTAATGCCGCCCTCGCGGAAGGTCCACGCTCAGGTCCTGCCAGAAATTGACGAGTTGCAAGGCCGTGCAGATCGCATCGCTGCGGCGCAGTGCCAGGGGATCCGTGATTCCGTAGAGGTGCAGGAGCAGGCGCCCCACGGGATTGGCCGACCGCCGGCAGTAATCCAGCAACAGGGGCCGGTCCGCGTAGGTCAGCCCCGCCGACGTTCGGAGAACGTCCTGGGTGAAGGCACTGAGCAGATCCTCCAGCAGCGCGACGGGAAGGGAATGGGTGCCCATGGCACCCTGCAGGGGCCCGAACACCTCCGCCCATCGCGCCTGCGGCGGTTCACCTGCGGCAACGCGGTGCAACTCCCGGGTGTACTCGTCCAGCGCTTCCAGGCGCTCGGCCGCGGTGGCATCGCCTTCGTCGGCCAGGTCGTCCGCCGTGCGGGCGAACGCATAGATGGCAGCAATAGGCTCCCGCAGAGAGGGAGGGCAGAGCCACGAGGCCACAGGAAAGTTCTCGTAGTGCGTCACCGGCCGGGCACGCACGGCAGCAGGCAGCCCAGGGGATCCGGGAGCACCATCCAGGCCGGCCGGCACGGAAAGCGGGGGCGGATCCTGGCGTCCCGAAGGAAGGTCGCGGGACTCGGGTTGCATCGTCGGGGATGGGGGCTTGGACACCCCACGATTGTCGCTTGACAGCCGGCGAGGCTTTCACCTAGATTACTAACCAGTCAGTCATTAACAAACTTTGGGATCGCCATGCCGCCTCTCGCGCCGCCCTGCATGCACCGCCTGCCCCCTCCAGCCCAGCCCCTCCGTGGGGCTTTTTCGTGGAAGCAGCTTCGTGCAGGCCGGAAGCGGGCTGCGCTGGCGATCCTGGCCGCCACCTTCGCGCTCTTCGGCTGCTCCAAGCCTGCGCCCGCCCCTGAGCCGGAGCGCTCCGTCAAACTGCTGACCGTGGGCACGGCCCCGCTGCAGACCCGGCTCGAATACGCCGGAGAAGTACGGGCACGGGTGGAATCGCGCCTGGGCTTCCGCGTGGCAGGCAAGATCGTGCAGCGCCAGGCAGAGCTCGGCCAGCGGGTGCAGGCGGGGCAATTGCTGGCGCAACTCGACCCGCGCGACTACCAGCTGTCTTTGGAAGCTGCGCGCGCCCAGGTGGCGTCGGCGCAGACCCAGCGGGATCTCGCAGCCGCCGACTACCAGCGCTTTTCCGCACTGAAATCCCAGAACTTCATCAGTGGGGCGGAACTGGACCGCCGCGCAGCCACGCTGAAGGCCGCCGAAGCATCGCTCGAGCAAGCGCGGGCACAGTCGGCCTCCCAGGGCAACCAGGCGGGCTACACGCGCATGCTGGCCGACGCGGCCGGCGTGGTCACAGGCATCGAAGCCGAGCCGGGCCAGGTCGTGGCGGCGGGCACGCCCGTCGTCCGCATCGCGCAGGACGGGCCCCGGGACGTCGTGTTCTCCGTCCCCGAAGACCGGGTTGCCAGGGTGCGGCCCGGGCAATCCGTATCCGTGCGGCTCTGGTCGGGCGGTCCTTCCGTGCAGGGCCGCATCCGGGAGGTCGCGGCCAGCGCAGACCCCGTCACCCGCACCTTCCTCGCCAAGGTCGCCCTGGCGTCGGACAACCCGCCGCCTTTGGGTGCCACGGCCTACGTCACGCCGGAACTGCCGGACCAGGATGGCGCGCAAGCCATCAAGCTGCCGACCAGTGCGCTGCGGCAGGAAGGCTCGCAAACCGCCGTCTGGGTCTATGAACCGTCGAGCGGCACCGTGCGCTCGCAGGTGATCCAGGTCGCGCGGGCCGACGGCAACGAAGTGGTGGTCGGTGCCGGGCTCACGCCGGGCATGCAGGTCGTCGCCGCGGGCGTGCACGTTCTCTCGCCGGGCCAGAAGGTACAGATCTACCGCCCCCGCGCTCCCTCCGCCGACACTCCCGCGCCTGCCGCCCTGCCCGCCTCCGCGGCCGAATCCCCCCGCTGAGAACACCCCATGGAACAAGCGACACCGCAACCGCAGCCGTCCGGTGGCTTCAACCTGTCCAAATGGGCCCTGGACCATCCCGCGCTCACGCGCTATCTCATGGTGGTGCTCATGGTGCTGGGCATCGCCGCCTACTTCCAGCTCGGCCAGGACGAGGATCCGCCCTTCACGTTCCGCGCCATGGTGGTGCGCACCTACTGGCCCGGCGCCACGGCGCAGCAGGTGGCGGAGCAGGTCACAGACAAGCTCGAGCGCACCCTCCAGGAGGTGCCCTATGCAGACCGCATGCGCAGCTACTCCAAGCCGGGGGAGTCGCAGATCATTTTCGAGATCAAGGACTCCTCACCGCCCGGCGAAGTGGCCGGCGTCTGGTACACCGTGCGCAAGAAGATCGGCGACATGCGCGCCACCCTGCCGCAGGGG
Source organism: Paracidovorax avenae (assembly GCA_003029925.1). Classification (GTDB taxonomy): domain Bacteria; phylum Pseudomonadota; class Gammaproteobacteria; order Burkholderiales; family Burkholderiaceae_C; genus Paracidovorax; species Paracidovorax avenae_A. The sequence goes on along the minus strand of CP028296.1, from coordinate 1,700,650 downwards.
GTGCAGGGGCCGTTCTTCAACGATGAATTCGGCGATGTCTATGGCGTGATCTACGCGATCGAGGCGGAAGGGTTCAGCCCGGCCGAACTCAAGACCTTCGCCGACGACATCCGCCAGCAGTTGCTGCGCGTCAAGGATGTCGCCAAGGTCGAGCAGTTCGGCATCCAGGACGAGAAGATCTACATCGAAATCTCGCAGAAGCGGCTCGCCCAGCTCGGCCTGGACATGAACCAGGTCCTGAACCAGCTTGGCCAGCAGAACGCCATCGAGAGCGCAGGCACCGTCCAGACCCCGCAGGACCAGGTACAGGTCCGCGTGGCCGGACAGTTCGGCGCCGTCGAGGAACTGCGCGCGATGCCGATCCGGGGCGCCTCGGGCGCACAGCTGCGGCTGGGCGACATCGCCGAGGTCCGCCGCGGCTACATCGATCCGCCCTCCATCAAGGTGCACCACCAGGGCCGGGAAGTCGTCGCGCTGGGCGTGTCGATGGCCAAGGGCGGCGACATCATCCGCCTCGGCGAAGCGCTGCACGCCGCCGCGCGCCGCATCGAGCAGACCCTGCCGGCAGGCGTGCGCCTCGTGAACGTGCAGGACCAGCCCCGCGCGGTGTCGTCGTCCGTGAACGAGTTCGTGAAGGTGCTCATCGAGGCCGTCGTGATCGTGCTCGCCGTGAGCTTCCTGAGCCTCGGCCTGCACACGCGTCCCGGCCGCCAGCCGCTGTGGCGCCGCTGGACGCTGGACATCCGCCCCGGCCTGGTGGTGGGCATCACGATCCCGCTGGTGCTGGCCGTGACCTTCCTGGCCATGTGGTACTGGAAGATCGGGCTGCACAAGATCTCCCTCGGCTCACTCATCATCGCGCTCGGGCTGCTGGTGGACGATGCCATCATCGCCGTCGAGATGATGGTGCGGAAGATGGAAGAAGGCTACGACAAAGTCCGCGCTGCCACTTTCGCCTACGAGATCACGGCCATGCCGATGCTCACCGGTACCCTGATCACCGCGGCGGGCTTCCTGCCCATCGGCATCGCCAAGTCGGTCACCGGCGAATACACCTTCGCGATCTTCGCGGTCACCGTCATCGCGCTCGTGCTGTCGTGGTTCGTCTCGGTGTACTTCGTGCCGTACCTGGGCACGCTGCTGCTCAAGATGCCCGAACACCCGAAGGCGGAAGACCATCCGGCCGGAACCGCCCCGGCTGTTGCGCAGGGGCCGCACGAGGTCTTCGACAGCCCTTTCTACAACACCTTCCGCCGCGCCGTGGATGCATGCGTGGAGCACCGCTGGATCACCATCGGCGTCACGCTGCTGCTCTTCGCGCTGGGCATCGTGGGCATGGGGCGCGTTCAGCAGCAATTCTTCCCCGATTCCAGCCGCCCGGAAATCCTGATCGACGCATGGTTCCCCGAAGGCACCTCGTTCGCCGCGAACGAGGCCATGCTCAAGCGCATGGAAAAGCGCCTCATCGAGGAGCCTGGCGTGAACTCGGTCAGCACCTGGATCGGCTCGGGCGTGCCGCGGTTCTACCTGCCGCTGGACCAGGTCTTCCCGCAATCCAACGTGTCGCAGATCATCCTGCAGCCCCAGGACCTGGCGCAGCGTGAAGCACTGCGGCACGCCCTGCCGGCGATGCTGGCCCAGGAATTCCCCGAAGTGCGCGCCCGCGTGAAGCTGCTGCCCAACGGCCCACCCGTGGCCTATCCGGTGCAGTTCCGCGTGATCGGCAACGATCCGGTGCGGCTGCGCCAGCATGCGGACGAAGTACGCAAGATCCTGCGCGAACATCCGCAGATGCTTGGCGTGAACGACAACTGGAACGAATCCGTGAAAACCATGCGCCTGGAGATCGACCAGGACAAGGCGCGCGCGCTCGGCGTCACCAGCCAGTCCATCGCCCAGGCCGCACGCACCGTGTTCACCGGCACCACCGTCGGCCAGTACCGCGAGGGCGACCGGCTGATCGACATCGTGTTCCGGCAGCCGCCGGACGAGCGCCAAGCCATCACCGACATCGCGAACGCCTACCTTCCCACAGCGTCGGGCAAGGCCATTCCCCTGACCCAGATCGCGCGCCCCGTGTTCGCCTGGGAGCCCGGCGTCATGTGGCGGCAGAACCGCGAGTACGCCATCACCGTGCAGGGCGACGTGATCGAAGGCCTGCAGGGCGCCACCGTCACCGAGGCGCTGCTGCCCGGCCTGCGCCAGTTGGAAGGCCGATGGCATGCCTCGGGAGACGCCGGCTACCGGATCGAGGTCGCCGGCTCCGTGGAGGAAAGCTCCAAGGGCTCCGCCTCCATCGCGGCGGGCGTGCCCATCATGCTGTTCATCACCTTCACGCTGCTCATGCTCCAGTTGCACAGCTTCAGCCGCGCCCTGCTGGTGTTCCTCACTGGTCCGCTCGGCATCGCAGGGGTGGCGGGCGCGCTGCTGCTGCTCGGCAGGCCGTTCGGCTTCGTGGCGCTGCTGGGCGTGATCGCGCTCATGGGCATGATCCAGCGCAACTCCGTCATCCTGATCGACCAGATCGAGAGCGACCGCGCGCGGGGCGTGCCGGCATGGGATGCCATCGTGGAATCCGCCGTGCGCCGGCTGCGCCCGATCGTGCTCACCGCCGCTGCCGCCGTGCTGGCGATGATCCCCCTGTCGCGCAGTGTCTTCTGGGGGCCGATGGCCGTCGCCATCATGGGCGGGCTCATCGTCGCGACGGTGCTCACGCTGCTGGCGCTGCCTGCGATGTACGCCGCATGGTTCCGCGTGCGGCGGCCCGAAACGCGGCCGCCGCAACCCGCCTGAACGGGGACGCTTCGCCGACAGGGTAAAATCGAAGGTTGACCAATTTCACACAGCGGCGGTCCCCCGGGTCCGCCGCTTTTTGTCGGTAGCCCGCTGGGAACAGCAGGCGGAAAGCCAAGTGGGAAAAGCGCGGGTGGCGAAATTGGTAGACGCACCAGGTTTAGGTCCTGACGCCAGCAATGGTGTGGGGGTTCGAGTCCCCCCCCGCGCACCACGAACAACACGGTGAGGCGGTCCCGGCACGGGACGGCCGTCACGGTCCCATTACATAGAGGAAGAGCCATGGCCGTTACTGTTGAAACCCTTGAAAAGCTCGAGCGCAAGATCACGCTGAGCCTGCCCCTGACCGCCATCCAGTCGGAAGTGGACTCGCGCCTCAAGCGCCTGGCCCGCACGGTGAAGATGGACGGCTTCCGTCCCGGCAAGGTGCCGATGAACGTCGTGGCCCAGCGCTACGGTTACTCCGTGCAGTACGAAGTGCTGAACGACAAGGTCGGCGAAGCCTTCGCCCAGGCCGCCAACGAGGCCAACCTGCGCGTCGCCGGCCAGCCCCGCATCACCGAGAAGGAAGGCGCCCCTGAAGGCCAGGTGACCTTCGACGCCGTGTTCGAGGTGTTCCCCGAAGTGAAGATCGGCGACCTGTCCACGGCCGAAGTCGAGAAGATCTCCGCCGACGTCACCGACGCCGCCATCGACAAGACCATCGACATCCTGCGCAAGCAGCGCCGCACCTTCGCTCAGCGCGCCCAGGGCACGCCCGCCGAAGACGGCGACCGCGTGACCGTGGACTTCGAGGGCAAGATCGACGGCGAGACGTTCTCCGGCGGCAAGGCCGAAGACTTCCAGTTCCTGGTGGGCGAAGGCCAGATGCTCAAGGAATTCGAGGATGCCGTGCGCGGCATGAAGGCGGGCGAAAGCAAGACCTTCCCCCTCGCCTTCCCCGAGGACTACCATGGCAAGGACGTGGCCGGCAAGACTGCCGACTTCCTCGTCACCGTGAAGAAGATCGAGGCCGCCCACCTGCCCGAAGTCAACGAGCAGCTGGCGAAGTCCCTGGGCATCGCCGACGGCACCGTGGAAGGTCTGCGCACCGACATCAAGAAGAACCTCGAGCGCGAAGTCAAGTTCCGCCTGCTGGCCCGCAACAAGCAGGCCGTGATGGAAGCCCTGGTGTCCAAGGCCGAGCTGGACCTGCCCAACGCCAGCGTGCAGGCCGAGATCGCCCGCCTGCTGGAAGGCGCCCGCGCCGACCTCAAGCAGCGCGGCATCAAGGATGCCGACAAGGCCGAGATCCCCGAGGACGTGTTCCGCCCGCAGGCCGAGCGCCGCGTGCGCCTGGGCCTGGTCGTGGCCGAACTCGTGCGTGCCAACGACCTGCACGCCACCCCCGAGCAGCTGAAGGCGCACGTGGACGAGCTCGCCGCCAGCTACGAGAAGCCCGAGGACGTGGTCCGCTGGTACTTCGGCGACCGCCAGCGCCTGGCCGAAGTCGAGGCCGTGGTCATCGAGAACAATGTCACGGCCTTCGTGCTGGACAAGGCCAAGGTCACCGACAAGGCCATTTCCTTCGACGAACTGATGGGCCAGGGCTGAAGCCGCGGCGCTGGCGCATGCATCCGCAGCGCGCCGGCTCCTGCCTGCCATCCGGGGCTTGTGCTGGCGAGCACAGGCCCCAATTCATTTCTCGGTACAGTATCTGCATGACTGGAGAAAACATGAGCGCACTGGAAACACAGGCCCTGGGCATGATCCCCATGGTGATCGAGCAGTCGGGACGCGGCGAGCGGTCCTACGACATCTATTCGCGCCTGCTCAAGGAGCGGATCGTCTTCCTGATCGGCGAGGTGAACGACCAGACCGCCAACCTGGTCGTGGCACAGCTGCTGTTCCTGGAGAGCGAGAACCCCGACAAGGACATCTCTTTCTACATCAACTCCCCCGGCGGCAGCGTGACGGCCGGCATGGCCATCTACGACACGATGCAGTTCATCAAGCCGGACGTGTCCACCATGTGCCTGGGCTTCGCGGCCAGCATGGGTGCCTTCCTGCTGGCGGCCGGCGCCAAGGGCAAGCGCTTCTCGCTGCCCAATTCGAAGATCATGATCCACCAGGTGCTCGGCGGTGCCCGCGGCCAGGCCACGGACATCGAGATCCATGCACGGGACATCCTGCGTACCAAGGACCAGATGAACCGCATCCTGGCGGAACGCACCGGACAGCCCCTGGAAAAGGTCAAGGCCGACACCGAACGCGACTATTTCCTCACTGCCGACGAGGCCAAGGAATATGGCCTGGTCGACCAGGTGGTGACCCAGCGTCCCTGACCGGCGGCGTTGCCTCCGGCGGCGCTTTTCTACCGGGGAAAGCGTCCGCCGCCATTTCGTTATCATCCCGCCAACAGTTCCCGCAACACGAGGCAATGCCCCCATGGCCGAGAAAAAAGGCTCTTCCAGCGAAAAAACCCTTTACTGCTCCTTCTGCGGCAAGAGCCAGCACGAGGTGAAGAAGCTCATCGCTGGCCCGTCGGTTTTCATTTGCGACGAGTGCATCGACCTGTGCAATGAGATCATCCGCGACGAGTTGCCATCCACAGAAGGCGCGCGGGACTCCCGCGGCGACCTGCCAACCCCGTCGGAGATCAAGGCCAACCTCGACAACTACGTGATCGGCCAGGAAATCGCCAAGCGCACCCTGGCCGTGGCCGTGTACAACCACTACAAGCGCCTGCGCCACAAGGACAAGGCAGGCAAGGACGAGGTCGAGCTCGCGAAAAGCAACATCCTGCTGATCGGCCCCACCGGCTCGGGCAAGACCCTGTTGGCCCAGACCCTCGCTCGCATGCTCGACGTGCCCTTCGTGATGGCCGACGCCACCACTCTCACCGAGGCCGGCTACGTCGGCGAGGACGTCGAGAACATCGTCCAGAAGCTGCTGCAGAGCTGCAATTACGAGGTGGAGCGGGCACAGCGCGGCATCGTCTACATCGACGAGATCGACAAGATCTCCCGCAAATCCGACAACCCGTCCATCACGCGCGACGTCTCCGGCGAAGGCGTGCAACAGGCGCTGCTCAAGCTGATCGAGGGCACCATGGCCAGCGTCCCCCCCCAAGGCGGCCGCAAGCATCCCAACCAGGATTTCCTGCAGATCGACACGACCAACATCCTGTTCATCTGCGGCGGCGCGTTCGCCGGCCTGGAGAAGGTCATCGAGAACCGCACGGAGGCCTCGGGCATCGGCTTCGGCGCTGCCGTGAAGAGCAAGAAGCAGCGCTCGCTCACCGAGGTGTTCACGGAGATCGAGCCGGAAGACCTGATCAAGTTCGGCCTCATCCCCGAACTGGTGGGCCGCATGCCCGTGGTCACGGCGCTGGCGGAACTCAGCGAGGACGCCCTGGTGCAGATCCTCACGGAGCCCAAGAATGCCCTGGTCAAGCAGTACAACAAGCTGCTGGCCATGGAAGGAGTGGAGCTGGAGATCCGTCCTGCCGCCCTGAAGGCCATTGCCCGCAAGGCGCTGGCCCGCAAGACCGGCGCCCGCGGCTTGCGCTCCATCCTCGAGCAGTCCCTGATCGGGACCATGTTCGATCTTCCCAATACCAGCAACGTGGAAAAGGTCGTGGTGGACGAATCCACCATCGAGGAGAACAAGGCCCCGCTGCTCGTCTATCGGGAAGCGGCCAAGAAGGCCTGAGCCGCCCTCCCCTGCCGGGGAGGTGCGCGCCCGCGGCCGGACACCCCTGCCGCGGCCCCGGTCATCCAGGATGGTGCCGCGGGTTGAAAATACCGGCTGGTGGACCATATTCCACTCAGTTTCACAAGGATTCCCATGTCCGGACATACCCCCCTGCCAGCCACCCCCATCGACCTCCCATTGCTGCCCCTGCGCGATGTGGTGGTGTTCCCCCACATGGTGATTCCGCTGTTCGTAGGCCGGCCCAAGAGCATCAAGGCCCTGGAACTGGCCATGGACGCCGACCGGCGCATCATGCTGGTGGCCCAGAAAACGGCGGCCAAGGACGAGCCGCTGGTTTCCGACATGTTCGACGTCGGCTGCGTCTCCACCATCCTTCAGATGCTCAAACTGCCCGACGGCACCGTCAAGGTGCTGGTGGAAGGCCAGCAGCGCGCCCAGGTCGCCTCCATCGAGGACCATGAAAGCCACTTCACCTCCACCGTGACGCCGGTGCCCGCCAGCGACGGCGAACACAAGCCCAGCGAGATCGAAGCGCTGCGCCGCGCGGTGATGCAGCAGTTCGACCAGTACGTCAAGCTGAACAAGAAGATCCCGCCCGAGATCCTCACCTCCATCGCGAGCATCGACGATCCGGGCCGCCTGGCCGACACCATCGCCGCCCACCTGCCCCTCAAGCTGGAGAACAAGCAGGCCGTGCTGGACCTGGCGGACGTGAAGGAACGGCTCGAGAACCTGTTCGAGCAGCTCGACCGCGAGGTGGACATCCTCAACGTGGACAAGCGCATCCGCGGCCGCGTCAAGCGCCAGATGGAAAAGAACCAGCGCGACTTCTACCTGAACGAGCAGGTCAAGGCCATCCAGAAGGAACTCGGCGAAGGCGAGGAAGGCGCAGACATCGAGGAGATCGAGAAGAAGATCAAGGCCGCGAAGATGCCCGCGGACGCGCGCAAGAAGGCCGAGAGCGAACTCAAGAAGCTCAAGCTGATGTCGCCCATGTCGGCGGAAGCCACGGTCGTGCGCAACTACATCGAGGTCCTGACCGGCCTGCCCTGGAGCAAGCGCACGAAGATCAAGCACGACCTCGCCAATGCAGAAGAAGTGCTCAATGAGGACCACTACGGCCTGGACAAGGTGAAGGACCGCATCCTCGAATACCTCGCGGTGCAGCAGCGCGTGGACAAGGTCAAGGCCCCCATCCTCTGCCTGGTGGGCCCGCCCGGGGTCGGCAAGACCTCGCTCGGCCAGTCCATCGCCAAGGCGACGGGCCGCAAGTACGTGCGCATGGCGCTCGGCGGCATGCGCGACGAGGCGGAGATCCGCGGCCACCGCCGCACCTACATCGGCGCCATGCCCGGCAAGGTGCTGCAGAGCCTGAACAAGGCCGGCACGCGCAATCCACTCTTCCTGCTCGACGAGATCGACAAGCTGGGCACGGACTTCCGCGGTGACCCGTCCAGCGCGTTGCTCGAGGTGCTGGACCCGGAGCAGAACCACAAGTTCGGCGACCACTACGTGGAGGTCGATTTCGACCTGAGCGACGTGATGTTCGTGGCCACATCGAACTCCATGAACATCCCGCCCGCCCTGCTGGACCGGATGGAGGTCATCCGCCTCTCGGGCTATACGGAAGACGAGAAGGCGAACATCGCCATCAAGTACCTGCTGCCCAAGCAGATGGTGAACAACGGCGTCAAGGACGAGGAACTGCGGGTCGAGGAAAGCGCGGTGCGCGACGTCATCCGCTACTACACCCGTGAGGCGGGCGTACGCTCGCTCGAGCGCGAACTCTCCAAGATCTGCCGCAAGGTGGTCAAGGGCCTGCAGCTCAGGAAGCTCGAGCCCCAGGTGGTGGTCACGGCGGACAACCTGGCCGACTACCTCGGCGTGCGCAAGTACACCTATGGCCGCGCCGAGCAGCAGAACCAGGTGGGCCAGGTGGTCGGCCTCGCGTGGACCGAGGTCGGTGGCGACCTGCTCACCATCGAAGCCGCGACCATGCCCGGCAAGGGAACCATCACGCGCACGGGCTCGCTCGGCGACGTGATGAAGGAATCCGTGGAAGCGGCCCGCACCGTGGTGCGCAGCCGCGCCCACCGCCTGGGCATCAAGGACGAGGTGTTCGAGAAGCGCGACATGCACATCCACGTGCCGGACGGTGCCACACCCAAGGACGGCCCGAGTGCCGGAGCGGCCATGACCACGGCCTTCGTTTCCGCCCTCACGGGCATCCCCGTGCGCAGCGACGTCGCCATGACCGGCGAGATCACCCTGCGCGGCGAGGTCACGGCCATCGGCGGCTTGAAGGAAAAGCTGCTCGCGGCACTGCGCGGCGGCATCAAGACGGTGCTGATTCCCGAGGAAAACGTCAAGGACCTGCAGGAGATCCCGGACAACGTGAAGAGCGGCCTGGAGATCATTCCGGTCAAGTGGATCGACAAGGTGCTGGAAGTCGCCCTCGAGCGCAAGCCGATCGCGCTGACGGAAGAAGAGATCGCCGCGTCCATCACCGCCCGGGAAAACCGGCAGGCGCAAGGCTCCACGGACTCCGTGAAGCACTGAAAGCGAAATTTTTCCGGAACCACCCAAAAATTGCGCTACAATTCACTTCATCGACGCCAAACATTGTAGAATGCAAGGCTTCGGTAAATGCGGGAATAGCTCAGTTGGTAGAGCGCAACCTTGCCAAGGTTGAGGTCGAGAGTTCGAGACTCTTTTCCCGCTCCAGACTCCAAAAAAGGGGAAGCCACAGCTTCCCCTTTTTGCCAAGGGAAGCATCTTCGGCGCGGTAGCAAAGCGGTTATGCACCGGATTGCAAATCCGTGTAGGTCGGTTCGACTCCGGCCCGCGCCTCCAGATACGGACAGCGGCTTGCACATCGATTGGTGTTCAAGCCAGACTTGGCAAGGCACTAAAAAATGGTGCTACAATTCAAGGCTTGTTGACGAGGCAACGAATCAACAGCAAATGCGGGAATAGCTCAGTTGGTAGAGCGCAACCTTGCCAAGGTTGAGGTCGAGAGTTCGAGACTCTTTTCCCGCTCCATACATGGAACATGCGCAATGCGGGTGTTCAGGACAAAAGGCCCTTCGGGGCCTTTTTTGTTTTTCACCTGGTCGGTATGCCCCCTCTTCCGGCATCCACGGTCCACGCCCCTTTCGGCGCAGGGACGGGCTCTGAATGCCGTTTCTGCATGGGACAATCTTCCTTCATGACACCGGAACAGTACGTCCAACAAAAAGCCGCGGCGTCCGGCAGCAGCTTCTATTACGCATTCCTGTTCCTCCCGCCCGCCAGGCGGGCCGCCATCACCGCCTTCTATGCGTTCTGCCGTGAGGTGGACGACGTGGTGGACGAGGTGTCGGACGCCGGCGTCGCCCGGACCAAGCTGGCCTGGTGGCAGGCGGAGGTCACCCGGTCGTTCGCAGGCCAGCCCCCGACGCATCCCGTGATGCAGGCCTTGATGCCCCACACCGGCACCTACGGTATCGAGGAGCGCCACCTGCAGGCCGTGATCGAGGGATGCCAGATGGATCTCGAGCAGACCCGTTACCTGGACTTCCAGGGCCTCTCGCGGTATTGCCACCTGGTGGCCGGCATCGTCGGCGAGGTGGCGGCGCGCATCTTCGGCCCTTCCGACGAACGCACCGTGGAATACGCCCATACGCTGGGCCTCGCTTTCCAACTGACGAACATCATCCGGGACGTCGGGGAAGACGCGATGATGGGCCGCATCTACCTTCCCGTGGCGGAGCTGCAGCAGTTCGACGTCAAGGCCCACGAAATCCTGAAGCGGCAGTATTCCGACCGTTTCACGGCGCTGATGCGCTTCCAGGCCGAACGCGCCCATGGCCTCTATGACAAGGCCCTGTCCCTGCTCCCGGACGAACAGCGGCGGGCACAGAAACCCGGCTTGATGATGGCCAGCATCTACCGGACCCTGCTGCGGGAAATCGAGAGGGACCAGTTCCAGGTGCTGCACCAGCGAATCGCGCTCACGCCCCTGCGCAAGCTGTGGCTGGCGTGGAAGATGCAGGCGCTGGGCCGGATGTGATGGCGATGCGCCGCTCCTTCCGGCCATGTCCACCCCTGGCCCCCTCCACTCGCACTGTCGGCTGACGGCATGCAGGTGGCCATCATCGGTGCGGGCTGGGCCGGCCTGGCTGCGGCCATCGCTGCCGCGCAGACAGGCCACACCGTCTCCGTCTTCGAGGCGGCCCGCATGCTGGGAGGCCGGGCACGCGCCCTGGCGCCTGCGGAAGGCGCGGACACCCCGGCCCCTTGCCGCCTGGACAACGGCCAGCACATCCTGATCGGCGCCTACTCCGAATGCCTGCGTCTGATGCGGCTGGTGGGCATCGATCCTGAAGCCGCGCTGCTGCGCACCCCGCTCGCCCTCATGTTCCCGGATGGCAACGGACTGCGCTTTCCCGACGCGGCGCCGCCCTGGGATGCGATCCGCGGCATCGCAGGCGCCCGCGGCTGGTCCCTGGCTGACCGCATGGCCCTGCTGCGCCGTGCGGTGCGCTGGCGGCTTTCCGGCTTTCGCTGCGCGCCCCGCACCACCGTAGAACAGCTCTGCCAGGGACTTCCCGAGCGGCTCCTGCGCGAATTCATCGATCCCCTGTGCGTTTCCGCGCTCAACACGCCGATCGGCGCTGCCAGCGGCACCGTGTTCCTGCGTGTGCTGCGCGACAGCCTGTTCAGTGGACGCGGTGGCTCCCACCTGCTGCTGCCGCGCCGGGACCTGAGCGCGTTGTGGCCCGAGGCCGCGGCTGCATGGCTGCGGAACCACGGGCATGCCGTACATGCCGGCCGGCGCATCCCGTCCATCGAGATCGCCCACGACAGCGAGGGGCAGGCCTGGCGCGTGGATGGCATGCACTTCGATGCCGTCGTCGTGGCCACCACGAGCACCGAGGCTGCCCGGCTGGTGGCAGCGGCCGCGGATACCGCCCCGCCCCGCCCCGCCGCCGCCATGCGGGCATGGGCGGCCACTGCAGCGGCACTGCACTTCACCGCCATCGCCACCGTGTACGCGAAGGCGGCGGCCGGGCCTCTACCGACCGCGCTGGCCGGAAGCATCCCCATGCTGGCCCTGCACAGCGGCCCCGGGGCTCCGGCCCAGTTCGTGTTCGACCGCGGTCGCCTGGGCGGTGAGCCAGGGCAGCTCGCGTTCGTGGTCAGTGCCTTCGAAGGCGAGCGGGCGGTGCTGGAACAGGCCGTCCTCCGGCAGGCGCGGGAGCAACTGGGCCTGGAGGGACTGGAGGTGCTGCGAACGGTGGTCGAGAAGCGCGCCACGTTCGCCTGCGTGCCTGCACTGGATCGCCCTCCGCAGGACATCGTCGCCGGCCTGGTGGCCTGCGGCGACTATGTCGCGGGCCCTTATCCCGCCACGCTCGAAGGCGCCGTGCTGTCAGGCACTGCGGCCGGCCGCCGCCTCTGAGGGCGATTCAGGATGGCGCAGAGGCGCCGGGCCGGGGAAGCACGTCGGCGAGCTTGAGCACGGCCATGCCGGTGTTGCCCCAGAAGCGCTCCAGGCTCTCTCCGCGCTCGATGAGCAGCCGCTGCACCAGCGGCTCCAGGAAAGTGGTGGCGGGTTCCGCCAACAGCACATACCGCGGAGCCTCGTCGTCGGCCGCCCCATGGGCCGCTTCGTTGACCTGCACGATCCAGTCCAGCCCCGTCAGCGCTTCCAGCACGGGTTCGAGCTGCAGTACATCCACGCGCAGCGCCTGGGCCAACCCGCCGGCATCCAGCCCGCGCTGTGGCGTGCAGCGGGCCGCATGCAACTGCTGCAACACCTCGACCGCCAGATGGAAGCTCCACCCCTGCTCGGTGGCCGTTCGCTCCACCCCCGTGAGCAGGCTGGGCAGGTAGGCCGCCACCACCGCGCCGAGCAGCACGATCACCCACGCCACATAGATCCAGACCAGCAGAATGGGCAGGGTCGCGAAAGCGCCGTAGAGCACCGAATAGGTGGGCACGGACGCGATGTAGAGCCCCAGCACTTTCTTGGCCACCTCGATGCCCACCGACACGAACACCCCGCCGGACCAGGCATGCCGCCAGCGCACCTGCGTGTTGGGCACATAGCGGTACAGCGCCGCCGTGCCCCCGGCCAGCAGCAGGAATTCGATGGAGTCGAACAACAGCCGGGCGCTGTCAGGCAGCGCACCTTCGAGGCCACGCGATGCGCTGGACGCGACCGACGTGGTCAGTGCCAGGCTCGCGGCGAGCACCAGCGGGCCGAGCGTGATGACGGCCCAGTAGATCAGCACCCGCTGTCCCAGCGGGCGCAGGCGAGGCACGCGCCAGATGTTGTTGAGTGTGCGGTCGATCGTGAGGATGAGCGCGAGGGCCGTGGCCAGCAGGATGGAGAAACCCGCCACCCCCAGCCCGCTCGCCTTGGCGGCGAACTGGGTCAGGTACCCGAGCACCTGCCGTGAAATGCTGTCCGGCACGAGGCTGTCCACCAGCCAGCGCTGCAACCCCGTCTGCAGCGTGCGGAAGATCGGGAAGGCCGTGAAGATGGCCAGCGCCACCGTGAAGAAAGGCACCAGGGCCAGCAGCGTGGTGAACGTCAGGCTGCTGGCCGTCAGGCCCAGGCGGTCTTCCCGGAAGCGCTCGCGCAGCGTGTGCGCGGTCGTCCGCCAGGGAAAGCGCGACAGGTCCGACAGCATGGCTTCGAAGCGCTGCGCGAGGTGGGCAATGGACATGGCCGATATGATGCCATCCCGATGCCTGCATCCTCCGCGTCCATCCCCGCCCCATCGGCTCTCACCGTCGCATTCACCCGCTGGCTCGCCGTGGGCAGCCTGCTGGGCCTCATCGTGCTTTGCCTGGCCTGGGAGCTATGGCTGGCTCCATTGCGCCCCGGCGGCTCCTGGCTGGCGCTCAAGGCCCTGCCGCTCGCCCTGCCGCTGGCGGGCCTGCTCAAGCGCCGCATGTACACCTACCGCTGGGTCAGCCTGGTGGTGTGGCTGTACTTCACCGAAGGGGTGGTACGCGCGTGGAGCGATGCACCGCCGGGACGCTGGCTGGGGTGCGCGGAGATCGTGCTCTGCCTGGGCCTGTTCACGGCATGCGCCCTGCACGTGCGGCTCCGGCAGCGCCATGCAGGCGTCCGTACGGCGCGGCAGCTTCCTGCCACGCCTCCAGGCTGATCCCGGCCTGCCGCTGCCCCCCTGCATCCTGTTCCGCTTCGTTGCTGCGAGAAGACTTCCATGACCGCCTCACTGATCGACACCCTGCGCCAGATCGTCGGCGCCCACCATGTCCTGGTCGATGGCGACCTCACGGCCTGGGAGCAGGACTGGCGCCGGCGCGCGCGTGGAAAGGCCCTGGCCGTGGTCCGCCCCGCCAGCACCGCCGAGGTGGCCGCCGTGGTGAAAGCCTGCGCCGCCCACGGCACGGCGCTGGTGCCCCAGGGCGGCAATACCGGCCTGGCGGTGGGCTCCATTCCCGATGCATCGGGCACGCAGGTGGTGCTGAGCCTCACGCGCATGAATGCGGTGCGCGGCGTCGATGCCGACAACCTCACCATGACGGTGGAAGCCGGCTGCATCCTGCAGAACCTGCAGGACACGGCCGAAAAGGCCGGCCTGCTCTTCCCGCTCAGCCTGGCAGCCGAAGGCAGTTGCACCATCGGGGGCAACCTCGCCACCAATGCCGGCGGAACGCAGGTGGTGCGCTACGGCAACACGCGCGACCTGTGCCTGGGGCTGGAAGTGGTCACGCCGCAGGGCGAGGTCTGGAGCGGGCTGAAGGGCCTGCGCAAGGACAACACCGGCTACGACCTGCGCGACCTGTTCATCGGCAGCGAGGGCACGCTGGGCATCATCACCGCAGCCACCATGAAGCTCTACCCACGCCCGGCAGCCAGCCTCACGGCCTGGGCCGCGGTACCGTCCATGGCGCACGCGGTGCAGCTGCTCTCACTGGCCCACGGCCACCTGGGTGCCGGCCTGACGGGCTTCGAGGTCATGGGCCGCTTCGCACTCAGCCTCGTGAACAAACACATGCCGCAGTTGCGCGTGCCCTTCATCGACCAGGACGACGTGCCCTACGGCGTGCTGCTGGAAAACAGCGACAGTGAATCTGAAGAGCACGCCCGCGCCCGCTTCGAAGCGCTGCTGGAAACCGCCTTCGATGCCGGCTGCGTGGCGGATGCCGTGGTGGCGGAGAACCTCGCCCAGGCGCACCAGCTGTGGCACATCCGCGAGAACATCCCGCTCGCCCAGGCCGAGGAAGGGCTGAACATCAAGCACGACATCTCCGTGCCCATCTCGCGCATCCCGGCCTTCGTGGAGCATGCAGATGCGCTGCTGCAGCGCGAGATCCCGGGCGTGCGCCTGGTCAACTTCGGCCACCTGGGCGACGGCAACCTGCACTACAACGTGCAGGCTCCGGCGGACGGCGATGCCAAGGCCTTCCTGCGCGACCAGGAAGACCGCGTGAACCATCTCGTCTACGAGGCCGTGGCCGCGTTCGGCGGTTCGTTCTCCGCCGAGCATGGCGTGGGCACCCTCAAGGTGGACAAGCTGCAGCAGTACCAGTCCCCCGTGGCGCTGGCGATGATGCGGGCCATCAAGGGGGCGCTCGACCCGCAGGGCCTGATGAACCCGCACTGCATGCTGCCGGTACGGGCAGAACAGGCAACCATCTGACGGCAACGGCTCAGCGCCGCGCGTTCTCCATCATCGTGCGCACTTCGGCCGGCATCTGCACGCCGCGGCCATAGTCCTGCACGTCCCACTCCTCACCGTCCGTCTGCAGCCACACGCGCATCGCATCGCGGGCGGGATCGAGCACCACGGCAGCGGACTCCGACCCGCCCTGGTGCGGCCGGTTGCCGGTGATGTAGAGCAGATTTCCTTCCTTGCGCAGAGGGCCGCTGGTGCCCATGTTCTGCAGGAGCACGGGATAGTTCACGGGGCCCAGCAGGCCCTTCAGGCGTTCGGCCATGGGCCCGGTGCGCAGGAAATCCACCCCGTCGGTGGGATAGCGCCCAACCAGTGCCTGCATGCCGGCCCAGCGGTCGGCCGCCGCAGGAGCGGCAGTGGCAGGAGCCACGGCGGGGGCGGGCGGTGGGGTGGTGGGCGGCGGCGCAGGTGACAGAGGCACGTGGCTGGCGCAACCCGCCAGCGACAGCAGGGCAGCCAGCGACCACCTCGCGAGGGAAGGGAAGGAAAATCGCGACGATATATGGGGCATGTTGGCAAAGCCGGCCCGGCGGGCCTGGGGAATGGAGCAACGCCCAAGCTTAGCGCCTTCACGGGCTCCAGGCCCGGCTCCGGCAGCCCGCCGGCCCACGCCCTAGAATCCACGGCTCCATAGTTGCGAAAGCGTCTGCGCCTGCTGCCCATGAATGCCCCCGCCCGCCCCGTACGCTCCCAGTACGAAGACTTCATGCGCCACGTCTATACCCATGGCGTGGCCAAGGGCGACCGCACTGGCACCGGCACCCGCAGCGTGTTCGGCCACCAGATGCGGTTCGACCTGAACGAGGGCTTTCCGTTGGTCACCACCAAGAAGGTCCATCTCAAGTCCATCATCACGGAACTGCTCTGGTTCCTCACCGGCTCCAGCAGCAACCACTGGCTGAAGGAGCGCGGCGTCACCATCTGGGACGAATGGGCCCGCGAGGATGGCGACCTGGGCCCGGTCTATGGCGTGCAGTGGCGTAGCTGGCCCACGCCGGACGGCGGCCATATCGACCAGATCAGCCAGGTGGTCGAAACGCTCAGGACCAACCCCGACTCGCGCCGCATCATCGTGAGCGCCTGGAACGTGGCCGACCTGGACAAGATGGCCCTCATGCCCTGCCACGCGTTCTTCCAGTTCTACGTGGCACCGCCGCAGGCCGCCGGAGAGCGGGGCCGGCTGAGCTGCCAGCTGTACCAGCGCAGCGCCGACATCTTCCTGGGCGTGCCCTTCAACATCGCCAGCTACGCGCTGCTGACCCACATGATGGCGCAGCAGTGCAATCTGGACGTGGGCGACTTCATCTGGACAGGCGGCGACTGCCACATCTACAGCAACCACTTCGAGCAGGTGGAACTGCAGCTCTCGCGCGCTCCCCACCCCTACCCCACGCTGCACATCCTGCGCCGCCCGGACAGCCTCTTTGACTACCGTTTCGAGGACTTCGAAGTGCGCGACTATGCGCACCACCCCGCCATCAAGGCGCCGGTCGCGGTCTGATCCTCCCTTTTTTTCCCAACGCTTCCAGCCCCGCCCTCATGTCCTCCCACGGCTTCCACGTCCATGGGCCGCACGACCACGCCGTCGAGCATGCCGCCCAGCACGCCCACCCCGATGCCGACCACGGCGCCATGACCAACCGCATCGCCATGGCGACGGCCATCATCGCCACGGTGGGCGCCATCTTCTCGTACATGGGCGGCGCCACGCAGGCCAGTGCCGGCCTGATCAAGAACGATGCTGCCATCAAGAAGACCGAGGCAGCCAACCAGTGGGCTTACTACCAATCCAAGAGCACCAAGCAGTCGGTCACCGAACTGGCACGCGACCTGGCGCCGGACAACCGCAAGCCCGAACTGCAGACCCGGCTGGACCGCTACGAGCAGGAGAAAAACGACATCAAGCACAAAGCCGAGGCACTGGAAGCCCAGTCCACGGCGCTGGATGAGCAAAGCGAGCAGCAGATGCACCAGCACCACCGATGGGCCCAGGCCACCACGGTGCTGCAGGTCGCCATCGCGCTGGCCGCCATCGCCCTGCTCACGCGCCGCAAGTGGCTGCAGTGGGGCATGTACGGCGTAGCAGGCCTGGGCATCGCCATCGGCGCCCTGGCGGCCCTTCACCTCTGAAGCGAGCCATGGCACTGCGACTCATCTACGCCCGGGCCGCCAATGGCGGCATAGGACTCCGCAACGCCATGCCCTGGCACCTGCCCGAAGACCTGGCGCATTTCAAGCAACTCACCCTGGGTGCCACGGTGGTCATGGGGCGCAAGACCTGGGATTCCCTGCCTGCACGCTTCCGCCCCCTGCCCGGCCGCACGAACATCGTGGTCACGCGCCAAGCCGGCTGGCATGCGGACGGTGCACTGACCGCCTCCAGCCTGGAGCAGGCGCTGGAACTGGCCCGGCCGCATGGCGGCACGGTGTGGGTGATGGGCGGTGCGCAGATCTATGCCCAGGCCCTTCCGATGGCGGATGGCGTGGAGGTCACCGAAATCCACCGGGATTTCGAAGCAGATGCCTTCGCCCCCGTGCTGGGCCCCGAATGGGAGGAGACCACCCGTACCCCGGTGCAGACCTCTGCCGGAAGTGCGGCCCTTCCATTTTCCTTCGTCAGCTACCGGCGCCGCTGAAGCCGTCCGCCGGCAAGCTCCGTCCTTCCTCGCATCGATCTCATCCCATGAAGCTGGCCACCTGGAACGTCAACTCCCTCTCCGTGCGGCTGCCCCAGGTGCTGGCCTGGCTGGCCGACAACCCCGTGGATGCCATTGGCCTGCAGGAACTCAAGCTGGTGGACGAAAAATTCCCCCACGATGCCTTCGAATCCGCCGGCTACCACGCCGTGAGCTTCGGGCAGAAGACCTATAACGGTGTCGCCATCCTGAGCCGCACGCCCGTGCGCGACGTGGTGCGCAACATCCCCGGCCACGAAGACGCCCAGGCACGCGTGATCGCAGCGACGCTGGACACGCCCCAAGGCCCGCTCCGGTTCATCAACTGCTACTTCGTGAACGGCCAGGCCCCGGGCACGGAGAAGTTCGCATACAAGATGCTCTGGCTGGACGCGCTGCACCGATGGGTCAGGGAAGAACTGCTCGCCCACCCCCGGCTGGTGCTCGTGGGCGACTTCAACGTGGCGCCGGAAGACCGCGACTCCTTCGACCCCGTGGGCTTGAAAGACACCATCCACCACACCGTGGAAGAGCGCGCCCACTTCCAGAGCCTCCTGCAACTGGGTCTCACCGATGCATACCGCATGTTCGACCAGCCCGAGAAGAGCTTTTCGTGGTGGGACTACCGCATGCTGGGCTTCCAGAAAAACCGTGGCCTGCGCATCGACCACATCCTGGTGAGCGAAGCCCTCCGCGGCCAAGTCACCGCCTGCACGATCGACCGGCAGCCTCGCAAGAACCCGCAGCCCAGCGATCACGCGCCGGTCGTCGCCACGCTCGGTTGACCCGGCGGGCAGACACCGAGCGTAAAAAAGCCGCGGCCCCCCAGCAGAACTCCCGCTGCGGGCCGCGGCCTATCGCCTGCCCGCAGGCAGGCGATGCATACCGGCCGAACTCAGGGCGCGGCCTTGTAACGGTCACGCAGGTCGCGCACTTCGTCGTGGTTGCGCTGGGCACCCTCCGCCTGACGTTCGACCAGACTGCGCACGGAAGCGGGCAGCGAGGCCTTCAGCGCCTTGCGGTAGCGTGCTACCGCGGCGTCCTCGCCGCGCTCGCACTCCTCCAGCACCGCCTTGTCGTCCCGGGTGCTCAAAGCAGTCTTCACGGACACCCAGCCCCGGTGCAGCGCTCCGGACATGGAACCACCGCTCGACGGTTCGCCGCCATGATTTCGGATCTCGCGCTCCAGCTCCGCAGCCGCGGAGGCGCACTCGCTGGCATGGCGCAGCAGGATGCCCTTGAGCTCCGGAGATTCGGCATGCTCAGCGGACGCGCGGAAGCCGTACTCGCCGTCGCGGCAAGATTCCAGCAGATCGTCCAGCACATCCACCACGTCGTCGTTGTCCACCAGTGCGGTATCACCCGTCGTGGATTGCGTCATGCGGCCCACGGCGGCGCCCACTCCGGCCCCGCCCGCGGTGGTGGCCCTGCCACTGCCTGCGCGCTCCCAGGCGGCGCGGGTGGCCGGACGGGCCTCGTTCCACTCCATGCCGCTGGTGCCCCGCGCCTGG
This sequence comes from Paracidovorax avenae, assembly GCA_003029925.1. Classification (GTDB taxonomy): domain Bacteria; phylum Pseudomonadota; class Gammaproteobacteria; order Burkholderiales; family Burkholderiaceae_C; genus Paracidovorax; species Paracidovorax avenae_A. Next base: position 1,681,273 of record CP028296.1, on the reverse strand, counting down.
CCCCAGTCACGCGCCAAATGGGGCTCCACCGTATCGAAGTCGCCTTCGTAGCGCCCAACAGAACTCCAGCCCAGTTCATAGGCAGGGCGGTACTCGTCATACGTGCGACCGTTGCGGTAGTACGGTTCGCGCTGGTAGCTTTCGCGCCAGTAGGCATCTTCCACCGTGGGGTTCACGGACTCCGCAGCGGCCTTGCCTGCCAGACCGCCAACCACGGCGCCTGCTACGCCGCCAACGGCCGCGCCGATCGGCCCGCCGAAGGAGCCCGCCGCCGCACCGGCCATCGCACCACCCGCGGCGCCCACTCCGGTACCCACGGGATGGGCGCCAGGCTCATTGGTCAAAGGGTCGCGGTTTGCATCGTTGAAATCCGACATGAATTTGCTCCGGTTGGTTGAACAGTGCCTTCATTCTCGAAGGCGCCGCTTGTCCGGAGGGTCGGCGCGTGCGTGGCTGCGCTGTAGGATATACGCCAGCGCAACGGATGAGCAAACACCCGTCCAATCTCATCCTTTTGCTACAAAAATGAGAGCTCCACTTTCGTGGCGGAAACACCGTCGAATGTCAGCCCGCGGGGTCGTCGGAGGGGCCGAGCCCCAGTTCCTGGATCTTGCGGGTGATGGTGTTGCGGCCGATGCCCAGGCGCTGCGCGGCCTCCATGCGACGCCCATGGGTGGTGGACAACGCCGTGCGGATCAGGCGCGATTCGAACCGGCGCGTGAGCACGTCCCACACTTCCGGCTGCCCCGTGGCCAGCAGCTTCTGGGCTTCCGCCTCCAGCGCATGCTCCCACCCGGACGGATCGCCCGCCGCGGCATGCGGCGCCAGCGCCTGCACGGCAGGGGCGGTGCCCGGCAGGGACACGCCGCCCGCACCCGTGGCCATTGACCCGCCCACCAGCCCTGCGGGCCACCCGGCACTGCGGTCATCGCGCAGCGCCGCGCCTGACGGCATGCCGGGGCCGGACACATCGGCTATCCCCGCCGACGGCGCCGGTGCATCCGGACGCGCCGCCTCGGCCACCTGAAGCGACGCATCGGCAGACGCAGGACCGTCGAGCACCTCGGGCGGCAGGTCCTGCAGCGAAATGACCTGCGCTGGCGCCATTACGGTCAGCCAATGGCAGATGTTCTCCAGTTGCCGCACGTTGCCGGGGAACGAGAACTGCCCCAGCCGGGCCAGTGCTGCATCGGAAATGCGCTTCGGCTCCACGCCCAGCTGGCGCGCGCTCTGCTGCAGGAAGTGCCGCGTCAGCATCGGCACATCCTCGTGCCGCTCGCGCAATGCGGGCAACCGCAGCCGGATCACGTTGAGGCGGTGGAAAAGATCCTCCCGGAACACCCCGTCCTTGACGCGCAGTTCCAGGTTCTGGTGCGTTGCGGCGATGACGCGGACATGCGCCTTGACTGCTGCATGCCCCCCTACCCGGTAGAACTGCCCGTCCGACAGCACCCGCAGCAGGCGCGTCTGCAGATCGAATGGCATGTCACCGATTTCATCGAGGAACAGCGTCCCCCCTTCCGCCTGCTCGAACCGGCCGCGGCGTTGGGTCTGGGCACCGGTGAATGCGCCCCGCTCATGGCCGAACAGCTCGCTCTCCAGCAGGTCCTTGGGGATCGCTGCCGTGTTGATCGCGACGAAGGGCCCTTCGGCCACCGGCGAATGCTTGTGCAGCGCGCGGGCCACGAGCTCCTTGCCGGAGCCGGACTCACCGGTGATCAGCACCGTCACCTGGCTCTGGCTCAACCGCCCGATCGCACGGAATACGTCCTGCATGGCGGGGGCCTGGCCCAGCATCTCGGGCGTGGCGGTCTGGCGCTCCTCCGTGACCTCCTCCCGCTGGCTTTCCTCCACCGCCCGGCGGATCAGCTCCACGGCCTTGGGCAGGTCGAACGGCTTGGGCAGGTACTCGAATGCGCCACGCTGGAATGCGGACACGGCGCTGTCGAGGTCGGAATATGCGGTCATGATGATGACCGGCAGACCAGGTTGCTGCTGCCGTACCTGCTCCAGCAACTGCAGGCCCGAGCCCCCCGGCATGCGGATGTCGCTGACCAGCACCTGCGGTCCCTGCCGCGCCGGGTCTCCAGCCGTTACGTCGGCCAGCGCGTCGAGCACTTCGCGTGGGTGGGTGAAGCTGCGCGTCGGCAGGTTTTCTCGGGCCAGCGCCTTTTCCAGGACGAAGCGGATCGAGGGGTCGTCATCTACTATCCAGATCGGCTTCATGTGTGAGTTCTACCTTGTCTCGAAGTGAATGTCTCCGGACCTCAGGGCAAGGGAATGAGGATGCGGAAATCGGTGCGACCCGGAACGCTGTCGCATTCGATCAAGCCGTGGTGGCGCTGCACGAAAGTCTGTGCAAGCGTCAGCCCCAGCCCCGACCCTCCATCGCGCCCCGTCACCAGCGGATAGAAAATCCGCTCCTTGATCGCTTCGGGTACGCCCGGTCCGTTGTCGATGACATGCAATTCCAGTGCCAAGCGATACCGCTGCCGCCCGAAAGTCACCTGCCGCGCGACACGCGTGCGCAGCGTGATCACGGCATCGCCGGCGGCAATGCGCTCCGTCAGGACCTGCGCCGCGTTCTGCACGATGTTCAGCACCGCCTGGATGAGCTGCGCCCGGTCACCGCGGAATTCCGGAATCGAGGTGTCATAGTCGCGCTGCACGCGCAGGCCGTGGGGATACTCCACCAGGATCAGCGAACGCACGCGTTCGCACACCTCGTGGATGTTCACGTCGCCCACGAGGTGCGGATGCCGGTGCGGCGCCAGCAGCCGGTCCACCAGGCTCTGCAGGCGGTCGGCCTCGTGGATGATGACCTGGGTGTATTCGGTGAGCTCCGGATTGTCGAGTTCCATCTCGAGCAACTGGGCCGCTCCGCGGATACCCCCGAGCGGATTCTTGATCTCGTGCGCGAGGTTGCGGATCAGCTCCTTGTTGGCCAGGGCCTGCTCCCGCAGGCGTTCTTCCCGGTCCTGCCGTGCCTGGGCTTCCAGCGGCCACATCTCCACCAGGATCTCGCCGGTCTGTTCTGCCACAGCCACGTTCACGTGGACGGGTATCTGCTCCTGAAGAGGCCCGCGCCGCAGCCCCGCCTCGAAACGCAATGCCGCGAAATCCTGCTCGCGGGCGCCCGCCAGGGCCGTCTGCAGCAACGCCGGATCCGTGAAGAAGGAACAGAAGTCGGCGCTTTCCAGTGTGCGGCGCGACAGGCCCAGCATGTTTTCCAGCGACGCATTCGCGAACATCACGGAACCGTCCTGATGCAGCACCGCCACCAGCGTGGACACGAGATCCAGGGCGACATAGCGCGCGGCCGGACGCGCGGAAGAGCTCCAGGCCACGCTCAGCGGCCTGCTGGCGCGGGCAGGCGTGCCAGCTCGCGCTTGATACCGGCCACATCGTTCTCCGCACGGGACACGGCAGCCTTGAGCTCGGCGGTCCGCTCGATATAGACCTGCGGGTTGCGCAGCTCCAGCGCCGTGCGCTGGGGCTCGCCGTTGTTGTACTCGCGGGACAGATCTGCCAGCCGGGCCTCGGCCTTGCGCAGTTCCGCCTCCAGGATGGCCCGAGCGTCGGAGTCGCGGGCGCGTTGGTCATTGGCTTCCACGCGCGGGGCGTTGGAAGGCGATGCTGCGGCATTGCCGCCTGCCGGTGCAGAGGAATGCGCAGCACCACCGCCCCCTGAAGGCCGGGATCCCTGCACCACGGTCACATTGCCGCCCTCCACGAGCTTGCAGCCCTTTTCCCGGGCCTGGCTCACATTGTTGGTGTATTCGTTGCCGCAACGGTAGATCCGATCCTGCGACCAGGCGGCGGGTGCCAGGGCCGCCAGGGCCATGAGCGCAGAGACAATTTTTTTCATTCAAGTCCTCGCGATGCGTGCAAGCGGCACGCGGAAGCTGACCGGAAGTATCCCCCAATCGCCCCCCCACCGCCATGCATGGCCCTGCGCCGCGGGGTCTTGGGCAGCTCTGACACGAGATCGACACGGCCATGAAAAAAGGCGGCCGAAGCCGCCTTGCGTTCCTGGATCGGGATCCCCGGCACCGCCGGAGACCGCACGATCACAGCGAATAGTACATGTCGTATTCCACAGGGTGCGGAGCCATGCGGAAACGCGTGACTTCCTGCATCTTGAGCTCGATGTAGGCGTCCAGCATCGAGTCCGTGAACACGCCGCCCTTGGTCAGGAAGGCACGGTCCTTGTCGAGGTACTCCAGCGCCTGGTCGAGGCTGTGGCACACGGTCGGCACCAGCTTGTCCTCTTCCGGCGGCAGGTGGTAGAGGTCCTTCGTGGCGGCTTCGCCCGGATGGATCTTGTTCTCCACGCCGTCCAGGCCGGCCATCATCAGGGCCGAGAAGCACAGGTACGGGTTGGCCGAAGGATCGGGGAAGCGCGCTTCGATGCGGCGGCCCTTCGGGTTGGCCACGTAGGGGATGCGGATCGATGCCGAACGGTTGCGGGCAGAGTAGGCCAGCTTCACCGGAGCCTCGAAGCCGGGCACCAGGCGCTTGTAGCTGTTCGTGCCGGGGTTCGTGATCGCGTTCAGCGCACGTGCGTGCTTGATCACGCCGCCGATGTAGTACAGGGCGAAATCGGACAGGCCGGCGTAGCCGTCGCCTGCGAACAGATTCTTGCCGTCCTTCCAGATGGACTGGTGCACGTGCATGCCGGAGCCGTTGTCGCCGGCATAGGGCTTGGGCATGAAGGTCGCCGTCTTGCCGTAGGCATTGGCCACGTTCCACACCACATATTTGAGCACCTGGGTCCAGTCGGCGCGCTCGACCAGCGTGCTGAACTTGGTCCCGATCTCGTTCTGGCCGGCGCCGGCCACTTCATGGTGGAACACCTCGACCGGAATGCCCAGGGATTCGAGGATCAGGGACATCTCGGCGCGCATGTCCTGCGTGCTGTCCACCGGAGGCACGGGGAAGTAGCCGCCCTTGACCGTGGGACGGTGCCCGCGGTTGCCACCTTCCAGCTTCGCGCCGGAGTTCCAGGGCGCTTCGTACTCTTCGATCTCGAACATCACCTTGCCGGGCTCGTTGCTCCAGCGCACGCCATCGAAGATGAAGAATTCGGGTTCCGGACCGAAGAAGGCCGTGTCGCCCAGCCCGGAGGCCTTCAGGTAGGCTTCGGCACGCTTGGCGATGGAGCGCGGATCGCGGTCATAGGCCTTGCCGTCGCCCGGCTCGATCACATCGCACTGCAGGAACAGCGTGGTTTCCTCGAAGAACGGATCGATGTTGGCGGTGTTGGGGTCGGGCATGAGCTGCATGTCCGAAGCCTCGATGCCTTTCCAGCCCGCCACCGAAGAACCGTCGAAAGCGTGGCCCGACGAGAACTTGTCTTCGTCGAAATGGGACACCGGCACGGTGACGTGCTGCTCCTTGCCGCGGGTGTCGGTGAAGCGGAAGTCAACAAACTTGACTTCGTTCTCCTTCACCATCTTCATCACGTCTGCAACGGTCTTTGCCATCAGGATCTCCAGGATTTAGCGTTTGTTGAAAAAAACACGGCCTACAAAAAGCAGATAACGTGCCAGCATGCACTAACGCGGAGCATGCACGTCTTCCGCAACAGCCCGCCGCCTGGCACGCACCAGAAACGGGCCTCACTCTCTCCAGGGCCTTGCGTCAGGTGCCTCGCACCAATTCAGGGCCAAGTTTCGCACCAAAATCGTGCAATCCCTGGAGCAAATCAATCCATGCCGGCGGAACCAGGGCCGAGTCGCCCTTGACCCCCAGTTCGATATGCCGGCCATGGACCGGATGGTCCACGCTGGGAAGGCTGAATACCTTCACGCCGACGTGGCCTGTCTCCACTTTCTCCATCAGCGGCGTGAGCGCGGCCTCCATGGCTCCGTACACGATCACCGACCGCTCGGTCTGCGGCCGACGGTTGAACCACTGCCGGCAGTGCTCGTCGAGAACCCACTCCATCATGGGCCAGGCCATCACCGGAAAACCCGGGAAGAAATGCACCGTACCACCGCCCTGGCCGTCGCACGAGAAGCCGGGAATCTTGTTGTAAGGATTGGGGATGATCCGAGCGCCCCGGGGGAACACGCCCATGTTCAGCCGATGCACGTTGTCTGCACGGTCTGGCTCGTAAGGCACGCTCTGCTCCTGGGCGACATCCCGCATCCTCTCGCGGATCAGCTCTGCAGCCTCGGGGTGCAGTTCCAGCTCCGTGCCGAGCGCGCTCGCGGCACACTGGCGGGTATGGTCATCGGGCGTGGCACCGATGCCGCCGCAGGAGAAGACGACATCGCCGGACCCGAACGCCCTTCGCAGCGTGGCGGTGATGCGCGCGGGGTCGTCTCCAACATAGTCCGCATAGGCCAGCGGAATGCCGCGAGCCCCCAGCAATTCGATGGCTTTCGCCAGATGCTTGTCGGCACGCTTTCCGGAAAGGATCTCGTCGCCGACGATGATGAGACCGAACGATGGAACCATGGTCATGGCTGTTGCCCAGGGGGGAAAGTCGGAGAAACGGCAGGTAGCGAGCTGCCCGGCGCACCCGGTGCCGCGGCCGCCGCCCGGCCACTGGCGCCGGAGGTCCGCAATTGCTCCAGCGCGGCCAGGCAGTAGTGCGCGAACCACAGGGAAGAAAAGGCGAACACCAGGGTGTAGATCCAGACGGCCACGGGGATCAGCACTACGAAAGCGGCAGCGAACACGACACCCGAGGCCCAGACGATACCGGGAGCGGCGCCCAGGTAGCCCGTGACCACGCCGATGCCGAGCAACTGCATCCGGTACTGCCGCATGATCATCTCGCGCTCCGCCTTGTCGGCATGTTCGCCGAGTGCATCGAACGCCATCACGCGGTAGGTCAGCCATCCCCAGATCAGCGGCGGAAGCACCAGCACCAACGGCGGAATGAACCACAGCGGAATGGAAAGGGTCAGCGCCACCAGCGCTGCCACGGTCGAGCCCAGTGACCAGGCCACGCTGGCCAGAAAGGAACCGCTGCCCCGGCGTTCGAGCGACGGAAACCGGCGCTGCGCTACCAGGGACACCAGCGCGGGCGCCATCAGTATCGCCACCGCGAGCACCGACAGCACGACGATGGCGGGGGTGACCAAAACCACCAGCAGCACGGGCGCGAGGAACGCCGGCCCCTCCACCCCGAAACCCTGCAGCCATCCCCAGAGGAACGACAGCCAACCGGAACCCGCAAGCAGGGCATCGATGGAGGCCACGGCGCCGTCCCACCACAGGTACCAGAACAATCCGGTCAGCAGGGCGATCACCAGCAGCGGCAGCAACGAGAGGGCGACCACCCTGGGAAGCAGGCAGTACCCCACGGCGCGCCAGAACGAATCGATGAGCAGCCTCATGGTTGCAAGCATAGCGCCGAAGGATGAAACCCCTTCAGTCCTTGCCGGCCAACCTCATCAATCCACGCCACTGCTGCCGCCAGAAGCCTCTGCCATAGTCGCGTACCCGGCCTTTCGAGTCCGCCTCGACCTGGTCCCGGATACCGGTGGGGTCGTACCGGAGTTCGAAGTTGGCGGTTCGGAACAGCATGTCCCACCAGGGCAGAAGCACACCGAAATTGTGTCCTCCCAGCATCGGCGTACGCTCTCCGTTCCTGGCAGGCCCCTCATGGCCCAGGCCGATGGAATGGTGCAGGCGATGGAAGCGTGGGCTCACCCACAGGCGTTCGCCCCACTTCCCGAACCACACCCGCAGGTTGGCGTGGTGGAAGTTCTCGCTCAACTGGGTCACCGCAACGATGGCGACGAACTGGCCCGGCGGCACCCCGATCAATTGCGCCACGATCACGATGATCGCATCCGTCAGCACGTCGTCCAGCAGGTGGTTGCGGTTGTCGCTCCACATGGTCATCTGCCGCTGCGAGTGGTGCAGCGCATGTAGCTTCCACCACCATTCGAAATGGTGCTGCCCCCGATGGATCCAGTAATTCAGGAAGTCGAAAACCACGAGGTAGATCAGCAGGCTGACCCAGGGCACATCGGTGACGCCCGGCCACACCTCATCCAGGTGGAAGGTGCTGAAGCCCTCGACCCGCAGGGTGCCGAACAGCGAATCCCACAGCGGATCCACGCTGAAAAACAGCGCGAGCCGGAACAGCCCCAGCCGGTGGATCAGCGTATAGAGCACATCGGTGCGAATGGACGCCCGGTCGGTCACCGGCTCCACGGGCCTCCACCGCTGCAAAGGCGCGATGAGGCACAGCATGACACCCAATTGCAGGATGCCCACCAGCAGCCAGCCGGTGGCCGCATAGCCATCCTCCAGCAGGTTGGCCATTCCAAGCGAAAACATCGCCGGCTGCACGATGGTCTCGAACAGCCATTGCTGCGCCATATCGAATACTTGACTGAGCCCGTCCATAGCCCTCGCTCCGATCCGCCCTGATCGCCCAGGTTCCCGTCACCGCACGGGATGAGCGGCAATCCAGCCTTGGTACTCCGGATGGTCACGGAGCGTGCGGAAGCAGAAACCGCGGGACTTGAGCCTCTCGATCAGAGGCTCGAGCACTGCGGGAGCCCACGGGTCCTTGCGAGACCAGATGCCCAGGTGCGCCAGCAGGATGTCGCCCGGTCGGATATGTTCCAGCGCCTGCTGGAGCAGCGCCGCGTTGCTGTAGCGCTCGCTTGGGAGCTCATCGCCCAGAAAGCCAGCGGGAGACCATCCCACATGGGCGTAGCCACAGCGCTTCGCTGCTTGCAGCAGACGAGCGGAAGTCTTGCCACCGGGAGCCCGGAACAGCGGCAAAGGCGCCTGTCCCGTGATTTCCTTCAGGCGGGTTTCCGAACGGGCGATCTCTTCGCAGTACTGCTGTGCCGTGACAGTGAATTCCCTGCCCGCCTGCGGCCCGGCCGATGGGCGCACCCTGAAGCTCGGGGATTGCGCCGAACCGGCATCCGCACGCCAATAGACATGGTCGTAGGTATGGGATGCAAATGCATGGCCCTCGGCCGCGCGCGCCTTCCACCAGCCCGCCCAAAAATTGCCCAGGCTGCCATCGCCTTCCTGGGTCTTCTCATTGGCGGCAAAAAAAGTCACGAGCACATGCTGGCGCTTCAACACATCGGCGATGAGGGGCGCAACGCCCATGTGGCCCGTGTCCAGGGTCAGATAAACCGGCTTGTCGCACGCCGCGCGCGCCGCACCGGCAGGCAGCACCAGAGACGCGGCCACCGCACAGATGAAGCCCGCGCGCAGCACTTGGCCCCCTCGCGCCCCCCAGGCCTTACCGGGGCGCATGCTGCAGCGTCCACACACCGTGCGGGGACTTGCCTACATTGATGCGCTGCACCACCTTGCGCTCCACAGTGTCGATGACCAGCATTTTCTTCGCCCAACGAGCGCTGACGTAGATCCACCGTCCATCCGGGGAGACATCCATGCAGTCCGGTCCGCCGGGGGCCGGGTACACACCCACCACCTTCTGGGTATTCATGTCGATCTTGCTGATGGTGTTGGCCACGCGATTGCTGACGAAGATATGGCGCTTGTCGCCGGCCCCGCGGAACGCGTGCGCTCCGCTGCCGGTCTTGATGCGCTGGACCAGCTTGGGCTCTGCCCCGGAGACATCGAACACCTCGACGCCATCACCGCCGGTGAGCCCCACGAAGAGGAACTTGTCATCCGTGGATCCGTAGATGTCCGCAGGCATGGGCCCCGTCTTGGTGCGCCAGCGGATCTTCTGCGTGGCGATGTCGATGGCCACCAGTTCGTCACTGTCCTGCATTGTCGAGTACACCACGCGGCTGCCACTGTCCACCCAGAGATGGCTCGGCGTGCGCCCCGTGGCCACACGCTGGACCAGGGTCAGGTCCTTGCCGTCCCAGCGATAGAAATCCACATGGTTCAGGCGGTTCGCCGCAGTGATCAGCCACTTCATGTCCGGCGTGAAGCGGAGGTGGTAGGGATCGACGATGCTCCTTACCGTTCGCTGGACCTGCGCCGTGCGCGGATCGATGAAGGTCAGGCTGTCGGCCAGCGCATTCGCCACGACGAGCGATTTCTCGTCGGGCGTGAGATACATGTGGTGCGGCTCCTTGCCCGTGGGAATCCTCCGCACTTCCTGCCACGTGGCTGGGTCGATGATGCTCACATCGGCGTCGAGGGAGTTCAGCACGAACACCGGAGGGGGTGTGGTCGAGGCCAAGGCGGCACCGGTCCATAAGAGGCCGGAGCAAACGATCGAGAAAAGCCACCGAGGGCACTTGCGCATATTCATATCCAACCCGTTACCACCGCCACTGTCTTCACCGCACACCCAGGCACCACGCCCGGAGCTCAACCTTCAAAGATCCTGCGGACATCCTCTTCACCAAGCCATCGCCAATCGCCGGCCCGCAGATCCTCGGGCAGATGCAAGCCTCCGATGCGGATGCGGTGCAGCTGCTCCACACGGTTGCCCACGGCAGCCACCATCCGCTTGATCTGGTGGTACTTGCCCTCCGTGACCGTGAGGTCGAAGACCGAACCTTCCTGCAGCACACAGTCCGCAGCGATCACCGGCTTCGGATCATCGTTCAAGACGACGCCTTTCAGCAGCTGATCCTTCTGCTGTTGAGAAAGATCATACTTGGCGTGCACTCTGTAAATCTTTTGTATTTGTTTCTTCGGAGAGCTCACGCGGTGGATGAAACTGCCGTCATCGCTCAGCAGCAACAGTCCTGTCGTATCCTGGTCCAGCCTGCCGATGGTCTGCACTCCAAGGATCTTTCCCGGCCCCGGCCGCTGCCGCAGAGGATCGGGCAACAAGGTATAGACGCTGGGATAGGTGGACGGCTTCTGCGAGCACTCCACGGCCGCCGGCTTGTTCATCATGACGTAGGCGCGCTCGTGCCATTGCCACACCTTGCCCTGGACATGAAACGTCAGACCCTCAGGATCGATTTCCAGACTGGCATCGGTGCAAACCCACGCATCGCCTGTATCGTCCTTCTTGCGAAGTTGAACATGACCGTGCTGAATCAGGCCTGCGCACACCCTTCTGGTGCCAAACCCTTGGGAATACAGGATCTCTTGCAACTGCAATCTGGGTCTCCAAAAAGCAAAACGCCCTCAGATCTTTGAGGATCTGAGGGCGGATTGGGCTGTAGGAGCCTGACGATGACCTACTTTCACACGGGAACCCGCACTATCATCGGCGCAAAGTCGTTTCACTGTCCTGTTCGGG
>CP028296.1:1642537-1664691 GCA_003029925.1 Paracidovorax avenae | reverse complement strand
ACTCGCTGCAATCAGCGAAGCCTTGAATTCTAACAGAGTTTTTAAAGTCCTGTCAAACTTTGTGGTTATTTGTCTTTTGACTTCCAACCACCCGCCAACCTCAACCACCGCAATCTCTTGCAGCACCTCAGATCAGCGAAGCCTTGAATTCTACACCAGCTTTTATCACCAGCGCAACTCTCAGCAAAAACTCTTCTCTTCTACCGCCCTCACCACCTACCCCCACCACAATCCCCTCAGGAACCGCAGCAATCTCAGTAGCGAAGCCCGCTAGTGTACACAGTTTTTTGCTCACAGCGTCCATTTATCCATCAATTTTTCCGGCGTGAGGTGGTCGTATCCCTCGAACGGCTGATGGATCCACGGATTGGTGGGCAGAAACTCCACGGAGTAGTCCGGCGAGAAGGTCGACATCGCCTTCGTCCAGATGACCGCGCTGCGCAGTTCCGTGATCGGAGCGTAGTTGGACTTCAGGAGCGAAATGACGGCGTTCAAGGTGTGGCCGGAGTCGGCCAGATCATCGACGAGAAGAACGCGGCCTGCGATTTCCCCCTTGGGCGTGGTGATGAACCGGGCGATGTCGAGATGCCCCTGCACCGTCCCGGCCTCTGCACGGTAGGAACTGGTGGACATGATGGCCAGCGGCTTGTCGAAGATGCGGCTCAGGATATCCCCCGGTCGCAGGCCGCCACGGGCCAGGCACAGGATGGTGTCGAATTGCCATCCGGACTGGTGCACCTTCAGGGCCAGCTTTTCGATCAGGCCGTGGTATTCGTCGTAGCTTACGTAAAGGTGCTTGCCGTCTTCAGTCAACATGGGGGGCTCCGGATGGGCTCTTGCGGATAAAACAGGAGTGAACGCGTCGAACCGCGCTCACCGTGCGGCGTAAGGATGCTGCATCATGATCGTGTGGTCCCGGTCGGGGCTGGTGGAGATCATGGCGATGGGGACGCCGGTCACTTCGGCAATGCGCTCCAGGTAGCGACGGGCATTGGCAGGAAGCGAGTCGTATTGGGTGACGCCGACGGTGGAATCGCTCCAGCCCGCCAGGGTTTCATACACGGGGACGCAGCGGGCGATTTCCTCGGCCCCCATGGGCAGGATGTCGATGCGCTCGCCATCGAGTTCGTAGCCAACACAGAGCTTGAGTTCTTCCAGGCCGTCCAGCACGTCCAGCTTGGTGATGCACAGGCCGGTCAGGCCATTCACCTGGGCGCTTCTCTTGAGCAGTGCGGCATCGAACCAGCCGCAGCGCCGGCTGCGGCCGGTGGTCACGCCTTTTTCTGCCCCGATGGTGCTCATGTGGTAGCCCGGGGTGCCCGGTTTTTCCCATTCCAGCTCGGTCGGGAACGGCCCACCGCCCACCCGGGTGCAATAGGCTTTCGTGATGCCCAGCACGTAGTGCAGCAGGCCTGGTCCCACGCCGGACCCTGCCGCTGCGTTGCCGGCAACGCAGTTGCTGGAAGTCACATAGGGGTAAGTGCCATGGTCCACGTCCAGCAGCGTGCCTTGCGCACCTTCGAACAGAAGGTTGGCACCTGCCTTGTGGGCTTCGTTCAGTTCGCGGGATACGTCGGCGATCATGGGCTTGAGCAGCTCGGCATGGCGCATCGCTTCCTGATAGACCGCTTCGTACTGCACCTCTCCATCCTTCAGGTAGGGCTGCAGTGCACTGCCGAACTGGAAGGATTCGGAGTGCAGGAAGGATTTCAGCACATGGTTGTGGAGCGCCAGCAGTTCCTTGAGCTTCGCGGCAAAGCGCTCGGGATGCTTGAGATCCTGGACGCGGAGGGCACGCCGGGCCACCTTGTCTTCATAGGCTGGGCCGATGCCACGGCCGGTCGTGCCGATCTTCTCGCTGCCGCCGGTTTCGCGCGCCGCTTCGCGGGCGACATCCAGTGCGGCGTGAAACGGCAGGATCAACGGGCATGCCTCGCTGATGCGCAGGCGGGAACGCACTTCCACTCCGGCCTTTTCCAGGCCTTCGATCTCTTCGAACAGCTTGGCTGCCGAGAGGACGACGCCATTGCCGATGTAGCACTTGACCCCGGGCCGCATGATGCCGCTGGGGATCAGATGCAGGGCGGTCTTCACGCCGTTGATGACGAGCGTGTGGCCTGCGTTGTGGCCACCCTGGAAACGCACTACGCCCTGGGCGCTTTCGGTGAGCCAGTCCACGAGCTTGCCCTTGCCTTCATCACCCCACTGGGTGCCCACCACGACGACGTTTCGCCCTTTGATCGCTGCTTGCATGTCAAACCTGCCTGGATTCAATGTTCATCAATATGGAAGAGGCCGCACCGCCCACTGGCCCTGCTCGAGCACCAGTTCACGGTCGCACTGGAATTCCTGCACTTCGCTTTCATGGCCCGGCAATACGCAGACCACGGTTTCGCCCGCGCTGCGGAGCTGCGCAATGAAGCGGTGGGCATCCGGCGTGGCAGCCCACGGGGCCTTGATCGCCGCTTTCAGCGTCCGCGGGGGAACGATGCCGACCAGTTGCTTGATATCGAGGCTGAAGCCCGCGGCAGGCCGGGTCCTGCCGAAGGCTGCACCCACCTCGTCGTAGCGCCCCCCCCGCACCACCGCATCCGTCGCGTTCCGGGCGTAGATGGTGAAGCGGGCGCCGCTGTAATAGGAATAGCCGCGCAGGTCGGCGAGGTCGAACGACACCGGGCGGCCTTCCAGGTGGGCGGCGATGGATTTCAGGTTGGAAAGCACCTCATCGACGCCGGCCACGCCGCTGAGCGCGGTCCGGGCCTCGTCCAGGACGCGGGCATCGCCATAGAGCTCCAGCACCGCGGACAACGCACGCCGGGTATCGGGCGGCAGCCCGGCCGACGCCTGCGACAGTTCGGAGGCATCCTTGGCTGCGAGTGCTCCGTAGATTCTCCGGACCGTGGCGGCATCAGCGGCAATCGGTTCGAGCAGGGTGCGGACGATGCGGGCATCGGACAGATCGACGCTGACACCCTCGACGCCTGCGAGATGCAGGCAATCAAGTGCCAGCAACACGGATTCCAGGTCGGCCTCCATGCCGGAATGGCCATAGATTTCCGCACCGAATTGCAGGGGTTCGCGGGTCGCGCGGGGGCGGTCGGGCCTGGTATGCAGCACGGGGCCGCAATAGCAAAGGCGCGTCACACCGGAGCGGTTCAGCAGGTGGGCATCGATCCGCGCGACCTGCTGGGTCATGTCGGCACGCAGGCCGATGGACCGGCCGGACAGCTGGTCCACCAGCTTGAACGTCTGGAGGTCCAGCGCCTCCCCCGTTCCGGACAACAGGGATTCCAGGTGCTCCAACATCGGGGGCATGACCAGTTCATAGCCATAGCCCCGGGCGGTGTCGATGAGCCCTCGACGCAGTTCTTCGATGTGCCGGGCCTCCGAAGGCAGGACATCGGCAATGTGATCCGGCAGGACCCAAGCGGACATGGGAAGGGGGTGTCTGTTAAAAATGCAATTCTACCGGGCACTGCCGGTGGCGCCGTCTCGCAGCGGACGCGCGGAATGCGGCACAGGCGTGACAGGGCGATGGAATCGCCCTTTTTTTGTCAGCCCGGGCGGCTGGAGGCGTCGGCAGCAGCGGCCGGCCCTCCCGGTCGGAATGGACTCAGTTGCGGGGAGCGGGAGACGCCGCGTTTCCGCGGAAGTTCTTGAAGAACTCGGAGGACGACGGATCGACCACCACCACATCGCTCTTCTTGCTGAAGCTCGACTTGTAGGCTTCGAGGCTCCGGTAGAACTGGGCGAACTGGGCATCGCGACCGAACGCATCCGCATAGATGCGCGCTGCCTCGGCATCGCCCTCCCCCTTCAGCTTCTGGGCATCACGGTACGCGTTGGCGATGGTGATCTCGCGCTGCCGGTCGGCGTCTGCGCGGATCTTCTCGCCTTCGGCGGCACCGGTGGAGCGGAGTTCGTTCGCCACGCGCTTGCGCTCGGCTTCCATGCGGCGATAGACCGACTCGGTAATGGCCTCGACGTAATCGACGCGGGTGATGCGGACATCGACGACATCCACGCCCCAGGGCTTGCTGCCCTTGACGACCTCCAGGACTTCCTTCTTCACGTCCGACATGAGCGCGTCGCGCTTGGCGGACAGCAGCTCCTTGACCGTGCGGCGGTTGATCTCTTCCTGGAAGGCATTGCGGACGACCCGGTTCAGCTGCAGGGCGCCGGCGTTCTCGTCGAGGCCGACGTTGCGGATGTACTCCGACGGGTCGGAGATGCGCCAGCGCACGTACCAGTCGATCACCACGCGCTGCTTTTCAGCGGTCAGCATGGACTCCGTGTCGGTGCTATCCAGCGTGAGCAGGCGCTTGTCGATGTAGCGCACGTTCTGGAACGGCGGGGGCAGCTTGAAATTGAGGCCCGGCTCGGTGATGACTTCCTTGATCTGCCCCAACTGGTACACCACGCCGAACTGGCGCTGGTCCACGACGAACAACGTGGAGCTGAGCAGGGCGAGCACCACCAGCAGGGAGGAAACGATGAGTCCGACTCTGTTCACGACTGTCTCTCCCTCGGGCTAGCGGGCTTCACGGTCCCGGGTGCGGCTGGTGTCGCGCGCGCGGGGATCGATGGGAAATGCCTGGGTGGTACTGGAAGGTATGGACGACGAAGACGATGCCGGAGGAGCTTCCGGGGCGGTTGCCGCCGCAGCGCCGCCCTGCGAGACGTTCTGCATGATCTTGTCCAGCGGGAGGTAGAGCAGGTTCGAACCCTGGCGCGAATCCACCAGCACCTTGGTGACGTTCGAGTAGATCTGCTGCATGGCCTCGAGGTACATGCGGTCACGGGTGACCTGCGGCGCCTTCTGGTACTCGGTGAGCACGGAGCTGAAGCGCTGGGCATCGCCCTGCGCCTGGGCGACGATCCGCGCCTTGTAGGCAGCGGCTTCCTCGGTGAGCCGGGAAGCGGAACCGACCGCACGGGGAATCACGTCGTTGGCATAGGCCTGGGCTTCGTTCTTCGCGCGCTCGCGCTCCTGACCAGCCTTCAGCACGTCGTCGAACGCGGCCTGTACCTGCTCGGGCGGGCGCACGCCACCCTGCTGCAGGTTAATGCCAACCACTTCGACGCCGATCTTGTAGCGGTCCAGGATGGTCTGCATGAGGGTGCGGACGCGGGGGGCGATCTGGTCGCGCTCCTCGGCCAGCGCGGTATCCATGCGCATCTTGCCGACGATCTCGCGCACGGCCGTCTCGGCCACCTGGATCACGGCTTCACCGGGGTTGCGGCTTTCGAACAGCCAGGCCCGGGCATCGTTCAGGCGGTACTGGACGGCGAACTTGATCTCGACGATGTTCTCGTCCTCGGTGAGCATGGCGGACTCGCGCAGGCCGGTACTCTTGATGATGCTGTCACGGCCGACGTCGGCGGAGCGGATCTGGGTGACGAACACCAGTTCGTGCCGCTGGATGGGGTACGGCAGGCGCCAGTTGAAGCCGGCGTTGACCGTGGTCTTGTACTTGCCGAACTGGGTGATGACGGCCTGCTGCCCTTCCTGGACGATGAAGAAGCCGGAGCCCAGCCAGATCAGCACGGCCACCGCGGCGATCAGGCCGACGCCCACGCCAGTGTTCTTCATGTCGGGCTGGAATCCACCGCCCGATCCATTGCCGGGACCACGGCCGCCGCCGTTGCGCCCGCCGAAGAGGCCTCCGAGCTTGCGGTTGAGGTCACGCCACAGTTCATCCAGGTCTGGCGGCTGGCCCTGGGGATCGCGGCCGCGGTTCCCCCCGGGAGGTGGGTTCGGACGATCGGAATCCGGGCGGTTCGCACCATCAGCCTTGTCATCGCCGCGGCCCCAGCGGGGATCATTCAGATTGAACATGCCCCGGATCCGCCCGGGCAGCGATGCCGGACGCCAGGCTCTGAAAGGATGATTCATGCGATAGATCTCTAGTTTTCGAGAAGATGGGTCTCGCGGCATTGTGCCCAACTGGCCT
Organism: Paracidovorax avenae; assembly: GCA_003029925.1. Lineage (GTDB taxonomy): Bacteria > Pseudomonadota > Gammaproteobacteria > Burkholderiales > Burkholderiaceae_C > Paracidovorax > Paracidovorax avenae_A. The sequence goes on along the minus strand of CP028296.1, from coordinate 1,658,737 downwards.
CAAGGCGCTGGAAATTCAGCATCGGCGCCTGGGGTCATGGGGCTTTCGCGGGCGGCCAGTGCCGCAGCGGTCAACTGGCTGCGCAGCTCAGGCAACCCCTGTCCGGTGCGGGCACTGACGAAGAGTTTCGGCAACTGGCGCCCGTCCCACTCGTACGTGTCCTGCATGGCCAGCGGCTGCTGGTCGGCGGGCACGGCGTCCAGCTTGTTGAAGACCAGGACCTGGGGGATCTCGCCGGCGCCGATCTCGCCCAGCACCTTCTCGACCTCGGCGATCTGCTCGGGGAAATCGGGATTGGACGCGTCCACGACGTGCAGGAGCAGGTCGGCATCGACGGCTTCCTGCAGGGTGGCCTGGAAGGCGTCGATGAGGCCGTGGGGCAGGTCGCGAATGAATCCCACCGTATCGGACAGGGATACGGTGCCGCCCAGTTCGGCCAGGTACAACTGGCGGGTGGTCGTGTCCAGGGTGGCGAACAGCTGGTCGGCCGCATAGGCCCTTGCCTTCACGAGCGCGTTGAAGAGCGTGGACTTGCCCGCGTTGGTGTATCCGACCAGGGAGATGTTGAAGGTATCCCGGCGGGCACGCTGGCGCCGCTGGGTGGCGCGCTGGCGCTTGACCTTCTGCAGGCGCTCGCGGGTGCGCTTGATCGCGTCGTCGATCATGCGGCGGTCGAGCTCGATCTGGGTTTCGCCGGGGCCGCCGCGCGCGCCGATGCCGCCGCGCTGGCGCTCCAGGTGGGACCAGCGGCGCACGAGGCGGGTGCTGAGGTATTGCAGCCGGGCGAGTTCGACCTGGAGCTTGCCCTCGTGGCTCCGCGCGCGTTGCGCGAAGATCTCGAGGATGAGCAGGGTGCGGTCGGTGACCGGCAGTTCGAGATGTCTCTCGAGGTTGCGCTGCTGGGCCGGGCTGAGGGCCTGGTCGAACAGCACTTCCACCGCGCCGTGCATTTGCGCGAGCATGCGGATTTCATCGGCCTTGCCGCTGCCGACGAACAGCGCGGCATCGGGCGCCTTGCGCTTGCAGGTCAGCCGGGCCACGGGAGCGAGGCCCGCGGTCTGCGCCAGCAGGCCCAGCTCTTCCAGCTCGGCGTCGAAATGGGGAAGGCCGAAATCCACCCCCACCAGGATGACGGGAGTGGATTGCGGTTCAGGGGATGAGGAAGAACTCAAGACAGCAGCCTGGACGGGGCATGCGCCCTGTCCAGGGTGTACCTACACGGGCGCAGGAATGTCAATTGCCGGATTCGGCATCCGCGGGTTCGGCCGTCGAGAAGTTGACGGCGCGCCCCGGAACGATGGTGGAGATGGCGTGCTTGTAGACCATCTGGGTGACCGTGTTGCGCAGCAGCACGACATATTGGTCGAAAGATTCGATCTGCCCCTGCAGCTTGATACCGTTGACCAGGTAGATGGAAACAGGCACGTGCTCGCGGCGCAGTGCGTTCAGGAAGGGGTCTTGAAGAAGTTGACCTTTGTTGCTCACGATATTCTCCGTGTTCAGGAATATTGTTGTAAAGCTGCACCTTACCACAGCCTTCCGTCGCCCCGAACAAAGTCAGGGCATTGACGGGATGTGCGCCTACGAGTCGTCGCCGTCTGCGAACGGGTTGTGCGAAGTCTTCATTTCGATGCGCAGGGGCGTGCCCACCAGGTTGAATTCCTTGCGGAACCGTCCTTCGAGGAAACGCTTGTAGGCATCGGTGACGTGCTCGAGCGAATTGCCGTGGATCACGATCACGGGAGGGTTCATGCCACCCTGGTGGGCGTACCGCATCTTGGGGCGGAACATGCCCGAGCGCTTGGGGGTCTGGAACTGCACCGCCTCCAGCAGCAGCCGGGTCAGCACCGGGGTGGGCATCTTGCACGTGGCGGATTTGTGCGCCTGCGCGATCGACGTCCACAGCGGACCCAGGCCCTGGCGCTTCTTCGCGGAGATGAAGTGCAGCGAGGCGAACTTCAGGAACGACAGGCGCGTTTCGATGGAGCGCTCGAGCATCTGCCGGCCGTAATCGTCCACGGCATCCCATTTGTTCACCGCGAGGACCACCGCACGCCCGCTTTCGAGGATGTAGCCGGCGATGTGCGCGTCCTGGTCGGTCACACCCTGGGTGGCGTCCAGCAGCAGCAGCACGACGTTGGCGGACTCGATGGCCTGCAGGGTCTTGACCACCGAGAACTTCTCGATGGCCTCGAACACCTTGCCCTTGCGCCGCAAGCCTGCGGTGTCGATGAGCTCGAACTGCTGCCCGTTGCGCTCGAAGGGCACGGAGATCGCGTCCCGCGTCGTGCCGGGCATGTCGAAGGCGACGAGGCGTTCCTCGCCGAGCCAGGTGTTGATGAGCGTGGACTTGCCCACATTGGGCCGGCCGGCGACGGCCAGGCGGATGGGCTTGTCCTCGCCGTCTTCCGGCTCGTCCTCGGGCTCGGGGAGCTGCAGCGTCTCAAGGGCCGTCTCGAGCAGGCTGCGGACACCCTGCCCGTGGGCCGCGGAGACGGGCAGGACCTCGCCCAGACCCAGCTCGTAGAACTCGGCCAGTTGCGCGCCCTCGCGCATGCCCTCGGCCTTGTTGCCCACGAGCAGGCAGGGTTTGCCGAGGCGCCGCAGGTAGTTGGCGATGTCGTGGTCCTGGGCCGACAGGCCCGCGCGTGCATCCACGACGAAGATGACGACGTCCGCTTCCGCGACGGCCTGCTGGGTCTGCTTGGCCATCTCGCGGTAGATGCCCGACGAGGCATCGGGCTCGAAGCCTCCGGTATCGATGACGATGTATTCGTGCTTGCCCAGCTTGCCGTTGCCGTAGTGCCGATCACGCGTGAGGCCCGCGAAATCGGCGACGATGGCGTCGCGCGATTTCGTGAGCCGGTTGAACAGGGTGGACTTGCCCACGTTGGGGCGGCCCACCAGGGCGATGACTGGCTTCATCCGGACACCTTCCTCGTTGGCATGGGACCGGTCATTCGGGACGGAACCCGTAGATGCCGCCGTTGCGGGTGACCACCACCAGCGTGTCTCCGGCGGCCACGGGCGGCGCGGCCACGCCCGAGCCATCGGTCGTGAGGCGGTTCAGGAAGGAGCCGTCCTCGCGGGACAGCAGGTGCACGAGGCCGGAATCGTCGCCCACCACCACCGAACGCCCCAGCAGCAGGGGCGCGCTCAGCTTGCGGTAGCGCAGTTTGTCGAGCGACCAGGCCTGGGCGCCGTCGGCGCGCTTCCAGGCCACCACCGTGCCATTGCTCTCGGTGCCGAACAGCATGGTCGCGTCGCCATGGATGCCTTCGGAGCCGCTGGCGGGATGCGTCCATGTCACCGTGCCGCGGGAGGTGTCCACGCAGCCCACCGTGGCCTGGTAGGCCCGGGCGCAAACGCTGTCGCCTTCGCGGCTCACGCGGCCGAGCAGTTCCACCAGCCGCTCGACGTCGTTGGTGCCGCGCGGGCTGGCCAGCGGGGCCTCCCAGCGCACCGTGCCGTTGTCGGGGTTGAACCCCACCATCCGGCCCGACAGCCCGGCGACCAGGGTGTCGCCGACAGCGGTGATGAGGCCATCCTGGCGCAGCACCAGGGGTTCCCCGGGACGCTGCTGGTTCCAGAGCTTGGCGCCGCCTGCCGCGTCGTAGGCGGACAGCGAGCGGTCCGCCGCCAGGACGAAGACGCGGTTGCCGGCCACCAGCGGCGCCGTATAGACCTGCGCCGCGAGCGGCCTGCGCCACAGTTCGCGGCCGCCGGACAGGACGACCAGGTGGTTGGAGCTGGTGACGACCGCGGTCCACTTGCCGTCGCTGCCCACCCCCGCGGACAGAGGCTCGCCGACCGCGGCGCGCCAGATGTCCCCACCGGTGCGGGCATCGATGGCGGCGACGGTGCCTTCGGAGGATGCGACGGTGACCTGGGTACCGTTGACGTGGACGGACAGGGGCAGGCGGCCGATCTCTCCGATCTTGGTTGTCCACGCCTGCCGCACGCCGATCACGGGAACCACGGGCGCCAGTTCGGCGGGCTTGGGTTTGGAGGATCCGCCCCATAGAGAGCAGCCGGAAGCCAGCGTGGCCGCGGCCACGAGGAGGGCCAGGCCCGCGCGGCGGGCGCCGCGCTCGAAGTTGTGCTGCTGTGTCACTTTGCGGCCTCTCCGTCTGCACGCGCCTGGACGCCCAGGCTGCCCAGCTTCACCTCGACGACGCGGCGGTATTCGGTCCCGTCCTCGAGGCCCTTGTATGCCTTCTGGTACTCGGCGATCGCCTCGGCCTTCTTGCCCTGCAGCGCCAGCACATCGCCATTGCGGTCCGCGATCATCGGATCGAATTGGGGCGGGAACTTGCCGGAAAGGCGCGCCAGGGCCTGGTCATAGGCCTTCTGGTCGATGAGCAGGCCCGCCAGCCGCAGCGAGGCGATGGCCTTGTAGCCCTCGTCGGATGCGTTGTCGGCCAGCCATTGCAGGATGGGCTTGGCCCCGTCCGGGTTGCCGCTGTCCACCATGGCTTTCGCAGCCAGCAGGCCCGCCTGTGCGGCCTGGACGGTACCGCCGTAGCGGGACTTGAGGTCGTCGAAGGCCTGCGTGGCGCGGGCCGCGTCACCGCCCTGCACCGCGACCTGTACGGCATCCGACAGCGCGGCGGCCTGCCCCGACTGCCGGTTCTGCCAGTACTGGTAGCCGTTCCAGGCGGCCACACCGCCAAAGATCACGACCATCACCCCGCTGATGAGGGTGCCCCAGGCATTCCAGAAATGCTTGAGCTGGTCGATCTGTTCTTGTTCTTCGAGGTCGAGGTGTTTTGCCATGAATAAGGGTTCGCGACAGGATTAGCGGGAGGATTGTAGGGTGGCGGCCCAGGCGGGGATTTCGTCGAGGCGCCGCTCGACCTGCTCTGCGCCCTGCTCCCGCAGCGGCTTGACGGTGACGGTGCCCCGGGCCAGCTCGTCCGCGCCGAACACCAGGGCGAATGCCGCACCGCTCGCGTCCGCGCGCTTGAACTGGGACTTGAAGCTGCCCTGCCCTTCGGCGCTGGCGGCGTGCATCTGCACGCTGAGCCCCGCCTCGCGCAATTGCCGCAGGGTGCGCAGCACGACCGGGGCGGCAGACGCGTCGGGCACGACGGCATAGACGTCAGGGCGGGCCTCGGGAATGGCAGCGCCCTGCTCCCGGAGCAGTTCCAGCACGCGCTCGACGCCGATGGCCCAGCCGACGGCCGGGGCGGGCTTGCCGCCCACCTGGACGATGAGATCGTCGTAGCGCCCGCCGGCACAGACCGTGCCCTGGGAGCCGAGGCGATCGGTGATGAATTCGAACACCGTGAGGTTGTAGTAGTCCAGGCCGCGCACCAGGCGCGGGTTGATGGTGTAGGCGATGCCGTTGGCGTCCAGGATGGCGCGCAGGCCATCGAAGTGGGCGATCGACTCCTCGCCGAGGAAATCCATCAGCCGGGGAGCCGACTCCACCACGGGCTTCATCGCGGGATTCTTGGTGTCCAGGATGCGCAGCGGGTTGGTGTGCAGGCGGCGCTTGCCGTCCTCGTCGAGCAGGTCCGCATGGCGCTCGAAGTGTGCGATGAGCTGCTCGCGGTGGCGTGCGCGCTCCGTGGGCTGGCCGAGGCTGTTGAGTTCGAGCCGCACATCGGTGAGCCCGATGGACTTCCAGAGCGCATCCGCCAGCAGGATCAGTTCCGCATCGACGTCGGGGCCGGCGAAGCCCAGCGCCTCGGCACCGATCTGGTGGAACTGCCGGAAGCGTCCGCGCTGCGGCTTCTCGCGGCGGAACATGGGACCGGTGTACCAGAGGCGCTTGGGGCCGTCGTAGAGCATGTTGTGCTCGATGGCTGCGCGCACCACACCGGCAGTGTTCTCCGGCCGCAGGCTGAGGTGGTCGTTGTCGCCGTACTTGTCGGAACGGTCGTGGAAGGAGTACATCTCCTTCTCGACGATGTCGGTGACTTCGCCGATACCGCGGACGAACAGCGCGGTGTGCTCCAGGATGGGCGTGCGTACGTTCCGGTAGGCGAACTGCCCCATGAGGCCGCGCACCTTGTCCTCCAGCCATTCCCAGCGGGACGACTCGGGCGGCAGGATGTCGTTCATGCCTTTGACGGCGGCGAGCTTGGCAGGCCTGGAGGCCTGGGACGGGTTGGAGGGATTGCTTGCGGACATACGTCGGAAGATGGGGGCGTGGGCCCCGGTGCGGGCATGGCCGGCATCCGCGAGAGGATACGGCGCAGCAGCCCTGAACGGATCAGAGAACTTCGGCGGGGCTGCCGAAGCGGCGGGAAATATAGTCTTCGACCACCTGCTGGAAGTCGCGGGCGATGTGCTCTCCGCGCAGGGTCATCGCCTTCTCTCCATCGATGAAGACCGGCGCGGACGGTGCCTCGCCCGTTCCGGGCAGGCTGATGCCGATGTCGGCGTGCTTGCTTTCGCCCGGGCCGTTCACGATGCAGCCCATCACGGCCACCTTGATCTTCTCGACGCCGGGGTAGCGGGTGCGCCAGACGGGCATCTGCGAGCGCAGGAAATCGTCGATCTGCTTGGCCAGTTCCTGGAAGGTCGTGCTGGTCGTGCGCCCGCAGCCGGGGCAGGCGGTGACGCTGGGCACGAAGACGCGCAGCCCCAGGGCCTGCAGGATCTCGGAAGCCACGACGACCTCCTGGGTGCGGGCCTCGCCGGGTTGGGGCGTGAGCGAAACCCGGATGGTGTCTCCGATGCCTTCCTGCAGCAGGACCGACAGCGCCGCCGCGGAGGCAACCGTTCCCTTGGTGCCCATGCCCGCCTCGGTCAGGCCCAGGTGCAGGGCGTAGTCGCAGCGGCGGGCGAGTTCGCGATAGACGGCAATGAGATCCTGCACGCCGCTGACCTTGCAGGACAGGATGATCTGGTTGCCATCGAGCCCCATGGCCTCGGCACGCTGCGCCGACTCGATGGCGGAGGTGATCAGGGCCTCGTACATGACCTGGCGGGCATCCCAGGGCACCGCGCGCCGGCTGTTCGCATCCATCAGGCCGGCGAGCAGCTCCTGGTCGAGGCTGCCCCAGTTCACGCCGATGCGCACGGCCTTGTTCCAGCGCATGGCCGCCTCGATCATCTGGCCGAACTGCCGGTCGCGCTTGTCGCCCTTGCCCACGTTGCCGGGGTTGATGCGGTACTTGGAGAGCGCCTGGGCGCAATCCGGGTATTCGGTCAGCAGGCGGTGTCCGTTGTAGTGGAAATCGCCCACCAGCGGCACGGTCTCGCCCATGCGGTCGAGTTGCTCGCGGATGTATGGAACGGCGGCTGCGGCCTCGGGCGTGTTGACGGTGATGCGTACGAACTCGGAACCGGCCTGCGCCAGTTCCTTGACCTGGATGGCCGTGCCGATCGCATCCACGGTGTCGGTGTTGGTCATGGACTGCACGCGCACGGGCGCGTCGCCACCGACCGTCACCACCCGGTCGCCCCAGGCGATGCGGGCCTGGCGAGAACGCCGCGGCAGCGGCGATGCCATGGCGATGGGGGATTCGGCGTTGGGAGTGTGGATCACTTATTTCACCTCGAACCGGGCAACGTTCTCGCGCGCGACGGGCGCCAGATCCAAGGGCTGGCCACGCACCAGGACCTCGGTGGCGTCGGCCTTGCCGACCACGACCGACCATGGGGGAGTGCCGGGCACCGCCACCGTTTCCCCGGCGCGCACCAGCTTCTGCAGGACGGTGGCGCCCGTTGCCGCACGCACCTGGACCCAGGAGTCGCCGCGGGCGCGGATGACGAGCGCGCTCTGCGCGGCCTCGGCACCGGCGGGTGCCGACGCGGCGGCAGCGACGACCGGTGCCGCCGCGGGCGCGCTGGACGCAGCCACGGCCGCCGACGCCATGGGAGCGGGCGGCAACGGCGCGCCGCCCACCAGGGTTTCCTGGCGCAGCAGCACCGGCTCGGACACCGTTCCAGCCGCCGGGGCCGAGGGCGCGCCGCCGGCCTGTGCGGTCTCCTGGGCACCCGACGGCTCGCTGGTCGCGACCGACGGTGCGCCCTGCAGGCGGTCGAACCATTCCCGGGGAACGAAGACCAGGGCGACGGCAGCCACCAACAGGAAGGCGACGGCGAATGCGACCTTGCGCGAGCCGGGCGCGGCGGAGGAGGATGCGAGCTTGGCGGATCCCGGCTTGAACGATGCGTTGATGCCCTCGTGCGAGGACAGCCGGGGTGCCTGGTTCTGCGGCAGCAGCGCCAGCACGGGTGCCGCATCGATCTTGAGGGTGCGGCAGATGCTGGACACCAGCGCACGGACGAAGACGGCATCCGGGAACACGCCGAGGTTGCCGGCCTCCAGAGCCTCGAGCTTGTGCACCGGCACCTTGAGCGACACGGCCAGCGCGGCGACATGCATGCCGGCCTGCTCGCGCGCCTGCCGCAGCATCGCGCCCGCCGCGGCGGCATCCGCCAATGCCCGTTCCACTTCCGCGCTGGAAATCTGGGCGTCCTGCGCCACCGGCTCACTCATTGAATGCTCCCCGATCGAATGCCAACACTTCCTTGGAGTCAGGGAAACGCTTGTGCAATTGTTCACCCAGCTGGCGCATCTCCAGGGCATTGCCCAGGGCGCGCTCGATCTTGATACCCAGCCAGAGCGATTCCGCATTGGCCAGTTCACTGTTGTTCAGGCGGCGGCTGTAGAACTGCGCCCGCTTCGCGTCGCCGCGGCGGAACGCCATCGACGCCAGGTTGTAGCCCACCACCGGATTGCCGGCATCGAGCTCGTAGGCCTTGGCCAGCGTCTTCTCGGCCTCGGCCACCTGCCCTGCGCGCTCCTGGCAGAGCCCCTGCGTCATGAGCGTCTTCGCGCGGGCGGTGTAAGAAGGCACGGCCAACGCGCGGTCGAAGAAGCGTTCGGCTTCCGCGTACTTCTTCTGCTGGCAGCGCAGCCAGCCGTAGTTGTGCAGCAGGTAAGGCTCTTGCGGATTGAGGTCGAGCGCGCGGCGGAAGCTGTCGTCGGCCGACGGCCAGTCGCCCAGGCGCATGAACACCAAGCCGCGCAGGTTGTAGCCGTCCCCGAACGAGGGGTCGGTGGAGATGGCCTGCTGGACTTCTTCCAGCGCGACCTGGGTCTGGCCCATTTCCAGGTAGTTGGCGGCGAGTTCCAGCCGGATGCGGGCGCGGCGGCGCAGTTCCGCCGCCTCGGACGACGGGTTGGCCTCGGGCGCCAGGGCGGCCGCCGTGCTGGCGCCGGTGTCGGGCCGGGCAGCGCATCCGCCCAGGACCAGTGCCAGGCACACGGCTGCGCCGGCCGCAAGGACGTGGCGGTACGCATGCCGCAGGAACGATCGGGGTTCCACCATCTCAAGCCTCCAGAACGGGGCGGCCTTCATGCCACCGGTTTGAGAACGATCGTGCGCTGCCTGGCCATGCGTTCGGCCGCCCGGGTGCGGTCCTTCACATCGCCGGCGAGCTGCCCGCAGGCCGCGTCGATGTCATCGCCGCGTGTCTTGCGCACGGTCGTAACGATACCCGCATCGCTGAGCAACTTCGCGAAAGCCGCCACCTGCCCAGGGTTGGAACGGTGCAGTCCGGACGCGGGGAACGGGTTGAAGGGAATCAGGTTGAACTTGCAGCGCACGCCCTCCGCGCCGCGCGGGCGCACGAGGTCGATGAGCTGGCGCGCATGCTCGGGCTGGTCGTTGACGCCATCGAGCATGCAGTATTCGAAGGTGATGAAATCCCGCGGCGCATGCTCCAGGTAACGCGTGCAGGCGTCGAGCAGTTCGCGCAGGGGGTATTTGCGGTTCAGGGGAACCAGCTGGTCACGCAGGGCGTCGTTCGGCGCATGCAGCGACACGGCCATCGCCACGGCGCAGTCCTGGGACAGGCGTTCCATCATGGGCACGACACCGGAGGTGGACACCGTGAGGCGCCGCCGCGACAGGCCATAGCCATGGTCGTCGAGCATGGTGCGCAGCGCCGGCACCAGTGCGGCGTAGTTCTGCAAGGGCTCGCCCATGCCCATCATGACCACGTTGGAGATGACGCGCTCCTGGGTTCCCAGGCGCGCGCGCAGGGCGTGTTCGGCGAACCACAGCTGGGCGACGATCTCGCCGCTGGTGAGGTTGCGGCTGAAACCCTGGTGCCCCGTGGAGCAGAAGCGGCAGCCCACCGCGCAGCCGGCCTGCGAGGAAACGCAGAGCGTGCCGCGGTCATCCTCGGGGATGAACACGGACTCGACCGCGTTGCCGTCGCCGACGTCGAAGAGCCACTTGACGGTGCCATCCGCGGACACGTGCTCGCTGATGACCGGCAGGGCCGCGACATGGGCGCAGCCCGAGAGCTTCTCGCGCAGCGACTTCGCCAGGTCGCTCATCCGGGCGAAATCGCTGGCGCCGCGCTGGTGGATCCAGCGGAAAAGCTGGACCGCGCGGAAACGCTTCTCCCCGAGCTGCTCGCAGAAGGCGGCGAGCCCGTCCAGGTCGAAGTCGAGAAGGTTCTTGGTCATCGTCGGAGAGCCGTTCGGGCAGGCAGGGCCCGGGGCATGGCGCGGGCGCCGCACCGGGCCGCCAGCGGGATCAGCGTGCGTAGATGTTCAGGCCGGGGAAGAAGAAGGACACTTCCACCTGGGCCGTTTCGGCGGCGTCCGAACCGTGCACGGCGTTGGCGTCGATGCTGTCGGCGAAGTCGGCGCGGATGGTGCCGGGGGCGGCCTTCTTCGGGTCCGTGGCGCCCATCAGTTCACGGTTCTTCAGGATGGCGTTCTCGCCTTCGAGCACCTGGATCATCACGGGGCCGGAGATCATGAAATCCACCAGGTCCTTGAAGAAGGGACGCTCCTTGTGGACGGCGTAGAACTGCTCGGCTTCCTGGCGCGACAGGTGGGCCATGCGTGCGGCGGCGATCTTCAGGCCGGCGGCTTCGAAGCGGGCGTAGATCTGGCCGATCACGTTCTTGGCGACTGCGTCGGGCTTGATGATGGAGAGGGTGCGTTCGATAGCCATGGTTTTTCCTTGGATGGTGAGAAAGATTTTTGCCCTGCGGACAAAGCCCTCGATTCTAATCGGCAGGACTTGTCCACAATGTGGCAGGGCACTCAGCGCCCGCCGCGCTTCTGGAAGGCCTTGCGCTTTTGCTTCTGGTCCTGGCGATGCCGCGCGAGGCTGTCGCTGCCGATGTAGCCCACCGAGGTCTTCATCGGATCGGGCTGGCTGGAGGGCGGCGCGGCACGCTGGCCCCGGCCGCCTGCCGGCGGATTGAAATAGTCGCCGCGAGGCGCCGGGCCACCGCCCCCCCCCTGGCCGCGTCCACCGCCCTTGCGCGGGCCGCCACCCTTGCGGTCACCCGCGGCGGCACCCGGCCCGGCGGGGCGCGGCATGTCGGCGCCGGCGGCCTGCATCAGTGCGCGGATGTCGCGCTCGTCCAGTTCGAGCCAGGCGCCGCGCTTGAGGCCGCGCGGCAGCATCATGGAGCCGTAGCGGATGCGGATGAGGCGGCTGACTGCATGCCCCACCGACTCGAGCATGCGACGCACCTCGCGGTTGCGGCCTTCGGAGATGGTGACGCGGTACCAGCAATTCGAGCCTTCGCCCCCGCCGTCCTCAATGGAGCCGAAGGCCGCCATGCCGTCCTCGAGCTGGACGCCGTCGAGCAGGCGCTGCTTTTCCTCGTTGCTCAGGGCGCCCAGCACCCGCACCGCGTATTCACGCTCCAGGCCGAAGCGGGGGTGCATGAGCTTGTTGGCCAGTTCACCCGCGCTGGTGAAGAGCAGCAGGCCTTCGGTGTTCAGGTCCAGGCGCCCCACGGACTGCCATTTGCCATGGGCCAGCCGCGGCAGCTTGCGGAACACGGTGGGCCGGTTCTGGGGATCGTCGTGGGTGACGACCTCACCGACGGGCTTGTGGTAGGCGATCACCCGGGGCGCGGGCGGATCGATGCGGTAGCGGATGGGCCGGCCGTTGACCTTGACCTGGTCCCCATACTGGACGCGCTGCCCGATGTGGGCCGGCTCGTTGTTGACGGAGATGCGGCCTTCGAGGATGAGCTGCTCCATCTCCAGCCGCGAGCCCAGCCCGGCCTGGGCCAGGACCTTGTGCAGCTTGGGCATTTCCACCTGGGGCGGCAGCACGCGCTTGGCCGGAGCCACATCGGCGCGGTCTTCATCCGCATCGAGCTGGCCCGAGACCACGTCGTCGAACCGGTAGCCCTCCGGCGCGGCCGGGTTCGGACGGCCACGCGGCCCACGCGGTGCCAGCTCCCCGCGCTCGCGCGGTGGCCGCGAGGCAGGTGCGGCCTGGCGCACTCCGGCTGCGCCGGTGCCGGCTTCGTCCGGGACGGCTTCTGGCGGAGCAGGGTCGGTCGCGGCCTGGGCGATGGCGTCGCCATCGGCAGGCACGCCGGACACAGGATCGGGAGCCGTGGCGGACTCGGACTCTGCAGCAGGGGCTGCAACCCGCTTGCGCGGCACGCGGCGGGCGGGCTTCTGGGCTGCGGAAGCGTCGTCGGCTCCGGGTTGCGGGGCAGCGGCTGCCCCGTCGTGATCGGGCTCGGATGGATTCATGGCGTGCTTTCGGGAGGGACCGGAGGTTCGGGGCGCCGGGGCTCCGAATCGTCATCGGCGGTCGTCGGTGATTCTGTGGGTGCGGCGTCTTCCGGGACGGTGGAGACGGCATCGGTGCCGGCGGGCTCCGCGGGAACGGGATGGGGGCCGGACGGTGCACCTGCGGAGTCGGCTTCGGCGGGCGAGGCGGAAGGGGCCTCGGCGGCATCCTCCGGCCCGTCGCCTCCTGGTTCCGATGCCCCGCGTTCGAGGGCTTCCAGGACGCTGGACTGGGCGGCGGGATTTTCAAGCATGGGCAACTCGTCCAGGGATTTCAGCCCCAGGTCGTCGAGGAACTGGCGGGTGGTCGCGAACAGGGCGGGACGACCGACGGTCTCGCGGTGCCCGATCACTTCCACCCACCCCCGGTCCTCGAGCTGCTTGAGGATCAGGCTGTTGACGGTCACGCCTCGGATCTCTTCGATATCGCCCCGGGTGACGGGCTGCCGGTAGGCGATGATGGCCAATGTCTCGAGGGCAGCGCGGGTATAGCGCGGAGGCTTCTCGGGATGGAGCCGGTCCAGGTATTCGCGCATCTCGGGCCGGCTCTGGAACCGCCAGCCCGACGCCACCTGCACGAGTTCGACGCCGCGCTGGGCCCACTCCTGCTGCAGCTCCACCAGCAATTGCTTGATGGTGTCGGCGCCCAGTGCGTCCTGGAAGAGCGTGCGCAGCTCCCGCAGCGTCGCGGGCTGCGGCGCACAGATCAGCGCGGTTTCGAGGACCCGTTTGGCATCCACCGTATTCATGGTTCAGCGATGGCGGTTGGCGGTGCCGCTGGCCGCGGGGCACCGCACGAGGTTGGGAGGTTCCAGCGGCTGGCAGAACTCTGCTGGCCCGCCAATGCAGGCCCGTGCCGGACTGGGGCACGGCCCGCGAGGGGTGCGGACGGGAAGGCAGCGATACAGTTTTGTCAGCCGCTCTGGTGGCAGGCGTGGGCCGCGGGAGCGGCGGGGCATTCGATCGGGACGGCACGGCGCGCGGCGGGGCCCGATGAGGCCGGGCGGCCGGAAGGCCGCGTTCAGGCCGGATTGTAGCGTAGGCCCCAGGCCTGGAGCGCGCCGGCCATGTCGCCGGGCAGCGGCGCATGGAAAAGCAGTGGCTGTCCGGTGACGGGGTGGGCGAATGCCAGGCGGTAGGCATGCAGCGCCTGCCGGGACATGCCCGCCGCCGGCTCTCCGCCATAGAGCGCATCGGCCACGAGCGGATGCCGCAGCCACGCCATGTGGACGCGGATCTGGTGGGTGCGCCCGGTGTGGAGCGTGCAGTGCACCAGGCAGCCGTCTTCGCAGGTGTCGAGCACGGCGATGTCGGTGCGGGCCGGCTTGCCGGCATGCACGGCCAGGTCCACCGCCGCCATGCGCAGCCGGTTGCGCGGATCGCGCCCGATGGCCTCTTCCACCACGCGGGTCTGCGGCCCCTGCCAGGCACGGTGACCCAGGGCCAGGTACTGGCGGCTGACCTCGCGCGCGGCGATCATCCGCACGAGCGCGTCCATCACGGAGCGTTCGCGCGCGACGACCATGAGGCCGCTGGTGTCCTTGTCGAGCCGGTGGACGATGCCCGCCCGCGGCACGTTGCCGGCCCGCGGATCCAGCGCGAGCAGGCCGTTGAGCAGCGTGCCGCTCCAGTTGCCGGGAGCGGGATGGACGACCAGCCCGGCCGGCTTGTTGACGATGCGCAGGTGCTCGTCCTCGTACACGGTGTCCAGCGCGATGGCTTCCGGGCGGAATGCCTGGCTCTGGGGCGTGGGCCGCAGCTCGACCGAGAGCACGTCGCCGGCCTGCACGCGGGCCGACGGCTTGGTCGCCGCGCGGCCGTTGACCAGCACCCCGCCCTCGCCCAGCAACTGCTGGAGATAGCTGCGGGAGAACTCGGGCACGAGTTCGGCCAGCGCCTTGTCGAGCCGGGCCCCGTGCTGCGCGGGGGATGCCTGCACGACCCGGGTTTCCGCGCCGTCGGAACCGTCTTCCGCCTCGGCCGGATCGTCCGCCAGGCCCTCGGGGAGGCCGCTGGCGGATGGAGGCACGGCGGGACTCAACGCGCGGGCAGGTAGCGCGCCGGGTCCACGGGCTTGCCCTGGCGGCGGATCTCGAAGTGCAGCTTCACGCGGTCGGTGTCGGAGCTGCCCATCTCGGCGATCTTCTGGCCGCGCCGCACCGACTGGTCTTCCTTGACCAGCAGCGTCTGGTTGTGGGCGTACGCCGTCAGGTAGGTGTTGTTGTGCTTGAGGATCACCAGGTTGCCGTAGCCGCGCAGGCCCGCGCCGGCATACACCACGCGGCCATCGGCGGCGGCCAGCACCGGGTCGCCCACCTTGCCGGCGATGTCGTAGCCCTTGTTGCGCGCCTCGTCGAAGCCGGCCACCAGCGAGCCGGATGCCGGCCAGATGAAGGCCATGTCGTCATCGCCACCGCCGGCAGCCGGGGCCGTAGCGGGTGCAGGAGCCGGGGCCGCCGCCACGGCGGATGCACCGCTGCGCGGCGCGCTCGCCCCGGATGCCGCCGGGGCGGGCAGGATGGCCGTGGAGGTCACCGGGCGCGTGACCACGCCGGTGTCGGATGCGACCTGCGCGGGCGGCGTGGTGCCGGGCGGCACGACGCGCAGCACCTGGCCGACCTCGATGAGGTTGGGGTTGTCCAGGTTGTTCCAGCGGGCGATGTCCTTCCAGCTCTGGCCGGATTCGAGCCCGATGCGGATGAGGGTGTCGCCGGGCTTCACGCTGTAGTAGCCGGGCTTGCCGGCGTTCTCCGCCCCCGGGAGGGGTTTCGGCGGCGTGCCGACGACGACGCCGGACTGCGGCGATGTGGACGAGGAGGATACGGCGGTGCCGCGGTCTTCCACCGGAGCCCTGTTGACGCGGGTTCCGCAGCCGGCCAGCACCACGACCGCCAACGCCACCGAACTCCAAGTCACAAGACCACGCGATACCAGCATAAGCAATTCCTTCAGGCAATCCCCGATTTTAGGGGGACAAAATGTACGGCCTCCAACGTGCTCTGCTGGAGCCCGTGGGGAGTCCTGTCGATCACGACGAGGACCTGCCGCCCGCCCGCCGCGGCCATGGGGGCGACGAGGCGCCCTCCCACGGCGAGCTGTTGGACCCAGGCGTCAGGAATGGTTTCACCGCCCGCGGCAGCGATGATGGCGGCATAGGGCGCGCCCTTGGGGTAGCCGGCCATGCCGTCGCCCAGGATCAGGTGCGCATTGGTCAGCCGCCAGGGTCGCAGATTGTCGCGGGCCTTCTCATGCAACGCGCGCAGCCGCTCGATGGTGTACACCTCGCGCGCCACCCGGGCGAGCACCGCGGCCTGGTAGCCGCAGCCGGTGCCGATCTCCAGCACCCGCCCCAGGCCGCCCGCGCGGGCGCCCTCGGCGCCCAGCAGCAGTTCGGTCATGCGGGCCACGATGCTGGGCTTGGAGATCGTCTGCCCGAGCCCGATGGGCAGGCTGGTGTCCTCGTAGGCCTGGTTGACGAGCGCGGTGTCCACGAAACGGTGCCGCTCCACCGCGCCCATGGCCTGGAGCACGGCGGGCGACGTGATCCCGCCGGCAGCGAGGCGCTGCACCATGCGTGCGCGCACGGCGGCCGAATCCAGGCCCAGTCCGTGCGGCGCCGGCCCGGCCGCCGGCGCGCCGCCGCGCAGCGGGGCGCGCACGGGCGCCGG
>CP028296.1:1499749-1640996 GCA_003029925.1 Paracidovorax avenae | reverse complement strand
TAAATGATGGCTGCTTCTAAGCCAACATCCTGACTGTTTTAGCCTTCCCACTTCGTTTCCCACTTAGCCAATTTTAGATCCAGTACATGCGCTCACCGCGCGGGCTCTCCTGCTCGATCACCCGCTCGGCCGCATGGCGCCGGCCCAGGCGGCAGACCTTCACCGGGCGCAACTGGTCGAACGGGAGATTGGGAATGTTGACGTTCAGCAGCCAGGGCACTTCCCCGACCAGGTGCTGCGCGTGCATCTGCTCGACCATTTCGCGGGCCTTGCGCGCGGCCGCCTCGATTTCGCCCCACCCCTTGTCCACCTGGGAAAACGCGATGGCCGGCACGCCGAACAGGTAGCCCTCCATGGCCGCGCCCACGGTGCCGGAATAGATGGTGTCGTCTCCCATGTTGGCGCCATTGTTGATGCCGGAGACGACCAGGTCGGGCCGGAAGCCCAGCAGCCCGGTGAGCGCGATGTGCACGCAGTCGGCGGGGGTGCCGTTCACGTAGCGGAAGCCGTTGGCCGCCTGGTGGACGTACAGGGGCGAATGCAGCGTGAGCGCGTTGGACTTGGCACTGTTGTTGTGCTCGGGAGCCACCACGTCGACATCGACGCCGGGGATCTCGCGCAGTGCGGCATGGAGCGCCACGATGCCCGGCGCCTGGTAGCCGTCATCGTTGGAAAGAAGGATCTTCATGGGGTCGCTGAGGGCGGAGTGCGCGAAGATTGTAGGGCCCGCCCCACGGGCGGCCGCCGGCGGGGGGCCGTCGCTCCAGGGACATCGGCCCTGCGCGCCGGGCGCCTATGATGCCCGCGCAACCACCGAAGGAGACCCCGCATGCATGCATGGCTTTGCACCCAGCCCACGGGCGTGGACAACCTCGCCTGGACCGAGCTGCCGACGCCCGTCCCGAAGCGTGGCGAGGTGCTGATCGAGATCCGCGCCGCGAGCCTGAACTTCCCCGACCTGCTGATCGTGCAGAACAAGTACCAGATGAAGCCCGATCCGCCGTTCGTGCCGGGCTCGGAGTACGCCGGCGTGGTCCAGGCCGTGGGCGAAGGCGTGGAGCACCTGCGCGTGGGCCAGAACGTGGCCTGCCTGACGGGCACCGGCGGCTTCGCGACCCATGCCATCGCGCCCGCGGCGCTGTGCATGCCGCTGCCGGACGGTTTTCCGCACGTGGACGCCGCGGCCTTCATCATGATCTACGCCACGTCGCACCATGCCCTCGTGGACCGGGCGCAGTTGCGGGCCGGCGAGACGGTGCTGGTGCTCGGCGCGGCCGGCGGCGTGGGCACCGCGGCCATCCAGATCGCCAAGAAAATGGGCGCGCGCGTGATCGCGGCGGCCTCCTCGGACGAGAAATGTGCGCTGTGCCTTTCGACCGGTGCCGACGCGGTGATCAACTACAGCGCGGAAAACCTGCGCGAGGCGATCAAGGGCCTCACGGACGGCAAGGGCCCGGACGTGATCTACGACCCCGTGGGAGGCGACTTCACCGAGCCGGCCTTCCGCTCCATCGCCTGGCGCGGTCGCTATCTGGTGGTGGGTTTCGCGGCCGGCCCGATCCCCTCGCTGCCCCTGAACCTGGCGCTGCTGAAGGGGGCATCGATCGTGGGCGTGTTCTGGGGGGAGTTCTCCCGGCGCGAGCCGAAGGCGAACGCGGCCATGATGGCGGAGCTGGCGCGCTGGTATGGCGAAGGCGCGGTCAAGCCGGTGATCGACCGCACCATGCCCATGGCGCAGCTGCATGCGGCCTACGAACGGATGGCGTCGCGGGCCGTGCAGGGCAAGCTGGTGCTGGTGAACTGACCTTCCGGCGGCGGCCCGGCCATGGCGCCGCGTGCCGCCCCGCGGAACCGCCGCGTCGGCTCGCGGGGCCGCTCCGGCCGCGCTGTTCAAGGCGTCCGCCGTCTGTCACACTCGGGGCCCCCTCCCCTGCCGTGCATGCCCGATGGCCGACCGCCCCCCTTCAGAGATCGCGCGAGAAACCCTCAAACAGCTGGCGGCCCGCCGCCTCGCGCCCACCCCGGACAACTACCAGGCGCTGTACGAGGAGATCGCAGGCACGCGCACGGCCCCGGCTTTTCCCGATGCGCAACTGCGCCACATCCTGCGGGTGCTCCCGGGCCAGACGCCCGCCCAGAAGCGTCTGCTCGGCCAGTTCGAGGCGGCCATCGAGCAGGGGGACTGGTCGCAGCTTCAGGGCGTGCTGGTGGGCTATGCCAACCTGGGCCTGCATGCCGGCGGCGCCACTCCGGTGGAGACAGCCCCGGCACCGCTGACGGGCGCCCCGGCCGGCGTCGCCACGGTGCTGCCCGAAGACATGGCGGAGCAATTGGCCCGGCTGGTCGACAACACGCTGCCGGCGCTGGGCGAGGACGATGCGCGCGTCCATGAGCTGGCGGCGCAGCTCACGCAGTTCCTGCGCCAGCCCGCACCGCCGGTTTCCACGCTGGCGCTGATGCTCAACAACTTCAGCTACCGGCTCTCCTTCGCCACCGAGGACCAGGCGGCGATCCGTTCCGGCCTGCTGACCCTGCTGCACATGGTGTTCGAGAACATCTCGGTGCTGAGCCAGGACGACCAGTGGCTGCAGGGGCAGGCCGAGGCCCTCAAGGCGGCCTCCACGCCGCCGCTCACGCTGCGGCGGCTGGACGACGTGCAGCGCCGGCTCAAGGACGTGATCTTCAAGCAGAACGAGGCGCGCGAGCGCTCCGTGCAGGCGCAGCAGCAGATGAAGGAACTGCTGGCCACGTTCATCGAGCGGCTCGCGCAGATCACCGCGTCCAGCAGCACCTACCACGAGAAGATGGAGCGCTGCGCCGAGCAGATCGGGCAGGCCACGAGCCTGGACCAGATCACGCCGCTGCTCGAGGAGGTGATGGGGGCGACCCGCGCCATGGCGCTCGACACGCGCCTGACGCGCGACGAACTGCAGGAGCTGCGCGAGCGCTCCGAGGCCGGGCATGCCGAGATCGCCAAGCTGCAGGAAGAACTGGACCGGGCCAGCGCCCAGGCGCGGCACGATCCGCTGACCGGCTCGCTGAACCGCAAGGGCCTGGACGAGGCGCTGGACCGCGAAGTGGCACGCGCGCTGCGCAACGACGCGCCCCTGTGCGTCGCGCTGCTGGACCTGGACAATTTCAAGGCCATCAACGACCGGCTGGGGCATACGGGCGGGGACGAGGCGCTCAAGCACCTCGCGGGGGTGACGCGCGAGGTGATGCGCCCGCAGGACCAGCTCGCCCGCTACGGGGGCGAGGAGTTCGTGATCATTCTGCCGGACACCTCCCTGGCCCAGGGCGTGGAGGCCATGGCCCGCCTGCAGCGCGAACTGACCACGCGCTACTTCCTCAAGGACCAGGAAAAGGTGCTCATCACCTTCAGCGCCGGCGTGGCGCAGCTCGCGCCACAGGAAACGACGGTGGAAGCGATCCGGCGGGCGGACCAGGGCATGTACCTCGCCAAGCGCTCGGGCAAGAACCGTGTCATGGCGGCCTGAACCGACCTGCCAGGCCATCGACCGCCGCACGCTCCTGCGGCTCGCTGCCGCGCTGGCGGTGCCCGGCGCCCTGCCCCGCCGGGCATGGTCCTCGCCCGGCTGGGGAAACGACCCCTTCGCGCTCGGCGTGGCGAGCGGAGACCCGGCACCCGACGGCTTCGTGCTCTGGACCCGGCTGATGCCACCGGAGCCCGGGGGCGCGGCCGGCCCGGCGACGGTGCGCTGGGAGCTGGCGCACGACGACCGGTTCCGCCGCATCGTGCGCCAGGGCACGGCCACGGCCCTGCCGGAGCTGGCGCACAGCGTGCATGTGGAACTGCACGGGCTGGAGCCGGGGCGCTGGTATTTCTACCGCTTCCTGCACGGTGACGCCGCGAGCCCCACCGGCCGCACGCGCACCGCGCCATCCCTCGCAGACCCGCAGCCGCACCTGCGCCTGGCGTTCGCCTCGTGCCAGCGCTGGGAGCACGGATATTACGCCGCCTGGAACGACGTCTGCCGCCATGCGCCCGACCTCGTGCTGTTCCTGGGCGACTACATCTACGAATACGCGAGCCCTGCCGATCCCTCGGGCCTGGCGCGCGTCCATGCGCTGCGCCACGCGCGGACGCTGGCCGACTTCCGCGACCGCTACGCGCTGCACCGCAGCGACCCGGCACTGCAGGCAGCCCACGCCGCCGCTCCCTGGGCCGTGACCTGGGACGACCACGAGGTGGAGAACGACTACGCCGGACTGTCCGGGCGAGAGCCGGAGGCCGACTTCACCGACCTGCGGGCCGCGGCCTACCAGGCGTTCTACGAGCACATGCCGCTGCGCGCGGCGGCACTCCAGGCCGGCGACGGCGTCGGCGGCCTGCAGCTGTACCGGCGCCTCGCCTGGGGACGGCTGGCACGCCTGCACCTGCTCGACGCGCGCCAGTTCCGCAGCCGCCAGGCCTGCCGCCCGCCGGGGTCCGGAGGCGCGGGCGCGGTGCGGCCCGCCGCATGCGCCGAGCTGGAGGACCCGGCGCGCAGCTTTCTCGGCATGGGCCAGGAGCGCTGGCTGGATGCGGGGCTGGCGGAGGATGCCGCGCCAGCCGGCGATGGGAGCACCCCGCGCTGGAGCGTGATCGCGCAGCAGACACTGTTCTCGCCGCGCCGCACGCCCTCCGGACGGCAGGGCACCGACAGCTGGGACGGCTATCCCGCGGCGCGCGAACGGCTGCTCGCCTCCCTCGCGGGCCGGGCGCCGCGCAATACCGTGTTCCTCGGCGGGGACATCCACCAGAACTACGTCTGCGAGGTACGCGGCCCCGCGCAGGACGGCCCCATCCTGGCCAGCGAGTTCTGCGGCACCTCCATCAGCTCGCGGGCGGGCACCCCGCAGGAACGGGTGGACGCCATCGCGCGGCTCAATCCCCACGTGCTGCTGGCGCGCAGCGACCTGCGCGGCTGGGGCCTGGCCGACGTCACGCCGCAGCGCTGGACCACGGTGCTGAGGACGGTGGACGACCCGCTGCGGTCCGACAGCGCCTGCGCCACCCTGGCGCGCTTCGTGGTGGAAGACCGCCGCCCGGGCCCGTTACGGGACTGACGTACCCGCTTGTAACAAAGCCGCCACGGACCGGGGCGGGCCGATAGGATGCCCGGCGTTACCCCGAGATCATTCCATTGCACGACGAAGGAGGCGTACCCGCATGAAGTTCCCGTCCACCCGCCGCACCGCCCTGGCGCTGGCTGCCGCCACGGCCCTGCTGGCCGCCTGCTCCACCGCCCCGCAACTCGCCTATTCGGTGCCGGACCAACCCGAGGGGTCTTCGGGGTACACGGAGAAGCCGGGATGGGCCACGCGCCAGTTCGCGGTCGCCGCGGCCAATCCGCTGGCCACCGATGCGGGCTACCAGGTGCTCAAGGCCGGCGGGTCGGCCATCGATGCGGCCATCGCGGTGCAGATGGTGCTCACGCTGGTCGAACCCCAGTCCAGCGGCATCGGCGGCGGCGCCTTCCTGCTGCACGCCGCGGGCAGCAAGGTGGAGGCGTACGACGGGCGCGAGACCGCCCCTGCCGCCGCCAGCGAGAACCTGTTCCTCGGCCGGGACGGCAAGCCCATGCCGTTCTACGACGGCGTGGTCGGTGGCCGCTCGGTCGGCGTGCCCGGCGCCGTGCGCATGCTGGAGATGGCGCACCGCGAGCATGGAGTGCTGCCCTGGGCACAGCTGTTCGAGCCCGCCATCCGACTGGCCGAGGGCGGCTTCAAGGTGAGCGCCCGGCTCAACAGCCTGCTCGCCAACGAGAAATACCTGGCGCAGGACCCGGCCGCGCGGGCCTACTTCTTCGATCCTGCGGGCAAGCCCTGGCCCGTGGGGCATGTGCTGCGCAATCCGGAACTCGCGGCCGTGCTGCGGGCCATCGCGCAGAACGGTTCCAAGGCCCTGCTGGAAGGCGAGGTCGCCCAGGCCATCGTGGCCAAGGTGCAGGGCCATCCGACGAATCCCGGCCAACTGAGCCTGGCGGACCTGGCGGGCTACCAGCCGAAGAAGCGCGAAGCCCTGTGCAGCGACTACACCGTGGCGGCCCATGCCTACCGCATGTGCGGATTCCCGCCTCCCGGCTCCGGGGCGATCGCCGTGGCGCAGATCCTCGGCATCCTGCAGCAGACGCCCGCAGCCGGCATGCCGCTGCAGGCCGGGCCGAACGGCCCGCAGGACCTGCAGCCCGGCGCCGACTGGCTCTACTACTACAACGAGGCCGCGCGCCTGGCCTTCGCCGACCGCGGGCTCTACGTGGCCGACCCCGATTTCGTGCAGCCGCCGGCGGGCAGTTGGTCGAGCCTGCTCGATCCCGCCTACCTGGCCCAGCGCGCGCGCCTCATCGGCCCGCAGAGCCTGAAGGTGGCCCAGCCTGGCACGCCGGGGGCCGTGAAGACGGCGCTGGCACCGATGCCCGACCAGATCGAGCACGGCACCAGCCACATCAGCGTGGTGGACGCCCGCGGCAATGCCGTGGCGATGACGACGACCATCGAGGACCAGTTCGGCTCCCGCCAGATGGTCAAGGGCTTCCTGCTGAACAACGAGCTGACCGACTTCAGCTTCGCGCCCCGCGACGCGGCCGGCCGGCCCATCGCCAACCGCGTGGAGCCCGGCAAGCGCCCCCGCTCCTCCATGGCCCCGACCCTGGTCTTCGACAAGGCCACCGGCCAGCTCGCGATGAGCGGTGGCAGCCCGGGCGGCGCGCTCATCATCCACTACACCGCCAAGACGCTGCATGGCATCTTCAACTGGGGGCTGACGCCGCAGCAGGCCATCAACCTGCCGAACTTCGGCAACCTCAACGGCCCCACCATGCTGGAGGAAAAGCGCTTCCTGCCCGCCACCGTGGAGCAGTTGCGCACGCGCGGCGCCGAAGTGCGCGAGATGAACATGACCAGCGGGCTGCAGGCCATCACCCGCGCCAACGTGCATGGCCAGCCGATGTGGCTGGGCGGCGCCGATCCGCGCCGCGAGGGCATCGTGATGGGCGATTGACCGGCCACGCTGCCCGTCGGCCACGGCCGAGCTAGCACATCGCATGCGCAGTGCCAAGCCCCGCGCGGCGGGGCTGTGGTTTTGCCGGCGCGTGCCCGCCTGAAAATCGCTTGCTCCCACGGAAGAGTCGCCCGGAGAATGCTGGGCGATGGCGACACGGCGGCTGCCTGCGCAGCCGGCCTCCGCCACGACCAATTTCCGCGAGAACGGGGAGAACACATGGGCAAGCGTTTCTGGGCAGCATTCGCCACCGTGCTGGCGTTCTGGGCAGGGCCCGCCACCAGCCAGACCACCGCGCCGCTGCGGGCCTGGAACATCCATCCCGACGGCTATCCCGTCACCGAGGCGATGAAGAGCTTCGCCGCCGAGGTGCAGGCCGGCACCCAGGGCCGCTACCGGATCCAGCTCTTCTCCGATGCCGCGCTGGGCGACCAGGCCAAGGCGGTGCAGATGCTCAAGGCCGGCGAGATCGACGCCGCGGAATTCAACATGGGCCCGCTCGCGGAAGCGGTGCCGGCGCTGCAGGCGTTCAACCTGCCCTTCCTGTTCAGCAACGCCGCGCACATGTTCCGCTACCTGGACGGCCCGATGGGCGACCGGCTCGCGGAGAAGCTCAAGGCGTCCGGCTACGTCGTGCTGGGCTGGTACAACGGCGGCGCCCGCTCGTTCTACTGCGCCGACAAGCCCATCAACCGCCGCGAAGACCTGGTGGGGCTGCGCATCCGGGTGCAGCAGGTGGATTCGCACATCGAGATGGTGAAGCTGCTGGGCGCCACACCGGTGGTCGTACCCTACAAGGAAGTGCCCGAGAGCTTCCGCACCGGCAAGATCGATTGCGCGGAAGGCAACATCGTCTCGTACGAGTCCACCGGCCAGTACAAGCTGGCGAAATACATGCTGCTGGACCAGCACATGATCGCGCCCGAGGCCCTGGTGGTTTCCACCCAGCTGTGGAAACGCCTGAACGAAGAGGACCGCAAGGTCTTCCTGAAGGCCGGCAAGGACTCCGCGCTGCTGATGCGCAGCCTCTGGGAAAAGCGTGAACTCGCGGCCCGCACCGCCCTGACCAAGGAGGGCGTGCAGTTCGTCCCCGTGGCCGATTTCTCGCCCTATGTGCGCCGCATGGCGCCGCTCTACAAGAAGTACACCGACAACCCCGAGGTGCGGGGCGACCTGCTCACCATCATCTCCAACCAGTGACCAGGGGGGCTCAGCCGAGCCCGAATCCCAGCGCCATGCCCGCGCCGCCGCGTGACCGTGCACCGGTCATGGCGCGCTGCGCCGCCGGTGGCGCGCCGGTGCCGTCCGCACCGCCAGGCGGCGCCTCCGCCGCATCGCCGAAGCCATTCCCGAAGCCGGCGCCCTGGGGCCATTGCACGGCCGGCAGCGCTTCCAGCGCGGGGCGCGCGAAGAGGTAGCCCTGGTACAGGTGGACGCCCATGGCCCGCAGCGGGCGGAGCTCGTCCTCGGTTTCCACACCCTCGGCGATCACCGCGATGCCTAGCGACTCGCCCATCGAGACCACGCCGCGGACGATGGCCTGGCGCACCGGGTCCGCGCCGATGCCGCGCACCAGCGCCATGTCGATCTTCAGCATGTCGGGCTGGAAGTCCGCCAGCAGGCCCAGCCCCGCATAGCCGGCACCGAAATCGTCGATGGCCGTGCGCAGGCCCTGGCGGCGGTAGGCGCGCAGGATGCGGTTGAGGTGCTCGCGGTCGTGGGCGTTCTCGTGCTCCGCCACCTCGAAGATGATGCGCTCGACCGGAAAGCCATTGCGCCGCGCGGCCTGCAGGGTGACCTGGATGCAGGACTCGGGCTGGTACACCGCATTGGGCAGGAAGTTGATGCTCAGCCGGCAGTCGATTCCCAGCCGGGCCGCCAGCTCCACCGCGCGCACCCGGCAGGCCTGGTCGAACGCATAGCGGTTGCCGTCGTTCACGCGGGCCAGCACCGACGCGGCCGAACTGCCGTCGGCGCCGCGCACCAGCGCTTCGTAAGCGAACACGCTGCCGCCGTGGCGCAGGTCCACGATGGGCTGGAAGGCCATGGTGAAGTCGAAATCCAGCTCCGCGGCACCATTGCGGCACGCGGAGCAGGCGCGGGCGGAAGGAGCGTGCGCGTGCATGAAAGTCAGGGGAGCATTCCCGGAAGTGGCCCAGGCAGCTTAGTGCAGCCGCGCGCCCGCGAGGGGGCCCCGGCCACAGCAAGCGGTGGCGTCCTACGCCAGCGCCCACGGGGCACGGCCTGGCGCGTGCGGCACCTTCGGGTATCGGATCCTGCCCGGAAGCAGCCCCCGACGGCACGCAACGCTATTGATTCAATAGCAATCCCGAGATACAGGGACCGACCGGCGGCATTCCGGCGAAAATCCCCGGCGTGTCCATCCCCCAGTCCTTCATCCAGGAATTGCTTTCGCGCGTCGATGTGGTCGATGTGGTCGGCCGGTACGTGCAGCTCAAGAAGGGCGGGGCCAACTTCATGGGGCTGTGCCCCTTCCACGGCGAGAAGTCGCCCTCGTTCAGCGTCAGCCCGTCCAAGCAGTTCTACCACTGCTTCGGCTGCGGCAAGAACGGCAATGCGATCAGCTTCCTGATGGAGCATGCGGGCATGGGCTTCGTGGAGGCCGTGCAGGACCTGGCCCAGCAGGTGGGGCTGCAGGTGCCGCAGGACGACGTCTCCCCGCAGGAGCGCGAGCGCGCGGCAGCGCAGCGCCAGAAGCAGGCCACGCTGACCGACGTGCTGGAGAAGGCGGGCGAGGCCTACCGCCGCCACCTGCGCGAGTCGCAGCGCGCCATCGCGTATTTCAAGGGGCGCGGCGTGTCGGGGGCGGTCGCCAAGCGCTACGGCCTGGGCTACGCGCCCGAGGGCTGGCGCACGCTGGCCAGCGTGTTCCCCGAGTACGACAACCCGCTGCTGCACGAAAGCGGGCTGGTCATCGTGAACGAGGAAGACGGCAAGCGCTACGACCGCTTCCGCGACCGGGTGATGTTCCCGATCCGCAACGTGAAGGGCGAATGCATCGGCTTCGGGGGCCGGGTGCTGGGCGATGACAAACCCAAGTACCTCAACTCGCCCGAAACCCCCGTCTTCCACAAGGGGCGCGAGCTCTACGGCCTGTTCGAGGCGCGCACCGCCATCCGCGAGCATGGCTATGCGCTCGTCACCGAGGGCTACATGGACGTGGTCGCGCTCGCGCAGCTGGGCTTTCCGAACGCCGTCGCCACGCTGGGCACGGCCTGCACGCCGGAGCACGTCCACAAGCTCTTCCGCTTCACCGACACGGTGGTCTTCAGCTTCGACGGCGACGCGGCAGGCCGGCGTGCGGCGCGCAAGGCGCTCGACGGCGCCTTGCCCTACGCCACGGATACGCGCAGCGTGAAGTTCCTGTTCCTGCCCGCCGAGCACGACCCCGATAGTTTCGTGCGCGCCCATGGCACCGACGCGTTCGCGCGCCACGTGCAGGGCGCCATGCCGCTGAGCCGCTTCCTGGTGGAGGCCGCGGGCGAGGGCTGCGACCTGGGCCTGGCCGAAGGCCGCGCCCGCATGGCGGCGAACGCCCGGCCGCTGTGGACCGCCCTGCCCGACGGCGCGCTCAAGCGCCAGCTGCTGGGCGAACTGGCGGAACTGGCCCAGCTCGCCGCCAGCGACCTCTCGGAACTCTGGGCCCTACCGGCGCACCCGGCCGGCGGTGGCCGGCAGACCGCCGGGGGGGCCGCGCCCTCCGGCGCGCCGGCCTACGACGAAGCCCCGCCCTGGGGCGGGCCGCACGACGGCAGCGGCTGGGCCCCCCCCGGGAATGACGGCTACGGCCACGCCCCGGCAGCCCCCTCGGGCTTCAAGCAGCCCTGGCGCAAGGGCGGTGGCGGAGGCGACTGGAAGAAGGGCCGCTGGCGCGACCGCGACGAGCGCCCGCCCCAGCCGCGCCTGCCCTCCACGCCCGCCGCGGGGCGCGACGACCACGCGGCGCGGCTGCTGCTGTCGCACATGGAGTTCCTGGAAGACCTCTCGCACGAGGACCACGCCACGCTCTGCGCCCTGCCTGCGCCCCACGGCCCCCTCTTCACCTGGCTGGAGGCCCAGTGGCACGAGCATGGCCCGCAGGCCTGGGCCGTGCTGCGCGAGAGCCTGCGCGGGCACGATGCGGAGGCGCTGGCGGTGCGGGTGATGACCGGCTCGCACGCCCAGACCGAGGGCGACGCGGCCGAGCTGCGGACCGAGTTGCGCGACCTGCTCGACCGCATGCTGATGGAAGACATCAAGCGCCAGGAGAAGGAACTCATCCTGCAGGCAGCGACCGATCCGTCCGCGCTGGAGAAGTACCGCGCGCTGCAGCAGCGGCGGCAGGCCCTGCTGGGCATCGCGCCCGCGAACTTGAAAAAAACGGGCGGGCTATAATATAAGGTTCATCGGCAAGAGCGACAGCAGCACCTCCGGGCCGGGCAACCGTGACACACACGCACACCGCCCCCCACACCGCAAGGACTGCACACCAAATGATCGCCCACACATCTTGCCAACGGGGGCCCGCCCCTCGAACCGCGGAGGCACCACCTTCGCCATGCCACCCGCGCCGGTAGCCGACGCGCTTGCGTTTTCTTTGTGTGTCCGTTTTTGAATCTGAGGTCGTCCATGCCCGCTCAAAAGTCCGCGAAGTCGCCCAAGTCCGTCCCCGATACCGCTGCGAAGGCCGCCTCCTCCTCGAAAACCCAGGCCGCTCCTGCCGCAAAGAAAGCTCCATCCGTGCCCGTGAACAAGTCCGCCGACAAGCCCGAAGCCTCCGAAGAAACCACCGCCAAGAAGGCGAGCCGCGCGAAGGCCGCGGCCCCAGCGGCGGCCGATGACGACGAAACGCCCAAGAAGCGTCCCGGCCGCCCGGCCAAGGCCGCCACCACCGCCGCCGCCGGCAAAGCCCCCGCCAAGCGCGGCCGCAAGCCCAAGGCCGCCGAGGACGGCGCCGTGAGCGACGACGCCGACCTGTCGGACATCGAATCCGAACTCGAAGGCGAGGTCGAGGCCGAGCCGGCCGAGGCGGCGGCAGCGCCCGCCGCCGAGAAGGTCAAGCCCCTGCGCATGAAGATCAGCAAGGCGAAGGAACGCGCCTTGATGAAGGAATTCGGCCTGGACGACACCGTCCTGTCCGAGGAAGACCTGGCCAAGCGCCGCTCGCGCCTGAAGGCCCTGATCACGCTGGGCAAGACGCGCGGCTACCTCACGCAGGTCGAGATTTCCGATCACCTGCCCGACAAGCTGGTCGATGCCGAGACCATGGAAGTCGTGGTCACCATGCTCAACGACATGGGCGTGGCCGTGTACGAGCAGACGCCCGATGCCGAGACGCTGTTCCAGAACAACGTCACGCCCACCGCCACCACCGTCGAGGAAGCCGAGGAAGAAGCCGAGGCGGCCCTCTCCACCGTGGACAGCGAATTCGGCCGCACCACCGACCCGGTCCGCATGTACATGCGCGAGATGGGCACCGTGGAACTGCTCACCCGCGAGGGCGAGATCGAGATCGCCAAGCGCATCGAAGGCGGCCTGCAGGCCATGATGGAAGCCATCAGCGCATCGCCCGCCACCATCGCCGAGATCCTGGCGATGGGCGAGGAGATCCGCGAGGGCAAGGTCGTCATCTCCACCATCGTGGACGGCTTCTCCAACCCCAACGAGGCCGACGACTACGTGGCCGAGGAAGACTTCGACGAGTTCGACGAAGAGGACGACGACGACGGCAAGGGCGGCTCCAAGGCCCTGACCAAGAAGCTGGAAGAGCTGAAGAACGAAGCGCTGCGCCGGTTCGACAACCTGCGCGGGCTCTTCGAGAAGATGCACAAGATCTACGACAAGGAAGGGTATGGCACGCCGGCCTACATGAAGGCCCAGCACGCCATCTCGGCCGAGCTGATGACCATCCGCTTCACGGCCAAGACCATCGAGAAGCTGTGCGACATGGTCCGCGCCCAGGTGGACGACGTGCGCAAGAAGGAGCGCGAGCTGCGCCGCATCATCGTGGACAAGTGCGGCATGCCGCAGGAGACCTTCATCAAGGACTTCCCGCCCAACCTGCTGAACCTGCAGTGGGTCGAGAAGCAGGCCGCCGCCGGCAAGCCCTGGAGCGCCGTGCTCGCTCGCAACATCCCGCCGGTGCAGGAGCTGCAGCAGCGCCTGATGGACCTGCAGTCCCGCGTGGTGGTGCCGCTGTCCGAGCTCAAGGACATCAACAAGCGCATGAACGAGGGCGAATCCGCCTCGCGCGACGCGAAGAAGGAAATGATCGAGGCCAACCTGCGCCTCGTGATCTCCATCGCCAAGAAGTACACCAACCGCGGCCTGCAGTTCCTCGACCTGATCCAGGAAGGCAACATCGGCCTGATGAAGGCGGTGGACAAGTTCGAATACCGCCGCGGCTACAAGTTCTCGACCTACGCCACGTGGTGGATCCGCCAGGCCATCACGCGCTCGATCGCCGACCAGGCGCGCACCATCCGCATCCCGGTGCACATGATCGAGACGATCAACAAGATGAACCGCATCAGCCGCCAGCACCTGCAGGAGTTCGGCTTCGAGCCCGATGCGTCCATCCTGGCCGCGAAGATGGAGATCCCCGAGGACAAGATCCGCAAGATCATGAAGATCGCCAAGGAGCCGATCTCCATGGAAACGCCGATCGGCGACGACGACGACAGCCACCTGGGCGACTTCATCGAGGACGGTGCCAACACCGCCCCGATCGACGCCGCCATGCAGGCCGGCCTGCGCGACGTGGTCAAGGACATCCTGGACGGCCTCACGCCGCGCGAAGCCAAGGTGCTGCGCATGCGCTTCGGCATCGAGATGTCCACCGACCACACGCTGGAAGAAGTCGGCAAGCAGTTCGACGTGACGCGCGAACGCATCCGCCAGATCGAGGCCAAGGCCCTGCGCAAGCTCAAGCACCCGAGCCGCAGCGACAAGCTGCGCAGCTTCATCGACTCGCTCTGATCCGCGCCGCACCACGCCGCGCGCAAGGCAGCTGCTTCCGGCCGCCCCGCCCCCCAAAGCCCCGTGCCCACCGGCCGGGGCTTTTTTCATGGCCCGGTGACGGATCTGCCCGGCAGTGCATAGCTGCCACAAAAATGTGTCAAATTCATTAAATTTGCATATAAATTATTTCAAAAGTTTCAATAAGAAAATAAAATCCCAGTCAGGTGCTCGACCATGGGACCGCTGAAACGCGGTCTCCGGCACTGTGACGCGGGAGGCGCCGCAGGTGCCCGCCCATTCCTGCCAGCCCCACCGTGACCTCCCACCATGAGCGAAAAAACCTCCTTCTTCGGCAACCTGCGGATCAGCCACCGCATCGGACTGGCCTTCCTCGTGGTGATCGCCGTGCTGGCGCTGCTGGCCGGCCTGTCGCTCGGGGCGCTGGGCGACGTGAACCGGGCCCTCACCAAGGTCACGCGCGACGCCTACCCGAAGGTCAAGCTGCTGACGCAGATCGCCAACGAGACGGAAGCCCAGTCGCGCTACACGCGCAACATGCTGATCTTCGACGGCGCGGACAGCCGCGCGAAGGAAACCCGCCGCATCCAGGAAAGCCGCGAGGCCGTCACCAAGCTGTTTTCGCAGCTGTCGCAGTTGGTCCGCTCCCCCTCGGGCGTCCAGATGTTCAAGGCCTGCGAGGCGGCGCGCACGGACTATGTCGCGGAAATGGACCGGATGCTGCAGCTGATGCGCGACGACCACTCGGCAGATGCCCGGGACCTGCTGGAAACCAGGCTGCGCCCCATTCAGCAGAAATACCTGGATGCCATCAACCGCCTGTCCGAGCACCAGCAGAAGGTGATGGCGGAAGACAGCGACCGCGCGGACGCGCAGGTGAGCACCGGCCGCGTCACCGTCATCGCCATCGGCGCGGTGGCCGCCGTGCTGGCCGTGGCGCTGTGCTGGCTCATCGCCCGCTCCATCACCCGCCCGCTGCACACCGCCGTGCAGGTGGCCGAGGCCGTGGCCGGCGGCGACCTGACCTCGCACATCCCCACGGGGCGGCGCGACGAAGTGGGCCAGTTGCTCTCGGCCCTGGCGCGCATGAACGACAGCCTGGTGCGCATCGTGGGCAGCGTGCGCGCGGGCTCCGACTCCATCGCCACCGGCACCGTGCAGATCGCCAATGGCAATGCCGACCTGAGCCAGCGCACGGAGGAACAGGCGAGCAACCTGGAGGAAACCGCCGCCTCGATGGAGGAGCTGACCTCCACCGTGCAGCAGAACGCCGACTCGGCCCGCCGGGCCCACCAACTGGTATCGGGCGCCTCGTCCGTCGCGGCCCGGGGCGGCGCCGTGGTGCAGGACGTGGTCCGCACCATGGATTCGATCCGCCAGGGCTCGGACCGCATGGCCGACATCATCGGCACCATCAACGGCATCGCCTTCCAGACCAACATCCTGGCGCTCAACGCCGCGGTGGAAGCCGCCCGCGCGGGCGAACAGGGCCGCGGCTTCGCCGTGGTGGCGGGCGAGGTGCGCAGCCTCGCGCAGCGCAGCGCGCAGGCCGCCGCGGAGATCAAGGGCCTGATCGAGACCAGCGTGTCGCGCGTGAACGCCGGCAGCGAACTCGTGGCCCAGGCCGGCCGCACGATGGAAGACATCGTGACCCAGGTGGCCGAGGTGTCCACGCTGGTGGCGGAAATCAGCGCCGCCAGCGCGGAGCAATCCAGTGGCATCGGCCAGGTGGGCGACGCCGTGCAGCAGCTGGACCAGGTCACGCAGCAGAACGCCGCGCTGGTGGAAGAAAGCGCCGCGGCCGCCGACAGCCTGAAGTTCCAGGCGGAAACGCTCTCGCGCACCGTGGCGCAGTTCCGGCTGCCGCCGGGTGCGGACGGGGCGGGCGCCACTGCAGCCCCGGCACGGCGTGGCCCTGCGGGCGGGCCCGACAGCCTGCTGCTGGCTGCGGCCTGAGCGGCGGTGGCGCGGCCCCGGCCGGGGTCGCTCATTGCTTCATGGAGGCGGGTGGCGCGCTCGTTCGTTCACCCATTCCAGGGTCTTGCCCTTCACGCACCACGCCGGGTCGCGAACCCAGTCCGTGAACCACCGCGTGGGCTGGCCCTGCAGGACGTGACACTGGGTGTAGCCGATGCTGGGCATGTAGTAGCGCTGGGCGATGGAGACCACGGGGACCAGCAGGAGCGCAATGGCGCTGGCTGCGACCGCCAAATTGGCCGCAAGCTCGAACTTCTTGATGAGGCTGGGGCGGCAAGGGATCGCCCGCATCACCATGACGACGATTGCCAGTGAGCCGAAAGCGACGACGCACGGCATGAGGTGCATCCCCGGCGTGATCCGCACTACAGGCGCCTTCGACAGGATGTCGTGAACCATAGGCACCAAGGCATTGAGGATCATCAGCAACGCGCCTGCCACGAGCCCGAGATACAGCGGAATGCCCCACCGGATAAGCTTTCGGATGTGATGGATGTCGTGCATGAATGGCTGGGTAGCGGGACACAGTTCCAGTGCTCATGGAGTTGCGCGCGACTTGGACAACTGCGCCTGCCCGTTCACCCAATCCAGGCTCTTGCCTTTGACACACAACGCAGGATCTTTCACCCAATCCGTGAACCAGAGGGTCGGGTTGCCCTGCAGTTCGTAGCACGCCGTGTAGCCAAGGCTCGGCATGTACAGACGCTGGATGAACGAGGTCACGGGAATCAGCAGCATCACCAATCCACTGGCAAGCACTGTGACGGTGAACGCGCGCTCGAACTTCGCAATCGCCGCTTCACGGCACAGCGCCACGCGCATGGCGCCGAGCACGATGGCCATGGTGCAGACGACGGCGACGAACGGTGCCAGCTGGGCAGCGGGCGCAATCCGGACGACGGGAGCTCTTGCCGCGATACCCTGGAACACGGGCACGACTCCATGCAAGGTGGCCCACACGCAGGCGGCCGAGATACCGATAAAGAGCGGCGTGCTCCACAGCATGGTTTTGCGCAGCGCGGGAATGTCATGCATTTCAGATGCACATCCAGGGTTCCAGGCCAGCCCGTCCCTTGCTCCGCTACGCGATTCAGGGAGCCCCATGCGGCACGGGCGCCCTCGCCTGCTCGTTGACCCAATCCAGGCTCTTGCCCTTCACGCACCACGCAGGATCGCGAACCCAGTCCGTGAACCACAGCGTGGGCTGGCCCTGCAGGGCATGGCATTGCGTGTAGCCGATGCTGGGCATGTAGAAGCGCTGGGCGATGGAGGTCACGGGAACCAGCAGGAGAGCGATGGTGCTGGCTGCGATGGATAGGTTGGCTGCGAACTCGAATCGTTTGATCAGGCTGGCGCGACAGGGGATCGCCCGCATCGAGGAAACCACCATTCCCATGAAACAGACCACGGCAAGGAACGGCGCCAACAGCACAGCCGGAGCAATTCGGACCCCCGGCGCTCTCGCAAATATGTCCTGGAACATGGGTACGGCGATGTACCCGACCATCATCAACGCACCTGCTCCTAGAGCTGCAGACAAAGGAAGCCCCCACCATAGGGCTTTGCGAATTTGCTTGACGTCGTGCATAAACGGATGGGATAGGTGCGTGTGAGGTGGCTAGTAGAGAACGCAGTGAATTCGGCAAAGCCAGTCCTTCATGCCACGCTCGACGGTTCGCCCCACTTCGTCCTTTTTTCTCTCGATGGCGGAACGAAGATCATCCAGCCATGCTTGGGATTCTGTGTCGATGTAGTAGATGCCTCGCGCAGCCTGATCTGGAACCATCTTGAGCGCCGCAATCACCTTGCCTTTCACACCGAAGTGACTATCCAGGTAATTGAGGCCAATGCCGGCAACCAATGCCGCCAAAGCCATGATGCCCAGCGGGGCGACAGCGATCACCGTCACATTACCTGAAAAGAATGCTGCCAGCCCATACGCCACCAACGCTCCCAACCCACCTTTCACTGCCTCCACCCCGACCCCACCCACGAGGTCATACATCGTCTTCTCGTTATTGAACATGAAGTCCATCAACTCTATGCCGCTGGAGACGACCACGCCCAGCATGAACCCGCCCTTGGCGATGCCCTGCAGGCTCTTCATGCCCAGCCCCAGCTGGATCATCTTCGGATTCGTGGCGAGGTAGCGCGTGCCCTGCAGCGCGGAACTGCGGCGCGCCGAGTAGCCCTTGATGATGATGTAGGTGCCGGTCGCGGTCGTCTTCACATAGCTGGTGATGCCCGACATGCCGATCGCATTCAGCGTGCGGGTGATCGCGATCGCATCGTTGGCGCCTTGCGCCGCCGGCCCCACCCACGGCTCGCTGGCGTTGGGGCTGAAGGTGTGCTGCCAGTACCGGCCGAATGTTGAACTGGCGAGGATCTTGCGCAGGTTGAATTCCAGCGCCGGGTGGTTCCGGGCCTTGTCCTGCAGGATGCCCATGTACTGGCCCTGGGTGAGCACCAGCACATCCACCCGGTTCTGCTCCATGGACTGCGCCACGGATTGGGCATAGCCCATGTTGAAAAACGTCACTGCGAGCTCCGCGCTCATGGTTCCTCCCCTGCTGTCGCGTTTTCGATGGGGGCGAATGCTAGGTTCACACACTCGGCTCACTTGCAACAATGCGTTAACCCAACGACGTTTTCCGGAAATCGTTCCGCCTGGAAGAACGATAAAGACAGAAGTCGCTTTTTGCCTTGACAAGGGCATCGGTTGACGAATATCGACGGCGAATGAGCGGCAACGACACATCCGCCCTCCCTGTCGTGCAAACCCCTGGAGGCGGCAGCCACAGCCGGGCGTACCATGCTCGACAGAGAAGATAGAGAGAGAAAACCGCATGACTGCATCCCCATCGGCTGCCCCTGCCGGAGGCCTGCCTGCATCGCCGCCCGATCCGGCAGCCCCGCCCCTGCGCATCGCCGTGATGGGTGCCGGCGCCGTCGGTTGCTACTTCGGCGCCCTGCTCGCGCGCGCCGGCCATGCGGTCACGCTGATCGGCCGGCCCGCGCACGTCGAGGCCATCCGCGCGAACGGCCTGCGCCTGCAGACCGCCACGCTCGACGAACAGGTGCCCATGGCGGCCGACACCGATCCCGCCGCGGTGCGCGACGCGGACGTGGTGATGTTCTGCGTGAAATCCACCGACACCGAAGACGCTGCCCGCCAGATCCAGCCGCACCTCGCGCCCGGCGCGCTGGTGCTCACGCTGCAGAACGGCGTGGACAACGACGAACGCGTGCGCGGCGTGCTGGGCGACGCCCATCCCGTCGCCGCCGCCGTGGTCTATGTGGCCACCGAAATGGCCGGCCCCGGCCACGTGCGCCACCACGGGCGCGGCGAACTGGTGATCGCGCCCTCGCCCCGCAGCGCCACGGTGGCGCAGCAGTTCAGCGCTGCCGGCATCGCCACGGAGATTTCAGACAACGTGCGCGGCGCGCTCTGGGCCAAGCTGGTGCTCAACTGCGCATACAACGCGATCTCCGCGATTGCGCAGCAGCCCTATGGCCGGCTGGTGCAGACGCCCGGCGTGGCGGATGTGATCGCCGACGTGGTGGCCGAATGCCTGGCCGTGGCCGAAGCGGACGGCATCCAGATTCCGGGCGACGTGGGCGCGGCGGTGAACCGCATCGCAGCCACCATGCCGGGGCAGATGTCGTCCACCGCGCAGGACCTGGCGCGGGGCAAGCCGAGTGAGATCGATCACCTCAATGGGTATGTGGTGGCGCGGGGGAAGGTGGTGGGAGTGGGGACGCCGGTGAATCGGGCGTTGTGGGTGTTGGTGAAGGTGGTCGATACGAAGAAGAGTTGAGGAGTATGGGGGAACCACTTTGAACTGCTACTTTAGGCTGAACTGAGACATTGGCTGCGGTACGCCTGAATGGCGGCTAAAACGATCGCCGGTTACTTAGCGGCGATGATCTCGACCGACAGCTTCCTCTCGACACCAGCCAGTCACTCAACCGCAGTTACCCGGGACACTTTCACTCAACTCACGTAGACGAAAGGAAGCGCAATGATTGATATACCAGTTTCGACAGGGTGAGAGGAGCGCTTTCAGGAGTAGCCGGCCGCCAATACACTCTGAATCTACTGTTCAGGCCGGCTTATGATGATTTGGCATCTTGTGGACACCGGGGAGGTGAGGCCGTGAAGATCGACATCCATACGCATACACGGAAGTGCAAGTCCGGCGATGCGGCTACGCGAGAGATCGCACCAGAGGATTTCTGCTCGGCGATATTGTCGACAGAGGTACGTGTAGTTGCGATCACGAATCACAATGTATTCGACCTAGCTCAATTTCAAGAAATCCAGAATCGCATCGGTTCAGAAGCACAAGTCTGGCCTGGCGTGGAGCTTGACGTCCATGATGACAAGACCAGGGGCCACCTACTGGTCATCACATCACCTGAGCTTGCTGCAGAATTCTCAACTGCGGTCATCGAACTTACGCATGGGCAAACACCAGATTCCTTTAAGGTCACGGTCCCAGATGTCTTAGCCAAGTTTGACGCGATGGATCCGCTCTATGTCGCGCACTATAAGCAAAAGCGGCCAAGTGTTTCGGATGACATGCTGGCCGCTTTGGAAAACGGTGCGAAGAACAAGTGGTGCATCCTCAAGGAAGTAAGCAACGCCATCTCGGCTGGAATCCACATTTCGCACGGGCGGCCCTCTATTTACGGGTCCGACGTCCATGACTGGGGACGGTACTCAGAGATTGCACGTGAGCTCCCAGATCTTCGCTTGCCAATTGACAGCTTCGAACACTTCTGCCTGCTGTTGAAGAAGGACCCGACGACGATCAACACCGCAATGCATAAGAAGACATGCGAGACTTTGACGCTGATCCCTTTTGAGGATGGAAAGGCGCTCACCCTTAAGGTGTTCGACGACATCAATATCCTCTTCGGACCGAAGGGGACTGGGAAGTCGAAGATTCTCGAAGCAATAGCTAAGCACTATACCAAGAGCGGAATTGATGCGCGCGTTTTCGAATCGGCCGCAGATCGACTTGATGACATCTTCGATGTAAAGGGGAAAAACCTGAGCCTAAACCTCAACACCTACAACATCAGCTACTGCCAAGATGAAATCCAGGAGTTGCGTCATGCGCAGGAAATAGATGTTACGAGCACGACTAAGTTCAGGGCCTTTTTTGAGACGACGGCGTCGAACAAGAACGCCAAAAAGATTCTGCTCAAGGACATTGACATCGAAGAGCCGGGAGGCGCCAAACGCACCTTCACGAAGTACCACGAGGCCAGCATGGAGATCAGTTCCTTTGCGAGCCTGCTGGAGAGTGACGAACTCATCAAGAACGAACTTTCTACCGAAGAATTTGCGGAATTGCAGCGGCTCGTGACGCTGCTCTTGGGACGCCTCAAGGAGAAAGAGTGGATGAATTTCGTCAATTGGAAGGAAATCACCTTTCTCAATTCCGCCATCGCGAAATTTCGCAAGGAGGTTGAGCGCAAGACTGGGACACCTGCCAAGCCAACCACGACGGGCTTTCGAGAGTATGCGATGAACCGCATACAGGTAGCCGTCAATGGACGCGCCATCCTCAAGAGCCTAAACACGGCCATCCCTAATGACGAAGAGGTCGTTGGCGACTTGGGATCCGGCAAGGGCGAGCTAAAGTACGTTACTCGTTACCTCTTCCAAGACGGCAACGTCACTGATGGTCAGCTTTTTAGCATCACGAGCGTGAAAAAGGGATTGCAGAAGAGATTTGCGAATGCCGTTCGCGATGTTGTCAATCGTTCTTTCCAGGATGACCTGTTCAAATTTGTCTCAGACCTGAATGACATCGAAGGCGTGGAGGATGTCAGCACTGTCTATGAACTCCTGATGTTCAAGCGCTATTTCACGCTCGACGGGCTTCCCTATGAGCCATCCAGCGGCGAAGCGTCGATGGTGATGCTGCAGAAAGAACTCGGAGAGGACAAGGATGTGTACATCCTTGACGAGCCAGAGAAGAGCTTGGGTAACGAATACATCAATGACGTGATCGTTCCGCTTATCAAAGAGCGTGCAAAATCGGGACGAAGGGTATTCATTTCGACCCACGATGCAAACATCGCGGTGCGGACGTTGCCGTACTGCTCCATCTACCGAACACATGGTTCAGAGGGGTACAGGACCTTCTTAGGGAACCCATTCACCAACAACCTGGTAAATGTGGACGACGCTTCGATGCTGTACAACTGGAAAGACGTCAGCATGAGAACGCTTGAGGGGGGTAAGGACGCATTCGGAGAGCGAGGGAAGATTTATGGTCACACTTGAAGCAACCGTGGAGCACAGAGAGGAAGAATACTTCCTGAAAATCAACGTCGAGGAGGAAGCCGTGACGATTCCGCTTTCCTACGATGACCCGAACGCCGTGAAGAAGGCCTTCAACAAACTCATTCAGCGCATCAGATTGGGCGAGTTCACGATCCAACTCGACGCAGTGGGGGAGGACCTATTCTCGATGGTTGCCAACGAGTATTTAACTCAGCTGAATCGAGAGATTCAAGAGGTGCACAGCCAGATGAAAGAATACAGTTTGCTGAGGGTGGCGGCAGCTCCGGCTACGCATTAGGTCTGCTGCGGTCAACAACTCCGCACGCGAACTCGCAGCACATCTACGGCCGCTATACATCCTTCAGGCGTCGCAAGACCGCGCGGCGGACCTAAATTGGGGCGACTGCTACGAGGAGCTCAGCGAGAGCGCGACGGCCAGTCATAAAGGTCGGCAATCGCTGCATAGCGGTCCTATGTCGCACCTCACAAGCAGCGTGCAACGAAATCACCAAGTCAAAAAAATGGCCGCAACGCGGCCATTTCAAACTGCATAGCGAACAACGCTCACCCCACAAGCGCCGGCGCCTTGCCCTCAACCCGCCAACGCCCGCATCTCCGCAATCAGGTCCGATTTCCCCTCAAACCCAATCCCCGGCAACGCCGGCAGCGTCACATACCCGTTCTCCACCTTCACCCCGTCCGGGAACCCGCCATACGGCTGGAACAGATCCGGGTAGCTCTCGTTGCCGCCCAAGCCCAGACCGGCGGCGATGGCGAGGGACATCTGGTGGCCGCCGTGGGGGATGCAGCGGCTGGGGGACCAGCCGTTCTCTTTGAGCATGTCGAGCGTGCGCAGGTATTCGACGAGGCCGTAGCTGAGGGCGCAGTCGAACTGCAGCCAGTCGCGGTCGGGGCGCATGCCGCCGTGGCGGATGAGGTTGCGGGCGTCCTGCATGGAGAACAGGTTTTCGCCCGTGGCCATGGGGCCCTGGTACACCTCGCCGAGTTTGGCCTGGAGTTCGTAGTCGAGCGGGTCGCCGGCTTCTTCGTACCAGAACAGGGGGTATTGCGAGAGGGCCTTGCCGTAGTCGATGGCGGTTTGCAGGTCGAAGCGGCCGTTGGCGTCCACGGCGAGCTGCTGGCCGGGGCCGAGGATTTTCAGGACGGATTCGATGCGCTCGCAGTCGTCGGCGAGCGTGGCGCCGCCGATCTTCATCTTGACGACGGAGTAGCCGCGCGCGAGGTAGCTCTCCATCTCTTTCTTCAGGCCGTCCAGGCCCTTGCCGGGGTAGTAGTAGCCGCCGGCCGCATAGACGAACACGCGCGGGTTGGCGGGCGTGCCGTTGCCGTAGCGCTCGGCGAGCAGCTGGTAGAGGGGCTTGCCAGCTATTTTTGCCACGGCGTCCCACACGGCCATGTCGATGGTGCCGACGGCGACGGAGCGCTCGCCGTGGCCGCCGGGTTTTTCGTTGGTCATCATGCGCGCCCAGATCTTGTGGGGACACAGGTTCTCGCCGGTGTCATCGACCAGGGAAGCGGGGTCGGCCTCCAGCACGCGCGGGATGAAGCGGTCGCGCATGAGCGCGCCCTGGCCGTAGCGGCCGTTGGAGTTGAAGCCGTAGCCGATCACGGGCTTGCCGTCGCGGATGACGTCGGTGACGACGGCGACGAGGCTGAGCGTCATCTTCGAGAAGTCGATGTAGGCGTTGCGGATGTCGGACTTGATGGGGCGCGTGGATTCGAGGATGTCAACGATTCGCATGGTGGTGAAAGGCGCGGGCCGTGAGGGATGGAAGGGAGTGGAATGCGAAGAAAGCGGTTCAGCGGGCGAGCGAGGAGCCGCCGCAGATGGCGATGTCCTGCCCGGTGATGGCGGCGGCCGCGGGCGAGAGCAGGTAGCCCGTGAGCGCGGCGATTTCCGCGGGTTCGATGAGGCGGCCGATGGGCGGCAGGCGCGGCGCGCTGCCGGCGCGGGCCGGGTCGGCGAGCATGCCGGTGGCGGTGGCTGCGGGCGAGACGACGTTGACGGTGACGCCCTGCCCCGCCACCTCGGCCGCCCAACTGCGCGCGAGCGCGATGAGTGCGGCCTTGGTGGCGGCGTACTGTCCGCGCCCGGGCATGCCCTGGGCCACGCGGCTGCCGATGAAGACGACGCGGCCCCGACCGCGAGCGGCCATGGCGGGCACGAGGGCGTCGGCGAGGCGCGTGGCGGCATCGACATGCAGGCGCCACATGAGTTCGCCGCCGGCGTGGTCCAGCTGGCCGAGCGGGCCGACGCGCAGTACGCCTGCGGCGTGCACCAAGGCATCGGGAACGCCGGACACCGCGGGTGCGGGCGTGGGGTTCGGCGCGTGGGCACTGGCGTGGCGGGCCGGGCCGTTCAGCGCTGGGGTTTGGTGTGCCGGCGCCTCCAGCAGCGCCGCTGCGGCGCGCGCGATGGCCTCGCCGTCGGCCAGGTCCGCCGGCAGGTGCGCGAAGGCCGGATGTGCGATGGCGGGCGGTGCGACGTCGAGCCCGGTCACGCGCCAGCCGGTCGCGAGCAGGGATTCGGCAATCGCGCGGCCGATGCCGCTGCTGCTGCCGGTGACGACGGCATGCGGCACGGGGCCTCCGGCGTTCGCCACCGGCGCAGGCACGGACACGGACACGGACACGGACACGGACGGCACGGTGGCGTCACTCGGCACGGATATGGCCCTCGGTCACGATCTTCTGGGAGCGCTCCATGTCAGCGCGCTGGAACTTCGCGAAATCCTCCGCGCTGCCGGGCGTGACGAGCAGGCCCTGCTCCTTGAGCTTGGGGCCGATCTCGGCCAGGGCCTTGTTCACTTCGGCGTTGAGGCGCTGCACGAGCGCGGGCGGGGTTTTGGTCGGGGCCCAGAGGCCGTACCAGCTGTAGAACTCGTAGCCGGGAATGGTTTCGGCCACGGTGGGCACGTCCGGCAGGTTGGGCACGCGCTGGGCCGAGGTGACGGCCACCACGCGCAGCATGCCGCTCTTGTGGTACTGGAGCGAGCCGAGGATGGGGTCGATGAAGCCGTCGATCTGCCCGCCGATCAGGTCCTGGAAGGCCGGCGCGGTGCCCTTGTACGGCACGATAAGGTAGTCGATCCTGCCGGCGCGCTTGAGCAGTTCGGTGGAGAGATGCCCGGCGGAGCCGATGGAGCCGACGGCGAAGGTCATCTTCCCGGGGCGGGCCTGGGCGTAGGCGATCAAGCTCTTGATGTCGGTGATGGGCAGGTCCTTGTTGATCGCGACCGAGAGCGGCGCCTTCGCGACCAGGGCCACGGGGATGAAATCCTGCGTGACGTTGTAGGGCACGGACTTGAGCGTCATCGGCGCCGTGGTGTGCGTGGAGGCGCTGAACAGCAGCGTGTAGCCGTCGGCCGCCGCCTTGGCGACGGTGTCGCCGCCGATCACGCCGCTGCCGCCGGGCTTGTTGTCCACGACGAAGGACTGGCCCATCTGCTCGCCGAGCTTCTGCGCAAGCATGCGGCCGACGGCGTCGAGCGTGCCGCCCGGCGGGAAGGGGATCACCATCCGCACGGGCTTGCTGGGGTAGGTCTGCGTGGGTTGCGTCTGCGCCGTGGCGCCGGCCGCCACCGCAAGGGCGGCGGCGCCCAGGGCGGCGCGGAGGAAGTGCTTGCGTTGCATGGTGTCTTGTCTCCTGTCGTTGTTTCTTGTGAGGCCACCGGGGGGGGAAGCAACGCTCAGCGCTGGAGCAGGCCGGCCTGCTTCACGGCGGCGCGCAGCGCGTCCATTTCCTTCGCGCTCGGTGCCTCGGTGGGCGGGCGCACGGTGGCGTCGTCGATCACGCCGGCCAGGTACATGCCGCCCTTCATGCGGGCATGGGCCTCCCCCGTGGGTTCGCCGCCGCCATAGACGGCGTCTTTCAGCGGGGTGATGACGGCCTGCACTTCCATGGCCTTCTTGAGGTCGCCCGCCTTGACGGCGTTCCACAGGTCGATGATGAGCTGCGGGATGAAGGTGGCGAAGCCGACCAGGGCGCCATCGACGCCCTGCACCATGGAGGCGAGCAGGTATTCGTCGTGGCAGGTGAGGATGGCTTTGGAGGCATCGGCCTCGCGGATGGCCTGGATGTCGCGGGCGTATTTGTTCATGTCGCGCTGGCCCACCTTGAAGGCCTGCAGGTAGGGCAGCTTCGCGAGGTCGGCGAGCAGTTGCGACGAGTAGGAGGCGCGCGTCCAGGCGGGATAGACGTGGCAGACGAGGTCGGCCTCCGGCGCGGCCTCATGGATCGCCTCGAAGTACTGCAGCGCATGGCCGGAGGTGAAGCCGAAGCGCAGCCAGTGGTGCGGGGGCATCACGTCGAGCGCGACGGCGCCGGCCGCCACGGCGGCGCGGGCATGGTCGGCGGCGTCTTTCAGGCCCTCGCAGACGATGGAGGAGATGACGGGGCAGCGACCCTTGAGTTCGTCCGCCACGATGCGGGTGACTTCCGCGCGCTCGGCCGGGGTGAGCGAGAACACCTCGCCCGTGTGGCCGTTGGTCATGATGGCGACCACGCCGTCGTGACCCGCGAGCCAGGAGGCGAGCTTGCGCAGGGCGGGCTCGTCGATGCGGTGGTCCGGCGTGAAGGGGCACGAAATGGCGGGGATGATGCCGCGATAATTCGCGATGGAAGGCATGTGGGCTGTCTCCGTGGTTCCGGGATGGTCCCGTGTTGGATCGTTGGATGGAAGGAAGGGGAACGCAGCGGATGATTCCCGCCCCGCCCGCGGCCGTCCAATACCCGAATCGCATACAACTATCCGCGCGTGCCGCCACGCGCCAGGAGACCCATGGGCCCCGGCAACCGACCGCTGGATCTGGAGTGGCTGGAGGATTTCCTCGCCCTCGCCGAGAGCGGCAATTTCTCGCGCGCGGCCGAGGCCCGCGCCATCGCGCAGCCCGCGTTCAGCCGCCACATCCGCGCGCTGGAGGACTGGGTGGGCGCCGAGCTGTTCGACCGCAGCGCGCACCCGGCCACCCTCACGGCGGCGGGGCAGCGCTTCCACCCCCTGCTGGAAGACGTGCTCGCGCGGCTGGAGGCGGCGCGGATCAAGGCCTGCGCGGCGCAGGCCCAGGCGGCGGCCAGCCTGCGCTTCGCGGCGACGCATGTGCTGTCGCTCACCTTCTTTCCGCGCTGGCTCGGGGGACTGGAGTCCCAGTTGCGGCTGGGGCCGATCCAGACGATTTCCGACAGCTACCAGGCCTGCGAGGACCTGGCCCTGCAGCGGCGCGTGCAGTTCGTGCTGTGCCACGGCCATGCGGCCGTGCCGGGTCGGCTGGACGAGGCGGGCTACCCGGCGGCGCGCCTGGCGGACGACGTGCTGCAGCCCGTGTCGGCGCCGCAGGGGGACGGCACGCCGCTGCATGCCATCCCGGGCCCGGACGCTGCCGGCGGCACGCGGCCGCCGCTGCCGGTGCTGGCGTACAGCGATGCCTCGGGCCTGGGGCGGATCATGCGTGCGCTGCGCAAGGGGGTGTTCGATGCGGGGGGCGTGGCCGGCATGCCGGGCGAGGTGGAGGTGGTGTTCACCGCCCACCATGCGGCACTGCTCAAGGCGATGGCGCTCGAAGGCCGCGGCATGGCCTGGCTGCCGCGCAGCCTGATCGCGGAGGAACTGCAGTCGGGCGCGCTGGTGGCCGCCGGGCCGGCCGGCTGGGACGTGCCGGTGGAGATCCGGCTGTACCGGCAGCGCACGGAGATGTCGGACGCGGCGGAAACGCTCTGGCGCCTCGCCGCCGGTGGGCAGGCCGCGCAGCCCACGGGCAGCGCCCCGCCCTGAAGCGCGCCGCCGGGCGGCGTCGGGTGGTCAGTCCTTGTGGAAGCGCGTGCCCTGGCCGATGGTGCAGCGGTAGGCCACGGACGGCGTGCGCAGGTCGTAGCCCGGCAGGTTGAACATCCAGGTGGTGAAGTCCACGGACTGGTCGGGGCGCACCTGGTAGCGCATGAACTGGACGATGGGCTGGCCGTCGCCCGCCACGGTGAAATGCGAATCGCTGAAGGAGACGGTGCCGTCCTGCACGATGCGGTAGGCATCGATGCGGCGGCCGCCGCGCGTCTGCGAGGGCTTGGCACCGCCCTGGGGCACGCATTGCGAGAGATCGATGGCGACGGAAACGCTCTCGCCCTGGTCCAGCGCCTGCTGGATGGCGGCATGGGTGGGCAGGACATCGCCGGCATGGGCGGCGGCCATCCAGAGGGCGG
This sequence comes from Paracidovorax avenae, assembly GCA_003029925.1. Classification (GTDB taxonomy): domain Bacteria; phylum Pseudomonadota; class Gammaproteobacteria; order Burkholderiales; family Burkholderiaceae_C; genus Paracidovorax; species Paracidovorax avenae_A. The sequence continues at coordinate 1,612,523 of CP028296.1, read as the reverse complement.
GCGCGAGCAGCAGGCAGTAGGTGCGGTAGGGCAGCAGTCGGACCATGGGGGCGAACCTTTCGATGCAGGGGGTTGGAAGCAACAGCGTGCCCATGGTAGGCAGCCATCGCGTCCGTGACACCCCGCCGCGGAGGGTGGCCACGGTGCGCGCGCGCAGGTTCGGCGGCGGTGGCGATGTGCCCTTTGCGGGGGAAAACCCTTACCCCACAAGGCCTGCGCGCCGATCGGCGCCCGCCGCACGGACATGCTGAACGGCTCGGCATTCAGGAACTTCATCCACTGCATTAGCTTTCAGCGGGATGCCAGCCGGGCGCTTCGATAATCCGGTGATGGAAAAAAGACACCGCGCCACCGGCATCGGGCTGGTCGCCATCGTTCTGTGGGCATCGATCGTCGGCCTGATCCGCGGCGTGAGCGAGGGCCTGGGCGCGGTGGGCGGCGCGGCGATGATCTACAGCACTGCCGCCGCCCTGCTGTGGGCGACGGTGGGTTTCACGCCGCTGCGCGCGTTCCCGCGCCGCTACCTGGCGTGGGGCAGCGTGCTGTTCGTGGGCTACGAGCTGTGCCTGTCGCTGTCCATCGGCCATGCGCGCAGCCGCCAGCAGGCGATCGAGGTGGGCATGGTGAACTACCTGTGGCCGACCTTCACGATGCTGGCCGCGATCGCCTTCAACGGCCAGCGCGCCAGCTGGCTGGTGGCCCCGGGGCTGGCCGTGTCGCTGGCGGGCATCTGCACGGTGCTGGGCGGCGGCAACGGCGTGAGCCTGCCCGGCATGGCCGCCAACATCCAGGACAACCCGCTGAGCTACGGCCTGGCCTTCACCGGGGCCGTGGTCTGGGCCGCGTACTGCACGGTGACGGCGCGCCTGGCCCGCGGCACGAACGGGATCACGCTGTTCTTCCTGCTCGCCGCGCTGGTGCTGTGGGCCCAGTACCTGGCCGGCGGCGCGCCCGCGATGCACTGGAGCGTGCCCACGGCGGTGCAGCTGGCGTTCGCGGCGGCGGCGATGGGCTTCGGCTGCGCGGCGTGGAACGTCGGCATCCTGCACGGCCATGTCACGGTGCTGGCCGGGGCATCGTATTTCACGCCGGTGCTGTCGGCGGCGCTGGCCGCGCTGCTGCTGCGCGTGCCGCTGTCGGCGGCCTTCTGGGCGGGGGCGTGCATGGTGTGCGGCGGCGCGGTGCTGTGCTGGCTCGCCACCCGCGGCCGGCCGCGTGCTCCCGGCCCCGAGGCCTGCTGAGGGCCGCCGCGCGCGGCACAGGGCGCGGAGCGGAGGAGGATCAGTCCATGGTCAGGTGCGCGTTCTTCACCACCTGCGCCATCCGCGCGGCCTCGCTGCGGAAGAAGGCCGCGGCCTGCCCAGGCGGGGTGAGCTTGATCTCGTAGCCCTGGGCGACGAGCGCGTCGCGCGCCGCGGGCATGTCCATCGCGGCCTGGAAGCCGCCGTAGAGGCGCGCGATCTCCGCCTTCGGCAGGCCGGCCGGCCCCACGGGCGCGATCCAGCCGTCGAGCTCGAAACCCGGCAGGCCCTGTTCCGCGATGGTGGGCACGCCCGGCAGCGCAGGCACGCGCGCCGCGGTGGTCACGCCCAGCGCCCGCAGCGCGCCCGACTGGATGTGCGGCGCGGCGGGAGCGGCCGCCACCACGGCGAGCTGCACCTGGCCGCCGAGCACGTCGTTCATCAACGGCCCCATGCCCTTGTACGGGATGTGCTTGATGTCCAGCCCGGCCCGGTCCACGAACATGGCCGCGCCCAGGTGCAGGATGGTGCCGTTGCCGGAGGAGCCGTAGTTCAGCACGCCGGGTCGCGCCTTCGCATAGGCGATCAGCTCGCGCACGTTGGCGGCCGGCACGGCCGGATGGGCGACGAGCACGAAGGGGGTCGCGCCCAGGATGGTGATGGGCGTGATGTCGGCCAGCGAGTCGAACGGGATGTTCCGGTACACGCTGGGGTTCACCACGTGGTTGTTGGAGACCACGCCGATGACCGAGCCGTCCTTCGGCGCGCGCACGATCTGCGCGGTGCCGGTGATGCCGCCCGCTCCGGGCAGGTTCTCGATCACCACCGGCTGGCCGAGCGCTTTCGCGAGGCTGGCGCTGATGGCGCGGATGGCGCCGTCGGCCCCGGAGCCGGCCGAGAGCGGCAGGATGACGCGCAGCGGCCGGTCCGTGTGGCCCTGCGCGCGCGCGGGCCGCAGGCCGGTCCAGGCAGCAGTCAGGGCAGCGGCGCCCCAGGCGGCCGCCGTGCGGCGGGTCACTGCGCCAGCGGGGCCGGCAGGTACCGCGGGCGCGGTGTCGGGGCGGCAGCGGCCGGGGGCCGCGGTCTGGGGGTGAGGGTTCGGCATGCGCATGTCTCCGTCGTTGTGGTGGGGCCGCGCGGACTGGCGCCGCGCTCGTCCAGGCCCCGGGGGAATCCGGCCGGTCAGGCCACGGCGCGGGCCTCGTGCAGCGCATCGATGGCGCCGGGTGCGTAGCCCAGGCCTTCGAGCAGTTCGCGCGTGTGCTCGCCCAGGCGCGGCGGGTCGGCGCGCACGGGCAGGCGTTCGCCGTCCATGCGCAGCGGCATGAGGGTGACGCGCGCGCGCTCGCCGGCGCACTCGCCGTCAGGCAGCGTGATCTCGGCCAGGCCGCCGGTGGCGTTCAGGTGGGGATCGTCGAAGAGCTGCTCCGGCCGCAGGATGGGTGCGAACGGCAGGCCGTGGCGCTCGAAGATGGCGGCGAGTGCGTCGGCCGTGTGCTCCGCGAGACGTTGCCGCAGCTCTGGCAGCAGCGTGGCGCGGGCCCGCACACGGTCGTTGTTGGTGGCCAGGGCCGGATCGGCCTTCAGGTCGGCGTAACCCATGGCATCGCAGAAGGTCTGCCACTGCGCATCGCTCACCGCCGCCAGGAAGATCTGGCCGCCGTCCTTCACGCTGAACACGTCGTACACGGCCCAGGAGGAGATGCGGTCCGGCATGGGCGCGGCGGGCTGGCCGGTGACGGCGTACTGCATCATGTGCTGGCCCACGAGGAAGACGTTGTTCTCGAACAGCGCGGAGTCCACTTCCTGGCCGCGGCCCGTGCGCGCGCGCTGCATCAGCGCCGCCATCGCCCCGATGGCGCCGAACATGCCGCCCATGATGTCGTTCACGCTGCTGCCGGCGCGCAGCGGGTCGCCGGGGCGCCCTGTCATGTAGGCGAGGCCGCCCATCATCTGCACCACCTCGTCGAGCGCCGTGCGGTGCTCGTAGGGCCCCGGCAGGAAGCCGGTGTGGTTCACGTACACCAGCCTCTCGTTCAGGCGCGAGAGCGCGGCGTAGTCCAGGCCGTACTTGGCCATCACGCCGGGCTTGAAGTTCTGCGCCACCACGTCCGCGGAGGACGCGAGGCGGATCGCCACCTCCAGGCCCCGGGGGCTGCGCAGGTCGATGGCGATGCTCTTCTTGTTGCGGTTGAACATGGGGAAGAAGCCGGCGCCCGCGCCCAGCAGGTGGCGCGTGCGGTCGCCGTCCACGGGCTCGACCTTGATGACCTCGGCGCCGAGGTCGGCCAGCACCATGCCGCAGGTCGGCCCCATGACCATGTGGGTGAACTCCACCACGCGCAGGCCCGCCAGCGGCAGGGGGGATTGCGGGGACGGGGCCGGGGAAGCAGTCAGGGAAGTCATGGACAGCGGAAATGAAGGATCGGACGGAAGAAAGGACCAGCGGCAGGCAACGGGGCACCGCGCGAAGGTGCAGCCAGACACCCAGCGCGTGCGTGCCGGCCCGCTTCAGGCGGGCACCGGCTCGGGCCGCGCCACGAGGCCGCCCCGCGGCAGGCCGGCGCGCCAGAGTGTCCCATGCAGGGTCTCGCCCGCCAGCCACTCCGGCACGCGCCCGCGCAGGGCCAGCAGGGCCGGCAGGTCCAGGCCGGTGGCGATGCCCATGCGCTCCAGCATGAAGGCGAGGTCTTCCGTGGCCACGTTGCCGCTGGCGCCGGGCGCGTGCGGGCAGCCGCCGATGCCGGCCAGGCTCGCGTCGAACCGCGTGACGCCGGCCTGCCAGGCCGCGCAGGCATTGGCCAGGCCCATGCCGCGGGTGTCGTGGAAGTGCGCGCAGGCGAGGCGGTCGCCCACCCGGTCGCGGGCCTTGCCGAAGAGCCGGGCGACCGAGACCGGATCCGCATAGCCCACGGTGTCGGCCAGGCTCACGCGGTCGGCCCCGGCGTCCAGCAGCGCCTGCAGGAGGCGCAGCACCTCGGCTTCGTCCACGTCGCCCTGCAGCGTGCAGCCGAAGGCCGTGCCCACGCCGCCCTCGATGAGGGTGCGGCTGCCGGAGGCATCGCGCGCCGCGCGGATGCGCGCCACCTCGGCGACGACCTCGTCGGGGGTCTTGCGCAGGTTGGCGAGACTGTGTGCATGGCTGGCGGAGAGCGGCACGACCATCAGGTGGGCACCGCACTCCAGGGCGCGCTCGGCGCCCCTCAGGTTGGGCACCAGCACGGACGCCACGAGCCCCGGCAGCGTCCGGGCGAACGCCAGCACCTCGGCCGTGTCCGCCAGTTGCGGCAGCAGGCGCGCGGGCACGAAGGACCCCACCTCGATCTCCCGCTGCCCGGCAGCATGGGCCGCGGCGACCCAGGCGATCTTGCGCTCAGTGGGGAGGATGGCGGCGATGCTCTGCAGGCCGTCGCGCAGGCCGACCTCGCGCACCTGTGCGCGCGGCGCGGGGCCGCGCGCCGTGGCGGATGCGTCGGTGGATGGGGTCATGGATGTCTCCTCGTTCCCGGCCGTCGGCGGCCGTGTGTCCCATTCTAGAAATTCCCGCATACTCCATGATCTCAATTTTGGAAGCCCAGAGTTTCCCGAAAGGAATACCTCAACCATGCGCTCCCTCGATCTCCAGACCCTGCGGCTGTTCGTGGCCGTCTGCGAACAACGCAACATCGCGCGCGCGGCGGAGCGCGAATCCATCGTGGGCTCGGCGGTCAGCAAGCGCCTGGCGCAGCTGGAGGACACCCTGGGCACCCGGCTGCTGGTGCGCAGGCGCCATGGCGTGGCCCCGACGCCCGCCGGGGAGACGCTGCTGGAGCACGCGCGCGAGATGCTGGCCACGGCAGGCCGCATCGAGCGCGACATGGCCGGCTTCGCCACGGGCGTGCGCGGCCACGTGCGCATGCTGGTCACGGCCTCGGTCATGGCCGAATCGCTGGCCGACGACGTGGCCGCCTTCCTGCAGGAGCCCGCGCACCGCGACATCCAGGTGAGCATGGAAGAGCGCGTGAGCCCGGAGGTGGTGCGCGGCGTGCGCGAGGGCAGCGCGTCGCTGGGCATCTGCTGGGACGCGGCCGACCTGCAGGGGCTGCACACGCGGGCCTACCGCAGCGACCACCTCGCCATCGCGGCCCATCCGTCCCATCCCGTGGCGGCCTTGGAGACCGTGCGCTTCGCCGACGTGCTGGGCTACGAGTTCGTCAGCATGCCCGCCCTGAGCGCGGTGCAGGTGCTGCTGGCGCGCGCGGCCGCGCTGGAGGGGCGCAGCCTGCTGCACCGGGTGTTCGTGTCGAACTTCGACGCCGCGTTGCGCGTGGTGCGTGCCAACCTGGCCATCAGCGTGGTGCCGCGCGAGGTGGCGGAGCCGTTCGCCGCCGCCAGCGGCGTGCGCGTGGTGCCGCTGGCCGATCCCTGGGCCCGCCGGCGCTTCGCCCTGTGCGCCCGGGCGGGCGACGGCCTGCCCGCGGCCGCGGCGCTGCTGGCCGATTACCTGGCCCGCCGTGGGGGCGACGGGGAGGCAGCGCGAGTGCAACAGGCGGGTAACACCTGAGTTATTTGGGCGAGGTGCCTGCCAGACATGAATTTTGAGCTATTAAACTTGTAGCAAACGGATTTCCAGGCTATATTTTCGCGGTGCCCGGGTGCCCATCCGTCCCGCCAGCCGCGCTCCCCCCTTGCGCAAGGAGAACCCGCCATGAGTTCCAAGGAAAACGCCGCCATCAACCAGCTTTTCGAGAAGCTCGAATGCCGTTATGCGCTGCGCGTGCTCTGGGCCCTGCGCGACGGCCATCCGCAGACGTTCCGGCTGCTGCAGGACAGCGTGGGCGGCATCACGCCCAACACCCTCAACACGCGCATCAAGGAATTGCGCGAGGCCGGCCTGCTGGACCACGGCAGCGACGGCTATACGGTCACGCCCTCGGGCGTGGACCTGCTCAAGCGCCTGAGCGACGTGCAGGCCTTCGCCACCCGCTGGGTCGCTGCCCGCGCCGCCAGGGCCGCCGCGGTGCCCGCCGCCCCCCGGAACTGACCCGGCGGGCAGCGGGCCCTGCCGCCCCCCTTTCACCACCACCCAGGAGTTGTTCCCCCATGGCATTCACCACCACCCCGTCCGGCCTGCAGTACGAAGACACCACCGTCGGCGAAGGCACCGAGGCCACCAGCGGCCAGCCGGTGCGCGTGCACTACACCGGCTGGCTCTACAACGACGGCCAGCAGGGCGCGAAGTTCGACTCCAGCCGCGACCGCAATGCCCCGTTCGAGTTCCACCTCGGCGCCGGCATGGTGATCAAGGGCTGGGACGAAGGCGTGCAGGGCATGAAGATCGGCGGCCAGCGCACGCTCATCATCCCCGCGGCCCTGGGCTACGGCGCGCGCGGCGCGGGCGGCGTGATCCCCCCGAACGCCACGCTGAAGTTCGACGTGGAACTGCTCGGCGTCGGTCGCTGAGCTCTGTCCCCGGGCCGGCGGGCGCGCCGGCCTGCGGCCGCCGTGCCGCACATTCCGCAGCACGGCAACTTTTCTTCGGCCCACGGGTACCCACGACGCGCAGAACGTCCTGCCGCAACCCGTGGAGTCTTGTCCCGTGAAAATTTCCCGTCACCTGCTGGCCCTGGCGCCTGCAGCCGCCCTCTTCCTGGCCGCCTGCGGAGGCGGCAGCAGCCCGACCCCGTCCGTCGCCACCGCGTTCACCGCGCGCACCGTGGTGTCCGACGGCAGCGTCCCGTCCACGCAGACGGACCCCAACCTCAAGAACGGCTGGGGCATCGCCTTCAACCCGCAGGGCTTCGTGTGGGTGACGGCGACCGCCACCCAGAAATCCACGCTCTACGACGGCAACGGCGTGCCGCAGTCGCTGGTGGTCACGGTGCCGCCGGCGGGCACGGCGCCGGCCAACCCGACCGGCATCGTGTTCAGCGGCGGCAGCGACTTCCAGGTCACCAAGGGCGGCGTGACCGGCCCGAGCCGCTTCATCTTCTCCAGCGAAGACGGCAGCATCGCCGGCTGGAGCCCCGCCGCCGACCTGAACAATGCCATCGTCACCTACAGCGACGGCGCGGGCGGCGCGGTGTACAAGGGCCTGGCGATCGCCGCCAGCGGCAATGCCAACTTCCTCTACGCCACCGACTTCCGCAACCGCAAGGTGGATGTGTTCGACGGCAGCTTCCGCAAGGTCCGGCTGGCCAGCGACTTCTCCGACCCGCAGCTGCCCGCCGACTACGCCCCGTACGGCATCCAGGCCATCGGCTCGCGCATCGTGGTGACCTATGCGCGCCAGGACGCCAGCGGCCGCAACGCCGTGCACGCCAGCGCCACGGGCGCGGTGAACCTGTTCAATGCCGACGGCACGCTGGCCCAGCGCCTGCTGCAGCCCGGCGCCCCGCTGAACGCGCCCTGGGGCGTGGCCCTGGCGCCCGCGAACTTCGGCGGTGCCTCCGGCCAGCTGCTGATCGCCAATGAAGGCGACGGCACCATCGGCGCCTTCGACATGGCCACCGGCGTGACGAAAGGCGTGCTGGCCCAGAGCGACGGCACCGTGCTGCGCGTGGACGGGCTGCGCGGCATCGCGTTCGGCAACGGGCTGAACCAGCAGCCGCTCAACACACTGTTCTACATCGCCGGGCCGAACCAGGGCGCCAACGGCGCCTACGGACGGGTGGACCCGCAGAACTGATTTCAGCCGAACAGCGCGTCCTGCAGCCGGCGGTACTTCTCATCGCCGACCAGGTCGCGGATCTTCGGGGCCAGTGCGGCGAGCTCCTCGACGTTGCGCGCGCCCTCCACCGCCAGGTTCAGGCGGAAGCCGCGCAGGCCGGCGCTGGAGGTGAGTTCGGTGGCGACCCGGTAGGCACCCTGGTAGCGGTCCGCCATCGCGGTGGCGGCCGGGGCGGGCGCCGCGTCCGGCTCCGCGGCGGACGGGCCCTGCCCCGTGCCGGCCGGCGCGGCCTGCAGGCGCGCCAGGGGACGCCCATCCGGGCTCTCCAGCAGCCCCTGGTCGATCATGGCCTGCACGTCTTCCATGGTGATGCCCACGGCCGCCGTGGCGGCCAGCACCTGCCCTACGGTGCGCCGGCCGTCGAAGAGGATGAACGCGGATCGCTGGCGCGGCGTGAGGCCGCCATGGCGATCCTTGAGAGCCAACTGGCCAGCGGGGGTTTTGACGAGAAGCACGTTGGATCCGGCACGCGGCCGCGAGTGGCGATGTGCGGTGCAGAGTCGCATGCGCCCCCGGGTTTGTGAATCCGGGTTTCTGTCCATAAGGGAGCGCGCCGTCAGCCGGGTGGCCGTTCCGGCGCGCGCGCAGGCCGCGCCGTCGCGAGGCTCGCCAGCCAGGCCGCCACCAGGCCCGCAGGCACGCCGAACACGCCCGCGGAAACCGGGTCGATGCCGAACCACAGGCCGTCCGGCAGCAGCCAGGCCGGCACCACGGCCTGCACGGCATCGGTGGGCGCGGCAAGGTAGTAGAGCGCCGTGCCCAGGCCGCAGAGCATGCCCGCCACGGCGCCCTGGCGCGTGGCGCCCCGCCAGAAGATGCCCAGCACCATGGTGGGCACGAAGGCCGAGGCGGCAATGGAGAACGACGCCGACACCATGGGCAGGATCTCCGAGCGCTTGAGCGCGGCGACGAAGGCCGCGCACAGCGCCACCGCCAGCAGCGCGAACTTGGTGAGGATCACGCGGTGCTCGGGCGACACCGGCCGGCCGCGGCGGCCGCCATGCAGGTAGAGGTCGCGCACCAGGGCGTTGCTGATGGTGAGCAGCAGCCCGTCGGCGGTGGAGAGGGCCGCCGCCAGCCCGCCCGCGGCCACCAGCCCGGAGATCACGTAGGGCAGCCCGCCCAGCTCCGGCGTGGCCAGCATGATGAGGTCGGCGCCGAGCCGGATCTCGCCGAACTGCACGATGCCGTCGCCATTGACGTCCTGCACGGACAGCAGGGACGGATCGACCCGCGACCACTGCCCGATCCAGCCCGGAAGCGCGTCGAAGCGGCTGCCCACGAGGTTCTGCATGACCTCGAACTTGACCAGCACCGCGAGGGCCGGTGCGCTCAGGTAGAGCAGCGCGATGAAGAACAGCGACCACGCGACCGAAGCGCGCGCGGCCGAGGGCGTAGGCACGGTGTAGTAGCGCGTGAGCAGGTGCGGCAGGCCGGCGGTGCCGACCATGAGGCAGAACATCAGTGCCAGGAAGTTGCGGCGCGATACCTCGTAGGCCTCGCGCTCCGCGGGCGTGCCTTCCGGGTCGCCCGCATAGGCCAGGCCGTGCGGCGGCAGGCCGCCGAGCGGGCGGGCACGCTCCCGGGCCTCGCGCATCTCGCGCGTCCAGAGTTCGCGCGCGGCCTCGGCGTCGCGCGGCAGCAGGGCCAGTTCGCGGCTGGCAGCCACCACGAGGGCGACGTCGGCATGCGTGTCGCGCAGCCGGTGCACGCGCTCGCGCGCCGCTTCGCGCTCCCGCTCCAGTGCCGCGGGCACATCGCGCAGCCGCTCCTGCAGTTCATGCGCGCGGCGCTCGTGCGCGGCGATCACCTCGCGCTCGGCGGGCGACTGCAGCAGTTGCGACTCCAGCGCGGCGATCTTGCCGATCTGCCCGCCATAGACCGCGGCCGCGAGCGGGTTGCCCAGTTGCTTGTACGCCAGCCACGACACGGGGATCAGGAAGGCCAGCAGGATGACCACGTACTGTGCCACCTGCGTCCAGGTGATGGCGCGCATGCCGCCCAGGAAGGAGCACAGCAGCACGCCCCCCAGGCCCAGCATGATGCCGATCTCGAACTGCACGCCCGTGAGCCGCGAGGCGATCAGGCCCACGCCGTAGATCTGCGCCACCACGTAGGTGAAGGAGCACAACACGGCCGCCAGCGCCGCGATCACGCGCGGCCAGCGCCCGCCGAAGCGCACCTGGAAGAATTCGGGAATCGTGTAGAGGTTCATCGCGCGCAGGTGCGGCGCGATGAGCAGCGCGACGAGGCAGAAGCCCCCCGTCCAGCCCAGCAGGTAGGCGAGCCCCCCGGCCTGCCCCGGCCCGCCCGAGAAGCCCTGCAGGTAGAGCGCCCCCGAGAGGCTGATGAACGAGGCCGCGCTCATCCAGTCGGCCGCAGCCGCCATGCCGTTGTAGAACGGCGGAATGCGCCGGCCCGCGACGTAGTATTCCTCCGGGTCGGTGGTGCGGCCGTAGACCCCGATGGCCGCATAGACCATCACCGAGAGGAACAGGAAGATCGGCCCGATCCATTGCCGCGACAGGCCCCGGCGCTCGGCCCAGGCCATGAGGGCCAGGAAGGCCAGCACGCCCACGGTGTAGAGCGCCAGCAGGCGGTGCAGGCGCCCGTTTCCCGAGCCGCCGGAGTGCCCGTCAGCCATGGGAGCGTGGCGCGGCGCCCGCGGCCGGGCCTTCGGCCGCCACAGCCGCCTCCCGAGCGTCCGCACGCTCGAAGCGGTCCATCGCCACGCAATAGACCACCACGATGGCGATGAAGGCCAGCACCGCGCCCTGCGACGCGATCCAGTAGCCCAGCGGCCAGTCGCCCACCCGCCAGGTGAGGTCCCGCACGAAGTAGCAGGCGCCAAAGGACACCGCCCCCCAGGCCAGCAGCAGCGCGGCCTTCAGCCAGAGGTGGCGCGCGTCGTGCAGGTCGGGGGCGAACGGCGCAGCAGCCCCGCCGGCCTCGCCGTACGGGTCGGGGGCCGCGCGCTCGCGGCCGTCCGCGGCCCGCGGCGCAGGGGGTGGCGGCGGCGCGGGCATGGTCCGGCGCGCGCCGTCAGCCGGCGAGTTTCTGCCAGGTGGCGATCACGCTGTCGGGGTTGAGCGAGATCGACGAGATGCCCTGCTCCGCCAGCCACAGCGCGAAGTCCGGATGGTCGCTGGGGCCCTGGCCGCAGATGCCCACGTACTTGCCCTGGCGCTTGCAGGCCTCGATGGCGCGCGAGAGCAGCGCCCGCACGGCCGGATCGCGCTCGTCGAAGTCGGCGGCCAGCAGTTCCAGGCCGGAGTCGCGGTCCAGGCCCAGGGTGAGCTGGGTCAGGTCGTTGGAGCCCACCGAGAAGCCGTCGAAGAACTGCAGGAACTCGTCGGCCAGCACGGCGTTGGAAGGCACCTCGCACATCATGATGAGCTTGAGTTCGTTCTCGCCGCGCTTCAGGCCGTGCTCGGCCAGCAGCTGGGTCACGCGGTCGGCCTGGCCCAGCGTGCGCACGAAGGGCACCATCACCTGCACGTTGGTCAGGCCCATGTCGTTGCGCACGCGCTTCAGGGCTTCGCATTCCATGGCGAAGGCCTCGCCGAAGTCCTTGCTGATATAGCGCGCCGCACCGCGGAAGCCCAGCATCGGGTTCTCTTCCTCGGGTTCGTAGCGGCTGCCGCCGATCAGCTTGCGGTACTCGTTGGACTTGAAGTCCGACAGGCGCACGATGACGGGCTTGGGCCAGAAGGCCGCGGCGATGGTCGCCACGCCCTCGGCCACCTTGTCCACGTAGAAGGCACGGGGGCTGGCATGGCCGCGCGCCACCGATTCGACGGCCTTCTTCAGGTCGGCATCGACGGCGGGGTAGTCCAGGATGGCCTTGGGGTGCACGCCGATGTTGTTGTTGATGATGAACTCGAGCCGCGCCAGGCCCACGCCCTCGTTGGGCAGCTGGCAGAAGTCGAAGGCCAGCTGGGGGTTGCCCACGTTCATCATGATCTTGGTGGAGATCTTCGGCATCTCGCCGCGCTGCACCTCGGTCACCTCGGTTTCCAGCAGGCCGTCGTAGATGCGGCCCGTGTCGCCCTCGGCGCAGCTCACCGTCACCAGCGTGCCGTCCTTCAGCAGGCTGGTGGCATCGCCGCAGCCGACCACGGCCGGGATGCCGAGTTCGCGCGCGATGATGGCCGCGTGGCAGGTACGGCCGCCGCGGTTGGTGACGATGGCGCTGGCGCGCTTCATCACGGGCTCCCAGTTGGGGTCGGTCATGTCGGTGACCAGCACGTCGCCGGCCTGCACCTTGTCCATCTCGGCGATGTCGCTCACGAGGCGGACCGGGCCCGTGCCGATCTTCTGGCCGATGGCGCGGCCCTCGGCCAGCACCGTGCCCGTGCCCTTGAGCTTGAACTTCTGCTCGGCCTGGCCCTGCTGCTGGCTCTTCACCGTCTCCGGGCGGGCCTGCAGGATGTAGAGCTGGCCATCGGTGCCGTCCTTGCCCCACTCGATGTCCATCGGGCGGCCGTAGTGCTTCTCGATGAGCAGGGCGTAGCGCGCCAGTTGCTCCACCTCGGCGTCCGTCAGGGAGTAGCGGTTGCGCTGCTCTGTGGGCACGTCGGTGGTCTTCACGAGCTTGCCGCTGGCCTTCTTCTCCTCCGGCGAGGCGAACACCATCTGGATGAGCTTGCTGCCCAGGTTGCGGCGGATCACGGCCCGGTTGCCGGCGGCCAGCATGGGCTTGTGCACGTAGAACTCGTCGGGGTTCACGGCGCCCTGCACCACCGTCTCGCCCAGGCCGTAGCTGGAGGTGATGAACACCACCTGGTCGAAGCCGGATTCGGTGTCGATCGTGAACATCACGCCGGCCGCACCCTTGTCGGAGCGCACCATGCGCTGCACGCCGGCCGAGAGGGCCACCACGTCGTGCGCGAAGCCCTTGTGCACGCGGTAGCTGATGGCGCGGTCGTTGTAGAGGGAGGCGAACACCTCCTTCATCTTGTGCAGCACGTCGTCGATACCCACCACGTTCAGGAAGGTTTCCTGCTGGCCGGCGAAGGAGGCGTCGGGCAGGTCTTCCGCGGTGGCGGAGGAACGCACGGCGAAGCAGGCCTCGGCATTGCCGCCGCACAGGGTGGCGAAGGCGTCGCGGATGGCCTGCTCGAGGTCGGCCGGGAAGGGCTGGGCCTCGACCATGGCGCGGATCTCGGCGCCGGCCGCTGCCAGGGCGCGCACGTCCTCGGTGTCGAGGGTCTTGAGGCGGTCGCTGATCTTCTGCGCCAGGCCGTCGTGGGCGAGGAACTGGCGGAAGGCGTGGGCGGTGGTCGCGAAGCCGGTGGGCACGCGCACGCCGTCGGGCAGCTGGGAGATCATCTCGCCGAGGGAAGCGTTCTTGCCGCCCACCGACTCGACGTCGGTCATTCTCAGGTTCTCAAACGGAACGACCAGGGCGGTCGACTCGAACAGTGCAGACATGGGAAAGCTCCAGAAGTTGAAACCGGGTCTGCGCGCCCCACGGGGCCGCCCGCGCACGGAGGCGGGCTGGCGGGGGCGCCGTCTTCACGCATGCACGACACGCTGTGGCTTGGCTGTTCTGGTTGTGGGCCGGGCGCGTGCATGGTGGAAATGGGAATAATGGGCGCGATTGTAGGGCGGCCGGCCGCAAGGCGCTTGTGGGACACGGCCGGCCCCCCGGTCCAGCCAGCAGCCCACCCAGCGAACGATCACCGCGGAAAGCCCCGACCCATCCATGCACACGCGCACCGTATTCTTCATCTCCGACGGCACCGGCATCACCGCCGAGACCTTCGGCAATGCCATCCTGGCGCAGTTCGACATCAAGCCGCGCCACGTGCGCCTGCCCTTCATCGACACCGAGGACAAGGCCCATCAGGCCGTGCGCCGCATCAACCACACGGCCGAGCTGGAGGGCAAGAAGCCCATCGTCTTCACCACCCTGGTCAACATGAGCGTGCTGCGCATCATCCAGGAGAACTGCCAGGGCATGCTGCTGGACATGTTCGGCACCTTCATCCGCCCGCTGGAGGGCGAGCTGGGCATCAAGTCGCTGCACCGCGTGGGCCGCTTCGCTGACGTGAGCCTGAGCAAGGAATACACCGACCGCATCGAGGCCATCAACTTCAGCCTGGACCACGACGACGGCCAGAGCCACCGCGACCTGAACGGCGCGGACGTGATCCTGGTGGGCGTGTCGCGCAGCGGCAAGACCCCCACCAGCCTCTACCTGGCCATGCAGTGCGGCCTGAAGGTGGCCAACTATCCGCTCATTCCCGAGGATTTCGAGCGCAAGCAATTGCCGCCCGCGCTGGAGCCGCACCGCAAGAAGATCTTCGGCCTCACCATCCTGCCCGAGCGGCTCTCGCAGATCCGCAACGAACGCCGGCCGGGCTCGAAATACGCCGACCTCGCCAACTGCCGCCACGAGGTGGCCGAGGCCGAGGCGATGATGCGGCGCTCGGGCATCCGGTGGCTCTCGACCACCACCAAGAGCATCGAGGAGATCGCGACGACGATCCTGCAGGAGGTGCGGCCGGAGCGGCTGGTGTATTGACCTCCGCCGTCAGTCCTCGTCTTCCACCAGCAGGCAGGTGGCCACGGCGGGGCACACCACCAGGACCGCCGCGCTGAACGTCGCGGAGGTGAGCGGCGACCAGGTGGAGGGGGCCCCTCCTCCGTCGTGGTACAGGTCCCACCGGCCGTTGGTGAAGAAGGTGGCGCCCTCCGCGGCGCATTGCTCCAGGAAACGGTGCGCATGGGCATCCGCCTTCTCCCTGGGCATCAGCTCGACGCCGTACGCCATGTCGCACCACAGCAATGCGCTGACACAGGCAGCGGCCACCTCGCGCGTCACTTCGGACAGCGCACCGGCATCGGGCTGCAGGCAGAAGGATTCCAGCAGCGGCGCCAGCGCAGCCCCATGGTGGCCCACGGCCGACACACGGACGAAGCCACTGCCACGTTCAACGATCAAGTCCAGCGCCGCATTCATCGTTCAGCAGGGGTGCAAGGGAGGGGAAGAGACACCGACGGGCGCGGTACACATGGCCGGGCTGGCGCGCGACGGGAAATATTGCAGAATCCCCGCAGAAGAGAGAATAAGGGAGGAAGCCGCCATGGCAAGAAGAAGAGGGAAGACATCCGTCCTCGATGACCTGATGGAGCTGGTGGCATTGCTGCCCTGGTGGGTGGGCGTGCTGCTCGCCATCCTGAGTTACCTGGTGCTGAACCGGCTGGCCAATGCCCCGTTGCCGGTGGCGAGCACGCCGCAGGACATCGCGCACATGGCCACCCACGGGATCTGGCGAGGGTTGGCCTACGCCGGCCAGTTCATCGTGCCGCTCATCTGCGCCATGGGCGCCCTGGCGTCCGCCGTGCGCCGGCGCGAGCGGCGCCGGCTGATCGACACCGCATGCCGCAGCACGGCGGCCGACGCGCTGCACGGCATGGACTGGAAGGAATTCGAAAGGCTCGTGGGCGAAGGCTTCCGGCGGCAGGGGTACCTGGTGGCGGAAACGGGTGGCGGCGGCGCGGACGGAGGCGTCGATCTCGTGCTCGGCAAGGCCGGCGAGAAGTTTCTCGTGCAATGCAAGCAATGGAAGGCGTTCAAGGTCGGCGTCACCGTGGTGCGCGAGCTGTACGGCGTCATGGCCGCGCGCGGCGCCGCGGGCGGCTTCGTCGTGACGTCGGGCAGCTTCACGCAGGAGGCCACGGAATTCGCCAGCGGGCGCAACATTCATTTGATCGACGGGCCCGCGCTGCTGCGGCTGATACGGCAGGGGCGGCCTGCGCCGGAGCCACGGGCACAGCCTCAGCCACAGGCACGGATGCAGGCCCAGCCTGCGGAGAAGCCGGCAGGCAACAGCCCTGCACCCGCTCCCGACCCAGCCTCCGAGACCGAGGCGCCGCCCAGTTGCCCTGTCTGCGCGCAGCCGATGGTGCGCCGCGTCGCCCGGCGCGGGGCATCGGCGGGGCATGGGTTCTGGGGATGCTCGGACTATCCGCGCTGTCGCGGTACGCGGCCCATGTGAACCGACAACTTGCAGGGGCGCCCGCTGCAAAACATGCACGAAGCGCCCAGGGAGACAGTCCATGACTTGCTCGCGCCATTTCCGTTACCGTCTGGCCGGGCTGCTGATGGCTTGGATCCTGGGAATTTCCGGCTGGCTGTCATTGACGGTCGCTGGCCGCAAGCTGTGCTGCTCCAGCATCTACAAGACGTTCAGCAGTCCCGACCAGCGCTTCCGGGTGGCCGTCTTCCGAATCAGCCAGCCATGGCCCGTCGCGCCGGGCTCCGCGGGCGACGCACCGGGTTTCATGCAGCTCATGACCCGCACGGGCGACGTGCTGCAGGAGCAGGATGTGGAGGCGGTGCAACTGGTCGAGCAGGTTCGCTGGACGCCCCACAGCGTGGAGATCCCGCTGATCGTGGAGTGGGGGCTGCCTGGCGGCATGCCTGTGCCACCCGATTCGGACCGGCGGTAGCAGGCGCGCAGGCCGGTGTACGAACAGCCCCGCAGGGCCGCGGTTATTGCACGGCTTCCGGCGCCGTATGCCACAGGCGCCGCTGCAGCTCCGCGGCGCTCGGACCGGCCTGCACTACGGCCCCCTTCCCCGCCGCCAGGCCCAGCCGCCGCGACCAGCGGTTGTTCAGGTTGCCCGCCATGGTGCGGAAATGCGGGGACAGCCCGTCCATGCGCGCAAGGCTCTCCAGGTGGGCGGCGATCTTGCGGCCCATGGCGTCCCGGTCACCCGCGCGGTCGCTGTGCGCGTAGCCGGTCATGAGCGCGAGGGTGCCGGCCAGCAGGGCTTCGGCGCAGGGCAGGCCCGGCTCGGCCTCGGAAGGATGGAGCAACGGGTTGAGGGACGGACGGGATGCATCGGACATGAAAAAGGCCTCCTGGCTTGCTTGCCGGCATTTTATGAGAATGCTTCTCAATCTCAAAAAATGAAGCGCAAACCCTGTTGCCGGCAAGGACGCGATACGGATGGGCACGTGTCAGGCCAGCACGAGGCGCCCCACGGCCCGCCGCAGCGGTGCGAGCGCGGCCTGCGTGCCGGCGTGGCGGTCGGTGACCAGCACGTCCACTTCCTGCGCGGTGCAGTAGGCCAGGCGGCTGGCCGCGCCGATCTTGCCGTGGTCGGCCAGCAGCACGACCTGGCCGGCCTGCCGGACCATGGCCTGCGCCACGGCCGCCTCGTGGTGTTCATAGCTGGTGGCGCCCTGCTGCGCGTCCAGCCCCACGGGCGAGAGCAGCGCGACGTCGGCGCGGTGGCGGTGGATCTCGTTCACCGTGGCGTCGCCGAAGGTGGCCTGCACGTCGGCGCGGGGCGCGCCGCCCAGCAGCACCACGCGGTGGCCGGCACGGTCTCCCGCGGGCGCCAGGGCCAGCGCGATGGCGATGGAGTTGGTGACGACGGTGAGGCCCGCCATGGAACGCAGCTCGTCGGCGAAGCAGGCCATGGTGCTGCCCGCGTCCATGAACAGCGTCTGCCCCGGCTGCACCAGCCGCAGCGCGGCCTTGGCGATGGCGCGCTTCTCGCGCGCGCGCAGCCGCTGGCGCTCGGCATAGGGAGCCTCTGGCGCCACCGGACGCAGCGCCACTGCGCCTCCGTGCACGCGGCGCAGCGTGCCGCGCGCCTCCAGTGCGAGGATGTCGCGGCGCGCGGTCTCGCGGGAGATGTCCAGTTCCTGGGCGATCCGTTCGGTGCTCACGCGCACGACGGTGGCCAGCAGGGATTCGATGCGCAGCAGGCGCTCCTCTTGCAGCATGGCGTAGGGGGGAAATGCGGAAGAACGACCGCCCCGGCGTCCGGAGGTACCGGAGCGCCGGGGCGGATGGATGGATGAATGGAGCGATGGTGCCACGGCCGGCACCCGGCGGCGCAATCAGCCGGCCAGGCCCATGGCCGGGTCGCTCAGCCCGTCGCGGCCGGTCTCGACGCGCCCGGCGAAGCGCCGGGAAAAGCCCGGCAGCGCGTCGCAGGTGAGCGTGAAGTCGTACCAGTGCCCGCTGCCCGAGAGGTCCCACTGCAGGTCCTGCGACTGGCCGGGTGCCACCGTGGCGGTCCAGGGCCCGTCGCCGCGGTAGGCATTGGCCTTCACCTGCAGCGTCGCACTGGCGGTGCCCTGGTTCATGAGCGTGAGATAGGCATTGCCGTTGGCGATGTCATAGCACACGCGCACCTCCGGGTTGGGCACGGACCCGCGCAGCGCGGTCAGGTTGCCGGCGAAGCCGCGGTGGAAACCGTTGGGGCCCAGCACCCAGAGATCGTAGGCGCCGCCGTCGGCGCCCGTGCTCCAGCGGTCGTCGAGCTGCTTGCCCGCCTCGACCGCGTAGCGGCGCGGGGCGCGGTCCAGGTGCAGGCGGTCATAGACATGGAACACGGCCGCCGCGGTGCCGGTGTTGGAGAACAGCAGTTGCACCGTGCCGCCGGCTGCATCGGTGCGCGCGCTCGTGTGCAGTTCATAGGGCAAGGCGCGGGAAGGCCGCGTGCCGGTGTCCTGCCGCGGCAGGGCCTGCGGCGAGGGCACGGCGATCTGCGGCAGGGCCCCCTGGGCGGCGCGCAGCGCATCGGCATCGACCTTGCTGCGCCGGCCAGACAGCGTGGCCAGGGGCGCATCGTTGGGCGTGGCGAAGTTGAAGGCGCTGGTGAGATCACCGAAGACGGCGCGGCGGTAGGGGCTGATCTGCGGCTCCTTCACGCCGAAGCGGGCTTCCAGGAAGCGCAGCACCGAGGTGTGGTCGAAGTTCTGCGAGTTCACCCAGCCGCCGCGGCTCCAGGGTGAGATCACCCACATGGGCACGCGCGGCCCCGGCCCGTAGCAGTCGCCGTCGGGTGGCGGCATGTCGGTGCCGGCATAGGGCGTGTGGGTGTAGTACTCATAGGCCATGTCGCCCGCGGGCAGCGTGGACTTGCCGAGCGTGCCGCCCTGCCCGTCCAGCGACGGCGCGCACGGCGGCGGCAGGTGGTCGAAATAGCCGTCGTTCTCGTCGAAGTTGATCAGCAGCACCGTCTTGCTCCACACGTCCGGGTTGGCGGTGAGCGCGTCCAGCACTTCCTGCACGTACCAGCCGCCCTGCACGGGGCTGGAGGGGCCGGGGTGCTCGGAGTAGGTGGCGGGCGGGATGATCCACGACACCTGCGGCAGCGTGCCGTTCTGCACGGCCTGGCGGAAGGTGCCAAGGAAGCCGCCGTCGGGCATGGTGTTGGCGATGCCCTTGTAGAGCGGGTTGCCGGCATTGTCGCTGGCGGGGTCGTACGCGGGATTCACGTCGCGGTCGCTGTACACCGGCTTGCCCGACGCCAGGTTGGCCTGGCGGTACTGCCTGAAGCCGATGAGCGGGTTGTCGGTGAAGTTGTCGGGCATGTTCTGGTACACCATCCACGACACGCCGGCCTGCTGCAGGCGCTCGGGATAGGTGGTCCAGTCGTAGCCGCCCGTGCGGATGTCGGTGTCCGAATCCAGCTCGTCCCACACGTTGTTCACCACCGCCTGGCGGGCCGGCCCCATGGGGCCGTTCGTGCCGGTCCAGTGGAAGAGGCGGTTGGAATTGGTACCGCCGTGCAGCGAGCAGAAATACGCATCGCACACGGTGAAGGCATTGGCCAGCGCGAACTGGAACGAGGCCTCGGTCTGCATGTAGTAGCCCATGGACTGGGGCTGCTTGTAGCGCGGCCATTCGGCCATGCGGCCGCGGTCCCAGGCGTTGCGCGCATCGACCCAGCTGTGGGGCGTGCCGCGCACGCGCTGGGCGTTGCCGGCAGCCTGGTCCAGGTGGTAGGGCAGCACGGGCTGG
Source organism: Paracidovorax avenae (assembly GCA_003029925.1). Taxonomy (GTDB): domain Bacteria; phylum Pseudomonadota; class Gammaproteobacteria; order Burkholderiales; family Burkholderiaceae_C; genus Paracidovorax; species Paracidovorax avenae_A. The sequence continues at coordinate 1,592,796 of CP028296.1, read as the reverse complement.
CCGTTCTGGTCGGACTGCTGCCAGACGTTGCGCCCGCCCGGCAGGGGAATGGTGAAGCGGTCGCCGAAGCCGCGCACGCCGGCCAGCGTGCCGAAGTAGTGGTCGAACGAGCGGTTTTCCTGCATGACGATGACGACGTGCTCCACGTCCATGATCGTGCCGGTGCGCTGGTGGGCGGGAATGGCCAGGGCGCGCCGGATGCTGGGCGGGAACAGGCCCAGCGCGGCGGCGCCGGCCGTGGTGCCGGCGGCGGCCTGCAGGAACTTGCGTTTGGAAGGATCGAGGGTCATGGTGGGCGCGGGAAGGAGGAGGACGGGACGGACGGGAAGTGCGGCCCGCTCAGGGTGCGCAGCGCATGACGGGCTTTTCGGCGCCGAGCGGGTGGCCGCTGCCGCCGCCGTCCCCTCCGCCGCAGCCGGCCAGGGCCAGGGCGATGGCCGGGGCAGCCAGGAGGGCGAGCAGGCGCCGCGCCCACCGGGCGCGCGAGGGGTGGGCATCGAAGGTCGTCATCGGGGGCCTCGTGGAGATCGTGGAAACCTGCCCGGCGAATGTGGTGCGCGCCGGACCATGATTTGCAGAAAAGCACACAAATGCACAAATCTGCAATGCGATGATCCGTCCCGTGCGTGTCAGCCCCATGACGTGCGCCGTCATCGTCGTTGCCAACTGCAACCCCGCACTGCGAGCCGTGCGGCCCCAATGAAAAAGGGAGCGGCCATGCCGCTCCCTTTTGCCGTGGGGGTGAATCGCCGCGTCAGGCCGGGGCCGTCGTGCGGATCAGGTGGTCGAACGCGCCCAGCGCCGCCTTCGCGCCCTCCCCGGCCGCGATGATGATCTGCTTGTAGGGCACCGTGGTGCAGTCTCCGGCCGCGAACACGCCGGGCACGCTGGTGCGGCCATGGGAATCGACCACGATCTCGCCGAAGCGCGACAGGTCCACCGTGCCCTTGAGCCAGTCGGTGTTGGGCAGCAGGCCGATCTGCACGAAGATGCCTTCCAGGGCGAGCACATGGTGCTCGTCGTTCGTACGGTCCTTGTAGCTCAGGCCGGTCACGCGGTTGCCGTCGCCCTTCACCTCGGTGGTCTGCGCGTTGAGGATCACATCCACGTTCGGCAGGCTGCGCAGCTTGCGCTGCAGCACGGCGTCGGCCTTCAGTTCGCCAGCGAACTCCAGCACGGTGACGTGGGCCACCACGCCGGCCAGGTCGATCGCGGCCTCCACACCGGAGTTGCCGCCGCCGATCACCGCCACGCGCTTGCCCTTGAAAAGCGGGCCATCGCAGTGCGGGCAATAGGTCACGCCCTTGGTGCGGTACTGCTCCTCGCCCGGCACGTTCATGTTGCGCCAGCGTGCACCGGTGGAAATGATCACGGTGCGGGACGAGAGCGTGCCGCCGTTCTCCAGCTCGACCTCGATCAGGCCGCCCTCGGTGGCCGCGGGCCGGAGCGCACGGGCGCGCTGCAGGTTCATCAGGTCCACCTCGTAGTCGCGCACGTGCTGCTCCAGCGCGGCGGCGAACTTCGGGCCATCGGTCTTGCTGACCGAGATGTAATTCTCGATGTCCAGCGTGTCGTTCACCTGGCCGCCGAAGCGCTCGGCCGCGATGCCGGTGCGGATGCCCTTGCGGGCGGCATAGACGGCCGCCGCGGCACCTGCCGGGCCGCCGCCGACGATCAGCACGTCGAACGCCTCCTTGGCGGACAGCCTGGCGGCTTCGCGCTTCGCGGCACCGGTATCGAGCTTGCCGACGATTTCCTCGATGGTCATGCGGCCGGAGCCGAACACCTGGCCGTTGAGGAACACCATGGGTACGGCCATGATCTCGCGGTCGGTCACTTCCTGCTGGAAGGCGCCGCCCTCGATCACGGTGGTGCGGATGCGGGGGTTGAGGATGGCCATGAGCGACAGCGCCTGCACCACGTCCGGGCAGTTGTGGCAGGTCAGGCTCATGTAGACCTCGAAATCGAAGTCGCCGTCGAGCGCCTGGACCTGCTCGATCACGTCCTGTTCCACCTTCGGCGGGTGGCCGCCCGTCCAGAGCAGCGCCAGCACGAGCGAGGTGAATTCATGGCCCAGCGGCAGGCCGGCGAAGCGCAGGCTCGTCTGCGTGCCGGCACGCTGCAGCGTGAAGGACGGCTTGCGGGCATCGTTGCCGTCGGTGCGCAGGCTGATCTTGTCGCTGCGCAGGGACTGGATGGTTTCCAGCAGGTCGCGCATCTGCACGGAGGTCTCGCTGCCGTCCAGCGATGCCACGATCTCGAACGACTGCGTCACGCGCTCCAGATAGGCGGAAAGTTGGGATTTGAGTTGGTCGTCGAGCATGGAGGTCCTTCAGTGGTTTCGAGTTATGCAGAGTGCCGGAGGCCGGGAACGAGCGAAAAGCGGGCGAAAAAAAGCCGGACGGCATGGCGCGCGAGCGCCATGCGGGGGTCCGGCCGGGGAAGCGCGCGGGGCGCTTCCGGATCGCGCGGGCGGTTAGATCTTGCCGACCAGGTCCAGCGAAGGCGTCAGGGTCTTGGCGCCTTCCTTCCACTTGGCGGGGCACACCTGGCCGGGGTTGGCGGCGGTGAACTGGGCGGCCTTGAGCTTGCGCAGGGTTTCCGACACGTCGCGGGCGATTTCGTTGGAGTGGATTTCCATCGTCTTGATGATGCCGTCCGGGTTGATCACGAAGGTGCCGCGCAGTGCCAGGCCTTCTTCGGGGATGTGGACGCCGAAGGCGTTCGTCAGCTGGTGCGTCGGGTCGCCGACCAGGGGGAACTTGGCCTTGCCGACGGCGTCGGAGGTCTCGTGCCACACCTTGTGCGAGAAGTGCGTGTCGGTGGTCACGATGTAGACCTCGGCACCGGCCTTCTGGAACTCGGCGTAGTTGTCGGCAGCGTCTTCGATCTCGGTCGGGCAGTTGAACGTGAAGGCGGCCGGCATGAAGATCAGCACGGACCACTTGCCCTTCAGGTTCTCTTCCGTGACGGTAATGAACTCACCCTTGCCATTGCGGTTCACGAACGCTTCGGTCTTGAAAGGCTGGACTTGGGTATTGATCAGGGACATTGCTGTTTCCTCGGTTGGTGGGTTGCTGAATGACAAGACGAAGTTTAGGGGCGTCCACCCAATCAATCCAATTAATTGATTCCATCCAATCGATTGGATCGAACTATTGAACGCCCGCGGGCCCTCCAATGAGAACACAACTCAGTGTCACACGCAGGCAGACCGGGCGCGTGGGGGCTTCGCCTTGCCGTGGCGGGCGGGCATCACGACAATCGCGCCGACACCGCACCATTCCATTATTACGAGGAGAGCCCCATGCAAGGCGACGCCCAGGTCATTTCCCATCTGCAGGCCCAGCTCAAGAACGAGCTGACGGCCATCAACCAGTACTTCCTGCACTACCGGATGCTCAAGCACTGGGGCTTCGACCGCCTGGCGAAGAAGGAGTACGAAGAATCCATCGGCGAGATGAAGCACGCCGACCGCATCATGGACCGCATCTTCATGCTGGACGGCCTGCCCAACCTGCAGGACCTGGGCAAGCTGCAGGTCGGCGAGGACGTGCCGGAGATCCTCGAATGCGACCTGCGCTCCGAGCGCGGCGCGCAGGCCACCATCAAGGAAGGCATCGCCCACTGCGAGGCAGTGCGCGACTACGTCTCGCGCGACCTGCTGCAGGAAATCCTCGAGGACACCGAGGAGCACATCGACTTCCTGGAAACCCAGTTGGGCCTCGTGGAGCAGGTGGGCGTGCAGAACTACCTGCAGTCGCAGATGGGCGAGGCGGACTGACGCCGGCAGCGCCGGCGCACGGACCGGCGATACGGACACCACGGGCCTGCGGGCCCGTTTTTTTTGGGCCGCCGCGGGTCTGCGGACGCAGGCGTGGCGAAGCGCGCGGCAAAAGTTGCATGCCCCGATTGGGAATTTGGAGAATTCCACACACAAATGAGAATGCGTATCAAAAATAATTAGAATCCATCGCCTTGGAGCCGCCGCCCGCGCACCCTGCCCGGGCTTCTCGCCGCAGGCGTTGAACGGCGCTCCCACCGCAAGCCAGTCCGGACACGGCCCTCTCACCCCGGCAGCCAGCGCACTCAGGTCTTTTGCCGTCTTGAAGTCTGCCGCCATGCTGTCCTCCCCTGTCTCCGTCCCACCCCTGCCCCGCCGCGCCACATGCCGGGGTGGCTCCTCCGGCAATGCCCTGGCCCGTGCAGGCCTGTACTGCGGTGCCGTGCTGCTGACCGCCGTGCCCCTGGCCGCACGCGCGCAGACCCAGGCCCCGGCCCCGGCCCCGGCTGGGGACGAGCGTTCCACGACGCTCGGCGAAGTGCAGGTGAGCGCGGACCGTTCCGGCGAGGCGGGCACGCCCGCGCGCCGCGCGCAGAGCGCATCGCGCCTGGGCCTGTCGGTGCTGGAGACGCCGCGCTCCGTGAGCGTGGTGGAGCGCGAGACGCTGGAGCAGCAGGGCGCCACCACCGAGCGCGAGGTGCTGCGCAACGCCTCGGGCGTGGCCTCGCGCAGCGAGTACTACGGTTCCTATTCCCAGTTCTCGGTGCGCGGCCTGTGGGCCAACAACACCTACAACTACCTGCGGGACGGCGCCAAGTTCATGCACCTGATCGATCCGCCGCTGTTCAACATCGACCGGGTGGAAGTGATCAAGGGGCCTGCGGCGCTGGAATACGGGCAGGTCGCACCGGGCGGGCTGATCCAGTACGTGAGCAAGCAGCCGCAGGCCGAGGCGCTGCGCTCGGTGCGCCTGGGCGCCGGCAGCTACGGCTGGCGCTCCGGGGAATTCGACCTGACCGGGCCGATCGACTCCGAAGGCACGCTGCTCTACCGCCTGACCGGCGGGGCCAGCCGCGGCGGCAGCGCCGTGGACGGCATCACCCCGGAAAAGCGCGGCCTGGGCGGGGCGCTGGAATGGCGCATCTCGCCACAGACGCGCTGGCGGGTGCAGGCCGAGACCTACCGCCTGGAAACCACTTCCTATCCCGGCCTGCCGGTACCGGTGCCGTCCGACCCGCGCAGCGCCGACGCGCTGGACGAGGGCAACTTCTACGGCGAGCCCTGGCTCACCACCCAGGGCCGCATGCGCTTCTATGCAAGCGAGCTGACACACCGCTTCACCGATGCGCTGGATGCGCGCCTGTACGTGTCGCGCAACGAGACGGAGCGAGACGTGCTGCTCCCGATGCTGTCGGGCGTGTCCGCCGGCCGGGTGGCGCGCGGCTACTGGCTGGCGCCGGGGCAGAGCTATACCTCGGACACGGTGCTGGCCGAGCTGCGCGGCCGCTGGCGCACCGGCGCGGTGGAACACCGCGTGCTGGCGGGCGTGGACTGGCGCGCGATGGAGAGCCGCTACGGCGCGAGCGGCACGGGCACCCTGCCCGCCGTCGATCTGTCGCGCCCGGTGACGGGCATCGCCCCGCCCGCAGCGTCCACCGGCGCGCCCGCGGTCGCCAGCGACACGCGCAACCCGGGCATCTACGTGCAGGACCGCATGGCCTGGGGGCCCTGGGCGCTCACCGCCGGCCTGCGCCACGACCGGCTGAAGGACCGCTATGTCAAGCCGCAACTGGACGCGAGCAAGACCCAGCCGTCGCTCGCGCTGAGCTATGAGCCCGTACCGGGCACGATGGTCTATGCCAGCCATGCGCGCTCTTTCCAGGCCAATGTCGGCACGCTGCTCGCGGGCAATGTGGCCGCGCCGCCGTCCGAGGGCAAGCAGTTCGAGGTGGGCGTGAAGCAGGAGTGGCTGTCGCGCCGACTGCTGACCACGGCGTCGCTGTTCGAACTGGAACTCACCAACAGCCCCGCTAGCGATCCTGCCAACCCCGGCTATTCCGTGCTCACGGGCCGCCAGCGCATCCGCGGCCTGGAACTGGAGGCCAAGGGCCGCATCGCGCCGGGCTGGACGGTCTCCGCCCAGGCCACCTTCATGGACCCGAAGGTGCTGGCCGACACGGTGGCCGGCGCCAACGTGGGCAACCGCGTGGCGCTGGCGACGAAGCGCACCGCATCGCTCTGGACGCAGTACCGCATCGCCGCGGTGCCCGGCCTGTGGGTGGGCGGCGGTCTCACGCACCAGGGAGACAAGTTCCTGGCCAATGACAACCGGCGGCGCCTGCCGGGCTACACGGTGGCCGACCTGGCCGTGGGCTACGAGATGGCCAGCGGCCTGCGGCTGCAGGCCAACCTGAAGAACGCCGCGGACAAGCGTTACTACCTCGACGGCACCAGCAATGCCGCGGGCTTTACCTCGGTCACGCCGGGCGAGGCGCGCGCGCTGCAGGTCACGCTCGACTACGCCTTCTGACCGCCCGGAAGCCGCCGCCATGAAACCCACCCGTCCCCTCTGGAAGTACCGCCTGGCCATCGCGTCGCGCGCGCTGGCTGCCACGGCCGGCGGCTATGCGCTCGCCGCCGCCGCCACGGCGGCCGGCGCGCTGGCCCTCGCGCTGGCGATGCCGCGCGTGGAGGCGGTGCTGGCCGCGACGATGTTCTCCTGGCTGGTCTATGCCGGCGCGGTGGCCTGGGCGTTCTACGCGCGCACCGCATGGTCTGCCTGGGCCGGTGTGGGCGTGCCCGCGCTGCTGCTGGGCGCCTGCGTGTTCGCGCCGCGCCTGTGGGGAGGCGCGGCATGACGGCCCCGGCGAAAGACACAGCACGGGCCAAGGCGGCACCCGAGCGCGAGGGCTTTCGGCAGGCGATGTCCTGGGTGCACACCTGGGCGGGCCTGGTGCTGGGATGGCTGCTCTTCGCCATCTTCGCCACCGGTACGCTGAGCTTCTTCAAGAGCGAATTCAATCTCTGGATGCGCCCCGAGATGCACGGGCTGGCCCCCGCGAGCGCCGACGTGGCAGACCGGGCGCAGGCGGCTCTGCACCGGCATTCGCCGGGCGTGACGCAGTGGATCATGCGCCTGCCCGACGAGCGCCTGCCGGCCGTCACCGTGCTCTGGCGCGACAGCGCGAAGGGGCGCTTCCAGACCCTGCTCATGGACCCCGCCACGGGCGAGTCGATCGGCACCCGGGACACCATGGGCGGCGAATTCTTCTATCGCTTCCATTTCGAGCTGCGCACGGCCAACCAGAGCCGCTGGGCCCTGGAGGGGCGCTGGATCGTGGGGGTGGCGACGCTGCTGATGTTCATCGCGCTGCTCACGGGCGTGGTGACGCACCGGCGCATCTTCAAGGATTTCTTCACCTTCCGACCCACCAAGGGCGGCCAGCGCGCCTGGCTGGACGCTCACAACGTCTCCGGCGTGCTGGCGCTGCCGTTCTACCTCGTCATCACCTTCAGCGGGCTGATGATCTTCCACACGCTCTACATGCCAGCCGGCATCGCGGCCGCCTACGCGACGCCCAAGGGCACGGACTCGCAGGCCTACTTCGCGGAGATGCAGGGCGACGAGCCCGGTGCCCGCAGCGCACGGCGGGCGCGCGGGGCGGCGGAAGCCGCCGCGCCCCTGCCGCCGCTGGACCTGGCCACGATGGTGGCCGGCGCCCACCGCACCTGGGGCGATGCCCGCATCGGCAATATTTCGGCGCGCCGCGACGCGGACGGCACGGTGGTGGAGGTCACGCGGCACGATGGCGACCGCCTGCAGTACGGTCCCGCGCGGCTGCGCTTCGACGGCGCCACCGCGCGGCAGCTCGCGCTCATCGATCCGCAGACGCCCGCGATCAAGACCTACCGCGTGATCTATGGCCTGCACCTCGCCCGTTTCGCGGGCCGCGGGATGCGCTGGGCACTGTTCGGCTTCGGCGTGCTCGGCAGCCTGATGATCGCGTCCGGACTGGTGCTCTGGTCAGTGAAACGGCGGGCGCAGTCGCAGCGCAGGTCGGCCGATGCGGGCCTGCCCTTCGGCGAGCGGCTGGTGGCCAGCCTGAACGTGGGCCTGATGGGCGGGCTGCCCCTGGCCGTCGCCGCGTTCCTCGCGGCCAATCGGCTGCTGCCCGTGTCCACCCCCGCGCGCGCCGACGCGGAGCTCGCCTGGTTCTTCGGCACCTGGGGCCTGGGCCTGGCCATCGGCGTGCTGCGGCCCGACCGGCGCGGCTGGGCCCTGCTGCTCGGCGCCGCGGGTGCGCTGTTCGCGGCGCTGCCGATGATCAACGCGGCCACCACCTCGGCGCACCTGGGCATCACGCTGCCCGCGGGCGAATGGGCCTGGGCCGGCATGGACCTGTCGTTCCTGGCCGCCGGACTGGTGTTCGGCGCCCTGGCCCGCCACCTGCTGCGCCGCCGCGCGTCCGCCGCGCCGAAGGCGGCGCGCGCTGCCGTGCAGCCCGGTGCGCCGTCCGGCACCACGCCCGCGCAAGGAGCCTGACCCCATGCTCGAGCTGCTGCTGTGTTTCGCCGGCTGGGCCGGCATCGCATTGGGCATGGACCGGCACCATGAGGACGCCTGGGGCCGCGAAGGCGCCCCGGCCCGGCTGCGTGCCCTGCGCCGGGGCGGATGGGCCGTGCTGGGCCTGTCGCTGGTCTTGGCCGTGGCGTGGCCGCGCATGGCCAGCGTGCCGCTGTCGGTCACTTGGTGGGCCGTGGCGCTCTCGGTATCCGCGCTGGGCGCCACCGCCGCTGCCACCTGGTGGCCGCGGCGCCTGCCACGGCTGCGGATCGCGGCCCTGGCGCTGGCGGTGCTGTGGGCGGCGCTGACGGCCGCCCTGGGGCCGCACGCCACGGGCTGACCGGGCCCCGGCCGCCACGGTGCGGCAACAGTCCTGGCCCCCAGTCCCCGCCGGCGCCTCCGGCGCGCCGCCGCATTGTTTTTTTCCATCGACCTTTTCACCTTTCAAGGAGCCAACCGATGCCATCGTCCTTCCGCCCCTGGGCCGCCGCCCTCTTCGCCGCCTGCGCCACTGCCGGTGCCCAGGCCCACCAGGTGTGGCTCGAAGCCGGCGACGGCCAGGCGCGGCTGCAGTTCGGCGAATATGCCGACAACGTGATCGAAAAATCGCCGGGCGCGCTGGACAAGTTCCAGGGCGTGCCGGTGCTGCAGGCCCATGCGGCGGGCGCCGCTGCGGCCACCCGGGTGGAAGGCCGGCGTACCTCGACCGCCTTCGCTTACGCACTGCCCGGCGCCGCCGAGACGCTGTTCGCGGAAGCTCCCTATCCGGTGATCGACCGCAGCAAGGGCGGCAAGCCCGCGCTGCTCTGGCGCCCCGCCGCGCGCTGGGTCGCGGACCTGTCCCGCCCCGTCGCTGCCACGGCACCGCTGGATGTGGTGCCCACGGGCCGCGCGGGCGAAATGCGCGTGGTGTTCAACGGCCAGCCGCTGCCCAAGGCCCAGGTGACGCTGGCCGCGCCCTCCGGCTGGGCCCGCGAGGCCGTGACCGGTGCGGACGGCACGGTGCGCTTCACCCTGCCGTGGAAGGGCCAATACGTGGCCGAGGTGAAGCACGCCGACCCGGTCGCCGGCGAGCGCAATGGCGAGAAGTACGGCGAGACGGCCTACCTCACCACGCTCACCTTCGCCCAGGCCGAGGGCATGGAGTCTCCCGCCCTGCCGGCCGCCCCTGCGCAGTGATTCCCCGCCGCACCGGGCGCCACGCCGCCCGGTGCGGAACCCGCTCTCCTCTTCCTCCCACACCATCCGTATGCCGCCCGCAGCGGCGCGGGGGCCCCTTCCCTGCCTGACATGACGCATTCCTTCGACCTTCCTCCCTTCCCCCGCCGGCCGGCCTCGCGCCCCGATGCTGCGCCGCGCGCGCTCGTACAGGCCCTGTCCGCGGCTGCCGCCACGTTCTGCGCCCTGGGCGCTGCATCCGCCGCGCATGCCCAGCAGGCCCCCGCTGCGGGCTCTGCCCCGGCGGCGGAAGCCACGCTCGCCCCGGTGACGGTGAGTGCCGACGGCCAGCAGGAAAACCCCGTGAACCCCGTCGCCGGCTTCGTGGCCCGCCGGGCCCTGTCGGCCACCAAGACCGATACCCCGCTGATCGAGACGCCCCAGGCCATCAGCGTCGTCACCCGCGACCAGATGGAGGCGCAGGGCGCGCAGACGCTGCGCCAGACCACGGCCTATACCGCGGGCATGGTGTCCAACTACTTCGACAGCCGCGTGGACGGCTTCAAGGCCCGCGGCGGCGACGTGACGCAGTACCTGGACGGCCTGCTGCGCACCTACGGCACCTACAACAACATCAAGGCCGATCCCTACCTGCTCGAACGCGTGGAATTCCTGCGCGGGCCGTCGTCCGTGCTGTACGGACAGGGCAGCGTGGGCGGCGTGCTCAACCTCACGAGCAAGCGCCCCCAGGCCGAGCCGCTGCGCGAGGTACAGGTGCAGCTGGGCAACTACGCGCGCAAGCAGATCGCGGCCGACCTGACCGGCCCGCTCACGCAGGACGGGCAATGGCTCTACCGCCTGGTGGCCGTGGGCCGCGACAGCGACTCCCAGGTGGACCACGTGGGCGACGACCGCCAGCTGTTCGCCCCCACGCTGACCTGGAAGCCCGGTGCCGCCACGTCGCTCACGCTGCAGTTCACGCACCAGAAAGACAAGAGCGGCTCGCTGATCGGCTTCTTCCCCTGGCAAGGCACGCAACTGCCCAGCCCATACGGGCAGATCCCGACCTCGGCGTTCATCAGCGAGCCCGGCTGGGACGCCTACGACAGCGAGAACAATTCCTGGGGCTACCTCTTCAGCCACCAGCTGAACAGCGCCTGGACGCTGCGGCAGAACCTGCGCCGCACGGTGAGCGACGTCGATTACCGCAGCATGTACACCAGCTTCACCGCCAACCGCACCACGGGCCGGCCGGCGCGCCCGGTGTTCGAGGCGGACAACCGCACGCTGCTGCGCGATGCCTCCTGGCAGCGCAACGCCAGCCGCCTGCTGATGGTCGATACGCAACTCGAAGGCAGGCTGCGCGCAGGAGCCACCGAACACACGCTGCTGTTCGGCATGGATGCGCAGCGCAACACCACCAGCCAGTCCTCGTGGTTCAAGACCGTGAGCGGCATCGATGTCTATGCACCGGTGTACGGCAACTTCACGCCGCCGTCCGAATCCGAACTGGCACGCCAGCCCGGCGTGCGGCAGCGACAGATGGGCTTTTACGCACAGGACCAGATCCGCTGGAACCGCTGGACGGCCACGCTCGGCCTGCGCCACGACCGGGCGAAAACCGACACGGAAGGCCGCCCCGCAGCCGCCGTGGACGACAGCGCCTGGACCAAGCGCCTGGGCGCCACCTACAAGATGGATGGCGGCTGGGCGCCCTACCTGAGCTATTCGGAGTCGTTCCAGCCCCTGGGCGGGGTGGACTTCTACGGCAAGCCGTTCAAGCCCCAGCGCGGCCAGCAATGGGAAGCCGGCGTGAAATGGCAGCCCGAGGGCCGGGGCATCTCGGCCTATGCGGCCGTCTACCAGGTGCGCGAGAAGAACCGCAAGACCACCGATCCCGCCAACCCGCGCAACAACCTGCAGATCGGAGAAACCAAGGCCCGCGGCCTGGAGGCCGAGCTCACGGCCAGCATCGCGCGCAGCTGGGACGCCACGCTGGCCTACGCCTACACCGATGCCGAGATCTCGCGCAGCAATGCGGGCGACGAGGGGCAGCCGGTGGCCGGCGTGCCGAAGCACACGGCTTCGGCCTGGCTGTCGCACCGCTTCGGCACCGGCGGCCGCGGCCAATGGACGGTGGGCGGCGGATTGCGCTACACGGGCTCGCAGTGGACCGGCACGACCGCCATCACGACGCCGGCCTCCACCATCGCCGATGCCATGGTGGCCTACGACGCGGGCGACTGGCGCCTGGCCTTCAACGTGGTGAACCTGACGGACAAGGTGCAGATCACGCAGTGCCTGGCGCGCGGTGACTGCTTCTACGGCCAGCGGCGCACCTACCTGCTGACCTCGACCTACCGCTTCTGACGGAACTTTCCCGGGGCGTGCCCCCCGGGAGACCTCACTCGGGCAACAGCCAGTTGCCCAGTTCTTCTGCCTGCTCCATGCACTGCTCCTGCAGCACGGCGCCATAGGGCCAGCCGCCCACGAACAGCAGCGGCGGTATCTCGGCGCAGGGGACACGCCCTTCCCCCTCGCGCCAGCCTTCGACGAAGGCCCCGTTCAGCGCCCGGATGTCGGCCCGGGCCTTCACGGACACATCGAACACGTGGTGCCGGAAGGCGGCCCAGGCCTTGTCTTCCGGCCCCGGCCGGGTGGGCGGCGGCGGCCGCGCGGCCGGACTCCCGGGCGCCTCGCCGCTCCACTCCGCAGGCCGCCAGGCGGCGCCTCCCGGGGAGGCGCCCGATGGCCGAGGGGGCGGCATGCCCTCGCTCTCGTACCAGGCGGATTCGTCGTCCGTCTCGCAGACGCTGTCCAGGATGCGGCCGACCCGCACGCCGAAGGCCGCGGTGGCGGCGTCGAAGGCCAGCACGCGCAGGGCGTCGCTCGGTGAATTGGCCATGACGCAGATATCGAAGATCCGGGACTCACCCCCGCGCAGCACCTCCACCATGTCGCTCATCACGCGCACCAGCAACCGGCCGCCGGGGCGGATGGTGACGGCCACCTGCTCGTCCGACCGTTCCTCGAGGTGCGCGGCCAGCGACTCCGCCCACTTGCGCGACGCGTCGTCGGTGAAATCGGTTTCGGGCAGGGAGCGGCCGTCTTCCTTCCAGCGGATGTATTCCAGAGCTGCCTGCACCGGGGTGTTCTGCGGGCCCGAGGGGTCGCAGAGGAACATGGTCGAGATGAGGGGGTAGTAGTAGCCGTCGCGCACCTGCACGAGGGCGTCCAGAACACGCGCATCGCGCCAGTCGATGGACAGCGACAGGGTGCGCGCCGCCTCGTCGAGCATCGCTTCCGGGTCGCGCAGGCAGTCGTCGAAGAAGCGCCCGCAGGAGTAGTCGAGCCGGATGCGGCCGCGCAGGGCCATGGCGGCGCGGTGCACGGTGCGGATCAGCGGCACGGCGAGCCCGTTGCCATCCAGCGGCGTGCGGTCGCCATCCCCTCCGCCGGCCGGAGCCGGGGCGGCGGCCGCCCCCGTTCCGGCCGCGAAGCCGTGGCCATGGCCGTGCGCCTCCGTGGCCTCGCGGCCATCGAAGACATGCACGTCCAGGAACGCACCCAGGCGCCGCGCACGCTGCATGAGGTGGTATGCCGACGCGAGGCCCAAAGCCCCGCCGCCGACGATGGCCACGTGCAGCACATCGTCTGCGTCGCCGTGGTTTGACATGTTCTCCTGCCTGAATTCTGAGTGACAGTGGCCCACTGTGCATGACCGGCAGCCGGTCTTCAAGGTATCGTCGGTTTCCACCCCTGCGAATCCGCAGCATGGAACGCTTTTTGCAGGCAACGTCGCCGCGGCCCGCCCTGCCGGCGCCCCCACCATGTGACAAAGCCCCCGGGATGGGTGTCCGCGGGGGCTGTCCGGGGCACCGCCCCGGAGTCGATGGCCGGTCCGGTCACACGTTGGTGATGGACACCGCGCGCGTGTTCAGGTGCGCCTCGATCGCCTCCGGGCCTCCCTCGGAACCGTAGCCGGAATCCTTCAGGCCGCCGAACGGCAGTTCTGCGGACGGGGACGCGGGCTGGTTGATCCACAGCATACCCACTTCGAGCCGCTGCGACAGCAGGTGGGCGTGCTTGAGGGAGCGGGTGAAGGCATAGCCGGCCAGGCCGTAGGGCAGGCGGTTCGCCTCGGCGATGGCGTCCTCGATCTTCTCGAAGCCGCGCACCGCGGCCACCGGGCCGAAGGGCTCTTCGTTGAAGATGCGTGCAGACACGGGCACGTTGTCCAGCACCGTGGGCTGGAAGAAGTTGCCGTCGCCGCCGATGCGCTCGCCGCCGGCCGCCACCTGGGCGCCGTGCTGCACGGCATCCTGCATCAGTTCGGCCATGGCCGTGATGCGGCGGGGGTTGGCCAGGGGCCCCATCTGGGTGCCATCGGCCAGACCGTCGCCCACCTTCAGGCCCTGGGCGTGGCGCGCCAGCGCGGCTACGAAATCCTTGCGGATGCTCTCGTGCACCAGGAAGCGGGTCGGCGAGATGCAGACCTGGCCGGCATTGCGGAACTTCGCGCCGCCAGCGGCCTTGATGGCCAGCTCCACGTCGGCGTCGTCCGCGACGATCACCGGGGCATGGCCGCCCAGTTCCATGGTCACGCGCTTCATGTGCTGGCCGGCCAGCGCCGCCAGCTGCTTGCCCACCGGGGTCGAGCCGGTGAACGTGACCTTGCGGATGACCGGATGCGGGATCAGGTAGCTGGAGATCTCGGCGGGGTTGCCGTACACCAGGCCCACGGTGCCGGCCGGCACGCCGGCATCGGCGAAGGCTCGGATGAGTTCGGCAGGGCTGGCGGGCGTTTCCTCCGGGGCCTTCACGAGGATGGAGCAGCCGGACGCCAGGGCGGCGGCCAGCTTGCGCACCACCTGGTTGATCGGGAAGTTCCAAGGCGTGAATGCGGCCACGGGGCCGACGGGGTCCTTCAGGACGAGCTGGCGCACGGCGAGGCTGCCGCGGGCCGGGACGATGCGGCCGTAGATGCGCTGGCCCTCGTCGGCGAACCATTCGATGATGTCGGCGGCGGCCATGGCCTCGACCTTCGCCTCGGCCAGCGGCTTGCCCTGCTCCTGGGTGAGGATGCGGGCAATGGTGTCGGCGCGCTCGCGCATCAGCGCGGCGGCGCGGCGCATGGTGCGGGCCCGCTCCACTGCGGGAATGTCGCGCCAGGCCTCGAAGCCCTTCTGGGCCGCTTCCAGGGCGCGGTCCAGGTCGGCACGGCCGGCATGGGCCACGCGGCCGATTTCCTTGCCTGTGGCCGGGTTGTGCACGGCGATGGTCTTGCCATCGGCGGCATCCTGCCATTCACCGGCAATGAAAAGGCGTGTGCTCGGATACGTCATGCGTGTGCTCCTGCGGTAGCTGATAGGGACATGGGAATGGGGGGACGGGCCGGCCGTGCCGCGGGCATGGCGGGCGGCAACCCGTATCCTAGCCGTGACCTATGGCGGGGTCCGGCAACAAAAAGAAGCACTATAGGCCGGTTGGCCTCCCAGCGCTGGCACGGGGCCGCTTTGCTACGCCGGGTTACGCAACTTGCGGGAATTTTCAACCGTTGCGCGCGACCGGCCGCTCCTCGCTCCGCATTTTCACTACGTCGTCTCCCCAGCCGCCACCCAGCGCGCGGATCAGGCCCACCGTGGCGGTGTACTGCGCGGTGCGCACCTGCAGGGCCTGGCGGCGGTTGCGCAGTTCGCTGCGGCGGGCGTCGAGCAGTTCCAGCTGGCTCACCATGCCGTTGCGGTAGCGCGAATCCGACAGCTGCGTGGCGCGTGCCGCGGACTGCACGGCGCGGCCCTGGGCCTCGGCCTGGCCGGCCAGGAGGCGCAGCGCGCTGAGCTGGTCCTCGACCTCGCGGAAGGCCGTGAGCACCTGGCCGCGGTGGGCGGCCAGTGCGCCCTCCAGCCGGGCGCGGGCGCCGTCCTCCTGCGCCTGGCGCTGGCCGCCGTCGAAGAGCGGCAGCGACAGGAGCGCACCGATGCCCCAGGAGCGGGCCGACCACTTGAAAAGGTCGCCCAGCTCCGGCGAGGCATAGCCGCCGCTGCCCGTGAGCGTGACCGCCGGGAACCACGCCGCCTGGGCCACGCCCACGCGGGCCTGCGCCGCCAGCACGGCCGCCTGCGCCGCCGAGACGTCCGGGCGGCGCGCCAGCACCGTGCCCGGCACGCCTGCGGGAATGACGGGCAGTGCGGCCTCGCCAGCGGCGGGGGGGACGGTGAAGCCGGTGGCCACCTCGCCGACCAGCAACGCCAGCGCGTGAGTCAGGATGGCCTGCTGGCGTTCGAGTGCGAGCGCATCGGACTCGGTGGCGGCCACTTTGGCCTGCACGCGCGCCACGTCCAGTTCGGCCACGTCGCCGGCCTGGTAGCGGCGTTCGGTCAGGCGCAGGGTGTCGCGGTAGGCGGCCAGGCCCTCCTGCACCAGGGCCTGCTCGGCCTGCACCGAGCGCAGCTGCAGATACGTCTGGGCGGTGTCGGCCTGGGCCATCAGGCGCGCGCTCTGCCACAGCGCCTCGCGCGAGCGGGCGTCGAGCCGCGCGGCATCGCTGGCCTGCGACAGGCGGCCGAACAGGTCCAGTTCATAGGACACGTTCAGCCCCGCCGTGGCCAGCGTGGCAGGCACCGGGCCGCCGGTGGCCGTGTTGGCGCCGGCCTGCCGCGCCACGCCGGCCGAGGCGCCCAGTTGGGGCGCGCGGCTGGCATCGGCGGAGCGCAGCAGCGCGCGCGCTTCGGCCAGGCGGGCGGCCGCCTCCTGCACGCTGGTGTTGCCGCTGCCGGCGCGCTGCACCAGATCGTCCAGCACCGGATCGCGGAAGCCCAGCCACCAGGTGCCGCGGGGCTGCGCCTCGGCGGGCGCCGCCGTGGTCCACGATGCGGTGCCGGCGGCCTCGCTGAAGGCGGCGGGCACGGCCACGCCGGCATGTTCCGGCACCGCCGGAGTGCTCATGCAGCCGGCCAGCACCAGGGCCGCGGCCAGCGGCGCCAGCCGCGAGAGGGAATCGAAAGGAGAAAACATCGTCATGGCAAAGCTCCGTCTCATTCGTGCAGGCCGCGCGGCGCGGCGATCACGGGGTGGGCCGAGGCCCCATGGCCCGTGCCCTGGCCGGCATCGGTGATGGGCGCCACGTGGCTGCCGTGCTGCTGCAGCGGCCGGTTGCCGGCCAGGCGGCGCAGGGCCACGTAGAAGACCGGCGTGAGGAACAGGCCGAAGGCCGTGACGCCGATCATTCCGGCAAACACCGCCACCCCCATGGCACTGCGCATCTCCGAGCCGGCGCCGGTGGACAGCACCAGGGGCAGCACGCCCATCACGAAGGCCAGCGAGGTCATCAGGATGGGGCGCAGCCGCAGGCGGCTGGCCTCGATGGCGGCCTGCACGGGCGTGCGGCCGGCGAATTCCAGCTCCCGCGCGAACTCCACGATCAGGATCGCGTTCTTGGCCGACAGCCCCACCAGCACGATCAGCCCGATCTGGGTGAACACGTTGTTGTCGCCGCGGGTGAGCCACACGCCCGCCATGGCGGCCATCAGGCCCATGGGCACGATCAGGATGATGGCGATGGGCAGGGTCAGGCTCTCGTACTGCGCCGCCAGCACCAGGAACACCAGCAGGATGGCCAGCGGGAACACCAGCACGGCGGAATTGCCGGCCAGGATCTCCTGGTAGGTCAGCTCCGTCCATTCGAAGCTGATGCCCGGGGGCAGCGTCTCCGCGGCGATGCGCTCGACGGCGGCCTGCGCCTGTCCCGAGGAGAACCCGGGCGCGGGCCCGCCGTTCACGTCGGCCGACAGGAAGCCGTTGTAGCGCATGGCGCGCTCGGGGCCGAAGCTGTTCTCGATCTTCATGAGCGCCGACAGCGGCACCATCTCGCCCGTGCTGGAACGCACCTTGAGCAGGCCCACGTCCTCCGCCCGCGCCCGGTAGGGCGCATCGGCCTGCACGCGCACGCTGTAAGTGCGGCCGAACTGGTTGAAGTCGTTGGCGTACAGGCTGCCCAGGTAGATCTGCAGCGTCTCGAAGATGTCCGTCACCGGCACGCCGAGCTGGCGGGCCTTGGTGCGGTCGATGTCGGCGTACAGCTGCGGCACGTTGACCTGCCAGCTGGTGAACAGCCCCGCCAGTTCCGGCGTCTGGTAGGCCTTGGCCATGAAGGCCTTCACGGCCGCGTCCATGGCCCCATAGCCCAGCGAGGCGCGGTCTTCGATCTGCAGCTTGAAGCCGCCCGTCGTGCCCAGCCCCGCCACCGGCGGCGGCGGGAACATGGCGATGAACGCATCCTGGATGCTGCCGAAGGCCTGGTTGAGCTGGCCGGCGACGGCGCCGCCGCTCTGGTCGGCGCGCCTGCGCTCGGCGAAGGGCTTGAGCGTGACGAACACGATGCCCGCGTTGGAGCTGTTGGTGAAGCCGTTGATCGACAGGCCCGGGAAGGCGATGGCGTCTTCCACGTTGGGATTCTTCTTCACGATCTCGCCCATGCGGCGGATGACGTCTTCCGTGCGGTCCAGCGTGGCGCCGTCGGGCAGCTGCGCGAAGCCCACCAGGTACTGCTTGTCCTGCGCGGGCACGAAGCCGCCGGGCACCGCCTTGAAGAGGCCCCAGGTCGCGCCGACCAGCACCAGATAGACGGCCAGCATCAGCGCCTTGCGGCCGATCACGCGGCGCACGCCGCCGCTGTAGGCCTCGGAGCCGCGGTGGAACACGCGGTTGAAGCGGCGGAAGAAGCCACCCAGCACGCGGTCCATGCCGCGCGTGAGCGCATCCTTGGGCTCATGGTGGCCCTTGAGCAGCAGGGCGCTGAGCGCGGGCGACAGCGTGAGCGAATTGATCGCGGAGATCACGGTGGAAATCGCGATGGTCACCGCGAACTGGCGGTAGAACTGCCCCGTGAGCCCGCTGATGAAGGCCAGCGGCACGAACACGGCCACCAGCACCAGCGCGATGGCGATGATGGGCCCGCTCACCTCGCGCATGGCGCGGTAGGTGGCCTCGCGCGGGGAGAGGCCCGCCTCGATGTTGCGCTCGACGTTCTCCACCACCACGATGGCGTCGTCCACCACGATGCCGATGGCCAGCACCAGCCCGAAGAGCGACAGCGCGTTGATCGAGAAGCCCAGCAGGTGCAGCACCGCGAACGTGCCCACCACCGACACCGGCACGGCCAGCAGCGGGATGATGGAGGCGCGCCAGGTCTGCAGGAAGAGGATGACCACGATCACCACCAGCGCGATGGCCTCCAGCAATGTCTGGATGACCGACTGGATGGAGGCGCGCACGAACTGCGTGGGGTCGTAGGCGATGCGGAACTCCACGCCCTCGGGCATGTGCTTCTGCAGTTCGGCCATGGTGGCACGCACGTTGGCCGAGATGTCGAGCGCGTTGGAGCCGGGCGCCTGGAAGACGCCCATGCCCACGGCCGGGTCGTTGTTGAGCAGCGAGCGCAGCGAGTAGTCGGCCGCGCCCAGCTCCAGCCGGGCCACGTCGCGCAGGCGCGTCACGGCCCCATCGGCGCCGGTCTTGACGATGATGTCGCCGAATTCCTCCACCGTGGCCAGGCGGCCCCGGGCGTTGATCGACAGTTGCATGTCCACGCCCGGCAGGCCGGGCGACTGGCCCACCACGCCCGCGGCGGCCTGCACGTTCTGCCCGCGGATGGCGGCCACCACGTCGCCCGCGGAGAGGCCGCGCTGCGCCACCTTCTGCGGGTCCAGCCAGGTGCGCATGGAGTAGTCGCCGCCGCCGAAGATCTGCACCTGCCCGACGCCAGGGATGCGGGCGAGCCGGTCCTTGACGTTGAGCACGGCGTAGTTGCGCAGATAGTCGATGTCGTAGCGACCGTTGGGCGAGACCATGTGCACGACCATGGTCAGGTCGGGCGCGCTCTTGACCGTGGTGACGCCCAGGCGGCGCACTTCCTCGGGCAGGCGCGGCTCGGCCTGCGAGACGCGGTTCTGCACCAGCTGCTGCGCCTTGTCCGGATCGGTGCCCAGCGCGAAGGTCACGGTGAGCGTCATCACGCCGTCGGTCGTGGCCTGGCTGCCCATGTAGAGCATGCCTTCCACGCCGTTGATGGATTCCTCCAGCGGTGTGGCGACGGTTTCGGCGATCACCTTGGGGTTGGCGCCGGGGTAGGTGGCGCGCACCACGACGGAGGGCGGCGCCACCTCGGGGTATTCCGAGATCGGCAGCGCCCGCAGGGCGATCAGCCCCGCCAGGAAGATGAGCACCGACAGCACCCCGGCGAAGATGGGGCGGTCGATGAAGAAACGGGAGAGGTTCATGGTGTCGTTCTCTGCTCTCTGGGGCCCGGCGCTCAGGCCGCGGGCTGGCGGGCGGCGGCGCGCGCCTGCGCGCCCTCCCCGCCCAGTTCGGACTTGGCGGCCATGGGCACCTCCTGCGGGGCGACCACGGCGCCGGGGCGCACGCGCTGCAGGCCGTTGACGACGATGCGCTCGCCCGCCTTCAGGCCCGCGGTGACGACGCGCAGGCCATCGACCGGCGCGCCCAGCTGCACCTCGCGGTACTCGGCCTTGTTGCCCTCGCCTACCACCATCACGAACTTCTTGCTCTGGTCCGTTCCCACGGCGCGTTCATTGATCAGCACGGCCTGGGTGCTCTTCGCCTGGCCCATGCGGATGCGGGCGAACTGGCCCGGCATGAGGGCGCCATCGGCGTTGTCGAATACGGCTCGCACGCGCACCGTGCCGCTCCGCGCATCCACCTGGTTGTCGATGAGTTGCAGGCGGCCCGTGTGCGGCGTGCTGCCGGCCGTGCCGGTGCCCATCTGCACGGGAATGCGCTCGATGAGCGAGCGGGCGCTCTGGCCGGAGCGCAGCCCCTCCAGGGCACGGGCCACGATCTGCTCGTCGGTGTCGAAACTGGCATAGATCGGACTCACCGAGACCAGCGTGGTCAACACCGGCGCTCCCGCACCGGAACCCACCAGGTTGCCCACGGTGACCTCGATGCGGCCCACGCGGCCCGCGACCGGCGCGCGCACCTGGGTGTAGCCCAGGTTCAGGCGCGCCGTCTGCAGTGCGGCCTGGGCGGCGCGCAGGTTGGCCTCGGCCTCGCGCTGGGCGTTCACGCGCTCGTCGCGCTCGCGCTGGGCGATGGCGTGCTCCTCCCACAGGCGGCTGGCGCGCTCCATCTCGCTGCGGGTGTACGACACGCGGGCCTGGGCCGCCACCACCTGGGCATCGGCCCGGTCCACCTCGGCCGCATAGGGTGCCGGGTCCACGGTGAACAGCAGGTCGCCCTGCTTCACCAGCGCGCCTTCGCGGAAGTGCACGGCCTGCACGGCGCCGGCCACGCGCGGGCGGATGTCCACGCGCTGCACGGCCTCCAGCCGGCCGGAGAACTCGTCCCACAGCGCGACGTCCTGCTGCACCACGGCGGCGACGGACACCGGCACGGCCGGGGGCGCGGCATCGGCGGCCGGCGCCTCGGCGTGCGAGGCGGAAAGCCCGAACAGGGCCCCGCCACCGGCCGCGATGGCGGCTGCGGCGCCGGCAGCGGTCCACCAGCGGCGCGCGGGCGAGAAGAGGGAAACGGGTTGGGATGACGGCATGGCAGATCCTTCGGGTGTGTCTGAAAACGGTGGTGTCGCAAGCAAAAAATCGGGATCGGCACCGGCCGGGCAAAGCCTTCCCCCTCCGGCCCGCGGGCCGGAAAAAATGCATCGCAGGGGACAGGCCGCGCCCAGGCGCGGAGACGGCAAGGGGGTCGGATTCTCAAACCTCAACCATCGTTGAGGTCAATACCTTCCGTGGCAGCGCAGGTGTATCGCTTCCAGCAGGGGGCTCAGCGCGGAGCCGGACATCGGCCGGCCTCCATGAAGCGGCGGAACCGCTCGCGCGCCTCGTCCGCGCACGGACAGGCCTGGGTGCCGGGCTCCAGCAGCGCATCGGGCCAGCGCTCGGCCTTGCGCAGCACGTGCAGTTCCACCGGCAGGCCGGCAGCCTCCAGCCGCGCCGCGTAGGCCAGCGTTTCGTCGTGCATCGGGTCGGTGTCGCCGACCAGCAGCAGCGTGGGCGGCAGGCCCGCCAGGCGCTGCGCGGTGCCGGGCACGGCATACGGATGTTCCGCGTCGCGCGCGCAGCGCAGGAACTTCTCCCAGCCCTGCGCCCAGCGGCAGGCGTCACCGCCTTCGGTGGCGGCCCGCAGCGACGGCGTGCCGGCGCAGGGGTCGAGCATCGGCGACACCAGGATCTGCCCCGCCAGCGGCGGGTGGGACTGATCGCGCGCCATCAGGCACACACCCGCCGCCAGGTTGCCGCCGGCCTCTTCCCCGGCCACATAGACCGGTGCGCCCGTGCCGGCCAGCCGCGTGCGGTAGCGATAGGCCCACTGCAGCACGGCATAGCCCGTCTCCAGCGGCTGCGGGAACGGATGCTCGGGCGCCAGCGGATAGGCCACCGACACCACCAGCGCCCCGGCTTCCTGCAGCAGGCCGGCGATCGTGCAGCCGCTGTCCAGGTCGCCCGACACGAAGGCGCCCCCATGGAAATGCACGACCAGCGGCGACGTCTCGCCGGTTTTCCTGCGGCCGTACATGCGCACGGCGACGTCCTGCCCCGGCGCCACCGCAATGGTGGATTCGGAGCGCGCGTCGGCGGGCGTGGAACGGGAAGAGGAAGTGGTGGGCATGGCGTGGAGGCCGGAAACGGTCCGGTGCTGCAAATGTAGGGGCGCGGCCCATGACGATAAACCAGCGCCGGAGGGCCGCACTGTTTCCGAACCCTGAACAATCCGCCCCCCGGCCGCATGTGAGAATTTGCAGGCCCCCAAAGAGGCACCGAGGAAGGAACGCCATGGACCAGATCCAGGCCATGCGCATTTACGCGCGGGTGGTGGAAGCCGGCACGTTCACGCGCGCCGCAGACTCCCTGCAACTGCCCAAAGCCACCGTCACCAAGCACATCCAGGCGCTGGAAGCGCGCCTGCGCGTGCGCCTGCTCAACCGCACCACGCGGCGCGTGACCGTCACGCCCGACGGCGCGGCCTATTACGACCGCGCCGTGCGCCTGCTGGCCGATTTCGACGACATCGAGGCCAGCATGACCCATGCGCGCGCCACGCCCAGCGGCCGCCTGCGCGTGGACGTGGGCACATCGATGGCGCGGCTGCTCATCATCCCGCACCTGGAAGAATTCCAGTCGCGCTACCCCGACATCCAGCTCGACCTGGGCGTGAGCGACCGCATCGTGGACCTGCTCAGCGACAACGTGGATTGCGTGATCCGCGGCGGCGAACTCACCGACCAGTCGCTCGTGGCGCGCCGCATCGGCCTGCTGGAGTTCATCACCGTGGCCTCGCCTGCGTATCTGGAGCGCCACGGCACGCCGCGCGAACCGCTGGACCTCGAACGCAGCCACCAGAGCGTGATCTATTTCTCGCCGCGCACGTCGCGGCGCTACCCGCTGGAATTCCACCGGGACGGTGAATCGCTGGAAATCGGCGGGCCCTCGCGCCTTGCGGTGAACGAGAGCAATGCCTACCTGGCCGCGCTGCTCGCCGGCCGCGGCGTGGGCCAGATCACCACCATGCAGGCACAGCGCTACGTGGACCGCGGCGACCTGGTGCGCGTGCTGCCCGAATGGAGCCATCCGCTGCTGCCGGTCTATGTGGTGTACCCGCCCAACCGGCACCTGAGCGCGAAGGTGCGGGCGTTCGTGGACTGGGCGGCGGAGATCTTCTCCAGGATGCCGCAAGGGGTGGTTCAATGACCGGCCGCCCCTGACCAGCAGCCGGTCCGATGTTGCATTTCAGCCATATTGTTAACTTTTTGTAATAAATTATCTAATTGAAAAGATAATCCGGGGCTTCGCGCGCACAACAGGGGAGGGGCGAAGCTGTGATCCATTCGACAACAACATCCGTCACACCGCCGTCCAAACGCATTCGATTCGAGCTTTTCGGATCCGTCCTGCCGCATCCTGCCGCGCAGGCGTCCCTGGCAACGCAGGCCGCGCCCGCCATCGACATCGCGGTAGTGCACCTGGGCGCCTCCACCCTCCGCACGCGCACGGCCCAGCGCAGCGCACAGTCCCGCGCCGCACGCAGGGTGCTCGGGGCCATGCTGCCCGCCTGCCCCGGCCGCCGGGCACCGCGCATCTGCAAGACCGCCCTGGGTGCGCCCTACCTGGAGGGCGGGCCGGATCTGCGCATCAGCATCGCGCACAGCGGCGGCTGGGTCGCCTGCGCCACCTCCCCGTCCGCCTGCGTGGGGATCGACATCGAGCAGCCCCGGCAGCGCGACTGGCTGGCCGGCGCGCCCTGGGCGCTGCACCCCGCCGAGATCGCCTGGATGCGGGAGAACCCGGAGCAGCAATCCCTGCAGGGGTTGCTGCACTGGTGCCGCAAGGAAGCCCTGGTCAAGGCGCTCGGCCTGGGAATGCACGACAGCGTGCCCTTCCCGGAAATCCGGTTTTCCCCGCAAGGCCTGCTGATCGATGCGCCTGACCGGTGCGGAGACGTGGGCGCATGGAACTTCCATACCCAGGTCCTGCGCTCGGGTGCGGTGATGGCGGCTGCATGGCGCTGAGTCGGTCACCGCATGTCGATGTCTGCCTTTTCCCATGCGGCGCCGGCCGCCGGCGCGCTCAGGATGCACGTTCCCCTGGCGCGCTGGGCCTGCTGGCCCGAGCCGGGTGACGCAGCGGCGCTGGTCGCCCCCCGCGCCGACTTCCTCGAGCCCGCCATGCGGCGGCGGGTAGGCGCCCTGGCCCGCGCGGCGCTGCAGGTGGCGCACGACTGTGCGGGGCACCTGCCCAGCGTGCGCATCGTCTTCGCATCCCGCCATGGCGAGCTGGGCCGCACGACACAGATGCTGCAGGAACTCGCCGAAGGGCAGGAGCTGTCGCCCATGGCGTTCAGCATGTCGGTGCTCAATGCCATCGCGGGCGTCTATTCGATCGCCACGCAGGACCGCGCCCCCGCCACCGCGGTGTCCGCCGCGGAAGGCACGTTCGGCATGGCGCTGCTGGAAGCCGGCCTGCAGTGGGCCGACGACCCCGCGTCTCCCGTGCTGCTGCTGTATGCGGACGAACCGGCATCGCCCGTCTACGGACCCGTGGCCGGGGACCTGTCCCGCCCCCTGGTGCTGGCGCTGCTGCTGGATTCGCACGCGGCGGAAAACCTGTGCATGGAAATGGCGGAGGCCCCTGGTACCGCCACCGCCACCGCACAGCCCGAGGCCTTTCTGCCGTGCCTGCTCGGCCCGGACGAGGCGCAATGGACGGACGGACGCCAGCAGTGGACATGGCGCAGGGGACCCACGGCATGACGCTGACCTGGGACTACGGCTGGCGCCTGTTCGCCACGACCCTGTGCTTCACGGCGTTCGGCCTGGGCGGCCTGCTGCTGACGGTGGCGGTGTTCCCCGCCCTGCTGCTTTTCAGGAAGGCCGACCGCGTCCGGCATGCCCGCCGGCTCATCCAGCGCGTGTTCGCAGGCTTCCTGCGGCTCGCCGAAACCCTCGGCGTGATGCGCCTGCATGTCTCCGGCGCGCACCGGCTGCGCGACTGCGGCGGCGCACTGGTGCTCGCCAACCACCCCACGCTGATCGACGTGGTGGTGCTGCTCTCGCTCATGCCCACGGCGGGCTGCGTGGTGAAGCGGGCCCTCTGGAAGAACCCCGTGCTCGGCGCCGCCGTGCGGGCGGCCGGCTACATCAGCAATTCGGAGCCCGAAACGCTGGTGGGCGACTGCACGCGGGCCCTCGCGGAGGGCCGGCCGCTCATCATCTTCCCGGAGGGCACGCGCAGCCAGCCCGGCCAGCCGCTGCGTTTCCTGCGCGGCGCTTCCTACATCGCCATCGCGAGCGGGGCTCCCGTCGTTCCAGTGCTGATCGACTGCCGGCCATCGACGCTCACCAAGCAGGACAAGTGGTACCGCATTCCCCCGCGGCGGTTCGACCTGCGGGTGGAGGTGCTCGAGCCGCTGGCCCGGTGGCATGCCGATGCCGGGGACGCACCGTCGGCCCTCGCCGCCCGGCACCTGACCCAATCCCTGGAAACCCATTTCACCCGAGAAATACAGCGCCATGAATTCACTGAAGCTTGAGATCAAGCGCCTCATCATCGAGACGCTCGACCTGGAAGGCACCACCCCGGACGACATCGCGGACGACGCCCTGCTTTTCGCCGCCGACGGCGTGGGGCTGGATTCCATCGATGCCCTGGAGATCGGCGTCGCGCTGCGCAAGCGCTACCAGATCCAGCTGGAGGCAGGCGATGCCGAGAACCGCCGGCACTTCAGTTCGGTCAGCAGCCTGGCGGAGCTGATCGAATCCCGGCGCCAGTTCGCCTGACCCGTTTCCCCATCGCCTTTTTCCGACCACGCCCCATGAATACCCAGCACATCCTGGACAAAGTCCGCGACATCCTCGTGGAGACCTTCGAAATCGATGCCGCCCGCGTCACGGCGGATGCGAACCTTTTCGAAGACCTCGATCTCGACAGCATCGATGCCGTGGATCTCGCGATCAAGCTGCAGGAAATGACCGGCCGGCGCATCCAGGTGGACCGCTTCAAGAGCGTGCGCACCGTGAGCGACCTCGTCACCACCGTGCAGCACCTGCTGGCGACGGCGGAAACGCCCGCCACCGCCTGACACCATGGCCCTCGCCCCCCTGTGGCAGGCCCTGCCGTGGATCGCCTATCCCGGCCTGATCTACTTCGGCCTGCAGTACCTGGAGCCGCGGTACGTCGCCCTCCTGCTGGCGGCGACGCTGCTGCTGCGCCAGCGCGAGGCGGCGACGCGCTTGCTCTCGGGGCTGTCCCGCATGGAACTGCTGGTTCCCGCGGGCCTGCTGGCATGGTCCATCGCCACGGGCGTCGCCAACAATGAGACCATGGTGCGGCTCTACCCCTGCGTGGCGGGGCTGGGCATGCTCTGCCTTTTCGGGGCGTCGCTGGTGAAGCCACCCACCATGGTGGAGCGCTTCGCGCGCCTGCGCGAGCCCGACCTGCCGCCCGCGGGCGTGCGCTACACCCGCCATGTCACCCAGGTGTGGTGCGGGTTCTTCGTCCTCAACGGCGCCGCGGCCTGCTACACGGCGCTCTACACCTCGCGCGAGGTGTGGTCGCTCTACAACGGCCTGATCGCCTACGTGCTGATGGGCGCGCTGTTCGCAGGTGAGTGGCTGGTGCGCCAGCGCATGCAGGCACGCATCGCGCGCCGCACGGGGTCCTGACCCATGCCGGTGCTGCCACTCCACGCGCTGCCTTCCGTGCCGCGCGCAGGCGATGCCCCCGTGTGCCGCCGCGGCACGCTCATCGTCAACTGGCGCGCCTTTCTGGAAGACGTCGCCCGGCGCAGCGAAGGCATCCGCCGGCATGGGGCCGAACGCTGGCTGCTGGCCGCGGACGACGCCTGCGGCTTCGCCACCGGGCTGCTGGCCATCCTGCATGCGGGCCGGCAGGCCGTGATCCCGCCCAACACCCAGCCCGGCACCCTGGCGCGCCTGGCGAGTGCCTACGACGCCGCTCCTGCCGATGTGCCGGACGGCCCGTGCGATGCCTCCGGCCTCGCGCCGATCGATCCCCACCGCCCCGCGATCCACATCTACACCTCCGGAAGCACCGGCGAGCCGAAACCGGTGCGCAAGACGCTGGCGCAGTTCCAGGCCGAGGTGGCGACGCTGGAAGCGCTCTGGGGCGAGGCCATCGGCGACGCGGGCTTCATCGCGACCGCGCCGCACGCGCATTTCTACGGGCTGCTGTTCCGCGTGCTCTGGCCCCTCGCCACCGGGCGGGTGTTCGACGCAGCCACCATCGATACGCCGAGCCTGCTGCACGAGCGGCTGGCGTGCTTCGCGCCGGCCGCCGTGCTGGTCAGCAGCCCCGCGCAGCTCACGCGGCTGCCCGAACTGCTGCCGCTCGGTGGGCTGCGCCCCGTCCTGCGCCACGTCTTTTCTTCCGGCGGCCCCCTGCCGGCCGGCACCGCCCTGGTGTTCCGGCAGCAGTTCGGCGAAGCGCCCACCGAAGTGTTCGGCAGCACGGAGACCGGCGGCATCGGCTGGCGGCAGCAGGCGGAGGACGACGCCTGGACGCCCATGCCCGGCATGCGCATCACGCGCGGCGAGCTGGGCGCGCTCCAACTGCGCTCGCCGTTCCTTCCCGATCCGGATACCGTCTTCGAGATGGACGATGCGGTGGCGATCTCGCCCGACGACGGCCGCTTCCGGCTGCCGGGACGGCTGGACCGCACCGTGAAGATCGAGGAAAAGCGCGTGTCCCTGCCGGACCTCGAAGCGCGCCTGGCCTCCCACCCGTGGGTCGCCCAGGCCGCGGCCGTGCTGCTGCAGCGCGGCCGGCTGCGCATCGGCGCCGCGGCGGTGCTCACGCCCGAGGGGCGCGATGCGCTGGAGCGCGAAGGCCACCGCCTGCTCTCCCGGGCATTGCGGCTGCACCTGTCCGGCCATTTCGACGCGGTCGTTCTGCCGCGCCACTGGCGATTCCCGCCGCAGCTTCCGGTGAACGAGCGCGGCAAGCTGCCGGCGGCAGCGGTTGCCGCACTGTTCCATGCCGAGGATGATTCCGATGTCCGTGCAGTGGCTGCCTGAAGTCCGCGCCGTGCGGCGCCCCGATGAAGACACGGCCGTGATCGCGATGCACGTGTCCGGCGACATCGCGCATTTCGCCGGCCATTTCCCGGGCTTCCCGATCCTGCCCGGCATCGTGCAGCTGGACTGGGCCGTGCGCTTCGCCGAAGCCCACCTGTCCGCATTCGCGCAGCGCGGGGCGTTCCGCGCGCTCGAGCAGGTGAAATTCCAGTCGCTCGTGCTGCCGGGAAAGGATCTGGAGCTGAACCTGTCGTGGAGCCGGGACCGCCAGCGGCTCGCATTCGCCTATGCGGCCGGCGACCGGCAGTGTTCCTCGGGCCGCATCGCCTTCGAGCCCGCGCCATGACGCAAGCCATGGCGTTCCGCCCCTGCCTCATCATCCCCATCTACAACCACGGGGACACCATCGCCGCCACGGTCGCCCGGCTCGCGGTGCACGGCCTGCCCATCTACATCGTGGACGACGGCAGCGACGTGCCCACGCAGGCAGCGCTGGCCGCCGTCGCCGCCGCGTGCCCGCAGGTGCGCCTGTCGCGCCTGCCTGCCAACCAGGGCAAGGGGGCCGCCGTGATGGACGGCATGCGCCGGGCGCTGCGCGACGGCATGAGCCACGCGCTGCAGATCGATGCGGACGGCCAGCACGACACCGGCGACGTTCCGCGCTTCCTCGCATGCGGCGAACGCCATCCGGACACCGTGGTGTGCGGCCAGCCCATCTACGACGCCTCGGTGCCGAAGAAGCGGCTCTACGGCCGCTACGTGACGCACTTCTGGGTGTGGGTGGAGACCCTGTCGTTCGCCGTCCGCGATTCGATGTGCGGCTTCCGGCTCTATCCCCTGGCCCCCACCTGCGCACTCATCGACGCGCAGCGCATTCCCGCGCGGATGGCTTTCGACATCGAGATCATCGTGCGCCTCTGCTGGGCCGGCCTGCCGGTGCGCAACATCCGCACCCGGGTCACCTACCCGGAGGGCGGCCTGTCGCATTTCGACATGCTGCGGGACAACCTGCGCATCTCGTGGATGCACACCCGCCTCAGCCTGGGCATGCTCCCCAGGCTGCCATGGATCGTGGCGCGCCGCCTGCGCGGCGCGCCCGCATCCGCCCCGGCGCAGGCACCGCTGCCACAGCCGCACTGGACGCGGATCACCGAGCGTGGCAGCGCGCTGGGCCTCTCGATCGTGGCGGCCACCTACCGGCTGCTCGGCCCCCGCGCCGTCGGCTGGATGCTCTATCCGATCATCGCGTACTTCCATGCGGTCGCCGGGCCCGCGCGCCGCGCATCGCAGGCCTACCTCGCGCGGGTCCATGCCTGCGGCGGGCTGCCCCGGCCGCCCCGTGCCCGCGACAGCTTCCGGCACATGATGGCCTTCGCGCGCTCCAGCGTCGAGAAGCTGGCGGCGTGGAGCGGCAAGGCCACGGCCACCCGCGTGCACTTCCCGCAGCAGGCACTGTTCGACGAACTGGTCGCCTCCCGGCGCGGCGCACTGCTCGTCAGCGCGCACCTGGGCAACCTGGAGATGGCGCGTGCCATGGCCCACGCCGGGCAGCAGGTCACGGTGAACGCCGTGATGTACACGGACCACGCCCAGCGCTTCCACCGGATGCTCTCGCGCGTGAACGGCGGCTTCGATTTCAACCTGCTGCAGGTCTCCAGCCTGGGGCCCGACACGGCCATCCTGCTGCAGGAAAAGATCGACCGCGGCGAGCTGCTGGTCATCGTGGGCGACCGCACGCCGCCGGGTGCCCCCGGGCAGGCCTCCCGCACCTGCACGGCCGATTTCCTCGGCGAACCCGCCCTCTTTCCGGAGGGCCCGTTCATCCTCGCGAGCCTGCTGGACTGCCCCGTCTATCTGTTCTTCTGCCTGCCCGGCCCGGACGGCTATACCATCCACTTCGAACCGTTCGCGGAGCGCATCGCGCTGCCCCGCCGCGAGCGCAAGCAGCGCCTGCAGGAATACGTGCGCGCCTATGCGCGCCGGCTGGAGTCCTACTGCCTGGCCGCGCCGCTGCAATGGTTCAACTTCTTCGACTTCTGGCACACCGCGGCGCCCGCCGCCCCCACACCGCCGCAACCCGCCGGCGAGGCGCCCATCCACCCCCGCACCGAATGAATCCGCTTTTGCTTTCCGCCAGCATCGACGTCGAGATCCCGTTCCACGACGTGGACACCATGGACGTCGCCTGGCACGGCCACTACGTCAAGTATTTCGAACTGGCCCGCTGCGCCCTGCTGCGCCGCTTCGACTACGACTACCCGCAGATGAAGGCGTCGGGCTACCTCTGGCCCGTCGTCGAATGCCACCTGAAATACGTGCGCCCCGCGCTGTACGGCCAGCGCGTGCGGGTCGAGGCGGCACTGGCCGAATACGAGAACCGCATCAAGATCCGCTACGAGATCCGCGACGCAGTCAGCGGCACCACCCTCACCAAGGGCCACACGGTGCAGCTGGCCGTGGATGCGGCCACCCGGGAGCTGCAGTTCGTCTCGCCGCCCATCGTGTTCGCCAACCTGGAGCGCGCATGCGCACGCTGACCGCCGCCCTGCGCCTGGCAGCGCTCGCCCTGTGGCTGGCCCTGCCCCTCCACGCGGCCAGCGCCGACACCGCCACCCTCTCCAGCCTCGCACAGCACGTCGCGCAGCATCCGGTGGTCCGGGCCGAATTCACGCAGACCCGCCAGATGGCAGCGCTCAAGCGCCCCGTGGTCACGACCGGCAGGATCGTCTATTCGCGCGAACGCGGCGTGCTGTGGCAGATCGAGAAGCCCTACGCGATGACCTACGTACTGCATGACGACAAGGTGGTGGAGATCGGTGCCGACGGGCAGCGGCGCGAGCGCCAGGTGCAGGGCCTGGCCGAGATCGGCCGTGTCTTCCGCGCGGTGCTGAGCGCCGACACGCAGGCACTGGCCGGCTACTTCGACATCGCCGTGCAGGGCACCACCGCGCAGTGGACCCTGGAGCTGAAGCCACGCCAACCCCAGATGGCGCAGGTCATGGAACGCATCCAGATCACCGGCGACCAGTTCGTGCAGACGCTGCGCATGGACGAGGCGGGCGGCGACAGCACATCCCTGCGGTTCCGTGGCACGCAGGGCGCGGACGCGCTCTCTGAGGCGGAGTTGCAGCGCTTCAACGGCGTGCCCCGCACACCATGAGCGCGGTCCGCCTGCGCGCGTGGATCTGGCTGGCCATCGCGGTCCTGCTGGGTGCCGCATGCGTGCTGCAGTTCACGCACTCCGCGCGCCTGCAGACCAATCTGCTGACGCTGCTGCCCGCGACCGAGCGCAATCCCGTGGCGGAAGACGCGGTGAACCGGCTGGCGGATACCGTAGGCAACCGCGCGGTGTTCCTGGTGGGCGGCGTGCCGCTGGAGACCGCAGCCCGCGCCGCGCGCGAATTCGCCCGGGCGCTCCAGGATGCGGGCGCCTTCCGCCAGGTCACTTCCGACATCCCGCCCACCGACCTGGGGCGGCTCACGGCCATCTACCGGGAGCACCGACACAGCCTGCTTTCCGCGGCGGACCGCGAGGCGCTCCGCGCAGGCCACCCGGCGCTCGCCGAACGCCTGCAGGCCAAGTTGAACGCCCCCCTGCGCCTGGGGCTGTCGCTGCCGCTGGCGGACGACCCTTTCGGCTTCGCCGATGCATGGCTGGCCGCGCTGCCGCTGGCCGACCTCCGGATCCAGCCCGCCGACGGCCTGCTGGTGGTGCGCGACCACGGCGCCGCCTGGGTGCTGGTGACGGCGGAACTGAAGGGATCGGCCTACGACGACCGCATCCAGCGGCCGGCGATGCGCGCCACCACCGACGCCGAACAGGCACTCGCCCGCGCATTCCCCGAAGTGCGGCTGCTGCGCGCCGGCACCGTCTTCTATGCCCAGGCCGCGCGCTCCAGCGCCGAAACCGAATTCCACCTCATCGGCGCGGGGTCGCTGGTGGGCATGCTCGTGCTGCTCTACCTCGTCTTCCGCTCGCCGCGCCCGCTGGCCCTGGGCCTGCTGTCGGTGGCGTTCGGCATCTGCGCGGGGCTGGTCGCCACCATCCAGGTGTACGGAGAGATCCACCTCATCACCCTGGTCTTCGGCGCCAGCCTGATCGGCGAGGCGATCGACTATTCGGTGCAGTATTTCGCGGCCCACCTCGGGGCCGGTCCGGCGTGGGAGCCGCTGGGCGCGCTGCGCCGCATCACGCCGGGCCTCGCCATGGCGCTCGCCACCAGCCTGCTGGGCTACGGCGCGCTGTGGTTCGCGCCGTTCCCTGCGCTGTCGCAGATCGCGCTGTTCGCCCTGGCGGGCCTGTCCGCGGCCTGGCTGAGCGTATTCCTGCTGCTGCCGGCCCTGCTGCGGCGCCCCAGCACCCGGGACCCGGCCGCGGCCTTCCCGTTGCCACGGCGGCTGCTGGCCTGGTGGCAGGCGCACATGGACCTGCGGCGCTGCCTGCTGCTCATGGGCGGGCTGCTGATCGCCGCGGTGCCGGGGTGGTGGCAATTGCGCGGCGACGACGACATCCGGCTGCTCATCGACCGGCCGGCTGCTCTGCTCGCACAGGAGCAGCAGCTGCGGGAACTGGCGGGCCTGGGCCAGACCGGCCAGTTCATTCTCGTCGAAGGATCGACCCCGGACGAGGTCCTGGCCCGCGAGGAAGCGCTGTCCACGCGGCTGGCACCACTGGTGGCCGACGGCGCCCTGGGCGGTTGGCAGGCGCTGTCATCGTTTGTCCCCTCCGCGCAGCGCCAGAGCGACAACCGTGCGCTGCTGGCCCAACACGTCTATGCCGACGAATCCGCGCTGCGCGCCCTGCTGGACGACGCGGGTGTGCGCGACGACGTCGCCGCACGGCAGAAGCCGCAGTTCCTGGCGGCCGAAGGCCGCACGCTCTCGCTGCAGGAGTGGCTGCAGGCCCCCGTCTCCGCCCCGTTCCGCCACCTGTGGCTGGGTGCAACCCCGCACGGCTACGCCAGCATCGTGCTGCCACAGGGGCTGCAGCGGCCTGCCGACGTTCGCCGGGCGGTGAACGCGCTGCCGGGCGTGGCATTCGTGGACAAGGCCGGCAGCATCTCGGCGCTCTTCCACCAGTACCGGCTGGGCAGCGTGCAGTGGCTCGTGTGCGCCCTGGCGCTCGTGTACGGCGTGCTGTGCCTGCGCTACGGCGCCCGCAAGGCCACCGGCGTGCTCACCCCGACCGTGCTCGCCATGGGGCTGGCCCTGGCCTGCTTCGGCTACGCGCACGTGCCGCTCACGCTGTTCCACCTCATGGGGCTGATGCTGGTGCTCGGCGTGGGCGTCAACTACCCGATCTTCCTGCTGGAAGGCGGGGGGAACGAGGCTGCCACGCTCTCGGGCGTGCTGCTGTCCGCGGGCACCACGCTGCTCTCGTTCGGCCTGCTGGCCTTCAGCTCGATGCCCGCCCTGTCGGGGTTCGGCGCCACGCTGCTCGTCGGCATCGGCATGTCCGTGCTGCTGTCGCCGGTGGTGCTGAGCCTGGATGCACGGAGGCCGCAATGAAGGCGCGCAAGGCCTGGATCGCCGTGCAGGCAGCCCGGCTGGCGGGCCTGGCGGCCATGGCCGCGGCCCTGGCCGGCTGCGGCCCGGACGGCGACCGTTGCGCGCCGCTGCCCGGTGGCGGGCAATACTGCCTGCAGCCCACGGCCGACGTGGCGCCTTTCGACGTCCAGCAAAAGGCGACGGTGCAATTGCGCGGCCATGCCGAAACCCTGATCGTGCAGATGGAAGTGGACGCACAGGGCATCCGCTTCGTCGGACTGACGCCCTTCGGCCACAAGGTGGTGGACGTGGAATACGACAACCGCGCCGTGCGGTCCCATGCGCTGCCCGACCGGCGCCTGGACGCTCGGCTGCTGCTGGCGCTCGTGCAGATCGCCCAGTGGCCCGAAGGCAGCGTGCGGGCCGGCCTGTCTGCGGGCCTGTCGCTGGACACGGCCGACCCCCATCATGTCCGCGTGCAGGACCGGGACGGCGCCACGGTGGTGGCGGTACGCCGCGCGGGAGACGCCCCGCCCTACGACCGTGCGGACATCGACCTGCCCGGCCCCGGCCTCGCGCTCGCCCTGGACACCCTGCCGGCCCCGGATGCCGCGGAGCCTTCGCCATGACCTCCCGCATCTACCTGCCGGCCCTGGGCCTGGTCAACGCCCTGGGGGACTCCGTGGACGCCGTGGCGGACGGGCTGTTCCGCGGCGACACCACGGGCCTGGTGCTGGAGGACGGCTGGATTCCCGGGCGCCCCGCCCGCATCGGCCGCGCACGGGCCGTGGACCTGCCTGCCATCCCGGAGGCGCTCGCGGCCTGGGACTGCCGCAACAACCGGCTGCTGCTGCAGGCGCTCGCGCAGATCGCCCCGGCGGTGGACGAGGCCGTGGCCCGCTACGGCAGACCGCGCATCGGCGTGGTGCTGGGCACCAGCACGTCGGGCGTGGCCGAGGGCGAAGCGGCCCTGGCCCACCACCGCGCCCATGCCAGCCTGCCCCGCGGCTACGCCTACACGCAGCAGGAAATCGGCATGCCCGGGCCCT
Organism: Paracidovorax avenae; assembly: GCA_003029925.1. Lineage (GTDB taxonomy): Bacteria > Pseudomonadota > Gammaproteobacteria > Burkholderiales > Burkholderiaceae_C > Paracidovorax > Paracidovorax avenae_A. The sequence continues at coordinate 1,558,186 of CP028296.1, read as the reverse complement.
TCCTCGCACGCTGCCTGGGCCTCGGCGGTCCGGCCCTTACCGTCTCGACGGCCTGCACATCGAGCGCCAAGGCCCTCGCCAGCGCACGCCGGCTGCTGCGCCACGGCCTGTGCGACGCGGTGCTCGTGGGCGGCGTGGACTCCCTCTGCCGCCTGACGGTGAATGGCTTCACCTCGCTCGAATCCACCTCGCCCGATGTCTGCAACCCCATGAGCCGCCACCGCCGCGGCATCAACATCGGGGAAGGCGCAGCGCTGTTCCTCATGACCCGCGAGCCGGCCCCGGTCGAACTCCTGGGCATCGGGGAGTCCAGCGACGCCCACCACATCTCCGCGCCCCATCCGGAAGGCCTCGGCGCCGAACTGGCGATGCGGGCCGCGCTCGCGGACGCACGGCTGCCGCCCGCCGCTGTCGGCTACCTGAACCTGCATGCCACCGCCACGCCCAAGAACGACCAGATGGAAAGCCTCGCGGTGGCACGCGTCTTCGCGGACGGCGTCCGTGCCGGCGGCACCAAGCCGCTCACGGGCCACACGCTCGGTGCAGCCGGCGCGACCGAGCTGGCCTTCTGCTGGCTGGCCGTCACGCGCGGCCTCATTCCGCCCCACATCTGGGACGGGCAGCCGGACCCGGAGCTCGCGCCCCTGCGCCTGGCCGGCCCCGGCGAGCGCTTCGCGCCGGGCGCGCAGCGCATCGCCATGAGCAATTCGTTCGCCTTCGGCGGCAGCAACGCGAGCCTGCTGGTGGGCCTCTGCCCGGAAAGATAATCGCCCGATGAACGCGCCCACCCTCCCGTTCCCGGACATCGCGGAGCTGCTGCCCCACCGCGGCACCATGCTGCTGCTCGATCATGTGACCGGCTACACCGACGATGCGGCCACGGTGCAGGCCACGCCCGAGGCGGGCGCCTGGTACGCGGATGCGCAGGGCTGCATGCCCGCATGGATCGGGCTGGAGCTGATGGCGCAGACCGTGGGCGTGCACGTCGGTCTGACCCACCACTACCAGGGGCTGCCGCAGAAGGCCGGCGTGCTGCTCGGCACCCGCAGCTACCGCAGCGCGGTGGCGCGCTTTCCCTCGGGCGTGCCGCTGGCGGTGCATGCGGCGATGGCGTTCCGGGATCCTTCGGGCCTGGGCTCCTACGAATGCACGATCTCCCAATCCGGCAACCCCACCCTCCTGGCCGAGGCCACGCTCAAGGTCTTCGAGCCGGAGGACTTCCACGCCTTCGTCCAGGAAAATCCCGCATGAACCACCACAGGACACCCACCACGAAGACCCCGCACGGCGCCCCGGGAGGCCGGCCATGAGCGCGCGCCGCGTCCTCGTGACCGGGGGCAGCCGTGGCATCGGCAAGGCGATCGCCCTGCAGCTCGCGCGCGATGGCTTCGCCGTCACCGTGCACTGCCGCAGCGGCATGGACCACGCGCAACGCACCATCGACGAGATCGCCGCGCAGGGCGGCACGGCCCGGGTGCTGGCCTTCGACGTCCGCGACCGCGCAGCCGCCCGCGCCGCCCTGGAGCAGGATCTGCAGGCGCACGGGGCCTACTACGGCATCGTCTGCAATGCAGGCATCTCGCGCGACAACGCATTTCCCGCGATGTCGGAAGACGACTGGGACAGCGTGCTGGACACCAGCCTGGACGGCTTCTTCAACGTCGTGCACCCCCTGTGCATGCCGATGGTGCGCACCCGCCAGGGCGGCCGCATCGTCACCATCGCATCGGTGTCGGGCCTGATGGGCAACCGCGGCCAGGTGAACTACAGCGCCGCCAAGGCCGGCCTCATCGGCGCCACGAAGGCCCTGGCCGTGGAACTGGCCAGCCGCCGCATCACCGTCAACTGCGTGGCCCCCGGCCTCATCGAGACCGACATGACCGGCGACCTGCCGCTCGAAGAAGCGCTGCGCGTCGTGCCCATGAACCGCGTCGGCCGGCCCGGGGAAGTGGCGGCGGCGGTCGCGTTCCTGATGTCCGACGCGGCCGGCTACATCACCCGCCAGGTGATCGGCGTCAACGGAGGCATCGTCTAGTGAAGCGGGTCGTCGTCACCGGCATGGCCGGCATCACCGCGCTGGGCGATCGCTGGACGGACATCGAGGCGGCGCTGCGCGCCCGCCGCAGCGGTGTGTGCCGCATGCCGGAGCTCGACACCTTCACCGAACTGCATACCCGCCTCGCCGCACCCGTCACGCACTTCCAGGTGCCCACCCATTACCCGCGCAAGCTGCTGCGCTCGATGGGCCGCGTATCGCAGATGGCCGTGCGCGCCAGCGAGATGGCGCTGGAAGACGCAGGCCTGCTCGCCGATCCCGCCATGACCGACGGCCGCATGGGTATCGCCTACGGATCGTCGTCGGGCAGCACCGAGCCGATCCGGGTGTTCGGGCGCATGCTGGAAACCGGTTCGATGCTGGGCGTCACCTCGACCAGCTACATCCAGATGATGTCGCACACCACGGCGGTGAACATCGGGCTGTTCTTCGGCCTCAAGGGGCGCGTGATTCCCACGTCCAGCGCCTGCACGTCCGGCAGCCAGGGCATCGGCTACGCCTACGAGGCCATCCGCTACGGCCGCCAGGCACTCATGCTCTGCGGTGGCGCCGAAGAACTCTCCGCGCCGGGCATCGCGGTGTTCGACACGCTGTTCGCCACCAGCACGCGCAACGCCGCGCCCTCCGAGACGCCACGGCCGTTCGACCGCGACCGCGACGGCCTCGTGGTGGGCGAAGGCGCCGCCACCCTCGTGCTGGAGGAGTACGAACATGCGAAGGCGCGCGGCGCGAACATCCATGCGGAAGTCGTCGGCTTCGGCTGCAATTCGGACGGTGTCCACGTCACCCAGCCCGAAGCCGGGACCATGGCCGTCGCCATGCGCCAGGCCCTGGAGGACGCCGGCCTCTCGGCATCGGACATCGACTACGTGAGCGCGCACGGCACCGCCACCGAGCGCGGCGACATCGCCGAGAGCCAGGCCACGGCCGACGTGATCGGCCCGCGCGTGCCGATCAGCTCGATGAAGGGCTACCTGGGCCACACCCTGGGCGCCTGCGGCGCCATCGAGGTCTGGTGGGCCATCGAGATGATGCGCCGGGGCTGGTTCGCGCCCACCCTGAACCTGCAGCACCCCGACCCGGCCTGCTCGGCGCTCGGGCACATCGCACCCGAGGGTGCGGCGATCGACGCGCGGCACGTGATGAGCAACAACTTCGCCTTCGGGGGGATCAATACGTCGATCGTCCTGAAGCGCCCGGCCTGACCCCTTTCCTTCCCACGCTTTTTCCACTCCTGCACTTCCCATGAAACACTTCGCGATCGCAGCCTCCATCGCCGTGGCGGCGCTGGCCTCTTTCCCTGCGGAGGCCCGCACGCCCGTGCCGGTCATCAACCTGGCCCATATCGCCATCCCGGCGTCGCCTTCGCAGGGGCGTACCGACGCGCAGGTCCGGCAGGCCATCGCCATGGCCGCCCAGGCCAAGGGCTGGACCGTCGCCGCACCGGAGGCCGGCAAGCTCGTCGCGACGCTGAACGTGCGCGGCAAGCACACCGTGGTGGTGGACATCCCCTACGACAGCAGGTCCTACTCGCTGCTCTACCGGGACAGCGCCAACATGAAATACAGCCAGGTGAACGGCGAGGCCGTGATCCATCCCAACTACAACCGCTGGACCCAGGACCTGCGCGTCGCCATCGACCAGGAACTGCTCAGAACCGCCCCGCTCTGACGTGCAGACCCCGCACACCGCAGCGCCCCCGCGCGCCCTGCGCCGCGTCGCCGTGACCGGCATGGGCATCGTCTCCTGCCTGGGCAACGACCTGCCCACCGTCGCCCGGGCGCTGCATGGCGGGCGCTCCGGCGTGCGGCACGTGCCGGAATACGCCGAGCTGGGCTTCAGGAGCCAGGTGGCGGGCATCCCCGATCTCTCCGCCTCGCCGCCGATCGACCGCAAGCTGGGCCGCTTCATGGGCGACGCCGCCCGGTATGCCTACCACGCTGCACGCCAGGCGATCCAGGACGCCGCGCTCGGCGCGCAGGACGTGGCGCACCCCCGCACGGGGCTGATCGTGGGCTCCGGCGTGGGCTCGCTGGCGGAGCATGCCGCAGCCATGGACGTGATGCGCACCAAAGGTGCCTCCAAGATTCTGCCCTACGCCACGCCGCGCGTCATGGGCAGCACCGCCTCGGCCAACCTCTCCACCGCGTTCGGCATCCAGGGCACCAGTTACACGCTGACCTCGGCCTGCGCCAGTTCGGCCCACTGCATCGGCCATGCGGCCGAACTGATCCAGTGGGGCAAGCAGGACCGCGTGATCGCAGGCGGTGCGGAGGAAGTCCGCTGGACCAGCACGGCCCTCTTCGATGCCATGGGCGCGCTCGCAGCGGCGCGCAACGACGCGACGGCATCGCGCCCCTATGACCAGGACCGGGACGGCTTCGTCATCGCCGGCGGCGCCGGCATCCTCGTGCTGGAAGAGCTGGAGCATGCCCGCCGGCGCGGCGCGCGCATCCATGCCGAACTGGTGGGCTACGGCGCCTGCTCGGACGGCCTGGACATGGTCACGCCCGACAAGGCGGGTTGCGCCCGCGCCCTGCGGCTCGCATGGGAGGAGGCGGGCGGCATCCCCATCGATTACGTGAACACGCACGGCACATCGACGCGCCTTGGAGACATCGCCGAACTCCTCGCCCTGCGCGACGTGTTCGGCGCGGATGTACCGCCGCTCTCCTCCACCAAGGGCCTGACGGGCCATTCCATCGCCGCCGCCGCAGCGCAGGAGGCCATCTACTGCCTGCTGATGATGCAGGGCGGCTTCCTGGCCGGCAACGCCCACATCGACACCCCCGACCCCGACACGGAAGGTTTCCCGCTGCTCATGCAGCGCGCAGACTGCACGGTGGACACCATCATGTCCAACAGCTTCGGCTTCGGCGGAACCAACGCGAGCCTCATCCTGCGCCGCTACCGGGGCAGCTGAGCGATTGAGCGGCCAGGCGGAGCGGCGGCCTTCACCGCAGCCGCGGTGGCAGCCCCTGCGCGGAAGCGGCATGCCTGCCGCGGTGCTCAGCCCGCCCGGGGCTTCGTGGCGACGAGGTTGACCAGCGTTTCCTCGCGCTCGCGCGGCACGGGCCGGCCGATCCACTCCAGGAAGCCCAGGTCGGGCCGGCTCCACCAGAGATAGGGCGTCGAAATGCGTGCGTCCGGCACGTCGAACCCCGCGGCACGCACCATGGCGATGTACTCGCCGGCCGTGCGCTGCACGTCCATCGGATGGCGGAACAGCAGGCGGATCGGCAGCGAATGGATGTAGCGCCGCGTCGACTCCGCGAACAGCAGCATGCCACCGGGCTTGAGCACACGGAAGAACTCTGCCATCGCGGCCTCCTGCTCCACGATGTGGTGGAACGTCTGGTGGCACAGCAGCAGGTCGAATTCGCCATCGGGCACTGCCGCCATGCGCGCCGCGTTGCCGGCCAGCAGCCGCACCTCGCTCGCGCATTGCGACGCCGCCTCCCGCGCGCGCGCGTCGAGGCCCGGGTCCGCATCCATGCCGACGATCACGTCCGGCGCGAAGCGCGCGGCGATCTCGTCGAAGGAATGGCCGAAGCCGCAACCCACGTCCATCACCTTGCGCACCCGCGGGGCCGGCGCGGGCATCAGCCGCTGCAGGTCGTCCAGCGCCCGGCGCAGCACGTGCACCCGCCACGTGGCCGACTTCAGGAACCAGTTGCCGAACCGCGTTTCTTCGACGAAAGCCGGACTTGCTGCCATGGGATCGAGATTCCTTCAAACGGAGTGCGACGGATTTTAGGATGCGGGCCGCGGCAGTTCCGCCACCGGCCGCGAAATCACTATGCTTGGCGGCATGAACATCCCCGCGACACCGCCTGACCAGCCCCGCAACCCGCTGCACGGCCTCACGCTGGAGGCCATCGTGGTGGCCCTGCAGCAGGAATACGGCTGGAAGGGCCTGGCAGAGCGCATTCCCGTGCGCTGCTTCCAGAGCGAGCCGAGCGTGTCATCCAGTTTGAAATTCCTGCGCAAGACGCCCTGGGCGCGCGAGAAGGTGGAAAGCCTCTACCTCTTCATGCTGCGGGACCGCAAGCGCGGCCATCCCACCGCGAAAAGCCGCTGAACCCTGGCCGCCTGGCGGCAAGCGCTCCTGCCGCGCCCCGGGGCGGAGCGCCGCAGGCTTCAGGGCAATGTGAGATACCGGACCACCGCCAGCAGCGTGATGGCGAGGATGACCAGGAATTCCAGGCGACCGGGCTTTTCCCTGAGCAGCAGAGAGGACAGTGCCATGGCCATCAACCCCGTCGTGTTCAGGATGGGCCACGCCACGGCGGATGCGGCACTGGTGATGGCGTAGATGAAAGTCACCTGGGTGGCCACCGTGAGCAGGGCCCGCACGCCGAACAGCACATCCATCGACTGCCGGAGCACCAGCGGGGCCCGCGCGCCCTGCAGGAAGAGCAGGGGCAGCGAAGACCACAGCGCACGCCATGCCATCACGGCCACCGCGAACGCCAGCAGGTTGCCGGAGGACCGGGCCGAAGACCCCTCCCCTGCCGGGAACAGCCACGGGGACACGGTCGCCTGCAGCGTCAACGCCGCGCAGACGATCGCCGCGCTCGCGATGAATCCGCGCCGCCTCTCCACGGCGCCGTGCCGCCAGAGCAGGGGCATGCAGGCGGCGGTGGTCGCCACGGCGAAGGCATAGGTCTCGGCGCTCCACGCCCCGGTGAGCCACAGGATGCCCAGGGGAATGAACAGGTCGGACAGTTTGCCGGACACGGTCACCTGGTTCACGGTCAGTGCACGGAACGCATGGGAATAGGCATACGCGACGAGCTGGGCCAGCCCGCTGAAGACGACCGCCTTCCAGTCCAGCAGCCAGCCCAGCGGCTCTCCCCATGAACGCAGGTACACCGCCGCGGCGCACAGCAGCAGGAGCGCGGGCAGTGCGTTGTTGAGGAAATTGACCCAGACGATCGACAAGCCCTTGCGTCCGATCTGCTGCCGGTCTATCAGGTTCAGGCTGGCCCTGCACAGCGCGGAGGCCCATGCCACCGCCATGACCTCCTGCGCGGACAAGGTGTTCAATGGACCGCGCCCTGCCGCGAGAAGCGCGTGATCCACAGCTCGGAAATGAATCTCTTCGCATCGTCGCCCAGCTCCACCACCCGGTCCCGCGGGGCGTCGCCGATCCTGGAGAGCGCGAAAAGCAGTTCGGCCTGCACGAGGTCGATGAAGGGCCCGACCACGCCTCCGTGCATGAAATTGGCCGACTTGCCCTCGTTGCAGAGGAAGAACCGGTTGCCCTGCGCATTCACCTGCAGCACGTGCCGGTGCCCGCCGGGGCTCGCGCTGGCGATCATGTCCTGGTGGTTCTCGATTTCGTCGTCGGCCGACGTGGCCGTGAAGATGTAGGCATTGCGCCGGATGGCGGCCAGGTCGGACGTCCCGATGGACCGGTTGCCGGTCGCGCAGAAAACGAGTTCCGACGACCTCAAAAGTTCGTGCTTCGGCCCGGTGTGGTACCCGTGCGCCAGCGCCAGCACCTGGCGGATCGGGTTCGTGTCGTACACATCGACGCGGACGCCCTTGGCATGCAGGTGCCGGGCAATGCTCGATCCGATCTTCCCGTAGCCCAGCACCAGCGCCCTGCGGCCGGTCAGGATGTTCCCCAGCTCCCGCAGCAGGGCCTCGGCGGAGAACGTGATGGCCTGGCCCACCAGGAAATCCTCCGGTTCCTTGAGCTTGCTCCTGGCCACGGACATGACGGGACAGGGAAACATGGCGCCCCCGCGCGCCCGGATGCTGCGCAGTGCGGCGTCATACTTCTGGTGTCCGTTCTCGGTGTCCTCGACGATGCCGACCAGCTGCGACGGAAACGCCTTTTTCAGGGCGGCCAGGATGTTCGAGAAATAGCCCCCGGTATCGATGGCCGCGAAGGGCTCTTCCCCGATCAGGCTGCGCAGGTGCGCAATGAAGCCGAGCGCGTTCTGCTGGATCCTGTCCCGCGTGTAGTGGATCACCGGCACGTGCTCCTCGATCACGCGGCAGGTGGGCCCATGCAGCGAACTGGGCTTGGGAATGACCGCCGCCAGGGGCAGGCGCTCGTGGATGCCGAGGACGAAGTTCTCGCTCCCGGGAACGATGTGGGTCACGAGGACCAGCCTGCCCGCCCGGCGGGGGATGCTGCTGTCCAGGACCGCCTGGAAGAATGCCTTGGAATCCATGGCGGCTCAGGCGGCCAGGCCGTGGCGGGAAATCTTCTGCCCGATACGGGACAGGCTTGCGCCGGACACAGCGGAAATGTCCGTCCACCGGCATGGGTGATTTTCCGCGCTGCGGAGAATCGGTTTCGATTCATCCCTTACCAGCAGGTACCGGAAATCGAAATGCATGTGCGCCGGTTCTCCCTTGGCAGGATTTTCGGGAATGGCATGGATGTCGATATCCAGCGGAATTCCCGCCTTGAAATGCCATGGATGGGCCAGGGTGGCGATGCCCGCTTCTTCCCGGACTTCCCGGATGGCGGCGTCGAGGGGTGCCTCGGAGGATTCGACATGGCCGCCGGGCTGCAGCCAACGCTTCAGGTAGGGATGGAACACGAGCAGCACGGCGCCACGCGAGAGGACGATGCCACTGGCGGTCACGTGGCCGGGCGATGCGCTGCGCCGGGTGATGTCCCCGCCCCTGCCCAATTGCTCCGTCAGCGGGATGAGCGCGCCGGATTCCGACGGATATTCGCAAAGATATTCATCGACGATATATCCCAGATCCGAAAGCACGCCATGGCGATCATCGTTTTCCAGCCTCTCGTTCATTGGCAGACCATTTCCACTTCAAGAATAACAATTTGAGCAGCCCCGCAATCTAACAGGCTGCAGCGCCAACGCAGCCGGCCGCCGTTCATATTGCCGGTAAACAAAATTTATGAAAATACCCCTCGCGGCGGCAGCGCCTGCAGTGGGGGCCGAAGGCATGCACCGCCATCACCTCCGGCTCCGCCATCCGGGCCCTTCACGCCGCGGCAGCGGCGTTCCGTCGCGTTCTCCTGGCCCGGGCGAATGCGGTCGCGCACAGTGAAGGCATGGAGAGCACGTCGCATTCTCCGCAGGAGCCCGAACCATGGCCTACACCCTTCATCTTCCCGCGCGCACGCTGCTGCGCACCGCCACCTTCTGCGCCGGCGCACTGCTGGCCGCCACGTTCGCCATCGCGCAGCCCGCTGGCCGCACGCCCGAGGGCGCAGGTGCCGCCAGCCAGCTCGGCACGGGTGCATCGACCGGGCAGCAGGGCCGCACGCGTGCCGAAGTGGTCGCGGAACTGGCCTGCGCCCGGGCCTCCGGCGAGCTGGATTCCATGGCGCTGCAGGGCTACGGCGTCGAGGGCCGGCCCATCGACCGCAGCGTTCCCGAATGCGCGCAGCAGCGCGTGCTCGCCTCGGGAGACACGGTGCAGCCCCGCTGACCCCGTCCCGCCTGCTGCCCCTCCCACCGGAGCGTCGCGCGCAGGCCGGGCCTGCGGGCCGCTTCAGGCAGGCACCGGCACCAGGAAATCCCGGCTGATGCCCGCGCCCAGGTCGTTCACACGGTCCAGGAACTGCGTGAGGTAGGCATGCAGTCCGGTGGCCAGGATCTCGTCGATGCGGCCGTAGCGCAGATCGGCCAGCAGGCGCCCGGCCTTGCGCTGCGTTTCCGCCGACTGGTCGTTGGCGACCACGGCGAGGTTGTCCACCACCTCGCGCAGGCTGGCGTGCAGCGAGCGCGGCATGTCGGCCCGCAGCATGAGCAGGTCGGCCACCCGCTCGGGCGTGATCACGTCGCGGTACACCTTGCGGTACACCTCGAACGCCGACACGCTGCGCAGGATCGCGCTCCAGTGGTAGAAGTCGAATTCCTGCGGCGACGCCCGGCCGCGCTCGCGCACCGCCGAGCCGTGGAAGTCGCTCTGCACGGCATGGAACTTCACGTCCAGCAGCCGCGCCGTGTTGTCGGACCGCTCCAGGAAGGTGCCCAGGCGCAGGAAGTGGAAGGCCTCGTCCTGCAGCATGGTGCCCAGCGTCACGCCCCGCGAGAGGTGCGAGCGGTACTTCACCCATTCGAAGAGCGCCCCGGGGTCGCGCTCGAAATCCCGGCCCTGCAGCTGCCGCTGCAGCTCCAGCCAGGTCTGGTTCTGCGTCTCCCAGATCTCGGTGGTCAGCGCGCCGCGCACCGCGCGCGCGTTCTCGCGGGCCGCACGCAGGCAGGAGAGGATGGACGAGGGGTTGTTCCCATCGCGCACCATGAACTCCAGCACCCCTTCGCGCGTGACCTCGCCATGGCGCGCGGTGTACGCCGGGATCAGCTCGCTGATCGACAGCAGTCCCAGCCAGCTCTCCTGCGCCACGTCGGCCGACTGCGGCAGCAGCGAGGTCTCGTAGCTGACGTTCAGCATGCGGGCGGTGTTCTCAGCCCGTTCGGTGTAGCGGGACATCCAGAACAGATGATCGGCAGTACGGCTCAGCATCTCACTTCCCTCCCATCGACTGCGACATGGCCATGGCGCCCTGGCCGCCCAGGGTCTGGGTCATGGCGCCCATGGACTGCGACAGGCCCGTGGCGGGTGCGCCATTGGCGTCGCCCAGCACCCAGGTGTCCTTGGTGCCCCCGCCCTGCGATGAATTGACGACCAGCGAGCCCTCCTTCAGCGCCACGCGCGTGAGGCCGCCGGCCACCATCTGCACCTTCTGGCCCGAGAGCACGAAGGGCCGCAGGTCGATGTGGCGCGGGGCGATGCCCGATTCCACGTAGGTGGGGCAGCTGGAGAGCGACAGCGTGGGCTGTGCGATGTAGCCCGCCGGGTTGGCCAGCAGCGCGCCGCGGAACTCCTCGATTTCCGCCCTGGTCGCGGCGGGGCCGATCAGCATGCCGTAGCCGCCCGCGCCGTGCACTTCCTTCACCACCAGTTCGTGCAGGTGGTCCAGCACATACTGCAGGTCGTCCTGCTTGCGGCACATCCAGGTAGGCACGTTCGCCAGGATGGGCTCTTCGCCCAGGTAGAAGCGGATCATCTCCGGCACGTACGGATAGACGGACTTGTCGTCCGCGATGCCCGTGCCCACGGCGTTGCAGATCGCCACGTTGCCCGCGCGGTACGCGGCCATGAGGCCGGCGCAGCCCAGCGTGGACTTGGGGCGGAAGACCTGCGGATCGAGGAAGTCGTCGTCCACGCGGCGGTAGATCACATCCACGCGCTGCAGCCCGCGGGTGGTGCGCATATAGACGAAGTTGTCCTTGACGACCAGGTCCTGCCCCTCCACCAGCTCCACGCCCATCTGCTGCGCGAGGAAGGCGTGCTCGAAGTACGCGCTGTTGTACATGCCCGGGGTGAGCACCACCACCGTGGGCTCGGCCGCACCGGCCGGCGCGCTGGCGCGCAGCGTGTCGAGCAGCATGTCGGGGTAGTGGGCCACGGGCGCCACGCGGTGGCTGCGGAACAGCTCGGGGAAGAGCCGCATCATCATCTTGCGGTTCTCCAGCATGTACGACACGCCCGAGGGCACGCGCAGGTTGTCCTCCAGCACATAGTAGATGCCATTGCCCTGCCCGTCCGGCGCGCGCACGATGTCGATGCCGGCGATGTGGGCGTAGACGCCCTGCGGCACGTCCACGCCGACCATCTCGGGGCGGAACTGCGCATTGCCCACGATCAGGTCGGACGGCACGATGCCCGCGCGCAGGATGTCCTGGCCATGGTAGATGTCGTGGATGAAGCGGTTGAGCGCCGTCACCCGCTGCACGAGCCCCTGCTGCATGCGCGCCCACTCGTGGGCGGGAATGATGCGGGGGATCAGGTCGAAGGGGATGAGCCGCTCGGTGCCGGCCCCGTCCTCGTCCTTGGCGCCATAGACCGCGAAGGTGATGCCCACGCGGCGGAAGATCATCTCGGCCTCGGCGCGGCGCGCCTGCATCGCCTCGGCCGGCTGGCGCGACAGCCACTGGCCGTAGCGCTGGTAGTGGGGGCGCACATCGCTGCCATCGAAGGGCAGCATCTCGTACATCTCGTCGAACTTCTGCATCAGTGGTGCCTCCTGCAGCCAGCATAGCAAGTTGCAAGCCTGCTCGTCCGCTGGAAGCGACCGCAGGAGGCGGGGCGTGGCCGGATTCCGCGGTCAGAAGGGATCCGCCGCCTCCGCGGCGGCTGCGGCCGAGGCCGCGGGAGGCGGCGCATGGTGCCAGTAGCGCCGCGCGGCATCGCGTTCGCAGCGCCAGCGCAGCGGCCGCGCGGACTGCCAGGACCACGCGCCGCAGGAGGGCGAATCCACCAGCTGCGCCCCACGCTCCGCGTAGCGCCCCAGCACGTCCGGCGCCGGGTGCCCGTAGCGGTTGCGGTGGCCCGCCTGCACCACGGCGGTGCGCGGCCGCACGGCGTCCAGCAGCGCCGGGCTGGAGGACGTGCGGCTGCCGTGGTGGGGCACCAGCAGCACGTCGGCCGGCGGCAGTGCGCCCCGCGCGGCCAGGGCAGCCTCTTGCTCCCGGCCGATATCGCCGGCCAGCAGGGCCGACGCGCCGGGCGCCGAGATGCGCAGCACGCAGCTCACCGCATTGGTCCGGTCCTCGCGACCGGCCGAGGGGCCCGATACGACCGTTCCCGCCCCGCCGCCTTCCCGTGCGCCCGGCGATGGATGCAGCACCTCGAAGCGCACCCCGTCCCAGATCCACTGCCGGCCCGCCTCGCATCGGGTGATGGCGCGCGCACCCTGCGCCTCCAGCGGATGGCCGGGCTCCAGCGATCCCCACAGGTCCGCGCCCGGGTGCGCGGCCAGCACCGCCGCGGCACCGCCCGTGTGGTCGGTATCGCGGTGGCTGAGCATCACCCGGTCCAGCCGCTCGCCGCCCGCGCGCAGCAGCGGCACCAGCACCCGGTCGCCGGCATCGCTCTGCGGTCCGTAGCGCGGCCCCGCGTCGTAGAGCAGCGCATGGCCGGCCGTGCGCACCAGCACCGCGCTGCCCTGGCCCACGTCGGGAGCCAGCAGTTCGAACTGCCCCGCCGCGGGCCGCGCCGGGTGCCACCACAGCACGGGCAGCAACAGCGGCAGGCCCATCAGGCGCAGCGCCCAGGGCAGGCGCATCACCAGCAGCACGCCGCCCGCCATGCCGGCCACGCCCGCCCACAGCGGCGCCGCCGGCAGCGACAGCGTGGCCCAGGGCCAGGCCGCCAGCCACTGCAGCCCTTCCGCGAACGGCCGCAGGCAGGCCGCCGCCGCAGACCACAGCGGCGCCCACAGCACACCGAGCAGCGCCAGCGGCGTGACGACCAGCGTCATCCACGGAATAGCCACCAGGTTCGCCACGAAGCCCACCACCGATATCTGCCCGAACAGCAGCACCGTGAGCGGCGTCAGCGCCAGCGTCACCACCCACTGCTCGCGCAGCAGGGCCAGCACGCGTGCGCGCAGGCGCCCGGCCGCGCGGGCGGCCGGCACCACCTCGGGCGGCGTGGCCGCGTCGGACGCGAACAGCACGCCCACCGCCACGAAGCTGAGCCAGAAGCCCGCCTGCAGCAGTGCCCACGGATCGGCGGCCACCACCGCCGCGCAGGCCAGCAGCCAGACCTGCGGCCAGGGCCAGCGCCGCCCCGAGAGCCGCAGCGCGCCCACCACCGCCAGCATGCACACCGTGCGCTGCGCCGGCACCGCCCAGCCGCTGAACAGCGCATACGCCGCCGCCAGCAGCACCCCGCCCACCAGCGCCGCCCAGGGTGCCGGCACCGCCAGGCACAGCAGCGCCGAGCGCCTCCACAGCCAGCCCACCAACGCCGCGGCGACCCAGGCAAACAATGTGATGTGCAGTCCGGAAATGCTCACCAGATGTGCCACGCCCGTCGCGCGGAACACGTCCCAGTCGGCCCGGTCGATCGCGCGCTGGTCGCCCGTCACCAGGGCCGCCACCACGCCTGCGGCACGCCGCCGGGCCAGATCCTGCGGATCGTTGTCCGCCCCGGTGGCCTGCGGCGGCGCCAGCCGGGCGAGGATGGCATCGCGCACCCGCTGCCGCGCCTGCTCCACCGGGTGCCGCCACCAGGGCGAGGACTCCAGCCGCACCGGACGCTCGGCGCGGGCGCCCGCCTGCACGGAGCCCGTGGCCTGCACGCCCTGCTCCCACAACCAGAGCTCGGCATCGAAGCCGCCCGGATTGCGCAGGCCGTGCGGGGCATTCAGGCGCACCGTCATCTCCCACCGCTCGCCCACGCGGACGGCAGGCACGGGTGCGGAGACAGGTGCCGGCGAGGAAGAAGACGGTGCCGGTGCCTCGTCCGGCATGCCCGCGGGTGCGGGTGCGGGTGCGGGTGCGGCACGGGCCGGCGTCCGGAGTCCGTTTGCCTGGCGCGCGAACCAGGGAGCCCCGGAAGACCACGACACATCGACCAGCGGAGGCAGCCGCACGGGCCGGCCGGGCGCATGGCGTGCGCCGGCACCGCCCTCCGCCTCCGGACGCTCCTTTCGTCCGCCGCGATACGGGCGGAGCCCCCCGGAGCGCGGCCGGCTGCCACCCTGCCCCGTGAACCAGGCCGACTCCACCTCCAGCCGCAGGCGCACACCCGCGTCGGTGGGTTGCGGCATCGCCGCCACCACGGCGACGATGCGCAGGTCGCGCCCCTCCAGGGCCGGGTCCACCGCATCCGACAGATAGGCGCCCGCACGCAGGCCGCAGACCGCGAATGCCGCCAGCGCCGTGGCACAGAAGGCCAGGCATCCTGGAACTGAAACCGGCAATGCACGGGCCACCGGGCCGCGCCGCCGCCGGCCCAGGCGCCGGGCCGGCACCCACACGGCCACGCCCGCCAGCAGCAGTGCCGCATACAGGCGCACCGGCCAGAGCGCAGGCTGCATGAGCTGCAGCAACGCACCGGCAATGCTGCCCAGCAGCAGGGCAGGCCAGAGCCAGCCGCCGGCCTCGATGACGGGAGGACTGGATGGCGGGGCGGGAAGAGAGGGAGGGACGGGCGGCGTGGCGGAGGAAGCGGGCCGGCTCATGGGGCCCCGATGCTAGGGCCGGCAACCGGCCGCGGACCGCGAGAAAAAGGCATGCAAGGCATGCCGATCCGTGAAGCAAGGGCACTGCCCTGCGAACCCGTTACCGTTACTGCACCGCAATCAGCAGCCACCCCGGCCGCCACCACCGCGCCCGGCGCCGCGCAGGATACGGAGGTCCACGCCATCGCCTACGGGGCGTCCGGGCAACCTCGACGCTCCACAGGCGACCGTCATCGAAGAAGGTGAAACGCACCGTCCGGGGAGCCGCCAGCACCGCGTTCGCGAAGATGGCCGGCGTGTAGGACGCGGACAGTTCGACAGCGTCCAGCACCCGTCCGTCCCGCGCAACCCAATGGACATGCAGAGATAGCCGTCAACAGCCTCGAACTGGGCTTCCAGCAAGGCACCCGGCAGGTCGAGGACAACGCCCCCGTCCCCGCGGTGTCGCAGGCGGAGCCGGGGGGGACCTGCATCGCTGGTGGTATCGCATTCCACAGCGAATGCAGATGATGGCTGGAGTACCTGCATGCTCTATCTCCCCATCGTTGATGGCGCTGAGGATTTCATGGAGGAACGCTGTGCCTGGCAAGTTGACGACACGAACAGTTTCACCGCGCGCCACCGTTGTGCCTCAGGAAAACGCCCTCCACAGCCCGGTCCCCAGAAACCACGGGTTGAGCACGCTGGACTCCAGCCGGAGGGTGTCGAAGTCCGTCACCTCGGCGAGCAGCTTGTGCCTGGCGCCCGAGTTGTCGAAGATGTAGGCACGGTGCGCCACCTCGCAGGCCTCGGTCATCAGCGCGATGGACTTGTGGTAACGGTCGATCACCTTGTCGTCGGGCACCGGATGGCCGCCCTGCAGCACGCGCCGCCGCACCCGGTCGATGTTGATGGCGGGGTCGTCGGTCGCCACGAAGTACAGATAGACCCGGTAGCCCCGCGCGCGGGTGTCCCGCATGAAGTCGATCTTCGAGCGGTGCGACATGACGGTCTCGAACGTGAAGGTGCGGCCTTCGTTCCGCAGTTCCCGGCGCACGGCTTCGGCCAGCGTGGCGGCCAGGTAGGAGTCCCAGGGCCCGGGCACCTGGAGGGTCAGTTCACTGTCCAGCGTGATTCCGGCAAGCAGGGCCGGCATGTCCAGGCGCCTCCCCAGGCCGAACGTCTGGAAGCTGCCGCGGATCCGCTCCAGCACCGCTGGGGCCTCACCCGTCACGCCGAGCTCCCGCAGCCCCAGGCAGCCGCCGGAAGAACGAAGCGTCTTCTCGATCTCGTCGGCGTTCACGAAGGCGCCGATCCACTGGGGCTTGAGTTCGGACTGCAGGGTGCTCTTGCCGGATCCGTTCGGCCCTGCGAGGACGCGCAGGCGCGGCTGGGCCAGGGCAGGCCTGGCCGGCAACCGGGCGTCAGCTGCCCCGTGAGACACGCTTGAGGACCGTGCCCGGCTTGACGCGCTTGCCCACCGGAAGGTCTTTGATGACGGTGAAGCTGCCGTCGCTACGGCGCTCGACGACCTGGCCGGAAGCGGTCTTCACGGTGGCCGCCCCCGTCGCTCTGAGCGCGGCCCGGTAGGCCTCATGGCCCGCCTTGGGGGCCATCTCGGGAATGCGCCGCTCGGCGATCTGCATTCCCCGCTCGGTCGGAATGGTTCGCTGGGTAGGGGAGGACATGGGAGGTGTGGAAAACGTGTCGCCGCCAGTCTATCAGGGCACCCCGGAAGCCGCTTTCCCGCCCGGCGCAGAATGGCCCACGGGGAGGCATCCCGCCTCCCGCCATCCCAGGAGAATCTCCGTGAAGATTGAAGGCCAATGCCACTGCGGCGCGGTGGCCTACGAAGCCGAGGTCCAGCCGGGCAGCATGACGGTCTGCCACTGCAACGACTGCCAGACCCACTCGGGCTCCGCGTTCCGCGCCAACATTCCCGCGCCGGCCTCCGGCTTCCGGCTGACGCGGGGCACGCCGCGCACCTACGTGAAAACCGCCGACAGCGGGGCCAGGCGCCTGCTCGCGTTCTGCGAACACTGCGGCACGCCACTGTACGCCTGCGCGGAAGAAAACCCCACGGCCTATTCGCTGCGGATCGGCGCGATCCGCCAGCGGCACGCACTGGGCGCCCCGAAAAGACAGATCTGGACCCGGCGGCGCCTGGCCTGGGTGCCGTCTCCCGACGGGGTGGAGAGTTTCGACGGGCAGCCCTGAGGGGAGCCGCCGGAGCGCTGTACCATTCCTTCCGCCGCAGGCCTTGGCTGCGCTCTACCGACCGGCACGCGCACAGCCGTCGCCCCTTTTTCCTTCTCAACCCGCTTCCCCATCACCATGAGCATCTACGACAAACTCTCCGCCCTGAACATCACGCTTCCGCCCGTCGCCACGCCGGCGGCGGCCTATGTGCCCTACGTGCAGACGGGTAACCTCGTCTTCCTGAGCGGCCACATCGCGCGCAAGGACGGCAAGCCGTGGGTCGGCCAGCTCGGCCGCGATGTCTCGACGGAAGACGGCAAGGCCGCGGCCCGGGCCGTGGCGATCGACCTGCTGGGCACGCTGCATGCGGCCACGGGCGGCGACCTGAACCGCGTGCAGCGCATCGTGAAGGTGATGAGCCTGGTGAACTCCACCGGCGACTTCACCGAGCAGCACCTGGTGACCAACGGCGCCAGCGAACTGCTGGGCGAAGTGTTCGGCGACAAGGGCAAGCACGCGCGCAGTGCCTTCGGCGTGGCGCAGATCCCCATGGGCGCCTGCGTGGAAATCGAACTGATCGCCGAGCTGGCCTGAGCGCCGTGGATGCCGTGAGCGCCACCGCAGCCCCTTGCGCCGCCCCGCCGTCCGGGGAGCCGCCGCTGGTGCTCTCCATCCAGTCCCATGTCGCCTTCGGGCACGTGGGCAACGACGCGGCCATGCTGCCGCTGCAACTGCTGGGCATCCAGCCGGTGGCGGTGCACACGGTTCAGTTCTCCAACCACACGGGCTACGGCGAATTCAAGGGGCAGGTCTTCCCTCCCGCGCACATCGCCGACGTGCTCGATGGCCTGCGCGCGCGCGGCGTGCTGGCGCGCTGCACGGCGGTGCTCTCGGGCTACCTGGGCGATGCCGGCGTGGGCGAAGCCATCCTGGCCGCGGTGCAGGAGATCCGGGCCGTGCGCCCGGGCCTGCGCTACCTGTGCGACCCGGTGATGGGCGACGTGGGCCGGGGCGTGTTCGTGCGCCCGGGCATCCCGGAATTCCTGCGCCGCCGCGCGCTGGCGCAGGCCAGCATCATCACGCCCAACCAGTACGAGTTCGAACTGCTGCACGGCGCGCCGCTGGGCTCGGTGGACGAGGCGGTGGCCGCAGCGCGCGCGCTGCTGGGCGATGCCGCCGGCACCGGCCCTTCGCTCATCGTGGTGACCAGCCTGCGCACGCCGGACCTGCCGGACGACCGGCTGGCCACGCTGGCCGTGACGGCGGGGGCCGCCTGGCTGGTGCGCACGCCATTCATCGACCTGCAGCCCCTGCCCAACGGCATGGGCGACGTGTTCTCGGCCGTGCTGCTGGGCCACCTGCTGCGCGGCGCGTCCACGCCGGACGCGGTATCGAGCGCGGTCAGCAGCCTGTACGCGCTGGTGTCGCGCACCGTGCCGGGCCAGCGCGACCTGCCCCTGGTGGCCTGCCGCGAGCAGATCGCGCGGCCGTCCGAGCGTTTCGCAGCCGAGGCGGTGGGCCCCCCGGCGCAGTCCTGAGGAGGGGCCCCAGCCACGTGCCGGATCAGGCCGCCAGCCTGCGCGCCCCGCCCCGCACGGGCTGCGGCAGTGCCGCGCCGGCAGCGCCCGGCAGGGCGCGCAGCTTGAACACCGACACCGTGCGCGCCAGTTGCTCCGCCTGCTCGCGCAGGCTCTGGGCCGCGGCCGCGCTTTCTTCCACCAGCGCGGCGTTCTGCTGCGTCATCTGGTCCAGCCGCCCCACGGATTCGTTCACCTGCCCGATGCCGGCGCTCTGCTCGGAGGCCGCAGCGGTGATCTCTCCGATCATGTCGTTCACGTGCTGCACCGAGCGCACGATGTCCTGCATGGTGGCGCCGGCGTCCTGCACCAGCCGGCTGCCGGCCTCCACCCGCTCCACCGAGGTTCCGATCAGTTGCCTGATCTCGCGCGCGGCGGTGGCGCTGCGCTGCGCCAGGCTGCGCACCTCGCCCGCCACCACGGCGAAACCCCGGCCCTGCTCGCCCGCACGAGCCGCCTCCACGGCAGCGTTCAGGGCCAGGATGTTGGTCTGGAACGCGATGCCGTCGATCACGCCGATGATGTCCGCGATGCGGCGGCTGCTCTGGTGGATGTCGTCCATGGTGGAAACCACCTGGGTGACCACGTCGCCGCCGCGCTGCGCCACGCTGCGGGCACTGGCCGCCAGCCCGCTGGCCTGCTGCGCGCTGCCCGCGCTCTGCTGCAGGGTGCTGGTGAACTCTTCCATGGCGGCTGCCGTTTCCTGCAGGCTGCTGGAGGCCTGCTCGGTGCGCACGGACAGGTCGTGGTTGCCCGTGGCGATCTCGGCGCTGGCGATGGCGATGCTGTCGGTGCTCTGGCGCACCTGCCGCACCACGCCCGACAGCGATTCGCCCATGGCGCCGAGCGATCGCAGCAGTTCGCCGAACTCGTCGCCGCGGCCCTGCGGCACGGGCGAGGCCAGGTCCCCCTCGGCGATGCGCGCCGCCACGGCATTGGCCTCGGCCAGCGGCTTCTGGATGCCGCGGATCAGCAACACGCTGCCCGCCACGATCCCGGCGAACAGCAGCGCCATCCCCGCGGCCGCGCCCAGCAGGATGCGCTGCAGCGATGCGGCCGTCCGGTCGCGCAGCGCATCGGCGGCATCGGCCTGCGACTGCGCGAAGTCCCGAAGGAGCTGCAGGTAGGCCGCCACGGCAGGCTGGTAGCGCTGCAGCACCAGCGCGCGGGCCTCGTCACGCTGGCCGGCAGCCGACAGCCTGCCGGCCTCGCCACGCAGGTCCAGCGTGGCCTGGCGTGCCGCGGCGATCTTCGCCATCTGCGCCCTGTCCTGTGCGGAAAGGTCCATGCCGGCGAGCATCTTCTGGGTTTCTGAAATGCGTGCGGACGTGGCGGCGATCGGCTCCTTGAACTGCGCCTCCAGCAGGGAATCGGCGGTCAGCGCCACCGCCAGGGTGCGGGCCGCGTTGGTTTCCGTCAGCCCGGCCCAGCGCAGGGCCGCCTGGGTGCGCTGCTCCATCTCGTCGCGCGCGGCCTCGGCCAGGGCCTGCTCGCGCTGGTAGCGCGCACCGGCCACGCCGAGGACCACGGACAGCATGGCCACCAGCAGGGCGACGGCGATCCAGAGCTTGTGGACGACCCGCAGTGATCGTTGCATGGCGGACTCCTTTGTCATGCCGGGCGGACCGCGCCCACCCTCGTCGGCTGAAGCCATCGTGCATGAAGCGGCGTCCGGGGCGCTCGGTGTTTACACCAGAGCCGTGCGCAACCACCCGCCAGGCTTGGAGCGGCTAACACGACCCAGCAAAGCGGTTCTGGCCAGGCGCCGTATCGGAGGCAGTACGGCCACGACGCCAGAAGGGTCGTGTTAGCCGCTCTTAGAAGGTTTCCCAGTCGTCGTCGCTCTGGCTGGCCTTGGGCGGCGGCGCGGGGGGCTTCGGCGCGGGTGCCTGCGCCGCGGATGCCGCAGGTGCCGGGCGTCCACCGGGCAGTGCGGGCGCCTTGCCGGCAGCCGGCCTGGCGACGGCCGGGGTGCGCGGCCGGGCGGGTGCCGCGACGGCCGGGCGCGGGGATGCCGGCGCTGCTGCCGGAGGGAAAGCGGGCGCCGGCACCGCCCTGGCGGCAGGTGGTGAAACGGGCACGGAAGCGGCGGGAATCCCGGTCACGCTGCCGTCCCGCAGGCGGAATGCCGCCACCACTTCGGCCAGCATGGCCGCCTGCGTCTTGAGCGAGCCGGTGGCGGCCGCGGCCTCCTCGACCAGTGCGGCGTTCTGCTGCGTCACCTGGTCCATCTGCCCGATGGCCTGGCTCACCTGCTCGATGCCCGTGCTCTGCTCCGCGCTCGCGGCACTGATCTCGCCCATGATGTCGGCCACGCGCCGGATGCTGTCCACCACGGACTCCATGGTGCGCCCCGCCTGCGCGACCTGCTGGGAGCCCTCGTCCACCTTGGCCACGGAATCGCCGATCAGCGCCTTGATGTCCTTGGCGGCTTCGGCGCTGCGCCCCGCGAGCGCGCGCACTTCGCCGGCCACGACCGCGAAGCCGCGGCCCTGCTCGCCGGCCCGTGCGGCCTCCACGGCCGCGTTCAGCGCGAGGATGTTCGTCTGGAAGGCAATGCCGTCGATCACGCCGATGATGTCGGCGATGCGGCGCGAGGAAGCATCGATGGCGCCCATGGTCTGCACCACCCCGGCCACCACCTGCCCGCCCTCGCCCGCCACCTGCGAGGCATGGGCCGCGAGCTGGTTGGCCTGCCGGGCGCTGTCGGCGTTCTGCCGCACGGCGCTGGTGAGTTGTTCGATGGAGGCCGCCGTCTGCTGCAGGGCGCTCGCCTGCCGCTCGGTGCGCGCCGAAAGGTCCTGGTTGCCCGCATCGATTTCGCGCGCGGCGACCGCGATGCTGTCGGCTCCCTGGCGCACGCGGCCCGTGACCTGGGCGAGGTTGTCGTTCATCTGGCGCAGGGCATCCAGCACCTGCCCGGTCTCGTCGCGTCCGCCAGTGGTGATATGGCTCGTGAGATCGTTGTCCGCCACGGCGCGCGCGACACGCACCGCCTCGCCGAGCGGGCGCGTGATGCCGCGCGTGATCCACCAGCCCAGGCCCGCGCCCAGGACCAGGGCCAGCACGGTGGCGATCGCCACGGCGATGCGGGTCTCCGCGTAGCCGGATTCCACCTTCCCGAGGGCGGCATCGATGTTCGCGCGCTGAAGGTCCAGGAGTTGCTGCACGCTCTTGAGGTACTGCACGGTCAGGGGCTGGAACTCCTGCGTGAACAGGCGCTGCGCCTCGTCCAGCCGCCCCTCGCGCTTGGCCTTGTAGAGGGCATCGCGCGACGCGAGATAGGCCACGCGCGTTTTCTGGATGTCGGCCATCAGGGCCTTTTCCTGGTCCGTCTGCGCCAGCGCATCGATGCGCTTGAGCATGTCACCCGACTGGCGCGACGAGGCGGCCGCTTCTTCCGCGAACCTGTCGCTGAGCGCCGAATCCGCACTCAACGCCACGGCCTTGGTCCGCTGCACGCTCGTGTGGATGTTGCGTGCCCAGTCGCTGATCAGGCGCTCCTTGAAGAGGGCTTCCGATCCGACGCCCTTCACGGAACGGACCATCTCCCCCATATTGGTCAGGCCCAGCATGTTCATGAGGAACATGACAAGCAGGATGAGCGCGAATCCCAGCGCGAGGCGGGTGGATATTTTCAGATCTTTCACGGTAAGGTGCTCCTGGCGCGCATCACGGCAACGCACGGCCCCGCAGCCGCCGCCTCCAGTGGCCGTGCGGGCAGATAGTGCATTGATACAAGCAGAAACACCACTCGCATTAACACCATATTCCCGTCGCGATGCGGCGGCGCAACAAAAAAAAGGGCCGCCATGCCCTGGCGGCCCCGGAAAAGCGGTGTTCGCGCGGCTTTACTCGACGCGCAGCACGGAATTGGGCTTGAAACCCAGGTCCGCCGCCTTGCCCTTGCGCCCGCGCGGGAAGCGCGCATTGTTGAGGCTGCGGATCTCGAGCGTCTCGTCGCGCTCCTTGCCGCCACGGCCCACGCCAGCGATGCGCACGCTGCGCGTGTAGGCCGCCGCGCCCGCCAGCGTGTCCTTGGGTTCGAGGTCGATGAGCATCAGGCCGCGGCCGCCATTGGCCATCTGCTTGAGCTCGGTGATCTCGAACGTCAGGATGCGCCCGCCCGCCGAGGCGCAGCACACATGGGTCGCGGGAACGAGCGCCTGGCTGCCGCTGGTGAACGCCGCGTGCGACGGCCGGCAGAGCTGCTCGCCCTCGCCCAGCGAGACGAAGGCCTTGCCGCCGCGGTTGCGCGCGGTCATGTGCTCCACGGCGGCGATGAAGCCGTAGCCGCCCGAACCCGCGAGCAGCAGCGCCGCGTTCGCGGGGCCCGCGAAATAGTGCACCGGCTGCGTGCCGGCCTCCAGATCGATCAGCGTGGTGATGGGCTGGCCATCGCCGCGCGCGCCGGGCAATTGCGAGACGGCCACGGAATACACGCGGCCGTTGCTGCCGAAGGCGATGAGCGTATCGACGGTGCGGCACTCGAAGGTGCCATAGAGCGCGTCGCCGGATTTGAAAGCGAAGGTGCCGGCATCGTGGCCGTGGCCCTGGCGCGCGCGCACCCAGCCCTTCTGCGAAACGACCACCGTCACGGGCTCATCGACCACCTTCACCTCGGCCGTGGCGCGCTTGTCGGCCTGGATGAGCGTGCGGCGCGCGTCCGCGAACTGCTTCGCGTCCGCCTCGATCTCCTTGACCATCAGGCGGCGCAGCGATGCGGGGTTGGCAAGGATGTCCTCGAGCTTGCCCTGCTCCTCGCGCAGTTCCTTGAGTTCCTGCTCGATCTTGATGGCCTCGAGCCGCGCGAGCTGGCGCAGGCGGATTTCCAGGATGTCCTCGGCCTGCCGCTCCGACAGGTGGAAGCGCGCCATCAGCGCGGCCCTGGGCTCGTCGCTCGCGCGGATGATGGCGATCACCTCGTCGATGTTGAGCAGCACGGTCTGCCGCCCCTCGAGGATGTGGATGCGGTCCAGCACCTTGGCGAGGCGGTGCTGGCTGCGCCGCGTGATGGTCTGCTGGCGGAAGGCGATCCATTCCTCCAGCATGCGCCGCAGCGACTTCTGCACGGGTTTGCCGTCCAGGCCCACCATGGTCAGGTTGATGGGCGCGGAGGTTTCCAGGCTGGTGTGCGCCAGCAGCGTGGTGATGAGTTCCTGTTGCGGCACCTTGCCCGTCTTGGGCTCGAACACGATGCGCACGGGCGCATCCTTGCTCGACTCGTCGCGCACCACGTCCAGCACGCCCAGCACCGTGGCCTTGAGCTGCGTCTGCTCCTGCGAGAGCGCCTTCTTGCCGGCCTTGACCTTGGGATTGGTGAGCTCCTCGATCTCTTCCAGCACCTTCTGCGCGGAAACGCCGGGCGGCAGCTCGGTCACCACCATCTGCCACTGGCCCCGCGCCAGGTCCTCGATCTTCCAGCGCGCGCGCACCTTGAGGCTGCCGCGCCCCGTGCGGTAGGCGTCCTGGATGTCGCCCGGGCTGCTGATGATCTGGCCGCCGCCCGGGTAGTCCGGGCCCGGCACGATCGCGGCGAGTTCCTCGTCGGCGAGCTTCGGGTTCTTCACCAGCGCCACGCAGGCGTCGGCGATCTCGCGCAGGTTGTGGCTCGGAATCTCGGTGGCCAGGCCCACGGCGATGCCGCTAGCGCCGTTCAGCAATGCGAACGGCAGGCGCGCGGGCAGCTGGCGCGGCTCCTCGGTGGAGCCGTCGTAATTGGGCACGAAATCGACCGTACCCTGGTCGATTTCCTCGAGCAGCAGGCCGGCGATACGCGTCAGCCGCGCCTCGGTGTAGCGCATGGCTGCGGCGCCGTCGCCATCGCGGCTGCCGAAGTTGCCCTGGCCGTCGATGAGCGGATAGCGCTGGCTGAAATCCTGCGCCAGCCGCACCAGCGCGTCGTAGGCCGACTGGTCGCCATGCGGATGGAAGCGGCCCAGCACGTCGCCCACCACGCGGGCGCTTTTCACGGGCTTGGCCGGCACGTTGCGGGTGGGCCCGCCATAGGCCAGGCCCATGCGCTCCATCGCGAAGAGGATGCGGCGCTGCACCGGCTTCATGCCGTCGCACACGTCCGGCAGCGCGCGGCCCTTCACCACGGAGAGCGCGTACTCCAGGTAGGCGCGCTGCGCGTAGCCGGCCAGGCCCAGGTGGTCGCCGGACTCGGGCTGGGAGAAGTCGAGGGTGGGTTGGTCGTTATCGCTCATGCGTCGGGAAGGATGGAAAGAGGAACGCGGCAGGCGGTGCGCCGCGGTGTCGTTCGAAAGATCAGGGCGCGTCCTGGGCCACGGGTGCTGCCAGTTCCATGCGCACCCGGCCGGCCGCGGCGCCGCGCCCGGCCGCCACGGGCACCGGAGCGGCCGCCGCGGGCTTGAGCAGGGCGTAGAGCCCCAGCACGCTCTTCACGTAGTTCTGTGTCTCGCGGTAGGCCGGAATCCGGCGGCCGGCACGCTGCACGGCGCCCTCGCCCGCGTTGTAGGCCGCCAGGGCCAGGTCCAGCCGGCCCTCGAAAAGATCGATCAGGTGCCGCAGGTAGCGCGCACCGGCCGCGATGTTCGTGCCCGGGTCGGTGAGCTTCTGCTCCACCGAACGCCTGGGCTCGCGCGCCACGCCGAAGCGTTCGGCCGTGGCCGGCATCACCTGCATCAGCCCCACCGCGCCGCGCGGCGACACTGCCTGCGGATCGAAGCCCGATTCGGTCGCGATCACGGCCTGCAGCAGTTCGTAGTCGAGCCCATGGCGGTTCGCCGAGGCGCGCAGGAAATGCTTCACGCGCTTGACCTCGGGCGCGATGTCGAAATAGGCCAGGCGCCGCGCGCCCTCTGGCGTGGCCCCCGGCGCCACGCCGGGCGGCACGAGGCCCGTGCCCGTGGAGCGCCCATCCTTGGTGGAATCGAAAACGTCGCCGCGGAAGAACAGGCTGTAGCGCTCGTCGATGCGCTCGGCCGCGAAATGCGTCACGCCGCGCTCGTCCACGTAGGCCCAGAGGTCCGCATGCGCGGATTGCACCGGCAGCCAGAGCGCCAGGGCCAGAGCAGCCGCGCGCGCGCCGGCAGCCGCCTGCCGCCACAGCCATACCGCCAAAGCACCACCACCGGAGCGCCGCGCCGCCATGGCTCAGATGTCCACTTCCACGGCGTCGCCGTGCAGTTCCATCAGCTCGCGCCGCGCGGCCGCCTCGCCCTTGCCCATGAGCTTCGTGATGAGGCCCTCGGTCTCGGCAAAGTCCAGGTCGCCCAGTTGCACGGGCAGCAGGCGGCGGGTGTCGGGGTTGAGCGTGGTCTCCCAGAGCTGCTCGGCGTTCATCTCGCCCAGCCCCTTGAAGCGGCTGATCTGGCACTTCTCGCGCGCCACGCCGTCCTTGGCGCACTTGTCCAGGATGGCCTCCAGCTCGCCGTCGTCCAGCGCATAGACCTTGGAGGCCGGCTTCTTGCCGCGCGCCGGCACATCGACGCGGTAGAGCGGCGGGCGCGCCACGTAGATGTGGCCGGTCTCGATCAGCTTGGGGAAGTGGCGGAAGAACAGCGTGAGCAGCAGCACCTGGATGTGGGATCCATCGACGTCGGCATCCGACAGGATGCAGACCTTGCCGTAGCGCAGGCCGGAGAGGTCCGGCGTGTCGTCGGGGCCATGCGGATCCACCCCCAGCGCCACGGAGATGTCGTGGATCTCGGTGTTGGCGAACAGCCGGTCGCGGTCCACCTCCCAGGTGTTGAGCACCTTGCCGCGCAGCGGCAGCACGGCCTGGCACTCCTTGTCGCGGCCCATCTTGGCGCTGCCGCCAGCGGAGTCGCCCTCCACCAGGAACACCTCGTTGTACGACAGGTCGCGGCTCTCGCAGTCGGTGAGCTTGCCGGGCAGCACGGCCACGCCGGAGCCCTTCTTCTTCTCCACCTTCTGGCCGGCCTTCTGGCGGGTCTGCGCGGCCTTGATGGCGAGCTCGGCGAGCTTCTTGCCATAGTCCACGTGCTGGTGCAGCCACAGCTCGAGCGCGGGGCGCACGTAGCTCGAGACCAGCCGGACGGCATCGCGCGAGTTGAGTTTTTCCTTCACCTGGCCCTGGAACTGCGGGTCCAGCACCTTGGCCGAGAGCACGTACGAGGCGCGCGCGAACACATCCTCGGGCAGCAGTTTCACGCCCTTGGGCAGCAGCGAGTGCAGCTCGATGAAGCTCTTCACCGCCTGGAACAGGCCGTCGCGCAGCCCCGCATCGTGCGTGCCGCCCGCGCTGGTGGGAATCAGGTTGACGTAGCTCTCGCGCACGGGCGCGCCCTCGTCGGTGAAGCCCACGCACCATGCGGCGCCCTCGCCTTCAGCGAAGCTCTCGTTGTGCCGGTCGGCATAGCCCTCGCCCTCGAAGAGCGGGATCACCGGGTCGGCCGACAGGCTCTGGCCCAGGTAGTCGCGCAGGCCTCCCTTGTATTGCCAGGTCTGCGTCTCCTTCGTCTTCTCGTTGACCAGCGACACGGTCACGCCCGGCATCAGCACGGCCTTGCTGCGCAGCAGGTGGACCAGCTCGTTCATCGGCAGCGCGGTCGATTCGAAATATTTGCCGTCCGGCCAGACGCGCACCGTGGTGCCCTGGCGGCGTTCGCCCGCGGCCAGGGGCCGGGCCGTCAGCGGCTCGGTGACGTCGCCGCCCTCGAACACGAGGCGTGCGATCTGCCCGTCGCGGTGCGTCGTGGCCTCCAGCCGCAGCGCCAGGGCATTGGTGACCGAGACGCCCACGCCGTGCAGGCCGCCCGAGAAGCTGTAGGCACCGCCTTTGCCCTTGTCGAACTTGCCGCCCGCATGCAGACGCGTGAAGACCAGCTCGATCACCGGAGCCTTTTCCTCGGGGTGCAGGCCGAACGGGATGCCGCGCCCGTCGTCCTCGATGCCGACGGAGCCGTCGGCGAACAGCGTGACCTTGATGCGCTTGCCGTGCCCGGCCAGGGCCTCGTCGGCCGCGTTGTCGAGCACTTCCTGGATGATGTGCAGCGGGTTGTCCGTGCGCGTGTACATGCCCGGCCGCTGCTTCACGGGCTCCAGGCCCTTGAGCACGCGGATCGAACCTTCGGAATAGTCGCTGGGCGAAACGGAAGAGGGTTTGGCTGCCATGGGCGCGGATTGTAGTGCGGGCTGCCCGGCGGCACTGGATGAAAAAACAGTCGCCCGCCTGCCGCACGGGTTAACCCGCATCGCGCGGCGAGCGCCGGCAGACGCTTTTGGCTACATTCGAAGGATGTCCTCCGAAACCCCGAAGCTCTCCATGGTGCAGGTCCTGGCCTGCGGCGCGGCCGTCGTCACGCTCTCCATGGGCATCCGCCACGGCTTCGGCCTGTGGCTGCAGCCCATCACGCAGGACATGGGCTGG
This sequence comes from Paracidovorax avenae, assembly GCA_003029925.1. GTDB lineage: Bacteria > Pseudomonadota > Gammaproteobacteria > Burkholderiales > Burkholderiaceae_C > Paracidovorax > Paracidovorax avenae_A. The sequence goes on along the minus strand of CP028296.1, from coordinate 1,530,044 downwards.
ACCCGCCAGACATTCGCGCTCGCGCTCGCCGTGCAGAACCTCGCCTGGGGCCTGTTCGGCATCTTCGCGGGCATGGCGGCCGACCGCTTCGGGGCCTTCCGCGTGCTGATCGCAGGGGCGGTGCTCTACGCCCTCGGGCTGGCAGGCATGGCGCTGTCGCCCACGCCCCTGCTGTTCGCCCTCACGGCCGGCGTGCTGATCGGCGCGGCCCAGGCGGGCACCACCTACGCCGTGATCTATGGCGTGCTGGGCCGCCAGATCGCGCCCGAGAAGCGCTCCTGGGCCATGGGCGTGGCCGCGGCTGCCGGCTCGTTCGGCCAGTTCCTGATGGTGCCCGTGGAGGGCCAGCTGATCGCCCGCCTGGGCTGGCAGGAATCGCTGCTCGCCCTCTCGGCCATGGTGCTGCTCATCGTGCCGCTGGCCTTCGGACTGCGCGAGCCGGGCTTCGGACGCCGCGCCGCAGGCGCTCCTGCCGCGCCGCGCAGCCAGACCGTGGGCGAGGCCCTGTCCGAAGCGCTGCGCTACCCCAGCTTCCTGCTGCTCACGGCCGGGTACTTCGTGTGCGGCTTCCAGGTGGTGTTCATCGGCGTGCACATGCCCAGCTACCTCAAGGACCACGGCCTCTCGCCCCAGGTGGCGAGCTACGCGCTGGCCCTGATCGGCCTCTTCAACGTCTTCGGCACCTACATCGCCGGCACCCTGGGCCAGCGCATGGCGCGCCGGCACATCCTGGCCTTCATCTATTTCGCCCGCGCGGTGGCGATCACCGTGTTCCTGCTCGCGCCGCTCACCCCCGTCTCGGTGTACGTGTTCTCGGCGGTGATCGGGTTCCTGTGGCTGTCCACCGTGCCGCCCACCAACGCCACGGTGGCGCAGATCTTCGGCGTGCAGCACCTCTCGATGCTGGGTGGGTTCGTGTTCTTCAGCCACCAGATCGGCAGCTTCCTGGGCGTCTGGCTGGGGGGCTACCTCTACGACCGCACGGGCAGCTACGACGTGGTCTGGTACCTCGCCATCGCCCTGGGGCTGGCGGCCGGCCTCATCAACCTGCCGGTGCGCGAATCGCCGATCGCGCGCGCGCCGGCCCGGTCAGGCGCCACCGTCTGAGGCGCGGCATGCGCATGGCGTCCACCCCCTTGCCCACCCCCGCCTCCCGGCGCCCCGGCTGGAAGCGGTGGCTGCCCTGGACCATCGCGGCCGCCGTGGCGCTGTCCGCCGCCTTCGCGCTCTATGCGGAGCCCGGCTTCGTGGTGATGATGGCGGACCAGGTCTGGTCCTGTTTCTGAACTCCCGCCGCGCCGCGTCCGCCCGCGCCCCCTCCTACGCCACTCCCGCGATGCACAACCCAGGTCCGCCACCCCATGCCGCGATGCACGGCCAGGACGCGCCATCCGGATGGATCACGCGCTGGGCCCACCTGGTGCCGCCGCGCGGCCATGTGCTGGACGTGGCCTGCGGCAGCGGCCGGCACCTGCGCTGGTTCCATGCGCACGGCCATGCCGTGACCGGCGTGGACCGATCCGCCGAGGCGATCGCTCCCCTGGCGCCGCTGGGAGAACTCGTCCATGCGGACATCGAGCAGGGCCCCTGGCCCTTCACCGGGCGCCGCTTCGACGCCGTAGTGGTGACCCACTACCTCTGGCGCCCATTGCTGCCCGCCATCGCGGCCAGCGTCGCGCCCGGCGGCGTTTTGCTGTACGAAACCTTCGCGCGCGGCAACGGGACCGTGGGCCGGCCGTCGCGGCCGGAATTTCTGCTCGAGCCCGGGGAACTGCTGGCGGCCTTCCCCGGTCTGAGGGTGATCGCCTACGAGGACGGCTTCCTGCCCTCTCCGGAGCGGTTCGTGCAGCGCCTCGCGGCCGTCCGGGAGGCACCCGGCGACAGGCCCTCCCGCCACCCCCTCGTACCTCCCGCCTCCGGTTAACCCCCCGGCCGGGCCGGTTACACACTCGTTAGAATGCTCTTTTACCGTTTTCCTTCGTGGACATGACCTCTTCCAGCGCCACCCTCACCGGCAGCATCGTCGCCCTCGTCACCCCCATGCACGAGGACGGCAGCGTGGACTACCCCACCCTGCGCAAGCTGATCGACTGGCATGTCGCAGAAGGCACCGACTGCATCGGCGTGGTGGGCACCACCGGCGAATCGCCCACCGTCAACGTCGAGGAGCACTGCGAGATCATCCGCGTGGCCGTCGAACAGGCTGCGAAGCGCGTGCCCATCATGGCCGGCTGCGGCGCCAACTCCACGGCCGAGGCCATCGAACTCGCCCGCTTCGCCAAGAAGGTGGGCGCCGACACGCAGCTGCAGGTCGTGCCCTACTACAACAAGCCCACCCAGGAGGGCCAGTACCTGCACTTCAAGGCGATCGCCGAGGCCGTGGGCGACCTGCCCACCATCCTCTATAACGTGCCTGGCCGCTCCGTCGCCGATATGCAGCACGACACGGTGCTGCGCCTGGCCCAGGTGCCGGGCATCATCGGCATCAAGGAAGCCACCGGCAACATCGAGCGCGCGCAGTGGCTGATCCGCGAGGTGCCCGAAGGCTTCGCGGTCTATTCGGGCGACGACCCCACCGCCGTGGCCCTCATGCTCTGCGGCGGCCAGGGCAACATCAGCGTCACCGCCAACGTGGCGCCCCGCCTGATGCACGAACTCTGCGTAGCCGCCCTGGCCGGCGACGTACGCCGGGCCATGGAGATCCAGTTCCGGCTGCTGCCGGTCCACAAGCAACTCTTCGTCGAGGCCAACCCCATCCCCGTGAAATGGGCCATGCAGCGCATGGGCCTGTGCGGCGGCGCGATGCGCCTGCCCATGACACCCCTTTCCCAAGGCAGCGAATCCGTGGTGGAAGCCGCGCTGCGCTCCGCCGGCCTGCTCTGAGGCACGCCCTCAACCTGCCTGCGCCCCGCCTTTTCCACCGCAGCCCGCCTCCAGAGACTCCCTCAAAGGATTTTTGCGTGAACGCTATCAACCGCCTGGGCCTCCTGGGCCTTGCCATGGCCTTGTCCGCCTGCTCCACGTCCATGCTGGACAACGACAAGATCGACTACAAGAGCGCCACCAAGGGCTCGACGCTCGAAGTGCCGCCCGACCTGACGCAGCTGTCGCGCGATTCGCGCTACACGGTGGCGGGCGGCGTGGTGTCTGCCGCGGCCTTCGAGGCCGGCCAGGCGCAGAGGCAGCCCGGTACGGTCAATGCCGCCGCCAAGACGCTCGGCGACGTGCGCATCGAGCGCGACGGCAACCAGCGCTGGCTGGTGGTGAAGCGCCCCGCCGATGCACTCTGGGAGCCGGTGCGCGACTTCTGGAACGAAAACGGCTTCGTGCTCACGATCGACCAGCCCAACCTCGGCATCATGGAAACCGACTGGGCCGAGAACCGCGCCAAGCTGCCGCAGGACATCATCCGCTCCACCATCGGCAAGATCTTCGACTCCGTCTATTCGACCGGCGAGCGCGACAAGTTCCGCACCCGGCTGGAGCGCGGCGCCGACGGCTCCACCGAGATCTACATCAGCCACCGCGGCATGGTCGAGGTGTACACCACCTCCCAGAAGGACAGCACCATCTGGCAGCCCCGCCCGGTCGATCCGGAACTGGAAACCGAATTCCTGCGCCGCCTGATGGTCAAGCTCGGCGTGAGCCAGGAAGAGTCCCGCGCCGTGGCGGCCGCCCCGATCCAGCCGCCGCCGACGGCACGCATCGGCCGCGTGGGCAACGCACCCGTGGTGGAACTCGACGAGAGCTTCGACCGCGCATGGCGCCGCGTCGGGCTGGCGCTCGACCGCACGGGCTTCACCGTCGAGGAGCGCGACCGCGCCCAGGGCGTGTATTCCGTGCGCTACGTCGAGCCCACCGAGAAGAAGGACCCCGGCTTCTTCGCCAAGCTGCTGGGCCGCTCGGCCGATGCCGCGCCGCCCGTCAAGTACCGCATCCAGGTGCGCACCGAGGGCGGCAAGAGCACCGTCGCGGTGCTCAATGCCACAGGCGCACCCGAGAGCTCGGCCAACGCGGACCGCATCGTCCGCGTGCTCGCCGACGACCTGAAGTGACCGGCGCTGCCGCCCGCTGAGGAGCCACGGACCGCGTGCTGCGCTTCAAGAACCTGGGCAGCGGCAGCTCGGGCAACGCCACCATCGTCGAAGGGCGCTGCGGCACGCAGGTGCGGCGCCTGCTCGTCGATTGCGGGCTGGGGCCGCGCCAGCTGGCCGGCCGCCTCGGCGAGGCCGGCCTCGCGATCGACGACATCGACGCGATCTTCATCACCCACGAGCACTCCGACCACGTGGGCGGCCTGCAGAAGATCGCCCTGCGCCACCGCATTCCGGCCTGGATGAGCCACGGCACCCACGAGGCCATCGGCGCGCCGGACCTGGACGGGCTGCTGCACCTCACCGCGGACGGCGAATCCATCGACCTGGGCGCCTTCGAGGCCCGCCCCTTCACCGTGCCGCACGATGCGCGCGAGCCCCTGCACCTGCGCTGCAGCGACGGAGCCACCCACATCGGGCTGCTCACGGACCTGGGCCATGCGACCGAGCACGTGCTCGCCCACCTGCGCGGCTGCCATGCGCTGCTGCTGGAGAGCAATCACGACCGCGAGATGCTGTCCGTCTCCAGCTATCCCGCCTTCCTGAAGCGGCGCATCGGCGGCGCCTACGGGCACCTGGGCAACCACGTGGCGGCGGAGATCCTGCGCGCGGTGCGGCACGATGGCCTGCGCAGCGTGGCCGCGGCCCACCTCAGCGCCCAGAACAACCGCCCGGACCTCGCCCGTGCCGCGCTCGCCGGGGCCATCGGCTGGGAGCCGGCCCAGATCGAGGTGGCGGACCAGCGCAGCGGCACCGGCTGGATCGGCGGCTGAACGCAACACCTCCCTGGGCGGCTGCTGGCCCGGCCTGCTCCGCGCCATCCGATGGGCGAGGGCACGCAAAAAAGCCCCGACCTTGCGGTACGGGGCTTTCGTGCCAGGCCTTTCGCCGCAGGCTGGTGGCCCGGCGGCGGAAGGCGGTACGGCAGCTTACTTGGCGGCGGAAGCGCCACCTGCAGCAGCTGCGGCAGCAGCGTCTGCAGCGGCCTTGGCGGCGTCGCTGGCGGGAGCGGAGGCTTCGGCAGCAGCGGCTGCGGCAGGAGCCGAAGCGTCGGAAGCAGGTGCTTCGGCCGGTGCGGGCATGGGAGCGGGAGCCGGTGCCGGAGCTTCGACGGGAGCCGGGGCCGGAGCCGGGGCTTCTTCCTTCTTGCCGCAGGCGGCGAGAGCGACGGACGCGACCAGGACAGCCAGAACGAGAGAGTTCTTCATTTCGTTTTTTCCTATGGGACAGACGGATCTTGGAATTCGCCGCCACGCCGCCCTCTTTCAGCGATGCGCTTTGGCCGGGCGCGATGCACCCCGTGGCGCTGGGGAATGCGCCATGCACTCCCAGACATCAACCGCAAATTATAGGGAGATTGCGTCAATCCCCACCAACACCGATAGCGCGGACTGAGCGATGTCATAGTCCGAGCGTCGTCGCAGGAAAAGCGGGCGTGCTGCGTCGCAGCCATTCGTCGAGCACCTGCCGTACCTGCACGCGGCGCTCGGGCTCGCCGCCGGCCACGCCGGTGCAGCGCTCGGGATCCAGCCGCTGCAGCACCCAGCGACCGGACCACAGCACGCCGGGCAATTCCTGGCGCTCCCTCGCGGGCACCTTGCGGCATTCCACGATGTGGTCCCAGGTGGCACGCCAGCGCACGAAGCGCGCATGGCGCCGGACCACCTCGTCGTAGTGGGCGGCCAGCAGCGTCATCCGGCGCCCCCGCGCCGCCCAGGCGTGCAGCGACGCCTCCACGTCGCGGTCCCCCAGCGGCCAGTCATGGAAGTCGAAATCGCACAGCACCAGTTCCTGCCAGCCCTCGCGGGCCGCGCACACCAGGGCGGCGCGCACCCCGCCGCCGAAGTCGCTTCGACCCTCGAAGCGGCCGGACGGCAGGGGTGTCTCGCAGGTAAGGGCCTGGGAGAAATCCATGGACGATCTCCTTGTTCGAAACGCGCGAGAGTCCGCGCGACAGGCGCCGCGGGCGGCGAGCCGCCTGACCGGCCTATCCCGCGCGCCTGGCGTGCACCCAGCCGGCATCGCACCACGATGCCAGCAGTTCCAGCGCATCCTCGCTGGCCCGGGCCAGATCGCGTGCGGCGAGTTCGCGCTGGTCGGCCAGGCGCCGCATGAGCGTGGCGTCCCGACCGCCTGCCAGATAGCTCTCGCCGTTGATGAAGACATGGCGCGCGTCATACATCATGCGCGTGCGGCGGTCCAGGCACACGCCCTGCGCCACGTCCGCATCCGGATCCCCGGGCTCGAACCAGACATTGGGCTTGGGCTCGGTCAGGCTCTCGCCCAGAGCGCGCTCCACGGCCAGCGGCTCGGCCAGGGCCCGCGCCAGGGCATCGCGCGCGAAGTCCAGCAGCGCGGCGGGAATCTCCCCGGGGCGGTCCGCCGCGTCTTGCGCGGGATCACGGTACAGGTGCGGGGATAGGGCGCCCTCTTCGTCCGGACCGTCCGACAGGCGGGTGAGCAGATCCTGCGCGAGGCCCGTGCGCGACGGCGAACGAAAGCCGATGGAATAGGTCATGCACTCGCCCTCGGCGATGCCGTCGTGCGCCCAGCGCGGCGGCAGGTAGAGGATGTCGCCAGGCTCCAGCACGAACTCCTGCTCGGGCTCGAAGTTCTCCAGGATCTTGAGCGGGATGCCGTCCTTGAGCGCCAGGTCCTTCTGCCGCCCGATGCGCCAGCGCCGCCGGCCATGGGCCTGCAGCAGGAACACGTCGTAGCTGTCGAAGTGCGGCCCCACGCCGCCGCCGTCCGTGGCGTAGCTGATCATCAGGTCGTCCAGCCGGGCCTGAGGCACGAATCGGAACTGCTGCAGCAGCGCATGCACGGCATCGTCGTGCAGGTCCACGCCCTGCACCAGCAGCGTCCAGTCCGGCGTGGCCAGGGGGGGCAGCGCACGGCGCGCGAAGGGGCCGTGGCGCAGGCTCCAGGCGCCCTTTTTCTGCTGCACGAGGCGCGATTCGACGGTCTCCTGCGCCGCCAGCGCGAACAATTCCTGGCGTCCCACGGGCGGCACGAACGAGGCGACGGCCTGGCGCACCAGCAGCGGCTTCTTCTGCCAATGGCGGCGCATGAATTGCGCGGGGGTGATTCCGCCCAGCAGGGCGAGGGGGGTATGGGTATCCATGGGGGAAAGCGAAAGGCGCACGCACCGATGGCGCGGCCGGTGGACGAACTGCGACAATTCTCCTATGGAAATCAACCAACAATGCGTGGTCGCCTTGACCTGGATCCTGAAAGACACATTGGGCGAGGAGCTGGACGTGCTCGACGACCCGGTGGAATTCCTCGTCGGCGGCGACGACCTGCTCGCCCGCATCGAGGAGGCACTGCAGGGTCACTCCGCGGGCGACACCCTGGCGCTGCACCTGGAACCCGAGGAGGCCTTCGGCGACTACCAGGACAAGCTGCTGTTCCTCGAGCCCCGCACCCTGTTCCCGGCGGACATCGAAGAAGGCATGACCGTCGAGGGCAGCGCCCTGCCCGAGGGCTCCAACCCGGCAGCTCCGCGCGACGCCCTCTACACCGTGGCCCAGCTCTACCCGGAACATGTGGTGCTGGACGGCAACCACCCCCTGGCCGGCATCGCGCTGCGTCTGCACCTGACGGTGCAGGGCGTACGGGAAGCCACGGAGGAGGAAATCGGGCGCGGCACCGCCGGCACCGGCTTCTTCCGCATCCAGCCGCCCGACACGGACGCGCCGCTGCTGCACTGAAACTGAGGCACGCGCCCATGAAAAAAGGACCCTCGGGTCCTTTTTTGGCTTGAGGCCGGTGCCGGTGCACCAGGCCTGCCGGTGCCGGCAGGTCACATGCGGGAAATCTGGCCGCCGTTCAGGCGCACGCGGTCGCCGGGGCGCAGGTCGCCGGGGGAGCCCACGTCGTAAGCGCGCTGGCCGCCCTGGTCGAGCTGCACCGTGATGCGGTAACCCTCGGCGCGTCCGTCGTTGTTGCCATTGCGGTTCTCGATCTGGTTGCCCACCACGCCGCCGCCGACGGCGCCCAGCACGGTGGCCGCCGCACGGCCGGTGCCCTTGCCCACCTGGTTGCCCAGCACGCCGCCGATCACCGCGCCGGCCACGGTACCGACACCCACGCCGCTGTTGCCGCTGCGGCCCTGCAGCATTTCGATGTTGGTCACCGTGCCGTACTCCATGCCGGCCGGCGCGGAAGACGGGTAGCTCGAATACGTGGGCTGGCCGGGATACTGCGAACCGTAGCGCGGCTGCTCGGCGCAGGCGCCCAGGGCACCTGCGAGGGCCACGGTGGCGATCACAGCGGTGGTGCGGGAAAACTTCAGCATGTTCGACTCCTTCTTGCGGAAATGGACAAGGCTCTGGCCCCGCCGGTCAATCCATTGGAGCATGGGGCCGGCCGCGGCACACGACGGGCGATGGCCGCGGCCGCCGTAGGCACCATCGCCCCGGACGGATAGGACGATACCTACACCTTGCCCGTGGAGCCGTAACCGTTCTCTCCACGCTCCGTGGGCGGAAATTCCTGCACGAGGTTGAACTGCGCCTGCACCACCGGCACGATCACGAGCTGGGCCAGCCGCTCCATCGGCTGCAGGGTGAAGGCGGTGTCGCTGCGGTTCCAGGCGCTGACCATCAGTTGCCCCTGGTAGTCGCTGTCGATGAGGCCGACCAGGTTGCCCAGGACGATGCCGTGCTTGTGGCCCAGCCCCGAGCGCGGCAGGATCAGCGCCGCGTAGCCCGGGTCCTTGAGGTAGATGGCGATGCCCGTGGGCACGAGTTGCCAGGCGTTGGGCTCCAGGGTCAGGGGCGCGTCCAGGCAGGCCCGCAGGTCGAGGCCGGCACTGCCGGGCGTGGCGTAGGCGGGCAACTGCTCCGCCATGCGCGCGTCGAGGATCTTGACGTCGATTTTCACAAATGCTTTCAATGAATGATGCGGGGGCACAACACTCCGGGAGCGCCAGCCCCCGTGGCGTGCTCCAGGATGGCCCTTCAGGCTGCGGCCAGCCGGCGGGCGATGTCCGCCACGAGCTGCTGCGCCAGTTCGCGCTTGGTGGCGCGAGGCAGCGTGCGGTGGCCTTCGGCATCCACCAGCAGCAGGGCATTGTCGTCCCGTCCGAAGGTCTCGGGGCCGATGTTGCCGACCAGCAGGGGCACACCCTTGCGCGCGCGCTTGGCCGTGGCGTGCTCCAGCAGGTGGTCGCTTTCGGCCGCGAAGCCTACGCAGTAGAGCGCCCCTTCGCGCGCACGGCCGGAGGCTGCGATGGTCGCCAGGATGTCGGGGTTCTCCACGAAGGCGAGCGCCGGGACGGCTCCCGAGCCGTCCTTCTTGATCTTGCGCGTGGCGGCTTCCGCCGGGCGCCAGTCCGCGACGGCAGCCGTCGCCACGAAGATGGACGCCTGCGGGGCGAGCGCGGTGCAGGCCTGCAGCATGTCCCGCGCGGAGCGCACGTCCACGCGGCGCACGCCACGCGGGGTAGGCAGGTGCACGGGGCCGGCGACCAGATCCACCTCGGCGCCCGCCTCGCGGGCCGCACGCGCGATGGCGAACCCCATCTTGCCGCTCGACAGGTTGGTGATGCCGCGCACCGGGTCGATCGCCTCGAAAGTCGGGCCGGCCGTGACCAGCACGCGGTGCCCCGCGAGCAGCCTGGGCGCGAAGAAGGCCGTCAGTTCCTCCAGCAGTTCCGCGGGCTCCAGCATGCGGCCATCGCCCGTTTCGCCGCAGGCCTGGTCGCCCGTGCCCACGCCCAGCACCACGGCGCCGTCGGCAGCCACCTGCGCCAGGTTGCGCTGCGTGGCGGGGTGCGCCCACATCTCGCGGTTCATCGCGGGCGCGAGCAGCAGCGGAACGCGCTGCGCGGGGCGGGCCAGGCACAGCAGGCTGAGCAGCTCGTCGGAGCGGCCCTGCGCCAGCCGGGCGACGAAATCGGCGCTGCAGGGGGCGACCAGGATCGCATCCGCCTCGCGGCCCAGGTTGATGTGCGGCATGTTGTTGGGCTCGCGCGCGTCCCACTGCGAGGTATAGACCGCGCGGCCCGTGAGCGCCTGCATGGTGACGGGCGTGATGAACCGCTCGGCCGCCTCGGTCATGACCACCTGCACGGTGGCGCCCGCCTTGGCGAGCAGGCGCGCCAGCTCGGCCGATTTGTAGCAGGCGACGCCGCCCGAAAGGCCCAGGAGAATGTGTTTGCCCGCCAGTTCGTTCATGGACGCGCAATTTAGCAGACGCCCCGCCGCAGTGCAGGGGAACGCGCCGGAGCGGCCGGGCGCGGATGGGCCGGCCTCTATAATCCCGATTTCCCACCACCATAAAAAGACATGACCAAATTTGTCTTCGTCACCGGCGGTGTGGTGTCTTCCCTGGGCAAGGGAATCGCCTCAGCCTCCCTTGCTGCGATCCTCGAATCGCGCGGCCTCAAAGTCACCCTCATCAAGCTCGACCCGTACATCAACGTGGATCCGGGCACCATGTCCCCGTTCCAGCACGGCGAAGTGTTCGTCACCGACGACGGCGCCGAAACCGACCTCGACCTCGGCCACTATGAGCGTTTCATCGAAACGCGCATGAAGAAGACCAACAACTTCACCACGGGCCGCATCTACCAGTCCGTGCTGGAGAAGGAGCGCCGCGGCGACTACCTGGGCAAGACGGTGCAGGTGATCCCGCACGTCACCAACGAGATCCAGGAATACGTCAAGCGCGGCGCGGGCATCGGCACCGAGGACGCGGTGGACGTGGCCATCGTCGAGATCGGCGGCACGGTGGGCGACATCGAATCCCTGCCCTTCCTCGAAGCCGTGCGCCAGATGAGCCTGCGCATGGGGCCGAACAATTCCGCCTTCGTCCACCTCACCTACCTGCCCTACATCGCGGCGGCGGGCGAACTCAAGACCAAGCCCACCCAGCACACGGTGCAGAAGCTGCGCGAGATCGGCATCCAGCCCGACGCCCTGCTCTGCCGGGCCGACCGCCGCATCCCCGACGAGGAGCGCGGCAAGATCTCCCTGTTCACCAACGTGGCCGAATGGGGCGTGATCAGCATGTGGGACGTGGACACCATCTACAAGGTGCCCCGCATGCTGCACGAGCAGGGCCTGGACGGCCTGATCTGCGACAAGCTGCGCCTGAACACGCCGCCCACCAGCCTCAAGCGCTGGGACCAGCTCGTGTACGAAACCGAACATCCGCAGGGCGAGGTCACCATCGCCATGGTGGGCAAGTACGTCGACCTGTCCGACAGCTACAAGTCGGTGAACGAGGCGCTGCGCCACGCGGGGATGAAGAACCACGTGCGCGTGAAGATCGAGCACGTCGATTCCGAGACCATCGGCGCGGCCGACGCGGCCGAGAAGCTGGCCCGGTACGACGCCATCCTCGTGCCCGGCGGCTTCGGCGCGCGCGGCGTGGAAGGCAAGATCTGCACGGCGCGCTACGCCCGCGAGCAGAAGGTACCCTACCTGGGCATCTGCCTGGGCATGCAGGTGGCCACCATCGAGTACGCACGCCATGTGGCGGGCCTCGAGAACGCCAACAGCACTGAGTTCGACGCCGCCACGCCGCACCCCGTGATCGCGCTGATCACCGAGTGGAAGGATTCCGACGGCACCATCCAGACGCGCAGCGAGACCTCCGACCTGGGCGGCACCATGCGCCTGGGCGCGCAGAGCTCCGACGTCGCCTCGGGCACGCTGGCGCACGAGATCTACGGCAACATTGTCACCGAGCGCCACCGCCACCGCTACGAGGCGAACGTGAACTACCTCGACCAGCTCCGCCGCGCGGGCCTCGTCATCTCCGCGCTCACGCAGCGCGAACAGCTCACCGAGATCGTCGAGTTGCCGCGCGAGGTGCATCCGTGGTTCATCGGCGTGCAGTTCCACCCCGAGTTCAAGTCCACCCCGTGGGACGGCCATCCGCTCTTCAACGCCTTCATCAAGGCAGCGATCGAGCACCAGAAGAGCCGCCAGCCCGCACTGCCCGCCGCCGCGGCTTCCTGAGGCCCCGGCACCTTCTCCCCAAGGCATCTTCCATGAAACTCTGCGGCTTCGACGCCGGCCTCGACCGGCCCTTCTTCCTCATCGCAGGCCCCTGCGTCATCGAGTCCGAACAGCTGCAGATGGACGTGGCCGGCCGCCTGAAGGAAACCACGGCGGCCCTCGGCATCCCGTTCATCTTCAAGAGCAGCTTCGACAAGGCCAACCGGTCCTCGGGCACGAGCTTCCGCGGCCCCGGCCGCGAGAAGGGCCTCGAGATCCTGGCCAAGATCCGCCGCGAACTGGACGTGCCCGTGCTGACCGACGTGCACACCGAGGACGACATCACCGAGGCCGCCAGGGTGGTAGACGTGCTGCAGACGCCCGCATTCCTCTGCCGCCAGACCGACTTCATCCGCGCCGTGGCGCAGTCGGGCAAGCCGGTGAACATCAAGAAGGGGCAGTTCCTCGCGCCCCATGACATGAAGAATGTCATCGACAAGGCCCGTGCCGCCGCGCGGGAGAAGGGCCTGCCGGAAGACAGCTTCATGGCCTGCGAGCGCGGCGCGAGCTTCGGCTACAACAACCTCGTCTCCGACATGCGCGGCCTGGCCATCATGCGCGAGACGGGCGCGCCCGTGGTGTTCGACGCCACGCACAGCGTGCAGTTGCCCGGAGGCCAGGGCACCAGCAGCGGCGGCCAGCGCGAGATGGTGCCGGTGCTGGCGCGCGCGGCCGTGGCCGTGGGCGTGGCCGGCCTCTTCATGGAAACGCACCCCGACCCCAGCAACGCCCTCTCGGACGGGCCCAACGCAGTGCCGCTCAAGCACATGAAGGCGCTGCTGGAAACCCTCGTCGCCCTGGATTCCGTCACCAAGCGGAACGGCTTTCTCGAAAACGACTTCGGAGCTTGAGACAACCCATGAGCAGCGCCTACATCATCGCGTCCGTCACCGTCACCAACCCCGAGCAGTACGACGAGTACCGCCGCCTGAGCACGCTGGCCATGCAGGCGCACGGCGCCGAGGTGTGCGTGCGCGGCGGCCGCGTGGAAGTCTTCGAGGGTGACTGGAGCCCCGGCCGTGTCGTGGTCCTGAAGTTCCCCTCCATGGAGGCCGCGCGCGCCTTCAACGAATCCGCCGAGTACCAGTTGGCGAGGTCCGCCCGCATCGGCGCGGCCGTCATGCGCATGGTGTGCGTCGAAGGGGTGTGAGGCCCTCCGGTCCTGCACCCATCGCCCGGCCGACCCCGTAGATTCCCAGATGTTGCAGCCGCCTGCGCGGCGCGCCGGCGTCCGGCGCCCTGCTCCGCGGCTGCCCTACCCCGTCATCAAACTCCCCAAAGGAAACCCATGAGTGCCATCGTTGATATCGTCGGCCGCGAAGTGCTGGACAGCCGCGGCAACCCCACCGTCGAGTGCGACGTGCTGCTGGAATCGGGCGTGATGGGCCGCGCGGCCGTGCCCTCCGGAGCCTCCACCGGCAGCCGCGAAGCCATCGAACTGCGCGACGGCGACAAGAGCCGCTACCTGGGCAAGGGCGTGCTCAAGGCCGTCGAGCACATCAACACCGAGATCTCCGAGGCCGTGCTGGGCCTGGACGCCTCCGAGCAGGCCTTCCTGGACAAGACGCTGATCGACCTGGACGGCACCGACAACAAGAGCCGCCTGGGCGCCAACGCCATGCTGGCCGTCTCCATGGCCGTGGCCCGCGCCGCCGCAGAAGAGTCCGGCCTGCCGCTGTACCGCTACCTGGGCGGCATGGGCGGCATGCAGTTGCCCGTGCCGATGATGAACGTGATCAACGGCGGCGCGCATGCCAACAACAGCCTGGACCTGCAGGAATTCATGATCATCCCCGTGGGGGCCCCGAGCTTCCGCGAGGCCGTGCGCTGGGGCGCCGAGGTGTTCCACGCCCTGAAGAAGATCATCAACGACAAGGGCATGAGCACCGCCGTGGGCGACGAAGGCGGCTTCGCCCCCAGCGTCGAGAACCACGAGGCCGCCATCCAGCTGATCCTGCAGGCCATCGATGCCGCCGGCTACACGGCCGGCGAGCAGATCGCCCTGGGCCTGGACTGCGCCGCCAGCGAGTTCTTCAAGGACGGCCACTACGTGCTGGAAGGCGAAGGCGGCATCCGCCTGACGGCCCAGCAATGGACCGACATGCTGGCCACCTGGGTGGACAAGTACCCCATCATCTCCATCGAGGACGGCATGGCCGAAGGCGACTGGGACGGCTGGAAGCACCTGACCGAGCGCCTGGGCAAGAACGTTCAGCTGGTGGGCGACGACCTGTTCGTCACCAACACCAAGATCCTGAAGGAAGGCATCGACAAGGGCATCGGCAACTCGATCCTCATCAAGATCAACCAGATCGGGACGCTGACCGAAACCTTCGCCGCCATCGAGATGGCCAAGCGCGCGGGCTACACGGCCGTGATCTCGCACCGCTCGGGCGAAACGGAAGACTCCACCATCGCCGACATCGCCGTGGGCACCAACGCGGGCCAGATCAAGACCGGTTCGCTGAGCCGTTCCGACCGCATCGCCAAGTACAACCAGCTGCTGCGCATCGAGGAAGACCTGGGCGACATCGCCCACTACCCCGGCCGCGCCGCGTTCTACAACCTGCGCTGACCCGGGCTGAACCGGTTCCGTACCGGCCCCGCTCCCTTCCGATCCACGTTCCCGCAGCGCCTGCGCACCATGAATCCCCGTATCGTTCCCCTGGTGCTGCTGCTCCTGCTCGTGGCCGTCCAGACGCAGCTCTGGACGGGCCGCGGCAGCATCGGGCATGTGCAGGAAATGAAGGAACGGATCGCCGCGCAGAAACAGGCCAACGAACGCGCCCGCCTGGAGAACGAGCGGCTGTCCTCGGAAGTGAGCGACCTGCGCGACGGACTCGACATGGTCGAGGAGAAAGCGCGCAGCGAGCTGGGCATGGTCAAGCCCAACGAGGTCTATGTGCACGTGGCGCCGCGCTGAGTGCCACCCGCCACCGACATGCCAGCCGCCGCCCCCATGCCTGTCACGCACATTGCCGTGCTGGGCGCGCCGGGCACGGGCGCCGCGGCGCTGGTGACCGCGGTGCGCGAGCATGCGGCCTGGCCGGCCACGCGCATGCGCCTTGTGCTGGTGGAGCCGGATCCCGGCGACGCCCCCGCAGCCTTGCAGATACTGCGCGAGAGCGGCTGCACGCGGGCCTGGCTGATGGGGCTGGATGTGCTTCCTGCCGGCGAAGCCCGTCGCCAGGAAGCCCACGACGCAGCCCTGCGGGGCCTGCTGCAGGCCTTGGGCTGGAGCCACCAGGTGTTCTACGGGAATGCCGATGCACGGCTGCGGCACGCGCTCCTGCTGGGAGGTGCCGCCACGCTGGAACGCTTCCGGCATCCGGACTCCGCACGGCCCGCCCTCGCCTGGTCGTGCGAGAAATGCAGCGACCCGGAATGCGAGCACCGGCTGTTCCAGCGCCTGCTCACCCCGGCGGCTGCGGGCTGAGCGGCCGCCGCTCCCGCCCTACTGCACCGCCTTCGTTCCCGGGGCCAATTCCGCGGCGCTGGTGAAGATCTGCGCGGCATCCACCGCGTCGAACCGGTATTGTTGCCCGCAGTACTCGCAGGCCACCTCGATCTCCCCCCGTTCGGCAAGGATGCTCTCGGCCTCTTCCGGGCCCAGGCTGCGCAGCATGGAGCTGACGCGGTCCCGGCTGCAGGTGCAGGCGAAGCGCGGGCCTTCCACCCCCTCCTTCGGCACGAAGCGCAGCAGCTTTTCCTCCCAGAAGAGGCGGCGCAGCACGGTGTCCACGTCCAGAGACAGCAGTTCCTCGCGCGTGAGGCTCGCCGCCAGCGTGGCGATGCGGTTGTAGTCCTCGTTGCGGCCGATCTGGTCCTCGTTCTCGCTGTGGCTGAGCTCGGTGCCGGCAAGATTCCCCTCGCCCTTGATGGGCATGCGCTGGATCAGCAGGCCGGCCGCCACCTTGTCGTCCGCCGCGAGCACCAGCGTGGTGTCGAGCTGCTCGGACTGCAGCATGTAGTGCTGCAGCACGTCGCTGAGCTTTTCCAGCTTCTCGTGCCGGTCGCCATGCAGGGGCACCACGCCCTGGTACGGCTGCTGGCCCGGAAGCCGGTCCTTCGGGTCGAGGGTGATCGCGCAGCGCCCGCCGCCGCCGGCATTCACCATGTCGGACAGCCGTGCCCCCACGGGCACCTCGCCCTGGATGGACGCGGTGGCGCGCAGCCCGAGGTCGGACTGCACCTCGGCCACGGCCAGCTTGACCGGGCCGTCGCCAAAGACCTGCAGGACCAGCGCACCGTTGAACTTGATGTTGGACTGCATGAGCACGCCGGCCGCCGACATCTCGCCCAGCAGCTCGCGCACTTCGGGCGGATAGGCGCCCGTGGCGCTGTTGCCGGAGCGGCGGGCGAGGATCTCGGTCCAGGCGTCCGTGAGCCGGACGATCATGCCGCGCACCGGCAGGCCATCGAAGAGGAACTTGTGGAGTTCTGACACCCTGGAGTCTTTCTGCATCTGCTGTCAAATGGGCTGCGGACGCCGGGGTTCAACCCGTGCGGTGCAGCCCCGCCCGGAAACGCCGGGCATTGGCGATATAGACCTGCGCGCTCCTGCGCAGGCCTTCGATCTGTTCCGGCGTGAGCTGCCTCACGGCCTTGGCCGGACTGCCCAGTATCATCGAGCCGTCCGGGAACTCCTTGCCTTCCGTGACCAGCGCACCCGCGCCGACAAGGCAGTTGCGGCCGATCTTCGCACCATTGAGCACCACGGCGCCGATGCCTATGAGCGACTCGTCGCCCACGGTGCAGCCATGCAGCACGACCTTGTGGCCCACCGTCACGCGCTCGCCCAGCGTCAGCGGCTGGCCCGGGTCGGAGTGCAGCACGCTGCCGTCCTGCACGTTGCTGCCCGCGCCGACGGAGAGGGTCTCGTTGTCGCCGCGCAGCACCGCGCCGAACCAGATGCTGGCGTCCTCGCCGAGCACCACGTTGCCCATCACCTCCGCGCTGCCCGCCACCCAGGCCGATTCGGCCACGCGGGGGGTCATGCCGTCGAGTTCATAAAGCGCCATCGTTGTGTCTCCTGTGCATAGCTTCTGCGCCGCCCAGGTCTTCCACATGGGGGCGGAAACCTAGAATTGTAGGTATGGAGCTTCGACAACGTGCCCTGCAGGTCCTGTGCCTGACCGATCCCGAGGACAAGGCAGCCCGGGCGCTGGAGCTGCACGCCTCGGCCGCGGACCTCTCGCTGGACCCGCATGCCCCCGCACGCGCCGCACCGGAGGGCCTGCCCGGCCGCCCCGCCCGCCCGGAATTGCGGCACCACACCGAGGTCGCCCGGCGCTCGCCCGCCACGCCGGCCGGCCGGGCCGTGCTGCTGCATGCCATCACCCACATCGAATTCAACGCGATCAACCTGGCGCTCGATGCCGTCTGGCGCTTTTCCGGCATGCCGCCGGACTACTACCGGGACTGGCTGCGCGTGGCCGCGGAGGAAGCCTCCCACTTCCGGATGCTGCGCGCCCACCTGCGGGACATGGGCCACGACTACGGCGACGTTCCCGCCCACCAGGGGCTGTGGACCATGTGCGAGAAGACCGCGCACGACATCGTCGCGCGGATGGCACTGGTCCCGCGCACGCTGGAGGCCCGCGGGCTGGATGCCACGCCGCTGATCCAGCGCAAGCTCACGCAGGTAGGCACGCCCGACGCACTGGCGGCCGTCGCCATCCTCGACGTCATCCTGCGGGAAGAAGTCGGCCACGTGGCCATCGGCAACCACTGGTACCGATGGCTGTGTGCGCGCGACGGGCTCGACCCGGAAAGCCACTATGGCGAACTCGTGCGGCGCTACGAAGCACCGCGCCTGAAGCCTCCGTTCAACGAGGCGGCGCGCCGCCAGGCGGGCTTCAGCGAAGCGGAATTGATCTGGCTGCAGTCCGAATGACGGGGAACAACCGGGGACACGGGGAATTTTCTACAATGATCCAGCCCGCACCGCATGCCGCGGGGCGGATTTCGTCCACGCATCCGGCATGCATCCCAACCCACCCACCATGACCCCCCAGGGACCGGCCGGCACCGCGCCGGGCGCCATGATCGCCCGGCAGGCGATCGTCAACGGCCAGCACTCCGTGATCGGCTACGAGCTGTTCAACCGCTCGCGCGCGGGCGTGGCGCACACCGCGGCCACCGACGTCTTCCTCGTCTTCACGGCCCTGTCGCACGCAGGCACCGAAGAGCTGGTGGGCAAGAAGCTCATCTTCGTCAACTGCACGCACGAAAGCCTGGCGGGCGGCCACCTCGAACTGGTGGACCCGGACAAGGTGGTGCTGGAGATCCCGCCGCTCGGCCATGCGGCCGCCACCGAGGTCGGAACCCGCCTGCCGATCCTGCAGGCGTTGCGCGAACGCGGCTTCCACCTGGCCTTCAACCACACGGTGCTGGAGTCCGCCTATGCCCCCTGGCTGCCGCTGGCCGACTACATCAAGCTCGATCTCTCGCTGCTGGCGCCCGATCAGCTGGCCGTGCTCGTCAAGTACGCGGGGCGCCATTCGCGCGCCGAGCTCATCGCCGAGAAGGTGGAGACCGCCCAGCAGTACGACATGGCCTCCAGCATGGGCGTGCAGCTCTTCCAGGGCTTCTGGTTCTCGCGCCCCTCGGTGGTCGAGGCCAAGCTCCTGACGCCGTCGCAGACCAACATCCTCCACCTCATCAACCTCGTGCGGCAGCAGGCCAGCACCGACGAAATCGAGGAAGTCCTCAAGAAGGATGCGGGCCTGGCCTTCAACCTGATGCGGCTCATCAATTCGTCCGGCTTCGGTCTGGCCCGCGAAATCACCTCGTTCCGCCAGGCGGTCATGCTGATGGGCCTCAAGAAGCTCTTCCGCTGGGCCGCACTGCTGCTGACCGCATCGCGGATCGGCGGCATTCCCGCGGCCGTGGGCCACACCGCCGTGGTCCGCGGTCGGCTGATGGAACTGGTCGCCCAGGAAACACTGTCCCAGGAAGAGGCCGACCAGGCCTTCGTGGTGGGCATCTTCTCGATGCTGGACGTGATGCTCAGCATGCCCATGGAGTCCGCGGTCGGGCTGCTGCACGTGCCCGACTCCGTGGCCGCCGCCCTGCTGCGCCGCGAAGGCGTGCTCGGGGAACTGCTGCGCCTCGCCGAAGCCTGCGAGTCGAGCGACGATGCCCTCTTCGACCAGGCCGCCACGACGCTGCACCTCACCAGCCAGCAGATCAACTGGGCCCACCTGCAGGCCCTGGCCTGGGCCGACCAGATGACGGACTGAACCGATGCCCCTGCCAGCCGCCGTGCCGTTCCGCTCATGCTCCGGCACATGCCGGCCGGCGGTGCGCAGGCTTGCAGGCGCCTTCCTTGGTGGTAAGGTGGCAGCCTGCCAAGGGCCCACCCGCCCGGCCACACCTCCTCCTCACGCCCATGTCGAGCAATAACGAAAACGCCCCCGCTTTCGAACCCACCCAGCCCCAGGAAGGCGCGCCGACGGACGATGGCAACCTGGCCATCATCGCGCGCCAGGCCATCGTGGACGAGCACCGCGCCGTCTTCGGCTACGAGCTCTTCGACCGCTCCACCGCCTCCGACGCGCACACTGCCGCCAGCGACGCGGCCCTGCTCTTCAATGCGCTCTCCTATGCGGGCACCGAGGCCCTGGTGGGCAAGAAGACGGTGTTCATCAATTGCACGCACGAGAGCCTCGCGGGCGGGCACCTGGAACTCATCCATCCCGAGAAGGTGGTGCTGGAAGTCCCCACCCTGCCGGACACGGCCAGCGTGGAGGAGATCGAGGGTCGCCTGTCCACCCTCGAAGGCCTGCGGACACGGGGTTTCCGCCTCGCCTTCAGCCAGAACGTGCTGCGCCGCAACTACGGCAGCTGGCTGCGGATGGCTGCCTTCGTGAAACTCGACATGCAGGCCTTCCGGCCCGAGCTGGCCGAGCCGCTCGTGAAGTTCGCCCGCGCCAACAGCCAGGCCACGCTGGTAGCCGAGAAGGTGGAGACCGCCGAGCAGCACGAACGCATGGCGGCGCTCGGCGTGAAGCTGTTCCAGGGTTTCTGGTTCGCCAAGCCCGCACTGGTGAAGGCCCAGACCATCCGGCCTTCGCAGGCCACGATCATCCAGCTCATCAACCTGGTGCGCAAGCAGGCCAGCACGGCGGAGATTGAAGACCTGCTCAAGAAGGATCCCACGCTGTCCTTCAACCTGCTGCGCTTCATCAACTCCTCGGGCTTCGGGCTGTCCTGCGAGATCACCTCGTTCCGGCACGCGGTCATGATCCTCGGCCTCAAGAAGCTCTTCCGCTGGGCGGCACTGCTGATGACCACCTCGCGCGCCGGTGGCTCCCCGCCGGCCGTGGGCCAGACGGCCGTCGTGCGCGGCCGCCTGATGGAACTGCTCGCCGCCGAACTGCTGCCGCCCGAGGAGTGCGACAACGCCTTCGTGGTGGGCGTGTTCTCCCTGCTGGACACCATGCTCGGAGTGCCGCTGGAAAAGGCCCTCGAATCGGTGGCCCTGCCGCAGCCGGTGATCGATGCGCTGCTGCACAACACCGGCGTGTTCGCACCGTTCCTCGAACTCACCAAGGCCTGTGAAAGCGGTGACGAGGTGGCCTTCGCCCAGGCCGCCGAGGCGCTGCACCTCTCGAACCGCCAGGTCAACTGGGCCCACCTGCAGGCCCTGACCTGGGCCGAAAGCCTGGGCGAAGACTGACCAGCCGCTTTCAGTCGAGCTGGATGCGGGCCGCGCGGATGATCGCGGCGTTGCCCTGGGACTCCCGGGCGATTTCCCGCGCGAAGTCCGCCGACGCGCCGCCCAGGGGCACATTGCCCGTCGCCACCAGCCTGGCGCGCAGCTCCGGCCATGCCAGGGCCTTGTTGATCTCGGCATTGAGCCGCTCCAGGATCGCGAAAGGCGTCCTGCCCGGCGCGAAGATGCCGAACTGCGAACTCAGGTTGGCCGCCGGCATCCCCAGTTCGGCCAGGGTGGGCGTGCCAGGCAGGCCATCCACCCGCTGCGGCGCCCCCACGGCGAGGGCGCGCAGCTTGCCGCTCTGGATGTGCTGGGCGACCGCCGGCCCTGCGTTGGTGGAAAGGATCTCGAACTGTCCGCTCAGCGCATCGTTGAGTTGCTGGCCGCCGCCCTTGTAGGGCACATGCGTGATCTTCGCCCCCGACGCCTGCATGATCTGCTCGAGCATGATGTGCCCGAGGGAAGCCTGGCCCGAGGTCGCCCAGCGCACCTCGCCGGGCCGCGCCTTGGCCTGGGCGACCAGTGCGGGGAAATCCCGGGCGGTGCAGGCAGGCGTGGCCAGCAGGAGCACCGGAGACACCATCACGCTGGCCACTGGGGCGATGTCGCGCACGGGATCGAACGGCAGCCGGCCCAGGTGCGGACTCAGCACCAGCGGGCTGATCGAAGAAAAGCCCAGCGTATGGCCGTCCGCCGGGGCCTTGGCCACCGCATCCATGGCGATGGCGCCACCCGCCCCCGCCTTGTTGTCCACGATGACGGGCGTGCCCAGCTGCGCCGAGAGGCGGTCTCCGAGCGCCCGCGCCATGACGTCGCTCACCCCGCCAGCCGGATAGGCCACGATGATGCGGATGGGCCGGGAACCCGGCCAGTCGGCCGCGGAGCCCTGCGCCAGCACATGGGATGGGGCCATGGCTGCCGCGGCCAGCGGGGCCGAGGCACACCAAAGGAGCGCGCGCCTGCGCGACAACGAATCGATCATCGGAACCACCGTTTCAGGAAACACGAAAAAGACAAAAAGGGATGCGGAATGCAGCGGCGATTGTGCGCGCCGCAAAGCACGGGCCGGCCTTCAGCCCCGGGGATGGTGCTGGGCATGCAGCGCCTTGAGCCGCTCCCGCGCCACGTGGGTGTAGATCGTGGTGGTGGAAATGTCCGCATGCCCCAGCAGCAGCTGGACCACCCGCAGGTCCGCGCCGTGGTTGAGCAGATGCGTGGCGAAGGCATGGCGCAGCGTGTGCGGTGACAGCGGCACGGTGATCCCGGCCATCTGGGCATGTTTCTTCACGACCACCCAGAACATGGCGCGCGTCATGCCGGCACCGCGCCGGGTCACGAACAGGTCATCGGTCTGCTGCCCTGCCAGGATGTCGGCGCGGGCCTCGTCCAGGTACCGCTGCATCCATTGCGCCGCGATCTCCCCGAAGGGCACGAGGCGCTCCTTGCTGCCCTTGCCCATCACCCGCAGCACGCCCTCGGACAGGCCGGCGTGGTAGGTCTTCAAGGTGACCAGTTCGGTCACGCGCAGGCCGCTGGCATACATGAGTTCCAGCATCGCGCGGTCGCGCAGGCCCAGCGACGTGGACGTATCGGGTGCCTGCAGCAGGGCCTCGACCTGCGCGGCCGACAGGGTCTTGGGCACCCGCAGCGGCTGCCGCGCCGTCTGCAGGCGAACGGTGGGATCGGCGGCGATGCGGCGCTCGCGCAGCGCCCACTGGAAGTACCGCCGCAACACGGTCAGCCGGCGGTTGGCCGATGTGGCGCGCGTTTCCGCGTGGCGCGCTGCGAAATACGCCTTCAGATGGTGCTCGGCCGTGGCGTCCAGCGCGCCCGCGGTATCGGGAGCATGCTGACCGAGCCACTGCGCATACAGCGCGAGATCGCGGCGGTAGGCTGCCAGCGTATTGCGCGAGAGGCCGTCTTCGAGCCAGAGGGCGTCGATGAATGCGTCGATGGCAGTCTGGCCGGCGGGCGAAAAGGTCATGGGGCGCGAAGTTAACACGCGCCCCGGGGCCGGGCACCGCCTGTCCGGGCGGCCGGCCTGCGGGTCACTCGAGCGAGAGCTTCTGCTTCTGCACCACCGTCTTGTACACATCGAACTCCGCCTTGATTTGCTCGGCGAATTGCTCGGGCGTGTTGCCGACAATCAGCGAACCCGTGTCCTCGATGCGCTTGCGCACGGCCGGGTCCTCCAGCGCCTTGCGCACGCCCGCATTGACCTTGTCCACCACATCGCGCGGCAGGCCCTTCGGGCCGAGGATGCCGTAGTAGGCCATCCGGTTCACCGGCTCCAGGCCGATCTCCTTGAAGGTCGGGACATTGGGCAGCGCGGCCACGCGCTGCGGCGCGGCCACGACGATGGGCACCAGCCGGTTCTCCTTGATGAAGGGCAGCGTGGACGGCAGGTTGTCGAAGATGATGGGCACCTGGCCGGCCACGGTATCGTTCAGTGCCGGTCCGGCGCCGCGGTAGGGAATGTGCGTGACGAAGATCTGCGTCAGGCTCTTGTAGAGCTCCATCTGGAGATGGCCGATGCCGCCGGTGCCGGAGGATGAGTACGAGTACTTGCCCGGCACCTTTCTGACCTCCGCGACGAAGCACTGGTAGTCCTTGGCGGGAAAGTTGGGGTTCACCGCGATGATGTTGGGCGTGGCGGCGATGTTGATGATCGGCGTGAAATCCGTCAGCGGGTTGTACGGCGTGCGCGGATTGATCGCGGGGTTGGCGGCCGTCGTGGACACGGTGGCGATGCCCAACGCATAGCCGTCCGGCACCGCCTTGGCCGTGTCGGACGCGCCGACGATGCCGCCACCGCCGGCCTTGTTTTCCACCACCACCGGCTGCCCCAGCGCGCGCGCCAGCGGGTCGGCTATCACACGCGCGATGATGTCGGTAGTGCCTCCCGGCGCAAAGGGCACGACCAGGCGGATGGGCTTGTTGGGATAGGCCTGGGCCCAGGCCCCGCCCGCGGCAGCAAGAAGCACGAATCCGAACCAGTTTCGACGATGCATGGCAATCCCTTTTGTAACTGCGTGAAAACGATGTGCATCCCTGAGCGGGGAAGGCAAGAGCATCGTTGCACGCAGCACCACCCCTGGTGAGGAATTACCCTCACCATCGTGATCTTTGCCGCATCGGTGGTGGATGGCGCGCTCTACAGGGGAGCGGAGCGCGACAGTCTCGGGCGTTGCCCGGTTTCAGGCAGGAACCATGGCGTCCCAGAGAAGCTTGGAGCCCAGCAGCATGGAGAAGACCAGGAACATCGCCTTCATGCGGTGCGGCGACAGGGTCTTGGCTGTCCAGGCGCCCATCATTCCGCCCACGGCGCATCCCAGCAGCAGCGGAATGCCCAGCTGGAAGTCGATCACGCCCTTGCTGGCGAAGGTACTCACCGAGGCGCCCACGACCAGCAGGTTGATGCGCGTCATGACCGAAGCGCTCTGCGCGAAGCTGAGCCCGAAGAAATGCATGAGCGCGAAGATGAGGAAGGTGCCGAAGCCCGCGCCGAAGAACCCGGAATACACGCACAGCGCGAACACGGTGGCCACGCCGCCGGCCGACATGCGCGCCCCTCCCGCCCCCGGCGCGACGCCCTTGGCCGACAGGTCGGTGCGGTAGGTGATCCAGAGGACGCCCGCCATGAGCACGACGACGAGGAACTTGAGCAGGCGCTCGTCCATGCCGGTGGCGAGCAGGGAACCGGTCACGGAGCCTGCCACGCACAGTGGCCAGAGCAGCCAGGGCACGGCCACTTCGGAGCGCTGGTCCTGGCGGTGCACCAGCGCTCCCGTGGCGAAGGAGCCGATCAGCGCGAACTTGACGGTGGCGATCGCGGTGGCGGCCGGATGGCCCAGCAGCAGCAGCAGGGGCACGCCGAGCGTGACGCCCCCGCCCACCGTGACGGCGACGATGCCGACAATGCCACCCACGCCCGCGAGGGCGGCGCTCCAGAGCATCACCATGCGACGGACCTGTTGGCGGAAGACGGGGGAGCGATGTCCAGGTGCAGCCGGTCGCCCATCAGGGCTGCCGTCGTCAGGCGGAACCGTCCCAGGTAGCGCTGGAGTACCGCCATGCGCACGGCCACGCCGTTGGCCGCCTGCCGGAAGTAGTGGTTGAAGGGCGTGTCGTCCACATCCTCCGGGAGCTCTCCGCCGCGGGGCAGGCAGTGCATCACCATCAGGTCGCCCCGCAGGCCCTGCAGCAGGCGGCGATCGACCCGGCAGCGCTCCAGCTGCATCGCGTGGGAGGCCTCGTCGCGGTACTGCTCGCGCTGCACGCGCACGACATAGAGCACATCCACCTGGCCCAGCATGTCGGCCACGCAGGCGTGCTCCTGGGCACCCGCCCCGGCGACCTGCGCCAGCGGTGCGCGCTGCGCCTGCGCCGCCTCGGTATCGCCCACGGCATCCACCACATGCACCCGCACGTCGCGGAAGGCGCGCAGCCCGGCAAGCAGCGACTTGGCCGCCCGGGAGTACCGCAGCCCTCCGCAGATGCCCACGCGCAGCCCGTCCAGGGTGCCGAAGTGCTTGCGCATGGTGAAGAGGTCGATCAGGGTCTGTGTCGGATGGCGTTGCACGCCTTCGCCCGCGTTCACCAGGGGCACGTCGAGCGCCTGCGCCATGCGCTCCACCATGCCGTCCTGCGCGTGCCGCGCCACCACCAGGTCCGCGTAGTAGCCAGCCATGCGCAGGGTGTCGGAGGCGCTCTCGCCCAGGCCCATGCGGGTGGTCTGCATGTCGCCCATGCTCAGAACCTTCGCGCCCAGCCGGTGGGCGGCCGCCTCGAAGCTCAGGCGCGTGCGGGTGCTGGGCTCGAAGAACGCGGTGCAGACGAGCGAGCCCGCGAGGCTGTAGGCGAATTCACCCGGATGGCGGCGGATGTCCTCCGTGACGTCCAGCAGGTTCTCGATATCCCCGCGCGACCAGTCGTCGATCGAGACGAGATGCTGGCGCGCAGCCCTGTGGGAAAAGGTGCGTGGATGCCCATCGGGCAAGGATCGGTGGCACTGCGACACTGGAAACAATCTTGTTGTGCGGATGAGCTGACTTTCTGCTTCAATCTTCTTTCCGAGGCTTCCATAAGAGAAGTTTTTCTTTCTTATACGAAACATAAAAATCATTTTGGAAACAACCATCGATCTAGAGCAGCTCCGCACCTTCGCACTGGTGCTCGAGCTGGGGAGTTTTTCTGCGGCGGCCGAACGCCTGGGTCTCACCCAGCCCGCCGTCAGTGTCCAGGTCAAGAAGCTGGAGCGCGCACTGTCCGTGCGGCTGGTGGAACGCGTGGGAAGGCGCGTGAGCGCCACGCCCGCCGGCAGCGACCTGCTCGCCCAGGTACCGCATGTCGCGACCGCGGTGGCCAACGCGGTGAGCGCGGCGACCTTCCATGCCGCCGGGGTGTCGGGCACGGTGCGCCTGGGCACGGGCCTCACGCCCTGCCTCTACTTCCTTCCCGCGGTGCTGCGCGACCTGCGCAAGCGCTATCCGTCGCTGCAGATCGTCGTGAGCACCGGCAATACGGAGGACTACGTGCGCCAGATCGAAGGCAACATCATCGATGTCGCCCTCGTCACCCTGCCCGTCAACTCCCGCGCGATCGCCGCGACGCCGGTGCTGGAGGACGATTTCGTGGCCATCTGCCGCCGCGGCACCTGCCAGTGGCCCGACGCCGTGACCGCGGAGATGCTCGGCGAGCAGCCGATGGTGAAGCTCGGCACCGGGACCACGACCCGCACGCTGGTGGACGAATGGCTGCGCCAGGGCACCGGCCCGCTGCGCCCGCCGGTGATGGAGTTCGACAGCGTGGAGGCCATCAAGGCCATGGTCGCGGCGGGCCTGGGCTGTGCCGTGCTGCCGCGCATGGCCGTGACCGGCCCGGGCAAGCACAAGGACCTCGAAATGCGCCCGCTCGAACCGAAGCTGCGGCGCACGCTGGCCTTCATCCTGCGCCAGGACAAGCCGTTGAACCGGGGCCTGAAGAAGGTGCTGGAAGCCATCGCGGACGGCGCCCGCGTGTTCAAGTCCAAGGACTGACGCTTCCTTGCAGGCGGGGCCGCGCCCCGGGCGTGCCGGCATTTCCATGCCACGGCACCCGCCGGCGCGGGCGCCGGGTATCCTGCGGGCGGTGAACTACGCGCAGCTTCTCTTCCCGGATTTTTCCCTCATCCTCTTCGGATACCTGATCTGCCGTTACACGGCCCTCAACCGGTCCGTCTGGCAGCCCGTCGAGAGCCTGGTGTATTACCTGCTCTTTCCGGTGCTGCTTTTCCAGTCGATCGTGAAGAACCCGATCCATGTGGTCGAAACCTCGGGCCTGATCGGCGCGGGCGTGCTCACGGGGCTGTGCGGCATCGGCCTGGCCTACGCGCTGCCGAAGCTTCCGGGCCTGTCGGGCCGCATCGATGCGCGCGACCATGCCGCCAGCGCGCAGGTGGCGTTCCGCTTCAATTCGTTCATCGGGCTGGCGCTGGCCGAGCGGCTGGCGGGCGCGCAGGGCCTGCAACTCATCGCCGTGCTGATCGGGGTCTGCGTGCCGATCTTCAACGTGGCCGCCGTGTGGCCCATGGCGCGCGCGGGCAGCCAGGGCTTCCTGAAAGAGCTGGTGCGCAATCCGCTGATCCTGGCGACGGCTTCCGGGCTGGTCGCGAACCTGCTGGGCCTGCACATTCCCGGATGGATGGAGCCCTCGGTGAACCGCGTCGGTGCCGCGTCGATCGCCCTGGGGCTGATGTCGGCGGGCGCGGGCATGCAGCTCGGCCTGCTCACGCGCAGCACGCTGCTGTCGGCCTCGGTGCTTGCCATACGGCACCTCGTGCAGCCGGTGGCGGCCTGCCTGCTGGCACGCTGGTTCCGGCTCGACGCCGTGCAGACGACGGTGCTGATGGCCTTCTCGGCCCTGCCCACCGCGTCCACCTGCTACGTGCTGGCCGCGCGCATGGGCTACAACGGGCCCTATGTGGCGGGCCTGGTGACGCTGTCCACCGTGCTGGGCGTGCTCAGCCTGCCGCTGGCGCTGGGCTGGCTCGCTCCCTGAGCGCTGCGCGCGGTCCGCTCATGCGGGCGGCGGTTCCGGCGTTCCTGCGGCGGCCTGCGCCAGGGCCCACGCCACGTGCTCGCGCACCAGGGGGCTCGGGTCGTCCACGCGCGATGCCAGGGCGGCCCGCAGGGCCGGATCGCCGGTGGCGCGCAACGCATTGCCCAGCGCCACGGCCACGTTGCGCAGCCAGCGCTCATGCCCGATGCGGCGGATCGGCCCGCCTTCGGTCATGCGCAGGAAAGTGCCCTCGTCCCAGGCGAACCACTCGGCCAGCGGGCGCCCCGAGAGCCCGGGGCGTTCGTCGAAATCGGGCACCTGCGCGGGCTGGGCGAACTTGTTCCACGGGCAGGCGAGCTGGCAATCGTCGCAGCCATAGACGCGGTTGCCCATGAGGGGGCGCAGCGCTTCCGGAATGGGCCCGGAATGCTCGATGGTGAGGTAGGAGATGCAGCGCCGCGCATCCACGCGCTGCGGCGCGACGATGGCGCGCGTCGGGCAGACATCGATGCAGGCCTGGCAGGAACCGCAATGCGCGCTCACGGGCTCGCTGGGTGCCAGGGGCAGATCGACGTAGATCTCGCCCAGAAAAAACATGGAGCCGGCTTCGCGGTGCAGCACCAGCGTGTGCTTGCCGCGCCAGCCCTGTCCGCTGCGGCGGGCGAGCTCGGCCTCCAGCACCGGCGCGGAGTCGGTGAACACGCGGTGCCCGAAGGGCCCCACCACGCCGGCGATGCGGTCCGCGAGCTTCTGCAGCCGGGCGCGCAGCACCTTGTGGTAGTCCCGCCCCCGCGCATAGACCGACACGATGCCTTCGCGGGGCCTGTCCAGCCGCGCCAGTTCGGCCGCCTGCCACCCCGCTGGCGCACCCTCGCGCTCCGCGGTGCGCTCCAGGGTCCGCCGCGGCAGGTAGTCCATGCGCACGGTGATGACGCTCACGGTGCCGGGCACCAGTTCCGCCGGGCGGGCGCGCTTGAGCCCATGGGATTGCATGTAGTGCATGTCTCCATGGAACCCTTGGGCCAGCCATTGCATCAACCCCGGCTCCGCCGACGACAAATCCACGCCGGCGACGCCAATTTGGGAAAATCCCAGTTCGCGGGCCCAGCCTTGCATTTGAGGAACGAGTTGACTGCTGCACGACATCACCCCGGGATTGTAGAAAGCCCCTCCGGAACCGACACCCTGCGAAGGGTCTGGCGGAGCGAGGACGACACCGCGGCATTCGCGCGCGCGCTCGCCGCGCAGCCCGCCCTGGCGAACGCCTTCGTCACCCTGCACGGCGACCTGGGCGCGGGCAAGACCACCTTCGTGCGGCACCTGCTGCGGGCCCTGGGGGTACAGGGCCGGATCAAGAGCCCGACCTATGCCGTGGTGGAACCGCACGACACCGCGGCCGGGCCGGCGTGGCATTTCGACTTCTACCGCTTCGGCGATCCCCGCGAATGGGAGGACGCAGGCTTTCGCGACATCTTCGCGGGCCCCGGCCTGAAGCTCGCCGAGTGGCCCGAGAAAGCCGCGGGATTGCTGCCCGCCGCCGACCTTGTCCTACAGATCGAAGCATCCCCTCCCGCCAATGGCGCGTACGATGGCGACGGCCTGGCCCGGCTGGTCCTGCTGCGCGCCGGCACCCCCCTCGGCCGCACCCTGGTGCAAGCACTTCCCGCAGAATGAGCGAAGACGCCCTCCCCCTCTCCCACCCGCCTGCCGCACCCTCGCCCCTGGCGCATGGCCCATCGCGGCGCCGGCTGCTGCGTGCCGGATCCCTGGTGCTTCTGCTCGGGGCCGCGCAGATCGCCCGCGGCGCGGGCATCGTCGCGGTGCGCGTATGGCCGGCGCAGGACTACTCCCGCGTGACCATCGAATCGGACCAGCAGCTCACCGCCAAGCAGTTCTTCGTGGCCACGCCGCCGCGGCTGGCGGTGGACATCGAAGGCATCGACCTGAATCCCGAACTGCGCGAACTGGTCGCGAAGGTCAAGCCGGACGACCCCAACATCGCCGGCATCCGCGTCGGCCAGAACGCCCCGGGCGTCGTGCGGCTGGTGGTGGACCTCAAGCGCGCCGCGCTGCCCCAGGTCTTCACCCTGCCGCCGATCGCCGCCTACCGGCACCGGCTGGTCTTCGACCTCTACCCCGCCGAACCCGAGGATCCGCTGGAGACCCTGATCGCCGAGCGCCTGCGGGACGCGGCACCGGGCACCGCTTCCGCCGGCACCACCGCCGCGCCGGCCCCATTGCCCAATATCGCCGCGGCGAAGCCAGGTACGGCCGGCGACCCGCTCGGCGACCTGATCGCACAGCACACCCCCCCGCCGGGAAAAGCCGCTCCTGCGGCGCCGGGCGGCCTGCCCGCGGCATCGCCCGGTCCCACGGCGCCGGTGGCCACGCCTTCCGGTGCGCCGGCGGCAGCCCCCCCGGCAGTGGCT
>CP028296.1:1410040-1499649 GCA_003029925.1 Paracidovorax avenae | reverse complement strand
CCCCCCGGCAGTGGCTGCCGCGCCTGCGCCGCCGCATGCGGGCAGCGGCGCGGCGCCAGCCGCCCCGGCCATTGCCCGGGCGACCGACCGGCTCATCATCATCGCCCTCGATCCGGGCCATGGTGGAGAAGACCCGGGCGCCACCGGCCCGGGCGGAACACGCGAGAAGGACGTGGTCCTGAAGGTCGCGTTCCTGCTGCGCGACCGGATCAATGCCACCACCGTCGGGGGCAACCCGATGCGCGCCTTCATGACCCGCGACGCGGATTTCTTCGTGCCGCTGGGCGTGCGGGTGGAAAAGGCACGGCGCGTGCAGGCGGACCTGTTCGTCAGCATCCATGCCGACGCCTTCACCACGCCGGCCGCCCGCGGCGCGAGCGTCTTCGCGCTCAGCCAGAGCGGTGCGTCCAGCACGGCCGCGCGGTGGCTGGCCAACAAGGAAAACCAGTCCGACCTCGTCGGGGGACTGAACGTGCGCAGCCAGGACAGGCATGTGCAGAGCGCCCTGCTCGACATGAGCACCACGGCGCAGATCAACGACAGCCTCAAGCTCGGCAGCGTGCTGCTGGGCGAGATCGGCAACATGGCCAGGCTCCACAAGCCACGGGTGGAACAGGCCGGGTTCGCCGTGCTGAAGGCGCCGGACATTCCCAGCGTGCTGGTGGAGACCGCCTTCATCAGCAACCCCGAAGAAGAGGCCAAGCTCCGCACAGCGGCCTACCAGCAGCAGCTGGCGGATGCGCTGATGCGCGGCATCACCCGCTATTTCGCGAAGAATCCGCCGCTCGCGCGCAGCCGGTCCGTCTGAATCCATGGCTCCGGGCCGGCCGGCATCCGCAGGCCGCCCGGGGGCATGCAGGCATTGCCTTGCGGCTCCGGCTGGGCCACAGTTCCAACCACCCCACGACGAAACGCCCCGCACCGGGGCCAGAGGAGTTTTCCATGGCTTTGCAGCACGCACGTTCCGCCGAAGTCGTCAGCGTCCGTCCGCTCGGTGCCGCGCTGGCGGGAACCGCCACCTCGGCCATCATCAAGGCCGCGCAGCTCGAAGTGATACGGGCTGTTCTGCCCGCAGGCAAGGAGCTTCGCCAGCACGAGGTGCCCGGGGAGTTCACGATCCAGTGCATCGAAGGGGAAGTGGAACTGCATACCGCTTCGGGTGCCAGCCTGCTGCGCGCGGGCGACCTCGTCCATCTCCAGGCCCGTGCGGTCCATTCGCTGCGCGGACTGACCGATGCATCGCTGCTGCTGACGCTCTGCCTGGTTCCCGAATGAGGGAACGGGCCGGACAGTAACGTCCTACAACCGGCGGTTGGAGCTGCTTACACACGCCTGGAGCGAGCGGAGCGATAGTGCGTACATGGGTAGAAGGACATTCCCTGAGCCTGCAATTCCACACAAGGAGCACACCATGAACTACCGCCATCTCCTCTCCGCAGCCGCCTGCGTCGCCGCACTGGGCCTGGCAGGATGCTCGTCCAATCCGTCCAACGCACAGATCGGCACCGGCGTGGGCGCCGTGGCTGGCGGCGTGCTGGGCAGCGCGGTCGGCGGCACCGCAGCCACCGTGGGTGGAGCGGCAGCCGGTGCGCTCATCGGCCATGAACTGGGCGAAGACCGCGACCAGCGCCGCCGCTGAACGCTGGCACAGCGTTCAACACCTTTCGCGGAAGCAGCATGCGCTGCTCCGCACCACAAGCCGCTCGCATGGCAGTCGCCGCGCGAGCGGCTTTGTTCATGGGCGTTGCAGGCGCGGCCGCCTGCCCTCCTTGATGAATAAAAGATATTTATCGTTATTCATAAATACTCTAATAAACAATAAAGCTAGCAGCGGCTAGCATTCAGCGGTCCCTTTTTTGCAGAGGAAGGTCGCTGTCCATGGCCCGATTTCCCCATCCGCCGCGCACCGGAATGCCTCCCTGCGCCGAGGGTGGGCAACCGCGGCGGCCGGCGCTGCGGTTCCGCGGGACGGGCCCGGAGACGGCGGCCTTTCCGACGACCGGTGACGACTTCAGCGCATTCGCCGAGGAACAGGCCCTGCGGCTGCCCACGGCGGAAGGGGGCCAGCTTCGCTACCAGGACCGCGGCAGGGGGCCCACCGTCCTGCTCGGCCACAGCTATCTGTGGAACTCCACGATGTGGGAGCCCCAGATCAGCGTCCTGTCGCGCTGCTACCGCGTGATAGCGCCGGATCTCTGGGGCCACGGGGCGTCCGGTCCGTTGCCGAGCGGCACGCACGACCTGCAGGCCCTGGCCGGTTACATGCTGTCCATGCTCGATGCCTTGCAGATCGACGAGTTCGCCGTGGTCGGCCTGTCGGCCGGCGGCCTGTGGGGCGCGGAACTGGCACTGCTGGCTCCAGAGCGGGTGCGCAGCCTGGTGCTGCTGGGCTCCCGTCTCGGCGCGGAGCCCGAAGCGACCCACCGCCATTACGCGGGCCTGCTCGACGCCATTGAGGCCGCAGGGCGTGTCACCCCGTCCCTGGCACGGGCCATTGTTCCGCTCTTCTTCCGCGTCGGCACGGACATGGATGCTGCGCACCCGGCGGCGTTCGCCCGCTGCCTGGCGTCGATGCCCACCGACCGGCTGCGCGATTCGATCATTCCCCTGGGCCGGCTTCTGCTGGCGCGCCGCGATGCGCCAGGCCGGCTGGCGGCTCTGGACCCAGCCACCACGCTGATGATGTGCGGCGACGGCGATACCGCCTGCCCACCCGGCGGAATGCAGGATCTGGCGCACTCGCTGGGCTGCGATGCCGTGCTGGTGCCGGCCGCAGGCCATCTCTCGAACCTGGACAACCCCGAGGCCGTCAACCACCACCTGCAGCGGTGGCTGGAGCGCACGCTGCGCTAGGCAGCGCGAGCAGCGCCAGGCGCAGTTGCGCCTTCCGTATCAGGCGGCCTGCCGGCGGCCCGCACGCCAGGCGCCGAAGATCGCGATCAGGCCCGGCACCAGGATCAGCGCCCAGATGATCTTGTCGAGGTTGGCCTGCACCCAGGGGAAGTTGCCGAAGAAGTAGCCCGCCGTGCAGATGCCCAGCACCCACAGCAGGGCGCCGCCCACGTTGTAGGCGGTGAACTTGCCGCGGTGCATTTCAGCCACGCCCGCCACGAACGGGGCGAAGGTGCGGATGAATGGCATGAAACGCGCCAGCACGATGGTGATGCCGCCATAGCGCTCGTAGAACGCATGGGCCTGCTCGAAGGCACGGCGGTTGAACCACCGCGAGTCCGGCCACTGGAACACCTTGGGCCCGAAATACCGTCCGATGGTGTAGTTGCACTGGTCTCCGAGCACGGCCGCCACCAGCAGCACGGCGCAGGCAATGGGAAAGCTCATCAACCCGGCACCGCACAGCGCGCCCACGATGAAGAGCAGGGAATCGCCGGGCAGGAAGGGCATGACGACGACGCCCGTTTCCACGAACACGATGGCAAAGAGCAGCGCATAGACCCAGGGGCCATACGCGGCCACGAAGGCCGCGATGTGCTTGTCCACGTGCAGGATGAAATCGATGAGGAACTGGATGGCTTCCAAGGCGGGTCCTTCAGGAGCAGCAGAGCGAAAAAAAGGAGTCGGTGCGCCCAGGCAGGTGCTTTCGCCCCGCGGGAGAAGCGGGCACCCGTCGGCGCGGCGCGTAACTCTAACCGCACTGCCTACAATGCCGCCCGATGACCCCAGAGCCAGCCCCCCCGCGCCGCCCGATCCGCGACCTTCCGGACGAACTGATCAGCCAGATCGCCGCGGGCGAGGTGGTGGAGCGGCCTGCGTCGGCCGTGCGCGAGCTCGTGGACAACGCACTGGATGCCGGCGCCCGGCAGGTCACCGTGCGGCTGCTGGCGGGCGGCGTTCGCCTGATCGCGGTGGAGGACGATGGCTGCGGCATCCCTCCCGAGGAACTGCCGGTGGCACTGCGCCGCCACGCCACCAGCAAGATCACCAACCTGCACGATTTGGAGTCGGTGGCGACCATGGGCTTTCGCGGCGAGGCTCTGGCCGCCATCGCGTCGGTCTCGGAGATGGCCCTGCTGTCGCGGACCGAGGAGCAGCCCACGGCCTTCCTGCTCGACGCGCGCAGCGGCGAGTTGCGCCCCGCGGCGCGCAGCCGCGGCACCACCGTGGAAGTGAAGGAGCTGTTCTTCTCCACCCCCGCGCGGCGCAAGTTCCTCAAAACCGATGCGACGGAGCTGGCGCACTGCATCGAGGCGGTGCGCCGCCATGCCCTGGCCCGGCCGGATGTCGGGTTCGCGATCTGGCACGAAGGTAAGCTGGTCGAACAATGGCGCGCGACGCTGGCCGCCCCTGCGGCCTCGGCGGATGGCGCCGTGGACGATGCGGTGCTGGAGGATGCGCTGGCGCGCCGGCTGTCCGACGTGCTGGGCGAGGAATTCCTGGCCGAGTCGATCGCCGTGCGGCACCGCTCCGGGCCGGTGACCGTCACCGGGAGGGCCGGGCTGCCGGACGCCGCGCGCTCGCGCGCCGATCAGCAGTTCTGCTACGTCAACGGCCGGTTCGTGCGCGACAAGGTGCTCACGCATGCGGCCCGCAGTGCCTACGAGGACGTGCTGCACGGGCAGAAGCAGCCGGTGTATGCGCTCTACGTGGCGATCGATCCGATGCGGGTGGATGTGAACGTGCACCCCACCAAGATCGAGGTGCGCTTCCGCGACAGCCGGGAAGTCCACCAGGCCGTGCGGCATGCGGTGGAGAACGCTTTGGCCGCCCCGCGCGCGCAGACGCTGGCAGCGGCCGCGCAAGGCTCGGCCGAAGCAGGTGCGCCCGCCGCGGATTCGCCCGCGGCCCCCGCTGCCCGCCTGCCGCCGCCCGCCCTGCCCCGGCAGGCCGCGATGCATTTCGATGCCCGCCCCGGGCACCGGGTCACCGACCTGGAAGCGCTCTGGGGGCGCAAGGACACCACGCCTTCCGCACGGCCGGATGGCGCCGCGGCGGCCTTCGCGCAGCCCCCCGGGCCGCATGCGCCGCTGCCGTTCGCACCGGTGACAGGGGCGATTGCCACCGTGCAGGAAACTCCCGCTGCCTATGCCATGGCCACCGGTGCGCTCCCGGCCACGGACATGCCCGCAATCCCGCACGAAGGCGCCCCGGACGGCGCAGGCACCTTCGCGGCAGCGCCCGGCGCTTCTGCGCAGGCCGAGGCACCCACCGGCGCCGAGCCGGAAGTCTGGCCGCTGGGGCGTGCGGTGGCCCAGATCCATGGCGTGTACATCCTGGCCGAGAACGCCCAGGGCATGGTGATCGTGGACATGCACGCGGCGCACGAACGCATCG
This sequence comes from Paracidovorax avenae, assembly GCA_003029925.1. Lineage (GTDB taxonomy): Bacteria > Pseudomonadota > Gammaproteobacteria > Burkholderiales > Burkholderiaceae_C > Paracidovorax > Paracidovorax avenae_A. The sequence goes on along the minus strand of CP028296.1, from coordinate 1,494,360 downwards.
TGTACGAGCGCCTCAAGTCCCAGGTGGATGCCAGCGAGCGCATCGCGAGCCAGCCCTTGCTGATTCCCGCGACGTTCGCCGCCACGCCCGAGGAAGTGGCCACGGCGGAAGCCCATGCCGACACGCTCGACATGCTCGGCCTCGAAGTCTCGCCGTTCTCGCCCCGCACGCTGGCGGTGCGCGCCGTGCCCACGTCGCTCGCCCAGGGCGATGCGGTGGAATTGGCGCGCAGCGTGCTCGCGGAGTTGGCGGCGCACGATGCCACCACCGTGGTGCAGCGGGCCCGCAACGAGATCCTGGGTACCATGGCCTGCCATGGCGCGGTGCGCGCGCACCGGCGGCTCACGCTCGATGAAATGAATGCGCTGCTGCGACAGATGGAAGTGACGGAACGCTCCGACCAGTGCAACCATGGCCGGCCCACATGGCGGCAGCTGTCGATGCGCGAACTGGATGCTCTGTTCCTGAGAGGGCGCTGACCCACGAAAAAAGGACTTCCCCATGCCACGCCACCGCGCTCCGTTCCGCCAACGTTTCTACCGGAAATCCACGGCGCGCGGCCTCGTGGCCCTGGCCGCCTTTGCGGCAGGCTCCCCGGACGTGCATGCGGGACGCCCGCTCACCGTGGACGACGCAGGTGTGAACGCCCCCGGCGAGGGCCACGTCGAAGTCTGGTGGGAAGGCGTGCACCAGGAGCGCGGCGCCGTCTTCGCGGCACCGGCATACGCGCCCCGCGCGCTCCCGGGGCTGGAGGTGGGCGCTTTGCTGGCCCGCGACCTGCACGGCCGCACCACGCTGAGCGGCCTGCAGGCGAAGTGGCAATGGACGCCCCCGCGCGAGGGCGGCTGCCACGTGGCCAGCAGCGCCGCCCTGGTCCATGCCTACGGAGAGAACGGCAGCACGCTGGCGCTGACGGCGATCGGCACCTGCGCCACCAGCTGGGGCGCGGTGCATGCGAATCTCGGCGCCCTGCGGACGCCCGAGACGTGGCGGCCCGCCTGGGGCATCGCGGTGGAATCGACCTGGGGCGCCGTCACGGCACACGTCGAGGCGTTCGGCGAGCGCAATGGCCCGCCCACCTACCAGACCGGCGCCCTGTGGGAATGGACGCCGGGCTGGCAGCTCGACGGTCTCGTGGGGCGCCGCCAGGGACGGACCCTGCTCAGCCTGGGCATCAAGCACAGCTTCTGAATGCCGCCCGTCCGGCCGGGTCAGTCATCGCGGGCGGCCCTGGCCTGGTCGGGGAAGTCCGAGAACACGCCGTCCACGCCGAGGCGGAAGAACTGGCGGTACTCGGCCGCAGGATCGCCCTTGTAATCGGAGGCGAGCCGCTTGGCCTCGCTGCGGAACGTGTAGGGATGCACGAACAGGCCGGCCGCATGGGCGTCGGCCACCACGCGGGTGGGCGACATCACGATGCGGTCGCGCTCGTCGATGACGCCGTCGCCGTTGAGGTCGTCCGGCTTGCCGTCGTTGTTGGCGTCCTGCAGCCGGGTCGGGATCAGGTAGGGCTTCCAGGGGCCGATGCCGTCCGCATAGGTCTTCACCTCGCGCAGCCCCTCGGGCGTGAGCAGGCTGGCGAAAGTGCGGCGGTCGCCGGCCACCGCGAAATCATAGGGTTTGTCGTAGGGCGCCGTGAGGTCGATGCTGCCGTCGGGCTTGACGTCGTTGCCGTCCACGAGCTGCACGAGGCGCACATGGGTCTTCGTGCGCAGGTACTTGAGGTTGGACACCTCGAAGGACTGCACCATGACCGGCGAGGCCGCCTTGGTGTAGCCGTACTGCGCGAGCGTGTCGAGCAGCCGGTCTTCGAGCTTCAGGTTCAGGTTGGCGTGGTAGGTGGGGTGCTTGGTCTCGATATAGACGCCCACGGTGCGGCCTGCCTTCGTGCCCTCGGCACGCGCGAGGTCCAGTACCTCCGTGAGCGTGGGGATCTGGAAGCGGCCGTTGAAGGACTGGTCGCGATCGGCCAGCGGCTGGATGGCGCGCAGGGTCTTGATCTCGGCCAGCGTGAAATCGGAGGCGAACCACCCCTCCTCCTGCACGCCGTCCACCACCCTGCGGGTCTTGCGGTTCGCGAACTCGGGACGCTGCGACACGTCGGTCGTGCCGGTGATGTTGGGCTCGTGGCGGGCGATGAGCACGCCGTCCCTGGTCGCCACCAGGTCCGGCTCGATGAAGTCGGCGCCCAGCTCGATGCCGCGGCGGTAGCCTTCGAGCGTATGGTCGGGCAGGTACCCGGCGGCGCCGCGGTGGCCGATCACCAGGGCCTTGGAGCCGTCGAGGGTGGAATGGATGCTGCCGCCATTGCCACCGCAGGCGGACAGGGCCGCGCATGCGGCGGCAGCCAGGGCCAGCCGGCTGGTGAACACCAGGGCGGCGGCCGGGCCGCGCGCGATTCGTTGCGTCGTCATTGGTCTCTTCTCCCTTGTGAATGGACGGTATGCGCCCGCGCGCACTCTGTCGGTGCCGCGTGACAGCCCGGTGACACCGCCGCGCCGCCCGCCGGATGCGCGCAAAACCCGGATCAGCGGCACCCGCACAGGGTAATTCCAGGGTTCGGCCCGTCAACCCGGGGAACCATGGTGCGTTTCTTGCAACATGCCCTTAGGCCCCCGCGGGCCCGACGAACTTTCCCTGCCGACCGGACTCTGTTCCTTTCGATGAAACGCTGGCCCCTTTTCTCCTCCATCGCGCTCGCCCTCGCAGTGACGGCGGGCTGCGCCACCCTCGACGCGAAACAGCGCGAATGGATCTTCCAGCCCAGCGACCGGGCCTGGGGGGGGGCGCAATCCACGGACGACATGCAGGACGTGTGGATCGCGTTCGATTCGCACGCCACGGGCAAGGCGGAGAAGCTGCACGGGCTCTGGATGCCCTCGGACCGGGCCAACGCGCCCGTTCTGCTGTACCTGCACGGCGCGCGCTGGAACGTCTCCGGCTCCGCCGGCCGCATCCGGCGCATGAACGACATGGGCTTCTCGGTGCTGGCGGTGGACTACCGCGGGTTCGGGCGCAGCAGCCCTGCGCTGCCTTCGGAGGCCACGGCCCTGGAAGACGCCCGGGCAGCCTGGGACTGGCTCGCGGCGCGGGAGCCCCGGGCGCCGCGCTACATCTTCGGCCATTCGCTGGGCGGGGCGATCGCCATCGACCTGGCCGCCATGGTGCCGGACGAAAAGGGCACCATCGTGGAGGGGACGTTCACCAACATTCCCGAGGTGGTGGCCACGTTCAAGTGGGGGTGGCTGCCCATCTCGGGCCTCATCACGCAGCGTTTCGAGTCGATCCGCAAGGTGGCGCACATCGGCTCGCCGCTGCTCGTGGTGCACGGCAGTGACGACAGCCTGATTCCGCCCTCCCTGGGCAGGCGGCTGTACGAAGCGGCCCAGGGGCCGAAGCGCTTTGTCCTGGTGGAGGGCGGCACCCACCACAGCACCAACAGCGTGGGCGAAGCGCAGTACCGCGAGGCGCTGGCGGACCTGTTCCGGATCCCCGCCGGACCGGTGCCCGCGCGCGCACCGGCGCAACGGGCATCGGCCGCCAGTTCCGCAGCCTGACCGGGCCAGGGCCCGGAGGGTCAGCCCGCTGCGGCTGCGGAGGCCGGGGCGCCCCCCCTCGCCGCCAGGATCTCCGGCAGGTGCCCGCCGATCCAGTCGGCCAGGGCCTGCACGTGCCGGCCGACCTCGCGCCCCAGGGGCGTCAGGTGGTATTCGACATGGGGCGGCACGACGGGATAGGCCCGGCGCTCCACGAAACCGTCCCGTTCCAGCACCTGCAGCGTCTGCGCCAGCATGCGCTCGCTCACGCCGCCCACCTTGCGCCGCAGTTCGCTGAACCGCAGCGTGCGGTCGTCGAGCGCCACCAGCACCAGCACACCCCAGCGGCTCGTGACGTGCTGCAGGATCTCGCGCGACGGGCAATCCGGCGACAGCACATCGCCCCGGCGCATCAGTTCCGCCAGGGGAAGGGACGCCAGGGCGTCGGAGGCCGGAGGCGGAGGGCGCGACGGCCCGGGGGGCGCGCCAGCGGACACAGGGTGGGGAGTGGGGATGGTGGTGCGCTGGTCCATCACTTACCTTTTTGTAGGTACTTACGAAAAGTTGGCTTGATGGTTATTGTCGCGTCTTCGTTCACTCGTCACAAGGAACAGACATGATCGCCATCACCGGAGCCTCCGGCCAGCTCGGCCGCCTCGTCATCGACGCCCTGCTGCGCACGATTCCCGCCCAGGACATCGTGGCGCTGGTGCGCACCCCGGCCAAGGTGCAGGACCTCGCCGACCGAGGGGTCGTGGTGCGGCAGGCCGACTATGCCGCGCCCGCCGGCTGGGATGCGGCCCTGCAGGGCGTGCGCCGGCTGCTGCTGGTCTCCAGCAGCGAAGTGGGGCAGCGGACGGCGCAGCACCGCACCGTCATCGATGCCGCGCGGGGCGCGGGCGTGGAACTGCTGGCCTACACCAGCGTGCTGCACGCGGACACCTCGGCCCTGGAACTGGCGCGCGAGCACCGGGACACCGAAGCGTTGCTGCGGGAATCCGGCGTGCCCCACGTGCTGCTGCGCAATGGCTGGTACACCGAGAACTACCTGGCCGGGGTAGGTGCCGCGCTGCAGCACGGCGTGCTGCTGGGCAGCGCGGGCGAAGGCCGCATCGCGTCGGCAGCGCGGGCGGACTATGCCGAAGCGGCCGCCGCGGTACTGCAGGCACCGGACCAGGCCGGCAAGGTGCATGAACTGGCGGGCGACAGCGCCTATACGCTGGCGGAGCTGGCTGCGGAAATCTCCCGCGCGTCGGGCCGGTCCATTCCCTACCGCGACCTGCCCGAAGCGGAATACGCCAGGGTGCTGGAAGACGCCGGCCTGCCCGCGCCGTTCGCAGCCATCCTGGCGCAGTCCGATGCCGCGGCGGCGCGGGGAGCGCTCTTCGACGGCGGCGGCGAGCTGGCACGGCTCATCGGCCGGCCGACCACGCCCTGGCGGGGCCAGGCGGCCGAGACCGTCCGCGCCGCCATGCCGGGCTGACCTGCCGGCCGCGGGCAGGTACCGGGCGCTGGTACGCTCCGGGGGATCATGTCCACTCCCCCTTCCCTGCCGGCCGCCGGTGCGCCGGCAACCCACCTGCCCCGCGGAGCGGCCGCGCCGGCGCTGCCTGCCTGCCTCGCGCTGGCGGGCCCCACCGCATCGGGCAAGACGGCCGGAGCGCTCGCCCTGGCCCGTGCGCTTGCACCCCATCGTCCCGTGGAAATCGTGAGCGTGGATTCGGCGCTGGTGTACCGCGGCATGGACATCGGTACGGCCAAGCCGACGGCCGCCGAGCAGGCGGCCGTGCCGCACCACCTGATCGACATCCGCGATCCGCTGCAGCCCTACAGCGCGGCCGAATTCGTGGCCGACGCGCAACGGCTCGTGCGCGAGATCCAGGCGCGCGGCGCCCTGCCGCTGCTGGTGGGCGGCACGATGCTGTACTTCAAGGCGCTGTGGGACGGTATCGACGACATGCCGCCGGCCGACGCCGCCGTGCGGGCCCGGCTGGCAGCACAGGCCGCGGCCGAAGGCTGGCCGGCCCTGCATGCGGAACTGGCCCGCGTGGATCCGCCGACGGCGGCCCGGCTGGCGCCCGGCGACAGCCAGCGCATCCAGCGGGCGCTGGAGGTCTGGCACGTGTCAGGGCGCCCGCTTTCGAGCTTTCACACCCGCGCCGCTCCGTCCGGGAATGCAGCGGACGCGGGGCACGGGCCCATGCCGCTTTTTTCGCTGGAGCCCCAGGACCGTGCCTGGCTGCACGAACGCATCGCCCGGCGCTTCGACGCCATGCTGGACGAAGGTTTCGTGGACGAAGTCCGGCACCTGCGTGCGCGCGGCGACCTGCACCCGGATCTGCCGTCGATGCGCTGCGTGGGCTACCGCCAGGCATGGGAAGCGCTGGACGCCGAGGAGCGCACCGGCCGCCTTCCGCTGGCGGAGTTGCGCGAGCGCGGCATCGCCGCCACCCGGCAGCTCGCCAAGCGGCAGGTCACCTGGCTGCGCGCGATGTCGTGGCGCCACGTGATCGCCTGCGATGCCCCCGGCGCCACGGAGCGCTGGGTGGCGGCCGCGCTCGAAACGCTCGGGGTGCAGGCATGACGGCCCACGGCGACGGAGACTCCGCGGCCATGCCGCTGCTGCAGGCGGCCGGGCTGACGCGCCACTATGGCACCGGCACGCCCGTGTTCCGCGACGTCGATCTGGCCGTACAGCAGGGGGAATTCATCGCCATCGCCGGCGAATCCGGCGTGGGCAAGTCCACGCTGCTCAACTGCCTGGCCGGGCTGGACCATTGGCAATCCGGCAGCGTGCGCCATGGGACGGCCGACCTGGGCACCATGGACGATGCGGAGCGCGCCCGTTGGCGGCGCGTGCACGTGGGGTTCGTGTTCCAGGCGTTCCACGTGCTGCCACACCTGGACGTGGCACAGAACGTGGCACTGCCGCTGATGCTGCTGGGCCGCAGCGACCCGGCGCGGGTGGACCGCATGCTGGAGGCCGTAGGCCTGCAGGGCCTGGGTGCGCGGCTGCCACAGCAGTTGAGCGGCGGCCAATTGCAGCGCGTGGCCATCGCGCGCGCACTGGTGCACGGCCCGGGCCTGCTGCTGGCCGACGAGCCCACCGGCAACCTGGACCCGGCCACTGCGGAACGGGTGATGGACCTGCTCGTCGCGCAGACGCGCGACCACGGGGCCGCGATGGTGCTCGTCACCCATTCGCGGACCGCGGCGCAGCGCGCCGACCGCACGCTGCGCCTGACCGCGGACGGCATCCTGCCGGAGGGCATAGCGGCCGGCTGAGCCGCCCTGGCCCGCCCTATTCGATCGCGAGCCGCTGGCCGCCGGCGCCGCGCTTCTTGGGCAGCGTCAGCGTGAGCACGCCGTGGTCGTATTTCGCCTTCGCTTCCTGCGTGTCGATCTCGGCCGGCAGCTGGAACGAGCGGGCCACGGCGCCGTAGTAGCGCTCGGAGCGCAGCACCTTGTCGCCTTCGGTCTGCTGGTCGTGCTGCCGCACCTCGGCGCGCAGGCTCACGACGTTGCCGTCGAGCGAGACATGGATGTCTTCCTTGGGCACGCCGGGAATCTCGGCGTGCACGGTGTAGCCGCCGTCGTTTTCCTTCACGTCCACCTTGATCTGCTGCGGCGTGGGCAGGCCGTCGCCATGCAGCGGGCGCACGTAGAAGCCGGGCGCGAAGTCCTTGAAAAATTCGTCCAGAAGACCGCCACGGGTCACGAGTGAATTCATGATGAGCTCCTTCGTCGTGTCGAACATCGGGGTTGGAAAACGTGCCGGCATGCCGGCCGCACTGCCCATATAGGCCTGCGGCCATGCGCTTCAAGACCCCGTGCGGCCGTCACGGCACGCGCCGTGACGGCCGCGCCACAATCGCTCCATGCTCGCCTTGCTCCGCACCTTTTCCTGGCAGGAACTGCGCCGCCATCCCTGGCGCACCGCGGTGGCCATGGTCTCCGTCATGCTGGGCGTGGCACTGGCCTTCGCGGTGCATGTGATCCACGCCTCCGCACTCTCGGAGTTCAGCCAGGCCGTGCGCGCGGCCGGCGGCCAGCCCGACCTGCAACTGCGCGCCGCGCAGGGCGACCTGCCCGAGGCGCTGTACGGCCCCGTGGCCACCCATGCCCTCGTAGCCAGGGCGGGCCCCGTGCTGGAGGTCTCCGTGCAGGCCAGCGCCCCCGGACGCAGCCCGGTGGCGCTGCGCGTGGTGGCAGCGGACACGCTGCTGCTCGGGGCCATGGCGCCGGAGCTCGCGCCGCGGCCGTTTCCGGACGCGGGCCGGCTCGCCATCCTGTCGCCCGCCACGCTGTTCTTCAATGCAGCCGCGCTGCAGGCCCTGGGGCTGCAGGCCGACCGCGGCAGCCCGGTGGCCGTGCGCCAGGGCCTGGCCGGGCACGCAGCCCGGGTGGCCGGCACGGTGGCGGCCGCGGGGCCGCCACTGGCGGTGATGGACATCGGCGCGGCGCAGGATTTCTTCGGCCGTGCGGGCCGGCTGAGCCGCATCGACGTGCAACTGCAGCCCGGCCGGCGCGTGGAGGATTTCCAGGCAGCGCTGCCTCAGATGCTGCAGGCCGCGGGCCTGGAGGCGGCCGACGCGGCGGGCATCGCCATCGTGCGGCCGCAGGACACGGCCCGGCGCACGGACGACCTGTCCCGCGCCTACCGGGTGAACCTGACGGTGCTGGCCCTGGTCGCGCTCTTCACCGGGGGCTACCTGGTGTTCTCCGTGCTGGCGCTGAGTGTGGCGCGCCGCGGTCCGCAATTCGCGCTGCTGGCGGTGCTCGGCGCCACGCCACGCATGCGGCGGGCCCTGGTGCTGGCTGAGTCCGCTGCCCTGGGGGCCGCCGGCAGCGTGGCCGGCATCGCGCTCGGCACGGGCCTGGCCGCGCTGGCACTGCGTGCCATGGGTGGCGACCTGGACGGAGGGTATTTCGAGGGTGTGCGCCCCTCGCTGCAGTGGAGTGCCGGCGCCGCGTTGCTGTACGCGGCGCTGGGGACCGCGGCCGCGCTGGCGGGGGGCTGGTGGCCAGCGCGATCGGCGGAACGGCTGGCACCGGCCGTCGCTCTCAAGGGGGCGGGCACGGCCTCCGACATGCAGCCCCGGCTGGCGCTGCCCGGGCTGTGCGCAGCGGTAGGGTGTGCGCTGGCATTCGCGCCGCCCGTGGCGGGGTTGCCGCTCGGTGCATACGCGTCGGTCGCGCTGCTGCTGGTGGGCGGCATCGGCGTGCTGCCGGTGCTGGTGCACGGGCTGCTGAGCGTCCTGGCCCCCTGGGCGGGCCGCCGCCCGCTGTCGATGCTCGCCGTGGAGCGCGCGCGGCGGATGCACGGCATGGCGGCCGTGGCGGTCGGCGGTGTCGTGGCCAGCCTGGCCCTGTCCGTGGCATTGACGGTGATGGTGGCCAGCTTCCGCGGCTCGGTGCTGCAGTGGCTGGACACCGCGCTGCCCGCGCCGCTGTACCTGCGTGCGACGGGGGGCGGCGGGGGCGGAGGCGATGCGCCCTTTCCGCCGGGATGGGACGACACCGTGGCGCGACTGCCCGGCGTGGAACGGGCCGAGGCGCTGCGCATCGGCAGCCTGCTGCTGGATCCCTCACGCCCCGCCGTGGCGCTGCTGGCCCGGTCCTTCGGGCGCGGCGCGGCGCAGACACTGCCGCTGCGCGAGGCCCCGCTGTCCGTGCCTCCAGGCCGTATCGCGGTGTACGTGAGCGAAGCGCTGGCCGAACTGTACGGGGTGCGGCCGGGCACCAGCTGGCCGGCACTGTCCCGGGCGATGGCCCTGCGCACCCGGGGTACCGGACAGCCCACGGCCGAGTTCTTCGTCGCAGGCATATGGCGCGACTATGTGCGCCAGTTCGGCGCAGTGGCCATGGAGCGCGCCGACTACATCCGGCTCACGGGCGATGCCGGCATCGACGACCTGGCGATATGGCCCGTGCCGGGCGCGGACGAGGCCGCGCTGCGGTCCGCCATCACGGGCCGGCTGCCGCAGGCCCTGCGCGAGGGCGCGGAGCCTGCCATCGAGTTCAGCACCGCACAGGCGATCCGGGAACGCTCCCTTGCGCTCTTCGACCGCAGTTTCGCCGTGACCTACTGGCTGCAGGCCGTGGCCATCGGCATCGGGCTGTTCGGCATCGCAGCGAGCTTCTCGGCGCAGGTGCTCGCGCGGCGCAAGGAACTGGGCCTGCTGTCGCACCTGGGTCTGACGCGTTCGCAGATCCTCGGCGTGGTGACCGGCGAAGGCGCGGCATGGACCGCCGCCGGGGCCGTCGCGGGACTGGCGCTCGGCTGTGCCGTCTCGGCCGTGCTCGTCCACGTGGTGAATCCGCAGAGCTTCCACTGGACCATGGAGATGCACATCCCCGCGGCGCGGCTGGCGCTGCTGTGCTGCGCGGTCGTCGCCACCGGCACGGTGGCAGCGTGGCTTGCGTGCTACTCGTCCGCATCCCGCCACGCAGAACTGGCACTCCGGGAAGACTGGTGAATCAAAAAAAAGCCTACCCAGTGATGCATTTTGTTGAATTTCCCGCAAAATGACGTCATTGCGAATGGCTATGGGGTTCCGGGGAGGACGCTCCATGACAAGGTGCCCGAGCACCGACGAGGCTGTTCAGCGCATTACTACATTCATCGCAGAAGCCGGCCCGATACGCCGGCCTGCAGGTTGATCCGGAGGAGATTTTCATGCTTCGTCACCCACTGCGCTGGCTTGCCGGCGCCGCGCTCGCGCTCACCCTCTGCACTCCGGTCGCGGCCCAATGGGTGGTCCCGCCGGGCTCCTCGCTCGACGTGCCTCCGGGCGGTGCCGTGGACATCTCCTGCACGTCGCTGGACATGCAGGGCACGCTGAACCTGAGCGGCGGCACGCTGTCGGTGGACTCCTCCGCCACTTTCGCTTCCGGCTCCAACGTGACCGGCTCCGGCGGCACCATCTCGGTGGGAGGAGACCTCATCGCCACGGGCCCGGTGAACACCGGTAACAACACGCTCGTGCTGCGCGACGGATGCGACCCGGGCAATACGTCCCAGATCAGCGGCAACATCGTCGTGCAGAACCTCGTGCTGCAGAGCACGACGGGCCGCAACTTCGTCCTGCCCGCAGGCGCCAACATCACGGTGCTGGGCTCGCTCACGATCCAGGGCACCCAGGCGCAGCCGGTACAGCTCACCTCAGCCAGCGGCACGGCCGTGGTGAACCTGGGCCCGAATGCCACCGTCACCCGCAATTTCGCCAGCGTGCCGCCCACAGTGCAGATCGGGGCCGCCGCAACGGCAGTGACCTCGATTCCCACGCTCAGCGAATACGGCCTGGTGCTGCTGTCCCTGCTGATGGGCGCGCTCATGGCCTGGAAGCGCCGCGGACCGGCACCACGCCCGCACAGCGCACGCTGAATGCCCTTGCCGGGGCGGAGCACTTCTGCCCTGTACAGGTACCTGTCGCGTGCGCCGCATGCGCATCAAAAAGATATCCAGAGATCCAGTAGAGAGAGGGTTCCACCATGCCGAAAAAACGCCCGGGCCATCATTGGGCCGCCACCACGCTGTGCTCCGTCCTCGCCCTGCATGCCGCAGGCGCGCTCGCCGCGGACATCACCGTCACCCCCCCTGCCGGTGGCGGTTTCGTCGTCAAGGGCGGCACCCAGGAACGGCTGCGCGTGCAGGGCACGGGAGAGGTCTACATCCCCGGCCTGTCCTCGACCGGCACGAGCAACACCCTGACCTGCTATGACGCGGGCACGGGGCAGCTCACCAGGTGTGCCCCCGGCGTGGGCGGCGGAGCGACAGGGGCTACGGGCCCCCTGGGGCCCACCGGGGCGACGGGCCCTGCCGGCGCCACGGGTGCGACGGGTGCCACCGGCGCGTCCGGCCCGACGGGCGCCACCGGGGTGACCGGGGCCACCGGCCCTTCCGGAACCGGCGCCACAGGCGCCACGGGCCCGACAGGCGCCACGGGCGCTACCGGAGCCACGGGACCGACCGGCCCGACGGGAGCCACGGGTGCAGAGGGAGCCACCGGGGTGACCGGCCCGACCGGCGCCACGGGTGTGACGGGCCCCCAGGGCACACAGGGTCCGCAAGGTATCCAGGGCATCCAGGGTGTTCAGGGCAACACTGGAGCGACAGGTCCCACCGGGGCCACCGGCCCTACAGGTGCGACAGGCGATATCGGCGCGACCGGGGCCACGGGCCCGACGGGGAGCGTGGGATCACTGAGCACGGCTTCGGCGAACGATACCTGCGGCAACAGCGGACTCAAGGAAGTGACGGCCACCTGCAGCGTGGGCAACGCGGTCTCGGGAGGGTGCCGCACCGCCGACCCTCTGGTGAACCTGCTGACCCAAACCTACAAGAGCGCGAACAACCAATGGAAATGTTCGTACTCCTGCTCATCCGCGGTGAGCATCACGGCGGAAGCGTACTGCCAATAATGCGCCAGTGGCGCGAGATAGCGCGCTGCTGTAGCGCACGCGGGCAACAGCCCAAACGTCTCCGGATGTCGTGAACCGCCCCCGCATCTGCCTCAACATGATCGTGAAGAACGAGGCACCGGTGATCACCCGGTGCCTCGCTTCCGTGCGGCCCTTCATCGACCACTGGGTGATCGTGGACACGGGTTCCACCGACGGCACGCAGGACATCGTGCGCGAATTCCTGCAGGGCGTGCCCGGCAGCCTGCACGAGCGCCCCTGGAAGCATTTCGCGCACAACCGCAACGAGGCGCTGGAGCTTGCCAGGCCGCAGGCGGACTACGTGCTCTTCATCGATGCGGACGAGCAGTTGCGCGTGCCCGAGGGCTTCGCCTGGCCCGCGCTGTCCGCGGACGGGTACATGTTCACCTGCCGCATGGGCGACTGCGAATACCTGCGCAATGCCATGGTCGCCGCGCGCGTGCCCTGGCGCTGGGAGGGCGTGCTGCACGAGTTCCTGGCCGCACCCGCGCATGCGCCCTGGCAGCCGCTGCCCGGCCCGTTGATCGATGTGTCGCACGACGGTGCCCGTGCCCGCGATCCGCAGACCTACCTGCGCGACATCGCCGTGCTCGAACAGGCACTGCGGGACGAGCCCGGCAACACGCGCTATGCGTTCTACCTGGCCCAGAGCCTGCGGGACGCAGGCCGCCTGCAGGAGTCCCGCGAAGCCTACCGCCGGCGCGCGGCGATGGGCGGCTGGGACGAGGAATGCTGGTTCGCGGTCTTCCAGGTCGCCGTGCTCACCGAACGTCTGCAGGCCCCGCCGCACGAGGTGCGCGACGCCTACCTCGCGGCCTATGCGCAGCGGCCCGCGCGGGCGGAACCCCTGTGCGAACTGGCCCGCTACCACCGGCTGCGGTCGGAGTTCGCGCTGGCCCATCTCTACGCGCAGCAGGCGGCGCGCATGCCGCAGCCCGCGGACATCCTGTTCGTGGATGCCGGCGTCTATGCATGGCGCTCGCTCGACGAACTCGCCGTGAGCGCGTTCTACGTGCAGTCCTTCGAGCAGGGCCGCGAGGCGCTGCAGAAGCTGCTGCACGAGCGGCGCTTCCCGCCTTCCGAGGCCGCGCGCATCGAGGCCAACCGCCCCTTCTTCGGGCTGTAGCGCAGGATGCGGAGCGCGGGCCGCCGCAGCCCGCGCGCCTGCGATACTTCCCGCATGACCGCACTTCCCTCCTCCGGCGCCGCGCCCGGCGGCTGGCTGCACCAAGCCATTGCCCGCATCGAGGCCGACTACCACCGCAGCGCCGACACGCACCTCATCCCGCTCAACCTGCCGGCCTACGCGGCCCACGGCATCGACCTCTACCTGAAGGACGAGTCCACCCATCCCACGGGCAGCCTGAAGCACCGGCTCGCGCGTTCGCTGTTCCTGTACGCGCTGTGCAACGGCTGGGTGCACGAAGGCTCGACCATCGTCGAGTCCTCGAGCGGCTCCACGGCAGTGAGCGAGGCGTATTTCGCACGGCTGCTGGGCCTGCCCTTCGTGGCGGTGATGCCGCGCCGCACCTCGGTGGAAAAGGTGGCGCAGATCGAGTTCCACGGCGGCCGCTGCCACTTCGTGGACAACCCTGCCGAGGTGTACGACGCGGCGCGCGCGATCGCTGCCGACACCGGCGGGCACTACATGGACCAGTTCACCTATGCCGAACGGGCCACGGACTGGCGCGGCAACAACAACATCGCCGAGAGCATGTTCGTGCAGATGCAGCGCGAACGCCACCCCGTGCCGCGCTGGATCGTGGTCGGTGCCGGCACGGGGGGCACGAGCGCCACCATCGGCCGCTACATCCGCTACCAGCAGTACGCCACCCAGGTCTGCGTGGCCGATCCGGCCGGCTCGGTGTTCAGCGCGTACTGGCGCTCGGGCGACGGGACGCTCACGGCGGCGGGCTCGCGGATCGAGGGCATCGGCCGCCCGCGCGTGGAGCCGAGCTTCATCCGCACGCTCGTGGACCACATGGAGGAAGTGGCGGATACCGACTCGGTGGCGGCGATGCAGGTGCTCTCGCAATTGCTCGGGCGGCGTGTCGGCCCCTCCACGGGCACCAACTTCGCGGCCATGCTGCGCCTGGCCAGCGGCATGCGCAAGCGCGGCGAACAGGGCTCGCTGCTGTCGCTGCTGTGCGACTCGGGCGAACGCTACCTGCCCACCTACTTCGACGATGCATGGGTGGCCGGCACCATCGGCGACTGCGCGGCCGCGCGCGCCGGCATCCAGGCCAGCATGGACGCCTGACCATGCCGGGCCGCCCGACGCGCCGTGCCTGCCTCGCCGCCGCGCTCGGTGCCGCGTCCGCCAGCGCGTGGATGCCCTGGCCGGCGCACGCGCTGCCCACGCGTGCCCTGGCATTCCCGCGCGACCACGGCAGCCACCCGGACCTGCGCACCGAGTGGTGGTACATCACCGGACACGCCCGGGAGGACGGCCAGGACTGGGGTTTCCAGATCACCTTCTTCCGCTCCCGGGTGGACGAGACCCGCACGCTGCGCTCCGCCTTCGCGGCCCACCAGCTGCTGTTCGCGCACGCCGCGCTCACCGACGTGCGCAGCGGCCGGCTGCTGCACGACCAGCGCATCGCGCGCGCAGGCTTCGGCGTGGCACAGGCGCAGGAATCCGACACCGCCATCCGGATCGGTGACTGGTCGCTGGCCCGCAGCGGCACCGCGGACGGCAGCAGCCGGTACACCGCCCGCATTCCGGCGGAACGCTTCACCCTGGAACTGCAGTTCGACAGCACCCAGCCGCTCATCCTGCAAGGCCGCCAGGGCCTGTCGCGCAAGGGGCCGCAGCCGGAGCAGGCGAGCTACTACTACAGCCAGCCCCAGCTGGCAGTGCTCGGCACCATCGCGCTGCCGGGCCGGCGCCTTGCCATCGGCGCGGACGGCAGCGGAGCCCCGCGCACGGCGCGCGCCTGGCTGGACCACGAGTGGAGCGAGGCCCTGATGCACCCCGAGGCCGTGGGCTGGGACTGGATCGGCATGAACCTGGACAACGGCGGCGCGCTCACGGCCTTCCGGCTGCGCCGCCAGGATGGCAGCGCGCTCTGGGCCAGCGGCTCGTTCCGCGCAGGCGCGGATGCCGCGCTGCAGGTCTTCGAGGACGGGCAGGCCGTGGCCTTCACCCCCCTGCGCCACTGGAGCAGCCCGCGCACCGGCACGCGCTATCCGGTGGCCTGGCGCATCGACACACCCGCCGGCCGCTTCGAGGTCGATGCCCTGGCGGACGACCAGGAACTGGACAGCCGCGGCTCCACCGGGGCGATCTATTGGGAGGGCCTGAGCGTGCTGCGCGACGCCTCCGGCAGCGAGGTGGGACGCGGCTACCTGGAACTCACCGGCTACGCGGGCGCGCTGCGCCTGTGAAGCGCCTTGTGAAAAACCCGGATCTCTTGGGCAATCAGATGCAAGCCCTGTTCACGGCCTCTGAATAATCAGAGCCGCACCCATCCGATGGCCGCCGAGCAGGCCACGCCAGCAGACGCCGTGGAACCGGCTTTGCCGGGCCACCGGCGTCGTCCCCCTTCGGGGGATGGCGCCGCAGGCGACTCAGGGGGTTTTCCTGATTCAGGGGGTCTTCCTGATCCTTGCGATGATCTCGCCCATGATCCCGCGGCGGAACGCCAGCACGCAGACCACGAAGATCAGGCCGGTGACGATGGTCACCGATTCGCCCAGCGTGCGGAACCAGTCCACGCCCGTGAGGGATGCGAGCAGGTTGCCGAACTCGCCGATCTTGTTCTCCAGCAACACCACCACGGCAGAGCCGACCAGCGGGCCGGACAGCGTGCCCAGGCCACCGACGAGCGTCATCAGGATCACCTGGCCCGAGGCCGTCCAGTGCACGTCCGACAGCGTGGCGAAGCCCAGTACCAGCGTCTTGAGCGAGCCGGCCAGCCCCGCGATGGCGGCCGAGATCACGAAGGCCAGCAGCTTGAAGCGCTGCGTGTCGTAGCCGAGCGAGATGGCGCGCGGCTCGTTCTCCTTGATGCCCTTGAGCACCTGGCCGAACGGCGAATGGATGGTGCGCACGATCAGCAGGAAGGCGGCGACCACCACGGCCAGCGCCACGTAGTACATCGTCACGTCGCTGGACAGGTCGAGCACGCCGAACAGCTTGCCGCGCGGCACGCCCTGCAGGCCGTCTTCGCCGCCCGTGAACGGTGCCTGCAAGCAGGCGAAGAACAGCATCTGCGCGAGCGCCAGCGTGATCATCGAGAAATAGATGCCCTGGCGGCGGATGGCCAGCCAGCCGAACAGCAGGCCCAGCAGCGCGCCGCCGGCCGTGCCGAGCAGCAGCCCGACCTCGGGCGTGAGCCCCCAGACCTTGATCGCATGGCCGGCGACATAGGCCGCGCCCCCCAGGAAGGCCGCATGGCCGAACGACAAAAGCCCCGTGTAGCCCAGCAGCAGGTTGAAGGCCGAAGCGAACAGTGCGAAGCACAGCAGCTTCATCACGAACACGGGATAGGCGCCGAGGAACGGCGCGGCGATCAGGCCCAGCAGCAGCAGGCCATAGCCGAAAGTGGCGAGATTCTTGTGGTGCATGTGCGCGGCCCCGTCCTGGTCACTTTTCCTTGCCGAACAGGCCGGCGGGGCGGATGAGCAGCACCACCACCATGATGACGAACACCACGGTGGACGATGCCTCGGGATAGAACACCTTGGTGAAGCCTTCGACGACGCCCAGGCCCAGGCCCGTGAGGATGGAGCCCATGATCGAGCCCATACCGCCGATCACCACCACCGCGAACACCACGATGATGAGGTTCTGGCCCATGAGCGGCGTGACCTGGTACACCGGCGCGGCCAGCACGCCCGCGAAGGCGGCCAGTGCCGCGCCGAAGGCGTAGGTGAGCGTGATCATCACCGGCACGTTGATGCCGAAGGCCTCCACCAGGCGCGGGTTCTCGGTGCCGGCGCGCAGGTAGGCGCCGAGCTTGGTCTTCTCGATGACGTACCACGTGCCGATGCAGACCACGATGGAGGCCAACACCACCCAGGCGCGGTAGTTGGGCAGGATCATGAAGCCGAGGTTGGTGGCGCCTTCCAGCAGCTCGGGCGTGTCGTACCCCAGGCCCGAGACGCCGTAGATGGAGCGGAACACGCCCTCGATGAGCAGCGTGAGCCCCAACGTCAGCAGCAGGCCGTAGAGGTGGTCGAGCTTGTAGATCCAGCGCAGCAGCAGCCGCTCGATCGCCACGCCGAAAAGGCCGACGACGAGCGGCGCCGCGACGAGCATCACCCAGTAGTTGATGCCGAAATACGAACCCGCCATCCAGGTGAGCAGCGCCCCCAGCATGAACAGTGCGCCATGCGCGAAGTTGATGACGTTCAGCAGGCCGAAGATCACCGCCAGCCCCAGGCTGAGGATGGCGTAGAACGAGCCGTTGACCAGCCCCAGCAGGAGCTGGCTCAGCAGGGCCGGCAAAGAGACACCGAAGATTTCCATGGGGAGGCGGCTTGGGATGCGGGTGGAGGGCGCTCAGGCGGTGCGGATCATTTCCAGAGCGCGCACTTGCTTTCGGCCTTGGTGGCGAAGACCTGGTCGCCCGGCAGCTTCTTCACGAGCTTGTAGTAGTCCCAGGTGCCCTTGGATTCCGCGGGCGTCTTCACCTGCATGAGGTACATGTCGTGCACATAGCGGCCGTCCGGGCGCAGCGTGCCGCTGTTGAAGAAGTCGTCCATCTTCATGCCGCGCCAGGCTTCCATCACGTTGTCGGCCTCGATGCTCTTGGCGGCTTCCACGGCCTTGAGGTAGTTCATGGTGGCCGAGTAGTCGGCCGCCTGGATCTCGGTCGGGCGGCGCTTGGTCTTTTCCATGAAGCGGTCGGCGAACTTGCGGGTCTCGTCGTTCAGGTCCCAGTACCAGCTGGTGGTGAACTGCAGGCCCTCCGTGGTCTTCAGGCCCAGGCTGTGGATGTCGCTGAAGAAGATCAGCAGGCCGGCGAGCTTCATGTTCTTGCCGATGCCGAACTCCTTGGCGGCCTTGATCGAGTTGATCGTGTCGCCGCCCGCGTTCGCCAGGCCCAGGATCTGCGCCTTGGAATTCTGCGCCTGCAGCAGGAAGGACGAGAAGTCCGACGCGTTGAGCGGGTGCCGCACGGAGCCCACCACGGTGCCGCCCTTTTCCTTCACCACGCGGGAGGTGTCGGCCTCCAGCGCGTGGCCGAAGGCGTAGTCGGCCGTGAGGAAGAACCAGCTCTTGCCGCCCGCGTCCACGATGGCCGCGCCCGTGCCCTTGGCGAGCGCCACGGTGTCGTAGGCGTAGTGCACGGTGTAGGGGCTGCATTGCTCGTTGGTCAGCGCCGAGGTGGCCGCGCCGTTGTTGATGAAGACGCGCTTCTTCTCCTGCGCCACCTTGGCCATGGCCAGCGCCGTGCCCGAGTTGGTGCCGCCGAAGACCATCGTCAGGCCCTGCGTGTCGATCCACTCCCGCGCCTTGCTGGCCGCGATATCCGCCTTGTTCTGGTGGTCCGCCGTGAGCAGCTCGATCGGGCGGCCCAGCACCTTGCCGCCGAAGTCGTCGATCGCCATCTGGATCGCCACCGCGCCGTTCTTGCCCTCCACGTCCGCATACAGGCTCGACATGTCGGTGATGAAGCCGATCTTCACCGGTGCGTCCTGCTGCGCATGCGCGGCCGAGGCCGCCAAGAGTCCTGCGGCGCCGAGCGCCATCGCCAGTTGCGTGATTCCGTATGCCATGGTCCTTGTCTCCTTCTGTTGTCGTTCGTCCATCGCGGAAAAAAAGCCGGATTCAGGCCGCGCGCATCACTTCCAGAGCGAGCACTTGCTCTCGGCCTTCGTGGTCCACACCTGGTCGGCGGGGAGCTTGGCGACCACCTTGTAGTAATCCCATGGCTCCTTGGATTCGGCAGGCGACTTCACCTGCATCAGGTACATGTCGTGCGCGAAGCGGCCGTCCGGGCGGATGCTGCCCTTGGCGTAGAAGTCGTCGATGGGCGTGGACTT
Source organism: Paracidovorax avenae (assembly GCA_003029925.1). Classification (GTDB taxonomy): domain Bacteria; phylum Pseudomonadota; class Gammaproteobacteria; order Burkholderiales; family Burkholderiaceae_C; genus Paracidovorax; species Paracidovorax avenae_A. Next base: position 1,475,386 of record CP028296.1, on the reverse strand, counting down.
GAGCTTCTCCATCACCTTGTCGGCCTCGGTGCTGTTGGCCGCCTGCACAGCCTTCAGGTAGCTCATGGTGGCCGAGTAGTCGGCCGCCTGGATGTCCGTGGGCATGCGCTTGGTCTTGGCGAAGAACTTGCGGCCGAAGGCGCGCGTCTTGTCGTCGAGGTTCCAGTCCCAGCTGGTGGTGAGCAGCAGGCCCTCGGTGTTCTTCAGGCCCAGGCTGTGGATGTCCGTCAGGAACACCAGCAGGCCGGCCATCTTCATGCTCTTGTTGATGCCGAACTCGCGCGCGGCCTTGATGGCGTTGATGGTGTCGCCGCCCGCGTTCGCCAGGCCCAGGATCTGCGCCTTGGAGTTCTGCGCCTGCAGCAGGAAGGAGGAGAAGTCCGAGGCATTCAGCGGGTGCTTCACGCTGCCCAGCACCCGGCCGCCCTTTTCCTTCACGACCTTGGCCGTGTCGGCCTCCAGCGCGGCGCCGAAGGCATAGTCGGCCGTCAGGAAGAACCAGTCCTTGCCGCCCTGCTGCACCACCGCTCCGCCCGTGCCCTTGGCCAGCGCCACGGTGTCGTAGGCGTACTGCACGGTATAGGGGCTGCATTGCTCATTGGTCAGCGCCGAGGTACCTGCGCCGTTCACCATGAAGACGCGCTTCTTCTCCTGCGCCACCTTGGCCATGGCCAGCGCCGTGCCCGAGTTGGTGCCGCCGAAGAGCATCGTCAGGCCCTGCGTGTCGATCCACTCCCGCGCCTTGCTGGCGGCAATGTCGGCCTTGTTCTGGTGGTCGGCGGAGACCAGCTCGATCGGCATGCCCAGCACCTTCCCGCCGAAATCGTCGATCGCCATCTGGATTGCCACCGCGCCGTTCTTGCCCTCCACGTCCGCATACAGGCTCGACATGTCGGTGATGAAGCCGATCTTCACCTTGCCGTCCTGCGCCTGCACGGCCGAGGCGGCGCACAGGCCCGCGAGGCCGAGCGCCACGGCGAGGGTCTTGAAGGTCGCGCGGGTGCGTGGGTGTTTGTTCATGTCGTCGTCTCCTGAGGCTGGGTGGTCGTTCGTTCGGTTCGGGTTCGGCGCGGAGCAGGCAGGCAAGGCCGGCGGCTCAAACGCCCAGCAATTCGTTCAGCACGGGCATGCGCTGCTCCAGCTCGTCGGCGCCGAACTGCAGGGCGATGCTGCCGTGCTCCATCACGTAGAAGCGGTCGGCGAGCGGCGCGGCGAAGCGGAAGTTCTGCTCCACCATCACCACCGTGTAGCCCTTCTGGCGCAGCGTGGTGATCATGCGCGCCAGGGCCTGCACGATGACGGGCGCGAGCCCTTCCGAGATTTCGTCGAGCAGCAGCAGTTGCGCGCCCGTGCGCAGGATGCGCGCCACGGCCAGCATCTGCTGCTCACCGCCCGACAGGCGCGTGCCCTGGCTGTGGCGGCGCTCCGCGAGGTTGGGGAACATCGCGTAGATCTCGTCCAGCGGCATGCCGGCGCGGCCCGTCTTGAGCACGGGTGGCAGCAGCAGGTTCTCCTCGCACGACAGGCTGGAGAAGATGCCGCGCTCCTCGGGGCAGTAACCCACGCCCAGGTGCGCGATGCGGTGCGTGGGCATCTGGATGGTTTCCTGCCCGTCGATCTTCACCGAGCCCTTGCGGGCGCCGGTCAGGCCCATCACCGCGCGCAGCGTGGAGGTGCGGCCCGCGCCGTTGCGGCCCAGCAGCGTCACCACCTCGCCGGGCTGCACCACCATGTCCACGCCGTGCAGCACGTGCGATTCGCCGTACCAGGCCTCCAGGCCGCGGATTTCGAGAGCGGGGGCGGCCATCAGTGGGCCCCTTGCAATTGGCCGTCGGTCGTGCCCATGTAGGCCTCCATGACCTGCGGATTGCGCGAGACCTCCTCGTACGGCCCTTCGGCCAGCACGGCCCCGCGCTGCAGCACCGTGATGCGGTCGGCGATGGTGGAGATGACTTTCATGTTGTGCTCCACCATGAGGATCGTGCGGCCGGCCGACACCTTCTTGATGAGCTGCGTGACGCGGTCCACGTCCTCGTGGCCCATGCCCTGCGTGGGCTCGTCGAGCAGCATCAGCTCGGGCTCCATCGCCAGCGTCGTGGCGATCTCCAGCGCGCGCTTGCGGCCGTACGGCAGGTTGACGGTGACCTCGTCGGCCAGGTCGGCAAGGCCCACCTCCGCGAGCAGCTCGCGCGCCCGGCTGTCGAGGTGCGCCAGGCTGCGCTCGCTTTTCCAGAAATGGAACGACGTGCCCAGGCGGCGCTGCAGGCCGAGGCGCACGTTCTCGGTGAGCGTCAGGTGCGGGAACACGGCCGATATCTGAAACGAGCGGATCACCCCGCGCCGGGCGATCTGCGCAGGCGCCTCGCGGGTGATGTCCGCGCCATTGAAGGTGATGGTGCCGGACGTGGGTTCGAGGAACTTGGTCAGCAGGTTGAAGCAGGTGGTCTTGCCCGCGCCGTTGGGGCCGATCAACGCATGGATGGAACCGCGGCGCACCGACAGGTTCACATCGCTCACCGCGGTGAAGCCCTTGAATTCCTTGGTGAGATGGCGGGTTTCGAGAATGACGTCGTCGCTCATGGGGCAGGAGCCGCTCCGTGGTGGGCCCCTCCGGCACGCCGCGCGAGGAACGGCGGCGCATGCCGGGGGGCAGGTTGCGGTGCATCGTATGCCGCCGTGCCGAAGGCCAGGAACTGGGACAAATGCCTATGTATAAACGCCTAAGCAAACACCCCCCGCCCTGCCCCCGGAGCCTTTCCACGCGGTCGCGGCTTCGCCTGGAGCCCTATCCACCTCAAGGACCATCATCACCCATGAACGGCGTGGGGCATCGGTATATTGCTATATTTTAGATAGCAAACATCCGACACGACAAGGACGCTCTCCGTGCGGGCCGCCACCTTCTTACACTGGCGTCACCATGCCAGCCGCCTCCCCACCGCACCGCCATTCCGACACGCCCCCGGGAAATCCCTCGCGCCCGCCGACGCGCGCCCTGGCGGGCCTGGTCCCCTTCCTGCGGCCGTATGCAGGCCGCATCGCCCTGGCCCTCGTGTTCCTGGTGCTGGCTGCGGCTGCCACGCTGGCTTTTCCCGTGGCCCTGCGCTCGCTGATCGACGGCGGCCTGCTGCCCGGTGACCGCGGCGCGCAAGCCATGGCGCTGCGGGAGCACTTCGGGCTGCTGTTCGGCGTGGCGGTGGCGCTCGGCGTGTTCTCGGCGGCACGCTTCTACCTGGTCAGCTGGCTCGGCGAGCGGGTCACCGCCGACCTGCGCAACGCCGTGTACGCGCACGTGCTGCGCCAGAGTCCGGCCTTCTTCGAAACCACGCAGACAGGCGAAGTCCTCTCGCGCCTGACCACCGACACCACGCTGGTGCAGACCGTGGTGGGTTCCTCCCTGTCCATGGGACTGCGCAATGCGGTGATGGGACTGGGCGCGCTGGGCATGCTGGTCTGGAGCCATCCGCGCCTGATGGCCGTCGTGCTGCTGGGTATCGTGCTCGTGGTCGCTCCCACGGCCTGGATCGGGCGCCGGGTCCGGCGGCTGTCGCGCGACAGCCAGGACCGGGTGGCGGACGCCAGCGCACTCGCTGGCGAAGTGCTGAACGCGATTCCCGTGGTGCAGAGCCATACGGCGGAGGCCCGTGAAAGCGCGCGCTTCCAGGCTGCCACCGCGCACGCCTTCGACGCCGCCGTGCGCCGCAGCCGGGCACGCGCCGCCCTGGTGGCCTTCATCATCGTCGCCAACGCGGGGCTGCTGCTGTGGGGCCTGTACCGAGGCACGCAGGCCGTGCTGGCCGGCGACATGTCGGCCGGGCAGCTCGGCGAAACCGTGATCTACGTCATGCTGCTGGCCGGCGCGGTCGCGGTGCTGGGCGAGGTCTACGGCGACCTGCTGCGCGCGGCCGGCGCGACCGAGCGGCTGATGGAGCTGCTGGCGGCCCGCCCCGCGATCGCCTCACCCACGGCACCCGCCCCCCTGCCCGTGGGCAGCCAGGGCCTGCGCGTGGATTTCGAGCATGTCGGGTTCCACTATCCTTCCCGGCCCGCGCAGCCCGCGCTGCGGGATTTCGACCTGCACATCCAGCCCGGCGAGACCGTGGCGCTGGTGGGCGCGAGCGGCGCCGGCAAGACCACCGTCTTCCAGGTGCTGCAGCGCTTCTACGACGTGGATCCGGCACCGGAAGGCGGCCGCATCCTGCTGGACGGGAATGACCTGCGCGCCCTGGCGCTGGACGACTTCCGGGCCCGCATCGCCGTGGTGCCGCAAGATGCCGTGGTCTTCTCGTCCTCGGCCCGCGAGAACATCCGCTATGGCCGGCCCGATGCCAGCGATACCGAGGTGGAGGCCGCCGCGCGCGCGGCGTTCGCGCACGATTTCATCGCCGCACTGCCCGAAGGCTACGGCACCTTCCTGGGAGAACGCGGCGTGCGCCTGTCGGGCGGGCAACGCCAGCGCATCGCCATCGCCCGCGCCCTGCTCAAGGACGCCCCGCTGCTGTTACTCGACGAGGCGACGAGCGCGCTGGACGCCGAAAGCGAACGCATGGTGCAGGCCGCGCTGGATGCCGCGCTGCATTCGCAGGGCCGGCGCCGCACCACGCTGGTGATCGCCCACCGCCTGGCCACGGTCCAGAACGCGGACCGGATCGTCGTGATGGAGCAGGGCCGGGTGGTCGAGCAGGGGCGGCACGCCGAGCTGATGCTGCGCGGCGGCCCGTATGCCCGCCTCGCGGCGCTGCAGTTCACGGCCTGAACAGTGCCGAACGGTGCCGAGCCGGCGGGCGCCGCACGGGGCGGCCCTGCGGGCTATTGCAGGGTTTCCTTGGCGGAGGCCGGCAGGGGCAGCGGCAGCACCGCGATGCCCTCCTCCAGCAGCTGCACCGTCTCCTGCACGCTGGCCTGGCCGCGGATGGGCCGGTCCTCGGCGTCGCCCTCATGGATGCGGCGCGCCTCCTGGGCGAACCGGCTTCCCACGTCTTCGGTATGCGCCATCACATGGCGCGCCAGCCGCAGCCACGCAGCCTGCAGGGCCTGGGGCGTGGGAACCTCCCCTCCGGGAGCGGAGGGACCGGACGGCATCGCCTGATGCGCCTTCTCGGCAGCGCCGGGCACCGCCATGGATGCTCCGGCGGAAGACTTCAGGTTCAGCCGGGGCGCGCTGAGCACCTTGCGGATCTCCCGGCTGCCGCACAGCGGGCACTCCACCAGGCCGCGGGCGAGCTGGTCCTGGAAATCCGCTTCGGATGCGAACCATCCCTCGAAGGCATGGTCGAGTGCGCAATGCAGGTCAAGCACCTTCATGATGAAGCAACGAGGTTCGTGGCGTAACGTTCACATGCGCGGGCGACGGCACAGACGCCTGCGGCCCGCCGTCAGCCCCTGCGGCGCAGCAGGTAGCGATAGACGAAACCGGGAAAGGCCAGCGTCGCGAAGAGCGCGACCGTGACGGCATAGAACTCCCAGCCCTGCGGTGCGATCTGCCCGGCGCGCTTTTCCAGCAGCAGGGCCAGCCCGCCCACCAGGAAGTAGCACAGCAGCCACTCGCCCAGGCGCGCCGCCAGGGGCTTGGACGGCACCGCACGGGGCCCGACCACCAGCCAGCGGTGGTTGCAGAAAGGCAGGTTGGCGGCCACGAGGGCCGCCACGATCACGAGCCAGATGGATGCGGAGGATGACACGGGGAGCGATCGCAACAGGTACGGAAGGCAGCCGCCCCTCCGCTCTCTGCACCGCCGCACCCGTATGGTGGCGGAGCGCGATGGAGCGGGGAATCAGAAATGGCGGCCGGCCTCCGCGAACGGTCGTTCAGGTGGCCAGGGCGCGCACCACCGCGTCGGCACACAGGGCCATCAGGCCGCCCGGCAGGAGGCCGAGAACCAGAACGAGGGCACCGTTCACGGTGAGCACCATGCGCACGTCGAGCGGTGCGGACACGCTGGTGGCCGTCAGCGGCGCGTCGAAGTACATCACCTTCACGACGCGCAGGTAGTAGAACGCGCCGATCAGCGACATCGCGACGGCGAACACGGCCAGCGCGATGTACGGGGCCTGGCCGGAAGCCACCAGGGCCTGCAGCACCGCCAGCTTGGCGTAGAAACCCACCATCGGCGGGATGCCCGCCAGCGAGAACAGGCAGACGGCCATCACGCCGGCATACAGCGGGCTGCGCTGGTTCAGGCCCGCCAGGTCGGAGATCTCTTCGCTCTCGAAGCCTTCGCGCGCCAGCAGCAGGATGATGCCGAAGCTCGCCAGCGTGGTCAGCACGTAGGTCAGGATGTAGAACATCGCCGAGCTGTAGGCGTTCTCGACCGCGTTCGCATCCACGTTGCCGTTGATGACGCCCGACAGCAGGCCCAGCAGCACGAAGCCCATCTGCGCGATGGTCGAGTACGCCAGCATGCGCTTCAGGTTGGTCTGCGCGATGGCTGCCAGGTTGCCCACGAGCAGCGAGCCGATCGCCAACACGGCCAGCATCTGCTGCCAATCGATGGCCAGCGGCAGCAGACCGTCCACCAGCAGGCGGATCATGATGGCGAACGCCGCGAGCTTGGGCGCGCTGCCGATGATGATCGTCACGGCCGTCGGCGCGCCGTGGTAGACGTCCGGAATCCACATGTGGAACGGCACGGCGCCGATCTTGAACGCGAGGCCGGCCACGACGAACACGAGGCCGAACACCAGCACCTGGTGGCGGATCTGGCCCGAGTTCACGGCCTTGAAGACCTGGCCGATGTCGAGCGAGCCGGTGGCGCCGTACAGCATCGAGAGGCCGTAGAGCAGGAAGCCGCTCGCCATCGCGCCGAGCACGAAGTACTTCATGGCGGCTTCGGTGGCCGTGATGTGGTCGCGGCGCAGTGCCACCAGCGCATAGCTGGAGAGCGTGAGCAGCTCCAGGCCCAGGTAGATCACGAGGAAGTTGTTGCCCGACACCATGACGAACACGCCCAGCAGCATGAACATCGAGAGCGTGAACAGCTCGCCGCCGCGCAGCATGCCTCGGTCCGCGGCGTAGGGCCGGCCATAGACCAGCGTCACCATCACGGCGATGGTCGCGAAGCACTTGAGCCAGTTGCCCATGGCGTCGCTGACCACCATGTTGCCGAAGCCGTAGAACGTGTTGCCGCTGCTCGCGTACATGCCCTGCAGCACGGCCACGACGGCCAGGGTGAGCATGGTGAGCACGTAGGTGCCGGTGCGACGGGGGCTCGTCACGCCCAGGTCCACCAGGGCGATCACGCAGGCCATCACCAGGAGCACGATCTCCGGGTACACCGCCAGCCAGCTGATGTTGTCAATCATCTCGGTCTCTCGTTGTCAGTCGGTTCAATGGAGCTTGGTCTGCGCCACGTGCTTCAGCAGCTCGGCCACCGACACGTCCATCACGTCGGTGAAGGGGCGCGGATAGAGGCCCATGTAGAGCACGGCCACAGCCAGCACGCCCAGCACCAGGAATTCGCGGGCGCTGATGTCCAGCAGGCCGCGCACGTTGTCGTTGCCCACCGGGCCGAGATAGACGCGCTTGAACATCCACAGCGTGTATGCGGCGCCGAAGATCAGCGCGGTGGCGGCCAGCAGACCGATCCAGAAGTTCGCCTTCACGGCGCCCAGGATCACCATCCACTCGCCCACGAAGCCGGCGGTGCCCGGAAGGCCGCAGTTGGCCATCGCGAACAGCAGCGCGAAGGCCGCGAACTTGGGCATGGTGTTGACCACGCCGCCGTAGGCCGCGATCTCCCGCGAATGCACGCGGTCGTACAGCACGCCGATCGAGAGGAACATCGCGCCCGACACGAAGCCGTGGGCGATCATCTGCACCAGGCCGCCGGAGACGCCCAGGTCGTTGAAGATGAAGAAGCCCAGCGTCACGAAGCCCATGTGCGCCACGGACGAATACGCCACCAGCTTCTTCATGTCCTTCTGCACCATGGCCACCAGGCCCACGTAGATCACCGCCACCAGCGACAGCGCGATCATCAGCCACGCCCAGTGGCGTGCGGCATCCGGAGCGATGGGCATCGAGAAGCGCAGGAAACCGTAGGCCCCCAGCTTCAGCATGATGGCCGCCAGCACGGCGGAGCCGCCCGTGGGGGCTTCCACGTGCACGTCCGGCAGCCAGGTGTGCACCGGCCACATCGGCACCTTCACGGCGAAGGCCGCGAAGAAGGCGAAGAACAACAGCGTCTGCGCGCGGGCCGACAGCGGCAGCTGGTGCCACGTGGCGATGTCGAAGCTGCCGCCGGACTGGTTGTACAGGTACACCAGCGCGATCAGCATCAGCAGCGAGCCGAGCAGCGTGTAGAGGAAGAACTTGAAGGCCGCGTAGATCTTGTTCGGGCCACCCCAGATGCCGATGATGAGGTACATCGGGATCAGCGTGGCTTCGAAGAACACGTAGAACAGCAGGCCGTCCATGGCGCTGAACACGCCGATCATGAGGCCCGAGAGGATCAGGAACGCGCCCATGTACTGGTTCACGCGCTCGGTGATCGACTCCCAGGACGCGATCACCACGATCACCGTGATGAAGGCCGTCAGCGGCACGAACCAGAACGAGATGCCGTCCAGGCCCAGGTGGTAGTGCACGTTGAAGCGCTCGATCCAGAGGATCTTCTCGACGAACTGCGCCGCGGCGGTGCCGTTGTCGAAGTTGCCGTAGAGCGGCAGCGTCACGGCCAGGCCGATCAGCGAGCCGATCAGCGCGATCCAGCGGACGGCGCGCGCCTGATCGTCGCGCCCGAAGGCCAGCAGCAGGGCACCGAAGGCGATCGGCGTCCAGATGGCAAGACTCAACAAACCCATTTTTCTTGTTCCTCTACTTGTTGAGCCACACGAAGTACGTCATGAGCCCGAACACGCCCAGGATCATCACCAGCGCATAGTGGTAGATGTAGCCCGACTGCACCCAGCGCACGATGCCGGCGACCCAGCCGACGACCTTCCAGGAACCGTTCACCACGGCGCCGTCGATCAAGGCCTGGTCGCCGCCCTTCCACAGGCCCGTACCCAGTGCGCGGGCACCGCGGGCGATGATGTTCTCGTTGATCCAGTCGAGGTAGTACTTGTTCTCGAACAGGACGTAGATCGGCATGCAGGTGCGCTTGATCGCGGCCGGCAGGGCCGGGTTCACCATGTACATGTAGTAGGAGAGCGCGACGCCGGCCAGGGCCAGCCAGAACGGCGCCGCCTGCAGTCCGTGCAGGGCCATCGCCACCGGGCCGTGGAACATCTCGGACAGCTCGGCCATCGCGGGGTGCTTGGCGGCGTCCACGAAGATCACGTCCTTGAAGAAGTCGCCGAACAGCATCGGCTGGATGGCCAGGAAGCCGATCACCACAGAGGGGATGGCCAGCAGCACCAGGGGCACCGTCACCACCCAGGGCGACTCGTGCGGCTTGGCGTCGTGGCCATGGCCGTGACCGTGGTCGTCGTGCGCGTGGTGGTCGTCGTGGTGCGCATCCGGGTTCTGGTCGTAGCGCTCCTTGCCATGGAAGACCAGGAAGTACATGCGGAACGAATAGAAAGCGGTGACGAACACGCCGGCCAGCACCGCGAAGTGCGCGAAGCCTGCGGCGGGCAGCGTGCTGGCGTGCACGGCCTCGATGATGCTGTCCTTGGAATAGAAGCCCGAGAACAGCGGCATGCCGATCAGCGCCAGGGAGCCCAGCAGCGAGGTGATCCAGGTGATGGGCATGTACTTGCGCACGGCGCCCATCCAGCGGATGTCCTGGTTGTGGTGCATGCCCATGATCACCGAGCCCGCCCCGAGGAACAGCAGCGCCTTGAAGAACGCGTGCGTCATCAGGTGGAACACGGCCACCGAGTAGGCGGATGCGCCCAGCGCCACCGTCATGTAACCCAGCTGCGACAGCGTGGAATAGGCCACCACGCGCTTGATGTCGTTCTGGATCATGCCCAGGAAGCCCATGAACAGGGCCGTGATGGCACCGATCACCAGGATGAAGTTGAGGGCCGTATCCGACAGCTCGAACAGCGGCGACATGCGCGACACCATGAAGATGCCGGCGGTCACCATGGTGGCCGCGTGGATCAGCGCGGAGATCGGGGTCGGGCCTTCCATCGAGTCGGGCAGCCACACGTGCAGCGGGAACTGCGCGCTCTTGCCCATCGCGCCGATGAACAGGCAGATGCAGATCACGGTGATGAGCATCCAGTTCGTTCCCGGGAAGCCGATGGTGCCCAGCTCGCCCGACTTGGCGAAGATCTCGCCGTAGTTCAGCGTGCCGGTGTAGGCGGCGATCAGGCCGATGCCCAGGATGAAGCCGAAGTCGCCGACGCGGTTCACGAGGAACGCCTTCATGTTGGCGAAGATGGCCGTGGGCTTGTTGAACCAGAAGCCGATCAGCAGGTACGAAACGAGGCCCACCGCTTCCCAGCCGAAGAACAGCTGCAGCAGGTTGTTGCTCATGACCAGCATGAGCATCGAGAACGTGAACAGCGAGATGTACGAGAAGAAGCGGTTGTAGCCGTCGTCCTCTTCCATGTAGCCGATGGTGTAGATATGCACCATCAGCGACACGAAGGTCACCACGCACATCATCATGGCGGTGAGCGTGTCGATGAGGAAGCCGACTTCCATCTTGAGGCCGCCCACCACCATCCAGGTGTAGAGCGTCTCGTTGAAGCGGGCGCCGTCGAGCGCCACGCTCTTGAACGTCAGGGCCGAGAGCACGAACGCGACGAACACGCCGAGGATCGTGAGGGTGTGGCTCGCGCGGCGTCCGATGCGGTTGCCGCCGAAGGCCGTGCCGAGGATGCCGGCGAGCGCGGAGCCCGCCAGCGGCGCCAGCGGCACCGCGAGGAGCATCGAAGCGGAGAGGGTTTGACTCATTCTTGAAGACCTTGCAAGTACCGGCGGATCAGCCCTTGAGGGTGTTGAGATCTTCCGCGTCGATGCTGGACTTGTTGCGGAACAGCAGCACCAGGATCGCGAGGCCGATGGCGGATTCGGCCGCGGCCACCGTCAGGATGAAGAACACGAACACCTGCCCGTGCATGTCGCCCAGGTAGTGGGAGAACGCGACGAAGTTCATGTTCACGGCCAGGAGCATCAGCTCGATGGCCATGAGCAGCACGATGAGGTTCTTGCGGTTCAGGAAGATGCCGATCACCGACAGCGCGAACAGCATCGCGCCCAGCGACAGGAAATGGCCCAGGGTCAACGTCATGCCTTCTTCTCCTCGGCGGCTGCAGGCGCCGCCGCTTCTTCCGCGGGCTTCTGCGTCGCGGCGACCTTCACCAGCGCGACGCGGTCGGCGGCACGCACGCGCACCTGCTCCGACACCTTGGTCACCTTGGTATCCTTGCGCTGGCGCAGGGTCAGGGCGATGGCGGCGATCATGGCCACCAGCAGGATCACCGCGGCGATTTCCACCGGGTACAGGTATTCGGTGTAGAGCAGCTTGCCCAGCGCCTTGGTGTTGGAGTACTGCACCACGTTGCCGGCCGCGTCCACCATGGCCGCCACGGCCTTGGGTTCGTCCATGCCGCGGAAGCCGCCCATCAGCACCGCTGCCATTTCGAGCGCGATCAGCGCGCCGATGAAGGCCGCGAGCGGGAAGTGCCGCCAGAAGCCCTGCCGCACGGTGTCGATGTGGATGTCCAGCATCATCACCACGAACAGGAACAGCACCATCACGGCGCCCAGGTACACCAGCACGAGCGCGATGGCCAGGAACTCGGCCTTCAGCAGCAGCCAGATGGCGGCGGCCTGCGAGAACGCGAGGATCAGGTGGAGCACCGCATGCACGGGGTTGCGCGCGGTGATGACCCGGAAGGCCGCATACAGCAGCACGACCGAGAACAGATAGAAGAAACCAGTCTTGGCGTCCATGAATCGGATCTTGTGAAAAGTGGTTCAGGAGCCGCAGGTCAGCGGTACTTGGCGTCGGCCGCCTTGGCGGCGGCGATCTCGGCCTCGTAGCGGTCGCCGACCGCCAGGAGCATGTCCTTGGTGAAGTACAGGTCGCCCCGCTTCTCGCCGTGGTATTCCAGGATCTGCGTCTCGACGATCGAATCGACCGGGCAGCTCTCTTCGCAGAAGCCGCAGAAGATGCACTTCGTGAGGTCGATGTCGTAGCGCGTCGTGCGGCGCGAACCGTCGGCACGCACATCCGACTCGATCGTGATCGCGAGCGCCGGGCACACTGCCTCGCAGAGCTTGCAGGCGATGCAGCGCTCTTCGCCGTTCTCGTAGCGGCGCAGCGCGTGCAGCCCGCGAAAGCGCGGCGACAGCGGAGTCTTCTCTTCGGGGAACTGCACCGTCACCTTGCGGCGGAACGCGTACCGGCCGGTCAGGGCCATGCCCTTGACCAGTTCCACGAGCATGAAGCTCTTGAAAAAGTCCTTGAAGGAAAAAGATGTCGTAGCAGCAGCAACAGCAGTCATGATGTCGTGTCCCGCTTATTTCCAGATGTTCCAGGGCGACAGCAGCCACGCGCCCACGATCAGCAGCCACACCAGGGTGACCGGAATGAAGATCTTCCAGCCCAGGCGCATGATCTGGTCATACCGGAAGCGCGGGAAGGTCGCGCGGATCCAGATGAACATGGACACCACGAGGAAGGTCTTGAGGCCCAGCCAGATCCAGCCCGGGATGAAGTCCAGGGCCGCCACCGGCGACAGCCAGCCGCCCAGGAACATGGTCACGCCCAGGATGGACACGAGCCACATGCTGGCGTATTCGGCCAGGAAGAAGATCGCGAAGCCCATGCCCGAGTACTCGACCATGTGGCCGGCCACGATTTCCGCCTCGCCTTCCACCACGTCGAACGGGTGGCGGTTGGTCTCGGCCACGCCGGAGATCAGGTAGACGATGAAGATCGGCAGCAGCGGCAGCCAGTTCCACGACAGGAAGGACAGGCCGGCGTTCGCCATCGTGCCCTGCCCCTGGCTCAGCACGATCTGCGTGAGGTTCATGCTGCCCGAGACCATGATGACCACCAGGAAGCAGAAGCCCATCGCGATCTCGTAGCTCACCATCTGGGCCGACGCACGCAGCGCACCCAGGAAGGCGTACTTCGAGTTCGAGGCCCAGCCGGCGATGATCACGCCGTACACCTCGATCGAGGTGATCGCCATGACCAGCAGCAGGCCGGCGTTCACGTTGGCCAGCGCCACGTCGGGGCCGAAGGGGATCGCCACCCAGGCCGCGAGCGCGGGCATGATGGCCATCACCGGGCCCAGCACGAACAGGCCCTTGCTGGCCGCCGCGGGCTGGATGATTTCCTTGGTGAGCAGCTTCAGGCCGTCGGCCAGCGGCTGCAGCAGGCCGAACGGGCCCACGCGGTTGGGGCCGTGGCGCACCTGCATGAAGCCCAGCAGCTTGCGCTCCCAGAGCGTGAGGTAGGCCACCGCGCCCATGAGCGGCGCCACGATGGCGACGATCTTGAGCAGGTTCCAGAGCACGGGCCACACTGCGCCCGTCCACCAGGACTGGGCGACGAGGTTCAGCCCGCCGTTGTAGAGCGCGTCGATCATGCTGCGGCTCCTTCCACGGCGACGGGGGCGGCTGCGGCAGCCTGGCGGCCGTCGGCCGTCAGCTGCAGCGAGGGCGCACGGCGCACGAGGCTGTCGAGCTGGTAGATGGCGGCGACCACGGGCTCCGGTGCGCCGGCCGCGATGGCCTGCACGGCGGGTGCCGCGGAAGTCGTGTTGGACAGCCGGTCGGCCGGCACGTGCGTCGGCAGTTCGGCACCGGTGGCGCCCACGGCGTGGGCCAGCACCTCCTGCGAGGTCTCGAAGCCGATGCCCTGCACGCCCAGCAGGTTGCCGAGCACGCGCAGCACCTTCCAGGCCGGACGCGCATCGCCCAGCGGCTTGACCACGGCGTGGAAGCCCTGCAGGCGGCCTTCGGCATTCACGAAGCTGCCGGAGGTTTCGGTGAACGGGGCGATGGGCAGCAGCACGTCGCTGAATTCCAGGTTGGTCTTGAACGGGCTCAGCGTCACGACCATCCCGGCCTGCGCGAGCGCCTCGGCGGCGCGCGCACCGGCAGCGGAATCGTGCACCGGCTCGGTATTGAGGAGCAGCGCGGCCTTGAGGCCACCGGCCAGCATGCGGCCGGCATCGAGCCCGCCCTGGCGCGGCTGTGCGCCCACGAACTGCGCGCCGACGGTGTTGGCCGCTTCGGTCAGGTAGCCGACCACGGCGCCGGTCTGCGCGCCGATCCACTGGGCCAGCGCCAGCAGCGACGAGGCCTGGGCATGGTGCGCGGCGGCATTGCCGAGCAGCACGGCGCGGCCTTCGCCGGACGCGAGCGAACGCGCAACGGCCAGTGCCGCATCGGTCGCACGGCCGGAGGCCACGGGCGCGGCCACGCCACGCTCCTGGGCCACGGCGGCGGCGATGTCGGCCAGCGCGGCGGCCCACTCACCGGCGGGCGCCACGATGGATTGCGCCATCGGCATGGCCCAGTCGTGGGCCGCGGAGTTCAGAACGCTCACCGCGCAGCCCTTGCGGGCCGCCTGGCGGATGCGCTGCGCGAACAGCGGATGTTCCTTGCGCAGGTTGGAGCCCACGACCAGCACAGACTGCAGCGTGGACAGCGCCGCGATCGGCATGCCCAGCCAGCGGACGCCTTCGGATGCCGGGAATTCGGCATTGCGCAGGCGGTAATCGATGTTGTCGCTGCCCAGGCCGCGCACCAGCAGCGTGGCGAGGTGCAGTTCTTCCAGCGTGCTGTGCGGGCTGACCAGCGCGCCGATGCTCTGGGCACCGTGCTCGGACTGGATGCCGCGCAGGCCGTTGGCCACGTACTCGAGGGCCGTCTGCCAGTCGACTTCCTTCCACTGGCCGCCCTGCTTGAGCATGGGCTTGGTAAGGCGGTCGGGGCCGTTCAGCGCTTCGTACGAGAAGCGGTCGCGGTCGGCGATCCAGCACTCGTTCACGTCCTCGTTCTCGAACGGGACGACGCGCATGACCTTGTGGTTCTTCACCTGGACGATCAGGTTGGCACCGGTGGAATCATGCGGACTGACCGACTTGCGGCGCGACAGCTCCCACGTGCGGGCGCTGTAGCGGAAGGGCTTGCTCGTGAGCGCGCCCACGGGGCAGATGTCGATCATGTTGCCCGACAGCTCGGAATCCACGGTATCGCCCACCACGGTGGTGATCTCGGAATGCTCGCCGCGGTGGATCATGCCCAGCTCCATCACGCCGGCCACTTCCTGGCCGAAACGCACGCAGCGGGTGCAGTGGATGCAGCGGCTCATCTCCTCCATGGAGATCAGCGGGCCGACGTCCTTGTGGAAGACCACGCGCTTTTCTTCCTCGTAGCGCGAGGAAGAGCCGCCATAGCCCACGGCTAGGTCCTGCAGTTGGCACTCGCCGCCCTGGTCGCAGATGGGGCAGTCCAGCGGGTGGTTGATCAGCAGGAATTCCATGACCGACTGCTGGGCCTTGATGGCCTTGTCGCTCTTGGTGCGCACGATCATGCCCTGCGTCACGGGCGTGGCGCAGGCAGGCATCGGCTTGGGAGCCTTCTCCACGTCCACCAGGCACATGCGGCAGTTGGCGGCGATGGAGAGCTTCTTGTGATAGCAGAAATGAGGGATGTAGGTGCCCGCCTTCTCGGCTGCATGCATCACCATGCAGCCTTCGGCGACTTCCACCTTCTTCCCGTCGAGTTCGATTTCAACCATATGCGTTTCTCGCGATCAGGCGGAGGCCGGAGCCTGGGGGCTCGTCTTGTTGCGGATCAGCGCCTCGAATTCCGGACGGAAGTGCTTGATCATCGCGCGCACCGGCATGGCCGCCGCGTCGCCCAGGGCGCAGATGGTGCGCCCCTGGATGTTGTCCGCCACCGAATTGAGCAGGTCCAGGTCGCCTTCGCGGCCCTGGCCGTGCTGGATGCGGTCGATCACGCGCCACATCCAGCCCGTGCCCTCGCGGCAGGGCGTGCACTGGCCGCAGGACTCGTGCGAATAGAAGTACGACAGGCGCAGCAGGCTCTCGACCATGCTGCGCGAATCGTCCATGACGATCACGGCGCCCGAGCCCAGCATCGAGCCGGCCTTGGCGATGGAGTCGTAGTCCATCGTGCATTCCATGATGATGGATGCGGGCAGCACCGGGGCGGACGAGCCGCCCGGGATCACGGCCTTGAGCTGGCGGCCCTTGCGCACGCCGCCGGCGAGTTCCAGCAGCTTGGCGAACGGCGTGCCGAGCGGCACTTCGTAGTTGCCGGGCTTCTCCACGTCGCCGGACACCGAGAAGATCTTGGTGCCGCCGTTGTTCGGCTTGCCGCAGGCCAGGTAGGCCGCGCCGCCGTTGCGGATGATCCACGGCACCGCCGCGAAGGTCTCGGTGTTGTTGATCGTGGTGGGCTTGCCGTACAGGCCGAAGCTGGCCGGGAACGGCGGCTTGAAGCGGGGCTGGCCCTTCTTGCCTTCCAGCGACTCGAGCAGCGCGGTTTCCTCGCCGCAGATGTAGGCGCCGAAGCCATGGGCGGCGTGCAGCTGGAAGCTGAAGCTGCTGCCCAGGATGTTGTCGCCCAGGTAGCCCGCGGCGCGCGCCTCTTCCAGTGCGGCCTCGAAACGCTCGTAGGTCTGGAAGATCTCGCCGTGGATGTAGTTGTAGCCCACCGAGATGCCCATCGCGAAGGCCGCGATGATCATGCCCTCGATGACGATGTGCGGGTTGAACTGCAGGATGTCGCGGTCCTTGCAGGTGCCCGGCTCGCCTTCGTCGGAATTGCAGACGAGGTACTTCTGCCCCGGGAACGAGCGGGGCATGAAGCTCCACTTCAGGCCCGTCGGGAAGCCCGCGCCGCCGCGGCCGCGCAGGCCGGATTCCTTGACGGTGGCGATGACCTGGTCCTGCGTCATCGGCTCGCCGCCGTCGGTGCCCAGGATCTTGCGCAGGGCCTGGTAGCCGCCGCGCGCCTCGTAGTCCTTGATGCTCCAGTTCGTGCCGTCGAGGCCCGCGTAGATCTGCGGCTCGATGTGGCGGTCGTGGAAGCAGGTCTGGACGCCCGTGGCCTGGAACTGCGAGAGGATCTGTGCTGCGGTGGTCATGCCTGTCCCTCCGCCTGGCGCAGGCCGTCCACGAGCTGGTCGAGCTTCTCGTTGTCCATGAAGCTGCACATCGTGCGGTCGTTCACCAGCATCACGGGCGCATCGGCGCACGCGCCCAGGCATTCGCACTGCTGCAGGGTGAACAGCCCGTCGGGCGTGGTCTCGCCCATGGCGATGCCGAGCTTCTTCTCGAGGTGGTGCAGCGCCTTCTGGCCGTCGCGCAGCTGGCACGGCAGGTTGGTGCAGACGTTCAGCTTGTACTTGCCCAGCGGCTGCTGGTTGTACATGTTGTAGAAGGTCGTGACTTCATGCACGGCGATCTGGGGCATGCCCAGGACCTCGGCGATCACGGCCTCGCTCTCGGCGCTGACCCAGCCCTGCTCCTGCTGCACGATGGACAGGCAGGCCATCACGGCGGACTGCTTCTGCTCCGGCGGGTACTTCGCCACTTCGCGGGCGAAGCGCGCGCGCGTCGCCTCGGTCACCGGCGAGCCGGCGGCTTGGTTCGATTCGGTACTCATCGGTCAATCTCTCCGAACACGATATCCATCGTGCCAATGATGGCCACGGCATCGGCAATCATGTGCCCGCGCGCCATCTCGTCGAGGGTCGCGAGGTGGGCGAAGCCCGGCGCGCGGATCTTGAGCCGGTACGGCTTGTTGGCACCGTCGCTGACGAGGTAGATGCCGAACTCGCCCTTCGGGTGCTCGACGGCGGCATAGGCCTCGCCCTCGGGCACGCGGAAGCCTTCGGTGAAGAGCTTGAAGTGGTGGATCAGCTCTTCCATGTTCGACTTCATCGACTCGCGCGACGGCGGTGCCACCTTGTGGTTGTCGGTGATGACGGGGCCGGGGTTGGCACGCAGCCAGTCCACGCACTGCTTGATGATGCGGTTGGACTGGCGCATCTCCTGCACACGCACGAGGTAGCGGTCGTAGCAGTCGCCCGTCTTGCCCACGGGGATGTCGAATTCCATGCGGTCGTAGGCGTCGTAGGGCTGCTTCTTGCGCAGGTCCCAGGCGATGCCCGAGCCGCGCAGCATCGGGCCGGTCATGCCGAGGTTCAGCGCGCGCTCCTGCGTCACGATGCCGATGTCCACGGTGCGCTGCTTCCAGATGCGGTTGTCCGTCAGCAGCGTCTCGTACTCGTCCACGCACTTGGGGAAGCGCTGCGTGAAGTCGTCGATGAAGTCCAGCAGCGAGCCGCGGCGGTTCTGGTTCAGCACCTCGATCGCCTTGGCGTTGCGCACCTTGCTCGCCTGGTACTGCGGCATGCTGTCGGGCAGGTCGCGATAGACGCCGCCCGGACGGAAGTAGGCCGCGTGCATGCGTGCACCCGACACCGCCTCGTACATGTCGAACAGGTCCTCGCGCTCGCGGAACGTGTAGATCAGGATGGTGGAGCTGCCGCAATCGTTTCCGTGCGAGCCGAGCCACATCAGGTGGTTCAGCAGGCGCGTGATCTCGGAGAACATCACGCGGATGTACTGCGCGCGCAGCGGCACGTCGATGCCCAGCAGCTTCTCGATGGCCAGGCAGTAGGCGTGCTCGTTGCACATCATCGAGACGTAGTCCAGCCGGTCCATGTAGGGCAGCGACTGGATGAAGGTCTTGTGCTCGGCCAGCTTCTCGGTGGCGCGGTGCAGCAGGCCGATATGGGGGTCGGCGCGCTGCACGACTTCGCCGTCGAGCTCGAGCACCAGGCGCAGCACGCCGTGCGCGGCCGGGTGCTGCGGACCAAAGTTCAGGGAGTAGTTCTTGATTTCAGCCATCGTGGATCGCCTGAATGCGCTAGGAGCGCCTCAGTGCAGGCCTCCGTACTTTTCTTCGCGGATGATGCGGGGCGTGATCTCGCGCGGCTCGATCGTCACCGGCTCGTACACCACGCGGCGCGCCTCGGCGTCGTAGCGCATCTCGACGTGGCCCGACAGCGGGAAATCCTTGCGGAAGGGATGGCCGATGAAGCCGTAGTCGGTCAGGATGCGGCGCAGGTCGTCATGGCCATCGAACACGATGCCATAGAGGTCGAAGGCCTCGCGCTCGTACCAGTTGGCGGAGTTCCAGATGCCGGACACCGACGCCACCACGGGGAAGTCGTCGTCGGGGCAGAACACCTTCACGCGCACGCGCTGGTTGAGGCTGACGGACAGCAGGTGCGACACCACGGCGTAGCGCGGGCCTTCCGTGCCCACGTCGCCATAGGTGGAGTAGTCGATGCCGCAGAGGTCCACGAGCTGCTCGAACCGGCAGCCGGGCGCATCGCGCAGCAGCTGCATCGCGGCCAGGTAGTCGGCGGCCGGGACGGTCACCGTGAGTTCGTCGAGCGCGATCACGATGTCGCGCGCCTTGTCGCCGAGCGCAGCGGCGACCGCGTCCCGCAGAGCCTCGGGTCGGATGGCAATGGCTGTCATGCTGGAGAACCCTTCAGACGCGGGCGATGGTATGGGTGCGGCGGATCTTCTGCTGGAGCTGGATGATCCCGTAGATGAGCGCCTCGGCGGTCGGGGGGCAGCCCGGCACGTACACGTCCACCGGCACGATGCGGTCGCAGCCGCGGACCACCGAGTAGCTGTAGTGGTAGTAGCCGCCGCCGTTGGCGCAGGAACCCATGGAGATCACCCAGCGCGGCTCCGACATCTGGTCGTACACCTTGCGCAGGGCCGGGGCCATCTTGTTGCAGAGCGTGCCGGCCACGATCATCAGATCGGACTGCCGTGGGCTGGCGCGGAACACCTCGGCGCCGAAGCGGCCGATGTCGTAGCGCGCCGCGGCGGCATGCATCATCTCGACGGCGCAGCAGGCCAGACCGAAGGTCATGGGCCACAGCGATCCGGTCTTGGCCCAGTTCACCACGGAGTCATAGCTCGTGGTGATGAAGCCTTCCTTCATCACGCCTTCAATCATCGTGTCGTTCCTTGTGAAGCCCCGTCATTCCCAATCCAGGGCACCCTTTTTCCACTCGTAGGCGAAGCCCACGACCAGGATGGCCAGGAAGACGATGACGGCGACGAAACCGGTCATCCCGACCTCGTGCAGCGTGACCGCCCACGGGAAGAGGAATGCGATTTCCAGATCGAAAAGAATGAAGAGGATGGCGACGAGGTAGTAGCGCACGTCGAACTTCATGCGCGCATCTTCGAAAGCCTCGAAGCCACACTCGTAGGGGGAATTCTTGGCCGCGTCGGGCCGGTTCGGGCCCAGCACGTAGCCCAGGACCAGGGGCACCACCCCCACTCCGATGCCGACCAGGATGAACAGAAGAACGGGGAGGTATTGATCGAGGTTCATCTGGAGGGGTACTCACCGCTGGGGCCGCACCCCATTCCTGCGATGAGGAATGGCCGGGCGGGCTTGCTTGTGTGTTGGTGCCGTCGGCGAGACTCGAACTCGCACAGCTTTCGCCACTACCCCCTCAAGATAGCGTGTCTACCAATTTCACCACGACGGCTGATGTCTGCATCTGGATGGCATGAGGAACCCGAAGGGCTATTTGGCTTTCCAGACAATCCGGGATTCTACTCCGGAAAAACCCGACTCTCTATGAATCGGTTACTTTTCCAACAATTATTTTGTCGGGATCTGTGCTGCGCCAGAAGCCGGTGCCGCGGGCGGTACGGCGGACGCCGGAGCGGCCGGCGTGGACGAAGGCGTCACGGGCTGCACGGCGGCAGGAGCGGCTGCAGGGGTCTCCAGCACGCTGCCGACCCCGGCGGGGCGGACGTTGCCGAAATAGGCCAGCGCGAGCGTGGCCGCAAAGAACACGCCGGCCAGCACCGCCGTCGAGCGCGACAGGAAGTTCGCGCTGCCGCTGGCGCCGAACAGGCTGCCCGAGCTGCCGCTGCCGAACGCGGCCCCCATGTCGGCACCCTTGCCGTGCTGGATGAGCACGAGGCCGATCATTGCCAGCGCGGCCAGCATCTGCACGGCCAGGATCACATTCACGAGCACATTCATTTCTTCTCTACTCCGGTTGGGTCGCGCGGTGCCGTTCAGGCGGCCGCTGCGATGATCTGCAAAAAGTCCTGGGCCTTGAGCGACGCACCGCCCACGAGGCCTCCGTCGATGTCGGGCTGGGCCAGCAAGGCGGCCGCATTCGCGGCGTTCATGCTGCCGCCGTAGAGCAGGCGGATGCGGTCCGCATGCTCACTGGCCGCAGCCAGCTGCGCCCGCAGCACGGCATGCACCTGCTGTGCCTGCTCGGGCGTGGCGGTGCGGCCGGTGCCGATGGCCCAGACGGGCTCGTACGCCACCACGGTCTCGCTGATGCAATGGCCGTTCAGGTGGATGACCGCGGCCAGCTGGCGCTTGACCACGGCCTCGGTCTGCCCGGCCTCGCGCTCGGCCAGCGTCTCGCCCACGCACACCACCGGCGTGATGCCAGCGGCCAGCGCGCGCTGCGCCTTCTCGGCCACCTGCTCGTCGGTCTCGCCGTGGTACTGGCGGCGCTCGGAATGCCCGACCAGCACGTAGCGCACGCCGAACTCCTGCAGCATCGCCGCGGAGACCTCGCCCGTGTAGGCACCCGCCTCGTGCCGCGACACATCCTGCGCCGCCAGCGCGATGGCCGAGCCTTCGGCCAGGCCCTGCACCTGCGCGAGGTAGGCCGCCGGCACCGCCACGGCCACATCCACGTTCAGGTACGCGCCCGCCTCGAGGCCGCCACGCAGCGCCTGCAGCAGCGCGGCATTGGCTCCCAGGGAGCCATTCATCTTCCAGTTGCCCGCGATGAGTTTCTTCTTTGTCATGCTGTCCACGTCAAAACGATCTTGCCGGCATGCTGGCTCGACTCCATGAGCGCATGGGCCCGGGACGCCTCGGCCGCCGGGAAGGTGCTGTGCACCACGGGCCGCACGGTGCGTGCCGCCAGCAGCGGCCACACCCGCTCGCGCAGGGCGGCCGCGATGGCGCCCTTGAAAGCGACGGAGCGGGGACGCAGCGTCGAGCCGGTCACCGTCAGCCGGCGGCGCAGCACGAGCCCTGCATCGAAGGATGACCGCACCCCGCCCTGCACGGCGATGATGACCAGGCGGCCATCCTCGGCCAGGCACTCGACCTCGCGCGCCACGTAGTCGCCCGCCACCATGTCGAGGACCACGTCCACGCCGCGGCCATCGGTGATGCGCCGGGTCTCGGCCACGAAGTCCTGCGTCTTGTAATTGATGGCATGGTGCGCGCCGAGCTCCAGGCAGGTACGGCACTTCTCGTCCGACCCTGCCGTCACGATCACGGTGGCGCCGAAAGCACGGCCGAGCTGGATGGCCGTCACGCCGATGCCGCTGCTGCCGCCCTGCACCAGCAGGGTTTCACCGGCAGCGAGGTGGCCGCGGTCGAACACGTTGCTCCACACCGTGAAGAAGGTCTCGGGCAGCGAGGCCGCCTCCACGTCGCTCCAGCCTTCGGGCACCGGCAGGCACTGCGCGACAGGTGCGACGCACCACTCGGCGTACCCGCCGCCCGCGACCAGCGCGCACACGCGGTCGCCCGCCTTCAGGCCGGCCGCGGCCATCGCCGACTCGTCGCCTTCCGCGATGGTGCCCGCCACTTCGAGTCCGGGCAGGTCGGACGCGCCCGGCGGGGGTGCATAGTGCCCCTTGCGCTGGAGCACGTCGGGCCGGTTGATGCCGCTGGCCGCGACGCGGATCAGCAGCTCGCCGACGCCCGGCCGCGGCACGGGCCGCTCGGCGAGGCGCAGTACTTCCGGGCCGCCGGAGCCCGCGATTTCCACGGCACGCATGGTGGTCGCCATACTGGATCCCCAGGGATGTCAGGTGTCAAAAAGGCCGGGCCGGCGCCAGGGCCGGACCGGTGGTCACCGCCGCCGGAGGCGGCGCTGGCGCTCAGGCATCCATCTGGCCGGAGTGCTCGCCCGTGCCGGTGGATTGCTGCTGCTGTTGTTGCTGCTGGTCGGCACCGGCAGGTTCGCGGCGCTCGCGGCGCTCGCCACGTTCCGGGCGATCGCCACGGTCGCCACGCTCGGCGGGCGCCGGACGGCCGCTGTCACCCATCGGGCGGTCCAGCAGCGCGCGCATGGACAGCTTCACGCGGCCCTTCTCGTCGGTCTCGAGCACCTTGACCTTCACGACCTGGCCTTCAGTCAGGTAGTCGGTCACCTTTTCCACGCGCTCATGGGCGATCTGGCTGATGTGCAGCAGGCCGTCCTTGCCGGGCAGCAGGTTGATCAGCGCGCCGAAGTCCAGGATCTTGACCACGGGGCCTTCGTAGATCTTGCCGATCTCGACCTCGGCCGTGATCTGCTCGATGCGCTTCTTGGCGACGTCGGCCTTCTCGGCATCGGTCGCGGCGATGGTGATCGTGCCGTCTTCCTCGATGTTGATCTGGCAGCCGGTCTCTTCGGTCAGCGCGCGGATCACCGCGCCGCCCTTGCCGATCACGTCGCGGATCTTCTCGGGGTTGATCTTCATCGTGTAGAGCTTGGGAGCGAAGCTGGAGACCTCGGTCTTGGCCTCGCCCATCGCTTCCTGCATCTTGCCGAGGATGTGCAGGCGGGCTTCCTTGGCCTGGGCCAGGGCGACCTGCATGATTTCCTTGGTGATGCCCTGGATCTTGATGTCCATCTGCAGGGCGGTGATGCCGGCCGTCGTGCCGGCCACCTTGAAGTCCATGTCGCCCAGGTGGTCCTCATCGCCCAGGATGTCGGTCAGCACGGCGAAGCGGTTGTCTTCCTTGATCAGGCCCATGGCGATGCCGGCCACGTGGGCCTTCATCGGCACGCCGGCGTCCATCATCGACAGGCAGCCGCCGCAGACGGAAGCCATCGAGGACGAGCCGTTGGACTCGGTGATCTCGGAGACCACGCGGATCGTGTAGGGGAACTCCTCCTTCGTCGGCAGCACGGCGACCAGCGCGCGCTTGGCCAGGCGGCCGTGGCCGATCTCGCGGCGCTTGGTGGAGCCCATGCGGCCCACTTCGCCGGTGGCGAAGGGAGGCATGTTGTAGTGGAACATGAAGCGGTCTTCGAACTCGCCTGCCAGTGCATCGATGCGCTGTGCGTCGCGTTCGGTGCCCAGCGTGGAAACCACCAGGGCCTGCGTCTCGCCGCGCGTGAACAGCGCGGAGCCGTGCGTGCGGGGCAGCACGGAACTGCGGATCTCGATGGGGCGCACGGTGCGCGTGTCGCGGCCGTCGATGCGGGGCTCGCCGGCCAGGATCTGGCTGCGCACGATCTTCGATTCGATGGCGAACAGCAGGTCACCCACCTTGCCGGCGTCGAAGGGTTCGCCGCTGGCCTTGAGCGCTTCCATCACGCTGGCGTTGGCTTCGCGCAGGGCCTGCGTGCGGGCCTGCTTGCTGCGGATCTGGTAGACGGCGCGCAGCTTCTCTTCGGCCAGGCCCTTGACCTTGGCGACGAAGGCTTCGTCTTCGGCGGGCGCCTGCCAGTCCCACATGGGCTTGCCGGCTTCGCGCACCAGTTCATGGATGGCGCTGATGGCGATGTTGGCCTGCTCGTGGCCGAACACCACGCCGCCCAGCATGATTTCCTCGCTGAGCTGCTGGGCTTCGGATTCGACCATCAGCACGGCGGCTTCGGTGCCGGCGACGACGAGGTCCATCTGCGAATTCTTGCGGGCAGTCTGGCCCGGATTCAGCACGTACTCGCCGTTGATGTAGCCCACGCGCGCGGCGCCGATGGGGCCGGCGAACGGGATGCCCGAGATGGCCAGGGCCGCGCTCACGCCGATCATGGCGGCGATGTCGGCATCGACCTCGGGGTTGAGCGACACGGTGTGGATGACCACGTGCACTTCGTTCAGGAAGCCTTCGGGGAACAGCGGGCGGATCGGACGGTCGATCAGGCGGCTGGTCAGCGTTTCATGCTCGCTGGGCTTGGCTTCGCGCTTGAAGAAGCTGCCGGGGATCTTGCCGGCGGCGTAGGTCTTCTCGATGTAGTCCACCGTCAGGGGGAAGAAGTCCTGGCCGGGCTTGGCCGACTTGGAGGCCGCCACGGTGGCGAGGATGACGGTGCCGTCGATCTCGACCAGCACGGCGCCGTTGGCCTGGCGGGCGATTTCGCCCGTCTCCATGACGACGGTCTTGTCGCCCCACTGGAAGGACTTGGTGACTTTGTTGAAGATGGTCATGCGTGTTTCCTATGCTTCGGTGTGGATGCCGGCCAAGCGAGGCCGGCGGGGGCCGGAGGGCAACTCAGAACACGATGCCATTCCAGTGGACCTGGGGCCGGGCCGGCAGCCCCCAAGGCCATTGGAATGACACAGCTTCGCTCTGCTATTGCGGCTCCGAAGTAGAAAACGCCTGAGTCAGCGTGCTAACCCAGGCGTTCCTGCGTGCGGATGCGCTTACTTGCGCAGGCCCAGCTTGGCGATCAGGGCGGTGTAGCGGTCAGCGTCCTTGGCCTTGAGGTAGTCCAGCAGCTTGCGGCGGCGGCTCACCATGCGCAGCAGGCCGCGGCGGCCGTGGTGGTCCTTGGCGTGCTGCTTGAAGTGGGGGGTCAGCTCGTTGATGCGGGCCGTGAGCAGGGCCACCTGCACTTCCGGGCTGCCGGTATCGTTGGCGGCGCGGGCGTTGTCCTTGATGACTTCGGCCTTGATGGAGGATGCGATCATTGGTTTTTCCTTGAGTGTCGGAGCCGGCGGGCCTTGCGCGTGGCAAGGCTGCGGCCCCAGGTTTTGACTTGCGCCGCGGGCTGGAACGGCCGGCGGCGTGCGTCTTGCACCATGCAAAACCCTGGGATTATACCGCGCCGGCCTTTTCGAGCCATTTCCGCAGGCGCGCCACCCCTTCCACCAGCCGTGCGGGGTCGCGCGAGGCGAAGCACCAGCGCAGCCAGCCCTCCCCTTCCGGGCCGAAGGCATTGCCGGGCGCCAGGCCCAGGCCGGCCTCCGCCACGAGGCGCTTGGCGGTAGCCATTGCATCGCCGTGCCCGTCCATGCGGAAGAAAGCGTACATGCCACCGCTGGCCGCATGGGCATGCACGCCGGGCACCGCCTGCAGCAGCGGCAGCAGGGTGTCGCGGCACAGGCGCATGTGGGCGGTGACGCGCGGCACGATCTCCGCCTCGTGCTGCAGCGCCGCGATGCCGCCGCGCTGCGTGAAGACGCTCACGCACGAGGTGTTGAACTCGATCAGCTTGCCCATGTGGGCCGCCAGTGCCGGCGGCAGGACGAGCCAGCCCAGCCGCCAGCCCGTCATCAGGAAGCTCTTGGAGAAGCTGTGCACCACCACCAGGCGGTCCTCCGGCACGGCGAGGTCGAGGAAGCTCGGCGCGCAGCCGTGGGGCGTCGGTTCGTAGTACAGGCGCTCATAAACCTCGTCGGCCAGGATCCAGGTGCCCGTGGCGCGGCAGTGCTCCAGGATCTCGCGCTGCTCGGCCGCCGACAGCGTCCAGCCCGTCGGATTGTTCGGGGCGTTCACCACCAGCAGCCGCGTGGCCGGCGTCACGGCGCGCTTCAGGGCGTCCATGTCCAGCGCCCAGGCACCGTCCTCCCGCGGGCGCAGCGGCAGGCACTGCAGGCGCGCGCCCAGGATGCGCGGCTGGGCCACGAGGTTGGGCCAGACGGGGATGACGGCGACCACCTCGTCGCCCGGATCCACCAGCGCCTGCACCGCCAGCATGAGGCCGCTGACGCCGCCGGACGTGACGGCGATGCGCCCGGCGTCGATGGCCGGGCCGTGCAGGCGCGCCATGTAGGCGGCGATGGCCTCGCGCAGCGCGGGCAGGCCGAGGTTCTGGGAATAGAAGGTTTCACCGGCGCGCAGCGAGGCGATGGCGGCCTCGTTCACCACGTCCGGAGTGGTTTCGTCGCTTTCGCCGAACCAGAACGCGAGCACATCGGGCCGCCCCATCCCGGCGTTGGCGACTTCACGGATCTTGGATTCTTCGAGGTGGGCGAGGGTGTGGCGCATGGAAATGTCAGGTCGGCGAAACGGTACATTGTCGAGCCGGAGGAACCCCCATGCAATCGAAAACGAACCCTGTCGCCTGCGCCACCGTCGTGCTGCTCGTGGGCATCCTGGCCGTGGGCACCGCGGCCGCAGCCAACGGCAGCGCGCCCGCGCCCCGGGAAGCCGCCGCTCCGGCCACCGCGGGCCCGCACCAGACCGAAGCCCGCTCCCGGGCGCGCGGGAAGGCGCCGCGCGTACGCAGCAGCCCGCCCTCCTCGTCCGCGGAGACGCCTGCCCAGCGGGAACGCCGGCTGATCCGGGAATGCAGGGGGCTGCCCAACGCGGGTGCCTGCCTCGGCTACGCCCGCCGCTGAGCACCACCGCCGGGGCGTTGTCCGACAGCTCGGCGGCAGGGGCCGCGCTATACCTCGGGCACCCCGCACTCCACGCACCGCAGGATTCCCATGCCCGACGGCTCCGCCGCCCTCCTTCCGCGCGCCCGCGCCGCCCTCGGGCGCTGGGGCGCCATCCTGGCCCTCGCACTGGTCACAGCCGCCTGCAGCGGCCTGCCGCAGAACGTGGAGCGCCCGGAATCCAGCGCCCTGCCCGCCACGGCCGCGGCGGACACACCGCTCGCGCGCACCGTGGACGAGCGCAGGCAGGCGGCCGGTGCCCGCCATGCCTCGGGCTTCCTGCTGCTGAGCGGACCGCAGGACGCCTACGGCAGCCGCCTGGCGCTGGTGGAGGCCGCCCGCAAGACGCTGGACCTGCAGTACTACGCCATCCACGCGGACGCCAGCAGCGAGCGGTTGCTGCGCGGCGTCGTGGCGGCGGCGCGCCGGGGCGTGCGGGTGCGGGTGCTGCTCGACGACTTCCACAGCACCGGGCGCAATGCGCTGGTGATGGGCCTGGCGTTCCAGCCGAACATCGAGATGCGCATGTTCAACCCCGTCGCCGGCCCGCGCGGCTCCATGGTGGGCCGGCTGTGGGGGTCGCTCACCGACTTCTCGCGCGTGCAGCAGCGCATGCACAACAAGCTCTTCATCGCCGACAACACCATGGGCGTGACCGGCGGACGCAACCTGGGCGACGCCTACTTCGGGCAGGCCGATTCCGGTAACTTCGTCGATCTGGACGTGCTCGCCGCCGGCCCCATCGTCGCGGAGATGTCGCGCAGCTTCGACGCCTACTGGAACAACCCGCGCGCCTACCCGGTGCAGTCGCTCATCACGCGCGAAGAACTGCAGCGCCTGCGGCAGCAGACGCTCGACCGCTATCGGGAGCGCAATGCCCCCGAGGGCGACGCCGACACCGCGCCGGACGACAGGGCCCCTGGCGACGACAGGGCCCCTGCCGCGGATGGCGACGGCCCCCGGCCGCCCGACGGGGAACCGCGTCCCGCGCCCGGAGGGTCTTCCGCCGAAAAGCGCGCACGCATCTGGAACGAGCAGCCGATGGACCTGGGCGCGGCCGCCTTCGTCTGGGCGCCGGCGGTCCTCCTCGCAGACCGGCCCGCGAAGATCGCGGCAGACGGGGAGGCGGCCAGCATCCGCAGCACTCCGCCGGGCACCGCACTGGACGTGCGGGGGCCCCGGGGCTCGGTGCCACCTGCATCCCAGGCAGCCGGCCCTTCCGAGCGCCCGGGCGGCCTGCTGCAGGCATCGGCCGGACGTGCCGCGGAGGGCGATACCGTCGTGGACGGACTGCTCCACCTGCTCGGCCAGGCGCGTCAGGATCTGCTGGTCATCTCGCCCTACTTCGTGCCCGGCGACGACATGAAACGCGCCTTCGCCGATGCCCGCGCCCGGGGCGTGCGCATCCGCGTGCTCACCAACTCGCTGGCCTCCAACGACGCGCCGGTCGCCCATGTGGGCTACGCACGGCACCGCGAAGAGCTGCTGTCGATGGGCCTGGAGCTCTACGAGCTGCGCAGCGAACAGGTCGGCGTGAAGTCCGCCTTCGGCGACTCCGGCGCCAGTGCCACCGGCAAATCCCGCGCGATGCTCCACTCCAAGGTGCTGGTGCTGGACGGGCGGCTGATCGTCGTGGGATCGATGAACCTGGACCTGCGCTCGCAGTTGCAGAACACCGAGATCGCATTGCTGATCCAGAGCCGCGGCCTGTCGCGCATGGCTTCGACGCAGATCGAGACCGCCATGCGCGAGGATGCCTGGCACGTCGAGCGGCTGCCGGACGGCAGCCTCGTCTGGCGGGCGCCCCAGGGCAGCGGACTGCAGGACGCCACGCACGAGCCCGACGCCAGCCTGGGCCTGCGGATGCTGCTGCGGCTGTTGGGGCCCCTGGCGCCGGACCACCTGCTCTAGGCAGGCTCCCTTCCGGCGCGCAAAGCCTCAAGCCCCGCCCATCTGCGCATCCACCCAGGCGGTGATGGTGCGCTGGTCGGTGACCGTGCGTACGTGCTGGTAGGCGGCCTCCGCCTCGGGAAATCGCCGGCGCAGCAGGTTGAGCCATTGCTTGAGCCGCCCCGCGCGCTGGCGCGGCTCCAGGTCCTCGCAGACCGTGCGCCAGAACACGCCCAGTTGCGGCAGCAGCGCCTCCCAGGCGAGCGCCGGGGCACCGGCACGGCCCGCATCGGCCGCGCGGATGGCCAGGGCCAGGCCCGGGTCCGCCACGATGCCGCGGCCCAGCATCAGCGCATCGCCACCCGAGAGCGCCCGGCAGCGCATCGCATCCGCCACTGTCCAGATCTCGCCGTTCGCGATCACCGGAATGCGCACGGCTGCGCGCAGCGGCGCGACGAGTTCCCAGTAGGCCGGCGGGCGGTAGCCGTCGGCCTTGGTGCGGGCATGCACCACCAGTTCGCAGGCTCCACCGGCCTCGGCGGCCTCGGCGCATTCCCGGGCCAGCGAGGTATCGTCGTAGCCCAGCCGCATCTTGGCCGACACCGGCATCCCTGCCGGCACCGCGCGGCGCACCGCGGCCACCACGGCGGCAATGCGCTCGGGCTCGCGCAGCAGCGCGGCGCCGCCGCCATGGCGGTTAACCACATTGGCCGGACAGCCGAAGTTCAGGTCGATGCCCTCGGGCCCCAGCGCGGCCAGCCGCGCCGCGTTCTCGGCCATGCTGGAAGGGTCCGATCCCAGCAGCTGGGCACGCACCGGCACGCCCGCCGCCGTGCGCCCGCCGTTGCGCAGCTCGGGGATGTAGCGCAGGAACACCTTGTCCGGCAGCAGCGTGCCGGTCACGCGGATGAACTCGGAAACGCAGCGGTCCACGCCGCCCACGCGCGTCAGCACGTCGCGCAGGACGAAGTCGAGAAGCCCCTCCATGGGGGCGAGCAGCAGCAGGGAAGGATGGGACATCGGGGCAGGGGCGCCCGCACCGGAGGCCGCGTCATCGCGGCGTCATCGGAGTGCGGTGGAATGCAGGCTTCCATTGTCGCCAATGTCCCGCCCCCTCCGCACTCCATGCTGCTCTTGAAGACCGACAAGGCCCGCCTGGAACTCTCTCCGGGCGTGCGCACCCTCAGCCTGCGCGAACGCTCGCTGCTGCTGCTGGCCGACGGCCGGCCGGCGGCCGAGCTGGAAGCGCTCTACCACGGCGCCGGCAAGGACATCGTGGCCCGCCTGCTGGCCGACGGCTACCTGGCCCAGGCCGGCGGCGCCGCGGCTCCGGCGCCTGCCGCCACACCGTCCACTGCCGCCGCGACGCGCCAGGCGCCATCCGAGGCCCTACCGGAAACCCCGCCCGCACCCTCCAATGCGCTGCGCTCGCTCGCGGGTGCGCGCATGTACCTGTTCGACATCTGCGAGCGCATGTTCGCGCGCCGCAACCCCGCGCTGGCCCAGAACTTCCTCGAGGCGCTGCGCGGCGCGCGCGACCGCGACAGCATGATGGATGTCAGCGAGGCCTTGCTGGAAGAGATCGAACTGCTGGCCGGACCGGAGCGGGCCGCCATCGTGCGCCAGCGCATGGAGCAGCTGCTGCCCATGCCGGCCTGACACGGCGCGCTGGAAGGCCCCTGCGGGTGTCAGGCGGCGCCGAGCCGCCAGAGTGAAGTGACCTCCGCT
Source organism: Paracidovorax avenae (assembly GCA_003029925.1). Lineage (GTDB taxonomy): Bacteria > Pseudomonadota > Gammaproteobacteria > Burkholderiales > Burkholderiaceae_C > Paracidovorax > Paracidovorax avenae_A. The sequence goes on along the minus strand of CP028296.1, from coordinate 1,444,459 downwards.
GCACGCGCCGCATGCAGCGGATCGGAAGCGTCTGCGGCCTTCCCATGGCGCGGCCGGACGTCGTGCCGGCCCAGCACCTGCAGGCCCGCGGCCTCGATCCAGCCGAGCAACCGGGCGCGCGGGCGCAACTCCAGGTGCTCCGCCAGGTCCGAGAGGATCAGCCAGCCCTCTCCGCCCGGCTCCAGGTGCTCTGCCAGGCCACCGAGGAAGCCCCGCAGCATGCGGCTGTCCTCGTCATAGACTGCACGCTCGACGGGAGCGGCGGCACGCGCCGGCACCCACGGCGGATTGCACACCACCAGGGGCGCACGGCCCGGAGGGAAAAGGTCGGCCTGGAGGATGTCCACAGCCGGCAGCACGCGCAGGCGCTGCAGGTTCTCGTGCGCGCAGGCCAGGGCCCGGGGGTCCTGGTCGGTGGCGACGACACGGCGCACGCCGCGCCGCGCGAGCACGGCCGCGAGCACGCCGGTGCCGGTGCCGATGTCGAAGGCCAGCGCAGCCGCGCCCGCAGGCAGCGGCACCTGCGCCACGAGATCGATGTACTCGCCGCGCACGGGCGAGAACACCCCGTAGTGCGGATGGATGCGATTGTCCGGCGGCGTTCCCAGGGCGGGGATCTCCACGCCCTTCTTGCGCCACTCGTGCGCGCCCACGAGGCCCAGCAGCTCGCGCAGCGAGGCCACGCGGGGTGTACCGTCGGGAGCGCCCCAGGCCTCGGCCAGCGCCGGCCGCCAGTCGGGCGCCCGCCGCAGCGCAATGCCATGGTCGCCTTCCACGGGAATGAGCAGCATGCCGAGCACCCGCGCCCGCTGGGCCTGGGCCTGGCGGTGCAGGTGGAAGGCCTGCTCCGGTGCAGCCGCCGGAGCGGCAGCCGCCTTGCCGCGGCCCTTCGCGCCGCCGCGTGGGCGGCCCCGGCCGTCGGCCCGGCGCATCAGCGCCTGCAACAGGTGCCGGGCATTCTGGAAATCCCCCTGCCACAGCAGCCCCGTGCCTTCGCAGGCCATGCGGTAGGCCGCATCGGCGGGCAGCGTGTCGTCGGCAACCACCACGCGGCGCGGCGCGGCAACGCCGGCCTCCGAGTGCCATTGCGCGCTGCGGTCCTGGCCGCCGTGGTTCCAGTGGATCATGCCGGACAAGGGTTCTGGCGGTTCAGTTGATGGGGCGCTGCAGGCGCACTTCCTCGATCTTCACCCCGCCGATGACGGCGGTCTTGGCGGTGGACATCTCGCGCTTGAAGCCCGCGAGCTCGTGGAAGCGCAGCGCGCGCTCGTTGCGCATGGGCACCCACGCGGTCACGTTGGTGCAGCCTTCCTGCTGCAGGCCCTCGCGGGCGGCATCCCAGAGGGCCACGCCCACGCCCTGGTCCCAGTGGGACGGCGCGGCATAGATGGCCCAGATCTCGCCGGTGGTCGGGCGGGACTTGGCATCGCGCGAACGGTCGAAACCGACGAAACCGACGATCTTGTCGCCTTCCACCGCCACCTGCACCTGGGGCTCGCAGTACTCGATGGCTTCACGCCAATACGCCTGGCGTTTCTCGACCGAAGACATGGCTTTCAATTGGTCGTCGGGAACAAGGCCGCGGTACGCTTCCATCGCGGACTGCGTATGGATCTGGGCGATGGCTTTGGCATCGCGGAGCGTGGCGGGACGGACCTGAATACTGGCCTGAATACTGGACATTGGGAACGAACGGAACAGAAGAAGAAAAAAGGGGTGCGGAACGCAAAACCCACGATTGTCGCGCAATTGGTTTTCGGGCTCCAGTCCATGGGTGCTGCAAGCCCCTGCGGACAGGTCGCGCGAAGCCTTGCGCAGTGGCCGGAAAGCCCGCCGGAACCCGGCGAAAACGGGGCCTGCCGAAGCGCGGCAAGGCCGTCAGAGCCAGCGCCGCAACAGCTCCAGCACCCGGTCGAAACGCGCGCCGTAGGGCGGATGCAGCAGATTGCCGAGCGACCAGCGGGACTGCACCAGCACGGATTTCTGGTGGCAAAAGCGCAGGAATCCGTGCTCCCCGTGGTAGGCCCCCCAGCCACTTTCGCCCACGCCGCCGAACGGCAGGTTGTCGTGCGCGACATGCAGCAGCGTGTCGTTCACGGTGACTCCGCCGCTCACGGTGCGGCGCAGCACGTCATCGCGCACCGCCTCGCTGTGGCCGAACCAGTAGAGCGCCAGCGGGCGCGGCCCGGAATTGATGTGGTCGATGGCGTCCTGCAGGCGGTCGTAGCCGAGCACGGGCAGCACCGGCCCGAAGATCTCCTCCTGCATGATCTGCATCTGCAGCGTGGCATGGAACACCAGCACCGGCGGCATCTGCCGCGCCACGCCATCGCCGATGCCCTGCGGGGGCGGTGGCGGCGAACCCGGCACGGGTTCGAGCACATGCACCTCCGCGCCCTGCGTCTGGGCCTGCTGCAGCATGGTGCGCAGGCGCGCGAGGTGCCGCGAATGGATGATGGAGGCGTAGTCGGGATTGCCCTCGAAATACGGGAACAGCTTCGCCACGGCGGCGCGGTACGCCTCCGCGAACGCCCCCTCGCTGCCGCGCGGCAGCAGCACGTAGTCGGGCGCCACGCAGGTCTGTCCGGCGTTGAACAGCTTGCCGTGCGCGATCTTGAGCGCGGCATCCTGCAGGTCGCAGTCCGCGTCGATGATGCAGGGCGACTTGCCACCCAGTTCCAGCGTGGTGGGCGTCAGGTGCGCGGCGGCGGCCTGCGCGACCTTGCGGCCCACGGCCGTGGAACCCGTGAAGACGAGATGGTCGAAGGGCAGCGAAGCCACCAGCGCGGCCACGGCCGCATCGCCCTGGACCACGCAGAACTCTTCGGGCGAGAAGAACTGCGCCACCAGCGATGCGAGCTGGGCGGAGGTGTGCGGGGTGAGCTCGCTGGGCTTGAGCATCACGCGGTTGCCCGCCGCGAGCGCGCAGATGGCAGGCCCGAGCGCGAGCTGCACGGGGTAGTTCCAGGGAGCGATCACCCCGACCACGCCCAGCGGCTGGCGCTGGATGAAGGCATGCGCGGGCTGCATGTGCAGCGGCGTGTGCACGCGGCGCGGCTTGCTCCAGCGCGCCAGGTGCCGCAGCGTGTGCCTGAGCTGGGTGCGCAGCACGAACAGGTCGGCCACCTCGGTCAGGCGCGGCGAGCGGATGCCGAAGTCGGCCTGCACGGCCGCCGCGAGCGCGGGCCCGTGCTCGTCCAGCAGCTTGCGCATGCGCAGCAGGCGCTCCCGCCGCACCAGCAAAGGCGTCTCGGGCTGTTCCCGGCTGGCCTGCCGCTGGAGTTGGAAGTGGTGGCGGATGTCGTCTGGCGTCATGCGGCAATCATAGGGAGGGCCCTCGCAACGCCATGTAAACGGGCGTCTCCAAAAGCCAGGGAAAGCACGTGCGGGCGGGCGCCGGCATGCCGCGGCGCCGGCCGGTCACATCACACCTTGCCGGGCAGGTCGCGCGGCTGCACATCCACGACGTCGGCGCGCGCGCCCGGCAGTTCGGCCGAGCGCAGCGAACCCGGCTCCCCATCGGCGGCCTGGCCCCTCCGGCCCGCGGCCGACCAGCGCGCGGTGCTGCGGTACACCGTGCTCCAGCCTTCGCGCGGGTCCATGCGCATGGTCCACGGCGTGGCGGGCTGGCCCGTGAGCCGCGCCCAGAGGGAGCGCACGCCCCAGACCACCGCGAGCAGCGCCACGGCGATGAGCAGGCTCAGGAAAAACACCGCCCCCACGGCCACGACCGCGAGGCGCACGATCCACCGGATCACACCGGCCAGGAAATCATTCAAGGCACATATCCTTTCCACACGACATCGAACTTACCCCACCGCGGCCGCTTCACCGAAATGGAAGACCCCAGGGTCCTGTACGGGATCCACGTTCACCGGGATCACGCTCTTGGGCGGATAGCGGCCTTCCAGCAGCAGTTTCGAGAGGGGATTCTCGATGCGCTGCTGGATCGCGCGCTTGAGGGGGCGGGCGCCGAACACCGGATCGAACCCCACCTTGGCCAGCTCGGACAGCGCGCCGGGGGACACCTGCAGGTGCAGGTCCATTTTCGCCAGACGCGCTTCCAGGAGTTGCAACTGGATGCGTGCGATCGCTTCGATGTTCTTCGCGTCGAGCGCATGGAACACCACCGTTTCGTCGATCCGGTTGAGGAATTCGGGCCGGAAATGGTTCTTGAGTTCCCCCCAGACCGCCTCCTTCACGTCGTCCACGTCCTGGCCGACCATGGCCTGGATCAGGTGCGAGCCGATGTTGCTCGTCATCACGATCACCGTGTTCTTGAAGTCCACGGTACGGCCCTGGCCATCGGTCAGGCGGCCGTCGTCGAGCACCTGCAGCAGCACGTTGAACACGTCCGGATGCGCCTTCTCGACCTCGTCGAGCAGCAGCACGCTGTAGGGCTTGCGGCGCACGGCCTCGGTCAGGTAGCCGCCCTCCTCGTAGCCCACGTAGCCGGGCGGCGCACCGATCAGGCGGGCCACGGAGTGCTTCTCCATGAACTCGCTCATGTCGATGCGCACCAGATGCTCCTCGCTGTCGAACAGGAAGCCCGCCAGCGCCTTGCACAGCTCGGTCTTGCCCACGCCGGTGGGGCCGAGGAACAGGAACGAGCCCATGGGCCGGTTCGGATCGGACAGGCCCGAGCGCGAGCGGCGGATGGCGTTGGCCACGGCCGCGATGGCCTCGTCCTGGCCCACTACGCGCTCGTGCAGCTTGTCTTCCATCTGCAGCAGCTTGTCCTTCTCGCCCTGCATCATCTTCGAGACGGGGATGCCCGTGGCGCGGCTCACCACCTCGGCGATCTCCTCCGCACCCACCTGGGTGCGCAGCAGCCGGTTGGGCGTGGCGGTGCCATCGGTGCCCTCTTCCTTGGCCTGGGCTTCCTTGAGCTGGCGCTCCAGGTCGGGCAGCTTGCCGTATTGCAGCTCGGCCACCTTGTTGAAGTCGCCCTTGCGCTTGAGCTCCTCGATCTGCAGCTTCACCTTCTCGACCTGCTCGCGCACCTGCTGGCTGCCCTGGGCCTGCGCCTTCTCGGAGGTCCAGATGTCCTCCAGGTCGGCGATTTCCTTCTGCAGCTTGCCGATCTCGTCCTCCAGCAGCGCCAGGCGCTTCTGCGAGGCTTCGTCCTTTTCCTTCTTCACGGCCTCGCGCTCGATCTGCAGCTGGATCAGCCGGCGGTCGAGCTTGTCGATGGCCTCGGGCTTGGAGTCGATCTCGATCTTGATCTTGGCCGCGGCCTCGTCAATGAGGTCGATCGCCTTGTCGGGCAGGAAGCGGTCGGTGATGTAGCGGTGGGACAGTTCGGCCGCGGCCACGATGGCCGGGTCGGTGATCTCCACGCCGTGGTGCAGTTCGTAGCGCTCCTGCAGGCCACGCAGGATGGCGATGGTGGCCTCCACGCTGGGCTCGCCCACGAGGATCTTCTGGAAGCGCCGCTCCAGCGCGGCATCCTTCTCGATGTACTTGCGGTACTCGTCGAGCGTGGTCGCACCCACGCAGTGCAGCTCGCCGCGTGCCAGGGCCGGCTTGAGCATGTTGCCCGCGTCCATGGCACCTTCTGCCTTGCCCGCGCCCACCATGGTGTGCAGCTCGTCGATGAAGACAATGGTCTGGCCCTCGTCCTTGGCCAGTTCGTTCAGCACGGCCTTGAGCCGCTCCTCGAACTCGCCGCGGTACTTGGCGCCCGCCAGCAGCGCGGCCATGTCGAGCGACAGCACGCGCTTGCCCTTCAGGCTCTCGGGCACCTCGCCCGCGACGATGCGCTGCGCCAGGCCTTCCACGATGGCGGTCTTGCCCACGCCGGGCTCGCCGATGAGCACGGGGTTGTTCTTGCTGCGGCGCTGCAGCACCTGGATGGCGCGGCGGATCTCGTCGTCGCGGCCGATCACCGGGTCGAGCTTGCCGGCCCGGGCGCGCTCGGTGAGGTCGAGCGTGTACTTCTTGAGCGCCTCGCGCTGGCCTTCGGCCTCCGCGCTGTCGACCTTAGCGCCGCCGCGCACCGCGTCGATCGCGGCTTCGAGGCTCTTGCGCGTCAGGCCGTGCTCGCGCGCCAGCTGGGCGGTGTCGCCCTTGCCGTCCACGAGCGCGAGCAGGAAGAGCTCGCCGGCGATGAACTGGTCGCCGCGCTTGATGGCCTCCTTCTCGGTGGCCTGCAGCAGCCGGCCCAGTTCGGGGCCGACCTGTATCTGGTCCTGGCCCTGCACCTGGGGCAGCCGCTTGATCGCGTTCTCGGCCGCCGTCTGCAGGGCGGCCACGTTGGCGCCCGCTCGCTGCAGCAGCGCGCGCGGGCCCTCCTGCTGCCGCAGCATGGCGGCCAGCAGGTGCACGGGTTCGATATAGGCGTTGTCATTGCCCAGCGCGAGCGATTGCGCGTCGGCGAGGGCTTCCTGGAACTTGGTGGTGAGTTTATCGAGACGCATGGTCTGTGGTCCTCCGGAACTGGTGGGCAATTGAGGGGCCCGTCCGGAGTTTTCAAGCCGCCCGCGCGGCATGTGCATCGCACAAGCGGCACCACCGCTACCAGAAAAAGAGCATCCATCCCTGCTGCGGCGAGACGGTGCAGGGATTTTCCCGTCCAGCCATGGAACCGGTGCCAGCCGGTCAGCCGTGGTTGCCCGACGCGATGCCCCAGCGGGCGAGCGCCGCGTCGTCGCTCACGCGCGCGTCCACCCAGCGCGCGCCTTGCGGCGTGGCTTCCTTCTTCCAGAAAGGCGCCTGGGTCTTGAGGTAGTCCATGAGGAATTCACAGGCCTGGAAGCTCTGGCCGCGGTGGGCCGAGGTGACGGCCACCATCACGATCTGGTCCTGCGGCGCCAGCAGGCCCACCCGGTGCACCACGCGCGCGCCGAAGATGTCGAAGCGCCGCAGGGCCTCGTCTACCATGGCCTCGATGGATTTCTCCGTCATGCCGGGGTAGTGCTCCAGCTCCATCGCCGCCACGGTGTCGCCGTCGCTGCGGTCGCGCACCGTGCCCACGAAGCAGCAGACGGCGCCCACGCGCCCATCCTGCGCACGCAGCGCCGCCAGCTCGGCCGAGACGTCGAAGTCCTGCGGCCGGATGGAAACCCGGGCGCCGCCTTCCGCGCGGGCCGGAGGGATGGAAGACAGCGTAACGGCCATGGCGATCACGGCGCCCGGTGCAGGCGGGGCGCGGCGAGCAGCGCGCGCTCCTCCTCGATGAACGCGTCGAGCTGGCGCCGCACGGGGGTGTCCGACGGCACGCCCGCCAGCAGCGCCTGCAGCCGCGCGACATCACCCGCCGAGGGCGCGACCTTGATCTGCGCCATGGCGGCCTGCGTCTGCCCGCCCCGGATCAGGGCGAACACCTTCGCGGCCCATGCGTTCTTGTCCTGGCGTGCCATGCAGTCTTCCTCGTGCTCGTGTGCGTGATGTCCAGGCCGGATTGTCCACGGTAACGGCCGCCGTTCGAGCTGTTTGCTACAGTGGCCGCCCATGGCCACGCAGACCATCACCACCGAACTCTACGTCCTGTTCCCTTCGCCGCGCAACCAGCACCGCGGCGTGTATGCCCACCAGGTCTTCGTACCGCATCCGTATGCGCTGATCCACCTGCCGGACTACGGCCTGGCCGGCCCGGCCAGCCTGTTCGCCGCGTGCCGCCGCGAGGACAACAAGATGGGGCAGCTCGTCACCTTCGAGCAGGCGGACGACGCCCGGCGCTTCGAACGGCTCTTCACCCCCGACTGAACCACGGCCGGCCTGCCCCGCACTGCTGCCCATGCACGACGACAACCAGATCTTCGTCCCGCCCTCCTTCACCGCGCTCTACAGCGACGCGCGCCAGCGCCTGACCGCACCCGCGGCCGACATACGCGAACGCTACGAACTGTGCGAGGACCTCGCCAACCACCTCGTGGAGCAGGCGCAGACGCTCTACCACGTGCAGGCACCCTCGGAGGCGGAGATCCTCGGCCGCATCCACGCCGGCCTGTGCACCCCTGGCGCCGGCGTGTCGCCGATCGAGGCGCGGTGGATCACGCTGCGCCTGGCGGAGCTGCTGAACTGGCGCAGCCCCGAACTGCCCGAGGTGCCCGAGGTGCCCGAGGTGCCAGCGTCCTCCGGTTAGCGCCGCCTGACCGGACACGGAGATGGTTCGCTTCGGATGGACCGGCTTCGCGCCCAGCGCACCACCGTGGTTGCCGAAAGGCGATCCTCGTGGATTTTGGAGATATCCACCATGGGAAATCAATGCACCGGAGGCTCTTTTTCGGCCAGCAGGTCGTCTCGCCGTGCGGCTTCGCACCATGCGCCTGCAGAATCGAGTGCGCGCAGTGGGCGCGACTCTTCTTCCATGCCATCCGGCGGAGGTGTGCTCGGCGGTTTGCGGCGCCGCAGCGCGCAGCCGCAGAACACCGGCGCGCAACTCCAGCAGGCCTACGACGAGGTGGCCGATCTGCTGAACAGGACGGCCGGCAACCCGGCCTTCCACACCCAGCAACAGGAGCTCCACCGTCTGCAGGGGGAAATCGCAATAGCCCTGCCGCTGGGAGAACAGGTAGATCGGCTCGACACACGGTTGAACGATTTGAGGCAGCGGCTGCAGGGCGCCCAGCCCTTCACGGAACCTGAGGTGGTCTATCAAGCGCCCCAGCAGGCCGCACCGGCGCAGGCGTCCTGGAACAACATTTCGGTACCCGACGACATCCGGAGCGACGATGGAAGCGACAGCGATGCTTCCGGCCACATGAGCCCGACATACCAGTTCCACGGCTGGCGTTGACGCCCTCCATCGCATGGCGGCGGCCCCTCTTCAGGGGGCCGCTCGACCGGCCGGCGCACTTTGAAACGCGCCACGGCACTTATTGACAACGCTTTTACGGCGCCATCGATACACTGCGCCGCATGCCCCTCGACCCAGCGCTGTCCCCTCCTTCCATGCCCCGGCCGCAGCGCGCCCGCGGCGATTTCTCCGGCCTGTGGGTACCCCTCGTGACCCCTTTCAGCCCATCGGGAGACGCGGTGGACCATGCCGGGCTGAGCGCGATGGTCCGCCGGCTCGCGGGCGAAGGCATCGCAGGCTTCGTGGCCTGCGGATCCACCGGCGAAGCCGCCGCCCTGGACGAGCCAGAGCAGGACGCCGTACTGGCCACCATCCTGGACGCGGCCGGTGGCCTCCCGGTGGTGATGGGCCTGTCGGGCCACCACCTCGACCACGCGGTGCAGCGCGCCCGCCGCCTCGGCGCGTTGCCGCTGGCCGGGCTGCTCGTACCCGCGCCGCATTACATCCGGCCGTCCCAGCCGGGGCTGCTGCAGTGGTTCCACGCGATCGCCGACGCGAGCGCCGTGCCGCTCATCGTGTACGACATTCCATACCGCACGGGCGCCACGCTGGAACTGGGCACGCTGCGCACCCTGGCGGCCCATCCCCACATCCGGGCCCTCAAGGATTGCGGCGGCAACGCGTCCAAGACGCAGGCCCTCATCGCCGATGGGGCACTGCAGGTGCTCGCAGGCGAGGACGTCCACATCTTCACCACCGCCGCGCTGGGCGGGGCCGGGGCCATCGCGGCCAGTGCCCACTGGCAGCCCGCGCGCCTCGTGCAATGCCTGGCAGCCATTGATCGCGGCGACCTCGGCCGTGCCCGGGAGCTCTGGCGCGCCCTCCTGCCGCTGATCGAGGCCTTCTTCGCGGAGCCGAATCCGGCACCGGTCAAGGCCCTGCTCGCCGCGGAGGGGTGGATGGACGGCGCCCTGCGCGCGCCCATGGCGCCGGCCTCCGCCGCGCTCGCCTTGCGCCTGCAGGAAGCGGCGCGCGCCCAGGCCCGCCAGTTGCAGGCGCTGGACCAGGCCGTGGCCTGATACGGCGGACTCAGCCGCCCGTCACGGGGGGGAAGAACGCGACCTCGGCACCATCCGGCAGCAGGGCGTCCTCGGCGCACAGCACCTGGTCCAGCGCCGTGCGCACGGCGCGTCCGCGCGCCAGGCTTTCCGCCCAAGGCCCGCCGCGCGCGATCAGCGCATCGCGCAGCGCGCCCACCGTGCCGGCCTGCGTGGACAGGGTCTCGCTGCCCAGCCCCACCGCCTCGCGGATGGACGCGAAATACCGCACGGTGACCGTCACGGCGGGAGAGGATGAAGAGGTCGTGCCGGAGGTCATGCGAGCAGGTCGGAAAACGGGATGAAGCGCACCGGGTCGCCACGGGCGATGGTGCGGCCCGGCGGGTTGTCCACCAGTCCATCGCACCAGGCCGCGGAGGTCAGCACCCCCGAGCCCTGGTTCGGGAACAGATCCAAGCCACCGTCGGCATCGCGGCGCACGCGCAGGAATTCGCGACGCTTGTCGGCCCGGGGCCAGTGGAAATTCGCCCTCGCCTCCACGGCGCGCGGCGAGACATCCTGCACGCCCTGCAAGCGCAGCAGGAACGGCCGCACCAGGATCGCGAAGGTGGCGAGGCTGGACACCGGATTGCCCGGCAGTCCCATGAAATGCACGCGCTCGCCGATGCGGCCATAGGCGAAAGGCTTGCCCGGCTTGAGCGCCACCTGCCAGAGGTCGATGCGCCCGAGCGCTGCCACGGCGGGCTTCACGTGGTCTTCCTCGCCCACCGACACGCCGCCGCTGGTAAGCACCAGGTCGTGCGCCGCCGCGGCGTCGGCCAGCGCCTGCTGCGTGGCTTCGCGCCGGTCGGGCACGATGCCGAAATCCGACACCTCGCAGCCCAGCCGCAGCAGCATCGCGCGCAGGAAGAAGCGGTTGCTGTTGTAGATGGCCCCCGGCGGCATGCGCTCCGGCGGCACCTCGCCGGGCATCACCAGTTCGTCCCCCGTGGAAAACAGCGCCACGCGGGGCCGGCGCGCCACACGCAGCCGGGCCAGTCCGATGCTGGCTGCCAGCCCCAGCGCGGCCGGCGTCAGCCGCGTCCCGGCCGCGAGCACTGTCGCGCCGGTTTCGATGTCCTCGCCCGCACGGCGCACCCACTGGCCCGGCCGGGGTACGGCCTGGATGCGCACGCGCGCCCCACCATCGAGCGCCTCGCAGTCCTCCTGCATGCACACGGCATCCGCGCCGGGCGGCAGGGGCGCGCCCGTGAAGATGCGCGCGGCCGTGCCCGGCTCCAACGGCCGCGGTGCGGAGCCGGCCGCGATGCGCTGGGAGACGGGCAGGTCACAGTGCAGTTCGACGGCCGGGGAGTCCCGCTCTGCAGCGACGTCCGCCCGTCGCACGGCATAGCCGTCCATGGCGCTGTTGTCGTGCGGAGGCACCCGCAGCGGCGATACGGCACAGACCGCCAGCACGCGGCCATCGGCCTCGAAGGTATCCACCTCCTCCGTGCCTTCAAGCGGGCCGGCCTGGGCAAGCAGTTCCGCCAGTGCATCGTCCAGGGGCTTGAGTGGCGGCCGGGCGGCCGCAGGAACCGTGCTCATGCCCGGGCCTCCGCACCGCGGTACACCCAGCGCTCGCCACCGGCACGCAGCCAGTCGGCCAGCACGGCCGGCGCATTCACGTCGAAGACCGGCAATGCGCCGGGTGGCACGGGCAGGCGATCGCCCGGCACGTCGGCCGCCACGGCCACGATGCCTGGGTCATGGGGGAAACGCAGGGGCTGGGCCGGATAATCGCCGGAAGGTGACCGCCACACCTCGATCCTGGGCAGGTCGCTCTCCTTGAAGCCTTCGACGAACACCCAGTCCACGGCGGCGTCCAGCCGGGCGATGAGATCGTGCACCAGGGGCTCGGCCGGCAGCTCGTACTCGCGCATGAGCGCCATGCGCAGGTCGGACGAGGCCACCACCTCGTAGGCGCCCGCCGTGCGGTGCCGCCACGTGTCCTTGCCGGGCTGGTCGATGTCGAACCGGTGGTGGGCATGCTTGACCACCGACACGCGCAGCCCGTGCGAGCGCATGAGCGGAATGAGCCGCTCCACGAGCGTGGTCTTGCCACTGTTGGAGAAACCGGCGAAACCGACGACTTTCATGCATGCCTTCCGTGGATGTGACGAGGCCGGAAGCGCGCCGCGCGCGGCGCCCGAAGCGGCCCGCGCCTGTGCGGCGCCACCCGGGCCATGCCCGGTGGTCAGGCCGACGCGGCCGTCCCGTCGCAATGGCGCGTGATGTAAGCCTTCACCAGGTCCACGTCGGCCGGCATCACCTGCACGCGCTTGGGCAGGCTCTCGATGCCGTCGAACTTCGCGGGGCGCTCGGGCGCATGGCCCAGGGCCTCCTGGATCGTCTCGGCGAACTTGATGGGCAGGGCGGTTTCCAGCACCAGCATCGGCACGCCCGGCTCGGTATGCTCGCGCGCCACCTTCACGCCGTCGGCGGTGTGCGTGTCGATCGTGATGCCGAAGCGCTGGAAGGTGTCGCGGATGGTCGCGATGCGGTCCGCGTGCGTGCTGCGCCCGCTCACGAACCCGTAGCGCGATGCAGCCTCGGCGAAGCGCGGATCGCTGCTCAGGTCGAAACGGCCTTCGCGCACCACGGCTTCGCCGAACAGCCGGCGCGTGGCCTCCGCGTCGCGGCCCAGCAGGTCGAACACGAAGCGCTCGAAATTGCTGGCCTTGCTGATGTCCATCGAGGGGCTCGACGTCTCGTGCGTGTCGGCGCTGCCGCGCACGCGGTAGATGCCCGTGCGGAAGAACTCGTCGAGCACGTCGTTCTCGTTGGTCGCCACCACGAGCTTGTCGATGGGCAGGCCCATCATGCGCGCCACGTGGCCCGCACAGACGTTGCCGAAATTGCCCGACGGCACCGTGAAGCTGACCTTCTGGTCGTTCGACTCGGTGGCCTGCACGTAGCCCGCGAAGTAGTACACCACCTGGGCGAGCAGCCGCGCCCAGTTGATCGAGTTCACCGTGCCGATCTTGAAGCGGCGCTTGAACTCCAGGTCGTTGCTCACGGCCTTGACGATGTCCTGGCAGTCGTCGAACACGCCTTCGATGGCGATGTTGAAGATGTTCGCATCCTGCAGGCTGAACATCTGCGCCTGCTGGAAGGCGCTCATGCGGCCGTGCGGGCTCGTCATGAACACGCGGATGCCGCGCTTGCCGCGCATCGCGTACTCGGCCGCGCTGCCCGTGTCGCCGCTGGTCGCGCCCAGGATGTTCAGCGCCTCGCCGCGCCGGCCCAGTTCGTACTCGAACAGGTTGCCCAGCAGCTGCATCGCCATGTCCTTGAAGGCGAGCGTGGGGCCGTTGGAGAGCGCCTCCAGCCACAGGCTGTTCTCCAGGTGGCGCAGCGGCACGATCTCGCCCGTGCCGAACACCTCGGCCGTGTACGTCTTCTCGCACAGGCGCTTGAGGTCGGCCGCGGGGATGTCGTCGATGTAGAGCGACAGGATCTGGAATGCCAGCTCCGCGTAGCCCTGCTCATGGTAGGCCGCGCGCAGCCGCGTGAGCGCGGCGTCGTCGATCTGCGGGTAATGCTCCGGCAGGTACAGCCCGCCGTCGGGCGCCAGGCCTTCGAGCAGGATCTCGCAGAAGCTCTTGCGGTCCGCGTGGCCGCGGGTGGAGAGGTATCGCATCAGTTCAGCTCCTCCTTGCGGACACGCACGATCGGCCCCAGCACCGTGGGCAGGGCCTGCATCTGCGCGATCGCTTCGTTCATCGTACCCTCGCGCGTGTCGTGCGTGAGGATGATCAGGTCGGTGTGCGTGGCGCCCTCTCCGCCCACCTCGTCGGCCTCGCGCTGCAGCACGGCGTCGATGCTGATGCCGGCGCCGGCCAGCAGCCCCGTCACCTTGGCGAGCACGCCAGCCTCGTCGGCCACGCGCAGGCGCAGGTAGTAGCTGGTGACCACCTCGGCCATGGGCAGCACGGGCAGCGCGTCGCGCGCCTCGTCGAGCGTGTTCGGCTGGAAGGCCAGGTGCGGGACGCGGTGCTCCGGGTCGGCCGCCGCCAGGCGGGCGATGTCCACCAGGTCGGCGATCACGGCGCTGGCCGTGGGCTCGCTGCCCGCGCCCTTGCCGTAGTAGAGCGTGGTGCCCACCGCATCGGCCTGCACCACCACCGCATTCATCGCGCCCTCCACGTTGGCGATCAGCCGCTTGGACGGCACCAGGCTCGGGTGCACGCGCAGTTCCACCCCGCCCTCGCGCCGCTTGGCGATGCCCAGCAGCTTGATGCGGTAGCCGAGCTGCTCGGCATAGCGGATGTCGGCCGCGGCAAGCTTGGTGATGCCTTCCACGTACGCCTTGTCGAACTGCACCGGAATACCGAAGGCGATGGCGCTCATGATCGTGGCCTTGTGCGCCGCGTCCACGCCCTCGATGTCGAAGGTCGGGTCGGCCTCGGCGTAGCCCAGGCGCTGCGCCTCCTTGAGCACCACGTCGAAGTCGAGCCCCTTGTCGCGCATCTCCGAGAGGATGAAGTTCGTCGTGCCGTTGATGATGCCCGCGATCCACTGGATGCGGTTGGCCGTCAGGCCCTCGCGCAGCGCCTTGATGATCGGGATGCCGCCGGCCACCGCAGCCTCGAAGGCCACCATCACGCCCTTGGCCGATGCGGCCGCGAAGATCTCCGTGCCGTGCACCGCCAGCAGGGCCTTGTTGGCCGTGACCACGTGCTTGCCGGCCGCGATGGCTTCCATCACGAGCGCCTTGGCCACGCCGTAGCCGCCGATCAGCTCCACGACGATGTCGATGTCGGGGTTGGCGATCACGGCACGCGCGTCGTTCACCACCTGCACGCTGCTGCCGGCGACGGCGCGGGCGCGCTCCACGTCGAGGTCCGCCACCATGGCGATCTCGATGCCGCGGCCCGCGCGGCGGCGGATCTCCTCCTGGTTGCGTCGCAGCACGTTGAACACGCCGCTGCCGACGGTGCCAATGCCCAGCAGGCCCACTTGGATCGGTTTCATGGTCGAAAATCTCAGTCAGAAGGTGCCGCAACGCGGGGATGTGGTGCGCTGCCGGCGATGGTTGGAACTCGGTAAGGACGGGGCGCCGCCGCGCGTCACGCGGCCGCGTGCTTCTGACGGTAGAGCGCCAGGAAGTCCGCCAGGCGGCCGATGGCCTCGCGCAGGTCGTCCTCGTGCGGGAGGAACACGATGCGGAAATGCTGCTGGTCGGGATAGTTGAAGCCCGAGCCCTGCACCAGCATCACGCGCGTGGCGCGCAGCACTTCCATGAAGAACTGGCGGTCGTCGGCGATGGGGTACATGGCCGGGTCGAGGCGCGGGAACATGTACAGCGCCGCCTTGGGTTTCACGCAGCTCACGCCCGGGATCGCCGAGATGAGTTCGTAGGCCAGGTCGCGCTGCCGGCAGAGGCGCCCGCCTTCGCGGACCAGGTCATTGATGCTCTGGTAGCCGCCCAGCGCCGTCTGGATCGCCCACTGTCCGGGCACGTTGGAGCCCAGCTTGATGTTGGCGAGCATGTTGATGCCCTCGATGTAGTCGCGGGCCACGGCCTTGTTGCCCGACACCACCATCCAGCCGGCGCGGTAGCCGCACGAGCGGTAGGCCTTGGAGAGCGAATTGAAGGTGAGCGTGAGCACGTCGGTCGAGAGGCTCGCCATCGCGGTATGGCGCTCGCCGTCGTAGAGCACCTTGTCGTACACCTCGTCGGCCAGCAGCACGAGGCCATGATCGCGCGCGATCTGCACGAGCTCGCGCAGCAGCTCGTCGGAATAGAGCGCGCCCGTGGGATTGTTCGGGTTGATCACCACCAGGCCCTTGGTACGCGGCGTGATCCTGGCGCGGATGTCCTCGAGGTTCGGCATCCAGCCGTTCGCCTCATCGCAGAGGTAGTGCACCGGCCGGCCGCCGGACAGGCTCGCCGCCGCGGTCCAGAGCGGATAGTCGGGGGCGGGCACCAGCAGCTCGTCGCCGTCGTCGAGCAGCGCATTGGTGGCCATGGTGATCAGGTCGCTCGCGCCATTGCCCAGGTAGATGTCGTCGAGCGTCACGCCCTTCACGCCCTGCTGCTGGCTGTAGTGCATCACGGCCTTGCGCGCCGCGAAGATGCCCTTGCTGTCCGAATAGCCTGCCGAGTTCGGCAGGTTGCGGATCATGTCCTGCTGGATCTCTTCGGGTGCATCGAAACCGAACGGCGCGAGGTTGCCGATGTTGAGCTTGATGATCTTCTGGCCCTCGTCCTCCATCTGCTTGGCCGCATCCACGATGGGGCCCCGCACATCGTAGAGAACGTTATTCAGCTTCGCGGACTTGTGGATCGTCTTCATCGTGCGAAAGGCCCGGGGCGCACGCCGCGGGGCCTGGAAGAGGTGAACGGTAAGGCGCCGGAGAACGCTCCCCGATACCCCGCCAGGCGGCGCAGCCTCTGGCGAAACCTATAATTTGACCACAGTTCCACGGTGGACCCCCGCCCCGCTCCGCCGGGTGCCGTGCCGGCCCACAATGCACTCCCGAAGGCGCCCCTCCCCATGAAATTCCAGCCCGACCGCTCCGAAGCCCAGACCATCAGCGCCTACGGCCCGGACTGGATCGCGGTCGATGGGGAAAAGCTCACCGGCAGCGTGGTGATCGGCTCCCGGGGTGAGCGGCGGGAATGGCAGTGCAACCGCTTCGAGGACCTGACCGCCGAGCATTTCGCGCTGCTCGCGGAGCTCGACGCCGAAGTGATCATCTTCGGGAGCGGCCAGCGCAACCGGTTCCCTCCGCCGGCGTGGCTGCGGCCCCTCATGGCGCGGCGCATCGGCCTGGAAACCATGGGCACCCAGGCTGCCTGCCGGACCTACAACATCCTGGCCGGGGAAGGCCGCCACGTGGTCGCCGCGCTGCTGCTGGAACCCAAGGCGTGAAACGCGCGTGGATCTTGGTTACAGACCTGCGATTCGCGAAAGAGTCCGTTTCAAGGTAAAATTACGGGTTGCGGTCGGAGGCCTTCCAAGAGCAATAACACACAACTCCTCCGGCTTTTCAACGACTACATCAAAGATTGAAGTGCCATGGCGATCGTTGTCAACAAACCCCTCCCCGAATTCGAAGCCAACGCGACCGGTGGCATCAAGGTCTCCAACACATCGCACCTCGGCCAGATCCTGATCCTGTACTTCTATCCCAAGGACAACACCCCCGGCTGCACCACCGAGGCCATGCAGTTCCGCGACAAGTACGAGGATTTCGCCCAGGCCGGCGCCGCCGTGTTCGGCGTGTCGCGGGACAACATGAAGTCCCACGACGACTTCAAGGAAAAGCTGGAACTGCCCTTCGAGCTCATCGCCGACACCGAAGAGAAGATGTGCCACATGTTCGGCGTGGTCAAGAACAAGATCATGTACGGCAAGAAGGTCAAGGGCATCGAGCGCAGCACCTTCCTCGTCGGCCCCGATGGCGTGCTGGTCCAGGAATGGCGCGGCCTCAAGGTGCCCGGCCACGTGGACGAGGTTCTCAAGGCCGTGAAGTCCATCAAGGCCCTCAAGAAGGCGGCATAAGCGCCTACAGCCGCGTTGCGCGCGGCAATGCCGGGAGTGCCATGGCAAGCGTGCATAATGGTTTCAATGCTGCTGCACGACGCAACGCTCCCCCACCCCCACAAAGCCGCCTCGGTCTCCAGGCGGCTTTTTGCTTTCTGACCCCCTTCCGTCCTCCTCCCAAGGCCCGCACCATGCCCCTGCCCCCCGCACCGACGAAACGCGCCGCCCTGCTTTCTCCGGATGCCTTCCGCGCTACGCCCAAGTCCCGCATGGAAGATCCGCAGACCGAGGAATCCCTGGACGCGGCCAGCCCGGCAGCGCTGCCGGCCGGCAGTGCCTCCGCGCCACGCAAGGCGGCCAGGAAAGCTGCTCCCGGCACCACCGCCAGCACAGGCCGCGCACGCACCGCCGCGGCTCCTGCCGCCGCGGAACCAGCCCCGGCACCGGTGGCTGCGGCGCCCTCCACGGCGCTTGGAGCATCTTGGCGCACCGCCAGGCGCACCGCACCGGCCACGGCGCCGGCCCCCATCCAGGCCGTGGTGCCCGAAGCCAGGCGCGAGTCGCCTGCCGTCCGCGCAGCCGCACCCGCGCCCGAGGCCGCGGCTCGCCCCCGCAAGGGCCGCGGCACCGGTCCCACCAAGATGTTCGTGCTGGACACCAATGTCCTGCTGCACGATCCGACCAGCCTCTTCCGCTTCGAAGAGCACGACATCTTCCTGCCCATGATCGTGCTGGAAGAGCTCGACGGCCACAAGAAGGGCATGACCGAAGTGGCACGCAACGGCCGGCAGGCGAGCCGCACGCTCGACCAGCTCGCCGCCACCCAGGGCGCCGACATCGCCCGCGGTCTCAAGCTGGATGCCACGGGCCAGCGCGCGGCCGGCGGCTGCCTGTACTTCCAGACCGAACCGCTGGACTACCAACTGCCCACCAGCCTGCCCGTGGGCAAGGCCGATAACCAGATCCTGGGCGTGGTGGAGGCGCTGCGCCAGAAATACGCGCCGCGCGAGGTGGTGCTGGTGTCCAAGGACATCAACATGCGCGTGAAGGCCCGTGCGCTGGGCCTGAATGCGGAGGACTACCAGAACGACAAGGCCCTGGAAGACGGCGACCTGCTGTACTCCGGCGTGCTGGCCCTGCCGGCCGACTTCTGGACGAAGACCGGCAAGAACGTCGAGAGCTGGCAAAGCGGCGCACACACGTACTACCGCATCGGCGGACCGATCGTGCCGCAGCTCATGATCAACCAGTTCGTCTATTTCGAGGCCCCCGGCGAGCCCAGCCTGTTCGCGCGGGTGACCGAGATCCGCGACAAGACCGCCGTGCTGCAGACCCTCAAGGACTACGGATCGGCCAAAAACACCGTCTGGGGCGTGAACACGCGCAACCGCGAGCAGAACTTCGCGATGAACCTGCTCATGGACCCGGAGGTCGATTTCGTCACGCTCACCGGCACGGCCGGCACCGGCAAGACCCTGATGGCCCTCGCCGCAGGCCTCACGCAGGTGCTGGACGAGCGCCGCTACACCGAGATCATCATGACCCGTGCCACGGTGAGCGTGGGCGAGGACATCGGCTTCCTGCCCGGCACCGAGGAGGAGAAGATGGGCCCCTGGATGGGCGCCCTGGACGACAACCTCGAATTCCTCGCCAAGGGCGACGGCGGCAACGCCGGCGAATGGGGCCGCGCGGCCACCAACGAGCTGATCCGCAGCCGCATCAAGATCAAGAGCATGAACTTCATGCGCGGCCGCACCTTCCTCAACAAGTACGTCATCATCGACGAAGCGCAGAACCTGACACCCAAGCAGATGAAGACGCTGATCACGCGCGCGGGCCCGGGCACCAAGATCATCTGCATGGGCAACCTCGCACAGATCGACACGCCCTACCTGACGGAGGGCTCCTCCGGCCTCACCTATGCGGTGGACCGCTTCAAGGGCTGGCCGCACAGCGGGCACATCACCCTGGCGCGCGGCGAGCGCTCACGCCTTGCGGACTTCGCCAGCGAGGTGCTCTGACGCATGGCCATCAGCTGGATCACCGCCCTGCAGCTCGTCCCGTGGGACAAGGTGATCGAGGCCTCTCCACAGCTCATCAAGACCGCTAAGGGGCTATTGCGCAGCCGGGGGGCGCGGGAGGCCGAACAGGCACAGGCGGACGAGGAAGCCGCCCGCCTGGCGGCATCCGGCGTCCCGTCGCCACAGGAGCTGGCCCTGCAGCGCATCGACGCCCTGGAGGACCAGGTGCAGGCGCTGGAACAATCGCAGCGCCAGGCACTGGAGGTCATCGAACAGCTGGCCCAGCAGAACGCCCAGCTCGTCGCCACCGTGAGCGCGCTACGCATCGGTGCGCAGCGCCTGGCGGTGGCCTGCGGGGTGCTGGGCGTGGTGTTGCTGGGAATGGTGATCTACACCATCGCCAGGGTGTAGGGCGGCGCAGGCCAACCCTGGCCGGCGTCAGAAATCGTCGCCCGACCCCATGGCGAGGTTCTCGAACCGCGTCTGGTTCTTCTGGAAGAACAGCTTCACAGTGCCCGTGGGGCCGTTCCGCTGCTTGCCGATGATGACCTCGGCCACGTTGGGCTCCTTGGAGTCCTTGTTGTAGTAGTCGTCGCGGTAGATGAACATGATGATGTCCGCATCCTGCTCGATGGCGCCCGATTCGCGCAGGTCGGACATCATGGGGCGCTTGTCGGTGCGCTGCTCCACCGAGCGGTTGAGCTGCGAGAGCGCGATCACCGGGCATTGCAGCTCCTTGGCCAGCATCTTGAGGCCCCGGGAGATCTCGCCGAGTTCGGTGGCCCGGTTGTCGGAACTGGAGGAGCCGGACCCGCTCATGAGCTGCAGGTAGTCCACCACGATCAGGCCGAGCTTGCCGCACTGGCGGGCCAGGCGGCGGGCATTGGCCCGCAGTTCGCCCGGGGTCAGGCCCGGCGTTTCATCGATGTGCAGGGACACGGTACGCAGCCGCTCGATCGCTTCGGTCAGGCGCGGCCATTCCTCGTCGGTCAGCTTGCCGGTCCGCAGGTTGCCCTGGTTCACGCGGCCGATCGAGCCCACGATACGCACGGCCAGTTGGGCGGCGCCCATTTCCATCGAGAAGATGGCCACGGGAAGTCCTTCATTGAGCGCCACATGCTCGGCAATGTTCACGGCGAACGAGGTCTTGCCCATCGAGGGACGCGCGGCCAGCACGATCATGTCGCCGGCCTGCAGGCCCGATGTCATGCGGTCCAGGTCGGCGAAACCCGTCGGCACGCCAGTCACGTCCATCGGGTTGTCCGCCATCTCCTGCACCTGGTCCAGCAGGTCCACCACCAGGGTGTCGAGCGACTGGAAGCCCTGCTTGTTGCGCGAGCCCTCCTCCCCGATGGCGAAGATCTTGGATTCGGCCTCGTCCAGGATCTTCTCGACCGTCTTGCCCTTCGGATTGAAGGCTGTCGTGGAGATCTCGTCGCTCGCCGTGACCAGCTTGCGCAGGATGGAGCGCTCGCGCACGATTTCCGCGTAGCGTCGGATGTTGGTGGCGCTGGGAACGTATTGCGCCAGGTTGTTGAGATAGGCCAGCCCGCCCACCTCCTCGGCCTTGCCCAGGCTCTGCAGCTCCCCGAAGACCGTGATCACGTCCGCCGGCTTGCTCGCGTTGACCAGCTTGCCGATGGCCGAATAGATGAGCTGGTGCTCATGCCGGTAGAAATCCCCATCCACCAACAGGTCGCCCACCCGGTCCCAGGCCATGTTGTCGAGCAGCAACCCGCCCAGCACGCTGGACTCGGCCTCCAGCGAATGTGGAGGCATGCGCAACCGGGCCACCTCCTGGTCCGCCGGGGCGGAAGACGCGAAATCGGATTCGTGCAGCGGAGGGAAGTCGGAACTCATGGCAATCGATCCTTGCGCTTCCGGCACGGCAGCGGGGCCGGAAACTGCGGTCAGTGGACAAGTCTGTGGAAAAGCCGTTCACAGCCGGTGGGCTGGCGGTGCATGGATGCAGCGCCAGAAAACGCAAAAGCCGCCTCGGGAGGCGGCTTTTGCCGGGGTGGAAAGCGCTCCGGCTTTCTGGCCGATCAGGCGGTTTCGCCGTACACGGACACGGTGACTTCCACCACCACGTCGGTGTGCAGGGCCACGCTCACCGTGGAGTCGCCCACGGTCTTGATGGGGCCGCTGGGCAGGCGGACCTGCGACTTGGCGACCTTGTAGCCTTGCTTGTTCAGCTCTTCGGCGATGTCGTGGTTGGTGACGGAACCGAACAGGCGGCCGTCCACGCCAGCCTTCTGCGTCAGCTTGACGGTCGTGCCGCCGAGCTTCTCGCCTTGGCCTTGAGCTTCAGCCAGCTTGGCGGCTGCAGCCTTTTCGAGTTCGGCGCGCTTGGCTTCGAACTCGGCCTTGTTGGCTTCGGTGGCACGGCGTGCGCGGCCCGAGGGAATCAGGAAGTTGCGTGCGTAGCCGTCCTTGACCTTGACGATTTCGCCCAGGTTGCCGAGGTTGACCACTTTGTCGAGCAGGATGATTTGCATGGCTCTTGCTCCTCAGATCTTGTGCTGGTCGCTGTAGGGCACCAGGGCCAGGAAGCGCGCGCGCTTGATGGCGGTGTTCAGCTGACGCTGGTAGATGGCGCGCGTGCCGGTCAGGCGCGCGGGGATGATCTTGCCGTTTTCGGCGATGAAGTCGCGCAGCGTGTCGACATCCTTGTAGTCGATCTCTTCGACGCCGGCGACCGTGAAGCGGCAGAAACGCTTGCGCTTGAACAGCAGCGACTGGGTGTTGCGCTTCGGACGCTTGTCCTTGTTGAACTTCTTGAACGTGGCCATTTGGAAAGCCTCTTGAAAATTAATCTTGTTGAATGTCCTGGACGTGGAACACCAGACCCTTGGCGTTGCGCGGCGTGGCGAGGAAGCCCTGGAAGGTCCAGAGGCTGCCCAGTGCCTGCCGGGCGAGGCGTTCGGCCAATGCGCCGAAGGCCACCGCCTTCACCACCGCCGCAACGTCGCGCTGCACGCCTGCCTCGGACTGCTTCGAGCCGTGCTCGAGCTTCAGGTCCAGGGCGGGCAGGCCGGCCGGGGTGTACCGCAGAGGCTTGGTCTCCGCGATGCAGGCCGTCAGCGTCACGCTGTTGAGGGGTTCCACGGCTCCCGGGGAAGCGGTCGGATCAGCGCTCGTTGGCAGCGGCGAACTCGGCCTGGCTGGCCTTGCGTGCCTCTTCGCGCTCGACGGTCTTCATCATCGAGGAAGCGCCGGTCTCGGCCTTCTTCTTCACGACGGTCAGGTGGCGCAGCACGGCGTCGTTGAACTTGAAGGCATGCTCCAGTTCAGCCATCACGGCCTGGTCGGCCTCGATGTTCACGCACAGGTAGTGGGCCTTGGCGAGCTTGTTGATCATGTAGGCCAGCTGGCGGCGGCCCCAGTCTTCCACGCGGTGGATCTTGCCGCCGCCGGCAGTGATCATGCCCTTGTAGCGCTCCAGCATGGCTGGAACCTGTTCGCTTTGATCCGGATGGATCAGCAAGATGATTTCGTAGTGACGCATGTAATCTCCTTCTGGGATGAGCCACCCGCCGCGTCATGTGAAGCAGTGTGGCAAGGCAAAGCCGGCGATTATAGCCCTGGCGTCGCCGGCTTGTACACTCCTGGCGCCGGCATGTGCATTTCGCGCCCCGCCTGAGCAGCAGATGCCGGAATTTGGCGGGACTTCGCTTGAAATCCCTCCCTTTGCACCCAGGTGCCGTGCGTCCATCGTTCATTCACTTACACCAGAACAACCGACATGTCCGATCAACAGCATTCAGCCCCCCAGAACGCCGCGGCGCCGGCGTCCCCGTCCGACAGTCCCGAAGCCGTGGAGGCGACCATGGCCGCGCATGCGGCGGACGAGCTGGGCCGCCTGCAGAACGAACTGGCCGAGCTCAAGGCCAAGAGCGCCGACCTCGCCGACCAGTTCCTGCGCGCCAAGGCCGAAGCCGAGAACGCCCGCCGCCGCGCGGACGAGGAAGTCTCCAAGGCCCGCAAGTTCGGCATCGAGAGCTTCGCCGAGAGCCTGCTGCCCGTGGCCGACAGCCTGACGGCGGCGCTCGCCATCAAGGACGCCACGATCGAACAGTTGCGCGAGGGCACCGACGCCACGTTGCGCCAGCTCACTTCCGCCCTCGAGCGCAACAAGGTGCTGGCGATCCAGCCGGGCACGGGCGAGAAGTTCGACCCCCACCAGCACCAGGCCATCAGCATGGTGCCCGCCGAGCAGGAGCCCAACACCATCGTGTCCGTGCTGCAGAAAGGCTACGTCATCGCCGACCGGGTGCTGCGTCCGGCCCTCGTCACGGTGGCGGCACCGAAGTGACGTCCCCCTCCGGCCCTTGCCGCCCGGCACGCCGCGGAAAGAAATTCCCCGGGCCGACGGCTTGAAGCCGGACAAGTTATCCACAAGTTACTGGCTATCCAAATCCTTCAAGAATCGCGGAGAAAAACATGGGAAAAATCATCGGTATCGACCTGGGCACCACGAATAGCTGCGTCGCCATCATGGAGGGCAACACGACCCGCGTGATCGAGAACAGCGAAGGCGCCCGCACCACCCCGTCCATCATCGCCTACCAGGAAGACGGCGAGATCCTCGTCGGCGCCTCGGCCAAGCGCCAGGCCGTGACGAACCCCAAGAACACCATCTACGCCGCCAAGCGCCTGATCGGCCGCAAGTTCGAGGAAAAAGAGGTCCAGAAGGACATCGACCTCATGCCCTACACGATCGCCAAGGCCGACAACGGCGACGCCTGGGTGGAAGTGCGCGGCAACAAGCTGGCCCCGCCGCAGATCAGCGCCGAAGTGCTGCGCAAGATGAAGAAGACGGCCGAGGACTACCTGGGCGAGCCCGTCACCGAGGCCGTGATCACGGTGCCGGCGTACTTCAACGACGCCCAGCGCCAGGCCACCAAGGACGCCGGCCGCATCGCGGGCCTGGACGTCAAGCGCATCATCAACGAGCCCACGGCCGCGGCACTGGCCTTCGGCCTGGACAAGCAGGAAAAGGGCGACCGCAAGATCGCCGTCTATGACCTGGGCGGCGGCACGTTCGACGTGTCCATCATCGAGATCGCCGATGTCGATGGCGAGAAGCAGTTCGAAGTGCTGTCCACCAACGGCGACACCTTCCTGGGCGGCGAGGACTTCGACCAGCGCATCATCGACTACATCATTGCCGAGTTCAAGAAAGAGCAAGGCGTGGACCTGTCCAAGGACGTGCTGGCCCTGCAGCGCCTGAAGGAAGCCGCCGAGAAGGCCAAGATCGAGCTGTCCTCCTCGGCCGCGACCGACATCAACCTGCCCTACATCACGGCCGATGCCTCGGGCCCGAAGCACCTGAACATCAAGCTGACCCGCGCCAAGCTGGAAAGCTTGGTGGAAGAGCTGATCGAGCGCACCATCGCCCCCTGCCGCACGGCCATCAAGGACGCCGGCATCAGCGTGTCCGACATCCATGACGTGATCCTGGTCGGCGGCATGAGCCGCATGCCCAAGGTGCAGGAGAAGGTCAAGGAGTTCTTCGGCAAGGAGCCGCGCAAGGACGTGAACCCCGACGAGGCCGTGGCCGTCGGTGCCGCCATCCAGGGCCAGGTGCTCTCGGGCGACCGCAAGGACGTGCTGCTGCTGGACGTCACCCCGCTGTCGCTGGGCATCGAGACCCTCGGCGGCGTGATGACCAAGATGATCACGAAGAACACCACGATCCCGACGAAGTTCGCGCAGACCTTCTCCACGGCGGACGACAACCAGCCGGCGGTGACGATCAAGGTGTTCCAGGGCGAGCGCGAGATCGCCAGCGCCAACAAGCTGCTGGGCGAGTTCAACCTGGAAGGCATTCCGCCGGCAGGCCGCGGCGTGCCGCAGATCGAGGTGACCTTCGACATCGACGCCAACGGCATCCTGCACGTGAGCGCCAAGGACAAGGGCACGGGCAAGGAGAACAAGATCACCATCAAGGCGAACTCGGGCCTGTCCGAGGACGAGATCCAGAAGATGGTGAAGGATGCCGAGCTCAACGCCGCCGACGACAAGAAGAAGCTGGAACTGGTGCAGGCCCGCAACCAGGGCGAGGCCGCGGTCCACAGCGTGACCAAGAGCCTGTCCGAGCATGGCGACAAGCTCGATGCCGGCGAGAAGGAGAAGATCGAGGCCGCGGTGAAGGACCTCGAAACCGCGCTCAAGGGCGAGGACAAGACCGCGATCGAGGAAAAGACCAACGCCCTGATGGCAGCGAGCCAGAAGCTCGGCGAGAAGATGTACGCCGATGCGCAGGCAGCCGCCGCCGCGGCGGGTGCCGGCGCGGAAGCCGGCCCGGCCGCCGGCCAGGCCGCATCCTCCGCGGGTGGCGCGTCCTCCGCACCGCACGACGACAACGTGGTGGACGCCGAAGTGAAGGAAGTCAAGAAAGGCTGACGACGCCGCGCGCACCCACCGGGCGCGCGTGCCTTCCCTAGCCGCCGCGCCGTGCCCTTTCCCCCGAGGGCCTGCGCGGCGTTCGTGTTCCCAAAGGACCCGGAAACACCATGTCCAAACGAGACTTTTACGAAGTCCTGGGCGTTCCCAAGAACGCCTCGGACGAAGAGATCAAGAAGGCCTATCGCAAGCTGGCGATGAAGCACCACCCCGACCGCAACCAGGGTGATGCCGCCAAGCCGGCCGAGGAGAAGTTCAAGGAGGCCAAGGAGGCCTACGAGATGCTCTCCGACCCGCAGAAGCGCGCGGCCTACGACCAGTTCGGGCACGCCGGCGTGGATCCCAACATGCGCGGCCCCGGTGGCGCCGGCGCGGAAGGCTTCGGCGGTTTCGCGGAAGCGTTCGGCGACATCTTCGGCGACATGTTCGGCGGCCGCCGGGGTGCCGGCGGCGGGCGGCAGGTCTATCGCGGCAACGACCTCAGCTATGCGATGGACATCACGCTGGAGGAAGCCGCCAAGGGCAAGGAAGCGCAGATCCGCATCCCCACCTGGGAGAACTGCGAGACCTGCCACGGCAGCGGCGCCAAGCCCGGCACCAGCGCGAAGACCTGCACGACCTGCTCGGGCACGGGCACGGTGCAGATGCGCCAGGGCTTCTTCAGCGTCCAGCAGACCTGCCCCCATTGCCGCGGCACGGGCAAGATCATTCCCGAGCCGTGCGTCACCTGCCACGGCCAGGGCAAGGTCAAGAAGCAGAAGACGCTGGAAGTGAAGATTCCCGCCGGCATCGATGACGGCATGCGCATCCGCAGCGTCGGCAACGGCGAGCCGGGCACCAACGGCGGGCCTCCGGGCGACCTCTACATCGAGATCCGCCTGAAGAAGCATGAGATCTTCGAGCGCGACGGCGATGATCTGCACTGCCAGGTGCCGGTGAGCTTCATCACCGCGGCCCTGGGCGGCGAGATCGAAGTGCCCACGCTGCAAGGCAAGGCGGCCATCGACATCCCGGAAGGCACCCAGGCCGGCAAGCAGTTCCGGCTGCGTGGCAAGGGGATCAAGGGCGTGCGCTCCAGCTACCCCGGCGACCTGTATTGCCACATCGTGGTCGAGACGCCGGTCAAGCTGACGGAGCACCAGCGCAAGCTGCTGCGCGAACTGGACGAATCCCTCAAGAAGGGAGGCGCGAAGCACTCGCCCAGCGGCGAGAGCTGGACGGACCGGCTGAAGAACCTCTTCACCTGATCTCCGGCGCATCCACTGCAGGCCGCCCCGCGCACCGCGCCGGGCGGCTTTTTTACGCCCCGGCGTCCGCCATCGCGATGTGCGACGTCGCGTTTCGCGATGACTGGACCCCGCCATCCAGGGGACAATCCCGGCAAGGCTTCTCTTTCGAAGAAGCCGGACGCCCTGCCCCATGAAAAGCCCCGACCGCCATTTCGCGCGCCGCATCGACCTGACGTCGCTGCAGCTGTTCGTGGCCGTCTGCGAGCTGGGCAGCATCGGTCGGGCCGCGGAGCGCGAATTCATCGCGGCGTCCGCGGTCAGCAAGCGCCTGTCGGACCTCGAAGCGGCCGTGGGCTCCGCGCTGCTGTACCGGCACAGCCGGGGCGTGACGCTGACGCCGGCGGGCGAAAGCCTGCTGCACCATGCGCGCACCGTGCTTTTCGGGCTGGAGCGCATGCAGGGCGAACTGAGCGAATACGCCGACGGCGTGCGCGGCCACGTGCGGGTACACGCGAACATTTCCGCCATCGTGCAGTTCCTGCCCGAGGACCTCGGGGCCTTCGCCAGGGAGCATGCCCAGGTCAAGATCGACCTGCAGGAGCACCTGAGCCCCGACGTCCTGCATGCCGTGCGCGAAGGCGCGGCCGACATGGGCCTGTGCCATACCGGCGACGGCGCCGAACCGCAGGAGCTGCAGAGCCGCCCCTACCGCAGCGACCGGCTGGTGCTCGTGGTGCCCGAGGGGCATCCGCTGGCGGGACGGCCCGCGGTCCGGTTCGAGGACGTGCTCGACTGGGACATCGTCGGCCTGCAGGCCAACAGCAGCATCAGCCTCGCCATGCGGCGCGGCGCGGCGCGCGCCGGGCGCCCCCTGCGCCAGCGCATCCAGGTGACGGGCCTGGACGCCATGTGCCGCATGATCGACAACGGCCTCGGCATCGGGCTGCTCCCCGACCGGGCCTTCTCGCTGATGCGCGGCGTGGGGCGGCTGCAGCCGGTCGCCCTGGACGAGCCCTGGGCCGAACGCTCGCTCCGGCTCGTCGCTCGCGACTTCGGCAGCCTGCCGGTGACGGCGCGGCTGCTGGCAGACCACCTGGCGCCGCCGGAACGCAAGACCTCTTCCTAGAATCCACCACCCCATCCCCACCCTGAACCAGCCCACGAGAGAACACACCATGGGACGCACCCTCTACGACAAGATCTGGGACGAGCACGTCGTCCATACCGAAGAGGACGGCACGGCCATCCTCTACATCGACCGCCACCTGGTGCATGAAGTGACCAGCCCGCAGGCGTTCGAGGGCATCCGCCAGGCCGGACGCAAGGTCTGGCGCGTCAGCTCCATCGTCGCCACGGCCGACCACAACACGCCCACCACCGGCTGGGAGCGCGGCTACGACGGCATCGAGGACCCGATCAGCAAGGAACAGATCACCACGCTGGACAAGAACATCGCCGAAGTGGGCGCCGCCGCCTTCTTCCCGTTCATGAGCAAGCGCCAGGGCATCGTGCACGTGATCGGCCCCGAGAACGGTGCCACCCTGCCCGGCATGACCGTGGTCTGCGGCGACAGCCACACCAGCACGCACGGCGCGTTCGGCGCCCTGGCGCACGGCATCGGCACCAGCGAGGTCGAGCACGTCATGGCCACGCAGACCCTGCTGGCCAAGAAGGCGAAGAACATGCTGATCCGCGTGGAGGGCCAGGTCGCCCCCGGCGTGACGGCCAAGGACATCGTGCTGGCCATCATCGGCAGGATCGGCACGGCCGGCGGCACGGGCTACACCATCGAGTTCGCAGGCCCAGCCATCCGCGCGCTCAGCATGGAAGGCCGCATGACGGTCTGCAACATGGCCATCGAGGCCGGCGCCCGCGCGGGCCTCGTGGCGGTGGACGACAAGACCATCGAGTACGTGAAGAATCGGCCGCTCTCCCCCACCGGCGTGGAATGGGACCAGGCCGTCGCCTACTGGAAGACGCTGCATTCGGATGTCGATGCGCACTTCGACACCGTCGTCACCCTGAACGGCGCCGACATCGTTCCGCAGGTCACCTGGGGCACCTCGCCCGAGATGGTGCTGGGCGTGGACGCCAGCGTGCCCGACCCGGACAAGGAAAAGGACCCGAACAAGCGCAGTGCCATCGAGCGCGCGCTCACCTACATGGCCCTGGAGCCCGGCAAGCCGCTGGCCGACATCTTCGTGGACAAGGTCTTCATCGGCAGCTGCACCAACAGCCGCATCGAAGACATGCGCGAAGCCGCCGCCGTAGTGAAGAAGCTGGGCCAGAAAGTGGCCAAGAACATCAAGGTTGCGATGGTGGTGCCTGGCTCGGGCCTGGTGAAGGAACAGGCCGAGCGCGAAGGCCTGGACCTGGTCTTCAAGGCCGCGGGCTTCGAGTGGCGCGAGCCCGGCTGCTCCATGTGCCTGGCCATGAACGCCGACCGCCTGGAGCCCGGCGAGCGCTGCGCATCCACCAGCAACCGCAACTTCGAAGGCCGCCAGGGCGCGGGCGGGCGCACCCACCTGGTCAGCCCCGCCATGGCGGCCGCCGCGGCCGTGCACGGGCACTTCGTGGACATCCGCAAGTTCGCCTGACCGCCGCCAGCCCTTCCAGGAATCCGCCATGAAAACCTTCACCGCCCTGCTCGCGCTGGCCCTGGGCCTGCTGCTGGCCGGCTGCAACACCGTCAAGGGCATGGGCCAGGACGTGCAGCGCGCCGGCAGCGCCATCGAACGCGCCGCCAAGTAATCCGAACCGAACCGCAACGGACACCGCCATGCAGAAATTCACCCTCCACAAAGGCCTCGTGGCCCCCATGGACCGCGAGAACGTCGATACCGACGCCATCATCCCCAAGCAGTTCCTGAAGTCGATCAAGAAGACGGGCTTCGGCCCCAACCTGTTCGACGAATGGCGATACCTGGACCAGCCCGGCCAGCCCGGCGTGCCGGAATCGGCCCGCAAGCCCAACCCCGACTTCGTGCTGAACCAGCCGCGCTACGCGGGCGCCTCCATCCTGCTGGCGCGCAAGAACTTCGGCTGCGGATCGAGCCGCGAGCACGCGCCCTGGGCGCTGGACCAGTACGGCTTCCGCGCCATCATCGCGCCGAGCTTCGCAGACATCTTCTTCAACAACAGTTTCAAGAACGGCCTGCTGCCCATCGTGCTGCCCGAGGCCACGGTCTCCCGCCTGTTCGACGAGGTCCATGCCTTCCCGGGCTACGAGCTGACCGTCGATCTGGAACGCCAGGTCATCGTGCGCCAGAACCGCGACGAGGTGGTCGGCGAGGAGATCCCCTTCGAGGTGAACGCCTTCCGCAAGTACTGCCTGCTCAACGGCTTCGACGACATCGGTCTCACGCTGCGCCAGGCCGACAAGATCCGCGCCTTCGAGGCGGAGCGGCTGGCCACCAAGCCCTGGCTCGCGCACACCATGCCGGCCTGATTCCCCGAGACCTTCTTCGCAACCGCACCCGAGAGAAAACCCAATGAAAATCGCAGTCCTGCCCGGCGACGGCATCGGCCCCGAAATCGTGGCCGAGGCCGTGAAGGTGCTCGAAACGCTCGACCTTCCCTTCGAGATGGAGTCCGCCCTGGTCGGCGGCGCGGCCTACGAGGCCCACGGCCATCCCCTGCCCGAAGCCACGCTGAAACTCGCCCAGGAAGCCGACGCCGTGCTGTTCGGCGCCGTGGGCGACTGGAAGTACGACAAGCTCGACCGCCCCCTGCGCCCCGAGCAAGCCATCCTGGGCCTGCGCAAGAACCTGGGCCTGTTCGCCAATTTCCGCCCGGCCATCTGCTACGAGCAGCTCACGCACGCCTCCAGCCTCAAGCCCGAACTTGTCGCGGGCCTGGACATCCTCATCATCCGCGAGCTGACGGGCGACATCTACTTCGGCCAGCCGCGCGGCCGCCGCACGGCCGCCGACGGGCACTTCCCCGGCGCCGAGGAAGCCTTCGACACCATGCGCTACAGCCGCCCGGAGATCGAGCGCATCGCGCACGTCGCCTTCCAGGCCGCGCGCAAGCGCAGCAAGAAGGTCACGAGCGTGGATAAAGCCAACGTGCTGGAGACCTTCCAGTTCTGGAAGGACGTGGTCACCGACGTGCACAAGGAATACCCCGACGTGGAGCTGGAGCACATGTACGTGGACAACGCCGCCATGCAGTTGGTGAAGAAGCCCAAGGCCTTCGACGTGGTGGTGACGGGCAACATGTTCGGCGACATCCTCTCGGACGAGGCCTCCATGCTCACGGGCTCGATCGGCATGCTGCCCTCGGCCAGCCTGAACGCCAGGAACCAGGGGCTGTACGAGCCCAGCCACGGCAGCGCGCCCGACATTGCCGGCCAGGGCGTCGCCAACCCGCTCGCCACCATCCTGTCGGCCGCCATGATGCTGCGCTTCAGCCTGAACCAGGAAGCCGCCGCCCAGCGCATCGAAGCCGCCGTGCAGAACGTGCTGGCCCAGGGCCTGCGCACGCCCGACATCTGGAGCGAGGGCACGACCAAGGTCGGCACGGCGGAGATGGGCGATGCGGTGGTGAAGGCCCTGGCGCGCTGATACCCGCCTTTTCCACTTTCCGCCAGCGGCCCCCGGGGCCGCTTTTTTTCGCCTGCAGCCCGGCGGCATCATGGGTCCGGATGCGGCCAGACGGCCAGCGCAGCCATGCGCAGACTTCCATGCATGTTCCATCACCGCACCGGAGTCCGCAGCATGTCCT
Organism: Paracidovorax avenae; assembly: GCA_003029925.1. GTDB lineage: Bacteria > Pseudomonadota > Gammaproteobacteria > Burkholderiales > Burkholderiaceae_C > Paracidovorax > Paracidovorax avenae_A. The sequence goes on along the minus strand of CP028296.1, from coordinate 1,412,743 downwards.
CCCTCGACCACCGCATCGCCATCGTCACGGGCGCCAGCTCGGGCATCGGCCGGGCCGCCGCCCTGCTCTTCGCGCAGCAGGGCGCGCGCGTCGTTGCCGGAGCGCGGCGGCAGGCGGAACTGGACCGGCTCGTGGCAGAGATCCGGGATGCCGGAGGGCGGGCCACCGCACTGGCCGGCGACGTCTGCGATGCCGCCTACGCCGAGGCCCTGGTGCAGGAGGCAGTCGGGCGGTTCGGCGGGCTGGACATCGCCTTCAACAACGCCGGCACACTCGGGCCCCTCGGCCCCACGACCGCCATCCATCCGGACGCGCGAGATGAACGACAGCCCCGAGGCCCTGGCCCAGGTGGCCCGGCTGCACGCCCTGCGGCGGCTGGCGCGCCCCGGGGAAATCGCGCAGGCGGCGCTCTACCTGGCTTCGGACGCATCGTCCTTCGTCACAGGCACCGCGATGCTGGTGGATGGGGGCATCTCGGTCCTGCGCGGCTGAGCAGCGCGGCCACCTGTGGCGCAGCCGCGACGCGCACCGGGCTCCCGCCGCCTGCATGCGTATCTCCGCGTACGCCGGCCCCCCGGCATCCGCTAAAATCACCGTTCATGTTTGCCGCTTGCCCGTTCGCCCTGAACACCGCTTCTGCCGCCCTGGCAGGCGTGGCCACGCGCGCATTCACCACCAAAACCACGACCACCATTAAGGGCTGATCCAGCCTGGTTCGTCGTGCGCCCTTCCTGGCCCTGACGAGCCAGGCGAGCAGTCCCGGTCGGGCACTGTTTCTTAAACTGAAAGGGCATTGAAATGAGCAAGTTGGTAGGGTTGGTCGGCTGGCGCGGCATGGTCGGCTCGGTCCTGATGGAACGCATGGAGGCCGAGGGCGATTTCGGCCTCATCGAGCCGCTTTTCTTCTCCACCTCGAACGCGGGCGGCAAGGCCCCGGCCCAGGCGAAGAACGAAACCACGCTGCAGGATGCATTCGACATCAACGCCCTCAAGCGCTGCGACATCATCCTCACCGCCCAGGGCGGCGACTACACCACGGAAGTCTTCACCAAGCTGCGCGATGCCGGCTGGAAGGGCCACTGGATCGACGCCGCCTCCACGCTGCGCATGAAGGATGACGCCGTGATCGTGCTCGATCCGGTCAACATGCCCGTCATCAAGGATTCGCTCGCCCAGGGCGGCAGGAACTGGATCGGCGGCAACTGCACGGTCAGTTGCATGCTCATGGGCGTGGGCGCGCTGTACAAGGCCGGCCTCGTCGAGTGGATGAGCACCCAGACCTACCAGGCAGCCAGCGGCGGCGGCGCGCAGCACATGCGCGAACTGCTCACGCAGTACGGCACGCTGAATGCCGAAGTGCGCCCGCTGCTGGACGATCCGAAGAGCGCCATCCTGGAAATCGACCGCAAGGTGATCGCAAAGCAACGCAGCCTCTCCGAAGCAGAGACCGCCAACTTCGGCGTGCCGCTGGGTGGCAGCCTGATCCCCTGGATCGACAAGGACCTGGGCAACGGCATGTCGAAGGAAGAGTGGAAGGGCATGCCCGAGACCAACAAGATCCTCGGCCAGGGCGAAGGCTTCGGCACCCAGGCCGTGCCGGTGGACGGCTTCTGCGTGCGCGTGGGTGCCATGCGCTGCCACAGCCAGGCACTGACCTTCAAGCTGAAGAAGCACGTGCCCGTGGCCGACATCGAGGCCATGATCGCCGCCGACAACGAGTGGGTGAAGGTGGTGCCGAACACGCGCGAAGCCACGCTCCGCGACCTGACGCCCGTCGCCGTGACCGGCACGATGACCATCCCGGTCGGCCGCCTCCGCCAGCTCGCCATGGGCCCGGACTATATCGGAGCCTTCACCATCGGCGACCAGTTGCTGTGGGGCGCTGCCGAGCCGCTGCGCCGCATGCTGCGCATCCTGCTGGACACCTGATCGCGGCGTCTTCCCGCCCGACTGGATGTAACCGGGATACGGGATTCACGCACGCTTTGTTACGAGTCGTTGTCCTACGACAACATGCAAAAACGACCTCTCGCGACCCTCCCATGGAGGTGATCGCGCGGGCTCGGCACCTCGCTTGTCACTGCAAAACATTGATGCTATGGTGCTTTTTACATATTTTCACGCGTGGGCGCGGAACCGGGTTCATCCCCGCTTCCGCGCTTTTCGCGAAGGCTCAAACTTGATCGGCTGATGGCACACATGCATCGTTGGAAACTATCTGCTCTGGCCGCGGCGGCCCTCGTCTCGACCGGCTTCTACACCTCCGATGCCAGTGCCCTTTCCCTGGGGCGCCTGTCGGTCCAGTCGGCCCTGGGCGAGCCGCTGCGGGCCGAAATCGACCTGCCGCAGATCACGGCCGCCGAAGCGGAATCCCTGCGCGCCGCCCCGGCCTCCGCGCAGACCTACCGTGCGCAGGGCCTGGAGTTCTCGCCCACCCTCAACGACCTGCAGGTGCGGCTGCAGCGCAAGGCCGACGGTTCCATGGTCCTGCGCCTGACCACCAGCCGCCCCGTCAACGACCCCTTCGTGGACTTGGTGCTGGACACCAGCTGGAACGCGGGCCAGCTCGTGCGCAGCTATACCCTGCTGCTCGACCCTCCTGCCAGCCGCCGCGAGGCGCCGGCCCCCACCGCCACCGCGCAGGCGGGCGCGGCCCCCTCGCCCGTGCCGCAGGCCACGGCTCCGTCCCGCCCGGCAGTGCCC
>CP028296.1:1389421-1408720 GCA_003029925.1 Paracidovorax avenae | reverse complement strand
AGCCGCGCGCCGAGGCGCCGGCACCGTCTCCTGCGGCAGCGCCTGCACCGGCCGCCCCGCCAGCGGCCCGCCCGCAACGCCCGGCCACCGCATCGGCACCAGCGCCCGCAGCGTCCCCGGGAGCGACCGAGAGCGTGGTGGTGCGCCCCGGCGACACGGCCGGCCGTCTGGCCGGCGCCTACCGCCCTGCAGGGGTCTCGCTGGACCAGATGCTGGTGGCCATGATGCGCGCCAACCCGGACGCCTTCATCCGCGGCAACGTGAACCGCATGAAGTCGGGCGCGGTGCTGGATATCCCGAGCGAGGCGCAGGCCCGCGCCACGCCGCCCGCTGAAGCGCGGCAGATCATTGCCGCACAAAGTCGCGACTTCAACGAATTCCGCCGCCGTCTCGCCGGTGCGGCCCCTTCTGCCGAGGTGGCTGCGGCCGAACGCTCTGCCAGCGGCCGCGTGCAGACGCAGGTCGAAGACCGCAAGGCCGCGACCGCCGCGCCCGACAAGCTCACGCTCTCCAAGGGTGCCATGCGCGGCCAGCGCGCCGCCGAGGAGCAGCTGGCGCGCGACAAGCAGGCGGGGGCGGACTCCGCCCGCATGGCCGAGCTGTCCAAGAACATCTCCGAACTGAACAAGCTGGGGGCCGCGTCCGCACCGGCGGGGGCCCCCGCGCCGGCCGCTGCCGCCTCGGCCGCACAACCCGGCCGCATCGCCGTGCCGGTCGGCGCCCCCCCCGCATCGGCGCCGGCACCTGCTGCATCCGCGCCAGCGCCGGCGGCCAGCGCTCCCTCCGCGGCATCGGCTTCGGCAGCGGCCTCTGCCCCAGCGCCGGCTCCGACGCAGGAAACGGCAGCCTCTGCGCCCGCAGCGGCCAGCGCCCCTGCGTCTGGCGCCTCGGCCGCTGCAGCGCCCGCCCCGGCCCCGGCTGCGCGCCCGCAAACGCCTCCCCCGGCCGCGCCGCCGGAAGAGCCCGGATTCCTGGATTCCCTGCTGGAGAACCCGATGCTGCCGCTGGCCGGCGGCGGCCTGCTGGCGCTGCTGCTGGGCTACGGCGTTTACCGGACGGTGCAAAACCGGCGCAACCGCAATGCGGTGGACAGCTCCTTCCTCGAAAGCAAGCTGCAGCCGGACTCCTTCTTCGGTGCGAGCGGCGGGCAGCGTGTGGATACCGCCAGCAGCCAGCTCACCACGGGCGCATCGTCCATGGCGTACTCGCCCAGCCAGCTCGACGCGGGCGGTGACGTGGACCCCGTGGCCGAAGCCGATGTCTACCTGGCCTACGGCCGTGACCTGCAGGCGGAGGAGATCCTCAAGGAGGCCCTGCGCCACAGCCCCGACCGCATCGCGGTGCATGTGAAGCTGGCAGAGATCTACGCCAAGCGGCAGGACCGCAAGGCGCTCGACGCCGTGGCCCAGGACGTGTTCCGCCTGACCGACGGACACGGCATGGACTGGAACCGCGTCGCGGACCTCGGCCGCAGCATCGACCCGGAGAATCCCCTGTACCAGCCGGGAGGCCGTCCCCCGATGCTGGACGACGACGCGGCGCACCACCTGCCTGCCGAAGGATTCGCCAGCACCCTGACCGACGGCCGCACGGCCGCTGGTGCCGCCGCGGTCGGAGCGGCAGCCGGCGCAGCCGCAGCCACCGCAGCAGCGATGCCGCCCGATCTCGACCTGGACCTGGATCTCGACCTGCCGGACGACGCGCTGACCGAGGCGCCCGTCCTGCCTCCCGCGGCACCCGGAGCCTTCGCCGCAGCGGCGGCCACGGCATCGACGGCCTCTCCAGCCAGCGCCGCCCCCGCTCCGGCAGAGGCCGAGGAGCCGGTGCTGGAGTTCGACCCGCTGCTCACCCCGCTGCCGATGGCCGGCAATGCCGCTCCGCAGTCCGCGCCGACGCCGGAACTGGACTTCCCCGATGACCTGTCGCTGGCAGACTCGGCCCATGCCTCGCTGGAGCCGGAGGCCGCTCCCGCATCGGCTCCCGTCCCGCTCGAATTCGACTTGGGCGATCTGTCGCTGGACCTGGACGCGCCCTCCGCCGGTCGCGTGGAGCCGCCCGCGGCGGGTGCAGAGCCTGCCGCTGCCGCCATGGAGTCCGGCGAAGCCGCCGGCGACGCCGCAGGGCTGCCGGACGACCCACTGGCCACCAAGCTGGCGCTGGCTGAAGAGTTCAACGCCATCGGGGACGCCGAAGGCGCTCGCACCCTGGTCGAGGAAGTCATCGCGGAATCCTCGGGCCCGCTCAAAGCCCGGGCACAGCGCCTGCTGGCCGAACTGGGTTGATGGCCGGGCAGGCCGCGACCGGGCGGGCCCGGCGCAAGGGCGGGCGGCCATGAGGGTGGCGTTGGGCGTCAGCTACAACGGTTCCGCCTACCGCGGCTGGCAGAGCCAGCCCGGGGGCGCGACCGTGCAGGACCGCCTCGAGGCGGCCCTCGCGCGATTCGCCACGCACGAGGTTTCCACGATCTGTGCCGGGCGCACGGATGCCGGGGTGCACGGCCTCATGCAGGTGGTGCATTTCGATACGCCGCTGGACCGGACGCCGTTCTCCTGGGTGCGCGGCACCAACACGTTCCTGCCGCCGGACATCGCCGTGCAGTGGGCCCGCCCCGTGCCGGAGGCTTTCCATTCGCGCGCCAGCGCCACGGCCCGCCGGTATGCCTACGTGCTGCTGCAGTCACCCGTGCGCCCGAGCGTGGAATCGGCACGGGTGGGCTGGGTGTTCCACGCCCTGGATGGGGACGCCATGCGTGCCGCCGCGCGGCACCTGATCGGCGAACACGACTTCACCTCCTTCCGCGCCTCCGCATGCCAGGCCAAGTCGCCCGTCAAGACACTGCGCCGCATCGAGATCACGCAGCGCGGCACGGGCGGGGTGCCGGCAGGCCAGACCTCGGGCGACCGTGGCGACGTACCCACCTGCTACTGGCGATTCGAGTTCGAGGGCAATGCCTTCCTGCACCACATGGTGCGCAACATCATGGGATGCCTCGTGGCGGTCGGCCAGGGGCAGCATCCGGCGGACTGGATGCACGCCGTGCTGCAGGCGCGCTCGCGGGACGCGGCGGCGCCCACGTTCTCTCCGGACGGCCTGTACTTTCTCGGCCCGCTCTACGATCCGGCCTGGGGACTGCCCGATCGCACCGCTGCGTATGATTGGCTGCCCTGACGGCAGGCCCCGCGGCTGAGCCGTTGCATTGCCCGGCGCCCGGCGGGCCCGGTACGCGCCAGCGGCAGCCCCATCCGCACACCTTCATGTCTTCGTCCATGCCTTCATCCGCCCCTGACACGCCCCAGCCGGACAGCCGGCGCGGCGACGCCCCAGCCCCCCGCACGCGCATCAAGATCTGCGGCATCACCCGCGAGCAGGACCTGGACGCCGCCGTCCAGGCCGGCGCCGATGCGGTGGGATTCGTGCTGTATCCGAAAAGCCCGCGCGCGGTGACCGTGCAGCGCGCCGCCGCGCTCGCGCGCCGCCTGCCCCCCTTCGTAACGCCCGTGCTCCTGTTCGTGAATGCCGAGGCTGCGGCAGTGGCGGCCGCCTGCGACGAGATCCCCGGCGCCACGCTGCAGTTCCACGGCGACGAAAGCCCCGAGGCCTGCCAGGAGGCCGCGGGCGCGGGACGGCGGCCCTTCGTGCGGGCTGCCCGCATTCCCCTGGGCGCGCACACCCCCGCATTCGACCTCGTACAATTCGCCGAGCAGTACTCTCACGCCCAGGCCATCCTGCTCGACGCCCATGTCGAAGGCTATGGCGGCGGCGGCAAGGCATTCAATTGGTCACTCCTTCCACCAAGCGTCGGCTCTCACCTCGTTTTATCTGGTGGACTCACGCCTGCAAACGTGACCGATGGCATCTTGCAGGTGCGGCCGCGCGGCCTCTCGCTCGCGGTTGACGTCAGTTCCGGCGTGGAAGCCGAAGGCCCCGACGGCCGTCCGCTGCGGGGCATCAAGGACGCCGGCAAGATCCAACGCTTCATCGCCGCCGTGCGCGCGGCCGATGGGCATTTTGCGAAGAACGATTGATGCTTTCCTACCAACAGCCCGACGCTTCGGGCCACTTCGGCCGCTATGGCGGCAGTTTCGCGAGCGAGACGCTCACGCATGCCCTGACCGAGCTGCGCGAGGCGTATGCGCGTTACCAGAACGACCCGGAATTCCTGAAGGAATTCCACAGCGAACTCGCGCACTTCGTGGGCCGGCCCTCGCCCATCTACCATGCTGCCCGCATGAGCCGCGAAATGGGCGGCGCGCAGATCTTCCTCAAGCGGGAAGACCTCAACCACACGGGCGCGCACAAGATCAACAACGTGATCGGCCAGGCCATGCTCGCCCGACGCATGGGCAAGCCGCGCGTGATCGCCGAGACCGGCGCGGGCCAGCACGGAGTGGCCACGGCCACCATCTGCGCCCGCTACGGCCTCGAATGCGTGGTGTACATGGGCGCGGAAGACGTGAAGCGCCAGAGCCCGAACGTCTATCGCATGAAGCTGCTGGGCGCCACCGTGGTGCCCGTGGAGTCGGGCAGCCGCACGCTCAAGGACGCGCTCAACGAGGCCATGCGCGACTGGGTCGCGAACGTGGACAACACCTTCTACATCATCGGCACGGTGGCGGGCCCGCACCCCTATCCCATGATGGTGCGCGACTTCCAGAGCGTGATCGGCACCGAATGCCTCGGGCAGATGCCCGGCATGCTGGCCGAGCAGCGCATCGCCGCCGAGCACCCCGACGCGGTGATCGCGTGCGTGGGCGGCGGCAGCAACGCCATGGGCATCTTCCATCCCTACATCCCGCACGAGAAGACGCGCCTCATCGGCGTGGAAGCCGCCGGCGAGGGGCTGGACAGCGGCAAGCATTCGGCATCGCTGCAGCGGGGCAGCGCGGGCGTGCTGCATGGCAACCGCACCTTCATCCTGCAGGACGAGAACGGCCAGATCACCGAGACCCACAGCATCAGCGCCGGCCTGGACTACCCCGGTGTCGGGCCCGAGCATGCCTGGCTGCAGGAGATCGGCCGCGCCGAATACGTCGGCATCACCGACAAGGAAGCGCTCGACGCCTTCCACTACCTCTGCCGCACCGAGGGCATCATCCCGGCGCTGGAGTCCAGCCATGCCGTGGCCTACGCGATGCAACTCGCCAAGACTCTGCGCACCGACCAGTCCATCCTCGTGAATCTGTCAGGCCGCGGGGACAAGGACATCGGCACGGTGGCGGATCTCTCGGGCGTGGACTTCTACGACCGCCCGTCCATGCGGGGCCATGCCGTCAAGGGAGGGCCCGCAGCATGAGCATCGACATGACGACCTCCGCGCCCCCGGCAGCGACGGTGCCCGCCCAGGGCCGCATCGGGGCGACGTTCGCCGACCTGCAGGCCCGCGGCCGCAAGGCCCTCATCCCCTACGTGACCGCCGGCTTCCCGTTCGCGGACATCACGCCTGCGCTGATGCACGGCATGGTGGAGGCCGGCGCCGACGTGATCGAGCTCGGCGTTCCGTTCTCCGACCCCATGGCCGACGGCCCGGTGATCCAGAAGGCCGGGGAAAAGGCCCTCTCCCTGGGCGTGGGCATGGCCCAGGTGCTCGGCTACGTGCGCGAGTTCCGCCAGCGCAACACGAAGACCCCGGTGGTGCTCATGGGCTACGCCAACCCGGTGGAGCGCTACGACCAGCGCCACGGCGAGGACGCCTTCGTGCGCGACGCGGCCCAGGCCGGCGTGGACGGGGTGCTGATCGTGGACTACCCCCCCGAAGAATGCGAGGACTTCGCTGCCCGGCTGCGCGCGCATGGCATGGACCTGATCTTCCTGCTGGCGCCCACCAGCACGGAGCAGCGCATGCAGCAGGTGGCGCGCGTCGCGAGCGGCTACGTATATTACGTCTCGCTCAAGGGCGTGACCGGATCGGGTGCCCTCGACACCTCGGCCGTGGAAGCCATGCTGCCGGTGATCCGCCGCCATGTGCACATCCCCGTCGGCGTGGGTTTCGGCATCCGCGATGCGGCCACCGCGCAGGCCATCGGCCGCGTCGCGGATGCCGTGGTGATCGGCAGCCGCATCATCCAGCTGCTGGACGACCAGCCCCACGAGCGGGTCGTGCCCCTGGCCGTGGACTTCCTGCGGGGGGTGCGCAAGGCGCTCGACACGTAGAATTAGAGACCATCCCCCTGAGCGGCTTTGCCGCTTCCCCCTTCTCTCGCGCTTCGCGCGGGAAGGGGGACGACGCCTACGGCCCGGCGGAGCCGGTTCCGTGGCGTCCACTGGCCTGGGCCGCGCCGGTTTTGAAGGTTGTGGCGCTGCGGTCTGCCATTCATTTTGAGGAATACACCAATGTCCTGGCTCGAAAAACTTCTGCCGTCCAAGATCCAGCAGTCCGACCCGACGGAGCGCCGCCAGGTGCCCGAGGGGCTGTGGATCAAGTGCCCGAGCTGCGAGACCGTGCTCTACAAGACCGATCTGGAGCACAATCAGAACGTCTGCCCGCATTGCAGCCACCACCACCGCATCAATGCCCGCGCGCGCCTCGACGCCTTCCTGGACCCGGAAGGCCGCTACGAGATCGGCCAGGAAGTGCTGCCGGTGGACGCGCTCAAGTTCAAGGACAGCCGCAAGTACACCGAACGCCTGAAGGAAGCGCTGGAGAACACCGGCGAGACCGACGCGCTGATCGTGATGGGCGGCTCGGTCAAGAGCATCAACGTCGTCGCGGCCTGCTTCGAGTTCGACTTCATGGGCGGCTCCATGGGCAGCGTGGTGGGCGAGCGCTTCGTGCGCGGCGTGGAAACCGCCATCGAGCAGAAAGTGCCTTTCATCTGCTTCACCGCCACGGGCGGCGCGCGCATGCAGGAAGGCCTGCTGTCGCTCATGCAGATGGCCAAGACCAATGCGGCGCTCACGCGGCTGGCCAAGAAGGGCCTGCCCTACATCAGCGTGCTGACCGACCCGACCATGGGTGGCGTCTCGGCCGGTTTCGCCTTCGTGGGCGATATCGTGATCGCCGAGCCCAAGGCGCTCATCGGCTTCGCGGGGCCGCGCGTGATCGAATCCACGGTGCGCGTGACGCTGCCGGAAGGCTTCCAGCGTGCCGAATTCCTGCAGACCAAGGGCGCCGTGGACTTCATCTGCGACCGCCGCGAACTGCGCGACACCGTGGCCAGGAGCCTGGCCATGCTGCAGCGCCTGCCGGCCGACTCGGTCGCCTGAGCCACCGCCAGACAAGAAAAGCCGCCGGTCCCGGCAAGGGGTCGGCGGCTTTTTTTGCGCCTATCGCATCACGATGCCCTGCAGGTGGCCCAGCACGATCATCACCACCTGCAGCAGCACGATGGCCACGAGGGGCGAGAGATCCACTCCGCCCAGCAGGGGGATCACACGGCGCAGGGGCCGCAGGATGGGGTCGCAAAGGCGCCCGATGACATCGGAGATCGGCGAGCGCGTCTGCACCCAGGAAAGGATCGCGCCGACGATGAGCAGCCCCATCATCCCGGAGACCGCCACCCGCGCCAGCCCGAACAGGGCCATCCAGGGCAGCCATGCCAGGCCCAGCAGGCCGCCCAGCAGCAGCCAGAGCAGCAGGTACTGCGCCAGCTGGATCAGCAGCCCCGCCACGAAGCTGGACCAGTCCCAGCGGCCGGTGGGGGGGATGATGCGGCGCAGCGGCATCACCAGCCAGTCGCTGAGGGCGAAGACCAGCCGGCCGACCGGGTTGGAAAACGGAACGCGCTGCGCCTGCATGTACAGGCGCAGCAGGCAGGCGCCGGTGAGCAGGCCGCCGATCACGTCCAGCAGGAAAGAAGCAATCTGGAAGAGCATGGGACCTCGTCGTAGGCGGGCCCGTCGCGGGCCCGTTCGCCGTGGGATGATAGCGGGCCGTACAGGCCCCGCCCATGACCTTCGCCCCACCTCCCCACGAGCCCGCGCCCCAGGTGCCGCTCACGCTCAGCTCGCTGCCGCTGTTCCCGCTGGGCACGGTGCTCTTCCCGGGTGGCCTGCTGGCCCTGCGGGTATTCGAAGTGCGCTACCTGGACATGGTGCGCAAATGCCGCCAGGCCGGGGCACCGTTCGGCGTGGTGGCCCTCACGGATGGGCACGAGGTGCGCCAGGCCGGCGCGGCGCCCGAGAAATTCCACGACGTGGGCACGCTGGCGGCCATCTCGGAACTCGATGATTCCCACCCCGGGCTCATCGCCATGAAGGCCCAGGGGTCGGAGCGGTTCCGCATCGTGCGCCGCCAGTTGCTGCCGCACGGCCTCTGGATCGCCGACATCGAGCAATTGCCGCCGGACGTGGCCGTGCCCGTGCCGCCGGACCTGCGCAAGGCCGCGGCGGCCCTGGAACAGGTGCTGGCACGCCTGCGCGGCCGCAACCCCGACGACACCAGCCTGCCCCTGCCGAGCGCCGCCCAGTTGGACGACTGCGGCTGGGTGGCCAACCGCTGGTGCGAGTTGCTGCCGGTGCCCATCGACCTCAAGCAGCAACTCATGCAGCTCGACAGTCCGCTGCTGCGGCTCGAGCTCGTGGGCGACGTACTGGACCGCACGGGCATCGCTCCATGAGCAGGCTCCGCGCCATTCGGCCAGCGCCCGGCATGCGTGCGCCGTGAAAGTCCTGCAGGTCATCACCAAAGGCGAAACAGGGGGAGCGCAGAGCCATGTGCGCACACTGTGCGCCGCGCTCTCCGCGCAGGGTGTGGCAGTGCAGGCCGCCATCGGCGGAACCGGCCCGCTTTCCCCATTGGGCAGGGATCTGGAAGCCCTGGGCCTGCAAGTGCATGGCATTCCCTTGCTGGACAACGGCTTGCGGCCGGTCCGCCTCCTGCGGGCCACGCGCGATCTGCTCCGCATCGTGCGAACACAGTCCCCGGACCTGCTGCACGCCCATAGCGCCATGGCGGGCGTGGCAGCGCGTATCGCTGGCGCGTTGTCGGGTGTTCCCGTGATCTACACCGTGCATGGCTTCGCATTCAAGGCCGGCAATGCCTGGCCGCGCCGGGCGATGGCCTGGACCACCGAGGCGCTGCTGGCCCCCCTGACCAGCCGCATGGTGTGCGTCTCGGAGCACGAGCGTGCTCTCGCACGCAGCCTGCCGCTGCCGAGCGGGCGCCTGGTCACTATCGTGAATGGCGTTGACGACATCGCTGCTCCCGTCGATGCCGCTGCATGGAAGCGCGAGGGCACTTCGATCGCCATGGTCGCCCGCATGGCCCCGCCGAAGCGCCACGACCTGCTGCTGCATGCCCTGGCCCGACTGAGGGACACGACCGGACAGACCGGCTCCGCCAGCCTCCTGGGAGACGGCCCCGACAGGCCGGCCCACGAAGCACTGGCAGCCCGCCTGGGTCTGCAGTCGTCGGTCGATTTCCAGGGAGACGTGGACGACGTACCCGCCCAGCTCGCACGCCACGGCATATTCGTGCTCATGTCGGACCACGAAGGATTGCCCATTTCGCTCATCGAGGCGATGCGCGCGGGCATGGCGATCGTGGCCAGTGATCTGCCCGGCGTACGCGAACTGCTGCCCGACCCCGGGCACGCCCTGCTCGTACCCGCGGACCCGGAAGCCCTCGCCGCTGCGCTGCGACAATTGATGGAGTCTCCCGCGCTGCGCGCCCGGCTCGGCGCTGTCGCCCGTCAGCGCTACGAACGGCACTACACCGCCGAGCGCATGGGTTCGGCAGTGCGCGGCATCTATGCCGCCGCCCTGCGGCATTCCCGCTCCTGAATGGCATGAACAGCATTCCCCAACGCGAACTTGGCTCTTCCACGGCGCACCGGCAAGGCTCGGTGCTGCGCTGGTCGCTGGCGGGAGCGGTGACGCTGCTCGCGGCCTACCTGATCGGGCTGGAACTGCAGCGCCGCGGTTGGGCGACCTACCAGTTCCCCGCCACCGTCCTGTGGTGCGCCATCCCCTATGCGATCGCGTCCTACTGGCTGTACAGCGGCGCCCACCTGCCGCGTTTCGAGGGCAGGAGCTTCCTTTTCGTGGCGACGGCCGTGCCGTATCTGACGGCTCCGCTCGGCTTCGCGTTGCTGCAGCGCCCCTATTCCCGGGGAGCCGTGTTGCTGTCGTACCTGCTGTCGCTGGCGTGGTTCCTGGCCGGCCATTGGCGCGACCTGCGCCGCCACGGGCTGTGCCTCATCTATCTGGACGATACCGTTCCGCAGCGCCTGCAGGCGCTGCTGGGCCCTGGCGCAGACGAAGCGCGCAGGAAGGACATCACGCTCGTGCCCTGGCCGGAGCGGGGCCTGGACGACGCAACCTCCCGGGGCTGGGCCGGCGTGGTGCTGGACCGGCACGTCCCCTCCCACACGGCACGCGACCGGAAAATCAGCGGATTGCGGCTGCAGCACATCCGCCTCTACAGTGTCGAATCGGTGGCCGAACTGCTGAGCGGCCGGATGGTGCTGCCTGACGACCACGCGCAGGATTTGTGGACGCTGGACGGCAACCCGGCCTACGACACGGTCAAGCGCATGGTGGACCTGGCCGCCACGCTGGCCACGCTGCCGCTCTGGCTACCCCTGTGCCTGGCCGCCGGCCTGGCCGTGAAACTGGATTCCCCCGGCCCCATGCTCTTCTCGCAGTTGCGCGTGGGCCGCAACGGGCGCGAATTCTGCATCTGGAAGCTGCGCAGCATGCGCCATGCGCCATCGGAGCAAGGCGCACGTTTCGCGCAGCCCAACGACGATCGCATCACGCCGGTGGGCCGCTTCATACGCCGCACCCGCCTCGACGAGCTTCCCCAGTTGTGGAACGTCCTGCAGGGCGACATGAGCCTGATCGGCCCGCGGCCCGAACAGGCGGAATTCGTGCGCAGCTTCGCGGAACGCATTCCTGCCTACCCCTACCGCCACCTGGTGCGCCCCGGCCTGACCGGCTGGGCACAGGTGCAGCAGGGTTACGCGGACAGCGAGGAGCAGACCGCCGTCAAACTCAGCTACGACCTCTACTATGTCGCGCACTATTCCGTGGCACTGGATCTGCTGATCGCATGGAAGACGCTGCGCATAGTGGCCAGCGGATTCGGCTCAAGGTAGCAGCGTGGCGTCAGGGCACCGTCACCCGCGCGCGCGCGACCAGCACGTCCGCCCCCAGCGGCCGCTGGCGCACGAGGCCCCGCAGCAGGCGCCCCTTGAGGCTGCCTGCCGGACTCACCATGCATCCGCGCAACTCCTCGACCCGCAGGCCGGCATCGGCCAGCACCTTGCTCAGGGTGTAGGGCGAGAACCAGGCCCGGTGATCGGTATTGACGCGCTCGACGCCGCCCAGCATGTTCACCGCGTTGCGCAGCGCAAGTCCGTTCGGCACGGACACCACGAAATCCGCGGCCGGAAAAATCTGCGCGAGCCGCGCCATGAACGCCGCGGGATCGCCCAAATGTTCGAGCACGTCGGGAACCATGACGAGATCCACGCCGAGCCCGCGCAGGAAGCCTTCGGAATCCACGGCGTGGATGTCCAGCGCATGCACGTGCTGGAATCCCAGCAGCCGGGCGGCCTCCACCGCCTGCCGGTTGATATCGATGCCATGGCATTGGCGCGCGCTGCGGCTCAGGCGCGCATGCAGCCAGCCGCCATCGGCCACGCGCGCGGCAATCAGCGGCTGGTGATCGGCAAACCCCACGTGCAGCACCGATCGCCCGGCGCACCATTGTTCGAGCAGGTCGCCGCGTGCCAGCGGAGCGAAGGCCATCCGGGGCTGGTACCGGAAATCGTCATCGAAGTCCTTGCCCGATAAGTATCTGGAGATTGCGTCCATGTCCCGATTATCCCCAGGCACCTGCACACCTCCACGGATCTGCCTGCTGCATGATGCACCGGCGGCCGGCGGCGTGGCGACGGTCACCCGGGCGCTGGTGGAAGGGTTGCGCGCAGCGGGCTGGCCGGTGGAGATCCAGCATGCCGCGCCGCAGAGGGGGCCGGCCCTGCTCGCAGCGGCCCGGCGCAGCGATGTGCTGCTCGCCGCGCACAACTTCCGCCCGGCCTACGTGGCCTGGGCCCTGGGCCTCGCGGCGCGCAGGCGCGCTGTGGTGTGGGTGCACGGGCCGGTGGATACGGTGCTGGAACAGGCCCGTGCCGGGGCCGGAAAGCAGGCGTGGCTGCGCTGGCTCTACGGGCGCGTCTCGCATTGCGTGTTCGTCTCCAGGTCATCGCAAGCAGCGTTCCAGCGGTTCATGCGGGAAGGCAGCCGGAAATCCCCAGCCTTGCGCGTCGTGCACAACCCTGCCCCCCCGCCCTCCGACGATGCACGACCGGCATGGGCCACGAGACGACACGGCCCCGTACGCATGGGCTACATGGGACGCCTGTCCGCCGAAAAAAACCCGCAATTGCTCCTGGAGACCCTGCGCAGGCTGCCGCCCGAATTCCACCTGTCACTGGCGGGCGACGGGCCCTTGCGCGGCGCCCTGGAAGCCGGCTCGCAGGACCTGCAGCAGGCGGGACGGCTTCGATGGCTGGGGCATGTCGAGGACAGCGCCGGGTTCTGTCGTGAACAGGATCTGACCCTGCTCACGTCACGCTATGAAGGCTGCCCCATGGCCGCGCTGGAATCGCTGTCGTTGGGGGTGCCCTGCGTCGGCGTACCCATCCCGGCCCTGCAGGAAATGCTGCGGGACCACGCGCCCTACCTGCTCGCGCGAGAGAACTCGGCGCAGGCCCTGGCCGATGCGGTACTCGTCACGCTGCGCACGCCGGCCACGATCGTGCAGGCGGATCTGCAGCGCATTCTGGAGCAGTACCGGCATGCGGACTTCCTGGCAGGGTGGCAGTCGGTGCTGCGGGAGGCAGCAGGGCGATGCTGATCCACTTCATACACTCCGGGCAGGCCTACCTGCCGGAACTGGCAGCCTACTCCGCGTTCCTGCGGCAATCCGGTCACCAGGCTGTGCTGCACAGCCACCCCGGCACGGTGCCCGGCGATGCCGAGGTACTGTGGTGGATCTGCGGACTCGTGCCCCCGGCAAGTGCCCGGCGCCACCCCGGTGCGTTACAGGTGCATGAGTACGCGTCGGCCTCGGTGCCGCCCTGCGCCTGGCTCAAGGACAGGATCAAGTCCTGGCGCCAGCCCACTCCGGATTACCGGATCTTCCAGAACGCCTGGGTGCGCCAACGGCTCGGGTTCAGCGACGCGATTCCGTTCGAGTACCGCGACATGGGCGTTCCAGAAGCCTTCCTGTCGCGCCCGGGCACGCAGCGCAGCACACGTTTCGATTTCGCCTACCTCGGAGACATGCACCGGCTGCGCGGCTTCGCGCCGCTGCTGCAAGCCCTGGCACCGGCCGGACGCACGCTGCTGCTCATAGGGGAGCCGCCCGATGACCTGCGGGCCGCACTGGGCCGCCTGCCCAACGTGGCGATGGCGGGACGCGTGCCGCAGGGCGACGTCCCGGCCCTGCTCGCGCAGGCGCGCTACGGACTGAACCTGGTGCCGGTACGCGCCCCCTACGACCGGCAGACCTCCACCAAGCTGCTCGAATACTGCGCAGTCGGGCTGCCTACCGTCTCCACCGACTACCGCTGGGTGCGGGAATTCGAGCGCACGTCGGGCGCACGGTTCATCTACCTTCCCGCCCACGCGACGGTGGCGCGCTATGCGGAACTGCTGGGACCCGGCCTGGACGAGCAGCCCCACACCGTCCCGCCGATGGAATCGCATGCGTGGAATGCGCTGCTGGCCCGCATGCACATATGGCGCCGATGGCAGGAGCGGGCATGAAACTGCTCGGCACCACGACGCATATCGCAGCCGCGAGCGCCGTCTCGCTGGCAGCCCAGGGACTCTTCGGCCTGCTCATGCTGCGGCTTTTCCAGCCCCGGGAGGTGGGACTTTTCACGGTGGTGAGCCAGATCGGCTTTTTCTGGATGACGCTGGCACTCGCCCAGAGCCAGTTGCGGTTCCTGGCCAACATCCACCACCCTCCCGGCCCGGCACTGCGGGAAGCCATGCGCGCCAGCCTGCTGCGCTGGACCCTACTGCTTCCGGTCGCGGCGGCAGCCGTCTGGCTGGCAGGCCTGGGCCGCCCCGGCGCATGCCTGGCCTGGGCCGCCCTCCTGGCGCTGCTGCAACTGGGCTGGTACATGGCACAGCCATGGGCCCTGCGCACGGCATCCGCGCAGTCGGCCGCGCTGGCCCGGTCGGTACCGCCACTCGCCGCGCTCGCGGTGGCCGGCGGTACAGGGCTGCTCCTGCCGGGCGCCGGTGCCACGGCGCTCTTCGCGGCGGCGGCTGGCAGCTACGCGATCGGCACGCTCTGGCTATTGCGACCTGCGCGCGATGCACGCACCTTGCCGGCCCCGCCGGAGGACGACCATCGCACGCCAGGAGCAACGCGCCCGTCGCAGCAGGACGACCGGGGCCCGCTCCTGCGCATCGCGCACACCGCCGCCGATGCCGCGGCAGGCATGGCGGTCCTCGTCATGTGGCAGCGTTTCCACGGGGCCACGGAGGCGAGCTATCTGGCCGTTCTGCTCCGGCTGCTGGGATTGCTGCCTGCCGTGGTGTACGCCGCCTGGCCCCAGGTACTGCTCTCACAGGGGCGCGAGCATGCCGCGCTGTCGCTGCGCATCGGCCTGTCGGGCGCGGCCTGCACGCTGCTGGCGGGCCTGGCCGCCGCCTGGGCGCTCCATGCAGGGTGGATTCCATCTGCATGGCAAGGCCTGGAGGGCTATCTGGCACCGCTGGTGATCTGGCAGGGATGCGCCTGCCTTTTTGCCGCGTATGGCCATTTGCCGTTCCAGCGCGGACTGGCGCGCCCCTTCTCGTGGGCCGCCATCGGGTTCGACGGGCTGCAAATGGCCGTCCTGTGCCTTCCGCTCGCCTGGCCCGGCATCGATCCGGTGGTGCACATATGGACCCTGGCAGGAACATCCGCTGCCGTTCTGCTGGCCCTGGTGCGCTGGATGACGGGCAAAAAACTAAAATAGCGGGTTCAGCCAGTCCACCAGCCGCTACCACGGCGCATACGCTCGTTTCTATGCTCCCCCCCCAGAATCCTTCCGCGCCCACCGCCGCCCCCTCCGACGACAACCAGCTCATCGCCGAGCGCCGCGACAAGCTCAAGTCCCTCCGGGAGGCCCAGGCCCAGGGCAAGGGTGTGGCCTTCCCCAATGATTTCAAGCCCGCGCACCATGCGGCCGATCTGCAGGCGCAGTACGCGGAGACCGAGGCCGAGACGCTCGAAGCCAACCCCGTGCCCGTGAGCGTGGCCGGCCGCATGATGCTCAAGCGCGTCATGGGCAAGGCCAGCTTCGCCACCGTGCAGGACGGCTCGCTCGGCACCACGGGCGGCCGCATCCAGGTATACGTGACCCGCGACGCGATCGGTGAGGAAGCCTATGCGGCCTTCAAGCACTGGGACCTGGGCGACATCGTGGGCGCCGAAGGCACGCTCATGAAGACCAAGACCGGCGAGCTGTCGGTCAAGGTCACCACGCTGCGGCTGCTCACCAAGAGCCTGCGGCCGATGCCCGACAAGTTCCACGGCGTGGCCGACCAGGAAGTGAAGTACCGCCAGCGCTACGTGGACCTGATGACCGACGAGGCGGCCCGCAAGCGCTTCATCGCGCGCAGCAAGGCCGTGAGCGGCATCCGCGAGTTCATGGTGCAGCATGGCTTCCTGGAGGTGGAGACGCCCATGCTCCACCCCATTCCCGGCGGCGCCAACGCCAAGCCGTTCGTGACGCACCACAACGCGCTGGAGCAGGAGATGTACCTGCGCATCGCGCCCGAGCTCTACCTCAAGCGCCTGGTGGTCGGCGGCTTCGAGCGCGTGTTCGAGATCAACCGCAACTTCCGCAACGAAGGCATCTCGGTGCGCCACAACCCAGAGTTCACGATGATGGAGTTCTACGCGGCCTACTGGAACTACCGCGACCTGATGGACTTCACCGAGCAACTCGTGCGCGATGCGGCCACGAAGGCGGCGGGCAGCCTGCAGCTCACCTACCAGGGCCGCGCGGTGGACCTGTCGCAGCCCTTCGAGCGCCTGACCATCCGCGAGGCCATCCTGCGCCACACCGAGGCCGGCGAGGGCGTGGACGATGCCGCCTGGCTGATCGCCGCGCTGCGCAAGCTCGGTCTTTCCGAAGAGAAGAACCGCCTCTCCACCCGCACGCTGGCGGGCCTGCAGGTGCTCTACTTCGAGGAAACGGTGGAGGACAAGCTCTGGCAGCCCACCTTCATCATGGAACACCCCACCGAGATCAGCCCCCTGGCGCGCGCCAACGACACGCGCCCCGAGGTGACGGAACGCTTCGAGCTCTACATCACGGGCCGCGAGTTCGGCAACGGCTTCTCCGAGCTCAACGACGCGGAAGACCAGGCCGCCCGCTTCCAGTCCCAGGTGGAAGCCAAGGACAGCGGAGACGACGAGGCCATGTATTTCGACCACGATTTCGTCCGCGCCCTCGAATACGGCATGCCTCCCACCGGTGGCTGCGGCATCGGCATCGACCGGCTTATGATGCTGTTGACCGACAGCCCCAGCATCCGCGACGTGATCCTGTTCCCCGCCCTGCGCCGGGAACATTGAAGCCGCCGCGGCCATGCCCCTACCGCCGCCCGGTCCCTAGAGAGGAAGGCCGATGACCGCCATGCCCCCCACTTCTCCCGCCGCCCCAGGGCGGCATGGCGAGCCCCTCCCTTCGGCGGGGCCCTTCTCCGTCATGGTCGTCGAAGACCAGGCCTCCGTGCGGGCCGCGCTCGTGGGCGAACTCAGGCATGCGGGAGTGGCCGACGTGATGGAAGCGGCCTCCAGCGAGGTGGCCCTGCAACTCTTCAAGCTGCGCCGCCCCGACCTGGTGCTGCTGGACATCCGGCTCTCGGACGAAAAAGACGGTTACTGGGTCGCCCAGCAGATGCGCGAGGCCGAGGCCGGCGGGTGGACACCGATCATCTTCCTGTCTGGCCTGGACAGCGACCTGGATGTCTGGCGCGGCATCGAGGCCGGCGGGGACGACTACCTCGTCAAGCCCGTGAAGCCCATCGTGCTGGTCGCCAAGCTGCGCGCCATGCGGCGCCTGCTGGACATGCGCCGCAGGCTCGTGTCCATGTCCGAGGAACTGCACCTGGCCAACCAGCGCCTCAACGAGATGGTGGAGGTGGACACCCTCACCGGCCTCGTCAACCGGCGCGGCTTCGACCGCATCCTGCACAGCGAGATCCTCGCCGCGCGCCGCGACGGCATGCCGCTCACGCTGATGCTGTGCGACCTCGACCACTTCAAGCGCTTCAACGACGCCGTGGGCCATGTCCAGGGCGACGCCTGCCTGCGCGAAGTGGGCCGGCTGCTCAAGGAGGTGTGCGTGCGCCCGCGGGATGTAGCGGCACGGTACGGCGGCGAGGAATTCGCCCTCATCCTGCCCAACACGCCGCGCTCCGGGGCGATGACCTTCGCCCGCGCGCTCGGCAAGCTCGTGAGCCAGCGCGCCATTGCGCACCCCGACTCGCCACTGGGTGCGAGCCTCACGGTCTCGGGGGGCATCACGACCTGCGTGCCGGACGACAGCACCAGCGCCGAAGCCATGCTGATGCGCGCGGACGAAGCGCTCTACGCCGCCAAGGCCCAGGGCCGCGCGCGCTTTTTCAGCTTTGAGATGCAGATGGATACCATCGAGCAATTGCGCGGCTGACCCCGGCGCCGCGCGCAGCACCCGCCCGAGCGGCAGGGACGGCACGCGGAACCCTTGCCGGCAGCGAGGCTCCCTCTGTGGGTGAGCAATCCTTCCGTTATTTCCCGTTCCTTCTCCCAGACGCTGACCGCCTTGCATCCCCTGTCCATGACCCGGCTTCGCACCTACCTTCCCGACTGGATGCAGGAGTGGCTCGACATCATCGTGCCAGGCGTCCAGATCGTGCTCATCCTGGTGCTGGCCATGCTGCTGCAGCGAACGCTGCGCCGCCTGCTCGAACGTGCGGGCCGCCACTACCATTGGCCCATCGAGCTCATGGTGCCCATCAACGGCCTGGTGCGCTGGGTCATCATGGGCAGCGCCGTGCTGTTGGTGCTGGAACGGCTGGGGGTTTCGGCCACCGTGCTGTGGACGGCATTCACCGGCTTCGCTGCCGTGGGTGCAGTCGCCTTCTTCGCGGCGTGGAGCGTGCTCTCCAACCTGTTCTGCGCCCTGCTGATCTTCACCGCCGGCCCGTTCCGGCTGGGCGACTACATTGAGGTGCTGGACACCGCGGAAAAGCCGGGCGCCAAAGGCCGCGTCGTGGACATCAACCTGCTCTACACCACGCTCGAGGATTTCCACGGCACGCCGGATGCGCCCGTGCTGCTGCAGATCCCCAACGCACTCATCTTCCAGCGCGTGGTGCGGCGCTGGACCAGCGCGCCGCCCCGGCCGGCGGATGCGGTGGAGACACAGCCCACTGCGCCCGCGCACGCCACGGCCCCGGTGGCGCCTGACACCCCATCGCTGCCAGCAGCCTGACGGAGAGCATGGGCCGCCACTCCGGCCCGCCCGCCATTCAGCACCTCAGCCGCCTTCGTGCGGCTTGTGCCCGCCTCCGTGGTGCGGAGGCTGCTGCGGCGCGGGCCGGGATTCGCGCAGGGCCTCGTGCATGGCCGGCCGTGGCGCAGGCTGCTGCGGCGCATGCATGGCCGCGACCGGCATGCTGCGCGGCTCGGCATGCATGGGCTGCGACTGCACAGGCTGCGGCATGTGTACGGGTTGCTGCTGCATGTGCGGAGCAGGCGCCGCCATCTGGCGAGGCTGCTGCAGGGCATGGGCCATCGACATCTCCGCCGGCATCTGCGGGCGCTGCGACGGCGCCGACATGGGAGCTGGAGGCGCCACGAAGGCGGCATGCGGGTTCCGGTTCTCGGGCATCGCCGGGTTGGCACGCCCGTTCTCCGGTCGCGGCTGCAGCCCTGCCGGAAGCAGCCCCATGGCGGACGCCATGGCCGGTGCCGCCGGGTTGCCACGGTGCTCGGCGGCATGCTGTGGTTCGGCGGGACGCTGCAGTTCCGGCGGATGCTGGGCTTCCACGGGGCGCATGCCATGGCCGGCGCGGCTATCCTGGAACGCTGCGGACAATGGGCGCGGCGCGCCGGGCACGGCCGCCGCGCCCGGCTGGGCGAAAGCGTGCCCAGGGGCGGGCTGGCCCGGCGCCACCGGCATCGGTGTCCGGCCCGGGCCCTGCATGAGGGCCTGGGACTGGTGCAAGCCGTTCCGGTCGCCGGCCAGTGCCGGGGCCTGCATATGGCGCTGCTCGAACGGCATGGGACGCTGCCCCGCCGCGTGGCTGTCCTGCAGCGCCGCGGCCAGCGACTGGCCGCGCGGCCCGTCCGGGCCC
>CP028296.1:1281556-1389321 GCA_003029925.1 Paracidovorax avenae | reverse complement strand
CCCGTCCGGGCCCATCGGCGGCGCCATGGCAGCGCGCACGGGTGCAGCCGGCCCGCCGGCGAATCCCAGGGCGGGCGCCCCCGGCGCAGGCAGGCCTGGCGGCTGGCCCGGGGCATTCACATAGATATTGCGGTTGTTCACCGTGATGCGGTTATGGATGTTCTCGATCACCGTGGGTGAGTTCGACACGTAGGTGGCTCCGCGGTACACGACCGCAGGCCCCCAGGCAGGCGGCGGCGGCGCGGGACCCCAGGCGATCGGCGGCGGAGGCGGCGGCCCCCAGTGAAGGTTCCAGTCGTTCCATCCCCAGCCATGGTGGTGGCTGGTGGCCAGCGCGCCTACCAGGACGCCGGCACCGAAGGCCAGCGCGCCCACGGCCACGGGGTCCGGCCCCGCGGCGACCGCCACCGGTTCCGGCTGCACCACCGGCGCGGCCCAGCGGTAGCTGGGATACACGGGCACCGGCGTGCCGTACACCACGGCCGGGTCATAGCGCGGCACATAGACCGTCTGCACCTCGGCAGGCTCGATGGTGATGACGGTGGGTGGCGGCGTGACCACCGCCGGCCCCTGGTACAGCGCCACGGGCGCCTGCGACGGCGGCAGCGGCGGTGGCAGGGAACGGGCTTCCACCGTCGCCACGCGCAGGCGCGGTGAGTTCTTGAGCGTACCCGCATGGGCGGCGCGGGCGCGCATGGCCTGGATGGCATTCATCACGTCCGCAGGATCGTGGTAATAGGCCTTGCCCAGAGCGGTCGTCCAGGGCAGGTTGGAGGCCATCTGCTCCAGCACATTGGGAAACGCCGTCAGGGATTTCACGCTGGGATCCCAGGGCTGGGGATCCACCGCATTCACCAGGGCACTGCCCTTCAGCCCCGGATTCTGGGCGAGCCAGGTTTCAGCGGCAGAGACCTGGTCCGGGTAGGTCGCGCCGGCGAGCACCTGGGCCACGAGCTTGTCGGGATAGAGGGCGATCGGGGCCACCATCTGGTAGAGGACGTCTGCGGACGGCGGCGTATAGGCCACCGGCACCGCGGCAGGCGCGGAGGCTGCGGGCTCCGGAGCGGGCACACTGGCCGCCGCCTGGGGGGCGGGCGTCGTGACCCGCTCGCAGCCGGCCAGGGCGCATGCGGCCGCGATGCAGGTGATGGCCGTGCCAAATACGGCTCGGCGGGGCCGGGTGGAGACGGCGACGTCAGGGAGAGCAGGATCACGCACCATGGAAAGACCTCCGGCAAGGGCCGCGCCGCCCTCATGGCCGCGGGCACTGCTTGCTGTTCGTAACGCCATGCTTGGGCACGCGTTGACGCCGTGTGTAGCCCGATGTGTCCGGACTGCGGCAGGGTCATGGCCTTGCGCGGCACGGTTTTCCCATGCGCCCCGGCTTGTTACGAAAAACAAGCCATGCGCGACCGGCGAATCATTCGGTTACAAACAATCCGGCCATCAGGGCAGGCAATCCAGCGCCCTCAGGTAATCCGGCTCCAGCATGAGCTCATCCCAGGGATGGGGCAGTGTCTGTGGAAGCAGGGCGAGCCGGCGGGCCTCGCTGTCCGGGCTGGGGCGCCAGCGCCCTTCGCCGCGTGCGCGCTCCAGGGCATCGAGCACATCGTCGAGCGCCCTGCCCTGCTCGCGCCCCTCGCCCACCAGGCTCTGGTTGCACAGCAGCACGAGATCGCAGCCGGCACCGAGGGCCGCGAGCGTGGCGGTCGCGAAGTCCACCGCATCGCCATCGATGCGGCGGGCGCCTTCCATGCTCAGATCGTCGCTGAACACCGCTCCGCTGAACCGCAGGCGCTGGCGCAGGATGTCCTGCAGCCAGCGGCGCGAGAACCCCGCCGGAAGTCGATCCACACGCGGATAGATGACATGCGCCGGCATCACGCTGGTCAGCGTGTTCGACAGCCAGGCATACGGCGCGGCGTCATCCGCCAGGATCGTGCCCAGAGGGCGCCGGTCCACGGGGATGTCGGTATGCGAATCGGCCGCGACGAAGCCGTGTCCGGGGAAATGCTTGCCGCAATGCGCCATGCCCGCCTTGAGCATGCCGTGCGCCACGCTTTTCGCCAGCATCGCCACCACGCGCGGGTCGCGGTGGAAGGCCCGATCGCCGATCACGCTGCTCGCCGAGGCGCTGCCTGCAGGCCCTTCCCCGCCCGACGGCCAGTCCAGATCCAGCACCGGTGCGAACGAGAAATCCACGCCGCAGGCGCGCAACTCGCTGGCCAGCACGTAGCCGACGGCGCTGGCGGCATCCATCGCGCGCATCGCGCCGGCGCCCGGGCCCTGGCGGCCGTCGTCCATCCACAGGGCGCCCAGGGCCCGCATGGGCGGCAGATGGGTGAACCCGTCGGTGCGAAAGCGCTGGACCCGGCCCCCCTCGTGGTCCACGCAGATGAGCAGGTCGTCCCGCACGGCCTTGATCGAGGCCGTGAGTTCCAGCAACTGCGCGCGGCTTTCCCAGTTCCGGGCGAAGAGGATGATGCCCCCCGTGAGCGGATGGGCCAGGCGCCTGCGGTCGGCCGGAGTGAGCGCCGGGCCGGCGATGTCAAGGATGAGAGGTGCGTGTTCGATGTCGGCAGTCATGCAGGAAACAGAGTACGTGCAAAAAAGAAGGATGCGGCGGTGCGGCTCAGGCCGGAGGGTGCTGCACGGCCTCCGGGCCGAAGCCCTCGCCCGGCCCCCCGCGCTCCACCACGCAGAAGCTCGCCGCGTAATCGCTCTCGTCTGTGACACTCAGGTGGCAGTGCAGCCCGCGCTCCTCGAACCAGGCCTTGAGTGCGCCGTGCAGCACGATGACGGGCTGGCCGCTGGGCAGCTTGGCCACCTCGCAGTCCCGCCAGGTCATGGGCATGCGCATGCCCATGCCGATCGCCTTGCTGAAGGCCTCCTTGGCGGAAAAGCGCGTGGCCAGATAGCGCACGCCGCGCTCGGGCCAGCGCGCACTGCGTTCGCGCCACGTGTCCAGTTCGCCGGCCGCGAGCACCTTTTCGGCGAAACGGTCCCCATGGCGCTCCAGGCTCGCCCGGATGCGGCGGACATCGCAGATGTCGGTGCCGATGCCGTAGATCATGCGCCGGCCTGCCGCTGCGCCATGCCGGCATCGATGCAGCGCTGGTAGGCCTGCACGGTGGCGGCGTAGCCCAGTTCCAGCGCATCCGCGACGAAGGCATGCCCGATCGACACTTCCATCAGGCCCGGCATGCGCGCCACGAAGGCCGCGAGATTGTCCCGGTTGAGATCGTGCCCCGCGTTCACGCCCAGCCCGGCCTCCAGCGCCGCCCGGGCCGCCTCCGCATAGCGAACGAGCTGCGCCTCCTGCGCAGGCGTGCCCCAGGCCGCGGCATAGGGTTCGGTATAGAGCTCCACGCGGTCGGCGCCCACGGCATGCGCGGCAGCCATCTGCGCCGGCTCCGCATCCATGAACAGGCTCACGCGCACGCCCAGCCCGCGGCATTCGGCCACCAGGGGCGCGAGGCGCTCGGCGTCCTGCGGAAAGCTCCAGCCGTGGTCGCTCGTGAACTGGTCCTCGCCGTCCGGCACGAAGGTGGCCTGGTGCGGACGCACGGCGCGGATGAACTCCATGAGGTTTTGCGACGGATTACCCTCGATGTTGAACTCGCGGTCCGGCCACTGGCGCAGGAGCGCAGCCAATGCGGGCACGTCGCCCGCGCGGATGTGGCGCCCGTCCGGGCGCGGATGGATGGTGATGCCCTGCGCGCCCGCCTCCAGGCACAGCAGCGCGGCGCGCTCCACACTGGGAATGCCCAGGTGGCGCGTGTTGCGCACCAGGGCCACCTTGTTGACGTTCACCGACAGGGCGGTACGCACGGGATGCTGGGTCATAGGGATTGGAGATCGATCATGAGCTGCCGCGTCCGCAGCAGGGGACTGCCGCAATGGTATTGCAGCAGGGCGCGGAGCTGTGGCTTGAGGTCCGCGGCCGGAGAAGCGCTGGCGGCGAGCCCCGCCACGATCGCACGCAGCGTGGCCGTGTAGGGCTGGGCGTCGCCCAGCGAACGCTCCAGTTGGCGCCACTGCGCACCGCCCAGCGTGCTGCGGTCCGAGGGAAGGGCCGGACGCAGGCCGGTCTCCGGCACCAGCGCGTAGCGGGCCGCCGGAGCCAGCGGTGCCAGCGTGGACGTTTCCACATCCAGCGCGGGCAGCAGGCCGATCTCCCGCAGCAGCAGCAACTCGAAACTGCGCAGCACGGGCTCCAGGGCATCGCCATGCTCACTGGCCAGCACCCGCACCACGCCGGCGTAGGCATCGAACAGCGCGGCATGCGTGTCCTCGCGCGCCAGCAGCCGCATCAGCAATTCATTGAGGTACAGGCCCGAGAGCAGCGCGTCGCCCGTCGGCATGACGTGCCCCCCCACCCACTCGGCCCCCTTGAGCCCATGCACCTCCTCCCGACCTTCGCCGTTCAACGTATAGGTGACGCGCAGCGGCTGCAGCGGCAACAGCACGGGCCGGAAATTGGACGTCGGCTTCTTCGCCCCCTTGGCCACCAGCGCCACCCGCCCATGGTGGCGCGTGAACACATCCAGGATCAGGCTGGACTCGCTCCAGTCGTAGCGGTGCAGCACATAGGCGGGTTCGTCGGAAATGCGGCGTACGGCCATGGAGGGCTATGCAATCAATGGCGAGCTGGCGCTGGAAAATGAGGAAAGGCGAGAAACGATTTCACTCGAAATCAAGGCGCCGGCGCCGGCACCCTCACCCCGGGACAACCATCGCCAGCGAGCTTGGTGCCGCCTCGGGGCCGATGGCCGCAGAGCAGGCCACACCAGCAGACGCCGCGGAACCGGCTTCGCCGGGCCGCCGGCGTCGTCCCCCTGGGGGGAAGGCGCCGCCGGCGACTCAGGGGGGAGTCACTCATACCCGAAGGAACGCACCCGTGCCTCGTCGTCGGCCCAGCCGGAGCGCACCTTCACCCATACTTCCAGGAACACCTTCGCGTCCATCAGCCGCTCCATTTCCTGCCGTGCCTCGGTGCTGATGCGCTTCAGGCGCTCGCCCTTGTCGCCGATCACCATGGCCTTGTGGCTGTCGCGCTCCACCACGATGGTGGCGGCCACGCGGATGAAGCGCTTGTGCGTCTTGCTTGGCTCTTCCTCCATCTTGTCGATGACGACGGTGGAGGTGTAGGGCAATTCGTCGCCGGTGAAGCGGAAGAGCTTCTCGCGCACCGTCTCGCTCGCAAGGAACTTTTCGCTGCGGTCCGTCAGCTCGTCTTCGCCATAAAACCAGGGCTGCTCGGGCAGATACTTGGCGCAGATGCCGAACAGCCGCTCGATGTCGCCCTTGTTCTTCGCCGACATGGGCACGAACTCGGCGAACGGATGGCGTTCCTGCATGCCCTTGAGCCAGGGCGCGATCTCGGCGCGGCGATGCACCTCGTCGAGCTTGTTGGCGATCAGCAGCGTGGGGATGCCGGGCTTGAAGAGCGACAGCACCTTGGCGTCGGCCAGCGTGAAGCTGCCCGCCTCGACCACGAAGAGGATGAGATCCACGTCGCCGATCGCGCCCATCACCGTCTTGTTGAGGGACTTGTTGAGTGCCGTGCTGTGCCGCGTCTGGAAGCCGGGTGTGTCGACGAAGACGAACTGCGTGCCTTCGCGCGTGCGGATGCCGGTGATGCGGTGGCGCGTGGTCTGCGCCTTGCGCGAGGTGATGCTGATCTTCTGCCCGACCAGCGCGTTCATGAGCGTGGACTTGCCGACGTTCGGCTTGCCCACGATGGCGATGAGGCCGCAGCGTTGCGGGCCCTGCGCGGCGGTGGCCTCCGGGGCGGCACCAGTGCCGCCCGGCTTTGCGGGCGCGGCGCCCGGGCGCGCCGCGGCCAGCATGGCCTCCAGGTCGTCCTGGGGAACCGCAGGGGTAGCGGGGTTGCCGGAAGCGGGGGGAGCGGAGGAATTCATGGGTGTTTCGCTTTAAGGGTGGCCAGCATGGCAGCAGCGGCAGCCTGTTCGCCCGCCCTCCGCGATCCGCCGATGCCGCGCTCGGTCAGGCCCAGTTCCGGGATATCGCATTCCACGTCGAAGGTCTGACGGTGGGCGGCCCCCACCGTGGCGACCACGCGGTACTGCGGCAGCTTCATTTTGCGGCCCTGCAGCCACTCCTGCAATGCGGTCTTGGCATCCTTCTCGGCCGCCTGCATGCGCGGATTGATCTCCACGTCCTGGTAGAGCCGGTGCACCAGTGCCTCGGCGCACTGGTAGCCGGCATCCAGATAGACGGCGCCGATCAGGGCCTCCAGGGCATCGGCCAGGATGGACGGGCGCTGCTTGCCGCCGGACTTCGTCTCGCCCTCGCCCAGGCGCAGCACCTGCGGCAGTTGCAGGCCCAGGGCCAGGCCGTGCAGGGCCTCCTGGCGCACCAGGTTGGCCCGCACCCGGGAGAGATCGCCTTCCGGCAGGTCACGCAGGCGCTGGTAGAGCAGGCTCGATACGGCCAGACTCAGCACCGAATCGCCGAGAAACTCCAGGCGTTCGTTGTGGTCGGCCGAGAAGCTGCGGTGCGTGATGGCCCGCTGCAGCAGGGATGGATCGGAGAAAGCATGCTGCAGGCGGTCCTGCAGGGCGGAAAGGCTGGGTGAAACCAAAACGGAGAAAAAAGGAAGAAAAGGGTCAGTTGGTCTGCTCGTGGAAGCGGTACACGAGGTAGGCGGGGCCGACGAGCGCGATCTCTCGCGAGTAGCTGAAGGAGACCACGATCTTGTCGTTGCGCTTCGTCACTTCGAGGTCCTTGCCGGTGATGGAGCTGATGTCGTCGATGGCAGCTGCCCGGTCGAAGGAGGCCCGGACCTCCGGCACCGTGGACGCCTCGCGCGCAGCCTTGGCAGCCGCCTTGCGGATGGCCTGGTACTCCAGGAAGATGGGCACGGACTGGCCGCCGATGGCGAAGGCGGCCACCGCGAACACGGCGAGGAACACCAGGCCGATGAAGGACAGGCCGCGCTGGCGGGATCGCCGGACCGCCCGCGGGGCGTTCGATGCGGAGCGAGGCAGGTGGTGCTGATGCAGACCCATGGTCCGGACCCTCTTCTGAGCTTTAGGTATGTCTTGGGGCTTGCCGCGGTCCGCGGCAAGCCGCTACTGGAAACCGCCGATGCGCTTCAGGTTGCTGAAATTCATCCACACGAAAAAGGCCTTGCCGACGATGTTCGCGTCAGGCACGAAGCCCCAATAGCGTGAATCGAGCGAATTATCGCGGTTGTCGCCCATCATGAAATAGTGGCCCTCGGGCACCTTGCACACCACCCCTTCCACGCTGTAGCGGCAATTCTCGCGGAAGGCGTAGTCGCTGGCCCCCTGGATGAATGCCGGCACGTCGGGGTTGTTGATCATGCGATGCGGCTTGGCGCCCAGATGCTCGTCGTACTGCTTGAAGTAACGCATCGTGTCCTCGTCGAGGAAATCGGGCAGCGCCGTGGTCTCGACCGGCTTGCCGTTCACCGTGAGCCGCTTGTTCAAGTAGGCGATCTCGTCGCCCGGCACGCCGACCACGCGCTTGATGTAATCCATGCTGGGCTGAGGCGGATAGCGGAACACCATCACGTCGCCGCGCTGCGGCGGCGTGCCTTGGGTGATCTTCTTGTTGATCACCGGCAGCCGGACCCCGTAGGTGAACTTGTTCACGAGGATCAGGTCGCCCACCAGCAGGGTCGGGATCATCGATCCGGAAGGGATCTTGAACGGCTCGAAAAGGAACGAGCGCAGCACGAAGACGATGGCGATCACCGGGAAGAGCCCCGCCGTCCAGTCCAGCCACCACGGCTGCATCAGGATGCGGTCCTTCGTCTCCTGCACGTCGCCATCCACCTTGGCGATGCCCATGCGGTCCAGCTCGGCGCGCCGCTGCACGGCCGCCTGCTCGATGGCCTGGGCCGCGCGGCGGCGCCGCGGCAGGAAGACGAAGCGCTCGGCCAGCCAGTAGGCGCCGGTCACCACCGTCGCCAACAGCAGCAGCAGCGCGAAATTGCCCTCGATGGCGCCCACGTACCAGGCGCCCACATATCCGACGAAGGCCGCCAGGATCGCGGCGGTCACGTATTGCATGGCTTGCATCGGTATCACTCCTCCACTTGCAGGATGGCGAGGAACGCCTCCTGCGGCACTTCGACAGAACCGATCTGCTTCATGCGTTTCTTGCCCGCCTTCTGCTTCTCCAGCAGCTTGCGCTTGCGGGTGATGTCGCCGCCGTAGCACTTGGCCAGCACGTTCTTGCGCAGGGCCTTGATGGTTTCGCGCGCGATGATGTTCGCGCCGATGGCTGCCTGGATCGCCACGTCGAACATCTGCCGGCTGATGATCTCCCGCATCTTGGCAGCCACCGCGCGGCCGCGGTAGGCCGACTGGCTGCGGTGGACGATGATGGACAGTGCATCCACCTTCTCGCCGTTGAGCAGGATATCCACCTTCACCACGTCGGAGGCCCGGTACTCCTTGAACTCGTAGTCCATGGACGCATAGCCGCGCGACACCGACTTGAGCTTGTCGAAGAAGTCCAGCACGATCTCGCCCAGCGGCAGTTCGTAGGTCAGCATGACCTGCCGGCCGTGGTAGGCCATGTTCAACTGCACGCCGCGCTTCTGGTTGGCCAGCGTCATCACCGGACCCACGTATTCCTGCGGCATGTAGAGATGCACGGTCACGATGGGCTCGCGGACTTCCTGGAGGCGGCCCTGGTCCGGCATCTTGGAGGGGTTCTCCACCATGATGACCTCGCCGTCGCCCTTGACCACTTCGTAGACCACGCTGGGCGCGGTGGTGATGAGGTCCTGGTCGAACTCGCGCTCCAGGCGCTCCTGCACGATCTCCATGTGCAGCAGGCCCAGGAAGCCGCAGCGGAAGCCGAAGCCCAGCGCCTGCGACACCTCGGGCTCGAAATGCAGCGAGGCATCGTTGAGCTGCAGCTTCTCCAGCGCGTCGCGCAGCTGGTCGTATTCGCTGGCCTCGGTCGGGTACAGGCCCGCGAACACCTGCGGCTGGATTTCCTTGAAGCCGGGCAGTGCCTGCCCGGCCGGGCCCAGGTTGTTGGGCAGCTTCTTCTCCAGCGTGATGGTGTCGCCCACCTTGGCGGCCTTGAGTTCCTTGATGCCGGCGATGATGTAGCCCACCTCGCCCGCATTCAGCGCATTGCGCGACTCGTTGGCGGGCGTGAAGACGCCGAGGTTGTCGGCGTTGTAGGCCGCGCCCGAAGCCATCATCTTGAAGCGCTCGCCCTTGAGCAGCCGTCCATCGACCACGCGCACCAGCATCACGACGCCCACGTAGGGATCGAACCAGCTGTCGATGATCATGGCGCGCAACGGCGCATCGGGATTGCCGCGCGGCGCAGGCACCTTGGCGACGATGAGTTCGAGGATCTCGTCGATGCCCATGCCGGTCTTGGCCGAGCAGGGAATCGCATCCGTCGCGTCGATGCCGATCACGTCCTCGATCTCGGCCTTGGCGTTGTCGGGATCGGCCTGCGGCAGATCCATCTTGTTGAGCACGGGCAGCACTTCCACGCCGAGGTCCAGGGCGGTGTAGCAGTTGGCCACCGTCTGGGCCTCCACACCCTGCGAGGCATCGACCACCAGCAATGCGCCCTCGCAGGCGGACAGCGAGCGGGAGACCTCGTACGAGAAGTCCACATGGCCAGGCGTGTCGATCAGGTTGAGGTTGTACACCTGCCCGTCTTTGGCCTTGTATTGCAGCGCGGCGGTCTGGGCCTTGATGGTTATCCCACGCTCTTTTTCGATGTCCATCGAATCGAGCACCTGTGCTTCCATCTGGCGCTCTTCCAGGCCACCGCAGCGCTGGATCAGCCGGTCGGCGAGCGTCGATTTGCCGTGATCAATGTGCGCAATGATCGAAAAATTTCTGATGTGATTCATCAACGAGAAGCGACAAGTAGTTGAATTAGAACGGCGCGCACAAGAAAAAAGGGCGCGTCAAGTGGTGACGCGCCCTGAACCAACAATCTTTGGCAACTGCGATGGTTGGAGCTTCATTGTAGGCAAAAAGGCCGACAGGGAAAGCCCGCATCATGACCCGCAGGGCGCGTTGCCACCCTGCAACGCAGTATTTATGCACAGCTTATTCACAATATGCTGGCACAGCATGAGAACAACTTGTGGGCGATCTGTGGAACACCTGTGCATGAAAAGGGGCGATCCCATATGGTGATGTTACCGGCTTTGCATATGCAGACAGGCCACTGAAAACGTGCAGCATTCTATCCAAATGTATAGATAGAACTTTTTTCCTGTCCGTGCGAGTTGAAAGCCTCTGCCCAGAGGGAAAGGCCTGGGCGGCGGAAAGGCCCCAATTCCCACTCCAGGATGGGGCCTTTGCCTGTCATTGCCGTGTCTTACCGGCTCGGTCGGATGACGGCGTACTGGGTCCAGTCACCGCGGCGGAAAAGCACATTGATGGGCTTGGACTTGTCCGCCTTGGCCAGCACGGCATCGAAGTCCTTCATGCTGGAGACCTCGGTGTTGGCGACCCCCAGGATCACGTCGCCCTCCCGCAGGCCTGCCCTTGCCGCCGCATCGGTCACCCCGGTCACGCGCACCCCGCCCTTGACCTTCAGTTCCTTTTTCTGGGCATCGGTCAGGTCGGCGGCCGCGAGGCCGAGCTGCAGGGCGGCAGGCGATGCCTTGGGCTTCGCGCCGCGGTCTCCGGCTGCGGCCGTCGGCTTGTCGTCGGGCTCCACCTCCGCCACCGTGATGGGCAGTTCCTTCGTTGCGCCGCGCCGGAACACCGTCACGGTGCTCTTGTTGCCGGGCTTGGTGTTGCCCACCAGGCGCGGCAGGTCGGAAATCTTCTCGATGCTCTTGCCATCGAAGCGGGTGATGATGTCACCGGCCTCCACGCCAGCCTTGTCGGCTGGCGAGCCGGTTTCCACGCCCGTCACCAGCGCGCCCTGCGTCTTGCCCAGGCCGATCGATTCCGCCACGTCCTTCGTGACCTGGCCGATCTGCACGCCGATGCGTCCGCGGGTCACGCGCCCCGTGGCCCGCAACTGATCGCTCACCCGGATCGCCTCGTCGATCGGGATGGCGAACGAGATGCCCATGAAGCCGCCGGAACGCGAATAGATCTGGCTGTTGATGCCCACGACCTCGCCGCGCATGTTGATGAGCGGGCCGCCCGAATTGCCGGGGTTGATGGCCACATCCGTCTGGATGAACGGCAGGTAGTCGCCCGTGTCGCGCTGCTTGGCGCTCACGATGCCGGCGGTAACCGTGTTTTCCAGGCCGAACGGCGAGCCGATGGCCATCACCCACTCGCCCACGCGCAGACGGCTCACGTCGCCGACCTTCACCGCCGGCAGGCCGGTGGCGTCGATCTTGACGACGGCGACGTCAGTGCGCTTGTCCGAGCCCACGATCTTGGCCTTGAACTCCCGCTTGTCGGTCAGGGTGACCAGCACCTCCTGCGCGCCCTCCACCACATGGGCGTTGGTCATCACGTAGCCGTCGGAGGTGAGGATGAAGCCGGAGCCCACGCCGCGCGGCTGCTCGTCGTCGGGGCGCTGGGGGCGCTGCTGGCGCGGCGCGCCCGGCATGGGCAGGCCGAAGCGCTTGAAGAACTCCAGCATCTCCTCGTCCATGCCATTCGTGGAGGAACGGTCGGGTGCCTTCTCGATGGTCCGGATGTTCACCACCGCCGGACCGACCTGGTCCACCAGGTCGGTGAAGTCCGGCAATCCCTGCACCACCGGCGGCGGGCTGGCGGTGGCGGCCTGGGCGTGCAGCGCACCGGCAGGGACCAGGGCGACGGCTCCGGCGGCAGCGAGGGAGCGGACGAGTGTCCGGAAACGCGATGGGTTACACGTCATGGGGAACATGAAAGACCTTTCTTTCTTTTCGGGGCAAATCGCCGATGTTGTGCAAAAACGCATGCGAAGGTGTGAAGGACAAGGCCGTGTTTGGTTCCCTGCGCCACGGCCGGCATGTACCGGCCGCGCGCAGATCAACGCACGGGCTCGATCTGCTCCACCAGTTGCCGCAGGGTTTCCTGCGGCACCTCGCCCACGGCGGTGAGCCAGGTGGAGCCTCCGCCCACCCGCTGCGCGAGGGTCTGGGTGGCGCCCATGTCCATGCGGCGCGGCTCGCCGGCATGGCGCGCGGCGTCGTAGGGCTCGAAGAACAGGGACACCGTTGCCAGGCCGTCCGAGAAAACGCACTGCAGGGGCGGCATGGGCATCCTGGCCAGCACGGCCGGATCCCGCTTGTAGCAATCGCCAGGGACGAACCCGGCAACGGGCCGGCCCAGCTGCCAGCCAGCGTCCCGCGCTGTCGTCTTTACCAGCGGAACGGCCAGCAGCCGGAACCCGCGGGTATCGTCCATCTGCGCCGCCAGTTGCGGCACGGTGGGCGGCGTGTCGAAGTCGATCTGCGAGAACGCCGCCTGCTCCAGCACCTGGCCGCGCAGGCCCAGCGTCTGCAGCTTGACGACCAGGCCGCTCGGCTGCGCCATCCAGATGCGGTAGCCGAAGCGCAATCCGTCCCGGGGCTCCAGCCACAGGACACTGGCATCCTGGCCCGCCACCCGGTCGCTGCCGAGGAACCGGGCCCGGTAATGGCGCAGCACGGCACTGCTTTCAGCCTGCGGCAGATGGGGAAACAGGCCCGGCATGTCACGCCGCTCTTCCTTCACCACCTGCGCCCGCGGCAGGAAAGTGCGCACCAAGTCGTCCCTGCGGAACACGGTGCGCGGTGAGCCATCCAGGGCCTCGATGCGCTCGATCTGCACCTTGCCGTCCGTGGCGTGCCAGATGCGCGAACTGGTCATGCCTCCCGCGGAAGACCAGACCACGAAGCTCCCGCGGTAGCTCTGCTCGCGCGATGCCCGGTGGATGCGCTCCACCCAGTCGTCGATTTCGGCGCGGACCTGCGGGGCGGAAGCGGCCGATGATCCGGCCCGGGCCGCAGCACCGGCGCCGGCGCTGCCGTCCTCGATGCCTGCCCAGGCGCCGGGCCACGGGGCGCATGCCAGCCATACCGCCAGGCCCGCCATGGCCTTCGCCCGGTGACAGCACCGGACCCACTTCCCCCAGCCATCGGCGTTGCGCGGACCTGCCAATCCTGATCTCCGGTATTGCAAGCGCTCAACGCTGGGGCGTCTCGAAGGTGGCATTGCGCAGGAAACCAGCCGGCATCTGGAGGGCGGAAGCGCCCCCATACTGGCGGTGCGCTGCCAGCAGCTCATCCAGGCGCGGGTCGCGCAGCATCACCTGCGGCTCACCCGAGGGATCAGTTGCGGACACCAGCGTCGTGGTGGCCGGCGCCTCCAGGCGGGCCGGCGCGGCGGCCAGCCGGGTTTCGCCACCGGCCGGCAGCCCGCCGGACAGGCCACTCCAGCCCAGCACGCCGACCGCGGCCAGCGATGCCAGCCCGGCGACCATCTTCCAGCGGAACACAGCAGCATTCGCCGCCTCGCCCTGGGCATGGACAGCAGGAGCCAAGGGGACCGCAGCGTCCGGCAGGGCTACCTCGGCGACCGGCCGCTCTTCCCGTGCCAGCTGGGCCATCACGCGATCGGCCAGCACGGGACTTCCAGGACGGGCCAGCTCCGGGGAACGCAGCACATCACCGATCAGGTGATAGACGGCCCAGGCCTCCTGGCCTTCGGCGGTCTGGGCATAAGTGAAGGTTTCGCCCCACTCGGCCTCGCCAACGCCGCCATCGGCCAGCGCGGAAAGCTGCTCACGCATTGTCGGATCGTCTTTCATGCTTCTCACCTGCTTCGTCCTTGGGCCGGCACGCTGCCCCGGCTCCCCGGGCACGCCTGCGTCACCAGCGCTTGCCTGTCTGCTTTTCCAGCAATGGCCGCACCCGGGCGGAAATCGCCTCCCGGGCGCGGAATATCCTCGATCGCACCGTTCCTATGGGGCACTGCATCGCCTCGGCGATTTCCTCATAGGTCAGGCCTTCGATCTCGCGCAGCGTGACCGCCTGGCGCAGATCCTCCGGCAACGCTTCCATGGCCGTGTTGACCGCTGCGGCGATCTCCTGCGCGGCCATCACGGTTTCCGGCGTTTCGTCGGTGGTTAGTTCGTGTCCGATACGGGAAGTTTCATCCTCGTCTTCTCCGCCGCGCAATGCATTCTCGGAAATGACGGGATTGCGCTTGATGTCCATCAAGGCCTTCTTCGCCGTGTTGACCGCGATGCGGTAGAGCCAGGTGTAGAACTGCGCTTCTCCGCGGAACTGGTGCAGTGCACGGTAGGCACGCAGGAAGGTTTCCTGGGCGATGTCCTGCACCAGGTCCGAGTCGCGCACCATACGGCCGATGAGGCGTTCGATGCGGCGCTGGTACTTCACGACCAGCAGCCCGTAGGCCCGCTGGTCGCCGGACACGGTGCGCTCCACGAGTTGGAGGTCGCTGTCGGCAGGGGAAGGCGGGGGCAGGGAAGCGTTCATGTATTCGTGAGCTCACGCATCGAGGCGATGAGCAGGGGGCATCGTCGGCCCCTGGGCTGCGGGCTCCCGTCTGGGGCGCGAATATACCGCACGGCGGAGCGCGGCCCATCCGGCGGCATGGCGGCCCGGCTCGAGGCCCAGCCATGCCCGCCGGCCGTCCTGGCCTACGAGGCGAACCAGCAGGAACCGCTGCAGATCCAGCGCAACCTCCAGCCGCCCGCATACCGGGGGATGCGCCCTGCCACGGTCCAGGGACCACAGCAGTCCATCCCATGCCAGAACTCCGGACGGCCACCGGGACACCGCATGCCAGCCCTGCAGCAGGACCGCGATCCACAGTGCCAGCCCGCAGGCGGCAGTCCGGACGGACCCGCCACTTCCAAGGAGAGCCCAGACCGAACACGCCATGAAGCCAGCGAGACCGGCCACCAGCACCCAGCTACGAACCCGGTGCTCCGCGCCTGCGGGATGGCGCAATACCGGAGCGAGGAACTCCTCCTGCGCGGAATCGGCCATGGATGCAGGCACCTCGGAGCCGTGACGGCGGTGCAGCCGTCAGATGCGCCGGAAGACCAGCGTGCCGTTGGTGCCGCCGAAGCCGAAATTGTTCTTCACCGCGATGTCCATCTTCATGTCCCGCGCAGTGTTGGCGCAGTAGTCCAGATCGCACTCCGGATCCTGCTCGAAGATGTTGATCGTGGGAGGCACCTTCTGGTCATGCAGCGCCAGCACGGTGAACACGCTCTCGATGCCGCCGGCACCGCCGAGCAGGTGGCCGGTCATCGACTTGGTCGAGCTCACCACCATGTTCCGGGCATGGTCGCCCAGCGCCGCCTTGATGGCATTGGTCTCGTTCAGATCGCCCAGGGGCGTCGAGGTGCCATGTGCGTTCAGGTAATCGACCTCGTCGACATTGATGCCGGCATTGCGCAGGGCCGACAGCATGGCGCGCCGCGGGCCGTCCATGCTGGGGGCGGTCATGTGGCCGGCGTCCGCGCTCATGCCGTAGCCTGACAGCTCGGCATAGATCTTCGCGCCGCGGGCCTTCGCATGCTCGTACTCTTCCAGCACCAGCACGCCGGCACCTTCACCCAGTACGAAGCCGTCGCGGTCCTTGTCCCACGGACGGGATGCCGTGGCAGGATCGTCATTGCGCGTGGACAGCGCGCGCATGGCAGCGAACCCTCCCACGCCCAGGGGCGAGACCGTGGATTCCGTGCCGCCAGCGACGATCACGTCGGCGTCGCCGTACTCGATCTTGCGGGCACCCTCGCCGATGCAGTGCAGGCCCGTGGTGCAGGCGGTGACCACCGAGAGATTCGGCCCCTTGAAGCCGAAGCGCATGGAAACATGCCCCGCTACCATGTTGATGATGGACGCGGGAACGAAGAAGGGAGTGATGCGGCGCGGGCCGCGGTTCTCCAGTTCCGCATGCGTGTTCTCGATCAGCGGCAGGCCGCCGATGCCCGAGCCGATGATGCAGCCGATCCGGGTGGCCAGCTCCTCGTCCAGGGCTTCGCCCACAGGCAGGCCCGCATCGCGCACGGCCTGCTCCGCTGCGGCGATGCCGTAGTGGATGAAGCTGTCCATCGTGCGCGCATCCTTGGCGCTGATATAGGCATTCAGGTCGAAATCCTTGACCTCGCCGGCAATCTTGCAGGCAAAGTTCGAAGCATCGAACTTGGTGATGAGGCCAATGCCGGACTGACCGGCAAGGATTCGGGCCCAGGCTTCCGCCACCGTGTTACCGACGGGGCTGACGCAACCCAGGCCGGTCACGACGACGCGACGACGGCTCATGCGCTAAGACTCTTTCGTGCTGATACCGGACCGCAGGACGATCCGAGGGGAAGGCGAGACCGCAGGCTCAGGCCTTCTGGTGGGTGTTCGCGTAGTCGATGGCGTTCTGGACCGTCGTGATCTTCTCTGCGTCTTCGTCAGGGATCTCGATGCCGAACTCGTCTTCCAGCGCCATCACCAGCTCCACCGTGTCGAGCGAGTCGGCACCCAGGTCGGCCACGAAAGCCTTTTCATTGGTGACTTGCGACTCTTCCACGCCGAGTTGCTCGGCGATGATTTTTTTGACACGTGCTTCGATATCGCTCATGGTTTCCCTTTGGGGGTTGTGAATGAATCCGCGATTCTAGCCGTATCGGGATACACCTCGAAATGGCTTGCCGGGCGGAACAACCGGCGTCAACTTTCATCAATTACATGTACATGCCGCCATTGACATGCAACTCCTGACCGGTCACATAACCCGCGTCGTCCGAAGCGAGGTATGCAACGGCCTTGGCGATGTCCGATGGCTGGCCCATGTGGCCCAGCGGGATCTGCGTCTGCAGGGCCTTGTGCTGCTCTTCGGAGAGCTCGGCGGTCATGTCGGTGCGGATGAAACCGGGAGCCACGCAGTTCACCGTGATGCCGCGGCTGCCCAGTTCGCGGGCCAGCGAGCGCGTCATGCCGGCAAGGCCTGCCTTCGCCGCGGCGTAGTTGGCCTGACCCGGATTGCCGGAGGCGCCCACCACGCTCGTGATGTTGACAATGCGCCCATAGCGCTGCTTCATCATCGGCCGCATCACGGCGCGGCAGGCCCGGAACACCGCCTTGAGGTTCGTGTCGAGCACGGCGTCCCAGTCGTCGTCCTTCATGCGCATGGCGATCTGGTCGCGCGTGATGCCGGCGTTGTTGACCAGCACATGCAGGCCGCCCTGCTCTTTCACGATGCCGTCGATCAGTGCGTCCAGCGCGGCGGCGTCGTTCACGTCGAGGGCAGCACCACGGCAGCCTGCGTGCGCGGACAGCGCCTGGGTGATGCGTTGCGCGCCGTCTTCGGTGGTCGCCGTGCCGATGACGCGGAAGCCCCGCGCCGCCAGTTCGGCGGCGATGGCGGCACCGATGCCGCGGGAGGCACCCGTCACCAGGGCGATGCGGGCGGTGTTGTCGGAAGAATTCGAAAGGGTCATGGTGTCTCTCCGGGCAGCCGTCTCAGGCCAGCAGTTCGCGGGTTTCCTGCAGGGATGCGGGGTCGTACACGGAGCCGGTCACCAGGGTCGCGTCGATGCGCTTGGCCATGCCCGTGAGCACCTTGCCGGGGCCGCACTCGATCACATGGGTGGCACCCTGTGCCTTGAGCGCGCCGATGCACTCCACCCACCGCACGGGACCGAAGGCCTGGCGGTAGAGCGCATCGCAGATCGCGTCCGCATCCTGCACCACGGCCACGTCGATGTTGTTGACCACGGGGATGCGAGGAGCGGCCAGGGACAGGCCGGCCAGTGCCTCGCGCAGCTTCTCGGCGGCCGGCCTCATGAGGCTGGAGTGGAATGGCGCGGACACGGGCAGGGGCAGCGCGCGCTTGGCACCCGCGGCCTTGAGCATTTCGCAGGCCTTCTCGACGCCCGCCCTGGTGCCGGCGATCACGGTCTGGGCCGGATCGTTGAAGTTCACGGCCTCGACGACGTCCGTGCTGCCCGCCCCGAAGGCGGCGGTGGCCTGGGCGCAGCCCTCGATCACCTTCGCGGATTCGAGCCCGAGGATGGCCGCCATGGCGCCCACGCCCACGGGCACGGCTTCCTGCATGGCGGAAGCGCGCAGCCGCACCAGCGGAGCCGCCTGCGACAGGGTGAGCACGCCGGAGGCCACCAGGGCGGAATATTCACCCAGGGAGTGGCCGGCCACCGCGGCAGGTTGCGCGCCGCTTTCCGCGAGCCAGACGCGCCAGGCCGCCACACCGGCGACCAGCATCACGGGCTGGGTGTTGGTGGTCAGCGCCAGGGCTTCCTTGGGGCCGTCATGGACCAGGCGGCCGACGTCCTCGCCGAGCGCTTCGGAGGCCTCCTGGACGGCTTCGGCCACGGCGGGATGGCCGCCCCAGGCGTCGAGCATGCCGACGGATTGCGATCCCTGTCCGGGAAAGACGAATGCGAAGTTCTTCGTGGTCATGAGGGAAATTCAGGTCATACGAGGTGCCGGGGCCGCGCTTCGGCGCAGGCCACGGCAGTCCTCAGAGCGTGAGCAGCACGGCGCCCCAGGTGAAGCCGCCCCCCACGCCTTCGAGCAGCAGGTTCTGGCCGGGACGGGCCTGCCCGGTGCGCACCGCGTGGTCGAGGGCCAGGGGAATGGATGCGGCCGACGTGTTGCCGTGCTGGTCCACCGTGACCACCACCTTGTCCATCGGCAAGCCCAGCTTCCTGGCCGTGCCCTGCATGATGCGGATGTTCGCTTGGTGGGGAATCAGCCAGTCCACGTCCGACTCCTTCAGGCCGGCCTTGTCCAGCACGGCGCGGGCCGCCTTGTCGAGCACGCCCACGGCCAGCTTGAACACCGCCTGGCCATCCATCTTGAGCAGCGGGTCGCCGAGGATCTCGCCGCCGTACACGTTGCCCGGCACGCACAGGATGCCGACGTGCCTGCCATCCGCATGCAGGTCGCTCGCGAGGATGCCCGGCGTCTCGGAGGCCTCCAGGACCACCGCACCCGCGCCGTCGCCAAACAGCACGCAGGTGGTGCGGTCGTTGAAGTCGAGCAGCCGGCTGAACACTTCGGAACCCACGACGAGGGCGCGGCGGGCGCCGCCCGAGCGGATCATGGAATCCGCCACCGCCAGCGCATAGATGAATCCGCTGCACACCGCCTGCACGTCGAATGCGGGGCAGCCATTGGCGCCCAGCTTGTTCTGGAGGATGCACGCAGTGGAGGGAAAGACCATGTCCGGCGTGGACGTGGCGACGATGATGAGGTCGATGTCCGCGGGCTGCACGCCCGCGGCATCCAGCGCCTGCCGCGCCGCCTCCAGCCCCAGATCGCTGCTGCACACGTCACGCTCGGCGAAATGCCGGGCGCGGATGCCCGTGCGCTCCACGATCCACTGGTCCGAGGTCTCAACGCCCCGCCCGGCCAGTTCGGCCACGAGGTCGGCGTTGGTCAGACGGCGTGGGGGCAGGCTGCTGCCGGTGCCTGTGATGCGGGAATAACGGCTCATTCATTGGGGCCCGAAACGGTCCGTCAGGGCGAGGGCTGCGCGGCGGCGGGCCCCAGCAGGGGCGCGGCATGCGCAACCCGCGAACGGACTCGATCGAGCAGGTTGTTGCGGGCCGCATCATACGCGCGGATCAAAGCCTGCTCGAACGCCAATATGTCAGCGGACCCGTGGCTCTTGAAGACAAGCCCCCGCAGCCCCAGCAGCGCCGCCCCGTTGTAACGGCGGTGGTCCATGCGCCGCATCAGCGCAGATAGCACCGGATAGGCCACAACTGCCGCGATTTTCGTGAAGATGCTGCGCTTGAACTCCTGCTTGAGCGCGCCGACGATCATCGATGCGACGCCCTCGCTGGCCTTGAGCGCCACGTTGCCCACGAAGCCGTCACATACGACGATATCCACCGTGCCCTTGAAGATGTCATTGCCTTCCACGTTGCCATAGAAGTTCAGGTCACCGGCTTCGGACGCGGAACGCAGCAGTTCGCCGGTGCGCTTGATGACTTCATTGCCCTTGATGACCTCTTCGCCAATGTTGAGCAGGCCGACCGCAGGCTCTTCCGCCCCCTCGTGCAGCGCCGACACCAGGGCCGCGCCCATGACGGCGAACTGCAGCAGATGC
This sequence comes from Paracidovorax avenae, assembly GCA_003029925.1. Taxonomy (GTDB): domain Bacteria; phylum Pseudomonadota; class Gammaproteobacteria; order Burkholderiales; family Burkholderiaceae_C; genus Paracidovorax; species Paracidovorax avenae_A. The sequence goes on along the minus strand of CP028296.1, from coordinate 1,369,297 downwards.
TCGGCAGTGCAATCCACGTTGGCGCCCAGGTCCAGCACGGTGGTCGCACCGCCCCGGGCATTGGGCATCTGGGTGGCGATGGCGGGCCGGTCGATGCCATCCAGTGTCTTCAAGAGGTAGCGCGCAATCGCCATCAGCGCCCCGGTGTTGCCGGCCGACACGGCGACCTGGGCCGCGCCGTCCTTCACCTGCTGGATCGCCACGCGCATGGAGGAGTCCTTCTTGCGGCGCAGGGCCACCTCCACAGGATCGTCCATCGAGACGACCTCGCTGGCCGGGACGATCTGCGCGCGCTCGTGCGCGAACCCGCCCAGGCTCTCGGGCTGGCCCACCAGCAGCAGCCGCGCTTGCGGATGGTGTTCGAGGAATTGGCGGCAGGCCGCCAGCGTGACGCGGGGGCCGTGATCGCCCCCCATGCAGTCAACAGCCAGTGTGATCATGGGCGACTCGCCGGATCACATGCGAGTGGGATCCGGAAAAAAGAAGCAGCGGACAAAACAAAGGCCCGCGCTACCGCATGTGTAGCAGCGGGCCTCGGCGCGCGAGCGAAGATCAGGCTTCGGACTTGTTCTTCAGCACCTGGCGGCCACGGTAGAAGCCGTTGGGGCTGATGTGGTGGCGCAGATGGGTTTCGCCGGTGGTGGGCTCGACAGCGATGCCGGGCACGTTCAGGGCGTTGTGCGAACGGTGCATGCCGCGCTTGGAGGGGGACTTTTTGTTCTGTTGAACAGCCATGGTGGCTCCTGGTCTTGAAAGGGTGGGTTGGTAAAAACGCGATCAGCCCATTGAAGACACGAGGGGATTCGCGCGAAGCCCATGATTATAGCCCAAATGGCTTTTCAGCCTCCAGGCTTGCCGGTCTTGAGGGATGCGAGCGCCGCGAAGGGGTTCGGCTTGTCCGCGCTGGCCTCCTCGAAATCCTCGTCGCTGGAGGCCATCCGCACAGCGGAAGGACATTCCTCGTGGCGGGGAACGAGCGGCAGCGCCATGAGAAGCTCGTCCTCGATCAGTTCGCGCAGGTTGAACTCGCGGCTCATGGCCAGCAGGTCTTCCTCGCTTTCGTCGTCGAGCGCCTCGGCGGTCGCTTCGTCGGCGACGAACCGGAATTCGCGTTCGACCTCCAGGGGGACATCCACCGGTCCGAGGCAGCGCTGGCAGGTCATGGGGAAGGCGGCGCGCACACGCAGCCGCAGCCAGACCTGGCCACCGATGCCGTGCGTGGCGCGCACTTCGCCGTCGGCGGTCCAGTCCACGAGCAGGTCGGGGTGCAGCCCCTTGGCCTCCTGGGCCAGCCGCTCGTATTTCAGGAGCGAATCATGGCCGGACAGATGACCGCCCGCCTGCGCGAATGCCTTGACGTCGAGGCGCTGGGGAGAGAATTCCTTGGTCATGGCGGCAGTGTAAGAGAATCGCCGCCATGTCTGCCCCCGCTTCTCCTCTCCGCCCGCTGGTACTGGGCTCCACCTCCCGCTACCGGCGCGAACTGCTCGCCCGGCTGGGAGTGCCTTTCGACGTTTCCGCGCCCGACGTGGACGAAACCCCTCGATCCGGCGAGTCGCCACACGATCTGGCCCTGCGGCTCGCGCAGGCCAAGGCGCGCGACGTGGCACGGCGCCACCCCGGTGCGGTCGTCATCGGCTCCGACCAGGTGGCGGACCTGTCCGGCACCCCGCTGGGCAAGCCGGGCACCCATGAGCGCGCCGTGGCCCAACTGCAGCGCATGCGCGGCCGGACCGTGGTGTTCCAGACTGCCGTGACCGTGGCCTGCGCCGCCACGGGTTTCGAGGCCACCGATCTCGCGCCGGTGGAAGTGCGCTTCCGGGATCTCTCCGACGAAGAGATCGAGCGCTATCTGCGTGCCGAGCAGCCCTATGACTGCGCGGGCAGCGCCAAGAGCGAAGGCCTGGGCATCAGCCTGCTGGACGCCATCGTGAGCGACGATCCCACGGCGCTGGTGGGCCTGCCGCTGATCCGCACCTGCCGCATGCTGCGCAACGCGGGCCTGGTACTGCCATGACGGAGCAGGCCCGCCCTCCCGCCGGCACGCCCCGCGGCACGCTGTACCTCGTCCCGGCACCTCTGGATTTCGGGTGCGATGAACAGGCACCGCTGGAGGATGCCCTTCCCGCAGGCACCCTGCGGAAGGCGGCAGGCATTACCCACTGGATCTGCGAGAACGCGAAGAGCACGCGCGCCTACCTCAAGCGCATCGATGCACTCCATCCGCTGGCGGCGCCGCTGCAGGGCCAGTCCATCACCGAATTGCCCCGCGAGGTCCACAAGAAGGGGGACCACCAGGGCGCTACCGGCGGCGCGGCCGGCTTCGATGCCAGCCCGTTGCTGGCTGCGGCGATGGCGGGCAACGACATGGGGCTGGTCAGCGAGGCCGGGATGCCCGCCGTGGCAGACCCCGGCAGCTCGGTGGTGCGCGCGGCCCATGACCTGGGCTTGCGCGTGGAGCCGCTCACTGGTCCCGTCTCGCTGCTGCTCGCCCTGGCGGCCAGCGGTCTCAACGGCCAGAACTTCGCGTTCAACGGCTACCTGCCGCAGGATGCAGCCCAGCGCGCGCAGCGCATCCGGGAACTGGAGGCGCTGGCGCTGCGGCAGGGGCAGACACAGCTGTTCATCGAAACACCCTATCGCAACCCCGCGCTGTGGCAGGCCCTGGTCAAGACGCTGCAGCCCCACACCCGGCTGGCATTCGCCAGCGGCCTGACCCTGGCCAGCGCCCGCACGGCCAGCCAGCTCGTGCGCCACTGGCGCCAGCAGCCGGAGGTGCTGGACAGCCGCACGCCCGTCGTGTTCGCCATCGGACGGTGATCTCCGGCGGGAACGAAAAAGAGGCGCCGCGGCGCCTCTTTTTTGCTGAAAGCGAACCCGCCTGTTCAGCGCACTGCCGGCAGGCTGGCACCCAGGGCGCGGATGGCGGTTTCGCCCATGGCGGCGCCGAACTTCTTCACCAGGCGCTCGGCCACGTTGTCCCGGCGCGTGTAGTCGATGATGTCCTCGGCCTTGACGACTTCGCGGGCCACGTAATCGAGGTTGCCCAGGTGGTCGGCCAGCCCCATATCGACGGCCTGCTGGCCCGTCCAGAACAGGCCGCTGAACGTGTCCGCCGTGGGCTTGAGGCGATCGCCCCGCCCCTTCTGGACCACGTGGATGAACTGCTGGTGGATCTGGTCGAGCATGGCCTGCGCATAGGTGCGCTGCTTCTCGGACATCGGGCTGAACGGATCGAGGAAGCCCTTGTTCTCGCCCGCCGTGAGCAGGCGGCGTTCCACGCCGAGCTTTTCCATGGTGCCGGTGAAGCCGAACCCGTCCATCAGCACGCCGATGCTGCCCACGACGCTGGCCTTGTCCACGAAGATCTGGTCGGCGCCGGCCGCGATGTAATAGGCGGCCGATGCGCAGGTTTCCTCGACCACCGCGTAGACCGGCTTGTTGTACTTGGCCTTGAGCCGGATGATCTCGTCGTTGATGATGCCGGCCTGCACGGGGCTGCCGCCAGGGGAGTTGATGAGCAGCACCACGGCCTGGGAACCGGAGTCCTCGAAGGCGCTGCGCATGGCAGCGACCACGAATTCCGCGCTCGCCTCGGCACCGGACGCGATCTCGCCCTTGATGTCCACCACGGCGGTATGGGGCGTGCTTTTGCTGGGCGTCGCAACGTCGCGCGCAAGCAACACCCAGGCCACGGCGACCAGGAAAACCAGCCACGCCATGCGGGTGAAAACACGCCAGCGGCGCGCGGAGCGCTGTTCGGAGAGGGTGGCGAAGACGAGTTTTTCCAGCACCTCACGCTCCCAGCCGGGGGGCCTGTCGGCCGCGGCCGGGGTGTCTTTCGCTATTTTTTCAGGAGCACTCGAGGCCCACAGGTCAGGCGTGGGCGACGGATCAGCTTCCAGGCCGGAGGGTTCTTTCCGGGTCGGATCGGTCATGGGATGTCTCAGAATTCCACGGGTTGCAACTGGGAGCCAGTATGCCAGCGCACCACTCCGGACTCTTCCGAAATTGCGATCTTCACCAGTCCGCCACGGCAGGGACCACCCGCACAGGCGCCGGTGTCGGGGCGGTAGGCCGCGCCATGCGAGGCGCAGAGCAGCCAGTGCCCAGTGTCATCGAAGAAACGGTTGGGCTGCCAATCCATCTCCATGGGCACATGGGTGCATTGGTTCAGGTAGGCATGGACCTGCCCCTGGTAGCGGATGGCGAAGGCACGGCAGGACTGTCCGACCCACACGACATCGAATGGAACGGCATCGCCGCCCTCCCGCAGCGCATCGCTCGGGCACAGGGGAATGGCCGGTCCCGGGACATCGGTCATGTTCGGTTCTCCAGGGTGCGCCGGTGCGATCAGCCGTTGCGCACCAGCCAGTCGTGCAGGTCGGCCACGGAATGGGCGACGTGCAGCGGCTCCAGCGCATGGAATCCGGAGGGCTCGTGCGCTCCGTAGCTCACTCCCACGCTGGGGCAGCCGGCCGAGCGTGCCATCTGCAGGTCGTGGGTGGTGTCGCCGATCATCAGCAGCCGCTCGGGCGGCACGCCGAACTCCGCCATCAGTTCCTGCAGCATCAGGGGATGCGGCTTGCTGGCGGTCTCATCGGCCGTCCGGGATCCATCGAACATGCCCCGCAGCGAAACCGTGTGCAGGACTTCGTCGAGCCCCCGGCGGCTCTTGCCGGTGGCCACGGCCAGCAGGTGGCCGGAGGTGCGCAGGTCTTCCAGCATCGGCAGCACCCCCTCGAAGAGGCTCAGGTCGTTCTGGTGGCGCGCGTAGTGGTAGCCGTAGCGGCCGCGCAGTTCCGCATGCTTTTCGCGCGGTACGTGGGGAGCGGCATGCGCCAGCGCCTCCATCAGCCCCATGCCGATCACCCAGGCAGCATCGCGATCGCTGGGCACCTGCCCGCCCACGTCACGCACGGAATCCTGGATGCAGCGCACGATGATGGCGGTGGAATCGAACAGGGTCCCATCCCAGTCGAAGGCGATGAGATCGAAACGGCGGGCACGGGTGGCGGACATGGGGCGGCGGGCGTCAGGTGGGAGCGGGAGCGGCGGGCAGGAAGCCGGACAGCTCCGCCGGCAGTTCGGCATGCAGTTCGACGCGCTCGCCGCTGGCGGGATGGCTGAACTGTAACCGCCATGCATGCAGGAACATGCGGCGCAGGCCGTGCTTCTGGACGCGGCGGTTCAGATCGAAGTCGCCATATTTGTCATCGCCCAGGATCGGGTGGCCCTGGCTGGCCAGGTGGACCCGGATCTGGTGGGTGCGGCCGGTCTTGATCGTCACTTCCAGCAGCGCCATGGCGGGCAGCCCCCCGGCCGGGCGGGCAGGTATGCGGCTGCGCACTTTCACGAGGGTGATGGAGCGCATGCCGTCGGGATCGTCTTCCGTGGTCACGCGCACGCGGCGCTCGCCGTCGGCCTGCAGATATTTGTGCAGGGGTGCGTCGATGACCTTCAGGCGCTCCGGCCACTCGCCCGATACGAGGGCCAGGTAGGTCTTGCCGGTTTCACGCTCGCGGAACTGGTCCTGCAGGTGCGTGAGCGCCGAACGCTTCTTGGCCACGAGCAGGATGCCCGAGGTTTCCCGGTCCAGGCGATGCACCAGCTCCAGGAAGCGGGCCTGCGGGCGCGCCTGGCGCAATTGCTCGATGACGCCGAAGCTCACGCCGCTGCCGCCATGCACAGCCACGCCGGCGGGCTTGTCCAGGGCGATCAGGTGCTCATCCTCCAGCAGCAGGGGAAACTCCCTGGCCGGCGCGGGCCGCTCCGCCTTGGCAGCCACCTTGTCGGAAATGCGCACGGGCGGCACACGGACCACGTCACCGGCCTCGACGCGGGTGTCGGCCGCGGCCCGCCCCTTGTTGATGCGGACCTCGCCGCTGCGGATGATGCGATAGACGTGCGTCTTGGGCACGCCCTTGAGCTCACGTATCAGAAAGTTATCCAGCCGCTGCCCAGCGGACTCGGCATCGACCTCCACCCAGCGCACGGCCACGGCACCCGGTTCGGAGTCGGTGGGGGGGCGGCCGGGTGCCGGTTTGGCCCCTATAATGTGTTTCACCTGTGCGACGTTGTGTAAGTGGTTGATTTGTCTGGAGTTTAGTCCACCCGATCCGACACGCCGTACAGGAAGGTCGATGCCAACGGGCGTCGTGCGCGCAGCTTGCAGGCCGATTGCCTGCGAAGGCCCGCATGCCACCCGGCCCGGCTGACAAATTGAAACACCCAAACGGAATCCCCAACCGGCAGGCCGCCTCTCCACGGAGATCGCCCCTGCCGCGGATCAAAGCGAAAAACATGTTGGCGCTGATGGCTTGGATCATGGCACTGTGGCAGGGGCAGACGCCCCTGGCGCGGGCCGTCCGCATGCCCGACGTGCCCGCATGGCGCGCCCTGCCGGCGACATTCTTCCCGGCCAGGAAGCGCGCTTCCTTCATCGCCCCCATCCACGCCCCACCACCCCGGCTGCCGAGCTAGTCAACAGCTTCGCGGCCGCCTGGCTTTCAGCGGCAATTCCCTTCGTTTCAGTGCGTCGGCCCCTGGCATCCATGGCTCCTGAAGAGCCTGTGTCAACGGTTGAACCCGGGACGCATGCAGCCCCTGTGCTGCGCGGCGTCCCGCACCCATACGAAGAAGGAAACGCATCATGAAGCGGATGCTCATCAATGCCACGCAGCCCGAAGAACGGCGCCTCGCCATCGTGGACGGCCAGAAGCTGCTGGACTACGAGATCGAGATCGAGGGACGCGAACAACGCAAGGGCAACATCTACAAGGCGGTCGTCACCCGTGTCGAGCCCAGCCTGGAAGCCTGCTTCGTGGATTACGGCGAAGACCGCCACGGCTTCCTGCCTTTCAAGGAAATCTCCCGCCAGTATTTCGCCGAGGGCGTCTCGCCCAGCCAGGCCCGCATCAACGACGTGATCCGCGAAGGCCAGGAACTGCTGGTCCAGGTCGAGAAGGAAGAACGCGGCAACAAGGGCGCGGCCCTGACCACCTTCGTGTCGCTGGCCGGCCGCTACGTGGTGCTGATGCCCAACAACCCGCGCGGCGGCGGCGTGTCGCGCCGCATCGAGGGCGAGGACCGTGCCGAGCTCAAGGAGGCGATGGACCAGCTCGAGTACCCGAAGGGCATGAGCATCATCGCGCGCACCGCCGGCATCGGCCGCTCGGCGCCCGAGCTGCAATGGGATCTGAACTACCTGCTCAAGCTCTGGACCGCCATCGACGGCGCCGCCAAGGGCGGCAAGGGTGCCTTCCTGATCTACCAGGAATCCTCGCTGGTGATCCGCGCGATCCGCGACTACTTCAACAACGACATCGGCGACATCCTCATCGATACGGACGACATCTATGAACAGGCGCAGCAGTTCATGTCGCACGTCATGCCCGAGCATGCCACCAAGGTCAAGCGCTACCGCGACGACGCGGCGCTGTTCAGCCGCTTCCAGATCGAGCACCAGATCGAGTCCGCCTACGCCCGTACGGTGACCCTGCCCTCCGGCGGCGCCATCGTGATAGACCACACGGAAGCGCTGGTGTCCGTGGACGTGAACTCGGCCCGCGCCATCAAGGGTGGCGACATCGAGGAAACCGCCACCCGCACCAACCTGGAAGCCGCCGACGAGGTGGCCCGCCAGATGCGCCTGCGCGACCTGGGCGGCCTGATCGTGATCGACTTCATCGACATGGAGGAGAGCAAGAACCGCCGCGAGGTCGAGAACCGCCTGCGCGACGCGCTGCGCCACGACCGCGCCCGCGTACAGTTCGGCACGATCAGCAAGTTCGGCCTGATGGAGATGAGCCGCCAGCGCCTGAAGCCGTCGCTCAGCGAAGGCGCACACATCCGCTGCCCGCGATGCGACGGCACCGGCCACGTGCGCGACACGGAAGGCTTCTCGCTGCAGATTTTGCGCATGATTCAGGAAGAGTCCATGAAGGACAACACGGCCGCCGTGCACTGCCAGGTGCCGGTGGAAGTGGCCTCGTTCCTGCTGAACGAGAAGCGCACCGAGATCGCCAAGATCGAACTCAAGCAGCGCGTGAGCGTGCTCATGGTGCCCAACAAGACCATGGAGACGCCGAAATACAAGCTCGAGCGCCTCAAGCACGACGATCCGCGCCTGGACCACATCGCCGCGAGCTATCACCTGGCCGAGGAGATGGAAGACCCCACCACCGTGACGCGCCGTTCGCAGGAGCCCACGAACAAGCAGACCCCGGTGATCAAGGGCGTGCTGCCCGACGCCCCTGCCCCGATCGCCGAGCCGCGCCCCGAAACGCCGCGCACCGCAGGCCCACGCAACGGCTCGCACGCGGCCGCCGCGCCCGCCCCGGCACAGGCGCCTGCACCAGCCCCCGCTCCGGCACCGGCAGCACCGCAGGAACAGGGCTTCTTCGCATGGCTCAAGAGCCTGTTCGGCTTCGGGCCGGGCACCGCTGCGGCACCGGTGTCCGCGCCGGTAGCGGCGCCGGCTCCCGCGCCTGCCGCAGATGCCCCGCGTGACGGACGCCGTGGAGGCCGGCGCGGCGGACGCGACGGCAACGGTGGTGGCCGTGACGGGCAGCGCGAGAACGGTGGCGCGGAAGGCCGCGGACGCCGTGGCGAGCGTGGGGAACGCCCCGAGCGCGCCGAAGGCGAAGCGCCGCGCAACGGCCGGGGCCCGCGCGATGCCGAGGGCCGCGAAGGCCGGCCGGCACGGGAACGCGACCGCGACCGCGAAAGCGGACGCGAGAACGGACGCGATGCATCCGTTCGCGCCGAAGGCGATTACGCGCCCCGCAATGGCCGCGAAGGCCGTGAAGGCGGCCGCGGCCGCGAACGCCGGGAAGCCGGTGACGCTCCGCGCCAGCAGCCGCTGGGCACTGACGCCGGCATGGCGGCGGCCCAGGACGTCGGCATCGAAGGCCAGAGTGCCGCACCGCAGGAGCGCGGCGAACGGGTTCCTCGCAACGGCGAGCGCCGGGAGCGCCGTGAACGCGGCGGCGACCGCCGTCCGCGCGGAGAGGAAGGCCAGGCCGAGTTCGTGGATACGTCCCCGATGGCCTCGTTGCCCGATCTGGACTTGACCGGCGGCGAAGCCGGCGGCCCGGCCGCGGACTCCGCCTCGGGCGAGGAGCCGCGCCGCGAGCGCCGGTCACGCGACCGCTACGGCCGCGACCGCCGGGAGCGCACACCGCGCGAAGGCGCCGAAGCGGAATCCGCGCCGGTGGACGAATCCACCACGGCGCAGGCCGTGCAGGACGTGGCCGGCGAAGGCGCTGCACAGGAAGCGCCGCGCCGCAGCTACTTCAGCCAGGGCGGCAGCGCATCGGAGCCCATCGCCGCAACGGTGGCTTCCGAAGCAGCGCCGCACGGCGAGGCCCCCGCGGAACCTGCGCAGGCCCCGGCCAGCATCCCGGAGGTCGCGCCGGCACCAGCAGTCGCTACGGCCGTGGCCCCTGCGCCAGCACCCGCTCCGGTCACCACGCCAGCGCCAGCACCTGCACCGGCCGCAGCAGCCGCCGTGCCGGGACTGCCACGCGTGCAGGCCTTCCAGCTGCCGGTGGATGAGTTGAACCGCATCGCCGAAAGCTCGGGCCTGCAATGGGTGAACTCCGATGCGGAGAAGATCGCCGCCGCCCAGGCAGTGATCGCCGCGGAGCCCCGCCCGGTGCACGTGCCGCGCGAGCGGCCCCCGGCCGTCGTGCTGGATGAAGGTCCGCTGGTGCTGGTGGAGACCCGCCGCGACCTGCGCGACCTGAAGCTGCCGTTCGAACAGCAGCCTTCGTCCGTCGCCTGACGGCCCCTGACGGCCGGCAGCGCCATGTGTGCATGGCGCTGCCGGCCGTCCGCATTTTCACGCACCATCCGTTCGCCCCGAGGGAATCCGCACCGATGCTGTTCCTGCTGTCTCCCGCCAAATCCCTGGATTACGACACCCCGCTGCCGCCAGGGCTGGCCCACACCCTTCCCCCTTTCATTCCCGAATCCACGCAGCTCATCGGCGTGCTGCGCGAGAAGTCTCCGCAGGAGCTCGCATCCCTGATGGATATCAGCGACGCCCTGGCCGGGCTCAATGCCGCACGCTATGCCGCCTGGTCGCCGCGTTTCACGGCCGCGAACGCGCGCCAGGCGCTCTTCGCGTTCAACGGCGATGTCTATGAGGGCCTGAACGCCCGGAGCCTGGACGGCGACGAACTGCGCTGGGCACAGGACCACGTCGCCATCCTGAGCGGCCTCTACGGCGTGCTGCGTCCCCTCGACCGGATGCAGCCCTACCGCCTGGAGATGGGCACGCGGCTCGCCACCGGGGCCGGTGCCAACCTCTACCGGTTCTGGGGCACGCGCATCGCAGAGCACCTGAACCAGCGCCTCGCGGCCGACGCCACGCCGGTGGTGGTGAACCTCGCCTCCCAGGAATACTCCAAGTCCGTGGACACCTCCGTACTGAAGGCCCGCGTGATCGAATGCGTGTTCGAGGACTGGAAGGGAGGCCGCTACAAGATCATCAGCTTCCATGCCAAGCGCGCGCGCGGGTTGATGGCGCGCTATGCCATCCAGCACCGCGTGGTGGCGCCCCGCCAGCTGGAAGGTTTCGATCTCGAAGGCTATGCGTTCGACGCTTCCGCCTCGGCGCAGGACCGCCTCGTCTTCCGCCGCAGGGACGCCGGCTGAGGCGCGCCCTAAAAACCGCATTCCGCGGCCGTGTTTGGCACGGGGGTTAACGTACCCGATTGCCGATGGCTGCATCCCCACCCACTTTCCCGACCGAACACATGTCCGCCAACCGCCCCGTTGCAGCGCGCGCCGACACGGACGCCGCCCTCTCCCAATCCATCACGCCGGAACTGCGCACCTGGATCGTCGCGCAGGCGCAGGCAGGCTTCGGTGCGCCCGCCGTGCTGCAATCCATGCTCGACGCGGGCTGGGGCGAGGACGTGGCCACCTACGCGATGGAACACGTGCTGCGCGAGCACCTGGACACGCTGGCGGTGCAGCAGGGCCATCCGGCAGCCTCGCGCGTGCCTGAGCCGGACCTGGCGGAGTCCCCCGGCAGCATCGATGTCGGCGACCGCCGCGTGGAAGTGCTCATGGCCATGGCCCAGCCGCGCGTGGTGCTGTTCGGCAACCTGCTGTCGCCCGAGGAATGCGATGCCATCATCGATACGGCCCGCCCTCGCATGGCCCGGTCGCTCACCGTCGCCACGCGCACGGGCGGCGAGGAAGTCAACGACGACCGCACCAGCAACGGCATGTTCTTCCAGCGCGAGGAAAACCCCGTGGTGGCCCGGCTGGAAGCGCGCATCGCCCGGCTGGTGAACTGGCCCCTGGAGAACGGCGAGGGCCTGCAGGTGCTGCACTACCGGCCCGGCGCCGAATACAAGCCCCACTACGACTATTTCGACCCCGCGGAGCCCGGCACGCCGACCATCCTGCGCCGGGGTGGGCAGCGGGTGGCCACGATCGTCATCTACCTCAACGATCCGGAAAAGGGCGGTGGCACCACCTTCCCCGACGTGCATCTGGAGGTGGCTCCGCGCCGCGGGAACGCGGTGTTCTTCAGCTACGAGCGCCCCCACCCTTCCACGCGCACGCTCCATGGCGGAGCCCCTGTCGTCGCCGGCGACAAGTGGATCGCCACGAAGTGGCTGCGCGAACGGCGCTTCGAATGACGCCGGCGAACACACCATGAACACTCCCGACCAATCCCAGCTGGGCCGCGTCTCCGGCTATGTCGACCAGTACGACGCCTCGCAGCTGTTCCCCCTGCCCCGCCAGCCCAAGCGCGACGAGATCGGCGTGACGGGCGCCCCGCCCTTTTTCGGAGCGGACCTGTGGACCGCCTTCGAGCTGTCATGGCTGAACCTGCGCGGCAAACCGCAGGTCGCGCTCGCGCACATCACCGTGCCCTGCGAGACGCCCAACATCATCGAGAGCAAGTCGTTCAAGCTCTACCTGAACAGCTTCAACAACACGCGATTCACGGATGCCGCGGAAGTGCAGGCGCGCATCCGGACGGACATCAGCGAGGCCGCGTGGCGCGGTTCGGACCGCCAGGCGACCGTGGGCGTGAAACTGGTGCTGCCCGAGATGTTCGACCGCGAGCCCGTGCAGGAACTCGACGGCCTGCTGCTGGACCGCCTGGATGTGGAGTGCACGCACTACACCCCCGCCCCGGAACTGCTGCATGCGAACCACGGCGAAGCCCCCGTCACGGAAACGCTCACCAGCCACCTGCTCAAGAGCAATTGCCTGGTGACGGGGCAGCCGGACTGGGGCAGCGTGCGCATCCAGTACAGCGGGGCCCAGATCGACCAGGCCGGCCTGCTGCAGTACCTGATCAGCTTCCGCAACCACAACGAGTTCCACGAACAGTGCGTGGAGCGCATCTTCATGGACCTGTGGACGCGCTGCCGCCCGATCAAGCTGTCGGTGTATGCGCGCTACACCCGGCGCGGCGGGCTGGACATCAATCCGCTGCGCACGAGCCATCCCCAGGCGCTGCCGGCCAACATCCGCACGGCGCGGCAGTAGGGTCAGTCGCCGGTACGCCGCAACTGCTCCAGCCGTGCGGCGATGGCATCGACGTCGAGCGCATCCTCGGCATGGGCCAGATAGATTTCGAGGTCCGACACCGCCCCTTCCGCGTGGCCGAGTTCTGCCCGCGCGAGGCCGCGGTCCCGCCACTCGCCCCAGGCATCGGGCAGCAGCAGCACCAGCCGTTCCTGCACGGCCGCGAGGCGCCCCCAGTCCTGCTGGGACCGGTGGATTTCCTTCAGGTTGCGCAGCATGCGGGCAATGACCTCGCGGGCCGGGGCGGCCTGCAGGTAGAGCCCCAGGGGAACTTCGAAATCGTCCACCAGGCCGCTGCGCCGCCGGAACGGCTCCAGCCGCTCGGCCAGGTCTTCGCGGGACAGGGACTGGCCCGTGGTCGGATCCAGCACCACCTGCCCGCGCGGCAGCAGCACCTTGACCATGAAATGCCCGGGAAACGAGATGCCCCGCGCATGCAGTCCCAGCCCCTGCGCCAGCTCCATCCACAGCACGGCCAGGGAAATCGGAATGCCCCGGCGCGTGCGCAGCACGGCGTTCAGATAGCTGTTGTCCGGGTCGTAGTAGTTGTTGACGTTGCCACCGAAGCCCAGGTCGTGGAAGAAGAACTGGTTGAGCGACCGCAGCCGCTGCAGCGACGAGGCATCCTCCGGCAACCGGCGGCGCACGCGCGCCAGCAACTGGTCCATGTCGCCAAGCAGCTGCTGCACGTCGAATTCGGGGTATTCGTCGTGGGCGATGCAGGCCGCGGCTTCCAGCAGGGGGAATTGTTCGTCGCTCTGCACGAGGGCGGCGAAGTATTCGAGCGGTGTCGGGAGGGAATAGCTCAGAGCCATGCCAGTGGTTGTACGGGCGTGCGCCGGGGGGCGTCAAGCAGACGCATTCCACGCATTGGTAAATTTTTTGCGGGGCTTCAGCGGCGCAGCAGCTGGCGCAGCTTCATTCCCCCCGCCCACAGCGCGCCAAAGTACAGCACCGCGGCCCCCGTCAGGAACACCGCAAGCCACCCCACACGCTGTGCCTCGTGGGCCCGCATCGCGATCCAGTCGATGTACCGGCTGGCCCAGATCAGGAAGATCGCCAGCAGGGCGCTGGCTGCCACGACCTGCAGCAGCAGGCGCCCCCAGCCGGGCTGCGGCTGGAAGCTGCCGCGGCGCAGCAGCCCCACCAGCAGCCACGCGGCATTCACCAGCGCGCCCAGCCCGATGGACAGCGCCAGGCCCGCATGTTCCAGCGTCGGCACCAGGACGGCGTTCAGCAGCTGGGTCACGCACAGCACTGCGACCGCGATGCGCACGGGAGTGCGGATGTCCTGGCTGGCGTAGTACCCGGGAGCGAGCACCTTGATGGCGACGAGACCCAGCAACCCCACGCCATAGCCGGCGAGCGCCAGGGCGATCTGCCCCACGTCGCCATCGTGCAGTGCACCATGGTGGAACAGCGTGGCCACCAGCGGCTGCGCGAAGGTGAGCAGGGCCACGGCGCACGGCACGGACAGCACCACGACGATGCGCAGGCCCCAGTCCAGCATGGCGGAATAGCGCTGCGCGTCACCGGCGGCACGGGCGGCCGCCAGCTGCGGCGTGAGCACCACGCCCAGGGCGACGCCCAGCAGCGAGGTGGGGAACTCCATCAGGCGGTCCGCGTAGAACAGCCAGGTGACGCTGCCCGGAGCCAGATAGGACGCGATCTGCGTGTTGATCATCAGGGAGATCTGCGCCACGCCCACGCCCAGCAGCGCCGGCCCCATGAGCGTGAGGATGCGCCGCACCCCCGGCGCCTGCCAGGCGGTCCGGACCGCGCCAGGGGTCATGCCGATGCGCGGCAGCAGCCGGAGGCGATGGAGCGCCGGCAATTGCACGGCCAGTTGCGCGATCCCGCCCAGCATCACCCCTCCCGCCATGGCGTAGATGGGCTCGATGCCGCGGGCGGCCAGTTGCGGCGCGCCCAGCCAAGCGGCGAGGATCATGCAGACGTTGAGCAGCACCGGCGTGGCCGCCGGCACGGCGAAGCGCTTCCAGGTATTGAGCACGCCAGCGGACAGTGCCACCAGCGACATGAAGCCGATGTAGGGGAACATCCAGCGCGTCATCAGCACGGCCGCGCCGTAGCCCTCGGGGTTCTGCCGCAGGCCGCTGGCCAGCAGCCAGACCAGCAGCGGCGCGCCCAGCACGCCCGACAGGCAGGTGAACAGCAGCACCCAGAAGAGCGCGGTGGCCACGCTCGATACCAGCGCGCGCGTGGAGTCCTCGCCATGCTGCGCCCGGTGCGTGGCCAGCACGGGCACGAAGGCCTGGCTGAATGCCCCTTCGGCGAAAAGGCGGCGGAACAGGTTGGGAATGCGGAAGGCGACGTTGAAGGCGTCGGTGAGGGCGCTCGCGCCGAACATCGATGCCATGAGCAGATCGCGCGCCAGCCCCGTCACGCGGGAGGCCAGGGTCAGCAGGGAGACGGTGGAGGCGGCTTTGAACAGGGACACGGGCAGGAGTGTATGCGCTGCGCACCGTGGCCCGCCGCCCCGCGGCAGGGCAGGTGCAGCGCCCCCGCGGCGGCGTGGGCTATAATCGCCGGCTTTGCTGACATCATCCTCAGACACCTAAGGAACACATCATGGCATCTGCCAAGCCCAAGAAAAAGAACCCCCGCCTCGCTTCCGGCCGCAAGCGCGCGCGCCAGGACGTGAAGCTGAACGCAGCCAACACCTCGCTGCGCTCGAAGTACCGCACCGCCGTCAAGAACGTCGAGAAGGCCGTCCTGGCCGGCGACAAGACGAAGGCCTCCGAACTGTTCGCGAAGATGCAGTCCGTGGTCGATACGATCGCCGACAAGGGCATCTTCCACAAGAACAAGGCCGCTCGCGACAAGAGCCGCCTGTCCGCCAAGGTGAAAGCCCTGGCACTGGCCGCCTGACCCTCTTCAGGCACAACAGCCCGGGTGGCCCTGCCGCCCGCCGTTTGCAACGGGTGCGCTGTCAGCAAGAAAACGGAAAACCGCCTTCGGGCGGTTTTTTCGTTTCCGGCCCCTGCCGCCGGCATGCAAACAGCGCCGGGTGCGCACTGCACCCTGTGTGGATGGCCTCCAATACCATGACCTGGGAAAATGAAGCTTGATTTTTGCAAAGGTTTTCACTTTGATGGGAGAATCCCGCTTCCAAAAATTCCTGTTCTCCGGTAGCACCGCCCGGCCTGCCCATTCCTGACGGCAGGCTTTTTCGCGCGCTGCCTTCGTGCTCCATGAAAAAGACGATCAAAGCCTTGTCCGGCACCCTGCTGGTGCTCGCCCTGGCCGCTGTACTGTTTCTGTACTGGCCCCTCTTCCCCCACTCCGTCCCTCCCGCCGACAACGACCAGCCCATCGATGTCGCGATGGTCGGTGCCGGCACCATGAGCACCACGCTGGCCACCTACCTGCAGGAGCTGCAGCCCGACTGGAAGATCCAGGTCTTCGAGCGCCTGGACGGCGTGGCCCTGGAAAGCTCCAATGGCTGGAACAACGCAGGCACCGGGCATTCGGGCTTCGCGGAACTGAACTACACCCCCCAGCTTCCCGACGGCTCCATCGAAACCAGGCGCGCGGTGGGCATCGCCGAGCAGTTCGAGGTGTCGCGCCAGTTCTGGGCGCACCAGATCGGCCGGGGCGCCATGCAGGCGCCGGGCACCTTCATCAACCCGACGCCCCACATGAGCTTCGTCTGGGGTGACGACAACATCGCCTACCTGCGCAAGCGGCATGCCGCACTGGTGCGCAATCCGCTCTTCTACGGCATGCAGTACTCGGAGGACCAGGCCCAGATCCGGAAGTGGGCTCCGCTGATGATCGAGGGCCGCGATCCGGCCCAGAAGGTGGCCGCCACCTACATGCCCCTGGGCACCGACGTGAACTACGGCGCGGTGACGAACCAGCTCATGGCGGGCCTGCGCAAGAACCCGAACTTCACACTGAGCCTGCAGCACGAAGTGCGCGCGCTGCGCCAGAACGCCGACAAGACCTGGAACGTGACCGTGGCCCAGCTGGCCGAGGGCGGCAAGGAAAAGACCATCAAGGCCCGCTTCGTCTTCGTGGGCGCCGGCGGTGCGGCCCTCAAGCTGCTGCAGGCATCGGGCATTCCCGAGTCGAAGAACTACGCGGGCTTCCCCGTGGGCGGGCAGTTCCTCGCCACCGAAAACCCCGAACTCACTGCGCGCCATGACGTAAAGGCATACGGCATTGCCTCGACCGGCTCCCCGCCGATGTCGGTCCCGCATATGGACGCCCGCAACCTGGACGGCAAGCCGGTCGTACTCTTCGGTCCCTTCGCACTGGCCACCACGAAGTTCCTCAAGAACGGCTCCTGGTTCGACCTGTTCTCCTCCGTCACGCACGACAACCTCGTGGGCATGCTGCGCGTGGGCATCCACAATCTGGACCTGGTGAAGTACCTGCTGCAGCAGGCGGAACTCACCGACGAAGACCGCTACAAGGAACTGCAGGCCTACTTCCCGCAGGCCAGGCGCGAGGACTGGCGCCTGATCACCGCGGGGCAGCGCGTGCAGGTGATCAAGCGCGACCCGGAAAAGGGCGCCGTGTTGCAGTTCGGGACGGAGATCGTGACCGACGCCGACGGCACCATCGCGGCCCTGATGGGCGCCTCTCCCGGCGCATCGACGGCGCCCTACATCATGCTGAACCTGATGGCCAAGGCGTTCCCCCAGCAAATGACGGACGCCGGCTGGAAGCCGCGCCTGCAGCAGATCATTCCGTCGTATGGCCGCAAGATCAACGACAGCCCGGCCACGACCAACGAGATCCGGCGCATGACCAGCACGGCCCTGCACCTGCCCTACCTGGATGTTCCGGCCGGCCTCTCCCCGTCCGCCACGCAGCCGGCGCCGCCGGCCGCCGTGGCACCGGCCGTCCCGCGCAACCAGAACAAGGAAATGCAGGCGCTCTGAGGCCGATGCCCAGGCGTACCGCCTGAGCCGCGCTGGGTGGCAATGCCGCCAGCGCGGCTTTTTTCATGCCGGTCCGATGCCCGGCAGTCGGGCCCGGCGCGCAGCGCGGCGGGACGTAGCGGCGCTCAGGCCTTGCCGGAAGCGGGCGCGCCGTCCGGCAGGAGGCAGGCCTCGGCCACCTGCAGGCCATTGTCGCGTGCGAAGTTCATGACGAAATCCCAGGCCATGGGCTCGTGCGTCTGCAGGTCGCGGTGCACCACCACGCACTTCACGCCATTCATGGTGGTGGGCACGCACCAGGGGGAATAGCTCAGGTGGCTGCCGGGCCGGGCGCCGCCGGGCCGGAATTGGCCCATGACGCCCGCCAGGCGCTCGGCCCAGTCGCTGGGGCGGAAGGTTTTCCCGTCGTGGGTGATGCCTTGGATGAAGACTTCTTTCGAGTTGGGGGAAACCATGGGGGATCGGGGGGTCGTGGAGGGAAGTCGCCGCAGGATCGCCGCCAGGCGCTACTGACCAGCATTCTAACTCTTATATAAGAGCTACCCGCCCCAAAGACCCTGGCGATCCCGGCGGCCCGCATGGCTGTGATGCGCAATCGGCAATGGCGCCGTCATGCCCTGCACCTAGAATCGTGCCTTCGCGCGCCGGGCGGCCTTCTCCCCGGACCGGCGCATTCTTTCCCGATACGCATCGAATGCCAGGAGATTTCCGCATGAGCGCTTCCGCCCAGCCCGCCTCGCCCCACGTGATGAACACCTATGGCCGCCTGCCGATCGCGCTCGAACGAGGCCAGGGCTGCAGGGTCTGGGACGTGGACGGCAAGCAGTACCTCGACGCGCTGGGCGGCATCGCAGTGAACACGCTGGGCCACAACCACGCAAAGCTCGTGCCGGCGCTGCAGGAGCAGGTGGCCAAGCTGATCCACAGTTCCAACTACTACCACGTGCCCCTGCAGGAGCAGCTCGCCGCCCAACTGGTGGAGCGCTCCGGCATGACGAACGTGTTCTTCTGCAATTCCGGGCTCGAGGCCAACGAGGCCGCGCTCAAGCTGGCACGCAAGTACGGCCACGACAAGGGCATCGAGCGCCCGCAGATCGTGGTCTATGAAAAAGCTTTCCACGGCCGCTCCATCGCCACCCTGTCAGCCACGGGCAACCCGAAGGTGCAGGCCGGCTTCGGCCCGCTGGTCGAAGGCTTCATCCGCGTGCCGATGAACGATATCGAGGCCATCCGCCAAGCCACGGAAGGCAATCCGGACGTGGTGGCCGTGTTCTTCGAGACCATCCAGGGCGAAGGCGGCGTGAACCCGATGCGCATCGAGTACCTGCAGCAGCTGCGGCAGCTCTGCGACGAGCGCGGCTGGCTGATGATGATCGACGAGGTGCAGTGCGGCATGGGCCGCACCGGCAAGTGGTTCGCGCACCAGTGGGCCGGCATCGTGCCGGACGTGATGCCGCTGGCCAAGGGCCTGGGCTCGGGCGTTCCGATCGGCGCGGTGGTGGCCGGCCCCAAGGCGGCGAACATCTTCGCGCCGGGCAACCACGGCACCACCTTCGGCGGCAATCCGCTGGCCATGCGCGCGGGGGTGGAAACCATCCGCATCATGGAAGAAGAAGGCCTGCTGCAGAACGCGGCCGACGTGGGCGCCCACCTGAAGGCGGCCCTGCAGCGCGAGCTGGGTGGGTTGCCCGGGGTGAAGGAGATCCGCGGCCAGGGCCTGATGCTGGGCATCGAACTCGACCGGCCGTGCGGCGTGCTCGTGGGCCGTGCCGCCGAAGCCGGCCTGCTGCTGTCCGTCACCGCAGACAGCGTGATCCGCATGGTGCCCGCGCTCATCCTCACGCGCGAGGAAGCCGACGAGATCGTGTCCCTGCTCGTTCCGCTGGTCAAGGCCTTCCTGGCCGAATGAAAGCCGTCTCCGACATGAAGCACTACCTGCAATTCAAGGACCTTTCCGCCCAGGATTACGCCTATCTGTTCGAGCGCGCGGCGGTCATCAAGGGCAAGTTCAAGAGCTACGAAAAGCACCATCCGCTCACGGACCGCACGCTGGCCATGATCTTCGAGAAGGCCAGCACGCGCACGCGCGTGAGCTTCGAGGCCGGCATGTACCAGCTCGGCGGCAGCGTGGTGCATCTCACCACGGGCGACAGCCAGCTCGGCCGTGCCGAGCCCATCGAGGACAGCGCCAAGGTCATCAGCCGCATGGTGGACCTGGTGATGATCCGTACCTACGAACAGACCAAGATCGAGCGCTTCGCAGCGCATTCGCGGGTGCCGGTCATCAACGGCCTGACCAACGAATTCCACCCCTGCCAGATCCTGGCCGACATCTTCACCTTCATCGAGCACCGCGGCTCGATCCAGGGCAAGACCGTGGCCTGGGTGGGCGACGGCAACAACATGGCCAACACCTGGCTGCAGGCGGCCGAACTCCTGGGCTTCACGGTGCACGTCAGCACGCCCTCGGGCTACGAAGTGGACAGCCGCATCGCGGGCGTGGCGACCGGCTCGCACTACAAGGTGTTCAGCGACCCGCTGGAGGCCTGCCGCGGCGCCGATCTCATCACCACCGACGTGTGGACCAGCATGGGCTACGAGGCCGAGAACGAGGCCCGCAAGAAGGCCTTCGCCGACTGGTGCGTGGACGCCGAGATGATGGCCGCGGCGCGCCCGGACGCGCTGTTCATGCACTGCCTGCCGGCGCACCGCGGCGAGGAAGTGGAGGCCGACGTGATCGACGGCCCGCAGTCCGTCGTGTGGGATGAGGCGGAGAACCGCATGCACGTGCAGAAGGCGCTGATGGAATACCTGCTGCTGGGCCGGATGGCCTGAAGGCGCCTTCCCCGCGGCCTGCCAGCGCCATGGACTCCCGCCAGGACGCCCTGCTGGGCCGCTGGGAAGCACTGGGCCGGTCGCTGTCCCGGCACGGGCCCGCGTGGGCGGCAGAGGGACGGCGCCTGCTGCGCCACTGGTCGTTCTGGCCCCGCGCCTACCACGACACGCACCACCTGCGCGCCTGCCTGGACCACTGGGAGGCGGCGCGCATGGCTGCCGAGCCGCAGCCCATGGAGGATCCGCAGGCCATCGCCCTCGCCCTCTGGTTCCACGACGCCGTCTATTGGCCCTGGTCGGGCCGCAACGAGGAGCGCAGTGCGCGCTGGGCATGCCGCTTCCTGCAGGGCCAGGGCTTCGGCACCACGGTGGTGGAGGCCGTGGAGCGGCACATCCTGGCGACGCGCCATGGATCGGGCACGCATCCCGCTGGAGATGCCTGCTGGGTGGTGGACATCGACCTCGCCATCCTCGGGCAGCCTCCGGCCGTCTATGCGGAATTCGAGCGCAACGTGCGGCGCGAATACCGGTTCGTGCGCTGGCCGCGTTACCAGGCGGGGCGCGGCGCGATCCTCCGGTCGTTCCTGGAGCGGCCAGCCCTGTATGCCACGCCCTGGTTCCGCGACCGCTACGAAGCCCAGGCGCGGGAGAATCTGCGGCATGCGCTGGGGGTGTTGGGTGCGGGAAAGACTTTCTAGAAAACAAGGGGCCAGGCCCGCCAAAACGGAGACAGCATCATGGCAATGAAGATGCGTTCCATCACATTCACGGCCATCACAGCCATGGCCTTCGGCACGGCGCTTGCCGCCGGTCGGCCGACCCAGGAGTTCTGGCGACCGCAGCAATTGCGCCAGGTCACCATCGACCAGCCTGCGGCACGGAGCTTCGGCCAGGGCCAATGCAGTCACCTGGTGCTCGACGAAAAGCGCCTGCGGTTTTTCCTGGAGCACGCCCGCGCGGCGACCCCGGAGCGCTACCAGCAGGAGATGCTTGTCGATGACTGCAATGCCGAAGGCCGCGTGGAGTTGAAGGATGGACGGCGGTTCAAGGTCTCCATCGACAACTGGACCGGCTGGGGCTCCATCAGCGACGACCGGGCCACGCAGTTCCTGTACTGCCGCAGTTGCGTGGACATCCTGGAGCCGGGCTTCGGGTTCCAGCCGGTCGGCCGCCGGGGAGGCGGCAGCAGGGACTGAGGCGCTCGGCCCGCAGCCCGGGGCGGCCGGCTCAGGAGGAGGAAGGTCCCTGCTGCGTCCGGGAGGGCCCGGCGCCCTGGCTGCGCACCGGGGGGTGGAACACCACCGGCTGGCCGTCGCCGCTGCCGGCCTGCGGCTGCGATGTCGCGCAGCCGCCACCGCCACTGCTTCCGCAGCTGTCGCAGCCCCCGCAACCGGACGATGCCGCCAGCGCCGGATGGACTCCGCCCAGGCGGGCACGCCAGCGCGCGGGCATCCACTTCCAGGCGACATAGGCCGCGGCCAGGCCCACGGCTGCCGCGACGATCCACTCCTGCGCCGTCATGTTCATCCACCTCCGGAGGTCAGGGCGAGCGCCACGCGGTAGGTGACGAAGCTCGCGGCATAGGCCAGCGCGAACAGGTAGGCCGCCATGATGAGCGGATAGCGCCAGCTATTGGTTTCACGCCGCACGGCGGCGATGGTGGAAATGCACTGGGGTGCGAACACGAACCACACCAGCAGGGACAGTGCCGTGGCGAGCGACCAGGTCTGGCCGATCAGCGTGCCCAGTTGCGCCGCCGCCTCCTCGCCCGTGGCGGACAGCGCATAGACGGTGCCGAGCGCGCTCACGGCGACTTCGCGCGCGGCCATGCCGGGCACGAGGGCGATCGCGATCTGCCAGTTGAAGCCGATGGGTGCGACCAGGGGCTCCAGGAAGGCGCCGATGCGGCCAGCGAAGCTGTAGCCGATGGCGGCACCCGTGGCGCCGTCCGGCGGCGCCGGATAGCTGGAGAGGAACCACAGCAGGATGGTCACCGCCAGGATGATGCCGCCCACGCGCTTGAGGAAGATCACCGCGCGTTCGTAGAGGCCCTGCGCCAGGCCGCGCAGGCTCGGCCAGCGGTAGGCGGGCAGCTCCATGAGCAGCGGTGTCGCGCCCTGCTGGCGCCGCGCCAGGCGGGCCACGGCCGCCACGGCCATGGCGCTCGCGATGCCGCCGGCGTACAGAGCGAACAGCACCAGGCCCTGCAGGTTGAACACGCCGGCCACCGCACGCTCGGGAATGAACGCGCCGATCAGCAGGGCATAGACCGGCAGCCGCGCCGAGCAGGTCATGAGCGGCGCGATCATGATGGTCACCAGCCGGTCGCGCCAGTGGGTGATGGAGCGCGTGGCCATCACGCCCGGAACGGCGCAGGCGAAGCTGGAGAGCAGCGGGATGAAGGAGCGCCCCGACAGGCCGACCGTGCCCATGACGCGGTCCAGCAGGAATGCGGCGCGCGGCAGGTAGCCGGAGTCCTCCAGTGCGAGGATGAAGAGGAACAGGATCAGGATCTGCGGCAGGAAGACCAGCACGCCTCCCGTGCCGGCCAGGATGCCGTCGGTGAGCAGACTGCGCAGCGGACCTTCGGCCATGTGGGCGTTGATCCAGCCCGACAGCGCCGCCACGCCGTCCTCGATGAGGCCCTTGGGAGCCTCGGCCCAGCTGAAGACGGCCTGGAACATGAGGAACAGGGTCACGGCCAGGAGCACCAGGCCCCAGAACGGATGGAGCACCACCGCGTCGATGCGGTCGTCCGCGCGCAGGCTGGCGGCCGCGGGTTCGCGCACGGCCGCCGACATGATCCGCCGCACTTCCTGGTGCAACTGCATCGCGCGCTCGGCCGCGGAAGCCGGGTCCTCCCCCGCGGCCACGGAGGCGGTGGGCAACGGTGGCGTGGCCGTATCCAGCCAGCCCAGCAGTTCCCGCGCACCGTCGCTGCGCACGCCGACCGTGGAGATCACCGGCATGCCGAGCTCCCTCGACAGCGCCTCGCGGTCGATGGAGATGCCCTGTCGCTCGGCCATGTCGCTCATGTTGAGTGCCAGCACCATGGGCAGGCCCAGCGCGCGGGCTTCCAGCACCAGCCGCAGGTTGAGCCGCAGGTGCGTGGCATCGGTCACGCACACGAGCAGGTCGGGCAGGGCCTCGCCCGCCCGGCGTCCGGTGACGATGTCGCGCGTGACGGCTTCGTCGAGGCTGTGGGCGTTCAGGCTGTAGGCGCCAGGCAGGTCGAGCACGCGCACGCGCCGCCCGCCCGCTGTCTGCAGGTGGCCTTCCTTGCGCTCCACGGTCACGCCTGCGTAGTTGGCGACCTTCTGGCGGGCGCCGGTCAGCAGGTTGAAGAGCGCGGTCTTCCCGCAGTTGGGATTGCCCAGCAGGGCGATGCGCAGCGGCTGGGTGCCAGCGGTCGAGGCCTGTGCCGTCATGCCGTCACCTCCCCGGGCTGCACCCGGACCAGGGCCGCTTCGTGGCGCCGCAGGGCGAAGGTGGCCTGCCCGATGCGGACGGCGAGGGGATCGCCGCCGGGAAAGCCGCTGGCCACGATGCGTACGGGCTCGCCCGGCAGGAAGCCGATTTCCATGAGGCGCTGCACGATCGCCTGCTCGCGCTCGTCGCGCGCCGGCTGAAGGGACGCCACGTGCGCGGCCACCCGGCGCGGCAGCTGGTCCAGCCCCATGGGCGCATGCGGGGAGGAAGGCCGGGCGTGCGCGAGCCCGGCCGCATCGTCAGCGGACATCTTCATGGGAGCTATTGTTGGCAATGATATTAATTCTCATTCTACCTGGCAGAACCTTTTGGGTCTTGCGATGGATCACAGACCCCTATGGCGCGCAAAGGTTCTCGCACGGCCGGGATTTTCTCTCGTCCCGGCGCCGCCCGCGCCATGCACCGCGCGGCATGCGGGCGGGCCGGGGCACAATAGCGCCGCCATGAGCCTTCACCCCTGCCTGACCTGCGGCGCCTGCTGCGCGAGTTTCCGCGTCGATTTTTCGGTGTACGAGTCGCAGGAGGAAGGCGGCTGCGTTCCTGCCGGACTCGTGGTCGAAGTGAATGCCGGCCTGCGCCGCATGCGTGGCACCGACCACGCGGCGCCGCGCTGCGCCGCGTTGTCCGGACAGGTAGGCACGCGAGCTGCCTGCGGCATCTATGAATGGCGCCCTTCGCCCTGCCGCGAGTTCGAGGCGGGCAGCGGCGCCTGCGCGCAGGCCCGGCGGCGCCATGGCATGGCGCCGCTTCCGGAAGGCTTCGTCCTTTAGAGCGGCTGACACGACCCTTCTGGCGTCGTTGCCGCATCTTGTCGTACTACCCGTACTGCCTGCGATACGGCGCCTGGCCAGAACCGCTTCGCTGGGTCGTGTTAGCCGCTCTTAGGGCACGGGCAGGCCGCCGATGCGCCCCTTGAATTCCTGCAGGGAGAAGTAGCTGTGCACCCGGCGCACGCCGGGCAGGCGGTGCAGGCGGTTCTGCAGCAGTTCGGAATAGGCGTCCAGGTCGCGGGTGACGACCACCAGCATGAAATCCTCCGGTCCGGAGATGCCGTGGAACATGACCACCTCGGGGATGGCGCACACCGCCTCCTCGAAAGGCAGGGACGACGCTTCGGTCTGGTGGTCGATGCCGATCATCACGAACACCATCACCCCCAGGCCGAGCGCACGCCGATTGAGGGTGGCGTGGTAGCCCGCGATCACGCCATCTTCTTCGAGGCGCTTCACGCGGCGCCAGCACGGGGATTGCGAGAGATGGGCCATCTGGGCCAGTTCTCCGGACGTGAGGCGGGCGTTGTCCTGCAGGGCCGATAGCAGCTGCCAGTCCGTGCGATCCAGTTCGGTTTGCATAGATATTCCCCCAAAGCAGCAAAATAGGAAGGATTTTCCAATTTTTCGGCATGTAGGGATTAAACGACACCATGCAGGTACGGGCTGCCTAGGATGCGCGCGTTGGCGGCGTTGCCGCCGCAAGGAGTCTTCCCCATGATCACGCCCCGTTCTCTTTGGGATATTTCCGCGCCGGTGCATGCCGGCAGCCCGGTGTTTCCCGGCGACACGGCCTATGCGCAGCAGTGGTGCGCCACCATCGGGCCGCAGTGCCCGGTCAACGTGAGCGCGGTGACGATGTCGCCCCATGTCGGCACGCATGCCGATGCACCGCTGCATTACGACCCGCAGGGCGCGTCGATCGGCGACGTAGCCCTGGACGCCTTCATCGGCCCCTGCCGCGTGATCCACGCGATCGGCAAGGGCCCCCTGGTCGCATGGGAGCACATCGCCCACGCGCTGGGCGCCGACCGGCCCGCCCTGCCGCAGCGCGTGCTCGTGCGTACCTATGAACGCATGCCGGTGGACCGCTGGGATGCCGCGCTGGCCGCCTACGCCCCGGACACCATCGCGCGCCTGGCCGACCTGGGCGTGGTCCTGGTGGGCATCGACACCGCCAGCATCGACCCCGCCGACAGCAAGTCGCTGGACAGCCATCAGGTGATCCGCCGGCGCGGGCTGCGGGTGCTGGAGAACCTCGTGCTCGATGCAGTTCCGGAGGGCGACTACGAACTCATCGCCCTGCCCCTGAAGCTCGCCACCGCGGACGCCTCGCCCGTGCGCGCGGTGCTGCGGGCGCTGGCCTGACACGGGCTGCCCGCCTTATCCACTCCCGATCCTTCCCTGCCCTTCACCATGACCACACTCGACGACTGCCGCGCCCTGGATGCGCACGACCCGCTGCGCTCCCTGCGCGGCCATTTCCAGCTGCCCGACGGGGTGATCTACCTGGATGGCAACTCCCTGGGCGTGCTGCCGAAGGCCGCCCCCGCGCGCATCGCCGAGGTGGTGGCGCAGGAATGGGGCACCGACCTGATCCGCTCGTGGAACAGCGCCAGCTGGTTCGACCTGCCGCAGCGCCTGGGCAACCAGCTCGCGCCGCTGATCGGCGCCGGGGCCGGCGAAGTCGTCTGCACGGACAGCACCTCCATCAACCTCTACAAGGTGCTGAGCGCCGCGCTGAACATGGCCCGCGAGGATGCGCCCGCGCGCCGCCGCATCGTGAGCGAGCGCAGCAACTTTCCCACCGATCTCTACATCGCCGAAGGCCTGTGCCGCGAGCGCGGCCTGGAACTGGTGCTGGCGGAGCCCGAAGAGATTCCTGCCGCGCTCACCGGCGACGTGGCGGTGCTGATGCTCACGCACGTCAATTACCGCACGGGCGCGATGCACGACATGGCGGCCGTCACCGCCGCGGCGCATGCGCAGGGCATCCTCTGCGTGTGGGACCTCGCGCACAGCGCCGGCGCGGTGCCGGTGGACCTGCGCGCCGCGGGTGCGGACTTCTCGATCGGCTGCGGCTACAAATACCTCAATGGCGGCCCGGGCGCCCCGGCGTTCGTCTGGGTACATCCTCGCCATGCCGACCGTTTCTGGCAGCCGCTGTCGGGCTGGTGGGGCCACGCAGCGCCGTTCGCGTTCACGCCGGAATACCAGCCAGCCCCCGGCATCTCCCGTTACCTGTGCGGCACCCAGCCCATCATCAGCCTCTCGGCACTGCAATGCGGGCTGGACGTGTTCACCGCCGCGCAGCCGCTGGGCGGAATGCAGGCGCTGCGCGCGAAATCGCTGGCGCTGACGGACCTGTTCATCCGCCTGGTGGAAGAGCGCTGCGCAGGCCACGGCCTGGGCCTGGCGACGCCCCGGGAGCATGCGCGGCGCGGCTCGCAGGTGTGCCTGACGCGCGACGAGGGCCAGGGCGTGGACGGCCAGGGCAGCGGCGCCTATGCCATCGTGCAGGCGCTGATCGCGCGCGGCGTGATCGGCGACTTCCGCAAGGGCGATGGCGGCCAGGGGCCGCACAAGGACATCCTGCGCTTCGGCTTCACCCCGCTCTACCTGGGCTTCGAGGACGTGTGGAATGCCGTGGAGCACCTGCGCGCCGTCCTGGACGGCGGCGAGTGGCGCCGGCCCGAGTTCAACCAGCAACACGCCGTGACCTGAAGGCCGGCAGGAGACATCGCACCATGTGCCCCCACGCCACGCAAGCATCCAGCGAGCCTTCATCCGCGGCCTCTTCCGCGCACGCGTCCCAGCCCGAAGCCATCGTGCACGAGGAGCGCGCGCAGCTCGATTTCAGCCGCGACATGAGCTATGGCGACTACCTGCAGCTCGACGCGATCCTGAATGCGCAGAAGCCGCTCTCGCCCAACCACAATGAAATGCTCTTCATCGTGCAGCACCAGACCAGCGAGCTGTGGATGAAGCTCATGCTGCACGAGCTGCGCGCCGCGATCGACCATGTCGCCCAGGGCGACCTGCCGCCGGCCTTCAAGATGCTCGCGCGCGTGTCCAAGATCATGGAACAGCTGGTCCATGCCTGGGACGTGCTGGCCACGATGACACCGCCCGAGTACAGCGCCATCCGGCCCTACCTCGCGCAGTCGAGCGGCTTCCAGAGCTACCAGTACCGCTGCATCGAGTTCTCGCTGGGCAACAAGAACGCGGCGATGCTCAAGCCGCACGCGCACCGGCCGGATCTGCTCGCGCAGGTGCAGGCCGCCTACGAGGCGCCCTCGCTCTACGACGAGGCACTGCGCCTGCTGGCCCGCCGGGGCATTCCCGTGCCCGCGAGCCACACGGACCGCGACTGGACGCAGCCCTATGCCGAGAGCGATGCAGTGGAAGCCGCCTGGCTTACCGTCTATCGCGATACGCAGCGCTACTGGGACCTGTACCAGCTGGGCGAGAAGCTCACGGACCTGGAAGATGCCTTCCGCCTCTGGCGGTTCCGCCACGTGACCACGGTGGAGCGCGTGATCGGCTTCAAGCGGGGCACTGGCGGCACGGGCGGCGTGAGCTATCTGCGGCGCATGCTGGATGTGGTGCTGTTTCCGGAGATCTGGAAATTGCGCACGAGTTTGTGAATCTCCCCTGAGTCGCCTTCGGCGCCTTGCCATGCCTTCCACACCGTTGACCGCCACCGGGGCATCGCCGCGCCCGGAACCCGGCGCGCCCTGGGCCATGCTGCTCGCGCTGGTGTCGGGCTTTGCGCTCAGCCAGGCGTTCCGCACGGTCACGGCCATCATGGCCACGGGACTGCAGGCGGAGTTCGGGCTGACGGCCCAGGCGCTGGGCGTGTTCGCGGGTGCGTTCGCGTTCGCCTTCGGTGGCATGCAGATTTTCATGGGCGTCGGGATCGATCTGTTCGGCGTGCGGCGCACGGCGCTCGCGGTGTTTCCGCTCGCGGCCGCGGGCTCGCTGCTGTCCGCAGTCGCTCCAGGCTACGGAACCGTGCTGCTGGGGCAGGTGCTGATCGGCGTGGGCTGCGCGCCGGCCTTCCTGGTCTG
Source organism: Paracidovorax avenae (assembly GCA_003029925.1). GTDB lineage: Bacteria > Pseudomonadota > Gammaproteobacteria > Burkholderiales > Burkholderiaceae_C > Paracidovorax > Paracidovorax avenae_A. The sequence continues at coordinate 1,340,662 of CP028296.1, read as the reverse complement.
CACGGTGTTCATCGCGCGCCACTTTCCCGCGCGGCGATTCGCCTTCGTGTCCGGCGTGGCGATGGGCGTGGGCGGGCTGGGCATGCTGTTCACCGGCACGCCGCTGGCCTGGCTGGTGCAGCACGCGTCCTGGCGCACGGGGTTCGCCGTGCTCGCGGGCCTGTCCGCGGCGGCCTGGCTGCTCATCGCCCGGCACGTGCGGGAGCCCGCCATGCCGCATCCGGCGACGGCGCCTCAGCGGGAATCCCTGGGTGCCGCGGTGCGCGGCTTCGGCGCATTGTTCCTGCTGCGCCACACGCCGGGCATCATGCTGCTAGCGCTCGTGAGCTATGCGTCCTTCCTGGCCTTGCGCGGGCTGTGGCTGGGCCCGATGCTCATCGGGCGACACGGCTTTTCGCTGGTGGACAGCGGCACGGTGGCGCTGGCGGTGTCACTGGTATCGCTGTTCGGGCCCGCGACGTTCGGCCGGCTCGACCCGGGGCCGGCCCGGCGCAGGCGCTGGATCGCGGCAGGCACGCTGCTGCTCGCGGCGGTGTTCCTCGCCATGGGGCTGCTGCGCAGCACCGTGGCGGACGTGGCCGGTGCGCTCGCCGTGGGCGTGCTGTCGGGCGCCACCGTGCTGCAGTACGCGGACGTCCGCTCCGCGTATCCGCCGGCCATGACGGGTCGCGCCATGGCAGTGTTCACCATGGCGATGTTCCTCGGCGTGGCGCTGGTGCAGTGGGTGACGGGGCTTGCGGCCTCCATGGCGGCGGCGCGCGGCGCCGACCCCTATGCGGCGGTGCTGTGCACCATCGCCGGGCTGCTCGCCGCGGGCACGCTCGCCTACCGGCTGCTGCCGGGACCTGCGGCCATCGCTTCCGCGGCCTCGCCCCGGTAGAGCCAGGGCTGGTCGAGCAGGCGCGACCCGAGCAGGCGCAGGGAGGCGTCACGGGCCCAGCGCAGGGGGCCCGTGGCATGGAAGATCCTGCCGTTGCGCTCGGCCCTGGACTGCACGCGCGCGTTGCGCTGCCACCGTCCGGCCGCGTAGCGCGCCAGGCGGCCCGGCACATCGCCGCCGCCACCGGACAGGGCGAGCCCGAGCGCGGCGGCATCCTCGATCGCCATGCCGGCGCCCTGGGCCAGATAGGGCCGCATCGGATGGGCGGCATCGCCCAGCAGGGCCACCCTGCCGCGCGCCATCTCGTGCGGTCCGGACAGCGGTGGCCGGTCGGACAGCGGCCAGAGGCGCCAGCCGCCACCCGCCTGCGGCACCGCCCGCACGAGGTCCTGCAGCGCCACGCAGGTGGGGCGCAGCGCCCCTTCCAGGTCCCCCGCGTTGCCGGCGTGGTCCCAGTGGTCGAGGTCCTCCGGCGCCCGTCCATGGCGGATGGCAACGATATTCATGAGTTCGCCACGGCGCACCGGGTACTGGACCACATGCAGGCCCGGCCCCAGCCAGGCCGTGACCTGCATGGTGCGCAGGCGCTCGGGCAACGCCTGCTGGGGCACCACCGTCCGGTAGGCCAGATGGCCGGATATCCGCGCGTTCTCCGGGCCCAGCAGCCGGGCGCGCGTGGCGCTGCGCAATCCATCGGCGCCGACGAAGGCGGCCCCCTGCACCGGGTGCCCCGCTACCGTGCGCACCATGACTCCTGCCGCATGCTCCCCGTGGTCGGCGATGGTCTCGCCGAGATGCAGCTCGACGCCGGGCCGTCCGCGCACGGCCTCCAGCAGCAGGCCATGCAGGTCAGCGCGGTGGATGGCCACGTAGGGTGCTCCGTAGCGGGAGGCGATGGCCGTGCCCAGCGGCATGGCCGCCAGCACCCGGCCGTCCAGCGCGCTGCGCACCTGCAGCCTGTCGGGATACGCGGCGACGGCCTGCAAAGCGGCCTCGAGCCCCCACGCATGCAGCAGTCTCACCGCATTCGGCCCGAGCTGCACGCCAGCGCCCACTTCGCTGAAAACGGGCGCGCGCTCGTACAGGTCCACGGACCAGCCCGCGCGCGAGCCCGCCAGGGCCGCGGACAGGCCTCCGATGCCGCCGCCCGCGACCAGAAGCACGGTCTGTCGTGTGTGTTGCATGGGCCGATTGTGCGGGCTCCCCCGCGCCCCGGGGTCGAGGCAGGTCAAAGCCAGGCCCTGCCGGGGCGGCGGTTCAGAGGGCCGGACGCAGCGCCCGTTCCAGGACGGCGGCCGGCGCCGGCCGCCCGAAGAGGTGGCCCTGGAACGCCTTGCAGCCGTGGCGCTGCAGGAATTTCAGCTGGCCCGTGGTCTCCACCCCTTCGGCGACCACGTCCAGATCGAGGCTGCGGGCCAGCGCGAGGATGGTGCGCACGATGGCGGCGTCATTGGGGTCGGTCAGCACGTCGCGCACGAAGCTCTGGTCGATCTTGAGCTGATCCAGCGGGAGCCGCTTGAGGTAGGCGAGCGACGAGTAGCCCGTGCCGAAGTCGTCGATGGCGAAGCCCACCCCGTGCGCCCGCAGTTGCTCCATGCGCGCGATCACCTCCTCCACGTCCGCCATGAGCAGGCTTTCGGTGAGCTCGATCTTGAGCAGCCGCGGCTGCGCTCCGCTGCGGCGCAGTGTCTGCAGCAATTGGTCCACGAAGTCGGGCTGGCGGAACTGGCGCACGCTCACGTTCACCGCGAGCAAGAGCTGTGCCGTGGCGGCGTTCCGGCTCCATGCCACCAGTTGGGCACAGGCCCGCTCCAGGACCCACTGGCCCAGCGGGACGATCAACCCGCCCTGCTCCGCCGCCGGGATGAATTCCCCGGGCATCACCAGGCCGCGCTGCGGGTGGCGCCAGCGCACCAGCGCCTCCGCGCCCAGCATGCTGCCGTCGCCGTTGACCAGGGGCTGGTAGTGCAGCAGGAGTTCGTCCGATTCGAGGGCATGCCGCAATTCCGACTCGAGTGCCGCGCGCGCGAGCACCGCCTGCAGCATCGAGGGATCGAAAAACCGGATCGTGTTGCGCCCCGCGGCCTTGGACTGGTACATGGCGAGATCGGCGTGCTTGAGCAGGTCGTCCACGCCGGCCGCATCCCCGGTGCCGCCGCCGAACAGCGCCAGCCCGATGCTGGGCGTGCTGTGGTGGTATCCCATCCCCCCGACCGCGTAGGGCCTGCCCAGCGCCGCCGTGATCCGGTTGGCCAGAACGGCCGCATCGGCGCGGGCCCGGTGCATGTCGCCCGGCAGGCCTTCCGCCAGCACCACGAACTCGTCGCCGCCGAACCGGCTCACCATATCGCCGGCGCCGACGCAGGCGAGCAGGCGCTGCGCCGCCTGCACGAGCAGGCGGTCGCCCATATCGTGCCCGAGCGTGTCGTTGAGGTCCTTGAAGTTGTCCAGATCGAGGAAGAGCAACGCGCCGTGGCTGCGCTCTTGCGCAGCGGCGCCTATGGCGCGGTGCAGGCGGTCGGTGAGCAGGCGCCGGTTGGGCAGGCCGGTCAGCGGGTCGAAGAATGCCAGGCGTTCGATTTCCGCATCCATGCGCTTGCGCTCGGTGATGTCCCGGCCGACGCCGCGGTAACCCAGGAAGGCGCCGTCCGCACTGAAGACCGGGATCCCGCTCACGGACACCCAGTAAATGCGACCGTCGGCCGCGGTACGCTGCAGCTCCAGATCCCGGAAGGGCTGGCGCGCTGCCAGAAGGCGCTGGTGATCGATCCAGTCCTGCGCGGAGAGATTGGACGCGCCCAGTTCCCACCGCGTCCGGCCGACCACCTCGTCTTCAGAAATGCCCAGGCCCTTGATGCCCTGGTTGACGTGGACGAAACGGTGCTCGGCATCCTGCTCCCAGTACCAGTCGGATGACAGATCGCACAGGCTGCGGAACCGCGCCTCGCTGAGACGCAGTTCCGACTGCAGGAGCATGTGCGGGGTCACGTCGGAAAAGGTGCGCAGCCACTCCCCGCCCGGCAGGGGCGCCGTGAAGACCTCGAGCATGCGGCCGTCGGGTGTCTTGCGCCAATAGACGCCAGGGGGCGGAAGGGCATCGCCGCTCTCCATGTACGGCCGCCCCCGTTCGTCCACCCGCTCGAAGCCCGGACCGAAATCGCCGCGCCGTTCCTGCCATTGTTTGAGTTCCGCCAGGGTGGGAGCGGCATCGAGCAAGGTGCGCGGGAGGTCGAGGATTTCGGGCAGGCGGTCGTTGTAGAAGCGCACGCGGCGGTCCGCCCCGAGGATGAGCAGGCCGGACGCCATGTGGTCGAGCGCCGTGCGCAGCATTTCCGGCGGCGCGGCATGGCCGGGAGGGCTGGCGGCCCCGTCCCCCTCCGGCCGGGCCACCCCTTGCCGCATACCGTCGATGCCGCCCCGCTCGCAGGCAGCCAGCAGGGCCGAAAGCCGCAGGGCCAGGTCGCGCACCGTGCCGTCACCCGGGCCCGAGCGCAGCACATAGTCTCCAGGGCCGGCGCGCAGCGCCCTGGCCGCCAGGGCCTCCTGCTGGGGCTGTGCATCGAGATACAGCAGCAGCGGCAGTCGCCGGCCGGGCTGTACGGACCAGGCGGGCAACGTCACCGCGTGCGGGGGTGGCACCAGCACCACGGCGTCGAACCCGGCGCCCGGACCGGGGCCGTCGCGCATCGCCATCCAGGACATCGGGAACACGTCCCACGCATGCCCCCAGTGTCCGCCTTCCGATGCCAGGGACGCTGCTGCCGCGGAACTCTCGTCGTCCGCGGCGGAATCGATCCACCCGATGCGCATGTTCAGAGCACCGCGCCGGCGGTTCCGCGGGCCGCGGCAGGCTCTGCTGGAACAGGAAGGTCGTGCTCGCGCTCGAAAGTCTCCATCGGCACCGGCCTTCCGAACAGGTAGCCCTGGAAGCCTTCGCAGCCGTGCAGCTTGAGGAAACTCAGCTGGCCCGCGGTTTCCACGCCTTCGGCCACGACCTGCAGGTCGAGGCTCTTGGCCAGCGCCAGGATGGTGCGGACGATGGCCGCATCGTTGGGGTCGGTGAGCACATCGCGCACGAAGCTCTGGTCGATCTTGACCAGGTCGAGGGGCAGGCGCTTGAGGTAGCTCAGCGACGAGTACCCGGTACCGAAATCGTCCAGCGCGAACCCTACGCCGACCCGCTTGAGCTGCGCCATGCGGCCGATCGTGTCTTCCACGTCGCCCAGCAGCAGGCTTTCGGTGAGCTCGAGCTTGAGCCGCTGCGGATTGGCCCCGGTGGCCGCGAGCGTTCCCAGCACCTCCGCCACGAAATCGGGCTGGCGGAACTGCCGCGCGCTCACGTTCACCGCGATGGTGAAAGCGGCCGTGACGGGATGGGCAGCCCAGCGCACAAGCTGCTCGCACGCGGTCTGCAGCACCTGCCGGCCCAGCGGGAGGATGAGGCCGGTCTCCTCGGCGAGCGGGATGAAGTCGGCCGGGCTCACCAGGCCCTTCACGGGATGCCGCCAGCGCACCAGCGCTTCCGCGCCGCACAGGCGCGTGCTGCCGTCCACGATGGGCTGCAGGTGCACGGTGAGCTCCTGCCGCGCGATGCCCTGGCGAAGATCCGACTCCAGCTGCGAGCGCGCCGTCACCTGGGCCTGCATGTCCGGATCGAAGAACCGCTGGGTGTTCCGCCCGGCCGCCTTGGCCTGGTACATGGCGAGATCGGCGCGCTTGAGCAGCTCGTCCACGCTGCGCCGCTGGTCGCCGAAGAGGGTGATGCCGATGCTGGGCGTGCTGTAGTGCTGCTGCGCCCCCATCTCGAAAGGGCGGTTGAGCTGGGCCAGCAGCTTCTCCGCCACCTGTTCGGCCTGCAGCGCCGCCTGCGCGGTGTCGGCATCCAGGCCTTCGAGCATGACCACGAATTCGTCGCCCCCGAAACGGGCCACGGTATCGGAGGTGCGCACGCACTCCTGCAACCGCTGCGCCACCTGCACGAGCAGGCGGTCCCCCATGTCGTGGCCGAGGGTGTCGTTGAGGTCCTTGAAGTTGTCCAGGTCGATGAAAAGCAGCGCGCCCAGCTTCTCGTTGCGCTGGCAGGCGGCACCGGCCCGCTGCAGGCGGTCCAGCAGCAGGCGCCGGTTCGGCAGCCCGGTCAGGGCATCGAAGAAGGCCAGCAGCTCGATCTGTTGCTCGGCCTTCTTGCGGTCGGTGATGTCGCGGCTCACGCTGAGCAGCCCCGTGACATGCCCGTGCATGTCGCGGATCGGGGTCTTGATGGTCTCGAAGTAGCCGGCATAGCCGTCTTCGGCGAAGGTGAGCGTTTCTTCGTACACCACGGGCTGCCATGCGGCCATCGCCCGCTCGTCGAGCTGGCGCACGCGGGCGGCTTCGATGGGGGTCATCAGTTCCTCGTCGTCCAGGCCGACGATGTCGCGCTCGCGCCGCCCCAGGTATCGCTCGAAGACCGGGTTGCAGGACAGGTAGCGCCCGGAAGCATCCTTGAGGAACACCACGTCCGGGATGGCGTTGACGAGGCTCGCGAGCCGGGAGCGCTGCTGACTGAGTTCCAGCGCCAGGTGCTTTTGCTCCGTCACATCGACGGCGAACACCATGATCGCCACCACCCGCCCGTCCGGCCCGGTCTCGGGAATGATGGTGGTGTGGAAGAACTCCGGGCCACCCCCCCTGAAGGGCGAACGGTAGTCGAACACCACCGGCCGCCCCTGCAGGGCCTGCAGCATATGCGGGTGCAGGGACTGCACGAGCTCCGCGGACAGGACTTCGGAAGCACGCCGCCCTTCCAGCTCCTGCGGCGTGCGCCGCAGCCACTGGGCCTGCGACGGGTTCACGTAGAGGATGCGCAGGTCGCGGTCGAGCCGGGAGATGCCCCCCGGCATGCGGCCCAGCAGGCTGGCGAGCTGGATTTCATGCGCCCGGCTCAGATCCTGCGCCTCCCGCTGCTCCGTCACGTCGGTGAGGACGCCGTCCCAGATGACCCGGCCGCTGCCACCCTTCAGCAGCCGTGGCGAGGAGCTCAGCCTTATCCACCGCGGCGCGCCGTCCATGCGCCGCATCCGCACCACCGACTCCCCCACGCCCATCGTGCGGTAGGAGATCTCATCCGCCTCGGCCTGGGCCGCCCGGTCTTCGGGATCGATGCGGTCGAACAGGCGCTGCGCGTCCTCCATGACGTCGGCGGCGCTCACCCCCACCAGCCGCTCCAGCGCTTCGCCCATGTGGACGAACCGGCGACGGCCGTCAGGCTCGCGGACCATCTGGTAGAGCACGCTGTCGGGCAGGTTGCGGCCGAGCAGCTGCAGGCGCGACTCGCTTTCGCGCAGGCGGGACTCCGCTTCCCGCAGCCGGGCATAGGGCATGCGGACACCGGCGATGAACACCGCCTGGAACAGCAGGGCGTAGCCCACCACGTGCAGGGCGTGCGCCAGCATCCGGGCCCAATGGAACCGGTCCGGCGGCAACGCCATCAGGAACTGCGCCGCCGCCATCGCCACCGCGGCAGCAGCCATGGTGCGGCGCCGGCCGTGGCGCGGCACCGCCGCGTCCGCGCGGCGCTGACGCATGCCATAGAACAGGCAGGCGGACAGGACCATGACCGCGCCGGACACCAGCGCGGCGACACGCATCGGCGCATGGCCCGAAGCGACCAGCCAGTCGCGGGGGCCGTCCATCGTGGCCGTCCAGACGATGACCAGGGACAGCAGGGCCGACAACAGGGCCCAGGCCATGCCGGGACCTGCGGCCGAAGCGCGCACCGCGAACAGGAGCAGCGTCACCGACTCCACGCCGTGCCCCCAGAGGGAGAAATAGTGCGAAACCGCCACCTGCGCGTCCTGGCCCATCCCGAGCGGCTGGTGCGACAGGACCCCGTGGAAGAAATTGCAGACGGCAGCGGTCGCCAAGCCCACCACCAGGATGTTGGCGCGGCCCTGCGCGCTCTCGTCCAGCATGTGCAGCGACACCGAAACGGCCAGCACGCCGATCAGCACCGCCACCATGTCCAGGAACTGCTCGACGCCATGGGGGCCGTCCAGCCCCGTGCCCAGCAGTTGCATGACGGGGGAGAACATCGCCGCCATGCCGGCCACCACCAGCACGGCGGTGACCGCCGGGCTTTCGGAAAACAGGGTGCGGCGGAAGGAGCCGGCAGACGGCGGGCGGAACAGGCGCATGGAAAGGGTCGAAGTGGCCGGCTGTGACGAATTTATGCCTTGAACATATCGTCACAAGTGTATCGATCCCGCCGGGCGGCTGGGCGCCGCCGGTCCGCCCGGCAGCGCGCTCGTCAGGCGGTCAGCAACTGGCGCAGCACGTAGGGCAGGATACCCCCGGCCCGGTAGTAGTCCACCTCGATGGGCGTATCGATGCGCAGCGTCACCGTCACCTCCTGCCGGGAGCCGTCGGCGCGGCGGATCACGAGCTGCGCATCGCTCTGCGGCGTGAGCGCCGGATCCGGCACCACGTCGATCGTCTCGTCGCCCCGCAGTCCAAGGGACTCCCAGGAGTCCGAGCCCCGGAACTGCAGCGGCAGCACGCCCATGCCCACGAGGTTGGAACGGTGGATGCGCTCGAAGCTGCGCGCGACCACCGCCTTGATGCCCAGCAGCTGCGTGCCCTTGGCCGCCCAGTCGCGGCTGGAGCCGGTGCCGTACTCCTCGCCGGCGAAGATCACGGTGGGCGTGTCCTGCGCCATGTACTGCATCGCCGCGTCGAAGATGAACATCTTCGCGCCCTGGTGGGAGCCCTCGTTCTGGAAGACGGTCAGCCCGCCCTCCTCCCGCGATCCGTCCTCCTTCGGCGGGATCATGAGGTTCTTGATGCGCACATTGGCGAACGTGCCGCGCATCATCACGTCATGGTTGCCGCGGCGCGCGCCGTAGCTGTTGAAGTCCTGCTTCATCACGCCGTGCTGCAGCAGCCACTGGCCGGCGGGCGAGGTTTCCTTGATCGACCCCGCGGGCGAGATATGGTCGGTGGTGATCGAGTCGCCGAAGAGCGCCATGATGCGCGCGCCCCGCACCGCGGCATTGCCGCTCTCCGTCGCCTCGAGCGCGAAGTTCGTGAAGAACGGCGGCTCGGCGATGTAGGTGCTCGCGGGCCAGTTGTAGGTGTCGCCCGATACACCCTGGATCTTGCCCCAGAGGGCTCCCGGATCGGTCTTCACCTTGCCGTAGTTATCGCGGAACGCCTTGCCGTTCATCGCATGCTTCATGAGCTGGTGCACCTCGTCGCTGCCGGGCCAGATATCGCCCAGGTACACGTCGCGCCCGCCGCGCCCCTTGCCCACCGGCTCGGTCATCAGGTCCCGCAGCACCGTGCCGGCGATGGCATAGGCCACCACCAGGGGCGGGCTCGCGAGGAAATTGGCCTTGATGTTGGGATGGATGCGCGCCTCAAAATTGCGGTTGCCCGAGAGCACGGCGGCGCAGACGAGATCGCTGCCCGTGATCGCATCGTTGATCTCGGGCGCGAGGTCACCCGCGTTGCCGATGCAGGTCGTGCAGCCGTAGCCCGCCACGGCGAAGCCCAGCTTCTCGAGATAGGGCAGCAGGCCGGTTTCGCTCAGGTACTGCGTGACGATGCGCGATCCGGGGGCCAGCGAGGTCTTGATGTGCGGCTGGACCTTCAGGCCTGCCTCCACCGCCTTCTTCGCCAGCAGGCCCGCCGCGAGCAGCACGCTCGGGTTGGAGGTGTTGGTGCAGCTCGTGATGGCCGCGATCAGCACGTCGCCGTTGCCGATCGTCGGGTCGGCCCCCTTGGCCGGCAGGCGGATGGAGGGGTCGGCGTGCTTGACCGCGAGCCGGGGCTTGTTGTGCTCCATTTCCACGAGGAAACGCGGCCCGCCGGCGGGTGCGTCCTTCTCGGCGGGTATGTCCTCGCACACGTCCTCCTCGCCGCGGTGGATGTGGTGGCGCGTGTGCAGCAACTCCGCAGGCCGGTTGAAGCCGCTCTCCGCGGCCGGCCGGGAGAACAGCGTGGTGAACTGCTCCTTCACCTTGCCCAGCTCGATGCGATCCTGCGGCCGCTTCGGGCCGGCCAGGCTGGGAGTGACGTCGCCCAGGTCCAGGCGCACCACCTGCGAATAATCGATCTCGCCGGCCTGCGGCACGCCGAACAGGCCCTGGGCGCGGAAATACGCCTCGAAAGCCTCGATCTCGGTCTTGGTGCGGCCCGTGCCCTTGAAGTAGTCGATGGTCTTCTCGTCCACCGGGAAGAAGCCCATGGTGGCACCGTACTCGGGTGCCATGTTGCCGATGGTCGCCCGGTCCGGCAGCGACAGGGTGCGCGTGCCCTCGCCGAAGAACTCCACGAACTTGCCCACCACCTTGTGGCGGCGCAGGATCTCGGTCACCGTCAGCACCAGGTCGGTGGCCGTCACGCCCTCGCGCAACTGGCCCGTCAGCTCGAAGCCCACCACGTCGGGCGTGAGGAAGTACACCGGCTGCCCGAGCATCGCCGCCTCGGCCTCGATACCGCCGACGCCCCAGGCCACCACGCCGATGCCGTTGATCATGGTCGTGTGGCTGTCCGTGCCGACCAGGGTGTCGGGGTAGTGAACGCCATCGGCGCGCTTGTGCACGCCGCGCGCGAGGTATTCCAGGTTCACCTGGTGGACGATGCCGAAGCCCGGAGGCACCACCCCGAAGGTGTCGAACGCCTGCATGCCCCACTTCATGAATTCATAGCGCTCGCGGTTGCGCTGGAATTCGAGCTTCATGTTCAGGTCCAGGGCCTTCTTCGTGCCGTAGTAATCGACCATGATGGAGTGGTCCACCACGAGATCGACCGGAACCAGCGGCTCGATCTTCTTGGGTTTCCTTCCCAGGCGCTGCGCAACGCTGCGCATCGCGGCCAGGTCGGCCAGCAGGGGCACGCCGGTGAAATCCTGCAGCACCACGCGCGACACGATGAAGGGAATCTCGTCCTTCCGGTCGGCAACGGGCTGCCAGTTCGCGAGCTGCTCCACATGCTCGGGCGTCACCTTCAGGCCATCGCAATTGCGGAGGACGGACTCCAGAACGATGCGAATGGACACCGGCAGGCGCTTGACGGACGGGTACTTCCGCGCCAGGGCGGGAAGGGAATAGAACTGGCCGCTTTTACCCGACCCGGTCGTGAATGTCTGCAAGGTGGATGCGAAAGCGTGGCGCGGAACCACGGGGGACTTCGAGGCCATGTAGCACTACTCCTTTAATGGGGCGACGCTCCCATTTTGGCAGTCCGGGATTTCGATGCAAATGTAGGGCGAAGGACCTGCAGCCACGACGTTCGCCGGCAGCGTCCGGAGAAGCGGGCACGCCGCCAGGAATGCGGTTGCGGCTGCCCCTGCGGAATCATCCGCAGGCATGGAAAGCGCCAAACTCCTGCATTACCACGACAGAAAATGTGGTAAGAGCCACATGAAACATATAGCCGGAGTGCCACTGGCCTCGATCGCATATCGCAGCGCAACAACCATCTGCGCGTCGCGGCCATTGCCCACGAGGAAAGCGTCCGCCATCTCCATGCAGTAAAGACATCCGGCGCGCATTCAACGAACGCTTTTCCGCCGAGGGAATCGGGGCACTGGCATTTCGCCCCGGCGCCACCCGGAAATGGACGCGGGGCCCGCACACAAACCAGGTCCGGGCAATAAAAAACCCGCCGAAAGGCGGGTTGAGTCAGCTCTACAGGAAAGGCCGGCCGGCCCAATGGCCAAGGTGAAAGTGCCGGCCGGATCGCGCCATCAAATGGCGAACTGTTCGCGATTTTCGTTCTGAATCCACTTGGGCGCCTTGCCGCGGCCCGTCCAGGTCTGGCCGGTGGCGGGATTGCGGTATTTCGGAGCCACCTTCGTACCGGCGCTGGCGCTGCGGGCGCGGCCGGACGGGAATACGTCTTCCGCCTTGAGGCCATACTCGGACACGAGCGAACGCACCTGGGCGATCGCATCCGACAACTCGCGGCGGCGTGCTTCGTTGATTTGCTGCTCGAGTTGTTCGCGCTGCTTCAGCAGTTCCTTGTAGCTGGTGTTCATGTCGGTCATGTGTGTGGAGTGGATAACAAGGACTGCATTATAGAAACTATTTTCGATTACGTGCAGGCTTTACGGAGATTCATAAAGCCAACCCGACGGGACGCTCCCCGGGAACTTCGAAAGCTGAAACTCCTCGAATCCCGCCCTCCGGCACGGCCTGGCAGCCCGCCAGGGCTTTGCAGCCGAATCACAATAGCGCTCTTCCATAAACCCGCCGCCCGCCGCGGCACCACCCCCATGGCTCTCTACTGCATTGGCGATATTCAAGGCTGCGACGCAGCGCTGCAGCGCCTGCTCGACACGGTGGATTTTTCCCCCAGCCGCGATACGGTTTATCTGCTGGGAGACCTCGTGAACCGGGGCCCGCAATCGCTGGACGTGCTGCGGCGCTGCACGCGGGCCGGCGACAGCCTGCGCAGCCTGCTGGGAAACCATGACCTGCATTTGCTGGCCGCCGCCCACGGAGCCCGCAAGCCGTCGCGGCGCGACACCCTCGCCGGGGTGCTGCAGGCGCCCGACCGGGATGCCTTGCTGGATTGGCTGAAGCACCAGCCGCTGGCGCGCGAACACCGGCTGGCGGGCGAGCGGCTGCTGATGGTGCATGCAGGCGTACTGCCCTCCTGGACAGCCGACGCAGCGCTTGAGCACGCCGCCGAAGTGCAGGCGCAACTGCAGGGGGACGCGCTGCCGGAATTCCTGCACGCCATGTACGGCAACACACCGGACCGGTGGAACGACGGACTTTGCGGCATGGAACGCTGGCGGGCCATCGTGAACGCGCTGACGCGGCTGCGTTTCTGCACGCCCGACGGCCGCATGGATTTCGACAGCAGCGAGGCGGCGGATGCCGCGCCGGACGGCCTCGTCCCGTGGTTCGATGCGCCCGGCAGGCGCACGCGCGGCACGCTGGTGGCATTCGGCCATTGGTCCACGCTGGGCTGGATGAACCGGCCGGACCTGCTGGCGCTGGATACGGGCTGTGTCTGGGGAGGCTGCCTCAGCGCCGTGCGGTTCGGCGCCACACTGGCGGAGCGCGAGCACATCAGCGTGCGCTGCGAGCAGGCGCAGGCACCGGGCTGAGATCCGGGCCCGCCGGAGGCCCGGACGTGTCGCCGGTCACTGGCCGGACGGGGTTTCCACGGCCGGCATGGCGGCCTTGAAGAGCGCGGCGACCTTGCGCTTGGGCTTGATGTTGGCGGAAATGCCACTGCGCGCGGGCTGCTGCCGGGAAGCGGCCTCCCAGGTGGGCGCCGCCTCGGCGGCCGGGGCCTCGTACGGCTTGTCGAAGAAGGGATCGCGCGACGCCGCGGGCGTGCGGTAGCCGCCCGGCGGCCGGGAGTCGCGGCCCTGGCCTTCGCCACGGCCGTCCCGCCGTCCACGCGCATCGCCGCCGGACTCGTCTTCGCGCCAGGCGCGGTGGCCGTCGTTGAAGCGGCCGCGAGGGCGGTCCTCTTCCACTTCCAGGGCTTCGAGATCGATCTTCTTCTTCGTGAGCTTCTCGATGTCGGCCACCAGGCGGGCATCGCTGCTCGACACCAGCGTGACGGCGAGGCCGGAGGCGCCCGCGCGGCCCGTGCGGCCGATGCGGTGCACGTAGTCTTCGGCGTTGAACGGCACGTCGAAATTGAACACCGCGGGCACGTCCTTGATGTCGAGGCCGCGGGCCGCGACGTCGGTGCACACCAGCAGGTCCACCTCGCCACGCTTGAAGGCGTCCAGTGCCTTCAGGCGCTCGTCCTGGCTCTTGTCGCCATGCAGCGCGGCGGCCTTCAGGCCTTCGCGCTCCAGGGTGCGCGACAGGCGCGCGCAGCCCAGCTTGCTGTTGACGAAGACGAAGGCCTGCTTGACCCCGCGCGTGCGCAGCACGTGGTGGATGGCGCGGCGCTTGTCGTCGTCGTTCACGCTGTAGAAGCGCTGCTCGACCGTGGAGGCGGTCTCGTTCGGGCGGGCGACCTCGATGGTGACCGGGTTCTGCAGGTAGCTGCCCGCCAGGCGCTTGATTTCCGGCGAGAACGTGGCGGAGAACAGCAGTGTGGTGCGCGTCTTGGGCAGGTAGCTCAGGATGCGCTGCAGGTCGGGCAGGAAACCGATGTCCAGCATGCGGTCGGCCTCGTCGAGCACCACGTACTCGACCTGGTTCAGCACCGCGTTCTTGGCCTCGATGTGGTCCAGCAGGCGGCCCGGCGTGGCCACGAGGACTTCCACACCCTTCTTGAGCTCCAGCGTCTGGGGCTTCATGTCCATGCCGCCGAAGACCACGGTGCTGCGCAGCTTGGTGTACTTGGCGTAGAGGGCGATCTGCTGGGCGACCTGGTCGGCCAGTTCGCGCGTGGGCAGCAGCACCAGGGCGCGTACGGGATGGCGCGCCGGGGAAGTGGAGCTGTTCTCGTGCTGGAGCAGGCGCTGCAGCAGCGGCAGCGAGAACGCCGCCGTCTTGCCGGTGCCGGTCTGCGCGGCGCCCATCACATCCTGGCCGGTGAGAACCACGGGAATGGCTTCGGCCTGGATGGGGGTCATCGACGTGTAGCCCATCTCGGCCACGGCGCGCGCCAGCGGCTCGGCCAGCGATAAATTGGAGAAAGAACTTGTCATGTGCGGCCGTTATTGTCGCACCAGCCCTCCCCGAAGGCCACGGGAACGTCCGCACGGCCGGCGGGGTGGCCGTTTTTGCTGCACTTTCAATAGCATAGAACCGTTGTTTTCAAAGGCTCCTGGAGGAGAAGGTGTCGCAGGCCTTGATGCTCCCGCTCTGCAGCCCGGTCTGGAACCAGCGCTGGCGCTGGGCGCTGGTGCCGTGGGTGAAGCTGTCCGGAACGACCGCGCGTCCCGCCGAGCGCTGCAGCGCATCGTCGCCGATCTTGGCGGCGGCATTCATGGCCTCTTCCACGTCGCCCTGCTCCAGGATATGCCGCGCGTTCTGGGCGTGGTGGGCCCATACGCCCGCGAAACAGTCGGCCTGCAGTTCCAGGCGCACGGACAGGTGGTTGTACTCCACCTGGCTCACCCGGCCGCGCATCTGGTCCACCCGGGCGCTGATGCCCAGGAGGTTCTGCACGTGGTGGCCCACCTCGTGCGCGATCACGTAGGCCTGTGCGAAGTCGCCAGGGGCGCCGAGGCGATTCTTCAGCGTTTCATAGAAGCCGAGGTCGATATAGACCTTGCGGTCCGCGGGGCAGTAGAACGGGCCCATGGCCGATTCGCCCCGCCCGCAGGCGGTGGGCGTGGCCCCGCGGAAAAGCACGAGCCGCGGGTTCTGGTAGGTCGATCCGTTCTGGCGGAAGACATCGGCCCAGACGTCTTCGGTGTCGGCGAGCACGGTGGAGACGAATTTGGCCATGGTGTCGTCCGCGGGCGGGCGATGGGCCGGGGGCTGCTGGGTCTGCACGTGGGCGGGAGGCGCGCCGCCGCCGCTCAGCAGGCCGAGGATGGTCAGGGGATTGATGCCGAACACCCATCCGCCGATCAGCGCGATGACGATGGTGCCGATACCGATGCTGCGCCCTCCGAATACCGGGAAGCCGCCCCCTCCTCCTCCGCTGTCGCCTTCGTCACGGCGGTCCTCGACGTTGTCCGATTCGCGATTGCCTTCCCATTTCATCGTGCGCACCCTGAAAGATTCATGCCAGTGCGGATGGTACGCCCGGCCGAGCGGGTTCAGCGGGCCGCGAGGCTGGTGCCTGCCGTCCAGCCGGCGTCGGCCTGCAGTGCCTGCTGTTCGGGTACCTGCGTCGATCTGCCGGCCGGAGCCTGCAGGCCCCGGGCCACCCAGGTGTGCTGCTGCTGCTCGGCGTGCCGTACGTGGTCCTCGAGCACCCAGGCCATGGCCGCGATCTGCAGCGCGATGACCGTGGCGCCGGCAGCCAGAAGGCCCGGCTGGATGGCGGAACGGCGGTCTTCCTCGTTCCGGGCGGCCGCGATGGGCGCGTGTACGTCAAAGTGGTCCATGGGGATTCCTTGGCGGCGGCCGCTTCAGCGGTGGGACCAGTGCAGGCCGGCGGCGGCGGGCTCGGCGTCTTCGAAATACGCGGACAGCTCCTGCACCAGCGCCTGCAGGGTGTCCCCCGGCAACTGGCGCGCACGGGCGATCTGCTCCAGTGCGTACTGGCGGTCGCCGAGCATCATCGCGGCGCTGATGCAATGGCCCCGGGCTGCCATCTGCAGCAGGAACGCATCCAGCGTCTGAGCGGGCCAGTAGCGCTGGCCGCAGGGGTGAGGCCCATCGGCGGGGTAATCGGCGGGCGCGCCTGCCCGGGCGAAAGGGAGCGGGAAGGAGGCAAGCATGGCGAGGTCCTCGGCAAAAGAACGTATGTGTCAGTTTGCCGGCGTTTTGTGACAACCATCACGACATGCAACGGCATACCTTGATGCAAATGCTAGAGCCCCGCCCCGGCTCGCGCATCGGAGAAACAGGCCGCCCGCCTGTAGGACACACGCCAGTCGCGCACCCGTCGCGCGCAGTTCAGGCTTTGGGCAGCGTGACGCCGACCTGTCCCTGGTATTTGCCTCCGCGGTCGCGGTAACTCACCTCGCAGACCTCGTCGCTTTCGAAGAACAGCACCTGGGCGCAGCCCTCGCCCGCGTAGATGCGCGCCGGCAGCGGCGTGGTGTTGCTGAACTCGAGGGTCACGTAGCCCTCCCATTCGGGCTCGAAGGGCGTGACGTTCACGATGATGCCGCAGCGGGCATAGGTACTTTTGCCCAGGCAGATGGTGAGTACGTTGCGCGGGATGCGGAAGTACTCCACGGTGCGTGCCAGGGCGAAGCTGTTGGGGGGAATGATGCAGCTGTCGCCATGGAAATCGACGAAGCTCTTCTCGTCGAAATGCTTGGGATCCACCACGGTGCTGTGGATATTGGTGAACACCTTGAATTCGGGCGCGCAGCGGATGTCGTAGCCGTAGCTGCTGGTGCCGTAGCTGATGATCTTGCGGCCATCGCTTTCGCGGATCTGGCCGGGCTCGAACGGCTCGATCATGCCGTGCTGTTCGGCCATGCGGCGGATCCATTTGTCGCTCTTGATGCTCATGGGTTCTCTCTCCTCGTGCGCGCCAGTCGAAAGGCGGCGCGCGGACGCGATACTACTCTTTTCATAGCTGTATGAAACCGCTGCACGGGCCCCACAGGCTCATCGGGTCGCCGCGATCACCGTGCGCTCGACGAGCCGGTCATCGCCCAGCACGATCATCGCGAACAGCAGTTCGTCCAGGCTGGAAGCCTGGGCCGTCTTGCGCGCGAGCAGCGGGGTGGCGGCGGGATTCAGCACGACGAAGTCCGCCTCGCAGCCCGGCTGCAGGTTGCCGATCACGCCTTCCAGTCCCAGCGCCCGCGCCGCGCCGGCCGTGTGCTGCCACCAGAGGTGGCCGGGCGGCAGCGAAAGGCCGGGCTTGGTCTGCCCCTCGCGCCCCACGTAGTAGGCCGCGAGCATGGTGTGGAACGGGCTGAAGCTGGTGCCCCCTCCCACGTCGCTCGCGAGGCCGTAGTGGAAGCCCACGCGGTCGGCGCCCTCGTAGTCGAAGAAGCCGCTGCCGAGGAACAGGTTGCTGGTGGGGCTGACGGCCGCGGCGGTGCGGGTGTCGCGCATCAGTGCGCGGTCCTCGTCGTCGAAGTGGATGCAGTGGGCATAGACGGCCCGCTCGCGCATCAGGCCGAAGCCGTCGTACACGGCGAGGTAGCTGCGGGCCTGGGGAAAGAGTTCGAGCGCCCAGCGGATCTCGTCGCGGTTCTCGGCCACGTGCGACTGGATCCATACATCGGGATACCGGGCCGCCAGCTCTCCGGCACCGCGCAGTTGCGCCTCGCTGCAACTGGGGGCGAAGCGCGGCGTGATCGCGTAGCCCAGCCGGCCGCGGCCGTGCCAGCGGCGGATGAGGTCTTCGGTGTCGGTGAGCGACCGGGTGGTCTCGTCGCGCACGCCGTCGGGGGAGTTCCGGTCCTGCAGCACCTTGCCGGCGATGAGGCGCATGCCGCGCGTGGAGGCCTCTTCCATCAGCGCATTCACCGACGCGGGATGGGAGGTGGCGAAGGTGAGCGCCGTGGTGACGCCGTTGCGCAGCAGCTCGTCGATGAAGACGGTGGCGACGCCCCGGGCATAGCCTGCGTCGGCGAAGCGCGATTCGTGCGGGAAGGTGTAGTTTTCCAGCCAGGGCAGCAGCCCTTCCGCAGGCGAGCCGATGACATCGGTCTGCGGGAAATGCACGTGCATGTCCACGAAGCCGGGCGCGATGATGCGGCCGGGGGTGTGCGTGACCGGCAGGCCGGCGAAGCGGGGCGAGAGCGTGCGCCAGTCGCCCGCGGCGACCACGCGCTGCACGCCGTCCGCACCGGGACCGATGGCGAGCAGGCCGTCTTCGTCGTAGAGCGGGAGGCCTTCTGCGTCGAAGCGCAACAGCGCGGCCCGGTAAACGTGGGTGGCGGCGTCAGGGGTCGGGGGCAAGGTCGGCGTTGGCATGCGGGAATGATGACATGGCGGCCCTGCGCGGGCGCACAGTCAGGCAGATGAATGGATGGGTGGGTGGTAGATGAGCGAGGGGGACGCGGCTGCGGCGTGATTAACGTGCCTGGCGCTGCACGCCTTCCACGAGCCAGTCCATGCGCAGGATCTGCGCGTCGTCCAGCGTGCGGCCGGCAGCGATCACCTCGCGCCCGGTGTTGTCCCGCACGGGCGCGGCGCCGGCCGCGAACGGGTGCAGACGTCCGCGGGCGATGTCGTCCTGGCGTGCAAGCACCTCCTTGCGAACGGCGGGCGGCACGCGGCTGCCGAAGCCCTCCACGCGCACCATGCCCTCGCGCACGCCGCCCCAGAGGTTGCCGCTCGTCCAGCGGCCTTCCCGGACGGCGCGCACGCGCTCCGTGTAGTAGGCGCCCCACTGGTGCGTGACGGCGAGAATCTGCGCGTCCGGACCGGTGCCCCGCATGTCGGAGTGGTAGCCCATGGCCAGGCGCCCGCGCTCCTGGGCCGCGGCCATCACCGCGGTGGAGCCGGTATGGAAGGCCACCACGTCCACGCCTTCGTTGAACAGAGCCATCGCCGCGTCGCGCTCTTTGGGCGGATCGAACCAGACGTTCAGCCACACCACCTTGACGGTGGCCTTCGGATCGACCGAGCGCATGCCGAGCGTGAAGGCGTTGATGCCCTGCAGCACCTCGGGAATCGGGAAGCCGGCCACGAAGCCCGCGACGTGCGAGCGCGTCATGCGGCCCGCCGCGACGCCCGCGAGGTACCGGCCCTCGTAATAGCGCGCGTTGGCGGTGGCGACGTTGGGCGCGGTCTTGTAGCCGGTGATGGATTCGAATTTCACATCGGGGAAGTCGCGCGCCACGCGCAGCGTGGGCTCCATGTAGCCGAAGCTGGGCGTGAAGATGATCTGGTGGCCGGTGGCAGCGAGGTCGCGGATCACGCGCTCGGCGTCCGCGCCCTCGGCCACGTTCTCGACATAGGTCGTGCGCACCTGCGGCCCCAGGGCCGCCTCGACGGCGCGGCGCCCTTCGTCGTGCTGGCGCGTCCAGCCGGCCTCGGTGATGGGCGATACGTACACGAAGCCGGCCTTCACGGGAGCGGTGCTGGCCGGTGCGGCGGGTTTGGCGGGCGGCTGCGCCCCGGCGGTGGGAGACAGGAAAAGACAGGCGGCCGCGAGCGCGGCAGCGAGGTTTTTGTACATGGTGGTCCTCTACATGGTCCCGGAACTGGAAAAAGAAAAAGGCTGCCGGGACAGCAGCCTTTTGTCCACCTCTGCGGAAGACAGGGGCGGGATTTTATCCGCGGCCCGCCTGCCGGGGACCCGGCGGGGCCTTTCGGATCAGACCGGCGACACCACGCCGCGCCCGGAGAAATGCCCTTCCGCATTCGCCATGAAGCGGTCCACGCTGGACTGCACGGCCTCGGGCGACCAGCCGGCCACGTGGGGCGTGAGCACGATGTTGTCGAGCCCGACGAGGGCCTCGGGCGGATGCGGCTCGCTCTCGTACACGTCCAGGCCCGCGCCGGCGATGCGGCGCGCGCGCAGTGCGTCGGCCAGCGCCTCGGTATCGACCACGCTGCCGCGCGCGATGTTCACGAGGTAGCCCAGCGGGCCGATGGCGTCGAGGATCTCGGCATTCACCGCGTGGCGCGTGGACGGGCCGCCGGGCGTGGCGCACACCAGGACGTCGCACCATTCGGCGAGGTCGCGCAGGCTGGAGAAATACTGGTGCGGCACGCCTTCCCGCGGATTGCGGTTGTGGTAGCCGATCTGCATGTCGAAGCCGGACGCGCGGCGCGCGATCTTCTGGCCGATGGTGCCCAGCCCGAAGATGCCCAGGCGCTTGCCGGACACGTTCGGCGGCAGTCCGATGGCGTCGCGCCAGACGCCTTCGCGGCAGAGGCGGTCCAGCGGGCGCAGGCCGCGCACGATGGAGATGAGCAGGCCGAAGGCATGGTCGGCCACGCAGTCGTCGTTGGTGCCGGCGCCGTTGGCCACGGCGATGCCGCGCGCCCTGGCGGCGTCGAGCGCGATGTTCTCGTAGCCGGCGCCCAAAGCGCAGATGAGCTCGAGCGCGGGCATGGACTCGATTTCCTGGGCCGTGAGGCCGATGGAGCCGATGGTCAGTACCGCGCGGAAACGCCCTCCCTGCGTGGCGATCGCCTGCGTGCGGTCGTTGGGGGTGGGCGCGTAGTGCAGGTCATAGGCGGCGGCGATCTGGGCCTGGTGCTGCGGCGACAGGGTGTTGAGGGCCAGGAGGGGAATGCGCGGGGTGGACACGGTGGAAGCTTCCAATCCAACAATCAAGGTCGGCATGCGCCCGGGGATCGGGCGCGGGCATGCCGCGGCGACTGCAAGGCCGCGGCGGCACACCGGCCGGGGTGACGAGATTGTGCGCCAGCCTGCGGCCCCGGGGAACTACGGCCGGACGGTCCGGGTGCGTAAATTCGCATCCGCGGCGATCTCGGCCTCCGTGAAGGGCACGCGCACCCACTGCTTCGCGGAATAGGCCTGGGTGTAGTCGCCCTGGTGCGCAGAGCCCGGATCGTCCGAGAGGGAATGGGTGAGCAGCGTATGGGCCTGCACCCCGCCCGCGGGGAACGTGACCACCTGCAGGTAGCTGTTGCCGTGCGGCTGGCCGTCCATGGAATACCCGCCCTGGTCGATGGGATTTTCCGAGCAGGTGATGGTGAAGTAGCCGATGCCGGCGCACCCGCCGTACAGCGGCATCTTCCTGCCGCCGCGCACCGAGAACAGCACCTCGCCGCGCGGCGCATCGACAGCGAAGCCGCTCTGCTTCACCTTGGCCACGGCGGCACCGAAGGCCTGCTGCAGCGCGCCGGCCGCCGCGGGATTCAGGCCGCGCGGCGTGTTCAGCGGATCGGCCGGATCGAACGGCGTGGTGTAGAGCTGGGCAGCGGGCACCTGCACGCGGCTCCAGAACTCATCCCACACGTGCGAGCCGCGCGCATCGCTGTTGCCGGTGTTGTCCCAGGCACGCAGGGCGGCGCAGGCGGAGGCCACGTCCACGGAGGAGCCGCCGACCGTGACCTGCGGCGAGGTGCAGACCAGCGCGAGCGCCTGGTCCTTGAAGCGCTCGGCACTGAAGACGCGGCTGTTCAGGACCATCTGGCGCACGATGGTGCTGGTGGCCTGGCGGCCGCCGTAGCCGTCGGTGCCAGCCAGGCGCTGCAGCGCCATGGTGTGGCCCAGGCGCGTGCGCAGGCTCTGCTGGGCGCCGGTGGCACCGAAGATGGGCGCGTAGCCGGTGAGCGGCGCATTGGCGTTGGCGAGCCAGTAGCTGTCGTTCATGTTGCCCACGTAGTCGTCGCGCTGCAGGTTGGGCATGCGCGACGGGCCGATGGCGCCCTTCTGCACGGAATCCGGATCGGACTGCCAGTCGCAGGCACTGCGGGAGCCGTCGAAGAACGGCACGCCCGGCAGCGCCGCTGCGACGGCCTTGCCGTAGGCCGTGGTGCAGGAGGCCAGCTGGCTCGCGGACACGTTGGGCACCGCGCCCATGTCGGCATACCAGGCCCGGGCGCTCCCGCGCCCCACGGCCACGGTGTTGACCCAGGGAATGGCGGATTCCTCGCGCTGGATGGCGATGAATTCGTCGAGCGAGCGGGCCTGGTTCCAGCGCATCCAGTTGCGGAAGGTGCGGTAGTTCTCGCCATTGATGTCGCGGATGGCGAAGGCGGTGGTCTGGTTCCATGCCAGCGCCGGATTGAGCGTGGACAGGTTCACCAGCGGCCCCATGTCGGTCTTGTAGAGCGTGCGCGTCACATCGACCATGCCCGATGCCGTGCGGTTCTGCACCGTGATGGTAGTGGCCGCCATCTTCACCGGGGCGCCGTCGCGCAGGTAGCTGGTGGGATCGCCCGCGGCCAGCGTGAGCTGGAAGAAGCCGAAGCGGCGCGCGCTGGAGACCGTGTGGCTCCAGGCCACGTTGTCGTTGAAGCCGATCAGCACCACCGGGATGCCCAGGAACGACACCCCGCTCACGTTCAGCTCGTTGCCGATGGTGAGCTGCGCCTGGTAGAAGCGGTCGGGCCCCTTCCAGTACCAGTGCGGGTTGCCGAAGAGTAGCGGGCTGCCTTCGCCCGTCCCCGCCGTGCCGAAGCCGTACATGTTGCTGCCGATGCCTGCCGTGCCGCCGACCTGCAGCTCCGGGACGCGGGACCGGGAGACATCCAGGGCCGCGAGCGGGGTGGCGCCATCCTTGCGCTGCGGCGTGGCCGCGGCGGTGCCAGACCGGGTGGCGGCCGGCGCGGTGGCGTTGGCGATGGCCGCCGCGAAGTTGCTGTAGCCCCCTGCCAGGTTGGCGGCGAACATGCGCCGCCATATGTCCTGCGCGGTGACGGGCTGCACCCAGGCCTCGTTGCGGCAGGCCGCGTGGGCGCCGCTGTCGGTCTGGAGGTCGCCCAGGTAGCGGTTGTAGCCGGCGGCAAACCCCTCGACCATCTGCCGGAGCTTCTCCGGCTGGGCCGCCATCATTTTCTCCACCACGTCGGCGGAGATGACGTGGCGGTGGAAGAAGTCCGAATCGATGTTGAGCGGCCGGCCCAGCGTGCTGTTGTAGATGACCTGCGCGGACCCGCCGAAGTAGCGGGAGCGCTCGCCGCGGTAGGTGACGAAGGCATCGGCGAGGGTGCAGAGGTTGTCCTGCGCCTGCGCGTAGCCATAGCCGAAACCCGCCCCGCCCCAGGTGGAGGCCTTGATGTGCGGCACGCCCATGGCGGTGCGGCGGATCTCCGCGCTGTAGGGGGCCAGTTCGCCGTCGCCGTGACCGCCGCCACAGGCGGCGAGGCTGGCGACGAAACAAAGGGAAAGCGGCCTCAGGCCGCCACGGAACGTAGTGCGCATGGTTGCATGTCTCCTTGTGGGCCCTCTTGGCAGCCGGAATGGCCGGGGCCGCCAGAGCATAGGAAAAATTGCCGCCGGGCGCTTGTACGCAGCGGCTACGCAACCCCGGCGGGGAATGCGTCAGCAGGCCTGCGCGCCGCGCCAGGCCGTGTGCGCGCAGTCGTCCACGAACACGTCCACGCGGCCCGCGTCCGCCAGGAAGGACGGTGTCAGGCCGAAGCAGCGCTGGAAGGTGCGGCTCATGTGCGCGCCATCGGTGAATCCACCCGCGAGCGCGATGCCGGTGAGCGGCATGCCCGAGGCCATCATCTGCACGGTGCGGCGGATCTTGGACCACAGCAGGTAGCGCTTGATCGACAGGCCGGTCTGTTCATGGAAGAGGTGCGTGAGCCGGCCGGGCGACAGGCAGGCCACGGCCGCCAGGTCGCACAGCGGAACCGCCATGCCATGGCTTCCGGCATCGCGCATCCGCTGCAGCACGCGCTCCACGCGCGGATCCAGGCACGGCCGGTCGCCGCCACGGGAGCGCTTCACGGCACAGCCGCAGGCCGCGTCCAGCATGCCGCCGCTGAGGCGGCGCAGGGCCGGGCTGTCCAGCTCGCCATGCAATGCGCCCTCGAAGTCCTCGCGCAGCGCGCCGAAGCCGGCCGCATCCAGCGGCAGGATGCCCCGGCCGTCCAGGCGCGCGGCCAGCCTGCGGAACGTTCCGGACGCCGGATCGACGTTCAGCGAAAGCAGGCCGCAGCCATCGGCATCGAGCTGGCGGGGAACATGCGGCGCCACCAGGGCCGCGGTGCAGCGCAGCACCGTGCCATCGAATGCGACGAGGACGAAGGGGCGGCCGGTGGCGGATGCCAGCAGGGTGGCGGAAGCGCGGGCGGTGAGGCCGGACTGGATCGCCTCCGTGATGTAGAAGAAGCGGTCATCCCAGAGATGCAGCTGGTTGGTGGTGGACATGCGGTGTGCGGCGCGGACCCGGACCGGCGCCAGGCGCGCGCCCTGCGATTCTCACGCCACGGGCCGCTGGCCGTCGATCCGCAATGACCCGCGGGCCAGACAGCCTCAATGCGGCGCGGCGAATCGGTCGAAGCAGGCCCGCAATGCGCGCTGCCAGGCCTGCTTGTCCGCGTCGGGAACGAAGCTCGCCTCGAAGCTGTTGGATGCGAGCTGGTAGGCATGCGCCGCCGTGAGCGTGGGGACGGCCTGGAACAGGCGCACAAAGTTCGTGTTCAGGTAGCCGCCGAAATAGGCGGGATCGTCCGAGTTCACCGTGGCCGCCAGGCCCGCGTCCAGCAGGGCCTGGATGTTGTGGTCCGCCAGGTCTGGGAAGACGCACAGCTTCTCGTTGGACAGCGGGCAGACGGTGAGCGCCACCCGCTCGGCGGCCAGCCGGCGCATCAGGGCCGGGTCGTGCACGGCCTGCACGCCATGGTCGATGCGCTCGGCATGCAACACGTCGAGCGCGCTCCAGATATAGGCTGGCGGCCCCTCCTCGCCCGCGTGCGCGACGCGGTGCAGGCCCAGTTCGCCGCAGCGCGCGAACACGCGGGCGAACTTCTCGGGAGGGTGGCCCACCTCGCTCGAATCCAGGCCCACGCCGATGAAGCGATCCCGGTAGGGCAGTGCCTGCTCCAGCGTCTCGAAGGCGTCTTCTTCGCTCAGGTGGCGCAGGAAGCACAGGATCAGCGAGGCGCTCACGCCCAGCTGCGCCCTGGCGTCCTCGCAGGCCCGGTGCAGGCCTTCGATGACCACGCCGATGCCGACACCGCGCGCGGTGTGGGTCTGCGGATCGAAGAACATCTCGGTATGCACGATGTGGTCGGCGGCCGCGCGCTGCAGATAGGCCCAGGCCATGTCGTAGAAATCCTGCTCGTGCAGCAGCACGCTCGCGCCGGCGTAGTAGATGTCGAGGAAGCTCTGCAGGTTGGTGAACGCGTAGGCACTGCGCAGCGCCTCCACGTCGGCATAGGGCAGCGCCACGCCGTTGCGCTCGGCAAGCGCGAAGATCAGCTCGGGTTCGAGCGAACCCTCGATGTGCATGTGGAGCTCCGCCTTGGGCATGGCGCGCAGCAGGTCGGGCAGGCGCTCCGGTGCGATGGCATCGGCAGACGGCGGGACGTCGGTACGGGAGTCGGTCATGGAAGGCCTCGGGAAAGGGGTCGGCAGGAAAGCGCGCGCAACACGCAGCATAAGGCCCCGGCGCGGCGAGCGGCGGCCCGGGAACAGTCCGCTACCAGGCCGATTCCTCACCCTGCAGCGCGCGCCGGGCCAGCAGGAACGTGGCCGCATTCCAGCTCTGGCCCGCCATGCCCATGGGCGCCAGCGTGCGGCCGTGGAACCACTCGGTGAAGCGCCAGTCGTCGAGCGCATTGGCGTGGGCCAGCTTCGCCAGCCCGGACCAGCCGGCGCGGCGCAGGCCCAGGCGGGCCAGCGCCATCACCCAGAAGCCGCCGACGAAGGGCCAGATGCCGCCGTTGTGGTATTGGTGCATGAGGTTCTGGCGATGCCGGCCCATGTAGGCCCGCCACAGGTCGTGCTCGTGGGACAGCGGGTGCAGCACCACGCGCACGGGCAGGGAGCTGCCCGCATGGGCGGCCTCGATGGTGTTGACGATGCTGTGCGCCATCGCCTCGTCGGCAAGGCCGGACTGGATGGCCAGCAGGTTGCCGAACACATCGCCCTCGTCGCCCACCACCGCCAGGTTCACGAAGCTCAGGAACAGGCCCGGATCGCGCCGGCCGCGCCGGGCATAGTGCTGCAGCAGCCGGGCGCGGTGGTACTCGGGCAGGTCGCGCTGGAAGGGGTTGAAGAGGTGGTTGAAATGGTGTTGCGTGTCCTCCGCCTGGCAGAGCGAGAAGCGGCGCTTGACGTCGAACCACAGGGCATTGGTGTAGAGCACGTAGCCCGAGCGCGGCATGATGTCCGCCCAGTCGCTGGCCTCGTTCTGCTGCAGCAGCCGGAAATGCTGGTGCTCCTGCGCGAGCAGCCAGCCGATGGCACGCTCGACGCCGTCCGCCCAGCGGCCGGCGCCCACCGCGCCGTGGCGGCGCACGTGGTCCACCGCGATCAGCCACCAGAGCGTGGCATCGATGCAGCCCAGGTACCAGAAATCCGCATCGCGTCCTTCCGGATCGACGTATTTGGGAATCTGGCCGTTGGGGGCCTGCTGCGAGGCCAGGGCATCGAGGCTGGCCACGGCGCCCTCCTCCAGGGCCGGCACGCCGCTGCCGCACATCGCCATGACGCACATGGCCGCGTCGCGCCCGAAGATCCGCGTGTAGCGCCGCGCCACCGCCGCCGCGGTGCGGCTCGCGGCCAGGATGCCGTGGGGCGTGAGGTTGCGTTCGAGCAGCGCGAGGGAGGCTTCCGCACAGGCATCGATCAGCGCGAGGGATTGGGCGTCGAGGGAATGGTCTGTCATGGGCATGCAATGGGCAGGCGAGCAGGCAGGCGGGCACCAGGCGTGCCATGCGCCAGGTGGCCCCGCGGGGCCGGGCGGCCCGGTGGCCACGCACCCTCCCGGGCATGGAGCATCGGAGCCGGCACGGGTTCCATTGTGCAGCCGGGCGCGGAACTGTCCAGCCCTCCCCGCGTTCGCCCGGCGAGGCCGGGAGCGCCTCAGCAGACGCCGAAGGTGATGCCGCAGCCGCGCAGGTAGCGCCGGTAGGCGGATGAGGCCTTGTCCGCGGCGGTGTGCAACTCTGCCCGCAGGTCCAGCGGCAGGCGCCTGGGCTGCTGGGATTCGAGCACCGGCTGGTCCTGCGTGAAGATGGTGTGCTGGAAGTCGCGCAGCCTGGCGTCGGGCGAATCGAAATCCGCCACCGCCAGGCGGAACCACACGCGGCTCGATTCCGGCGTGACCGGGCAGATGTAGAGCGCGATGGACTCGCGCCAGCCCCCCACCGCGGTGGTGCCCGCTTCGGGCAGCTTGGTGAGCACCGCCGTGTAGGGCGCCGTGACCTCGTAGGTGTATTCGACCTGCGCGGCGGCCGTGGAATGCAGGTTGGACTGCGGCTGCCAGGCCTTGCAGCCGGTGGCCAGCAGGCCGGTCGGCGTGGGCTCCACGCGGTAGTCGTCGATGGCCGCGGCATCGCGCGCGCCCAGCCAGCCTTCGTGCACGAACCCGAAGTGGGACATGTCGAGGAAGTTCTCGACGATGCGCGGCGCGCTGGCCGCCACATCGTAGGGGCCGCAGTTGAGCTTGCGCAGGCGGGCGTCGTCTTCCGCGGCGAAGGCCGGAAGGGCCGCATCGCCCGGAGCAAGCCGCACCCACACCAGGCCGTGGGCCTCCCGCACGCCGAAGCATTCCACGCGGTGGCCGGCCGGCGGCTGGAACTGCGGCAGCGCGGGCACATGGACGCAGCGGCCACCGCCCTCGAACTGCCAGCCGTGGTAGGGGCACTCGAGCCGGCCGTCGTGCACGCGGCCGAGCGAGAGGCGCGCGCCGCGATGGGGGCAGCGGTCGGGGAAGGCATGCGGCGCGCCTGCAGCATCGCGCCAGAGGACCAGGGGCTGGTCCAGGAGCAGCGCGGCCAGGGGTGCGGCGCCGACGTCCTCGGCCAGGGCGACAGGGTGCCAGTGGTGGTGTTCGATCATCGTGGGAGCGGATTGTCAGGCCAGCGCGCGCACGGAATTGCTCAGCGAGCGTGCGCAGGCGATCAGGGCCGGCGCGAGGCGCTTTTCCGCCTCCTCGGGCGTCCAGCGGCTGGTGGGCGCCACGACGTGCACGGCCGCCACGGGCCGGCCGCGCCCGCCGACGACGGGCGCAGCCAGGGTCATGTCGCCCAGGAACAGCTCTTCGCGGTTGACCGCATAGCCGCGCTGCCGGGCCAGCTGCAGTTGCTCCAGGATGGCGGACTCGTCGGTCAGCGTATGGCGGGTATGGGCCACGCGCTCGCCCTGGCGGATGAGCGCCAGCACATCGGCCTCGGGCAGCGCGCTCAGGAAGGCCCGCCCGGAAGCGGTGCAGTACATCGGGATGCGGCTGCCGATGGGCATGTGCACGGGCACGAACTGGGCGCTGACGAAGCGCGCCACATAGACCATCTCGGCGCCGTCGGCCTCGGTGAGGCAGGTGGTTTCCGTGGTGACGTTGGTGAGTTCGGACAGAAACGGATTGGCCAGGTCGATGAGCGGGTTGCCTGCCAGGTAGTTGAACCCGATGCGCAGCACGCGCGGCGTTAGTTCGTAGCGCCGCGTCTGCGGATGTTTGCGCACGTACCCCAGTTGCTCGAGGGTATAGACCATGCGCTGCGCCGAGCTGCGGTTGATGCCCGCGGCCTCGGCGACCTCGGCGAAGGTCATGCCCCGGCGCTGGGCGCCGAAGGCGCACAGCACGTCCAGCCCCTTCTCGACGGACTGGTTGAACAGGCGGCTGACGTCATCTTCGGAAGGGGTGGAGGCCATGGGGTCCAGTATAGCCCGGACGTTTCAAAAAATCGCATATCGATTTTACATTGGCGACTAGTAGTTTTTACCGATTACAAAACGCTCCATACGAATCGATGATGGCATCGATCTTGCACCGTACTCCACCGTGCGGACCGGCACGCCCCAACGGCGTGCATGGCGCACACCGTGGTCCATCCCGCCTTTCGTTCAAGGAGCCCCTGCCATGCGTTTCCTCATCCGCCGCCTCCTCCACCTCACCTCCGGCCTGCTGGCTGCTGCTGCCGTCACGGCTGCCTGCGCACAGGGCGCCGCACCCGCGAGCTACAACGTCGGCGCCACCGCCACGGGCATTCCCTTCACGTTCCTCGACATCAAGACCAACACCATCCAGGGCATGATGGTGGACACCGTGCAGGCGGTGGCCAAGGCGGGTGGATTCACCGTGAACGTCCAGCAGACGGTGTTCTCGGCACTGATTCCCTCGCTCACCGCCAGCAAGATCGATATCGTCTCGGCCGCCATGCTGAAGACGCCTGCGCGCCAGCAGGTGGTGGATTTCAGCGACCCGGTCTATTCCTACGGCGAAGGCCTGATCGTGAAGGCCGACGACGGCCGCGCCTACACCTCGCTGGACGACCTGAAGGGCGAGGTGGTGGGCGCCCAGGTGGGCACGGTGTTCCTCGACATGCTGCAGAAGAAAGGCATCTTCAAGGAGGTGCGCAGCTACGACTCGGTGGCCGACCTGACGCGCGACCTGGCCCTGGGCCGCATCAAGGCGGGCCTGGCGGACCAGCCGATCCTGGCCTACCAGATCCGCCAGAACACCTTCCAGGGCGTGAAGCTGGCCGAAGGCTACAAGCCGTCGAACGTGGGCGACGTGTGCCTGGTGGTGCGCAAGGGCGATACCGAGACGCTGCAGCGCCTGAACAAGGCGATCGCCGCGATCAAGGCAGATGGCTCGCTCGCGCAGATCACCAGGAAATGGGGTATCTGAGCCCATGTCCCAATTCCTCCAGCATGCGCGCGACTTCCTGCCCATCCTGCTGCAGGGCGCGGTGGTCACGGTGCAGGTCACCGTGCTTGCCTTCCTGCTCAGCAGCGCCCTCGGGCTCATCCTCGCGCTCGGCAAGCTCTCGCCGGTGCGGGCGGTGTCGCTCGCGGCCTCCACGTTCATCAACGTGATCCGCGGGCTGCCGATCATCGTGCAGCTGTTCTACATCTACTTCGTGCTGCCGGATTTCGGCGTACAGCTCACGGCCTTCCAGGCCGGCGTGATCGGGCTGGGCATCGCCTATTCCGCCTACCAGGCGGAGAACTTCCGCGCCGGCATCGAGGCGGTGGACCCGGGCCAGCGCGAAGCGGCGCTGGCCATGGGCATGCGCCCCGCCCTGCTGATGCGGCGGGTGATCCTGCCGCAGGCCTTCCGCATCGCGCTGCCCCCCTACGGCAACACGCTGGTGATGATGCTCAAGGACTCGTCGCTGGTCTCGACCATCACGGTGGCGGAGATGACGCGCGCGGGCCAGCTCATCGCTTCGTCCACGTTCCAGAACATGACCGTCTATACCCTGGTGGCGCTGCTCTACCTCGCGATGAGCCTGCCGCTGGTGGCCTGCCTGCGGCGCCTGGAGCGCCGGCTGGGTGCAGGGAGCCGCCGATGATCGAGATCGAAGGCCTGGAGAAAGCCTACGGCGCGCACCGCGTGCTGCAGGGCGTGAGCCTGCGCGTGGCGCGCGGCGAGGTGGTCTGCCTCATCGGCCCCTCGGGCTCGGGCAAGTCCACCGTGCTGCGCTGCATCAACGGGCTGGAGTCCTACCAGGGCGGCGAGGTGCGCGCCTTCGGCGAGCGCGTGGACCAGCGCGGCGCCGGCATCCACCTGCTGCGCCGCCGCATGGGCATGGTGTTCCAGCGCTTCAACCTGTTCCCCCACCGCACTGCGCTGGAGAACGTGATGGAAGGCCCCGTGCACGTGCTGGGCGTGCCTGCCGCCCAGGCGCGTTCCGAGGCGCTGGCGCTGCTGGAGAAAGTGGGCCTGGCCGACAAGGGCGGGCACTACCCGGCGCAGCTCTCGGGCGGGCAGCAGCAGCGCGTGGCGATCGCGCGGGCCCTGGCGCTCAAGCCCGAGGCCATGCTGTTCGACGAGCCCACGTCGGCGCTGGACCCGGAACTGGTCGGCGACGTGCTCGGCGTGATGCGCACGCTGGCGGATGAAGGCATGACGATGGTGGTGGTGACGCACGAGATGGGCTTCGCGCGCGAGGTGGCCGACCGCGTGTGCTTCCTGCATGGCGGCACCATCGTGGAGGAAGGCGATGCAGCGCAGGTGCTGGGCGCGCCGCGGCATGCGCGCACGCAGGACTTCCTGCGCCGGGTGCTGCATGCCCCCACGGGGAGCGCGGCATGAGCGGCGGCGCCTCGGCACGCCCGATCGGCACCCATCCGGACGCGGACTCGCTCTGGGCTGCCACCGCGCCGCCGGCGCCGGAAGCACCACCGCTCCAGGGCCGGCAGACGGCGGACGTGCTGGTGGTGGGCGCCGGCTACACGGGCCTGTCCACCGCGCTGCACCTGGCCGAGGGCGGAGCGCGCGTGCGCGTGCTGGACGCGCACGGCATCGGCTGGGGCGCCTCGGGCCGCAACGGCGGGCAGGTGAACCCCAGCCTCAAGCACGACCCGGACGAGCTGCTGCGCATCTACGGCGCCGCCCGCGCGGAGCCCCTGATCCGGGCCGTGTCCGGATCGGCGGACCTGGTGTTCGACCTCATCGCGCGCCACGGCATCGATTGCGCACCAGTGCGGGCGGGCTGGCTGCAGGTGGGTTACACGGAAAAGGCGGTGGCAGGCATGCACGCACGCGCCCGGCAATGGGAGCGCCACGGCGTGCGCACCACGATGCTGGACCGCGCGCAGGCGGCCGCACGCATCGGCAGCCCGGCCTTCGCGGGCGGCTGGTGGGACGGACGTGCCGGCGCCGTGCAGCCGCTCGCCTACGCGCGCGGCCTGGCGCGCGCGGCGCAGGGCATGGGCGTACAACTGCATGGCGGCTCGCCGGTGGCGAAGCTGGAACGGCAGGGCACGCGCTGGGTGGCGACCACGTCCGCCGGGCACAGCGTGGAGGCGGGCCAGGTCGTGCTGGCCACCAACGGCTATACCGACGGCCTGTGGCCGGGCCTGGCGCGCACGGTGCTGGCGGCCAACAGCTTCATCGTCGCCACGCGCCCGCTCGGCCCGGGCAGCAACGCCATCCTGCCCGGCGGAGAAACCGGCTCCACTTCGCAGCGGCTGCTGCTGTACTTCCGCAAGGATGCGCAGGGCCGCCTGCTGATGGGCGGGCGCGGACACTTCACGGACCCGGCCGGCGCGGCGGATTTCGCGCACCTGGAACGCGCCACGGCGCTGATGTTTCCCGGCCTGGGTCCGCTGGAGTACGCATACCGCTGGGCTGGCCGCATCGCGGTCACGCGCGACTTCATGCCCCACCTGCACCAGCCTGCACCGGGCGTCACCCTGGCGCTCGGCTACAACGGCCGCGGCGTGGCGCTCGCCACGAGCATGGGGAGGGAGGTGGCGGCCCTGGTGGGTGGCGGCGCGCCGGAACGCTGCCCCTACCCGGTCACGCCTGTCCAGCCCATCCCGCTGCACGGGCTGCAGCGGTTCTATGTGGCGGCGGGCGTGGCGTGGTACAGCCTGCTCGACCGGCTGAATACCTGAGTTCCCGGCCGCTACGGCGGCCCTTCTGCCGCCCTGCTGCAGGCACCGCGTTCCGCAGCATGGCAGCGCGCGGCGGGCATGCGGTGCGCGCACGCCGCAGAATCGGGCCATGAATCTGCGACAGATCGAAGCCTTCCGGGCCGTGATGGTGACCGGGTCCGTCAGCGGGGCGGCGCGCCTGCTCCATGTGTCCGTGCCCGCCATCAGCCGGCTGCTGTCGCATACCGAGAGCCGGCTGGGCTTCGCGCTGTTCGAGCGCATCAAGGGGCGGCTGCATCCCACGGCCGAGGCCCGGCGGCTGTACCTGGAGGTCGAGCAGGTCTATGGCGGCGTGCAGCGCATCGGCAGCCTGACGCGGGAGCTGGCGGTGCGGCGCCGGGGCCTGGTGAGCATCCTGTCGAGCCCGAGCCTCGGGCAGATGATCGTGCCGCTGGCGATCGCCCAGCTGCGGACGGCGCTGCCGGACCTGCAGGTGCACTTCCATTGCCTCAACCACGATGCGCTGAAGGAGCGGATCCTGCAGCAGCGGGCCGACCTGGGCATTTCCACCTTCCCGGTCGATCATCCGAACCTCGTCACCCGCCCCCTCGCGGCTGCCCGGCTGCTGTGCATCTGCCCGCGCAGCCATCCCCTGGCCACGTACGAGGAGGTCGGCACGGAGGAGCTGCTGCCGCACGAACTCATCGGCTATCCGCACGGCTCGCCGCTGGGAATGCGCATCGACCAGATGTTCGCGGCCGGCGATGCGGCGCCGCGCTTCAACGTCGAGGTCACCTCCCCCCACTACGCCTGCGCGCTGGTGCATGCGGGCGCGGGGGCCGCGCTGGTGGACGAGTATTCGCTGCAGGGCTGGCTGGAGTCGCGCTTCAAGGTGATTCCGGTGCGCGGCGCGCAGCCCATCGTGGCCGACCTCGTGCACCTGCAGAGCGAGCCGCTTTCGCCTGCGGCCCACGCGCTGTTGCGTGCGCTGCACAGCGTGCTGCTGCAGTGCGGGCTGGCGCTGCCGTTCATGGACGACGGCGCGCCCGGCTGAGTTCCGCCGCGCAAGGCAGGCAGCGGGCGGCGCACCACGGTGGGGTGCTGCCCGGGTTTTCCGCCCCCTGCCGGTGCATGGCCCGCCCCCGCGCACCGCGGGGATGCGAGGGTTTAACACCCGGTTAAACCTGCGCGACAAAGCGTCATTCGACGCACCGGACACCGCTTCGAATAATCGATTGCATCTCCCCGCTGCAACGAAAGAAGAAGGTTTCCATGACATCGCGCCCCGCCACTGCCCGCCGGTTCCTCGACCTGGCCGTCGCCCAGATGGGCCCCGTCCACCTGGCCGACAGCAGGCCCTCCGTGGTCGCACGGCTGGTCGCGATGCTGCGCGAGGCGCACGGCCGGGGCGCGCGGTTCGTGGTGTTCCCCGAACTGGCGCTGACCACGTTCTTCCCACGCTACTGGATGCCGGAAGCGGAGGCGCACGAGCGCTTCTTCGAGCGCAGCCTGCCCGGACCGCAGACGCAGCCGCTGTTCGACGCGGCGCGCCAGCTCGGCATGGGCTTCTACCTCGGGTATGCGGAACTGACCGCCGAGGGCCGCGGCTTCAATTCGGCGGTGATCGTGGGGCAGGACGGCGCCATCCGCGGCCGCTACCGCAAGATCCACCTGCCCGGCCATGCGGACCACAAGCCCGAGGCGCCCTTCCAGCACCTGGAGAAAAAATTCTTCGAAGTCGGCGACCTGGGCTTCCGCGCGTTCGACACGGACGGCGTGCGCATGGGCATGTGCCTGTGCAACGACCGCCGCTGGCCCGAGACCTACCGCGTGATGGCGCTGCAGGGCGCCGAGGTCGTGGTGCTCGGCTACAACACGCCCTCGGTCAACATCCACTGGAACGAACCGGCCCACCTGCGCACCACCACGCACCTGATCTCGCTGCAGGCCAATGCCTACCAGAACGGCATCTGGGTGGCCGCGGCCGCCAAGTGCGGATCCGAGGACGGGCACCACATGATCGGCAGCTCGGTCATCGTCGCGCCCAGCGGCGAGATCGTCGCGCGCACCATGAGCGAAGAGGACGAGGTGATCTGCGTGCGCGCCGACCTGTCGCTCGGTGAGCACTTCCGCGAGCACGTCTTCAATTTCGCGAAGCACCGCCGCCCCGAGCACTACCGCCTGATCGTCGAGCGCACCGGCGCGGGCGATCCGCTGCCTTGAACCGCCCCCCGGCCGCCGCCGCATTCCCGTCCCCCTGAGAAAGCCCACCATGATGCACCGCATGCTGTCCCGCTCCCTCGCGCTCCTGGCCTCGGCCGCCTGCCTGTCGGCGGCCTCCCTGCCCGCGCAGGCCGCCTGGCCCGAGAAGCCCATCACCTTCGTCGTGCCCTCCGCCGCCGGCGGCTCGCCCGACGTGCTGTCGCGGCTCGTGACCAACGAACTCTCGAAGACGCTGGGTGTGCCTGTGGTGATCGACAACCGGCCCGGCGCCGCCGGCAACATCGGGATCATGCAGATCAGGAGCCGGCCGGCGGACGGCTACACCATCGGCTACGGCAACGTGAACACGCTGGCCGTGAACCGCACGCTGTTCAAGAAACTGCCCTACGACGTGGACCGCGACCTGGTGCCGGTGGCCCATGCGTTCGACCTCTACAACGTGCTGATCGTGCCCAGGGAATCACCCATCCAGGACGTGGCCGGCCTGATCGCCGCGGCGCGCAAGGCGCCCGGCAAGCTGTCGTTCGGCGCACCGGGCGTGGGCACCACCGGCCACATGGGCGGCGAGCTGTTCCGCAGCATGGCGGGCATCGACGTGCTCTTCGTGCCCTACAACGGCGGCCCGGCCGCGCTGCAGGACCTGATGGGCGGGCGCATCGACTACCTGTTCGCCAACTCGTCCGAAGTCGGCCCGCTCGTGGCCGCGGGCAAGGTGCGCGCGCTGGCCGTGAGCAGCGCGAAGCGGATCGCCCTGCTGCCCAACGTGCCCACGCTGGACGAGTCCGGCGTGAAGGGCTACGAGACGGTGGCCTGGGGCGGCGTGGTGGCACCGCACGGCACGCCGCCCGAGATCGTCGCCAAGCTGAATGCGGCGATCAACGCCGCGCTGGCCACGCCCGCCGTGCGCGAAGGGCTGGCCAGGCTCGGTGCGGTGCCCGCCGGCGGCACGCCCGCCGATTTCCAGCGCACCATCGATCGCGAGACCAAGAGCTGGGGCGATCTGATCGAGCGCAACAAGATCGAGAAGCTGGACTGATGGCCGGGCCCGCATCCTCTTCCACGCCCGCGGCCCCCACGCGCCTGCTGCTGCGCGGCGGCCTGCTGATCGACGGCAGCGGCGCGGCGCCGCGGCCCGCCGACCTGCTGGTCGAGGGCGAGACGATCGCCGCCGTGCTGGAGCCGGGCACCGTCGCTGCCGGTCCCCATGCGGTGATCGACATCGCGGGCCGGGTGGTCGCGCCGGGCTTCATCGATTCGCACACCCACGACGACGGCTACCTGCTGGCCCACCCCGGGATGGTGCCCAAGGTGTCGCAGGGTGTGACCACGGTGGTGACCGGCAACTGCGGCATCAGCCTCGCGCCGGTGCCACGCGGCCGCGCCCTGCCGCAGCCGCTCGACCTGCTCGGCCCCCCCGATCTCTTCCGCTACCCCGGTTTCCCTGCCTGGATGCAGGCGCTGCGCGAGGCCCCTGCCGCGGTCAACGTGATTCCCCTGGTGGGCCACGCCAGCCTGCGCGTGAGCGCGATGGACGACCTGCAGCGCACCGCGACGGCGAAGGAATGCGAACGCATGGCACGGCTGCTGGAGGAAGCGCTGGAGGCCGGCGCCTTCGGCCTGTCCACCGGCACCTTCTACCCGCCCGCGCAGCACGCCACCACGCAGGAGATCATCGACATCGGCGAGGCCATGCGCGGCCGCGCGGGCATGGTCTATGCCACCCACCTGCGCGACGAATCCGACCGCATCGACGAAGCGATCGAGGAAGCCCTGGACATCGGCCGCGCCCTCGGCGCCCGCGTCGTGTTCTCGCACCACAAGCTGGCCGGCGAGCGCAACCATGGCCGCTCGGTGCAAACGCTCGCGCGCATCGAGCGTGCGGCCGCACTGCAGCCCGTGTGCCTCGATTGCCACCCGTATCCCGCCACCTCCACCATGCTGCGCCTGGACCGCGTGCGGCTGGCGCGCCGCACGCTCATCGCCTGGTCGAAGGGCGACCCCTCGGCCCAGGGGCGCGACTATGCGGACTTGCAGCGCGAATGGGGACTGGACGACGAGGCCATGCTGCAGCGGCTCGCGCCCGCGGGCGCGATCTATTTCCTGATGGACGAGCGCGACGTGGAGCGCATCCTGGCGCACCCGCGCACCATGGTCGGCTCCGACGGCCTGCCCTTCGATCCGCATCCGCATCCGCGCCAGTGGGGCACCTTCACGCGGGTGCTCTCGCGGCTGGTGCGCGACCAGGGCCTGCTGACGCTGGAAGCGGCCGTGCACAAGATGACCGGCCTCGCAGCGGAGAACTACGGCCTGGCCGACCGGGGCCTGCTGCGCGCCGGCTGGAAGGCCGATGTCGTGGTGTTCGACCCGGCGCAGGTGCAGGATGTGGCGACCTTCGACCGCCCGGTGCAGGCCAGCCGCGGCATCGAGGGAGTGTGGGTCAACGGCCTGCGGGTCTGGGACGGCCGGGAGCCGACGGGGCTGCGGCCGGGCCGGGTGCTGGAGCGCTGAGCGCCGCCCATGGAAAAAGGGCCGCCCGGTGGGCGGCCCTTTTTCCAGCGAAGCAGGCGCAGCGCCTTACTTCTTGTCGCCGCCCGGCACGGTGCCTTCCACGCCCTTGACGTAGAAGTTGATGCCCGAGAGGAACTTGTCGTCGGCGACCACGTCCTTGGCGAGCAGTTCCTTGCCGTCCTGGCCGAGGATCGGGCCCTTCCAGACCGCGAACGAACCGTCCTTCAGGCCGGCCTTGACCTGGTCCACCTTGGCCTTGGTCTCGGCGGGCACGTCGTCGGCGATGGAGACGAGGTCGATCGCGCCTTCCTTCACGCCCCACCAGCTCTGGCCGGTGGTCCACGTGCCTTCCAGCACGTCGCGCGTGGCCTTGATGTAGTAAGGGCCCCAGTTGATGACGGCCGAGCCCAGGTGGGCCTTGGGGCCGTAGGCGGTCATGTCGCTATCCCAGCCGAAAGCGCGCTTGCCCTTTTCCTGGGCGGTCTTGAGCACGGCGGGCGAATCGGTGTTCTGGAACAGCACGTCGGCGCCGCCGTTGATCAGCGAGGTGGCGGCCTCGGTTTCCTTCGGCGGGCTGAACCATTCGTTCACCCACACCACCTTGGTCTTGATCTTCGGGTTGACCGACTGCGCGCCCAGCGTGAAGCTGTTGATGTTGCGGATCACCTCGGGGATCGGCACCGAACCGACCACGCCCAGCGTGTTGGTCTTGGTCATGGCGCCGGCGATCACGCCGGCCATGTAGGCGCCTTCGTAGGTGCGGCTGTCGTAGGTGCGCACGTTGGGCGCGGTCTTGTAGCCGGTGGCATGCTCGAACTTCACGTCCGGGAAATCGGGGGCGATCTTCTGGATCGTCTCCATGTAGCCGAAGGTGGTGCCGAAGATCAGCTTGTTGCCCTGGCCGGCCATGTCGCGCAGCACGCGCTCGGCATCGGCCGATTCGGGCACGCTCTCGACGAAGCTGGTGACGACCTTGTCGCCGAATTCCTTCTCGATGGCCTTGCGGCCGTTGTCGTGCGCGAACGACCAGCCGCCGTCGCCCACCGGGCCGACGTAGGCGAACGCGATCTTCAGCGGCTCGGCCTTGGCCGCGGGGGCCGAGGCGGCGGGCGCGGGTGCAGGCGTGGATGCCGGCGCCGGCTCGTCCTTCTTGCCGCAGCCCGCGAGCGCGGCGGCGGCCAGGGCGGAAAGCGCGGCGGCCTTCATCAGCGAGCGCTTGTGCAGATCGG
Organism: Paracidovorax avenae; assembly: GCA_003029925.1. Classification (GTDB taxonomy): domain Bacteria; phylum Pseudomonadota; class Gammaproteobacteria; order Burkholderiales; family Burkholderiaceae_C; genus Paracidovorax; species Paracidovorax avenae_A. Next base: position 1,302,397 of record CP028296.1, on the reverse strand, counting down.
TCATGTCGAATGTCCTTCCAGGGGAAACAGGTGAGAGAAGAAATCGGAAACGTTTGGAAACGGCAATGATGGCACGGCGCGCCGCCCCGGTCAGCCCCCGGGATGGAACGGCTTGCCCAGCGAGGCCGGCATGTTCGCGCGGATCCAGGCCGGATTGCGCGAGATCAGCGCCAGCACCACGATGGTCGCCACGTAGGGCAGCATGCTCAGGAGCTGGCTGGCCACCTGCACGCCCGTGGCCTGCAGGTGGAACTGCAGCATCGTCACGCCGCCGAACAGGTAGGCACCAAGCAACACCCGTGCCGGGCGCCAGGTGGCGAAGGTGGTGAGCGCCAGCGCAATCCAGCCGCGGCCGGCCACCATGCCCTCCACCCAGAGCGGCGTATAGACCGTGGAGATGTAGGCCCCCGAAAGGCCGCACAGCGCGCCGCCGGCCACCACCGCCGCGAGGCGGATGCGCCGCACCGGGTAGCCCAGCGCGTGGGCCGATTCGGGCGATTCGCCCACCGAGCGCAGCACCAGCCCCGCGCGCGAGCGGTAGAGGAACCAGGCGAGGCCCGCGGTGAGCGCCATCGCGCCGTACACCAGCGGATGCTGGCGGAACAGCGCCGGGCCCACCAGCGGCAGGTCGCCCAGCACCGGCAGCGCGTACTGCGGCAGCGTGGGCAGCTTGGCCTGCACGTACTGGATGCCGGCGAAAGCCGAGAAGCCCGCGCCGAACAGGCTGAGCGCCAGGCCCGTCGCGTACTGGTTGGTGTTGAGCCAGATCACCAGCACGCCGAACACGGCGGCGAGCAGCGCCCCGGCGCCCATGCCGGCCGCGAAGCCCGCCCAGGTGCTGCCGGTGTGCACGGCGGTGGCGAAGCCAGCGATGGCCGCGCAGAGCATGATGCCCTCTGCGCCCAGGTTGACGATGCCCGCCTTCTCGTTGATGAGCAGCCCGAGCGCGGCGAGCGCCAGCACGGTGCCGGCGCTGAGCGTGGAGCCCAGCAGCAATGCGTAGGCTTCCATCACGCGGCTCCTTTCCGGGCCGGCGCGCCGACCCAGCGCACGCGGTAGGCGATCAGCGTGTCGCAGGCCAGCAGCGTGAACAGCAGCAGGCCCTGGAACACGCCCGTGAGCGATTTCGGCAGCCCGAGGCGCGACTGCGCGAGCTCGCCGCCGATGTAGAACATGCTCATGAGCAGCGCGGAGAACACCATGCCCACCGGGTGCAGCCGCCCCACGAAGGCCACGATGATGGCCGCGAAGCCGTAGCCCGCCGGCACGTAGGGCGTGAGCTGGCCCAGGGGGCCGGCCACTTCCAGCGCGCCCGCCAGGCCGGCTGCGCCGCCGGAGATGAGCAGCGCCGTCCACAGCGCGCGGCGCGACGAGAAGCCGGCATAGCGCGCGGCGGCCGGGGCGAGCCCGCCCACCTGCTGGGCGAAGCCGGCCCGCGTGCGGAACAGGAACACCCACAGCGCGGCCGCGGCGGCCAGCGCGATCGGCAGGCCGATGGTCACGCGCGAGCCCTGCATCAGGCGCGGGATCTGCGTCACCCGCTCGAACGTGCGGGTCTGCGGGAAGTTGTAGCCCATCGGGTCCTTCCAGGGGCCGTAGACGAGGTAGCCCAGCACCAGCGTGGCCACGTAGACCAGCATCAGGCTGACCAGGATCTCGTTGGCATTGAAGCGGTCGCGCAGCAGCGCGGTGATGCCGGCCCAGCACATGCCGCCCAGCACGCCGGCCACCAGGATGGCCGGCACGATCCACGGCCCGGTGGTCTTGTCCGCCAGCAGCGCGATGCCGCCCGCGGCCACGGCGCCGATCACGAACTGCCCCTCGGCGCCGATGTTCCAGACGTTGGAGCGGAAGCACACGGCCAGCCCCAGCGCGATCAGCAGCAGCGGCGTGGCCTTGACCATGAGTTCGCCGATCGCGTACTGCGTCTTGATCGGCTCCCAGAAGAACACCTGCAGGCCGCGCACCGGGTCCTTGCCCAGGGCCGCGAACAGCAGGACGCCGATCAGCACGGTGAAGGCCAGCGCGAGCAGCGGCGAGCCATAGGTCCACAGGCGCGAGGCCTGCGGACGCGGTTCAAGCTTGAGCATGCACGCCCTCCGGATGGTCCTGGCTTTCCCGGCGACCCAGGTGCGCCTGCACGTCGGCGTTCCACAGGCCGCTCATCCATTCGCCGATGCGCTCCACCGTGGCGTCGACCCGGTCGATCGAGGGCGACAGGTGCCCCTTGGCGATCACGTGCAGGCGGTCGGAAATCTCGAACAGCTCGTCGAGCTCCTCGCTCAGCACCAGCACGGCGCAACCCGCGTCGCGCAGCGCCAGGATCTCGCCGCGGATCTGCGCGGCCGCGCCCACGTCCACGCCCCAGGTGGGCTGCGAGACGATCAAAAGTTTGGGGCCGGCGTCGATCTCGCGCCCGACGATGAACTTCTGCAGGTTGCCGCCGGAGAGCGACTTCGCCGCCGCCTGCGGGCCGCCCGCCTTCACCTGGAAGCGCTCGATGATGCGGCGCGCCTGCGCGGCCAGCGCGCCGGTGCGCACCCAGCCGCCCGCGCCCACGCAATCCGAGCGCGTGAGCAGCAGGTTGTCCGCCAGGCCCATGGTGGGCACGGCGCCGCGGCCCAGGCGCTCCTCGGGCACGAAATGCAGGCCCAGCGCACGGCGGGCGCGCGGGCCCATCCGGCCGGCCGGGCGGCCCGCCACGCGCACCATCGCAGGCGCGGCGCGCGTGTCCTCGCCCGAAAGCGCGTAGAGCAGCTCCTTCTGGCCGTTGCCCGAGACGCCCGCAATGCCGACGACCTCGCCGGCCCGCACGGAAAAGCCGATGTCGATCAGCTCCACGCCGAAAGGGTCTCCGCGCTGCAGGCTGAGTCCTTCGACCTCCAGCACGGCGTCGCCCGTACGCGCGGGCCGGTGCTGCAGGGCCGGCGGCTCCGCACCGATCATGAGCCGCGACAGCGAGGCGTTCGATTCCTCCGACGGATTGCACACGCCCGTCACCTTGCCGCCGCGCAGCACCGTGCACGCCGTGCACAGCGCGCGGATCTCGTGCAGCTTGTGGCTGATGTAGAGAATGCTGCAGCCCTCGGCGCTCAACTGGCGCAGCACCACGAAGAGCTTTTCCACCGCCTGCGGCGTGAGCACCGACGTGGGCTCGTCCAGGATCAGCAGGCGCGGCGAGGTGAGCAGCGCGCGGATGATCTCCACCCGCTGCATCTCGCCCACCGACAGGGTGTGCACCGGGCGCAGCGGATCGATGTCCAGGCCGTACTGCGCGGCGGTGTCACGGATGCGACGCGTGACCTCGGCCAGCGCCAGATGCTTGTCGAGTCCCAGCCAGACGTTCTCGGCTACCGTGAGCGTGTCGAACAGGCTGAAATGCTGGAACACCATGGCGATGCCCAGCTGCCGCGCCTCCTGCGGATTGCGCACCGCCACCGGCCGGCCGTCGAACCACACGGCGCCCTCGTCAGGTTTGACCGAGCCGTAGATGATCTTCATCAGCGTGGACTTGCCGGCGCCGTTCTCGCCGAGCACCGCGTGCACCTCGCCGGGCTGCACGGTGAGCGACACGCCGCTGTTGGCCACCACGGCCGGATAGCGCTTGGTGATGCCCGACAGCTGCAGGCGCGGCGGCGCACCGGCGGCAGCTGGCGGGGAGGGGGGAGCATTCATGCGGACGATTGTCTCTTGGATTGAATTGGGCGGCGCAGAAAGAAGAGCACCCGGCGGGACCATGCAAGCCCCGTGCCGTGCCGGTGCGTGGAATGCCGCTCCGGCGCCCTCTATCATCCGGATAGTTCCTCCGGCCTTCATCCGGCCTTTCACCGACGACGCCATGGTTCCCTCTCCGTACCGCGGTGCCCTGGTGCACCGCTTCGTCCTCCTGTGCTCGGCCCTGTGCGCCGCTGCCGTTCACGCAGGCCCTCCTCCCACTCCGGACCTGGCCCCTGCCCAGGCAGACCAGCGCCGCACGGAAGCCCGCGCCTACCCCCACGCGCTCGGCCCGGTCCAGGACATCCGGATCCGCAGCACGCGCTACTTCGATGCCGACAACCGGCCCTGCGCCGCGCCACCGCCGAAGTCCCGCGCGATCACGGCCCGCCACGTGCGGACGTTCCTGCGCAAGGCCGTGCCGGTGTCGCAGATCGACGTGATGAACTATTACGGCGCCTTCGGCGAATGCATGAGCGACTGGGTGGACGTATCGTTCGCGGATGGGCGGCGCGTGCGGATGACCTTCGCGGCAGACAGCGGCGTGGCCTACCTCGCGCCGCTGGTGGACGGGAAGGAAGGCGAGGTGTATTTCTACGTCTGCGAGGACTGCGGCCGCTAGCGGGAGTGCGGGTGCTGGCATCGAATTTGCGGTGGCAGGCGGCGCCGGGACCGGTTACGCTTCCAGTCCATGGCCCCCGTGCCTCCGTCCGGTTCCTGGACGCCGGCGCCCGCCCCAGAAAGCCCCGCGAATGACCGTTGCCTCCCGACCGATCCGCTTCCTCCGCCGCGGCCAGCCCGTGACGCTGGCCCATGTCCCGCCCGACCGCACGCTGCTCGAAGTGCTGCGCGAGGACCTGGGCGACTGCGGCACCAAGGAGGGTTGCGGCGAGGGCGACTGCGGCGCCTGCACCGTGGTGCTGGGATCGGAGGAAGGCGGCCGCCTGCGCCTGCGGGCCGTGAACAGCTGCATCCGCCTCGCGCACGCGATCGACGGCATGGCGCTCTGGACGGTGGAAGACCTCGCGCAGGATCCGCTCATCCAGCGCGGCGCGCCCGCCGATGCGAAGGAAGACAGCTCGCCCGCACCGCTGCACCCCGCGCAGGAAGCCATGGTGCAGTGCCATGGGTCGCAATGCGGCTTCTGCACGCCGGGCTTCGTGATGAGCCTGTTCGGCATGTACCAGAACCATGTCTGCCAGGGCCGCGCGGTCACGCGCGAACTGGCCGTGGCGGAGCTTTCTGGCAACCTGTGCCGCTGTACCGGCTACCGCCCGATCCTGGACGCCGCCGGGCGGATGGCCGAGTTGCCGGCCCAGCCGGTGGACGAAGGCGCGGTGCTGGAGCGGCTGCGGGACCTGCGGGCCCCGATGGCGGCACCCCAGGACGGCGCCGGCTATCTGGCGCCGGAGACGCTCGCCGGGCTGCTGGCCGCGCGTGCTGCGCATCCGGACGCGCAAATCGTCGCCGGCACCACCGACGTGGGCCTGTGGATCACCAAGCAGCACCGCCGCTTCGAGCGCGTGCTGGACGTCACCCGTGCCGGGGAACTCAAGCGCATCGACACCTCGGACGGCCACCTTTCCATCGGCGCGGCGGCCACGCTGGACGACGCCTTCGCCGCGCTGGCCGCGCACTGGCCGGCGCTGCGGCGCTTCGCCGAGCGCTTCGCCGGGCTGCCGGTGCGCAATGCGGGCACGCTGGGCGGCAACGTCGCCAACGGCTCGCCCATCGGCGATTCGATGCCGGTGCTGATCGCGCTCGGTGCGCGCATCGTGCTCGCCAGCGTGCGCGGCGAGCGCAGCCTGCCGCTGGAAGACTTCTACACCGGCTACCGCAAGAACCTGCTGGCGCCCGATGAGATCGTCGCGCGCATCGACGTTCCCCTGCCCGCGACGGGCGACCGGCTGGCCGCGTACAAGGTGTCCAAGCGCTTCGACGACGACATCTCGGCCGTCTGCCTGGCGGTGCTGCTGACAGTGCAAGGCGGCACGGTGCAGTCGGCGCGCATCGGCGCGGGCGGTGTGGCCGCGGTGCCGGCACGCGCGCGCGGCGCCGAGTCCGCGCTCGCCGGCCAGCGCTGGAGCGAGGCCGCCGCGCTGCGCGCGGGCGAGGCGCTGCAGGCGGAGTTCACCCCCATTTCCGACATGCGCGCCAGCGGTGCCTACCGGCGCGCCGTGCTGGCCTCGCTGATGCGGCGCTGCTGGCTGGAGAGCCCGGAATGCCCTGCGGGAACCGAGGCACTGCCCGTGTCGCTCGAACAGCTCGTGCCGGTGGCGCAACCGCCATCGCAGGCACAGGCCCACGCGGAGGAACAGGCATGAACCGCCGCGATGACACCCTGCCCACCAGCACCGCGCCCGAGGGCCCGCTGAGCCGCGATGCGGACGCGGACCCGGTGGCGGCACGCGCCGATGCGCAAGGCGCGGCCGGCCCGATGGCTGGCGAGGCCCCGCCGCCCGGCCTGGACGGCACGCCCCGCAGCGCGCGCCGTGCCGTGGGCGTCTCCCAGATCCATGAAAGCGCCCGCGCCCAGGTGGCGGGCACGGCACAGTACATCGACGACCTGCCTGAATGGAAGGGCACGCTGCACGCGGCGCCCATCCTCTCGCCCGTGGCACACGGGCGCCTGCGCGGCGTGGATGCCGCAGCGGCCCGCGCCCTGGCAGGCGTGCGCGACATCGTGCTGGCGGCCGACGTGCCGGGCGACCCGGTCCTCGCCGCCTTCGCACACGACGAGCCGGTGTTCGCGCAGGACACGGTGCAGTTCGCCGGCCAGGTGATTGGCCTCGTGCTGGCCGACACCGTGGCGCAGGCGCGGCGCGCCGCCCGGCTGGTGCAGCTGGACATCGAGGAACTGCCGGCCGTGCTCTCGGTGCACGACGCGCTGGCGCAGGAGAGCTACGTGCTGCCGCCCGTCACCGTGCGCCGCGGCGATGCGGCCTCTGCCCTGGCCGCGGCGGCGCACCGCCTGCAGGGCACGCTCGAAGTGGGCGGCCAGGAGCATTTCTACCTCGAAGGCCAGATCGCCTACGTCCTGCCCCAGGAGCAGGGCCAGTGGCAGGTGCATTCGAGCACCCAGCACCCGGGCGAGGTGCAGCACTGGGTGGCGCATGCGCTGGGCATCGACGGCCACCGCGTCACCGTGTCCTGCCGCCGCATGGGCGGCGGCTTCGGCGGCAAGGAGACGCAGGCCGGGCACCTGGCCGTCTGGGCCGCCGTGGCCGCGCGCAAGGCAGGGCGCCCCGTGAAGCTGCGGCTGGACCGCGACGACGACTTCATGGTCACGGGCAAGCGCCATCCCTTCGCCTATGACTGGGACGTGGGCTTCGACGGCACCGGACGCATCCAGGGCCTGCGCCTGCGCATGGCCGTGAACTGCGGCTTCTCGGCCGACCTCTCCGGCCCCGTGGCCGACCGCGCGGTCTTCCATTGCGACAACGCGTACTTCCTCGAGAACGTGGATATCGCGTCCTACCGCTGCAGGACGAACATGCAGAGCCACACGGCCTTCCGCGGCTTCGGCGGGCCGCAGGGCGTGATCGCCATCGAGACCATCCTCGGCGACATCGCGCGCGCGCTCAGGCTGGATCCGCTGGACGTGCGCATGGCCAACCTCTACGGGCTGGAGGATCGCAACGTCACCCACTACCAGATGGCCGTGGAGGACAACGTCCTGCACGACCTGCTGCCCCGGCTGGAGCAGTCCTCGCAGTACCGCCAGCGGCGCGAGGCCGTGGATGCCTGGAACGCCCGCCACCCGACGCTCAAGCGCGGCCTGTCCATCACCCCGGTGAAGTTCGGCATCAGCTTCACGGCCACGCTCTTCAACCAGGCCGGCGCGCTGGTCCATGTCTATACCGACGGCAGCGTGCAGGTGAACCACGGCGGCACCGAGATGGGCCAGGGCCTGCACACCAAGGTGGCGCAGATCGTGGCCGACGAACTGGGCGTGCCGCTGGACCGGGTGCTGGTCACGGCCAGCGACACCAGCAAGGTGCCCAATGCCAGCGCCACCGCGGCATCGAGCGGCACCGACCTCAACGGCCGCGCCGCGCAGTTCGCCGCGCGCCACGTGCGCGACAACCTCGCCGCCTTCGTCGCCGGCCTGGACCACTGCGGCGCGGGCGCGGTGCAGTTCGAGAACGGCCGGATCACTTCGCCGACGCGTTCGCACGCCTGGCGCGACGTGGTGCAGGCCGCCTATGCCAACCGCATCCAGCTCTGGAGCGACGGCTTCTACCGCACGCCCAAGATCCACTACGACAAGACGACGCTCACCGGGCGCCCGTTCTACTACTTCGCCTACGGCGCAGCCTGCACCGAGGTGGCGATCGACACGCTCACCGGCGAGAGCCGCGTGCTCGCCGTGGACATCCTCCACGACGCGGGCCGCAGCATCAACCCCGCCATCGACATCGGCCAGATCGAGGGCGGCTTCGTGCAGGGCATGGGCTGGCTGACTACCGAGCAGCTCGTCTGGGACGGCCGGGGCCGGCTCGCGACGCACGCGCCCAGCACCTACAAGATCCCCGCCACGGGGGACATCCCGGCCCACTTCCGGGTGGACCTGTGGCACGAGGCCAACCGCGAGGACAACGTGGGCGGCAGCAAGGCCGTGGGGGAGCCGCCCTTCATGCTGGCCGTGAGCGTCTATGAAGCGCTGCGGGACGCGGTGGCCGCGGCACGCGCGGATGCATCGAAGGGCGCCTCCGCGGACGGCCCCGTACACCTGGTGGCGCCGGCCACCGCCGAGAACGTGCTGCGCGCGCTGGGTGGCGTGGCGGACTGACCGGAGCGCGAACCCTCAGGGAGCCGCCGGGCCGGCGCGCCGCGCGGAACGCAGCTGCCACGCCCGTGCCTCCGCCTCCCGGCCGTGGATCTGCAGATACCTGCCATAGGTCCGCTGCGCCGCGCTTTCGCCCCGCTCCGCGCGCTCGCGCACCTGCATCAGGCACAGGCCGTGCAGCGTGGCCGCCTCCTGCCGGGGGCAGGTACGGGCACTGTCGATCCACCACCAGCCCGTCCACGCCCCGAACACCGACAGGAAGGTGATCAGGAACTTCGCGCCACTGCCGCGCCGCAGCCACCACGCCGCCATCGCCTTCGGCCCCTGCCCTGCTGCCATGTCAGCGGTCCAGCGCATCCAGCTCGCGCGACAGCGCATCCAGGTCCGCCTGGCGCACCGGCATGAACTCGCGGACCGTATCGGCGATGGGCGGTGGATGGGCGACCTCCTGCGCGCACAGCGCCATGTTCGACCGGATGGCCTGCCGCGTTGCAGGAGCGACGCGGTGGCTGGCGTCCCGGACCGCCCGCAGGTAGTGCGCCAGCGAGAGATGGGCGCACTGGGTGAGCAGCGGAATCTGCGCCGCGGCCTTGTCTAGGTCGAACGCGCCGCAGCGCGGGTAGGTGTGGAGCTGCAGCAGCCGCAGGTGGGCATCGGGGCTGTCCGCCGCCACGCGCTGCATGATGGCTTCGACCGTGCGTGCCTCGAAGCCGGGGACACGGTCGCAGTAGCCGATCATGTGATCCCTCAGTTCGAGGCCGGTGCGCGCGCCATGCATGGCACGCAGCAACCACCCCAGGCCTTCTTGCTCCCGGCCCTCCCCTTGCAGGTAGTCTCCATAGCCCCATTGCGCCATGACTTCACCGGACTCCGCCCGGTCGCGCAGTTGCATGAGGCATATGCCGTGCAGGGAGTATTCGTCCTGTTTCTCGCACCGGGCACTGTCAACCCACCACCAGGTCGTGCAAGCGGCTGCCAGCACCAGGAAGACATACAGGAACCTGATGCGGCGAACCTTCTTTTGCGTCCCAAGCGCCATCGTCACGTTCCCATCAGTTTCTGCCCTCTGCCCTGCCCACGGGCCGGCCGCCATCGCGGGGCGAGGTACGGGTAATGGCCAAGGGCTGACCGTCAGGTCCCCAGGTCCGCCAGTGGCCTGGGCGCAGAAGATGAGGCAAGGAAAGCTTCGACAGCAATCCGGGAAGCTTTTCAAAAGCCCCCTGCCCGACGGCAGGCCCTCCCAGTGCGTAGTTCCATGTCGTCGTGGTGGGAGCCGTCACATACGTTCCCAGAGTGAAGGCCAGAATGCTTGCAACACCATCGGTCGAAGCTCCGGCATTGCAGGCATCGACGAGGATCGGCTGGCCGTGCCAAAACCCGCTTCTGCGGATGACGTCGGTGATCTGCGTCATGTGAATAGCCCCCTGGAGCCTGTCGGAGCGCGCGTGGGCAAAGAGGTAGATGTAACCGGGAATCCCCGCTTCCCGGAGCCCTGACAGATACAAGGATTTGTCTCCCGGTTGAATCAGGATGATTTTTTTCCTCACAGGATCGATCGTGGCGATTTTCTTGATCATGTTCTGAGAGCCATCCAGACCCTCGAAAACCAGCTTGGGCAACCCCTTCCCCGGCCCATACTGGATACGCCCTTCCTCGACGGGCTCTGCAGGCCCCTCCCGGAGCCAGTACGCAAGCGACATTCTTTTGATTCCTCCCTGTGGCGCACGCCGCGGCAGCGGTGCCGCCGGCTCCCTGGAAGCGCCGGAACAGGCGCCCGGCGTGCGGCACGCACTATGCCCGACGGAGCCGCCGTTGCCGATGCCGCAGCCGCCCTTGTTCCGAAGAACAGAATGTTTCCACGGCCGTCATGGACAAGACGGCTGCTCCGCGGTAGGGCTCGGCAATTCCCGCTGCAGTGCCCCGGTCAGGCCTGCACGCTGCCGTCCGCCGGCGTGCTCTCGTGCGGGTGTTCGGGCCGCAGCCACCGCACTTCGACGCGGTTTCGGCCCGCGCGCTTGGCCTCGTAGCAGGCCATGTCGGCTGCATGCAGGACGGTGGGCACGTCGTAGGCGTCCCCATCCAGTGGCACGAGCCCGATGCTCACGCCCAGCGTGTACGTGCGGCCGGCATAGGCCGGCTCCCAGGCATGCACGGCCGCGCAGAGCTGGGTGGCGATCGCCAGGCCGCGCGGCAGGGCGCAGCCGGGCAGCACCACCGCGAATTCGTCCCCGCCCAGCCGCGCGGCCCACCCGACATGCCGCACCTGCGTCTCGATGAGCCGGCCCACGTGGCGCAGCACGTCGTCGCCCGCATCGTGCCCGGCGATCGCGTTCACCACCGTGAAATGGTCGAGGTCCAGGAACAGCAGCACGCCCGTTTCTGGTGCAGCAGGTGCCGCCGCCGCTTCCGCACGGCCGGAGGGCTCCTGCAGGGAATCCGGAGGCACTGCACCATTTCGGACCACTGATCGCACCATCATGGAGCGTTTCGCATGGTTCGCCAGCAGGGCGTGCAGGCGCTGCTGGAACGCTTCGCGGTTGGCGAGTTGCGTGAGGGGATCATGCCCCGCGGGCCAGTCCTGCTGGCGCCGCGCCTCGCGCGCCGCCGTCAGGTCCTCCAGCATCCACACGGTGCCGCCCCCTTCCGCCACGGCGCCGTCGCGCACGGCCCGGCCGAGCACCCGTGCCCAGACCACGCCGCCGTCCTTGCGGACGAAGCAGACATCGCCGTCGAAGGCGCCGTGCGCGGCGAACTCGGTGCGCACGCGCCGGCCCACTTCGGCATAGGCCGCATCGCTCGCGTAGAGCACCCGCGCAGGCTGCCCTTGCAGCTCATGCGGCTCGTAGCCGAGCAGGCGGCAGGCCTCCAGCCCGACCACTACCACCTGCCCGGCACGGGTGATGACGATGCCGGCGGGTGCATGGTCCAGCACGGCCTGGAACTGGTCCTGCAGCACGCCTGCGCGGTGCTGGGCCAGGCGGCAATCGTCCACCAGCGCGCGGCAGACCTGGGCGATGGCGTCCACCTCGCCGGCCCCTGCCGGCCAGGGCGCATCGTCGGCGATGCCTGTGGGATGGGCGCGCGCCACGCGCCGGCACAACCGCGTCAAGGGCTGGGCCAGCACCGCGATGGCGATGGCTGCGAGCAGCGCCGCGCAGGCCGCGGCGGCCGCCGCGCGCCCCAGGCCACGCTGGCCGCCGCCGGCCAGCAGGTCCAGATCCGAGGCGCGTGCATCGCTCACGCGCGCCACCAGCCACTGGGGCAGCGGCACGCCCGCCACGCTAACGATCTGCCCGGCCACCACCTCCGAGAACCCACGCCCCGCCACCGCCGCCTGCCCGCCCTGCAGCGCACGCTCGTACACCTGCGACAGCCCGGTCTCGTTGCGCACCAGCCCGAGCACGCGGGCCGGGTCCGGGTGCGCGAGGATGGCGCCGTCGCGGGAGAAGACCACCAGCGTCGAGCCGGCCCGCGCCGGCAGCGCCATCGACGGCGGCAGCAGGCCCTGCGACTGCAGGCGCAGCGTGCCCGCGAGCGCGCCCTGCACCCCGCCATCCTCGGCCGCGCGCAGCGGCAGGCTGAACATGATGCGCGCGTCGGCGGGACCGTTGCCGATCACGCCGGACACGAGCGGCTTGCCCTCCAGCAGCGTGCGCCGCAGCTGGTCGCGCTCGGCAGGATCGAGCTGCGTGCCGGGATGCAGCCGGCCGTTCTGCCAGTACAGGCCGAGGCTGCCGTCCTGCCGCGCGATCTGCAGGGCGTCGAAGAAGCGCGCCGCGGGCAGCCCCTGCCCCAGCAGGGCGTCGAGCGCGCCCGGGGAGTCGGGCAGCGGCGTGGGAATGCTCTCGGCCAGCGTAGCCAGCACGCGCTGGTTCTGCTCGATCTTGCTGGACAGCAGCAGCGCGATCGCCTCGACCTCGTCGGTCTGGCGCTCCATGAGCCGCTCCAGCGCCTCGTGCTGGGCGGTTCGTGCCACGATCCAGGCGGCGAGGCCTCCGGCCAGCAGCACGGCCACCACGGCGGCGGCGATCAAGCGCAGCACCAGCGGGCCGGGCATGTGCCAGTGCGCCTCGCGCCCGTCATGCACCGTGGCGAAGGCACGCAGGCGGCCGCGCCCGGCCGCCGCCGGCGGAGCGGGCGGCGCGCTCATGCGCGCCCCACGCTCTGCGCGGGCTTCGGCCGGGAACAGCAGGAACAGCGGGACATGCAGAGCGGTCGGTTCGTTGCAGGGATGCACGCCCGGGACAGGCCGGGCCCTTGCAAACGAATATACGCAGCGCTCTGCCGGACGGCTTTGGGTAGAACCCCGGGGGGCGGCCCCGGGAGAACCCCGATGGAAAACGCCTGCCGCCGACGCCCGGCGAGCGTTCAAACCGCCTACGCCGGCACTTCGGACAAGGCCAGCTCCTCGGCGCGCCGGAGATATTCCTCACGGCGTTCGGCATGGAAGTGGCGCAGGTGGAAGTGCCCCGGAAGCGACAACCCGTCGGGCTGCTCGAAGTACTGCGTCTCGTCGGGCGGCATGTAGAAATCCAGGGCGCGGTTGATGAGCACGTTGCGCGTCCGGGTCTGTGCCGTCACCCGCGGCATGCCGAAAACGCCCAGGCACTGCGACATGACCAGCCCGGCGCAGAACGCGGCCAGGCCTGCCCCCTCGCCGCTCCACCGGCGGCCGGCAGGCCGGCGGGCCGCGCGCAGCGCCTGCCGGATGCCCTCCGGATAGAGGTGCAGGTGGCAGTAGTTGACCCACGGCGCGTGGCGGTTGATGTTGCTGTAACCGATGAGGGCGTCACCCAGCCAGAGCGAAAAAATGGCATGGTGCTGGTCGCTCAGATCGGCGGCAGGCAGCAGGCGCAGGAACCGCTCGCGCAATTCCCCGGCCGACCCCAGCCGCGCCGCATCCACTCCCAGCATGTCGAGGCGGGCGGGCGTATAGGAAGCCCAGTAGCGCACGAAAGCGGACGCATCCTCGGCACGGGCCTTGCGCACGCACAGCAGGCCCGCCGGGATGGGAAGGCTGGCGTCCGTCCAGCGCGCGGGGAGGGATGGGGACGGCGCGTTCATCGCGATGGAGGGATTCGTCATCAGAAGGCATCCAGGTATTCGTTGATGGCACGGACCACGCAGCGGACCAGCAGCCCCATGCGTTCCGGCGACTCCTCTCCCAGCGAAAAGCGCAGAAAGGGATCCGTGGTGGCCGCGATGGCCGCGGCGGCGGACACGCGGGTGGTCCCGAAACCGAAGCTCACCCCCTGCGTGAGGGCAGCGCCCTCCTCCCGGCAGCGCGACATGATGGATTCGATCAGGCCCTCGAGGCAGGGGCGGTTGTTCAGGCCGGGATCGTCGAACGTCACGGCCACCACCGCACCGCCATGGGCCCAGCCCCGCTCCGGCCAGTCGTCCGGGTAGGCCACCCGCAGGCCGCTGCGGGGATGGGCAATGCCCCGCAGCGCAGCCGCCAGCTGCATGGCGTTGTGCGTCAGGCGTCCCATGCGCTGCAGCAGATCCGATCGGCCGAACAGGGGGAACCGGGCCACCTGGCACTGGTAGAGGCCGGCGCCGAGATTGCGGCGATGCCGGGCGAGCGCGGCGGCATGGGCCTCCCGGCACACCACCGCGCCGGCCATCTGCAGGTCGAGCCCGAACTGGAGGTACTTGCTCCCGCTTTCGTAGTAGAGGATGCCGGGATGGTGGGGCTCGCAGAAGATGCGGAAAGGATCGAAGCCCCCGGACACCATGGTGCCGTCGATCACCAGCCAGCGGTGGCTCCAGTCGCGTCCCTGCAGCGCCCGGGCCAGCCCCTGGAAGTCGAACCGGGGCAGTTGCCCGATATTGGCCATGGGATCGGCGAACACCACGCGGCTGTCGGTGCGCTCGACGCATTCCACCAGCGTATCGACGCCCCAGTCCGGAGCCACCTCGACCTGCACGTTCGGAATTGCCTCCAGTTGCTCCAATGCCTCGAAATACAGGTAGGGCACGCGTGCGATGCGCAGGGCTCCGCACTCCTGCCCGAACACCTCGCGCATCAGGAAGCTCTCGATGGTGGAGTACGCCGCCTGCCCGCTGGACGTCAGCAGGGCACAGAGCCGGCCATGGTCGAAGCCCATGGCCTGCACCATCGCCAGCTCCAGGTCGCGCAGCGCCACCGAGCCGTAGCGGTCGTAGTTGACCGATGCAAGATGCTGCTCCGCGGGATCAAGGAACATGACCTCGGCGCTCTGGTCCGTGCTGGCGCTGCACCAGGCCAGTGCCGACCGGGCCAGCGCGAACTGCTGCAGCAGCAGGCGATACCGGCCGGCGATCTGCCGGCCGGAGAGCCCGGGCTCGCGGCAGGTATCGATCATGCGGCGGGTGGCCTCCAATGCCCGGGCCATGAAGGGCTGGACGGCTGCGTCCTCCTCCAGCCCCTCGCTGCGGACATAGTCGCCATGCCGCCGCAGGACCTCCTCCAGATCCCCCAGTGCGGATGCCACCTGATTGACCAGGTTGCGCCAGAGCGGCGCCATGGTGCGATCGGCATCGTCCTGCGGCAACTCGTCCGCCGGGGCAGCAGGGGCATGGCCGCCCGGCCCATCCACCGCCACCGGCGACGCCTCCCCCATGTCCAGCTCGATGCCGAGCGAGACCGAGCGCAGCCCGTTGAGCTTGCGCAGCGCGGGATCCGAAATCCCCGTGCTGAGTACCTTGGCCAGTTGGGGCACGGAGACATTCCCCCCGCTCAGCACCAGGAGCACGTCCCCTTCCAGGTCGTCCATGCCGCCGTGCAGCAGCGGCGCCAGCCCGATCACGCCCGCGCCTTCGGCCAGCAGGCTTTCCTGGTGGAGCAGGGTGAGCATGGCGGCCTTGATCTGCTCTTCCTCCACGCAATGGAAATGCGGATCCAGCGACTGGATCACCGGCCACAGCCAGTTGCCGGGCTCGTGCTGGATGGCCAGGCCGTCCGCCACGGTCGGCATGGCCGCGCCGAGCATCTCCCTGCCTGAGAACCGGCGCCCCTGGAGCCGCCCGAACACCGAGGGCAGCACCGCGTGCAGTTGGGCACCCGGCCAGTACCGGGCCGCCATGGCGCCGAAGCCGCTCAGCAGCCCTCCCCCGCCAAACGGGACGATCAGATGGTCGAAGCCGGAAGGGTGCTGCGCCGCGATTTCCGGCACCAGCGAACCCTGGCCGGACACCACGTCCGGGTGATCGAACGGAGAAACATAGTGGCCGCCCGACCGGCGGGCCTCCTGCTGCGCGGCGGCATAGGCATCGGCGACGTCGCGGCCTGTCTGGACGACCCGCGCACCGGCATTGCGCAGGCGCCGGATCTTGACCTCCGAGGCCGCCATCGGAACATGGATGTTCGCCTGCAGGCCGAAATGCGCAGCCACCGTGGCGATGGCCAGCCCATGATTACCGGCGGACGCCGTCAGTACGGGAACCCCGCGGGGAATGCGCCGCAGGGCATTGAAGGCCCCGCGGATCTTGAAGGATCCCGTGCGTTGCAGGCACTCCATCTTGGCCCAGACACGGCGCCGGCCGCTGCCCAGCCACTGCAGCTCGGTCAGCGGAGTGCAGACGGCGAAACTGCGGACCGCATCGGCATCCTGCGATGCCCGGCGCTGCAGGGCTTCCAGTTCGGGATCGACGGCAAACGAAAAAAATCCACCTTTCAAATCAAACTCCCGAAGTGATAGATATTCAAATCATATTCATACAACTCCGGGAAAATCCTGATTCGGCGGAATCAAAAACTAAAATATAAATTAATCTTCGGATTAATATAAAAAATTGCAACGTAATATGATTATTCCGTTGCGGTGCTCAGCCGCCCGCCACCATCTGCAACTCGCCCGGCTGCGGAAGCACGAGCACGTTGCCCGTGCCGGCAATCAGGCCGTGCTCGCGCAGGTGCCGCAGCACCCTCGAGAAGGTTTCGGGCGCGATGCCGAGCTGCGCGGCGATGAGGCGCTTGCGCTGGCTGAGAGTGACGCGCAGTGCGCCGCCGTCGCCGGGTTCCGCATGGCGCAGCAGCCATTGGGCACAGCGGGCTTCCGCGTCCTGAGCCAGGCGGCTCACGGCCAGTTCGGTCTGCTGCAGGTAGCCCGCGGCCATGTCGCGCACCAGGCGCTGCACCGTGTCCGGCAGCAGCGCCACTTCGTTGCGGAACGCTTCCAGGGGCACGCGGCGCAGTTGCACGCGTGAATCCGCCACCATGTCCACGGGGCAGGGCTGGCCGAGCAGGGCCGATGCGGCATCGAGCCAGAAAGGCCCGTCCACCGCACCGAGCTGGTGCCTGAGCTGCCCCTCCTCGCGCACTCCGAAAACGACGCGGCCGCTGTCGAGGTGCAGCACCGAAGCGGACTGCTGGCGGCGCTGGCGCAGCACCTGGCCTGCGGCGGCCACTTCGCACGGCACGGAAGGATCGGTGGAAGGGATGGGGAACATGGTGCGCACTGTGGCGCGCCCGCGCCTGAGGCGTGTTGAGCGAAGTCAAAAGCGCCGCGCGCACCTTGCCGCAAGCCGGAACGCGCGAGTGCCCATCCTGCCGGCACGGTAATTGCACGTAACGAATGGCAACCTCCCAAGCGCGTGTTCCACGGTCCGCCGTGGTGCATCCAACCGATCCCTTTCTCTCTTTGTTTGTCTTTGTCGTTGTGGACAGGAGTCTTATGAAAAAAAACCTGATCGCGCTGAGCGCTGCTCTGCTGTGCGCCGCCGGTGCCCACGCCCAGAGCTCGGTGGAGCTCTCCGGGCTGTCGGACCTCTACGTGGGCTCCATGAAGATGGCCGGTGACGCGGACCGCCGCTCGGTGGTCAACAGCGGCGGGCTGACCACCTCGTGGTTCGGCTTCAAGGGCACGGAAGACCTGGGCGGCGGCCTGAAGGCCAGCTTCCAGCTGACGTCGTTCCTGCAGAACGACACCGGCACGCAGGGCCGTTTCACCGGCGACACCTTCTTCTCCCGCGATGCCAACGTCAGCCTGTCGGGCGACTTCGGCTCCGTGCTGCTGGGCCGCTGGATGGCGCCCAACTTCCTGCCGTCGGTGGTGGGCAACCCGCTGGGCGATTCGTTCACGTTCTCGCCGCTGATCCTGCACATGAACGTGCCCCTGTTCAACGGCACGGGCTGGGCCGCGACGACGCCGGCCGACACGGGCTGGAGCAACCAGATCGTGTACAGCACGCCGAAGATCGGCGGCTTCTCCGCGAACATCCAGTACCAGTTCGGCGAGCAGGCGGGCAACAACAGCCGCAAGAACGTGGGCGCGAACTTCTTCTACTTCGGCGGCCCGCTGACGGTAACCGGCTTCTACGAGCGCGACCAGATCGCCAACCCGGGCCAGGGCGCCTACCTGGGCACGACCAAGAAGGACTGGATGCTGCTGGGCGCCTACGACTTCCAGGTGGTCAAGCCCTTCCTGAGCTATGGCGAGTCCAAGGCGGACAACACCGACAACAAGGCCAAGACCATGCAGGTCGGCGCCTCCATCCCCACCGGCCCGTCGGGCAAGGTGCTGGTCGAGTGGGTGAAGACCGAGATGACGCAGACCGACATCGACCGCAAGACCTTCACCGTCGGCTACGACTACTTCCTGTCCAAGCGCACCGATGTCTATGCGATGCTGATGAACGACCGCATCACCGCGCAGACCAAGGGCAACAGCTTCGGCATGGGCATCCGCCACCGGTTCTGACCCTGCAATTTTCTCCAAGGCAAAAGAGCGCGGGAAGCGATTCCCGCGCTCTTTTTCATGGGGCGTGCGTGACGGGAACGGTCAGATCTTGCGCGATAGATCCCACATCGCATCGACCAGCAGGTCGATGTCGCGCGCGTCGTGCCAGAGGTGGGTGGAGACGCGGATGCCATAGTGGTTGGACGGCGCGCCGATGACCGGGAAGTCCGCGCTGCGGATCACGAACCCCTGCGCGTATTCGCTCTGCATGCGCGAGACGAAGGCACTCGCCTTCTGCGCATTCATCACGTCCGCCTTGTTGGGGAAGGGATTGAAGGACGTGAGTGCGGACAGCAGCTTCGGGTCGTCCTTGGGCGAGTACAGCGCGTCGATGCCCCAGCGCTCGGCGAGCTTTTCCTTGAGGTAGGACGAGAGCGTGAGGTCATAGGTCTCGATCTTCTTGCGACCGATGCCGTCCCACTGCGCGCAGGCCTGGGCGAGCGCCATGAACATCGGCGTGTGCAGGCTGCCGCAGCTGGTGATGGTGGCGGCGATGTCGTAGGTCTCGGTGCCGTTGGTGGTGCGGTCCTTCGCGGCGTAGGAGCTCGTGTGGACCGGGTACCACCTGGGCAGCGGCAGCGGGTTGGAAGCACGCATCTTGTTGCGCACGATCAGGATGCCGGTGGAACCCGGGCCGCACTGCCACTTGTGCCCGGCACCGGACATGAAGTCCATGCCCAGTTCCGCATAGTTGTAGGCCATCATGCCCGGCAGGTGCGCCCCGTCCACGATGCTGATGAGGCCGTGCGCCTTCACCACGCCCATCAGGTCCGCGATGGGCAGCATGGTGCCGGTCTTGTAGGTGGGGGAGGACCACATCATCGCGCGCACGCGCTTGCCCTGGGACTTGAGCGCGCGGATGCGCTCGTCGAACAGGTTCACGTAGGTGGCCGCTGTCTGGTTGTTGCCCACCGGCATCTCGATGCGCGAGACCTCGATGCCGTAGCGGTCCGTGGCGATCTTGAGCGGCGTGTCGCCGCCGCCGTGCTCGTGGTTGGTGGTCACGACCACGTCGCCGCGCTGCCAGTCGATGCCGAGGATGGCATGGCACATGCCCGAGGACGTGTTGGCGGAGAAGGCGAGTTCGTCCGCATCCACGCCGAAGCCCGGCGCCACCTGCCTGCGCAGGTCGAGCAGGTTGCCGTAGCCGCTGCCGGAATCGGCGGCCTTCTTGCGGTTCTCTCCATCGAAGACGTCGAGCACCAGCTTGGGCATGGAGCCGCCGGTGCCGATGTTCATGTAGGTCTTCTCGGGCTTGAGGATGAACATGTCCTGCACGCCGGTCCAGAAAGCCTCGTCGCGCACGAGCTGCTCGCGCAGCGCCTCGGCGGCGGTCTGCGCGCCGCTGCTGCCGCAGGCGGCGACCAGGGGGCCGAGCGTGGCGGCGCCGGCGCCGTAGCCCATCATGCGCAGGAAGTCGCGGCGCTTGGCGCTCCAGCGGGGTTCGGCCACGGCACGCTCGATGCCATCGGCAGCACGGGCTGCCACGGGGGATGTTTCGATCATGGAAATCTCCTGGAACCGGTCCGGTGGCTCAGCGGCGCCCGACGATGGCCGCGATCTCGATCTTCACGTCGCGCGGCAGGCGCGCGACCTCGACGGTGGCGCGCGCGGGCGCCGCGCTGCGGAAGTACTCGCCGTACACCTTGTTCATGGCGGCGAATTCGCCCAGGTCCTTCATGTACACGGTGGTGGAGAGCACATCCGCATACGACAGCCCCTGAGAGCGCAGCTTGGCGCCGATGAAATCGAGCACGGCGCGGGTCTGCTCCTCGATGGTCGTGCCCTGCACCGCGTTGCCGGCGGCATTGAGGGGCAGCACGCCCGAGAAGTACAGCGTGTTGCCGTGGGCCACCATCTGCGAGTAGGGCCCGATCGCGGGGTAGATCTGGGTGGTGGAGAGCACCTCCCGCTGGGCGGGTGCCGCACAGCCCGCCAGCAGCACGGCCGCGAGCGCGGTGCCGCACAGCGCCAGGCCCCGGGACAGGGGGTTCCGAATATCCATGACATTCCTTCCGTTCAACGACGCAGACGTGGCATGGAAATACCCTTCCATACCGCCACGCGGCCCTCCGCAATAATCGAACCGCAACGGATCGAATATCGATGGAAAGGAGGGGCGCGAAGGAATTCTGTGCGGGCGCCGGCCGGAACGAAAGCACATTTTTCCCTTACGCAGGATTACGCAGAACGGGTTGCGCAGTACTACGCAGGGCATTGCACAGGACATGGACACGGCACGCATCCTGCTGTCCCTGCAGGAGGCATCCTCCAGGTGCACGGCGGTTTTTCGATGCACCACCGGCGGGCGCGCCGGCACACCCGGGTACGTAACAGCACCGGTGCGGGGAACCGCCTCACCACGGCGGTGCGATTTACCCTTTCTCGATCACCAAGGCAATGCAAATCCCTGCCGGATTCCAAAAACTCCATGTGCCATGCATTTTCCCGGTACTCATCCGCATTAACAGGTTGTCACCATGAAATGGAATACCGGGCATTACCCCCATAGCCGCCGATCGACTTTGCCGGTATCAGGGGCGGTCTCAAACCTGAAGTGCAACACCTGAACCTCAGGTAACTTGCCCAGATGACTTCGCGATACACGCACTTGCA
>CP028296.1:1224510-1235899 GCA_003029925.1 Paracidovorax avenae | reverse complement strand
GCGCCCGCGCCGGCACCCAAGGCGCGTGCGCCCCGCCGCCCCGCACCGGCGCAGCGCGTGGACGCACCCGCATCGCCCGCCGCGCCGGAAGCCGCCCAGGTCTCGATCGAAGGCATCGCGCGCGACCTGGCGACCGCCATCGTCGAGAAGCGCCTGCCGCCCGGCACCTGGCTGCGCGAGGAAGCGCTGGGGCGCATCTATTCCGTGAGCCGCACCAAGGTGCGCGCCGCGCTGGTCATGCTGGCCAAGGACCGGCTGATCGAGACCATTCCCGACAAGGGCTCGTTCGTGAGCCGGCCCAGCGTGCAGGAGGCGCGCGAGGTGTTCGCCGTGCGCCGCATCCTGGAGAGCGAAGTCGTGCGGCTGTTCATGGCCCGGGCGAAGCGGGCCGACTACCAGTTGCTGGAGCAGCACATCCGCTTCGAGCGCACGGCGCTCAAGGCCGGCCCCGCCACCGGCAGCGTGCAGGAGAAGCTGCTGGGCGACTTCCACGTCGCGCTGGCCGAGGCCGCGGGCAACCACACGCTGGCCCAGCTGGTGCAGGAGATGGTGGCGCGCAGTTCGCTCATCGCCATGCTCTACCACTCGTCCAACGACGCGCACTGCTCCTCCGGGGAGCATGCCGAGTTCCTGCGCGTGTGCCGCAGCGGCGATGCCGAGGCGGCGGTCGCCTGCATGGTGGACCACCTCGACCGCATCGAGGCCAGCCTGGAGCTGGACAGTGAGCGCGCCGACCGGCAGCTGGACCTGGTGAAGGCCCTGCTGTCCTGAACGCGGCCGCGCGGGTTTTCCATCGTGGCGGCAGGCACCGGAATTGCATACATTTTTTCCATACAGTCGTGTATGCAGTCCAGCCGCCGAGGAATCCCGCCATGTCTTCCAATTCCACCGCCATCCATCCCGTGGACCAGCGCCTGCCCGCCGGCCAACTCGCCGCACTGGGCCTGCAGCACGTGCTGGTCATGTATGCCGGGGCGGTCGCCGTGCCGCTCATCATCGGCCGGGCGCTCAACCTCACGCCCGACCTGGTCGCCAAACTCATCTCGGCCGACCTGTTCTGCTGCGGCCTGGTCACGCTGATCCAGGCGCTGGGCGCCACGCGCTGGTTCGGCGTGCAGCTGCCGGTGATGATGGGCGTGACCTTCGCGGCCGTGGCGCCCATGGTGTCCATGGCCCAGTCCACCGCCGGGCCTGCGGGCGCGGGGCTGATCTTCGGCTCGGTGATCGGCGCGGGCACGGTCTCGATCCTGATCGCGCCGCTCATCAGCCGCATGCTGCGCTTCTTCCCGCCCGTGGTCACGGGCACCATCATCGCGGTCATCGGCATCAGCCTGATGCGCGTGGGCATCAACTGGATCTTCGGCAACCCCGTGGGCCCCACGGCGCCCACGGTGGTGAACCCCGACCACGTGAAATGGCTGGCCGAGGCACAGGCTGCCGCCGGCGCACCGGGCTCGTCGCTGCCGCCCGTGCCCAAGGGCTTCGCGGTGGTGCCCACCGTGCCCAACCCGCGCTACGGCGACCTGACGGGCGTGGGCATCTCGGCGCTGGTGCTGCTGTCCATCCTGCTGATCGCCCGATTCGCGCGCGGCTTCGTGGCCAACATCTCGGTGCTGCTGGGCATCTGCATCGGCGGCGTGGCGGCCACGGCCCTGGGGCTGATGGGCTTCGAGAAGGTGGCCAAGGCGCAGTGGTTCGACCTGGTGCTGCCCTTCGAGATCGCGGCGCCCATCTTCGACCCGGTGCTGATCCTCACCATGACGCTGGTCATGGTGGTCGTGATGATCGAGTCCACCGGCATGTTCCTCGCGCTGGGCGAGATGACCGGCAGGAAGGTGGATCAGGCGGCGCTGACGCGCGGCCTGCGCACCGACGGGCTGGGCACGCTCATCGGGGGCCTGTTCAACACCTTCCCCTACACCAGCTTCTCGCAGAACGTGGGCCTGGTGGCCGTGACCGGCGTCAAGAGCCGCTTCGTCTGCGTGGCCGGCGGCCTGATCCTCATCCTGCTGGCCTGGTGCCCAAGATGGCGGCGCTGGTCGAATCGCTGCCCACCGTGGTGCTGGGCGGCGCGGGCCTGGTGATGTTCGGCATGGTGGCGGCCACCGGCATCCGCATCCTGGGCGCGGTCGATTTCAAGGCCAACCGCTTCAACGCCATGATCGTGGCCGTGTCCATCGGCGTGGGCATGGTGCCGCTGGTGGCGCCCAACTTCCGCCAGTGGATGCCGCATGCCATCCACCCGCTGATCGAATCCGGTATCCTGCTGGCCTCGATCACCGCCGTGCTCCTGAATGTCTTCTTCAATGGCACCAGCCGCGACACCTCCGCGGCCGTGGATGCCGCCCGGCAGGCCGAAGCGCACTGAGCCCGGCCTGCCCCGGCACAGCCCCGCTCCGCATCCGGCGCGGGCATTCGGTCCCCATGCACATATGGCATGAGTCCAGGCCCCCTGGCGCGGGCCCGGCGGTTAAGCTCGATAGGCATTGCCCCTGCGCCTTTTTTTCCGGAAGTCCCCGTATGACCAAGCCACTCTCCGCCGCGGAAGCGGCACTGCGCGAAGCAGCGCTCGAATACCACCGCAACCCCAGCCGCGGCAAGATCGCCGTCACGCCGACCAAGCCCCTGTCCAACCAGCGCGACCTCTCCCTGGCCTATTCGCCCGGCGTGGCTTATCCGTGCCTGGACATCCAGGCCGATCCGTCGCTGGCGTTCGACTACACCTCGCGCGGCAACCTCGTGGGCGTGATCACCAACGGCACGGCCGTGCTGGGCCTGGGCGACATCGGCCCGCTGGCGGGCAAGCCGGTGATGGAGGGCAAGGGGTGCCTCTTCAAGAAGTTCGCCGGCGTCGATGTGTTCGACATCGAACTGGCCGAGCGCGACCCGGACAAGATCATCGAGATCGTGGCCGCGCTGGAGCCCACGCTGGGCGGCATCAACCTGGAAGACATCAAGGCGCCCGAGTGCTTCTACATCGAGCGCGAGCTCTCCAAGCGCATGAACATCCCGGTGTTCCATGACGACCAGCACGGCACGGCCATCATCTCCAGCGCCGCCCTGCTCAACGGGCTGGAGCTGGTGGGCAAGGACATCGGCGCCGTGAAGGTGGCCGTCTCCGGCGCAGGCGCCGCCGCCATCGCCTGCCTGGACGTCATGGTCGGCCTGGGGCTAAAGCGCGAGCACATCTTCGTGTGCGACTCCAAGGGCGTGATCTACGAGGGCCGCGGCCCGCTGGACGAATCCAAGGCCCGCTACGCGCAGAAGACCGAGGCACGCACCCTGGCCGACGTGGTCAATGGCGCCGACGTGTTCCTGGGCTGCTCCACCGCCGGCACGCTCACGGCCGACATGGTCAAGACCATGGCGGACAAGCCCATCATCCTGGCGCTGGCCAACCCCGAGCCGGAGATCCGGCCCGAACTGGCCAAGGCCGTGCGCCCGGACTGCATCATCGCCACGGGCCGCTCGGACTACCCGAACCAGGTCAACAACGTGCTGTGCTTCCCCTATATCTTCCGCGGCGCGCTCGATTGCGGCGCCACGAAGATCACGCAGGAGATGAAGCTCGCCTGCGTGCGCGAGATCGCCGACCTCGCCAAGGCCGAGATGAGCGACGAGGTGGCCGCCGCCTACGCGGGCCAGGAACTCTCCTTCGGCCCCGACTACCTCATCCCCACGCCCTTCGACGTGCGCCTGATCCTGCGCATCGCGCCCGCCGTGGCGCGCGCGGCCGAGGCCTCGGGTGTAGCCACCCGCCCGATCCAGGACTACGACGCCTACCGCGACAGCCTCACGCGCTTCGTCTACCAGACCAGCATGTTCATGCGCCCGGTCTTCACCGCCGCCAAGGCCAGCCTGCAGCGCGTGGCCTATGCCGAGGGCGAGGACGAGCGCGTGCTGCGCGCCGCGCAGGTGGCGGTCGATGACGGCCTGGCCCGGCCCATCCTGATCGGCCGCCCCGCGGTGATCGAGATGCGGATCAAGAAGGCCGGCCTGCGCATCCAGCTCGGCAAGGACGTGGAGGTCTGCAACCCCGAGGACGACCCGCGCTTCCGCCAGTACTGGGAGGCCTACCACCGCCTGATGGGCCGAGACGGCATCACGCCCGAAGCCGCCAAGGCCGCCGTGCGCCGCTCCAACACGCTCATCGGCGCGCTGATGGTGCGCCTGGGCGACGCGGACGCGCTGCTGTGCGGCCTAGTCGGCCGCTTCGACCACCACCTGGAGCACGTGCGCACGGTGATCGGCCTGAAGGACGGCGCCGCCGGCCTCGCGACGGTGAACGCCCTCACTCTGGACCAGCACACGCTGTTCATTGCCGACACTTACATCCACGAGGACCCGAGCGCCGAGCAGCTCGCGCACATCGCGCAGATGGCGGCCGAGGAAGTGCAGCGCTTCGGCCTGCCGCCCAAGGTCGCGTTCCTCTCGCACTCCAACTACGGCTCGTCCACGCGCCCCTCGGCCCGCAAGATGCGCGCGGCGCGCGACCTGTTCGCGAAGGCCGCGCCCCACATCGAGAGCGACGGCGAACTGCACGGCGACGCGGCCCTGTCGGAGAAGATCCGCCAGACCGCGCTGGAGGACAGCACGCTCACCGGCTCGGCCAACGTGCTGATCTGCCCGAACCTCGACGCGGCGAACATCCTGTTCAACGTGCTCAAGACCACCGGCAGCCACGGCACCACCATCGGCCCGATCCTGCTGGGCGCCGCCGCCTCGGCCCATGTGCTCACGCCCTCTTCCACCGTGCGCCGCGTGGTCAACATGACGGCACTGGCCGCCGCCAACGCCGTGGCCTCCAGGGCACAGCGCTGAAGCGCGCCCGGCCTGCTGCCCGCCCCCGGGCAGCAGGCCGGCCACCGGTACGCGGCTTGCATGCGGCCTGCGCCATGCCCGATCCCGTACCCCCTTCCCCTTCCCGTTCCCCTGCCGCAGCCCCGCTGACGCCGGAGCGCATCGCCCGCCATCTGCTGCAGGCCGATGCCGTGGCGCGCCGCGCGATGGACGCCAGGCGCCATCCCTTCGGCGCGCTGCTGGTCGCGCCGGACGGCGACACCGTGCTGGCCGAGCAGGGCAACATCGACACGGTGAACCACGCCGAATCGACGCTCGCGCGCGAGGCGGCGGCGCGCTGGCCCGCCGACCTGCTGCGCGGCTGCACCCTCGTCACCACCTTCGAGCCCTGCGCCATGTGCGCCGGCACCATCTACTGGGCCGGCATCGGGCGCGTGCTGTACGGGGCCGAGGAGACGGCGCTGCGCGCCCTCACGGGCGACCACCCCGAGAACCCCACGCTGCACCTGCCCTGCCGCGAGGTGTTCGCGCGCGGCCAGCGCCCGGTGGAGGTGGCCGGCCCCATCCCCGAACTGCGCGATGCGCTCGTCGCCACGCACCGCGGCTTCTGGGAACGCCGCTGAGCCACCGGCAGACGTGAAAACTGCACCATGCTGGTGCAATCCATGCATACTGGGCCCTGCAACCGGCGGCGGACAGGCATCGATCTTGCTGATACTCCCGGTATCGATCGACACGAATGGAGACCCCATGACCAAGCGTTCCTTCCTGCAGTCCGCCCTGCTGCTCGCCGCATCGGGCCTGCTGGCGCCCGCCGCGCAGGCCCAGGCCGGCGCGCCCACCCCCATCAAGTTCCAGCTCGACTGGCGCTTCGAGGGGCCCGCGGCCTTCTTCCTGCTGCCGACGGCCAAGGGCTACTTCAAGGAGGCCGGCCTGAACGTCACGGTGGATGCCGGCAACGGCTCGGGCGGCGCGGTGCAGCGCGTGGCCTCGGGCTCGTACGACATCGGCTTCGCCGACCTGGCCGCGGTGATGGAATTCCACGGCAACAACCCTGACGCGCAGAACAAGCCCGTGGCCGTGATGATGGTCTACAACAACACGCCCGCATCGGTCATGGCGCTGAAGAAGAGCGGCATCGCCAAGCCCGCCGACCTGAACGGCAGGAAGCTGGGCGCGCCGGTGTTCGACGCCGGGCGCCGCGCCTTCCCGATCTTCGCCAAGGCCAACCAGATCGCCGGCGTGCAATGGACCGCCATGGATCCGCCCCTGCGCGAGACCATGCTCGTGCGCGGCGACGTGGACGCGATCACCGGGTTCACCTTCACCTCCCTGCTGAACCTGGAGGCGCGCGGCGCCAAGGCGTCGGACGTGGTCGTGCTGCCCTATGCCGACTACGGCGTGAAGCTCTACGGCAACGCCATCATCGCGAGCCCGAAGATCCTCAAGGAGAACCCCGAGGCGGTGAAGGCTTTCCTGAAGGCCTTCGCCCGCGGCGCGAAGGAGGTGATCGCCAACCCCGGCGCCGCCATCGCCTACGTGAAGGAGCGCGACGGCATCGTGAACACCACGCTCGAGACGCGCCGGCTGCAGCTGGCCATCGACACGGTGATCAACAGCCCGGATGCGCGCGCCGAGGGCTTCGGCCAGGTGAAGCCCCAGCGGCTCGCGCTGATGGCTTCGCAGGTTTCGGACGCCTACAACACCAAGACGCGCGTGGACCCCGCCACCGTGTGGAACGGCAGCTTCCTGCCTGCGGCCGCCGAGCTGAACATCCTGCCGAAGAAGTAGGCCCTCTCGCCCGGCCCGCCCCGGCACCCTTGCCCTGCCACGCGGCCGCGTGGAGGAAGGGTGTTGGCCGCCGCCTTCCGCCGCCGGACTGCGGCACACCTCTCCCCCTTCCAGGATTTCTCCCATGCAGGCCACAGAAACCTATTTCGTGGACTTCCGCGACGTCTGGCTCGCCTACAACGAAGAGCTGCTGCGCGCCAACCACTTCGCGGTGGAAGCCATCGACCTGCAGGTGCGGCGCGGCGAATTCATCGCGATCGTCGGGCCGTCGGGCTGCGGCAAGTCCACCTTCATGAAGCTGGCCACCGGCCTGCGCATGCCCTCCATGGGCAAGATCCGCATCGCCGGCGAACCAGTGACCGGGCCGCTGAAGATCTCGGGCATGGCCTTCCAGGCGCCTTCGCTGCTGCCCTGGCGCACCACGGTGAACAACGTGCTGCTGCCGCTGGAGATCGTCGAGCCGCACCGTTCGCAGTTCAAGGCACGCCGCAAGGAGTACGAGGCACGCGCCCGCGCCCTGCTCCAGAAAGTGGGCCTGGCGGGCTATGAGGACAAGTACCCCTGGCAGCTCTCGGGCGGCATGCAGCAGCGCGCCAGCATCTGCCGCGCGCTCATCCACGAGCCGCAGATGCTGCTGCTCGACGAACCCTTCGGCGCGCTCGACGCGTTCACGCGCGAGGAGCTCTGGTGCATCCTGCGCGACCTGCAGGCCGAGCAGCAGTTCAACGTCATCCTGGTCACGCACGACCTGCGCGAGAGCGTGTTCCTGGCGGACACGGTCTATGTGATGCGCAAGAGCCCGGGCCGCTTCGTCGTGCGCCGCGACATCGAGCTGCCGCGCCCGCGCGACCTGGAGCTCACCTACACCAAGGAATTCACCGACATCGTGCTGGAGCTGCGCGGCCACATCGGGGCGCTGCGCAAGACCGGCGGGGAGATCACGCAATGAACGCACAGCACCGCAAGCGCGTCGAGCGCTGGTCGCCCTGGGTCCTGCTTTTCGCGGTGATCGTGCTCTGGCAGGTCGTCTGCTCGGGCCTCGGCGTCTCGGAATTCATCTTCCCCAGCCCGCTGGCCATCTGGAACCAGCTGGTGGAGTTCAAGTGGATCATCGCGGGCCACGCCTGGCGTACCTTCTGGGTCACCATGGCGGGCTTCGGCATCGCCATCGTGGTGGGCGTGCTGCTGGGCTTCGTGATCGGCTCCTCGCGCCTGGCCTATGCCGCCATCTACCCGCTCATGACCGCCTTCAACGCGCTGCCCAAGGCCGCGTTCGTGCCCATCCTCGTGGTGTGGTTCGGCATCGGCGCGGGGCCGGCCATCCTCACGGCCTTCCTGATCAGCTTCTTCCCGATCATGGTGAACATCGCCACCGGCCTGGCCACCCTGGAGCCGGAGCTGGAGGACGTGCTGCGCGTGCTGGGCGCCAAGCGCTGGGACGTGCTCACCAAGGTCGGCCTGCCGCGCTCGCTGCCCTATTTCTACGGCTCGCTGAAGGTGGCCATCACGCTGGCCTTCGTGGGCACCACGGTGAGCGAGATGACCGCCGCCAACGAGGGCATCGGCTACCTGCTGATCTCGGCAGGCTCGTCGATGCAGATGGGCCTGGCCTTCGCGGGTTTGATGGTGGTGGGCGCGATGGCGATGGTGATGTACGAGCTTTTCAGCGTGCTGGAAAAGCACACCACGGGCTGGGCGCGGCGGGGATCGCAAGGGGAGTGAGGACGCGGGCCCGGACACGGCGCCAAGGGGCGCGGCCCTACAATTTCCGCATGCCCACCTACCGCGAAGCGACCGAAGCCGACCTCCACGCGATCTGCGCGCTCGGCGAGGAAGTGAATGCGGTGCACCACGCGGCCTTCCCGGCCATCTTCGCCGGCCCGGGCCCGGCGGACCGGGACGCGGCGCACTGGAAGAGCAGCATCGGCCGGGACGATGCCACGACCTTCGTCGCCGAATCGCAGGGTGCGCTCATCGGCTTCGTCACCGTCGGCATCGTCTCGGAATCCCACTCGCTGCTGCAGCCCATGCGCTTCGGCCGGGTGGGTAGCGTGGGAATCACCGCCAGCCAGCGGGGCCGGGGCATCGGCAGGGAACTGATGCAGCGGGCCCAGGACTGGGTGGCGCAGCGGGGAGGCGTCGAAGTGCGCCTGAACGTCTGGGCATTCAATACCCATGCGCTGCATGTGTATGAAGAGCTGGGCTATGCGGTGCGCTCGCTGTTCCTGGTCAAGCCGCTGGGCTAGGGAACGCACATGCCCCGCCGCACCCAGCCCCACCTGCTGCGCGCCAGCTTCCGGCCCGAGGCCGACATCGACGAGAGCGCCTACCCCTACTGCATTCCGGCGGTCGCGCAGATGGGCCAGATCGACTTCCATCCCAACGTCACCTTCTTCGTGGGCGAGAACGGCGCGGGCAAATCCACCGTGCTGGAAGCGCTGGCCCTCGGCATGGGATTCGGGCAGGAAGGCGGCACCCGGTCCGTGCGGCTGCAGACGACGCTCCAGCAGGCTTCCGTCTCGCCGCTGCACGGCGACCTGCGGCTGGCCCGCATCGCGCCCATCCCGAAAGACGGCTACTTCCTGCGGGCCGAGAGCTTCTTCAACGTGGCGACCTACATGGACGACATGCCCGGCCGCCACGGCTACGGCGACAGGAAGCTGCACGCCCAGTCGCACGGCGAATCGTTCATGAGCGTGCTGACGCAGAAGCTGCGCGGCAACGGCATGTACTTCCTCGACGAACCCGAGGCCGCCCTGTCGCCCAATCGCCAGCTGGCGGCGCTGTGCGCCATCCACCAACTGGTCGAGGACCATTCGCAGTTGGTCATCGCCACGCACTCGCCGATCCTGCTGTCGTACCCGCACGCGAAGATCATCCTGTTCGACGGCACGGGCGTGAGCGAAGTGGCCTTCGAGGACACCGAGCATTTCGAGGTGACGCGGGACTTCCTCAACCACTACCCGCGGCGCCTGGAGCAATTGCTGGCGGACGACCCTCCGGGCGGGTAGGCGCCTGTGCCGGCGCTGGCGCTGGCGCAGGCCGCGGGGCCGGCACGTCGATCCGGTTGTCGATGTGGGACGCCTCGGCCGCTTCCAGGCTGGCCCACTGCACCACCAGATCGATGCCACGCGTCTGCTGGACCATGTGGCGCTCGTAGGAGCGCAGCGAATAGGGTTGCACCGCGGCCGGGTCCGTCCACTGGGATTCGATCCGGGCGGCCAGCGCCTGCGCCGCGTCCGGCGGGCCGCCCGGATGCTGCGCGCAGAGCTGCAGGGCCGAGCGGTAGGCATCGTCCCGCTGGCGCATGGCGGGCGTCACCGTACAGCGTGCCGCGAAGCTGTGGATCGGCGCCGCATGCTGCCGGACCGCCTGCAGCAGCGCATCCAGCCGGGGCCGTTCGATGCCGGCATCGACCCAGTCCGCGGCCTGCGGCCCCATCGCAGCGAGGAACGCATCCACGTTCTGGTATTCGGTTTCGACGAACGAGAGCGGATGCAGGCGCCCCGCTTCATAGACGGCCTCCCGGCGGCGCGACAGGCCGGAGAAGACATTCTCCACGGCCGCGCCGGCCTGGAGCGCCGCGACCGAGAGGTCCACGCCGCCGGACGCGGCGGTGGCCGGCGCGAGCGACGTTCCGAAGCCGGCGGACACCCTGGCCGCCACCCCGGCCTTGTTCAGGTGCCCTTCGATCGAGCGCTCGACACGCATGTGGCCCGTCGCGTCGGCATAGTGCTTCGTGACGTTGCGCTGGGCCTCGATGAATCCGCCGACGCTGCCGCTGAGCTTGGCACCCCAGCGGCCGGCCGAGGCCGCCGCGTCCACGCCCAGCGCATGCCGCCGCCGGCCGTCGCCGGCCCGGCCGATGCGGTTCACCGTGAGCTCGGGAAACGCCTGCAGCAGGCGCTGCAGCAGCGGCGGTCCGTCGGCCGGGTGCGCGCCGCCGTGGCATCCGTCGAGCAGCGCGTCCACCAGGGCAGAGAACTCGGCCCGCAGCTCCGGGACGGGCCGGCCGACGCGCGGCAGGCGCAGCGAAATGCCGCTCACGTCGGCGCGCTCGCGGCCGTGGAGTACGGTGTCCACGTTGACGCCTGCCTTGGCGAGGCCGATGTCCGGCCCCACGAAGGCTCCGACGCCCACCTGCCGGGCCGCCTGGCGCTGGGTGCCGAGCACGATCTCCATGTCGTAGGGCGGCATCGCGATCTCGAAGACGGCCTGCCGGCCGCGCTGCACCCTGCCATCGATCCGGCCGCGCAGGAAGAAGGCGCTCGCGATGGCGCTGACCGACGACGTGATCTGCCGCAGCCCCACGCCCACGAGGCCCCCGCTGCTGAGCCGCAGGCGGCTCGATCCTTCGAGGCGGGCGATGATCTCCTTGAGCGCCGTGCGCACGGTTTCGCGATCGACCACCGGCACGCGGGTGTCGCGTCCCACCACCTCCTCGCGCGCCCGTGCCAGCGCCGCTGAGGCGGCACGCAGAGCCTCCGGCCCGTTTCCGGCCGCCTGCGTGGCGGCGCCCGCCACCGCACGGGCCTCGTCGAGCCACTGCCCCATGGTCCGCTCGTCCAGGCGCAGCGCGGCCAGCGCCTGCAGTGCAGGCGCACCGGCCAGCCGGTGGGCAAGGCCGGCCCGCCCGTCCGCGTCCAGCCCTGGCGACAGCATGCCGGCCAGTCGCTCGGCGATGTCGCCGCGGGCGGCCGCATCGAACCCCTCCCGTTCGAGCGGCTCCGGTGCCGGGCTCTGCAGACAGTGCGCCAGCACCGCGGCGCGCAGCAGCGCCTCGGGTACCCGCCCGGGG
>CP028296.1:1107250-1107578 GCA_003029925.1 Paracidovorax avenae | reverse complement strand
AAAGGTTCTTGCCGGCCCGCATCCAGAAGAAATGCAGCAGCGCCAGGCCGGCCACGGCATACACCGTGCGGTGCAGCGCCTGCCAGCGCCGCCCCCCCAGCCAGCGGATGGCGCGGTGGAAAGAGGTGGCCGCCAGCACCAGCAGGATGAGGAAGGCCAGCATGCCCACGAGGATGAACGGCCGCTGGGCGGTGTCGCGCAGGATGCCGGGCACGTCCAGGCCCTGGTCGAGCCAGGCATAGGCCACGAGGTGCAGCAGTGCGTAGAAGAACGTGAACAGTCCCAGCATGCGCCGGTAGCGGGCGAGCGCCGGCAGCCCCGCGATGAA
>CP028296.1:993416-993754 GCA_003029925.1 Paracidovorax avenae | reverse complement strand
GTCATCGGCACCAATTCTTCGGCATCCACCAACGCCGGAAACGCCAACATCCTCAACCTTGCGCTGGCTGCTGCGACCGGAAATGCCACGAGTATCGCCAGCAGTGCGTCCGGGCTGGGCAAAGGGCTGAACGTTGCCATTGCGCCGCGCATCAATGGCAACTATTACCTTGGAGCACTCGCGAACTTCCTCGAGAACACGGGGGACGCCAATGTCCTGTCCACTCCCAATTTGATGACGCTGGACAACGAGGAAGCCCAGATCATCATCGGCAACAACGTTCCGTTCGTGACCGGCTCGTATGCCAATACCACGGGCAGCAGCACCGTGAACTCATT
>CP028296.1:881192-882718 GCA_003029925.1 Paracidovorax avenae | reverse complement strand
GTAGGGCTTGCGGGGCATCTGCAAACTCTACCCTCGGCTCCGCGCTCAGGGAACAAAGTTCATAACACGCTCTAGCGCAGGGGTCGGCTCGGCCGCGGTCCGAGCAGGCTCGGGTCCGGCCGGACGGTAGCAGCCGGCGCCGGCCGCTTGGCCAGCCAGCTGGCGTATTCCTGCGGATACACATCGCGGTAGCGCCGCGTATGGAAGTCGGCCTCGCCGTCCAGGCCGAGCCGGGTGGCGCTGTCGATGAACGCCTCGATGACGCGGGGCTCGGGCGAGTAGTGCAGCAGCCGGCTGGCGAGGGCGTGCACGCGCGCAGCATTGTCCTGAGTGGGCTGCAGGGTGGTGAGCACGGCGAAATCCAGGGTGTCGCGGAAGAAGACGGTGGAGTCGGCGACGCGCCGCGCGGTGTCGTCCCGGAAGGCGGGATCGCGCTGGTCCACGGCCAGGTAGAGCTGCGAGACGCGGTGGTAGTCGCGCACCAGCAGCGCGATGCCGGCCAGCCAGAGGCCCGCCGCCAGCCCGGCGGCGCACAGCAGCGGGACGCGAAGGGCCGCGCGCGCCGGCATCCGCCAGCAGCGCGGCCACAGCAGCACGAGCGCGCAGACCGTCGCCAGCTGGAACGGCCCGTACCAGAGCGGGAACTCCAGCAGGCTGTGCACGCCGACGATGGCCAGCAGCCCCCAGGCGAGCTGCCGGGCCGGTTCGGTTTCCCGCCAGGGCCGCGCGCGCCACACGAGCCAGAGCACCAGGCCACAGGCGGCCAGGGCGAACGGCAGGCCCAGTTCCACGGCCAGGTGCAGCGGCAGGTCGTGGGCATTGTCCACCAGCAGGCAGAAGCGCTTGCCGGGGTACTGGGTGATGTAGTGGGCGTAGGACAACTCACCCCAGCCCCATCCCGTCCAGGGCCGCTGCGCGATCAGGTGCAGCACGTTGGACCAGAGCACGCGGCGGTTGTCGCAGGCATGCTCGGGCGCCGACAGGCGCGCGAACAGGCCGTCCATGGCGAAACCCGTCCAGCGCTCCAGCAGGATGGGCAACAGCCCGGAGAACAGGGCATAGAGCGCAATGCCCGCCATACCCAGGGCCAGGGCCGGTGCGCCCAGGGATCGGCGCCAGAGCAGCAGCAGGACCAGCATGCAGCCCCATTCCAGCGCCCCGGTGCGCGATGCCGTGGCCGCCGCGCCGGCCGCGAGCAGCGCGAGCGCCCAGAAGGCGAGCAGAGCCAGCGCCACGGAGCCGGGCCGCGGGCGCCGGCCCTCGCCACCCTGCGGCGCGTGGTGCGTGCGCGCCACCCACCAGGCGAGCGCCCAGGCGCCCATGCACAGCAGCGTGGCCTGCTGGTTGCGCTGGCGCAGGTTGCCCATGGCGACGCCGTGCGTGGAGGGATAGATCCAGGGCGCCCAGCCGGGATCGCCCCAGAAGAACTGGGCCAGGCCGATGGCGGCACCCAGCAGGCCGGCGAGCAGCATGCCGGCCGCCACCGTCCGGGCCGCGCCCTGGCGCAGGCCGTCGCCCGCCGCGCC
>CP028296.1:819134-881092 GCA_003029925.1 Paracidovorax avenae | reverse complement strand
AGGCCGCCGCCCGCCGCGCCGGCCGGCTGGCGCGCCCAGGCGGCGACCAGGGCAGCCGCCGCCGCGAAGGCGCACAGTCCGGAAACGGCCAGGGGCCAGAAATTGGACAGCGGCGGGGTCGTATGCCCGTACAGGAAGGGCAGCGCGATGGCCACGGCGGCGCTGCAGGCGAGCAGGGGCGAAAGCCAGGAGGATTGCGCGGGCGCGGTCATCGGATGGGAGGGACGCGGAAGCGGGCGGAGTCGGTCGCGAAAAAGGGAGAGCGCGGCAGGCGCTGGCGAGCGGCAGATCATAGGGCGCCCGGCGGCTCCGGCCGCGCCGGGCCGGCCGGGTGTGCGGCCCATGGGACAATCCCGCCATGCACGCACTGTTTGAAGAAGCCGGCAAGTTCCTGGCCGGCCGCATCCTGTCCGAAGCGGAAAGCTCGGCCCAGATCGAGCTCGAATCGGGCAAGCGGGTGAAGGTGAAGGCCGCCCACATCCTGCTGAAATTCGAGAAGCCGGCCCCGGCCGACCTGCTGCGCGAGGGCCAGGCCCTGGCCGCGACCATCGAGCTGCCCCTGGCCTGGGAATTCGCGCCGGAAGAGGAATTCGGTTTCGCCGACCTCGCCCGCGACTATTTCTCCGAAAACGCCACGCTGGCCCAGCAGGCGGGCGCGCTGTTCGCGCTCTACGAGGCGCCGCACTACTTCCGTCGCGCCGGCAAGGGCCGCTTCAAGAAGGCGCCGGCCGAGATCCTGCAGCAGGCGCTGGCCGGCATCGAGAAAAAACGGCTGCTCCAGGAGCAGATCGCCGCCTGGGCTGAGCAGCTGGGCCGCGGCGAATGCCCGCAGCCGATCCGCGACCAGCTCTACAGGATCCTGTTCCGGCCCGACAAGAACGCGCCCGAATACAAGGCGGTGGTGGAAGCCAGCCGCGCCACGCACAAGGCGCCGCTCGACCTGCTGCAGCAGGCCGGCGCCATCGATTCGCCCTACCAGTTCCACTGGAAGCGCTTCCTCTTCGACAACTTCCCGAAGGGCACGGGCTTTCCGTCGCTCACGGCGCCCCAGCCGCCGGCCGACCTGCCGCTGGCGCCCGTGCAGGCCTATTCGATCGACGATTCGCAGACCACCGAGATCGACGACGCGCTCTCGGTGCAGGGCCTGGGCACCGGCACGGTGGTGCTGGGCATCCACATCGCCGCGCCCGGGCTGGCGATCGTGCCGGGCTCGCCGCTCGACCAGCTCGGCCGGCAGCGGCTGTCCACCGTCTATATGCCGGGCTACAAGATCACCATGCTGCCGGACGAGGTGGTGCAGATCTACACGCTGGACGAAGGCCGCGCGAATCCGGCCGTCTCGCTTTACGTGTCCATCGACGAGGCCACTCTGGAGATCACGGGCACGGAGACGAAGCTCGAACGCGTGCCCGTCGCCGTGAACCTGCGCCACGACCGGCTGGACCACATCGTCACCGAGGAGTGGCTGCAGGACCCGTCCGTGGAGGTGGAGGGCACGCCCGCCGCGCTGCAGGAGCGCCGGGCCGAGCTGTCGTTCCTCCACCGCCTGGCGCGCAAGCTCAAGGCGCAGCGCGAGGTGGTGCGCGGCAAGCCCGAAACCTTCAACCGGCCCGATTACAACTTCCGCCTTGCGGGCGTGCCCGAGGGGGGCGAGCCGACCGGCGCCGAGACCGTCTCGATCACCACGCGCCGCCGCGGCGCGCCGCTGGACCTGATCGTGGCCGAAGCCGCCATCGTGGCCAACAGCACCTGGGGCGGCCTGCTGGCCGACCACGGTGTGCCCGGCATCTACCGCAGCCAGGCGAGCCTCGCGCCCGGCATGAAGGTGCGCATGGGCACCAAGGCCCTGCCCCATGCGGGCATCGGCGTGAAGAGCTATGCCTGGGCAACGTCGCCGCTGCGCCGCTATGTCGATCTCGTGAACCAGTGGCAGATCATCGCCTGCGTGCGCCACGGCAGGACGGCCGCGCTGGCCGCGCCGTTCAAGCCCAAGGACGCGGACCTGTTCTCCATCATCAGTAGCTTCGACGCGGCCTACGGCGCCTACAACGGCTACCAGGCCGGCATGGAGCGCTTCTGGACGCTGCAGTACCTGCGCCAGAACAATATCGCTGAAATCGATGCCAGCGTGATCAAGGACGGCGGCGGTGGCAGCTACCTGGTGCGCGCGGACGAGCTGCCGCTGGTGCTGCCCGTGCTGGGCGCCCAGGCGCTGCCCCGCGGGGCGCGCGTGCGCGTGAAGCTGGGCGAGATCGACGACATCACCCTGGACGTGAACGGCACGGTGGTCGAGCGCCTGGACGATCCGGCCGACCCGACGGACGACGCCATCGCCGGCGAGCCCGAGGGCGACGACGAGGAAGCCGTGGCCGGCCCGATCGCCATCGCGGTGGACGTCGACGAAGCCGAGGGAACGAACGCAGCGCCCGCAGCGTCCTGAACGCTGCCGGCCACGCCGCTCCACCCGCATAATCGGCCGCCGTGAGACTCCCCGCCTTTCTCCAACGCTTCAGCACGCTGCAGATCGCGCTCGCCTTTTCGGTGGCCGTGCACGCCGTGCTGCTGTCGGCGCGCTTCATCGACCCGGAAGGCTTCAACCGCGTCTTCCAGGACACGCCGCTGGAGGTGATCCTGGTGAACGCCAAATCCAACGAGCGCCCCGAGAAGGCCCAGGCCATCGCGCAATCCTCGCTTGCGGGCGGCGGCGACGCGGACAAGGGCCGCGCGACCAGCCCCCTGCCCTACTCTGCCATCACCCAGGTGGGCGAGGACTTCGAGGAGGCGCAGCGCAAGCTCGACGCCATGCAGGAGCAGCAGGCCCAGATGCTGGCGCAGTTGCGCAAGCAGCTGGCGACCATGCCCCCGCCCGACCCGCGCGACCAGAGCCCGAACACCGACCGCGTGCAACAGGAAGAACGGCGCCGCCAACTGCTGAAGCTGCTCGCCGAGATCGAAAAGCGCATCAACGAGGAGAACTCCCGCCCGAAGAAGCGCTACATCAGCCCGGCGACCCGCGAGGAGGTCTATGCGGTCTATTACGACGCACTGCGCCGCAAGATCGAGGACAAGGGCACGGAGAGCTTCCCCGAGCAGGCCGGCAGAAAGCTCTACGGCGAGCTGACCATGATCGTGACCGTGAACCACGACGGCCGGGTGCTCGACACCGAGATCGTCCAGGGTTCGGGCAACCGCCTGCTGGACCAGCGCGCCCAGGCCATCGTGCGCGCGTCCGGCCCCTTCGGCACCTTCAGCCCCGCGATGCGCGCCAAGGCCGACCAGATCGCCGTGGTGTCGCGCTTCAAGTTCACGCGCGAGCAGACACTGGAGACCAGCGTGCGCTGACGCACCCCGGCCCGCCCGCCTTCCCGACGACTTCCCTCCCTCTGCCGCCATGACGACGACATCCGCCCCGGACGTGTACTGCGTGATGGGCCACCCCGTGGAGCACAGCCGCTCGCCGTGGATCCATGCACGCTTCGCCGAACTCACCGGCCAGCGGATCGACTACACGCGGCGGCTGGTGCCGCTCGACGGCTTCGCCCGGGCGCTCGCCGATTTCGCGGCGGACGGCGGGGCGGGCTGCAACGTGACCGTGCCCTTCAAGCACGATGCAGCCCGGCTCGCGAACCACGCCAGCGACCGCGTGCGGCGCGCGGGAGCGGCCAACACCCTGAGTTTCCGCGCCGACGGCACGGTGCATGCCGAGAACACCGACGGCCTGGGGCTGGTGGCCGACATCGTGGGCAATGCGGGCGTGGCGCTCGCGGGCCGCGACGTACTGCTCGTGGGTGCCGGTGGTGCGGCCGCGGGCGTGCTCGCCCCGCTGCTGGACCAGGCCCCGCGGCGGATCACCGTGGTGAACCGCACCGAAGCCCGTGCCCAGGCCCTGGTGCAGGCGCACGCGGATCTCGCGGCCAGCCGGCAGGTGGCGCTCGAGGCGCTGCCGATCGGCCAGCCCGGCACCGGCTACGACGTGGTCATCAACGCCACGGCCAGCAGCCTGGCCGGCGGCGAAGTGCCCGTGCCGGGCACGGTGCTGCGCGAAGGCACGCTGGCCTACGACATGATGTACGGCCCCGCAGCGCAGGGTTTCATGGATTGGGCGCGCGCCCACGGCGCGGTGCCGCGCGACGGGTTGGGCATGCTGGTGGAGCAGGCCGCCGAGGCATTCGCCGTCTGGCGCGGCGTGCGCCCCCCGGCCGCGCAGGTGCTGCAGGAACTGCGCGCGCAGCTATGAAGGGCCTGCTGCGCTGGATCGGCTGCGTGCTGCTGGCCGGCGTGGCCCTGCAGCTGTTCTTCGTGCTGCGCATCGCCGCGATGGCGGCCATCGATCCGCAGTCCACCAGCTTCCAGCGCTCCGAAGCCTGGGCCCAGGTGGCCGGCGGCAACGGACTGCGCTGGCGCCAGGAATGGGTGCCCTATGGCCGCATCGCGGACACGCTCAAGCGCGCGGTGATCGCGTCGGAGGACGACGGCTTCGTCAGCCACGACGGGGTGGACTGGAATGCGATCGAGAAAGCCTGGGAGCGCAATGCCCGCGCCGAGGCCCAGGCCGCCCGGCTGCAGGATGCCCAGCCCGGGCGGGCGGTGCGCCCGGCGCGCATCCGGGGCGGCTCCACCATCACGCAGCAGCTCGCCAAGAACCTGCTGCTCTCCGGCGAGCGCAACCTGCTGCGCAAGGGGCAGGAGTTCGTGCTGACGCTGGCGCTGGAGCAACTGCTCTCCAAGCAGCGCATCCTGGAGATCTACCTCAACAGCGTGGAATGGGGCGAAGGCGTGTTCGGCGCCGAGGCGGCGGCGCAGCACTACTTCCGCAAGAGCGCGTCGCAGCTGAGCGCCGCGGAGGCGGCGCGCCTCGCCGTCATGCTGCCCGCGCCCAGGCGCTTCGAGAAGAACCCGGGCTCCGCGTACCTGTCGGGCCGAACGCGCGTGATCCTGGGAAGGATGGCCAGCGCGGAACTGCCGTAGACCAGCTCCTTCAGGCCGCCACGGGGTGCGCGTTCGACACGGCGCCGGCATACGCCACCGGCTGCGCAGAGGCCAGGATGCCGGCCGTCTGCGGGGGCATCGGCATGCCGGAGGGCTGCGACGATTGCGCGGCTTCCTCGCCGATGCGCGATGCGGTGGACTGCACGAGCGAGAGGAAGCGCTTGAGCATGCGGTCGTCCATCTGGCTCGCGAAGGTGGAATACACCAGCGCGCCGCGCAGCACGCCGCCGCCGAACACCGGCACCGCGAAAGCCGTGCTCTCGGAGTTGTTGCGCGCGTAGCGGATGGCATAGCCCTGGCGGCGCGTTTCCTGCACGATCCGGCGCAGCGCCCACATGTCGGTGATCTTCTGGTGCGGCTCGCCATGGGTGTTGGCGGCCTCCACGAGGATGCGGCGCTCGGCGCGGGTGCAGTAGGCGAGGTAGGCACGGCCCAGCGCCGAGGGGATCAGGTCATAGCGCCGGCCCAGGCTGGAGGGGCGGATGGCATAGGGGCTGTAGGGCATGGTGCAGAACACCACGCGCATCTGGTGCCCGTCGATCACGGCGAGCGACAGCGGCCACTTGATCTGCCGCGTGGCGGTGATCATCAGCGGCGCGGCCAGTTCGGCCAGGCGCAGCTTCTCGTTCACGCCGCTGCTGAGGTTGCTCACGGCCAGCGTCAGCTGGTATTGCCCGTAGGCATGGGGATCGCTGCGCACGTATTTCTCGTGCTCCAGCGTGCCCAGCAGGCGGTGCAGCGTGGACTTGGCGAGGCCCGTGCGCTGGTGCAGTTCCTGCAGGCTCCAGGTGGAGCGCTCGTTCATGACGCGCAGGATCAGCAGCGCACGTTGCACGGAGCGGACTTCGGTACTCATGGGTTGTTCTCTCTGTGGAAATGGAAGGCCAGCGAATGCGGGGGGCATTCGGGGAACGCGATTGCGCGCGGGCCCCCGGTCACGCGCGCTGGAGAAACGGAAATCAGGTGGTTCATGGGCAGATTTCCCGATGCCGTCAGGCCGTCTCGGCCTCGGTCGCCTCGGCCAGCACCTGCCGCGCCGCCCGGCACAGCAGGGCCTGGTCGGAGCCCACCACGAAAAACGACATGCCCTGCGCGGCCAGCGGAGGGATGGCGTGCACATCGGGCACGAAGCAGCCCACCGCCCGCCCCTGGGACAGCCCGGCGGCGCTCACGGCCGCGACCGCATCGGCCACACGCGGGTCGTCCAGCCCCTGCGCCCCGAGGGACACGGCCAGGTCGGCCGGGCCGACGAACAGGCAATCCACGCCCGGCACGGCGGCGATGGCGGCCGCCTCGGCCACGGCACGGGCGCTTTCGATCTGCACGATGACCGAGGTGTGCGCATCGCTGGCACGCAGGTGCTCGGCCATGCCGCGGGTGCCGTAGCCCCCGGCGCGCGAGGACGTGCTGAACCCCCTGGCGCCGCCCTGGCCGTAGCGCGAGGCACGCACCACCTCTTCGGCGATGCGGGCATCGTCCACGTGCGGCACCATCACCCCGCCCGCGCCGAGGTCCAGCGCCTGCTGGATCGCCGAGGCGCGCGGATACGGCACGCGCACCAGCACCGGCAGCGCGCAGGCATGGGCGGCGAGCAGGCTGCGGTCCAGGCTTTCCGGGCCGAACGGCGCATGCTCGGCATCGAGCACGAGCGTATCGAGTCCCGTGGCGGCGAGCACTTCCACCGTCTGGTGCGAGGTCGTCTTGACGAAAGTCGCCATCAGGCGGTCGCGCGCCAGGATGCGGCTGCGCAGCCGTGCCGCGGGAGACGGCTCGGAATGCAGGGAGGGGGCGATACCGGTCATGCGAGGTATTCCGGCCGCGCGGGCGTGAAGACGTCCAGGTTGAGCACGGGCTCGTCGCCCACCACCACGCCGTAGTGCAGCGCATGGGGCGGGATGAGCAGCAGCCCGCCAGGCCCCAGCCGGACCACCCGCCCGTCCACATGCACGTCCAGCTGCCCCGCCAGGATGTACATCACCTGTTCGTTCGGGTGCGCATGCGGCCGGGGCTCGTGCCCCGGCATCAGGCGGTGCAGCGCCAGGGTCACGTTGCCGCTGCCGAACGCCTTGCGTTCGATGCCGCGGCGCACGGGCACCCATTCCAGCGCGCTCCAGTCGACGCTGTGCAGGACGGCAGCCGCTTCGGGCGGCAGGGGGGTGGGGGCGGAGGGGGTCATTCGGGTGCGATGCGAAGGGATTGGATGGTGCGGGACCACAGGTCGTGGTCCGCCTGGAGCACGGCGCGCAGCTGCAGCGGCGACAGCGGGGAGCGCACCATGCCCAGGCCCCGGAATCGCTCGGCGATCTCGGGCAGCGCGGTGACGCGGTTGATCTCTTCGTTGAGCTGCGCGCGGCGCGCCGGCTCGAGGCCGCGCGGCGCGAACACGCCATACCAGTTGGTCACCTCGAAGCCCTTGAGCGTCTCGGACACGCTCGGCACGCCGGGCAGCAGGTCGGTGCGGTTCTTCTCGGTCACCGCGATGAGGCGGATCTTTCCGGCCTGTGCATGGGGCAGCAGCAGCGAGGCGCCGCCCGCGAACATCTGGCACTCTCCCTGCACCAGGGCCGCAACGGCGGGGCCGCCCCCCTTGTAGGGCACGTGCACGATGTCCAGGCCCGCGGTCTTGGCCAGCAGGGCCAGGGTGAGGTGGTTGTGCGTGCCGATGCCCCCGGAGGCGTAGTTGATCTTGCCGGGGTTGGCTCGGATGTAGGCGAGCAGTTCGGGGAAGGTGTGCACCGGCATGCTGGCGGACACCGCGATCACGTTGATCGCGTAGGCCAGCATGGCGACGGTGTCGAAATCGTTCATGGGGTCGAACGGCAGCTGCCGGTAGAGGCTGCCGTTCATCGCATGGGTGGACATCGCGCCGATCTCGAGGGTGTAGCCGTCGGCCGGTGCGCGCGCCACCACGGCGGCCCCCAGGTTGCCGCCCGCGCCGGCGACGTTCTCCACCACGATGGGCTGGCCGCTGTGGGGGAAGAGCTGCCTGGAGAGCAGCCGAGCGAGGATGTCCGTCGATCCCGCCGGTGCGAAGGGCACCACCAGCCGGATCGGCCGGGAAGGAAATTCGCCCCCGCTGCCCGCTCCCTGCGGCCCCTGCGCATGGGCGAGCCAGGGCAGGGCCGCGCTCCCCAGGCCCAGGGCGAGAGCGCGGCGGCGTGACAGCAGGAGGTTGGACGGCATGTTCAGGGTTCCCTCTTTGGTAAATTTGATCAATACGATACCAAAATCATTTTTTAGTTCGCATGGGCAGAGTCTAGAAGCCATATTCGCCGAATAGGAGGCGAACTTTCCGGATTCCGAAGAGTGGAACGATTTACCCCCATTCCGCAATTCATGGCCCTTCCCGGCCTGCGGGATTGCCGGAAGGCTGCACGCAGCGCGGCGCCGGGCCCGGAAGGAAAGCGCCCCCGTATGATCCGGGCCATGCTGTCCAAGTTGATGAGCCTTTTCCTGCTCGGTCTGGTGCGCCTGCTGACCGGCTCGCAGGCCCGGTGGTACGGCTGCCCGCCCAAGGCCGAGCAGCGCATCTATTTCGCCAACCACCAGAGCCATGCCGACCTGGTGATGATCTGGGCCGCCCTGCCCCAGGAACTGCGCAGCATCACCCGGCCCATCGCCGCCCGGGACTACTGGACCAGGAGCCCCTTCCGGCAATGGCTGACCACGGCCGTCTTCAACGCGGTGTACGTGGACCGGGTTTCGGGCACGACCGGCCAGCGACCTGCGCCGGAAGCGCCACCCCGGCCCCAGATGCAGGCGGTGGCTGGAGCGCCCGTGCCGGCCTTCGTGGAACCTGCATCGCCCACCGCACCCGCACAGCCTGCCCAGCCGGAGCCCTCCGTGCCCGGCCCGCTGCCCGCCCAGGGCACGCTCGAGGGCTTCCTGGCGCAGTCCGCGCCCGCGCCGGCCGAACCGGCCGCACAGGCCGCCGATCCGGTGCCGCCCGTGCCGCCGGACCCCGAGGCCCTGCGCGCCGCGCTGCCCGCGGACGATCCGCTCGCGCCGCTGGTACAGGCCCTGGAGAGCGGGGACTCCATCGTGATCTTCCCCGAGGGCACGCGCGGCCACGGGGACGAGCCCCAGCCCTTCAAGTCCGGGCTCTACCGGCTCGCGCAGATGTTCCCGCAGGTGGTGCTCGTGCCAGCCTGGATCCACAACGTCCAGCGGGTGATGCCCAAGGGCGAGGTGGTGCCCGTGCCCATCCTGTGCTCGGTGACCTTCGGCGCGCCCATCGAACTGGGCGCGGGCGAAGAGCGGCGCGCCTTCCTCGACCGCGCCCGGCGCGCGGTGATCGCCCTGCGGGAGGTGTGAGCCATGCTGGACACCCTCCGCCACCTCACCACCACGCAGCAGATCGGCGCGCTGTTCGTGGCCATGTTCGGCCTGCTGTCGCTGGTCACCCTCTACGCCTTCTTCCAGACCCTGCGCGAGGCGCGCGGGCCCGGTCCGGAAGACCAGGCCGCGCACGAGGTGCACCAGCAGGAATGGCGCCGCTTCTGGAGCCTGCTGAAGACCTCCTGGATCATGGCGACGGTGTTCTGGGTGGGCTGGGCCCTGGGCGACGCCGTCGCCACGGTGCTTTTCGCCATCGTCGCCTTCCTGGCGCTGCGCGAGTTCATCACGCTCTCGCCCACGCGGCGGGGCGACCACCGCAGCCTCGCGCTGGCGTTCTTCGTCGTGCTGCCGCTGCAGTTCGCCATCGTGGGGATGCGCAAGTTCGACCTGCTGACGGTGTTCATACCCGTCTATGTCTTCCTCGCGCTGCCGGTGGCGAGCGCGCTGGCCAACGACCCGGAACGCTTCCTGGAACGCAACGCCAAGCTGCAGTGGGGCATCATGGTCTGCGTGTACG
This sequence comes from Paracidovorax avenae, assembly GCA_003029925.1. GTDB lineage: Bacteria > Pseudomonadota > Gammaproteobacteria > Burkholderiales > Burkholderiaceae_C > Paracidovorax > Paracidovorax avenae_A. The sequence continues at coordinate 871,248 of CP028296.1, read as the reverse complement.
GCATGAGCCACGTGCCCGCGCTGCTGCTGCTCGATTTTCCGAACTACGAGGGGCGCGGCGCCTTCCTGGTCTTCTTCCTCGTGGCCGTGGTGCAGACCAGCGTCATCGCGCAGCACCTGCTGGGCCGGCGCTTCCCGCACCGCCCCGTCGCCCCGCTGGTCAGCCAGAGCTTCCAGTGGCTGAGCTGGCTCGTCGGCGTCGCGGTGGGTGGCCTGGCGGGCGTGGCGCTGTCGTTCATCACCCCCTTCAAGGTGGGGCAGGCGCTGGGCATGGCGCTGCTGGCCTGCCTGGCCGGCACGCTCGGCCACCTCGTGATGAAGGCGCTCAAGCGCGACCGCGGCGTGACCAGCTGGGGCCTGCAGGGACAGTCCACCACCGGGGCGGGCGGCCTGCTGGACCGCGTGGACGCGCTGTGCTTCGCGGGCCCCGTGTTCTTCCATTCGGCCCGCTGGTACTTCGGCCTCTGAACGGCACCCCCATGAGAATCCTGGGCATCGACCCCGGCCTGCAGACCACCGGCTTCGGCGTGGTGGATGTGGATGGCCACCACCTGAGCTACGTGGCCAGCGGCACGATCCGCACCACGGGTGCCGCCCTGGGCGACCTGCCGGGCCGCCTGAAGATCCTGTTCGACGGCATCACCGAAGTGGCCGCCCGCTACCAGCCCGACGCGGCCACGGTCGAGATCGTCTTCGTGAACGTGAACCCCCAGTCCACCCTGCTGCTCGGCCAGGCGCGGGGCGCCTGCGTGACCGCCCTGGTGGCCAGCCAGCTGCCCGTGGCCGAGTACACCGCGCTGCAGATGAAGAAGGCCGTCGTGGGCCACGGCCGCGCGGCCAAATCCCAGGTGCAGGAGATGGTGCGCCGGCTGCTGCAGCTGCCCGGCCTGCCGGGCAGCGATGCCGCCGACGCGCTCGGCCTGGCCATCACCCACGCCCATGCCGGGGCGGCGATGGGCCGGCTGGCGGAAGCCACGACGCTCAACCGCCGCCAGCACGCGATGTACCGGAGCGGGCGGACGCTCTGATGTCTTCCAGCTACTGGAAGACGATCTGCGCGACGACGCCGGAGCCGACCGAGATCAGCAGGTAGTCGGAGCCGTTCTGCACCCAGTGGTACCCGCGCGGCGGGGGTGCCAGGTGGTGCATGCGCCAGTCCTGCACCACGTAGTGCTGCGACCGGTACATCGGCGGCACGCGGCTTCCGCGGTACCAGTCGTGGTGCGGACCTGCACCACGGCGGCCATGGGCGCGGGCATGCGGAGGCGGACCGGGATGGTGGCGCGGGCCGGCATGGTGCCATTGCGGCGGTGGCGGCGGTGCGTGGCGGGGGCCGGCATGGTGGCCGTGGGGGCCGTGGCCCGGGCCGCCCCTGCGGTGTCCGGGACCGTGCTCGTATTCGCGGCCCGGAATGCCGTCGTAGGGCTGCGCCTGCGCGCCCAGGGAAGACAGGCCGAGGAACAGGGCCAGGCCGGCGGAGCGGAAGTGGTTCAGCGCGCCGGAGCCGGGTGCATCGGCGCAAGAGGAGTCTGTACGGATCATGGCTCGTTGCTGCGGGGCAAAAGCCGCAGCCTACCACCATGCCCGGCCTGCCCCGGCCGGGGAAAACCGCAATCCCGGTCCGGTCAGGCCGCGGTCAGGCGGCGGGCTCGTGGCGTACGAAGCCGGCCACCGGTCCGCGCACGGGTTCGGGCAGGGCGGCGGCCTGGGGCCGGGGCACCAGGGGGGCGCTGCCGGGCGGCGGAGGTGCCTGCAGGGCGGGTTCCACCACCGTGCCGTCGTCGTCGAGGCGGAAGCGGCGCACGGCACCGATCAGCTGCACGGCCTGATCACGCAGCGACTCCGAAGCGGCCGTGGACTGTTCGACCAGCGCGGCGTTCTGCTGGGTCATCTGGTCGAGCTGGCTCACGGACTGGCTGATCTGGCCGATGTTGTCGCTCTGCTCGGCCGACGAGGCGGTGATCTCCGAAATCATTTCGGAGACGCGGCGCACGCTGTCCACGATCTCGGTCATGGTCGCCCCGGCCTGGCCCACGAGCCGCGAGCCGCTCTCCACGCGCTCCACCGAGGAGCCGATGAGTTCCTTGATCTCCTTGGCCGCCGAGGCCGAGCGCTGGGCCAGCGTGCGCACCTCGGCCGCGACCACCGCGAAGCCGCGGCCCTGCTCGCCCGCGCGGGCCGCCTCGACGGCGGCGTTCAGCGCCAGGATGTTGGTCTGGAAGGCGATGGAGTCGATCACGCCGGTGATGTCGGCGATCCTGCGCGAGCTGTCGGTGATCTGGCCCATGGTGTCCACGACCTGCGAGACCACGGTGCCCCCCCTGGCCGCCACCTGGGCCGCGGTGGACGCGAAGTCGCTGGCCTGGCGTGCGGACTGCGTGCTCTGCTGCACCGTGCCGGCGAGCATTTCCATGGACGAGGCCGTTTCCTCCAGGTTGGCGGCGGTCTGCTCGGTGCGCTGGCTCAGGTCGTGGTTGCCCGAGGCGATCTCCGTGCTGGCCGTCGAGATGTTGCCCGACGCCTCCTGCACCTGCCGCACCAGGCCGCGCAATGCCTCCTGCATGCGGCCCATGGCCACGACGAGCTGGCCGACCTCGTCCATCTGGGCGGGCCGGACTTCATGCGAGAGGTCCCCGCCGGCAATGCGCTCGGCCAGGAGCCGGGCCTGCGCCAGCGAACTGGTGATGGAGCGCACGCTGAAGAAGGTGAGCGGGATCAGCACCGCCAGCGCCAGCACCAGCCCGCCGCCGATCACCGCGGACATGGTGGCGGTGCGCGCCTCCACGCCCTGTCGCGCTTCCTCCATGTTCTCGCGTGCGCTCTGTGCGAGGCTCGCGAGGATCTGGTCGGTGGCCTCCATGTGGCTCTTCAGGCGGTCGGCATAGGCGGCGCCGCCGGCCCCGTCGAGCTGGGCCCGCTCGATCTGCTCGAAGATCGGGGAGATGCCGGCCTCGTACTGCTGGATCTCGGCCAGCGCCTTGTCGATGGAGCCGACGAAGGCCGCGTCGCCTGCCTGCACCTGGCGCACGGCCGTGAGGCTCTTGCGCAGCGCGGCCAGGGTCTTGCCCCAGGCCTCCCTCTGCGAAGCCACTTCGACCGAGTTGTTGAAATTGAGGATGATGTCCTTCTCGGTCCGGCGCAGCGTGCCCAGCGTCGTGCGCAGGTCGGCCATGTCGGTCAGGGTCTGCACCCGCTGGGAAAAAAGCACCTGCAGCGTGTCGCGCGTGCGGTCGAGGGCGAGGTATCCCAGCCCTCCGATCACGACGAGCAGCACCAGGGAAAAGATCGTGCCGAAGTAAAGGCGCGTGCGGATCGACAGGCGTCCCAGAGTATTCATGACATCCTCTACAAAACGTTACAAAGGGCACATGCAATAACTGCGCCCACCCGCATTGCCGCCTCGTGGGCAGCCGGGGCGCCCACTATAGGGCGACACGACAGTGGCACCGGCAGGGTAAGCACGACTGGCGCGGTCACACGCCACGTGACCCACGCGCAACCAGCATAAACAAATTGTCACAACCTTGGTGCAGAGTATCCGAATCCGGGCATGGCCCGTCCCCCCCCGTCCCCTTTCCCTGCCTTGCCAGGTCTCCTGCGTGACTCTCCCATCCCACACTCCCCACGCCCAGCCTTCCCTCGCGCCCCACAGGCTGGAGAACCGGCCTGCCCGCCGCGGCGCGCTCGGGCGGCGGCTGCTGGGCGCCTTTCTTGCCGTGCTGGCGCTCAACGGCATCGGTTCGGCCATCGGCGTTGTCGCCCTGCAACGCATCGGCGCCTCGGCGAGCGCCATGGTGGATCGCCGGGTCGCCACCGAACGGCTGGTGGCCGACGCGCACCGGCTGCAGGCCATCAATGCGGAGCGCTACAAGGCCGTGGCCCTCAGCTCCGAGCCCGAGGTGGGCGACATCCTGGGGGCCGACATCGCACGCACCCAGCAGCAGTACGACCACCTCCTGGCACAGCTCGCGGAGCGCCTGCAGGGCACCGAGGACGCGGAACGGATCGTGGCCGTGCGCTCGGCGGGCAAGGATTTCAGCCAGGCCTGCGCCGAACTGATCACGGCACGGGATTCCGGCCTCACGGAGCGCATCCGCAAGGTGTACGGCGACCGCTTCGTGCCTGCGGCCACGCGCCTGCTCGCCTCGCTGGACGGCCTGTCGCAGTCGCAGCGCCAGGCCATCGATGCCGGCGCGGCCGAGGTGTCCGGGCTGGGCGCCGCGGGCCGCTGGGCGCTGCTGGCGTTCGGCGTGCTGTCGCTGGCGGCCGGCACGCTGCTGGCGCTGTGGCTGGTGCGCAGCATCACCCGGCCGATCGCCCAGGCCGGCGCCACGGCGGACCGGGTGGCGGGGCTGGACCTGCGCCAGGAGATCCAGGGCCACGGGCGGGACGAGGCCGGCCACATGCTCGAATCGCTGGCCGTGATGCAGGCGGCGCTGCGCGGGCTCGTGCGCCGGATGCAGTCCCTGGGCCAGGCGATCCACTCGGCCTCGTCGGAGATCGCCGGCGGCAATGCCGAGCTGTCCAGCCGCACGGAGGAAACCGCCGCGCGGCTGCAGGAGACCGCAGCGGCGCTGGAGCACATCACCCTCCGGGTGGCCGGCGCCGCCGATTCGGCGCAGCGCACCGAATCCCTGGCGGCCGAGGCGGCCCAGGTGGCGCGCGAAGGCAGCGGCGTGGTGGGCCAGGTGGAGCAGACCATGGAACAGATCGCAGCCAGTTCGCGCCGCATCGCGGACATCACCGGCGTGATCGACTCCATCGCCTTCCAGACCAATATCCTGGCGCTGAACGCGGCGGTGGAATCGGCGCGGGCCGGCGAGCAGGGCCGCGGCTTCGCGGTGGTCGCGGCCGAGGTGCGCAGCCTGGCCAACCGCTCGGCCGAAGCCGCACGCGAAATCAAGGGCCTCATCCAGGCCTCGGTGCAGCAGGTGCAGGACGGCGCCGGGCTGGCCCGGCAGGCCGGCCAGACCATGCGCCGCGTGGTCTCAACCGTGGAGGACACGGCCCGCACGATGGGCGAGATCCGCAGCCATGCACAGTCGCAGAACGAGGACATCGCCGCCATCCACGCGGCCATGGCACGGCTCGACGAGATGACGCAGCAGAACGCCGCGCTGGTGGAGGAATCGGCCGCCGCCACCGAAAGCCTGCGCCTGCAGACCCACGACCTGGCCCAGCTCGTGGGTCAGTTCGTGCTGCCCGCGCAGGAACCGGCCCTGGCCGCAGCGCCGCCACGCAGCGCGCTGCCGCCTGCGCGCCCGCAGCGCCTGCTCGCCACGGCGGGCTGAACCGTTCCCGCCCGGCCCGGGCGGGCGGCGTCACACCGGCTGGATCGGCACGTACAGCTCCCCGCCCGTGCCGCGGAACTCCTGGGCCTTTTCCTGCATGCCCTGGGCCGCGAATTCGCGCACTTCCTGCGTGATCTTCATCGAGCAGAACTTCGGGCCGCACATCGAGCAGAAGTGCGCCACCTTGGCCGAGTCCTTGGGCAGGGTCTCGTCGTGGTACTGCTGCGCGGTTTCCGGATCCAGGCCCAGGTTGAACTGGTCCTGCCAGCGGAAATCGAAGCGCGCCTGGCTGAGCGCATCGTCGCGCGCGCGGGCCCCCGGATGGCCCTTGGCCACGTCGGCCGCATGGGCCGCTATCTTGTACGCGATGATCCCCTGCTTCACGTCGTCGCGGTCCGGCAGGCCCAGGTGCTCCTTGGGCGTGACGTAGCACAGCATGGCCGTGCCCATCCAGCCGATCATGGCCGCGCCGATGGCGCTGGCGATGTGGTCGTAGCCGGGGGCGATGTCGATGGTCAGCGGCCCGAGCGTGTAGAACGGCGCCTCGTGGCAGGTCTTGAGCTGCTCGGTCATGTTGGCCTGGATCATGTGCATGGGCACGTGGCCGGGGCCCTCGATCATGGTCTGCACATCGTGCTTCCAGGCCACCTGGGTCAACTCGCCCAGCGTGCGCAGCTCGGCGAACTGCGCCTCGTCGTTGGCGTCGGACGCGCAGCCGGGCCGCAGGCCGTCGCCGAGGCTGAAGGACACGTCGTACTGCTTCATGATGTCGCAGATGTCCTCGAAGTGCGTGTACAGGAAGCTCTCGCGGTGGTGCGCCATGCACCACTTGGCCATGATGGAGCCGCCGCGCGAGACGATGCCCGTGCGCCGCTGGGCCGTGAGGTGGATGAAGGCCAGCCGCACGCCCGCGTGGATGGTGAAGTAGTCCACGCCCTGCTCCGCCTGCTCGACGAGCGTGTCGCGGAAGATCTCCCAGGTCAGGTCCTCGGCGATGCCGCCCACCTTCTCCAGCGCCTGGTAGATCGGCACGGTGCCGATGGGCACGGGGCTGTTGCGCACGATCCAGTCGCGCGTGGTGTGGATGTTCTTGCCGGTGGAGAGGTCCATCACGTTGTCCGCGCCCCAGCGGATCGCCCAAACGAGCTTCTCGACCTCTTCCTCGATGCTGGAGGTGACGGCCGAGTTGCCGATGTTGGCGTTGATCTTGACCTTGAAGTTGCGCCCGATCGCCATCGGCTCGACCTCGGGGTGGTTGATGTTGGCCGGGATGATGGCCCGACCGCGCGCCACCTCGTCGCGCACGAACTCCGGCGTGATGATCTTCGGGATGCTCGCGCCCATCGCGTTGCCGGCCAGGCGCTGCTCGCGGGCCGCGTCCTGCTGGTACTGCGCCATCCATTCGCGGCGGCCGTTCTCGCGCAGGGCCACGTACTCCATCTCGGGCGTGACGATGCCCTTCCTGGCGTAGTGCATCTGCGTCACGTTGGCCCCGCTGCGGGCGCGCAGGGGCTGGCGCTGCAGCGCGGCGGCCTCGGCGCGCAGCACGGCCAGGCGGGCGGCATCTTCGGACTTGCTGCCATCGTCCAGCGCCTGCTGCTTGCGGCCTTCGTAGCGCTCGGTGTCGCCGCGGCCTTCGATCCAGGCGCCGCGCACGCTGGCGAGGCCCCGCCGCACATCGATGTCCGCCGTGGGGTCGGTGTAGGGGCCGGACGTGTCATAGACGCTGACCTGCTCGCCATTGGTGAGCGCGATATCGCGCACGGGCACGCGCAGGTCGGGGCGGCTGCCGGTCAGGTAGTTCCTGGTGGAGGCGGGAAAGGGTTCGCGGGTCAGCGAGAGCAGCTGGGCGAACTTGTCGGGGGCGTTCATGCGGGCAATCTCCTCGGGTAGGTGGAAATGTGCTCCGCATGGGGCCAGGTGCACCGTACCGGCCTCCTTGCGGAGGCGCCCGCTGCGCGGACCTTCCCCATGGAAAGGGGATAGCGCGTGGCGGCCAGGCGGATGCCCGGAAGGCATCCGCCTGCAGGTGCGGGAATCCCGGCTGCAGCTCTTCTTACGCTGGTACTAACCAGATCAAGTTCGCGGTTCCGGCGGTCAGGTCCGCCGTCTCAGCACGCCCAGAAACCCTTCGAGTCTCTACGTGCACCCCGGAGCAGGCGCGAGTATAGGAGCGATGCCCGGCCGTGTCACCCCGCGGCGGGCGCGCCAGCGGACATCAGAGGAAGCGCTCGAGCGCCAGCACCGCGAAGAAGGCGAAGGCCGAGAGCACCGTCCACTTGACGATGACGATGCCGAAGCGCTTGTAGCGCGGCTGCCCGGTGGCCACGTAGAACACGAACGACACCACCGCCAGCAGCAGCAGAAAGAAGAAGAGACCGCGGAACAGCAGCATGGCGGCGCGGGCTCACCAGGCCTGCACGGGCGCGGCGAACCCGGTGGGCGCCTGCCGTTCACTCTCGAACGTGGCGATCTCCCAGGCGTCCTCGTGGGCCAGCAGTTCGCGCAGCAGCCGGTTGTTCATCGCGTGGCCCGAGCGGAAGGCGCTGTAGGCCGCCAGCAGCGGCCGGCCGACGATGTAGAGGTCGCCGATGGCGTCGAGGATCTTGTGCTTCACGAACTCGTCGTCATAGCGCAGGCCGTCGGCATTGAGCACCTTGTAGTCGTCCATGACGATGGCGTTGTCGAGCCCGCCGCCCAGGGCCAGGCCGCTCGCGCGCATCATCTCCACGTCCTTCGTGAAGCCGAAGGTGCGCGCGCGCGCGATGTCGCGCGTGTAGTTGCCCGCGCCGAGGTCGAACTCCACGCTCTGGCCGGTGGAATCCACGGCGGGGTGGGCGAAGTCGATTTCGAAGCGCAGCTTGTAGCCGTGGTAGGGCTCGAGCCGCGCCCACTTGAGCTGCTGGCCCTCGCCCTCGCGCACCTCGACGGGGCGCGTGACGCGGATGAACTTCTTCGGTGCGTTCTGCAGCACCACGCCGGCGCTCTGCAGCAGGAACACGAAGGAGGCCGAAGAGCCGTCGAGGATGGGCACTTCCTCGGCCGTGATGTCGATGTAGAGATTGTCCAGCCCCAGTCCCGCGCAGGCCGACATGAGGTGCTCGACCGTGTGCACCTTGGCGCCGCCCACGCCGATGGTGGAGGCCATGCGCGTATCCACGACGGATTCGGCCCGGATCGGGATGTCCACGGGTTCGGGCAGGTCGATGCGGCGGAAAACGATGCCCGTGTCCGGCGCGGCGGGACGCAACGTGAGCTCGACCCGCTGGCCACTGTGCAGGCCCACGCCGACGGCGCGGGTGAGGGTCTTGATCGTGCGTTGCTGGAGCATCCCGCAATTTTAGGTGGCGGCACCCGTCCCTGCCTGCATCGATGGCTATGCCATCCATAGCGCATGCGTCACAACGGAAACAAAAAGCCGCCCCGCCTCCTTGCGGAAGCGGGGCGGCCAGAGCCTCCGGACGAAGGCGACCCGGGGGATCAGTCTGCCTGCTTACGCAGGAAGGCGGGGATTTCCAGGTCGTCCATGCCGCCCGAGGACAGTGCATCCACGCGGGCCGCGGCCTGCGTGCGGTTGGTGCGCCAGACACTGGGCACCGACATGTTGCCGTAGTCGGCCTGCGATGCCGAACCACCCACCAGGCCACCGGCCGCGCCCACGGCAGCGCCCGCAATGGGCATCTGGTAGGCGATGTTGTCGGTGCCGGTGCGCAGGCCGCCCTGCACCACGGAGATCGGCTGGCGGCGCGCGTTGGCGCGCGACAGGCCCGTCGCCACCACGGTGACGCGGATGTCGTCGCCCAGGCTGTCGTCGTAGGCCGCGCCGTAGATGACGTGGGCATCGGGCGAGGCGTAGGCGTTGATCGTGCTCATCGCCAGGCGCGACTCGGACAGCTTGAGGCTGCCCTTGGCGGCCGTGACCAGCACCAGCACGCCCTTGGCGCCGGAGAGGTCGATGCCTTCCAGCAGCGGGCAGGCCACGGCCTGCTCGGCGGCGATGCGCGCGCGGTCGGGGCCGCTGGCGGTCGCCGTGCCCATCATGGCCTTGCCGGGCTCGCCCATCACGGTGCGCACGTCCTCGAAGTCCACGTTGACGTGGCCGTACTCGTTGATGATCTCGGCGATGCCGCCCACGGCGTTCTTCAGCACGTCGTTGGCGTGCGCGAAGGCTTCGTCCTGGGTGATGTCGTCGCCCAGCACTTCCAGCAGCTTCTCGTTGAGCACGACGATCAGCGAATCGACGTTGGCTTCGAGCTCGGCCAGGCCGTTGTCGGCGTTCTGCATGCGGCGGCCGCCTTCCCAGTCGAAGGGCTTGGTGACCACGCCCACGGTGAGAATGCCCATCTCCTTGGCCACGCGTGCGATCACGGGTGCGGCGCCGGTGCCGGTGCCGCCGCCCATGCCGGCGGTGATGAAGAGCATGTGCGCGCCCTGGATGGCCTGGCGGATGTCTTCCTGCGCGGCCTCGGCGGCCTCGCGGGCCTTCTCGGGCTTGCTGCCGGCACCCAGGCCGCTGTGGCCGAGCTGGATGACACGGTGCGCGCTGCTGCGGGTGAGCGCCTGCGCATCGGTATTGGCGCACACGAACTCCACGCCCTGCACCTGGCGCGAGATCATGTGCTCGACGGCATTGCCGCCGCCGCCGCCGACACCGATCACCTTGATCTGCGTGCCCTGGTTGAATTCTTCGGCTTCGATCATTTCGATGGTCATGCTGGTGCTCCTAGTCCTGGTCTTTCACGAGAGATTTGCGGTTGGCCGTTGCGGCCGGTGGGTAATACGAAGAAGAAAACGGTGCGATGGGGATGCCGGTGCACGCCGCGGGGAGGGCCCGTGCCCCGCCATCGGTGGCGGCCACAGGCCGTGGGACTTCCGCGGACAAGCCGTTGCAGAGGGGTTCGCATGTCAGAAGTTCCCGATGATGAAGTCCTTGAACCGTCCGAAGGCCGTCTTCACCGATCCGCTCTTCTGGGCCACCTTGAAGCCGCGCAGGCGTGCCTGCCGCGCCTCTTCGAGCAAACCCATCACGGTAGCAGCACGGGGCTGGGCCACCATGTCGGACAACGCGCTGGAATACTTCGGAATGCCGCGGCGCACGGGCTTGAGGAAGATGTCCTCGCCCAGTTCCACCATGCCCGGCATGATGGCGCTGCCGCCCGTGAGCACGATGCCCGAGGAGAGCACCTCCTCGTAGCCCGACTCACGGATCACCTGCTGCACGAGCGAGAAGATCTCCTCCACGCGCGGCTCGATCACGCCGGCGAGCGCCTGCTTGGACAGCATGCGCGGGCTGCGGTCGCCCAGGCCCGGCACTTCCACCTGCGCCTCGGGGTCGGCCAGCAGCTGCTTGGCGTAGCCGCTCTCGACCTTGATGTCCTCGGCATCCTTGGTGGGTGTACGCAGCGCCATGGCGATGTCGCTGGTGATCAGGTCGCCGGCGATCGGGATCACTGCCGTGTGGCGGATGGCCCCGCCCGTGAAGATGGCCACGTCGGTCGTGCCCGCGCCCACGTCCACCACGGCCACGCCGAGCTCGCGCTCGTCGTCGGTCAGCACTGCCTGGCTGGACGCGAGCGGGTTCAGCATGAGCTGCTCCACCTCGAGCCCGCAACGGCGCACGCACTTGATGATGTTCTCGGCCGCGCTCTGGGCGCCGGTCACGATATGGATCTTGGCCTCCAGGCGGATGCCGCTCATGCCGATGGGCTCGCGCACGTCCTGCCCGTCGATCACGAATTCCTGCGGTTCCACGAGCAGCAGGCGCTGGTCGGAGGAGATATTGATGGCCTTGGCGGTCTCGACCACGCGCGCCACGTCGGCAGGGGTGACTTCCTTGTCCTTGACGGCCACCATGCCGCTGGAGTTCAGGCCCCGGATGTGGCTGCCGGTGATGCCCGTATAGACGCGCTGGATCTTGCAGTCGGCCATCAGCTCGGCCTCCTTCAGCGCCTGCTGGATGCTCTGCACCGTGGCGTCGATGTTGACGACCACGCCGCGCTTGAGCCCGTTGCTCGGGGCCACGCCCAGGCCGGCCAGCTTCAGGTCGCCGCCCGGGAGCACCTCGGCCACGACGGCCATCACCTTGGCCGTCCCGATGTCCAGCCCCACCACCACGTCTTTGTATTCTCGTGCCATATCTTTGTGTGTCCTGACTTGGGTCAGCGATTCCTTGGAGGTGTACGGCGCACGGCCGCCCGCACGGCGCGCGGTGCGTCGCCCTCGACGGTGGTCACGCCGCGCAGCCGCAGGGCGTAACCGTCGGGATGGCGCAGGTCGGCGGATTCCAGCGCGTCGGGGCGGCGTCCGTACTGGGCCGCCACGCGCGCCACGGTGCGCACGAAGCGCCTCGTGCGCGCTTCCACTTCTTCCGGCGTGCCGCCGCCCAGCTCCAGCGCCGCACCGCCCGCAAGGGACGCGCGCCAGCTGCCGCGCGCGGAGAGCTCCAGCGACGCCAGGTGCGCGCCCAGGGGCTCCACCACCGGAGCGAGCCGCTGATACATGCGCATCACCGCTTCCGACTGGCCCTGCGGGCCCTGCAGGCGAGGCAGTTCGTCGTCTTCCAGGTCGTCGGCGCTGGCCTCGAAAACCTCGCCGCGGGTGCTGAGCAGGGTCGAGCCCTCTTCCGGCCCCCAGTAGGCGAAGGCGTCGTGTTCCTGCAGCTCCACGCGCAGGCCGTTGGGAAACTCGCGCCGCACCAGCGCGCGGCGCACCCACGGCACCTGCTCGAAGGCTTCGCGCACGGCGGCCAGGTCCATGGTGAAGAAGTTGCCCACCAGGTGCGGACCGACGTTGGCGCGCAGCGTCACCGCGTTGTTGTGGACCAGCTCGCCCTGCACCACGATGCGCCCGATCGCGAACATCGGGTGGTGCCGCGCCCACGAACCGGCCGCCACCAGCACGGCCGCGGCGCAGCCCACGAACAGGACCGTCGCGGTCCAGTTCATGAGCTTCACGTCCAGCGGTGCGGGCAGCGTGTTCGTGGTCATGCGGCTCCCGGATGTCCTGCGGCGCCCGCCTGGCCCTGGCGGGCGTCGAGCGACGCTCCCGCCAGGATGCGCAGGCACAGTTCCTCGTAGCTCACGCCCATGGCGCGCGCCGACATGGGCACCAGCGAATGGCCGGTCATGCCGGGAGAGGTGTTGATCTCCAGCAGGAAAGGCTTGCGGTCGCCCGCGCGGATCATGATGTCGGCACGGGCCCAGCCGCGGCACTGCAGCGTGCGGAACGCTTCCACCACCAGGCGCTGGATCTCGCGCTCCTCCTGCCCGGGCAGGCCGCTGGGGCAGTGGTACTGCGTGACGTCGGTGAAGTACTTGTTCTGGTAGTCGTAGTTGCCCTCGGGCGCCACGATGCGGATCACGGGCAGCGCATGCGCGCCCGCGCCCTGCCCCAGCACGGGGCAGGTGGTTTCCTCGCCGTCGATGAACTGCTCGCACAGCACCTCGGGGTCATAGCGCGAGGCAAGGCGGTAGGCCTGCTCGCACTGGCCTGGCGAGGTGACCTTGGTCAGCCCGATGGTCGAGCCCTCGCGCGAAGGCTTGACGATCATGGGCGATCCCAGGTCCTCGAGCGCCTGCGCGGTCTCGGCGGCGCTCGATACCAGGCGCCAGTCCGGCGTGGGCAGGCCCTCGAAGCGCCAGATGCGCTTGGTCATGATCTTGTCCATGGCGATGGACGACGCCATCACGCCCGGGCCGGTATAGGGAATGCCCAGCAGTTCCAGCGCGCCCTGCACGGTGCCGTCCTCGCCATGCCGGCCGTGCAGCGCGATGAAGCAGCGCGCATAGCCGTGGCTCTTGAGCTCCGACAGGTCGGACTGCGACGGATCGAAGGCGTGCGCATCCACGCCGCGCGCACGCAGCGCCTGCAGCACGCCGCCGCCGGACATGAGCGAGACCTCCCGCTCGGCGGAGTCGCCGCCCATCAGCACGGCCACCTTGCCCAGCGCGCGCACGTCGATTTCGGTTTCCTGGAAGCCCGCGGCCATCACCGACCCTCCTGCATCGCCGGCACGTCCGTGCGCAGCATGTCCACCACCTTCGCGGGCACGGCGCCGATCGAGCCGGCGCCCATGCACAGCACCACGTCGCCGCTGCGTGCGTTGTCCGCTATGCGCCGCGGCAGCTCGCCGATGTCGTCCACGAAGACGGGCTCCACCTGCCCCGCCACGCGCACCGCCCGGGCGAGCGAGCGGCCGTCGGCCGCCACGATGGGCGCCTCGCCGGCCGCATAGACCTCGGTGAGCAGCACCGCGTCGGCACTGCCCATCACCTTCACGAAATCCTCGAAGCAGTCGCGCGTGCGGCTGTAGCGGTGCGGCTGGAAGGCCAGCACGAGGCGGCGACCCGGGAACGCACCGCGCGCCGCGGCCAGCGTGGCCGTCATTTCCACGGGATGGTGGCCGTAGTCCTCGATCAGGGTGAAGGTGCCGCCGCCCTGCGCGGGCAGTTCGCCGTAGCGCTGGAAGCGCCGGCCCACGCCCTTGAACTGCGCGAGCGCGCGCAGCAGCGCCTCGTCGGGAATGTTCAGTTCCACGGCCACGGCGATCGCCGACAGTGCGTTGAGCACGTTGTGCTCACCCGCGAGGTTCAGCACCACGTCGAGGTCGGGCAGCGTGACGCCGTTGCGGCGCTGCACGCGAAAGCGCATGCGGCCTGCGTCGGCCCGCACGTCCACGGCACGCACCTGCGCATCCCCGGAGAAGCCGTAGCTCGTGACCGGGCAGGTCACGTCGGGCAGGATCTCGCGGATCGCCGGGTTGTCGGTGCAGAGGATGGCCGTGCCGTAGAACGGCATGCGGTGCAGGAAATCCACGAAGGCCGACTTCAGCCGGCCGAAATCGTGGCCGTAGGTTTCCATGTGGTCGGCGTCGATGTTCGTCACCACGGCCATCACGGGCAGCAGGTTGAGGAAGGACGCGTCGGATTCGTCGGCCTCCACCACGATGTACTCGCCCTGGCCCAGCTTGGCGTTGGCGCCCGCGCTGTTGAGGCGCCCGCCGATCACGAAGGTCGGGTCCAGCCCCGCTTCCGCGAGCACGCTCGTCACGAGGCTGGTGGTGGTGGTCTTGCCGTGCGTGCCGGCGATCGCGATGCCGCGCTTGAGGCGCATCAGTTCTGCCAGCATCAGGGCACGCGGCACCACCGGGATCTTGCGCTCGCGCGCGGCGAGCACTTCGGGGTTGTCGGCCTGCACGGCGGTGGAGGTGACCACGGCGTCGGCGCCTTCGATGTGCGCGGCCGCATGGCCCACGTGGGTGGCGATGCCCAGCGCGGCCAGCCGGCGCAGCGTGGCGCTGTCGGCGAGGTCGGAACCCGAGATCTCGTAGCCCAGGTTGAACAGCACTTCGGCGATGCCGCACATGCCGGCGCCCCCGAGTCCCACGAAATGGATGTGGCGGATGGCGTGCTTCATGCGGTCAATTCCTCGCACGCGTTCGCCACCTCGCGGGTGGCGTGGATCTTCTGCATCGTCTTGGCTTTCAGCGCGCGCTCCAACAGCGCTTCGCGCTCCGTATTTTGTAGCAATTGCGCCAGCGCCTCGGCGGACAGGTCGCGCTGCTGCACGAGCCATCCACCGCCGGCGTCGGCGAGGAAGCGGGCGTTGGCCGTCTGGTGGTCGTCCACCGCGTGCGGGAAAGGCACGAAGACGGCCGCCGCGCCCACGGCGGCGATTTCGGTCACTGTGCTCGCGCCCGCGCGACAGACGATGAGGTCGGCCTCGGCGAACGCGGTGGCGGTGTCGTCGATGAAGGGGGTGAGCGAGGCCTCGACGCCCGCGGCGGCGTAGTTCGCACGCAGCGCATCGATCTGGGCCGTTCCGCTCTGGTGGGTGACCACCGGGCGCCGTTCTGCGGGAATGAGGGCCAGTGCCTGCGGCACGATGTCGTTGAGCGCCTTGGCGCCCAGGCTGCCGCCGACCACCAGCAGGCGCAGCGGACCGCTGCGGCCCGCGAAGCGCGCCTGCGGATCGGCCTGGCGCGTGAAGGCGGTGCGCAGCGGGTTGCCGACCCAGGCGCCCTTGCGCAGCGCACCGGGGAAGGCGGTGAAGACCCGGTCGGCCACGCCGGCCAGCACCTTGTTCACCAGGCCGGCCACCGAATTCTGCTCGTGCACCACGAGCGGCTTGCCGCAGAGCACGGCCATCATCCCGCCCGGGAAGGTGACGTAGCCGCCCAGCCCCACGACCACGTCGGGCTGCACGCGCCGCACCACCGCGAGCGCCTGCCAGAACGCGCGCAGCAGCCGCAGCGGCAGCAGCGCCAGCGTGGCCAGGCCCTTGCCGCGCACGCCCGAGAAATCGATCGGCTCGAAGGCGAAACCCTGCGGCGGCACGATGCGGGACTCCATGCTGCCGGGCGTGCCCAGCCAGTGCACAGTCCAGCCGCGCGCGCGCAGCTCTTCGGCCACGGCCAGGCCGGGGAAGATGTGGCCGCCGGTGCCGCCGGCCATCACGAGGGCGGTCCTGGGGGCGGTCGTCATACGCGGCCTCCGCGCATGGCGCTGCGCGCCTCACCACGCTGTCGCGTGGCGAGTGCTTTGTTTTGGAGAAACAAGCACCTCATACGCGGCCTCCGCGCATGAGGTGCTTGTTTTCGTAGTCCACCCGCAGCACCACCGCGATCGCCACGAGGTTCATGAGGATGGCCGAGCCGCCGAAGCTCATGAGCGGCAGGGTCAGGCCCTTGGTGGGCAGGGCGCCGAGGTTCACGCCCATGTTGATGAAGGCCTGGAAGCCCATCCAGATCGCCACGCCCTGCGCGACGAGGCCCGCGAAGACGCGGTCCAGGGCGATGGCCTGGCGGCCGATGTGCATGATGCGGCGCGTCATCCAGAAGAACAGCGCGATCACGACCAGCACGCCGACGAGGCCGAATTCCTCGCCGATCACGGCGAGCAGGAAGTCGGTGTGGGCTTCGGGCAGCCAGTGCAGCTTTTCCACGCTGCCGCCCAGGCCGACGCCGAAGATCTCGCCACGGCCTATGGCGATGAGCGAGTGCGAGAGCTGGTAGCCCTTGCCGAGCGCGTGCGCCTCGCTGAACGGGTCGAGGTAGGCGAAGATCCGCTCCCGGCGCCATGGGCTGCCCATCACCATGACGGCGAAGGCGAACACCAGCACGGCGGCGATGAGGAAGAACATGCGGGCGTTGACGCCGCCCAGGAACAGGATGCCCATCGCGATGATGGCGATCACCATGAAGGCGCCCATGTCGGGCTCGGCCAGCAGCAGCACGCCCACGACCGCCACCGCCACGCCCATGGGCAGCACGGCGCGGAAGAAGCGCTCCTTCACTTCCATCTTGCGCACCATGTAGTCGGCCGCATAGATCAGCACCGCGAACTTCGCGAGCTCGGAGGGCTGGAAGTTCATGATGCCCAGGGAAAGCCAGCGCCGCGCGCCGTTGACCACCGTGCCCACGTGCGGCACCAGCACCGCCATCAGCAGGACGATGGAGAGCACGAACAGCCAGGGTGCGACGCGCTCCCACACGGACATGGGCACCTGGAAGGCGAGCAGCGCGGCCACGAAGCCCATCCCCAGCGCGAAGATGTGGCGCATGAGGAAGTGGGTGGGCGCGATCTTGCCGAAGCGCGGGTTGTCCGGCATGGCGATGGACGCCGAATAGACCATGACCAGCCCCCAGGCCAGCAGCGCCACCACCACCCAGAGCAGGGCCTGGTCGAAACCGAGCACGCGCGCCGGGGTGGTCGTGGTCTGGCGGTATTCCGTGCCACCCACGCGCACGGGCAGCACGTCGGCCGCGGGCGCGGCGCCGCGCCCGAACCAGCCGGCCATCCGCTGGCGCAGGCCCTGTGGAGACGGTGCAGCAGCGCCCGCGGTCATGCCAGCCCCCCTTCCAGTGCCTGTCCGGCCTCGTCCGCGATCGCCTGCACGGCCTCGCGGAACACCTCGGCGCGGTGTTCGTAGTTGCGGAACATGTCGAAGCTCGCGCAGGCGGGCGACATCAGCACCGCATCGCCCGCATGGGCCCGCTGCGCGGCCAGGCGCACGGCCTCCGGCAGCGTGGGCGCGTCGATCAGCGGCACGCCCGCATCCCGCAGGGCGGCGCGGATCTGCGGCCCGTCGCGGCCGATGAGCACGGCGGCACGCACATAGCGCGACACCGGCATGGCCAGTGGCGAGAAGTCCTGGCCCTTGCCGTCGCCGCCCAGGATCACCACGACGCGTCGGTCGGCACCCAGGCCGCCCAGCGCGGCCACCGTGGCACCCACGTTGGTGCCCTTGCTGTCGTCGAAATACTCCACCTCGTTCACGCGGCCCAGGGGCTCCACGCGGTGCGGCTCGCCGCGGTACTCGCGCAGGGCGTAGAGCATGGGGGCGAACGGGCAGCCGGCCGCATGCGCGAGCGCCAGCGCGGCCAGCGCATTCACGGCGTTGTGGCGGCCGCGGATGCGCAGCGCGTCGGCCGGCATCAGGCGCTGGATGTGCAAATCTTCCTCGGCATGGCTGCGCGTGCGCTTCGCCGCCTCGTCGGACTCCTGCGCGCGCACCAGCCAGGCCATGCCGTTGACGGTCTCGATGCCGAAATCGCCCGGCCGCTGGGGCATGTCGGCCCCGAAGGTCACATGGGCGCGCAGTTGCGGCTTCTGCAGCTTCACGCGCACGGGCGGCGGCAGCATGTCCATCACGGCGGCGTCCTCGCGGTTGAGCACCATGAGGCCGGACTGACCGAAGATCCGGGCCTTGGCGCGTGCATAGGCCTGCATGTCGCCGTGCCAGTCGAGGTGGTCCTGGGTGATGTTGAGCACGGTCGCCGCGGTGGGCTCGAAGCCGGTCGCGCCGTCGAGCTGGAAGCTGGAGAGTTCCAGCACCCAGGCCTGCGGCAGGGTGTCGGCATCCAGGTGCCGGCCCAGGGTGTCGAGCAGGGTCGGGCCGATGTTGCCGGCCACGGCCACCGAGCGACCCGCGCATTCGACGAGCAGGCCGGTGAGCGAGGTCACCGTGGTCTTGCCGTTGGTGCCGGTGATGGCCAGCACCGCGGGCGCGTAGCCATGGGAGGCCTTGAGCGCGGCCAGCGCCATGGAGAAAAGGCTGAGCTCGCCCCCGGTGGCGATGCCCTCCTCGGCGGCGGCCGCGGTGAACACCGGCGCCACCGTATCGGGCGCGAGGCCCGGCGAGCGGTAGATGGCATGCAGCCCGCGGCCCTGCACCAGCGACGCGTCGAACGCGCCCGGGACGAAGCGCACCCCGGGCAGTTCGGATTGCAGCAGGGCCCGTTGCGGCGGGGCCTCGCGGGTATCGGCCACGGTCACGTCCTCGGCGCCGCAGCGCACGCACCAGCGCGCCATGGCCAGTCCCGATGCGCCCAGCCCCAGGATGAGGATGCGGCGGCCCGCCAGCGGGCGCAGTGTGTCGGCGGGACGACCGAGGGGTTCCGCGGGCTCGCCGCCATCCACCGGAGACTCCGCGCCGGCAGCGTCGCCCACGGATGCCTCGCCCGCATCGGTGCCGTCGGCTGCCGGGGAGGCATCGGCCTGGACGTCCGCGAAGATGCGGGCCACGAACTCCGCGGCCGCCTGCGCCGCGGAAACGCGCGGCGCGGTCATGTCGAACCCGTCCGCCAGCGCCACCGGCTGCGGACTGGTCTCTGCCACTGGCTCCAGGCTGCTTCCCGCTTCCGCGGCAACCAGAGCGTCGTTGTCGGTGGCAATGGCATCGGTGGCGAGCGCTGGCGCGCTTTCCCCGGCCGGGCTTTCGGCTGCCGCGCTCTCTGCCGCAGGAATGTGGGCAGGCGCAGGCGCTTCCTCCGCCACGGCAGCGGGACGCGGCCATGGCGCGGCTTCGGCGCCCAGGGGGGCGCCGGTGGCGGGATGGAGATCGCGATCGGTCGGGTTCATCGCAGCTTGAGCGTGGTGAGGCCGATCAGGCACAGCAGCATGGTGATGATCCAGAAGCGCACGACGACCTGCGTCTCCTTCCAGCCGCTCTTCTCGAAGTGGTGGTGCAGCGGCGCCATCTTGAGCAGGCGCCGTCCCTCGCCGTAGCGGCGCTTGGTGTACTTGAACCAGGTGACCTGCAGCATCACCGAGAGGGCCTCGACCACGAAGATGCCGCCCATGATGGCCAGCACGATTTCCTGGCGCACGATCACGGCGATGGTGCCCAGGGCGCCGCCCAGCGCGAGCGCGCCCACGTCGCCCATGAAGACCTGCGCCGGATGGGTGTTGAACCAGAGGAAGGCCAGCCCCGCGCCGGCCATGGCCGAGCAGAAGATCAGCAGCTCGCCCGCACCGGCGATGTTGGGGAAGAGCAGGTACTTGGAATACACCACGCTGCCCGTGACATAGGCGAACACCCCCAGGGAGGCGCCCACCATGACCACCGGCATGATGGCCAGGCCGTCCAGCCCGTCGGTCAGGTTGACCGCGTTGCTGGAGCCCACGATGACGAGGTAGGTCAGGATCACGAAGCCCAGCACGCCCAGCGGGTAGCTCACTTCCTTGAAAAACGGCACGAGCAGGCCCGCCTGGGGCGGCAGGTCCATCGAGAAACCCGACTGGATCCAGGTGATGAAGAGCTCGAACACGCGTGCGTTCGAGTTCTCGGAAATGCAGAACACCAGGTAGAGCGCGGCCACGATGCCGATGACGGACTGCCAGAAGTACTTCTCGCGCGAGCGCATGCCTTCCGGGTCCTTGCGCACGACCTTGCGCCAGTCGTCCACCCAGCCGATGGCGCCGAAGCCCAGGGTGACGGCCAGCACCACCCAGACGAAGCGGTTGGACAGGTCGAACCACAGCAGCGTGGAGATGGCGATGGCCCCCAGGATGAGCACGCCGCCCATGGTGGGCGTGCCGCTCTTGGACAGGTGCGACTCCATCGCGTAGCCGCGGATCGGCTGGCCGATCTTGAGCGCGGTGAGCATGCGGATCACCTTCGGGCCCGCCAGGAGCCCGATGAGCAGCGCCGTCATGGCCGCCATCACCGCACGGAAGGTGAGGTACTGGAAGACGCGGAAGAAGCCGAACTCGGGCGACAGGCCCTGCAGCCACTGGGACAGCATCAGGAGCATGCGGCCCCCCCTTGCGCGGCGGCGCGTGCACCTGCTGCAGCGCCACGGCCGCTGCCTCCGGGGTGGATCTGCGACTCCGCATCCGGCGCCTCCAGCGCCTGCACCACCTGTTCCATCTTCATGAACCGCGATCCCTTCACCAGCACGCTGCCCGCCGAGGGCACGGCTTCCCGCACCGCCGCGAGCAGCGATGCCATGTCGTCGAAATGCCGTGCCTGCGGCCCGAAGGCCTGCACGGCGTGAATGCCGAGCGCTCCCAGCGCGAACAGCCGCTCGATGCCGCGGTCGCGCGCATGCGATCCCGCTTCCGCGTGGAACTGCGGCCCCTGGTCGCCCACCTCCCCCATGTCGCCCATCACCAGCAGCCGCGGGCCGGGCAGTTCGCCCAGCACGTCGATGGCCGCGTGCATGGAGTCGGGGTTGGCGTTGTAGGTGTCGTCCACGGCCGTGATCCGGCGGGAGCCGCCGCCCGGCTGCGGCACCGCGGCCGTGAAGGCGCGCGAGCGGCCCTTCACCGGCTCGAAGGCCGCGAGGCCGCGCGCGATGGCGTCGAGCGGAGCCCCGGCGGCCAGCGCACAGGCCGTGGCGGCCAGTGCGTTGGCCACGTTGTGGCGCCCTGCGATGCGCACGGTGCCATCGAATCCGCCCTGGGGCGTGTCGATGTGTACGTTCCAGGCGCCGGCTTCCCAGTGCGCCCGGGTGCAGCGCACGTCCGCGGCGGAGCCGGACTCCATGCCGAACGCGAGGCAGCGGCGCGCGCCGGCCAGGCCGCGCCAGAGCGGTGCATAGGCATCGTCCGCCGGAAACACCGCCACGCCGCCGGGTGGCAGCGCGGAGATCACCGAGCCGTTCTCCTCCGCCACTGCCTGCACCGTGTGCATGAATTCGAGGTGCTCGCGCTGGGCGTTGTTGACCAGCGCGACCGTGGGCTGCGCGATGCCGGCCAGCACCGCGATCTCGCCCGGATGGTTCATGCCGAGCTCGATCACCGCGGCCTCATGCGCGGCGCGCAGCCGCAGCAGCATCAGCGGCACGCCGATGTCGTTGTTGAAGTTGCCTTGCGTTGCAAATGCGGCGTCGCCCTTCCAGGCGCGCAGCACCGCCGCGGTCATCTGCGTGACGGTGGTCTTGCCGTTGCTGCCCGTGACGCCGATCAGGGGCAGGTCGAGGCCTGCGCGCCAGCCGGCGGCCAGCGCGCCCAGGGCGGCCAGGGTGTCGGGCACCTCGATGCCGGGCAGGCCCGCGGCCTCCAGCCGGCCCGGATGGGCCAGGGCCGCCGTCGCGCCGCCGGCACGCGCCTGCGCGAGGAATTCATTGGCATCGAAACGCTCGCCCCGCAGCGCCACGAACAGGTCGCCCGCCTGCAGCGTGCGCGTGTCGGTGTGCACGCGACCGAGCGGCAGGTGCAGCGCATCCGGCCCGCCCACGAGGCGCGCCTGCGGAATGCGGGCCTGCACGAGCGCGTGCGCCTGCTGCAGCGTGAACATGGGAGTGCCGCTCATGCCGCGCCCCCCGCATCCCCGCCGGCCGCAGACTCGCGCTGCGCCAGCGCGGCATGCGCATGGGCGGCATCCGAGAAGGGCCGGCGCACGCCCGCGGACTCCTGGTAGTCCTCGTGGCCCTTGCCGGCGATGAGCACCACGTCGCGCACATCCGCTTCGCCGATGGCACGCGCGATGGCGGCATCACGCTCGGGCTCGGCCTGCACCGTGGTGCCGGCGACCGTGCCCAGCAGGATCTCGTGCAGGATGGCGCCCGGCGCCTCGTTGCGTGGGTTGTCGCTGGTCACGATCACCGCGTCGGCGCGTTGCTGCGCGATGCGGCCCATGAGCGGCCGCTTGGCCCGGTCGCGGTTGCCGCCGCAGCCGAACACGCACCACAGGCGCCCGCCGCGCTGCTCCGCCACGGGGCGCAGCGCCTGCAGGGCCTGCTCGAGCGCATCGGGCGTGTGGGCGTAGTCCACGGCCACCAGGGGCTGCTCAGGGCGGTGGATGAGTTCCATGCGGCCCGGCACGGGCGCGAGCTGCGCGCAGGCCCAGAGCGCGTGCTCCAGCGGAATGCCCAGCGCTCGCAGGCTGGCGACCACGGCGAGCAGGTTGTGGATGTTGTAGTGGCCGATCACGCGCGTCTGCAGCACGTGGGCCTGCACCCCTTCGGCCACCGTGAAGCGCAGGCCGCCCTCGCCCCACGTGATGTCGCGGGCCTGCAGCCGGGCCGGGCCGGTGATCGAGGTGGTCCAGAGATCGATGGGGCGCTGCGCGAGCGTGTCCGCCAGTTCGCCACCGCGGGGGTCGTCGATGTTCACGACCGCCGCCTGCAGTCCGGGCCAGTCGAAGAGCGCGCTCTTGGCCTGCCAGTAGGCCGCCATGCCCGAGTGGTAGTCCAGATGGTCCTGCGTGAAATTGGTGAAGACGGCCACGCGCAGACGCATGCCCGCGAGGCGGTGCTCCGCGAGCCCGATGGACGAGGCCTCGATGGCGCAGGCGCCCAGCCCGTTGGCCACGAAGCCGGCAAAGGCCTGCTGCAGCCGCACGGGATCGGGCGTGGTCAGGCCCGTGCCCTCCAGCGAAGGCGGTACGCCCACGCCCAGGGTGCCGATCAGGCCGCAGCCGCCATGGGTGGCCAGTCCGCTGCCGGCCAGCTGGTTCAGCGCATCGGCGAGCCACCAGGTGGTGCTGGTCTTGCCGTTGGTGCCGGTCACCGCCACCACGTCCAGGCGCTGCGTGGGCATTCCGAACCAGTCGGCGGCCAGCAGGCCGGTGGCGGCCTTGAGGTCGCGCAGCGCCGCCACGCCTTCGGCGCCGAAACGGAAGGCCTCCACGCCTTCGCGCTCCACCAGGCAGGCGGCCGCGCCGCGCGCGAGCGCCTCGCCCACGTGCATGCGGCCGTCGGTGGCCGCGCCCGGCCAGGCGATGAAGATGTCGCCGGGCTCGACCTGGCGGCTGTCCGTGCGCAGCGCGCCGTGCGGGGCATGGGCGCGCAGCCACTCCAGCGCCTCCGGCACGGAGCCGAGCAGCGGGGGCGTGGGGTGCCCGGATGGGGACTGGGGCTCGGTCATAGCGACTCCTCCACGCCGTTGGAGACGATTCGGGGCTTGACGGCCATGTCCGGCGCCACGCCCATCATGCGCAGGGTCTGCTGCACGACTTCGCTGAACACCGGCGCAGCCACGGCGCCGCCGTAGAACGAGCCCGCGCTGGGCTCGTCGATCATCACGGCGACGATGATGCGCGGCTTGTCGATGGGGGCCATGCCGGTGAACCAGGCCCGGTACTTGCCCGAGGCATAGCTCTTGCCCACCTGCTTGCGCGCCGTGCCCGACTTGCCACCGACGGAGTAACCCACGGTCTGCGCCTGCTGGCCCGTACCTCCGGGGCCGGCGGCCATCTGCAGCATCTTGCGGATCTGGGAGGCAGTACGCTCGGAGAACACCGGCACGCCCACGGCGGGCTCGCTCGTCTTGAGCATGGTGGCGGGAATGATCTTGCCGCCGTTGGCGAACACCGTATAGGAACGTGCCATCTGCAGCAGGCTCGCCGAGAGGCCGTAGCCGTACGCCATGGTGGCCTGCTCCACCGGGCGCCAGGTCTTGTAGGGGCGCAGCCGGCCGCTCACCACGCCGGGGAAATGGATCTGCGGCTTCTGGCCGAATCCCGCGGCGGAGAAGGTTTCCCACATCTCCTTGGCCGGCATCTGCATGGCGATCTTGGTCGTGCCCACGTTGCTGGACTTCTGGATCACGCCTTCCACCGTGAGCACTCCGTAGTTGTGGGTGTCGGAGATGGTGGAGCCTGTGATCGTGACGCGCCCGGGATTGGTGTCGATGATGGTGTCGGGCCGCACCCGGCCGGTCTCGAGCGCCAGGCCGATGGTGAACGGCTTCATGGTGGAGCCGGGCTCGAACACGTCGGTGATGGCGCGGTTGCGCAGTTGCTCGCCGGTCAGGTTCTGCCGCTTGTCCGGCACGTAGCTCGGGTAGTTGGCCAGCGCCAGCAGCTCGCCGGTGTGCGCGTCGATCACGACCACGCTGCCCGCCTTGGCCTTGTGCAGCGCCACCTGGTCGCGCAGCTTCTGGTAGGCGAAGAACTGCACCTTGCTGTCGATCGACAGCTGCATGTCCTTGCCATCCACGGGCGGCACCTCGGCCCCCACGCCTTCCACGACGCGGCCCAGGCGGTCCTTGATGACGCGCCGCGAGCCGGGCTTGCCGGCCAGGTCCTTGTCGAAGGCCAGTTCCACACCTTCCTGGCCATGGTCTTCCACGTTGGTGAAGCCGACCACGTGCGCGGCCGACTCGCCCTCGGGGTACTGGCGCTTGTATTCCTTGCGCTGGTAGACGCCCTTGATGTCCAGGGCGGCGATCTGCTGGCCCACCTCCCAGTCGAGCTGCCGCTTGATCCAGACGAAGGTCTTGTCCTCTTCGGCCAGCTTCGCCTGCAGGGCAGGCAGCGGCATCTCCAGCAGCTTGGCAAGCTGCCGCAGCTTGGCCTGCACCTCGGGCTTGTCCTGATCCACGTCTTCCGGAATGGCCCAGATGCTGGCGGCGGGCACGCTGGAGGCGAGGATGAGCCCGTTGCGGTCCAGGATGCGGCCGCGGTTGGCAGGCAGCTCCAGCGTGCGCGCGAAGCGCACTTCGCCCTGGCGCTGGAAGAAGTCGTTGCCGAACACCTGCACGTACGCCGCGCGCCCGGCCAGCGCCAGGAAGCCCAGCGCCACCATGGCGACGATGAACTTGCTGCGCCAGACGGGCGTCTTGCTCGCGAGCAGCGGGCTGGAGGTGTAGAGGACGCTGCGGCTCATCGGCGTACTCCCGCAGGCGCCGTGGCGGCGGAGGCACCCGCAGCCGGCGCGGTGGGGGTCGGCACGGGCGTGCCGTCATCCGTCACATACTGGGTGATCGCGGGCGTGGCGGTGCGCATCTGCAGCCGGTCGCGCGCGAGCTTCTCCACCCGCAGCGGCGTGGCCTGGGCGCGCTTTTCGACCTGCAGCCGCTGGTGTTCCGTCTCCAGGCGGCGGGACTCGCCGATGGCGCGGTCCAGTTCGGTGAACAGCAGGCGCGACTCGTATTGCGTGCGCACGAGGTAGAGCGCGCTGGCCAGCACGCCCAGCAGCAGCACGAGGCTCAGGCGCGTCATGCCGGCACCTCCGTGCGCTCGGCCACGCGCATCACGGCGCTGCGCGCGCGCGGGTTGGCATCCACCTCGGAGGCGCCCGGCTTGATGCGGTCCAGCGCCTTCAGCCGCATCGGCTGCGGGGCGGCGAACGGCGCGCGGCGGTCATAGACCTCCTTGGAGTGCTGCGCGATGAACTGCTTGACGATGCGGTCTTCGAGCGAGTGGAAGCTGATGACCGCGAGCCGGCCGCCCGGCGCGAGCACCCGCAGGCTGGCCTCTAGCGCGGCCTGCAGTTCCTCAAGTTCTGCGTTGATGAAAATCCGAAGAGCCTGAAAGGTCCGGGTCGCGGGGTTCTGGCCGGCTTCGCGGGTCTTGACCGCGCCAGCCACGAGCTGGGCCAGCTCGGAAGTGGTGCGCAGCGGGCCGCGCTCCGCGCGCCGAGCAGCAATCGCCTTTGCAATGGGGCCAGCAAACCGTTCTTCACCGTATTCACGAATCACCTCCGCAATCTGCCCCACGTCGGCCGTCGCCAGCCAGTCGGCCACGCTCTCGCCGCGCGTGGTGTCCATGCGCATGTCCAGGGGGCCGTCGAACCGGAAACTGAAGCCGCGCCCAGGGCTGTCGATCTGCGGCGAGCTCACGCCGAGATCCATGAGGATGCCGGCCGCGCTGCGCTCGGGCAGGTCGGCCAGGTGGCGGAAACCCTCGTGCCGAATGGAAAAGCGCGCATCGGTGATGCGCGCTGCTTCCTGGATCGCCTCGGGGTCTTTGTCGAAAGCCACGAGGCGGCCCTGCGGCCCCAGCCTCTCCAATATCCTGCGCGAGTGCCCTCCCCGGCCGAAGGTCGCGTCGATCCAGACGCCGGCGGGCGAGGGGCCGGCGCCCCCCAGCAGGGCACCGACCGCCTCGTCCAGCAGGACGGTGGTGTGCAGCAGTGTCGTGGTGTCCGCCATGGCCTTCAGAAAGAAAAGTCCTTGAAGGCCTCGGGCATCTCGCCCTGCATGGCCTGGGCTTCCTGGGCCTCGTAGGTGGCCTTGTCCCAGAGCTCGAAGTGGTGGCCCATGCCCAGCAGCATGGTGTCCTTGGTGATGCCCGCGGCCTGCCGCAGCTCGGGCGCCACGAGCACGCGGCCCGTGCCATCCATTTCCACGTCCTGGGCATTGCCCAGGAAGATGCGCTTCCACCATTGGGCGGACATCGGCAGTTCGGCGATGCGCTCGCGGAATTTTTCCCATTCGGGACGGGGGAAGACCATGAGGCAGCCGTGCGGGTGCTTGGTGATGGTGAGCTGTCCGCCGGCCGTCGCGCTCAGGACGTCACGATGCCGGGTAGGCACGGAAAGCCTACCCTTCGCATCCAGACTCAGCGATGACGCCCCTTGAAACACCGTTAGACCCCGACAGGTTGTCGCCGCCACTTCCCGCGGAGACCGGGGTTGGAGGGCACTTTTCACCACTTAATTGCACTTTTTTGCACTGTAGCAGGAAAAGCCCCGATCGCACGATCGGGTGCAACAAAGTTTTGCAATGAAATCAACGACTTAGCGTTGATTGCAAACGTATATGGCGGGTGAATTTCCTTCCTGGATAAGCACTTAGCAAATGCTGTGGAAGTGATACCTTAGGGTCTGGCGCCAACATGGAACGCGCACAGGCATCCGGCAGCCCATCCGCCCGTCCGCCCCGGGCCGCCGCCCAAGCGAAACCGCCGCCCGGCGGCTGGCGTCCGGGCGGCGGTGCAACTCCAGAAAAGACCTGCAGAAAAATCCACAAGTCTGTAGGAAAAGATCGCTTTTTACAGGATGTAGCGCGAAAGATCTTCGTTCTGGCTCAGGCTCGCGAGGCGTCCATCCACGTACGCGGCATCGACGCGCACGGTCTGGCCGGAGAGCTTCGCGGCGTCGAAGCTCACCTCGTCCAGCAGCCGCTCCATCACGGTGGAGAGCCGGCGCGCGCCGATGTTCTC
The DNA here is from genome assembly GCA_003029925.1 of Paracidovorax avenae. Classification (GTDB taxonomy): domain Bacteria; phylum Pseudomonadota; class Gammaproteobacteria; order Burkholderiales; family Burkholderiaceae_C; genus Paracidovorax; species Paracidovorax avenae_A. The sequence continues at coordinate 843,845 of CP028296.1, read as the reverse complement.
GGTGCGCTCGTTCACCTCGAAGGCGATGTGGGCCAGCCGGGTGATACCCTCCGGAACGAATTCCAGCGTGACCCCTTCGGTGGCCAGCAGCGCCTGGTATTGCTTCACCAGGGAGGCATGGGTCTGGGTGAGGATGGCCTCGAAATCGCCCACGGAGAGCGACTCCAGTTCGACGCGGATGGGAAAGCGCCCCTGCAGTTCGGGGATCAGGTCGCTCGGCTTGGCCAGGTGGAAGGCACCGGAGGCGATGAAGAGGATGTGGTCGGTCTTCACCATGCCGTACTTGGTGCTCACCGTCGTGCCTTCCACCAGCGGCAGCAGGTCGCGCTGCACGCCCTGGCGGGAGACGTCGGAGCCACCGGCCTCCTGGCGCGTGGCGACCTTGTCGATCTCGTCGATGAACACGATGCCGTTCTGCTCGGCGTTCTGCAGGGCGCGCGTCCTGACTTCCTCTTCATTGACCAGCTTGCCCGCCTCCTCGTCGGTGAGCAGCTTCAGCGCCTCGGCGATCCGCAGCCTGCGCGTCTTGCGGCGCTCCTGGCCCATCTGGCTGAACATGCCGCGCAACTGCTCGGCCATCTCCTCCATGCCCTGGGGGCCCATGATCTCGAGTTGGGGCCGGGCATCGGCCAGGTCGATCTCGATCTCCTTGTCGTCCAGCTGGCCCTCGCGCAGCTTCTTGCGGAACACCTGGCGCGCGGTGCTGTCCGCGGGCTGATCTCCCGTGCGCGCCGTAGGGATGAGCACGTCGAGGATGCGGTCCTCGGCGGCGTCCTCGGCCCGGGCACGCACCTTCTTCATGTCGGCCTCGCGGGTCTGCTTGACGGCCACCTCGACGAGGTCGCGCACGATGGAGTCCACGTCCTTGCCGACATAGCCCACCTCGGTGAACTTGGTGGCCTCCACCTTGATGAACGGGGCATCCGCCAGCCGGGCGAGGCGGCGGGCGATTTCCGTCTTGCCCACGCCGGTGGGGCCGATCATGAGGATGTTCTTCGGGGTGATCTCCTGGCGCAGTCCGGGATCGACCTGCTGGCGGCGCCAGCGGTTGCGCAGCGCGATGGCGACGGCGCGCTTGGCGCCCGACTGGCCCACGATATGGCGGTCGAGCTCGGAGACGATTTCCTGGGGGGTCATGGAAGACATGGTGTTCACTCGGGACGGAACGGGCCGGGAACCGGCAGGGAGGGGACACGGCAGGCGGCCCGCGGGCAGGCCTGCCGCGCGCGGCGGAAGAACGACACGGGCGTCAGAGCGTCTCGACGGTGTGGTGCATGTTCGTGTAGATGCACAGCTCGCCCGCGATGGCAAGCGACTTGCGCACGATCTCCTCGGCGGACAGCTCGGTGTGGTTCAGCAGTGCCTTGGCGGCCGAATGCGCGTAGGCACCGCCGGAGCCGATGGCCACGATGCCCTGCTCCGGCTCCAGCACGTCGCCGTTGCCGGTGATGATGAGCGAGGCGCTGGCATCGGCCACGGCCAGCATGGCCTCCAGGCGGCGCAACACGCGGTCGGTGCGCCAGTCCTTGGTGAGCTCGATGGCGGCGCGCGTCAGGTGGCCCTGGTGCTTTTCCAGCTTGGCTTCGAAGCGCTCGAAGAGGGTGAAGGCGTCGGCCGTGGCGCCCGCGAAGCCCGCGAGCACCTTGCCGTGGTGCAGCTTGCGCACCTTGCGCGCCGAGCCCTTCACGACGATGTTGCCGAGCGTGACCTGCCCGTCGCCGCCGATGGCGACCTGGATGGTGCCGTCCGCGGCCTGGCGGCGGACGCTGAGGATGGTGGTGCCGTGAAACTGTTCCATAGCGTCCGGAATTGGGGATGGACGACCGGATTGCAACAGCCCCCAGCCGGGGCCGCGTGCCACCCGCCCGGGACGGGCTCAGTTCTGCCGCGGAACGATACGCGCGTGCTCGTGGATGCCGATGACGTTGAAGAACACCGCCACCAGCCGCGGGACCTGGGTGAAGTGCACCACGTTGCCCAGGGCCTGTTGGGCGGCTGTCCAGTTCAGCACGGAGCCGGCGGCGGCGAAATCCACGCGCGCCAGCCGGTCGCAGCCGATGGCGAACGGCACGCCGGCATGCAGGTGCGCCTCCATGGGCTCGAGGATGGCTGTCGCATCGCCCTCGATGTGACCGGACAGCACGGCGGCCGGAACGGAGGGCTCCAGCCCCCCGGGCTGGGAGGCCGGCTCGCCGAAGCCCGAGGAGAAGGCATCCGCGTCGAAGGGCACCGCGGCCGCTGCGGAATGGGCGCCGTCGCCGCCTCCATCATCGGAATAGCTGCAGTTCGGGGGCTGCCAGGACGGCGGGGAAACCTCGTAGGTGACGCAGTAGTCCAGCGCGACCAGTTCGAACTCGTCGGGCCGGCCCATCAGCCGCAGTGCCGCCATGCGCAGGCGCCACCAGTCCGGCGGAACGCTCCGGTCGCCGGACGGCGTGCGGGCCTCCAGCAGGCTCGCCAGGGCGTCCACGCCCTTGAAGACGATGGCCTCGGTACGGTCCGCCCACTGCCCGAACTGCTGCGCCAGGCCCGGGACGGCCCCTTCCTCGATGGTCATCAGGCGCGACCAGGAGAAAGTCCAGGGCGGAGCGGACGCCCGGGCCACGGAAGCCTGCAGGGCGGCCACCGACTGGGCCGTGAGCACCGAAGGTGCATTCCAGAGGAATTCGCGCGGGGCCCCGCTGGCGGGTTCGGCGGGAGCGGACGGAGGCTGCATCCCCAGGAGTTCGGGCATGGAGAACCACAGCGGCGCGGAGCGGCCGAACCGTGCGGCGAAATCGATGGCCAGCGACTCGAAGCGGGCGTGGTCGCCCGTGGCACGGTAGAAATCGAAGAGCGCCATCCAGAACTCGGCCTGCCGCGCCGTGTCCTCGTCGCCCTCGTGCTGCGCGAGCGCCTCCAGCAGGCCGGCCTCTGCGCCGGCGTAGTCGCCGTTCGCGAAGCGGATCGCGGCCTCCTCCAGGTCGGGTTCGTGCACGTAGGGCGGCGGCTCGGGCGCCACGTAGGCCGGCGCGGGGCGCGACGGCGGATCGGCCCGCTCGGTGAGCATGGGGGGCGCCAGCGGACGCGAGCCTTCGGCGGAGCGCGCACCGGGAAACGCCTGGGGCACCGTGGGGGCCATGAGGTCCGTGGCGGGCGGCAGGCTTTCGCCGGAGAACAGCGGCTGCACGCCGGGCTCCGACAGCCCCGCCGGCAGGCTGGCCGGGGCGGTGGGTGCGAACGCGCGGGCGTGCGCCGCGTCGGCGGAATCGGAGGCGCCGAAGGCCGCCGGTTCGGTGGGCGCCATGCCGGCCGGCGAACCGGCGGCCACAGGCTGCTTGCTCTTCCACCACTGCTGGGACATCTGCGCCTCGATCTCGTCGATCTTCTTGAGCGTGACGGCCCGGTCGTCCGGCGAAGTCATGCTGGTATGGAAGAACGAGGGCCGGGCGGTCTGGTCGTCCGACCGCTGGCCGTGGAGGGCCTCGCGCTGGCGCAGCTTGCGCAGCTGATCGAACTCGCGGCGCCGCACGAAATCGTTGCGGCGCTTGCGCTCGATCATTTCCTTGAGCATCTGCTTGCTGTACTGGCTTTCGCGCTCCTCGTCGATGGAGTCGAGCTCATTCCAGTTGACGGTGGGATTGCGTACGAAGCGCACCACCTTGGACAGCAGGCCGCGGGAGGAATCTTCCTTGCTCATGGATCGTCGTGGCTGGAGGGCACGCGCCTCGGCACGGGGGTCGGGCGGACAGGTGCGGAAAGCGGCGGGACGGGCCGGTCGCGGGCGGGTGTGGCGGACGCGGTGCCGTCAGTCCCCGAACATCTTCTGCTTGAGCTCCCGGCGCTGCTGCGCCTCCAGGGACAGGGTGGCGGTGGGGCGCGCCAGGAGGCGGCCGACGCCGATGGGCTCGCCGGTCTCGTCGCAGTAGCCGTAGTCGCCTGCGTCGATGCGCGCGATGGACTGCTCGATCTTCTTGAGCAGCTTGCGCTCGCGGTCGCGGGTGCGCAGTTCCAGGGCGTGCTCTTCCTCGATGGTGGCACGGTCGGCCGGATCGGGCACCACCACGGTGTCCTCGCGCAGGTGCTCGGTGGTCTCGCCCGCGTTGTTGTGCATGTCCTGCTTGAGCTGCACGAGCTTGTGCCGGAAGAACGCCAGCTGCTTCTCGTTCATGTATTCGCTGTCGGGCATGGAAAGCACCTCGGCGTCGGAGAGTTCCTCGGCCGGCTTGGTCTTCCAGTTATTGGCCAGCTTCGGGTCTTTCTTGGCGGCCGCGACGGGCGATTGCGCTTGCAGGGTCGTAGGCATGATGTGTATTAGGCTGGCTGCGCCGGCGGAGTGGCCGGCGACGGTGCCGTGGATGGTACGGTCAATTGCTCCAAACGGGAAGGAGGCCGCCTCCTACGTACGGCGGTTTCCACCGGAATGGGACGGCGGCGCGGCAAACCCGGTCCCGCCCATGCCGCCCGCCCTCCTGAAAGCGGTCGATGCGGCGGCGGTGTCCTCCCGTTTTTGCCGGGGCGCGATTGTATCGGCCGATTTCGCGCGTGCGCGGCCGCCCCCCGCGAAGTAGTGGTTATCCTACAAACCGGCCAAGGCACCCGGTCCGGCGCCGGCTCACGCCAGGCACTGCTCCAGGCCCTGCCGGAAGATGTCCTGGGGCAGGTCGATGCCGATGAACACCATCTTGCTCTGGCGCTGCTCGCCCTCGGCCCATTGCGGCCCCAGGTCGCTGCCCATGAGCTGGTGCACGCCCTGGAAGATGACCTTGCGCTCGGTGCCCTTCATGTGCAGCACGCCCTTGTAGCGCAGCATGCGGGGGCCGTAGATGTTGACGATGGCACCCAGGAAGTCTTCCAGTTTGGCCGGGTCGAAGGGACGGTCGGCGCGGTAGACGAAGCTCTTCACGTCGTCGTCATGGTGATGGTGGTGGCCATGGCCTGCGTGCTGGTGCGAGGGATGGCTGCAGTGCTCGCCGTGCTCGTGGTCATGGTCGTGGTGGTCGTGCCCGTGGCCATGTCCATGGCCGTAGTCGTCCTCTTCCTTCAGGAAGTCGGGGTCGATGTCGAGCTTGGCGTTCAGGTTGAAGCCGCGCAGGTCCAGAACCTCGGAGACCGGCACTTCGCCGAAATGCACCGCCTTGATCGGAGCGCGCGGGTTCATGTGCTTGAGGCGGTGGATCAGCGCGTCGGTCTCCTCGCTGGAAACGAGATCGGTCTTGGACAGGAAGATCTGGTCCGCGAAGCCCACCTGGCGGCGTGCCTCCTGGCGGTCGTTCAGCTGCTGGGCGGCATGCTTGGCGTCCACCAGCGTGATGATGGAGTCGATGAGGTAGGTCTCGGCGATCTCTTCGTCCATGAAGAAGGTCTGGGCCACCGGGCCGGGATCGGCCAGGCCGGTGGTTTCGATCACGATGCGGTCGAACTCCAGGAGCCCCTTGCGGCGCTTGGCGGCCAGCAGCTGGAGCGTCTCGCGCAGGTCCTCGCGGATCGTGCAGCAGATGCAGCCGTTGCTCATCTGCACGATCTGTTCCTTGGAATCCGTCACCAGGATGTCGTTGTCGATGTTCTCCTCGCCGAATTCGTTCTCGATGACGGCGATCTTCTGGCCGTGCGACTCGGTCAGCACGCGCTTGAGGAGGGTGGTCTTGCCCGAGCCCAGGAAGCCCGTGAGGATGGTGGTGGGAATGAGGGACATGGTCGGCAAACGCTTTCGGAAGGTGGAGGGTGCCGGCACGGCACGCCTTCCCAAAAGTTTAGCGAGGCTGTCAACACCTCCGGATTTCGGGCGCCAAAGCCGGCTTTTTCCCCGGTTGGCACCGCGGGAAATGCGCTACATTGATTTCCAGATTCCGCCCCCGACAGCCCTTTGACGAGCCGTTTTCCGCCCTTTTTCCAGGCCATGGATTTCGACCTGACCGCCACGCTCCTGGATTCGCTGGGCATCGCCATGTGCGTGTTCGACGCCGAGGAGCGTACCGTCCTGTGGAATGCCTCGTTTCTCCGCTTCTTCCCGGAGCACGAAGGCCGCGTCCATGCCGGCGAGCCCTATGCCGACAACCTGCGGCGCTTCTACCGGGGGCGCCTGCCGCCCGAAGACCTCCCCCACATCGACCGCTTCATCGCCGACGGCCTGATGCGCAACCGCCTGCAGACACGGCCCTATGTCTTCCAGCACCTCGGGCGCTGGCTGCGCGTGGCCGCGGTGCCGGTGCAGGGAGGGCTCCGCATCCGCGTCTGGCAGCACGTGGCGCATGCGGACGACGCCTCCGGCGCCCCGGCCCCGGAGTTCCAGGCGGCGCTTCCGGCGTCCGGCACCCGGCAGATGCTGGAGGATCTGGGCGAGGCCGCGGCCGTGCTGGACGACGAAGGCCGCATCCTGTACGCCAACGACCTGTTCGTGATGATGCACGGGCTGCCCTCCAGGGAGGCGCTGGCGCAGCGTACCTACGTGCAGATCGTCAGGCAGCTCTGGGATGCGTCGCCCGATGTCCAGGAGCGGCTGCGGCGCGCCCAGGACGTGGCCGCGGCGCTGCACGACGCCGCCTTCTTCGCGGGTGCGCCGTTCGAAGTTCCGCTGCCGGGCGGCCGCTGGATGCGCGTGACCATGAACCGCAGCGCCGGCGGACAGAACTACGCACTGCACACGGACATCTCCGAAGTGAAGCGCAACGAAAGCGAGCTGCGCGCGGCCGAACTGCGTGCGCGCGAGAGCGAGGAACAGTTGCGGGTGCTGGCCGAGCAGTTGCGCACGGAAACGCACCACGACGTGCTGACCGGACTGCCCAACCGCCGCAGCCTGGGCGCGCAGGTCCAGGAACTCTCGGCCCAGCCCGGCGCGCATGCGCTGCTGTTCATCGACCTGGACGGTTTCAAGGCCGTGAACGACGAAGCCGGCCATGCGGCCGGCGACCACGTGCTCTGCCAGGTGGCGGGCCGGCTGCGCCGCTGCGTGCGCGGGGACGACGTGCTCGTGCGCCTGGGCGGCGACGAGTTCGTGGTCCTCCTGCGGCACTGCAGCCGGCATGGCGCCCGGAACATCGGCCTGCAGATCGTGGAGGCACTGCGCAGCGAGCCTTTTCATGCGGCGCAGCACGTGTTCCGGATCGGCGCGAGCATCGGCGTGCGGCTGTTCGGGAACACGCCCGAGTCCCTGGAAAATCTGATGGCCGACGCGGACGCTGCCTGTTACGCCGCCAAGCGCGGTGGCCGCGGCCGCGTCGAGATGGCCGGAGCCGACGGCGAGCCGCAGGCGCCCGTCACGCGCCCTTGCGCATCACCGCCAGCCCCTTGAGGTATTCCCCCTCGGGGAATTCCAGGGTCATGGGGTGGTCGGGCGCGCCGCCGAGGCGCTCCAGGATGTAGCCATCCACCCCCGCGTCGGCGCCGGCAGAGGCCACGATCTTGTGGAACAGGTCGGCGCTGATCCCGCCGGAGCACGAGAAGGTATAGAGCAGCCCGCCGGGCGCTAGCAACTGCAGGCCCAGGCGGTTGATGTCCTTGTAGGCCCGCGCGGCGCGCTCGGCATGGGCGACGGTGGGCGCGAACTTCGGGGGATCGAGCACGATGGCGTCGAAGCGGCGGCCCTCCTGCAGGAAGCGCCGCAGGGAGGCGTTCACGTCGGCATCGAGGAATTCCGTGCGGGCGGCCTCGAAGCCGTTGAGGACCGCATGCGAACGCGCTCGCTCCAGCGCCGGCCCCGACGAATCGATGGAGGTCACCTGCGAGGCTCCGCCCGCGAGCGCCGCGACGGTGAAGCCGCCGGTGTAGCAATAGCAGTTGAGCACCTGGCGCGCGCCGAGCCGGCGCACGGCCTCGGAAAAGCGGTGGCGGCTATCGCGCTGGTCGAGGTAGAAGCCGGTCTTGTGGCCTTCGGCGATGTCCAGGGTGAGGCGCCAGCCATGTTCGCGGATGGACAACTCCGTGGGGCCATCGCCGCGCAGCCACCCCGTGGCGGGCTCCAGGCCCTCCAACTGCCGCACGCTGGCATCGGAGCGTTCGTAGAGCCTGGCGAGGCCGGTGGCCTGCAGCAGGGCGTCGGCGATCACGGTTTTCCAGCGCTCGGTGCCGGCGCTGGTGAACTGCGCCACCAGGGTGTCGCCGTAGCGGTCCACGATCAGGCCGGGCAGGCCGTCGGACTCCCCGTGCACCAGGCGCACGCCGTCGCTGTCGATCGCGAAGCGCTCCCGCGCCCGGACCGCGCGGTCCACGGCCGCGGCGAAGAATGCGGGGTCGATGCGCTGCGCCTCGTCGAAGCTCCAGGCGCGGGCGCGGATGCGCGATGCGGGGCTGAAGGCGGCCCACGCCAGGAAGCGGCCGTCCGCCGACTCCACCCGCACGGTCTCCCCGCTGTCGCCGCCGCCCTTGGCAATGGCCGATTCGAAGATCCAGGGATGGCGGCGCAGGAGGGAACGCTCCTTGCCAGGGCGCAGGCGGATGGTTTTCATGGGCCGTATTGTCCGTCCGCCAGCCGCAACGGCGCCGGGACCGGCGCCGCGGTGGCTCAGCGGGTGGCAGGCTCCACGGTGGCCGCGCGCGGAGCCGGATAGAGCGCCAAGAGGCCGATATCCACGGCGGCACCGGGCCGGCCCCGCCAGACGAGCCGCAACCGGTCGAAAGGCACCGCATCCGGGGCAGAAGCCGCCGGCAGCGGGATGCGGAATCCCGCGCTGCGTCGCTCCCACTGACGCAGGGGGGCCTCGGCCACCAGCGGCTGCCAGGCGCCGCCTGCGGCCTGCACGTCCACCGCCAGCCTCAGGTCTTCGCCGCCGCCGGCCTGCACGACCAGTGCGTCGAACGCACCGGGGCGCATGGCCAGTTCGGCGGGCGATACGGCATTGGCACGACCCTCACCGTCCAGGACCAGGCGCAGCCCGTCCGGGGTGGCGGCCACCGGTGTTCCTGCATCGGTCTGCCACCCGTCCGTGTCGTGGTGCCTTCCCGATCCGAAGGTCCAGAGGCGTGCACCCCGGGGCAGGTCATACCGTGACACCATGAAATGCTGGATGGCATCTTCGAGCGGTGTACGACGCAGCGACGTGTAGCTGACATAGCCTGTCGTATTCGCCGCTTCGCCGGGACTGCCGTTCCAGGCCATGGGAGAGACGAGGCGCGCCCCATAGTTGGCGATGTCCCTCAGCGAGCGATAGGCGCGGTCGTAGCTTGCCATGCGCCGGGGGGCGGTCAGGTCGGCCGTGTTGTATTCCACCACGGCCCATTCCGGGCTGTAGCGGCGGAATTCGCCGAACAGCGACAACGTGCCTTCCATGGGGATCGAATTGGTGGCGCTGTCGCCATAGATGATCGCGCCCAGGCGCCCCTGCACCGGCGCCGAGCCCTCGATCGAGATGCCTCCGGAGTCGTAGCTTTTGGCCGGGCTGTCGAGGCGCACGGCAAAGGGTTCCATCAAGCCCGGGGGCATGAAGCCTTGCGCGGAATAGATGCGGCTGGCGGGCACGCCGGTCTGCGCCACCCACTGCGACAGCTCGTCGTAATGCAGCTTCACGAGATGGCGGCGGAATTGCTCCCATGCCTGGGTCCAGGGCTCCTGCCAGAACGGATGCGGTGCCTTGGGAAATTTCCGCGGAGGATCGACCTCGTCCCAGCTGGCGTGGTGCCTGCCCCTCATCCTGTCGATATCCGCCAGGGTCAACGGCTGCGGTCGCCGGTAGGCCCGCAGGTCCGGTACGCCGGGGCCGCCTTCGTTCGCGTAGGGCCCGCTGCCGCGCAGCCAGTCGCGGAACTGGCGCAGCGTCTGCGGGTTGTAGTCGTACCACTGCCGCCCCTCGAAGAAGGGGTTGATGTACACGTCCGGGTCCAGGCTGATGCCGATGAACAGGTCAGGGTGCTCGATGGCAAAGCGCTGGATCAGGGCAGCGGCCTGCTGCAGGTTGCGCTTCTTGTAGAAGCGGACGCGCTCGGCGAACACGTTCAGGCTCAGGGCACGCCCCAGTTCCGGGGATTCGAACGATCCGGCCTGCCCCTCGATCGCCGAGTCGGGCATCACCCCGTTCCTGTCGTTCCATTGGCAGAGCATCTCGTCCTGCTCCAGCACATCGTTGATGTCCCACTGGGGGGCATCGCAGGGCGCGTCGGCCCAGATCCCTCCGTTGAGTGTGAACAGCACGGGCATTTTCTTCTCGACGGCGTATCGCATCACGCCGTGCAGGCTGTCTTCCGCGATGAGGCGCCGGCCGCATTTCTTGTCCGGGACGAAATCCGGATCGAACGCGTAGTCCCCCCGGGCGCCGGTGGTGGTGCGCATGTAGAGGATCTGGACACGGATCCCGGCCTTGACGGTGCGGCTCTCGTAGGGAGCGTAGGTTTCCCGGATGCCGTCGGCGCCCCCTCCTTCCACATGGCTCGTGGCCATGGGGAAAAAGAACACGTCATCCGGATCCACGCTCCGCCCGGGCCGGAAATCCCCCCAGCGGGTCTTGTAGGCCTGCGGGAAGAACGACTGGCTGAGCAACGTCGTCTTCCCGCCCTTCTGATCGACGACCACGACTTCCAGGTCCGTCTGGCGCGCGATGTCGCCGATGGGCAGCTTGCCGTCGAAACCGGCTGCCAGGGCACCGCGCTTCCCGGGATGGGCCCGGAAGACATCCCGGCGGATCAGGCCGTAGGGAATGTCCACGGGCTGCCCGTTCACATGGGCCTCCAGTTTCCGGATGCCGTCCGGGCTGATGGCCCACCCCTGGATGCGCAGCGCTCCGTCAGGAGCGCGCTGCAGCGAATCCACGTGCCCGAATGCACGCCCCGGGCTGGCCTCCGGGGACGGCAGGGCCTTCAACCTCGACCCGGCCCATCGGCCGCCCGCCACGGTGAAACCGCACAGCAGCGCCAGCGCCAGGCCCACGCTCAGCCACGCGTGCAAGCCCGAATGGGACAGTCCGGCCTTCCTGGATTCAATCATGCAACCTGCGCATCGAGGCGCTTCCCGTGGGGTTTCTTGAGATGCGCATTCTCCATGGACTCGGGCCCCAGGCCGCCGCCCCTACACGGAAAGCTCCCAAAAACGTAGCTTTCATGCGCAGGAAATTTTGTGGAAAAGAAGATTTGAGGATTGTTGAGAAAGCCGGATCCGGGCTTTCCTAGGATCCGGGCCTGCAGCTGCCCCGAGCGGCCCGCGCAAGAACAGATCCACCATCCACTACAGAGGGAATTTCCATGCACTACCTACACCGGCTCAAGGTCTCGACGCGTCTCGGCTGGCTCCTGGCCGCCCTTTGCCTGCTGGCTGCCGGTGCCGGTGCCGCCGGGCTGCTGGGCATGGCCTGCTCCAATGCCGGCCTGGTTTCCGTCTACCACGACCGGGTGGTGCCGCTGCAGCAGATCAAGCGGGTGGCCGACGCCTACGCGGTGAACATCGTGGACACCGCCCACAAGGTGCGCGACGGCGCGCTGACGCCGCAGCAGGGCCTGGAGTCGGTCGATGCGGCGCGCAAGGAGGTGCGGGAGCAGTGGACCGCCTACCTGGCGACCGGCCTGCATGCCGAGGAGCACCGGCTGCTCGAGGAATTCGGGCCGCTGCAGGCGCGTGCCGACGCCGCCGTGCAGGCCCTGGAGGGGTTGCTGCGCGCCGGGGACATCCCCGGCCTGACGGCATTCGCCGCCCGTGAGATGTATCCGGCCCTCGACCCGCTGCAGGCCGTGCTCGCGGCCCTCACGCAGGTGCAACTGGACACCGCGCGCAGCACCTACGAGGCTGCCGAGACCCGTTACGCCGACACCCGGGCGGGCGTCATCGCAGCGGTGCTGGCGGGCATGGTGTTCGCCATCGGCTTCGGCGCCCTGGTGGTGCGCGGCATCCTGCGGGAACTCGGCGCGGAACCCGGCGCGGCCGCGGCCGTGGCCCGCAGCGTGGCGCAGGGCGACCTCACCATCGGGATTCCTGCGCGCCAGGGCGACACGACAAGCCTGATGGCCCAGCTGCGGAGCATGCGCGACCAGCTCGCCGCCATGGTGGCGGCCATCCACGAGAGCGCCGAGAGCGTTTCTTCTGCCGCGCTGCAGATCGCCCAGGGCAACAGCGACCTCTCGGCGCGCACCGAGGGCCAGGCGGGAGCGCTGCAGCAGACGGCGGCCTCCATGGAGCAGCTGAACGGCACCGTGCGGCAGAACGCGGGCCATGCGCTGGAGGCCGAACGCGTGGCGCAGGCCGCGTCCCGCGTGGCCGCCCAGGGCGGCGCGGTGGTGACCGAGGTGGTGGACACCATGCAGCAGATCCAGGACAGCAGCCGGCGCATCGCGGACATCACCGGCATCATCGACAGCATCGCCTTCCAGACCAACCTGCTCGCGCTCAACGCCGCGGTGGAAGCCGCCCGCGCGGGCGAACAGGGCCGGGGTTTCGCGGTGGTCGCGGGAGAGGTGCGCCAGCTCGCCCAGCGCGCGGGCCAGGCGGCCGGCGAGATCAAGGGCCTGGTCGGCGCCAGCATGGACCGCGTGGCCGCGGGCACCGCGCTGGTGGGCCGCGCCGGCCAGACCATGTCGAGCGTGGTGCAGTCGATCCAGGGACTGTCGCAGCTGGTGGGGGAAATCACCGCCGCCAGCCAGGAGCAGAGCCAGGGCGTGGACCAGATCAACGACGCGGTGAACGACATGGACCGCTCCACCCAGCACAACGCGGCCCTGGTCGAGGAGATGGCCGCCGCTGCCGCCGCGCTGAGCCAGCGCGCGCGGGAACTGGTCGGCACCGTGGCCAGCTTCCGGCTGCCGGTCGAACGGCTCGCACTCGCCGGCGCGGCACTGCCGCCGGCCCCCGCCCCCCGGGCGCTGCTGCAGCACGGGTGAGCCAATGGGGAGCCTGCCTCAGGGCGCGGGCGCCCACCGCTGCCGCAGGTAGGCCGCGACGGCCGCGGCCGCAGGGTCCCGCAGGAAGGCGTGGCGGAACAGCACGCTGCCATGGATGCCGGGCGTGGATTCGTTGAGGTCGATCTGGCGGCGGATTTCCGGCACGCCGCCCTCCACGCCCCAATCAGGCTCCTGGGCCGTGGGCCGGCCCGCCTTGTAGAGCGCCATGCCGATGTGGACCTGCACGCCGGGAGAGGCCAGCGCCACGTCCGCCCACCAGCGCGCGATGGTGCCGTAGCCCACCGCCTGCCGCGCGAAAGGCCAGTACACCTGGGGCACGAGGTCGTCCACCAGGCCATCGAGCACCCACTGGCGCGTATCGGCGAAGGCCGCGTCGTAGCTGGGCGCCCCGGCCTGCGTGTCCGAGCCGCGCGGATCATCGGACCGGTTGCGCCAGACACCCGCGGGACTGACCCCGAAACGCACCCCTGGGCTGGTGGCGCGCAACTGCTCCGACAGCCCCTGCACCAGCAGCCGGGTACTGTGGCGGCGCCAGTCGCCCTTGTCCGCGAAGCCCTGGCCGTAGGTGGCGAAGGTCCGTGCGTCGTCCAGGCGCGAATCGGCGGTTTCGTAATAGAAGTAGTCGTCGAAGTGGATGGCATCCACGGCATAGCGCGACGTGATCTCGGCCACCACGCTGCCCAGCCAGGCCCGCACCTCGGGCAGCCCCGGGTCCAGCACGAAGCGCCGGGCGGCCGTGCGGATCCAGTCGGGCCGGGTGCGGTAGATGCTGGGCGGGCCGTCGGCGGGCGCGCTGCCCAGCATGCGCACGGTGTCCGCGCCCACGTCCATCGACACGCGGTACGGATTGAGCCAGGCGTGCAGCTCCAGCCCCCTCGCATGCGCCTGCTCCACGGCGAAGGCCAGGGGGTCGAATCCGGGATGCCGGCCCAGCGTGCCGGTCAGGTAGGGCGACCAGGGCAGGAGATCGGAGGCGTAGAGCGCATCCGCGCACGGCTTGGCCTGGAAGATCACCGCATTGAGGCCGGTGGCCACCGCCTCGTCCAGGATGCGCAGCAGTTCCGCCTGCTGCACGGCGACGCGCTGCGCATCGTCGGCGATCCGGGCGGACTCCGCGGAGGGCCAGTCCAGGTTCAGGACCGTGGAGACCCAGCTGGCTCGCAGGGGCCGGGCCCGCGTGAAGGACGGCTCCGGGCCGGCCGGGCCCGCGCCCGCGCTGGCCCCTCCGCCACAGCCTTCCAGCAGGAGCGGCGCCGCCAGCAGGGACGACAGCCCGGCCGCCTGGGCGAACAGGCGCCGGCGGCGCGGATCGGTGAGGGAGGGGGAGGAAAACAACGTGGCAGGGAGAGAGGGCATGGGCCGAATTCTGCAGCACGGAAAATCCCTGCCGCCATGGAGGGACTGGCCGCCGCAGGTTGCCAGCGACCGGTCGTCAGCCGCCGGGCTTGCGGCGCGCCCGAGGATGCGCGGCGTCGTACACCTTGGCGAGGTGCTGGAAATCCAGGCGCGTATAGACCTGGGTGGTGGTGATGTTGGCGTGGCCCAGCAGTTCCTGCACCGCCCGCAAGTCGCCGCTGGACTGCAGCAGGTGGCTGGCGAAGGAGTGCCGCAGCATGTGCGGATGCACGGGCGTGGAGAGCCCCGCGAGCTGGCTGCGCTGCCGCAGGCGCGACCAGATGGACTGCGCGGTGAGGCGCGCGCCGCGCCGGCCCAGGAAGAGCGCTGCATCGGACCGGCCGGACGCCGCGCCGCCGAAGGGCTGCAGCCGCACCTCCAGCCAGGCGCGCAGGGCCGCCAGCGCGGCCGATCCGACCGGCACGCTGCGCCGCTTCGACCCCTTGCCGAAGACATGCGCCTCGGCAGCCTGCAGGTCGATCCAGCCCCGGCCCTGGCGCTGCGTGTCCGGCCCCGGCACGGCGTCCAGGCCCGCCAGTTCCCCCACGCGCAGGCCGCAGCCGTAGAGCAGTTCGACCATCGCCGCATCGCGGGCCTCCAGCCACGGATCGCTGCCCGACGAGCCCTCGAACTCCGCCAGCCGCACCGCGTCGTCCACGCCCAGCGCCTTGGGCAGCGGCTTGGGCGCGCGCGGGGCGCGCACGCCCTGCACGGGGTTGTGGGGCACGAGGCCCTGCCGCGCCGCCCAGGTGAAAAAGCCGCGCCAGCCCGACAGGATCAGCGCGATGCCGCGCCCGCCGCGCCCGCCCGCATGCATCTGCGCGACGAAGCGGCGGATGTGCGCGGTCTGCAGTTGCAGCAGCGGCACGCCCGCGTCGCGCGCGCTGGCGGCCAGTTTCGCCAGATCGAGCGTGTAGAGCGTGACGGTGCGCTGCGCCAGGCGCTTTTCCACGCGCACGTGCTCCAGGTAGCGCAGCACGTCGGGATCGGTGGGCGCGACCGGCTGCACGGCGTCCGCCATGGCCGGATCAGCGCAGGCGCGAGAGCGCCGAACTGGCCAGTTCGGCCATGCGCACGAGGAAGTCGGTGCCCATGTCGGCGCCGAAGCGCTGCGGATCGGGCGAGCCCAGCACCAGCAGGCCGAAAGCCGGTGCGTCGCCATCGAGCGCCCCCTGGCGCAGCGGCAGCAGGGCGATCGACTGCACCAGGGCCGGCTCGGGCAGCCAGCCCGCGGGCTCGAAGCCGAGGTTGGGGCCGCAGAACGGCTGCGTGAGCGAGGTGGCGAACGAGCGCGCATCGGCGCTCGCGCCCTGCGCGAAGGCGGCACCCGCGTACGGGCCGGCCACGTCCCAGAGGCGCAGCGCCGCCTGCGGCACGTCGAACAGCCGGCGGATGCCCTGCTCCACCAGGCCCGGCAGCAGCGCCGGGTCTCCGGCCTGCGCCAGTTCGCGCGTCCACTGGTGGATCCTCTGCGCGATGGCGGTGTTCTCGTGGCTGTGGCGCACCATCTCCATGATGCGCTGCTCGTGGGCCTTGATCTTCTCGCGCAGCATCTCGGCCTGGCGCTCCTGCAGGCTCACGGCGCGCTGGCCGTGCGGACTGGTGAGGACCACGCCGGTCAGCAGCTCGGCGTGGCGCTCGAAGAAGGCCGGGGTGTTGGCGAGGAATTCGGCGATGTCTTCTTCCGTGATGGGAGGCACGGCCTGGGCGGGGGTATGCGGATGGGTCATGGTGCGTCGGGAATGTCGATCTGGCCTTCAAAGACGGTGGTCGCCGGTCCGGTCATGAAGACGGACTCGGACGGGTCGCCGCTCCAGGCGATGGTGAGCAGGCCGCCGCGCGTGCGCACATCGACGCGCGTGTCCAGCAGGCCCAGGCGGATGCCCGCGGCCACGGCGGCGCAGGCGCCCGTGCCACAGGCCAGGGTTTCGCCGGCGCCGCGTTCATACACGCGCAGGCGCACGCGGCCACGGTTCTCGATCTGCAGGTAGCCCGCGTTCACGCGCTGCGGAAAGCGCACGTGGCTCTCGATGAGCGGACCGGTGCGCGCCACCGGCGCCGCGTCCACGTCATCGACCAGTTGCACGGCATGCGGGTTGCCCATGGAGACCACCGCCACGTCGACCAGCTGCGCATCGGCGCCGGCGCCGAGAGGCAGCGGCCACGTCTGCCCCGCCCCACGGGCCGCGGGTGCGAGGCCGGAGGCATCGAAAGGCACCTCGGCGGGGTCGAAGCGCGGGCGGCCCATGTCCACGGTGACCCGGCCGTCCGGGGTCAGGCGCGGGGCGATCACGCCGGCCAGGGTCTGCACGCGGATGGTGTCCCGGTCGGTGAGGCCCTTGTCGCGCACGTAGCGGGCGAAGCAGCGCGCGCCGTTGCCGCACTGCTCGACCTCGCCGCCGTCGGCGTTGTGGATGACGTATTCGAAATCGATGCCGTCGGCCGGCGACGGGCGCACGGTGAGGATCTGGTCGGCGCCGACCCCGAAGTGGCGGTCGGCGAGGTAGCGGTACTGCGCGGGCGTGAGGCCCAGGCGCCCCTGCGTTTCGTCGAGCACGACGAAATCGTTGCCGGCACCCTGCATTTTGGTGAAGCGGATCTGCATCCGCAGGATTATCGTTGCCCGGCAGGTGCGGCATGGCCCCTCGCCGGCAGGGGCCGGCCGGGCGCGCGATGATGGCACCCTCCACCCCTAGCGCCCATCCCCTAGCCCCAAGAGGAGTTCCGATGACCGACGACGTGCTCGCCGCCTTTCCCATCACACGCAAATGGCCCGCCCGCCATCCGGACCGGCTGCAACTCTATTCGCTGCCCACGCCCAACGGCGTGAAGGCCTCCATCATGCTCGAGGAAACCGGCCTGCCCTACGAGCCGCACCTCGTGCGCTTCGACCAGGACGACCAGACCTCGCCCGAATTCCTCTCGCTCAATCCCAACAACAAGATCCCGGCCATCCTGGACCCGAACGGCCCGGGCGGCCAGCCGCTGGCGCTGTTCGAGTCCGGCGCCATCCTGATTTATCTGGCCGACAAGACCGGGCGCTTCCTGGCCCCCGCGGGCGCGCAGCGCTATGCCGCGCTGCAGTGGCTGATGTGGCAGATGGGCGGCGTCGGCCCCATGTTCGGCCAGCTCGGCTTCTTCCACAAGTTCGCCGGCAAGGACTACGAGGACAAGCGCCCGCGCGACCGCTACGTGGCCGAGTGCTGCCGCCTGCTGGGCGTGCTGGACCGGCAGCTGGCCGACGGCCGCCCCTGGATGGTGGGCGAGGACTACACCATCGCCGACATCGCGGTGCTCCCCTGGGTGCGCAACCTCGTGGGCTTCTACGAGGCGGGCGAGCTGGTGGAATTCGACCGGTTCACCCACGTGCGCCGGGTGCTGGACGCCTTCGTGGGCCGGCCCGCCGTGGCGCGCGGGCTGGAGATTCCCGCGCGGGCCTGAGCGCACGTACTCAGGGCGCGGGACCTCATCGACCAGGAACTTCGCGAGATTGCCCCTGGAGAGCTTCGTGCCGAGCCTGGTCTGTCCGTACCAACCCACATCCACGCCGCCGTCGGCGGGACCATCCTTGAGGTTGGGGATGCGCACCAGCGTCCAGTCCAGGTCCGATCTGGATGAGGCGGCGCACGCCGGCCTGCTGCATCGCGGCGATGATGTGGGCCAGGCCGTGCATGACCGGCCTGTCGCCTTGCACCTTGAGACCGTTGGGGCCAAGCGCGCTGATGACCGCATCGGCCCCTTGGACGCACTGCGCTCACACCGCCTTCGCCAGCAAGGCGTCGATGGCCGTTGCGGCCTTGTCGATGGCGGCGTTCGCCGCATCGGGGCCGAGCACCGTGCCTTCGACGCGCAACACTTCGACATCGGTCAGGCCGATGAAGCCGAGCAGGTGCAGCAAGTAGTTGGTCTGGAAATCGAACGGTGCCCAGGCGCCTTCCGAGAACACGCCGCCGGCGGCCGTCACAAGATAGACCTTCCTGCCGGTCAGCAGTCCTTTCGGCCCGGCATCGCCATAGCTGAAGGTGACGCCTGGCCAGGTGACATGATCGAACCACGCCTTGAGCTGCGAGGGCGGGCCGAAATTCATCATGCCCGAGCCGAGCACGATCACGTCGGCGCTCGTCAGTTCGTCGACGAGCGCCTGGGCGATGTTCACCGCCTCGACCTGTTCCGGTGTGCGCTGTTCCGGTGGCGTGATCCGGCCCTGGATGTAGGCCGGGGTGATGTGTGGCGGCGGATTCGCGGCGAGGTCGCGCACGGTCAGCGGACCGCCCGAGCGGGCCTGGATGCCTTCGGCGATTTCGGTGGCGAAGCGGGTGGAAAGACTGTCAGCCCCGCGCGGACTGGAGGTGACAAGGAGAGTGCGGCCCATGGAGCATCCTAGGTATAAAATAAGAACCAGGTAATCAATTGATATTGAATTACCAATACATACAAAGGATGGTATGGTTCCTGCCACGTCCCCACAAGAAGGCACACGCATGTCACCTGGTCACATCGCGCCACCTGGCAAACTGCCTGCGCCTGATGCTGGCGGCTGTCTGGCCACCCGCCAGATCCTGGATCGCATCGGCGACAAGTGGAGTCTCTACATCGTCGCCATGCTGGAGAACGGCCCGCAGCGCTTCAACGCATTGAAGCGCGGCATCGACGGCATTTCCCAGCGCATGCTGACGCTGACCTTGCGCGGGCTGGAACGCGACGGACTGGTCACGCGCACGCTGTATCCGACGATTCCTCCGCGCGTCGATTACGAACTGACCGACCTGGGAAGAACGCTGTTGAAGCCCGTCATGGCGCTGGTCCACTGGGCGAACGAGAACCAGGCCGCCATCGCCGAGGCGCACCAACGTTTCGACGAGGCGCCGGAGCCGGATCAAGTCCTGGTCCAGGGGGTGATGTACCAGCGTCGATGAGCACGGCCCAGGCCGATGGTCTTCCTGGCCGCGGAAATCCTTGCCGGGTTATCGCCCGGCCTGCGTCACAGGCTCCCGACGAAGCCGATGCCCCCCGCGGCGAGGATGACCGGCACCACGCCCACCCGCCAGCGCATCAGCGCCACCGCCGCCGCCAGCCCGATGAGCAGCGCGCGCACGTCGGGGCCCGTGTGCAGGCCCTGCGGCCAGAACACGTGCAGGGCGAAGAACACCGCCAGGTTCGCGATCACCCCGACCACGGCCGCCGCGATGCCCGCCAGCGGCGCCGCGAGCCGGAGGTTGCCGCGCGTGGACTCGATGAACGGCCCGCCCAGCAGGATGAAGACGAAGGACGGCAGGAAGGTGAAGAACGTCACCACGGCCGCCGCCGCCGCTCCGGCCAGCGGCAGCGCGTCCGGACCGAAGAGCGCGCGCGCCCATCCGCCCACGAAGGCGACGAACGACACCACCATGATGAGCGGCCCGGGCGTGGTTTCGCCCAGCGCCAGGCCGTCCATCATCTGCGCCGGGGTGATCCACTGGAAGTGCTCCACCGCGCCCTGGTACACATAGGGCAGCACCGCGTACGCGCCCCCGAAGGTCATCAGCGCCGCCTTGGTGAAGAACCAGGCCATGTGCACCAGGACCGCATCGCGGCCGAACGCGGCCCACAGTCCGCCCATGGCCAGCAGCCAGAGGGCGATGCCGGCCAGCAACACGGCGCACGCGCGCCGCCAGGAAAAGCGCGCATGGGCGGGCACCGGCGTGTCGTCGTCGATGAGCGCACGGCCCTGTGCCCGGGACATTTCCGCTGGAGGGGCGGTGGCCGCCGCGGCGCCGAATGCCGCCGGGCGCAGCCTGCCGCCGACATGGCCCGCCACGGCCGCGGCCGCCACGATGGCGGGGAACGGCGCGTCGAAGGCGAAGAGCACGACGAACGCCGCGATGGCGATGCACCACAGCCAGCCGCTGCGCAGCGACCGCCCCCCGATCCGCAGGGCGGCCTGCGCCACGATGGCCGTCACGGCCGGCTGGATGCCGTGGAAGACGCCCGCCACCGCGGGCGCATCGCCGTGCGCCATGTACAGCCAGGCCAGGGCCACCAGGATGAACAGCGACGGCAGCACGAAAAGCACGCCCGCCAGGATGCCGCCCCACGTCCGGTGCAGCAGCCAGCCGAGGTAGGTGGCGAGCTGCTGCGCCTCGGGCCCGGGCAGCAGCATGCAGTAGTTCAGCGCATGCAGGAAGCGCTTTTCGGAGATCCAGCGGCGCCGGTCCACCAGTTCGTCGTGCATGAGCGCGATCTGCCCGGCCGGCCCGCCGAAACCGATGAAGCCGAGCTTCAGCCAGAAGCGCAGGGCCTGCGCGAGGGACACGGTGGACGGGCGAGTGCCCTCGGCGGCGGGAATTGGCATGGGGCCCTTCCGCTACTCCTCCGACGAGAAACCCGAGGCGGCGACCACGGGCGCCCAGCGGTCGCGCTCCTGGGCGAGCTGGCGGGCATATTCCTCGGGCGTTCCCGACGCGGGCTCGAAGCCGAGCTTGGCCAGTGCCTCCACCACCGCCGGCTCGCCCACGGCCTGGCGGGCGGCCTCGGCCCAGCGCTCGGCCACCGCCACAGGCGCGCGGGCGGGCAGGTAGAGCCCGTAGCTCTCCACGCCCTGGATGCCCGCGAAGCCCTGCTCGGCGAAGGTGGGCACGTCGGGCAGGAAGCGCGACCGCTGTTTGTCGCTCACCGCGAGCACGCGCACGCGGCCCGTGGGCACGTGCGGCAGGCAGTCGCCCACGCTGAAGCAGCCCGAGGCCACCTGCCCGCCCATGAGGTCCTGCAGGCCGGGCGCCGCGCCGCGGTAGGGCACGTGCGTGAGCGAGATGCCCGCGGCGCGCGCGAACTGGTTGCCGAGGAAGTGCGGCATGGCGCCCGCGGCGGGAGAGGCATAGCCCTCGGGCTCGGGCCGGCCCTTGGCCCATTCCGCGAACTGCTTGAGCGTTTTCACCGAATCGGGCACCTTGGGCCCCACCATGAAGCCGCAGGTGGACAGCGCCACCGGCGCCACCGCAATGAAATCCGTGGCGGGCCTGTACTGCAGCCGCTTGTACACGTGCGGATAGATCGTGAGCATGGACGAGGGACTGAGCACCATGGTGAGCCCGTCGGGCGGCGCGTCCTTCAGCGCCGTGAGCGCGATGCGCCCGCCTGCGCCGGAGCGGGATTCGACCAGCACGGTCGTGCCGCTGCGCGCGCGCCAGCTCTCGGCCAGGCGCCGTGCCACCACATCCACCGAGCCCCCCGCGGGAAAGCCCACCAGGATGCGCTGCACGCTTTGCTGCGCCGCCGCGGGCCCGGCGCCGCCGAAGCACAGCGCGGCCAGGGCCAGGCCGGCATCACGCCGGCGGATGCCCTGCGGCGCAAGAGCGCGGGAAACGCCCCGCGGGATGGAATGGGTCATGGTGCTTGTCTCCTGAAGTGCTCGAATCATGCCGGACTGCGTCGCCCGTACCGGCGGGGGCGTCTCTTCACTCGGGGCCGGGCGCCGCGCGGGCCAGGCGCTCCAGCAGCGGATGCAGGGTTTCGCCGCCGGGCCCCAGGGAGGCGACCAGCGCGGCGTCGTGCGCGCGCACGCGGGCCGACAGCGCCTCCAGCGCGGCGCGTCCCTGCGGGGTGGGATGGAGCAGCCAGGAACGCCGGTCCTGCGGATCGGCCTCGCGCAGCACCCAGCCCTGGGCGTACAGCCAGTCCACCAGGCGCATGCCGCCGCTGCGGTGCAGACCCATCGCCTCGGCCAGCAGGCCCTGGCGCAGGCCCGGATTGCCCACCACCAGCACCAGGGCGGCGAAGCGCTGCGGGCTCACGTCATCGCCCACGGCGCGCTGGAAATCGAGGTAGAGCGCGTTCTGCGCCCGGCGCAGCGCATAGCCCATGAGCTGGTCGAGCACGCCGTAGCGCAGCCCGGGCAGCGGCCGCAGGGGGCCCTCGGGCGCATCGGACGCCCGGGCGGACGCAGGGGTGCGTGCACCGGGACTGCGGGTTTCTGCGGAGCGCTCTTTTTGTTGCATGGCGCAACAATAGTGGGACACATTGATCCGCGTCAAGCGGCATTAACCCGGAGAACGCACCGCCATGACTTCGCCCTCCCCCGCCCCCTCCCAGGCCACGCCGCGACCGCTGGACATCGTGATCGCCGGCGGCGGCATCGGCGGCCTCGCCGCCGCGCTCGCCCTCTGCGCGCAAGGGCACCGCGTCACCGTCTGCGAGGCCGCGGCGCGGCCCCAGCCGCTGGGCGTGGGCATCAACCTGCTGCCGCACGCCGTGGAGGTGCTGGACGGCCTGGGCCTGCTGCCTGCGCTCGACACCACGGCCGTGCGCACGCGCGCCCTGGTGTTCGCCAACCGGCACGGCCAGCCGATCTACGAAGACCTGCGCGGCACCGAGGCGGGCTACAGCCATCCGCAATACAGCGTGCACCGCGGCGAGCTGCAGATGCTGCTGTGGAACACCTGCCTGCAGCGCCTGGGCGAGGACCGGGTGCGCGCCGGCACCCGCATCACCGGCTGCGCCGAGGAAGCCGACGGCCGGGTGCTGGCGCAGGCCGAGCTCGCCGACGGGGGCACCACCACGCTGCGCTGCGATTTGCTGGTCGGGGCGGACGGCATCCATTCGGCGCTGCGGCGCCAGTTCCACCCCCATGAAGGCGCGCCGCGCTGGAACGGCATGATGATGTGGCGCGGCACCACCTGGGCGAAGCCCTTCATGGACGGCCGCACCATGGTGCAGGCCGGCCACCGCCGCGCGAAATTCGTCGTCTACCCCATCGCGCCGCCGCGCGCGGACGGGCTGCAGCTGGTCAACTGGGTGGCGGACCGCCGGCTGCGCGAGGATGGCTTCGGCGGCGGCCTCGTGGCCCCGGGCCGCGAGGACTGGAGCCGCCCCGGCTCGGTGGATGACCTGCTGCCCACCTTCGGCACCTGGCGCTTCGGCTTCGTGGACGTGCCGGGCCTGATCGCGCAGGCCACGCAGATCCTCGAATGGCCCATGGTGGACCGCGACCCGCTGCCGCGCTGGCGCCAGGGCCGCGGCGTGACGCTGCTGGGCGACGCGGCCCACCCCATGTACCCCATCGGCTCCAACGGCGCCACCCAGGCGCTGCTGGACGCGCGCGCCATCGCCGACGCGCTGGCCGCCCGCCCGCACGACCTGCCCGCCGCGCTCGATGCCTACGAGGACGGGCGCCGGCCCATGACCGCGCGCATCGTGGAGCTCAACCGCGCTGAAGGCCTGGACGCCATCCTCGACATGGTGGAGGAGCGCGCGCCCGATGGTTTCAAGCGCATCGGCGACGTGCTCGACCCGTCGATGCTGGCCGACTGGGTGCGCAGCTACAAGGCCGCCGCGGGCCACCGGCAGACGGCACCGCAACCGGCGGCCTGAAAGCGGCCGTGCCCTTGCGGCGCGGGGGCTTGCGGGCGGCCCTCTCGCGCGGCCGGCGGCCGCTGCCGATAATCCCCCGATGCCCCGCCTCTCCCAACAACTCCATCCCCACCGCGAGCCCGCCGCCACGCGCGCGGCGGCCACCGTGCTGCTGCTGCGCGACGCGCCCGGCGGCGGACTCGAAGTGCTCATGACGCGGCGCTCGCCGCAGGCCAGCTTCGCGCCGGGGGCCTACGTGTTTCCCGGCGGCGCCATCGACGCGCAGGACGCCGAGGCCGCCACGCATGCCCATGTCGACCACCGCCCCGCGCAGGCGGGCGAGCGCATCACCCAGGCCGTCGCGGCCATCCGCGAGAGCTTCGAGGAACTGGGCGTGCTGCTCGCACGGCATGCGGACGGCCGCTTCGCCGACGCCCGGGACATCGCCGCGCTCGACCGCGGCGCGCCCTTCGTTGCGCAATGCGCCGCGCGCGGCCTCCGGCTGGCCGCCGACGCGGTCTTCCTGCTCGCGCACTGGACGGCCGACCGCGACCTGCCCAGGCGCTTCGACGTGCCCTTCCTGGTCGCGCGCATGCCGCAGGGCCAGGAGCCCGTGGCCGACGAGACCGAGCAGTTCGAGCCCGTCTGGGTGCGCCCGCGGGACGCGCTGGACCGGCATGCGGCCGGCCGGTTCTTCATGATCTTCCCGACCATCCGCACGCTGGAGCGCCTGGCGGAATTCGCCGGCGCCGACGCGGTGCTCGCCGCCGTGGCCCACGAGCAGCCGCTGTGGACGAGTTGTCCGCGCGCCGGCCTGCTCGCGGGCCGCGAGGCGCGCTACATGGAGCACGAGGCCCCCTACGGCGAGCTGGCCCTGGTCTGCCCCGACGGGCAGATCGTGCATCCGCTCGACTGGCAGCCCGAGCGGCCCGTGCCGCTGCTGCGCAACCTCCAGCGGCTCACCGCGGCCAACCCCGGCGCCATGACCGGCCCGGGCACCAACAGCTACCTGGTGGGCGATCCGTCCACCGGCTACATCGCCATCGACCCCGGCCCGGCCGACGAGGCGCATCTCGACCGCCTATGGCATGCGGCGGGCGGCGACATCCGCGCCATCGTGTGCACGCACTCCCATGCCGACCACGCGCCGGGCGCCGCGCCACTGGCCGCACGCGTGGCCGCGGCCGGCCGCCCGCGCCC
>CP028296.1:810016-818049 GCA_003029925.1 Paracidovorax avenae | reverse complement strand
CGCCCGCCCGTGCTGGGCCTGCCCTCCGCCCCCACGGCGCGCGCGGCCAGCCGCTTCACGCCCGACCGGGCCCTGGCCGATGGCGAACGCATCACCCTGAGCGGCCGGCAGCTGGAAGGCGACGTCACCCACACGCTCGAAGTGGTCCACACCCCGGGCCATGCCGCGAACCACCTGTGCCTGCTGCTGCGCGAGGACGGCCTGCTGTTCAGCGGCGACCACATCCTCAACGGCAGCACCACCGTGATCGACCCACCGGACGGCAACATGGACGACTACCTCGCCTCGCTCGACCGGCTGGACGCGCTGTGCGAACGCCACGGCGTGGAATTCATCCTGCCGGCCCACGGCCATGCGATCGCCGGTGCGCGCGGGGCCATCGCCCGGCTGAAGGCGCACCGGCTCGCGCGCGAGGCCAGGGTGCTCGCGGCCATGCAGGCCCTGCCGGAAGGCAGCATGGACGACTGGGTGCGCCACGCCTATGCCGACGTGCCCGAGCGGCTGTGGCCCGTGGCGCAGCGCTCCCTGCTCGCCCACGTCGAGCGCCTGCGCACCCTGGAGGCCGGCCATGCATGATCTTTCTCCCAACGACACCGGTGCCGGAGAAGCCGGCCATATCCGCCTGTCCAAGCGCGTCGCCGAGATGCGCGGCTGCTCCCGCCGCGAGGCCGAGTGGCTCATCGAGGGCGGCTGGGTGCAGGTGGACGGCCGGGTGACCGAAGCGCCGGGCGCCCGTGTCCGCCCGGACCAGGACGTCGTGGTCGCGCCGAACGCGAAGGCCGAGGAGGCACCGCCCGTCACCCTCCTGCTGCACAAGCCCGCCGGCTGGGAGGCCGGCATCGGCCACGGCCCCGCCGGCGATCCGCGCCAGGCGCGCAGCGGCGGGGCACCCGACGCCGGCACGCTGCTGGAGCCCAGCAACCGGTACGTGGGCGACAGCCCGCCCGTGCGGGTGCTGCAGCGGCATTTCCGGCAGCAGGAGTGCTTCACGCCACTGGCCGATGCGGCCAGCGGGCTCGTGGTCTATACGCAGGACCGCCGCATGGCGCGCCGCCTGGCCGAAGACATCGAACTGCTCGAGCAGGAATGCCTCGCCACCGTGGAAGGGCGCATCGCCGAGGGCGGGCTCGAGCGCCTCTGCCGGGGCCTGGAGTTCAACGGACGGCCCCTGCCGCCCGCCAAGGTGAGCTGGCAGAGCGAGACGC
The DNA here is from genome assembly GCA_003029925.1 of Paracidovorax avenae. GTDB lineage: Bacteria > Pseudomonadota > Gammaproteobacteria > Burkholderiales > Burkholderiaceae_C > Paracidovorax > Paracidovorax avenae_A. The sequence goes on along the minus strand of CP028296.1, from coordinate 816,844 downwards.
GGCTGCGCTTCGCGCTCAAGGGCATCCGCCCCGGGCAGATCCCCGCGATGTGCGAGGCCGTGGGCCTGCAGGTGACGGCGCTCAAGCGGCTGCGCATCGGCCGCGTCTCGCTCGCCAGGGTGCCCGAAGGCCAGTGGCGCTACCTGCTGCCGTGGGAGCGCTTCTGATCCTTGCGCCGCCGCGATAAACTGCCGGACTCTTCGAGGGAGGCATATCCATGGATCAGCGCGTCGAGCCCCACGTGGCACGCATGGCGTCATCGTTCACGTCGCACGGCATCGAGCCGCATCCGCTGGAGTTCACCGGCAGCGGCGGCGAGTATTTCCGCGTCTGGATCGTCAACGTGCTGCTGGGCATCCTGACGCTGGGCCTCTACACCCCCTGGGCGCGCCGCCGCACCGTGCAGTACTTCTACGGCCACACGCTCGTGGCCGGCAGCCCGCTCGAATTCACCGCGCAGCAGCGCCGCATGGTCTTCGGATTCGTCGTGCTGCTGGTGCTCACCGCCGCCTACCAGATCGCCGTGCGCACCGGGCAGGACACCGCGGTGGGCCTCTTCATCCTCGCGGGCGCGGCGCTCGCCCCGCTCATCTGGGGCAGCGCCATGCGCTTCCGCCTCGGCAACACGCGCTGGCGCGGGCTGCGCCTGCAGTTCACCGCCGGCTGGCGGCAGGTCTATGCGGCGAGCTGGCCCGTGTTCGCCATCGCCGCCGTCTGGCTGGCCGCGTTCTACGGGCTGCAGGCACTGGCGCCCGAGCCCGTGGCGGGTGCCAGCGGCCGCAGGCTCCCGCAGGTCACCGGCGCCATGTGGGCACTGCTCGCGCTGACGCTCGTGCTCACCGTGCTGTGCGCCATCCGGCTCGAATACAACTACCGCAGCATGCTGGTGCTCCATTCGCGCCTGGGCACCGAGCCCGGCCGCTGGAAGCCGGTGTACATGGATTTCGTGAAGGTGTGGCTGGCCACCCTGGCCGTTTTCCTGCTCACCGTGGTGGTGATGGGCACCATTCTGGGCGTCGCCTTCGGCGGCTCGCTGGCGCTGCTCTCCGGCAAGATGCAGCACATGGGGCTTTGGCTGGCCTTGTTCTTCATCGTGGGTTTCGTCCTGTTCGGCTTCCTGGCGCTGCTGGTCTCCGCACCGGCACGCGCCTACCGCGAGGCACGCCTGTTCCAGATCACCTGGAACCAGATCGGCGTAAGCCATGTGGCTCGCTTCAAATGCCACCTGCGCGCGCGCCGCTTCGTCGGCCTGCGCATCCGCAACCTGTTGCTCACCCTGCTCACGCTGGGCTTCTACCGACCGTTCGCCCGCGTGAATGAATACCGCATGAAGCTCGAATCCGTGACCCTGCACGTCAAGGGCGGCGTGGACCAGCTGGCGGGGCAGCTCCAGCGGCAGCAGCAGAACGGCGTGGGCGACGCCCTGGCGGATGCCGCGGGCCTCGACCTGATCGGCTGAACGGCACCCGCTCCGCCATGGCCTCCACCGCGCCGCCACCACCGCCACCGCGGGCAGATTCCGGGTATGCCGCGAGGGGGGCCGAAACGCCAGTCGGCACGGCCCCGCAGCCCGTGCCCGCACGCTGGTTCGACGGACGCAGCAGCCAGGGCCGGGCCGTGCTCGCGGCCATCGCCCCCGGCCCGCGCGGCCCCGAACTCACGCTGCACCCCGTCGGTGCGGAGGGCGGCCCCCCCGAACACTTCGCCCACGATGCGGTGGACTGGCCCGAGGCCTGGAACCCGCGCCGCCCTCCCCCGCGCCTGGCGGTGGACCTGGGCGAGCGCGGCAGCCTGGAAATCGCGGGCGATGGCATCGCACGCTGGCACGCCGCGCTGCAGGCAGCCGGCCACCGCGCCGGCATCGCCCAGCGCATGCAGACCCGCTGGAGCATGCTGGCGGCCGTGCTGATCGCCTCCGTGCTGGTGCTGGCGCTCTTCTACCGCTACGGCACGCCCTGGCTGGCCACCCAGCTGACCCGGGCCGTGCCCCTGGGATGGGAAACCTCCCTCGCGCGGGAAACGCTGGAGCGCATGGACGGCGACCTGCTGCGCCCCTCGCGTCTCGCGCCCGAGCGCCAGCAGCAGCTGCGCGCCCGCTTCGACACGCTCGTGCAGGGCATGCCGTCGGCGCCACAGCGCTATGCGGGCTACGCACCTGCGCTGCGCCTGGAGTTCCGGCGCGGCATGGGCGCGAACGCCTTCGCCCTGCCGGGCGGCACCGTGGTCGTCACCGACGGCCTCGCGGAGACCGCGTCCCGCCGGGGCCTGGGCGACGAGGCCCTGGCCGGCGTGCTCGCGCACGAGATCGGCCACGTCGTGTACCGCCACACCACGCGCACCGTCGTCGAACAGGGCGTGCTCAACATCGGCCTGGGCCTGGCGCTGGGGGATGTCTCCAGCCTGCTGTCCACTGGCGGTGCCCTCGTCACCGGCCTGGCCTACAGCCGCGCGCACGAGCGCGAGGCCGACTGCTACGCCCTCGCGCTCATGGGCCATGCACGCCTGCCCACCGCGCCCATGGCCGACCTGCTGCTGGCCGTCGCGCAGGAGCAGCGGGAAGCGCCACGCCGCGGCAAGGCGCCCGCAGGCGACCGCACGAAGGATGGCCGCGAGGAAAAAGACGATGCGGATGGAGCCGCGAACCAGGGCGGCGAAGGCAGCACGGCCGCGAAGCCTTCGGCGGCCCCGGGTAGCGCCCCGGCTGCGCGCGAGGCGCGCGAGGAGCCCCCGCGCAAGGGAAGCGGCGACAGCGTATGGATGGGCCTGCTCGCCACCCACCCCGGCACGGAACAGCGCGCCGCGGAACTGCGCGCCGGCCATGCGCCGCACTGCGCACGGCCTTGAAATGCAATGAAGGAGGGGGAGGGGAAAAACAAAAGTGTGAAGCGCGCCGATAAGCCGGATTCTGTGCATGCGGTTGCCCGCATGTGACCGCCATTACTCTGGGCCGGGGGTCGCCCACCCGGCTCGATGCTACCTACCCGCCAGCTCCGCGGAACCACGTCAACGCTGGCCTACTTGGTATTGCTGCGCGTAGAGATTGCCCGTTTCACCCCGGCTGGTCTGCCTTGCGGCACTCCTTCCGGACTCGTCTCTGTTGCTCTGATCCTCACCTCGCGGTGGACAGCCGTTAGCTGCTACGCCGTCCTGTGCAGTCCGGACGTTCCTCCAGTGCGGCCTTTCGGCACTTGCACCAGCGGCGGTCTGGCGCGCTTCACGGGGGGATTATCGCCGAGAGGACGGGCAGGAGGACGCCCCCGATTCCACGCGGGCGAAATGGACGTCCACCAGTTCCTGGTCCGTTTCCATCCCCGCACCCATGCGGGCCAGCATCTGCATGAGCGCGGCCGAATACAACCACCCCGTGGTGCCGGCACCGCCCTCCTCCTCGCCGTAGATCAGCTTCAGCAGCAGGAAGGACCCGCCATCGCAGTAATCGGACACGCGCGGCAACCGGTCCGCCGTCCAACCCAGGTGGTCCAGGATGGCCTCTTCCTCCCTCTTCCAGGACTGCAGGAATTCCGGCGCGCCGAACGCCTGCTGCGCCCGGTACTGTTGGCTGGATACCGCATAGTCCACCTTGGCGGATCGCCACAGCAGGTAGGCATCGCCGCCAGTGCCCGGCACACCGGAATCCATGGCCGGCCCACACTGCGGTTTCCGGACGTGGGCCACGACCCCCATGGGAATACCGGCGCTAAGCGCGGCAGAGGAAAACTCCACGGCCCTGAAGCCTTCGCCTCCTGCCTGCAGCAGGAACCGCAGCAGATTCATGGCGCCGGCCGCCGGGGCGGATGCAGCAGCAGGTAGGCAGCCCGAAAATACCCATCAACATCCACCGGCGCCTCGCGGCCAGTCGCTTCCCCGTGGCGCAACAGCAGATCGACCAGGCGTTGGAGTTCCTCGAAGCAGGAGCAGGCGCGCGCGTGCACGCGCCCCAAGCCATCGAGCGCCACCTCGCACGCCACGGACGGTGCGATCTTGCCGAGAAAGAAAAGCACGCTCGATTGCACTTCCCCGCCATAACGGTCGAAGTTCCGGGCGATATACCGCGCCAATGCCACGGCCTCCGCTCCGGGAACAAAACGCCCCTCGCAGGCCCGTTCGATCCATTCATCGAGCCCACTGGGCATGGAGCCGTCCAGAAGCTCCAGCTCCATGGTGACCTGGAATTCCGCGATGCAGGAGCACGGCACATCGTCGTGCACCGGCTCGCCGGGGTGCTCATCTGGATCTGCAAGATGCTCTGCATCGGATGCGAGAAGACGGCATCCGCCTTGTTGCCGGACCCACACCTCCAGCCCTTCGGCCGGAACCGCCGCGATGGCCCGAGCCCATTCCAGGTTCTCATCGGACGGGAACGCACTGAGCCCTTCGGCGAAAGGGCAGAGGTTGTGGATGGCGAACAGCCGCTGTGAAACATGGCCGAACGCGAGCCTGGCCGCTTTATAGGCCTCCGCGAGCTCCGCACGGGCGGCAGCAATGGTTTCGCTCGGTCTAGCGCTGGGCTTGGTCATGCAACACCCGTCTCAGACTCGAACCGCCCAGCACGGCAGAAGCCATCGCCATGTTCTGGTTGTAATTCAGGCAGACCGTGGGCAATTCGGCCCCTTCCATCTGGGCCATGATGGAAAGGTGCAGATGGACATCGCCGCCGCTCCATCTGAAATCCCAATACGCAGTCTCCAGATCCTTCTCCGCCAGCCTGCATGCGGCCTCCATGTCGATCGCCACCAAGGCGTCCAGCAAATAGGCCTTGATGGAAACGTCCAGGTCACCGTATCCCGGCAGCATATGGTCCAGCCATTCGCCCCGGTTTTCCCCGGAGGAGTGGATGCTCCCCCATTGCTTGAAAAAGCTATCCAACCCGGAGAAATCACCGCTCTTGGCCAAGCCAATTGCCTCGTCATAGCATGGCAGCAAATTCATGCGTCCTCCCCATCAAAACCCAGAGCATCGTGCGGATCGGTTCCACGTTAATCATTTCTTCAAAAACCTGTTCACATCGACCCCCTCGCTCAATGCAAAAGCGACTCTCATGGTCGTGTCGTAGTCATCCTGTGCCAGGGTGACTCGGAGCCCCTGTTGCTTCACCAGCAAACCGACCACCTGGTGCAGATAGCCCGCATGCCTGCGAAACTCCGCGACCACCTTGGAAAAATCGCGTCGAGCCACTTCATATCCTGCCTCGGCATGCATTTGAAAGAGACACGTCAGCGCGGTTGCCCTGAGGCTGCAGGGAAGGCCGTCATATGATTGCTTTATGTGCTCAACGATTTCATCCACCTCACTGAGCGAAACCTCACCGAGTCGGACTTTGTCGATGAACTCGCTGAGAGGCAGCCCATCCCCCTCCAGCGCCAGGGCGAATAATTCCTTGTAGCGCAGCAATGCATTCATGGCACTAGCGTCCTTCAGATTTCGCCCGGCGCGGCGATTTTTTCGACAGCTGAAGCAGCAGCCCCATTCCCACAAGGCCCATCGCCAGCGTACGGGACAGCCATAAGGGCCACATCGCCAGCTGCTCATCGCGCCCCACCAGGAAGCCCATCATCAATACGTCGCTATGGAATGCATAGCCGGTGCTGAAGCCCAGCAGCACCAGCGCGAACAGTGCTTGAGACCATCTCGACTGACCGCCCACCGCCGTGGCTTCCTCGCTCCAGCTTCGGCAGGCAGCCACGAAGCAGAGGCATGGCACCGCGGCCACAGCACCCAGCTTCCACCAGGCGTCCATCGCGCCGATAGCGGCCTTCAAACACAGTCCGGCAAACAAAGTGATGATCAAGAAAAAAACAATCGCGAACTCGAACCTTACCTGTTTCAGACCAACGAGCAGCACCCCAGCCAAGGCGCCGAGGCTTGCCAGATAAAAAACCAAAAGCAGGTCCTGCATGCACCAATTCCTGCCATCAAGAATATTCGCGTGAGTGCTTCACGCATCAGACCGACCAAGCCCTTTTTTACACTGGGACATCCGTCGCTGAGTGCCCACGACTCCACTCGCACCATGCCGGACGCATTCTCCCCAAACATTAAAACGACATATCGATAATCACTCAACAATTTCTTTAATAAAAAAAGCTGCGATCACCCAGTAAGCAATGACAAGCGATCCCGCACTCAAGAAAGGATGTTTTTCCATATCAAAATATGGCAGATCTAGAAGAATTTGATGCTCTCTTTCAACTATTATCGGTTTCAAATAAATACCACAAATGGAAACCCCAGCAAAATAGAAAACACCAGTACCGCCATGGGCAACGTAGCACCGAAGACAATATAACCAACGATCAGCGGAGCACCAAAAGCCAGCAGGATGCGAAGCAAAATTTTCGCAATAGCATGGCGCAAATCGTCCTCTATCAGGTAGTAAAAAACCTCACCAGCAATCAAAAGAAAAAAAGCCAAAATTGATTCAGCGATGACAAGAGACATAAGAATTCATTCATGATAAAAATACACCAAAGAACAGCAATATTTCATTCACAGGCAAAAATACAGCCCAGCGCAGCCGAACTGTCTGCGTTCTGAACTGCCAGACAGATGATCAGTATCGATATTAATTTCTCAACAAGATCAAACCACCCCCTAATCCGACAGAAAAGAAAGGAAACATCTTTCCATCCAGACTGATATATACGAGCATTTCTTCTGGAAAGTTTTTTATTATATTTACCTCCAAAACGCAAAATAAAATTCCCACAGTAATTACGGTGTATATATCAATTTTTCCAAAAGCAAAAAACCTTGACCTGCCCCCAGGAGCCGTACCAATCATTGGGAGAGAGGTCCAGGGTTTTGCAGGTTAACTGATCCTGCATCGAT
>CP028296.1:802210-807726 GCA_003029925.1 Paracidovorax avenae | reverse complement strand
CTTCCTCATGTCCGTCATTCTCCAAGTTGACGGACCTCACTTCCATTCAGGTGGTACGGCTGTCGGGGAGCACGTCAACCTACCAATACAATATGAAATACTCGCCCCGGCTGCGATAATCATGAGCGGCAGCAGATAAGTCAAAAATTTCTTCATGGGGTCAATATATATCAATTTAATTTCAAGAAGAAAATATCCGGACGCAGGCCCCCTCGCTCTGTGCTTCGTCAATCGCCTCAGAGATGATCACATCCGTGCCCTCGTCCATACCCCCTGCACCTTCGGCCGCGTGCTCGGGCTGTGTGCCCACAAGCAAAGAGTTCACTATGGCGAGTTGATTTGCACGGACCTCCAGCGTGATCGTGTAGATGCCCTGGGCCTGCTGGGCTGGCAGCCCCAGCCCAGCCTTCATCGCGCCGATTCCCTGAAGGACAACAGTGCAGCCCTAGCTCAGCCCTCGGCTTTCCCCCCGGCGCTGATGCCGATGGCCGTGGCCTGGCCCGCCACGTGGCTCGCGTCCGAATTCAGGTCCCATTGCTGCGATGCATCGCCCACGGAGAAACCGCCCTGGCCCACCAGTTCGGAGCCCATGGCCACGGCCTGCGTGCCCTGCGCCACCACCTGGCCGTCCAGCATCAGGCGCGGCTTGAGCCGGATCAGGTAGCCCGGCAGGCTGGTGGGCAGTTCGCCCGGCTGGATCGGGCTGCCGTCCGCATGCGGCTTGGGCAGGTAGCTGGCGATCAGGTCAACCGCAACGGCTGCTCGACGCAAGCCCGGTCTCCCACTCACTTATCAAAAATAATTGATTTAAAAAGCTTGATATCAGGCAGAAAAATTATCTCCAAAATCACCAAGAATACCTTGAGAGCCAGACCCATTTGACTCCAATGAATCCATGCATATGGAATAGCAATTAACCAAAATATCAAGTATAAAAATACAATCAATTTTCTATAAGAGCAATTTCCCAAAAAATGCAACAACATCAATTCCCCTTCTTGCAGGTGTTCGCCGCAGCGACAGCAGCCGACCCAATCAATATCCCCAGTTCGAAAACCAAGGACATTAAAATAAAATTAATCAATGACACCGCTATTGCCATAACAATGGCAGGACCAATCGCCCATGCAGCCACCAAGGCATTCCAATTGAGGAATATTTTCAGCAATGTTATTCCTCCCAATGCATCCACAACAAAAGACCCAGTAAGCAACGTCACGCCCATAGGCAATGCAACTCCTGGGATAATTGCATTAGTAACAGAAAAATTTGTCCAAAGACTTGACCAAAAACCAGTACATAGGGAAAAAGCGGAGGGAAGATTGAAGGCACCCCCATTGCTTCCACCTTCTATTGTGTAAGCACCAGATCCCGTCGCCGGATCGATGATAACGAATCCCGAACCGACCCACCGGTTGGAAGTTATTGGCGCCTCATGAACTGTGACCTCATAGCCAGAAATTAAGGCTTTCCGCAATTTATTCTTAGTTGCCTCGCTATGGGCTGCCAACTTTGTATCGACAATATCTGGACTCTCCATATAAATGGCATTATTTATTTGAAATATTTTTTGTCCCTGTTTCGCCGCGGTGCTATTCGCGCTCATGGCGCTAATACCTTGCGGGCAAACCTCAAATGCCGGATTAGCTTTCTGACCGGGCAGGTTACACCAGTTAGGGTCGCTAAAAAAAGCAGCTGGCACCATATGTTCCAGCGCACTCATGTACTGGCCTCGCATCCGGTTGTACGCCACCCACTGGGCCTTGTCGTTGCTCCGCGACCAGGCCAGGTTGCGCATGTGCCCGATGTCGATGTTCACCCCGGGGAACTCCACCCGCCGCACCACGCCCCAGCTGTACACCGGCTGCGCCACCGCATGGAACAGCCCGTAGCTCAGCCCCGGGTTCTCCACCATGCCGGCGGCGCCCTGGCTCAGCCGGCTGTGGCTTTCCGTGGCCGCGAACCAGCTCCAGATCACGGCGGTGAGCAGGTCGCCGCTCAGGCGCTCGCCTGTCAGGCCCTCCACGCTGCCGGCCTGCAGCAGTCCCTTGGCCTGTTCCAGACGGTCGTTCAAGGCATCCAGTTGCGCAGGCTCGCCACTTGACACGCGGCCAACTAAAGCCCACCGAAGAAATGAAAAAATCAGGTCACTAAATCACCTCGAAAGTCTTTAGAAACCAGATATTTTTTCAACTTTTCGAAATCAAATTCGTTATTCTCCATAATTTCAATCACGCCGATATTTCTCTTCACACCTCTCACGTATACATCAAAGTCACCATAAAATATTACAGCGCGGTTTTTTTTCTTGATTTTTTTGATTTTTTTGATTTCAATATTTTGAACAACAAACTTTCTTGTTATTTTTATCCCGGCCTCTCCGAAATCTGCATGGAAATTCTTCCCGACGATTCCCCCAAGATAAAATAACAAAGCAACGAATATCGCAAGGAAAAATATTTCTATATACATTAATCAAAGCATTTTCTTAATAAAAAAACTTACCTTTTGTGATCTGATAAAATACATATAGCCCCAACACCAGTCCCACAACAGAGCCCGCGCCAAGCAAAGCAGCCATTGCACCTAACGCAGAAAATATCTGTATAGCGTCAAGGCTATCGCAATAGTCTATTCCTCCACATCCCTTAGGATCCCATCCATCACCGGCCAAATATATAGAAATCAAGGTTATTGCAGCTACTGCGAGCATCAGCCAAGGAACAAATGTCATTGCAGCAATGAGACCCGCCTTGGCCAACAGCGAGGCCAGCCCAATAATAATGAGCAAGGCTCCACCAGCCTCTCCCACTAAAGAGAACCATCCGCCGTTACTACCGCCCTCAATCGTATAAGCCCCCGCCCCCGTCCCCTCTTCAATCACCATGAACCCCGCTCCCACCCACCCGCTCTGCGCAATCGGCGCCTCGTGGATGGTCACCTCCTTGCCCTCGTCCAGCGCCGCCTGCACCTTTGCCCGCGTGCTTGGGCTGTGCGCCACCAGCGCCGTGTTCACGATGTTGGGCTGGTTCGCGTAGACCTGCGGCGTGATCGTGTAGATCTTCTGGCCCTGCTGCGCCGCCAGCCCCAGCGCTTTCACCGCGCTGATGCCTTGGGGACAGTCTGGCAACCCTGCTACCGGGTTGGCGCTGCCTGCCAGGTTGCATTTCGCCGGATCGTTGAAGAATCGTTCCGGCACCGCGTGCTCCAGCGCGCTCATGTATTGCCCCCGCATCCGGTTGTAGGCCACCCATTGCGCCTTGTCGTTGCTCCGCGACCAGGCCAGGTTGCGCATGTGCCCGATGTCGATGTTCACCCCGGGGAACTCCACCCGCCGCACCACGCCCCAGCTGTACACCGGCTGCGCCACCGCATGGAACAGCCCGTAGCTCAGCCCCGGGTTCTCCACCATGCCGGCGGCGCCCTGGCTCAGCCGGCTGTGGCTTTCCGTGGCCGCGAACCAGCTCCAGATCACGGCGGTGAGCAGGTCGCCGCTCAGGCGCTCGCCTGTCAGGCCTTCCACGCTGCCGGCCTGCAGCAGGCCCTTGGCCTGTTCCAGCCGGTCCTTCAGGGCATCCAGTTGCCGCGCGCTGATGCCCCCGGCGCTGATGCCGATGGCCGTGGCCTGGCCCGCCACGTGGCTCGCGTCCGAATTCAAATCCCATTGCTGCGATGCATCGCCCAGCACGGAGAAACCGCCCTGGCCCACCAGTTCGGACCCCATGGCCACGGCCTGCGTGCCCTGCGCCACCACCTGGCCGTCCAGCATCAGGCGCGGCTTGAGCCGGATCAGGTAGCCCGGCAGGCTGGTGGGCAGTTCGCCCGGCTGGATCGGGCTGCCGTCCGCATGCGGCTTGGGCAGGTAGCTGGCGATCAGGTCCGCGCTCGCGGTGTCGGCTGGCTCGTAGCCCAGGGTGAAGCGGCGGCCCACGAGTTCGCTCGTGGCCTGGGTGTAGGTGAGCAGTTCGTTGCCCCAGGCGTCCGACAGGGTGTAGCGGAAGCGGTGGCGCAGGGCCTCGGGCACGGCAGTGGCCTGCTGTGCGGCCTGCACGCGCGCCAGGGGCGTGACGCCTGCGAGCACGCTGGACACCCTTTGGGCCACGATCTTGCGGCCGATGACGTCGCCCACGGTGGCATCGGGCTTGCGGCCGTCGATGTAGGCCTTCAGGCGCGCCTGGTAGCCCTCCATCTGGGCCTGGATGGCGGCCTGGTTGAGGTTCTGCACCCAGCCTTCCTGCGTGTTCACGGTGGCGCCGCTCTGCGCCGCGGCGAGCAGGGCCTGGGCATCGAGGGGCACGGCGGCCTGCAGGTCCATGCCGGCGGCGTAGTCGTATTGCTTGAAGCTCGCATCCAGCGGCACCCAGGCATTGAGCGGGCCCTGTGGGTTCGGGTGTTGCGTGGCGCTGCCGTTGACGGAGCCGCGCGCGGGCGCCCAGTTCACGTAGGCCTGCACCCAGGCGTGTTCCATGCGCAGCGCCACGGGCTGGCCGTCGCTCACCAGCAGGCGGGTGGCGATGCCGCCCTGCGCCATCAGTTGCTGCGCGGCCTGGGCGTTCTGCGCGTTGCCGACCCAGTTCATCGCCTGGGCGATGGGGACCTGCACGGTGCCGAACTGGTAGCGGGCCGGAATGCCGGCCGCGCGCAGCAGGGCGATCTGCAGGCCGGCGATGTCGATGGCGTTGCCGCGCCGCTTGTCCAGCGTGTCCTGGGCGTTCTGGATGGCGCCCCAGGTGGGCACCCATTCGATGGTGTTGCGCACCCAGTTCTGGATGTCCACCGGGTTGCGGCCCAGCTCTTCGGCCTTGGCGCGGATCGCGGCGGTGAGGGTGACTTCGGGTGTGGCGGCCAGGTCGTCGGCCACCGGTGCATCGCCGGGCTCGGGCGGCACGTCGAAATGCAGGCCGCCCGGGCCGGAGCCGGCCTGGGCCAACTGCACGCCCTCGGTGGCGTAGGTGTGGCGGTACCAGGCGGCGCGGGTTTCCGCAGGCAGGCGTTCCGTGGGCTTCGGTGTGCTCCAGGGCAGCGCCCCCCCGCCCGTGGGCACCTGGGGCTTGGCAGCAGGATAGCGCTCGAAGTAGGCGGCCAGGGCCTGCACGGCGGCATCGCCGGGTGCCTGGCGCCATTGGCGGATCAGGCCGCGCAGCTCTTCCGCGCGCAGGCGGACGGCCGCATGGGCCGCATCGTGCCGGGCCAGGATTTCCGCGCCGACGGCGCGTCCGCGCAGTTCCGCGCCCTGGGCCTCGAAGTCCGCCAGCACGGCATCGGTGTCGGCATCGATGGCGTCGAGCAACTGGGCCATCTGCGCGCGGTCGGCATCGTCGGATGCGGTAGTGGCTGCGCGCACGGTGGATGGCACGGCGGCGACCGCGCTCTTGCGGCCCGCCACGTCCGGCGTTGCGGCGCGCCCCGCGAGCTTGCGCACCAGGTCATGCACGCGCACCAGGTTGCGGCTGGTGCGCTCGCTGGCCTGGGCGCCGGCCGGCTGGGCGGCCTGGGCCTGCGCGACGCGCGCGGTC
>CP028296.1:793330-802110 GCA_003029925.1 Paracidovorax avenae | reverse complement strand
GGGCCTGCGCGCCGCGCGCGGTCTCCACGCGCTGCTGCCACTGGGCCGCGCGCCGCAGCTGCGACTGGGCGAGCGGGCTGGATGCGGCGGCGTTGCCGCTGCCGTCCTGCGCCAGTGCGCTCAGCGGCTGCAGCGCCAGCGCGAGCTGGGCCGCGATGACGAAGCCGCCGACGGGCCGCAGCACCGGGCGCCACGCATGGCGGGTGTTCGACGATGGCATGGATGGGTTCTCCCTCGATTTCTTTGAGATGCAGTGCAGTGTCGTTGGCATGCTGTGCGTCCGACGCCGTTCAGGGCTCGATGGCGAAGCCGGCCGTGCCCAGCACCTGCACGGCGCCGTTCACGGTGGCGATCAGTTCGATGCGCAGCGTGTCGCCCGCCGCGCCCTGGACCTGCCAGTTGGCGTTGCCGCTGTTCGTCTCGCCGGGGTTGAGCGTCATCGACTGGCTCCAGGCGACGGAAGCGGTGCCCCGTGTCAGGTTGACCACGCGCAGCTGTACCGGGATGTCCTTGCCCATGGCCCCGCTGTTGCGTACCGTGCGCGACAGGGTCACGTTCTGCCCGGCGCGGGCCCGCGCCGGGCTGGCGCTGACGCTTCCGGCCAGCACAGGCGGATGCACGAGGATGCGGAAGCTGTCGCGGTCGAGGTGCAGCACCTGGCCCTGCCATTCGGCGGTGAGCGTGGCATCCACCACGTCGCCGTTCTGGCCCTGGGCCTGCCAGCCGTTGTCGCGGCGGTTGTTCTGGTAGCCGGGGATCGTGAGGTTGTCCCACAGGTGCTGCACGGTGGCGCCGGTGCGCCGCAGCACCCACTGGGAGGTGACGGGGATGTCCTTGATCTGCGGCGGGCAGCGGTTGAACACCGTGCGGCTGCCGACGATGGTGTCCTGCAGGGGCACCTCGCGGGCAGCCTGGCCGCGCACCTGGAAGTCCAGGTCGCCGGTGATGCAGGCCCACTGGCCGCACAGTTGCCGCTGGGCGGACTGCAGCGCCTCGGCGATGGCGGCGCGCACGGCGTCGCCCCCCGTGCCGGCCACGCCGCGCAGGGCGTCGGCGGCGGCGGTCCAGGGGGCGAGGCTCTGCGCGGGCAGGCCCTGGCCCATGGACTGCACGGCGGACGCGACCGCATTGCGCGCGGAAGACGCCGCGCTGCCGCCGCCCGCTGCCGCGAAGGCATCGGCCGCGGCCTGCGCGTCGCGCGCCAGGTCCATGGCGTCGCGGATCTCGAAGGATTGCGCGAGCGTCTGCACCGCGGGCGCCGCCCCGGACGCACCCGCCACGACCGCGGAAATCTCCCACGGCACGTCGTAGCGGCCCGGCGCGGTGGCCGTGGCGTGCAGGATCAGCTGCGTGGAAGCACCGGCCGCGAGCGGCACGCTCCATTCGACGACCGAAGCGCCCGCGACGGCGCCGCTGGCGTCGGGAATGGCGTCCAGGGCCTGCGCGCCCTGCGGCAGCCGCGCCCGCACCGTCACCTGCAGGGCTTGCGTGCCGGGGTTGCGCAGCACGGTGGACAGGCTCTGCAGGCTGCCGGGCACGCGGGTGTTCACCGCGGGCACGGTGAGGTATTGCAGGGTGTCGCTGACGAACGTGCCCAGGAACGCATCCGTGCCTGCGCCGGGGCGCGCCAGCAGCGTGGACAGGCTGAAGGCCATGGCGAGGCCCCGGCCGCGGCCGATGGCACGGCCGGCCACCGCCACGCCGCCGCCCGAGAGCGTGGCCTGCACGGTGGCGCCCTGCGCGGTCAGGCGCTGCGGCTGGCCCGGCGTGGGCAGCCCGCCGCCCTGCGGATAGACCGGCCCGGTGAGCGTGGCGACCGCGCCCTGCAGGCCGGATGTGCCCTGCGCCTGCACGCCGATGGCCTCGAGCAGTACCGCGTCGCGATCCGCCGTGGCGCCATCGACCAGCAGGCCCGCGCCGCGGCGGGCGGCTTCGCGCAGTTCGCGCACGGCCACGTCGCCGAGCTTCTGCGCGCCGCCGCTGATCCAGTACACGTTGTAGCGGCCGCAGCGCATTTCGGTTTCGAACTCGGCGCGCGTGGTCACCACCTTCGCGGTCAGGCCGCGGGTGGCCAGGTCGTCCCGCAGGGCCTGGGCCTTGGCCTCGTCGCAGGCCGCGGACGGCGGCTGCCCGTCGTCCGACGCGCTGCAGGCCACCAGGACCAGCAGGCGCGCATCGCTGCCGTCGCCGATGGCCGCGGTGACGGTCGCCGCCGGGGCCGCCTGTCGCAACTGGATCGTGGTGGTGGACAGGGTAGCTTCCTGGCCGGCGGCGACCTCAATGGATGCGGCCGCGGGCAGGATGGTGCCCGGCGTGCCTTCGGCCGTCCAGAGCCAGGACAGGGCGAGCGGCGTGCCCCGCACCAGGTCTACGCCCGGGCGCGTGAAGGTGGCGACGACGCGGTCGCTGCCGGCGTCCAGGATGCGCACGCGCACCGTGGCGTTGCGCATGTCGGCGTTGCCGGCGTTGTCCAGTGCGAGCGACAGCTGCACCGGCTCGCCGATGGCGGCGACGGCGGGCTGCGCCTGCAGCGTACCGCGCACGCCGGCGCCGGTATCGGCCGTGCTGCGTACGGTGAACGTGGTGGTGGCGCTCGCCACGGTCTCGCCGCCAGCGCTGCGGGCCACCAGGCGCACGGCGTAGTCGCCCGCCGGCAGGCCGGACGGCGGCAGCACATGGCCGAAGTCATGCAGGCCCTGGGCCGGCAGCGTGGACACGGACGCCTGCGCGGACCAGCGCTCGGCGCCGTCCGGGCCGGTGACGGTGGTGGTGGTTTTGAGGTCGTTCCAGGCCTGGTTGGGCGCGAGGTTCTGCAGCCGGTTGGCGATGCGGACCGTGTCCGTGGGCTCGTAGCTGCGCCGGTCGGTCTGCACGCGGGCCGTGAGGCCGGTGCCGCCGCTCGCATCCGCGACGATGCGGAAATCCGCCACGGCCTCCTCGATCGGCAGGCCCGCCGCATCGGACAGGCGCGCCACCACGCGGTAGCTGCCGGTCTGCGTGTCCGCGGTATTCCAGGCGGCCGGCAGATCGATGGTGCCACCGGCCGCCAGCGCGCTGAACGGCACGCGGCCCAGGTCCGCCACCGTGCCGCCCGCGGACGTGGCGATGGCCAGGGCCACGTGGCCGGACGCGGCGCCCGCGCCGGAATTACTCACGCGGGCGGTGATGGCCACTGGGGTGCTCGCGGGATAGGTGGCCCGATTGGTGGACACGCCCACGCCGAGGTAGGCCGAGGCCTTCACGGCAGGAATATCGACCGGAGCGTCCACGCTGTCGCCGAGGAAGCTGTTGCGGAAGGTGAGCGCCGCAAAGGTGGACGCGGGCCGCGACTCGCCGGGCCGCAGGCCGTCCAGCGTCAGGTCGAACTCGATCTGGCGGGCCTTGGTGGTCACGCCGACGAGCTTCCAGAGGTAGTCCGTGGACCCATCGGGCTGCGCAGCGGACTGCGTGGGCGCGAGCGACGGGTTGGCCAGGTGCACGTCGGGCGCGAAGCGCAGGCGCAGGTCGGTGTCGATGCCGCCCACCCGCTCCAGCGCCACGGGCAGCCAGACTTCCACCCACGAGGTAGCGCCGTAGCGCGTGGTGAAGAGGCCGTTCTCGCTCATCCACGAGCCGTCGGCCTGCTGGCGCGCCAGCAGGAACTGCACCGCATTGAGGATGTAGGGGTCCTGGGGGCTCGGGTTCAGGTAGTCGAGCGCATAGCCCACCTGGGCCGTGACCATCGAATCGCTGCCGTGGTAGTCGTACCAGCCCCAGCCGCCATCGGCACGCTGGCGCGCCTTGAGTGCCGCGCCCACGGCCGCCATGCGGTCGTGCAGGGTCTGCGCCAGCGGCGTGCCGGCGAAGCGGCGCTGGGCGCTGCCCAGGCCGATCAGCTGGTGCGCGAGCTCGAGGTTGCTCGACGGGTTGATGTTGGCATCGTTCAGCAGCCACTGCACACCGCGCTGTGCCGAAGCGTCGTAGCCGGCGACGAGCGCATCCACGTCCGGCGCCTGCGCGGCCAGCTTATAGACGCGCTGTCCGCCGTCGGAGGTGAAGATGGTGCCGCCCTGCAGGACGGCCACGCCCTCGGCCGGAGCGAAACTCAGGCGCTGGCCCTGCCAGTCGGCGTTGAAGCGGTAGGCGCCGTTGTTCGTACCCACCAGCCAGCCGGAGCCTTCCTGCACCACCGAACGGGGATTGCCGTAGAGCAGCGAGACGGGCGTGTCGTAGGACTTGTCGTCCAGGCGGAAGCGCACGATCTTGCGGGCGTTGTAGTTGACGACGATCAGGCGGCCTTCGGCGTCCAGTGCCACACCGGTAGGCCCTGCCAATGGAGCACCCGACCAGAAGAGCTCGGCCGTGCCCGACGGGGAAACGCGATAAATCGCGTTCTGGCTGTAGTGCGCGGCGTACAGGTCGCCGGACGGAGCCATGAACAGCCCCATCGCCGCATCGCCCACGTTGCTGAAGACGGTAGGCTCTCCGCCGCCCGCGGGCACCCGGTGGATCCCTGTGGGCCCGGCCACGAACAGCGTGCCGTCGGCCGCCTTCGCCATGCCCGCGGCACGGTAGATGCCGGACGCATAGGGGGTCATGCTTCCGTCCGGATGGATCCGCGTGACGGTGCCGCGGGTGTAGTCGCTGGCGAGGAGCATGTCCGCGTCCGCGAAGAGGTAGTACGCATTGGCCAGCGGGCCGCCTTCACTCAAGACCCCGGCCGCATGCTGCACCCACGGCTTGCGCTGCCCCAGCTGGTCCGCCACCGCCACCAGGTTCTTGACGTTGAAGGCGGTCTGCGAGGCACGCGCCGTCCACCAGCCGCCCGTGTAGTCGGTGCTCCAGCCGCCGTCGCCGTCCTGCACCCGCTGGGTGTAGGAGGCCGCGCTCGCCAGCGTGGGCGTGATCTCGTCCTTTTTGTGCCAGGCGTTGAGTGCCCAGAGGTTCAGCAGCGTCTCGGCCTTGGAGAAGCCGAAGGCGTCGTCGCGCAGCGCGCCATCGGGCTGACGGTAGAGGGCCACGGCGTTGTAGATGGCGTTGCGCAGCCTGGGATCGTGATCGGTCAGGCCCCGGGACAGCTCGCCGCCCACGAGGGCCTGCGTCTGCACGTGGCAGCCCTGGCACTGGTTGCCGGCCGTCCAGGCGGCGGCCTGCACGTCGCCGTAGGTGACGCTCTTCTGGATCGCCGACTTGATGGCCGCGGACAGCGGGTTCGTGGTTCCGCCGGTGGCCGCATCCTCGCCCGTGATGCGCACCGTGGCACGCACGGTCTGCACTCCCGTGGGCACCACGGGCCGGTCCACCGTGTAGGCGCCCGTGGCGGTGTCGCCCGCGTAGAGGCGGCCCAGCGCCACGCCCTGGGCATCGCCCGTGGCAGCGGCCAGGCGCAGCGCGAAGCTGCCGGGGCGCGAGGGCACCCAGCGGCCGAACGAGAGCGTGGCGGGCGCACTCGGTGCCAGCGCGCCGGCGCCGGCCTCGAACGTGGCCAGGGTGTCGCCCTGCGCCTCGTCCACGATGGCCAGGCGGTAGGTCTGTGCGGGCAGCGCGAGGTTGCCCGTGCTGCGGATCACGGCGTGCAGATTGACCGGCGTGGCGGCCTGTGCGCGCACGACCGGCGGATGGGCCGCCACGGCGCCGTCGAACAGCGCCTCGCCCCGGATCTCCAGCGGGAGGCTGCGGGTGGCGAGCACCTGGCCGGCCGGGTTCTCGCGGCTCGCGGAGCCGGCCTGGACGACGCGGACCAGCAGGGTGTAGGCACCGGGCGCGAACTGCCCCGTATTCCAGGTGAAGCGCAGCGGCCGCGCCTCGCCCTGGGACAGCGTGAAGGCGCCCAGCGGCTCGCTGCCCGACGGCGCAAGGGCCGGCGCGAGGCCGATGGATGCGCCCTGGGCGTCGAGCACCGCGAGTTGGGCGACCAGGTCGCGCGGATCGCCGCCGGTGTGCTCCACGGACGCCGTGACCGCGACGGAGGCGTTTGCCCCGGCCTGGCCCACGGAGGCGGCCGGCGCGCTGATCCGGACGGCACCCGTGCCGGCCGGCGCCATCGCGAAGTCCTTGCGCACCTGCGCAGGCTCGGCCGCCTCCAGGCGCCAGGACTGGGTGAGGTAGCCCGCGGCGGCGACGCGCAGGTCGAACCGGGTGGTGGTGATGCCGGACAGCGCATAGCTTCCGTCGGCCGCGCTGCGCGCGCTGGCACCGCCGCCCGACACCTCCGCATTGGCGATGGCAGAGCCGGTGTCGGCATCGGTGACGCGGCCCGCGACCTCGGTGGTGGTGCGCACGGCCTGCAGCACGACATCGCCGAAGTCCACCACGGAGCCGGACGCGGCCAGCACGTCGGCGGATGCGGAGCGGTAGCCGCTGCGGGAGAAAGCCACGCGGTAGCTGCCGGCGGGCGCCTGCAGGTCGAACGATCCCGTGGCACCGGTGACACCCGTGGTAACTGCACCAATCGCCACCGACACACCGCCCAGGCCCTGGCCCTGTCCATCCACGGCGCGGCCCTTGAAACGCGCCGCCGTGGGCTGGGGCACCGGCTCGGACGATGCCGTGAGCGTGGGCGAGAACACCAGCGTCTGACCCGCGGCGAGGGTGCCGCTGGCCTGCACGGCGCGGAAGCCGTCGCGCGAGGCGGTGAGGCCGACGGTGCCCGGCGCCACGCCGTCGATGCGGTAGCGGCCCTGCGAGTCGGTGCGCGCGCCTGCGCCGCCGTCCAGCGCCACGAGCGCATCACCGACGGGCGTGCCCGACGCATCGAGCACCTGTCCGCGGATCGTCCCCGTGGTGGATGTTCCCGCCAGGGCCAGCAGGCCCAGGTCCAGTGGCTGCCCGGTGGCCAGTTCCGCCGGCCGCACCAGCGCCGCGTAGCCGGCCAGCGTCACGCGCAGTTCGTACCGGCCCGCGGCGAGCCCGGAGAACCGGAAGGCCCCCTGGGCGCCGGAGGTGGCGGCCTGCGCCGCGGCGCCCGAGATTTCCACCGTGGCGCCCGCCAGGGGCTGGCCGCTGGCGGCATCCACCACCCGGCCGGCCAGTGCCGCGGCCACGGGCGTGGCGGGGGGTTCCGCCGCCAGGGCGCGCAGGGCGACAGCCGTCAGGAAGGCGTCGCCCGACCAGCTGCCGTCCGCCGCCTGCGCGGCCACCAGCCACTGCCGGGCGGCACCGCGCGCCGTGGAATCCGCCCCCTGCAGCGTGAGCGCGTGCAGGCCCAGCGCGGTGAGATAGATGCTGCCGTGCCAGCTGCCGTCGGCCTGCTGCCGGTCCGCCAGCCACGCCACCATGGGCAGCACCGCGGCCTGCTGCGCGGCATCCGCCGCGGCGCCCGGCGTGAATGCCTGGACGGCCAGGGCCGTGGCCTGCACGCGTGCTCCGGCGGATTCGCCCGCCATGCCGCCGTCGTCCTGCTGCGCTGCACGCAGCCATGCCCGGGCGCGCGCCGCGCCCGCGAAGGCGCCGCCGTCGGCCAGCGCGAGCGCGTCATGGGCCCAAAGCGTGTCGAGCAGCGTGGAGGGTTCGGCGGGTGCGGCCGATGGCGGGAAGCCGCCGTCGGCCGACTGGCGCGCGCGCAGCGAAGCCTCCAGGGAATCGGACGGGCGGTCCGCAGTGCGCAATGCCAGGGCGGCCCGCGCCATCCATTCGGTGTCGTCTCCCGCCTCTGCCGCCAGCCGTGCAGTCAACGGGGGTGCAACGGCAGGCGGGCCGGACAGCGCGGCCAGGGTGCGCACGGTTTCGGAGAGCGCCTGCAGCGGATGGGCGCCGCGTGCATTACCCGCAAGAGTGCCGTCGGCCCCGACCTGTGCATGCAGCCATGCCAGGCCGCGCGACACCTCCGGGCTGCCTGCGCGGGCGCTCAGCAGCACCAGCGCGGCCAGCGCCAATGCCAGCCGTGCCGCCAGAATCATCCACGCCCGAACAGGACGCGTGCGCCCTCCCCCCATGCGTTGACGCATACGCGCCCCCCTTGATTCGCGGGCGCGCGCGCAACCCAGGCCCCCTACGGGCCGGCCGCTACCCCCACCTCGCCCTGTCGGGCTGTTGAACTTGGGGGCGGAGTGTAGAAGGGGTCCGTGAAATTCCACACAATGGATTACACAAATTAACAATAAATGGGGAACCAATCCCAAATGCCGCTATAGCACGCGCTATCTCGCCGGCTGGGCGATTCGTTGGTCACGGAACTTCCACACCACGCGCTCGGGCTCGATCAACTCCAGCACCACGCCCTGCGCGGCCATATCGCCCTCGTGCAGCACCTGTCCGTTGACGATGGCCATGCGGTAGAGGGGATTGGAGGAGTACGTGACTCCGCTGACCTGCAGCGCAGGGAACTGGGCGCGCACGCTGTCCGGCAGGTCCCGCAGTGCCACCACCGCGGGAGCCGGAGCGCGCGCGGCAGGGGCCGTTTCGTGCCGCGAGGCGGCGGCCGGGGCGGCCGGTGCGACCGGGGAGGGGGCTGAAGCCAGACGCACCGGAGCCTGTGCCGGTGCGGGTGCCGACGCGGGAGCCCTGTGTGTTGCCGGAGGAGCGCGATGCACTGCAGGTGCAGGTGCAGGTGCAGGTGCAGGTGTCGCAGCCACCGTGGATGGCGGGGCGGGAATGGCAGGCGGCGCCTGCACCAGCGCGGTACGCTCCGCCGGTGCCACGGCGACCGCGGGCGCCGAGGTGCCGGTGCTGGCCGCCGGACCGGCAGGCACCGGCCGCGAGGACGCTGCCCACCAGGCCAGTGTAGAAGGCGCGGTACGTGTCCTGCATCAGCTCGACGGCGATGGCGGGCGTGATCTGCCGGTTGGCCAGCGCCATGTCCT
>CP028296.1:792859-793230 GCA_003029925.1 Paracidovorax avenae | reverse complement strand
CCAGGCCAGTGCAGCAGCGCCGGCGGCGAACAGCAGGGCAGCGGCCAGGGCCAACGGGGCGCGGCGCGCTCCACCGGGCGGCGGGGGCGTGGGCCCAGGGGACGGGGACGGGCCGGGCGTGTGCAGGCCGGGAACGGCGCCGCGGCCACGCTCGGCTTCGGCGCGCCGCAGGGCATCGAGGATGTAGGACATACGGGAAAGGGTTCCGGGTCAGGAAGTCTTCAGGCGGGGCTCGTCCACGCCCGCGGCGCGGTTGAGCAGCATGAGCGTGAGCGGGCCGGCCACGCCATCGGGCACCAGGCCCTGGGCCACCTGGAAGCGGTAGATGCGGGCGCGGCGCTGCGCGGCGGTGGCCGCCGGCTGTCCGGCCG
>CP028296.1:775322-792854 GCA_003029925.1 Paracidovorax avenae | reverse complement strand
CGCCAGCGCTCCGGCGCCCGCAGCGGCCCAGCGCGGCCGGCGGGCCGTGGATGCCGGGCCTGCGGCCCCGGGGCCGAACACCTCTGCCGCTGCCCGCTCCACGATCGCCTCGTCCACCGCGTGCAGGCCGCCGGCATAGGCGCCCAGCAGCGCGCGGTCGCACAGCAGGTTGATGCGCCGCGGGATGCCCCGCGCGCGCTGGTGGATGCGCACCAGCGCACGCGCGGTGAACGGCAGCGGCCCTTTCAGGCCCGCCACCGCCATGCGGTGCGCGACGTACTGGCGGGTTTCCTCGGGCGTGAGCGCATCGAGGTGGTAGCGCGCGATCACGCGCTGCGCCAGTTGCTCCAGCGCCGGGTCGGCCACCATGGCGCGCAGCTCGGGCTGGCCGATGAGCACGATCTGCAGCAGCTTGCGTTCGCTGGTCTCCAGGTTGGTGAGCAGGCGCAATTGCTCCAGCACCTCGGGCGCGAGGCTCTGGGCCTCGTCGATGATGAGCACGTTGTTGCGGCCCGCGGCATGCTCGCGCAGCAGGAAGGCGTTGAGCGGGTCCAGGCAGTCCTTGACGGTCTCCGCGCCGGGCACGGCGGGCGCATGGGCCACGCCGAACTCGTCGCAGATGGAGCGCAGCAACTCGCCCACGGTGAGCTTGGGATTGAACACGTAGGCCACGTTGCAGTGGGCCGGAATCTGCTCCAGGAAGCAGCGGCACACCGTGGTCTTGCCGGTGCCGATCTCGCCAGTGAGCAGCACGAAGCCGCCGCCGGCCTCCAGCCCGTAGAGCAGGTGGGCGAGCGCCTCGCGGTGGCGGTCGCTCATGAACAGGTAGCGCGGGTCGGGTGCGATGGAAAACGGCGCCTGCTCGAGGCCGAAGAACGGGGCGTACATGGCACGAGGATACCGCCCGGGCATGGCATCACCCCAGGAAAGGTAAACGGGCCGACGGGCCCTCGTGCCACGCCAGCCTTGGCCCGAGGCCTGCCCGGATATGTCTATTTGGGAACGAAGACGTCGCTGTTGGTGAGGATGTGATCCCAGGAGTATTGCGAACCGGTTCTCACCAGGTTCCAGAGCGTGGTGATGGTGGGCACCCCGCCGGACACATCGCACGTGCCCGTCCAGGAGGTGATGCTGCCATAGCTGCCCCACTGGACGGAGAACGCGAAGGCCGGCAGGTTGCTGGGTGCAGGAGAACCGGGTGCCGGATTGTTGACCCATCCGGTCAGCGGATAGGCCGAGCCTGTGGTGCCCGACGGCGATGTGTAGGTACCGGATATCTGCCCGGACGGTGAAATCGCGGTGATGCTGAGCGTGGAGCCCAGCTGGTTCTTCCAGTCGCCCACAGGGCTGGTGCAGGTGGGGGTGGACTGGGCCATCGATGCGCAGCCTCCCAGCAGTGCGAGACAGGCCGCGTAGCGGCACAGGTGCATGGACTTGATCATGTGATTCCTCCTGGTGGTGCCGGGCTCTTCGGCCCGGAACGACATTTCCACGGCACGGGGCCGGGAACTCCCTTCGGGGCGTCAGCCCCGGGAGGAATACTAGGCATGCGGAATCGCTCTAGATCACCGGTCGGATTCATTTGGCTAATGCACGGCATACCGTGTACCCGTATCTGCCGCGACGAGGCCACCGGACACGCAGGGTTACACCCGTCAGGAGTTTCCCCGAAATTGTCGTCGGCAAGACAGGATGGCGTCAAAGCGGTTCCTACCATCCGTTGCAATCTTCGCGAAGGGACTGCCGCACGGCGATGCGGGCAGCTCCCGACTCCCTCCCACCTTCGGCAGGAACCGGCATGAGCGACACCTTTCCCCGACTGCTGCTGCGCCACGCGGCCGAGCGCCCCCAGGCCGCCGCGCTGCGCGAGAAGGAATACGGCATCTGGCAGACGACCACCTGGGCACGCCTCGCGCAGTTGGTGGAGCGGCTCGCCGCGGGCCTGGACGCCGCGGGTCTTTCGCGCGGCGAGCACCTCGTGGTGATCGGTGCGAACCGCCCGCGGCTCTACGCCACGATGCTCGCGGCGCAGTCGCTGGGCGCCATTCCCGTTCCGCTCTACCAGGACGCCGTGGCCGCCGAATGCGTCTATCCGCTGAACAATGCCGAGGTGCGCTTCTGCGTGGTGGAGGACCAGGAGCAGGTGGACAAGCTGCTGGAGATCCGCGCGCAATGCCCCGCCATCGCCGGTATCTTCTACGACGATCCGCGCGGCCTGCGCAACTATGACGAGCCGGGCCTGCAATCGATCGATGCGCTGCTGGAAGACGGCGCGCGCATCGCCGGCGCCGTACCGGGCTGGCTCGCCGCGCGCGCCGGATCCGTGCAGCCCGATGACGTGGCCGCGATGTTCTTCACCTCCGGCACCACGGGCAACCCCAAGGGCGTGGTGCACACGCATGCCACGCTGCTGGACCGCGCCACGGCCGGTGCCGAGTTCGACCGGCTCACCGCCGCAGAAGATGTGCTCGCCTACCTGCCGCCCGCCTGGATCGGGCAGAACATCTTCAGCTACGCGCAGTGGCTGGCGTGCGGCTACGTGGTGAATTGCCCCGAATCCGCGGCCACGGTGTCGATCGACCTCAAGGAGATCGGGCCCACCTACTACTTCGCGCCGCCGCGCATCTTCGAAGGGCTGCTCACCAGCGTGACGATCCGCATGGAGGACGCGGGCGCCTTCAAGCGCTGGCTGTACCGCACCTGCATGGCGCATGCGCGCCGCGTGGGCCCGGCGCTGCAGAGCGGCCAGGCGGTGGGCTGGTGGGACCGGCTGCGCTATGCGGCAGGCGATCTGCTGGTCTATGGGCCGCTGCGCAACACGCTGGGCTTCTCGCGGGTGCGCGTGGCCTATACGGCGGGCGAGGCGATCGGACCGGACCTGTTCACCTTCTACCGCTCGATCGGCATCAACCTCAAGCAGCTCTACGGATCCACCGAGACGGCGGTGTTCGTCTGCCTGCAGCCCGACGACGCGGTGCATGCCGACACCGTGGGCGTGCCGATCCGCGGGGTGGAGATCAAGGTGGACGGCAACGGCGAGATCCTCGTGAAGTCCGCGGGCCTGCTGCGCGGCTACTACAAGAACCCCGAGGCGACCGCGGAAGTGCTCACGCCGGACGGCTGGTACCGCACGAGCGATGCGGGCTTTCTCGATGCGAGCGGCCAGCTCAAGATCATCGACCGCGTGAAGGACGTGGGGCGCCTCGCGGGCGGCGCGCACGACGGCGCGATGTTCGCGCCCAAGTACGTGGAGAACAAGCTCAAGTTCTTCCCGCACATCAAGGAGGCCGTGGCGCTCGGCAACGGCCGCGACAAGGTCTGCGCGCTGATCAACATCGATTTCGAGGCCGTGGGCAACTGGGCCGAGCGGCAGAACCTGCCGTATGCGGGCTACACCGACCTCGCCGCCAAGCCCGAGGTGCTGGCGCTGGTCCGCGACTGCGTGGAGAAGGTGAACGCCGACCTCGCGGCCGACGGCCTGCTCGCGGGCAGCCAGGTCGCCCGCTTCCTGGTGCTGCACAAGGAGCTGGACGCGGACGACGGCGAACTCACGCGCACCAACAAGGTCCGCCGCGGCTTCATCGCCGACAAGTACGGCGTGCTGGTCGATGCGCTCTACGCGGGCCGCACCGAGCAGTTCATCGAGACGCAGGTGAAGTTCGAGGACGGGCGCACGGGCCGCGTGAGCGCCACGCTGCGCATCGAGGACGCGAAGACCTTCCCGCCGGTGCGGCAGGCCGCCTGACCCCGCGCCGCAGCGCAACGTACAACGCCATGACCACTCCCCACAAGAAGACCGGCGACGTGATCCTCGACGTGCGCAACATCAGCCTGCGCTTCGGCGGGGTGAAGGCGCTCACCGACATCTCGTTCGACGTGCGCGAGCACGAGATCCGCTCCATCATCGGCCCGAACGGCGCCGGCAAGAGTTCGATGCTCAACTGCATCAACGGCGTCTATGCGCCGCAGGAAGGCTCCATTACCTTCCGCGGCAAGACCTTCGCCCACATGAACAGCCGCCAGGTGGCCGAGATGGGCGTGGCGCGCACCTTCCAGAACCTGGCGCTCTTCAAGGGCATGAGCGTGCTCGACAACATCATGTCGGGCCGCAACCTGAAGATCAGAAGCAACCTGCTGATGCAGGCGCTGCGCATCGGCCCCGCGGTGGCCGAGGAGATCCGCCACCGCGAGGTGGTCGAGCGCATCATCGACTTCCTGGAGATCCAGGCCTGGCGCAAGGCGCCCGTGGGCCAGCTGCCCTACGGCCTGCAGAAGCGCGTGGACCTGGGCAGGGCCCTGGCCATGGAGCCGCAGGTGCTGCTGCTCGACGAGCCCATGGCCGGCATGAACGTGGAGGAAAAGCAGGACATGTGCCGCTTCATCCTCGACGTGAACGACGAATTCGGCACCACCATCGTGCTGATCGAGCACGACATGGGCGTGGTGATGGACATCTCCGACCGCGTCGTGGTGCTCGACTACGGCAAGAAGATCGGCGACGGCACTCCGAATGAAGTGCGGAACAACGAAGACGTGATCCGCGCCTATCTGGGTTCAGGTCATTAGACAACGCAGAACATCGGAGGCATACGCCATGGGTTTCTTTCTCGAAACGGTGTTCGGCGGCCTGATGGCCGGCATGCTCTACGCGCTCGTGGCGCTGGGGTTCGTGCTGATCTTCAAGGCCTCGGGCGTGTTCAATTTCGCGCAGGGCGCGATGGTGCTGTTCGCGGCGCTCGCGATGGCGCGCTTCGCCGAATGGCTGCCGCGCTGGCTGGGCTTCGACAGCCTGCTGCTGGCCAACCTGCTGGCCTTCTGCGCGGCGGTGGCCTGCATGGTGGGCGTGGCCTGGCTGGTGGAGCGCCTGGCGCTGCGCCACCTCGTGAACCAGGAGCCGATCGCGCTGCTGATGGCCACGCTGGGCATCACCTACTTCCTCGACGGCGCGGGCCAGCTCATCTTCGGCAGCAGCACCTACAAGATCGACGTGGGCATGCCGAAGGACCCGATGATCGTGCTGGAGAACGTCTTCGAGGGCGGCCTGCTGCTCTCCAAGGAGGACCTCTACGCCGCCGGGGTGGCCGCCGCGCTCGTGGCGTTGCTCTCGCTTTTCTTCCAGAAGACGCGCACCGGCCGCGCGCTGCGCGCCGTGGCGGACGACCACCAGGCCGCGCAGTCCATCGGCATCCCGCTCTCGCGCATCTGGGTGATCGTGTGGTCGGTGGGCGGCATCGTGGCGCTCGTGGCCGGGATCATCTGGGGCAGCAAGCTGGGCGTGCAGTTCTCCATCTCGCTCGTGGCGCTCAAGGCCTTCCCGGTGGTGATCCTCGGCGGACTCACTTCGGTGCCAGGCGCCATCGTGGGCGGCCTGCTGATCGGCGTGGGCGAGAAGGTGTCCGAAATCTACCTCGGGCCGTTCCTCGGCGGCGGCATCGAGAACTGGTTCGCCTACGTGCTCGCGCTCGGCTTCCTGCTGATCCGGCCGCAGGGCCTGTTCGGCGACAAAATTATTGATCGCGTGTGAGCCGGTAGCACAAGGAGCCAAGCAACATGTTCTACCGCGAAAACGGCCAGTTCAAGACCAGCTACCAGGCCGACCTGGCGCTGTTCCCCATCGCCCAGGACCGCTGGGCCCTGCTCGCCCTGCTGGCAGTGGCCTTCGTCGGCGTGCCGCTCGTGGGCAGCGACTATTTCTTCCGCGCCGTCGCGGTGCCCTTCCTGATCCTGTCGCTCGCGGCAATCGGGCTCAACATCCTGGTGGGCTACTGCGGGCAGATCTCGCTGGGCACGGGCGCCTTCATGGCGGTGGGCGCCTATGCGGCCTACAACCTGCAGGTGCGCATCGAGGGCATGCCGCTGCTGCTCGCACTGTTGGGAGGCGGGCTCTGCGCCACGGTGTTCGGCGTGCTCTTCGGCATACCGAGCCTGCGCATCCGCGGGCTCTACCTGGCGGTGGCGACGCTGGCCGCGCAGTTCTTCACCGACTGGTTCACCAACCGCGTGAAGTGGGTCACCAACGATTCGTCGTCGGGCTCGGTGAGCGTGGGCCACCTGCAGATCCTGGGCTTCGGCATCGAGACGCCGGTGCAGAAATACCTGCTGTGCCTGGGGTTCGTGGCCGTGTTCGCGCTGCTCGCCAAGAACCTCGTGCGCGGCGCCGTGGGCCGCGAGTGGATGGCCATGCGCGACATGGACGTGGCCGCGGCCGTGATCGGCATCCGCCCGGTGTACGCCAAGCTCAGCGCGTTCGCGGTGAGCAGCTTCATCGTCGGCGTGGCCGGCGGCCTCTGGGGCTTCGTGCACCTGGGCTCGTGGGAGCCCGCGGCCTTCGGCATCGACCGTTCGTTCCAGCTGCTGTTCATGGTGATCATCGGCGGGCTGGGCTCCATCGCGGGCAGCTTCTTCGGCGCGGCCTTCATCGTGCTGCTGCCGCTGCTGCTGAACTACGTGCCCCACTGGCTGGGGCTGCCGCTGTCCACCGGCACGGCCACGCACCTGGAGCACATGATCTTCGGCGCGCTGATCGTGTTCTTCCTCATCGTGGAGCCGCACGGCCTCGCGCGGCTGTGGTCCACCGCGCGGCAGAAGCTGCGCATCTGGCCGTTCCCGCACTGAACCGGCGCCGCCCCAAACCCTTTCCCCAACGCACCACCCGAGTGCCCACCATCCCAAGGAGACATGCCATGCAACCCAGGAAGATCGCAACGATCGCCGCCGCCCTCGCGGCCGGCCTCTCCGCGCTCGCCACCGCGCCGCAGGCGCAGGCGCAGGCGCAGGCCGCGGGCGAGCAGTTCGTGCCGCTGCTCGTCTACCGCACCGGGCAGTTCGCGCCGCTCGGCATTCCCTGGGCGGACGGCAAGCAGGACTACCTCAAGCTGGTGAACGCGCGCGACGGCGGCGTGAACGGCATCAAGCTCTCGTTCGAGGAATGCGAGACCGCCTACGACGCGGCCAAGGGCGTGGAATGCTACGAGCGCCTCAAGGGCAAGGGCAGCGGCGCCTCCGGCTTCGACACGCAATCCACCGGCATCACCTTCGCGGTGACCGACAAGGCCTTCGTGGACAAGATCCCCGTCGAGACCCCGGGCTACGGTCTCTCGCAATCGGCCGACGGCACGGTGTTCGAGTGGAATTTCCCGCTGCTGGGCACCTACTGGACCGCCGCCGACGTGATGCTGCAGGACATCGCCAAGAAGGAAAAGGGCAGCCTCAAGGGCAAGAAGATCGCGCTGGTCTACCACGACAGCCCCTACGGCAAGGAGCCCATCCCGCTGCTGCAGAAGCGCGCCGAGGCCGACGGCTTCACGCTCAGCACCTTCCCCGTCACGCCGCCCGGCGTGGAGCAGAAATCCACCTGGCTGCAGATCCGCCAGCAGAAGCCCGACTACGTGCTGTTCTGGTCGGCCGGCGTGATGACGCCCGCCGGCATCCGCGAGGCGCAGGCCAGCGGCTACCCGCGCGAGAAGATCTACGGCATCTGGTGGGCCGGCTCCGACCACGACGTGAAGGACATCGGCGCGGGTGCCAAGGGCTACAACGCCATCACCATCCACAACAGCGCCGCGAAGGACAAGGTGCACGACGACCTGAAGAAGTTCGTCTATGACAAGGGCCAGGGCACGGGTGCCCCCACGGGCGTGGGCACGCTGGCGCACACGCGCGGGATGATGATCTCCATGCTGCAGGTGGAGGCGATCCGCGCCGCGCAGGACAAGTACGGCAAGGGCAAGGTGCTCACGCCCGAGCAGGTGCGCTGGGGCTTCGAGAACCTCGACCTCACGGCCGACAGGCTCAAGGCCCTGGGCTTCGGCGAGATCATGCGCCCGGTGAAGACCTCCTGCCAGAACCACATGGGCACCGACTGGGCGCGCATCGTGCAGTGGGACGGCGCGAAGTGGAACATCCAGTCCGACTGGTACCAGGCCGACAAGACGCACATCGATCCGCTGGTGAAGGAGTACGCGGCGAAGTATGCGAAGGACAAGAACATCAAACCAAGGACTTGCGGATGACATCCCCCTGAAGGAAGGAAGCACCCCCTGAGGCGCTGCGCGCCTTCCCCCTCTCTCGCTGCGCGGGAGGGGGACGACACCGTCGGTGCGGGGCGGCCCTTCCTCGGTGTCCCTCGTACCCCATGCCCGAGGCAGCGCCGCACTCCACTATGCGCCACGCCTCGGACCGCACAGCCAATTCACACCATGCCCACGGAGCCAGCCATGACAACAGCCCCGCCATCCGCCAGTGAACCGCTGCTCGTCGTCAACGGCATCGAGGTGATCTACCACCATGTGATCCTCGTGCTCAAGGGCGTTTCGCTTTCCGTGCCCGAGGGTGCCATCGTGGCCCTGCTGGGTGGGAACGGCGCGGGCAAGACGACCACGCTGCGCGCGGTCTCCAACCTGCTGGCGGGCGAGCGCGGTGAGGTCACGAAGGGCAGCATCGAGCTGCGCGGCGAGCGCATCGAAAAGCTCTCGCCCGCTGCGCTGGTGGACCGCGGCGTGGTGCAGGTGATGGAAGGCCGGCACTGCTTCGCCCACCTCACGATCGAGGAGAACCTGCTCACGGGTGCCTACACGCGCACCGACCGCGGCGAGATCGCGGCGAACCTGGAGAAGGTGTATGCCTATTTCCCGCGCCTCAAGACCCGGCGCACGAGCCAGGCGGCGTACACCTCGGGCGGCGAGCAGCAGATGTGCGCCATCGGCCGCGCGCTCATGGCCAACCCGCGCATGGTGCTGCTGGACGAGCCGTCGATGGGCCTGGCTCCGCAGATCGTGGACGAGGTTTTCCACATCGTGCGCGACCTCAACACCCGCGAGAAGGTCACCTTCCTGCTGGCGGAGCAGAACACGCACATGGCGCTGAAGTACGCCGACTATGGCTACATCCTCGAAAGCGGCCGCGTGGTGATGGACGGCGCCGCGGGCGACCTCGCCAACAACGAGGACGTGAAGGAGTTCTACCTGGGCATGGGCGGGGGGGAGCGCAAGAGTTTCAAGGATGCGAAGAGCTACAAGCGGCGCAAGCGGTGGCTGGCTTGATGAGCTACCCCCTGTGCGGCTGCGCCGCTTCCCCCTTCTCTCGCCGTGCTGCGCACGTCGGGAAGGGGGACGACGCCAGCGGCCGGGCGAAGCCCGTTCCGCGGCGTCTGCTGGCATGGCCTGCTCCGCGGCCTCTCGATAGGTGGCGCTGCGTCTATTCATGGGCCATGAGCTACAGGCAAATATGGGTAGCGGGCACACATACATGGTTCCGCCGCTGATGGTTACGACATGGATTGCACAACCGCATGGATGAAGGCATGAACATGATGGATTCCTACGACGCCCTCGAAACCCGCGCGCCCGAGGAGCGCGAGGCTGCGCTGATGGCGGCGCTGCCGGCGCAGGTGGCGCATGCGCGGTCGGCCACGGCGGCTTTTGGCGAGATCCTGGCGGGGGTGGATCCGCGGGCCGTGACCAGCCGGGATGCGCTGGCCGCGCTGCCGGTGACGCGCAAGCACGAGCTGCTGGAGCGGCAGCAGGCGGGCCGGGCGGCGAACCCGTTCGGGGGGTTCAGCGCGCTGGCGTTCGGGCCGGCGATGCCGCGGGTGTTCGCGAGCCCGGGCACGCTCTACGAGCCCGAGGGGCGCCGGGCGGATTACTGGCGCATGGCGCGTGCGATCCATGCCGCGGGGTTCCGGCCGGGCGAGCTGGTGCATAACTGCTTCAGCTACCACTTCGTGCCCGCGGGCGCGATGATGGAAGGCGGCGCGCAGGCCGTGGGCTGCACGGTGTTCGCGGGCGGCACGGGGCAGACGGAGCAGCAGGTGCAGGCCATGGCCGAGCTGCGCCCCGCGGGCTATATCGGCACGCCGAGCTTCCTGCGCATCCTGCTGGAAAAAGCGGCGGAGACGGGCACGGCGCTGCCGCACCTGGGCAAGGCGCTGGTGTCGGGCGAGGCGCTGCCGCCCTCGCTGCGCGACTGGTTCGCGGAGCGCGGCGTCGCGGCCTACCAGTGCTACGCCACGGCCGACCTGGGCCTGATCGCCTACGAGACGCGCGCCCGCGAGGGCCTGGTGCTGGGCGAGGACGTGATCGTGGAGATCGTGCGGCCCGGCACCGGAGACCCGGTGCCCGACGGCGAGGTGGGCGAGGTGGTCGTGACCACGCTCAACCCCGACTACCCCCTGGTGCGCTTCGGCACGGGCGATCTGTCGGCGGTGCTGCCCGGCCCCTGCCCCACCGGCCGCACGAACCGCCGCATCCGCGGCTGGATGGGCCGGGCCGACCAGACCACCAAGGTGCGCGGCATGTTCGTGCACCCTGGCCAGGTGGCCGAGGTGGCCCGGCGCTTCCCGCAGGTGGCGCGCGCGCGCCTCGTCGTGGCCGGCGAGATGGCCAGCGACACCCTGGTGCTGCGCGTGGAGACGTCGGAGACCGCGGGCGGGCTGGCCGACCAGCTGGCGGCCGCGGTGCGCGAGGTCACCAAACTGCGCGCCGAGGTGGAGATGCTGCCGCCGGGCAGCCTGCCCAACGACGGCCGCGTGATCGAGGATGCGCGCAGCTACCGGTGACCCCGGACGACGCCCGCGGGCGCATGCCACAGGTGGATTGCACGGGGCTTACACTCACATTTCAATAGCAGCAAAACATTGCAGGTCAATGGATCCAGCGCAAAAAAATTGAAAACCCTGCATCTCCGCGCCTCAGTGATTACCTTGATGTAGCGCCGAAAGCCCGTGACTATCATGGCGCCTCTTCACGTAAGGAGCACCATGAAATCACTGTTCAAGACCGCCCTGCTGGCCGCTGCCGTAGCCGCCGCTTTCGGCGTCCAGGCGCAGCAAGCCTTCCCCTCCAAGGACAAGACGGTGACCATCGTCGTGCCCTTCGCGGCCGGCGGTCCCACCGACCGCGTGGCACGCGACCTGGCCGAGGCCATGCGCAAGCCGCTGGGCGGGGTGAGCGTGGTGATCGACAACGCCGCAGGCGCCGGCAGCAGCATCGGCACCGCCAAGGTGGCGCGCGCCAACCCCGACGGCTACACCCTGCTGCTCAACCACATCGCCATGGCCACGATGCCGGCGCTCTACCGCAAGCTGCCGTTCAACGTGGCCACCGACTTCGAGTACCTGGGCATCGTGAACGACGTGCCCATGACGCTCATCGGCCGCCCCTCGCTGCCCGCCAACAACTACAAGGAACTCGCGACCTGGATCGAGCAGAACAAGGGCAAGATCAACCTGGGCCACGCCGGCCTGGGCGCCGCCTCGCACCTGTGCGGCCTGCTCTACCAGAACGCGCTCAAGGTCGAGATGACCACCGTCGCCTACAAGGGCACGGCCCCGGCCATCACCGACCTGATCGGCGGCCAGATCGATCTGCTGTGCGACCAGACGACCAACACCACCTCGCAGATCGAGGCCAAGAAGGTCAAGGCCTATGCGGTCACCACCGACAAGCGCCTCTCCACGCCCTCGCTCAAGGACCTGCCCACGCTGGCCGAGTCCGGCGTGAAGGACTTCCAGGTCACCATCTGGCACGGCCTCTATGCACCCAAGGGCACGCCCGCCGAGGTGGTGGCCAAGCTGAACGAAGCCCTCAAGGCCGCCCTGAAGGACCCCGACTTCATCAAGAAGCAGGAAGGCCTGGGCGCCGTGGTGGCCTCCGACCAGCGCATCGAGCCGGCCGAGCACAAGAAGTTCGTGCAGGCCGAGATCAACAAGTGGGGCCCCATCATCAAGGCCGCAGGCACCTACGCGGACTGACGGAGCGGCCCACCGGGCCGGCCGTCCGCACCCCCGACGCCCCGTGGCTGCCAGCCCCGGGGCGTTTTTCCATGGGGCCCGCGAATGCGGTGGAGCGCATGGCATGCACGCGTTCCATGGCGCTACGGGTTATCCATCTGCCACGGCGCGGCGGGCCCGCCTACAACGGGGACACATGGCTCCGCACGGCGGGGCCCCCGATCCACGGTTCCCCGAAAGGCCATCCCCCATGCCCCTGCCCGCCGACGCATCGCCTTCCCGCCGCCCACGTGCCCATGCCGCTGCCGCCCTCCAGGAAACCGCCGTGCTCCGCCGCCGCACCATCGCCCTGGGCTGCGCGCTGCTCGCGGGCGCCGCGCTCGCGGCCTGGCAAGCCCCCGCGCGCGCCGACACGTGGCCGTCCAAGCCCGTGCGCATCGTCGTGCCCTTCGCCCCCGGCGGCACCACCGACATCCTCGCGCGGGCCGTCGCGCCCGAACTGAGCCGCGCCTTCGGTCAGCAGTTCGTGGTGGACAACCGCGCGGGCGCGGGCGGCAACATCGGCGCGGAGATCGTCGCCAAGTCGCCAGCCGACGGCTACACGCTGCTCATGGGCACCGTGGGCACCCACGGCATCAACCGCGCGCTCTACGGCAAGCTGCCCTACGACCCCATCAAGGACTTCGTGCCGATCACGCTGGTGGCCGCGGTGCCGAACGTGATGGAAGTCAATGCCGAGAAGGCGCGCGCGCAGGGCATCTCGAGCGTGCAGGACTTCATCCGCTACGCCAAGGCCCATCCGGGCCAGCTCAACATGGCCTCCAGCGGCAACGGCACCTCCATCCACCTCGCGGGCGAACTGTTCAAGAGCATGACCGGCACCTACATGCTGCACATGCCCTACCGCGGCTCGGGTCCGGCCCTGCTGGACATGGTGGGCGGCAACATGGACGTGATGTTCGACAACCTGCCCTCTTCCATGGCGCAGATCAAGGCGGGCAAGCTCAAGGCGCTGGCGGTGACCAGTGCCACCCGCTCGCCAGCGCTGCCGGACGTGCCCACTGTGGAAGAGGCCGGCGGTCCGGCGCTCAAAGGCTACGAGGCCAGCTCGTGGTTCGGCCTGCTGGCCCCGGCGGGCACGCCCGCCGACATCGTGAACCGCATCCAGCTGGAAACCGCCAAGGCACTGGCATCGCCCGCGGTGAAGGAACGCATGCTGGCGCAGGGCGCCATTCCCGGCGGCAACACGCCGGCCGAGTTCGCGCGGCACATCCAGGCCGAGCACGCCAAGTGGGCCCGCGTGGTGCAGGCCTCGGGCGCCAAGGTGGATTGAGCCGCGGCGCTACCAGGTGACCTCGCGGCCTTCGGCGGCGCTGCGGCGCAGCATGTCGATGAAGGGGGCCGCGCGCTGGCGCAGGCGCACCGCCTCGGCAGGATCGCCGCGCTCCTCGCGGCCCTCGGCGGCCGCATCGTTCTGCGTCTCGCCGCCCTCGGCGCGGCGGGCCTCGTCGGCGGCCACCGCGGCCTCCAGCGACTGGATGGCCGCGGGGATCTGCTCGGCCGTGATGATGCCGTGTGCATCGTCGGGAGACTTGCCGATCGCCTGCAGGATCTGGCGGCCGTGGGGCTGCAGCATGATGATGTCGGCCGTGGCCCGGGACTTGAATTTGTAGAGCATGGATCAGGAAGGGGAGAGGTAGGGAAAGTGGGAGCGGATCAGGAAGTGCGCGGCAGCCCCTCGTACATGTAGCCGCGCTGGAAAGGGTAGCCGGACTGCGCGCCCGGCATGGGGCCGGAATCGGTGCGCCCGTCGGGCCGGATGGCGAGCATCTGGTGCAGGGCCATCCATCCGCGCTCGAATCCCATGGCGCTGCCGGCCAGGTAGAGGCGGTAGGCGCGCAGCGCCCTGGCGCCGCGATCGGCTCCGGCCTCTTCCGACAGGATGGCCTCGGCCTCGGCCAGGCGCTCTTCCAGCGCGTCCGACCAGGCCCAGAGCGTGCGTGCGTAATGGGGACGCAGGTTCTCGGTATCGACCATCTCCAGGCCGGCGCCGGCCATGTCGTGCAGCACCGCGCCCACGTGCACCAGTTCGCCGCCGGGAAAGATGTATTTCTCGATGAAATCGCCCATGCCGGCACCCAGCTGGTCGTTGTCCACGCCGCCCGCAGTGATGCCGTGGTTGAGCAGGAGCCCGCCGGGGCGCAGCAGGCCGTGCACGCACGCGAAGTACTCCGGCAGGCGCGCGCGCCCCACGTGCTCGAACATGCCCACGGAGGCGATTTTGTCGAACGGCGGCTGTGCGGTGCGCGGCAGGTCGCGGTAGTCGCACAGCAGCATGCGCACCCGGCCCGACAGGCCCTTCTCCTCGACGAGCCGCGTCACGTGCGCGTGCTGGTTGCGCGAGAGCGTGATGCCGGTGCCTTCCACGCCGTAGTGCTCCGCGGCCCAGAGCAGCAGCCCGCCCCAGCCCGCGCCGATGTCGAGGAAGCGGTCGCCGGGCGCGAGGCGCAGCTTGCGGCAGATGTGGTCCAGCTTGGCCTCCTGCGCCCGGGCGAGCGGCATGTCGGCGTCGCGGTAGTAGGCGCAGGAATACACGCGGCGCGGATCGAGCCACAGCGCGTAGAAGCGGTCGGAGAGGTCGTAGTGGAACTGGATCTGCCGCGCGTCCCGGCCCAGCGTGTGCAGGCGGTAGGAGCGGATCCGGTGCGCCAGCGCGGCGCCCCAGTGGGACGAACCGTGCGCCGGATCACCCCGCAACAGGGCGCCGGCCGCGGCCATGAGGTCGCGCACGCGCCCTTCCATGGCCACGCGGCCCTCCACGATGGCTGCGCCCACGTCGCCCACCTTGCCCCGCGCGAGGGCGGCGAGCGCCATCGCGTCGCGGAAGCGCAGCACCACGCGTGCGTCGCGCACGCCCAGCCGCTCGCCCCCGGGCAACTCCAGCGCGAGCCCGACCGGCGACGCGGCCAGCCGCTCCTCCAGGGCACGCAGCAGGGGATTCATGGAGAGGATTGTTGGACCTCGCCACGGGGGGCGTCAATGGCAACTGTCTTACAAACCGGCCGCCAGAACGCCCTGGGGCGCGTCTATGGCTTAATAGAGGGTTTTCACAGCACGTTCCAGCAGGAGTCTCACACCATGGGCAACAAGATCGTTACCGAAGCCGACCGCAAGCGCACCCCCCAACCGAAGCCGCTGCCCGGCATGTCCCTGCCCACGGGCGGCCGCGGCCAGCGCGTGAGCCTGGAGCGCGGCGTCGCCACGCGCAGCAAGAAGAACCCCGGCAAGCGCTCCAAGAAGGGCGGCTGAGCCCCCTTTTTGCCGCGGCGGCGCCCCGTGCAGCCGCCCCTGCGCCCCGAAGCCCTCCTGCGCGAGGGCTTTTTTGTGCGTGGTGCCGTTCAGCGCGCGGGCCCGGGCACCTGGAACGCGGTGCGCGCGGCCCGGGCCGCCTCGCGCGTGGCACAGCCCTCGATGTGGTCGTTGACCAGGCCCATGGCCTGCATGAAGGCGTACATCGTGGTCGGCCCGACGAAGCCGAAGCCGCGCTTCTTCAGGTCCTTCGACAGGGCCACGGCGGCCGGCGCGGTGGTGAGCGACTTCGCGGCCGCCAGCGTGAGCCGTTCGGGCCGCCCCTCGGCCGCGGCCGGTGCGAAGCGCCACACGTAATGAGCCAGGCTGCCGAATTCGCGCCGCAACTCGAGCACGCGGCGCGCATTGCGGATGGCCGACTCGATCTTGCCGCGGTGGCGCACGATGCCGGGGTCGGCCAGCAGGCGCGCCACGTCGGCCTCATCGAAATCCGCCATGCGCTCGGCATCGAAGTTCGCGAACCCCGCGCGGAAGGCTTCGCGCTTGTTGAGGATGGTGATCCAGCTGAGGCCCGCCTGGAAGCCCTCCAGGCAGAGCTTTTCGAACAGGCGCCGGTCGTCGCTCACCGGGAAGCCCCATTCATGGTCGTGGTAGTGGCGGTAGAGCGGCGTGGCGCGGCACCAGAAGCAGCGGGCCGGCTCGGCCGGGCCATCCGCGAACAGCCCTTCGGGCAATGCGGGAGCGGCGGCCACGGTGGGCGCCGGTTCGGCAGCGGGCGCAAGGGGATCGTGGGGCATGGCGCCATTCTAGGGAGCCGCAGCCGGGAACCGGCTGCGGCTCCGTACACTCCACCGTGCTCCTGCGGGCCGTTTCACATCCGCTTCACGCCCGCCTCCTCGCCCCATGACTTCCCTGACCCCCTCGCCTGCCCGCACTGCGCGCCTCGCGGCCGCCGGCCTCGCAGGCGCCCTGCTCGCGGGCTGCGCCCATACCGGCGACACGCTGGGCTACTACTGGCAATCGGTGCGCGGCCACCTGCAGATCATGCGCGCCGCGGAACCGGTGGACGACTGGATCGCGCGGCCGGACACCGCCGCGCCGCTGCGGGCCCAGCTGGAGCTCGCGCAGCAGGCGCGTGCGTTCGCGGTCACGGAACTGCACCTGCCCGACAACGCCAGCTACCGCCGCTATGCCGACCTGGGCCGCCGCGCCGCCGTCTGGAACGTGGTGGCCGCGCCGCCCGATTCGCTCACGCTGCACACCTGGTGCTTTCCGATCACCGGCTGCATCGGCTACCGGGGCTACTTCGCGGAAGGCGACGCACGGGCGGAAGCCGCGCGCCTCGCCGCCGACGGGCTGGAGACGGCCGTGTACGGCGTGCCCGCCTATTCCACGCTGGGCTACACCAACTGGCTGGGCGGGGACCCGCTGCTCAATACCTTCATCGGCTGGCCCGAGGGGGACTTCGTGCGGCTGCTGTTCCACGAACTGGCCCACCAGGTGGTGTATGCCAACGGCGACACGATGTTCAACGAATCGTTCGCCACGGCGGTGGAACGGCTCGGCGTGGCCCGCTGGCTCGCCGAGCGGGCCACGCCGCAGGCCCGGGCCGAATACGCGCTGGGCGAGGAACGGCGCGCCGCGTTCCGGTCGCTGGCCCGGGAAACGCGCGAGCGGCTGGCGGAGCTGTATGCACGGTCTGCCGGGGAAGGGGGCCAGCCCGGGCTGCAGGAGCACAAGCGCGAGGCGATGGAGCAATTCCGTACCCGGTACGCCCGGCTGCGTGCCGGCTGGCTGGCGCAGGGCACGCAGCCCGCGCAGATCGCGGGCTACGACCGCTGGGTGGCCGAAGCCAACAACGCGGCCTTCGGGGCGCAGGCGGCCTATGACGACCTCGTGCCCGCGTTCGAGGCGCTGTTCCGGCGAGAGGGAGGCGACTGGCCGCGGTTCTACCAGGCCGTGCGCCGGCTGGCTGCGCTGCCGCCGGACGAGCGGCTGCGGGAGCTGCGCGCCGCGCTGCCGGCGTCCGGGGGCGCCGCGCCCCCGCCGGCCGCGGATTGACGCGGGACGGACGCCGCGCGGCGCCGGTCAGCTCAGGGATTCGATCAGGTCGATGTACTGCTGCTTCGCGGTATCGCCGTCCGTGCCCTTGAGCTTGGTCCAGGCGTCCCACTTGGCGCGGCCCACGACGTCGGAGAAGCCGGGGCGGGCCTCTGCGTTGTCGCCCGCGGTGGCCTGCTTGTAGAGTGCGTAGATCTTGAGCAGCGTCGGGTTGTCGGGGCGCTCGCTGAGGTTCTTGGACTGGGCCACGGCGGCTTCGAAAGCAGCGTTCAGGTCGGACATGGGAAAGCGTGTCTCCGGGTGGATGGAGTGGATATCTTAGACGCCCCTGTCAAAACATCTCCCAGTCGTCCGAGCCACCCGCAGCGGGGCTGGCGGCCGGGGCGGGACGGGCCGCGGGCGCCGCAGGGGCGGAGGCGGCCGGCGGCTTGCCC
>CP028296.1:753470-775257 GCA_003029925.1 Paracidovorax avenae | reverse complement strand
CAGCGCCCGGGCCGCGGAAGGGGCCGGCACCGCCACCGGACTGCGGGGCGCGGCCCGGGGGGAGGCGGCCGGCGGCCCGGCGGGCGGTGCATGGTGCGGCGCCACGGCCGATGCACGCCCCAGCTGGAACACCTCCACGGCACGCACCAGTTCGGCCGCCTGGGTGCTCAGGCTGCTGGCCGCCGCGGCCATCTGTTCCACCAGTGCGGCATTCTGCTGCGTGGCCTGGTCCACGTGGGTGATGGCTTCGGCGATCTGGTCCACGCCCTGGCTCTGCTCGGCGCTGGAGGCGCTGATCTCGCCCATGAGGTCGGTGGCACGGCGGATCGAGGCGACGACTTCCGTCATGGTGGCCCCTGCCCGGTCCACGAGCTCGCTGCCGCGGCCCACGCGCTCGACGCTGCCGGTGATGAGCTCCTTGATTTCCTTGGCCGCCGTGGCGCTGCGCTGCGCGAGGGTGCGCACCTCGGACGCCACCACGGCGAATCCGCGGCCCTGCTCGCCGGCGCGCGCGGCCTCCACGGCCGCGTTCAGCGCGAGGATGTTGGTCTGGAAGGCGATGCCGTCGATCACGCCGATGATGTCGCCGATCTGCCGGCTGCTGTCCTGGATTTCCTTCATGGTGTCCACCACCTGCGCGACGACGGTGCCGCCATCGGCCGCCACGCTGGAGGCGGCCTGGGCCAGTTCGTTGGCACGGCGCGCGCTGTCGGCGTTGCGGCGCACGGTCGAGCCGAGCTCTTCCATGGATGCGGCGGTCTGCTCCAGAGCGGAGGCCTGCCGCTCGGTGCGGGCGGACAGGTCGTGGTTGCCCGCAGCGATCTCGCGGCTGGCGGAGGACACGCTCTCCGAACTGGACCGCACGGTGGTCACCACGGCCGCGAGCCGGTCGCGCATCGAGCCCAGGCCGGCCATCACGCTGGCGCCGTCCCGCACACGCACCGGCACATCCACGGCCAGGTTGCCTCCCGCCACGGCCAGGGCCACCCGCTTGAGGTCGGGCGGATCCGCACCCAGCTCGCGAACCACGGATCGCAGGTACCAGCTCAGCCCGGCGAGACAGGCCACCACGATCAG
This sequence comes from Paracidovorax avenae, assembly GCA_003029925.1. GTDB lineage: Bacteria > Pseudomonadota > Gammaproteobacteria > Burkholderiales > Burkholderiaceae_C > Paracidovorax > Paracidovorax avenae_A. The sequence goes on along the minus strand of CP028296.1, from coordinate 774,180 downwards.
CACCGCGATCGTGGCGAGGTTGCGGTCGGTCTTGGCCAGTTCCTGCACGTCGTTGATGCGCTCGGACAGGCGTTCGCCCTGGCGCTCCTTCTCCTTCCCGAGCGGTGCCAGCAGGCGGTTGCGCGCGGGGATCGTGCGGTCCACGAGCATGGCGAACGCCTCATCCTTGCGGCCGGTCTGGATGAGCTGGATGTTGTCGGTGCCGGTGGCCCAGAACTCGTCCATGAGGGCCGGGATCGGGGCATAGGCCTGGCGGCCGTCGTCGGAGATCATGTTGTCCCCGAAATCCTTCAGCGTCTTCTGCAGCAGGGCGCGCTTTGCCGAGATGTCGGCCAGGGTGGCGTTGAGCTCCTCGGGCGTGCGCGAGAGGATGGCGTGCCGCAGTTGCAGCGAGACCCGCGTGACGTTCAGCTCCAGCTCGGCGATGCGCTGCAACTGCGGAACGTTGTAGGCGCGGACCACCTCGGCATCGTGGCTGAGCCGCTCCATCATGGTCCAGATCGAGACGGCCGCGACCGCCAGCAGCACGAAGATGAGCGCGTTGATCGCCATCAAACGCCGCGCCATCGTCCAGCGGCCTGTTGCTTTCCCTTCCATGGGTGCTCCTCCCTTCACGGTGAACGGCCGTGTTCTGCCCTGGGCGCCCTCTCCCGCCCCGGTCACTGCCGATGTGGTTGGTGTCTCGCCATTGTTTGCAAGAATCCGCGAAAAAACCAGGGGGCATGCGCCACGCGGCGGCAGGCGCGTGACGAAAACCGCTGTAGGCCGTGCCTTGCGCCCATACCGCGGGACAGCGCCGCGCAGCCGTCAGGGCCGGCCGGCCAGGCCGTCGGCAGCCTGCAGCAGCGCCTCGCGCGCCTGCTCGACAATACGCACCTTCCACGCCGGCGTGTCGGTGTAGAACGCGGCCAGCACCTGCTGCCGGATCGCCTCCGCCTGGCCGGAGGGCGCCTCGGGATGCAGGTGCAGCCAGTGGTCGGCGCGCAGGGCCTGCAGCACCTCCAGGATGGGCACGGTGCCGTATTCGAGCGCGATGCCGGTCATTTCGGCCTGCGGGCACTCTTCGTACACGCTGTTCCACATGAGCCCGGTGAGGAAGGCGGAGCTCGACGAGCCGTCGTAGATCGACGTCACCGGCGTCGCGCCGCCCCCGCCCCACCAGGCCCGTGCACGCGCGATGGCGGCGGCATCGTTGCGGCCGGCGTAGATGCGCTCGCCATGGCCGCTCGGCCCGAGGCCGGTGTGCAGGTCGATCCAGCCGATGTGCCGCGCGGCCGCGCCGTGCGCGCGCAGCACGCGCCGCAGGGTGAGGTTGCTCCAGGTGGGCCCGGTGCCGCCGAAGAACAGGCCCTGCGGGAACTCGTGCTGCCCCGCGGTGATGGCGGCCTGCCAGGCCGCTTCGCCGCGCTCGGCGATGAACGCGGCCACGGCGCGCTCGTTCTCCGGCGACGGAGGCCACCGGGCCGGCAGCAGCAGCGGCGCGACATCGCGGTAGGCCTCGTTGACCGGCAGGGGGCGGCCGAAATCCTGGAAATTGCGGTTCAGGTCCACGTTCTCGTGCGTGGCGCGGCGCGTGTGCGAGAAGCCGTGCGGATTCAGCCCGTGGATGTAGAGCACCGCCAGCCCCGCATCCCGGGCCCGCGCGCGCCACGCCGCGTCGTGCAGCGCGAACACCTGCACCCCGCTGCCGCAATGGCCCTCCACGCCGTGGCAGGCGCTGCTCAGGATGAGCAGGCGGTGCGCATCGGCCGGCCCGTCGCGCACCACGTCCATCGCCAGCGCCTCGCCTTCGCGGCCCGGCAGTGGATGCGGATGCGACTCCACCGTGAGGCCGGCCGCAGCCGCCGCATCGAGGAACCGTGCGCGGGCCTGCGCATAGGTGGAAGAAAACGCGTGCGCGGGGGCGATCATCCTGGGAGATTCCTGGGGAAATATGTCGGACGGAAAAGACGGCAGGAGCGGAAAGCGCAGGCCCTGCCCGCAGTCGCGGCAGGAAAGGAGCGACAAGGGATGCACCACGGCATGCAGGCCGTGGCGCGCCCGGCGCCAGGCGTCAGGCAGCGGGCCGCGGCGACGACAGCCACTGCCGGGCCAGTTCCACCCAGTAAGTGGCGCCCAGCGGGAGCAGGTCGTCGTTGAAGTCGTAGCTCGGGTTGTGCAGCGTGCAGGGGCCGCCGCCATGGCCCATCTCGCGGTGCGTGCCTTCGCCGTTGCCGATGAAGCAGTAGGCGCCGGGCCTGGCCTGCAGCATGAACGCGAAATCCTCCGCGCCCATGGTGGGTTCCTGCGGCGACACGTTGCCCGCGCCCACGATGCCTTCCATCACGCGGCGCGCGAAGGCGGCCTCGGCCGGCGCGTTCACGGTGGGCGGGTAGTTGCGGTGGAACTCGAACTCGCAGGTGGCTTCGTGCGCGGCGCAGGTGTGCTCGGCCACCTGCTTCATGCGTTGCTCGATCATGTCGAGCACGTCCAGCGTGAAGGTGCGCACCGTGCCCTGCAGTTCGCAGCTGTCGGGCACCACGTTGGTGGCCTCGCCGGTGTGGATCATGGTGACCGAGATCACGCCGGCATCCACCGGCTTCTTGTTGCGGCTGATGATGTTCTGGAACGCCTGCACCATCTGGCAGGCCACGGGCACCGGGTCGATGCCCATGTGCGGCATGGCGGCATGGCTGCCCTTGCCGCGGATGACGATCCTGAACTCGTTGGACGAGGCCATGACGGGGCCGGGGCTGACCGCGAACTGGCCGGCGCGCATGCCGGGCCAGTTGTGCATGCCGAACACGGCCTCCATCGGGAACTGCGTGAACAGGCCGTCTTCGATCATCACGCGCGCGCCGCCGCCGCCCTCTTCCGCCGGCTGGAAGATCAGATAGACGGTGCCGTCGAAGTCGCGGTGCTTCGCGAAATGCTGGGCCGCGCCGAGCAGCATGGCCGTGTGGCCGTCGTGTCCGCAGGCGTGCATCTTGCCGGGATGGGTGCTGGCGTGCGAGAAGGTGTTGAACTCGGTGATGGGCAGCGCGTCCATGTCGGCGCGCAGGCCCACCGCACGGCCCGAGGCGCCGCCGTCGCGGCCGTGCACGATGCCCACCACGCCCGTCTTGCCCAGCCCGCGATGCATCGGGATGCCCCACTCGGCGAGCTTGGCGGCCACGATGTCGGCCGTGCGCACTTCCTCGAAGCACAGTTCGGGGTGCGCATGGATGTCGCGGCGCACTGCGGCGATGGATGCCGCCTCGGTGACGATGGAGTCGATGAGTTTCATAATGGGTGCTTCCTTGGTCCGGAGAGTCTAGCCCTGCCTCCGCACGCGCACCAGACAGGGTTATTCCACATCCCCACGATGCTGTCAGAACACGCCCTCTCGCTCGCCCAGGCCCTGGTGCGCATGAACACCGTGAGCCAACGCTCCAACCTGGAGCTCATCGATTTCATCCGCACGGAACTGGATCGCCTCGGCGTGAAGTGCCGGCTGACCTACGACGCAAGCAAAACCAAGGCCAATCTGTTCGCCACCCTGGGCGAGGGCAAGCCCGCGGGCATCATCCTCTCGGGCCACACCGACACGGTGCCCTGGGACGGCCAGGACTGGAGCATGGACCCGCTCTCGGCAACGGTGCAGGACGGCCGGCTCTACGGCAGGGGCAGCGCCGACATGAAGGCCTTCATCGCCATCGCGCTGTCGCAGGCGCGCCAGTTCCTGGAAAGCGACGCGCCCTTCGCCATCCACTACGCGTTCAGCTACGACGAGGAGGTGGGCTGCTTCGGCGCGCGCGAGCTCATCGCCGACCTGCGCGATGCCGGCGTGCGGCCCCTGGCCTGCATCGTGGGCGAGCCCACCGACATGGTGCCGGCCATCGCGCACAAGGGCGTGTACCGCTACCGCTGCTGCGTGCGCGGCAAGGAGGCGCACTCCTCGCTCACGCCGCATTCGGTGAACGCGATCGAGATGGCCGCGCGCGTGGTCGGCCGCGTGCGCGACATGGCCGAGGGCTTCGAGCGCGAGGAGCCGCGCTTCGACGGCTTCGACGTGCCGTTCTCCACCGCCAGCGTGGGCCAGTTCCATGGTGGCATCGCCGACAACGTGGTGCCGCGCGACGCGGAGTTCCGCTACGAATTCCGCGACCTGCCCACGGCCGACGCGGCCCGCATGCAGGCCGAGGTGGTGGCCTATGCGCGATCCCTGGAGCCCGCGATGCAGGCGGTGGCGCCGCAGACGGGCATCACCTTCGACACCATCTGCGAGATCCCGAGTTTCCTGGGCAGCGCGCAGGACCCCGTCACGCGCCTGGCGCAGCGCCTCGCAGGCGCGGCCGGCACCACGCTGGTCGCCTTCGGCACCGAGGCCGGCCTCTTCAAGAATGCCGGCATCTCCACCGTGGTCTGCGGTCCGGGCAGCATCCGCCAGGCCCACCAGCCCGACGAATACGTGAGCCTGGAGCAGCTCGCCCGCTGCGAGGCCTTCATGCGCGGGCTGGCGCAGACGCGGGAGTTCGAGGGTCTCTGAGGAGGCTTCAGACCATCACCCGGCCGTCCCCGGTCAGCATCGACATCTCGACGAAGCGCGAGCCGGCGTGGCTGCTGCTGCTGAGGCTGATCGGATAGCCCGAGACCGTCGCGGTGCCGATGGCTTCCAGGCCGGCGACGAGCGACTCGCGCGTGGGCTTGCCGCCGCCCTGCCGCAGGCCTTCGGCGAACACCCGGGCGGCCACGAAGCCTTCCATGCTCGAGTAGTTGGCCTGCACCTTCCCGCCGCCCTTCTTGATCGCGTCCTGGAACTCCCGGGCGATCTGCCGCGTGGTCTGGTAGGGCGAAGGCATCACCTGCGAGACGACCACGCCCGCGCCGTCCCGGCCCAGCGCGTCGGCCAGGGCCTGCGTGCCCACGAAGGAGAGGTTGTAGAAGGTGCCGCCATAGCCCGCCTTGCGCGCCGCGCGCACGAAGGCGGCGCTCGCCGCATAGGTGGTGACCAGCACGATGGACTCGGGGCGGGCGGCCACGAGCTTGTCCACGGCCGGGGCCACTTCCACCGAATTGCGGGGCACGGTCGCCGTGGCGTGCGGCTTGAGCTGGTCCTGCGCCAGGGCGAGCGTGACGCCATCCAGCCCCGCCTTGCCGTAGGCGTCGTCCTGGTAGAGCACGGCGATCCTGCGCAGCCCCAGGTGGGTGAGCTGCCGCACGATCACGGCGGTCTCGTCGTTGTACGAGGCGCGCACGTGGAAGATCAGGCGGTTGAACGGCTGGCGCAGCGCCTCCGCCCCGGTGAAGGGCGCGAAGAAGGGCACCCTGGCCTGGTTGAACAGCGGCAGCGCCGCGAGGCTGGTGGGCGTGCCCACGTAGCCGAAGAGGGCCAGCACGTCCTGCTCGATGAACTTGCGGGTGTTGGCCGCGCACCGGTCGGGTTCGTAGCCGTCGTCCAGGGTGCGCAACTCCACCGGCCGCCGGCCGATGCCGCCCTGGGCGTTGAGGGCGTCGAAACACAGCTTCGCGCCCGCGTGGAACTGCACGCCCAGCTGGGCGGACGGCCCGGAGAACGGCGCCGACTGGCCGAGCACGATGGGCCCTTCAGGCTGCGCGCGCGCCGGCCCGAACCCCGCGACCACGGCCATGCCCAGGCCGATGGAAAACCGCCTGCGCCCCAGAACTGCCTGCTTCATGGTGAAATCCCCCCTTGGGGCTCGACAGCCGGCTTGCGGCAGATCCGGCCCCGATGTTGTTGAAACCTGGAAAGACCGCGCAGTGCCTGCCCAGTCCGCATGCGCGCGCAGTGTATCGCCCCGCCCTGCACGATGCCCATGATGGAAACCATTTCGCACACTCCCGCGCCGGCCGGCGCGCCCCTGCAGGTGCGCGGCGCATGCCCGCACGACTGCCCCGATACCTGCGCCCTGGTCACCACGGTGGAAAACGGCGTGGCCGTGCGGGTGCAGGGCAACCCGGCCCATGGCCACACCGACGGGGTGCTCTGCGCCAAGGTGTCGCGCTATGCCGACCGCACGAACCACCCGGACCGCATCCTCACGCCGCTGCGCCGCACGGGGCCCAAGGGCAGCGGGCAATTCGAGCCGGTGGGCTGGGACGAGGCGCTCTCGGATATCGCATCGCGCCTGGGCGCCATCGCCGCGCGCGACCCGCAGGCCATCCTGCCCTACAGCTATGCCGGCACCATGGGGCTCGTGCAGGGCGAGAGCATGGACCGGCGATTCTTCCACCGCCTGGGCGCCTCGCTGCTGGGGCGCACCATCTGCGCCGCGGCCGGCGGCGAGGGCCTCAACCAGACGCTGGGTGGCAAGGTGGGCATGAAGGTGGAGCATTTCGCCGAGTCGCAGCTGATCCTCATCTGGGGCAGCAATTCCATCGGCAGCAACCTGCACTTCTGGCGCTATGCACAGCAGGCCAAGCGCGCGGGCGCCCGACTGGTGTGCATCGACCCCCGCAGGACCGAGACGGCCGACAAGTGCCACGAGCACCTGCAGCTCCTGCCCGGCACCGACGCCGCGCTGGCGCTCGCGCTGATGCACGAGCTGATCGCGAACGACTGGCTGGACCACGACTACATCGCGCGCCACACCGTGGGCTGGGAAGGCCTGCGCGAGCGTGCGCTGGCCTGGCCGCCCGAGCGCGCGGCGGCGGTGTGCGGGCTGCCGGTGGAGCAGATCCGGCAACTGGCGCTCGACTACGGCACCACGCGGCCGGCCGCCATCCGCCTCAACTACGGCATGCAGCGCGCGCGCGGCGGCGGCAATGCCACGCGCGCCGTGGCCTGCCTGCCGGCGCTCGTGGGTGCCTGGCGGCACCGCGCGGGCGGACTGCTGCTGTCGAGTTCGGGGCAGTTCCCCGTGCAGCGGCAGGCGCTGCACCGGCCGGATCTGCTGCCCGGCGGCCGGATGCCGCGCACGGTGAACATGTCCACCATCGGCGACGACCTGCTGCGCGATGCGTCCGCCGGGTTCGGCCCGCGCATCGAGGCGCTGGTGGTCTACAACAGCAATCCCGTGGCCGTCGCACCGGACTCCACGAAGGTCGTGCGCGGCTTCGCGCGGGACGACCTGTTCACCGTGGTGCTGGAGCACTTCCAGACCGACACGGCCGATTACGCGGACTACGTGCTGCCCGCCACCACGCAGCTGGAGCACTGGGACGTGCACGTGGCCTACGGCCACACCGACGTGCTGCTGAACCGCCCGGCGGTGGCACCGGTCGGCCAGTCCCAACCCAATACGCAGGTGTTCCGCGAACTGGCCGCGCGCATGGGCTTCACCGAGCCCTGCTTCGCCGACAGCGACGAGGACCTGTGCCGGCAGGCCTATGGCGGCCACGTGGACTTCCAGCAGCTGCTGGACACGGGCTTCGCCACGCTGGCCATCCCCGATGCGCCGTTCGCGGAAGGCGGCTTCCCGACGCCCTCCGGCCGCTGCGAGTTCCACAGCGAGCGGCTGGCCGCGCAGGGGCTGGATCCGTTGCCGGACTACCTGCCCAACCACGAGCCCGCGCAGCCCGGCGGCCGCTACCCGCTGGCGATGATTTCGCCGCCCGCGCGCAACTTCCTGAATTCCACCTTCGTGAACGTGAAGAGCCTGCGGCAGATCGAGGGCGAACCGCTGCTGGAGATGCACCCCGACGACGCCGCAGCGCGCGGCATCGCGGAAGGCGCCACGGTGCGCGTGTTCAACGACCGTGGCAGCTACGCCTGCCGCGTGGCGCTCAACGGCCGCGCGCGCGCGGGCGTGGTCCATGGCCTGGGCATCTGGTGGCGCAAGTTCGGCCTGCAGGGCACGAACGTGAACGAGGTCACCGGCCAGGCGCTGACGGACCTGGGGGCCGCGCCCACGTTCTACGACTGCGCGGTGGAGGTGGAGGTGCTGGGGCACTGACGGCAAGCCTTGCTCGTCCACCGGAACGCTCAAAGACTCAAGCAAGCACCTCGACGGCCTGCAGCCAGGCGTGGAAATGAGGGCAGGCCGCCCTCATGGCTTCCAATCCGATGTCGCATGCGATCAGCGGTCCATGAAAGGTCTTCTGGTACTCCGGCATGACCGCCAGGATGCGCTTAGATGGGGCCGTATGTGGTCCACCATTCACGTCCTCGGGCGCCCCGGCATCTGCCACGGCCCGGGCCAATGTGGAAGACACCGTGCCATCGCTCGTCCACTCCGCGAACTGCTCGGGACAGGAGAGCAGCAGGGCCTCGTACTCATGCACCATCAGATAGGGCAGAAAGTTGGGCTGGCGTATATCCTGCGACAGCAGGCTCTCCAGGTAGAGCGCTTTTGCCGCACCGCTGGCGTGCGCCGGATAGGCTGCGGCGGCCTTGCCGGGAAAATCCGTGGGCAGCGCGTACAGATCGAACATCGTCGTGACATGCGCCTGTTCGTCCTGCCTGCACAGCCGGACAATCTGGGGTTTGACCTTGGCGTAGCTCACCACCCCGCCCTTGTGCCCCGGGCTGGTACTGACAATGATGGGCGTCAGGAAGCGACCGAGGCGGGCATAGTGCGGTACCAGCAATTCTCGGACGAAAGCCTCCTCGGTCTGTCCCTCCACCAGCACATAGATGCGGCTCATCGCTGGGGCCTCCCTCCGAGGATGTTTTTCTTCCACAGTTCACCCAGGGTGTATTCCTGAAGCCACTCAGCCAGCGAATCGGCATCGGGACGGGCGAAGGTGGATGCGCCCCCTTTCTTGTCCACCACGATCAGATCCTCGGCATCGAACTCATTGACCAGTTCCACCGACTGGGTGGAAACGATGATCTGGTGCTGCTGCGCGGTGGACTTCATCATCGCCCCCAGCATCGTGATGGCGAAGGGGTGCAGACCCAATTCGGGCTCGTCGATCAGGATGGTTGCGGGCATGCACTCTTCAGGCTGCAACAGCACGGCAGCGAGACAAATGAAGCGCAGGGTTCCATCCGACAGGGCGCTGGCGGTAAAAGGCACGTCCTGGCCGACCTCGGTCCATTCGAGCTGGATCCTTTCGGGATTGCCAGCGTAGGGGCGGAACAGGAAATCCCCGAAGAACGGCGCCACCATCTGAATGGACTTGACGATGCGCTGGTAGTGGCTGGCGTGATGGTCCTTTAGCTGCTTGAGAAAGGCCGCAAGATTCCGGGCGTCTTCCCTCAGGTATTCGTAGTCGCCGACGCCTTGCACCTGCTTGACCATCGCCGAGGTGCTCGTATCGTGGAAGTGGTAGACGCGCCAGCTGCGCATCGCCGGGACCGTGTAATCCCAGATCCCCCCCTTCCCTTCCCTGTTCTTGAAACGGGTCTCGAAATGACCGGAAGTCGATTGCCAATCACCATGCATGTTCCACCACAGGGCCTCACGTGCGAACATCATCCGATTGTCCTGCGTCGGCTTGAGACGGAATCGGTAGCCGTTATTGCCGAAATACAGTTCCGCGCTCAAAGTCTCGGTTTTCTTTCGCCCATAGTGGAGCATCGCGTCCGGTCCGCCCATGTCGCCGACACAGACCTGAAGCTGCTCATCCAGGATGCGGCCGATGAGCTTGAAGAACCCGATGAAATTCGACTTCCCCGCTCCATTGGCGCCTATCAGCACGTTGATGGAACCCAGGGGCAAATCACATTCGGCGATCGACTTGTAGCCCGTCAAAACCAGCCGGGACAGCTGATTGGGGTTGGTGACGTTTTTCACTATCAGGAAACTCCATGGTTCTGGGCAGGTTGCCCCCGCCTGACGGGCAGGCATCACAGGACATCCGCTGCCAGTGCGACCGCCCGTTAAAGAGGGTCATGCCCCTTTTCCTGCCGGCGATCCAGTGTGTTCCCGGCAAGGCCGCTCGCCACGGCTGGAATCCCAAGATGCCTGGACGGTACGGACCTCCACGGCCGGGCGGACAGGGAAGGCAGTTTATTCACATTACGGGCAAGGGCAGGCTGCACCACATGCGTTGCGCTGCATGCAGGGTCGATTTTGCCGTGCCTTGACGGCTGGCCGGGCCTGGGCTTGGCGATCAGCGGTTCATCACCACCCAGCCCGTCACCACGGCCACCTGGCTTTCGTCGAGCGTGGTGGCCGTGGTGCTGCCGAAGGCCATGCGCTCGTCCACGCTCCAGGGCACGCCGGTGGTCACGGCCACCAGAGCGGCCTGGGAATTCTCCCGCATGCGGCCGAAGCGCGCGTCCGCGCTGCCGTCGATCTGCGCGTCCAGCAGGGAGGCGAGCGCCGGGGTCAGGCGCTTGAGCACCATCACGTTGCGCGGCCGCGAGACGTAGGCGCCGACGGCCGTCCCGGGCTCGGCCCAGGCCACGTTCTGGAAGCACACCTCCACCTCCTGCGGGTTGCCGTTGGAGTCCAGGTAGGCATAGCGGCTGGCCTGTCCTTCGGCACGCCCCTGCGGCAGGCGGATGCCGGCGGCCAGGAACACGTTGAGCAGGTCGTTGCCGCACAGCTCGTTCGTATTGCCGTTGACCAGGCCCGTGGGGGCCGTGGCCGAATCGCCGGGCACGATGCCGGTGCCCGCGACGTAGGCGTCGTAGGCCATCAGCCAGCCCTGCACGAAGCTGGAGGAAATGCGCTGGTAGCTGGCGTTGCGCTGCAGGTCGCGGCCCACGGCCACGGCGCCGATGATCAGGCCGATGACGACCAGCGCGATGGACAGCTCCAGCATGCTGAAGCCGCGTTGCGCGGCAGCGCGGCGGCGGGGGCCCGGGCGGTGGATGGGAAGAAGGCGCATGTGTCAGAAACCCAGGTTGTCGGCGGTGCGGGCGTCCGCGTCGATGGCGGTGGCCTGCGCGGCGCTGTCGGTGACCAGGGGCGCCACCTCGGTGACGCGGCGGTCGGCCTCCTGCTTGACCAGCACGGACTTGGCCAGCGTGGCGGCCGAGGCCACGACGGCGGCGGTGTTGGAGACCACGGAGGCGACGGCCGGCGCCATCACGCCCGCGGCCGAGCCATAGGTGAGGATGGTGAACGCCACCGCGTTGGCCGAGCCCGCCACGGCGGAAGACAGCCCCGCCGAGGCGCTGAGCACCCCGGCCGTGGCGGAAGCCACCCCGGCGTCCGCGAGCAGTACGGCGATCTCCAGCTGGCGCCGGTAATCGACCATCGCCTGCTGCATGGAGGCGGCGGCCGTCGCTGCATTGACGTGGGAATGGCTGACCGCCGAGAGCGCCTGGCCGCACTGCATCTGCGCGAACAGCGCGTTGAAAGGCACGGCCAGCACCCGGTCGTCGTAGCCGCCCGAGACCGGCCGGTTGGCGGCGTCGAAAGTGGGAGAGGTATTCGACGCGCTGGCCTGGCGGCCATCGAAGGGGTTGCCGTCGCCGTCGGCGTCCAGCAGCCCGGGCGCGGCGACGGTGAAGGCGACGGCGCGGCGCGCCGCGCCTGCATTGGCATCGACCACGCCCAGGGCCGAGGCGTTCGCGGGCGCGTTGGAGGCCAGGGTCATGGCATAGCAGAAGTCCAGCAGGTTCACGTTGGCCGGGTTGAGCGCGAGCGGCGTGGCGGGCAGCACGGGCGGCAGGCCCACGGTGAACGAGGGCCGCAGGCGGTCCAGGGCCTGGGCGAGGTCCATGTCGTGCCAGGGCTGGTCGGTGTTGGGCGCGCGGTAGGCGCCGTACATCAGCGTGCCCGCGCGCGCATCGGGCACGCCCAGGGTGCGCCAGGGCAGGAAACCGACCTGGCGGCCGCCGGTGCAGTCCTCGTTGCCGGAGGAGTCGCTGGCCGGGCATGGCAGGCGGAAGCGGGCATGCGCGAAGCCGACCACGGCGCGCTCGGTCACCGCCAGCAGGTCGCGGTCGGCCACGTTCGCCTTCTCCTGTGCCGACATGCGCCAGTAGGCCACGAAGGCCAGCGCCAGCAGGCCCAGCAGCACCAGCGCCACGCCCAGCTCCACCAGGGAGAAGCCCGCCTGGCGGTGGCCTGCGGGAAGGTGGCGTCTCTTCATGGCAGCAGCCCCTTGGTGTCCTGCTGGGCGGCCGCGGTGGCAGCGGCGTCGCGCGCGACGCGCATGCGCTCCTTCACCACGGTAGCATCCGCGGCCTGCTTGCCGGCCTTGGTTTCCGCCGTGATGGCCGATGCGAGCTGGACACTGGCCACCACCAGGGCGGCCGATGCGGCGCCGATGCCCAGCACCGCGGCAGCGATGGTGCCCGCGCCGACGCCGACGCTGTTGGCCGCCAGCGACACGGCGCTGGCGGTGGTCCCGACGGCGATCAGCATGTCCAGGGAGGCCAGCCCCAGGTTGGCCTCCGCGAACTTGCGGTCGGTGATGCGCACCTGGTAGGCGAACCCGCGGAAGCGATCGAACATGTCCGCATCGCGGTAGAGATCGAACGCCGCGTAGGCCGAGCGGGCCGAGGCCTGGGCTTCGCCCAGGCGGGTCACGCACGACAGCCGGGCGGACAACTCGCCCAGCCCGGTGGCGGCGACGCGGTCGTCGAATTCCGGCGTGGAGGCCGCTCCCGGCAACGGGAAAGTGCCGGTATAGGGCAGGTTGAAGACCCGGTCGGCGCCCGCATCGGCCACCGCGTAGGCGACCGGCACGCCGCCGGCCTGCAGGCCCGTGGGCGAGGCCGTGGCCACGCGCAGGGCCTGGCAGAAATCCAGGCCATTGATCTGCGCCGCGTTGTAGCCGGCCACCACGGGCAGGGGCGGCAGGTTCGGGCTGAATTTCGCCACGGCCGTGGCCAGGTCGGCCGCGGGCGTGCGGTACACCCCGTAGCGCAGCGGTACGTCGGCGCGCGGCAGCCCCAGGGTGCGCCACGGCAGTTCGCCCAGCGCATCCGCGCCGCAGACCTCGCTGCCGCTGCCGCCGACGGGCGACGGGCAGGGCAGCCGGTGGCTGCGCAGGGCGAAGCCTTCGACGGCATCCTGGGCCTGGCGCAGGCGCAGTTGCGCCGGATCGCCTTGCGCCACGCCGCGGCTGGCCGGAAGCAATTGCCAGGCCGCCAGGCCCGCCACGCCGACCACCGCCAGGGCGACGGCCAGCTCCACCACGGAGAAACCCGCGCTCCGGCGCCATGCATTGCGTGTCATCGGATACCTCCGCGCAGGTCCACCTGCTTCAGGATGGTCTCGGCGCCCTTCCAGATCGCGTTGGGCATCGCATCGCCGGAGGAGCCGCCGGTGGCCATGCCGGCCAGTTGCTCGTACTGGGACTTGGCGCTGGCTTCCTGGCTCACGCTGCGGTCGTAGACCTGCTGCGCGGACTTGGCGTTCTCGTTGCGGCTCCACCAGATGAAGTACTTGCCGTTGCTGGTGTCGTAGAGCGCGTTCAATTTGTCGAGCACGCGCTGGCGGCCGTCGAACGTGCGGTTCACGTTCTGACAGGTCTCGACCACTTTCATGTTCACCAGACTCAGGGTGCATTCCCGCACCACGTAGGGCAGCGCCTTGAACTTGTCGGCGGCGCTGTCCCGCGCGGTGTCGAGCGCGGTCCTGGCCGCGGAGAGCGCGGCCTGCGCCGCGTCCTTGTTGGCCTGGGCCGACGCCACCGTGAGGGAGAGGCTCGCGAGCTGGGTGCCGAGGTCGTCCTTCTGCGACTGGAGCGTGGCGCGGCGCTGCTGCAGCGCGGCCCGTGCATCCGGATCGGTCTCGGCGGCGATCTGGGTGTCCAGGTTGGCGATCTCGGTGCTCAGCCCGTCCATCTGCTGGCGCAGGCGCTGGATCTGCGCGGCGTTGTTGCTGGTGCTGCCCTGGGCGCGCAGGGCGTCCAGCGCCTTCTGGAGTTCCGCCTTCTTGGCCGGATCGGTCTCCGCATCGATCTGCGCCTGCAGCGCCGCGATGGCCGCGTCGTTCTGCGTGGTGTCGGTGTTGGAGCCCGCAGCGGTCTGTTCCGCCTGCTTGAGGGCATCCGCCGCGTTGTTGTAGTTCTGCAGGGCCAGGATCCATGCGTCGGCCTTGTCCCGGACGGCGGCCAGGTCGCTGTCGAAGGCGGTGACGCTGGTCGTCCCCTTGTCGGGGGAGCCCTTGTTGTTCGCCTCGTTGATGACGTTGTGGGCCTCGGTGTAGAGCGCCGAGTTGGCCGCATCGCGCTCGCTGGTGGCGGTGGCCAGTTGCGACTGCGCCGTGCCCAGGTCCGCCAGCGCCTTCACGCGCGTGGCCGTGGCCTTGTCCCAGGTCGTCTTCGATGCGGTGACGGAAGCGGAGATGTCCATGGTCACGGTCTGGGCCTGGCCGGCCTGGACCGTCGCGGCCACGCCGATGCCGAAGGCCACCAGCGAGGAGGCGAGCGCGGCGGCATTGAGCCCGATCGCCACGGCCGATGCCGCGATCGCCACGCCGGCCGCGGCGACCGAGGCCGCCGCGTGGGGGATTTCCGCGCACCCGACGAGGAACACGCAGGTCGCGATGGCGGTGGCCAGCAGGCTGCTGGCCGTGGCCATGTAACCCGAGGCCGTTCCCATGTTGCCCGCGGCGACGGCGATCTTCACGCCGCTGACGATGGCCTTCACGCCGTTGACGGAGGTGATGACCGCCGCCACCGCCAGGCCGTTGGACCGCTGGGAGTCCACCTCCTCCACGACCTCGGTGGCCAGGGACATGACGTCCAGCGAGGCCGTCAGGCGGTCGCAGTCGAGCATGCGGCCCAGGCCGGCGTAGGTGCGCGCGACCACCCGGTCGTCGTAGCTGCCCAGGACGGAGCCGGCGTTGGGCAGTTCCATCGCGGCGGTCGTGCCGGCATTGAGGCCGTCGAAGAGCTGGCCGTCGCCATCGGCGTCCTTGCGGCCCGGGTGGGCCAGCGCATAGGCGACGGGATAGCCGCCGGTCGCCGGGCCCACGCGGGCCTGCGCAGGCTGCACGGAGGCCGCGGCCCCCTTGGCCAGGGTCTGGCAGAAGTCGGCGGTCGTGCCCGCGTTGCCCAGCGCACGGCGGGCGTTGTAGGTCTCGCCGCCGAAGGCGATGGGCTCGAAGTCGTTGTTGCCGCTCGCTGCCCGGGCCAGATCGACCGCGCTGCGCTGCACCTCGTAGCCCAGCCGGCCGATGCCGGCCGCGGCCATCGATCCTTCCAGGCCGAGGGTGCGGTAGGGCAACCCGCCTTTCTGCGCGCCAGTGCTGCAGTCCTCCAGGCCGTCGTTGCCCGACGCCGGGCAGGGCAGGCGGTTGTACGCCGCCACGAAGCTGGCCAGGAAGCGGTCGGCCTGGGCCAGTGCCGCCATTTCGTCCTCGGCGGCGATCGAGGCCTGCCGGGACTTGATCGCGATGGCGCCCGCCACGAGCGCGCCCGCCACCACCAGGAGCAGCAGCATGGCCTCCAGCAGGCCCAGGCCACGCTGGCGGCGGCCCGGCGCGGTGCCGGGATGGCGGCGGGAACAGGCCATCAGCGGGCTCCCAGCGATTGCTGCACCGACTGCTGGACCAGGTCATAGACCGGCAGCAGCAGCGCCACGATGAGGAACAGGAACAGCCCGCCGGCCACCAGGATGATGGCGGGCTTGATGATTTCCGACAGCGACTTGATGAGCGTGTCGAGCCGCTTGCGGTATTCCACCGCCAGGTGGGTGAGTTGCTGGTCCAGGCTGCCGGACTCCTCGCCCACCGCGATCATCCGCACGGCCATGGCCGGGAAGCCCCCCACGCGGCGCATGGCCAGGGAAATGCGCTCCCCCCGGGCCACGGCCTCGCGCACGCGGCGCAGCCGGTGGCGGTAGTACCGGTCGCGCGTGGAGCGCTCCAGGATGTCGAGGCAGGACACGAACTCCAGCCCGGCCCGCACCAGGATGGCCAGGTGCTCGGTGAGATGCGCCATGCCGGATGCGGTCATCAGCACCCGGGTGATCGGCAGCCGGTGCAGCACCTCGTGCAGCACCACCTTCGCACGCGGCACGCGCACGAAGACATAGGCCGTCGCCACCGCCAGCACCACCATCAGCAGCACGGCCACCAGGGCATGCTCCGCCAGCGCATCGGAAAACCGCACCAGCCCCTCGGTGATCGGGGGCAGCTTGGCGTTGAGCTGGCGGAAGAGCCGCGCCATGTTGGGCACGACGTAATAGACCCAGAACGCGGCCACCGCGAAGATCGTCGCGAACACGAAGATCGGGTAGATCATCGCCGTGCGGATGTCGCGCCGGATCGAGACCATCCGCTCCACGTGCTCCGCGGCTTCGGCCAGCATGCCGTCGAGCGTGCCGGACTGGTCGCCGATGGCCACGAGGTTGCGCACGGTTTCGGGAAACACGTCCGGCTGGCGCTCGAACGCCGCCGCCATCGGTATGCCGCTCATCAGGTCGTCGGCGAGCCGTTTGGCGACGCGCCCGGCCGCGTGCTGGCCGGTCTGGCCGCCCTCCTCCACCAGCGTGCGCAGCGCCTCGATGGCGGGCACACCGGCAGCCAGCATCAGGCTCAGGTCGCGCAGCAGGCCGGCCAGGTCTTCCATGCGCAGGCCCCGCCCGCCCACGCGGCGCAGCACGCTGCCGGCATCGAGCATCCAGCCCGGCAGGCGCCGCAGCGTGAGCACGGTGCCCTCGGTCTCCTGCTCGATCCGCAGCCGCGCGGAGTGGTCCCGCTCCACCATGAGCTGCAGCAGGCCCTGCTTGAGGGCTCCGTGCGGCAGCAGCACGCGGTAGTAGTAGAGGCGCATCTGGCTCATGGGAGTCCGCCTCAATGGCCGCCGACGGCGCGCTCGATCTCTTCGACCGTGGTCTCGCCGGCCAGCACGCGGTGGCGGGAGAGGTCCAGGATGGGCCGCAGGCCGCCGCGCTCGGCGATCTCGCGCAGCACGCCGCGCGGCGCATCGGCAGCGATCGCATCGGCCAGTTCGCGCTGCACGATCAGCATCTCATAGACCGGCAGCCGCCCCAGGAAGCCCGTGCCGCGGCAGTGCCTGCAGCCCGCGCCGTGGAAGAGCCGCGCCGTGGGCTGGCCCAGCCAGCGCTGCTCTTCTTCGGTCGCGTCGCGCTCGGTGCGGCAGTCGGGGCAGATGCGGCGCACCAGCCGCTGGTTGATGACGGCGACCAGGTTCTCGGCGATGGTGTCGGCATCCACGCCCAGCAGCTTGAGCCGGGGCACCACGCCGAAGATGCCGCCCACGTGCAGCGTGGACAGCACCAGGTGGCCGGTGGACGAGGCATCCAGTGCGGCGCGCGCGGTTTCCCCGTCGCGGATTTCGCCCACCAGGATGATGTCCGGATCGTGTCGCAGGAAGTGCCGCATGGCAGTGGAGAAGTCATAGCCGGCGCGCCGGTTGACCTCGGTCTGGCAGGCCACGGGCACGCGGTATTCCACCGGGTCTTCCACGGTGACCACGTTGCGCTCCACCACCGGCTGCATGCGCAGCGCGGCATGCAGCGTGGTGCTCTTGCCCGAGCCGGTCGGGCCGGTGATCAGGATCAGGCCGTGCGGGCGCGCGAATACGCGGGCCATGCGTTGCACGTCCTCGGGCAGGAAGCCCAGGTCCTCGAGCTTGTCGAGGTCGCCGCGCTCGGGCAGCAGGCGCATGACCATGCGCTCGCCCTGCTCGGAGATGAGCGTGGACACGCGCACCGTGTAGGCGGCCTCGAGCACCGTGGCGGTGAAGCTGCCGTCCTGCGGCAGGCGCTGCTCGCTGGCGTCCATCTCGGCCTGCAGCTTGACGAAGCTCACCAGCCGGTCGAGCGCGCGAGAGAGCGCGAACATCGGGCGCATCACGCCGTCGATGCGCATCAGCACCGTGCTGCTGTGCGCCGTGGGGGCGATGTGGATGTCGGTGGCACGCTCGCGCACGCCCAGATGCAGCACGTAGTCGAGCAGCCGGGCCGGGCTGTAGGCACGGTCCACGTCGGCGGCGAGCCGGCGCACCTCGCTGGCGATCAGCTTGTCCGCGGGGTTCTCCGCGAAGTAGTAGTGCTGCTGGGTGGCGCGCGCCACCTTGTCGAACTCGCCCTGCAGGAAGCGCACGCCCATGCCGGTGCGGCGGTCCACCACGTCGGCCACGGCGCCGGGAACGGCATCGCCCAGCACCACCTCCACCACATCCCCGTCACGGCGCAGCGGCAGGAAGGCGTGGGTCAGGCACACGTTGCGGTTGAAGGCCGCGGCCACGTCCGGGTCGGGCGCGGGCAGGTCGGCGATGTTCACGAACGGGATGCCGCGCTGGCGCGACAGGTAGCGCGCGATCTCCTTGCCGCTGGCGAAGCCCAGCTCCATCAGCAGCCGGCCCAGCGGAACGCCTTCGATCTTCTGCTTGTGCAGCGCGTACTCGATCACCACCGGCGTCACCACGCCGTCGGCGATCAGCTGCTCGCCGATCAGCAGCGCCGTGCCGCTGTCGGGGGACAGCAGGCCTTCACTCAATGCGGGCGCCGGAAGCGGGGGCTGCATTCATCTTCTCCAGGAGCATGTAGGTCAATTCGTCGGGAACGGCGGTGGCCGGCAGGCCCATCCGTCCCTGGAAGGCGGCGAGCGCCGCCACGGTCTGCGGGCCGTAGAAGCCGTCCACCCGAGCCGCATCGAAAACGCCCTGGCGCACCAGCGCCTTCTGCAGTGCAGTGCCGGCGGGCGTCGCCCGGGGCGTGGGAACGTAGGCGGACTTGTCCAGCGTGTCGCGCCAGAAGGCCCAGTGCAGCCCGTCGCGGTCGAACAGGCACAGCCCTTCGGACGGCTGCAGGCGGGTGGCCGCCGCGGCGGGAAGCAGGCGGCGGACCATGGGCCGGCCCTGCGATTCGGCCGCGATGCGCGCCAGGCAGCGCTGCTCGTCCTGGCCCGCGCCGGCATCGGCGGTGGCCTGCACGGCGGAAGACATGGAAGACAAGGCAGGCGCGGCCGGCAGGGGCGCAGACGCGGCGGCCGATGCAGCAGCCACCGCCGCCGAAGCCGCAGCCGATGCCGCCGCCACCGGGGGCGCGGAGGGCTCGTCCAGGGCGGCCACGGCCGCGGGTACGCTGGCGGCGGGCCGTGCGCCCACGTCCGGTGCCGGCGATGCCTGCGATGGCTCTGCGGCGGTTTGCACGGAGGCTACGGCGGATGGGCGCGCCACCACGGCAGCCAGTACCGCAGGCACAGGCGCCACCGGCCACACATAGGCCGCCCCGACGCCGATGGCGGCCATCCCCAGGCCGCCGAGGGCCAGCAGCGCATGCCAGCCGGGACGGCGGTGCGCCGGCGGTCCGCCGCCGTCCAGGTCGTCCAGCGCCGCACGCAGCAGCCGGCCGTCGATGGCGCCGCCGCCCTGCGCGGCCAGCCCGTACATGCAGCGGTCCAGCACCAGGTGGATGCGGCGCAGGTTGCCCCCCGTGGCGCGGTGCAGCTGGCGCGCGGCGCGGGGCTGCAGGGCGATGCGGCCCGCGGCCCCGGCGGCCGAGACGCGCATCTCGAAATAGCGCAGCACCTGGCCGGGCTCCAGGCCGCGCAGGCGCGCATGCTTGACGATCCGGCTCTTGAGCTGGCGCAGGTCCTGCCCATCGAGCATCGCCTCCAGCTCGGGCTGGCCCGAGAGCACGATCTGCAGCAGCTTCTCCTGGCCGGTCTCCAGGTTGCACAGCAGCCGCACCAGCTCCAGCGATGCGGGCTGCAGGTTCTGCGCATCGTCGATCACCAGCAGGCAGGTCCGGCCCGCGCGGTGCTCGTCCAGCAGGAAGCGGTTGAGCCGCGTGAGCGCCTCGTCCATGTCGCCCGAGGGCTCCAGCCCGAAGTCGCGCAGGATGGCCGACAGCAGCGACTCGCGCTGCAGGAAGGTGTTGAACACCAGCGCGGAACGCACCTCGCCCTCGGGAAGGGTGTCGAGCAGGCGCCGCACGAAAGTGGTCTTGCCCAGCCCGACCTCGCCGGTCAGCAGCACGAAGCCCTTGCGCGCCCGGATGCAGTGCATCACCTCGGCGAACTGCTCCTCCAGCGCCGTGGTGAAGAAGTACGCGCTGGCATCGGGCGTGGGCGGAAAGGGATTGCGCGCCAGCCCCAGCCGCGCGTGGAGTGCGGCGAGCGACATCAGGACTTCGCCTGGAAGCGCGCCAGGGCGGCCTTCAGGCTCTCCGATTCGGGATGCAGGCGCACGGCGTCGGCCAGGATCCTGCGCGCGGACTCCGCGCGGTCGCGCCGCGCCTCGATGCTGGCGAGGTTGATGCTGGCTTCCTCGTCGCCGGGCAGGCGGTCCAGGATGTCCTGGTAGATGCGCGCGGCGGCGCCCGCGTCGCCGCCCGCCAGGGCATGCCAGCCCTCGGCGCGCAGCAGCGACACGCTGCCGGGCGGAAGCTCTCGCCGCAGCGCCGCGAGGTGCTGGCCGGCACCCGGCAGATCGCCCGTCCGCATGGCCTGCAGGAACGCATTGAACCTCTGCTCGACCGGCATGGCGGCCGGGGCAGAAGCCAGTGCGGCCGGCGAAACAGCGACCCGTGCGGCCGCGGGATGGGCCGGCGATGGATGGGCCGGGGGCGTCGCGGCTCGGCTGGCGCGCGGCCGTTCGGTGGATGACTGGGTGGATGCCTGCGCGGAAGCACGGGCGGGCACGGGCCTCGAAACCGGCGCGGCATCGGCCTGGAGCACAGGCGCAGGTGTGGGCGCAGGCACGGCCGGGGCGGTGGCGACGACGGGTGCGGTCACGGGTGCGGTCACCGCCGCAGGAGCTGCCATGGGCGTGGGCGCAGTCGCATCCGCCGCGGCGGGTGCCGGGGAAGCGGATGGCAGGGGGGCCTGTGCCGACGCAGCCAGTGAGGCCGGAGCCGGCGGCAGCGGGGCCGCCACGGCGGACGCGATGACGGCCGGTGGCGTGGCAGTGGACGCCGCAGCCGCCGCCAGCGGCCTGCCCGTGCGCAGCGCATGCCAGCCGG
>CP028296.1:724474-753370 GCA_003029925.1 Paracidovorax avenae | reverse complement strand
GGCCGGCGCGCGGCCGGCGGCATCGGCCGCCACGGGCGGCACGGAGACACCGGGCGGCACGGTCACCGATGCGGCTCCGGCGCCAGGCTGCGCCGGGGGCATGGCGGTCACGGGCGCGGTGGCCTGCGATCGCTGCACGGCAGCGGGGTCGCTGCGCACCAGCAGCACGGCGGCGACCGCGATCAGCGCCACGCCCGCGGCCAGGCCGGCGACGACACCGCGGTTCATGGCGCCTCTCCCGCGCGGGCCGGCGCATTGAACTGTCGGCGTGCCGCCGTGGTGTCGGGGGCGGCGGCCGAGCGCAGCGTGCCCACGCGCAGCCGGTCCACGGGAATCGTCAGCGTCTGGCGGCCGCTGGTTTCGCGCACCACCACCTGGCTGCGGTCGATCTTCAGCACCCGGCCGCCGCCGTCGAGGCGATCGCCCTGGCGCACCAGCCGGTCATCGACCATGGCCACGTAGCCGTCGCCCTGCCGCATCAGCATCGTGACGGAGCGTTGCGGCATCGTGGGGCCTTCCGCGCCGGGCGTGCCCAGCGCGGGCACGGCCACCAGCGGCCGGTCCGAGACCGGTGCCAGCGTGTGCATGCGCTGGTTGATCTGCGCGATGGCGTCCAGCGTGGCGGCCACCTGCCTGCGGTCCGTCGCCGCGCGGGGCGGCGGGGCGCCGAGCTCCACCATCGGGACGCGGGCCACCGGCGCGCGCGGCGTCAGCAGGCCGTACAGGGCGAAGAGCCCCCAGCCCAGGAGCATCAACGCCAGGGCGTTGAGCAGGAGCGCTGCATATTTCATGGGGTATTGCCGTTTCTTCTTCAACCGCGCGGCCCGGGGGCCGCGGTGAGGCGGTACGAGAACGCGCCCGGGGCAGCGTCCAGCGCATTCACCGGCTGGGCCGTCCAGCCGGCGGCGCGCAGGCTGGTCAGCAGGCGGCCGATGGCCCCCACGCCGCCGGAATCCGCCACGCCATCGACCTGGAAGCCCGGCGCCACGCTCCCGCTGGCACCACTGTCGAAGCGCACGCGCAGGATGCGGGTGCCCGGGGCCGCCGAGTCGCGCAGCAGCGCCAGCATGGCCACGGGGTCGTAGAGCGCGCCGTCGCCCAGCTTGCGGGCCATGTCCGCGACCGGCGCGAAATCCTGCGGCGCCTCCGCCTTGTTGACTGCGGCGATGCGCGCCTCCAGCGCGGCGGCTTCGCGGCGGGTCTCGGCCGCGTTCGCCCGCGTGGCCTGCGCCTCGCCCTGCACCACCATGCCCAGGCCCGCGAGGCCCACGGCCAGCACGCCGGTCAGCGTGGCCACGCCCGCGACGAGCCGCTCGCTCCACCAGGCCATGCGCGCCACCGGCGGATTGATCGCGGCGCGCGCGCCGGCGCGGCGCACCAGCGCCGGCAGCACCGAAACGCCCGTGCCCGCCGCGGCGGCCGGCAGCGGCTCGGCGGGGATGTCCGACAGCGCGGTCCACTGCTGCGCCGTCTGCGCGTCTTCACCGGCCGTGGCCGCCCACAGGCTGCCCCACTCCACCGGGTGCGTGATCCCGTTGGCGATGCCGGTCCGGGTCTGCCCCGAGAGCACGCGCACGGCGGCCTGCAGGTCGTCCGCGCCCCGCCCCATCGCGTTCGTGCTCTGGTAGTGCAGCCCGGCCTTCGATTCGCCGAAGAAATGCAGCGTGCGCCCGGCCCGGAGCATGCGTGCATGGCCCGTACCCACGCCGGCCGCCAGCAGCGCGCCCAGCGGCAGCACGATGCAATGGTCGTGCTGCTGCGCGGACCACTGCAGCATGCGCTGCCAGAACTCCAGCGGCACCACCGTGTGGAAGGTCTGCAGCCCGCCGCGCACCGACACCACGCGGTGCACCACCACGTGCGCCGCGCCGTCGGTCAGCCCTTCCGCGCGGGCACGCTTCTCGACCAGCGCCGCGGCATAGGCCGGCTTGCCGCCGTCGAAGCGGTAGCTGCCCATCGGGGCTTCCTCGAAGTCCGTCACCACGACGGCGGGCGCGTCGAGCACCGGCCAGGGTGCCACGTCGGACATCGCACCGCCGGACAGCTGCCGCCAGCCGTCGCGGGTCACCAGGAGAATGTTGTCGATGCTCATGGCTTGGGCGCCAGGGGGAAATACAGCGTGCCGTTGACCGCGAGCACGAAGCCCTTGTCGTCCGCGGCAGGCGGGGTGAAAAGGCCGGCGTCGCGCGACAGCACCGCCAGCTCGAAACTATCGGCCGCGAAGAAGCGCTCGCCGCCACCCGCGCCCATCTGGCGCAGCAGTTCCGCCGCCTCGGCGCGCGATACCGGCGTGGCGCCGCGGTTGATGCGCCGCTCGGCCCATCCCGCCGGGTCGAAGCCCAGCTGGCTAGCGGCCTGCCGCGCCTGTACGGCCAGGCGGGCATATTCCTCGCGCCGGACCACCTCGGGCATCGCATCGCGCAGGGCACCCACGCGCGCAGCCGCCATGGCGGCCTCGCGCCGCTCGAAGGCCAGCTGCTGGAGCCCGTCGCGGGCCACCCAGACCCCCACGGCCAGCAATACCGTGGCGCATGCCAGGGCGGCCAGGCGGGCCGCGCGCTTGGACGTCGGCACGCTCACTCTTCCATGATCCAGTGGGCCGTCAGCAGCACCACGCGGTCTTCGTCGTACTGGCGGCCCGTCGTGGTGGCGGCACCGGCGTTGGCCGGGCCCGTGGCAGTGTCCTGTGCCTGGATGCTGCTGGCGATCGTGTTGTTGGCCTCCCAGGCCGAGCCGGGCGCATTGGCGTCGCCCGCGGCGGCGTGCGCCGTGCGCCCCTGGATGCGGAAGCGGCCCTCGCGCGAATCCGGTTTGCCGTCGATCACCTGGTCCAGGAAGCGGGCCAGGTCGGGCGTGAGCCCGCGCAGCACCATCACGTTGCCGGCGCCGCTGGCGGTGCCCGGTGGGTTCCACTGGAAGCAGACCTGCAGTTCGGCCGCGTTGCCGTTGCTGTCCTGGTACAGGTAGCGGTCTTCCTGCCCCTCGCCGCGGCCGGGCGGCATGCGCACGCCGATGCGGTTGAACAGATCGCGCAGGTTCTGCGTGGCAAGGGCTGCATCGCCCGCGCCCACCTGGTCCTTGGCGTAGCCCTGGCCGTTGCAGACCTTCAGGCCGGTGTTGGTGAAATTCTCGGGAATGCCGGCCTTGGCGGCTCCGCCCGCGCGGTTGCACACGGCGGCAGCGCCGCCGAAGGAGGTTTCCGAGCCGTTGACCATATAGGTCGGCGCCTGCTGGCAGTCGCCGATCACCCCGCCGTTGCGCTGGTAGTACTGGTCGTAGGCCGCCTTCCACTGGTAGGCGAACTTGTTGGCGATCTTCTGGTATTCGGCGTTGCGCTGCACATCCTTGGCGATGGCGATGGCACCGATGATCAGGCCGATGACGGCCAGCACGATGGCCATTTCGACCAGCGTGAAGCCGCGCTGGATGCGGCGGGCGAGCGGTGAGCGGCAGGGGCGCATGATGGGTCCTCGGGCGATGGCGTGCATCACTGGTTCATCTTGTATATGGCGACCATGCGGATCACCTGGTCTTCGTCCTGCGTCCGGCCGGCGGTGGTCGCCGCCGCACCCGTCGCACCATCCTGGTAGGTGTTGTTGGCGGCCCATTCCACGCCGGCGGTGTTGGCCGTGCCATTGCCGATGCCCTGCTGGCGGAATCGCCCTTCCTGCGCGTCCGGCTTGCCATCGATCATCTGGTCCAGCATGCGGGCCAGGTCGGGCGTGAGGCCGGTGATCACCATCACGTTGCCCGAGTTCTCGGGAGTGCCGGGCCTGTTCCACTGGAAGCAGACCTGGATCTCCTGCGGGTTGCCGTTGGTGTCGAGGTACACATACCGGTCTTCGGACCCTTCCGCGCGGCCGGGCGGCATGCGCACGCCGGCCTGGTTCATCAGCAGGCGCAGATCGAAGGGATTGGCCCCTCCCTCGGCGGCGCCAGAGCCTTGCATGGTGCGCGTCATGTTCGGACCAGCCGCACCGTGGCAGATGGCGCCAGGTGCCGTCACGCCCGACATGTCGCCACCGGACATGACCCCCGAGGCACCGGCGTAATTGGCCCCATTGACCATCAGCCGCGGCGCGGTCTGCGAATCGCCCGGCACCACGCCCGTGCGCTGGTAGTAGGCGTTGTACGCCTGCTCCCACTGGTCGATGAACTTGTTCTTGATCTTGGTGTATTCGGCGTTGCGCTGGACGTCCTTGCCGATGGCGATGGCGCCGATGATCAGGCCGATGACGGCCAGGACGATGGCCATCTCCACCAGGGTGAAGCCCTGCTGGAGGCGATGGGGAAGGCCCGCACGGGCGGCACGGCCGGCGCGGCGGGAAATAAGGTGTGCAGACATGCGTACCCTCTGGTCGGGATGGATCGGCATCCCGAAAAGCCGGGACGGGACGCATCCTAGGAGGGCACCGTTAGCGGACCGTTAGAACCGTTTCAAGGTGTTACTTGTAGGCCACAACCGCGTTTTGCTGTAATCCCTTGCAATGGATCGGCCCATCGTCCAGGCGACAGGCACGGATCAACCCCCATCTGGTGAGGGCAGCGTGCCGCCCCATTGCGCGAGCCACCCGTCCGCTCCTGCCTGCCGGGCCAGCGCCCCCGCCTGCCGGCCCGCCCCCACCGCCTCTTCCGGCCGGCCCAGCTCCGACAGGGCCTGGGCCTTGAGCCTCCAGATGTCCATACAGCAAAACTGGTGTTCACTCAGGTGCGCGACGGACAGCGCCTGCTCGGCCAGGGCCAGTGCGCTGGCGTGGTTGCCGGTCGCACAGAGCACGGAGATGGCGAACCAGGCCTCCGTGGTGGTCGCGGCCCGGTAGCCGACCTGCAGGGCCGTCGTGCCGGACGTCACCGCCGCGATGTCCACCGGCAGGCCGGCATGGGCGCGCGCGAGCACGACCAGCATGCCCGCGATCCCGTGCCAGAACTGCAGCCCCTCGCTCTCGGCCACCGTCCACGCGGTTCCGGCCGTCGTGAGCATGGCCTCCGGGTCACGGCGGCACCAGACCACCAGGGCATGGAAGCACTGCACGATGCACAGGTCCTGCCGCGTAGCCGACTGCAGCGCCTCCGCCCGCGCCTGCTCGATGGTCTCCATCGACCGGTCGTGTTCGCCGATGAACCAGAACAGCCACGCCAGCTGGCCGCCCGAGAACACGGCCAGATCGGAGGCCATGTGGGTCATGCGCTGGGTCAGCGACAGGCTCCGGCCCAGCCGGCGGTTGGTCTCGAACCAACCCCGCGCCTCGTGGAACCGCCCCATCCAGAACAGCGTGTTGCCCATGGCCCAGGCGGCGCAGAAGTGCTGGACCGTGCTCTGCGCCATGGACTGCAGCTTCTTGGCGTGGTTCAGGCCGTGGACATATCCCTGCGAACTCGACCCGAGGTAGGCCAGCATCTGCATGTCGAACAGCAACTCCGGCTCGATCCCGGGCGGCACCTCCGTGCGGGCGAGGTCCACCACCACGGCATGCGCCTGGTCCGCGCCGGGGCCGTGGCGGGCGATCAGGCAGCGCCCATGCAGGATGCGCGCCTCGATGCCGGCGGCCCCCGGGAAATACCCCAGCGCCGCCAGGCGGGCGCAGCTGTCGCAGGCGGCGGCCATGTCGTCCTCGGCCAGGGCCTGCTGCGCCGCCCGGTACCACGCGTCGGCGGCGGCCGCGGAGTCACCCGCCTGCTCCAGCAGGCCGGCCGCACGGGCATGCTGGCCCTGCTGCGCCGCGCGGTCGGCTGCGCGGCGGGCGTGGCGCTGCAACTGCTCGGGCCGCATGGCCGACAGCACGTACTCGCGCAGCCGCGCATGGAAGAAGGCGGCATGGCCCAGCCCCCGCGCAACGATGAGGCCGGCGCGGATGCCGCCTCCGAAGGCGTCTGCAGCCTGGGCCTCGCCGCACAGGTGCGCCAGGTCGTCGCGCGAGAACAGCATGCCCAGCACGGCAGCCACTTCCATGCCTTCGCGCAGCGGGCCCAGCCGGTTGAGCAGGGCATGGCAGAACTCGTTGAAATGGCTGGCGCCATCCGGGTGGATCGACCCTGCCAGCAGGTACAGCGGCAACCCGCGCGCGCTGGCGACGCGCCCGCGCACGGCTTCGGGCGTGAGGCCCGGGCCGTCCGGCAGGCTGCGCAGCACCTCGCGCGCGGCGTCGTCGTCCAGGGGGGCGAGCGCGATCTCCTGCAGGTGCGGGATGGACAGCGGCTGGGGCGTATCCGGGCGGCGGTTCAGCAGCCAGCGCAGCTGCGGCTGCTGCTGCGCCAGCGGCAGCAGGAACTCGGCCGTGGCGGGATCGAGCCAGTGCGCGTCATCCACCACGACGAGCACCGGCCCCGTGCCGTTGCCCAGCAGCAGCCGGCCCAGCCCGTCGGCCAGGTCGGCGCGCTGGCGCCGGCCCACGTTGCGCGTTTCCAGGAACGACATCAGCGCCTGCCGTGCCGGTGGAGGAAGATCCACGTCCCCGCCATCGCTGCCATCGCCGCCGCGGCCCGCCAGCATGCCGGCCAGCAGGTCGTGCAGGGTGCGCCATGGCGTGCCGGCGCCTTCCGGCAGGGCCGTCATCCACACCACGCCCCCCTGCTCCAGCCAGCGCCGGGCACACTCCCAGGCAGTGCGCGTCTTGCCGACGCCCGGCTCGCCGCTCAGGCAGACCGCCAGCGGACCAGCGCCTGCAGAGGCCTGGAAGGTCTGCAGCAGCGAGGCGACGAGCGCCTGCCGCCCGAAAAAGCTGCTGCCGGCGAAATCGCCGCCCGGTGGCAGCCGCGCCTCCCGCTGGTCCAGCCGGCAGCCGAAAAGCGTGAATTCACGGCCCATCCCACGAAATCGCTGGACGCCCAGGGGCCGGCATCCGAAGCTGGGCGCCATGTCGGCCATGCTCTCGTCGCAGACGATTTCTCCCGGCTCGGCCCGCTGGGCCAGCCGTTCGGCCAGGCGCATGCGCCAGCCCACGGCGTGCCACTGCGGCGCGCGCTCCAGCAGCACCCGGCCATGGGTGGCGCCCGCGCTCAGAGCGCGGTCCGGCGGCATCATGGCCGCCAGCGCGGCGGCGCAGCGCAGCGCCTGCCAGCGCTGCCCGGTGTGGCGGCTGTCCACGCCGAAGCCCAGCGTGCAGCCGGCGTCGTCGGTCGCCAGCACCACGCCGTCGAAGCGCCGCACCTCCGCCTTCAGGGCATCGACCAGGGCGTCCATTTCAGGCGTGCTGGGATGGCGGTCGCTGGCATCCACGTCCGCCAGTTGCACGCGCAGCAGCGTGATCGCGGCCACCTCGGCGCATCCCTCGGCCCCGCTGCCGGCCGTCACGGCGGGCAGCGCGGGCGACGCCGGAGCGGGCATTTCCCGGTCGCTGCGGATCGCCTCCATCCGCTGGCGCTGCACGCCGAGCCACTCGCGGAACTCCTCCGAGGCGCCCTCGTCGGCCCCCGCCAGCCAGTCGGCGGGATCGGACTGCAGGGCGAAGATCCAGTCCGCGGGAAGCTCTCCCTCGATCGCGTCGAGCAGGTGCGGCGACGTGCGGATCTCCAGGTCGGCGCACAGCCCTGCAGCGGGCTGGTACATGATCCAGTCGCGCTCCACGCGGATCGTCCCGGGCAGCGCCAGTTGCCGCCACTGGGCCTGCAGGTCGGCCAGCACCACCCGCAGGTTGGCACGCCCGGCCTGCGTATCGAGATCCGGCCACAGCCACTGCGCCAGCAGCTCCCGCCGCACCTCGCGCCGGGCCTGCCCGATCAGATAGCCGAGCAGGGCGGCGCTCTTGCGGTACTTGAACTGGAGCGGCCTGGCCCCGTCCCAGTCCAGCACCATCGGGCGCCCGGACAAGGCGATCAGCAATCTATCGGCGGGGCTGTTCACAAAAAATGAGAGAAATGTGATGGAGGCGGCAGATTCTGCATGTTTCAACCGGCGTCCGGGTGAAGCCTTCATGACGCGCCGCCCCGGCGAGCCCAGTTTTCGGGGGGCGGATTATGTCGTTACCAAATGGCGACACATCCGCAGGCCCTGGACTGCACACCCCGGCTCCCCAACGTGTTTACGGACGGCCGGGCAACCCAAAGCAAGAAAAGTTCCAGCCCCGCCTCAAGGCGGGTCAGGCCGCCCCGCCGCTGCCGGTATGGCCGTGGCCGTCCGGGGCCGGGTCCCGGGGCACGGCGGCCGCGGGATCGCGCGGATCCAGGGCCAGGAAATGGTGCACCACCGGGGCCTCCGGTCCGACGTGTAAGCGCCGTGCCTCGGCCTGCTGGTCGGCATCGGCACGCGAGACGCGCTGGTGCTGCCGCAAATGCTCCGCCCAGGATTCGACCAGGAACCACTCGATCACCCGCCCCGGCTCCCCGCTGTGCTCGGCCACGCCCCAGGCGTAGGCCCCGTCGCGGCGGCGCTCGCGGGCCACATGCTGCATGGCCTGCAGGAAGGCCGGCAGGTCGTGCCGCCGCACGCGGTACTCGACCTGCACCATCACCGGGCCGCGGTCGTGCGCCACGGGCTCGGCCAGCAGCGGCTCGGGCCAGTGGTTGGACGGCTGCAGGTCGGCTTCGCCCGTGGGCAGCTTGACGCGGTGGAAGACCAGCGACACCACCACCAGCCCGGCCGCCCCGGCCAGCAGGGTGGCCGGCAGGCCCAGCTGGCCGGCCACCAGGCCCCAGCCCAGGCTGCCCGCCGCCATGGCGCCGTTGAACACCATCAGGTAGATGGCCAGCCCGCGGCCGCGCACCCAGTTGGGCAGCACCGCCTGCGCCACGCCGTTGAGCGTGGTCAGCGCGATGATCCAGCCCAGGCCCAGCACCAGCATCAGCGCCACGGCGGCCCACTGCGGCGGCGCCAGGGCCAGCACGCCCATCACCACCGCCGTGACGGCCGAGGCCAGCAGCACCAGCCCGTCGGTATCCAGGCGCCGGCGCAGTTGCGGCAGCAGCACCGCGCCCAGGATGGCGCCCGCCCCCACCGCGCCCAGCATCACGCCGTAGAAGCCGGCCGTGCCGCCCAGCATGCGGCGCGCCACCAGCGGCAGCAGCGCCCAGACGGAACTGGCGAACAGGAAGAACACCGCCGCGCGCAGCAGCACCACGTGCAGCTCGCGGCTGGCCCGGGCATAGCGCACGCCGGCCCGGAAGGCGCCGAAGAACTGCTCGTTCAGCGCGGAGGCCTCGGCCTGCGGGCGCTTCCACCACAGCAGCGCGGCGATCACGAACACATAGCTCAGCACGTCGAGCCCGTAGGCCGCCGCGGCGCCGAAGCTCGCCAGCAGCAGGCCGCCCGCGGCCGGCCCGATGGCGCGGGCGATGTTGATGCCCAGCGAATTCAGCGCCACGGCGCTCTTGAGTTCGCCGCGCGGCACCAGCTCGGGCACGATGGACTGCCAGGTCGGGCCCATCAGCGCCGCGCCGATGCCCCCCACGAAGGTAAGCGCCACCAGCCACTCCACCGTCAGCGCCTGCGTGTGGGCCAGCACCAGCAGCGTGCCGCTGACGGCGCCCAGCAGCACCTGCACGCCGATCAGGAAGCGGCGGCGGTCCAGGATGTCCGACAGCACCCCCGCGGGAATCGCCAGCAGGAAGACGGGCAGCGTGGCCGCCGTCTGGATCAGCGCCACGGCCGTGGGGCTGGAGGACAGCTCCGTCACCATCCAGGCGCTGGCCACGTCGCGCATGAAGCTGCCGATATTGCCCAGCACCGTGGCGGCCCACAGCACGGCGAAGACGGGAATGGCGAGCGGCGCGAAGCTGCCCGATGCCTTGGCGGCGTGGTCAGGGCGGTTCATGGTCACACCGCCCAGCAGGCGCAGCCCAGCGCGCCCCAGAAGCCCTTCAGGTCGGACACCGGCAGCCGGCTGCTCCAGGCCGTGGCGTGCGCGTGGCCATGGAGGTTGCAGTTGCTGGCGCAGCCGCAGCTCGCCGCCGCGTTGCGCATCACGGCCTGCAGCGGCGCGCCTTCCTGCACGCCCCAGGCGCCATAGCCGCGGAAGGTGCGCACGGGCGACCAGTCGGGCATGGCCGGCGGCGGCGCGCCCTCGTCGAAGCGGGCGAAATCACCCGCGCCATAGACCACCTTGCCGCCCACCACGGTGAGCAGGGCCGTGGTGTCGGCGATCTCGGATTCCGCGCAGGCGAAAAAGTCGCGGTCGGGAACGACCAGGTCCGCCAGCTGGCCCGCTTCGATGCGGCCCTTCTTGCCGACCTCATTGCTGAACCAGGTGACGTTCTCGGTCCACATGCGCAGCGCCTGGTCGCGGGTGAGGCAGTTGCGCTGCGGCGTGATCTGCAGGCCGCCCACCGTCTTGCCGGTCACCAGCCACGA
Source organism: Paracidovorax avenae (assembly GCA_003029925.1). GTDB lineage: Bacteria > Pseudomonadota > Gammaproteobacteria > Burkholderiales > Burkholderiaceae_C > Paracidovorax > Paracidovorax avenae_A. Next base: position 743,088 of record CP028296.1, on the reverse strand, counting down.
CAGCGACACCCAGGGGTTGTAGCTCGCGACGCGGGTGGCATCGGTGCCGGCGGAGACTTTCACGCCCTTCTCCAGCATGCGCTTGACCGGCGGCGTGGCCTCGGCCGCAGCCGCGCCGTAGCGCTCCACGAAATACTCGCCCTGGTAGGCCATGCGGTGCTGCACGGCCACGCCTCCGCCCAGCGCCGCGATGCGGTCGATGGATTTTTCCGAGATGGTCTCGGCGTGGTCGAAGAACCAGTTCAGGCCGGCCAGCGGCGTGTCCTGGTTCACCTTCTCGAACACATGGAGCGCGCAGTCGATGGTCTCGTCGTAGGTGGCGTGCATGCGCCAGGGCCAGCGGTTCTGGGCCAGGATGCGCACCACCTCTTCCAGCTCGCCCTCCATCTCCGGCGCCAGCTCGGGTCGCGGCTGCCGGAAATCCTCGAAATCCGCGGCCGAGAACACCAGCATCTCGCCCGCGCCGTTGTGGCGGAAGTAATCCGTGCCCTGCTTGTACTGCGAGGTGGCCGTCCAGTGCAGGAAATCGGCCTTCTCCTCTTTGGCCTTCTGAGTGAACAGGTTGTAGGCCAGGCGGATCGTGAGCTGGCCGGCATCGGCCAGCTCCTGGATCACCGCGTAGTCGTCGGGATAGTTCTGCATGCCGCCGCCCGCGTCGATCGCGCCGGTCACGCCCAGGCGGTTGAGCTCGCGCATGAAGTGCCGAGTGGAATTCACCTGGTATTCGTGCGGCAGCTTCGGCCCCTTGGCCAGCGTGGCGTACAGGATGGCCGCATTGGGCTTGGCCAGCAGCAGGCCCGTCGGGTTGCCCGCGCTGTCGCGCACGATCTCGCCGCCGGGCGGCGCAGGCGTGTCGCGGCCGTAGCCCACGGCCCGCAGCGCGGCGCCGTTGAGCAGCGCGCGGTCGTACAGGTGCAGGATGAACACCGGCGTGTCCGGCGCGACGGCATTCAGTTCCGCCAGCGTGGGCAGGCGCTTTTCCACGAACTGGTGCTCGGTGAAGCCGCCCACCACCCGCACCCACTGCGGCGCGGGCGTCACGTCCACCTGGCGCTGGAGCATCGCCATCGCATCGGCCAGGCTCTTCACCCCGTCCCAGCGCAGCTCCATGTTGAAGTTCAGCCCGCCGCGGATGATGTGCAGGTGGTTGTCGATCAGCCCCGGCAGCACGCTGCGCCCGCCCAGGTCGATCACCCGCGTCTGCGGCCCGGCCAGCGCCATCACCTCGCGGTCGTCACCGACCTGCATGAAGCGCCCCTGCGCGATGGCGACGGCGCTCGCCGTGGGGTGGGCGCGGTCCAGCGTGGTGAAGCGGCCGTTGCGCAGGATCAGTTCGGGGGTGGCGGCAGGTGCGGTCATGGTGTTCAGGTCCTTGGAAGATTCAGGCTTCGCTAGCGTTGAACATGGTCTTGGCGTAGGTGATGCCCAGGCCGTAACCGCCGCCGAACTTCTTCGCGATGCCCGTCGTCATGTCGTAGGTCTCGCCACGCGCCCAGTCGCGCTGCATCTCCAGCAGGTACTGCAGCGCGGTGATGGGCTGCGCGCCGGCCTGCACCATGCGCTCCATGGCGCGGTTGTGGGCCTCCACCGAGATGTCGCCGCAGGCATCGGCGATCACGAACACCTCGAAGCCCTGGTCCAGGGCCGACAGCGCCGGGCCCACGATGCACACGCTGGTCCACAGGCCGGCCAGCACGATGCGCGGCTTGCCGATCTCGTTCACGCGGCGGATCACCGCCTCGTCTTCCCAGGTGTTCATGGACGTGCGGTCCAGCAGGGCCTGGCCGGGGAACGGCCCGGTCACTTCATCGAACATCGGGCCCGAGAAGCTCTTCTCCGCCACCGTGGTCAGGATGGTCGAGGCACCGAAGCCGGCAGCCGCCGACGCCACCAGCGCGGCATTGGAGCGCAGCTGCACCGGATCGATCGAATGCGTGGCGAAGGCCATCTGCGACTGGAAGTCGATCATGATCAGCGTGTGGTCCTGCGGGTCGAGCAGGCGGGATCCGGGGCGGGCGACGGCGACGGGACGGGCGGCGGAAGCGTTGGCGTTTTGCATGGGAATCTCCTGGAACGTATGGGGATGGCGGAATCAACGAAAGGACGAAAGAACCTGCCCTGCCCGTTCAATGGGGCATCGTGGGCAACTCGTTGGGGCGCAGGTCGAACACCAGCACCTCGGCGTCCTGGCCCCGGGCGAAGTGCAGATCGCCGGCGTTGCGGATGCGGGCGCCGTCGCCTTCGTCCAGCCGCTCGCCGTTCACTTCGACGCTGCCGCGGGCCACATGCACATAGACGTTGCGGTGGGCGCCCACGGCCAGGTCGGCAGACTCGTCCCCGTCGAACAGGCCGGCATAGACGCGGGCATCCTGGTGCACGGCCAGCGATCCGTCCGTGCCCTCCGGCGAGATGATCTGGCGCAGCCGGCCGCGCTTGTCCGCCTCGGTGAAGTGCACCTGCTGGTAGCGCGGCTGCGCGCCGACCTTGTTCGGCACGATCCAGATCTGCAGGAAGTGCACGGGCTCTTCGGCCGAGTGGTTGAACTCGCTGTGCTGCACGCCGCTGCCGGCGCTCATCATCTGCACGTCGCCAGGGCGGATCACCGAACCCGTGCCCATCGAATCCTTGTGCTCCAGCGCGCCTTCGAGCACATAGGAGAAGATTTCCATGTCGCGGTGGCCATGGGTGCCGAAGCCCTTCAAAGGCGCCACGCGGTCGTCGTTGATGACCAGCAGGTCGGAGAAACCCTGCTGGTTCGCGTCGCGGTAGTGGCCGAACGAGAACGTGTGGCGGGAGTGCAGCCAGCCGTGGTTGGCGTTGCCGCGGTGTTGGGCCTTGCGGATGTCGAGCATGGTTTCGGTCCTTTCTTCATTCGATGGAATTCACACTGCGCTCCGGGAGAGCTTTCCCCGGGTTTTCCCTGGGAGTTCAGTGCTGCGGTGAAGGAAGTATCCGGCGCCTTGATGCGCATCAGGTTGAAAGGTTTGGCCTTCCATCATCGATAATTTCGATGATCCAGATCAAGCCACCCCGACCATGCTGAAACTCTCCCTGGAAGCCATCGAACTGGTGGACGCCATCGCCCGGCACGGCTCCTTCGCCGGGGCTTCCGAACGGCTGCACAAGGTGCCGTCCACCATCTCGTACGCCATCGCCCGGCTGGAGGAGCAGTTGGGCTTTGCCCTGTTCACCCGCAACGGCCCGCGCGTGGCGCTCACCCCCGCGGGGCAGGAAATGATCAAGGAGGGCCGCTGGCTGCTCGCCGGTGCCCGGCAACTGGAATCGCGCATGCGGCAGATCGCCACGGGCTTCGAATCCGAGGTGCGGCTGGTGCACGATTCGCTGATCCCCACGCATGCCTTCAACCAGGACATCTGCGCCTTCGAAGACCTGAACTGCGGCACGCGGCTGCGCATCGGCTGCGACGTGATGACCGGTACCTGGGAGGCCCTGCGCGAGGGGCGCGCCGACATCGTGGTGGCCGCCGGCGAGGGCCCCGCCGGCGGCGGCTACAAGGCCGTGCCGGTGGGCACGCTGCAGTTCGTTTTCTGCGTGACGGCCACGCACCCGCTGGCCCGGCTCCAGCGCCCGCTCACGCGCGGCGACCTGCTGGAGCACACGGCCGTGGTGGTGGGCGACGGCGCACGGTCGTCGAACGACCGCACCATCGGCCTGCTGTCGGGCCAGCGCCGCATCATCGTGCCGCACATGCACGCCAAGATCGCCGCGCAGGCCGCGGGCCTGGGCCATGGCTTCGTGCCCCGCGCCTGCGTGCGCACGGAACTGGAGACCGGCATCCTGGTGGAACTGGAAGTGGAATCGCCACGCCCGGACGAGCCCTTCTTCCTGGCCTGGCGGCCGGACCACATGGGCGAGGCGCTGAAGTGGTGGCGGCAGCGGCTGGACCGGGAACTGCTGCCGGGGATCCTGCCGTACTGAACCGGACACTCTCCGGCGCCTGCGGCGCCTACCGCCGCGCAGCCACCACCTTCCCGCCCGCCACATCGCGCAGCACTTCCATGAACGCCTGCGCCGCCGGCGTCGGCGCCTCGCCCTGGCGCACCAGCATGCCGTAGTCGGGCATCGCCCGGGGCACGTCCACGTGGATGGGGGCGAGCAGGCCCTTGGCGATGTACCGGTCCGCCAGCGCGCTGGGCTGCAACGAGAGCATGTCGGTGATGCGCAGCGATTCCAGCGCGAACAGGAAGGACTGCGTCTCCATCACGCCCGAGGTCGGCGTCATGCCGATGGCCCGGAAGATGTCGTCGGACACCTTGCGCAGCGCCGTCGATTCCGGGTAGAGCAGCCAGGGCCAGTGCGCTAGGCGGCCCACCTCCAGCCCCTGGATGCCGCGCAGCGGATGGTGCGGCCCGCCCACCACCTGCAGCGTCTCGCCGGACAGGCGCTCGTACTGGAAGTCCGCCTGCTGCGCCTCGTCGGTGAAGCGGCCGATCATCAGGTCGATCCTGCGCTCGCCCAGCCAGGCGATGAGCTGGTCGCTGCTCTGCTCGCGCACCTTCAGCACCAGCATCGGCCGGCGCCGCTGCATCTCGGCGATGGCCGTGGTCAGCAGCCGCGCGGCCGAGCCGGAAATCGCCCCGATGGACAGCTGGCCGTGGCCGCCCTGCTTGAGCGCATTGAACTCGTCCACGAACTTCGCCTGGCCCGCCAGCGCGGAAGCCGCATAGCCGAGCGCGAACAGGCCCAGCTCGGTGGGGCGCATCTCGCGCGGCAAGCGCTCGAACAGGCGCGCATCGAAGATCTCTTCCAGATCCAGCAGGATCTTGGTGGCGGCCGGCTGGGTGACGTGCATCTGCTCGGCCGTGAGCCGCAGGTTGCGCGTCCGCCCCAGGATGTCGAGGAACTGCAGGTGCCTGGAGCGCAGGCGGCTGCAGGCGGTGGCGATGGATAAGGGTTTGCCCGGCATTTTGGGGTGACCGATAACTGGAAGGAATGCCCCGTGGAAAAACACTGATTGGACGCCACGGGCACTGCCCCCTAGTCTGCACCCCCGCGACACCCAAGAACATCCACAGGAGACAAGACATCATGCAATTCCACGCAGCCTTCAAGACGTTCGCGCTGGCCACTGCCCTGGCGGCCGTGCTGGCCACGCCTGCCATGGCGCAGGTGCGCGAGCGCACCTTCAAGATCGGCACCGGCATCACCGACGACCATCCGCAGGCCCAGGCCTCGCGGCACTTCGACGAGGTGCTGGCGGCCAGGAGCGGCGGCAAGCTGCGCGCCAAGCTCTTCGCCAACGGCACGCTGGGCAACGACGTCACCATGATCTCCGCGCTGCGCGGCGGCACGCTGGAAATGACGGTGCCCGACAGCTCCACCCTGGTGTCGGTGGTCAAGGACTTCGGCGTGCTCAACCTGCCGCTCACGTTCAATACCGGCGAGGAAGCCGACGCCGTGCTCGACAGCGCTTTCGGCAAGAAGCTGCTCGCCAAACTGCCCGAGAAGGGCCTGGTCGGCCTGGGCTACTGGGAGAACGGCTTCCGCCAGACCACCAACTCGCGCCGCCCGGTCAACAAGGCCGAAGACTTCGCCGGCCTCAAGGTCCGCGTGATCCAGAACCAGCTGTTCATCGACAGCTTCAACGCGCTCGGCGCCAACGCCACGCCCATGCCCTTCACCGAGCTGTACTCGGCCATGGAGCAAAAGGCGGTGGACGGCCAGGAGAACCCCACCGCGACCATCCTGACCAGCAAGTTCTACGAAGTGCAGAAGCACCTGGTCCTGTCGCGCCACATCTACAGCACCTGGGTGCTGCTGATGTCGAAGAAGACCTGGGACACCCTCTCCCCCGAGGAGCAGAAGATCGTGCAGGAAGCCGCGAACGAAGCGACCGCGTTCGAACGCAAAGCCATCCGCGCACTGGAAGCCAAGGCGCTCGGCGAGCTGAAGAAGCTCGGCATGCAGGTGACCGAACTGCCGCCCGCCGAACAGGCCAGGTTGCGCGACAAGCTGCAGCCCGTGGTCGCCAAGTACAGCAAGGAATTCGGCGAGGACACCACCCGCGAAATGATGGCCGAGCTGGAAAAGGCCCGCCGCAAGTAACCGAGAACGACATGATCCCACCCGAAGGCGAAGGCCGCCGCTTCCGCTCGCGCGACTGGTTCGCCGATCCGGCGCGCTCCGACATGACCGCGCTCTACCTCGAGCGCTTCATGAACTACGGGCTCACGCCCGAGGAACTGCGCTCGGGCCGGCCGATCATCGGCATCGCCCAGACCGGCAGCGATCTTTCCCCCTGCAACCGCATCCACCTCGAACTGGCGCGCCGGGTGCGCGACGGCATCCGCGACGCGGGCGGCATCCCGATCGAATTCCCGGTCCACCCGATCTTCGAGAACTGCCGCCGGCCGTCGGCCGCACTGGACCGCAACCTCGCCTACCTGGGCCTGGTCGAGATCCTCTACGGCTACCCGATCGACGCGGTGGTGCTGACCACCGGCTGCGACAAGACCACGCCGGCCGGCATCATGGCGGCCTCCACCGTCGATATCCCCGCCATCGTGCTCTCGGGCGGGCCGATGCTCGATGGCTGGCACGACAACGAACTGGTCGGCTCGGGCACCGTCATCTGGCGCAGCCGCCGCATGCTGGCGGCCGGCGAGATCGACGAGGAAGAGTTCCTGCAGCGCGCCTGCGACAGCGCTCCCTCGGCCGGCCACTGCAACACCATGGGCACGGCCTCCACCATGAACGCGGTGGCCGAGGCGCTGGGCCTGTCGCTGCCCGGCTGCGCGGCCATCCCCGCGCCCTACCGCGAACGCGGCCAGATGGCCTATGCCACCGGCCGCCGCATCGTCGAGATGGCGCACGAAGACCTGCGCCCCTCGCGCGTGCTCACCCGCGAGAGCTTCCTCAACGCGCTGGCGGTGGTCAGCTGCGCGGGCGGCTCCAGCAACGCGCAGGTGCACATCCAGGCGATGGCGCGCCATGCCGGCGTCGAACTGCATCCGCGCGACTGGACGGACCACGCCTACGACCTGCCGCTCTTGGTCAACATGCAGCCCGCCGGCAAGTACCTGGGCGAGCGCTTCTTCCGCGCCGGCGGCGTGCCCGCGGTGATGTGGGAACTGCTGCAGGCCGGCCGGCTGCACAGCGACTGCGCCAGCGTCACCGGCCGCAGCATCGCCGAGAACCTGCAGGGCCGCGAAGCGACGGACCGCGAGGTGATCCGCCCCTTCGCCGAACCACTGATGGACAAGGCCGGCTTCCTGGTGCTCTCGGGCAACCTGTTCGACTTCGGCATCATGAAAACCTCGGTGATCTCCGAGGCCTTCCGCGCGCGCTACCTCTGCCAGCCCGGCCACGAAGACGTGTTCACGGCCCGGGCCATCGTCTTCGACGGCGCCGAGGACTACCACGCGCGCATCAACGATCCCGCGCTCGCCATCGACGAGGACTGCATCCTGGTCATGCGCGGCGCCGGCCCGCTGGGCTGGCCCGGCTCGGCCGAGGTGGTCAACATGCAGCCGCCGGATGCGCTGATCCAGCGCGGCATCCGGGCCCTGCCCACGCTGGGCGACGGCCGGCAGTCCGGCACCGCCGACAGCCCCTCGATCCTCAACGCCTCGCCCGAGAGCGCCGCAGGCGGGGGCCTCGCCTGGCTGCAGACCGGCGACCTGATCCTGATCGACCTCAAACAGGGCCGCTGCGACGCGCTCGTGCCACCCGAAGAGATCGCCCGCCGCCGCCGCGAACTGCCCCCGCCCCCCGTGCCCGCCAGCCGCTCGCCCTGGGAAGCGCTCTACCGCGAGAAGACGGGCCAGCTCGCCGACGGCGCCACGCTGGATTTCGCCCTGGAATTCCGCCGCATCGCCGAGCAGACGCCCCGCCACAACCACTGAGCGCCGGGGCCGTTCCGTCGGCCCGCGCATTCCCTTTCGAGGACGAGAAGCATGAACGACGACGACAAGAACAACCTGCTGCCCGACGACGGCCTGGCCGGCACGCTGGTGGCCCGGGCCTGGACGCCCGGCCCGCAGGGCGGCCCCGCAGTGGTGGCGCTGCGCCCCGAGGGCGTGTTCGACATCAGCCGCACCTTCCCCACCATGAGCACCCTGCTCGATGCCGACCGGCCCGCCGAGGCCGCGCGCCAGGCCTCCGGCGAGCGACTGTGCGCGGTGGACGAACTGCTGGGCAACAGCCGGCCCGGCGCCCGCGATGCCGCCCTGCCCTTCCTGCTCGCGCCCTGCGACCTGCAGGTGGTCAAGGCCGCCGGCGTGACCTTCGCCGCCAGCATGGTCGAGCGCGTGATCGAGGAACAGGCGCGCGGCGACGCATCGCGCGCACAGGAGCTGCGCGGCAAGGTGCAGGCGCTGATCGGCGAGAACCTCGCGGACATCCGCCCTGGCTCCGCCCAGGCCATGGCCCTGAAAACCTTGCTGCAGCAGCAGGGCCTGTGGTCCCAGTACCTGGAGGTCGGCATCGGCCCCGACGCCGAGGTCTTCACCAAGGCGCCCGTACTGGCAGCCGTCGGCACCGGCCAGGAGATCGGCATCCGCGCCGATTCGGCCTGGAACAACCCCGAGCCCGAGGTGGTGCTGGCCGTGAACGGCCGCGGCGACATCGTGGGCGCCACGCTGGGCAACGACGTCAACCTGCGCGACATCGAGGGCCGCAGCGCCCTGCTGCTCGGCAAGGCCAAGGACAACAACGCCTCCTGCGCCATCGGCCCCTTCATCCGGCTGTTCGACGCCAGTTTCGGCATGGACGACGTGCGCCGCGAAACCGTGCATCTGGAAGTGCGCGGCACCGATGGCTTCACCATGCGCGGCATCAACACCATGGCCAGCATCAGCCGTGACCCGGCCGACATCATCGCGCAGACCCTGGCCGCCCACCAGTACCCGGACGGTTTCATGCTGTTCCTCGGCACGCTCTTCGCGCCCATCGAAGACCGGGGCGAACCCGGCGCCGGCTTCACCCACCAACTCGGCGACGAGGTCACCATCCGCAGCGCCCGGCTGGGCGTGCTGCGCAACCGCGTCACCCACAGCGAGACCGCGCCGCCCTGGCAGTTCGGCCTGCGCGCCTTCATCAACCACCTGGCCGCGCGCGGCCTGCTGGACGGCCGCAGCCTCTGACGCGCGCGCAAAAAACCATAACGACACGACATCGGCGGAAGCCGGGAAGGAGACAAGACCATGAAGCGGTGGATGGATCGCTACTGCCGGATGCTGGACTTCCTCATGGCCGGCGCCCTGGCGGTGATGGTGGTGATGGTGTTCGGCAACGTCGTGCTGCGCTACGCCTTCAACACCGGCATCACCGTGTCGGAAGAGGTGTCGCGCTGGCTCTTCGTCTGGCTCACCTTCCTGGGCGCGGTGGTCGCCATGAAGGACCACGCCCACCTGGGCGTGGACATGCTGCTCGGCCGGCTGCCCCACGGCGCCAAGAAAGCCTGCGTCGTCACCGGCCAGGTGCTGATGCTTTGGGTCTGCTGGCTGGTCTTCTCGGGCAGCTGGACGCAGACCCAGCTCAACATGGACGTCACCGCGCCCACCACCGGCTGGTCGATGGGGTACTTCTACTTCGCGGGCGTGGTCTTCGCCGTGTCCGCCGCGGTCTTCCTGCTCTACGACCTGTGGCGCGTGCTGAGCGGCCAGCTGCGCGGCGATGCGCTGGTCATGGTCAAGGACTCGGAAGAGACCGCGGAATTCGACGCCCTGCAGGCGCGCCTGGCCGAAGAGGACCGCCTGGCCGCCCAGGAGGCCCGGGCCGGCACCACCGGCAAGCCCCGCGGATGAGAAGGAGCGACGCACCATGACCATCGCCGTCTTCCTCCTCTCGCTGCTGGGCGCCATGGCGATCGGCATCCCGATCGCGTTCTCGCTGCTGCTGTGCGGCGTGGCGCTCATGTGGCACCTCGACATGTTCGACGCGCAGATCCTCGCGCAGAACCTGATCAACGGCGCCGACAGCTTCCCGCTGCTGGCCGTGCCCTTCTTCATGCTCGCTGGCGAGATCATGAACACCGGCGGCCTCTCCAAACGCATCGTCGACCTGGCCCTCACCCTCGTCGGTCACGTGCGCGGCGGGCTGGGCTACGTCGCCATCGTCGCGGCCTGCGTGCTCTCGGCGCTGTCGGGCTCGGCGGTGGCCGATGCGGCCGCGCTCTCCGCTTTGCTGATCCCGATGATGGTGGCCGCCGGCCACGACAAGGCACGCTCCGGCGGCCTGATCGCCGCGGCCGGCGTGATCGGCCCCATCATCCCGCCCTCCATCGGCTTCGTGATCTTCGGCGTGGCGGCCAACCTGTCGATCAGCAAGCTCTTCCTGGCCGGCATCTTCCCCGGCATCCTCATCGCCGGGTCCCTCTGGGCCACCTGGTGGTGGCAGGTGCGCAGGGAACACGTCGTGCCGCCGCCGCGCCGCTCCCGCGGCGAGGTGTGGGCCGCCCTGCGCCACGCCGGCTGGGCGCTGATGCTGCCGCTCATCATCCTGGTGGGCCTGCGCTTCGGTGTCTTCACGCCCACCGAGGCGGCCGTGGTCGCGGCGGTGTATTCGCTCTTCGTCGCGGTGGTCATCTACCGCGAACTCAAGCCCTCGCAGATCTACGGCGTCTTCGTCACCGCCGCGCGCACCACCGGCGTGGTGATGTTCCTCGTGGCCGCCGCGCTGGTGTCGGCCTGGCTCATCACCGTCGCCGACCTGCCGGGCAAGGTGGTCACGCTGCTGGAGCCTTTCATCGGCAGCCCCATGCTGCTGATGGTGATGATCATGCTGCTGGTGATCGTCGTCGGCACCGCCATGGACATGACGCCCACCATCCTGATCCTGACGCCCGTGCTCATGCCGGTGGTCAAGGCCGCGGGCATCGACCCGATCTACTTCGGGGTGCTGTTCATCATCAACAACTCCATCGGCCTCGTCACGCCGCCGGTGGGCACGGTGCTGAACGTCGTGGCCGGCGTCGCGCGCATCCGCATGGACGACGTGATCCGCGGCGTCTGGCCGTTCATGCTGGCGGAGTTCGCGATGATGTTCCTGATGGTGGCGTTTCCGGTGCTGGTGACGTGGCCGGCGCGGTTGTTGTATGGATAAAGCGGCCACGAGTCCGGCATGCCGGCAGAGGTCGCGAAGGCCGGTTGGATTGACAGTGCTCGTCCCGGCGGTACACGCCGGGTATGCTGGAAGTGTTGTTGCCGCGGACGATCGTCGCGAAGTCGCGCAGGCTCATGCCCTCAAAACTTCCTGAACACCGGCTCAGAGCACTCGGAAACCTTGACTGCGCACTCACCCTTCCCCAGTGCTGCACATTTGGCCTTCCCCAGGCGCACAGCCTCGTCGATCGTCGCGGCCGACGTGAACACGCCTCCATTGCCCTGCGGCGCAGACACGACTGAAACACACTGGTTCTGGTAGACGAACTCCACGATGCAATCCCGGGTGCCCGCGCTCTTGCAGTTCTCCAACGCTTTCTTGCGTGCAGCGTCTTCGGACAACTGCCGAGAGCTCACCCCTCCGTTGCCACTGGGAGATGTGGCGATTGCACCCCAGGTTTTGATCCACTCGCCCGTCGGCCGAGGAGCCGACTCTGCTCCACCATCTCCGCTGGGGCCGCAGCGCGCGCTGCCAGGGGCAACGCCTACCGGACAGGCCGTCTGGGCAGCGGCGCCGCAGCAGATCGTCATCGAAGCGGCTAAAGAGCCGAGCAGTTTCATGTAGGTCATGGCAGGAAACGTTGAGGTGTGGAGATGCCGGCTCGTGCAGCAACCGGACGCGCCGCCTCGGCGCGCACCATCGCTTCTACAGAGGAAATCAGGCCGCGATGGAGCTACCCGCGGTCTTGTGCTCAGGAAGCCAGGAGGCCCCCACCCAATCCCCGGTGCGCACCAGGCTCATGGTCTTGAGCGTCTTGGCCGGGCCACCGAACGTGCAGTTCACGGCCCAGGCCTGGCCGTCAAAACCTGGCACAACGAAGCACGCCATCTCGGGCAAGGCCAGAACGGCCTCATCGTCCTTTTGCGCCAGCAGAGCCACTACGTCACTCGACGTGGCGGTAGCGGCGTTCAATCCACGGGGCCACTCTCCACCCCAGGCGTTCGCCGGCCGGGACAAGGAAGTATGGAAAGTCAGCGCGTGCAGCCCCCACAACTGCTCATGGTCGGGCAGGGTGGGGGCCATGCACTGCAGCATGAGATCCAGCCCCAGGCACTCCACGCTGACGTGATACGGATCGGTATCACGGCTGCGGCGGAGGTCCCTGACCGGCGGCTTGAGCGACATCAACGCCTTCTGCAGCGGCTCCTGGCGGCTATAGCGGCCCAAGTTGCGCAGCAGCATGTCGGGCAGAGGATCGAATCGCGAAGGCATGGATTCACTTTCTTCCGTTGACCAAAAACTCATTTCGCCCGAGCGGCGTCCACAAGGTCCTTGGGGTAGTAGGGGTTGTCGCGCAGCGCCTCGTCCGGGATGTCAAGTGCAATGGCCGCGAGCGCCACGTCGAAGCACCAGTAGCCAAAGTAAGCACCATCCGCACCGTTCAAGCTGTCGGACCAGTAGATCGGCTTGATCTTCTTCTTCCACACCTTGGAAAATGCCAGCAGCTTGGCCGGGCGCTCCGCGGGATCGCAACGCCACACTTCCAGCAGCGGGTCATAGACCTTCGGAAATTTGCAGGCTTGAGCCACAGGTCTTTGTGCATCACCTAAAGCACGCGCTGCTTCATCAATCAAGGCATCTTCACCCGGGTAGCCAATCGCGCCGAAAAGACGCGACATTTCGGCTGGGCTGAAATTCAACGCTCTGGCGAAAGCCATCATTGTTAATGCGTCGTACACAGTGTCAAGGGTGACCCGCTCATGCATCACCTTCTCGTTACTCCGCTCTGGGGGAATTTGAGAAATGATTCTCTTCTCAATTTCTTTTGCTTCAACCCACCTCCAGACACTTGGACTGATTGCCTCTATTGCATCGCCCCTGCCATAACGAAGGACGCAAGTCTGAAATGTGTACATACACAGGCTGGACGCATTGCCGGGTCGCCCTTCAATGCGGGGAAACGCTTCAGCCACTGGCAGCTTTTCATCAATCAGCTTTTCGCGGAATGCAATTCGCTTGTCGAAATACTCAACGTCTTTTTCAGAATTCCTCATGCGAAATTATTCCTGAAATCCTAAAGATTTTTCAGTGCTACTTATGATTGGATTTTCGCCGATAATTCTCTATTCGATAAGCTACTTGGATCGGGCAGCGTCTACCAAGTCCTTGGGGTAGTAAGGGTTGTCGCGCAGTGCATCGTCCGGGATGTCGAGAGCAATTGCCGCGAGCGCCACGTCGAAGCACCAATAGCCGAAGTAGGCGCCATCCGCACCGTTCAAGCTGTCGGACCAGTAGATCGGCTTGATCTTCTTTTTCCACACCTTGGAGAAGGCGAGCAACTTGGCCGGGCGCTCCGCGGGATCGCAACGCCAAACTTCCAACAGCGGGTCATACACCTTCGGGAATTTGCAGGACTGCGCGACGGGACGTTCCGCACCCCCCAGCGCTTTAATGGCCTCATCAATTAGAGCGTCCTCGCCGGCGTGACCGATGGCATCGAATAGCCGTTTCATTTCCGAGGCACTGAAGTGGAGTGCTCTGGCAAACGCCATCATTGTTAGCGCGTCGTAGACAGTGTCTAGCTGAACTCGCTCGTACATCTGCTTTACGCCTTTTTGCTCAGGCGTTATTTTTGCAACGATTCGTGCATGAATTTCTTTGGAGGTCACCCAATCCCATACACTTGGGCGGATGTGCTCAATTACATCTCCTTTGCTGTACTTCATTATGCAAATCTGAAATGCGTCACTGCACATTCCTGAAGACAGGATAGGTCTACCCTCAATCCTGTGAAAGCTCTCGGCGATAGGGGTATTCTCATCAAGATTATTTTTAATAATGGAAGTATATTTTTCGAAATACTCAAAACTCTTTTCGGCGTCTCTCACAATAAACCTCACTTTAAAAACCTGAAACCTTACCGGCCTTGCCCCTGATTACATTTCCAGCCGCATCGATCTTTGAGGCGGTCGTTCTTCCATCCTCGCCAATTCGAACGAGCCATTTCTCTACCTTACCCTCTGCCATAGCTTTTCTAATTTTGGCGGCATCTTCTGGACCAACTTTCTCGTACAGCCGGTCCTCCACCCAACGATTGTCCATCTGATTGGTGCCGTCTGCCAACCCCTTTTCTAGCTTGGCAGAGCCATACTTATATTCTGCAACCACGTAATCCGGAGGAGGGTTCGGATTCTTGTAGACCCCATCAATACCAGTCTTGCCCTTCTCATATACGCCATCAGTCTTCCCAACCGGCTCGAAGTCCTTGTCCAGCATCCGCTGGTGCCCTGTCCGCTCACCGATCGCAGCCTTCTCGTGGTTCGTGAGCTTCTCGATCTTGACGCCATTACCCTTGGCCGCGTCTCCGGCTTTTGCTGCGTCGGCAGCCTCCGCAGCCTCAGCCGCTTTCGCTGCCTCTGCGGCCCTGGCTGCTTCCGCAGCCTTAGCTGCCTCTGCAGCCTTGGCCGCCTCCGAAGCCTTCGCGGCCGCGTTCGCTGCTTCCGCGGCCCTGGCGCCTTGGGCCGCCTTTGCAACGTCGCCAATCGCGAATACGACGGTGCCGACCTCCAGGGCACCACGCGTCACGGACTCGACGTAGTCACCCTTTTTCCACGGCTCGGTCACGGGCTTGATGACTTCGTTCACGGCCGCCGCCGCGCCTTCCTTGACGGACGCCAGGCAGACATTGCCCAGGACGATGTTCTCCGCCAGGATCGCTGCATCCAGGTTGCTGTGAATAGCGCCCGCGATGTTGACCTTTTTGCCCACGGTATAGGCAAGCTCCCCGATGCCTACCCCGAGGTCCTTCACGAAACCTAGTACGCCGCGCAAGGCCTGGGTGCCGTAGTTGCCCGCCGTGGACCAGCCGCCTTCGTCCTTGACGTTGATCGAGGCGATGCCGCCGTCCGCCATCTTGTTCAGTTCGTCGAACTGCACGATCTTGTCGAGCTGGTCCGGATCCATGAAGCTCAGTTCCTGCTTGAGCTTCTCCAGCTTCTGCAGCCTGTCGGATGTCTTGGGCGGGTCATTGCAGGGCAGCTTGCCGTTCTTGACGGTCCCGGCGGGCTCCCCCTGCTCCGTGACGAGCTTGCCCACCGTGTTGGGCCCACCGGGCCCGACGTTCATCTGCACCACGGTGTCGTGCCGCGCGCAGACCAGCCCGTTCACCTTCACGCTCGTGTTGTCGCCGATCAGCCGGACATGCCCCGGCTGCTGGGAGGTCTGCGATACCACGCCCTTGCCGGCATTCGCGTCGGTACCGCGCACCCAGTCCGTGAGCCGATATACGGGCTTCCCGCGCGCATAGACGTTCGGCGACGTTCGCAACTGGTTCGACAGATCGCGAAAGCTGTCGAATGGCACCGGCGTGTCGCCCACCTTGCACACGTCAGGCGCAGTGCAGATGGCCCGCCACACGGCCTCCGCGCAGGCGATATGCTTCTTAGCCATTCGCGACCTCGGCTGGGGAGTGACTGCGATGGATATGAATCGGCTGCTCAGCGCCGCGCTGCGCCGGCCCGGCGGGGATGGCCGCAAGCATTACCTTGCGCAGGCCCCATTCCTTGGGCACGGCCCGCCGCCAGACCAACTGCACGCACTGCGCGTCGAGGTCGATGGTCACGGTGTCCAGACGCATTTGCACAGGTTGCGTCAGCCCGTTGTTATCCGTGAGCAGCGCCAGTAGCTGGATGCCCGGCAACTGGGTATCGATGCGGCCCGTGGCGTCGCAGCCGATCAGGGTGATGGGCTCGTCGCCTTTCAGCCAGCCAGAGGCGATCAGGTCAGGCTGCGCCGATTGATAGAACGCGAAATCGAAATCCGGCGGAAGGTACGGGAAGTGCTCCGCGCGCCATGCGTCGTCGTAGGTGCCGGCATGGCGGGCGCGTTGCGGGTTCCAGCGGGGTACCGGGCCGAAGCACACGGGCGCGAGCCGCTCGCGGATGTCGCGCAGCGGCTTCTGCACATCCTCGATCTGGGGTGCCAGATAGAACTGGGCCCGGTCCAGTTCGGCGTCGCCCACATAGCCCCGGCCCACCGGATTGGGCTGGTAGGTGTCGAAGGCCTGGGCATCGTGGATGTCGTCGGTGGCCGGCCCGCGGTACCGGGCACGGCGTACCGCGCCGCCGTACGCCATCCCCGCGTGCAGGGGCACGGCGGCCGTCGGTTCGGGCTTCGTCAGGTGCCAGCCGCGCAGCGGCGTCCAGTGCCACGCACGCAGGCCGGTGACCTGCGCGGTCTTGGTGAGGGGCCCGACGCGCACGCCGATGGGCCAGTGCGTCGCGGGCTTGCCGTCCAGGGGCCGGGCGTGGCCGAGCACATGCACGTCCGTGCGCTGCTTGCCGATAACGAGGTGGGTTTCTTCCAGGAACGGCGTGCTCTCGGGCGCGCCGACGTAGCGGTCCACGCACTGGATGGGCATTTGCTCATCCATGGCCAGCACGGGCTGCCCGTGCGCGAGGGTGAAGCTGCCCGCGACGATGACGACATCGAAGAAGCGACCTTTGGTGGTCGCTTTCTCGATGACCATGTGCGGGAACGGGCTGTGGTTTTCGACGTCCATGCCAGTCCAGGGCGAATCAGTTCAGGTGGATGTCTTCGCCCTGGATCACCACGTTGTCGCCATCGGCCGTGATCTGGATGAGCTTGCCGTTGACGCTGACCGTGCCGTCGTCCTTCATCTCCAGCACGGACTTGCCTACCTTGAGGGTGATGCTGCTCTCATCCATGACCAGGCTGGAGCCGCCTTTTCCTCCAGAGCCGCCGGAGGGCGCGGTGATGTTCTTGGAGACTGCGCCGGCCGCCGCGCCGCCACCGCCTCCGCCCACGGTGAGCGCGTACTTCTTGCCCGCCGTGTGGGTGTGCTCCATTCCGATGGTGTCGCTGCGGTTCATGCCCACGTTGGTCATCATCGTGATGCCCACGTTGAGGTTGTAGGCCACGCCGACGTTGGCCATCTTGAAAACGCCCGTGGTCTGGATGCAGCCCACGCCGATGGTTTCGGTCTTGAGCAGGCCGACCGTGGTGGTCCAGTTTTTCGAGATGGAATCGGTCTCGTTGCGTCCGATGGTCTTGGTGCGGTTCCGGCCGATGCGGATGTCTTCGTTGGCGCCCACGGTCTCGTCGCGGTTGTCGCCGATCGAGATCGTCTCGTTGTGGTCCACCCGCTCCTTGCGGTTGGAGTGGATGGTGATGGTCTCGTCCCCATCGACCTCCTCGGTGCGCCAGCCATGCACCGTGATCTTCTCGTTGCGGTCCACCGTCTCCGTGCGGTCCCGGTGGATCACGTTCGTCTCGTCCCGGTCGATCGTCTTGCGCCGGTCCTGACCCACCCAGTGGTCCTCATCGTTCTCCACTTCGATGAGCTGGTCCTTCTGCGCATGCAGCCACACCTGCTCCGCGCCCTTCTTGTCCTCGAAGCGGATCGCGTTCGCATCGCCCGCACCGTTCTTCATCCCGTCGCCGAACGCCCCGCCCTTGCTCGACTTCGTCTTGATGCCCGACTGCGTGGCATTGCCCGGCAAGGCCCAGGGCGGCATGTTCGCCGCGTTGTAGACGCTGCCCGTGACGATCGGATAGTCCGGGTCGCCGTTCAGGAAGTCCACGATGACCTCCTGGCCGATGCGCGGGATCGAGATCGCCCCGAACCCAGACCCTGCCCAGCTCGTCGCCACCCGCATCCAGCAGCTCGAGTTCTCGTCCATCGCCCCCAGCCGGTCCCAGTGGAACTGCACCTTGATGCGGCCGTATTCGTCGGTCCAGATTTCTTCTCCGGCCGGGCCGACCACGACGGCCGTCTGCGGGCCGGTGGTGCGCGGCTTGGAGGTTGTTCTCGCGGGGGTGTACGGCAGGCTCGTGGGCTGGGCCGTGAGGCTGAACTTCTGGAACGACCCCTGCTCTTCGTTGTGCTTGAGCGATTCCCCAGGCTTCGCACTGTTGAACGAGGAGCTGCGCGGGTTCTCATGCAGGTGGTAGGTGACGCCCGTGATGAGGTATTGCCGGTTCTGGTCGCCCCGCGGGTAGTTCTCCAGCGTGAAGGTGTAGCCCGTCGCCAGGCTCCGGTGGCGCGATTCGCCCTTGACGGCGCTGTGGCCCGTCAGGCCTTCCTGCAGGCGCACCCGGGCGTACTGCTCGCCGTCGCCGTGCTGCACGTAGCCGCCCGGCCATTCGTAGATCTCGTACGCATCGTGCGCATGGCCCGGGGGCTGCTGGCGCATGTTGGAGAGGTCCGACCTCGGCTTCTTGAAGTCGTAGTCGTCGTTGTAGTACCGGCCCGGCTTGATCTCCTCGCCCAGCGTCCAGGCGTGGATGTTCTCGCGGTCCGCCACGGCCGACTTCTCGGGCGGGTAGAACGGGATCACGGCCGCGCCCGGCAAGGGCTCGTGGCCGGCCACGATGTCGTCGGCGATCACCAGGGTGTGCTGGCCGCTCGCGTGCTGGAAGTAGTAGTACGCCCCTTCATGCTCCAGGAGGCGCGAGACGAAGTCGAAGTCGCTCTCGCCGTACTGCACGCAGTAGTCCCAGGCGCGGTAGGCGCGCGTGAGCTTGAGCTG
>CP028296.1:724128-724414 GCA_003029925.1 Paracidovorax avenae | reverse complement strand
GCCGGGCCGACCACGACGGCCGTCTGCGGGCCGGTGGTGCGCGGCTTGGAGGTTGTTCTCGCGGGGGTGTACGGCAGGCTCGTGGGCTGGGCCGTGAGGCTGAACTTCTGGAACGACCCCTGCTCTTCGTTGTGCTTGAGCGATTCGCCCGGCTTGGCGCTGTTGAAGGAAGAGCTTCTCGGGTTCTCGTGCAGGTGGTAAGTGACGCCGGTGATGAGGTATTGCCGGTTCTGGTCCCCCCGCGGGTAGTTCTCCAGCGTGAAGGTGTAGCCCGTCGCCAGGCTCC
>CP028296.1:723452-724028 GCA_003029925.1 Paracidovorax avenae | reverse complement strand
GGTGATGAGGTATTGCCGGTTCTGGTCCCCCCGCGGGTAGTTCTCCAGCGTGAAGGTGTAGCCCGTCGCCAGGCTCCTGTGGCGCGATTCGCCCTTGACGGCGCTGTGGCCCGTCAGGCCTTCCTGCAGGCGCACCCGGGCGTACTGCTCGCCGTCGCCGTGCTGCACGTAGCCGCCCGGCCATTCGTAGATCTCGTACGCATCGTGCGCATGGCCCGGGGGCTGCTGGCGCATGTTGGAGAGGTCCGACCTCGGCTTCTTGAAGTCGTAGTCGTCGTTGTAGTACCGGCCCGGCTTGATCTCCTCGCCCAGCGTCCAGGCGTGGATGTTCTCGCGGTCCGCCACGGCCGACTTCTCGGGCGGGTAGAACGGGATCACGGCCGCGCCCGGCAAGGGCTCGTGGCCGGCCACGATGTCGTCGGCGATCACCAGGGTGTGCTGGCCGCTCGCGTGCTGGAAGTAGTAGTACGCCCCTTCATGCTCCAGGAGGCGCGAGACGAAGTCGAAGTCGCTCTCGCCGTACTGCACGCAGTAGTCCCAGGCGCGGTAGGCGCGCGTGAGCTTGAGCTGCATCGG
>CP028296.1:722978-723352 GCA_003029925.1 Paracidovorax avenae | reverse complement strand
AAGTCGAAGTCGCTCTCGCCGTACTGCACGCAGTAGTCCCAGGCGCGGTAGGCGCGCGTGAGCTTGAGCTGCATCGGGTAGCCGTAGCGGCCCAGCACCTCCTGCACGATCTGCGGGACGGTCTTGAACTGGAAGATGCGGAAGTCCTGCCGCCGCGTGGCCACCCACAGCCAGGGCTGCAGGCGCAGGTGGTACGAATAGAGCCGATGGTCCTGCCCCTGCATGCCGAAGCGCGTGACCAGGCCGTCCAGGTACCGCTTGCCGCCGCCCTCCGTCTCGATCTCCACCGTCGCCGTCTTGCCCAGCAGCGCCTTGGGATCGATGTCGCGCCCCTCCGAGAGCAGGTCGATGTCGAAGGAGAAAAGCTGGCTCAG
>CP028296.1:670615-716383 GCA_003029925.1 Paracidovorax avenae | reverse complement strand
TTGCCCAGCAGCGCCTTGGGATCGATGTCGCGCCCCTCCGAGAGCAGGTCGATGTCGAAGGAGAAAAGCTGGCTCAGCTCCTCGCTGCCCCGCAACTGCCGGAACTGCAGCTGCTCTCCCAGGGGCGTCTGGATGGTGACGCGGCGTGTCATTGTGATGGCTGCAGCCCCTCAGGTTGCTGCAGAGTCAAGTTGAGACGGCCGCGATGATAGGCTTGCCGAGGTAATTTTTTGATGACGCACTCGGCACCAATTTGTTTGTAAATGTTTTCGATCTTCGGTCTTGTGAACCGCGCCGATTTCCACGGAGACTGTTTGATTTAAAGTCAGCCCGCCACTGCGGCAACCTTCGTTGTCGCAGTGGCCCAGTCGATTGTCGGAGGCATCTTCCTGCTCATCGGGCAAGCGACTTGGTTGGCGAGCGGCACGGTGGTGGCCAGTTACTGCTGCACGCCGGCATCGGCCTTGAAGCGGCGCGTGGCGTCGGCCTGGGCGCGCCCATCTCGTCGGGCGGATACCGCTTGGGCCATCCCCTTTTCTTCATGCCCATGTCACGCCCGGCTGATTCACTGACGCCAACTCACTGCGACTCCATCGGAATGCGCCCCGGCGAACGCTTCAACACCTGCACCCACTTGTTGGGGTTTGCGCTGGCCGTTCCAGGCGTTCCCCTCATGCTCATCGTCAGCCTGCCCAGCGGGGATGTGGGCAAGATCGCCGGGGGGCTGGTTTTTGCGCTGTCCTGCGTGGCACTGTATGCCGCATCCACCTTTTTCCACGGCTCGCAGGGGCCAGCGAAGTCGTGGTGGCGGCGGGCGGACCACTGCGCCATCTACCTGCTCATTGCCGGCAGCTACACACCCTTCGCCCTGGTCGCGGCGCAAGGTGCCTGGGACTGGGCCGTCCTGGGGGCGGTGTGGGGCATCGCCTTGCTGGGCATGGCGCGCGAACTGGGCGTCGCTTCTCCGGCACCGCCCCTGGCGCTCTATGTGGGCATGGGCTGGGCCATGGTGGTCGCTGCCGTACCGCTGCTGGCCCGGATCGACGCCGGAGGGCTGCGGTGGCTGCTCACCGGCGCAGCCCTCTACACGGTGGGCACGGTCTTCTATGTCAATCGCGCCGGCTATCGCCATGCGCATGGGGTCTGGCACCTGTTCGTGCTGGGTGGAACGGCGAGCCACTATGCAGCGGTGGTCAGCATCGTGGTCTGACCCGATACGGCCTCTTGCGCTGCGGCCAGACCCGTCAGCAAACCACGTTCTTCACGAACCGCAGCATCTCCGTCCCGGCGTTCTCGCACACATAGTTCCGAGCGCTGCTGTGCCGGCAACCGCTGCCGAACAGCCCCCGGCGTGGCAGGTTCAGGCTGACCATTCAGGCCCGCCGGCGCACGGCCAGCATCCCCATTCCTGCCGCCAACAGCGACATCAGGACCAAACTCCACTGGCTCAAGGTGGGGATCGAGGCCACCCCTGCCGCTGAATCCAGCACCATCGGCGCGAACGGATCACGGATGCTGCCCGGCGTGGCATCGCCGTCGCCCTCGCCGTTGTCCGTCACCTGGTAGGTGGCCGTCAGCCGGTCGCTGCTGATGCTGGAGACACTGGGCGTGAACCAGGCATCGGGCGCGCCGAAGGTCTGCGGGCCGTATTTTTTCAGCTGGGCCCCGGCGGGAATGGCACTCGGGTACGTGATGCTCACCGTGAGCGTGGCGTTGTTGCACCCTGCAGCGGTGAAGCGCAGCACGCCCAGCGGGAAGCTCGCGTTGCTTGGCGCCCCGGCAGGAGCGGTTGTACTGATGCCCAGCGAGCCGACCGTGCACCCCGCGGGCGCGCCTGCGATCACTACGGAGGCATTGCCACCACCCGGTACACCCGTCATGGGTACGGTCGGGTTGGTGACCTGCTGCGGCGTGGCCTGCACAGGCGCCGACAGGGCGCCATCGCCGACGGCATTGGTGGCCCGCACCGTGAAGGAATACGCCTGCCCGTTGCTCAGCGCCGCTGCGGTGCAGCCCGTGGCCCCGGTGGCGGTGCACGCCACCGAACTGACGCCCCCGGGCACGATTTGCTTGAACGCCGTGTAGCCGGTGATGGGGACGCCGCCGTCATCGGCGGGAGCGGCCCAGGTCAAGGCGACAGTGCTATCCCCGGTCGTGGCGGCCAGCGCCGTAGGGGCGAGAGGCACCCGCACCATCGGTGCGAACGGATCACGGATGCTGCCCGGCGTGGCATCGCCGTCGCCCTCGCCGTTGTCCGTCACCTGGTAGGTGGCCGTCAGCCGGTCGCTGCTGATGCTGGAGACACTGGGCGTGAACCAGGCATCGGGCGCGCCGAAGGTCTGCGGGCCGTATTTTTTCAGCTGGGCCCCGGCGGGAATGGCACTCGGGTACGTGATGCTCACCGTGAGCGTGGCATTGTTGCAGCCCGTAGCGGTGAAGCGCAGTACGCCCAGCGGGAAGCGCGCATTGCTGGGCGCTCCCGCAGGAACGTTGGTGTCGATACCCATCGAGCCGACCGTGCACCCCGCGGGCGTGCCTGCGATCACCACGGAAGCATTGCCGCCACCGGACACACCCGTCATGGGTACGCCCGGATTGGTAATCTGCTGCGGCGTGCCCTGCACCGGCGCCGACAAGGCGCCATCGCCGACGGCATTGGTGGCCCGCACCGTGAAGGCATATGCCTGGCCGTTACCCAGCGCAGCAGCCGTGCAGCCCAGCGCTCCCGTCGTGGTGCACGCCACCGAACTGACGCCCCCAGGCACGGTTTGCTTGAACACCGTGTAACCGATGATGGGGACGCCGCCGTCATCGGCGGGAGCGGCCCAGGTCAATGCGACGGTGCTATCCCCGGTCGTGGCGACCAATGCCGTTGGGGCGAGGGGCACCCGCACCATCGGTGCGAACGGATCACGGATGCTGCCCGGCGTGCTGTCGCTGTCGCCCTCGCCGTTGTCCGTCACCTGGTAGGTGGCCGTCAGCCGGTCGCTGCTGATGCTGGAGACACTGGGCGTGAACCAGCTGTCGGGCGCGCCGGAAGTCTGCGGGCCGTACTTTTTCAGTTGGGCCGCGGCGGGAATGGCCGTGGGGTACGTGATGCTCACCGTGAGCGTGGCGTTGTTGCAGCCCGTGGCGGTGAAGCGCAGCACGCCCAGCGGGAAGCGCGCGTTGCTGGGAGCCCCCGCAGGAACGGTGGTGTCGATGCCCATCGAGCCGACCGTGCATCCCGCAGGCGCGCCTGCGATCACCACGGAAGCATTGCCGCCACCGGACACACCCGTCATGGGCACGCCCGGATTGGTCAGTTGCTGCGGCGTGGCCTGCACCGCCGTAGACAGGGCACCGTCGCCCACGGCATTGGTGGCCCGCGCCGTGAAGGCATATGCCTGGCCGTTGCTCAGCGCAGCAGCCGTGCAGCCCAGCGCTCCCGTCGTGGTGCACGCCACCGAAATGACGCCTCCGGGCACGGTTTGCTTGAACACCGTGTAGCCGGTGACCGCAAGGCCGCCGTCATCGGCGGGAGCGGCCCAGGTCAATGCGGCGGTGCCGTCCCCGGTCGTAGCCGCCAGCGCCGTGGGGGCGTCCGGCACGCGGGCGACAGGAACCATCACCAGCAACGCGTCGGAGGCCATGCCATTGACGACGGCACGCACGGCATACCAGCCGCCGGCCAGCGAGGACGGCAACGGCTGCGAGGTGTAGCTGGTACTGCTGGACGTGGCGGGCGCAAGCCACGTACCGGCATCGTTGTCCAGGCGCCGCAGGCGCACCAGCGGCAGGTTGTGGGCAGAACTGCTGGTGGAGCCCCCGCCGGCCTCGCTGTCGCCATGCAGCAGTGTGCCGCCCAGGGTCAGGGCGGCCCCTCGCCGCAGTGCGCCTGGACTGGCACTGGTCAGAACGGGCCGGCGAGCAGTGGGGACATCCTGGTCCTGCGTGAAAAGCTCCGCGCTGGCGAGGGCGCCGTTGCTGTCACGCCCTCCTGCGACCAGCACGTTGCCGCTGGGCAGCAGCGTGGCTGTCTGCGCATAGCGCGCAGAGCCCAGGCTGCCGGCGCTGCTCCAGGCATTGGTGGCCGGGTCGTACAGCTCCGCGCTGGCGAAGGGGCTGTTATTGCCGTTACGTCCTCCCGTGACCAGCACCCTCCCGCTGGTCAGCAATGTAGCCGTATGGTTGAGGCGCGCAGTACCCAGGCTGCCCCCGCTGCTCCAGGCATTGGTCGACGGGTCGTACAGTTCCGCGCTGGCAAGGGCGCTGCCGTTGTTGCCGATTCCGCCCGTGGCCAGTACCTTGCCACTGGGCAGCAGCGTCGCCGTAAGGTAACTGCGCGCAGCGCCCAGGTTGCCCGCGCTGCTCCAGCTATTGCTGGCCGGGTCGTACAGTTCCGCCGTGGCGAAGCCACTTCCTCCCACGATCAGCACCTTGCCGCCGGGCAGCAGCGTGGCCGCATGGTTGTAGCGCGCACGGCCCATGTTGCCCGCGCTGCTCCAACTATCGGTGACCGGGTCATACAGCTCCGCGCTGGCGAGGATGCTGCCGTTGTACCCGCCCGTGACCAGCACCTTGCCGCTGGGCAGCAGCGTGGCCGTATGGGAATAGCGCCCAGTGCCCAGGCTGCCCGCGCTGCTCCAGCCATTGGTGGCAGGGTCATACAACTCCGCGCTGGCGAGGTAAGAACCATTGAGTCCACCCGTGAGCAGCACCTTGCCGCTGGGCAGCAGCGTGGCCGTAGGGCCGGAGCGCGCAGTGCCCGGGCTGCCCGCGCTGCTCCAGCCATTGGCCGCCGGGTCGTACAGCTCCGCGCTGGCGACGTAGCCGTTGTTGTACCCCCCCGTAGCCAGCACCTTGCCGCTGGGCAGCAGCGTGGCCGTAAATTCGCGGCGTGCAGTACCCAGGCTGCCCGCGCTGCCCCAGCCACTGGTGGCCGGGTCGAACAGCTCCGCGCTGGCGAGCGCGCCGCTGGAACCGCTTC
Source organism: Paracidovorax avenae (assembly GCA_003029925.1). Taxonomy (GTDB): domain Bacteria; phylum Pseudomonadota; class Gammaproteobacteria; order Burkholderiales; family Burkholderiaceae_C; genus Paracidovorax; species Paracidovorax avenae_A. The sequence goes on along the minus strand of CP028296.1, from coordinate 711,414 downwards.
CTCCCACGACCAGCGCCTTGCCGCTGGGCAGCAGCGTGGCTGTATGGCTGGAGCGCGCAGTGCCCAGGCTTCCCGTGCTGCTCCAGCTGTCGGTGGCCGGGTCATACAGCTCCGCGCTGGCGAGGGCACCGCTGGAACCACTTCCTCCCCCGGCCAGCACCTTGCCGCTGGGCAGCAGCGTGGCCGTATGGTTGGAGCGCCCCGTGCCCAGGCTGCCCGCGCTGCTCCAGCCGTTGGTGGCCGGGTCGTACAGCTCCGCGCTGGCGAGCCTGACGCTGTTGTACCCACCCGCGACCAGCACCTTGCCGCCAGGCAGCAGCGTGGCCGTATGCAGGTAACGCGCGGTGCCCAGGCTGCCCGCGCTGCTCCAGCTATCGGTTGTCGGATCGTACAGCTCCGCGCTGGCAAGGTAGCTGCCGCCGGACCCACCCGTGACCAGTACCTTGCCGCCGGGCAGCAGTGTGGCCGTATGGTTGGAACGCGCCGTGCCCAGGCTGCCCGCGTTGCTCCAGCCATTGGTGGCCGGGTCGTACAGCTCCGCACTGGCGAGGGTATTGCTGGAATCAATTCCTCCCGCGATCAGCACCTTGCCGTTGGGCAGCAGCGTGGCCGAGTGCAAGGCGCGCGCAGTGCCCAGGCTGCCTGCGCTGCTCCAGCTATTGGTGGCAGGGTCGTACAGCTCCGCGCTGGCGACCTTGCCGCCAGGGCCCGTGCCCCCCACGACCAGCACCTGGCCGCCAGGCAACAGCGTGGCCGTATGGTTGACGCGCGCATTGCCCAGGCTGCCCGCGCTGCTCCAGCCATTGGTCGCCGGGTCGTACAGCTCTGCGCTGGCGAGGTGGCCGTTGTTGTCGGAGCCCCCCGTGACCAGTACCTTGCCGCTGGGCAGCAGCGTTGACGTATGCAAAGTCCGGAGATGGCTCAAGCTGGCCGCGCTGCTCCATGCGGTCTGCGCCAGTGCAGAGCTACCGGTGCCCCAAAGCAATACCCAGACAAGGCATACACCCCATCTCCGCAACCAGGCGAAGTCCCAGGAAAGTTGTAGCTGCAGGGCTGTTTGCAGTGGCGCGGACACGGTCATATGCGGAGCCCTTCGGGCTGGATATCGGTGCGTGGATAAAGGCGAGGCGGAGCGGCGGCACCCGGCGTTCGCGACACTCGAAACGCTCGCTCTCGGGCTTGCCTGCCGTGTTGCAGATTCTTACGAACGCACACCACGGTCCTTGACCGTGCGTCTCACTTGCCCATATTTATTTGCAGACGGCGAGCCGATCCAGGTGCCCGCCTCAGCAGCCCAAGGGCGCGCGCAAACGGCTACGCCGTGCCGGGCGCGCCTCGGTCCTGCATGCTGAACTGGTGCGCCCGGTATTCCTTCGGTGCGACCCCGAAGGCACGCCGGAAGGCCCGGGAGAAATCCGAAGCGCTGCCAAACCCGAAGTTGTAGCCCACATCCACCACGGCCATGTCCTGGCGTTGCACCAGGTCTTGCGCCGAGGCCCACAGCCGGCAGTGCCGGATGTAGGCAGCCAAGCCCTCCTCTTCTTCGAACATGCGGTACAGCGTAGGTCTGGCAATGGCAAACCGCTGCTGGATGTGCTCTGGTGACAGGTCCAGGTTGTACAGGTTGGCCTGCACGTAGCGGCGCACCTGGCTTTGCACGGCCATGCGGGCCGCAGTGCGGGCTCGCTGGCTCAGGTCATGCTGCTTGCTGAAGGCCGCCAGGATCAGGTGGGCACAGGTGCGGATGGTCGTGGCCGCTTCGCCGGCCGGCATCGACGCAAGCCGGTGGCACAACGTGAACAGGTGGTCCAGGATCAGGCGAGTCAGCGGAGAGGAGTACGCGATCACCCGGCCGTGGATGGATTCTGCATCGGCGATCTCCGACTCCACCAGCGCGCGCGGCAGAAAGAAGGCCAGCGCCCGCACCTTGGTAGGCCGCACCATGCTCATGGGCTGGCCCATGTCCAGCGCCAGAATGCCCGGCACGAACTGGGTGGAGCGGCCGTGCAGGCCCTGTTTCACATGCGTCTCCAGCATTCCGTACGCCGCCACATGGAACACGAAGTCGCGCACGGAATCGCGGGAGATACGGGCCCCTGTGCGTGCCTGCACCAGCCGGTCCGTGCGGCTGTCCAGGTACGTCATGTCCGGCATCACATACGCATCCAGGTCCCCCTGGAACCCATGCCGGACCTGGCTGTGGGACACGGGGACATCCAGGGTGCGTCCCACGTATTCGCTCCACACCAGCGCCTGGGCGCTGCGCGCCTCGTTGGCCACGGTGAAGTGCTGGCGGACCAGGGGTGGCAAGGGGGAGGTGACCCCGGCCGGGACGGTGGGATAGGCGTAGCGGTCCGCGGCAGAGGTCATGGGAGCGGGATTATTCACGCCTTCCATGACCCCGGTCATCCCGCCGAGAAAGAATTCAAAGCACTACACCGGTCTGATGACCTTCACGGAGGACTGCAGTGAGCCTCACCCCAGCAACTGCAGCAGCGCCTTCGCCGCAGGCTCCGACGACGCCGGATTCTGCCCCGTCATCAGCGTCCCGTCCGTCAGCACGAACGGCGCCCAGTCCGCGCCCTTCTCGTACAGCCCGCCATTGGCCTTGAGCATGTCCTCCACCAGGAACGGCACCACCTGAGTGAGCTGCACGCCCTCTTCCTCGCTGTTGGTGAAGCCCGTCACCTTGCGGCCCTTCACCAGCGGCTCGCCGCCCGGGGCCTTGGCGTGGCGCAGCACGCCGGGGGCATGGCAGACCAGCGCCAGCGGTTTCTTCGCGGCGAAGGTCTTCTCGATCAGCGCGATGGATTGCGCATCCTCGGCCAGGTCCCACAGCGGGCCGTGGCCGCCGGGGTAGAACACGGCGTCGAAATCCCCGGCGCGCACGCTGGCGAGCGGCACGGTGGTGGCCAGTTGCCGCTGCGCCTCGGCATCGGCCTTGAAGCGGCGCGTGGCATCGGTCTGGGCGCTCTCGTCGTCGCTCTTGGGGTCCAGCGGCGGCTGGCCGCCCTGGGGGGATGCGAGGGTGATCTCGGCGCCCGCGTCCTGGAAGACGTAGTACGGCGCGGCGAATTCCTCGAGCCAGAAGCCGGTCTTCTTGCCGGTGTCGCCAAGGCGGTCGTGGGACGTGAGAACCATCAGGATGCGGGAGCGGGCCATGGACATTCGCTTTCGTGGAGTTCGGACAACGCTCCACCGTAACGCAATTCCCCCGGCCCGGCACGGCCACGGCACCCCGGTTGCGGTGGCCGCCTACAACCGTGACCCGCGAGGCGGAAGCGGCTCCGGCGCCGGGGCCAGGGCCAGGGCCAGGGCCGCTCTTGCGCTCAGTCCAGCTTCACGCCGGCCGCCTGGATGATCGGACCCCAGCGCTTCGCCTCGGCGCGCGCCATCGCGCGGAACTGCTCGGGCGTGCCGGGCAGCGCCTCCATCCCGAAATCCTGCATGCGCTGGACCACGGTGGGCGTGGCCAGGGCCTTGTTGATCTCGCCGTTCAGGCGGGCGACGATGGCCGGCGGCAGGCCCGCAGGGCCGAGCACGCCCTGGAAGGCATAGACCTCGGCATCGGGCACGCCCACTTCGGCCAGCGTGGGCACCTGGGGCAGGCGCGCTGCGCGGCGGCCCGAGCCGATGGCGAGCGCACGCACCTTGCCCGACTGGATCACCGGCAGGCCGGCGGCCAGGTCCAGGAACATGCACGGCACCTGCCCGCCCATCACGTCCTGCAGCGCGGGAGCCGCGCCGCGGTAGGGGATGTGGGTCAGGAAGGTCTTGGTGCGGTTCTTGAACATCTCCATCGCCAGGTGGTGGGGAGACCCGTTGCCCGGCGATGCGTAATTCAACTTGCCGGGGTTGGCGCGCGCATACGCGATGAACTCCTGGAAGGTGCGCGCCTCGAAGCCCGGATGCACCACCAGCGCGAGGGGAAAGCGCGAGAGGCCGCCGATATAGGTGAAGTCCTTTTCCGGGCTGAACGGCAGCTTGCTGAACAGGTGTTCGTTGAAGGCCAGCAGGGCGTTGTCGGCTGACATCAGCGTGTAGCCGTCCGGCTTGGCGGTGGCGACGATCTGCGCGCCGATGTTGGTGGAGGCACCGGGGCGGTTGTCCACCACGATCTGCTGGCCCAGCGGGGTGCGCAGCGCCTCGGCCACGGTGCGGGCGAGCACGTCGGTGCCGCCGCCGGGCGGGTACGGCACGACCCAGCGGATGGGCTGGCCGGGGTAGTCGGACTGCGCGCGCGCCCAGGGCTGGATGGCCAGGGCGGCCGCGGCGGCGGCGCTTCCCAGCAGGGTTCTGCGGTGCATGTTGTCTCCTGTTGTTGTCTTGGCTAAAAATCAGGGCCGCGCGGGCCATTCCACGCGCTCGACCCGGAAGCCCTCGCGGGCCAGCAGTGCCGGCAGGCCCTGGGGGCCCACCATGTGCAGCGCGCCCACGGCCGCGAACACGGCGTGGCCCGCGCGGTGCTCGGCCACGATGGCACGCGCCATGCCCGGGTTGCGCGCCACCACCAGTTGCTCGAAGGCCTGCCGCTCGTCGGGGGTGCGCTGGCAGCCGCACCACTGGCCGTAGGTTTCCAGCAGGTTGGCGCGGCCGTCGGACCAGGCCGTGGCGAGCGTGGTAAGGGTGTCGCGCGCGGAATGGTTTTCCAGCTGGTCGAGCCCGGAGGCGACGGCGGCGGCGGTTTCCTTCGGATCGTCGGACGCCAGCGTCTGCACCTGCAGATCGACGGACTCCAGCGACACCACGGGCTTGTGCAGCCCCCGGGCCAGCCCGGCCAGCACGAAGTCGATGCCATAGGCCGGATCGAAGCCCTCGCGCCGCGCGGACATCACCACCAGCGAGGACACCTGCAGCTCGGGCCGCATCTCCGGCATGGAAGGGTCGGCGCAGGCGGCATCGCGCTGCGCGGCAAGGCGGCGCTCCAGCTCGGGCGGCAGCGGCAGGGCGTCCGCCGGCTTGCGCAGCGCGGCCTGCAGCTTCTGCATCACGGTGGGGTCCAGCAGGTCCATCTCCAGCGCCACGCGGTCGCTGGAGCGGACGGCGGCCATCACCGTGGGGCCGGGCAGCATCCAGCCGCGCCGGGCGGCATGCACCGTGCCGTAGAGCCAGCTCGTGCGTCCGTCTTTTTCCACGCGCCACAGCAGCCCGCGGTCGCGGGCCTTCTGCAGCGCCTGGGGAATGCCGGCGGGATCGAGCGGCTTCGGCAACGGGGGGCAGTCGGCCCGCCGGGCCGCATGGGCCGGTGCGGGCACCGAGGCGGCGGGGCGTGCGGCGGAGGCCGATGCGGAAGCGGGCGCGGAGGCCGGCACGGCGGCCGGCACGGCGGCGGGCGCGGTCGATGGCACGATCGCCGGAGCGGGCTGCGCCGGGACCATGGCCGGCGCCAGGCAGAGAAGCCCGGCGGCGGCCAGCCGGCGCAAGGCGGCGGGCAGCGTCATGGCGTCAGGCAGCGGGGCTGGCGATCGCCTGGTCGATGGCGCCGAACAGGCTCTGGCCGGCCTTGTTCTTCATCTCGATGCGGATGGTGTCGCCGAATTGCATGAACCCGGTGGAGGGCTTGCCGTCCTGGATGGTCTCGATACAGCGCTTCTCGGCGATGCAGCTGTAGCCCTTGGGCCACTCCATGCGGCCGTTCTGCTCCACGCCGCGGTTGCTGACCGTGCCGCTGCCCACGATGGAGCCGGCGCGCACGTTGCGGGTCTTGCAGATGTGGGCGATGAGCTGTCCGAAATGAAAGGTCATCTCGGGCCCGGCGTCGCACATGCCGACCTTGCGGCCATTCCAGGTGGACTGCAGCGTGAGGTTCAGGCGGCCGCCCTCCCAGGCGTCGCCCAGTTCGTCCAGCGTGACGGCCACGGGGCTGAAGGCGGTGGCGGGCTTGGACTGGAAGAAGCCGAAGCCCTTGGCCAGCTCGGCCGGGATCAGGTTGCGCAGGGAGACGTCGTTGGCCAGCATCACCAGCCGGATGCCGTCGAGCGCCTGCTCGGGCGTGGCGCCCATCTTCACGTCGCCGGTCACCACCGCGATCTCGGCCTCGAAATCGATGCCCATGGCCTCGCTGGGCACCACCACGTCGTCGCAGGGGCCCAGGAAATCATCGCTGCCGCCCTGGTACATGAGCGGATCGGTATAGAAGCTCTCGGGCACCTCGGCGTTGCGCGCCTTGCGCACCAGTTCCACGTGGTTGATGTAAGCCGAGCCGTCCGCCCACTGGTAGGCGCGCGGCAGCGGGGCCATGCAGCGCTCGGGCTCGAAGGGGAAGGCATGCGGCGCGCGGCCGGCATTGAGCTGCTCGTAGAGGTCCTGCAGCTGCGGGGCGAGGAAGCCCCAGTCGTCGAGCACCTGCTGCAGGCGGCTCGCGATGCCGGTCGCATAATGGGCCGTGCCCAGGTCGCGGGAAACGACGACCAGCTGGCCGTCGCGGGAACCATCTTTGTAGGTGGCGAGTTTCATGGGGCTCAGACCTCGTTGTCTCCGCAGCGAGCCGGTACGCTGCCTGACACAAATTACGAATGGTTAAATTGATTTAACTAAACAAAACTCCGGGAATTCTATTGCAGATGGACAAGGAAAGGGCGGGCATTCAATCGGTGGAGGTGGGCTTCTCGCTGCTGGAGGGCCTGACGCGCAGCCGGGGACCGCTGATGCTCAAGGACCTCGCCGCCGCCGCCGGCATGAGCGCCGCCAAGGCGCACCGCTACCTCGTGAGCTTCCAGCGCATGGGCCTCGTCGCGCAGGACCCGCGCACCGCCCGCTACGACCTGGGCCCGGCGGCCCTGAAGCTGGGCCTGGCGTCCCTCGCCCGGCTGGACCCGGTGCGGCTCGCCCGCGAGCGCCTGCCGGCCCTCATGGAAGACATCCAGCAGACCCTGGCCCTGGCCGTCTGGGGCAACCGGGGGCCGACCATCGTTCACTGGGAGGAATCGCACCAGTCCGTCACCGCGAACCTGCGGCTGGGCGACGTGATGCCGCTGCTGTCCTCCGCCACGGGCCGCTGCTTTGCCGCGCACCTGGCGCCCGACGTGACGGCCGGGCTCATCGCCGAGGAACTGGCCGAGGCCGCCCGGCGCGGCCGCAAGGACATCCCCGCGACGCAGGAAGCCCTGCAGCCCATGCTGGAGGAAGTGCGCCAGCGCGGCTCCGTGCGCGTGGTCGATACGCTGCTGCCGGGCATCGTGGCCTTCTGCGCCCCGGTGTTCGATGCGGACGGCCACCTGGCCCTGGGCATCACCACGCTGGGCTCCGTCGCCACCTTCGATCCGCAATGGGGCGGCGCCATCGACGCGCCGCTGCGCGCCATGGCGGGCCGGCTGTCGGCCGACCTGGGCTACGGGCAGGCATGAGCGCGGCCGCTGCCTGCCGGCGCGGGGGCCGCCGCTGATGCCGCGCCGCGTCCTGGCGGCGCTCACCGCCCTGGTGGCCGCCCTGCATGCGCTGGTGCTGTTCGGCCTGCCGCGCTGGACGGGCGGCACGGACGCGAGCCGGCCGGAAGAACTGGCCTTCCACACGCGCATGCTGCCGCCGCCGGCCCCACCAGCCCCGGAACCCGCCGCCGCGCCCGAACCGCCTGCGGCCCAACCGGCCGCGCCACCACCACCGCCCAGGCCGGCGAAGGTCCGCAAGCCGCGCCCTGCGCCGCCGGCTGCGGCACCAGCGCCCGCTCCTTCTCCGTCCGAAGAGGCCATGCCATCCACCCCGCCTGCCCCTGCCCCTGCCGATGCGGGCGAGGCGCCGTCCGCGCCGCCGATGGCAGAGCCGTCTCCCACCGCCCCCACGGAAGCGGCAGCGGACACGGCCACGGACGCGGCCCAGGCGGCGCGGAACGCCGCGCAGGCCGCCGCGGCCCTGGCTGGCGCACCCTCCGCCGCCGCTTCCTCAGCGGCCTCCAGCGCAACCGCGGCCGCCGCCCCGGTGCCCGCCGCCGACGCCAGCGATCCCGCCGACACCCGCAATGCGGGCGTGGAGATCCGCCCTCCGAACGGGCCCGCCATCGATGCCAGCGCCAAGCCACCGCCCGTGCAGTTGCCGCCCTCATTGCGACTGGCGTTCGACGTGAGCGGAGAGGTGAAGAAATTCGCCTACCGGGCCAACGCCACGCTGGTGTGGCGCCACGACGATGCGGGCTACGAGGCCCGGCAGGAGGCCAAGGCCTTCCTGCTCGGCTCGCGCTCGCAGACCAGCAGCGGCGTGGTCACGCCCGCGGGCCTGCAGCCCAGGCGCTTCGGCGACCAGGCCCGCAAGGAGCAGACGGCGGATTTCGACTTCGGCGCGGGCCGTGCCACCTTCAGCGGGGGCGGCACCCCGGCCGCCATCGCCGCGGGCGCGCAGGACCGGCTGAGCGTGTTCATCCAGCTCGGCGCCCTGCTGGCGGCCGCGCCCGATCGCTACCCGGACGGCACGCGCATCACGTTCACGACCGTGGGGGCCCGCAACGCCGACCGCTGGACCTTCACCATCGACGGCACCGAGACGCTCGACCTGCCGATAGGCCCCACCCCGGCGCTGAAGCTGGAACGCCTGCCGCGCCGCGATGCCGACGAGAAGGCGGAGCTGTGGCTGGCCCCCTCGCTGGGCTTCCTGCCCGCCCGCATCCGCCTCACCAAGGGCAATGGCGACTACGTGGACCTGCAGTTGTCGGGCCGCAGCAGCCCATGAGCAGGAGGGCCGCCTCGCCTGTGCACGCGGGCAGGCGGCCATGCCAGGGCGGTGTGCGGTTTAGCCCACAGCTTCGTGGGACGGTGGCGTGACTTCGCCCCGCAGCCTGCAAGGCCGCGCTTTTCATGAAATACTGGGTTCACGCATCCGCTTCGGGCGCGCCGTCCGGACTCCGGTCCGGGAGGGCTGGCACGGCGTATGCTGGGACGGGTTTCCGAGGGTCTTGAACTTCGGGACCCGGGTGGCCATCTGACCCAAGTAAACGATTGTTTGACCGACAGGGGAACACCATGCACATGCTCTACGACTCCGACTCCTTCGTGGTGGTCCACATGCAGCCCGACACCGGCGAGGCCGAGGCACCCGCGGGCACCCCGACCATGCACCAGCTGGTTCGCCACGGCTTCGAGATCGTGGACAAGCGCTCCGGCAAGGAGGTCTACCTCGACGGATCCTGGGCCGAGATGTTCCAGCAGCAGATCCTGGCCTGGCAGCGCGACACGCCCACGCAGGAAGAGGTGGACGACACGCTCGACGGGTACGTGGGGCTGGCGCAGAACCCGGTGGTGGTGCACTGAAGCGGCCACCGCCACCCCGGATCGACAAAGCACCCTTGCCGGGTGCTTTTTTTATTTGTGCAGGCAGTCAGGCCGACGCGGGCCGGAGATTCCCAGCCAGCAGGGCCGCCACGGCAAGGCACGCGCCGATGAGCGCGGAGGTGACGGAGAAACCGGCCTGTACCGCCTGAGCCCCGGCACCCTGGGGCGCCAGGACGAAGAAGAGCCCCCCGATCACGGCCACGGAAATCGCCGCGCCGACCTGCAGGGTGGCATGGACCAGGCCTGCAGAGAGCCCCGCCCAGCGGGCATCGACCTGGTCCATGTTCAGGCGCACCAGGGCAGGCATCGCCATGCCCTGGCCCAGGCCGATGGCGAACAGCGGCAGCACGAGCCATGGCGCATGGTGGGCAATGGCCAGGGCCGAGGCCCCGAACATGCCCAGCAGCTCCACCACGATGCCGAAGGCGGCCGTTCCCGCACCCAGCCGCCGGGCGGCCCTGCGGCTGCACAGCGAGCCGCACAGGAACCCCACGCCCATCGGCATGAGCGCCAGCCCCGCGGCGAGAGAGCCGCAGCCCAGGCCCGCCTGCTGGTAGATGGAGAAGATCAGGAAGAACGGCGCGATGGAATAAAAGCACAGCGTGGCGGCCAGGCTGCGGCGCAGCCCCCGCTGGCCCAGCAGCGACGGCGCGATCAACGGCGAGCCCCCCCCACGCTCCAGGTTTTGCTCGAAGCGCCAGAACGCCCGCAGCAGCGGCACGCACGACGCCAGCAGCACCCAGCACCACCAGGGCCACCCATGCTCGCGGCCCTCTATCAGGGGAACCAGCAGCGCCAGCAGGCCGGCCGCCAGCAGGAGTGCGCCGCGCACGTCCAGCTGGACGGCATGGGGCGATCGGCTCTCCTGCACCAGCGCCAGGGCTGCGGGTACGGCCAGGGCGACGACAGGCAGGTTGACGAGGAAGACGGTGCGCCAGCCCAGGCCGAACCAGTCGGCCGCCACCAGCGCGCCCCCCAGCCCCTGCCCGGCCACGGCGGCGAGCCCGAAGACGGCCCCGTACAGGCCCAGGGCGCGGTTCTTCTCGTGCGCGGGGAACAGGGCATGGATGGCCGCCAGCGGCTGCGGCGCCATGACGGCAGCGGTCAGCCCCTGCAGCAGGCGGCCGGCCACCAGCACCTCCGGCGACGTGGCCAGTCCGCACAGCACCGACGACACACCGAAGCCCAGCATGCCGCAGACGAACACGCGCCGGCGGCCATACAGGTCACCGAGCCGTCCCCCCAGGATCAGCGTGACAGCATAGGCGGCGGCATAAACCGAAATGACCAGCTGCGCCATGGCGGTATCGGCCGCCAGGTCGGTGCGCATGGCCGGCAGCGCGACATTGACGATGAAGAAATCCAGCGGCGGCAACAGGGCCCCGGTGAGCAGCACCGCGAGCGCCAGCCAGCGGCGCGCATCGGGACGGATCCCCGCTGCGGCATGTCCCAGCGGCAGGGCGGCGGGTTCTGCCAGGAGAGTCCCCTGGCTGGACAATATTCTTTCGGGCATGCAAAAGCCCTCCTTTTTGCAGAGTGCGGAGCCGCGCGCCCTCAGGCCGCGATGCGGTGGAAAACGCCTGCGGCGCTTATGGCCTGGAGCGTTCGGAAATGGCCATGGCGGGCGGCAATGCCTCGGTGGGGTAGGCAGCCAGATCGCCCCCGTTGAGCTCGATATGCCCGCGATACCGCTGGCGGATGGCGGCGAGTTCATCGCCCGCCAGCGGCGTGACCACCGCGCCGGCGGGCACGGACGTGGCCCTGACATATTCCTCGAAGCCCGGCCGGGGGAATATCCAGATGACGGTCGCCGTCGTATTGCCGGTATTTTCGAAACCCATCCAGGTTCCGGCCGGGGCGTAGGCCATGCCTCCCGGCCCGACAACCCGGTGCTGGTCGCCGACGTGCGCGAGCAGGGTGCCCGACTGCACGATGACGAGTTCCTCCATGTGCGGGTGCTGGTGCAGGGGTATCTTCTTTCCCGGAGCGATGTCTTCGGTGCCGGCGGAGAAATCGCGCGCACCCGCCGTCACGGGGTCGACCTTGATGGTCATGGGATAGCCCCACCGCCGCGTGAGCTGCTCGCCTTCGTTGGCCTGGAGCAGCAGGGGAATCGGCTCTCGCGCCCAGCCGCTGCCTGCGTGGAACAGCGAGAGGACGCAAAGGGAAGTGATGGCGGGTACTCTGAATACCGCGCGAAGGGCGAAGGCCATGGGTGGGTTCCGGTAGTTGACGCTCCGGACACGAAGAGTCCGGTACCCTGGGATTCTCAGAACCAACCGCCGGCGAAACAATAAGTAACAACAACTGCACTGCATAGCGACACACGATGCTTTGCACGGGAAAAAGGGCAACTTTTTCGGACTGAAAAGGCACTGCGCGTCCGCATCCGGCTCCCATCCCCAGAACGACCCAGCGAAGCGGTTCTGGCCAGGCGCCGTATCGCAGGCAGTACGGGTAGTACGACAAGATGCGGCAACGACGCCAGAAGGGTCGTGTTAGCCGCTCTTAATCCTGCCAGTGCCGGTACTCCCTGACATGGCCATCCGTGCCCCGGATCTCCACGCGCCCTTTTTCTACCTGTGCAGCAGTCACATTCAGCGAGAAGTGCGTCCAGGCTGCCGCCAGGGCCGCCAGTGCACTTGCGGATGGCAACCCGAACAGGATCCGCGATTTTTTCAATGAAGGTTCTCCCATGTCCCCGCGACGACCCCCGTCTTGCGAATGAGGCCTCAGCCGCCCCGACGCCGCGCCATCTCCTGCCCCATGCCACCCAGCGCACTCTCCGGCATCAGTCCGCGCGCCGCCGGATAGGCCACCGCTTCCTCGCGGTCGATATGCCCGGCATACAAACCGGAAAGGTCGTCCAGCGCCCGCTCTTGCTCCGGCGATAGAAGCGCCGCCCCTGGCGCCCCGCCAGCCACGGCGGCCAGCGGAACGCGCGCCTGCGACCACAGCCGTGCCATGGCGGCATGCTCACGCTGCAGTTCCCGCACGAGTTCCACCACCGGGGCAGTCCCCTGTGCCAGCAGCGGCGGAAACACGTGCAGTTCCTCGTCCTCGTGGTGCAGCGGCGCGGCGATATCGAAGTAGCGCAGCACGTCGCGCGCGGCCTCGCGGGCCTGCGCATCGCAGCCCTGCGCGCGCAGGTGGGCACGCAGGCGCTCCAGCAGTCCCAGCGTGCGCTGCACGCGTTCGTGGCAGGCGTGCAGCATCTCGAAGGGCTGGTCGAAGCCGGCGGCGGGGCTGCGCAGGCCGGGGACGGCGGCATCGCCAGCGCCGGAAGGCCGGGACGGGAAAGGGACGGACGAGCGGATCATCGGGCGGCGGGGCAGGACAGGGGTGTTCCGGCATTGTCCTCCCGGGCCACGTACCGGCCGCTCGCACCATCGACATGGGGCTGCGGCATCGCATCCGCCGGTGCGCCGGGCCGGGCCAGCGATGCCAGCGCCCCCTCCAGCGTTGGGTGCCGGAAGGCATAGCCGCTCGCGGCGGCCCGCACGGGCAGTACCCGCTGCCCGCACAGCAGCAACTCCGACATCTCGCCCAGCGCCATACGCAAGGGCCATGCGGGGATGCGCATGCGCACCGTCCTGCCGAAGGAAGCCGCCAGGGCCCGCGCGAACGTCTGCTGGTCCAGGGCTGCCGGGGCGACAGCGTTCACGGCGCCCGACACCCGAGGCTGCGCGCAGGCATGCAGGAGGAGCCCCACGGCATCGTCAACGTGGATCCACGGCATGGGCTGGCGCCCGTGGCCGAGCACCGATCCCAGTCCCCAGCGCGCGGCCAGGGCCTGGGCAGGGTAGGCGCCGCCATCCGATCCCAGCACGACCCCCAATCGCAGGCATACCACGCGCATCCCCAGCGCACTGGCACGGCCGGCCTCCAGCTCGACCCGCGCGCACAGGTCAGACTGGAAGCGTCCAGGCTCTGGTCCTTGCTCCTCCCGAAGGAATGCGCTGCCTTCCGGCAGGCCGTAGAAACCCACGGCGGATGCGCTGACCAGCACCTCGGGACGCCGCTCCAGGCGCTCGGCGAGGGCCAGCAGCGCCCGGGTCGCCTCCACGCGGCTGCCCACCAGGCGCTCGCGCCGCCGGCGCGTCCACGGCAGGCCCAGGATGGGGGCACCGGCCAGGTTCACCAAGGCACCAATGGCGGTTTCCGGCGGGATATCGTCCAGCCGGTCCACGGCCCACACGCCCGGCCCGAAGGCCGCCTGCGCCTGCAGAGGATCGCGCGTATGGACGATCACGCGGCGGCCTTCCCGCTGCAGCCTGCGCACCAGGGCGGACCCGATGAAGCCAGTGCCACCGGCCACCAGTACCGCAGGCCCGTGCCGGGACGCCGCAGATGCAGCATCGGCCTGCGCCACGCCACGCAGCCGGACGACGGCGATCGCATTGCGCAGGCTCCAGACCAGCACCACGGCCCCGCCCAGAGTGAAGAACACGGACCACGCGCCATGCCCTTCCACGGCCACGCCGGTGGGCAGCGCCGCCAGTGCGGCGAACAGGGGAGCGACCGCGCCCACCAGGATGCCGTAGCTCACGGCCAGCAGGGTGTGCAGCACGCGCTCGGCGGGCGGAAGGCGGCGGCTGCGGTCTTCCTCCAGGAAATCCGCCGCCGTGATGACGACCTCCGCAGCAAGCAGGGCCGAAGGCAGCAGCACCCACCATCCCTGCCACCGCACCCAGGCAAACCCCAGGAAGAGCAATCCGTAGATCGCTTCGCGCAGCGCATGCAGCAACAGTTCGCGGCGCGCGGAGGCGCGTTGCGGCAGGCGGGCCTGCCATTCGTGGTGCCAGAGGTTGTCGAAGGCACCCATCAGGGCCTGCACGGTAAGAATGATGAAAATGGCTGTCATGGCAGAAGCTCCTCGGGGTCGGCGAATACGCCGGTCTGGCGGAAGGTGCACCCCCACAGCGGGTGGTGCATTTCCAGGGTGAAAACGAATCGGCCCGCGCCCAGGTCGCGGTGCTCGACACGGCAGGTGCCGGGCGTCAGCGAGGCCGGAACGGGGATGCGCAGCGGGCCCACGGCGAGGAAGTAGCGTCGGCTGGAGAACACCAGCGCCCCGGACTCCTCGCGCGCGTCCAGCTCCATCGACAGGCCACCATCAGTGCGCTCCTGCAGGCCGCTGCCGGTACCGGCCGACTTCGTGGAACGCACGATGTGGACGCGCCGGCCCGGAATGCGCAAATGCCGCTCCCACACCACGCCGCCCTGCCCATCGCCATACACGCGAACCTGTACGGGCACGCCGGACCGACACAGCGGCGACAGCGGGCTGCGCAGGCACGCTGCGAGCCAGGCAAAGCAGCGCCCGGCAGGCGAGCACTTCAGGTCCATCACGCCCTCATAGACGGTGGCGGCGTGGCCTGTGGCGAAGCGGTGCCGGATGGCTGGGGCAAGGCGAGCCCAGCCGGCCGGCCCCAGCAGGGCCGAAAGATCGAGAGCGGCTGCTGGCCGCGGTGCGGTAGCAGGGGGGTGTGGGGCGGCGGTGTCCATGCCCTGCATGTCTGCACACCGCATACCAGATCGCAAGCGATTGATTTCAAAGGATTTTTCCGCCGTCCTGCCAACACAGTGGACAGACCATTCCGACAGGGGTGTCCACTGCGTTTACAGTCCGGCGATGGTCATCCATACCGTCCTCGCACTGGCCCTGATCGAGACGCTGGCTCTGTCGACGGCGCTTCTCGTCTGGGCACGCCAGGTGGAGGGAGCGCGATTGCTGGCCGTGTTCCTCCTGGGGGTCGGCACCTGGATCGTCGGCAATGAACTGCCGAACTGGGTCGGCATCGCCTCGGCCCCATGGGCACTGGCATTGCTGGCGACTGTTCCCCTCACGTCCGCGGCTTTCCTGCACTTTTGCGCGCTCTTTACAGGTTGGCGCCCATCGCGCGGCCTGCTGGCGGCGGCCTACGGGGCCGCGGCGGCGGCGGTAGCGATTTCCCTCTACCAGTCACCCGGCACGTTCGTGCATTTCCCGGCATTCACGGGCGTGCAGTGGGTGGTGGTTCCGAACCACTTGGGCTGGACCACCAGCCTCGTGTGGGCAGGCTTGGCCGGCGGGGGGCTGCTGCTGCTGGCGCGGGCGTTCTGGCGCAGCCCTTCTCCAGCCCATCGCCGCCAGATCGCCGCGGTGGCGCTGTCGTGCGGCTGGGGGCTGATGTGCATCTCGGGCTATGGGTTCGCCGCACTCGGCATCGCGCAGTACCCTTGGCAGGTGCTGGCCTTCCCGGCATACCCGGTGATCCTGGTGTACGGGATACTGCGCTACCGCGTATTCGTGGCCAATGCCTGGGCGCGCAGGGCGCTGGCCTGGGCACTGCTGACCGGCCTGGGCCTGCTGGCAGTCCCGCTGTCACTGCTTCTGCCGCTCGAATCGCGTTGGGTCACGGCGGCCGTGGTCGCTGCGGTCTGCCTGTCGCTGGGAGGTCCGGTGCGCCGGCTGGCCGAACGCATCGTCTATCCCGGCGGCACGCCAACGGCCGACGATCTGCACGCGTGGCGCCACGGGCTGTCCGCCGCCGATTCCCTTGCGCAGCTGGCGCAGCAGGCAACCGCCCTGCTGTCCGGCCGCATGGGACTCGCGGTGCAGGTGCGCGTCGAAGCACTTCATGCGGCAGCCGCCGATCCGCCCGGGCCGGAACTGGTCTGCACGCGCGACCGGCTGGGCAGTTGGCACACGGCCCTGCGCGGCTTCGAGCAGGCGCCTCCCGGGCCGCGACACCTCGCCGAATTGTTCGGCAGCGTGCTGGCCGACGCGGCAGGGCAGGTGGAACGGGCCGCCGCCGCCGGGCAGCGCGAGCGCGAGCGGCAGACCCAGGCCCGCCTGGCCGAACTGGGCGCGCTGGCTGCCAGCGTCGCGCACGACGTGCGCAATCCGCTCAACATCATCGCCATGGCGGCAGCATTCACTGCGCCCGAGCCCCGGCAGGAAATCCAGGCGCAGATCGCCCGCATCGCCCGCCTTGCGGACGACCTGCTCGACTATGCCCGCCCCTGGCAGATCCGCCCCGAGCCCGTGGACCTGTGCGCCTGCCTGCGCGATGCGCTGCGGCACCTGCCGGACGTGGAGCGCGGCCCCGGACTGGCCCAGCCGCTGCCCACCATCGCGGACTCCGCGCGGGTGGACCAGGCCATCACCAATCTGCTGGCGAATGCGCGCACCGCGGCCTCGGGCCGGCGGGTACACGTCGATGCGGAGCGCACGGCCGCGGGCGTGCTTGTGCATGTCTGCGACGACGGCCCCGGGGTGCCGCCAGACCTGCGCGAACGCATCTTCGAGCCCTTTGCGTCCCGCAGCCCCGGCGGGACCGGCCTGGGCCTGGCGATCGTGGCGCGCATCATGGCAGCCCACGGCGGCTCGGTCACACTCGCCGAACGCGCACCCTGGACCACCTGCTTCACCCTCACCTTCCCAGCCTCCGCATGACCACCCGCCCTGCCATCGGCCACGTGCTTCTCGTGGATGACGAGCCTTCCTACCAGCGACTGGGCAGCTCCTTCCTGCGTGAATTGGGGCACCGCGTCAGCGTGGCGGGCGATGC
This sequence comes from Paracidovorax avenae, assembly GCA_003029925.1. Taxonomy (GTDB): domain Bacteria; phylum Pseudomonadota; class Gammaproteobacteria; order Burkholderiales; family Burkholderiaceae_C; genus Paracidovorax; species Paracidovorax avenae_A. The sequence continues at coordinate 694,601 of CP028296.1, read as the reverse complement.
CGACGAGGCGCTGCGCGCCTTCGATGCCGATCCCGCCCATGTGGTGCTGCTGGACCTGGCCATGCCGCCCCGCATGGACCCGCAGGCCGGGCTGGCGCTCATCCCGCGCTTCGCCAATGCCGTGGTCGTGGTGGTGAGCGGCCACGGCGAGCGGGCCCTGGCGCTGCAGGCTGCGGAGCACGGGGCCTGGGATTTCCTCACCAAGCCCATCGATCCGGACATGCTCCGGTTCGTCGTTTCACGCGCCATGCACAAGGCCCGCCTGGATGCCGAGTTGCGCACGCTGCGTGCCGGTGCATCCCACGGCGAGGACATGGGCATCGTGGGCCAGACGCAGGCCGCGCAGCAACTGCGCGCGATCGTGCGGCGCGTGGCAGGCACCTCGGTGAATGTGATGGTGCTCGGGCCTACCGGTACGGGCAAGGAACTCGTGGCACGGGCACTGCACCAGTGCAGCTCGCGCAGCGGGGGTCCGCTGGCGGTGATCCACTGCGGCGCACTGTCGGCCGAACTGCTGGAGAGCGAACTGTTCGGCCACCTCAAGGGCAGCTTCACGGGAGCCCACCGCGACCAGCCGGGATTGCTGGAGACTGCGCACGGCGGCACGCTGTTCTTCGACGAAGTGGGCGAAATGCCGCTGCCGATGCAGGTGAAGCTGCTGCGTTTCCTGCAGGAAGGCACGTTCCTGCCGGTGGGCGGCCGAGAAATGCGGCGCGCAGATGTGCGCGTGGTCTCGGCCACGCACCGCGACCTGGAGGCCATGGCGCGGGAAGGCCACTTCCGCGAAGATCTTTTCTACCGGCTCAAGGGCGTGGTGCTGCGACTTCCCGCACTGGCCGAGCGCCAGGCCGACGTGCCCCTGCTCGCCGCCCACTTCCTGCACCGCGCCGCGCCAGGCGCCGTCTTCACCTACGATGCGCAGACTTGGCTGGCCACCGCACCCTGGCCCGGCAATGTGCGGCAATTACGCGCGGTCGTCGAGTCCGCCGCTGCGCTGATCGCGCCCGGCTCGGCCTGCGTCGATGCAGGACTGCTGCGCTTCGCGAGCGGGGAAACGGCCGAGCTTCCGGAACCGCTGGCGGGCGGGCAATCGGATCACGACACCGGAACGCCGCCGGGTGCGCTCGATGCGGCCATCCAATCGCTGGAAACCCGCATGCTGCAGGAAGCCCTGCAGGCCAGCGGCGGCAACCAGTCGGAGGCTGCGCGGCGACTCGGCATCTCGCGCATGGGACTCATCAAGAAGATAACCCGGCTCGGGCTGCGTTCAACCACAGGCAAGGAGGAACCAAGATGATCGACCACACCGGCATCGCCGTCACCGACTACGAGAAAAGCAAGGCGTTCTACACCCAGGCGCTCGCGCCCCTGGGCTATCAGTTGCTCATGGAAGTGAGCGCGGAACTGACGGGCAGCACGGACATGGCCGGCTTCGGCGAGCCGCCCAAGACCGACTTCTGGATCAGCAGCGGCGGCCCCAACCGGCCGGCCATCCACGTGGCCTTCCGCGCCGCCACGCGTGCGGCGGTGGATGCCTTCCATGCCGCGGCCCTGGCGGCCGGCGGCACCGACAACGGGGCCCCGGGCCTGCGGCCCCACTACCACCCGAACTACTACGGCGCCTTCGTGCGCGACCCGGACGGCCACAACATCGAGGCGGTCTGCCACGCACCCCAGAGCTGACCGGGGAATGCGTGCAGGCTCCGGCGTCCGCCCCATCAGCACGGCATGATCATCCGTCCCCGCCCCCACTGGCTGCGCATGCTGTTCGTCCTTCGCGGCTCGGTCCTGCCGGACATCCTCCCCCAGCTCGCCGCCGCGACCGGGTTCGCGGTACTGGTCACCGTGCTGCACGGCCGGCTGTTCCAATGGAAGGTGCCACTCAATTTCGTGCCGTTCTCGCTCATGGGGCTCACCCTGGCGATCTTCCTCGGCTTCCGCAACAGCACGAGCTACGCCCGCTACTGGGAGGCCCGCACGCTGTGGGGCACGGTGCTGAACGAGTCGCGCTCGCTGGTGCGCCAGGCGCTGACGCTGGCGGACGCGCCGCAGCAGGCCCGCCCCTTCGCCCTGCGCGTGGCGGCGTTCGCCCATGCGCTGCGGCACCAGTTGCGCGGGAGCGACAGCGGGGAGGACCTGCGCCGGCTGCTTCCGCCGGATGAATGCGCCCGGGTGGCCGCTGCGCGCTACCAGCCGGCCATGTTGCTGCTGATGGCCGGCGAATGGATCGCCGAGCGCCGGCGCGAAGGCCGCATCGAGGCCGTGCTCGTGCCTGCCATGGAGGCGCCGCTCATGCGGCTCAGCGAGGCGCTGGGCGGCTGCGAGCGCATCGCCTCCACGCCGATCCCGTTCACCTATTCGGTGCTGATCCATCGGACGATCTATTTCTACTGCCTGCTGCTGCCGTTCGGGCTGGTCGATGCCATCGGGTTCATGACGCCGGTGATCGTCGCCTTCATCGCCTACACATTCTTCGCGCTGGAGGCCCTGGGCTCCGAGATCGAGGAGCCCTTCGGCACGGCACCCAACGACCTCGCGCTGGACGCGATCTGCGCCACGATCGAGGCCTCGGTGCGCGAAATGGCGGGCGAGGCACTGCCCCCGCGGCAGGACGGCCCGCAGCCCGACTGGCTCACCTGAGTGCGGCGGCCGCCACCTGGCCCGCCGCGTGGAGGTGCTCGTACAGGATCAGGGCGCCGATTCCGATCAGCAGCAGCCCGCCCAGCCCTTCGGCCCAGCGGCCCGCCACATTGCCCAGGAAGCGGCCGACCATCACGCCCAGCGTCACCATGGTGAAGGTGGCCAGGCCGATCGCCAGGGCCACGGTGGCGATGTTGACGTCCAGAAACGCCAGGCCCACACCCACTGCCATCGCATCGATGCTGGTGGCGAACCCGGTCATGGCCAGCAGCCAGAATCCGTGGCGCGCGGGCTTTTCCACCTCGCCACCAGCGTTCTTCCAGGCAGCGAACACCATGTGGCCGCCCAGGCACAGCAGCAGCACAAAGGCGATCCAGTGGTCCCATTCCTTGACGTAGTCCGACGCGGCGGACCCCAGCGCCCAGCCGACGACGGGCGTGATGGCCTCGATGGCGCCGAAGATGGCGCCCGTGCGCAGGGCTTCGGACCAGCGGGGCTTGAGGAGGGCGGTGCCCTTGCCGACGGCAGCGGCGAAGGCATCGGTGGACATGGCGAAGGCCAGCACCGAAATGGCAGCGAGATTCATGGGGCACTTTTCTGTCGGCCGGGCATGGACGCAACGGCACCCCGCGCTGCCCGGCCTGCGTCGCGCTGGAATGCCGATGGTCTCGCCAACCGCCGGAGCGGGTGCCTGCGCCACGGCATGCGGGATGCCGAGTGTGTTGACTCAGGCGCCTCCAGGACCGGAGGCAGGCTACTCCCCAAGGGAGACGCGATTCTAGGGACGCCGGATACCGCCGTCGATACCCCCACGCGCCGCCGGCCCAATGGAACTGGATCTCATCCGCAGCTGCCCAGGTGCCCGCACTGCGTGCAGTAATCGCATCCGTCCTTGCGGATGACGGCATGCGCGCCGCACTCGGGGCATTTGCGGCCGGCCATCGCGGGCGGCAGGCCCGTGGGCGCGGCGGGAGCGTCCAGCGGCAGCTCCTGCTGGCGCATGGGCCCGGCGGGTGCGGCGGCGCGCTGGGCCAGGATGTTCTGGATGGCGTAGGCGATGGCGGCCACTTCGGAGTCGTGCCAGAGCGGCACGCGGGCGCCGTCGGCCCGGGTGTGGGCGCCCAGGCGCACGGGACCGCGGTCCCAGGCGACCTTGCGCATGTCGCTGAGCGCGCGCTCCAGGAAGCCGCCGCGCGCGGCCAGCGAGAGCAGGCGCATGCTGGAGGTGATCCACTGCTGCGATTCGCCGCTCTGCCCCACGGGCATGAAGAACTCGATCGCGCGGTCCAGCGTGCCGCCGTGGCCGTCGGGCACGGGCAGGAAGGAGACGAGCAGGTAGAGCGTCTTGCGGCCCTCCTGCGTCCAATACTCCACCTTCTCGGCGACGGCCGAGAGCGCGCCCTTGGGGCGGCTTTCGATCACGGCGCGCATCGGGTCCGCAGGTGCGGCGGCGGGCATCGCCGGTGCCGCAGGGGCGGGCGCATCACCGGCCTCCGGCGCGGCAGCCGGCGCCTCCAGCACGGCCCCCAGGATGGCGTTGGGCCGGTAGGTGGCCAGGCCCTTGAGGCGCGCGCGCCAGGCGTGCAGGTAGAGGTTCTTGAAATCCTCGTAGGGGTAGTCGGCCGGCACGTTCACGGTCTTGGAGATGGCCGTGTCGATGAAGGGCTGCACGGCCTCCATCATCGCGATGTGCCCGGCCGCGGGCATTTGCAGCGCACTCGCGAAGTAGTCGGGCAGCGCGTTCACATCGCCGCCCAGCGCACCGTAGAGGCGCCAGGCGTGGTCCTCCACCGCGTATTCGCTGGTGCTGCCGTCGGCCTCGCGCTTGCGGCGCGTGTACGTCCAGGAGAACGGCGGCTCGATGCCGTTGGAGGCGTTGTCCGCGAAGGCGAGGCTCACGGTGCCGGTGGGCGCGATCGAGAGCAAATGGCTGTTGCGGATGCCGTGGGTGCGGATGGCCTCCCGCAGTGCGGCAGGCAGGCGGCTCGCGAAGGTGCCGGGTGCGAGATAGCCCGCGGCGTCGAACATCGGGAACACGCCTTTTTCTTTCGCCAGCTCCACCGAGGCGGCATAGGCTGCGTCGCGCATGCATTCGGCGATGCGCATGGCCATCGTGCGGCCCGCGTCGGTGTCGTAGCGCAGCCGCAGCATGGCGAGGGTGTTGCCCAGGCCCGTGAAGCCCACGCCGATGCGCCGCTTGGCCGCGGATTCGGCACGCTGCTGCGGCAGCGGCCAGAAGGTGACGTCCAGCACGTTGTCGAGCGCGCGCACCTGCGTGGCCACGCTGGCCGCGAACGCGTCGAAATCGAAGGCCGGCTCGCCGGCGAAGCCGAAAGGGTGGCGCACGAAGCGCGGCAGGATGATGGGGCCGAGGTCGCAGCAGCCGTAGGAAGGCAGCGGTTGTTCACCGCAGGGATTCGTGGCCGCGATGCTCTCGCAGTACGCCAGGTTGTTGTCGGTGTTGACGCGGTCGAGGAAGAGGATGCCCGGCTCGGCGAAGTCGTAGGCCGAGCGCATGATCGTGTCCCACAGCTCCCGCGCGGGCAGCGTGCGGTAGACCCACTGGCCGTCGGCGCGCTGGCGGGCGCCTTCTTCGCGCAACGCGGCGCCGGGGCGCGCCGGATGCACCAGCTCCCACGGCGCATCGTCCAGCACGGCCTGCACGAAGGCATCGGGCACGCCGACGGAGACGTTGAAGTTGTTCCAGCGTCCGGGCGTGCGCTTGGCGGTGATGAAGTCCAGCACGTCCGGGTGGTCGATGCGCAGCACGCCCATCTGCGCGCCGCGGCGCGCGCCCGCGCTCTCCACCGTGGCGCAGGATTGGTCGAACACGTTGATGTAGCTGCACGGCCCCGAAGCCATCGAGGCCGTGCCCTTCACCTCGGCACCGCGCGGGCGGATGCGCGAAAAGTCGTAGCCCACGCCGCCGCCGCGCCGCATGGTTTCCGCGGCTTCGCGCAGCGCTTCGTAGATGCCGGGGTATCCGCCCTCGTCCATGCCCTGGATGCAGTCGCCCACGGGCTGCACGAAGCAGTTGATGAGCGTGGCCTGGATGTCGGTGCCCGCCGCGCTCATGATGCGCCCTGCCCCGATCGCGCCGGCCCGCAGGTTGGCGAGGAAGCGCGCCTGGATCGCATCGCGCACCTCCGGCGCCTCGACCGAGGCCAGGGCACGGGCGACGCGCCGGTAGAGGGTTTCGGCATCGGTCTCGCCGGGCTTGAGGTACTTTTCGCGCAGCACGTCGAGGCTGATGGGCTGCTCGGACAGGCGGGGCGCCGCGTCGGGCGCGAGGGAGTCGATCGGATCGCGTTGCATGGGTTCCAGTTTCCCGAGGAGGCGCCAGCCGGGGAGCGCCGGATCACGGCCAAACCGTCTTTCTACTCCTGCGCCGTGTCGCCGCACTGGGCTATGTCAACGTCGTCGCAAAGGATTTGTCCGTCGTGTTCGACGTAGGGTGCATAGGGGCCCGTGCCGCTGTGGTCCGCGCTGGAAGCGGCCACGAAGCCGGCCTGCTCCAGGTCGAAGACATGCACCTCGCCCTCTTCGATCACGTAGTGCCAGCCGTGCAGCGTGAGATCTCCCGCCTGCACGCGCCGCCGCACCATGGGGTAGTCCATGAGGCGCTCGAGCTGCAGCACCACGGCGCGCTGTTCGGTGCGCCGCAGCGCCTCGGGCGTGGCCTGCACGGGCAGCACGGCTTCGCGGCCGAGTTCCAGCCAGCGCTGCAGGTTGAGGGCCTCGGCCGGCACTTCGCCGTAGAGCGCCTTCACCGCGCCGCAGTGGCTGTGTCCGCACACGACGATGCGCCGCACCTGCAGGCTGAGCACCGCGAATTCGATGGCGGCGGCCGTGCCGTGGTGGCCGTGCGAGCCGTCGTAGGGCGGCACGAAGGCGCCCACGTTGCGCACCAGGAAGAGTTCACCCGGCCCCGTGCCGGTGAGCAGGTGCGGCACCAGGCGCGAATCGGAGCAGCCGATGAACAGCGTGGTGGGCCGCTGGCCCTGCGCCACCAGGTCCTGGAAGCGCTGGCGGTAGCGCGGGAACGCATCGTCGTGGAAGCGCCGCAGGCGCTGCAGCAGCTCGTCGGGCATGGCGAGCGAACGCTACTGCACGAGCGGCGTGTCGGCGCCTTCCAGGTCCACGCCCTGCAGCGTGGCTTCTCCGGCGAGCACCTGCAGGTACTGCCGCAGCGCATTCACCCAGGCCTGCTGGCGCAGCGCGAGCGCGACGGCCTCGCGCACCTCGCCGTAGCCGCGCTGGCGGCCCGCGTCGCGCGCCACCACTTCCACCACGTGCAGGCCGAAGCGGCTGTGCACCAGGCGCGGCAGCACGCCGACTTCGCTGGCGCCGAACACCTCGCGCGCGAACTCGGGCGCGCAATCGCCTTGCGCCAGCCAGCCCAGGTCGCCGCCTTCCGCGCCCGTGGGGCAGTTGGACCACTGCCGTGCGGCACGCGCGAAGGCCTCGCCGCCATCGTGAGCGCAGCGCAGTTGCAGCAGCTCGGCCTCGGCGCGTTCGCGCAGGCGCTGCACGTCCACGCCTGGCGTCACGGCATACAGGATGTGCCGCAGATGCACGCGCTCGCCATCGCGGTAGCGGGCAGTGTGCGCCTCGTAGTGGCGGCGGCAGGCCTCCTCCGACGGATCGGGCACGGCAAGCGCCTGCTCCAGCAGCGCCTCGATGGCCTGCGTCGCGGCTTCGGAGGTGGTGCCGTCGTCGGCGGGGGCATCGCCCGCCACGAGCAGGCCGGCGCGCTGGGCCGCCTGGCGCAGCAGCTCGGTGCAGGCGCGCTGGCGCAGCGTGTCGGCATCGGGCGCATCATCGGCGCGGTGCAGCGCGATGCCGTTCACCGAAGCGACGGGGCCCGGGACGGCCGGTGCGGGCGAGCCGGGACCGTACCCGAGAAGGTCCGCATCGAAGCCGGGGGCGGTGTCTATGGCAGCATCCGTGGTGATACCTGCACCGGAGCCGCAGCAGCCGGTGGAGGCGGGAGAGTCTTGGCAGGTGCAGGACATGGTGTGCTCCGTTGTGAACACCGCTAGCGCGTGGCGCGCGGGTTGTCGATGGCGCGGGCCACGTCGGGCGACGGCACGGCGCTGGGCTGGCCCGGCAGGTCGTGGCCGCGCGGCACGTTCATGCGGCGCGAGCGCACCACCTGCGGCGCGCGCAGCAGGTAGGCGACGGTGCCGAAGCCGCTCCACACGTGCACCAGCCGGCTGAACGGGAAGAGCAGGAAGATCGTCATGCCGAACACGATGTGGAACAGGTAGGGCCACGGCAGCACCGCGAGCGCGGTGGCGTCCACCGGCCGCAGCGTGACGATGCGCTGCGCCCAGTCGGCCAGGATCAGCATCACGCTGCCGTCGGTGTGCTGCATCGAATACGGCAGCGTGACGAGCCCCACCACCAATTGCACCCACAGCACCACGAGCACCGCGATGTCGGTCGCATGGCTGGTGTGGCGGATGCGCGGGTCGAACAGCCGCCGCCACAGCAGCATGCTGAGGCCGGCGAAGCACATCGCGCCCGCCACGCCGCCGGCCGACACGGCCATCATCTGCTTGGCCGACGCGCTCATGAAGAGGCCGTACACGCTGTGCGGCGTGAGCAGGCCCACCATGTGCCCGAAGAACAGGAACAGCACGCCGAAGTGGAACAGGTTGCTGCCCCAGCGCAGCAGGCCGGCGCGCAGCATCTGCGAGGAATCGCTCTTCCAGGAATACTGGTTCTGGTCGAAGCGGATCAGGCTGCCCACCACGAACACGGTGAAGCAGACATACGGGTACACCTGGAACAGGAAATCGTGCAGGGCGGCGGTCATGGGTTCGCTCCTCGGGATGCGCCGGAGCCTCCGGCGCGGACGATGTGGATGGGCTGGGGCTGGGAGGGCTGGCCGGCGCGCGCCTGGCCGAGGTTCGCGCAGCCGTCGAAGGCCGCGGGCTCGGTCCAGCTCTCGTCGATGCCGGGCTCGGGGGCCGCCTTCGCGGGCGCGGCGGGCACCTCGGGCACGGGCTGGCCCGCGAGCTCCAGCAGCGCGGCGAACACGGCCGCGTAGGCCTGCGCATAGGGCGCCGCCTGCGCGCTGCCGCGCTGCACGAGGGCACCGTGGATGGCAGCCAGCAGGTGGGCGATCTCGCCGAGGAAGGCCCGCGCCTCGCGCGGCGGCTGGGTGGAGACGAACTCCAGCACCGCCGGCAGGTAGTCGGGCAGCTCGTCCTCGCGCAGCAGCAGGCCGGCGCGGGCGTAGGTCTCGCCCAGGTCGATCATGGCGGGGCCGCGGTCGCGCGAATCGCCGTGCACGTGCTCGAAGAGGTGCAGCGAGGTGGCGCGCCCGCGGTCGAACAGTTCCACGTAGGCGGTCTCGGCATCGAGCGGGTCGCCCGTGCCGAGCAGTTCCAGCAGGCCGGCGATCTGCGCGCGGCGCGGTGTGGCCAGCGCGGCATCGGCATCGAGCAGCGCGGGCAGTTCCGCCAGGTGCGCACGCAGGCCGGCGCCGGGGTAGTCGAGCAGCGCGCCCAGCACACGCAGCGTTGCGCTGCCGGGATGGCGGCCGGCGATGGCCGACTGGGCGGAGCGCAGGTCGGTGGTGGCGCCCATGTCAGGCCTCCGCGCGGATGGGAATGGTGCGCTTCTTCTCGGCACCGAACAGGCTCACGTCGCTCACGCCGTCGGAGCAGCCGTTGCCGAAGCTGAAGCCGCAGCCGCCGCGCACGTTGAAGGCGTTCTCCGCATACTCGCGGTGCGTGGTGGGAATGACGAAGCGGTCTTCGTAGTTGGCGATGGCCATGGTCTGGTACATGTCTTCCACCTCTTCCTGCGTCAGCCCCACCTGCGCGAGCACGTCGAGGTCGGTGCGCTGCTCCACGTGCTTCGCGCGCTGGAAGGCGCGCATGGCGAGCATGCGTTCGAGCGCGCGCACCACCGGCGCGGTGTCGCCGGCCGTGAGCAGGTTGGCGAGGTACTGCACGGGAATGCGCAGCTGGCCCACGTCCGGGATCAGGCCGTTGGCGCCCACGTGCCCCGCGTTGGCCGCGGCGCTGATGGGCGAGAGCGGCGGCACGTACCAGACCATCGGCAGCGTGCGGTACTCGGGGTGCAGCGGCAGGGCCACCTTCCAGTCCACCGCCATCTTGTAGACGGGGCTGCGGCGGGCGGCTTCCATCCAGGCATCGGGAATGCCGTCGATGCGGGCCTGCGCGATCACTTCCGGGTCGTTCGGGTCGAGGAAGATGTCGAGTTGCGCGCGGTACAGGTCGCGGTCGCGCTCCACGCTCGCGGCCTCGGCGATGCGGTCGGCGTCGTAGAGCAGCACGCCCAGGTAGCGGATGCGGCCCACGCAGGTTTCGGAACACACGGTGGGCTGGCCCGACTCGATGCGCGGATAGCAGAAGATGCACTTCTCGGCCTTGCCGCTCTTCCAGTTGTAGTAGATCTTTTTGTAGGGGCAGCCCGAGACGCACATGCGCCAGCCGCGGCACTTGTCCTGGTCGATGAGGACGATGCCGTCTTCCTCGCGCTTGTAGATCGAGCCCGAGGGGCACGAGGCCACGCACGCCGGGTTCAGGCAATGCTCGCACAGGCGCGGCAGGTACATCATGAAGGTGTTCTCGAACTGCGCGTACATGTCCTTCTGTACGTCCTCGAAGTTCTTGTCCTTGCTGCGCTTGGAGAACTCGCCGCCCAGGATCTCTTCCCAGTTCGGGCCCCAGACGATCTTGTCCATCTGCCTGCCGGTGATCAGGCTGCGCGGGCGCGCGGTGGGCGCGGCCTTCATCTCGGGCGCGGACTGCAGGTGCGCGTAGTCGTAGGTGAAGGGTTCGTAGTAGTCGTCGATCTCCGGCAGGTTGGGGTTGGCGAAGATCTTCATCAGCAGCTTCCACTTCGCGCCCTGGCGCGGCCCGATGGAGCCGTCGGCGCGCCGCACCCAGCCGCCGTTCCAGCGGTCCTGGTTCTCCCAGTCCTTGGGGTAGCCGATGCCGGGCTTGGTCTCGACGTTGTTGAACCAGGCGTATTCCATGCCCGGGCGGCTGGTCCAGACGTTCTTGCAGGTGACGGAGCAGGTGTGGCAGCCGATGCACTTGTCCAGGTTGAGCACCATGCCGATCTGTGCGCGGACTCTCATGCGGTTTCTCCTTGGTCCAGGGTGGGGCGGACGAGCGGGTCGGCGACGGGCGTGTCGAGCCAGTCCACGCGGTTCATCTTGCGCAGCACGATGAATTCGTCGCGGTTGGTGCCGATCGTTCCGTAGTAGTTGAAGCCGTAGCTCAGCTGCGCGTAGCCGCCGATCATGTGGGTGGGCTTGAGCACCACGCGCGTCACCGAGTTGTGGATGCCGCCGCGCGTGCCGGTCACCTCCGAGCCGGGGGTGTTCACGATCTTTTCCTGGGCGTGGTACATCATCACCATGCCCGGCTTCACGCGCTGGCTCACCACCGCGCGGGCGGTGAGCGCGCCGTTGGCGTTGAACAGCTCGATCCAGTCGTTGTCCTCGATCTGCGCGCGCTTCGCGTCGTCCTCGCTGATCCACACGCAGGGCCCGCCGCGGCTCAGGGTGAGCATGAGCAGGTTGTCGGTGTAGGTGGAGTGGATGCCCCACTTCTGGTGCGGCGTGATGAAGTTGAGCGCGATCTCGGGGTTGCCGTTGGGCTGGCGGCCCTGCACCTCGGCCGTGGCCTTCAGGTCCACCGGCGGGCGGTAGCTGCTGAAGCCCTCGCCGAAGGCCAGCATCCACGGATGGTCGATGTAGAACTGCTGGCGGCCCGTGAGGGTGCGCCATGGGATCAGCTCGTGCACGTTGGTGTAGCCGGCGTTGTAGCTGACGGTTTCGCTCTCGATGCCGCTCCAGGTGGGCGAGCTGATGATCTTGCGCGGCTGCGCCTGCACGTCGCGGAAGCGGATCTTCTCGTCCTCGCGGTGCAGCGCCAGGTGGGTATGGTCGCGGCCGGTCTGCCGGCCGAGCGCGTCCCAGGCCTTCACGGCCACGTGGCCGTTGGTCTCGGGCGCGAGCTGCAGGATCACCTCGCAGGCGTCGATGTCGGAGTCGATGCGCGGCATGCCGTGCGTGGGGCCGTTGTCCGGCACGGTGCCGTTCAGCTCACGCAGCTGCTGCACCTCGGTCTTCGTGTCCCAGCCGATGCCCTTGCCGCCGTTGCCCACCTTCTCCATCAGGGGCCCGAGCGCGGTGAAGCGGCGGTAGAGGTTGGGGTAGTCGCGCTCCACCACGCTCATCTGCGGGCCGGTCTTGCCGGGGACGAGGTCGCATTCGCCGCGCGCCCAGTCGGCCACGCCGAAGGGCTGGGCCAGTTCGCCGGGGGTGTCGTGCGCAATGGGGCTCAGCACCAGGTCGCGTTCCACCCCCAGGTGGCCGGGCGCGAGCGCGCTGAACGCGCGGGCGAATCCCTTGTAGATGTCCCAGTCGCTGCGCGACTGCCAGGCCGGGTCCACCGCGGTGGAGAGCGGGTGGATGAACGGGTGCATGTCGCTGGTGTTGAGGTCGTTCTTCTCGTACCAGGTGGCGGTGGGCAGCACGATGTCCGAATAGAGGCACGTGGTGCTCATGCGGAAGTCGAGCGTGACCAGCAGGTCCAGCTTGCCTTCGGGCGCCTGCGTGTGCCATTCCACCTCGGCCGGCTTGGCATCGCCTTCGCCCAGGTCCTTACCCTGCACGCCGTTGCGCGTGCCCAGCAGGTGTTTGAGGAAGTATTCGTGCCCCTTGCCCGAAGAGCCCAGGATGTTGGAGCGCCACACGAACATGTTGCGCGGCCAGTTGTCGGGGTGGTCCGGGTCGGTGCAGCTCATCTTGAGCGCCCCGCTCTGCAGGCCCTGCACCGCGTAGGCCTTCGGGTCCAGGCCCGCGGCCTCGGCGTCGCGCACCACCTGCAGCGGGTTGGTCTGCAGCTGCGGGGCCGAGGGCAGCCAGCCCATGCGCTCGGCGCGCACGTTGTAGTCGATCATGCTGCCGCCGAACTGCGCGCGGTCGGCCAGGGGCGAGAGCACCTCTTCCACGCCGAGCTTCTCGTAGCGCCACTGGTCGGTGTGCGCGTAGAAGAAGCTGGTGGAGTTCTGCTGGCGCGGCGGGCGCACCCAGTCGAGAGCGAAGGCGAGCGCCGTCCAGCCGGTCTGCGGCCGCAGCTTTTCCTGGCCCACGTAGTGCGCCCAGCCGCCGCCGCTCTGGCCGATGCAGCCGCACATCATCAGCATGTTGATGATGCCGCGGTAGTTCATGTCGCAGTGGTACCAGTGGTTCATCGCCGCGCCGATGATCACCATCGAGCGGCCGCGCGTGCGGTGCGCGTTGTCGGCGAACTCGCGCGCCACCGCGATCACCTGCGCGCGCGGCGTGCCGGTGATCTTCTCCTGCCATGCGGGGGTGTAGGGCGTGTCGTCGTCGTAGCTGGCGGCCGCGTTCTCGCCGGGCAGGCCACGCGCCACGCCGTACTGCGCCACCTGCAGGTCGAACACGGTGGCGACGAGCACCTCGCGCGCGGTGCCGTCGGCATCCACGGTGGCCAGGCGCCGCACGGGCACGGTGCGCGCGATCACGTCGGACTGCACGTTCGCCGGAAAATGCTCGCTTTCGATGCCGCCGAAGTACGGGAAACCGACCTGCGCCGTCTCCCAGCCATGTGCCTCGTCCGCACCGGTCTCCATCAGCGACAGGCGCAACCGCACCGCCTCACCCGTGCGCGCGTCCTTGTCCTCCAGGTTCCACTGGCCCTGGTCGGCGCGGCCGTCCGGGCCCCAGCGGAAGCCGATCGCGCCCTGCGGGCACACGACCTCGCCGTGCGCATCGAGCGCCACGGTCTTCCACTCGGGATGGTTGTCCTGGCCCAGCCGGCCCGCGAAATCGCTGGCGCGCACGTAGCGGTCGGGCACGCGCACCACGCGGCCGTCCGGCAGCGTCTGCTCGCGCAGCGTCACCAGCATGGGCATGTCGGTGTAGCGGCGCACGTATTCGTCGAAATACGCGCTGCGCTCGCCCTGCTCGGGGAAGTAGAACTCCTTGAGGATCACGTGGCCCATGGCCATCGCCACGGCGGCGTCGGTGCCCTGCTTGGGGTTCATCCAGAGGTCGGCGAGCTTGGCGACTTCGGAATAGTCCGGCGTCACCGCCACCGTCTTCGTGCCCTTGTAGCGCACCTCGGTGAAGAAGTGGGCATCGGGCGTGCGCGTCTGCGGCACGTTGGAGCCCCAGGCGATGATGTAGCCGGCGTTGTACCAGTCGGCCGATTCGGGCACGTCGGTCTGCTCGCCCCACACCTGCGGGCTGGAGGGCGGCAGGTCGCAGTACCAGTCGTAGAAGCTCATGCACACGCCGCCGATCAGGCTCAGGTAGCGCGAGCCGGCCGCGTAGCTCACCATCGACATCGCGGGAATCGGCGAAAAGCCGATGATGCGGTCCGGTCCGTGGCGCTGGATGGTGTGGATGTTGGCGGCGGCGACGATCTCGTTCACCTCGTCCCAGCTGGAGCGCGCGAAGCCGCCCAGGCCGCGCACGCGCTGCCAGCTCTGGCGCGTGGCCTCGTTGCCGACGATCGCGGCCCAGGCCTCCACCGGCCCCATCGCGGCCCGCGCCGCGCGCCAGGCCTGCAGCAGCCGCCCGCGCACCATGGGGTACTTCACGCGGTTGGCGCTGTAGAGGTACCAGCTGTAGCTCGCGCCGCGGGCGCAGCCGCGCGGCTCGTGGTTGGGCATGTCCCAGCGGGTGCGCGGGTAGTCGGTCTGCTGGGTTTCCCATGTGACGATGCCGCCCTTGACGTAGATCTTCCACGAGCAGGAGCCCGTGCAGTTCACGCCGTGGGTGGAGCGCACGGTCTTGTCGTGCGCCCAGCGGTTGCGGTAGGCGTCTTCCCAGGTGCGGTCTTCACCGTTGACCTGGCCGTGGCCGCCGGCGAACGATTCGCGCGGCTGGCTGAAGTACGTGAGGCGGTCGAGAAAGTGGCTCATCGTGGTTCCTTGGAAAGTCGTCATGTCATCCGTCGTGTTGACGCTGCGCCCGCTTCGCCGGGAGCTGGCACGCCATCACGCATCCGGTGGCCGCGGAGCAGGCCGCGCCAGCACACACCGTGGAACCGGCTTTGCCGGGCCACCGGTGTGGTCCCCCTTCCCACGCGCAGCGTGAGAGAAGGGGGAAGCGGCGCAGCCGCACAGGGGGTAGGTCATCAACATGGCATCTCTGCATCGCGGCGCGCGTAGTACCACCAGGTGATGCCGATGCACAGCGCGTAGAAAGCGGCGAACGCCCACAGCGCCAGCTCCGGCCCGCCCGTCGAGGCGATGGAGCTGCCGTAGCTCTTGGGGATGAAGAAGCCGCCGTAGGCACCCAGCGCGCCCGCGAAGCCCAGGGCCGCGGCGCCTTCGGTATTGCCCTCGCGGGTGGCCTGGGCGCGGGCCTCGGCGCTGCCCGTGCGCACTTCGGCCAGGCGCAGGTTCAGGAAGATCACGGGGATCATCCGGAAGGTCGATCCGTTGCCGATGCCGGTGGTCAGGAACAGCACCATGAACATCGCGAAGAAGCCCGCGAAGCTACCCTCCGCCGGCCCGAAGGCGAGCGCGTAGCCGCCCGTGCCCTTGGGCAAAAAGGCCAGCACACCCACCACGGCCAGGGCCATCACGGCGAAGTTCCAGAGCGTGACCTGCGCGCCGCCGAGCTTGTCCGCCAGCCACCCGCCCACGGGCCGGATCAGTGCGCCCACCAGCGGCCCCAGCCATGCGTAGGCGAGCGGGTTCACATCGGGAAACTGGCTCTTGATGAGCAGCGGAAAGCCCGCGGAAAACCCGATGAACGAACCGAAGGTGCCGAGGTACAGCACGCACATGATCCAGTTGTGCTTGCGGCGGAAGATGGCGGCCTGCGCCGCGAACGAAGCCCGCGCATCGGCGATGTCGTTCATGCCGAACCATGCGGCCAGAGACGCGAGCGCGATCCAGGGCACCCAGACGAAGGCCGCGTTCTGCGCCCACACCTGCTGCGCCTGGCCGTTCTTCACCATCGTCTGCGCATCGCCGCCCAGCACGCCGAAGACACCGGCCGTGATCACCAGCGGGCTCAGGAACTGCACCACCGACACGCCCAGGTTGCCCAGCCCCGCGTTCACGCCGAGCGCCGAGCCCTTGCGCTCCTTCGGGAAGAAGAAGCTGATGTTCGCCATGCTGGAGCTGAAGTTGCCGCCGCCCAGGCCGCACAGCAGCGCGAGCGCGAGCATCGTCGGGTAGCCGGTGGTGTTGTCCTGCACCGCGTAGCCGATGCCCAGCGCGGGCAGCAGCAGCGAGGCGGTGGACAGGGCCGTCCAGCGCCGCCCGCCGAAGATCGGCACCATGAACGAATAGAAGATGCGCAGCGTGGCGCCCGAGAGCGCAGGTGCCGCCGCCAGCCAGAAGAGCTGGTTGGTGGAATAGCGGAACCCCAGCGCGGGCAGGCTCACGGCGACCACGCTCCAGACCTGCCAGATGGCGAAGGACAGGAACAGCGCGGGCACCGAGATCCAGAGGTTCAGGCGCGCGATGGCTTCGCCCTCGCGCTCCCAGAACTCCTTGTCTTCCGGGGTCCAGAGGGTCAGCACGCGCCCGGCCCGGGCACCGCTGCGGGAGGGAGAGGAAGAGGAAGAGGAAGAAGGGGTGGCAGGCATGTCAAGGTCTCCTTGCATTCGGCATTCAACGGTCCGCCGCGCCGCGGCCGGCGTCCATCACATCGGTGCGGCGCACCTCGGTGAAATACATCCAGGCCAGCGACACCCAGACCACGCCGTACATCAGCATGAAGGCGCTGGAACGCACGCCTGTCCAGTCCAGCAGCACACCGAACAGGATGGGCAGCACGAAGCCGCCCAGGCCGCCGGCCAGGCCCACGATGCCGCTGATGGCGCCGATGTTGGCGGGGTAGTCGTCGCTGATGTACTTGAAGACGCTCGCCTTGCCGAAGGCCATGGCGATGCCCAGCACGAACATGAGCCCGGTGAACGCGTACACGTTCAGACCGATGTGGAAGCTGCGCGGGCCGTCGGTGGCGAGCACCGTGAAATCGGTCTGCGGGTACGACAGCAGGAACAGGCACACCCAGCAGACCCACAGCACCCACCAGGTCACGCTGTGGGCGCCGTATTTGTCGCTCAGCACACCGCCGATGGCGCGCAGCACGCCGCCGGGCAGCGAGAAGCAGGCGGCCAGCAGGGCGGCGACGCGGATGTCCAGCCCGTATTCGCCCACGTAGTACTGCACCATCCAGAGCGACAGCGCCACATAGCCGCCGAACACGATGCTGTAGTACTGGCAGTACTTGAGCACGCGCGGGTCCTTCAGCGCCTGCAGCTGGTCCATGAAGGTGACGTGGCTGGGCACGCGGTGCGCCGGATCGCTGTGGCTGAACAGCCAGAACAGCACCAGCGTGCCGAGCATGATGGCCGCATAGGCGTGCGGCACGGCCGCCCAGCCGAAGGCCACCAGGATGGCCGGCGCCACGAACTTGTTCACCGCCGCGCCGGAATTGCCCGCGCCGTAGATGCCCATGGCCGTCCCCTGGCGCTCCTTCGGAAACCAGCGCGCCACGTAGGGCGTGCCCACCGAGAACGAGCCTCCGGCCAGCCCGACGAACAGGCCGATCGTGAGGAAGTGCCAGTACTCGGTGGCATAGCCCATGATCCAGATGGCCGGCACCGTCGCCGCCATCAGGCAGGCCATCACGATGCGGCCGCCGTAGCGGTCCGTCCAGATGCCCAGCGGCACGCGCACGAGCGAGCCCGTGAGCACCGGCATGGCCGTGAGCAGGCCGAATTGCGTGGCGTTCAGGCCCAGCATCTTCTTGATCGGGATGCCGATGACGCCGAACATCATCCACACCATGAAGCACACGGTAAAGGCAAGCGTGCTCACGGCGAGCACGGACCAGGCCTGGCGGGTGCGGTGCGGGGTTCCGTCCGGGGTTGCGGACGCGGTGTCAGCCATCTTGTTTTCCTTGTGGGAGCGATGGCATGGATGATTGCGCTCGCGGAGCGCGCTGCATATCCGCCGGAGGTACGGCCGAGGCAAGGCAGAAGAACTAGGCGCGGGCCCGCGTTGTAGTTCAAAGGAACTAGGTTGGGGCGGTGACAGGACCGAGACCGGTCAAGAACCTCATGTATGGGGGCGAGGCCACCGCCTCCGTGGCCAGCTTGCCAATACCATCACGGGCATGAGGAGGGACCTTTGCATCGAGGGTCAGCGGACAGAGAAAAGTTGCTTGCTGACAAGGCCTCGTTTACAGCAAGTGCTGTAATAAACTACAGGTGTAATTAATTCAAAAAAACCAACCCTTGTGACTACACCTGAACCGCACCTCGCCTACCGGCTCGACACAATGTCAGCCGTCATGGGCGTCGTCGCTGCGCTCGTGCCTAAAAAAGGGGTGACCGCTCTTGAGCGAACGATCCTCGACGACTTCAAGCCGGCCAAGGAAAAAACGCTTTTGGCCGCTGTGGTTGCAGCCGTGCAGGCCGGGGAGGACCCTCTGGGAAACGCCTACTGCGCCCTCAACAGCCCTGAGGCTCGCCGCGGTCGGGGGCAAACGTTCACGCCGGACTCTGTCGTCGAAGGGATGCTCACTTGGGTTCGCAGGCAAAGGAAGTCCATAGTAAGGCTGGTTGACCCCGGAGCGGGATCCGGACGCTTCACACTCGCTGCTTTGCGGATGTACCCTAAGGCGGAGGCGGTCGCTGCCGAGATGGACCCGACCGTAGCGCTCATCCTTCGAGCCAATCTGATTGCTACGGGGTTCGCTGATCGCACAGAGGTGCGTGTAGGCGACTTCCGGGACCTCAAACTCCCGGCGGTGAAGGGCACCACCCTTTTCATCGGCAATCCCCCGTACGTGCGGCACCATGACATCGGTGCTGATTGGAAGGAGTGGTACTCCAGGACGCTACGGCGCTTCGGACACGATGGCAGCAAACTCGCAGGCCTTCACCTGCACTTCTTCCTGAAGACTCTCGAGCTTGGCAACCCGGGAGACCTCGGGTGCTACGTGACCGCGGCTGAGTGGCTCGATGTGAAGTACGGCCAAGCGCTGCGCCAGCTACTCACTAACGGTCTGGGCGGCATGGACGTTTTTGTTGTTGATCCAGAGGTCCAGATTTTCGGTGATGCACTGGTTTCAGCCGCCATCACCGGGTTCTCACATAGCTCCGCCCGCACGGAACTCCGTTTCGCCGAAGTAGGTAGCAAAGCCCAACTGCGCAAGCTCTCCGCAGGAACTCCCGTCGCGGTGGCTGCGGCGAAGGCTGAGCCTAAATGGTCCTTCTTGGTCAAAGGTGGCCGTGCAGCCAAGCCTAAGGGCTTTGTCGAGCTTGGCGAGATGTTCAAGGTGTCCCGCGGCCAGGTGACCGGGCTGAACCGGGTATGGATCGCGAAACCGGGCGCCCCAGACCTGCCCAGCCGGTTCCTGGTGCCCGCTATCACGGACTCCACTGACATCACAGGCGCCACGCGTGGTGTCATCGATAACAGCAAGGAACTGAGGCGACTCGTGTGCCTGCCTCGCGACCTTCAGGAGCTACCGCGGGCAGAACGTGACGCGGTGGACC
Organism: Paracidovorax avenae; assembly: GCA_003029925.1. Classification (GTDB taxonomy): domain Bacteria; phylum Pseudomonadota; class Gammaproteobacteria; order Burkholderiales; family Burkholderiaceae_C; genus Paracidovorax; species Paracidovorax avenae_A. Next base: position 675,408 of record CP028296.1, on the reverse strand, counting down.
GATTCCTGGAGTGGGCTCGCCGGCAAGGAGCTCACGAGACTTACATCGCCCGACACCGCAATCCTTGGTGGTCGGTGAGCACCAAGGAGCCAGCGCCTATCGTTATGACGTATATGGGTCGGCGCCCACCTGCGTTTGCTCTGAACAAAGCGAATGCCCAGCTCATCAACGTAGCCCACGGGCTCTACCCGAGACGGAACCTTGATGAGTCGCATTTTGGTCGGCTGGTCGCCTGGCTCAACGAGAACGTTGAACAAACCGATGGGCGCGTTTACGCCGGTGGCCTGACTAAATTTGAGCCCTCGGAAGCGATGCGTATTCTTGTTCCGGGGGAGCTAGCCCTCTGACAGGAATCTATGCGAGCTACTGACGATCAAGTAATGCCATCGGTGTGGACTACCGAGCAGATCAAAGAAGACGCAGCCGTCGCCCGAGCCGAGTTCCGCAGCCGTCGACTCGACGAGCCGTTGAGGGAGTACCTTGAAAAGTTTCCTGTAGCCAAGGCAGCCGCCGACGTCGTCGTCAGCCAGATAAGCCTGCTGCTGACCCCGCCGGTCAACAAAGAGTTCGCAGCTGGGATCGTCGGCGACAAGCATCAGTTCGCAGCATTGCGCAGTTTGGCGGCGGTTCCCATCTCCGAAGACGACTTGGACACGCTTTTGGATGCTTCCTTGAATCGGACTGCGCTGAAGAAAAGCCAGGAACTTGCTGACAAGCTCGGGCAGATCCTGTCATCCAGCCTCGACCCGAAGCGCTTCCTCTGGGTGAAAGCAGGAAGGACGGCCACTCCAGAAGAGCTGGAAAGCGCACAACTGGCAACCGCGCTCATCACTGCTGTGAGCGCGGTGCAGGCCGGTCGCCGGGGCGAAGAGAGCAAGGCGCTCGAGGGTAAGGTTGCAGAGATTCTCGACGCCGCAGGCTACACGCGGGTGCTGAAGCGGTCCACCGGTATCAAGCTCATCTCGCATTTCCCCGAGGCTGGCACGTACATGCGGCAGACAGTGCTGGGCGGTCACAATGCAGACTACGTGGTCCGACTGTTCGACGGCCGTCTACTCGCCCTGGAGTGCAAGGCGTCGAATAGCGCGGTCAACGGATTCAAGCGCCTCAACAAGGAAGTTGTGGTGGACGCTGGCGACTGGCACCGCGAGTTCGGGCATTCGAGCGTAGTGGCTGCGGCGGCCATCCGAGGCGTCTTCAAGGCAGACAACGTCGCCACTGCCCAGTCGAAGAACGTGTTCGTGTTCTGGTGGCACAAAATGGACGCCTTGACTGACTTTCTGGCTGCTGCCAGGTAAGCCCAGGTGAACGCGTTGGCGTAAGCGGTCACCTCCGGCCGGCAGCATCCGGTCTTGAGAAAGGCTGGCAGCCGCTGGCATCGAGCCGTCACCCGCCTACTCGCGCTGGCGCTCCGACGCATAAACCGCCGCCTGCACGCGCGAACTCAGTCCCAGCTTGCGCAGGATGTGCTGCACATGGATCTTCACCGTGGTCTCGGCGATGTCCAGCGAGCGAGCGATTTCCTTGTTGCTCGCGCCGCGCGCGATCTCGCGCAGCACATCCTCCTCGCGCGGCGACAGCGGGGATGCGCCGACGGGAGCAGCGGCCTCCGGTTCGCACGCGATGGCGGCGGCTTCCGTGTCGGCTTCCACCGCGCGCACAGGCGCCGCGGGCGGCCCGCCCAGCGCCTGGAAGGCCGCCACCAGCTTGCCCATCAGCTCCATGCTCACCACCGGTTCGCCCCGCGCGGCGCGGCCGATGGCATCGGCCAGCAGGTCGCCTTCGATGGTCTTGAGCAGGTAGCCCTGGGCCCCCTCGCGCAGCGCCTGGGCGAGATCCTCGCCATCCTCGCTCACCGTGAGCACCAGCACCCGTACGCCCGGCATGGCCTCGCGCAGGCCGCGGATGGCGTCGATGCCGCGCACTCCCGGCAAGTGGTTGTCCAGCAGCAAGACCTGCGGCGCGAGCGGCGGCGCCAGCCGCAGGGCCTCGCCGGCATCACCGGCCTCCCCCACCACGCGCAGCGACGGATACTGCGACAGCAGGGCGATCAGGCCACGCCGGAAGAGCGTATGGTCGTCCACCACGAACACCCTCAGGGGCGTGGCGTCCGGCGCCGGGGACGTGCTGCGGGGCAGCAGGGGGGCGGAAGCCATGGGAGGTGGTGCTCAGGACGCCAGCGGCGCGAAATCGGAAATGGAAAAGCTCGCCGTCGCGGCGGCGGGCGCGTCCGGCGCCCCGGCCGCCGGCAGGTCGATGCGCACCCGCGTGCCGCGCCCCGGCGAAGACTCGATGCAGACCTGCGCGCCCACGCGCTCGGCCCGCTCGCGCATGATGCCCAGGCCCACGTGCACGGAGTCGGGCGGCACGGCGGCCGGATCGAATCCACGGCCGTCGTCCTCCACCTCGAAGCGCCAGTGCGGTTCGCGCTGCACGCGCAACTCCACGCGGCGTGCACCCGAGTGCTTGCGCACGTTCGACAGCGCCTCCTGCACCATGTGCAGCACCTGCACCTGCAGGTCCGGCGCGAGCGGCAGCCCGTGGCCGGCCATCGACAGCCCGTGCGCGATGCCGGTCTGGTGCCCGAACTTGGACAGCGTGGCGCGCAGCGCTCCCTCGATGTCCTCCTCGCTCGTGCGGGTGCGGAAATGCAACAGCAGTTCGCGCACGTCGGCATAGCAGCCGCGCACGCCCACGTCCAGCTCGCCCATGCTGCGGTCGCGCGCTGCATCGTCGCCCCGGCCCACCGCGTCGCGCAGCAATTGCGTCTGGATCTTCAGGAAGGCCAGCGACTGCGCGATGGAGTCGTGCAGCTCCCGCGCGATGAAGGAGCGCTCCTGCGACACGGCGGCCTCGCGCTCGAGCGCGGTGGCGCGCAGTCCCTCCATCGCCGTCGCGAGATGGCTCGCCATGGCCTCCAGCATTTCCTGCATGCCGGGCTCGATCTCGGTCGCCGAGCGGAAGAACAGGTCCACCTCGCCCAGCACGCGCTGCTGCGTGCGCACCGGCACCAGCACCAGGGTCTGGTAGCCGGCCTCGCCGCAGTGCGGCATGCCGGCCGGTGCACCGGGAAGGATCGGGATGATGCGCAGGCGCGCGGCGCCCTCCGGCTGGCCGCAATGGCAGTTGCCGGTGGGCAGGCAGTGCTCGCCCTGCACCAGGCTTTCGGGCAGTCCGTCACCGGCCAGCAGCATGTAGCGCTCGTTGGCCTCATCCGACCAGCGCATGGCAGCGGCGTCCGCCCGCGCGATCTCGCGCACCCGCCGCACGAAGCCGCGCGCCAGTGCGTCCAGGCTGCCGGCCTCGGACACCTGGGCGCTCACCTCGTAGAGCGCCGCCAGCCGCGCGTTGCGCTCTTCCAGGCGCGAGGTCTTCTCGGCCACCTTGCGCTCCAGGTCCTGGTGGGACGACTGCAGCGCGTGCGCCATCAGGTTGAACCCCGTGGCGAGCTGGCCGAATTCATCCTGCGACTCCACCGGCAACCGCGTGCGCAGGTCGCCCTGCCGCATGCGGGCCAAGGCCTGCTGCAGCCGCGCGACCGGCGCGAGCACCAGCCAGTGGCTCACGGCCATGAAGGCCACCGCCGCGGCGATCGCCACGGCCATCATCGCCAGCTGGAACAGGTGCAGCGCCGCCGTCCACCGCGCCATCTGGCGCTCGATCGCCTCCACGAAGCCGTCCACGCCCGCCACGAAGGCGTCCGCCCGGGCGACGTCCGGTGCGGCGCGGCCGTCGCGCAGCCGGCTCCAATCCTCGACGATGCGTGCGAAACGTACCCGCGTATCCTCGTTCCAGGGCACGAACAGGGGCCGGGCGGGGTCCCCCTGGCGCAGCAGATCCAGGCTGGCATCGAACCGGCCGGACAGCGGCCCCAGCGCCTCCGGGGCCTCGGCCCGCCCCGCCAGCGCCATGCGCATCATCGTCATGCGCAGGCGGCCCGCCTCGTTCACGGCCGCGGCGCCGCCTTCGAGCTTCCAGGTGATCCACAGCGTGAAGGCGATGGACAGCAGGGCGACGGCAAGGAAGCCGCTGCCGATGGCGAGCAGCCGGGTGGTCAGGGTAAGGGGCCTACGCATGGCCGGCAGTGTAGGAACGGGCATGGCCACAGCCCTTGATGCAAGTCAAGCCGGAAGCCTTCCGGGCTGCCCGCCGCGATGGGGTAAGGTGCCGGCCATGCATCTGCCCCTCCGCTTGCGGCGCTCCGCGGGGCGCGCCGCCTCCCTGGCCCTGCTGGCCCTGGTCGCTGCGTGCGCCAGCCCCGCCCCGCCCTCCCCGCCTGCCGGCGACGCCCCCTGGCAGGCGCTGCTGCCCACCGAGATCCTGCTCCTGGGCGAGCAGCACGACGCGCCCGACCACCAGCGGCTGGAGCGCGAGGCCGTCGCCTCGCTGGCGGGCCGCGGGCAGCTGGCGGCGCTGGTGATGGAGATGGCCGAGGCCGGCCACGGCACGGCCGGCCTGCCGCGCGATGCCACCGAATCCGCCGTGCGCGCAGCGCTGGCATGGAACGACGCGGCCTGGCCCTGGACGCACTACGGCCCGGTGGTGATGGAAGCCGTGCGTGCCGGCGTGCCGGTGCTCGGCGGCAACCTGCCCCGCGCGCGGATGCGCGGGGCCATGCAGGATGCGGCCTGGGATGCCCGCGTGCCGGCCCCTGTGCTGCGCCGGCAGGTCGAGGCGATGGAGGCCGGCCACTGCGGCCTGCTGCCCGCGTCGCAACTGCCCGGCATGGCCCGCATCCAGATCGCGCGCGACGACAGCCTCGCCCGGACGGCGGCCGGCGCGCGGCGGCCGGG
>CP028296.1:456684-526485 GCA_003029925.1 Paracidovorax avenae | reverse complement strand
GGCGGATGCCGCGGGCGTGCTGGCCGGTGCGGGCTCGACACCCGCGACGGCCGGCGTGCTGGCCGCCGGCGCGGCCGGCCGCGCCGGATTCTTGCCGTACAGCGGTGAATTCGGGTCCCAGTTCTTGTTGCGCTGGGATTCGAGGGCATCCTGGTCGGAACTGCGCGCCCCACCCTTGTTGAGGAAGGGTACGGGCACCTTGGTCACGTACACCGCCACGGCGAGCGCCACGCCCAGGCCGACGACGATCCCCAGGATGAAGCCGACGGCCGAACCGCCGCGTTGCTGCTTCTTGGTCATATTTGGCTAGAGACTCACATTCTGGCTGGCGCCGACACGCCCAGCACGGCCAGGCCATTGTGCAATACCTGCGCCGTCGCGGCGACCAGCGCGAGGCGGGCACGCTTGACGGCTTCGTCGTCCACGAGGATGCGCTCGGCGTCGTAGTAGCTGTGGTAGCTGGCGGCCAGGTCGCGCAGGTAGAAGGTCACGTCATGCGGTGCCTCGCCCTCGGCGGCTGCCGTCAGCATCTCGGGGTACTTGGCCAGTTGCAGCATCAGGGCCTGGGCCTGCGGGCCTTCCAGGGCCGACAGATCCACATCCCTGAGCGAAGCGACATCGCCGCCGCCGGCTTCCTGCCAGGCCCGCAGCACCGACTGGATGCGCGCATGCGCGTACTGCACGTAATAGACCGGGTTGTCGTTGTTCTGCGCCACGGCCAGATCGACATCGAATGTGTACTCCGTATCGGGCTTGCGCGAGAGCAGGAAGAAGCGCACCGCGTCCTTGCTGGTCCACTCGATCAGGTCGCGCAGTGTCACGTAGCTGCCGGCGCGCTTGCTGATCTTCACCTCTTCCCCGCCCTTGACCACGCGCACCATGGTGTGCAGCACGTAGTCGGGGTAGCCCTGCGGAATGCCCACGTCGGCCGCCTGCAGGCCGGCGCGCACGCGGGCGATGGTGCCGTGGTGGTCCGTGCCCTGGATGTTCACCACCTTCGCGAAGCCGCGCTCCCATTTGGCGATGTGGTAGGCCACATCGGGCACGAAGTACGTGTACGTGCCGTCCTTCTTGCGCATCACGCGGTCCTTGTCGTCCCCGTAGTCGGTGGACTTGAGCCACAGCGCGCCGTCCTGCTCGTAGGTGTGGCCCTTCTCGACCAGGCGGTTCACGGTGGCCTCGACGCGGCCCGAGGTGTAGAGGCTCGACTCCAGGTAGTACTGGTCGAAATGCAGGTTGAACGCCCGCAGATCCTTGTCCTGCTCATTGCGCAGGTAGGCGACGGCGAACTGGCGGATGTTGTCGTAATCCTCGACGTCGCCGTTCGCGGTGAATGCGCGGTCTTCGGCCTGGACGGTCTTCTTCGCCAGGAAGTCGTTCGCGATATCCTGGATGTACTCGCCGTTGTAGAACGCCTTGGAGGCCGGATTCTCCGGATCGGTGGGCCAGCACTCGTCGCCGGGCTTGAACCCCTTGGCGCGCAGCTGCGTGCTCTTGGCCAGCGTTTCGATCTGCACGCCGGCATCGTTGTAGTAATACTCGCGGTGCACGCTCCAGCCCTGGGTGCTGAAGAGGTTGCAGATCGCATCGCCCAGGGCCGCCTGGCGGCCGTGGCCCACGTGCAGCGGCCCCGTGGGATTGGCGGAGACGAACTCGACCAGCACGCGCTGGCCGTTGTCCTCCTGGTGGCCGAACCGGTCGCCGGCGGCCAGCACCTCGCGCACGATCTCCTGCTTGGCGGCGGCTTTGAGGCGGATGTTCAGGAAGCCGGGGCCGGCGATCTCGATGGCATCGGCCCAGCGTGCGAAGGCCGGCGTGGCCTCCAGCGCGGCCTTGAGCTGTTCGCCCAGCGCGCGCGGGTTGAGCTTGAGCGGCTTGGCCAGCTGCATGGCGGCGGTGCAGGCGAAATCGCCGTGCGCGGCCACCTTGGGGGATTCGAAGGCGGCGCGCCCGGCCGAGCCGGGCGAGAGTTTTTCCAGCTCGCCGGCGAGCGCCGCGAGCAATTCCTGTTTGGCGGAGAGCATCCGCGGATTCTACGGGCCGGCCGTCATCCGGCCGGGCCCGGCCGGCGTTAAGCTGGACAGCCCCGGTCTCCGCCAGTGGCGGCCGGGGTGGACCACCCTCTCACATCATCCGCAGGAGCATTACATGAAGAAGCTGCTTTCGATGCTGGCCGCCACCGGCCTGGCCCTCTCCTTCGCGACGGCCCACGCCGCAGACACCGCGGCCCCGGCCGCCTCCGCACCTGCCGCCGCCACCGCAGCCGCCTCCAAGCCAGCCAAGGCACCGACCGCGCAGCAGGGCAAGATGACCACCTGCAATGCCGAGGCCAAGGACAAGAAGGGCGACGAGCGCAAGGCGTTCATGAAGGAATGCCTCTCGGCCAAGAAGCCCGCCACCCAGCAGGACAAGATGAAGACCTGCAACGCCGATGCCAAGACCAAGGCGCTCAAGGGTGACGAGCGCAAGGCGTTCATGAAGGAATGCCTGAGCGGGAAGTAACATCCCCCTGAGGCGGCTGCGCCGCCTTTCCCCCTTCTCTCGCCGCGCTGCGCGCGGCGGGAAGGGGGACGATGCCGGTGGCCCGGCAAAGCCGGTTCCACGGCGTCTGCTGGCCTGGCCTGCTCCGCGGCCTTCTGGATCTTTGGGAGTGAAGGCCGCTGGCGAAACTGAACACGGTCTCTGTCCCAGCGCACATGCGATCGAGGGGATGGTTTGGCACCGGTAATGCACAAGCCTCTCGCTGGAGCAAGCGAGCTCGGCCCTCTTCAACACATGTAGCGCCCGGATGCCGCAATGGCCTCCGGGCGCGTTTCTCTTACCGGGTGCCGACGCCCCGGGCGAGGAAGACGGCCAGGAGCGGGATCACGGCCAGCAGGTGGGCCTCGATCATGACGAGGCGGCGCGTGCTGCGGATGGCGGTTTCGTCGGGCAGGGCGCCGGTGGCGCGCAGAGTCTTGCGCCAGCGCAGGAAACGCATGGTGGGGGCGATGGAGAGCAGGCCGATCACCACGAACAGGGTTACCTTGGTGTGCAACAGCGGCTGCGACCAGTACCACGCAGAGCCTTTCATGCCCCAGCCCACGCGGGCCAGTCCCGTCGCGAGGACGGCCAGGGCCGAGAGGCCGTAGATCAGGTCCACGCGCGCGAGGCGCTCCACGACGGCGGCATTCATCCACTCCTTGCGGCAGAGCGCGGCCTCGCTCGCGAGGAATACGGCCATCATCAAGATGGCCAGGAAATGGGCATAGGCCAGCAGGGCTTCGGTGGTCACGCGGCGATCCTTTGCATCGGAAGGGGTGGCGCATGGTAGCGCGCCCCGCCCTCTTCCTCCCGCCGCGTGGCGCTGCCTGCTATTTCTGCGCGGGCAGCGCGTAGGCGCGCACGCTGTCGCCGGGCTTGGTGCCCGTGGAGCCGTGCCCGCCGGCCACGACGAGCACGTACTGCCGGCCGTCTTCTCCCGTATAGCTCATCGGCGTGGCCTGCCCACCCGCAGGCAGGCGGTCCTGCCAGAGGGTGCGGCCATCGTTCAGGTCGTAGGCGCGCACGTAGTTGTCCAGCGCGCCCGAGTAGAACGCCACGCCGCCGCCGGTGAGCATCGGCCCGCCGATGCCCGGCACGCCCATGCGGAAGGGCAGCGGCAGCGGAGAGAGATCGCGCACCGTGCCGTTGCGGTGCTTCCATGCCACTTCGCCGGTGCGCAGGTCCACGCCGGCCACATAGCCCCAGGGCGGTGCCTGGCAGGGCAGGCCCACGGGCGACATGAACGGCTTCATCGAGGCGGCGAAGGGCGCGCCGAAGTTCTCGTTCAGCGCCGGCAAGCTGCCCTTGGGCGGGCCGCCGTCCTGCACGAGCAGGCTGGTGTCGTCCTTGCGCGGCACCAGTCTGGAAACGAACGCGAGGTAGGTCGGCGTGGTGAAGGCCACCTGCCGCTGCGGATCGACGGCGATGCCGCCCCAGTTGAAGACGCCGAAATTGCCCGGATAGATGATGCTGCCCTGCTCCGACGGCGGCGTGAAGCGGCCCTCGTAGCGCAGGCGGTGGAAGGCGATGCGGCAGGCGAGCTGGTCGAACATCGTTCCGCCCCACATGTCGCGCTCGGTGAGCGGCGGCGGGTCGAACGACAGGGCCGACTTCGGCTGCGTGGCCGCCGTGCGGTCTCCCTTCGCGGCGCCCTGTGGCGCGGGATGCTCCGTCACCGGCAGGATCGGCGTGCCGGTGCGCCGGTCGAGCACGAACAGCTCGCCCTGCTTGGTGGGCTGCACCAGCGCTGGCACGGTCTGGCCGCCCACCTGCAGGTCGATCAGCGTGGGCTGCGAGGGCACGTCGTAGTCCCACAGGTCATGGTGCACGGTCTGGAAGTGCCAGCGCACCTTGCCGCTGTCCAGGTCCAGCGCGACGACGGAGGACGAGTACTTCTCCACCGCCGGGCTGCGGTTGCCGCCCCACTGGTCGGGCGGCTGATTGCCCATGGGCACGTACACCATGCCGAGCGCTTCGTCCACGCTGGAGATGGACCAGCTGTTGGGCGAGTTGGGCGTGTACGTGCGGCCGGGCGGCAGGGGCGCCGTGTCATCGGGGTTGCCGGAGTCCCAGTTCCAGACCAGCGCTCCGGAGTCGATGTCGAACGCGCGGATCACGCCCGATTGCTCCTTCACCGAGGCGTTGTCCAGCACCGTGCCGCCCACGATCACGAGGCGCTGCGTGACCACCACGGGAGACGTCGAATAGTAGGCGCCAGGGCGCAGGTTGGGCATGCGCTGCCACAGGTCGATCTGCCCCGTGCCGCCGCCGAAGTTGGTGCATACGGCTCCGCTTTCGGGGTTGAGCGCGATCACGCGTCCATCGGCCGTGGGCATGAAGAGCTTGGCGCGGCAGGCGGCATCGGTGGGGCCTTTGCGGGCCGCGACGGGCGGCTGGCGCTGGTCCGCCGCCTGCGTGGCGGGTGCCGCCGGCTGCGTGGTGGTGGGCGAGGCGTGCGCCGCGGGCTCGGTGCGCTCGCCGCCCGCAGCGGCGCCCGCCACGGCATTGAGCGCCGCGGGCGATGCGTCGGCGACGGGATCGCGCGGCGGCTGGTACGACAGCCCCCGGCAGGTCAGGTGCTGCAGCGCGAGCTTGCCCTCGATCTGGGGGTCGTAGCGCCAGAGCTGCTTGCCCGTGGTGGCGTCGAGCGCGATCACCGACTGGTGCGGCGTGCACAGGAAAAGGCGGTTGCCGATCTTCAGCGGCGTGACCTCGTACGTGGTCTCTTCCGGGTCTCCGTCCTTGCCGCGCACGTCACCCGTGCGGAACTCCCAGGCCATCTTCAGCTGCGAGGCGTTGTCGGGCGTGATCTGCGCCAGCGGGGAGAAGCGCTGGCCATAGCCGGTGCGGCCGTAGGCATGCCATTCGCCGTCGGGCAGCGTGGGCGCGGCCTGGGCCGGGGCGGGCACGGATTCCCCCGCCAGCCTGCCGGCCAGCTCATGCGGAGCGGTAAACCAGGACGCAGCCGCCAGCACGGCGGACAGCAGCAGCGCCAGCCCCAGCGCCATGCGCGGCATGCGCAGCGCGGAAGCCCGGGCCGCGGCATCGCCGGACGCACCCGGCTGGAGCGGTGCGGGCTCACGCAACAGGGACCGGCGCATCCACGGCGTCGCGAGCCAGAGGCCGAGCACGAAAAGCACATCCAGCCGCGCGGCCAGCGGCCACCAGTCCACGCCCACCTCCCAGACTGCCCAGGCCGTGGAGCACAGCAGGAGCGCGGCGTACACCCAGAGGGCCGCCGCGGATCGCCGCGCGAGGAGCACGCCCGAAGCCAGCAGCGCCAGTCCGGCGATGAGGTAATAGGGGCTGCCGCCCAGTGAAGCGAGCCATCCGCCCGCACCTGCAACGAGAACGCCTGTGATGCCGACGAGAACGCCGGTAATGCGCGCGAGGCCTGCCATGGTGATTGTCCTTTGGTGTCCATGCCCCGGCCGGCCATCGGCGCAGCAATACAGCGGGATGGACAAAAGGAACGGCCTGGAGGAACGAATCTAGGCGGGCGGAGCGTGCATGCCCCGTCGGCGCGCGGCCTGCACGCCTGTGGGGCACGGCCTACAACTGCGCGCTCACTGCAGGGCTTTAGCGCGCGCCGAACTCCTGCCGCACCCAATCGTCGATCAGGCCCTTCTCGTACCGCAGCGGGTCGGTCCCGCCGCGTGCCGCACGCTCCATGAACGCGGGGTCGCGCAGTTCGCGGCGCCCCGACTGCAGCACCGAACCGTCGGCAGCCAGCCGCTTGAACTCGAGCACGATGCGCGGTGGATAGATGTCCCGCACGATGCGCACCTGCCCGGCCTGCGGACCGCGCCAGGGCTCGAATCCGCCGGCACGCTGCACATCGGTGATCCGCACTTCCAGCCGCTGGCCCTCGGGCAGCGCCGCGGCCGCGGTTTCCGACAGGTACAGGCAGAGCGCGTCCACCCAGGCACGGCGGGCCTGCCCCGTTTCGCGGTCGCCGCGGCGGGCATCGCTGAAACCGGCCGGATCGTCATAGGTCACGCTGACGATGCCGGGCGGCGGCGGGCCCTTGGCCCGGGAAGGCGCCGGTGGACCATCGCGCCTGGCAGGCACGGCGGCGGCGTCCTGTGCGGGCGCCGGCGCACTGCCGGGCGTGCCCGCACAGCCGGCCAGCAGGCAGGCCAGCACCAGGGCGACCGGCGCCCGGCCCGGAGCGGAGCGTCGCAAGAGATCGGGAGACGGGTCGGGGAATCGGTGCGTCATGGCGAAGGAGAGGTGGGGAGGATGGGAGCGGTGAGCGCATGCGCGGCGCGGCGCCAGAACGCCGGCTGCGCATAGTGATGCTTGAGGTAGTCGATCCACAGCCGCACGCGCAGCGGCAGGTGGCGGGCATGCGGGAAAACCACGTAGATGCCGTTGGGCGGCGCGGCGAAATCCTCCAGCACGGCCACCAGCCGGCCAGCGGCGATCTCGGCCTCCACCTCCCAGGTGCTGCGCCACGCGATGCCCCAGCCCCCCAGGCACCAGTCGTGCAGCACCTGCCCGTCGGAACAGTCGAGGGGGCCGGTGGGCTTGACGTGCACCACATCGCCCGGCGCGCCGCCCGGATCCGCAGCGGGCATGCGGAAGGCCCAGCCGCGTGTCTGCGACGCGTCGCTCGACAGCATCAGGCAGGCGTGCCGCGCGAGTTCGGACGGATGCTTCGGCGTGCCGTGGCGCTCCAGGTAGGCGGGCGTGGCCACGCAGAGTCTGCGGTTGTCGGCGATGCGCACGCTCACGAGCGAGGAATCGGGCAGGTCGCCCACGCGCACGGCGCAATCGAACCCCTCGCCGGCAAGATCGACCACGCGGTCGCTGAGGTTGAGGGAAATGCGCACTTCGGGATGCAGGTCGCGGAACAGCGGAACCAGCGGCGCCACGTGGCGCCGCCCGAACCCCGCGGGCGCGGTGATGCGCAGGTGCCCCGTGGCCCGGGCCCCGCCGACCGACACGCTGGCCTCGGCCTCGGCCACGTCGGCCAGCAGGCGCTGGCAATCTTCCAGAAAGGCGCTGCCCTCGTGCGTGAGGCTGATGCGCCGCGTGGTGCGCACCATGAGCTTCACGCCCAGGTGCTCCTCCAGCGCGTCCAGGCGCCGCCCCATGATGGCGGGCGCCACGCCCTCGGCGCGCGCCGCGGCGGTGAGGCTGCCGCGCGTCGCCACCGACACGAACGACTCGAAGGCCTTGAGCTTGTCCATGGGCTGCGATTATCGGCAGCCTGTAACCATGAGACACACCCCGCCGCACCCCTCGCGCCGGCCGCCGGCGTAACGAACCGGCTATTACACCGTGGACACGAGGCTTGAAGCTCTCAAAAATATAGCAAACCAATGGACACGGATGTTGCACGCCGCACGATTGCAGCCCGTCTGGCTGCCCCGCCGGGGATTCATGCAAAAAAGTCACGGGTTCTGCGATTCGAGGGTGGTTTATGCGGATAAAAAATTCAAATACAGTGGCTCCATCGGGGAGTGGCCCCCGCGTACCTCCTTTGTTTCACCCGACCCAGCCCACCACACCATGACCGACCGCACCACCGTCCACGGCCTGCAAGTGGCCACGCTCCTGCACCAATTCATCGAAGAACGCGTGCTGCCCGGCACGGGCGTCGATGCCGCCGCGTTCTGGTCCGGCTTCGATGCCATCGTGCGGGATCTGGCTCCGCGCAACATCGCCCTGCTGGCCGAGCGCGACCGCCTGCAGTCCGAACTGGACACCTGGCACAAGGCCCACCCCGGCCCGGTCACCGACATGGCGGGCTATCGCGCCTTCCTGGAGAAGATCGGCTACCTCGTGCCGCAGCCCGCGGGCGTGCAGGCCACCACCGCCAACGTGGACGACGAGCTCGCCGTCCAGGCCGGCCCGCAGCTGGTGGTGCCCATCCTGAACGCACGCTACGCCCTCAACGCCGCCAACGCGCGCTGGGGCAGCCTCTACGACGCGCTCTACGGCACCGACGCCATCTCCGAAGAGGGCGGCGCCGAGAAGGGCAAGGGCTACAACCCGGTGCGCGGCGCCAAGGTGATCGCCTTCGCGCGCGGGGTGCTGGACCAGGCCGCGCCGCTGCAGGACGCATCGCATGCCGATGCAGAGATGTACAACGTCGCCGACGGCGCGCTCATCGTCCGCCTGAAAGACGGCCGCACCACCGGGCTGCAGGACCCGTCCCAGTTCGTGGGCTACACCGCCGGCAGCCACCCCGCCCACCCGGCCTCCATCCTGCTGGTGCACAACGGCCTGCACATCGACATCCAGATCGACCGCGACACCACCATCGGCAAGACCGACCCGGCGGGCATCAGCGACGTCATCGTGGAAGCCGCGCTTTCCACCATCCTGGATCTGGAAGACTCCGTCGCCGCCGTCGATGCCGAAGACAAGGTGGCCGGCTACGCCAACTGGCTGGGCATCCTCCAGGGCACGCTGACCGAATCCTTCGCCAAGGGCGGCCAGACCGTCACGCGGGGCCTGAACGCCGACCGCATCTACACCGCGCCCGGGGGCAGCGGCGAAGTGCGCCTGCACGGCCGCTCGCTCATGTTCCTGCGCAACGTAGGCCACCTGATGACCAACCCGGCCGTGCTGTGGACCGACGCGCAGGGCACCCGGCGCGAGATCCCGGAAGGCATCCTGGACGCGGTCGTCACCACCGCCATCGCGCTGCACGATCTGCAGGGCAAGGGCCAGGGCGGCATCCGCAACTCGCGCAAGGGCAGCGTCTATATCGTCAAGCCCAAGATGCACGGCCCGGCCGAAGTGGCCTTCGCCAGCGAGCTCTTCGCCCGCGTGGAGCGCCTGCTGGGCCTGCCGGAGAACACCGTCAAGCTGGGCATCATGGACGAAGAGCGCCGCACCAGCGTGAACCTGAAGGCCTGCATTGCCGCCGCGTCGGCCCGCGTGGCCTTCATCAACACCGGCTTCCTGGACCGCACCGGCGATGAGATGCACACCGCCATGCAGGCCGGCCCCATGGTGCGCAAGGGCGACATGAAGGCCAGCGCCTGGATCCAGGCCTACGAGAAAAGCAACGTGCTGGTGGGCCTGTCGTGCGGCCTGCGCGGCAAGGCCCAGATCGGCAAGGGCATGTGGGCCATGCCCGACCTGATGAAGGCCATGCTGGAGCAGAAGATCGCCCACCCCAGGGCTGGCGCCAACACCGCCTGGGTGCCCAGCCCCACGGGAGCCACGCTGCACGCACTGCACTACCACCAGGTCAACGTGGCCGACGTGCAGAAGGAACTGGAGAAGACCAGTGCCGATGCCGAGCGCGACAACCTGCTGACCGGCCTGCTGACCATTCCCGTCGCCGCCAACCCGCAATGGACCGAGGCCGAGAAGCAGCAGGAGCTGGACAACAACGCCCAGGGCATCCTCGGCTACGTGGTGCGCTGGATCGACCAGGGCGTGGGCTGCTCCAAGGTTCCCGACATCCACGACGTGGGCCTGATGGAAGACCGTGCCACGCTGCGCATCAGCAGCCAGCACATCGCCAACTGGCTGCTCCACGGCGTGGTGACCGAGGACCAGGTGCGCAAAACCTTCGAGCGCATGGCCGCCGTGGTGGACCAGCAGAACGCGGGCGATCCGGCCTACCGGAAGATGGCCGGCCGCTTCGCCGAGTCCGCCGCCTACCAGGCGGCCTGCGATCTGGTGTTCAAGGGCGTGAAGCAGCCCAGCGGCTACACCGAGCCGCTGCTGCACGCATGGCGGCTGAAGGTGAAGGCCGGCTCGGCCCGCTGATACGCCTCCGCTCCGCCCCGAAGGCACCCGAGAGGGTGCCTTTTTTCATGGCGGGAAGACCCTCCCCGATCACCGGGTACCACGAAGACACGTCACAACCCGAAATAAACATCAAGTTACAATCAGGGTTTACCCTGACATAACTCATGAAGTTCCAAGATTTATCCATCGGAAAGCGTCTGGCCCTGGCCTTCGGCCTGCTGACGTTTTTCATCGTGGGCATGCTGGCTGTCGGCACGTGGCGGCTGCAGTCCGTCGCGCAGGACACCGCCGCAATGATGAACCTGCCCCTGGCGAAAGAGCGCCTGATCTCGGACTGGTACCGCACCATCTACAGCAACGTGTCGCGCCATGCCCTGGTCGCACGCAGCAGCGACACGGCCCTGGCCGGTCGGTTCACGCAGGAGAACGCGGAGGCATCCCGCCAATCGACGGAGCAGCAGCAGCAACTGGCCCAACTCATCTCCGGCCCTGAAGAGCAGGCGCTCTTCGACCATGCCGGCGTGCTGCGCAAGCAGTTCGTCACCGCACGCGATGCGATCTACCGGGCCAAGGTCGAGGGCCGCTCGGACGATGCCCAGCGCATCCTGGACACCGAGTTCACCCCGTCCGGCAAGGGCTACCTGGATGCGCTTCAGGCCTTGCTGGACTTCCAGCGCAAGCAGATCAACGAAGCCGCCGCCTCGGTGCACAGAAACTATGAAAGCGGCCGCAACGCGCTGGTCCTGCTGGGCCTGCTGGCAACCGCGGCGGCCATGGCGCTGGCGCTGGGCATCACGCGCAGCGTGACGCGCCCCCTGCACCGCGCCGTGGCGGTGGCGGAGTCCGTGGCCGGTGGCGACCTGACGGCGCGCTCCGCCAGCACGGCGCGCGACGAGATGGGCCAGCTGCTGCGCGCCCTGGACGCCATGGCCACGCAATTGCGTGACACCGTCGGCCAGGTGCGCCGCGGCGCGGACGGGATCGCCCTCGCGTCCAGCGAGATCGCCACCGGCAACCTGGACCTGTCCAGCCGCACCGAGGAGCAGGCCAGCGCGCTGCAGCAGACCGCCGCGTCGATGGAACAGATGACCGCCACGGTGCGGCAGAACGCGGACAACGCCGCGCAGGCCGACCAGTTGGCCCGCTCCGCGTCCGACATGGCGGTGCGCGGCGGCGAGGTGGTGGGCAACGTGGTGACGACGATGGGCGGCATCCACAGCGCTTCGCGCAAGATCGTGGACATCATCGGCGTGATCGACTCCATCGCCTTCCAGACCAACATCCTGGCGCTCAACGCCGCCGTCGAGGCCGCGCGGGCCGGCGAGCAGGGCCGCGGCTTCGCCGTCGTGGCCAGCGAGGTGCGCACGCTGGCGCAGCGCAGCGCCACCGCCGCCAAGGAGATCAAGGCGCTCATCGACGATTCCGTCACCCAGGTGGACGCGGGCAACCGGCTGGTGGAAGAAGCCGGTACGGTGATCCGCGACGTGGTGACCGGCGTGCGCCGCGTGACCGACATCGTGGCCGAGATCAGCGCCGCCAGCCAGGAACAGACCAGCGGCCTGGAGCAGGTGAACCGGGCGGTCGCGCAAATGGACCAGGTCACCCAGCAGAACGCCGCGCTGGTGGAAGAAGCGGCGGCCGCCACGGGCTCACTGGAGGCGCAGGCCTCGCACCTGGTGCAGGCCGTGGCGGTCTTCCGCCTGGCCGAAGCGGGAACGGCACTGCCGCGCCTGGCGGCCTGAAAGCCCACCCGCTCCGGGCAGCGGGCGGGTGCGCCACCAGGGCCCTTGCCGTGCGATCGATGGCAATGGGCGCCTTTTTTCCCAGGGCCTACACTGGCCGCATGCCCGACGCCGCCCTGCTTCCGGCCCCCGGCCGCTGCCCCCTGTGCGGCCAGGGCAATCAATGCGCCATCGAGGCCGGCCAGCCGGCAGACAGTTGCTGGTGCATGGACACTGTGGTGAAGCCCACGGCCCTGGCCGCCGTACCGGACGCAGCACGCGGCATGGCCTGCCTCTGCCCTCGCTGCGCGGCCGGCGCGGGGGCATCTCCGGACACCCCCGCGGCCATGCCACCGATATGATCGGCGGACTGTTGTCTTCGCCATTCAAAGGAATCCGCCCATGCCCACATACCACATCGAAATGATGGAAGGCCGCACCGTCGAGCAGAAGAAAAAGCTCGTCGAGGAAATCACCCGCGTCTCCGTCGAGATCCTCGGCGGCTCGCCCGAATCCGTGGACATCCTCATCACCGACGTGAAGCGCGAGAACTGGGCCACGGGCGGCAAGCTCTGGTCCGAGAAACAGTGAGCATCCCCCTGAGCGGCTGCGCCGCGGGGCGGCCCTTGCGCGGCGTCTGCTGGCCCAGGCCGTGCCTACCGCGCATCGGGGTCCTCCAGCCAGCCTCATTCCGGGGCACGGCATGACGGGCTCCGCGGCGCTGCTGCGCGAGCGCTACGGCGAACGCTACCGGTGGCTGCTGCTGATCTCGGTCATGGTCGGCACCATGGCGTCGATCATGTCCTCCACCATCGTGAACGTGGCGATCCCGGACATGAGCCACCATTTCACGCTCGGGCAGGCGCGCGCCCAGTGGGTCACCTCGGGCTTCATGGTGGCCACCACCGTGGCCATGCTCACCACGCCCTGGCTGCTGGCGCGCTACGGCTACCGGGCCACCTACGTGGGGGCCATGGTCCTGCTGCTGGCCGGCGGCATCGGCGGCGGCGTGGCCGGCCAGTACGAGCTGGTGCTGCTGGCCCGCGTGCTGGAGGGCCTGGCGGCCGGCGTGGTGCAGCCCATCCCGGCCGTGATCATCCTGCATGCCTTCCAACCGCACGAACAGGGCCGCGCCAGCGGCATCTTCGGCATGGGCGTGGTGCTGGCGCCCGCCATCGGCCCGAGCGTCGGCGGCCTGCTGGTGGACTGGTTCGGCTGGCGCTCCATCTTCTTCATGGTGGTGCCGTTCTGCATCGCCTCCCTCGCCCTCGCCTACAAGTACGTGCCGGTCAGCAGCCCGGGCGGCGTGGCCGCGGACCGTGCCGGAGCCTCGCTCGACTGGGCCGGCCTGCTGCTCGGCGCGGTGGGCACTCTGTGCCTGCTCAATGGGCTGGTATCGCTGCGCGACGGCCCCGCACTCATGTCGGCCGTGCTGCTCCTGGCCGCGCTCGCCGCCCTGGCCGCGTTCATCGCCTGGGAACGCCGCATGCTGGCACGCCAGGGCCTGCCGCTGATGGACCTGCGGCTGTTCGAGGTGCGGCAGTTCGCCATGGGCAGCATCGTGGCGTTCATCTACGGCACCGCGCTTTTCGGGTCCACCTACCTGCTGCCGGTGTTCCTGCAACTGGGCCTGCAGATGTCGGCATCGCACGTCGGCACGCTGATGCTGCCGGCGGGCATCGTGCTGGCGATCACCATTCCCCTGGTCGGGCGCATGGCCGACCGCCAGCCCACGCACCTGCTCGTGGGCACCGGACTGGCGCTGCTGGCACTGTCCTTCGGCCTGATGGCGCTCGCAGGCCTGCACACGGCCCTGTGGCTGCTGGTGGCCTTCGCGGTGCTGGGCCGCATCGGCCTGGGCTTCATCCTGCCGTCCCTCAACCTGGGCGCGATGCGGCCGCTGCCCAAGCCGCTCATCGCGCAGGGCTCGAGCGCCATCAGCTTCGTGCGCATGCTCGGCGGCGCGGCCGGGGTGAGCCTGTGCGGCATCGTGCTCGAATGGCGCATCGTCGCGCACGGCGATTCGCTGCAGAATGCGGTCAGCAGCCCGGAACGCATCGCCGCCTTCGGGGAAACCTTCCTGCTGCTCACCGGGTTGTGCCTGCTGGCCCTGGTGGCCGCCTGGCAACTGCGCCCACCGCGCGAAGGCTGACCGCCCGCCGGGCGGCGCACGTCCCGCGCCGCGGGGCCCGGCGCCAGGCAGCCGCTCCTACGATATTTCTCTGCCCCTCCATCGACCATGTGCCAGCTGCTCGGAATGAACGCCAACACGCCCACCGACGTGACCTTCAGCTTCACGGGGTTCGCGCAGCGCGGCGGCAGGACGGGCGACCACTCCGACGGCTGGGGCATCGCCTTCTTCGAGGACAAGGGCCTGCGCCATTTCGTGGACCACGAACGGGCCGTGGATTCGCCGATCGCGGAACTGATACGCCGCTATCCCATCCGCAGCCGCAACGTCATCGCGCACATACGCAAGGCCACGCAGGGCAGCGTGACGCTGCAGAACTGCCATCCGTTCGTGCGCGAACTCTGGGGCCGCTACTGGGTGTTCGCACACAACGGCGACCTGAAGGACTTCCGCCCCCGCCTGCATTCGCACTTCCACCCCGTCGGCGCCACCGACAGCGAGCACGCGTTCTGCTGGATCATGCAGGAGCTTTCCAAATCCCATGCCGACGTGCCCAGCGTGCAGGAACTGACCCTCACCCTGCGTGAACTCGCGGCGCGCATCGCACCGCACGGCACCTTCAACTTCCTGCTGTCCAACGGGCAGGCCCTCTGGGCCCATGCGTCCACCCACCTCTGCTACATCGAGCGCCGGCATCCGTTCTCGCAGGCCTGCCTGTGCGACGAGGACCTGAGCGTGGACTTCTCGGCCCACACTACGCCACACGACCGCGTGGCGGTGGTGGTGACGGCCCCCCTGACCAGCGACGAAGTCTGGACGCCGTTCCGCAGCGGCGAACTCAAGGTGTTCGTGGACGGTGCCTGCCAGTCATTCTGACCGCGGGGCGGGATCCATGTCCCGCTCCCACGCATCTGGACGGTTTCGAGCCGTCCCGCTGACTTCCCGGCTGCCTTTCCGCGCGTCAGCCCAGCGGTTTCCACACCGGAGGCTCGGGATCGGGGAAGCAGGGTGACGGGTTTCCCGGCCGCAGCATGGCCTCGCGCTGGCGGCGTCGCTTGAGTTCCCGGGGCTTGGCCGCGAGGCGGCCCGAGGCGGCGTCGGAACAATGGCGATGGGACTTGGACATGGCGAACTCCGTCTTTTTCAGCATGGAGCCCCATTGGCGCACCGGAGCCGGATGACCTTCCGTCGGACGCGGGCGCATCCGCCGACCCGACAAGGCCCACGGCCATGCCAGCCAAACGCCACATGCTGCCGTGGAGCAAAACCATGGGCGATGGACGCCACGGCCCGAAAGGACTTGATGCAAGTCAAGACCCCCCATCCGTGTAGGGCGGGCACTGCGCCTTCGCTGACACGGCTTCGATCCCCTGGCCGGCGCGGCGGGACCGGCATGGGCGATACAACGGTGCCATCCGATCCACACACCACAAGGAGCCAGGCCATGCCAAACGACAAGACCATGCCACCGCCGACCCGCGTCGGCCCCTCCGCAGACGGCATCCCCGTGGAGCACCGTCCGGGCTACGGAGTGCCTTCGCAGGATCCGCGGCCTTCGGCGCAGGTTCCCCTGACGGTCGAGGAAGCCGAGCGCGAAGCCGGCTCGGTCCTGGCCGGGGGAGGCGTCATGGCCGGTGCCGCGACGGGCGCTGCCGTGGGGGGCACCATGGCCGGCCCGATCGGCGTGGTGGTCGGAGTGGCCGTGGGAGGCGTGGCCGGCGCGGTGGGTGGCGCTGCCGCCAGCAAGGCCGTCGCCACGGACCCGCACGACATTCCGCAGCCCGAAGGGGCGGAGCCCCGGTCCGGCGGCCAGCAGTGACCAGCGCCGGGACGCGCCCGTGCGCCCGGCAACGGCCGGCGCGCGAACGCCCTCCGGGCATGGCCCGGACGTTTCATGGCGAGGGGGAATGGAAACTGGAAATCTGGTGCGGCTGGCGGGGATCGAACCCACGACCCTTGGCTTCGGAGGCCAATACTCTATCCACTGAGCTACAGCCGCGTGCGGGCCCTTGCGGCCCGGACGGAGATTATGGCACGGCGTTGCGCCCCCCCTGGCAAATCTTCCAGGGGATGCCCGCGGGCAGCGGATCGAAGCCGGCCGACACGTCGAAGCCCAGGCCGCGCAGATAGGCATCCACCGCGGCACGACCGGTGTCTGCCAGGCCGAAGGTGGCGCCGCCCAGCAGCCAGACCTGCATCAGGCCGTCGAACAGCGCCTGCAGCCCCTCGGCCGCCACCTCCACCGGAGATGGCAGCTCCACGCCCTGGTCGCTTGCCGCCAGGGCCAGTTCGGCGGCGAACTGCCGGCGAAACTCCAGGCTGGCCTCGACGTGGCGGTCCCGCACGGCGGACAGCTCGCCCACGTATTCCACGCGGAACATCGCGATCTCGAACACGCGGCGCACGGATTCGTCTTTTTCCAGGCTGCGCAACACGAAGTCGATAGCCGCCCGCAGGCGCTGCAGCGGAGGCATGCGGCCATGGTCCGCGCACCCGCCGCTCGCGCACTCCAGCGGCAGCGTCACGCGCTCCATCATGGCGTTGAACAGGTCCACCTTGTCCTTGAAATGCCAGTAGATGGCACCGCGCGTGGCGCCCGCGGCCTGGGCGATGTCGTTCAGGGATGCGTTCGAAACTCCCTTCTGATAGAAAACATGTTCTGCAGCATCCAACAGGCTGTTGCGGGTGGCGACCGCATCTTCCTTGGTACGTCGGGCCATGTGGGGAGTCTCCTTGATTCTGCACGGGCTGGCGGCGAAGGGCGGGCATCTCGGCCTGCGCTTCGCGAAGCAGCATTCCACAATTATACATTCATGTTTGTATGTATAATCCCGCCGAAATTCAAGGGCCGCCGCATGGTTTTGACGTCGCTCAAGGCCATGCGGAAGCCTTTTCCCCCTGCGCCGATCCGGAAGGACTTCCATGTACCGCTTGAGTGTCGAACCTGCTGTCTCCGCCGCCCCGCTCCGCCGCACAGCGCGGTCGGGGCTTTTCTGCCTGGCCCTGCTCGCCGCCGCCACCCTCGCGGCCTGCGGGAAGTCGGGCGGCTCCGCCCAGCAGGGCCAGGGCGGCACGCCCCCGCCGCCGCAAGTGGGCGTGGTGACCGTCTCCCCGGGCGATGTGGGCCTGGTGACGGAGCTTCCGGGCCGCCTGGAAGCGTCTCGGGTGGCCCAGGTCCGCGCCCGTGCGGCCGGCATCCTGCAAAAGCGCCTGTTCACCGAAGGCAGTGACGTCAAGGCAGGCCAGCGCCTGTTCGCGATCGACGACGCCCCCTACCGCGCCTCGCTGGAAAGCGCCCAGGCGAGCGTCGCACAGGCCGAGGCCAATGTGGCCCAGGCCCGTGCGCTGGCCGAGCGCTACAAGCCGCTGGTGGCCGTGAATGCCGTGAGCCGGCAGGAATACGACAACGCGGTCGCATCCCAGAAGACGGCAGAGGCCAACCTGGCGGCCGCGCGTGCGTCCGTCACCACGGCCCGCATCAACCTGGGCTACGCGGCCGTGACGGCCCCCATCTCCGGCCGCATCGGCCGCGCGCTCGTCACCGAGGGTGCGCTGGTGGGCCAGGGCGAAGCCACGCAGCTCGCGGTGATCCAGCAGATCGATCCGCTCTACGTGAACTTCACCCAGTCCGCCTCGGACGCGCTGAAGCTCAAGGCCGGCCTCGCGAGCGGCAAGTACAAGCAGGCATCCAAGGGCGCCGCCTCGGTGAGCGTGGTCATGGAAGACGGCAGCGTGCACCCGCAGGCCGGCAAGCTGCTCTTCACCGACCTGTCGGTGGACCCCACCAGCGGCCAGGTCACCCTGCGCGCCGAAGTGCCCAATCCCGAACGCCAGCTGCTGCCCGGCCTGTATGTGCGCGTGCGCCTGGAACAGGCCCAGGTGGGCAACGGCGTGCTGCTGCCCCAGCAGGCCGTGACGCGCTCCGCCAAGGGCGATACCGTGATGGTCGTCGGCCCGGACAACCACCTGGCGCCGCGCCCCGTGAAACTCGGCCCGGCCCAGGGCACCGACTGGGTCGTGCTGGACGGCCTGAAGGCCGGCGAGAAGGTCATGGTGGACGGCTTCCAGAAGCTGCCCCGCGGCAAGCCGGGCGACCCGATCGTCGTGCAGCCGGTGCCGTGGCAGGCCGCCGGCGCCGCACCCGCGGGCGGTGCATCGGCGCCCGCCGCCGGAGCCTCCGCAGCCCAGGCCCCCGCCTCCAGTGCCTCCGCCCCTGCGAAGCAGTAACCCCCAGAACACGGAGCGCGGCACATGGCCAAGTTCTTCATCGAACGGCCCATCTTTGCATGGGTCATCACAATTTTCATCATGGTGATGGGGGGTATCTCCATCGCCAAGCTGCCGATCGCGCAGTATCCGGCCGTCGCGCCGCCGACCATCCAGGTGTCGGTGGCCTACCCCGGCGCCAACGCCCAGACGCTGGAGGACAGCGTGCTCGCCGTCATCGAGCGCGAGATGAACGGCGCCTCGGGCCTGGCCTACGTCGAGACGACCAGCCAGGCCAACGGCACGGGCACGATCGTGCTGAGCTTCGAGCCCGGCACCAACGCCGACCTGGCCCAGGTGGACGTGCAGAACCGCCTCTCGCGCGCCACGCCGCGGCTGCCCTCCGCGGTGACGCAGCAGGGCGTGCGCGTGGAGCAGTCACGCTCGAACTTCCTGATGTTCGCCATGCTCACGACGGAGAACCCCGACGTGAGCATCGAGGCGCTGAACGACTATGCGGCGCGCAACGTCGTGCCCGAACTGCAGCGCGTGGCCGGCGTGGGCACGCTCACGCAGTTCGGTGCCGAGCGTGCGATGCGCATCTGGGTGGACCCGGCCAAGCTCAAGGGCTTCAACCTGTCGCTCGACCAGGTGAACGCCGCCATCCGCGCGCAGAACGTGCAGGTGTCCGCCGGCAACCTGGGCGACCTGCCCGCCGAACAGGGCCAGCCGGTGTCGGCGACCATCGTCGTGAAGGGGCAGCTCAGCAATGCCGATCAGTTCGGCAACGTGGTGCTGCGCGCCAACACCGACGGCTCCACCGTGCGCCTGAAGGACGTGGCCCGCATCGAGCTGGGTTCGCAGAGCTACAGCACGAGCGCGCGCCTCAACGGCAAGCAGGCCGTGGGCCTGGGCGTGCAGCCCACGCCGTCGGCGAATGCCCTGGCGACCGCCAAGGCCGTGAAGGCCAAGCTCGAGGAACTCAAGAAGTTCTTCCCCCAGGGCGTGAGCTACGTGGTGCCCTATGACACCTCCAAGTTCGTCTCGGTGTCCATCGAGAAGGTGGTACACACGCTGATCGAGGCCGTGGTGCTGGTGTTCATCGTGATGTTCCTGTTCCTGCAGAACTTCCGCTACACCATCATCCCGACCATCGTGGTGCCCGTGGCCCTGCTGGGCACATTCGGCGCACTGCTGGCGATGGGCTTCTCGATCAACGTGCTGACGATGTTCGGCATGGTGCTGGTGATCGGCATCGTGGTGGACGACGCCATCGTGGTGGTGGAGAACGTCGAGCGGATCATGGCCGAGGAAGGGCTGCCGCCGCTGCAGGCCACGCGCAAGGCCATGGGCCAGATCTCGGGCGCCGTGATCGGCGTGACCGTGGTGCTGATCTCGGTGTTCGTGCCGCTGGCGTTCTTCGCCGGCTCCACCGGCAACATCTACCGCCAGTTCGCGGCGACGATGGCCACCTCGATCGCGTTCTCCGCGTTCCTGGCGCTGTCGCTCACGCCGGCGCTGTGCGCCACGCTGCTCAAGCCGATCGACCCCGATCACCATGCCGAGAAGAAAGGCTTCTTCGGCTGGTTCAACCGGTCCTTCAAGAGCACGACGCACCGCTATGAAGGCTGGCTCGGCAAGCTGCTGCGCCGCAGCGGCCGCATGATGATCATCTACGCCGTGCTGCTGGGCGCCGTGGCGCTGGTGTACACGCGCCTGCCGACTTCGTTCCTGCCGAACGAGGACCAGGGCTACATCATCACCAACATCCAGTTGCCGGCCGGCGCAGCGCAGTCCCGCACCAGCGACGTGCTGCACCAGGTCGAGGACTTCATGCTCAAGCAGCCGGAGGTGGAGAACATCGTCACCGTGGCGGGTTTCTCCTTCTCCGGTCAGGGGCAGAACGCGGGCCTGGCCTTCGTGATCCTGAAGGACTGGAGCGAGCGCTCGGGCGCCGAGCACTCGGCGGCGGCGATTTCCGGCCGGGCCTTCATGGCGCTGTCCAGCATCCGGGATGCCTTCATCTTCGCGCTGAGCCCGCCTCCCATTCCCGAACTGGGCACCGGCACCGGCTTCAACTTCCGGCTGCAGGACCGCGCCGGCCAGGGCCACGATGCCCTGGTCGCCGCCCGCAACCAGATGCTGGGCATGGCCTCGCAGAGCAAGGTGCTCGCAGGCGTGCGCCCCGACGGCATGGAAGACGCACCGCAGATGCAGATCGACATCGACCGCGACAAGGCGAACGCCCTGGGGGTGGGCTTCGACAGCATCAGCAGCGCGCTCTCCACGGCGCTGGGCTCGGCCTACATCAACGACTTCCCGAACCAGGGCCGCCTGCAGCGGGTGGTGGTGCAGGCCGACGCCGCGGCGCGGATGCGCCCGGAATCGGTGCTGGACCTGCCGGTGCTCAACGCCCAGGGCCAGACGGTGCCGATGTCGGCCTTCGCCTCGACCCGCTGGATCACGGGCGCCATGCAGACCGTGCGCTACAACGGCTATCCGGCGATGAAGATCGCGGGCGACGCCGGCCCCGGATTCACCACGGGTGACGCCATGGCCGAGATGGAAAAGCTCGCCGGGCAGCTGCCTCCGGGCTTCGGCTTCGAGTGGACGGGCCAGTCCCGCGAGGAAAAGCTCGCGGGTTCGCAGGCCACGGTGCTGTATGCGTTCTCGCTGCTGGCGGTGTTCCTCTGCCTGGCGGCGCTGTACGAAAGCTGGTCGATCCCGTTCTCGGTGATGCTGGTGGTGCCGCTGGGCGTGCTGGGCGTGCTGCTCGCGACGCTGCTGCGCGGCATGTCCAACGACGTTTACTTCCAGATCGGCCTGGTGACCATCATCGGGCTCTCGGCGAAGAACGCCATCCTGATCGTGGAATTCGCCAAGGACCTGCAGGCCGAGGGCAAGAGCGTGCTGGACGCGGCGCTGGAAGCCGCCCACCTGCGCTTCCGCCCCATCGTGATGACCTCGCTGGCCTTCACCCTGGGGGTGGTGCCGCTGTTCATCGCCTCGGGCGCGAGCTCGGCGAGCCAGCGCGCCATCGGCACCGGCGTGATCGGTGGGATGATCACCGGCACCGTGCTGGCCGTGATCTTCGTGCCTGTGTTCTTCGTGCTGGTGCGCTCCTTCTTCAAGGGCAGCAAGCGCCAGCAGGAGCATGACGCGCACCAGGCACAACTGCACCGGCATGCCACGGATGGGGAATAAGCCCTCTCAAGAACGGCAGGAGAAGAACACCATGCAAGCAACCTACCGCGCACGCCCCGGCATGCGCCCCCTCCTCTGCGCAGCCGCCGCCGCGGCGCTGCTCGCCGGCTGCAGTTTCATCCCGACCTACGAGCGCCCGGCGGCGCCGGTGCCCGCAGCCTACCCGGCCGCAGGCGCCACCGCGCCGGCCGGCGCCCGGGCCGCTGCAGACATCGACTGGCGCGAGTACTTCGCAGATCCGCGGCTGCAGCGCCTGATCGCGCTGGCCCTGGAGAACAACCGCGACCTGCGCGTGGCCGCGCTCAACATCGAGCAGGCCCGCGCGCAGTTCCAGATCCAGCGCGCGGGGCAGTTTCCCACGGTGAACGCCGCGGTGAACGCATCGCGCCAGCCGAGCACCACGACCGGCCAGTACGTCAACAACTACCAGGTGGGCCTGGCGGTTTCTGCCTGGGAGATCGATTTCTTCGGCCGCATCGCCGCGCTCAAGGAACAGGCCCTGGCGCAGTACTTCGCGACCGAGGAAGCCCGCCGCGCCACCCAGATCAGCCTGGTCGCCTCCGTGGCGTCCGGCTGGTTCAACCTGCTGGCCGACGAGGAACTGCTCGACATTTCCCGCCGCACGCTGCAGACGCGCGACGAATCCGTGCACCTCACGAAACTGCGGCTCGAGAACGGCGTGAGTTCCGAGCTCGACTACAGCCAGGCCCAGGGGCTGGCGCAGGCGGCGCGCGCCACCTTCGCGCAGCAGCAGCGCCAGCGCCTGCAGGACGAGAATGCGCTCGCCCTGCTGCTGGGCCAGCCGCTGCCGCAGGAGATCGCCGCCACGCTCGATGCGCGCACGCGCCTGGCCGACGCACCCGCCATGCCGTCGTTGCCCGCCGGCCTGCCGTCCGACCTGCTGGTGCGCCGCCCCGACATCCGCCAGGCCGAGCAGCAGCTCGTGGCCGCCAATGCCAACATCGGCGCAGCCCGGGCCACGTTCTTCCCGCGGATTTCGCTCACGGCCAGTGCCGGCACCGTCAGCAACGAGCTGTCAGGCCTGTTCAAGGGCGGCTCCTGGGCCTTCTCGCTGGCACCGCAGCTGGCGCTGCCGATCTTCGACGGTGGCCGCAACCAGGCCACGCTGGACTCCGCCCGCGTAGGCCGCGACATCGCCGTCGCGCAGTACGAGAAATCGATCCAGACGGCTTTCCGCGAAGTGTCGGATGCGCTGGCGGGCCAAGCCACGCTAGGCGAGCAGTTCGCCGCGCAGCGTGCGCAGGCCACAGCCGATGCCAAGCGTTTCGAGTTGTCCGACTTGCGCTACCGCAACGGCGTGGCGAGCTACCTCGACCTGCTGGACGCGCAGCGCTCGCTGTTCACGTCGGAACAACTGGTGGTGCAGACGCGGCTCTTGCAGCTGCAGAACCAGGTCGCGCTGTACAAGGTGCTCGGTGGCGGCTGGACGGCGGCCCAGGAGGCCCCGGTCCCGGGTGGCGGCACGGCGGCGCCGAACTCTTGAGAGACGGCCTTCCGTCCGTCCAAGGCGCCTTCGGGCGCCTTTTTCTTTGGGCATCCCCTCCGGTGGCGTGACGGCCCAATCCCAACGGACGTGCATGCACTGCATGCCGGAAGGCCGC
This sequence comes from Paracidovorax avenae, assembly GCA_003029925.1. Lineage (GTDB taxonomy): Bacteria > Pseudomonadota > Gammaproteobacteria > Burkholderiales > Burkholderiaceae_C > Paracidovorax > Paracidovorax avenae_A. Next base: position 503,359 of record CP028296.1, on the reverse strand, counting down.
TTGCAGCTTTCCAGCGCGCCGCTACCGTCCGTCTCCCGACCACACCAGAACAGCAGGGAGAAAGCCAGCCATGCGCATGCCACCGTCCATCCCCTCCGGCCACCCGCCTTCCGCCGCGCAGCGGCCGAGCCCCGGACCGGCCCTGCGCCGCAGGAGCCTCGTCGGCATGGCCTGCGCCCTCGCGGCCTGTGCCGCCACGGCGGGCCCGAAGCCCGGCCCGCAGGACGACGGCGTGTGGACCCGGCTTTCCAGCGAAGGCGCCCCGTCCGGGCGCAGCGCACCGGTCACCGCGGCGCTCCGGGGTGCCATCTACCTCTTCGGCGGTGTGAAGGACGATTTCCGCGCCCGCACCAACGACTTCCTGAACGACCTGCACCGCTACGACGTGCATGCCAACCGCTGGACGCGCCTGGTGCCCACGGGCGATGTTCCCTCTCCGCGCGCCTTCTCCGGCGGCGTGGCCATGCCGCAACGCGGCTGGATGGTGGTGTTCGGAGGCGCCCGCTACTCCGCAGACCTGTCGGACTTCACGCCGCTGGGCGACGTCTGGGCCTACGACGCACGGGCCGGACGCTGGGAAGCGCTGGCGGGCGTGGCCCCCGGCGATGCACCGGCCCCCAGCCCGCGGGCATGGCCCACGGTCTGGCGTGCGGGCGACCAGCTCTATGTGTTCGGCGGCGTGGAGGCCGGATTCCGCACGCTCAACGACCTGTGGCGTTTCGATGTCTCCACGCGCACCTGGGCCCAGCTCTCGCCCCATGGCGCGCCGGGATCGCCCCCGCCCCGCTATTCGGGCGCCGTGACCGGCGAGCCCTGGCGCGGGCAGGTCGCGCTCTACGGCGGCGAGGCCACCACCGGCCAGGGCGGATTCGTCTTCCTGCGGGACACCTGGACGCTCGACCTGCGGACCCTGGCCTGGCGGCAGGTCACGCCCGCGCCGGGGGAGGACGTCGATCCACCCCAGAACCACGGCGCGGATGCGCTGCTGGGCAGCGGCCTGCTGCTCGCCGGCGGGGACCAGCCGGGGGGCACCACGGGCTGCGGAGCCCAGTTCAACCAGAACCCCACCAACGCGCTGTGGCGCCTGGACCTGAACACGGCCGCATGGCGGCGCCTCGCACCGCAGGGCGACGCCTTCCCGCGCATCAAGCGCACCAGCGCGGCCACGGTGATGGGGGAGATGTACGTGTTTTCGGGCTTCGGCTTCGCCTGCGAGGGCGGCAGCGGCGGCCAGGCCTGGAACACCGACGTGTGGCGCTACACGCCGCCGTACCGCTATTGGGGCCACTGAACGGGCTCCTTGACCCAGCGCAAGGGTGTTGCGGCTGGCCGTTTTCCCTAACGGCCGGCCCGGGAGGCGCTTCCTATAATCGTCCGCTGGTTCCGCCAGACATACCCACAGAGGTCCCCCTCATGAGCGACACCCCCCACGAAGAAGCGCATACCGGCCCGATCAAGAACCCCCGCCAGCTGCTATGGACGGTGTTCTTCTGCTTCGTGGTACCCGTCTTCGCCATCATCGGCCTCGTGATCTACGTCACCTCGGGCAACAAGCCGGCGCAGGGCTCGGGCAACCCGGAACGCGCGCTGGCCGAGCGCATCCAGAAGGTGGGCATGGTGGAGGTGCGCGACGCCAACCGCCCGCTGCGCAGTGGAGAGGAAGTCTTCAAGGGCCAGTGCGCGGCCTGCCATGCCACGGGCGCCGCAGGTGCACCCAAGTTCGGGGATGCCGCCGCCTGGGGCCCGCGCATCCAGACGGGTTTCGAAGCGCTGGTGCATTCCGCGCTGACCGGCAAGGGCGCCATGGCGCCCCAGGGTGGCGGGGACTTCAACGACACCGAGATCGCCCGCGGCGTGGCCTACATGGCGAACGCGGCTGGCGCCAAGTTCACCGAACCGGCAGCCCCTGCAGCCGGTGGCGCGTCCGCTCCCGCCGAGGCCCAGGCCGCGGCGGGGGGTACATCCGGCGCCCCGGCCCCGGCGGCTCCCGCAGCACCGGCCATGGCCGCAGCGCAACAGGCCTCGGCGACCCCCACGGCTGCAGCCCCGGCCGCAGCTGCAGCACCTGCCGCCGCGGTGGCAGCCGGTGCGGGCGAAGCGCTCTACAAGCAGGCCTGCCAGGTGTGCCATGCGGCCGGCGTGGCCGGTGCACCCAGGTTCGGCGACAAGGCCGCCTGGGCCGAGCGCCTGAAGGACGGGATCGACGGCATGACGCGCATCGCCATCGCCGGCAAGGGCGCCATGCCTCCGCGCGGCGGCACCCAGGCATCGGATGCGGAAATCCGCGCCACCGTGGAATACATGGCCAACGCCGTCAAGTAACCGGTGCCAGGTTTTCTGGCCTGCGATGAAAGCCGGTCCGCGCGACCGGCTTTTTCATATGGCACCTCCGCCCGAGGTCAGCCCCGCAACTCCGAGGGACGCTGCACATAGCCGTAGCGCCGGGGCAACTCGTCCGCGCGCACGTCCGCGGGCGTCCAGAGCCCCTGCTCCACCGCACGGGCGGCCAGTTCCATGTCGAGCGTATGCACGAGGCCGAGAACCCGGCCGTCGAACAGGTAGAGCCGCCCGGACTCGTCGAGCAGGCACTCCTGCACGGCCGAGCGCAGGCCGGTGTGCGCCACGATGGAGAAGCCGGCCTCGGCACCACCCTCCCCCGCCCCTTCAATGCGCCACACCACGGGGGTGGCCTCCAGTTCCACGTACACCCGCTGCGGTCCGTTCTGGAAGAACCAGCGGCCCCGGGCATCGGGTTCGTAATTGCGGTGGATGAAATCGATCAGCTTGTCATGCTGCAGCACGGCGCCGCGCGCCTGGGGGAAGGGGCCTTGCGCCTGCACGGCGTCGTCGCGCATGAACCAGCGCCCGCGCGCGTCCAGGCCCAGCCAGCCATAGCAATCGGGTACGTTGGGCCACTTGGCGATGGCCTGCCTGACGATGTCATCCATGGGCCGATCCTAGCCCGCCGCGACCGCCTCGGGCGTAGGCGCGTGCCCCGGCGGATGTGCGGCCGGAAGCCCCGCCTGCCGGGCCAGCCACCCGGCAACGGCTTCGGGCATGGCCCGCACATGGCCGGGCAGGCGCCCGAACGCGAAGCCCACATGCCCGCCATGCGGCGGCTGCCAGAGCGTCACGTGGGTGCCGGCCTGCCCGTGCCGGGGCAGGCTGTCCGCCGGAACGAAGGGGTCGTTGAGCGCATTCACCGCCAGCGCCGGAATGCGCACCGCCCCCAGCAGGGGCTGGGCGGATGCGCGGCGCCAGTAATCGTCCGCATCGCGGAAGCCGTGCAGGGGCGCGGTGAACAGGTCGTCGAAGGCATGCAGGTCGCGCACCGTGCGCAGGGCATCACGGTCGAAGAGGCCAGGGTGCTGGCGCCACTTGGCCAGGGCCTTGGGCACCATGGTGCGCAGGAACAGGCGCGTATAGACGAGTCGGTTGAAGCCCCGTCCGATGGCCCGGCCGCCCGCGGCCAGGTCGAGCGGGGAGCAGATGGCCGCCACGGCGTCGGCGCTGCGCGCGGCCTGCTGCCCATGTTCGCCCGCCCAGCGCAGCAGCGCGTTGCCGCCCAGCGACACCCCGGCCACGAGCAGGGGCGCGCGGGGGCCGTCCGGCCCGCCGCCGGGCCGCTGCCGCTGCGCCATGCGCCGCAGGATCCAGTCGATTTCCTCGTGGTCGCCCGAGTGGTAGGCGCGCGGCGCAAGGTTGATCTCGCCGCTGCATCCCCGGAAGTGCGGCACGGCATAGTCCCAGCCGCGGGCCCGCGCCACGCCGGCGAACGCCTCGGCATAGTGGCTGCGCGACGAGCCCTCCAGCCCGTGGAAGAGCACCAGCAGCGGCCGGGGCGGCCCCGGGGCCGCGGCAGGCGTCTCCAGGAAGTCCACGTCCACGAAATCGCCGTCCGGTGCGGTCCAGCGCTCCCGACGGTAGGCCGGCGCACCGCCCTCGGCACGGCGCGATGCCAGCGCGGGCCAGATGGTCTGCAGGTGGCCGCCGGGCAGCCACGGGGGCGCGACATAGTCCATGCCGGGGCGCTCCGGGCAGGTCAGTGCAGTACCGGCGGCACCGGGCCGGCCACGGCCTCGTGAACGGTGCCCGGGCTCGCGTGGTGGGCGACCAGCCGCCAGCCCTGCGGGGTCTTGTGATAGACATTGGTGGACTGCACCAGTGCCTCGCGCATGCTGCCCTCCATCCGCACCTCGACATGCTCGACCACGCTGTGCACGGCACTGGCGAGGGCCTGCACGCGGTGGACCTGGACGGGCCGGGCGCGCAGACCGCCGTGCTCGAACATGGCGGTGAAGGCGGCGCGGATGGCGCCCGCGCCCAGCAGGCGGGGCCCGCCGGGGTTGACGCAGACGATATCGTCCTCTTCCGCCCAGCAGGCCATGAGGCGGTCGATGTCGCCCGCCTGCAGCGCCTCGTAGAACGCGGCCTCGGTCTCGTCGGCGGAGCCGCCCACCAGGGCGGCGCGGTAGGGAGTGCGTGTGCTCATCGTGGAGTGTCCTGGCATCGGGGCCCCGGCGGGGCCGGATCGGGAAGTCCGCCATTGTCGGAAATTCGGGCTCGCCGCGCATCCTGCCCGTCGGGCGGCCGATCCGCCACATGCGCCGCCCGCTGACGCGGCAGGCCCGGCGGCTGCGGCAGAATGGTCCGGCGCCGGAGCGGCCAGGGCACATCGCCCCCACGTTCGCAATCCCGCCCGGCGCCCGCACACCATGAAACGCCTCATCGCCACCCTCGCCGCCGCGCTGGCCCTCTCGGGCTGCGGCTACAACGACTTCCAGCGCCTGGACGAGCAGAGCAAGGCCGCCTGGAGCGAAGTGCTCAACCAGTACCAGCGCCGCGCCGACCTCGTGCCCAACATCGTCGCCACCGTGAAGGGCGAGGCCGCCTTCGAGCAGGACACGCTCACCAAGGTGGTGGAGGCGCGCGCCAGGGCGACGTCGATTCAGGTGACGCCCGAGACGCTGAACAACCCCGAGGCGTTCAACAAGTTCCAGCAGGCGCAGGGCGAACTGTCGTCGGCGCTTTCGCGCCTGATGGTGGTGGCCGAACGCTACCCCCAGCTGCAGGCCAACCAGGCGTTCCGTGACCTGCGCGTGACGCTCGAAGGGACCGAGAACCGCATCACCGTGGCGCGCAACCGGTACATCCAGACCGTGCAGGAGTACAACGTGCTCGCGCGCAGCTTCCCGACCAACCTGACGGCCAAGGTGTTCAGCTATGAGCCCAAGCCCAGCTTCACCGTGCAGAACGAGGCGCAGATCAGCACGCCGCCAGCGGTGGACTTCTCCCGCCCCGCACCGGCCGCGCCGGCTTCGCGCTGAGTTGGATCCGGCATGCCAGGCATCGCCGCACCGTTGCGCACCCTGCTGGCCCTGCTGTGCATCGCCCTCGGGCTGGCGTGCGCGCTGCCGGCACGGGCGCTGCGCGCAGTGCCGCCGCTCTCGGCCCACCTGATCGACGAGACCGGCACGCTCAGCGCCGCGGAGCGCGAGCGGCTGGAGGCCCGTCTGGCAGGCATCGAACAGCGCCAGGGCACGCAGATCGCGGTGTTCATGGTGGCCTCCACGGCGCCCGAGGACATCGCCGCATTCGCCAACCGCGTGGCCAACACCTGGAAGATCGGCCGCAGGGACGTGGGGGACGGCGTGCTCGTCGTGGTCGCGAAGGACGACCGCCGCATGCGGATCGAGGTGGCCAAGGCCCTGGAGGGGGCTATTCCCGACATCGCCGCAGCGCGCATCATCGACGGCGCCATGAAGCCCCGCTTCCGCGAAGGCGACTTCGCAGGCGGGATCGACGCCGCGCTCGGGCAGCTCAGCGCGCGCATCGCAGGAGAGAACCTGCCAGCGCCCACGGGCAATACCCAGGCAGCCCGCGCCGAACGCGGCGTGGACTGGAACGATTTCGCGATCTTCCTGTTCTTCGGGGTGATGGTCGGCGGCCCGATGGCCCGCGGGCTCTTCGGCAACCGGGCGGGCGGGCTGCTCATGGGCGGCGCAGCGGGCCTCATCGCCTTCCTGTTCACGGCCAGCGTGCTGCTGGCCGTCGGGGCGGGCGCCGTGGCGCTGCTCTATACATGGCTCTTCGGCGGACGCGGCGTGTCGGCAGGCCGCCGCGGCGGGTTGCGGGACGGGTTCTCCACGGGCCTGGGTACCGGCATCGGCATGGGCGGCTGGAGCGGTGGCTCGGGCGGAGGCAGCAGCGGCGACAGCGGCGGCTTCAGTTCGGGCGGCGGTGGCGACTTCGGCGGCGGCGGTGCGTCGGGCGACTGGTAGTCCTTTCTGACCCCACCTCTTTTCCCCATCACATCCAGGACCGGATCCGCTCCATGCCCTCCACCTCCCGCCCCCCTGCACCGACGCCCCTTCCGGGACTGCCGGCCCGGATCGCGCGGCTCCTGCGCCACCGCTGGGCAGAAGGCGGCCTGCACCGTGCGCTGCCGCCCGATCTGCTCGAACGCCTGGCGCGCCGCGTGACCGCCAGCGAGGCGCGGCACACGGGGCAGATACGCATTTGCGCGGAAGGCGGGCTGCCCTCGAGCTACCTGTGGCGCGGGGCATCCGCGCGCGAGCGCGCCGTCACGCTCTTCGGCAAGCTGCGCGTGTGGGACACCGAGCACAACAACGGGGTGCTCATCTACCTTCTGCTGGCCGAGCATGCGATCGAGATCGTGGCTGACCGTGCCCTTGCGCGGACCGTTCCGCCCGCGGCCTGGCGCGAGATGGTTGCCCGCATGGGCGAAGCCTTCCGCTCCGGACGCTACGAGGACGGGCTCACGCAGGCCCTGGAGGAAGTGTCGGCGCTGCTGGCCGAGCATTTCCCGGCCGGCCCGGGGCCCCGCGGGGCGAATGAGCTGCCCGACATGCCGGTGCTGGGAGGCGGTGCGCCGCCGGACGGACCTTAAAGCCCCCTCTGCCCCGTCACCCCGTCGGTTCGCGAATCGACCATCTGCTGCGCATGGACGCAGGGCATGCCGGGCCGGCCGCGCGAGCATGGCGCCATCGCCCGTGCCAGCGCACGGCAGGACACCACGCTCCCATGCAGCCCCCCAGCCGACCCACAGGCCACGCGAGCCCGCGCGCGCGCAGCACCCGCCACGACAGCGACAGCGACACCGATGCGTCACCGACGCGGCGCGTGAGAGCGCGCACCACGGAAGCCGGTTCCAGCCTGGCTGGATGGTTGCCGGCCCGCCAGGCCGCTGCGGCACCCTCGGTGGAAGCGGGCCCTTCCAGCCGGCCGCCCCGCGCCACCGTGCCACCGCCACGCGCGCCGGACCCCGCGCAGCCTTCCGGCAATGCTGGCGCCAGCACCAGCACAGGGGCGGGCAGCGCCCCGCAGGCCCCCGAATCCCTGCGACAGGAACTTGCGGCATTGGGCATCCAGGGACCACCGAGCCGGGCGCAATTCGTTCCCCTGGTCATGGTGGCCGTGGTACGGCCGGACCTCGAGTCACGCATCCACCAGGCGGCTGCTGCCCTTCTCGCCCACCAGGAAGGCACCGGTCACGAGGTCGGGGAGGCATTGCGCTCCCTCTGGCTTTTGCTCCAGCTCGGCAGCCCTGCCGCCGCCCGCGTGATCGAACGCATGCTGGTCCCGGGGGGCGCTCCCGAGGCCGGCCGCACATCGTCTTCGGACAACGAAGCCAGCGGCTCCGACGAGGACGACAGGGGCCTCGAAGGAGACCTGGCGCACCTGGGCGCACCTTTGGGCAGCCAGCTCCAGGCCTGGCTGGGCGATGCGGCCCGCACCTCCGCGGTGGATCTCCATGCCTTCGACGAGGAAGAGGCCGCCCCGGCTTTCGCCCGGATGCTCGAGCGCCTGCACCAGGAAGCCCTGCCCGAACTCTCGGCCACCGCACGGCGCGAGATGGAAAACCAGGTGAAGGTCGCATTCACGGCGATGGCCCAGGATGCCGAGTTGCGCAACGAGGTGTTCCTGATTGCGCAGACCGCTCTCGGCAGTTGCCAGGACAACGTTCTGGAGGGCTTCTCCAAGGTCATGCTGGCGGTGCGAAAACTCCAGTTGGTGATGGCCGCGCACCGCGGCCTGCTGAACGAAGCGAAACTCCACCAGTGGACCAGCCAGCAGTTCCGGCTGGCACTGCTGGAAACCGCCGTGGGCCATCTCATCAGCGAGATGCTGCAGCGCACCGACATGCCCCCCTGGGAGAGGGACAAATTGCGCAAGGACCCCATGGAGACGCTGGCCCATGCCAAGTCCGCGCTCCGGCAGGCCCTGGAACTTCCGAAGGACACCGTGCAGCACCTGGCGAGCGCAGAAATGAGCGTGCTCGGTCCGGAGCACCTCGAGGCCCTGAAGGCCCGGGTCCAGCAACAGGCAGGGGACCCGCGGGCCTACCGCGCATTCATCCTGCAGCACGACACCTGGCGCACCTGCATGCAGGTGCTGCACCCCTCGGTCTTCCGGCCGCTGGAGGCGGCCCGTGATGCGGACCCCTTCCACGAACTGGACATCCCCGAAGACTCCGAGAGCCCTGCCGCCTACGCCTATGCAGAGGCAGGCCGCCAGGTCTACGAGCGCTGGCAGGCTTCGGTGCAGCGTGCCCTGGAAGCCCTTGCGGACCAGGCACGGTACACCCCGCCGCGGCCGCAGGATCCGGGCCCATCGTCAGGACAGGGCGCCGCCTGACCGCTCCGGCCGGCCTGACCCACCACCCAGGATTGCTTCCAATGGACCCTCTGCGCCCCTCCGGCAGGACGCGATCGCGCGAACCCAGCCCCCAGCCCGATGCCCCCGCACGACAGGTGCGCCCCCGGACGGCCGGGCAGGAAGGCCCCGCTCTATCCAGCCCGACGGCCGGCCTGCCCGGCCGGACGCCCCGGACTGCCGGCACGCAGCAGACACTGGCACCCCGCGCCGGAGTGCCCTTGCCCGCCCCGGGTGCAGGCTCCCCACGTCCGGTGCAGGCGCCCCACCCCGACGCCGGGCCTGCACATCCGGCCCAGCGGCAGGACTCCGCCGCGCCGCCCCGCGAGGTAGGCAACACGCTCCTGCCGGTGCATGCCGTCCAGGGGGAAAGCCACATCCATGACAGCCCCGCTCCGGACCAGGGTTCCTGGCTGATGGACATGCTGGACGCGGACCCGGAGCAGGCTTTCCGGGCATTGCGCGCCGCCACCGACCTCCTGGCGCAGTTCGGCTCCGAGCCGGGGCGCATCGAAGGCCTGGAGCCGCGGTACCAGGGTGCGGAACCTGCCGTGGCAGCGGCCGCCCGGCAATTGCGCGCTCACCTGATCCAGCTCGAGTCCGGCGAGGCAGCGCCGGCAACGGTGGCGGAATGGGACGCCGCCGCCGAACTCTCGCTGGATATGGTGCACCAGGAGGAACCGCTGGGTCGGGAGATGAGCCGATGGACCGGCGGGGCGCACGACCCGGCGGAGCTGGGCAGCCGCTTCGACGATGAACCCGCCGCACCCGCCTTCGCCCGCCTGCTGGCGCGCCTGCGGGAAGCCACCGCAGCGGGATCGTCTTCCGCGGCGGCAACGGAGCGCGCCGCGCAGGTGGCCTCCGTGATCGACGCCATCTCCCAGAGCACGGAACTGCGCGAGCAGGTGTTCCTGATCGCGCAGACCGCCCTGGGCAGTTGCAATGACAACGTACTGGAAGGCTTCTCCAAGGTCCTGCTGGCCGTGCGCGACCACCAGATGGTGGACGGCATCCGCAGCGGCCGGCTGGATGCCGCCCAATTCCACCGCTGGGCCGGGCAGCAGTTGCGGCTCGCGTTGCTCGAAAGCGAGGTCACCCGGTTCATCCAGCGGCAGCTCCGGCGTCTGGACCTGGGGGACGGGTTGCGCAAGCGGCTGGTGGAAGAGCCGCTGGAGACCCTGGTCCATGCCAAGCAGGCATTGCGCGAACGCCTCGATCTTCCCGAGGGCACCGTGTCCGGCATGCAGTCACTGGAACTCAGCGTACTGCAGCAGGACCAGCTGGACACCCTGGAGCAGGCCGTGAACCGGCAGGCACGGGACCCTGTCGCCCGCAGGGATTTCCTCATGGGCCACTCCACCTGGCGCGCCGGCATGCAGGCGCTGCACCCCGAGGCATTCCGGGAGTACCTCCTCGCCCGCAATGCGGATCCGATTTTCGTCGAGGACATCCCCGAGGACCTGGCTGGGCAGATCGACTATTCCCTACGGGCCCGCGCCAGGGAATCGCACTGGCGGCAGGAGGAGGACCGGGTGCTGCGGCAGCTGGCAGGCTTCGACAACCCACGCGGCGAATCGGCCAGTCCCGAGCCGCCCGGCGCCTGAGCCGGGAGCGCCGCGTTCAGGCGCGGCGGGCGGCCCCTGCGGCCTTGTCCGGCACCGGCCACACTCGTCCTCCGCCCACGGCGAAAAACCGCCGCCCCGGCGCGGGTGCCATCGACTGCCCGCCGGTGAACTCGCCGAAGGCGGGCAGCAGCGTGGCGCCGGCATCGGAGCCTTCAGCCGCGTCCGCCACGAAGCACGGCAGCCGCAGCGCGTCGCGGCCCGGTCCGCGCAGCACCACGGCGGGATGCACATGGCCGGCGAGCACATGCAGCGCAGCGTGCCGCTGCGGATGGTGGCAGCAGGCGAACGGCCCGAGCGGCCAGGGCTCGTCCACGATCGCGATGCCCAGCTCCGCAGGCGGATCGCCCGCATGGCTGTCGTGGTTGCCGCGCACCAGCACCACCTCCAGCGCCGCATGCACCGCACGCCAGGCCGCGAGCGATGCCAGCACGGCGGGCGAACGCGCCTGCGCCGCGTGCAGGAAGTCGCCCAGCACCACGAGCCGCTGCGCGCCCTGTTCCGCCACGAGCGCGGAAAGCCGTGCGAGGTTGTCGCGCGTGGTACCGGAAGGCACGGGCAGCCCGCGCGCGCGGAAGGTGTCGGCCTTGCCCAGGTGCACGTCGGCCACAAACAGCGTTTGCCCATCGGGCCACCAGAGGGCATGACCGGCGAGCAGGTGGACTTCGGTACCGGCGAGGTGGAAGGTGGCGGATGCGCCTGTCAATTGAAGGGGTCCATGCACAGCGATGAGGAATGCACCATTGTCCCGGACCAGCAACCCAGGTGCCGGCATGCGGGCTCACAGCCGCGGCAGGGGCCGCGACGGCTTGCGCTCGCGGCGACGGCTGCGTCCGCCCCCTGCCGCGCCGTTGCCCGCGTCCTCGGCAGACGTGAGTGAAAAGTCCAGCGTACGGCGTACCGCGTCGGCAGCCTGCTGCATCGCGGTCTGGGCGGCAGGCACAGCCCCGCCCGCTGCATCCCCTTCCTCGCCGGGCCCTTCCTTGCCGGCCGCCTTCTTCGCCGCGCTGCGCCTGCGCTGTGGCCGCGCGGGCGGGTCCGGAGGCACTACGTCCTGCGCGGGCAGGCCGGTCTCGGCTGCAGCAGGCCCCGCATCAGCGGCGGTGTCCAGCTGCGCCAGCATGCGCGCGATGCGATCGGCCAGATCCTCGTTGGTGAGCTTTTCCCGGAAGCGCTCCACCATGAGTGGAAAAGCGAACGGGCTGGGCCGCGCCAGCGGCTGCACCACCAGGTCCTGTGCCTGCATGCGGCGCAGCGCCGCCAGCAACTGCGCCACGTCCAGCTCCTGGCTCAGCACTTCCTCATCGGCCTGGCGCAGGAGCATGTTGCCCGCATCGTACTTGCGGAACACCTCGAAGAACAACTGCGACGACGCCTGCAGCTGGCGCGCGCTGCGGCGCTCGCCGGGATGGCTCTGGAAGATGAGCCCCGCCACCCGCGCGATTTCACGGAACCGGCGCCGGGCCATTTCGGTGGCGTTGAGGCTGGCCAGTACTTCGTGCAGCAGCGCGTGGCGGGCCTCGTCCTGCGGGGCGCTGCCGGTTTCGATCACGCTGGCGCCGGACGAATCCTCGGCCTTGGCCCGCGCGGCATTCGCGGTATTGCGGATGGCCAGGGCTTCACCGGCCGGCAGCCGCAGCGGGTTGGCATCGCTTTCGCGCTCCGGCACGGGAGCGGTATGCACCCGCAGCAACTCCGGCAGCAACGCGGCCCAGTCGCGCTCGGTCGCCGACAGCAACTCCAGCCCGTAGTCGTTCACGGCGATGGAAAACGTGCCGGCCTCGCCCTGGGCTGCGCGCCACGCGAACAGGCTGGCCAGTCCGATGTGCGCATGGCGGCCCGCGAACGGATAGAGGAACAGGTGCCAGCCCTCCCGGGTGCGCAGGGTTTCGGCGAGCAGCGTCCCTGGCGTGGGCAGCGCCGACCACCGCTGCTGCACATCCAGCAGCGGCCGGACGCAGCGCAGTTCGGGCGACCCATAACGCCCCGCTGCGGCCTGCGCGAGCTGCTGCACCACGAAATCCGCGAGCACGGTGGACAGCGGCATGCGCGATCCGGCCCAGCGCGGCACCGTGGGCCGCCCGCGCGCGGCGCGCCGCACGTAGGCCGTCATGTCCTCGATCTTCACCATCTCCAGCACCTGCCCCGCGAAGACGAAGCAATCGCCCGGCGACATGCGCGAGAGGAAGCTCTCCTCCATCGTCCCGAGCCGCGCGCCGTGCAGCACCTGCACGGCCATGCTGGCGTCGCTCACGATGGTGCCGATATTGGCGCGGTGGCGGCGCGCCAGGCGGGCGCTCGGCATGCGCCAGATGCCCTCTTCGTCCGGCGCCACGCGCTGGTAGTCGGGATAGGCCGCAAGAGAAGGCCCTCCGCGGTGCACGAAATCCAGGCACCACTGCCAGACCGCGCGCGGCAGGTCGCGGTAGGCCACGGTGCGGCGCACTTCCGCATACAGCGCCTCGGGCTCGAAGCCGCCCCCCAGCGCCACGGTGACGAGGTGCTGCACCAGCACGTCCACCGGACGGCGCGGGCTGGCGCGCATCTCCACCTCGCCGGCCTGCACCGCCGCACGTGCGGCGGCCGCCTCGACCAGCTCCAGGCTGTGCGTGGGCACCAGCGTGATCCGCGATGGCCTCCCCGGGGCATGGCCCGAGCGCCCGGCACGCTGCAGCAGCCGCGCGATGCCCTTGGCCGAGCCGACCTGCAGCACGCGCTCCACAGGCAGGAAGTCCACGCCCAGGTCCAGGCTGCTGGTGCACACCACGGCGCGCAGGCGCCCCTCCTTCAGGCCCGCCTCCACCCACTCGCGCACGCCGCGGTCCAGCGAGCCGTGGTGGATCGCCAGCTCGCCCGCCCAGTCGGGCCGCGCGTCGAGGATGGCCTTGTACCAGAGCTCCGCCTGGGACCGCACGTTCACGAACACCAGCGTGGTCGTGGTGGACTCCAGCTCGCGCACCACCGCCGGCAGCATCCGCAGCCCCAGGTGCCCGGCCCAGGAGAACCGCTCGGGATGGTCGGGCAGCAGCGTATCGACGACGAGCCGCTTGTCCACCTGCCCCTGCACCAGCACGCCCTCTTCCACCACCTCCGCACCCAGGGGCGCCAGCAGCGCATCCCGTGCCTCGGGCAGGTTGCCGAGCGTGGCCGACATGCCCCAGACGCACACCCGTGGATTCCAGCCGGCCAGCCGCGCCAGCGCCAGCTGTACCTGCACGCCACGCTTGTTGCCGAGCAACTCGTGCCACTCGTCGGCCACCACCAGGCGCACGGTGGACAGCAGCTCGCGCGCATCCGCACGCGCCAGCAGCAGCGACAGGCTCTCCGGCGTGGTCACCAGCACCGTGGGCAGCCGGCGCGACTGCGCCCCGCGTTCGGCACTGCCCGTGTCGCCCGTGCGGGCACCGCTGGTCCAGCGGGCCAGCGTGGGCTGCGTCGCCACGAGTTCGTCGAGCGGTGTGCGCAGGGCCTTCAGCGTGTCGGCGGCCAGGGCCCGCATCGGCGTGAGCCAGAGCACGGTGAGCGGTTCAGGCGGCGGGGCCTTGCTTCGCCTGCCGCCCGGTGCCTCGAGGGCCGAAGCCTGCACGGCGTCCGCGGCGCCGAAGGCCTGGAGTGCGCCGAGCCAGACGGCATAGGTCTTGCCAGCCCCCGTGGTCGCGTGCAGCAGCCCGCTGCGGCCCTGGGCGAGTGCGCGCCAGACTTCGCGCTGGAAGGGGAAGGGGCACCAGCCGCGCGCGGCGATCCAGGCTTCCGCGATCGAGCGGGAACGCGGCACGCGCTGGCGGCTATGGGACACGGAAGTCATCGGTGTGGCCTGTCTTCCGCATCAAGGGTCCGACCTCGGCAACAGCCCCTCCAGCGTCTCCAGCGAATCCGCCTCCTCCACCGGTTTGTCCTCCCGCCAGCGCAGCATGCGGGGAAACCGCACCGCGATGCCGCTCTTGTGCCGCGTGCTTCGTGCGATGCCCTCGAAGCCGAGTTCGAACACGAGCGTGGGCTTCACGCTGCGCACCGGCCCGAAGGTCTCCACCGTGGTGCGGCGGATGACCGCATCCACACGCGCCATCTCGGCGTCGGTCAGGCCCGAGTACGCCTTGGCGAACGGAACGAGCGCGCGGCCTTCCGCGCCGGGCGGCCCGTCCCAGACGGCGAAGGTGTAATCGCTGTACAGGCTGGCGCGCCGCCCGTGGCCGCGCTGCGCATAGATGAGCACCGCATCCACGCTCAAGGGGTCGATCTTCCATTTCCACCACGTGCCCACGTCCTTGGTGCGGCCCACGCCGTACTGCGCACCGCGGGCCTTGAGCATCATGCCTTCGACGCCCAGGGCGCGGGCGTGGGCGCGCTGTTCCGCCAGCTCTTCCCAGCCACGGCCGTGGAGCAGTGGACTGGCGACGAGCGCCGGATGCGACACCCGGGCGAGCAGGGCATCGAGCCGTGCCCGGCGTTCATGCTGCGGCAGCGCCCGCAGGTCCTTCCCCTCCTCTTCAAGCAGGTCGTAGGCCAGCAGCACGACGGGGAGTTCGCGCAGCAACTTGGGGCCGAGCGTCTTGCGGCCGATGCGTTTCTGCAGGTCGGCGAACGGACGCACGCGTGCCGGCGCATCGCCCTCCGCCTGCTGCCAGACGACGATTTCGCCATCGAGCACGGTACCGTCCGGCAGGGCCTCCTGGCCCAGGCGCTGCAGTTCGGGGAAGCGGTCGCTGACCAGTTCCTCGCCGCGCGACCAGACCCAGGTGGCACCCGCGCGCCGCACCAGCTGGGCGCGGATGCCGTCCCACTTCCACTCCACGATCCAGTCGCCGGGCGGCCCGAGCGTGGCCTCGAACTGCTCCACGGGCAGCGACAGCGGGTGCGCCAGGAAGAAGGGATAGGGATGGCCGCTGGTTTCGCGGGACTGCTCCGCCCCGTCGTCATCCTGGCCGACATCGGCGAGCGGTGCCACGAGGCGTTCGTAATCCGCCGACCCGGGCCGTGCGGCGATGTGCGTGTAGCCCATGAGCCGCTGCGCGATCCGCTTGGGGTCCACGCCGCTCACGGCGGCCAGGGCCTGCGTGACCTGCAGCTTCGACACACCAACGCGGAAGGCCCCCGTGATGAGCTTGAAGTAGACGAGCCGCTCCTCGGGCGCGAGGCGATCCCACTGCGCCCGCAACACCGACTCCAGCGCTTCGGGCGCCATGCCGCGCAGCGGCAGCAGGTGCTGCTCCACCCATTCGGCCAGGCCCAGCGCATGGGCTTCGGCGGGCAGCGGCAGCAGGAGCGCGATGGTTTCCGCGAGGTCGCCGACGGCTTCATAGCTTTCGTCGAACAGCCATTCCGGCAGGCCTGCGGCCTCGCGCGCGAACTGCCGCAACAGTTTGGTCGGGACCAGCTGGCGCGGCTTGCCGCCCGCCAGGACGTACACAGCCCAGGCCGCGTCCGCTGGTGCGGCCGCGCGCAGGTAGGCCTGCAGCGCCGCCTGCTTGGCGAGGCTGGACGTGCTCGCATCCAGCGCGCGGTAGAGGGCTACGAAATCCTTCATTGCGCCGTTTCCCCGCCCTCGTGCCTGCCGTCGTCCTCCACGGGCGATGCATCACCGCCCGGCGCGGCGACGGGCGGCACGGCCGTGGAGGCATCGGGCGCCGCATCGTCGTCCTCGGTGCCGTACTCCGTGCGGAACGACTGCGCATCCAATCCCTGCTCCCGGAGCCAGCGCACCAGCACCGCCACGCTGCCATGCGTCACGAAAACGCGCTCCGCCCCCGTGGCACCGATGGCCGACTGCAGGCCGGGCCAGTCCGCATGGTCCGACATCACGAAGCCCCGGTCCACGCCGCGTCGGCGCCGGGTGCCCCGCAACTGCATCCAGCCGCTCGCGAACGCATCGGAATGCCGCGGGAACCGGCGCATCCAGGGCGTGCCCTGGGCCGAAGGGGGTGCGACCACCAGCGCCGTCTGCAGCAGCTTCGCATCCACGCCCGGATCCGTGGCCCGCTGCGTTGGGGGCAGCGCCACGCCGGCAGTCCGGTACACGGCATTGAGCGGCCCCACCGCGCCGTGGACCACGATGGGCCCGATCGAGGCGTCCACGCCGTGCAGGATGCGCTGCGCCTTGCCGAAGGCGTAGCAGAACATCACCGATGGCCGCCCCTGCGCGGCGTTCGCACGCCACCACGCGTCGATCTCGGCGAACAGCGCCTCCTGCGAGGGCCAGCGGTAGATCGGCAGGCCGAAGGTGGATTCGGTGATGAAGGTGTCGCAGCGTACCGGCTCGAACGGCACGCAGGTGCCGTCGGGCCCGGTCTTGTAATCACCCGAGGCCACCCAGACGCGGCCACCATGCTCGAGCCGCACCTGGGCCGACCCGAGCACGTGGCCTGCGGGATGCAGCGAGATGCGCACGCCGTGGTGCTCGATGGCCTGGCCGTAGGGCAGCGTCTGCAGCGTGATGTCGGCGCCGAGCCGGGTGCGCAGGGTCCCTTCGCTGTCGATGTGGGCCAGGTAGTGCGCGTGGCCCCAGCGGGCATGGTCGGAGTGGCCGTGCGTGATGACCGCCCGCTCCACGGGCTTCCAGGGATCGATGTAGAAATCGCCCGGAGGACAGTAGAGCCCCTCGGGCCGCGCGATCACCAGATCATCGGAAGCAGCCGCCATGCGGGAGCCCTTCCATGGAATGGAGGAAAGCGCCAACCCGCTGCCCCGCTGACCCCGCCGCCCAATGCGACGTACGTAGAAGGAAGAAAGCCCTGGTGTGCGCTTGCATGAGGAATGCTAGCGCCCGTCCCGTTGCCTCTCCTGTACAGCCTGCCGCATGCCGGTGTCGGAGCACGCCTACCCCACGGCCCAGTTTCCGGCTGTCGAAACACACAACCCCCCGCCGTACCGGCCCGGCTCATCAGAACCCTGGCCCGGGAGCCGGGAAAAAGAAAAAGCCGCCCTGTGGGGCGGCCTGGATGGAGAGTGCGCAAGGCCGTCACGGCCCCGCTGGACTCAACGCTTCTGGCGGAACTTGCGCAGCGCGGCGATCTGGGCGGCCATCACGGCCAGCTCGGACTGCGCGCGTGCGAAATCGACGTCGCTCTTGGCGTTCTTCAGCGCTTCCTCGGCGGCGGCCCGGGCGGCGTTGGCCTTCTCGTCGTCCAGGTCCTTGCCGCGGATGGCGGTGTCGGACAGCACGGTCACGCGCTCGGGCTGCACCTCGAGGATGCCACCGGCCACGAAGACGAACTCTTCGCCGCCGTCGGCCGTCTCGATGCGCACCGATCCCGGCTTGATGCGGGTGATCAGCGGCGTGTGGCGCGGGTAGATGCCGAGCTCGCCGGCCTCGCCGGGCAGCGCGACGAAGCGCGCCTCACCCGAGAAGATGGACTCTTCGGCGCTGACCACATCGACGTGGATGGTGTTCATGGGTTTTCCTTCCAAAAGTCGGGGGAAAGCAAGGAATCGGCCGCATCGCCAGGCGGCGCGCGGAAATGTGCATCGAGCACATTGAGCACGCCAACGACGCGAGGTGGCCGATTACGCAGCTTTACGCGACCTTCTTGGCCTTTTCGAAGGCTTCGTCGATGGTCCCGACCATGTAGAACGCCTGCTCCGGCAGGTGGTCGCACTCGCCGGCCACGATCATCTTGAAGCCGCGGATGGTTTCCGCCAGGGGCACGTACTTTCCGGGCGAGCCCGTGAACACTTCGGCCACGTGGAACGGCTGCGACAGGAAACGCTGGATCTTCCGGGCGCGGGCCACGGCCAGCTTGTCTTCGGGAGCCAGTTCGTCCATGCCCAGGATGGCGATGATGTCGCGCAGTTCCTTGTAGCGCTGCAGCGTGCCCTGCACGCCGCGGGCCACCTGGTAGTGCTCTTCACCAACCACTTGCGGGTCCAGCTGGCGGCTGGTGGAGTCCAGCGGATCCACGGCGGGGTAGATGCCCAGCGAAGCGATGTCACGCGACAGCACCACGGTGGAGTCCAGGTGGGCGAAGGTCGTGGCGGGGGACGGGTCGGTCAAGTCATCGGCAGGCACGTACACGGCCTGGATGGAAGTGATGGAGCCGACCTTGGTGGAGGTGATGCGCTCCTGCAGGCGGCCCATTTCCTCGGCCAGCGTCGGCTGGTAGCCCACGGCGGAAGGCATGCGACCCAGCAGTGCGGACACTTCGGTGCCGGCCAGCGTGTAGCGGTAGATGTTGTCCACGAAGAACAGCACGTCGCGGCCTTCGTCGCGGAACGACTCGGCGATCGTCAGGCCGGTCAGGGCCACGCGCAGGCGGTTGCCCGGGGGCTCGTTCATCTGGCCATAGACCATGGCGACCTTGGAGTCTTCGAGCTTCTCGAGGTTCACGACGCCGGAGTCGGCCATTTCGTGATAGAAGTCGTTGCCTTCACGGGTACGCTCGCCCACACCGGCGAACACCGACAGGCCGCTGTGGGCCTTGGCGATGTTGTTGATGAGCTCCATCATGTTCACGGTCTTGCCCACGCCGGCACCGCCGAACAGACCCACCTTGCCGCCCTTGGCGAACGGGCACACCAGGTCGATCACCTTGATGCCGGTTTCCAGCAGCTCCTGCGACGGCGACAGTTCGTCGTACGCAGGGGCCTTGCGGTGGATGGAGGCCGTCAGCTCCTGGCTGACCGGGCCGCGCTCGTCGATGGGCGAACCCAGCACGTCCATGATGCGGCCCAGCGTCGCCTTGCCCACGGGCACGGTGATCGGGTTGCCGGTGTTGGACACCATCAGGCCGCGGCGCAGGCCGTCGGACGAACCCAGGGCGATGGTACGCACCACGCCGTCGCCGAGCTGCTGCTGCACTTCCAGCGTCAGCGGGGAGCCTTCGAGCTTGAGCGCGTCATACACCTTGGGCATCCGGTCGCGCGGGAACTCGACGTCCACCACGGCGCCGATACATTGAACGATCTTGCCCTGAACGCCAGCGTTCACTTGGGTGTTCTCTTGAGCCATTGCATTTGCTCCAAAAATTTAAACTGCCGCGGCACCCGCGACGATCTCCGAAAGTTCTTTCGTGATCGCGGCCTGGCGCGTCTTGTTGTAGACCAGCTTGAGTTCGCCGATGACGTTGCCCGCGTTGTCCGTGGCGGCCTTCATGGCCACCATGCGCGCCGACTGCTCGGACGCCATGTTCTCGGCCACGGCCTGGTAGATCAGGGACTCCACGTAGCGCACGAGCAGGTCGTCGATGACGCTCTGGGCATCGGGCTCGTAGATGTAGTCCCAGCCGTGCTCGGTCTTCTCGGCCTGCATCTTCTCGGAAGAGAGCGGCAGCAGCTGCTCGACGACCGATTCCTGCTTCATGGTGTTGATGAACTTCGTGTACGCGAGGTACACGCCGTTGATCTTGCCTTCGGCATAGGCGTCGAGCAGCACCTTCACGGGGCCGATCAGCTTGTCCAGGTGGGGGGTGTCCCCCAGGCCGGTCGCATGCGACACCACCTGGGCGCCAACGCGGTTCAGAAAGCCCAGGCCCTTGTTGCCGATCGCGACGGCCTGCGTGGACACGCCCTGCGACTGCAGTTCGCGCAGCTTGGCCGTCACGGCGCGCAGCACGTTGGTGTTCATGCCGCCGCACAGGCCCTTGTCCGTCGTCACCACGATGAAGCCGGCCGTCTTGGCGTCGTTCGACTTCATGAAGGGATGGACGTACTCGGGATTGGCCTGGCCGAGATTCGCCGCGATGTTGCGGATCTTCTCGCTGTAAGGCCGTGCGGCACGCATGCGGTCCTGCGCTTTGCGCATCTTGGACGCGGCCACCATTTCCATGGCCTTGGTGATCTTCTTGGTGTTCTCCACCGATTTGATCTTGCCGCGTATTTCCTTGCCTGCTGCCATGATGGGTCCTCGTCCGGTTTAGGCGAACGACTTCTTGAAGGCCGTGATGGCTTGCGTCAGTTCGGCCTCGTCCTTGCCTTCCTTGTCGAAGGCGCGGTTCTTCTCCAGGCGCTCCAGCAGGGCGCCGTGGCTGGTCTTGAGGAACTGGTGCAGGCCGGATTCGAAGGCGAGCACCTTCTTCACGTCCACGTCGTCCATGAAGCCCTTGTTCACTGCGAACAGCGTCGCACCCATCAGCGAGATGGGCAGAGGGCTGTACTGGGCCTGCTTGAGCAGTTCGGTCACGCGGGCACCGCGGTCGAGCTGCTTGCGGGTGGCTTCGTCCAGGTCGGAAGCGAACTGCGCGAACGCAGCCAGCTCACGGTACTGCGCCAGGTCGGTACGGATACCGCCGGACAGGCCCTTGATGATCTTGGTCTGGGCAGCCCCCCCCACGCGCGACACGGAGATACCGGCGTTGATGGCGGGGCGGATACCGGCGTTGAACAGGCTGGTTTCCAGGAAGATCTGGCCGTCCGTGATCGAGATCACGTTGGTCGGAACGAAGGCGGACACGTCGCCGGCCTGCGTCTCGATGATCGGCAGGGCCGTCAGCGAACCGGTCCTGCCCTTGACTTCACCCTTGGTGAAGGCTTCGACGTAGTCGGCGTTCACGCGGGCTGCGCGCTCCAGCAGGCGGCTGTGGAGATAGAACACGTCGCCGGGGTAGGCTTCGCGGCCCGGCGGGCGGCGCAGCAGCAGCGAGACCTGGCGGTAGGCCACGGCCTGCTTGGACAGGTCGTCATAGACGATCAGCGCGTCTTCGCCGCGGTCGCGGAAGTACTCGCCCATCGTGCAGCCGGAGTAGGCCGACACGTACTGCATGGCAGCGGACTCGGAAGCGGATGCCGCCACCACGATCGTGTATTCCATGGCGCCGGCCTGCTCCAGGGCGCGCACCACGTTCTTGATCGACGAAGCCTTCTGGCCGATCGCGACGTAGATACACGTCACGCCCTGGCCCTTCTGGGCGATGATGGAGTCGATGGCCACGGCCGTCTTGCCGGTCTGGCGGTCACCGATGATCAGCTCGCGCTGGCCACGGCCCACGGGCACCATCGCGTCGATGGACTTGATGCCGGTCTGCAGCGGCTGGTCCACGGACTGGCGCGCGATCACGCCGGGAGCGACTTTCTCGATCACGTCCGTCAGCTTGGCGTTGATCGGGCCCTTGCCGTCGATGGGCTGGCCCAGTGCGTTCACCACGCGGCCGACCAGTTCGGGGCCCACGGGCACTTCCAGGATGCGGCCCGTGCACTTCACGGTGTCGCCTTCGGAAATGTGCTCGTACTCGCCCAGAATCACGGCGCCGACAGAGTCGCGCTCGAGGTTCAGTGCCAGGCCGTAGGAGGGCTGACCGTCCTGGGTGGCCGGGAATTCGAGCATTTCGCCCTGCATCACGTCCGACAGGCCATGGACGCGCACGATACCGTCGGTCACGGACACCACGGTGCCCTGGTTGCGGATATCGCTGCTGGCTGCCAGACCTTCGATGCGGCTCTTGATCAGTTCAGAAATCTCTGCGGGATTGAGTTGCATGACTCTTTCCTTCTTTCTTGGGTTAGCCGAAACCTCGGGCGCTTACGCGACGAGGGCCGCTTTCATTTGTTCCAGACGGGCCTTGACGGAGGTGTCGAGTACCTCGTCGCCCACGGCCACGCGCACGCCGCCGATCAGCGACTCGTCGATCTGCACGGAGAGGTTCAGCTTGCGGCCGAAGCGTTTCTCCAGCGAGGCGCCGAGTTCCGCCAGCGCGCCGGCATCGATCGGGAACGCGCTGTGGACCACCGCGTCGGACGAGCCGCTCTGGCGGTTGACCAGGGCGCGGAACTGCGCGGCCACCTCGGGCAGCGCTGCGAGGCGGCCGTTGTCGATGAGCACGCGCAGGAAGTTGCGGGCTGCATCGGAGAGCGGCGCGCGCACCACCCCGGCGATCAGGTCGAACAGCTGTCCGGGCTCGATCTTGGGGTTGTCGGCCAGCTGCCGCACCTGCGGGTCGGCAGCGATCGCCGCCAGTTCGTCCACCCAGGCGACGGTGCTGCCCAGGTCGGCGCCCGGCTGGGCTGCGCAGGCCTTGAACAGGGCTTCCGCGTAAGGGCGGGCAATGGTGGCGAGTTCAGCCATGGTTGCGTCCCTTACTTACAGCTCGGTCTTGAGCCGGTTCAGCAGATCGGCATGGACGCCGGCATTGACCTCCTTGCGGAGGATCTGCTCGGCGCCCTTGACGGCCAGCGCGGCCACCTGCTCGCGCAGGGCTTCGCGGGCCTGGATCGACTGCTGCTCGGCCTCGGCGCGGGCAGCGGCGACGATCTTGTTGCCTTCCTCGGCCGCGCGGGCCTTGGCCTCTTCGATGATGGCCTGGGCACGGCGCTCGGCGTCCGCAAGACGCGATGCCGTCTCATTGCGCGTCTGCGCGAGTTCCGTCTCGACGCGCTGGTTCACGGCGACGAGTTCGGACTTGGCGCGGTCGGCAGCAGCGAGGCCTTCGGCGATTTTCTGGGCTCGCTCATCCAGCGCCTTCGCGATCGGGGGCCACACGAACTTCATCGTGAACAGCACCAGGATCAGGAAGACGATGGCCTGAACGAACAGGGTCGCGTTGATACTCACGGCAACACCTTTCTAGTTGGGCGTTGGTCGGGAATCAGGCCAGGACGAAGGGGTTGGCGAAGGCGAACAGCAGGGCGATGGCAACGCCGATCAGGAAGGCGGCGTCGATCAGGCCGGCCAAGATGAACATCTTGGTCTGCAGTTCGTTGATCAGCTCGGGCTGGCGGGCGGAAGCTTCGAGGTACTTGCCACCCATCAGAGCGATACCGATCGATGCGCCGATGGCGCCCAGACCCACGATCAGACCACAAGCCAGAGCGACGAGACCGAGAATGTTTTCCATGATGACTCCTAGGATGAAAAGAAAGAAAGGTTGAGAAGGAAGGAAAGGGAAGGCTCAGTGAGCGTCATGCGCCTGGCCGAGGTAGATCAGCGCCAGCATCATGAAAATGAAGGCCTGCAGGGTGATCACCAGGATGTGGAAGATCGCCCAGATAGAGCCCGCAATGATGTGCCCCACGGGGAGCAACACACCGGAAAGCGACATGGCTGCCGCACCGCCCATCAGGGCGATCAGCATGAACACCAACTCACCAGCGTACATGTTGCCGAACAGCCGCATGCCATGCGACACGGTCTTGGCAACGTATTCGATGATCTGCATCAGCAGATTGACCACGCCCAGGATCAGGGCGAAGACGGGATTCTTGCTCGTGCCGAACGGAGCGGTCACGAGTTCGTGCGCCCAGCCGCCCAGGCCCTTGATCTTCACGCTGTAGTACAGGCAGAGGATCAGCACGGCCGTGGACAGGCCCAGCGTGGTGGAGAGGTCGGCGGTTGGCACGACGCGCAGGTAGGCGTGGTGCGGATCGTGGCCAGCGGCGCCATAGATCTGGGCCCAGATGGCGGGCAGCAGGTCCACGGGCAGCATGTCCATCGCGTTCATCAGGAAGATCCACACGAACACGGTGAGGGCCAGGGGCGCGATGAACTTGCGGCTCTCGGCGTTGTGGATGTTGGCCTTGGCCTGGTTGTCCACCATCTCGACGAGGATCTCGACGGCGGCCTGGAAGCGACCCGGCACGCCGGAGGTCGCCTTGCGGGCGCAGATCCAGAAGGTGAACAGGGCGATGGCGCCGAGCACCAGGCCCACGATGACGGAGTCGTAGTTCACCACGGAGAAATCGACGATGGACTTCTGCTTGATGTTCTGAAGATGCTGCAAGTGGTGAACGATGTATTCACTGGCAGTCGGGGCATGCGCTTCTGCGGCCATCGGACAACTCTTCTCTCAATCAATCGGTTTGCGGACACCGGACCGCACCATGAGCGCGATCCAGTACGTTTTCATCGTCACCACCATGCCGGCGAGCAGAGCCAGCCAACTCAATCCCGGCACCAGCCGGGGCGCCGCCGCCAGCATGGCGACGGTCAAAGCAATCTTGACCAGCTCCCACCCGAAGAGGCCCGCCAGGGCACCCCCGGCGGAAGACCTCCTGCGCGCCATGCCCCGGGCGAAGAGCGCTGCGGGAAGAACCACCGCCAGCGCTCCGTAACCCGTGGACCAGGCGACATGGGAGCGTCCGGTCACCATCCAGGCCACCAGGGCCGCAACGAGCCCCACCGCCGCCTGGCCCGCAACGATGCGCCAGATGGAAACGGGTGGATGTCGTTGCCGCCATTCCTGCGCCTCGGCTGCAGAAAGGGGCTTGAAACCGGAATCCTCGACCTCAGTTCCAGTGTCCGTAGCGTCTGTTTTCATGGTTGGTCAACGCCTGCTGGACGCCCGGCATCCGGGCTGGAACTTCTTACAAAGCCCTTGATTATAAGTAAAAACCCGTTGCATCCTGCAATGCCTTGGGGCGCGCGTGCGACAACGGCGCGCAACGGTGCACCCGATGGGTGAACCATGCCTCTTGGAGGCACCAGCATGGCGCATCGCTGCCCCGGTGCCGTTCCCTGCTTCGCCGACAATCATCGCATGACACAGCCCCCCACCCCTTCCCCGGTGATCGGATCCGAGGGCGATCCACGCAAGGAATCGCTCATCGAGTACCCCTCCCGCTTCCCCATCAAGGTCATGGGCCACAAGGCCGACGGGTTCGTCCATGCGCTGACGGAGGTGGCCCGCCGCTTCGATCCCTCGTTCGACGCCTCCACCATCGAGTTGCGTGACAGCCGCGAGGGAAATTACCTGGGCGTGACCCTCACCGTGACGGCGACCAGCCGCGAACAGCTCGATGACCTGTACCGCGCGCTTTCCTCGCACCCGATGGTGAAGGTGGTGCTCTGATCCAGGACGCGGCGATGCAGGTGCGGATGCTCGGGCGGGCGGACTTGCGCCAAACCGTGGACGCCATGCAGGCCTTCACCGCGCAGCGCACCGACGACACGCCCGATGCCCTCTGGGTGTGCGAGCACGCACCCCATTTCACCCAGGGCCTCGCGGGCAGCGCGGACCACCTGCTGGCCCCGGGCGACATCCCCGTGGTCGCCACCAACCGCGGCGGGCAGGTCACCTTCCACGGCCCCGGGCAGGTGGTGGCCTATCCGCTCGTCGATCTGCGGCGCGCCGGCTACTACGTGAAGGAATACGTCCACCGCGTGGAAGAGGCCGCGATCCGCACGCTCGCGCATTTCGGCATCACGGGCCACCGGGTGGCCGGCGCGCCGGGCATCTACGTGCGGCTGGACGATCCGCGCAGCCACGCCCTGCTGCCCCAGCGCCCGCAGAAGGCCGATGCGTCGGCACCCGTGGCCGGCCCCGATTTTTCCGGCCTGGGCAAGATCGCCGCGCTCGGCATCAAGGTCTCGCGCCACTGCACCTACCACGGCGTGGCGCTCAACGTGGACATGGACCTGGAACCCTTCTCGCGCATCAACCCTTGCGGCTACGCAGGGCTGCCGACCGTGGACCTTTCTACAATCGGCGTGCACACCACCTGGGACGAAGCGGCTTCCGTGCTGGCCAGCCAATTGGCCATCCGCCTCGCTCCCTGACCTCAGCACCAGCCATGAGCACTCCCGAAGTCGTGCGCGAAGCGCAATCCACCGTCGCCTACAACCCGCTCGCCAAGCAGAAGGCTGCCGCGAAGCTTTCGCGCATCCCCATCAAGGTGGAGCAGGGCGAGGTGCTGAAGAAACCCGAGTGGATCCGCGTCAAGGCCGGCTCGCCCACCACGCGCTTCTATGAAATCAAGGAGATCCTGCGCGAGCACAAGCTGCACACGGTGTGCGAGGAGGCCTCCTGCCCCAACATCGGCGAATGCTTCGGCAAGGGCACGGCCACGTTCATGATCATGGGCGACAAGTGCACGCGCCGCTGCCCGTTCTGCGACGTGGGCCACGGCCGGCCGGACCCGCTGGACAAGGACGAACCGCTGAACCTCGCGCGCACCATCGCCGCGCTCAAGCTGAAGTACGTGGTGATCACCAGCGTGGACCGCGACGACCTGCGCGACGGCGGCAGCGGCCACTTCGTGGAGTGCATCCAGAACATCCGCGCGCTCTCGCCCCAGACGCAGATCGAGATCCTGGTGCCCGACTTCCGCGGCCGCGACGACCGTGCGCTGGAGATCCTCAAGGCCGCGCCGCCCGACGTGATGAACCACAACCTCGAGACCGCGCCGCGCCTCTACAAGGAAGCACGCCCGGGCTCCGACTACCAGTTCAGCCTGAACCTGCTCAAGAAGTTCAAGGCGCTGCATCCCGGCGTGCCCACCAAGAGCGGCATCATGGTGGGCCTGGGCGAGACCGACGAGGAGATCCTGCAGGTGATGCGCGACATGCGCGCGCACGACATCGACATGCTGACCATCGGCCAGTACCTCGCGCCGTCCAACAGCCACCTGCCGGTGCGCCGCTACGTGCATCCGGATACGTTCAAGATGTACGAAGAGGAAGCCTACAAGATGGGCTTCACCCACGCCGCCGTGGGCGCGATGGTGCGATCGAGCTACCACGCGGACCAGCAGGCGCACGCGGCAGGCGTCCAACCCGTCTAGTCCCGCATCGGCAGGCCGGGGTGCCGCATGCTCCAGCGCACGATGCCCCAGGCAATGGCGAGCGGCATGAACAGCGCCAGGAGGGCCATGCCGGCCTGGCACAGCGCCGGCACATCAGGCGTGGACACGGAGCGCCTCCGGCGTCGGTGTTTTTTCGGGCCGCGGACCGTCATGGGCCACGCAGCCGATCCGCCCGAATTCCGCCATCGGCAGGGCGGCCATGAGCCGGTGCATGCACTCGCCGATGTCGGCCTCGCGCAGATGCAGATAGACCGTGCACACCGGCCGCACGGCATCCACCGACAGGCGGTAGGTGCCCAGCAGCGGCCCCAGCGCGGCATGCAGGCGCTGGCGCACGCGCAGTGCCGGCTCCCGTGCCAGCCGGACCGGCAGGACCACGCCAGGCACCGCGGGGCGCGCACGGCGGGCACTGGCACACGCGGCGCCGGCAGCGGCGCCCTCTTCGTCTGGAAATATCCGATGCAACAGCATGCTCTGGGGCTTCGTGCGGCGCGGAGCGCTTGTGCGAAGCAGGATGAAACAGGCCTTCAGTCTAGGAACGGCCGCATCAAAACGGCGTAAAAAGCACGGCGCGCCGCGTCAATCCGCCGCAAAGCGTCAGGCGGCCAGGCGGTACCCCACCCCGGTCTCGGTGAGCAGGTGGCGCGGCTGCGCCGGGTCGGCCTCCAGCTTCTGGCGCAGGTGCCCCATGTAGATGCGCAGGTAGTGGCTCTGGTCGGAGCGCGCCGGGCCCCAGACCTCGCGCAGCAGCTGGCGCTGGGTGATGACACGGCCCGCGTTGGCCACCAGGACGGTGAGCATGCGGTACTCGGTGGGTGTGAGATGCACCACGGTGCCCGCGCGCCGCACCAGACGCGCGCCCCGGTCCACCTCGATGTCGCCGAAGCGGAACACGGGCTCGGCCGCCTCGGCCTGCAGGCCCTGCCCGGTGGCGGGCCGCGGTCGGCGCAGGTTGGCGCGCACGCGCGCGAGCAGTTCGCCCGTGCCGAAGGGCTTGGTGAGGTAGTCGTCCGCGCCCGCATCGAGGGCGGCGATCTTGTCGGACTCGTCGGTGCGTGCGGAGAGCACGATGATGGGCACGGCCGACCAGCTGCGCACGTCCCGCAGCAGGGTCAATCCGTCGCCATCGGGCAGGCCCAGGTCGAGCACCAGCAGGTCGGGCTGGCGCGTGCCGGCGGCCGACAGCCCCTCGCGCAGCGTGGCTGCCTCATGCACCTGCCAGCCCTCCTCTTCCAGGGCCCCGCGCACGAAGCGGCGGATCTGGGGCTCGTCCTCGATCACGATCGCGGTGCGCAGGTGCAGGCTCATGGTGCAGGGTCGGAGGATGATGGTTCGGGCGGCTCCACGGGCTCCGGCAGGGCCGGGGGATCGCGCCGGGGCAGCGTGACGGTGAATTCTGCCCCGGGGCCCGGCGACGCACCGGCTGCGGCGATATCGCCGCCGTGCGCCAGCACCACGGCCTTGCAGATCGCGAGCCCGAGCCCCACGCCCGGCGTGGCGGACTCGGCCTGCCCGCGGGTGAATTTGTCGAACAGCGTATGCTCGCGCCCCCGCACCGCCGCGGGCAGGCCGGGGCCGTGGTCGCGCACGCGCAGGCGCAGTGCGTCCGGCAGCGCGGCGGCACCGATCTCGATGGGCGCGGCGCCGTACTTGGCCGCGTTTTCCAACAGGTTCACGAGCACGCGCTCGATGAGCACCGCATCGAACTCCACCAGCGGCAGATCGGGAGGCAGCGCCGTGCGTACCTCCAGCGCGCCCAGCGCGGGCCGTGCGGCGCGGATGGCCGAACCGACCACCTCCTCCACCGACTGCCAGTCGCGCCGCAGGTTCACGCTGCCGCCGGACAGGCCGCTTTCCAGCCGCGCCATGTCCAGCAGGTTGCTGACCAGGGCGTGCAACTGGTGGGCCTGCTGGACGATGGCACGCGACGCCGACTGCAGCCCTTCGCCGGGCTGCGCCGGCAGGGACTCCGCCAGGGCGATGAGGGCGGTGAGCGGGGTGCGCACATCGTGGGAGATGGCGCCCAGCAGGGCGTTGCGCAGACGTTCGGACTCCATGTCCAGCACGGCGCTCTGCGCCACTTCCACGTAGTGGACCCGTTCCAGCGCGATCGCGACCTGACGCGCGAGGGTATCGAGATGGCGCGCCTGCTCGGGTATCAGCAGCCAGCGCGGGTGCGCGGGCGCCAGGGCCAGCACGCCCCGCACGCGCATGGGTGCGGTGAGCGGCACGTAGCGCCAGCCCTGCGCGGCCAGCGTGCTGGTTCCCAGGCCAGCGCTCTGGCCGTGGCGCAGGGTCCAGTCGGCCACGCTCGGGTCGAATCCCTCGGAAGGCTTGACGGGCAGCATGAGCCGGTCGCCTTCGTCGAGGGGCAGCACCACGGCCTGCCCACCGAAATGCTGCTGTACGGCGGCCGTGCCGATGTCGACGACCTGCGACGCCTCCAGGGCGGCCGAAAGCTCGCGCGTGAGTTCGAACAACGAGCGCATGCGCTGCTCGCGCCCGGCCGCCACTCCTGCGGAGAACCGCAGGCCCGCGGTCAGCTGGCCCACGAGCAATCCCACACCGAGCATGACGATGAAGGTCACGAGGTACTGCACATCGCTCACAGCGAACGAGAACTGCGGCGACACGAAGACGAAATCGAAGGCTGCCACGTTGAGCAGCGCGGCCAGGGCGGCCGGCCCACGCCCGAAACGCATGGCCACGCCCACCACGCCGAGCAGGTAGAGCATGACGATGTTGGTCAGTTCCAGCACGCCGGACAGCGGCAGTGCGAGCAGCGTCACCGCCACGCTCGCGGCGCCCGCGGCCCCGTAGCCGGGCCAGCGGGCGGACATCTGCTCGCCATCCTCCTGCGCATCGCCCCCCTGGCGCCAGGATGCGGCCGGCAGGCGGCGGCTGCTGCCGGGCTCACCCGCCTCCACGATGTCCAGCGCGGGCGCGGCCGTGCCGATGGCCTCCGCCGTGCCGGGCACCGGCCACCACCGCCACAGGCCGGAACGCCGGCGGGCGCGGCCCACCACCAGGGTGGCGCAGTTGAGCTGCCGCGCATGCTCCGCGAGTGCGGGCACCACGGCATTGCCGGTGAGCACGGCGGTCTCCGCGCCCAATCCCTCGGCCAGCTGCAGCACGGCCAGGATGCGGTCGCGCTGCGAGGCCGGAAGCCGCTGCAGCCGCGGCGTCTCCACATAGGCGGCATGCCATCGCACGTTCAGCTGGCCGGCCAGGCGGGCCGCCGTGCGCACGGTGTGGGCGGCATCCTCGTGCGGCCCCACGCAGGCCAGCAGCGCCCCGGAAGTGTTCCAGGCCGGCGGCACGCCGTGGCTGCCGCCGGACTGCTCCACGCGCCATCCGCGCACGTCGTCCTCGACATGCTCGGCGGTGCGCCGCAGGGCGATTTCGCGCAGCGCGATCAGATTGCCCTTGCGGAAGAAATTCTGCGCCGCGCGCTCGGCCTGCTGCGGCAGATACACCTTGCCCGCAGCCAGGCGCGCGGCCAGTTCGTCGGGCGTGGCATCGACGAGCACCACCTCGTCGGCCTCGTCGAGTACCGTGTCGGGCACGGTCTCGTGCACGCGCACGCCCGTGATCGCCCCCACCGTGCCGTTGAGACTCTCCAGGTGCTGCACGTTGAGCGCCGTCCAGACCTCGATGCCCGCGGCCACGAGCTCCTGCACGTCCTGCCAGCGCTTGGCATGGCGCGAGCCCGGCGCGTTCGAGTGCGCCAGCTCGTCCACCAGCAGCACGGCCGGCCGGCGCTGCAGCGCGGCATCGAGATCGAACTCGGTCCGCGTCCGCCCGCGGTGTTCCAGCGCGCGCGCAGGCAGCACGGGCAAGCCGTCCAGCAGGGCCGCCGTTTCCGCGCGCCCGTGGGTCTCCACGACGCCCACGAGCACGTCGCGCCCAGCCTGCCGCTCGCGCTGCGCGGCGCTCAGCATGGACCAGGTCTTGCCCACGCCGGCATTCGCGCCGAAATAGATGCGCAGCTTGCCGCGCTGCACCCGCTGCTCCTCGGCACGCATCTGTGCGATGAGGGCATCGGGATCGGGACGGGGATCGGTCATGCGTGGAAGGCGATGGGGGGCGGGCAGCGGCGGCATGCCGCGGCACCGCAGTCTCCGGGATTCAGCGCACCGCGTCGAGTGCCAGGTTGAGGGCCAGCACGTTCACGCCGGCCTCGCCCAGCCAGGGCAGGAGGGGCGACTCGGTGTGCGAGCGCACCAGGTCTTCCACGCGCTCCAGCGGCAGGCCCCGCGCCCGGGCCACCCGGGGCGCCTGGTAGCGGGCCGCCGCCACGCTGATGTGCGGATCGAGCCCGCTGCCCGAAGCGGTGACGAGATCCACCGGCACGGGCACCGTATTGCCCGGGTCGGCGGCCCGCAGGGCGTCGATGCGGGCCTTGACCGCCTCGGCCAGGGCAGGATTCGCCGGGCCGAGGTTCGAGCCGCCCGAGGCCCCCGCGTTGTAGGGCATGGGTGCGGTGGCCGAGGGACGCCCCCAGAAATGCCCCGGCTCGGTGAAGTTCTGGCCGATCAGCGCAGACCCGACGGCATGGCCGGCCCGGTCCCGGATGAGGCTGCCGGCCGCCTCGTGTGGGAAGACGGACTGCGCCACGCCCGTCACCGCCAGCGGGTAGAGCACGCCGGTGACCAGGGACAGCAGAATGAAAAGCACCAGCGTGGGCCGCAGCAGCGGTCCGTGGACCGGAGGCAGGCCTTCGCCGGCAGGCGCAGGGGCCGATGCGGAAGCGCGCGCGGAGGACGGCAGGGAATTATTCATGGTGGTTTCTCCGGAAGGGTCCGTTCAGACGAGGCCGACGGCCACGAGCACCCAGTCGATGAGCTTGATCCCGATGAACGGCACGACGAGTCCGCCCAGGCCGTACACGGCGAGGTTGCGCCGCAGCAGCGCCGCGGCGCCCACCGGCCGGTAGCGCACGCCCTTGAGCGCGAGCGGGATCAGGAAGACGATGATCAGCGCGTTGAAGATCACCGCCGAGAGGATGGCCGACGAAGGGCTGGCCAGCCGCATCACGTTCAGCGCGCCGAGCTGCGGATAGGTGGAGACGAACATCGCCGGGATGATGGCGAAGTACTTGGCCACGTCGTTGGCGATCGAGAACGTGGTGAGCGAGCCGCGCGTCATCAGCAGCGCCTTGCCGGTCTCCACCACCTCCAGCAGCTTGGTGGGGTTGGAGTCCAGGTCCACCATGTTGCCGGCCTCCTTGGCGGCCTGCGTGCCGCTGCCCATGGCCACGGCGACATCCGCCTGGGCCAGCGCGGGCGCGTCGTTCGTGCCGTCGCCGGTCATGGCGACCAGCCGGCCTTCGGACTGGTAGCGGCGGATGAGCGCGAGCTTGTCCTCGGGCGTGGCTTCGGCCAGGAAGTCGTCCACCCCGGCTTCGGCCGCGATGGCAGCCGCCGTGAGCCGGTTGTCGCCCGTGATCATCACCGTCTTGATGCCCATGCGCCGCAGCTCCGCGAACCGCGCCTGGATGCCGGCCTTGACGATGTCCTTGAGCTCCACCACGCCCAGCACGCGGCTGCCCTCCGCCACCGCCAGCGGCGTGCTGCCGCGGCGGGCCACGTCGTCCGCGGCGCGGGCCACCTCCATGGGCATTGCGCCGCCCAGCGCCTCGACGTGCCGGGTCAACGCCTGCACGGCGCCCTTGCGCAACGCCACGGGGGTCGCGCCTGCCGCGGCGGGCAGGTCCACCCCGCTCATGCGGGTCTGTGCCGTGAAGGGCACCAGCACGAGGCCTTCGGCCGCGCCTTCGCCGGCCTCGATGCCCTCGCGGCGCGCCAGCTCCACGATGCTGCGGCCTTCGGGTGTCTCGTCGGCCAGCGAGGCCATGAGCGCCGCACGGGCCAGGTGCGCGCGGGTCACGCCCGGCGCCGGCAGGAACGTGCTCGCCTGCCGGTTGCCATGCGTGATCGTGCCGGTCTTGTCCAGCAGCAGCACGTCCACGTCACCCGCGGCCTCCACGGCGCGGCCCGATGTGGCGATCACGTTCGCCTGCATCATGCGGCTCATGCCGGCCACGCCCACGGCCGACAGCAGGCCGCCGATGGTGGTGGGGATCAGGCACACCAGCAGCGCGATCAGCGCGGTGAGCGACACCACGGTACCCGTGCCCGAGGCCTGCACGCTGAACAGGGAGAACGGCAGCAGCGTCACCGTCACCACGAGGAACACGATGGTGAGCGCCACCAGCAGGATGGTGAGCGCCACTTCGTTGGGCGTCTTCTGGCGCTTGGCGGCCTCCACCATGCCGATCATGCGGTCGAGGAACGATTCGCCCGGGTTCACCGTGATGCGCACCACCAGCCAGTCGGACAGCACGCGCGTGCCGCCGGTCACGGCCGAGAAGTCGCCGCCGGACTCACGCACCACCGGCGCCGATTCGCCCGTGATGGCGCTTTCATCCACCGAGGCCATGCCCTCGATCACCTCGCCGTCGAGCGGAATCACGTCGCCGGCGTCCACCTGCACCACGTCCCCCTTGCGCAGGTTGGTGGCCTGCTCGGGCAGGAAGCGCGCGCCATGGCGCGGCTCGGAGAGCTTCTTGGCCCAGGTGTCCTTGCGCAGTCCGCGCAGCGATGCGGCCTGTGCCTTGCTGCGGCCTTCCGCCAGCGCCTCGGCGAAGTTGGCGAACAGCACGGTGAACCACAGCCACACGGCCACCGCGAGGATGAACGCCGGGCGCATGCCCATGTCCTGGGCAGTGGTCAGAGCCTGCAGCCACAGCAGCGTCGTGAAGATGCTGCCGATGAAAACGATGAACATCACCGGATTGCGCCACTGAACGCGCGGGTCCAGCTTGGCGAACGCCTGCCACACGGCGGGGCGCACCAGCGCGGCATCGAACAGCGTGAGGCTCCGCGAGGGAACCGGGACCGCGGCGGGTGCCGTGGCCGGGGATTGGGGGGTCGTCATGTCGTTCTTCTCCTCGCCCGCTCACCGGGCCTGCAGCACCAGGTGTTCCACCACCGGGCCGAGCGCCAGCGAAGGCACGTAATTCAGCAGCCCCACGAGCAGCACCGTGAACACCAGCAGCGCCACGAACAGCGGGCCGTGCGTGGGCATGGTGCCGGGGCCGGGCGGCAGCCGCTTCTTGGCGGCCAGCGATCCGGCGATGGCCAGCACCGGCACGATCACGCCGAACCGGCCGAACCACATGGCCAGGGCCAGCAGCACGTTGTAGAACGGGGTGTTCGCGGACAGGCCGGCGAAGGCGCTGCCGTTGTTGTTGGCGGCCGAGGTGAGCGCATACAGCACCTCGGAGAAGCCGTGCGCCCCGGGGTTCGCGATGCCGGCCTGCCCCCCGGCCGACAGCAAGGCGACGGCGGTGCCCACCAGCACGAGGATCGGCGTCACGAGAATGGCGACGGAGGTCAGCTTCATCTCGCGCACCTCGATCTTCTTGCCCAGGTACTCCGGCGTGCGCCCGATCATCAGCCCCGCGATGAACACCGCGAGGATGGCGAACACCAGCATGCCGTAGAGGCCCGTGCCGACGCCGCCGAACACCACCTCCCCGAGTTGCATGAGCACCATCGGCACCATCCCGCCCAGCGGTGTGAAGGAGTCGTGCATGCCGTTCACGGCGCCGCACGAGGCCGCGGTGGTCACCGCCGCGAACAGCGCGGAAGCGGAGATCCCGAAACGCACTTCCTTGCCCTCCATGTTGCCGCCGGCCTGCGCGACGGAGGCCACCTGGTCCGCTCCCAGCACGGACAGCGAAGGGTTGCCCGCCTGCTCCGCGGCAGTCACCGCGACCACGGCCACAGCGAACATCAGCACCATCGCGGCCAGCAGTGCCGCGCCCTGGCGCCAGTCCCCGACCACGCGGCCGAACGCGAAGCACAGTGCCGCGGGGATCAGGAAGATCGCCAGCATCTGCGCGAAATTGGCGAGCGGCGTCGGGTTCTCATAAGGGTGTGCCGAGTTGGCGTTGAAGAACCCGCCACCATTCGTGCCCAGCATCTTGATCGCCTCCTGCGAGGCCACGGGCCCCATGGGCAGCGTCTGGGCACGCGTGCTGGCCTCGCGGGTGAGCGGGTTGCCGGCCGCATCCTTCAAGGGCTGCCCCTGGGCATCGAGCTGCGGGTCCTGGTAGATGGTCGTCTCCACCGTGGCCACCTCCTGGTAGGGCTTGAAGTTCTGGATCACGCCCTGGCCCACGAAGAAGATCGCCAGCACGAACGACAGCGGCACCAGCACCCAGGCGGTGATGCGCACGATGTCCGCCCAGAAGTTGCCCACATGGCCGGCACCATCGGTGCCGCGCGCGGCGAATCCCCGCGCCAGGGCGAAGGCCACGGCGATGCCGGTCGCGGCGGACAGGAAGTTCTGCACCGACAGCCCGAGCATCTGCACGAGGTAACCCATCGTGGACTCGCCCGCGTACCCCTGCCAGTTGGTATTCGACACGAAGCTCACGGCCGTGTTGAACGCGGAATCGCCCGAGACGGCGGGCAGGCCCTGCGGATTCAGGGGCAGCAGCCCCTGCAGGCGCTGCAGCGCGTACACGGCGAGCACGCCCAGTGCATTGAAGGCCAGCAGCGCCAGCGCGTAATGGCGCCAGTGCATGCCCGCCTCCGGCCGGACGCCGGCCAGGCGATAGAGCGGAGCTTCCGCGCGGAGCATCCAGCCCGGCAGCCGGCCATCGCACACCGCGGCCAGGGCCCGGCCCAGCGGCCACGCCAGCAGGCC
Source organism: Paracidovorax avenae (assembly GCA_003029925.1). GTDB lineage: Bacteria > Pseudomonadota > Gammaproteobacteria > Burkholderiales > Burkholderiaceae_C > Paracidovorax > Paracidovorax avenae_A. The sequence goes on along the minus strand of CP028296.1, from coordinate 467,903 downwards.
CAGCACGATCAGGAAAAAGGCCAGCAGGCCCCAGGCGGAGGCAGTCATCAGAACTCCTCCGCGCAGATCAGCGCGAACACCAGATAGGCGAACAGCAGCACCGCGACGATGCCGCCGAAACCGTAGAGCACGTCGATGCCGATCATCGCGCGTCTCCCCGCGGCCGGCCGTCGTGGCGGCCCAGAATCACCACGGCCTCGGCCATGGCCACCCACAACGCCGCGATCGCGGCAACCCACAGCACATCCATGTCATGCACTCCAACAACCCTTGCGGGCGATGGAGGCATTCTGGAAAAGCACCCGTAAAAAGTGTGCACAGCTTGCGGCACGCCGCATAAACGCGGCGTAAAAACCGCGGGCAGGCCGGGGCACACCAGCCGGGCCGGAGTTTCAGCGGCACAGCGCCAGGCGCAGGCCGCGGACGGCCGTCAGCCGCCCAGTGCGTCGGCCGGGTTGTCCGCGTCGATCACCGTGCGGGCCCAGGGCGCCAGCTTGCGGGTGTCCGAACGCAGCACCTCCTGCTTCACGGCCAGGATCTGCGCGGGATGCATGGAGAAGCTGCGCAATCCCAGGCCCAGCAGCAGCCGCGTCATCGCCACGTCGCCAGCGGCCTCGCCGCAAAGGCATACGTTCTTGCCCTGCCGGTGGCCTTCCGCGATCACGTCCGCCACGAGCTGCAGCACCGCCGGATGCATGGGGTCGTACAGGTGGGCCACGCTCTCGTCGGCCCGGTCGATCGCCAGGGTGTACTGGATCAGGTCGTTGGTGCCGATCGACAGGAAATCGAAATACTGCAGGAAGCGCCGCACGATCAGCGCCGCAGCGGGCACCTCGATCATCGCCCCCAGCCGCACCGGCCCGTAGGGCACGCCACGCGCATCCAGTTCCGCGCGCGCCATGTCCACCTGCGCCAGCGTCTGCCGGATTTCCCCGACATGGGCCAGCATGGGGAACAGCAGGTTCACCGGGCCGTGCGCCGCCGCGCGCAGCACGGCGCGCAGTTGGGTGCGGAACATCGACGGATCGGCCAGGCTCCAGCGGATGGCCCGCAGGCCCAGCGCCGGATTGAGGTGGCTGGCGGCCTCCTTCGCGGCCTTGGGGTCCAGCGGCTTGTCCGCGCCCACGTCGATGGTGCGCAGGGTGACGGGCAGGCCATGCATGCCCTCCACCGCGGCGCGGTAGGCCTGGTACTGCTCGTCCTCGCCCGGAAGGTGGCCGCCCCGGCCCATGAACATGAATTCGCTGCGGAACAGCCCCACGCCCGCCGCGCCCGCACGCACGGCCGCGGCGGCGTCGGTCGGCTGCTCGATGTTCGCCAGCAGTTCGATGCGCTCGCCGTCGAGCGTCACCGCCGGCGTGTGCCGCAGGCGGGACAGCCGCTCGCGCTCCAGGTCGGTCTGGCGCTGGCGGAACCCGTATTCGGCCAGGATGATCGGCGACGGATCGACGATCATGATGCCCGCATCCCCGTCGATGATCACCCAGTCGTCCTGCCGCACCAGCTGGCTCGCGGCACGTGCGCCCACCACCGCGGGAATGTCCATGCTGCGCGCCACGATGGCCGTGTGCGAGGTCTTGCCGCCCACGTCGGTCACGAAGCCTGCGAACACGCTCTGCTTGAACTGCAGCATGTCGGCCGGCGAGAGATCGTGCGCCACCAGCACCAGCGGCACATCCACCATGTCGCTGGGCAGCAGGTCCTGCTGCAGGCCCAGCGCGGCACTGCCGCGGCGGGGGCTGGAAGGCGGCGGCGCGACCGGGCAGGCGACGCCCTTCATGTGCCGCAGGATGCGCTCGACCACCTGCTCCAGGTCGGCCTTGCGCTCGCGCAGGTATTCGTCCTCCATCTCGTCGAACTGGCGCGCGATGATCTCCAGCTGCGTGGTCAGCGCCCACTCCGCGTTGTAGAGGCGGTCCGTGATCCAGTGCTTGACGCCGCTCACCAGCGCCTCGTCCTGCAGCAGCATCAGGTGGACGTCCAGCAGCGCGGCGAGTTCGGGTGGGGCATCAGCAGGCATCTCGGCCTGCAGGCGCTGCAGCTCCTCGACCACGGCATTGCGCCCGTTGCGCACGCGGACGATCTCCGCGCGCACCTGGTCGGGCTCGATGAAATAGTGCGCCACGTCCACGCGGCTCGAGGCCACCAGCACCGCGCGCCCGATGGCGATGCCCCGGGCGACCGCCAGGCCGTGGACGGCGAATGTCATCGGAGGTCTCCGGAACGGGTTACTGAGGGGGTCATTCCAGGACTCACTCTCCCTCGCCGAACTTGCCGTCGATGAGCGCGCGCAACGCATCCATCGCTTCCTGCTCCTGCGGGCCGTCGGTCTCGATCGAGACTTCGGTGCCGATGCCCGCGGCCAGCATCATCACGCCCATGATGCTCTTGGCATTCACGCGGCGCTCGCCCCGGGCCATCCACACCTCGCAGGGAAAGCTGCCCGCCAGCTTGGTGAGCTTGGCCGATGCCCGGGCATGCAGGCCCAGCTTATTGCTGATGGTGATATTCGTCTTGATCATGATGGGAGCGTCGGATCTGGTTCTGGGGTGCGGCGACAGCGACCTGCATCACCCCCTGGGTGCCGCCCGCGACCGCGCGGGCGACGAGCGCCTCGAGCGGCTCGTGGCGATAGCTCACCGCGCGCAGCAGCATCGGCAGGTTCACCCCGGTGACCAGCCGCGAGCGCTCACCATCCACGAGGCGCTGCGCCACGTTGCACGGCGTCGCGCCGAACACGTCCGTCAGCACGAGGATGGACTCGTCCCCGCCCGCACCGTCCAGCAGGATGCTTGCGGCTGCCAGCGTGTCCTCGGGAGGGGCATTCGGATGCACATCCAGCGCCAGGATGTCTTCGGCAGTGTCCGGAAATACATGCAGGGCGCAGGCGCGCAGCGCATGGGCCAGCGGGGCGTGGGCGATGAGGAGGATGCGCGTGCTCATGGGGAGGTCAGGTGAACCGCATTATCGCAATGCGAGCCCGGGGAAAAACGTGTCCGCCACCGCAGCCCGCGGCTGGGGGCTGTAGATCACCGCGTGGTAGAGCCGCATCCGCGGCCCACCTTCGGCGGCTTCCGCCCGGGCGAACCAGGCGGCATCCATCGCCACCGCAGCCCCCTGTCCCGGCGCCGCACCATGCGCCTGCAGGCGCACGGACTGCGGCAATGGCAGCGCACCGGGGGGCGTGAACGGGGCGCCGGGCCCTGCCGCGTCCACCGGCGCGCCGATGCGCGCCAATGTCGCCGCACGCCACTGCGCGAGCGCAGCCCCCGCTTCGGCCGCGCCGGCACCCGGCGGAAGCACCATGTGGGATACGGCGAAGGTGGCGCCATCGGCATCGCACCCGGCCATGGACAAATCCACGGAGCGCCCCTGCAGCTCGACGGGCCGCACGGCACGTTCCGGCTTGCACGGAAGCAGCGCCGTCAATCCGGCATCGTCCAGCCGGACGGAACGCCAGTCCAGCGACGGACTGCAGCCCGCCAGCGACACGGCGCCGGCCAGCAGGATCCAGGGCATGCGGTTGCGCGACATGCGGGCATTATGGTCGGCCCATCCCGGTGGCCCCGCGCACGGCATGCGTCCCGGCGATTGATACGCATCAAGCCCGAACTTTTCTGCCGGCCGCATGCTCCACCAGCGGCATGCGCCGGACCGCCCCGTCCGGCACAATGGCAGCCGTGCGCCGCGTTTCCCGCGCCGCGCGGCCTGAACGGACGGATGGAAGGACGGCATGATGGGCTTGAAGCATTGGATCGGCGCCGCTGCGGTCGCGGCCTTCGTGGGCGTGGGCGCTTTCGTCTTCCTGGGCGCGGGACGCTCCCAGGCCCCGGAATCCACCTTCGTGCTGCTCGACGGCAGCCGCCAGACCACCGCGGACCTCCGCGGGAAGGTCACCCTCGTGAATTTCTGGGCGACCAGTTGCACCACCTGCGTGGCCGAGATGCCGCAGATCGTGTCCACCTACGGCAAGTACCGCGACCGCGGCTTCGATACGCTGGCCGTGGCCATGAGCTACGACCCGCCGAGCTACGTGGTGAACTTCGCGCAGACCCGCCAGCTCCCCTTCAAGGTGGCCATCGACAACACCGGCTCGGTGGCCAAGGCCTGGGGCGACGTGCAGCTCACCCCCTCGACCTTCATCGTGAACAAGCGCGGCGAGATCGTGAAGAGCTACGTGGGGGCCCCGGACTTCGCGGAACTCCACCAGTTGATCGAACGGCTCCTGGCCGAAACCTGAACGGCGCCACCCGGCCAGCACCGGGACCAGGGCACCACCCTGCCCTGGCAGGGGGAACGTGATGCTCCTCGCGGCGTGGGGCCCGGGCCGGCCGCAGGGCCACCAGGGCATGCCGTTACACTGGTTCCACTGCCACCCTCCCGACGCTTTCCGTGGACCAGCCCTCCATCGCGCTCCTCACGCCCTCCCAGCCCACCGAGATGGAGCCCGTGCGCGCCATCTTCCGGGAATACGGCGACAGCCTGGGTATCGACCTGGAGTTCCAGGGTTTCGATGCCGAACTGGCAGAGTTGCCCGGCGACTACGCCCCGCCGCGCGGGCAGATCCTCCTGGCCGAAGTGGGCGGCGCGATCGCGGGGTGCTGCGCCCTCCGGCCGCTGGACACCGCCGACTACCCGAACGCGGCCGAAATGAAGCGCCTGTACGTGCGCAAGGCCTTCCGCGGATTCGGCCTCGGACGGCAACTGGCGGAGGCCATGCTGGACGTGGCCCGGCAGGCGGGATACGCCTGCGTGCTCCTGGACACGCTGGATGGCATGGAGTCCGCGCGGGCCCTCTACGCCGACCTGGGTTTCGAGGAAATCCCGCCCTACTACCACAACCCCATCGCCGGGTCGCACTACCTCAAGGTCGAAATCGACTGAGAGTGCGCGGCCCCAGGACAGGCCTGGAGCGGTTCACACGGTCCAGAAACGTTTCTGGCAATGCGCCGCATCGCAGACCGTACAAAGGGGTACGACACGATGCGGCAACCACGCCAGAAGGGTCTGTGACCCGCGCTCAGCCGCGGGCCTGGGCCAGCAGCGTGTCCGCGTCGCTCACCTCGAACTTGCCGGGCGCCTCGATGTTCAGCGAAGCCACCTTGCCATCCTTGACCAGCATGGAATAGCGGTTGCTGCGCAGGCCCAGGCCCTTGCCGTTGAGATCCAGCGTCAGGCCGGTGGCCTTCGCGAAGGCGGCATCGCCGTCGGCCAGCATGCGCACCTTGCCGTCGGTCTTCTGGTCACGCGCCCAGGCGCCCATGACGAAGGCATCGTTGACGCTGAGGCACCAGATTTCGTCCACGCCGGCCGCCTTGAAGGCCTCGGCCTGCTCGACGTAGCCCGGCACGTGCTTGGCGGAGCAGGTCGGCGTGAAAGCGCCCGGCACCGCGAACAGCGCGATCGTCTTGCCGGCCGAGGCCTTCGCGACGTCCACGGGGTTCGGGCCGATGCTGCAGCCTCCGCCCTCGACTTCAGAGTATTCCATCAGCGTCACGGCAGGCAGCGCTTCTCCGATCTTGATCATGCTTTCTTCTCCAGTTGGGTGGGGTGGTGGATGGGATGGGTCAGCCGGTGCGCCGCGAGTGCGGGCATCGGCGCCGGAAATAAAAAAACGGCCCACGATTGTGGGCCGTTTTTGGAGGGCGTGTCGCCGGAAGAGTGGAGAACCACTCAGACCAGGGCAGCCTTCTGGACCAGGCGGGTCGCAACCCAGTTCTTGGTCTTGGAGAGCGGGCGGCTTTCCGTGATCTCGATCGTGTCGCCCAGCTTGTATTCGCTGTTCTCGTCGTGCGCGTGGTACTTGCTCGACTTGATCACGATCTTGTCGTAGATCGGGTGCTTCACGCGGCGCTCGACGAGCACCGTCACGGTCTTCTCACGCTTATCGCTGACCACCTTGCCAACCAAGGTGCGCTTGAGGGATTTTTTAGCTTCCGTCATGTCGGCTCCTTACTTGGCGGCTTGCTTTTCAGCAAGGATGGTCTTGGCGCGGGCGATGTCGCGGCGCGTGGTGCGCAGCGTGCCCGTGTTGCCCAGTTGTTGCGTGGCCTTCTGCATGCGCAGGCCGAAATGGGCCTTCTGCAGCGACTTGATCTCGGCCTCCAGGCCGGCGACGTCCTTCTGGCGCAGTTCAGCAGCTTTGGTCATTTCAATTCTCCTGATCAAGCGCCGATTTGACGTGCGACGAACGTGGTGCGCAGCGGCAGCTTGGCGGCAGCCAGGCGGAACGCTTCACGTGCCAGCTCTTCAGGAACGCCCACGATTTCGAAGACGATCTTGCCGGGCTGGATCTCGGCCACGTAGTACTCGGGGTTGCCCTTGCCGTTACCCATCCGCACTTCTGCGGGCTTGGTGGAAATCGGCTTGTCGGGGAACACACGGATCCAGATGCGGCCGCCACGCTTCACGTGACGGGAGATCGCACGGCGTGCGGCCTCGATCTGGCGGGCCGTCAGGCGGCCACGGTCCGTGCACTTCAGGCCGAAGTCGCCGAACGCCACCGAGTTGCCTCGGGTGGCGACGCCGGTGTTACGGCCCTTCTGCTCTTTGCGGTATTTGCGACGAGCGGGTTGCAGCATCGTTATTCTCCTTTGCCGTCCGCTGCTGTAGCGGGCGCGTCAACCTTGCGAACGCGCTTAACGGCGGTTGCGTCGGTGCCACCGGCACCAGCGGGCTTGTCGCTGCCATCGGCCGGAGCGGCATTTCCACCCATGGGACGACGGGGACCACGGCCTGCACCGGCACGGTCGCCACCAGGGCGGCCGTCACGGCGGGGACCGCGGGGGCGGCGCTCTTCTTCCGGACGGGGCGTCTCGGCCACCGGCAGGTCGTTACGACCCAGCGTGTCGCCCTTGTAGACCCACACCTTCACGCCGATCACACCATAGGTAGTCTTGGCTTCGGAGGTGCCGTAATCGATGTCGGCGCGCAGGGTGTGCAGCGGCACACGACCTTCGCGGTACCACTCGGTACGAGCGATTTCGATGCCGTTCAGGCGGCCGGCGGACATGATCTTGATGCCCTGGGCGCCCAGGCGCATCGCGTTCTGCATCGCGCGCTTCATGGCACGGCGGAACATGATGCGCTTTTCGAGCTGCTGGGTGATCGAGTCGGCGATCAGCTTGGCATCGATTTCGGGCTTGCGCACTTCTTCGATGTTCACTGCGACCGGCACGCCCAGGCGGGTGGCGAGTTCCTTCTTCAGGTTCTCGATGTCCTCGCCCTTCTTGCCGATCACCACGCCGGGGCGTGCCGAATAGATCGTGATGCGGGCGTTCTTGGCAGGACGCTCGATCAGGATACGCGACACGGCGGCGTTCTTCAGCTTGGCCTTCAGGTATTCGCGCACCTTGATGTCTTCGGCCAGCATGCCGGCGAAGTCACGGTTGCTCGCGTACCAGCGGCTGGCCCAGTTGCGGCTCACGGCCAGACGGAAGCCGGTAGGATGGATTTTCTGTCCCATATTCTTCCTTTGGCCTCAGTTGCCGACCGTCACGTACACGTGGCAGGTGGGCTTGCTGATGCGGTTGCCGCGGCCTTTGGCGCGGGCCGTGAAGCGCTTGAGCGTCGTGCCTTGTTCGACGTAGATGGTCTTGACCTTCAGTTCGTCGATATCGGCGCCGTCGTTGTGCTCGGCATTGGCGATGGCGGACTCCAGCACCTTCTTGACGATACCGGCAGCTTTTTTCTGCGTGAACGTCAGGATGTTCAGGGCCTGGTCGACCTTCTTGCCGCGGATCAGGTCCGCAACCAGACGGCCCTTGTCCACCGACAGGCGGACGCCACGGAGGACAGCACGTGTTTCAGACATGTTCTGCTCCTTATTTCTTCTGGACCTTCTTGTCCGCGGGGTGACCCTTGAAGGTGCGCGTCAGGGCGAATTCGCCCAGCTTGTGGCCCACCATCTGGTCGGTGACATAGACCGGCACGTGCTGCTTGCCGTTGTGCACGGCAATGGTCAGGCCGATGAACTCGGGCAGGACCATGGAGCGGCGCGACCAGGTCTTGACTGGCTTTTTGTCCTTGGTGGCAACGGCCTTTTCGACCTTGGCCAGCAAGTGGTGGTCAACAAACGGACCCTTTTTGAGAGAACGAGTCATTTGTTATCCCTTACTTCTTGCGGCGCGACACGATCATGACCTGTGTGCGCTTGTTGTTGCGGGTGCGATAACCCTTGGTCAGATTGCCCCAAGGATCGACAGCGTGGCGGCCTTCGCCGGTGCGGCCTTCGCCACCACCGTGCGGGTGATCCACCGGGTTCATGGCCACGCCGCGAACGGTCGGGCGGATACCCATCCAGCGCTTCACACCGGCCTTGCCCAGTTGGCGCAGGCTGTGTTCTTCGTTGGCGACTTCACCGATGGTGGCGCGGCACTCGATATGGATCTTGCGCACTTCGCCGGAGCGCATGCGCACCTGGGCGTACGTGCTTTCGCGGGCCAGCAGCGTCGCGGACGTACCGGCGGAACGGGCGATCTGGGCACCGGCACCGGGCTTGAGCTCGATGCAGTGGATCGTCGAACCCACGGGGATGTTGCGGATCGGCAGCGTGTTGCCCACGCGGATCGGGGCCTCGGAGCCGCTCACGATGGTGGCGCCGACTTCCAGATTGCGGGGAGCGATGATGTAGCGGCGCTCACCGTCGGCGTAGCACACCAGGGCGATGTGGGCCGTACGGTTCGGGTCGTACTCGATGCGCTCGACCTTCGCCGGGATCGCATCCTTGTTGCGCTTGAAGTCCACCACACGGTAGTGGTGCTTGTGGCCACCGCCCTTGTGGCGGGTGGTGATGTGACCGTTGTTGTTGCGGCCGGACTTCTGGTGCTGGGGTTCCAGCAGCGCAGCGAAAGCCTCGCCCTTGTACAGGTGGTCACGCGTCACCTTCACCACGGCACGTTGGCCGGGCGAGGTGGGTTTCATCTTGATGACTGCCATTTAAGCGGCCTCCCCGGACAGGTTCAGCTCCTGACCTTCCTTCAGCGTCACATAGGCCTTGCGCACGTTGTCGCGGCGGCCGATGGTCTTGCCAAAGCGCTTGGTCTTGCCTTTGGTGTTCACCACAGAAACGCCCTTGACCTCGACCTTGAACATCAATTCCACGGCGGCCTTGATTTCGGGCTTGGTTGCGTTCTGCAGCACCTTGAACGTCACAGCATTGGACTTCTCGGCAACCATGGTGGCCTTTTCGGACACGATGGGAGCGACCAGAACCTGCATCAGACGGCCTTCGTCAAACTGGGGCGTGCTCATGCGAACATCTCCTTGAGTTTGTCGATAGCGCCCTTGGTGACGAGCACTTTCTTGTAATGCACCAGCGACACCGGATCTGCATAACGAGGTTCGACGACGAACACGTTCTTCAGGTTGCGGGAAGCGAGGTACAGGTTTTCGTCCACTTCATCGGCGATCACCATCACCGATTGCAGGTTCATGGCCTTGAACTTGTCGGCCAGCGCCTTGGTCTTGGGTGTTTCCACCTTCAGCGAGTCCACCACGGCCAGGCGGCCTTCGCGGGCCAGCTGCGACAGGATGGACGCCATGCCGGCGCGGTACATCTTCTTGTTGATCTTCTGCGTGAAGTTTTCTTCAGGCAGGTTCGGGAAGATGCGACCGCCCCCACGCCACAGCGGCGAGGAGGTCATACCGGCACGTGCGTTGCCGGTGCCCTTTTGCTTGAAAGGCTTCTTGGTCGAGTGGCGAACCTGTTCGCGGTCCTTTTGCGCGCGGGTACCCTGGCGGGCATTGGCGCGGTAGGCCACGACGATCTGGTGGATCAGGTCTTCGTTGTACTGGCGATCGAACACGGTTTCGGGTACGTCGATCTTGGACGCGGCCTGGCCTTGGTCATTCAGGAGTTCGAGCTGCATTAGTTCGCTCCTTGGGAAGCTTTGGCCTTGACGGCGGGACGCACGGTCACGAAGCCACCCTTCGAGCCCGGAATGGCGCCCTTGATCAGGAGAAGCTGGCGTGCCTCGTCGACGCGGATGACGTCGAGGTTCTGCGTGGTGGTGGTGGCGTCGCCGAGGTGGCCCGTCATGCGCTTGCCGGGGAACACGCGGCCGGGATCCTGCGCCATGCCGATGGAGCCGGGCACATTGTGCGAACGGCTGTTACCGTGCGATGCGCGCTGCGAGGCCATGTTGTGGCGCTTGATCGTGCCGGCGTAGCCCTTACCGATCGAGGTGCCTTGCACATCGACCTTCTGGCCCACGGAAAACACGTCCGCCACGGGCACTGCAGCACCGGTGGCGTACTTGCCAGCGGTTTCTGCAGTCACGCGGAATTCACGGATGATTTCACCGGCTTCCACACCTGCCTTGGCAAGGTGGCCGGCTTCGGGCTTGGTCACGCGAGATGCCTTGCGCGAACCGAACGTGACCTGCAGGGCCACGTAGCCATCGTTCTCTTGGGTTTTGATCTGGGTCACGCGGTTGTTGGACACATCCACCACCGTGACGGGCACTGCGTCCCCGTCATCGGTGAACAGACGCATCATGCCCACCTTGCGGCCCAGCAACCCGAGGGAGTTGCTCAGACTCATTGGTTGTTCTCCAAAGCTTCCGCCGCCCCGACTTCAATTGGCCAGGACGTTTGCACGACGGGCGCAGGCCTCGACGGCTTGGCACCAATGTGCGCGAAAGAAGGTTGATAAAACTTCGCAGCCCTGCACCCCGCTTGAATTCGGAACGCAAAAATGCGAAGCCTCAAAGTATAACGCGGACTGCCTTTGCAGGCAAGTCCGCGTTGGAAGCACGGCACGCTCCAGCCGGAGCGCGCCGCACGAATGGCCGCAATGGGGGATTACTGCAGCTTGATCTCGACGTCCACGCCAGCCGGCAGGTCGAGCTTCATCAGCGCGTCAACCGTCTTGTCGGTGGGATCGACGATATCCATCAGGCGCTGGTGCGTGCGGATTTCGAACTGGTCGCGCGACGTCTTGTTGACGTGGGGCGAACGCAGGATGTCGAAACGCTTCATGCGCGTCGGAAGGGGCACGGGGCCCTTGACGATGGCGCCGGTGCGCTTGGCGGTGTCGACGATCTCGGCGGCGGACTGGTCGATCAGCTTGTAATCGAAAGCCTTCAGGCGGATACGGATCTTTTGCTTGGACATGGCAGATTCCTTATTGCTCGAATTTAAGCAATGATCTTGGCCACGACGCCGGCGCCGACCGTACGGCCGCCTTCGCGGATGGCGAAGCGCAGGCCTTCTTCCAT
>CP028296.1:342703-454575 GCA_003029925.1 Paracidovorax avenae | reverse complement strand
TTGCCGTGGTCCACGTGGCCGATCGTGCCCACGTTCACGTGGGGCTTGGTACGTTCGAACTTACCTTTTGCCATTTCTCAACTCCAGAATAAAGAGCAATGCCCGTGTGTTGGTTTTACGTCTGCACCGCATTGCCGAATCCTTCGCCACGGGCAACGAAGGGCATGCAATCGCAGACAGAAACTGATTCACCCCTGCGCCGCAGGCGACGCAGGGGTGGTCTTCTTACTTGGCGCGGGCGGCCATGATGGCTTCGGACACGTTGCGCGGAGCTTCGCTGTAATGCTTGAACTCCATCGTGTACGTGGCGCGGCCTTGCGTCGCGGAGCGCAGGGCGGTCGAATAGCCGAACATTTCCGACAGGGGCACTTCGGCCTTGATGGCCTTGCCGCCGCCGACCATGTCGTCCATGCCCTGCACCATGCCGCGGCGGGACGAGAGGTCGCCCATCACGGTACCGGCGTAGTCTTCAGGCGTCTCCACTTCCACGGCCATCATGGGTTCCAGGATGACCGGACCGGCCTTCTTGCAACCTTCCTTGAAGCCGAAGATGGCAGCCATCTTGAACGCCAGTTCGTTCGAGTCCACGTCGTGGTACGAACCGAAGTGCAGCGTGACCTTCACGTCCACCACCGGATAGCCGGCCAGCACGCCCTGGGTCACGGCTTCGTTGATGCCCTTTTCCACGGCCGGGATGAATTCACGAGGAACCACACCGCCCTTGATGGCGTCCACGAACTCGATGCCCTTGCCGGCTTCGTTCGGCTCGATCTTGAGCACGACGTGGCCGTACTGGCCCTTGCCGCCGGACTGGCGCACGAACTTGCCTTCGGCCTCTTCCACCGTCTTGCGGATGGTTTCGCGGTAGGCCACCTGGGGCTTGCCCACGTTGGCTTCCACGCCGAACTCGCGCTTCATGCGATCAACGATGATTTCCAGGTGGAGCTCGCCCATGCCGGCGATCAGCGTCTGGCCCGATTCCTCATCGGTCTTCACGCGGAAAGACGGATCCTCGGCGGCCAGGCGCTGCAGGGCGATGCCCATCTTTTCCTGGTCGGTCTTGGTCTTGGGTTCGACAGCCTGCGTGATCACGGGCTCGGGGAACACCATGCGCTCCAGCGTCACGATGGCTTCGGGATCGCACAGGGTTTCGCCCGTGGTCACGTCCTTCAGGCCCACGCAGGCAGCGATGTCGCCGGCGCGGATTTCTTCCACTTCCAGGCGTTCGTTCGCGTGCATCTGCACGATACGGCCGATACGCTCCTTGCGGCCCTTCACGGGGTTGTACACAGTGTCGCCCTTGGAGAGCACGCCCGAGTACACACGCACGAAGGTCAGCTGGCCCACGAACGGGTCGGTCATCAGCTTGAATGCCAGGGCCGAGAACTTCTCGCCGTCATCCGCCTTGCGGCTGGTTTCGGCTTCGTCGTCATCCGTGCCGGCCACGGGAGGAATGTCCACGGGCGAAGGCAGGTAGTCGATCACGGCATCCAGCATGCGCTGCACACCCTTATTTTTGAACGCAGTGCCGCACAGCATGGGCTGGATCTCGGTGGCGATCGTGCGCGTGCGCAGGCCGAGCTTGATCTCGTCCTCGGAGAGGTCGCCCTCTTCCAGGTACTTGTTCATCAGCTCTTCGGACGCTTCGGCAGCGGCCTCGACCATCTTCTCGCGCCATTCCTTGGCGGATTCCAACAGGTCGGCCGGGATGTCTTCGTAGTTGAACTTCATGCCCTGGGACGCTTCGTCCCAGATGATGGCCTTCATCTTGAGCAGGTCGACCACGCCGGTGAAGTTTTCCTCGGCACCGATCGGGATCACCACGGGCACGGGATTGGCCTTCAGGCGCAGGCGCATCTGGTCATAGACCTTGAAGAAGTTGGCGCCGGTACGGTCCATCTTGTTGACGAACGCGAGGCGGGGCACCTTGTACTTGTTGGCCTGGCGCCACACGGTTTCCGACTGGGGCTGCACGCCACCCACGGCGCAATAGACCATGCAGGCGCCGTCCAGCACGCGCATGGAACGCTCCACCTCGATGGTGAAGTCCACGTGGCCGGGGGTGTCGATGATGTTGAAGCGGTGCTCGGGATAGGACATGTCCATGCCCTTCCAGAAGCAGGTCGTGGCGGCGGACGTGATCGTGATGCCGCGCTCCTGCTCCTGCTCCATCCAGTCCATGGTCGCAGCGCCGTCGTGCACTTCGCCGATCTTGTGGTTCACACCCGTGTAGAACAGGATACGTTCAGTCGTCGTGGTCTTGCCAGCGTCGATGTGGGCCGAGATACCGATGTTGCGGTAGCGCTCGATGGGAGTCTTGCGTGCCATGATGGTCTTTCGTTAACAGCCAAAGAGCCCGCCCGCCGGTGGGGCGGATCGGGCTCCAGGCCTTCGAGATGAAGGGATGGGCTTAGAAGCGGAAGTGGCTGAACGCCTTGTTGGCTTCTGCCATGCGGTGCACTTCGTCACGGCGCTTCATCGCGCCGCCACGGCCTTCCGTGGCTTCCAGCAGCTCGTTGGCCAGGCGCTGGGCCATGGACTTCTCGCCGCGCTTGCGGGCGGCCTCCTTGAGCCAGCGCATCGACAGGGCCAGGCGGCGCACGGGGCGCACTTCGACCGGCACCTGGTAGTTGGCGCCACCGACGCGGCGGGACTTCACTTCCACCATGGGCTTCACGTTGTTGATGGCAACGGTGAACGCTTCCAGGGGATCCTTGTCGGGGTGCTTCTTCTGGATGAGTTCCAGGGCGCCATAGATGATGCGCTCTGCAACTGCCTTCTTGCCGCCTTCCATGATCACGTTCATGAATTTGGACAGCTCGACATTGCCGAACTTCGGGTCCGGCAGGATTTCACGTTTGGGGACTTCGCGACGACGTGGCATTTCTCACCTCTATCTTTGCTTCAGTTGGCGCCTTCCCAGGCACCGCGAGAGCCATTCAGGACTCCCACTTACTCGACCCACGCAGAACACCTGCGTTCGGGGCCACTACGCTGCTTCACCGCGCCACGCGGGAACAGCACCGAAAATTCTTCGAAACGCAGGGCTTACTTGGCCTTGGGCTTCTTGGCACCGTACTTGGAACGGGCCTGCTTGCGGTCCTTGACGCCTTGCAGGTCAAGCGAGCCGCGCACGATGTGGTAACGCACACCGGGCAGATCCTTCACACGGCCGCCGCGAACCAGCACCACGCTGTGTTCCTGCAGGTTGTGGCCTTCGCCGCCGATGTAGGAGATGACCTCGAAGCCGTTGGTCAGGCGCACCTTGGCGACCTTCCGCAGAGCTGAGTTCGGCTTCTTGGGCGTCGTGGTGTACACACGGGTGCACACGCCACGGCGCTGGGGAGAGTTTTGCATCGCAGGGCTCTTGGACTTGGTCGTTTCGACCTCGCGCCCCTGACGAATGAGCTGGTTGATGGTTGGCATGAATCGTCCCTAAACGTGAAAACTTCGCCCGGCGGATTCGAATCGAGCGAAGACGTGATTCCCTTCGGAAATTCCGAAAAGCCTTCTAATGTATCAGTTTGCCCGGAGCGAAGCAAGGACCGGCGCTGCCGGCCTCCCGCCACGCGCAGCGCGCATCACTTGATCCAGAGCCGGATGGCATCCCAGGCACGACCGAAGATGCCCGCCTGCTCGACGGTCTCGAGCGCCACCAGGGGCACTTCGGCGATCTGCTGGTCACCCAGCGAAACCTTGAGCGTGCCGATGGACTGCCCCTTGGTCAGGGGGGCGACCAACGGGTCCTGGCGGACGATCTGGGTGGATATCTTGCCAGCCGAGCCCGACGGCACCGTGACGACGATGGGATCGGGGCGCCCGATCTTGATGGTGTTCTGCGTGCCCTTCCAGAGCGCCGGGATGGCGGCCGGCTGGCCGCCATCGAACAGCTTGACGGCGTCGTAGGCGGTGTAGCCCCAGTTCAGCAGCTTCTGGCTCTCGTTGGCACGCGCGTTCTCGCTCGCGGTACCCAGCACGATGGACAGCAGACGGCGCTGGCCGACATTGGGGAAATCACGCTTGGACGTGGCCACGAGGCAGTAGCCGGCCGCTGCGGTGTGCCCGGTCTTGAGGCCATCCACCGTCGGGTCACGGAACAGCAGCGAATTGCGGTTGGTGCCGTTGGAAGGCGGCGTGCCCGGATAGGCATAGTGCTTGGTGGAGTAATAGTGCATGTACTCCGGGAAATCCTTCATGAGCCGCGTCGCGAGGATGCTCAGGTCGCGCGCGGTGGTCGTGTGGCCGGGCTCCGTGAGGCCTTCGGGGTTCTTGTAGGCCGTGTTCTTCATGCCCAGGGCCTTGGCCTGGTCGTTCATGAGCTTGACGAAGTTCTCGGCCGAGCCGCCGACCCCCTCGGCCAGGGCCATGGAGGCATCGTTGCCCGACTGCACGATCATGCCCTTCAGGAGGTCATCCACCGGCACCTGCATCTTGGGGTCGATGAACATGCGCGAGCCCGGCATCTTCCACGCCAGGACGCTCACCGGCAGCTTCTGTTCCAGCGTGATCTTCTTGGAACGCAGCGCATCGAACACCAGGTAGCCGGTCATGAGCTTGGTCAGGGACGCCTGCTCCACGGGGGCATCGATGTCCTTGGCGGCCAGCACCTGCCCGGATGTCACGTCCAGCAGCAGGTAGTTGCGCGCGGCGATCTCGGGCGGCTGGGGGGCCTGCACCTGTGCCCAGAGCGCAGCAGGCGCGAGCGCGGCGGCCATGGCGAAGGAGCGCAGCAGGGGCAGGAAGGACTTCATGGAGGCATGCATTCGGAACGGTCCGGGAAGAAAGGAAGCGGGAGAGGGAAGAAGGAAAAGCGGGGGGTGGGGGCAGGCAGCCGGCGGCCCGTCCCTCAGGCCTGGGAAGTCAGGTGCCGCATGACCAGGTGCTTGAGCAGCGGCAATTGTCCGTGAAAGAAATGTCCGCCACCGGGCACGACTGTCACAGGGAGTGTCTGGGGGCGCGCCCAGTCCATCACGGCGGCCAGGGGCACGGTGTCGTCCTGCTCGCCATGGACAACCAGCGTGCGGCCATGGGCCTCGGCCGGCACGGGCGCGACGGTGAAGCGGCTGGCGGCCGTCCCCACGAGCACGGCGCGCTCGATGTCACGCGCGCCCCAGAGCCGCTCCAGGGCGTGGCTGGTGACGAAGGCGCCGAAGGAGAACCCCGCCAGCGCGATCGCACCGGCGGGCGCTGCCTGGTCGATGACCGCGAGCAGGTCGTCCAGCTCTCCGCGGCCTTCGTCGTGGGAGCCGGCGCTGCCGCCGACGCCCCGGAAATTGAAGCGCACGGCCGACCACCCACACGCGACGAAGGCCCGGGCGAGCGTCTGCACGACCTTGTTGTCCATGGTGCCGCCGAAGAGCGGATGGGGATGGGCGATCACGGCCACGCCGAGCGGGGCGCTGCGCCCGGTCGCGGCGGCCGGGTCGCGCAGCGCCTCGATGGCGCCGGCCGTGCCGGAGAAAGTCAGGCGTTCAGTCTGGGCGTTCACTTGTCTGCAGTAAGGAAATGGCCCCGTGCCGCCCCGAAAAAGGCGGCCCGCGGCCCGAAATGCGGGAAGGCCGGGGTCTGAGCCCGGATCAGCGTCCGAGTTCCGGCGGGGTGAGCAGGCGCTCGACCACCTGGCCGTTCTTGAGGTGGGACTCGACGATCTCGTCGATATCGCTGGTGTCCACGTAGGTGTACCAGGTGCCCTCGGGATAGACGACCGCGACGGGCCCGCCCGCGCAGCGGTCCAGGCAGCCCGCCTTGTTCACGCGCACCTGGCCGGGACCAGCGAGCTTTTCGGCCTTGACGCGCGCCTTGCAGTGGTCGAACGCCTCCTTCGCGCCGTGGTGGGCACAGCTGTCCTCGCCGTTGATGCGGTCGTTGAGGCAGAAGAAAATGTGGCGGGCGTAGTAGCCGCGGGACGGGGAAGTGTCTTCGGTCATGTCCGGATTCTAGGAGGCGGGGGCGGCGCGTACCTCCGGCGCCGGGCGGCTGGCGACCTGCAACACCACGTACACCAGCGTCGCGTAGGGCCAGAGCCAGCCGAGCCACTGGCCCAGGCCGTAGAAGCGGATGAAACGCCCCTGCTCCCAGGCCAGGAGGGTTTCCGCGAAGTAGGCGCTGGTCGGCGCCTGGTTGAGCAGGTTCAGATGCCAGACCAGCACGAGCAGCAGCAACACCCCGGCGGCGCGGCGCGGCAGGGGCACGAGCAGCAGCGCCGCCACCAGGCCCGCGACGATGCCCACACGCGCGGGCAGGCCCAGCCACTCCCAGGCGTGGGCCGGGCCGTAGCTGAGCGCGGCGGACAGCGCGGTCACCGCCACCCCGGCGGCGACCATGCCGCAGGCATAGGCCACCCGGCGCCCGACGTTCCGGATCGCGCAGTAGCCCAGCAGGCAGGGAACGAGCAGCCCGAGCAGCACCGCGAGCAGCTCCGCCCCGGGCATCAGGGGCTCCAGCGGGGTGTCGCGCACCGGCAGCCATTCGAGGAAGGGGGTGTCGGCCAGCGTTTCAGCCAGCGCGGCTTCCAGCCGCTCCCACATCTGGCCGAGCCCGAACGGCACGGCCGCAGGGAACAGCAGCGCGGCCGGCCAGAGCGCGATCAGCACCAGGGCGCCGCTCGCGTCCTGCACGAACCAGCGCGCGCGGAACCGGCTCCAGCGGGCGATGGCCCCCAGCCGCTCCAGCAATGCGGCCACGAGCGCCCCCAGCAGGGTGCCGGCCGTATTGAGCAGCAGGTCCATGTTGGACGGCACCCGCCGCGGCAGGTAGATCTGCAGCAGCTCCATGAGCATGGAAAGCATGCCGCCGGACAGCACGGCCACCACCACGGCCGCCCGGGGCCAGCCCGTTCGCAGCAGCGCCAGGGCCAGCAGGAAGCCCAGCGGCGCGTAGCCTGCGACATTGATGTTGACGTCGAACCAGGTCCAGTACGGCGGCGGAACCCGGGCCGTGAGGAATACCAGTGGGGAGATGCCCTGCTCGCGCCAGCCCTCGAAGGGAAACAGGCTCGCGAAGACGATGAGCGCGATGTAGGTCAGCGCGAGCGGCCAGGCGGAGGTCTTGTGCACGGCGGCGCGCGCCCGGTTCAGAACGGTTTGACGACCACCAGCACCACCGCCGCGACCAGCAGGAGCACCGGCACCTCGTTGAACCAGCGGTACCAGCGGTGCCCGTGGCTGTTGCGCCCCGCGGCGAACTTGCGCAGCAGCAGGCCGCAGGCATGGTGGTAGCCCACGGCCAGCACCACCACGGTGAGCTTGGCGTGCATCCAGCCGTTGCCCGGTCCGCGACCGATGCCGTAGCCCAGGTAGAGCCACAGGCCCAGGGCCAGCGCGGGCACGGCCAGCAGGGTGGTGAAACGCAGCAGCTTGCGCGCCATGAGCAGCAGGCGCTCGCGCTCGGCGGTGGAGTCCGGCGGCACCATGGCGAGGTTCACGAAGATGCGGGGCAGGTAGAACAGGCCCGCGAACCAGCTGGCCACGAAGACGATATGGAAGGCTTTGACCCAGAGCATGGGTCGCAGTGTACGTGCCGCCGGGCGCCCATCCGGTGGCACGCCCTCCCGAAACGGGAGCACAATTTCGGGATGCATCTCTCCAGCCCCCCGCCCTTTCCCCAGCACCGCCCGCGCCGGCTGCGGCGCGACGCATTCACCCGCAACCTGGTGCGCGAGCACCGGCTGTCCGCGCACGACTTCATCTACCCGGTGTTCGTGCACGAAGGCACGAACCAGCGGCAGGCCATTGCGTCGATGCCCGGCGTGGACCGTCTGAGCCTGGACCTGCTGCTGCCCGTGGCGGAAGACTGCGTGCGCCTGGGCATCCCGGTGCTGGCGCTGTTTCCGTCCATCGAGCCGTCGCTGAAAACGCCGGATGGCAAGGAGGCACTCAACCCAGATGGGCTGATCCCCCGGGTGGTGCGGTCCCTCAAGAAGGAGTTTCCCGATCTCGGCGTGCTCACCGACGTGGCGCTCGATCCCTATACCAGCCATGGACAGGACGGCGTGCTGGACGAGACCGGCTACATCATGAACGACGAGACGGTGGAAATCCTCGTCGGCCAGGTGCTCACGCATGCCGAGGCGGGGGTGGACATCGTGGCGCCCAGCGACATGATGGACGGCCGCATCGGCGCCATTCGCGAGGCGCTGGAGGCCCAGGGCCACATCCACACCCGCATCATGGCCTACAGCGCGAAATACGCGAGCGCGTTCTACGGCCCGTTCCGCGACGCCGTGGGCACGCGCGGGGCGCTCGGCAAGGCCGACAAGAACGTGTACCAGATGGACCCGGGCAACACCGACGAGGCGCTGCGCGAGGTGGCCCTGGACATCGCCGAGGGCGCGGACATGGTCATGGTCAAGCCCGGCATGCCCTACCTGGACGTCGTGCGCCGGGTGAAGGACGAGTTCCGCGTGCCGACCTTCGCCTACCAGGTGAGCGGCGAATACGCCATGCTGAAGGCCGCCGCAGCCAACGGCTGGCTCGACCACGATGCCGTGATGATGGAATCCCTGCTCGCCTTCAAGCGCGCCGGGGCGGACGGCATCCTGACGTATTTCGCCCGCGACGCCGCGCGCCTGCTTTCCCGGTAGGAGCACCATGGCACCCCATTCCGGATGCCGGAGGCACGCCCCATGACGCTGGACGCCTCCGGCGCGATCCGCGTATTCCACATCGGCCCGCAGGGGGCGAAAGAGCTGGATGCCATACCGCAGCAAGTGCCCGCCCAGGGCTTCGTGTGGATCGCCTGCACCCGCGCCGTCTTCGGAGAGCGGCTGCCGGCGCTGCAGGCGGCGCTGCAGTCCCTGGCGGGCCTGCAACTCGTCGATCTGCACGTGTCCGACCTGCTGAATGCGCAGTTGCCGTCGCACTACGATTACACGTCCCAATACGACGTCATGGTGTTCCGGCGGCTGAGCGCCACGCAGTGCGACACGACGGAAGTGCCCAGCCTGACGGGGCTCGCCCCACCCCGGCGCGCCGGCCCCCCCGTGCTGCGCCGCATCGACACCAGTCCCGTGGGGTTCGCGGTCTTCGACCAGGTGCTGCTGTCGGTGCACCCGGGCGATTGCACCGTGCGCGACGCATTCGCCGCCCGCCTGCTCACGGCGACACAGCCCGCGCCCGCCGCGGAGGGCGGCGCGACCTCGGAGACGCAGGCCCGGGACATGCGCACCGGCCCCGCCCCGGGATCGCGCCTGCCGACCAGCCCGGCGGACCTGATGCTGCGCGTGGTGAACCTGATCGTGGACAACTACCTGGACCTGCGCCGCGAACTATCTCGCCAACTGGACCACTGGCAGGCCGAACTGCTCAAGCCGCGCGGGCGATTCGCCAACTGGAGCGCGCTGCTGGATGCACGGCTGACACTGCACCAGCTCGACGAGATCTGCGAGGACCAGCGGGCCGCCGTGCAGGACTGGGTGGACACGCTCGAGACCTGGGCCCTGCCCGACAACATGGCCGCGCTGCGCGAACTGGAACTGCTCAAGGTGCGCAGCCGCGACGTGCTGGAGCACATCGAACGGGTGGTGCACCACGTGCGCCGGCTGGAGCAGAGCACCGAAACGGCGGTGCAGATGCATTTCAGCGTGCAGAGCAACCGTACGAACGACATCATGCGCACGCTCACCGCCCTCACCGCCGTGTTCCTGCCGCTCAACCTGATCGCCGGCATCTTCGGCATGAATTTCGAGTTCATTCCGCTGATCCACAAGCAGGATGGCTTCTGGTGGGCCATGGCCACGATGACGGTGATCGCCATCGCCCTGGTGGCGCTGTTCTGGCGCAAGCGCTATCTCGCCCGCACCGGCCAGCATTGACCATCCCGCCCGCATGCCTTCGCCGACACCGCTACCCATCGTGATCGCCAGGACCGGCGGTACCTTCCCGGCGCTGCGGGAGCGTTTGGGCGACTTCGAGGACTGGGTGCAGGCCGGGCTGGCCGGCACCGCAGCGCCCGTGCTCACCGTCGATGCGGCGCAGGGAGACGGCATGCCCGGCCCCGGTGCCGTTGCCGGCGTGGTGGTGACCGGTTCGCACGCCATGGTCACGGACCGGGCGCCCTGGAGCGAAGCGCTGGGCGGCTGGCTCGCCCGCGCCGTGGCGGCGCAGACGCCCGTGCTGGGCATCTGCTATGGCCACCAGTTGCTCGCGCACGCGCTGGGCGGCGAGGTGGCGGACCATCCCGGAGGGTGGGAGATCGGCACCGTGGAGGTCCGCACGGCGCCGGACACCGCGGGCAGCGATGCGCTTTTCGCAGGGCTGCCCGGCGTTTTCGGCGCCCAGGTGGTGCACCGGCAATCGGTGAGGCGCCTGCCTGCCGGAGCGGTGCGGCTCGCGGGCAATGCCTTCGAACCGCACCAGGCCTTCCGGGTAGGCCGCTGCGCGTGGGGGGTGCAGTTCCACCCCGAATTCACTCCCGTCGCCATGCGCGGCTACGTCGATGCGCTGGCGGCCGATGTGCGGCGGGCCGGCCGCGATCCGGAAGCCTTGCGCGACCACGTCCGCGCGACGCCGGAAGCCTGCGGGCTGCTGGAGCGGTTCGCCCGCTTCTGCCTGAGCGGCGGCCAGGCAGGTTGATCTTTCCTGGCCCCCTCCAGCCGCCGGCCGGAGGAAAAGTCTCCGTCGCTACGCAGAGGCCGTTCAGACCGAGCCGCAATCAAAGACTTGACACTATTTGACCAGTCAATTAATGTTGCGGCATGCATTCGACCCGCACCGCCAACCCTTCCGTCAACCCTTCCGTCAACCCCGAGCTGATCGAGCAGAGCATCGGCTACCAGATGCGCCGCATCGTCAACCTGATGGGCAGCGAGGTGGACCGCCGGGTGGAACCCCTGGGGCTGACCGATGCGCAATGGCGGCCCCTGCTGCGCATCTTCCTGGCTTCAGGCCAGGAAAGCACGGTCGCCGCCCTGGCCCGCGTCTGCCAGCTGGACGCCGGTGGCATGACGCGGCTGCTGGACCGGCTGGAAGCCAAGGGCCTGTGCCGCCGCGAGCGCTCGCAGGAAGACCGCCGCGTGGTCAACCTCGCACTGACCGACGAAGGCCACGCCGCCGCCGCCCGGTTGCCTGAACTGCTGCAGGACCTTCAGCGCACCGCCCTGCACGGATTCAGCGATGCGGAAGCCGCCGCGCTGCGCCGCTACCTGGCCCGCATCTACGAGAACCTGACCACGCGGCTCGGGCCGCCGCCGGACGGCCAGTAAGCCCTTCCGACCTTTTTCCGAGAGCACGACACAACATGAAAAACCTTCTGGCTCCTTTCTCCTCTGCCGCAGCGGTGCCGCATGCGCAGCCGGCCGCTGACGCCGCAGAGCCTCGCTGGCAGGCGGTGGCGCTGTACGTCGGCACCCTGGCCTTCGCGCTGCTGGGGCTGACGGCCTGCGCGGACATGTCCGGCATCGCCCCCCAGGCCCGGATGCGCGACGCAGCCTCCCTGGGCCTGGCTGCACAGGCCCAGGCCACGGCGGATGCCGCACGGGCCTTCGCCGATCCGGCCGTGGCATCCGACTGGTGGCGCGGCTTCGGCGATGCGCAGCTGGATGCACTCATCGACCAGGCCCTGTCCCGGAGCCCCAACCTGAAGCTCGCCGAAGCGCGCATCGCCCGGGCACAGGCCTTCACGGAAGCCACGCGCGCCGCAGACCGCCCACAGGTCAATGGCGGCCTGGACGCCACCCGCCAGCACTACAGCGCCAATTCCATCTATCCACCTCCGCTGGGCGGCAGCACGGAAAACAGCGCCACGGGGCGCCTCACGGGCAATTGGGAGTTGGACTTCTTCGGCAAGAACCGCGCGGCCATCGACGCCGCGGTGGGCAGTGCCAACGCGGCCATCGCCGACGCACAGGCCGCGCGGGTGCTGCTGGCGTCCAACGTGGTACGGCAGTACGTGGAACTCGCGCGCGTGCAGGCACAGCTCGGCGTGGCGCAGCGCACCCTGGAGCAACGCACCCAGACGCTGTCGCTGGTGCGCGACCGCGTGACTGCCGGCCTGGACACGCGGCTGGAAGAGCGCCAGAGCGAAGGCAGCCTGCCCGAAGCACGCCAGCAGATCGAGGCGCTGCGCGAGCAGGAGGCCATGGCGCGCAATGCGCTGGACGCGCTGGTGGGGCAGCCCGGAGCCGCACAGGCCCTGGTGCCGCCGCCGCTGTCGTCCCTGCATGCCATCGCCCTGCCCGCCGCACTGCCCGCGGACCTGCTGGGCCGGCGTGCGGACATCGCCGCCGCGCGCTGGCGCGTGGAAGCCGCGACGCAGGACGTGGCCGTGGCGAAGGCGCAGTTCTATCCCAACGTGAGCCTCACGGCCTTCGTGGGCCTGGCCTCGCTGGGGCTGGACAACTTCGTCAAGGGCGGCAGCCGGGAATGGGGCGTGGGCCCGGCCATCCGGCTGCCGATCTTCGAGGCGGGCCGGCTGCGCGCCAACCTGCGTGGCAAGGCCGCCGACGTGGATGCTGCCGTCGAGAGCTACAACGCCACCCTGCTGGATGCGCTGCACGAAGCGGCCGACCAGATCGCCTCGGCACGCTCCATCGACCAGCAGGCGGCCGAGCAGCGCGAAGCGCAGGCCTCCGCCGAGAGCGCCTACGCCATCGCCCAGCAGCGCTACCGGGCCGGCCTGGGCAACTACCTGAACGTGCTCACCGCCGAAACCAGCGTGCTGCAGCAGCGCCGCCAGGCCGTGGATCTTGCGGCCCGCCGCCTGGACAACCAGGCCCGCCTGGCGCGCGCACTGGGTGGCGGCTATGCCGCGCAGGCTCCCGTCCTGGCGGCGGGCACGCAGGCATCCGCCGCATCCGGCTCCGCGCACTGACCATTCCGCCCCTTTATCCGCCTCCTTTTCCCTTGCCGCGCGGACGATGGCCGTCCCGCGGGGAGACATCACCATGAACGCACCCCAGAACGCTTCCGCCCCCTCCAACGCCCCGGCAAACGCGCAGGACGCCAAGGCCCGCCGCCGCAAGACCCTCGTGGCTCTCGCAGCCGTGGTCGTCGTGGCCGGCGCGGGGTGGGGCCTGTACGACTGGCTCGTCCTGAGCCACTACGAGAGCACCGACAACGCCTACGTGCAGGGCAACGTCATCCAGATCACACCGCAGACGGGCGGCACGGTGATGTCCATCATGGCCGACGACACCGACTTCGTGAAGGCCGGCGCACCGCTGGTGCAGCTGGACCCGGCCGATGCCCGGGTGGCGCTGGCCCAGGCCGAGGCGGGCCTGGCCCAGGCCGTGCGGCAGGCACGCACCGTGTACGTGAACAACGGCTCGCTGAGCGCGCAGATCACGCTGCGCCAGGCCGAGGTGACCAAGGCGCGATCGGACGTGGCACGCGCCCAGGAAGACCTGAAGCGCCGGCAGTCCCTCTCGGGCAACGGCGCGGTCTCCAAGGAGGAGTTGCAGCACGCGCAAAACCAGGTGGATGCGGCCCGTTCGGCCCTGGCCGCCGCGCAGGCCGGCGTCGAAGCTGCACGTGAACAGCTGACCAGCAACCAGTCGCTCACCCAGGGCGTGCCGGTGCAGGAGAACCCCAACGTACTCGCCGCTGCGGCGAAGGTGCGCGAAGCCTATCTTGCCGAGCGCCGCACGGCCCTGCCCGCTCCGGTGGACGGCTATGTCGCCAAGCGCACGGTACAGCTCGGCCAGCGCGTGGCGCCCGGCGCTCCGCTCATGACCATCGTGCCGCTCAGCCACGTCTGGGTGGACGCGAACTTCAAGGAAAACCAGCTGCGCAACCTGCGCCTGGGCCAGTCCGCCACGCTCACTGCCGATCTCTACGGCAGCAAGGTGGAGTACACGGGCAAGGTCGTCGGGCTGGGCGTGGGCACGGGCGCAGCATTCGCGCTGCTGCCCGCGCAGAACGCCACCGGCAACTGGATCAAGGTGGTGCAGCGCGTGCCCGTGCGCATCGCCCTGGACGCCGAGCAGCTCAAGGACCATCCGCTGCGCGTGGGCCTGTCCATGGACGTCACGGTCAACACCCAGGACCGCGCAGGCGCACTGCTGGCGTCTGCGCCGCGTGCCGAGGCAGTGGCGCAGACGGCCGTGTATGCCGGCCTCGACAAGGGTGCCGACGAAGAAGTGGCCCGCATCATCGCAGCCAATGCAGGGCCGGCTTCCCGCGCCACCGGCCGGACGCAGGCCCACTGACCGCGGCGGCGCCCTCCCCTTTCGGAGCCTCCATGTCCTCTCCTTCCCACACTCCGCCCCTGGCGCCACCGCCGCTCGAAGGCAGCGCGCGCATGTGGGGCACGCTGGCCCTCTCGGCGGCCACGTTCATGAACGTGCTGGACACGTCGATCGCCAACGTGTCGCTGCCCGCCATCGCGGGCGACCTGGGCGTGAGCCCCACGCAGGGAACCTGGGTCATCACCAGCTTCGCGGTGGCCAATGCCATCGCGGTGCCGCTCACCGGCTGGCTGTCGCAGCGCTTCGGGCAGGTGCGCCTGTTCGTGGCCAGCGTGACGCTCTTCGTCATCGCATCGCTGCTATGTGGGCTGGCGCCCAACATGGCCACGCTCATCGCCTTCCGCGCGCTGCAGGGCTTCGTGGCCGGACCGATGATCCCGCTGTCGCAGTCGCTGCTGCTCTCCAGCTACCCCAAGGCGCTGGCCGGGCTGGCCATGGCGATGTGGTCGATGACCACGCTCATCGCGCCGGTCATGGGGCCGCTGCTGGGTGGCTGGATCACGGACAACATGACCTGGCCGTGGATCTTCTACATCAACGTGCCGGTGGGCATCGTGGCGGTGCTCGTCACCTGGGGCATCTTCCACAAGCGCGAATCCGAGCGGCGCGCGCTGCCGATCGACTCCGTCGGCCTGGCGCTGCTCGTCATCTGGGTGGCGGCGATGCAGGTGATGCTGGACATCGGCAAGGAGCATGACTGGTTCGCCTCGCCCTGGGTGGTGGCCTGCTGTGTGGTGGCCGTGGTGGGCTTCATCACCTTCATGGTCTGGGAGCGCGGCGAGGAGCATCCGGTGGTGGACCTGTCGCTCTTCAAGATCCGCAACTTCTGGGCCGGGGCGCTGGCCACCTCGGTGGGCTACGGCCTGTTCTTCGGCAACGTGGTGCTGCTGCCGCTCTGGCTGCAACAGTACATGGGCTACACGGCCACGCAGGCGGGCATGGTGATGGCGCCCGTGGGCCTGCTGGCGCTGGTGCTCTCGCCGGTGGTGGGCAAGAACATCGCCAAGGTGGACCCGCGCCGCTTCGCGACCTTCGCCTTCCTGGTGTTCGCGCTGGTGCTGTGGATGCGCTCGCGGTTCAACACGCAAGCGGACCTGACGACCATCATGGTGCCCACCATCATCCAGGGGATCGCCATGGCGTTCTTCTTCATCCCGCTGGTGACGCTCACGCTGTCGGAGATCGCTCCGGCGCGCATCCCGTCGGCCTCGGGACTGTCGAACTTCATGCGGATCACGGCCGGCGCGATCGGCACGTCGGTCTCGACCACGCTATGGGAGCGGCGCGCCACGCTGCACCACGCGCAGCTCACCGAAGGGCTGCAGCAGGGCGGCGTGGCCGTCACGCAGACACTGCAGGGGCTGCAGGCGGGCGGCTTGACGGCAGAGCAGGCACTCGCGCAGGTCGAGCGGCTGGTGAACCAGCAGGCCTTCATGCTGGCGGCCAACGACATCTTCTATGCCTCGGCCGTGCTGTTCCTGCTGCTGATCCCGCTGGTCTGGCTGGCCCACCCGGTGCGCGCCAGTGCGGGCAGCGCCGATGCAGCGGCCGGGGCGCACTAACGGGAGACACCCCCCTGAGCAGCTGCGCCGCTCCGTGCTGCCGCCAGAGGCGGCGGCCCTTCGTGCACGTCCAAGCCTGCGCAGGCAGGCTTGGAGCCGCGGCACTCAGCCCCCGCTCTCGCCGTGCGTAGCACGGCGGGCAGGGGAACGACGCCAGGGGCCTGGCAAAGCCAGTTCCACGGCGTCTGCTGGCTTGGCCTGCTCCGCGGCCTTCTGACGGGTCACGCCGCGCCGGTTTCATGCGACGCCTCCCGTTTCCGATGAGCGTCAGCCCAGGTGTTTCGCGAAGAACGCCAGGGTGCGCTCGCGCGCCAAGTCGGCAGACGGCGCGTCGTAGGAGCCGCGCTGGTCGCAGTTGAAGCCGTGGTCGGCCTCGTAGATGTAGGCTTCCACCTCCGGATGCGCCTTGCGGAAGGCCTCCACGCCTTCCAGCGGGATGTAGTGGTCGCGCTTGCCGAAGTGCGCGATCACCGGGCAGTGCGGGGTACGGGCCACTTCCTGGTCACCCGTGATGCCGCCACCGTAATAGACGGCCGCGGCCGACAGGCCCCGGAGTTCGCACGCCGCCCGCCAGGACAGCAGGCCGCCCCAGCAGTAGCCCACGATACCGACCTTGCCGCCGCTCTGCTGCGCCGCGTGGTCGATGGCGGCCTGGATGTCGGGCAGCACGCCCGCGCCGGGCAGCGCCTCCACCTGCTGCTTCAGGCCGAAACCTTCCTTCATGTCGTCGTCGGTGTAGCCCAGCTCCACGCCGGGTTGCACGCGCGCGAAGGTGGCGGGCGCCACCGCGAGGTAGCCCGCGGCCGCATAGCGGTCGGCCACGGAGCGGATGTGCGAATTGACGCCGAAGATCTCCTGCAGGACCACCACGGCGCCGCGCGCCCGGCCTTCGGGCTGCGCCACCCAGGCGGGTACCTTGAAACCATCGGCCGAGGCCAGATCCACGAAACTGCCCATGTTTTCACTCCTTCGATATGGACGGGTTGGACGCCCCCGTGAAGGGGGCGCCGGGAAACGATCCCAGCGGCATGCCCGTGCCGGGCACGGCAGTGCTGTAATCGCGCCACGGCATTCTTGCAGGAGACGCACCCATGGACAAAAAAGTGGTTTTGGTGACGGGAGGCAGCCGGGGCATCGGCGCCGCCACCGCCCGGCTGGCCGCGCGGCGCGGCTGGGCCGTGGCGGTGAACTATGCGCGCGACGCCGCCGCGGCCGGGCGCGTGGTCGATACCATCCGGGCGGAAGGCGGCGAAGCCGTGGCCATCCAGGCGGACGTGGCCGACGAGCCGCAGGTCGTGGCGCTGTTCGAGGCGGTGGACACCCAGTGGGGCCGGCTGTCGGCCCTGGTGAACAATGCCGGCGTGGTGGACGTGCCTGCACGCGTGTCCGAGATGAGCGGCGAGCGGCTGCGGCGCATGTTCGACATCAATGTGCTGGGCAGCTTCTACTGCGCGCGCGAGGCCGTGCGGCGCATGAGTGTGCAGCGCGGCGGCCAGGGCGGCAGCATCGTCAATGTTTCCAGCGCCGCCGCCCGGCTGGGCGCCGCCCACCAGTACGTGGACTATGCGGCAGCCAAGGGCGCCATCGACGTGCTCACGGTGGGCCTCGCGCGCGAAGTGGCGGCGGAAGGCATCCGCGTGAACGCGGTGCGGCCCGGGCTGATCGATACCGAGATCCACGCGAGCGGCGGATTGCCCGACCGCGTGCGCGACCTCGCCCACCAGGTGCCCATGGGCCGGGGGGGCACGCCGGAAGAGGTGGCCGAATCCATCGTCTGGCTGCTGTCGGACGCCGCGAGCTACACCACCATGAGCCTGCTGGACGTCTCCGGCGGCCGCTGAACCGGACACCGACATTCCATGGACCTCAAGCCCCTCATCACCCTGCTGGCCATCGTGAACCCGCTGGCCATCGTGCCCTTCTTCATCCACTACACCGACGGGTTCTCGCCGCGGCAGCGGCGGCGCACCATCCAGGTGGCGGCCTTCAGCGCGTTCTGCGTCATCGCGGCCTGCGCGCTGCTGGGCCTGCAGATCCTGGAGTTCTTCAACATCTCGCTGCAGAGCTTCCAGGTGGGCGGCGGCATGCTGCTGCTCATCAGCGCGATGAACATGCTCAATGCCCAGCCCGCGGAAGCGAAACCGCATACGCACGAGCTGGAGGAAGGCGCCGAGAAGGCCGCCCAGGGCGACAGCATCGCCGTGGTGCCGCTCACGATCCCTCTGCTCACCGGGCCGGCGAGCATGTCCACCGTGGTGATCTACGCCGACCGGGCACAGACCTTCTGGCAGCATCTCGCGCTGGTAGGCTACGGAGTGGTCATCGCCCTGGCCACGGCGGTGTGCTTCGCGCTCGCCGACCCGATCGCGCGCGTGCTGGGCAAGACCGGCATCAACGTGATGACGCGGCTCATGGGCCTGATCCTGGCCGCGCTGGCCGTCGAGGTGATGGTCGACGGGCTGGGCAAGCTCTTTCCCGTGCTGGTGGCGCGCTGACCATGGCGGCCCGCCTGCTGCTCGTGGAGGACGACCCGGCCATCGCGCGCACCGTGGCCTACGCCCTGGAACGCGACGGCCTGGCCGTGAGCCACAGCCTGCTGCTGGGCGATGCCCGCGGCCTGCTGCGGGCCCACCGCTTCGACCTGCTGGTGCTGGACGTGGGCCTGCCGGACGGCAGTGGCCTGGACCTGCTGCGTGAATTGCGGCAGCAGGGCAGCGCCCTGCCCGTGCTCATGCTCAGCGCGCACGGGGAAGAGATCGACCGCGTGCTGGGCCTGGAACTCGGTGCCGACGACTACCTGCCCAAGCCCTTCAGCCCTCGCGAACTGGCCGCCCGGGCCAAGGCCCTGCTGCGCCGCGCCTCCGTGCCCGCGGCGGCATCGGCCCCCCCGGCGGCCGGCCCCTTCCATGACGACGCCGCCGGCCAGCGCATGCACCTGCACGGGCGCCCGCTGGCGCTCACGCGCCGGGAATACCGCCTGCTGTCCCAACTGCTCGCGGGTGCGGGCCGCATCCACACGCGCGATGCCCTGCTGGCCGGTGCCTGGGGCGGCGACAGCGAGAGCACCGACCGCACCGTGGACACGCACATCAAGACCCTGCGCGCCAAGCTGCGCGAGGCCGACCCGTCGCGCGAGTACATCCACACCCACCGGGGCATGGGCTATTCACTAGAGGTATGAGGCCCCCCCTGAGGCGCTTCGCGCCATCCCCCTTCCGCTGGCAAGGAGCTTGACCCATGCGCCTCGGATTGCGGCTGCTTTTCGCGTTCTTCCTCATCAACGGCATCGCGGCGTTCTTCGTGCTGCGGGTGTTCACGGCCGAGATCAAGCCCAGCGTGCGAGAGGTGATGGAAGACATGATGGTGGACACCGCCAACCTGCTGGCGGAACTGGCGAGCGATGACCTTGCCAGCGGACGCCTGGCAGCGGGCGCGCAGGGCGCATCCGGCACGACGGAGAGCGATTTCGCGCGCCACGTGCGGCGCTACGCGAGCCGGCCGGTCGATGCCTCCATCTGGGGGCTGTCCAAGCAGACGCTGGATTTCCGCATCTACGTGACCGACGCGCGCGGGCGCGTGGTCTTCGATACGGAGCGGCGTGCCGTGGGCGATGACTATTCGCAGTGGCGCGACGTGGCCCGCACGCTGCGCGGTGAATATGGCGCCCGCGCCACGCGCGATGTGCAGACCGACGACACCAGCGGCGTGATGTACGTGGCCGCACCGATCTGGATCGACGGCGCCCCTGGCGGCGAACGGAGGATCGGCGGCGTGCTCACCGTCGCCAAGCCGACGCGCACGGTGCAGCGGTTCATCGACCGCGCCGAACGCAAGGTGCTGCAGGGCGGACTGCTGCTGCTTGCACTCTCCGCGGCAGTGGGCGTGGCCGTCACCGTGTGGACCGTGTGGCACGTGCGCCGCCTGCGCGACTATGCCCTCAGCGTGCAGGCACCGGGCGACGGGGGCGGGCCACCGCCCGCCGTGCCGCGCGTGCCCGGCGAACTCGGAGACCTCGCGCGGGCCATGGACCGCATGCGCGAACGCCTCGCGGGCCGCGACTACATCGAAGGCTACGTGCGTGCCCTGACCCACGAACTCAAGAGCCCCGTGGCCGCCATCCGCGGCGCGGGAGAGCTGCTGCAGGACGATCTGCCCGGGGATGACCGCCGGCAATTCGCGGCCCAGGTGGTGGACCAGAGCGAGCGCCTGCAGCGCCTCGTGGACAGGCTGCTGGAGCTGAGCAAGCTGGAGCAACGCCAGCACGCCGAAGCCGGCGCCGCGCCCGTGGCCCTGCGCGCCTGCGCCGAGGCCGCCGTGCGCCAGTGCGGGGCGCGGGCCTCCCAGCGCGGGGTGCGCCTGCAGCTGGAAGGGGACGGAGGAAGCGGCCCCTGGGAGGCCGAACTCATTACCCTGGCCCTGGGCAACCTCATCGACAACGCCATCGATTTCTCACCCGAGGGGGGAACCGTGCAAATCGTGCTGGACGGCGTCACCGCATCCGTGCAGGACGAGGGGCCGGGGGTGCCGGACTACGCCCTGCCCCGGCTGGGCGAGCGGTTCTTCACCACCGCGCGGCCGGACGGCACGCGCAGCGGCTCGGGCCTGGGGCTGGCGATCGTGAAACGGGTCATGGCATTGCACGGGGGCCGGCTCGACATGGCCAGCACCGCCCGCGGACTGCGAGCGACCCTGGTACTGGCCGGCTGACGATCATCCCCGAGGGTGCACAGGCCTGCGGCTCGCGCCGGGCCTGGCCGGGCGGGCGGCGGCGCACGGCACTTCACGCTCGCCTCACACACCTCATTTCCCCCTCACACCCGGAGCCGAGACTGCCCCTCCATCACCACTCGCCGGAGGAGCACCTCTTGAAACACCCCTTTCTCGCCAAAGCCGCGGCGCTCGTCGCGGTCACCCTGCTGCTGCTCTTCGGGCTCGGCATGATCGAAGACATCGTGCGCGACCGGCAGCACTACCGCAGCGAAGCCACCCGCAGTGTGGCCCAGAGCCTGGCCGGGCCGCAAACGCTGCTGGGACCGATGCTGCACAGTGCCTGCGTGGAAACCTGGGATACCGTGACCGGCAAGGGAGAGGAGCGCCGCACGACCGAGCAGCGGCGCGAATTCCTGCTCACGGCCATGCCCGAATCGCTGCAGGTACGGTCGGGCGCCGCGATGCAGCAGCTCTCGCGCGGCCTGCACCAGGTCAACGCCTATACCCTCCAGGCCCACGTCACCGCGCGCTGGGCCTCGCTCGCGGACCTGCGGCCGCACGCCACCGTGGAAGGATCGCGCATGCAGTGCGGCGCGCCCATCCTCATGCTGGCCGTGGGCGATGCACGCGGCATACGCGCCGCACGGGTGGAGGTGGACGGGCAACCGCTGGCGCTCAAGCCCGGTACCTTCCACCCCACCTATACGCGCGGCCTGCATACGCCGCTGCCGGAAGCGCTCCGCGGGCGCGGCGAGCCCCTGGTCGCCTCCGTGGATCTCGAACTGGTGGGTACCGAGCAGCTTTCGGTGGCCCCCCTGGGTGGCACGACCGACGTGCAGTTGCAGAGCAGCTGGCCCCATCCGTCGTTCGGAGGCCGCTTCCTCCCGTCGGAGCGCGCGCTTGGCGACGACGGGTTCACGGCACGCTGGCACCTCTCCGCGCTGGCCACCACCGCACAGCAGGACATTGCCGCCAACCGGCGGCTGTGCGACCTGACAGGCGATGCTGCGCCCTACCAGCCACCGGGAACGGCCGAGGCGGGCTGCGCCGATGTGTTCGGCGTCTCCTTCATCGATCCCGTCAATCCGTATTCACTCTCCGACCGCGCCACGAAATACGGCGTGCTGTTCATCGCGCTCACCTTCGTTGCCGTGGGCCTGTTCGAGTTGCTGCAGCGGCTGCGGGTGCATCCGGTGCAGTACCTGCTGGCAGGCAGCGCCCTGTGCAGCTTTTTCCTGCTGCTGGTGAGCCTGTCCGAGCATCTACCCTTCGGCACGGCCTACGCGGCGGCGGCCGGCGCGTGCGTGCTGCTGCTGACCTACTACGCCTGCCACATGCTGCGCAGCGTGCGGCGCGGCCTGCCGTTCGGCGCGGGCATCGCCCTGCTCTACGGCCTGCTCTATCTGCTGCTGCAGCTGGAGCAGACGGCGCTGGTGGTGGGGTCTCTGGCGCTGTTCGCGGTACTGGCATTCGTGATGGTGGCCACGCGCAAGATGGACTGGTATGCGCTGTCCACCGCGGGCCGAGGCACTTCTTCGACAGCCCGGGCGGAGATCACGCCATGACCCAGGCCAGACCGTATTCCGGCTCGCCCAGCAGCACGGACTGGTCCGGCTTCCTGTCGGCGCCGGGCACTGCGCAGGCATCGGCAGCCGCGATGCCGCTGCATCCGGCTGAGGCGGCCCGGCTTGCGCGCTACCGGGACCGGTTGCTGGCAGCCTGGGATGCGAGGGACCGGGACGCGCTGCATACCGCCAAGCAGGCCGTGCTGCGAACCGCATGTGCCTCCCGGGGAGCGACGCCCGCCTTCATGCGCGCGATAAGGCAACTCGCCTGGCGCATGGCCGCCCTGCGGCTGGCAAGGTCGCGCACGGAGTGACCGGCCAGGGCGGCAGGCTCTCCGTGGGGACACGCCGGGGAGTCAAGCCGCGATCGCGGCGGCCGGGACTTCGGCCTCGGCCAGTTCGCTGGAGCAGGCCCCTCCGCAGCCCTGGATGGGAGTCTCGGGCAACGCATCCGGCGCATGTACCCGGCCGCTGACGGGGTCGTAGCCCACTCGGCGCAGGTGCAGGGCCAGCGCGGCATCCATGGTCTGGGTGTGCTGGGGGAACCATACCGCCAGCTCTCCAGCCATGTGGCGCAGCACGGAAGGCTCGCCTGCCTCGGCGCGGGCCGTGCCCTCGCCCATGACCTGCAGCACCACCTTGTGCTGCAGGCTGTGGCAGTTGCCGGAGGCGAAGCGGGTGGCGGCCATCCAGGCGTCTTCACGTGCGAAGTGCCCGGTGGTGTGGGCCACGAGCGCACGCCACGCGGGCAGCAGCGCCTCGTCGTCCGCCTGTTCGACGGCGGCCAGCAACGCGACGAATTCCTCGTGCGTTTCATCCATCAGGGGCAGGTCCAGCGCGAGACCCTCCGACCATTGCAGTGCGGCCATGCATCTCTCCAATCCTTGGCTTGCGGTGAGCGATGCAGCTTAGGCGCAGCCCCGGCCCGGAGATTTGATGCAAGTCAGCCTTCGGCCGCCGGGCAGGCGTGGCATCCCCCGGCATGGACACAAAAAAAGGCCGAAGCCCCCGTCAGGAGACCTCGGCCCACAGAGGGCCATGGCGTGGCGTGCCATGGCTCCCACCAGTACGCTTACTGGTTGTACATGCGCTTGGCGTCGGCAACGCACTTGTCCTTGGCGTCGCCGCTCATGGTGTCGCAACGCTCCTTGGCGGCCTTGTAGTCGGCTTCACGCTTTTCGTGGGCGGCATCCTTCTTGGCCTCGGCCACCTGCGCGCCCTTCTCGGCGGCGGTGTCGGCGGGCTTGGTCTCGGCGCGAGCCACCTTGGCGTCTTCCTTGGCCTTCACATGGGCGGCCTTGGCGTCCTTCTGGCAGACGCTCTTGGCATCGCCCTTCAGGTCGTCGCACTTTTCCTTGGCCACGTCGTAGGCGGCATCGGCACGGGCCTCGGCCACCTTGTAGGTGTTCTTGTCGCTGGGCTTGTACTGGGCTTCCAGCTCGGCCTTGGCGATCTTCTCGTTGCCCTTGGCTTCCTTCTGGCAGACGTCCTTGGCATTGCCCGTCAGGCCGTCGCACTTGGCCTTGGCGGCCTTGTAGTCGGCGGAGATGCGGTCGTTGGCTGCCTTGTGTTCTTCCTTGGTCATGGCCATGCCGGAGGTGGCGAGCAGACCGGCGACGGCCAGGGCGAGCAGATTGCGTGCGTGCTTCATTGTTTTCTCCTCAAGTCAGTGAAGGGGATGGTTTCAGGAATGCGGTGAAAGAGCAGGAGTCCGAACGGATCACTTGTCGAAACGGAAATCGGGGTGGCGGTCCTGCCAGGCCTTGAGCTCCTTCTCGGCCGCATCGCGTGCGAGACCCTGGCGCTCCTGCAGCTTGCCCAGGAACTGGTCGCGCTTGCCGGCGACCACGTCGAGATCGTCGTCGGTCAGCTTGCCCCACTGCTCCTTGATCTTTCCGGTGAATTGCTTCCAGTTGCCCTTGATGGTGTCTTCGTTCATGGACGTGTCCTCTCTTGTGGGTGTCTCGCTCCGCCATCCACTCCGGTACGGGGTGGAACCCTTGCGGGATGCGATGGAGGCACTGTAAAAGTCGGCCCGGCACGGTCGCGTAGGCACGGGGGGTGAGGCCGCGTCAGCCCAGGACTACTGGCCGCGTGAGCACCCAGCCATAAAAAAAGGGCATGCAAGCACGCCCTTGGGGATGAAGAGAGGCGCCTTGAGCGGCGCGCCCGGTCAATGGGCCAGGTGCAGGCCGCACTCGCGGTTGTCTTCGCCCTTGGTCGGATCCACGTAATCGAAATTGTTGGGCAGGCCATGCGCCTGGCAGTACTCGTACAGGTCCTTGGAACTCCAGTGGAGCAGCGGCGCGACCTTGACGAGGCCGTCGGGGTTGAGGCTTACTGGATCCATCTGCGCCCGCACGGCCGTGTCGGTGGCGCGCAGGGCCGTGAACCAGACCTTGGGGGCGGTCTCGCGCAGGGCCCGCGCGAACGGCTCGAGCTTGACCTCCTGCGTGAACGCGGCGTGGCGGGGGTCATCCAGCGCGGGCGTGGGACCGTCCACCGCCTCGCGGTGGGCCCGAGAGCGCAGCGGCAGGTAGATGCGCAGGTTGAGCCCGAGCTGGCGCGTCACCTCGTCGGCAAACCGGTAGGTGGCTTCGGTGTTGTAGCCGTTGTCCATCCATACGACCGGGATGTCCGGCCGGGCACGCGTGCACATGTGCAGGATCACGGCCTCGAACGGGCGGAAGTTGGTGGTGACGATGGCGGGCTGGCCCAGGCCGATGGCCCAGTCCACGAGGCCCTGCGCGTTGTGGCCGAGTTCGGCGTTGATCCGGTCGAGGTCGATGGTGCTGCTCATGGGAATGCGTGGCTCCGTTGCCGCGCCGGCTGGACAAAAAAAAGCGCCGGCGGCAGGGCTGGCATTGTGCCGCGCGTGCGGGCCGCCGTCCCGGCGGCGGGTCACGGCCACGCCGGTGGCAGGGATGCAGGACGCGGAATCCTGGTTATCAATGTTAATAATTCGTATTAACTTTTCTATAATCGCGACCGCCATGACATCCATCGCTGCCGATTCCCGCGCCGTCCCCGGTGCCGCCCCCCTGCTGGCGGCGCTCGTGCAGCACTACGAGGAACTGGTCGGTGCGCTGCGGCAGCGCTTCGGCGAAGACTGCTTTCCCCGCGAGATCGTGAACGAGGTCTGCGTGCGGCTGCTGGAGCGGCCCGTGCCGCAGTATGTGGACAATCCGGTGGCGTTCCTGCGCGCGGTGTCGCGCGACCTGGCGATCGACCGGCACCGCGCCCGCACGCGCCGGCCCGAGACGGCCGTGGAACCGGAGCTGCTGGAGACGCACGCGTGGCCTGCCGCGCCCGCGCGGCTGTCGCCGCCCGAGCTGGCCTGCGCGGCTCAGCAGTGCCGGCGCGCCCTGCTGTCGGCCATCGCGGACCTGCCCGAGGCCTGCCGCGATGTGTTCGTGATGGCCAAGCTGTACGGGCTGCCCCAGGACGAGGTCGCGCAGCGCCTGGGCATCTCGCGCAGCATGGTGGCACGGCACCTGGCACGGGCATTGCGCGGGGTGCAGCCGGTCCTGCAAGGCACCTGCGCCGGCAGTGCGCCGCCGGACGGGGTTCCACGCCACCGCCATGGACATTGATCCGGCCCGCAGGGCGCCGCCGCCCGCGCGCCGCTCCGCGCGTTCGCCCCACCTTCCCTTCGACGAGGCGCTGGCCCCCTTCGCCGACGCGCTGCGCCAGCACCTGCCCACGCCCGAGGAGATCGAACGCGCTGCGGCCGCCCGCAAACGGCGCCGCGCGGCCCGGGCGACGGCGGGCACGGCGGCGGTGGCCCTGCTGGCCGCCGGGCTCTGGTGGGCCGACCCGGCATGGCACCGCGACACCCTGGTCACCGCCCAGGGAGAGCGCCGCAGCGTGCGCCTGCCGGACGGCAGCGAGGTGCGGCTGCACAGCCAGTCCCGCGTGGAGGTGGCGATGCACTTGCGCTCGCGCAGGCTGGCCCTTTCCACTGGCGAGGCGTCGTTCGACGTGGCGCATGCGCCATGGCACCGCTGGCTGCCGTGGCTGCAGCGGCCCTTCGCCGTGCAGGCCGGCGCAGTGCGCGTGCTCGACATCGGCACCGTGTTCCAGATCCGCCGCCGCGGGGCGCCGTTCACCCCCGGCGGACCAGGGCGCACGGACATCGCCGTGCTGCAGGGCCTTGTCAGCGTGCATCCGCTGCGTGGGACAGCTCCAGCGGTGCGGCTGGCGGCCGGGGATCTGCTGCACGTGCCGGACGACGCAGCGGCCGCAGGCGCCTCGGCAGTGCTGCTGCCGGCCCCGGAGCGCCCGGGCCCTGCGGCGATGGCCGCGGCCACGGCCTGGCGCGAAGGGCGGCTGCTGCTGGAGGCCACGCCGCTGGCTGACGCCGTGGCGGAGATGCAGCGCCAGCATGCCGCACCCATCGTGATCGCGGACGAGCAGGCCGCGGGCCGGCGGATCTCCGGTGTGTTCGACCTGGACCGCATCGACCAGCTCATCGATCTGCTGCCGCGGCTCGCGCCCGTGGCGGTACACCGGCAACCCGACGGCAGTGTGGTGATCCGGTCCCGCGCGGGAGCGCGCTCCGCCTCCTGACGGCCAGCCCACGGGACAGCAGCCCACGAGCGCCTGGCAATTTTTTTGTGGGGAGAGGTGTACAAACCCGCGCGCCCGTTCGGCTTGCAGGCAAGCCGGAGTCCTTTCCGGTCATCCCTTCACTGTCTTCCGCCAGGAGTTTCCGTTCCATGCCGACCCCGTTCCGCGCTCCGCACCCCCTGCACATCCTGCGCCAGCCCCGATCCTTCGCCCTCCGGGGCGCGGCCCTGGCCGCGGCGCTGTGCATCGCCGCAGCCGCCCATGCCCAGCCCCTGGCCATCGACCTGCCCGCGCAGCCGCTGGCGCAATCGCTGTCCGCACTCGCCCGCCAGAGCGGCGCGCAGATCGTGTTCGCCACCGAACTGGCGCAGGGGCTGCGTGCGCCCGCGCTGCGTGGCACGCTGGAGGTGCGCGAGGCACTGGACCGCCTCGTGGCCGGCTCGGGTCTCGTCGTGCGCGCGCAGGATGGGCGCACCTTCACCATCGAACGCCCCCAGGCAGCACCGGGCCAGGCCGCCGGTGGCGCGCCCGCGCTGGGCGAGGTACGTGTGCAGGCCGCGCGCGGCGAGGACACGGCCTATTACGCGCCTTCGTCCGCCAGCGGCACCAAGACCGAGGCCGCGTTGCGCGACGTGCCGCAGACCATCGACGTGGTGCCCCAGCAGGTGATCCGCGACCAGGGCGCCACCTCGATCCAGGACACGCTGCGCAACGTGGCGGGCGTGGGCCTGTCCACGGGCGACGGGCAGCGCGACCAGGTGAGCATCCGCGGGTTCACCAGCATCGGCGATCAGTTCGTGGACGGCTTCCGCGATGATGCGCTCTACTTCCGCGACCTCTCCAACATCGAACGCGTGGAAGTGGTGAAGGGGCCGGCCGCCGTGCTCTACGGCCGCGGCTCCTCGGGCGGCCTGGTGAACCGCGTCACGAAAAAGCCCGGGATCGACGTTTCCGACATGGCCCTGAGCGTGGGCAGTTGGGCGGACAAGCGGGCCGAGTTCGACGTGGGCCGCGCGCCCGCGGGCAGCGACTGGTCCTGGCGGGTGACCGGTGCGGCCGAGGATGCCAACAGCTACCGCAGCCAGCAATTCCTGGAGCGCCAGGCGATCGCGCCGTCGGTGCTGTGGAAGCCCGATGGTGCCACTTCGCTGATGCTGCAGGCGGATTACCTGCGGGACAAGCGCGTGACCGATTTCGGCATTCCGGCGTACCAGGGTCGCCCGGTGGCCGTGGACCCGGGCACCTACTACGGCTCGGCCAATGCACGCGATGCGGACACGTCGGAATCCCGGGTCAGCTCCTTCGCCGCCACCTTCGAGCACCGGTTCTCCGACACCCTGCGCCTGCGCAATGCCCTGCGCTACTACCACTACGAACTGGACCGCCAGAACACCCTGCCCGGGGGTGCCGTCAACGAGGCCGCCGGCACCGTGGCGCTCACGCGCTCGGGCATCGACCGCTTCGAGCACGGCGTGTTCAACCAGACCGAGCTGATCCAGAAGCTGCGCACGGGCAGCGTGGAGCACGAGGTGCTGTACGGCGTGGAACTGGGCCAGCAGAACAAGGACGCGCTGAGCTTCTCGGACGGCACCGTCGCCACAGTGAACCTGTTCCATCCGGTGCTGCCGGTCGTGCCGCTGGACGGCGGAGGCAAGCTGACCGCCAGCACGCTCAACCGGTACGACACGCGTGGCCTCTACGTGCAGGACCAGCTCACGTTCACGCAGCAATGGAAGCTGCTGGCGGGCCTGCGCTACGACCGATTCGGGCAGGCGACCGACAACCGCCTGCCGGGCCAGGCCGATTTCGAGCGCACGGACACCACCTGGAGCCCGCGCCTGGGCCTGGTCTGGCAGCCCGATGCCGTGCAGTCGTACTACGCCTCGGTGAGCCGCTCGTACCAGCCGTCGGCCGAGATGTTCGCGCTGTCGGCATCGAATGCGTCCGTGAAGCCCGAGCGCACCACCAACTATGAAGTGGGCACGAAGTGGGAACTGCTGGACGGCCGCGCCACCGCCACGGCCTCGCTCTTCCAGCTGGAGCGCACCGACATCAAGACCGCCGACCCGGCGCAACCCACGGTGCTGATCCCCATCGGTACGCAGCGCACGCGCGGGCTGGAGCTGTCGCTCTCGGGAGAACTGCGCCCCGGCACACAGGCCACCTTCAGCTACGCGTTCCTGGATACGCGCGTCACGCGCTCCACGGCCACGGACGCGGGCCAGCTGGTGGAAGGCAAGCGCGCCACCCTCACCCCGCGCAATGCCTTCTCGGCCTGGATCACCCAGCAGCTCGGCGAGGCCTGGAGCGTGGGCGGCGGCGTGAACTACGTGGGCGACCGTTTCGCCAACCTGGGCAATACGGTGACGCTGCCGTCGTACGTGGTGGTGGATGCCATGGCGCAGTACCGCATCGACCGCGCGACCACGCTGCAGTTGAACCTGCGCAACCTGTTCGACCGCAACTACATCGTGTCGGCGCACGGTTCGAACGCGAACCTGAACCTGCCGGGAGCGCCGCGCAATGCGACGCTGACGCTGCGGCACAGTTTCTGAGGCAAAGGACGCGGAAGGCGGGGGCGGGCGAGCCATACGTCACCAGATGGTCATGAAACCTGGTTACAAATCGCCGGCCTCCGGGCGCCATCTCGCGCCACGGGGTCACGCCCCTATAACGCCCTACAACATCCGCGTCCCATGCCCACTTCCACGCTCCGCGCACGCCGGCCCGTGCGCCATCCCCTGGCGGCCTCCTCCTTGCTGGTTCTTCTCCTGAGCGCCTGCGGCGGCTCCGGCGGCTCGTCCGACAATTTCGAGAAGGGCCGCTGGACCACCGGCGACCTGCACACGCACACGGTGCAATCCGACGATTCGCGCACCACGCAGACCCTGGACTTCCTGCTGGGCAAGGCCTTCACGAGCTACGGCCTGGACTGGATGGCCGTGACCAACCACCTGCGCTCGTCCAAGTACGACAACGCAGCCAACCTGCTGCCCGCGCCCAGGGCCTTCGCCTACGGCATGGAAAGCTACGAGATGCCGCGCATCCAGGCGCTGCAGGATGCCGGCAACTACAAGGGCAAGCTGATCTATTCGGCCTTCGAGTGGGACATGCCCACGCACGACCACATCGGCGTCGGCATCTTCGAAGGAGCCACCGGCGCCTGGAAGACCTCCGCCAGCGCGGCCAAGGAATTCCAGTACCTCTTCACCACCGGCGCCGAGTCCCTGTTCGACCCGGCCGACGTGGCCCGCTGGAAGGCCCGGTACCCGCAGCGCTACAACCAGACCGGCGACGACGCGATCAAGGCCATCGCGTGGCTGAAGGAAAAGTATCCGGACAACAGCTACGCGCTGATCAACCACCCCTCGCGCAACCCCAACAAGTACACCATCGCCGACTTCCGCCAGATGAACGACCTGGCACCGAAGATCGTGTTCGCCATCGAAGGCATGGTGGGCAACCAGCTCGAACCCGACCGCGGCGGCTACACCTCGGCCTACATCGACGCCAACAAGCCCAACCGTACCTACGGCGGCACCGACTACATCGTGGCGCAACTGGGAGGCGTGTGGGACGCGCTGCTGGGCGAAGGCCGACGCATCTGGAACATCGCCGACTCCGACTCGCACTTCGAGATCGACTCCAACAACAACAGCAGCGGCTACTACCCCGGCGAATACGCCAAGACCTACGTCTGGCAGGCCACCAAGGCGGAGGGCCACATCGGCGGACTGATCGACAGCCTGCGCGCGGGCCGCAGCTTCGGCGTGTTCGGCGACCTGATCAACGCCCTGGACTTCAACGTATCCGGCGCGGCCGGCCGGGCCACCATGGGCCAGGAGATCCAGGCTGCCGCCGGGGAACGCGTGACGGTGCGCATCCGCTTCAAGAGCCCTCCGGTCAACAACTACCAGCGCCCGGTGGCGAGCGGCAATCCGGGCAACATGACGCCCAGGGTGGACCATGTGGACCTCATCGTGGGCGACGTGGGTGCGAAGGCACAGCCCGGCACCGATGCCTACCGGCAGGCCACCAACCCGAGCACCCGCGTGCTGCGCCGCTTCACCGCCGCGGACTGGACCACCGACGAGGAAGGCTACAACGTGGTGGAGTTCCCGATGACCGTCACGAAGAACCAGTACCTGCGCCTGCGCGGGACCAACCTCGGCGAGAACGTGGCCGGCCTCACGTCCGGGGGCGAGCCGCTGGCGGACCAGCCGGTCACCACGACCGATCCTGCCACCCGCCACGACCAGATCAACGACCGCAACTACGGGAACCTCTGGTTCTATTCGAACCCGGTATTCGTATCGCTGCGCTAGTGGCCTTGCGGCGCCATCGCGCCGCTTTCCTGCTTCACCAACCCCATTTCCACCGCGCTTGTCCAGCGCGCGGTGGAAATGTTCTGCATTGCAGAACGCGCGGTGCAATGGCCACCCGCACACCTCCCGATGCAGGCACATTGGCATTCGTCCAGGGCACGCACCGCCCGGAGGAAGGCCGCACCGGCCTTCCATGCACATGCACATGGGGAGGAAAGACCGGATGTCGCTTGCCTACTGGTTCCGGGAGGGACCTGCGGAGCCCATCGAGAATGGGCGGATTCAGTATGGACCGGGGAAGGGGTTGCCCAAGCTGGTGTTCGAAGGGCTGGATGACTCGCGGAAATTGGTGCAAAAGATCGCGACCATCGATCCCATCCGCAAAAAGATCATCCTCATTCAACCTGGAGACAAAGCTCTGTATCTATCGGGGTTGAGAGAACGAGGCGTCGAGGGATATCTTTATCTTTTCGCCCACGCGACCGCCCACCGCCTGCAGGGAGTAACGAACATTGAGGAAATCGCCCGGACCATCCGTACCAGCGGCGTATGGCACAGGCAACCCATTTTGATAGACGCATGCAATGCAGGAGCCGTTCCTGACGGCGTCGCCAGTGCATTGGCCAGAAGCTTGCTCACCCACGTCACCGCGCCCACCACAACCACCTGGAACCGAGCGTTCGGAGGCCCCGCCATTGGCCAAGGCGCCTTCGAGAAGCTGCCCGGCGTGCTCGAACGCCTGGCTGTCCCCAACCTTCTGCGCCCGGGACAATGGCGAACCTGGGGCCCGGATGGTGAACCCATCGCTACCACCCGCACGTCACCACGTGATGGCGGCAGCCCCATCACCGGCCGATCGGCCCGAGAGATGCTGAGGAAACAATGATGCTTCGATGGTGGAGACGCCTTGGATACGGCGCCAAATGGCTCGTGCTCATCTCAATACTGCTGGGTACCTACACCATCTGGTGGTGGGCCGACAGTGCACGGTGTGGCCAGCAGGACGAGTACTCCTATCACGGCATCTGCCTGATGCAGATAAAAGAGCGGGCCGAGCGGGGGGACAACGCTGCGCAATGGGCCTATGGAAGTTATCTCGAAACAGAAAACCAGGAATCGGAAGCTCGCATCTGGCAATTGCGTGCAATGCACGGTGCCCGGGACGGCCTCGATCTGCGTGGGGAAATGCTTGGCTATTGCGACCGAATTCCTGGCTTCGACGCACGCACAGTGGAAGCGATCATGCTGAGCATCGCGCAGAGCAGCCCCGATGCG
The DNA here is from genome assembly GCA_003029925.1 of Paracidovorax avenae. Classification (GTDB taxonomy): domain Bacteria; phylum Pseudomonadota; class Gammaproteobacteria; order Burkholderiales; family Burkholderiaceae_C; genus Paracidovorax; species Paracidovorax avenae_A. Next base: position 422,387 of record CP028296.1, on the reverse strand, counting down.
CATCTACGCCTTCTGCAACTTTATATATACCCTGGCTGCGGCGCTTTCAACCTCGAGAAGGCCAGTGCACAGATTCCGTTGTTGACCCAGTGTGCGCACCTGACTCTGGTGGATTATCTGAACCGTGCCGAGAGTGCCCACCACCGCGTGTTACCGCCCACTCGCCAAGCCATCCGTTCGAACATGGCCATTTGCGAACGCGAACTGGCCAGCCCCCCCCCGCCGGGCAGCACCGTGCGCGAATTCATGCCGGTGCGGAGGGCAAGCCTGGATGCGTTGGCACATGCACTGGCAACGCTGGGCGAATAAATGCCAATGGCGGAAGGCTCTTCGGTACACCAGCATCAAAGGATGCCGCGTCAATACTGGCATGGCAATGCTTTTCGTCGCTCTGCTACTGATCGGCATCTACACCGTATGGTGGTGGATCGACAGCGCGCGCACCTGTGATACCCAGGACGAATACAACCTTCGCGGCATCTGCCTCATGCGGATACAGGAGCGCGCCAAACAGGGCGACAACGCCGCGCAAGGGGTTACGGCGCCATCTGCGGAAACATCGTGGAATCTCGTATCAATCGTCAGGCACGCGCCACGGGCTCATCCTCCCGTGGAACCAATGATCTCGAGCAGAACGCGGCCCCTGCCGTCCCGGCGGGTCGCCATGCCGGGCACGTCCATGTCCCGGGGCTGGATGGATTGCCACGCAGAAGAGTGACGGGTGGCGATCCAGCGCCTCCCGTTGACCGAGAAGTACCGCTCGCCAGGCATTCGGCGTCGATAGACCGACCCGCCAGGCCGGCCCACAGGCACCAGCCTCACGGGGCCATGTTCTCGATCATCAAACACCTGTCGTTCCTGTCCACCCACAGCACCCCAGGCAACGTCCAGGCCGCATCGGGAGTCTCCGGAAATGGCGTTAGGCCTTGGGAGGCAGCGACGTCGGAATGATCGGGAAGATCGATGGCGAGGAGCATCTTGTCAAGACAGGAATCTCGCGAAGCTTGCTGGGCCAGGCAGTTGCACTTTGTGCGAGAGGACAAATTGCCGAGGCGAACAAGCGCCTGGGGTACATCGTCAGTGCCTGGGACAGGCTCGTGGAGGATGGCCCCGCGAAAGAGGTTCTGGAACGAGAGCTGACAGATGCTTTCCATGGCTTTCTTCAAAGCGGGAAAGGAAGAAAACTGGCGGAGAAAGCAAAGGTGGACGAGCTGGACATCGTCGATGTCAGCGGCATTCATGCGAGCCTCGTCCTCGCAAATCCACCGTTAAGAAACCCCCTCGGCATACCGATCATTTTTGATGTCATCAATGTGGCCGCCGCGCAGGACATGGTCAATGCATTGCAGGGTACCTATCTTGCAAAGCACCATATTCCGGACTCGTCCCTGCTGACCGTGGAGAACAATGTATTGATCGCTTCGCGGCTGATTCCGGACGCCACGCCACTCGATGTCTTCCTGACCCAGCCTTTTCTTCCGGATGGCGTTTCGCTCGCGGACGCAAAACGTGCTGCGTCGCTCATCAAGGCAGCCGCTGCCGGAAACCGGGTAGGACCGGATGAGGTCGCACGGGCGCAGGCACTGGTCTCACGGATCAACGATCCCGCCAATCTCCACTCGGGCCGGCGGGCACTGAGCGAGACGTTGCAACAGAAGGGGTTGGACGGACTGTTCATTTCGCTGCTGACCCGGTTAACCCTGGGGGAATCGTCCGATCTGGGGCCGGACAACATGCTGGTGGTCACTGGCGCAGATGGCCGGCACCAGGTCGTGAACATCGATGTCACGGGGTTCCGCTACGACCGGGAGAAAGACACCACGGCAAGTCCGCAGGACCCGGTGCGGCATGGCAGGGGAAAGGTCATCGAGAACCCCGGGCTGGCGCTGAACGTGCTGCTCGACCGGAGTGTGCTGAACAGCCGTTATGCGAAAGGTCTCGATCCGGTTCACGAGGCAGTTGTCGATTGCATGCGCGAAGCGCTGCGCCCCCACGCCACGCCCGAAGCGGCGACGGTGAAGCGCTGGTATGCCGCACTCGACGTTGGCGGATCCACCGCATCGCTTCTTTCGTTGCGTCAAGGCTTGGGGCGTCTTTCAGGATGCAGCTGGATGCCGGACGCCGACCTGGTGGACAGGGTGTTGGCTCGCAATGCCTCGTTCATCGACAACATCGTCCAGAAATCCAGGACGTGACCCGCCTACCGCCCCATCTGCTCCACCCACTGCGCCACCTCCTGCGACGCCTGGGCGGCCGCCTCGGCCATGGCGAGCGTGCCGCCGCGCGCGTCGGCCGTGGGGGCCGGGCGCTGGATGACGAAGACGCGCTGGGCGACGAGCTTCTCGCCGGCCTGGGTGGAGTCGGCGAGCGAGGCGCGCAGCCGCAGCACGCCGGTGCTGGCCTTGGGCGCCTGGAAGACCTGGCTGAACTCCTCGATCTCCACGCGCAGCACCGCGGGCGGCTTGCCGGTGTCCACGAGCTGCGCCGCGCCCTCCTCGCCCATGAGCACGGCGCGGCGCAGGCCGAGCTGGTCGCGCAGGGCCTGCTGCACGAGTTGTGCGGGCGGCTGGCTCCAGCGTGCCTGGCCATAGGGACGCAGGTGGCGCGGATCGTCGTACGCCAGGCGGTACAGCACGGCGGTGCTGCCTTCGACCGGCCCCGCGACGGCCACCTCCGGCAGCGCGATGGGCGGCAGCGGCGCGCCGCGTTCGCCGGGCGCTTGCGCCAGCGTGCCGGGACCGAAGTCGTACACGTCGGCCCGGGGCGGCGGCGCAGGCAGGGCGGAGCAGCCCGCCATGAGCGCGGCGGCCGCGAGGGCGGTCCAGAGTCCGCGGGCCCGGGTGTTGACTGCGTGGTGTGCCATGTCGTTCCTCGTCATGTCCATGGATGCGGTGGAAGGTGCTGCGGGGGGCATGCAGGTGCCCGGGCGGGCGGCCTGCGCCTTACGGGGCCGCGACGGCAGGTGCCTCGAATCCGGGCTCGCCGGGGCCGCCCGCGGCGCGGCCGGGCCCGTAGATGAGCGATTGCGGGTTGTCGCTGAAGCCGCTCGCCGCCCGGCCCAGCCGGCGCGCAGCGCGCGAGGTTTCGTCGGCGGCGTGGTTCAGGCGCGGCAGCGTCACGCGGCCGAAACGGTCCGCGGCGAGCGAGAGCGATTGCGAGCTGTCGGCGATCTGGTCGAGCGGTCCGTTTTCGGCGCTGAGCTTGCGCACCGCGGCCTTGACCTCGTTGGCGGCATCACCGGCGTTGGTGCCGGCCTGCCGCAGGGCTTTCAGGGTCTCGCGGGCATCACTGGCCACCGCCGGCACCGAGGCCAGTGCGGGGTCGAGCCGCTGCTCCACGGTGGCATCGAGCCGCTTCATGAGCGCGTTGGCGCTGCCGGCGGCCTGGCCGAGGTTCTCCAGCGCCAGGGAAAAGCGTTTCTGGTTCTCGTCGCCCAGCAGGTCGTTGATGCGATCGGTGGCCTGCTGCACCTGCGCGAGGATGGCCGGCCCCTGCTCCGCCAGCTGGCTGAAGGGGGAGCTCTTGAGGGGCAGCCGCGGCAGGCCGCTCGCTCCGCGGGGCAGCGCCGGCTGCGGACCGTTGCCGTCATCGAGCAGCACGTGGGCCAGGCCCGTGACGCCCTGGTAGCCCAGCACGGCGAAGGTGGCCGGGGTGACGGGCGCCTGGTCGTTGACGGCGATGCGGATGAGCACGTTGCCCGGCACGTCGGGATCGAAGCCGATGCGCGTGACCTTGCCCACGGCCACGCCCTTGTAGCGCACGGCGGCCTGGGGCTGCAGACCGCCGACGCTCTCGCGCGTGGAGAGCTCGTAGAGCTGGTAGCTGGCCCGGTCGCGGGTGAGCCACAGGCCGAGCGCCGCCAGCAGCGCCGCCACCACGACCACGAAAATGCCCGCGGCCAGGGCGTGGGACTTGTTTTCCATCAGGCCTCCTGTCCCGGGGCGGCGGCAGGCGGCGCCGACGGCGCGGGCGCCATCGCGCGGCGGCCGCGCTCCCCGAGGAAAAAGTGTTGAATGAACGGATGCTCGAAGCGGGTCACCTCCTGCGGCGTGCCGCTGGTGATGACGCGTTTTTCCGCGAGGACCGCGACACGCGTGCTGAGCGCGAACAGCGTATCCAGGTCGTGCGTGACCATCACCACGGTGAGGCCGAGTGCGGCATGCAGCTCGCGCAGCAGTTCGCAGAATTCGTCGGAGCTGTTCGGGTCGAGGCCCGCGGTGGGCTCGTCGAGCAGCAACAGCGGCGGGTCCATGACGAGCGCGAGCGCCAGCGCCACGCGCTTGATCATGCCGCCGGACAGATCCGATGGCATGCGCGTGGCGTGTTCGGGCTTCAGGCCCACCATGCGCAGCTTGACCATGGCGGCATCGCAGATCAGGTCCTTGGGCAGGGTACCCTGCTCGCGCAGCGCGAAGGCCACGTTGTCCAGCACGCTGAACGCCGAGAACAGCGCGCCGTGCTGGAACAGCATGCCCACGCGGCTGGCGGCGCCCGCCCGGCCCATTTCGGAGGCGGGCCGGCCCAGCACCGTGACGCTGCCCTTGGCGGGTCGGGTGAGCCCCAGCATCTGGCGCAGCAGCACCGTCTTGCCGGTGCCCGAGCCGCCCACGAGCGCGAGGATCTCGCCGCGCCGCACGGTGAGGTCGAGGTTCTCGTGCACGGCGAAGGCCTCGTCGCCCTTGCCGAACACGGTGGAGAGGCCGCGGATCTCGACCACGGGCGGCGCGTCCTTCGGCGGCGGCTCGGGCGCGGCGGCGGGGCCGGTGGCGTCTTCTGCTGCGTCGCGCGTCATGCCTAGATCCCGAGGTTCTTGAACGCGATCGCGAAGAGCGCGTCCACGATGATGACCATGGTGATGGCGTTCACCACCGAAGCCGTGGTGCCCTCGCCCAGGCTCTGGGTGTTGGGCTTCACGCGCAGGCCCCAGTGGCAGCCGATGAGCGCGATGCCGACGCCGAACACCACCGACTTCGCCATGGCGAGCACGAGGTTGGAGAAGCCCACCGCGTTGGGCAGCGCCTGCACGAAGTAGGCGGGCGATACGTCCATGGCGATGTCGGCCGCGAGCATGCCTCCGGCCAGGGCGCACAGCGTGGTCCAGACGGCGATGAGCGGCATGGCGATGGCGAGTGCCACGGCGCGCGGCATCACCAGCCGGAAGCCGTGCGGGATGCCCATGACGCGCATGGCATCCAGTTCCTCGGTGACCCGCATGACGCCGATCTGCGCCGTGATGGCCGAACCGGACCGCCCCGCCACGAGGATGGCCGCGAGCATGGGGCCCAGTTCCCGGATCAGCGAGATGCCCAGGATGTTGACGATGAAGGACTCGGCGCCGAACTGCCGCAGTTGCAGGCTCATGAGGTAGGCCAGCACCACGCCGATCAGGAAGCCCACGATGGCCGTGATGGGCAGGGCCGTGGCGCCCATGCGGTAGAGGTGGCCCGAGACGTCGCGCCAGGGCGCGCGGCGCGGTGCGCGCAAGGCACTGCCGAGGTCGATGACCAGTTGCCCCACCAGTTCCAGCAAATGCCTGCCGTGGCCGAGCGCGTGCAGCACCTTCACGCCGAGGCGGTCCACTTCCTCGACGAGGCGCCAGGGAGGAACGGGCGGCCGGTCGATGACGGTGAATTCGGCCACGCGATCGAGCATGTCGCGCTGGGCGTCGTCGAGCGCGACCCGTTCGGGCCAGACGCGCCCCCAGTGGTTCCAGAGCAGTTGCGCGCCGACGTGGTCCAGCCAATCGACGCTGCGCAGATCCCACCCCAGGCCGGAGTCCGGCGCGTTCTGCGCGAGTTGCGCGGACACCTCGCGCCAGGTGCGCCGCGCGCCCAGGTCCGCCGCGCCCCAGCGCCCGTGCAGCGCGGCGACTGGCCCTTCGGGCGTGTCGGTGCGTTCGATGCGGGGCGGGCTGTCGCTCATGGGCAGGGCAGGACGGAGGCAGGCGCGGGAAAAAAATGGCGGGAAAGTACCGGCAAGGGGACACCGCAGAAACGGCAACCGGATGTTAGCGGAGCGCGGAACGGCGGGCGCGTCAGCGCAAAGCCCGTCCGTATGGCGGAAGCCGGCGTTTGAAATTTCATCAAATCCGACCCAAACCCTTGCTCCACCATTTCTTTTTGCTATCGATTCGTGAGCGATGGGTGTTTCCCTATCGACAGCCGGGCCGCGCCGCGCACAATGGGCCGGGCCTGCCGCCGGTGCGGCCCCGGAGCGCGCGACGCCTGCCCCTTCTTCCATGAGCGACACCTCTTTCGACTTCATCGTCATCGGCGGCGGTACGGCCGGCGCCCTGCTGTGCAACCGGCTGAGCGCCGATCCGCGGCACCGCGTGCTGCTCGTGGAAGCCGGCCGCAAGGACGATTACCACTGGATCCACATTCCCGTGGGCTACCTCTACTGCATCGGCAACCCGCGCACCGACTGGCTCTACCAGACCGAACCGGACGAGGGGCTGAACGGCCGCAGCCTGCGCTACCCGCGCGGCAAGACCCTGGGCGGCTGCAGCAGCATCAACGGCATGATCTACATGCGCGGGCAGGCACGGGACTACGAGCAGTGGGCGGAGATCACCGGCGACGATACATGGCGCTGGGAATCCGTGCTGCCGGCCTTCCGCCGCCACGAGGACCACTGGCGCCTGGACCGCCCCGACACCGCGAGCGAGGCATTCCGGCAGCTGCACGGCAGCAAGACCACCGGCGGCAGCGGTGAATGGCGGGTGGAGCGCCAGCGCCTGCGCTGGGACGTGCTGGACGCTTTCGCGCGCGCCGCGCAGGAGGCCGGCATTCCGGCCACCGACGACTTCAACGGCGGCACCAACGAGGGCGTGGGCTATTTCGAGGTCAACCAGAAGAACGGCTGGCGCTGGAACACCGCCAAGGCCTTCCTGCGGCCCACCTGCTACGGCCGGCCCAATTTCGAGATGTGGACCGGCGCGCAGGCCGCGCGGCTTCTGCTGGAGTGCCTGCCGGACGGCACCAGCCGCTGCACGGGCGTGGAGGTGTGGAACGGCAGCGAGATGGTCACCGCGCATGCCGCCCGCGACGTGATCCTGAGCGCGGGTGCCGTCAATTCGCCGCAATTGCTGCAGCTCTCGGGCATCGGCCCGGGAGAGTTGCTGCAGTCGCACGGCATCCCCGTGGCGCACGACCTGCCGGGGGTGGGCGGCAACCTGCAGGACCACCTGCAGATCCGCGCGGTCTTCAAGGTGAACGGGGTGCCCACGCTCAACACGCTGGCGGGCAACCTGTGGGGCCGCGCGCGCATCGGGCTCGAGTACGCCCTGAAGCGCACCGGCCCGATGAGCATGGCGCCGTCGCAGCTGGGGGCCTTCACCCGCAGCGCGCCCGGGCAGCCGCACCCCAATATCCAGTACCACGTGCAGCCCCTGTCGCTCGATGCGTTCGGGGAGCCGCTGCACACGTTCCCGGCGTTCACCGCCAGCGTGTGCAACCTCAATCCCACGAGCCGCGGCACGGTGCGCATCCGCAGCCCCCGCTTCCAGGACGCGCCGGCGATCGCGCCGCGCTACCTGAGCACGCCGGAGGACCGGCAGGTGGCCGCCGATTCGCTGCGTGTCACGCGCCGCATCGTGGCGCAGCCGGCACTGGCGCCCTACCGGCCCGAGGAATGGAAGCCGGGCCCGCAGTACCAGACCGACGAGGAGCTCGCGCGCCTGGCGGGAGACATCGCCACCACCATCTTCCACCCCGTGGGCACCACGCGCATGGGCGCCGACGGGGATCCCGCCGCGGTGCTCGACGCGCGGCTGCGCGTGCGGGACGGCCGGGGCGGCACGATCGCGGGCCTGCGCGTGGTGGATGCGGGCGCCATGCCCACCATCACCAGCGGCAACACCAATTCGCCCACCCTGATGATCGCGGAAAAGGCGGCCGAATGGCTGCGCGACGAAGCCCGGGCCGGTGGCTGACACGCAGCCGGCCACGGGCCGATGCACCACGGCGGCCTCCGGCAGGCCACCTTCGCGCACCGCCATCGCGCATGGACGGTCTGCGGGAAACCCCCAATGCACCAGCGGGGTGCAGGAGTTACATTGCAGTTACCCGATGGCGCGCACGTCGCGCAACGAGGGGGCCGAGGAGACAAACTCGAACTCGAAAACACCATTCCAAGCATCCCCTACAAGATGCCCTGTTTCCCCAAGCGCCGGTGATCCCGGCGCTTTTTTTTGCCTGCAAGCTATGGAAACCATAGCGGGTGAGACAATCCGGGGATGGAATGGATCATTGTTTCGCTGGCATCGCTGCTGGCCGGTTTCGTGGATGCCATCGTGGGCGGCGGCGGGCTCATCCTGGTGCCCGCGCTGTTCGCCACCTTTCCCAACGCGCCGCCGGCCACCCTGCTGGGCACCAACAAGAGCGGCTCGATCTGGGGCACCGCCATCGCCACCTGGCAGTACAGCCGCCGCGTGCAGATACGCTGGCAGTCGCTGCTGCCGGCCGCCGCCGCGGGCTTCGCGGGAGGGTTCGCCGGGGCGTGGACGGTCACCGTGGTGCCGGTGGACTTCCTGCGCCGGATCCTGCCCTTCATCCTGCTGGCCGTGCTGCTCTACACCCTGGCGCGCAAGGATCTCGGCAAGCACCATGCGCCACGCTTCGAGGGCGCCGCCGAAACCCGCATGGCCTGCCTGATCGGTCTGGCGATCGGGTTCTACGACGGATTCTTCGGTCCGGGAACGGGCAGTTTCTTCGTGTTCCTGTTCGTGCGGCTGCTGGGCTACGACTTCCTGAACGCCTCGGCCTCGGCCAAGCTGCTGAACCTCGCGACCAACGTCGCCGCGCTGATCCTGTTCACGGCCAAGGGCCAGGTGTGGTGGCACTTCGCGCTGCCGCTGGCGGTGGCCAACGTGGTGGGCAGCGTGCTGGGCACGCACATGGCGATGAAGCACGGCACGGGCTTCGTGCGCGGCATTTTCATCCTCGTCGTGGGGGCGCTGATCCTCAAGACGGGCTATGACGGCTTCATGAGGTGACATCGCCTGCCGGGCGGGACAGGCGCTCCGCCGCGCGCACGATTTCGCCGATGAATACCTTCACGGCCGGGTGGTCGCGCTCGCCGCGCCGGAAGGCGACGGATATTTCCCGGGCGACGGCCGGGCGCAGGGGCACGGCGCGGGTGCCCGGCAGGGGGCGCAGCAGGCGCAGCCCGGGCACCACGGTCACGGCGCAGCCCGCGCCCACCATGGCGGACACCACCTCGAAGCCGAGGGCGCGCACATCCATGCGCGGCTCGAAACCTTCCGCAAGGCACAGGTTGCGCACGAACTCGCCGAAGCTGCTGGAGGCGGCGTCCATGGCCCAGGGCTCGTCCCGCAGGTCGGCCACGCCCAGCCACGGACGGGCCGCCAGGGGATGGGTGGCGGGCAGCAGCACGTGCAGCGAATCCCGGGCCAGCGCCACGAAGCCGTAGCCGTCCTGCCGGCGGTCCCGGCGCAGCGCGAGGTGGTCGATGAGCGCGATATCGGCGCGCCAGGAGCCGAGCGCCGCCAGGCCGTCCGCCGGCTCCATTTCCTCCACGGCCAGGCGCAGGCGCGGATAGGCGGCCCGCAGCGCCTGGATGGTCTCGGGCAGCAGGGCCGAGGCGATCGACGGGAAGGCCGCCACGCGCAGCTCGCCCGCGAGTTCCCGGCGCAGCAGCGCCAGCTCGGACTTGGCCTCGTCCAGCACCGCCATCAGGCGTTCCGCATGCCGCACCAAAGCTTCCCCCCCAGGCGTGAGCCGCACGCCGCGCCCCTGGCGCTCGGTGAGCGCGATGCCCGCTTCCGCCTCCAGCTGCGCGATCTGCTGCGACACCGCCGAGGGCGTGAGGGCCAGCGCCTCGGCGGCCGCGGCCATCGTGCCGCAGCGGGCCAGCTCGCGCAGGGCGCGCAGGCGGTTCATGTCCATGGGTCCCCCGGCCTTTCGCAATTCGACAGGACTGCTAATGTATTCCTTCATGAAAGATCAATGGACCTGACGAAACTTGTTGCCTACGCTGTGCGCCCATCCGCAGCATTGCACTCCGCCCCATGGCCATCAGCGTCTTCGACCTCTTCAAGATCGGCATCGGTCCGTCCAGCTCCCACACGGTGGGCCCCATGCGTGCCGCCCGGCTGTTCACCCACGCCCTGGAGCACCAGGGCCTGCTCGCCGCCACGCGCCGCGTGGAGGCGGAGCTCTACGGCTCGCTGGGCGCCACGGGCAAGGGCCACGGCAGCGATACCGCCGTGCTGCTGGGCCTCGCGGGGCACGAGCCCGACACCGTGGACGTGGACCGCACCGGCGGCTACGTGGCCGACATCCGCACGGGTGGGCGCCTGCCGCTGGCCGGCCACCATCCGGTCGCCTTCGACGAGCGGCGCGACCTGCGCTTCTACGCCCTCAAGACCCTGCCCTTCCATGCCAACGGGCTGCGCTTCGCGGCGCACGCGCCTTCCGGGGAACTGCTGCACGAGGCCACCTACTACTCCGTGGGCGGCGGCTTCGTGGTGAGCGAGGCGGTGGCGGCGGACGGATCGCGGCACAAGGTGGTGGCGCCCGACCCGTCGGTGCTGCCGCTGCCCTTCGGCGACGCGGCCGACCTGCTGCGCCTCACGGCCACGCACGGCCTGGACATCGCTGGCGTGATGCGCGCCAACGAGCGGCACTGGCGCACCGATGCGGAGATCGACGCCGGCCTGCTCGCCATCTGGCGCACCATGCAGGCCTGCGTCGAGCGCGGCTGCCGCACCGAGGGCCTGCTGCCCGGAGGGTTCAAGGTGAAGCGGCGCGCCGCCGGCCTGGCGCAGCGGTTGGGAACGTTCGATCCCCGTCCGGAAGACCCGCTGCGGGTGCTCGACTGGGTGAACCTCTGGGCGCTGGCCGTCAACGAGGAAAACGCCGCCGGCGGCCGCGTGGTCACCGCCCCGACCAACGGCGCCGCCGGCATCGTGCCGGCCGTGCTGCACTACTACGTGCACACGGCGCCCGGTGCCAGCGATCGCGGCGTGGTGGACTTCCTGCTCACGGCCGGGGCGATCGGCATCCTCTACAAGCAGAACGCGTCCATCAGCGGGGCGGAAGTCGGCTGCCAGGGTGAGGTGGGCGTGGCGTGCTCGATGGCGGCGGGTGCGCTGTGCGCGGCGCTGGGCGGCACGCCGGCCCAGGCGGAGAACGCGGCCGAGATCGGCATGGAGCACCACCTGGGGCTGACCTGCGACCCGGTCGGCGGGCTGGTGCAGATCCCGTGCATCGAGCGCAACGCCATCGCCTCGGTCAAGGCGATCAACGCGGCGCGCATGGCGCTGCATGGCGACGGTACGCACTTCGTGAGCCTGGACCAGGTCATCAAGACCATGCGCGAGACCGGCGCCGACATGCTCACCAAGTACAAGGAGACGGCCCGGGGCGGCCTGGCGGTGAACATCGTGGAGTGCTGAGCGCCAGGGCAGGTCCGCTTCTTGCTCGGCCGTGTAGCCGCTCCATGCGGCACCGGACCATCCGCATTTTCGAGGGGGCATGGCGCCATGCCCCGTCTTTATAATGTGTCCACTCCGTGACGCCCGACCCCGGGCGGCGGGTCCACCATGTCCGGCTTCGCCACACGCCAAGCCGGATTTTTTGTACCCTGTCCCACCCCACCAGGAACCGCAGATGAAGATTCTCAAGACGATGGCCACCGCCGCCGTGGCGCTGTGCGCAGCCTTCTCGGCACAGGCCCGCCCGATCGACGCCATCCAGAAGGACGGCAAGATCATCATCGCCACGGAGGGACAGTTCGCGCCCTTCAACTATTTCAAGGGCACGGAGCTCACGGGCTTCGAGGTCGAGGTCGCCAACCTGGTGGCCAGGAAGATGAATCTGAAGGTGGAATGGAAGACGCTGGGCTTCGACGCCCTGCTGACCGGCCTCGCGCAGGACCGCTGGGACGTCGCCATCGCCTCGCACGGCGTGACGGAAGAGCGCTCCAAGGCCGTCACCTTCGCCACGCCCCACTATTGCTCCGGCGGCATGGTGATTTCCATGGACCCGGCCATCCGCGCGGGCAAGGACCTCGCCGGCAAGGTGGTGGCCGTGCAGACCGGCACGAGCTACCTGGAGAACGTGAAGAAGGTGCCCGGCGTGAAGGACGTGAAGAACTTCCCCACCGACGTGGATGCCCGCAGCGCCCTCACCTCCAAGCGCGTGGACGCCTGGGTGACCGACAAGTTCGTCGCCAAGGAAGTCGCCGCCAAGAACCCCAAGGCCGGCCTGAAGCTCGGCGACATGCTCTTCATCGAGAAGATCGCCCCGGCCGTGGCCAAGGGCAACACCGGCCTGGCCGATGCCTGGAACAAGGCCTTCGCCGAGATCCTGGCCGACGGCAGCTATGCCGCCGTCTCCAAGAAGTACTTCAACGAAGACGTCCGCTGCATCCCCTGATCCCGACCCCTGGCCGCCGTCCGGCGCCCTGACGCGGGTGCCGTGCGGCCGGCCTTCCGGACGCTTTCTCCATGCTCACCGCTCTTTGGCCCCGGCACTGGAGCCGCCAGCAGCGCAGCAATGCGACGCTGGTCTCGGCCCTGGTGCTGATGGTGCTGGCCCTGGCCCTGCTCGGCCAGGCCCTCTCCTTCCTCCCCGACCCCATCGGCCCCAACGCGCAGGCCTTCGCCGACGGCGCGCGCACCACGCTCTGGCTCACGCTCGTGAGCGGGTTCTGCGGCCTCGTTCTCGGCACCGGCGCGGCCCTGGCCCGCACCGCGCGCTGGACGCCGCTGCGCTGGGTGGCCCGCTTCTACATCTGGGTGATCCGCGGCACGCCGCTGCTGGTGCAGATCCTGTTCGTGTATTTCGCGCTGCCGGTGCTGGTGCCGGGGCTCAACCTGCCCGACTTCGCCGCCGCCGTGGTGGCGCTGGGCCTGAACGTGGGCGCCTACAACTCCGAAGCCATCCGCGCAGGCCTGCTGGCCGTGCCGCGCGGGCAGACCGAGGCGGCACGCGCCCTGGGGCTGTCGCGCACGCATGTCTTCTTCGACGTGGTGTTCCCCCAGGCCTTCAAGATCTCGCTGCCGCCGCTGGTGAGCAATTTCGTGGCGCTGCTCAAGGACTCTTCGCTCGCCTACGCGATCGGCGTGGTGGAGCTGACCAACGTGGGCAACCGCATCCAGTCGGCCACGTTCCAGCCGATCGCCACGCTCTCCACGGTGGCCATCACCTACCTGCTGCTGACCACGCTGGTGACCCAGGTCTCGAACGCCATCGAGCACCGCTTCGACGTGGAGGGCCGCGCCCAATGAACCGGCCGCACACCACCACCGCCACGCCCTACATCGTGGCGGAGAACGTCTGCAAGGCGTTCGGCACGCACCAGGTGCTCAAGGATGTCTCCACCGTGTTCAACACGGGCGAGGTCACCGTGATCATCGGCGCCTCCGGCTCGGGCAAGTCCACGCTGCTGCGCGCCATCAACCGGCTGGAGCCGCACGACAGCGGCCGCATCACCATCGGCGGCGTGGAAGTCACCGACGACCAGCGCGTCCTGCAGCAGCAGCGCAGCGAGGTCGGCATGGTGTTCCAGCAGTTCAACCTGTTCGGCCACATGAGCGTGCTCGACAACGTGACGCTCGCGCCGCGCCGCATCCACCGCACGCCGCGCACCGAGGCGAACGAACAGGCCCTGCAGCTGCTGCGCCGCGTGGGCCTGCGCGAGCATGCCCACAAGTACCCCTGGCAGCTCTCGGGCGGCCAGCAGCAGCGCGTGGCCATCGCCCGCGCGCTGGCCATGCGGCCCAAGGTGATGCTGTTCGACGAGCCCACCTCCGCCCTGGACCCGGAAATGGTGCAGGAAGTGCTGGACGTGATGCGCGAACTCGCGCGCGGCGGCATGACGATGATCGTGGTCACCCATGAAATGGGCTTCGCCCGCGAAGTGGCCGACCGCGTGATGTTCTTCGACCAGGGCCGCATCGCGCACGATGCGCCGCCGGCCGAGTTCTTCGCCAACCCGGCCAACGACCGCATCCGCGCCTTCCTGGGACGCATGGGCAGCTGACCGCCTTGCGCGCCGAACGCCAGGGCCTGCTGGCCCTCCTTCTCGTCACCATGGTCTGGGGAACGACTTTCCCCGCGATGAAGATGCTGTCTGCGCACCTGGACGCGCTGCAGATCATCTGGATGCGCTTCGCCATCGCGCTGGCCGTGCTCAGCCCGATGTGGCGCGGCATGCGCCGCGCCGAGTTCGGCTGGGGGCTGCTGCTGGGCGCCCTCCTGTTCCTGGCGTTCTGGCTGCAGATCGAGGGGCTGGCGCGCACCAGCAGCAACCGCAACGCCTTCGTCACCGGCCTGAACGTGCTGGTCGTGCCGCTGCTGGCCATGGCCGTGCTGGGCCGGCGCTACGGGTGGACCCTGTGGGCCGCCTGCGGCATGGCACTGGCGGGCATGGGCCTGATGTTCCACGAGAACGAGCCCTGGAACCTGGGCGATACCCTGACCCTGGCCAGTACGGTGTTCTACGCCATCTACATCCTCGCGCTGGAGGAATGCGCGCGCCGCACGGCCGCGGCGCCGCTGCGGGCCACGCGCATGGCGGCCATGCAGGCGCTGGTGATGTTCGGTGCCGCCACCGTGCTGGTGGGCGTGCGCCATGGCGGCTATGCCACGTCGGTGGCGCAGGTCGCGCAGCTGCCGGGCGATGCGTGGGCCGCGGTGGCCTACCTGGGGGTGGTGGCCAGCGTGCTGGTGGTCACGCTGCAGGCGTGGGGCCAGCAGCGCGTGGATGCCATGCGCAGCGCCATCGTCTTCGGCCTGGAACCGGTGTTCGCGGCGCTCACGGCCTGGGCGCTGATCGGCGAACGCCTGGGCTGGACCGGCGTGTGCGGGGCGGCCCTCATCGTCGGCGCGCTGATCGCCAGCCAGCTGCGGCCGCCGCGCGCGCCGCAGGCCGCCGGCTGAAAGGCCGCGATCGACGTTCCGTCAGGGTGCCGGGGCCGTCACCTGCACGTCGGCCGCGCGGCGCGGCGTGCCCATGGGCGCGCCGGCCTGGCCCTTGGCGACCGCGGCCAGGTCCTGCTCGTTGGGGTAGTCGCCCTGGAGCCAGTAGTCGAACACGCGGCGCACGATGGGCGCCGCGGCCGCGGCGCCGAAGCCCGCGTTCTCGACGATCACCGCCACGGCGATGCGCGGGCTCTCGGCCGGCGCGAAGGCGGCGAACAGGGAATGGTCGCGCTGGTGCTCTTCCAGCAGTTTGGCGTTGTATTTCACGTTCTGCCCGAGGCTCACGGCCTGGGCGGTGCCGGTCTTGCCGGCCGCAGTGTAGGGAGCCCCGGCGAACACGCGCGTGCCCGTGCCGGCCTTGATCACCGCCGTGAGGCCGTTGCGCACGATCTCCAGGTTCTTCGGGGAGTAGCCCAGGTTCTCGCCCGGGGGCTGCTGCACTTCCGTGACCGCGCCGGTGACGGTGTCGCGCACGGCCTTCACGAGGTGCGGGCGGTAGCGGATGCCGCCGTTGGCCAGCGTGGCCTCGGCCGAGGCCAGCTGGAGCATGGTGAAGCTGTTGTAACCCTGCCCGATGCCGAGCGACACGGTCTCGCCGGAGTACCAGCGCTTCATCTCCGGGCGCTTGTAGGTATTGCGCTTCCACTCGGTGCTGGGCAGCACGCCGCGCACCTCGCCATTGAGGTCGATGCCCGTGATCTGGCCGAAGCCCAGCGGTTTCATGAAGTCGTGGATGGTGTCCACGCCCATGTCCACGGCCAGCGAGTAGAAGTAGGTGTTGCTGGAGAACTGGATGGCGCGCACCATGTCCACGCCGCCCAGGCCGCCTTCGTGGCTGCGGAAGGTGTGGCCGCCGTAGGTATAGAAACCCGGGTCGTTGTACACCTGCGTGGGCGAGCGCTTGTTCAGCTGCAGCGCGCCGAGCGCCATGAATGGCTTGTAGGTGGAGCCGGGCGGATAGGTGCCGCGCAGCGCGCGGTTGAGCAGCGGCTTGTCGATGGACTCGTTGAGCGCCTGCCAGTTCTCCGAATCGATGCCTTCCACGAACAGGTTCGGATCGAAGGTGGGCTTCGATACCAGGGCGAGCACCTCACCGTTGCGCGGGTCGATCGCCACCAGCGCGCCGCGGCGGTCGCCGAACATGTCCTCCACCAGCTTCTGCAGCTTGATGTCGAGCGACAGCATCACGGTGTTGCCCGGCGTGGCCGGATGGCTCGCGAGGCGCCGCACCGCGTGGCCGCCGGCCGAGGTCTCCATGCGCTCCACGCCGGTCTGGCCGTGCAGAGTGGTCTCCTGGCTCTGCTCGATGCCGAGCTTGCCGATATGGTCGGTGCCGCGGTAGTTGGCCGCGTCGTCGGAATCCTCGATGCGCTCCTTCTCGCGCTGGTTGATGCGGCCGATGTAGCCGATGGCGTGGCTGCCGACGTCGCCCAGCGGGTAGTTGCGGAAGAGCCGGGCCTTGATGTCCACGCCCGGGAAGCGGTAGCGCTGCGCGGTGAAGCGCGCGACCTCCTGGTCCGACAGGCGCGTGCGGATCGGCAGCGACTCGAAGCTGCGCGACTCCTCCATGAGCCGCTTGAACCGGCGCCGGTCGCGGGCGTGGATCTCCACGACCTTGGCGAGTTCGTCGATCGTGTCCTCCAGGCCATCGACCTTCGAGGGCGTGATCTCCAGGGTGTAGGCCGAGTAGTTGGTGGCCAGCACCACGCCGTTGCGGTCCTGGATGAGCCCCCGGTTGGGCACGATGGGAACGACCGCGGTGCGGTTGCTCTCGGCCTGGTCGGCGAGGTCTTCGTGGCGCACCACCTGCAGCACGAGCAGGCGCGCCACGATCAGGCACATGGCAAGCAGCACCACGAGGCCCACGACGAAGACGCGCAGGCGGAACCGCGAGAGATCGGCCTCGGTGTTGCGCAGCTCGGTCATGTCGGCAGGGCGAAGAAAAGAAAAGGGCTCAGAGCGGCCGGTTCTCGTCGCGGTCGGGCGGGCGGCGCTGCGGCGCGAGCAGCACCCAGCTGGCGAGCGGCCACAGCAGGGCCTCGATCACCGGGGCGATCAGCCCCGGCAGACCCGGCAGGATGCCGCCCGAGACCATGCGCACCAGCAGCTCGATCGCATGCGCGGCCAGAAACAGGGGCAGCACCTGCAGCGCCTGCGAGAACGGGCTGAACCACAGCAGACGCCGGTGCAGGTAGATCGCGCCGAACATCATGGCGCAATAGGCCAGCGCATGCTGCCCCAGCAGCGCGGTCTGGTAGACGTCCATGCACAGGCCCATGACGAAGGCGACGGCCATGCCCACGCGCTGGGACTGGTGCACGCCCCAGAAGACGAGCAGCACCATGACGAGGTCGGGCGTCCACACCACGCGCCCGAGCGGCAGCATGTTGAACGCCAGCGCCACCAGCAGGCTGGCCGCGATGAAGGCGGGACGCACGGGCAGCAGCAGCTGCTCGCCGCGGGGCATGATCATCGGCGGCCTCCCTTGCGGGCCGGCGCGGGCTCGGCGGCGGGGGGCCGTTCGGGCAGGCCGGTATCGAGCGGCTGCAGCACCATGACGTGGCGGGCACCCTGCGCCTGTGCCAGGGGCGCGCAGTAGATGCGGGCGAAGGCGGAATCGGCCCGGCGCTCCACGCGCACGATGCGGGCCACGGGCAGGCCCGGCGGATAGAGGCCGTCCACCCCGCTGGTGGTGAGCAGGTCACCCTCCTGCACATCGGCATTGCTGGGCATGAAGCGCAACTCCATCCCGCCGCCGTGCGCGATGACGGGGTCCCCGTAGGCCACGCCGCGCGCGCCCGTGCGCAGGTTCATGACCGGAATGGCCTGGTCGCGGTCGATGAGCAGGGTGACCTCGCTCAGCAGCGGATGCACCCGGGTCACCTGGCCGAGCATGCCCGATTCGTCCATGACCGGGGAGCCGAGCACGATGCCGGCCATCTGGCCCTGGTCGATCATCACCCGGCGGGTATAGGGATCGGCGGCGTCGTAGATCACCTGCGCGGCCTTCGCGGGCGTCTGCAGCCGGTCGCGCAACTGCAGCAGCTTGCGCAGGCGCTCGTTCTCCTGCAGGAGCTGCTCGGCCTGGTTGGCCCGCTGGGCCATGGCCACCATGTTGCGCCGCGCGGTATCGACCTCGGCCTGGGCGGATTCCATGGTGCGCAGGTAGGCCATGCCGCCGCCCACGAATTCCACGGGCTGCAGCATCACCCACTGCACCGGGTAGAGCGCCACGGCGATGGCCTTGCGCAGCGGCTCGGTGACGTGGAAGCGGGCGTCCGCCACCATGAGGAACAGCGCCAGCGCGCCGCACAGCGCAAAGCGGGCGCGCGGCGACGGGCCCTGCTTGAAGAAAGACGGCGCGGTCCGTTCGAGGGTACCGATGGGCATGGCGGTAGGGAACAGCCGCAGGGAATGTCAGGAGGAACGGTGCCGCGCGAGCACGGACGCAGTAGCGAACGCGGCGCCATCTGGGCGCAGGCACGGCGGTCGGCCTGCCCGGCCGGCGGACCCGATGCCTCCGCCCCGCGGCATGGTCATGTCACTCGCTCGTGAAGATGCTGCCCTGGCGGTCCATGCGCTCGAGCGCGATGCCGCAGCCGCGGACCACGCAGGTCAGGGGGTCTTCTGCCACCAGCACCGGCAGGCCCGTCTCTTCGGCGAGCAGCCGGTCGAGGTCGCGCAGCAGCGCTCCGCCGCCCGTGAGCATCATGCCGCGCTCGGCGATGTCGGCGCCCAGTTCGGGCGGGGTCTGCTCCAGGGCGTTCTTGACGGAGGAAACGATCTGGTTGAGCGGATCGGTGAGCGCCTCCAGCACTTCATTGCTGGAGATGGTGAAGCTGCGCGGCACGCCCTCGGAGAGGTTGCGGCCCTTGACCTCCATCTCGCGCACCTCGGAGCCGGGGAAGGCCGAACCGATGCTCTTCTTGATGGACTCGGCCGTGGGCTCGCCGATCAGCATGCCGTAGTTGCGGCGGATGTAGCTGATGATGGCCTCGTCGAACTTGTCGCCGCCCACGCGGACGCTGCCCTTGTACACCATGCCGCCCAGGGAGATCACGCCGACTTCCGTCGTGCCGCCGCCGATATCCACGACCATGGAGCCCGAGGCCTCGGAGACCGGCAGGCCGGCGCCGATGCCGGCGGCCATGGGTTCCTCGATGAGATAGACGGCGGTGGCGCCCGCGGCCTCGGCCGCATCCTTGATGGCGCGGCGCTCCACCTGGGTGGAGCCGCAGGGCACGCAGATGATGATGCGCGGGCTCGGCGTGAGCAGCGTGCGCGGGTGCACCATCTTGATGAACTGCTTGATCATCTGCTCGGTGATCACGAAGTCGGCGATCACGCCATCCTTCATGGGCCGGATGGCCTCGATGTTGCCGGGCACCTTGCCGAGCATGGCCTTGGCCTCGCGGCCGACCGCCTGGATGACTTTCTTGCCGTGGGGGCCGCCTTCGTGGCGGATGGCGACGACGGAGGGCTCGTCGAGCACGATGCCCTTGTCACGGGCGAAGATCAGCGTGTTGGCTGTGCCAAGATCAATGGCAAGGTCGGTGGAGAAGTACCGACGGAAAGCTCCGAACATTCAGGAATTCCTCTCGGGCACGGCATGCGCGTCGGCCTGCCGTCGCCGGGTGTTTACAGGGTGTTTGTGGGCTTTTTTCGCACAATGACCGGCGGTGGGGAGGGTATTGCGGCAAAGCCGGGATAATACCGCATCCCCTGTGAATAACTTCCGCCCGCCCCTACGCGGGCGCAGCTTTACATCCCGTTTCCGGACCTGTTTTCCCTATGGCACTGACACCCCAGGACATTGGCCGCATCGCCAACCTGGCGCGGCTCGATCTGAGCCCCGCCGAAAGTGAGCGCATGCTCACCCAGCTCAACGGCTTCTTCGGCATCGTCGAGAAGATGCGGGCTGTGGATACCGCCGGCCTGGAACCCCTCTCCCACCCCGTCGCGGCCATCCAGGACATCGCCCTGCGCCTGCGCGAAGACACCGCGAGCGAGCCCGACCAGCGCGAGGCCAACCAGCGCAGCGCGCCCGCCGTGGAGCGGGGCCTGTTCCTGGTACCCAAGGTGATCGAATAACAAGAATAAGCATACGTAATCCATGAGCGAACCCTCCTCTCCCCTCCACACCCTGGGCGTGGCCGAACTGGCCGCGGCGCTGCGCGGCAAGCGCATCTCCGCCGTCGAGACCGCCCGGCATTTCCTCGCCCGCGTCCAGCAGCACACCGGCCTCGGCGCCTTCGTGAGCGTCAACGAGGAAGCCACCCTGGCCCAGGCCCGCGCGCAGGACGCGGCCATCGCCGCCGGCACGGCCGGCCCGCTGGCGGGCGTGCCCATTGCCCACAAGGACATCTTCGTCACGCGCGACTTCCCCAGCACGGCCGGCTCGAAGATGCTGGCCGGCTACCAGTCGCCCTTCGACGCCACGGTGGTCGCACGGCTGGCCGACGCCGGCGCCGTGACGCTGGGCAAGCTCAACTGCGATGAATTCGCCATGGGCTCGGCCAACGAGAACTCGGCCGTCGCCCCCCTGGGCGCCGATGCGCCCGCGCCGGTACGCAACCCCTGGAACACCGACCGCGTGCCGGGCGGCTCCTCGGGCGGCAGCGCCGTGGCCGTGGCCGCGCGCCTGGCTCCGGCCGTGACGGGCACCGACACCGGCGGCTCGATCCGCCAGCCGGCCTCGTTCTGCGGCATCACCGGCATCAAGCCCACCTACGGCCGCGCCAGCCGCTACGGCATGATCGCCTTCGCCTCCAGCCTGGACCAGGCCGGCCCGATGGCCCGCTCGGCCGAAGACTGCGCCCTGCTGCTCTCGGCGATCTGCGGCCCCGACCCGGACCGCGACTCCACCAGCCTGGATGTGCCGGCCGAGGACTTCAGCGCGAAGCTGGGAGACAGCATCGACGGCCTGCGCATCGGCATCCCGGCCGAATTCTTCGGCGAGGGCCTGGCACCCGACGTGCGCGCCGCGGTGGATGGCGCGCTCAAGGAATACGAGAAGCTCGGCGCGAAGCTGGTGCCGATCACGCTGCCGCGCACCGAGCTGTCCATCCCGGTGTACTACATCATCGCGCCGGCCGAGGCGTCGTCGAACCTGAGCCGCTTCGACGGCGTGAAATTCGGCCACCGCGCCAGGGATTACACCGACCTGGAGGACATGTACAAGAAGACGCGCGCCGAAGGCTTCGGCGACGAGGTCAAGCGCCGCATCATGATCGGCACCTACGTGCTCTCGCACGGCTACTACGACGCCTACTACCTGCAGGCACAGAAGATCCGCCGCATGATCGCGGATGACTTCCAGAGCGCCTTCAAGGAGTGCGACCTGATCGCCGGCCCCGTGGCGCCCACGGTGGCCTGGAAGCTCGGCGAGCACGGCAATGACCCGCTGGCCGACTACCTGGCCGACATCTTCACGCTGCCCGCATCGCTCGCCGGCCTGCCCGGCATGAGCGTGCCCGCCGGTTTCGGCGAGGGCGGCATGCCCGTGGGCCTGCAGCTCATCGGCAACTACTTCCAGGAAAGCCGGCTGCTGAACGCCGCGCACCGCCTGCAGCAGGCGACCGATTTCCACCTCCGCACGCCCGGGGGCCTGTGACATGACGACCAGCAAACTGATCCATGGCTACGAAGTCGTCATCGGCTTCGAGACCCACACCCAGCTCGCCACGCAATCGAAGATCTTCAGCCGCGCGCCCACGGCCTTCGGTGCCGAGCCCAATACCCAGGCCTGCGCGGTGGACCTGGCCCTGCCCGGCACGCTGCCCGTGATGAACCGCGAGGCCGTGGCCTGCGCCATCCGCCTGGGCCTGGCGCTGGGCTCCAGGGTCGCGCCCGAGAGCGTCTTCGCGCGCAAGAACTACTTCTACCCCGACCTGCCCAAGGGCTACCAGATCAGCCAGTTCGAGATCCCGGTGGTGCAGGGCGGCGAGGTGTCGTTCTTCCTGGGTGACGAGAAGAAGACCGTGCGCCTGGTGCGCGCCCACCTGGAGGAAGACGCGGGCAAGTCGCTGCACGAGGACTTCATCGGCCAGTCGGGCATCGACCTGAACCGCGCCGGCACGCCGCTGCTGGAGATCGTGACCGAGCCGGACATGCGCAGCAGCGAGGAAGCCGTGGCCTATGCGCGGGAGCTGCACAAGATCGTCACCTGGATCGGCATCTGCGACGGCAACATGCAGGAGGGCTCGTTCCGCTGCGACGCCAACGTTTCCGTGCGCAAGCCGGGCCAGCCGCTGGGCACGCGCCGCGAGATCAAGAACCTGAACAGCTTCAAGTTCATGCAGCAGGCGATCGACTACGAGATCCGCTGGCAGATCGAACAGATCGAAGATGGCCACGCCATCCAGCAGGCCACCGTGCTGTTCGATCCGGACACGGGCGAGACGCGCGCCATGCGCACCAAGGAAGACGCGGCCGACTACCGCTACTTCCCCGACCCGGACCTGCCGCCGCTGCGGATTTCGGAGCAGTGGGTGCAGGAAGAGCGCGCGCGCATGCCCGAGCTGCCGCGCACCATGGCCGCGCGCTTCGTGGCCGACTACGGCCTGCCGGAATACGACGCGACCACGCTCACGCAGTCCAAGGCCATGGCGGCCTACTTCGAGGAGGCAGCCAAAGCCAGTGGCCAGCCGAAGCTCGCCAGCAACTGGATCATGGGCGAAGTGTCCCGCCGCGTGAACGCGGGCGAGACCGACATCGCCGCCGCGCCGGTGACGGCCGCACTGCTGGCGAAGCTGATCCAGCGCATCGCCGACGGCACCATCTCCAACGCTGCCGCCCGGCAGGTGTTCGAAGCGCTCTGGACCGGCGAAGGCCAGGACGTGGACGCGGTGATCGAGGCCAAGGGCCTCAAGCAGATGAACGACTCCGGCGCGCTGGAGAAGATCATCGACGAGGTGATCGCCGCCAACCCCGACAACGTGGCCCAGTTCAAGGCCGGCAAGGACAAGGCGTTCAACGCCCTGGTGGGCCAGGCCATGAAGGCCAGCCGCGGCAAGGCCAACCCGCAGCAGGTCAACGATCTCCTGCGCGCCAGGCTGGGCGCGGCTTCCTGACGCTGGTGCGCGCTGCGACCGGACCGGGCCCGGTCAGCGCGAAGCCGGCATCGCCGGCATGCCCTGCTGCGCGGCCCAGAGCTGGCGCAGCTGGGCCAGCTCCGCATCGAAGCGCTGGTGCACCCGGCGCTTTTCGTCTTCCTGCGAGGCGATGAACCGCTGCTGCTGGGCGAGCGATTCCTCCTGCTCGGCGATCTGGCGGCGCAATGCCATGGGGGCCTTGGACGGGTCGCGGCGGTAGAACTCCATCTCGGCGTCGAGCGCCTTGCGCTGGCGCCGCAGTTCGGCCACCCGGGCCTCGGCCACGGCCGTCACCTCGTTCACCTGCGCGATGGCCGCCGCGCGCTCGGCATCGTGCGCGGCCTTGTCCGGATAGCGGGCGACCAGCACGCGCTCGCGGCGCCGCTCCTCGGCGGCGCGCGCCCGCTCGTCGGCCTCCTTGCGGCGCTGGGCCTCCACCGCGGCGCGCTCCTGGTCGGACAGGATGGGCCCCACGCGCGTGCGCTCCGTGCCGGACGGCCCCAGCACGCGCTGCTCGCGGTCGGAGCACTCGGGGATGGGGCGGTCCGCGGTGAGGCGGCGGCCCTTGGCATCCACGCAGGTGTAGATGCCACCGGGCCCTGGCTGCTGCTGCGCCTGGGCCGCGGCGCCGCACAGGACGGCCAGCGCCGCTCCGGCGCCCGCGCGCCAGAGGCTCAGTTGCTTCACCGGAAGGGCTTCCATGCTGTGCAGGTGTCCGTGCTCTCCCGCCGCCCCTGAAAGGGCCGGGGGCGGCGTGCGAAGAAAGGTCAGGCGCGGTTCAGACGCCGTAGCGCTGGCGGTAGGCCAGCACGCGCTCGTGGTGGGCGCCCATGTCGGAGCCCCCACGGTCCTGCAGATATTGCAATAAATCGGCCAGCTTGGCGATGGTGCACACCTGCATGCCCAACTGGTTGCGCACGTACTGCACGGCGCTGTGGTCCACGTCCTGGCCGTTCTCGGTGGCCTTTTCCTGGCGGTCGAGGGCGATGGCCATCGCATGGGGAACGGCCCCGGCGGCCCGGATGAGCGCGATGGATTCGCGCGCGGCGGTGCCGGCGGACATCACGTCGTCCACGATGAGCACGCGGCCCTGCAGCGGCGCGCCGACCAGCGTGCCGCCTTCGCCGTGGTCCTTCGCCTCTTTGCGGTTGTAGGCGAAGGGGACATTGCGGCCATGGCGGGCCAGCTCCACCGCCACCGTGGCGGCCAGCGGGATGCCCTTGTAGGCGGGCCCGAAGACCATGTCGAATTCGATGCCGCTGGCCAACAGGGCTTTTGCATAGAATTCCGCGAGCCGGCCCATCTTGGCGCCATCGTCGAAAAGCCCGGCATTGAAGAAGTACGGGCTCATGCGGCCCGCCTTGGTCTTGAATTCGCCGAACCTGAGCACGCCCGCCTCCACGGCGAAGTGCACGAATTCCTGGGCGAGGCGGTCCGCCGACGCGCCCCCTCCTGCCATTTCCTCTCCCGCCTGCCGCTGCGCGCCGTCTGCCACCATGGATGCTTCCCTTTTCAAATTGACCAGCCTGAACCTCAACGGCATCCGCTCCGCCACCTCGAAAGGCGTGGAGGCCTGGATCGCCGAGACGCGGCCGGATTGTATTTGCGTGCAGGAGATCAAGGCCCAGTCCGCCGACATGGAAGGCCGCTTCGAGACCCTGGCCGGCCTCAAGGGGCATTTCCACTACGCGACCAAGAAGGGCTACTCGGGCGTCGGCATCTACACCCGCCACGAGCCGAGCGACGTGCGCGTGGGCTACGGCTCCAGCGAATTCGACGCCGAAGGCCGCTACGTGGAGGCCCGCTTCGACACGCCTTCGCGCAAGCTGTCGATCATCAGCGCGTATTTCCCGAGCGGCTCATCGGGGCCGGAGCGCCAGCTCGCCAAATTCCGCTTCCTGGCGGAATTCCACGTGCACCTGATGCGCGTGAAGGAAGAGCGCGAATTCATCCTCTGCGGCGACGTCAACATCGCCCACCAGCAGATCGACCTGAAGAACTGGCGCAGCAACC
This sequence comes from Paracidovorax avenae, assembly GCA_003029925.1. Taxonomy (GTDB): domain Bacteria; phylum Pseudomonadota; class Gammaproteobacteria; order Burkholderiales; family Burkholderiaceae_C; genus Paracidovorax; species Paracidovorax avenae_A. Next base: position 397,330 of record CP028296.1, on the reverse strand, counting down.
AGAAGAACAGCGGCTTCCTGCCCGAAGAGCGCGAGTGGATGACAAAGTTGTTGCACCAAACCGACCCGGGCGGCGGCCTCGTGGACGTGTACCGCCTGCTGCAGCCCGACACCACCGAGACGGCCTACACCTGGTGGAGCAACCGCGGACAGGCCTATGCGAACAACGTGGGGTGGCGGCTGGACTACCACCTCGCCACGCCAGCCATCGCGGCGCTGGCGCGGACCGAATCCATCTACAAGCAGCAGAAGTTCTCGGACCACGCGCCGATCACCGTGGGCTACGAACTGGCGATCTGAGCCCAGGCTCCAGGCGCCCGGCGGATCAATCCCAGGCCGGTGCCAGCCCCTCCGGGTTTACAAGGCGCCCGCCACGGTCCAGCGCGGCGATGCGTTGCATGTGGGCGTCCTCCAGCCGCAGCTGCGTGGCGCGCAGGTTCGACGCCAGGTGCTCGCGGCGCGTGGACGAAGGAATCACGGCGAAGCCCGATTGGATCGCCCAGGCCAGCACGACCTGGGCCGGCGTGGCATCGCATTCCCGTGCGATCGCCTGGATTTCCGCCTCCTGCAGCATCTGGCCGTAGCCCAGCGTCATGTAAGAGGTGATGTGGATGCCCTGGCTGCGCGCGAAATCCACCACCGCCCGGTTCTGCAGGTAGGGGTGCAGTTCGATCTGGTTCGTGGCGATCGTCTTCGCGCCCACGGCGGCCACGGCCTCGCGCATGAGTGGCACCGTGAAGTTCGACACGCCGATGCGCCGTGCAAGCCCGCGGGACTGTGCATCGGCGAGCGCCTCCAGGCTTTCGGCCAGCGGCGCGGCGCCGCCGGGCGAGGGCCAGTGGATCAGCGCCAGATCGACGTAGTCCGTGCGCAGCTTTTCCAGGCTCTCCTGCAGGCTGGGAACGAGCCGGCCGGCGGCGAGGTGGTCGGTCCAGACCTTGGTGGTGAGGTAAAGGTCGCCCCGGGCCACGCCGCTGGCGGCCACCGCCTGGCCCACCTCGGCCTCGTTGCCGTAGATCTGCGCGGTGTCCACATGGCGGTAGCCGAGGTCGAGGGCATTCGCCACCGAATCGATGGCGGCCTGGCCCTGGAGCCGGAACGTGCCCAGGCCGAACGGTGGCACGGGGGGCTGGGTGGAGAGGGAAGTAGATGCCTGCATGGAAACTCCTGTCGATGGATGGGTGGATGGGTGGAAAAAGCAGTGCGTGCGGACCGGCGCCGCGCCTCAGTGGCCCGCGGCAGCCGGACGGCCCCCGTGCACGGCGGCCCCACCGCGGGCATCGAGCACACCGCTGACCTGGGTAAGCGCCAGCGCGCCCAGCACCACCACCGCGCCGATCCAGGGCGTGTGCATGAGACCCAGGTGCGTCACGATCAGCCCCCCGGCCCACGCCGCGCCGGCAATGCCGAGGTTGAACGCGGCGATGTTCAGGCCCGAGGCCACATCCACGGCCTGCGGCGCGACGCGCTCGGCCTGGCGCACCACGTACAGTTGCAGGCCCGGCACGTTGCCGAAGGCCACCGCGCCCCAAAGCAGCACGGTCGCCACGGCCAGCCAGGGATGCGGCGCGGTGAACTGCAGGAGCAGCAGCACGACGGCCAGCAGCGCGAAGATGATGCGCAGCGCGGCGATCGGCCCCAGGCGGTCGGCCAGCCGGCCCCCCCAGAGATTGCCCGCGGCCACCGAGACACCGTACACCAGCATCACCCAGCCCACCGCGCTTTCGCTGAAGCCCGACACACTGGTGAGGATGGGCGCCAGGAAGGTGAACGGGATGAAGGTGCCGCCGTAGCCGATGGCCGTCTTGGCATAGACCAGCAGCAGCCGCGGCTCGGCCAGCACGCGGGCCTGCTGCAGGAGCGAGGCCGGCGGCACGTGCGCGATGCGCCGCGGCACGAACAGTGCGCTGCCCGCGAAGGCCAGCATGCCCAGCCCCGCCACGGCGAGGAAGGTCTCGCGCCAGCCGAAGTGCTGGCCGATGAAGGTGCCCAGCGGCACGCCGGTGACCAGTGCCACCGTGAGCCCCGCGAACAGCGTGGCGATGGCGCTGGCGGCCTTCTCGCGCGGCACCAGGCCGGTGGCGATGGTCGAGCCGATCGAGAAGAACACGCCGTGCGCGAGGCCGGTGAGCACGCGCGCGGCCACCAGCGTGCCGTAGCCCGGTGCCTGCCAGGCCAGCAGATTGCCGGCGGTGAACAGCGCCATGAGCGCCAGCAGCAGGGCCTTGCGCGGCAGCCGGCCGGTGAGTGCGGTGAGCACCGGCGCGCCGACGGCCACGCCCAGCGCGTACAGGCTGACGAGCAGGCCGGCCGAGGGCAGGCCGATGCCGAGGTCCGCCGCCACGGTGGGCAGCAGACCGACGATGACGAATTCCGTCGTGCCGATGGCAAACGCACCGAGCGTCAGCGCGAACAGGGCAATGGGCATGGGAAGCACTCCTTGGGATCACGGATCGATGCCAGGAGTGTGGGCGCTTTACCTTTGCGAAAAAAGCCCGTGATCGGCAGAATATATTTGCCCCACAGTCAACAAACCACCCCATGAAAACCACCCTCGAAGAACTGCAGGCCTTCGCCGCCGTGGTGGACGCTGGATCGGTCACCGCCGCCGCCGCGCAGCTGGATCAGACGGCGTCGGGCGTCAGCCGGGCGCTGGCACGCCTGGAGAAGAAGCTCGACACGACGCTGCTGCGCCGCACCACGCGCCGCATCGAGCTCACGGAAGAAGGCCAGGCATTCCTGGTGCGGGCCCGCGCCATCCTCACGGCCCTGGACGAGGCGGAAGAGCACATGGCTGCGCGCCGGCACCAGCCCGCGGGGCGCCTGCGCGTGAACGCGGCCACGCCGTTCATGCTGCACGTGGTGGCACCGCTGGTGCCGGCCTTCCGCGAAGCCTACCCGCAGATCGCCCTGGAGCTGGACACCGACGAGCGCAATATCGACCTGCTGGAACGGCGCACGGACGTCGCCATCCGCATCGGGGCCCTGCGCGACTCCACGCTGCACGCGCGCCCGCTGGGCTCCAGCCGCCTGCGCGTGCTCGCCAGTCCGGCCTACGTGGCCGCGCACGGCCGGCCGAAGTCGGCAGCGGCCCTGGCGCAGCACACCCTGCTGGGGTTCACCCAGCCCGAGGCGCTCAACCTCTGGCCCCTGCGCGGCCCGCATGGCGACGCATGGCCCGCCACGCCGGACATCGCGGCCTCCAGCGGCGAAACCCTGCGCCAGCTCGCGCTGCAGGGCGCCGGCATCGCCTGCCTGGCGGACTTCATGACCGCGCGGGACCGCGAGCGCGGCGACCTCGTGCAGCTACTGACCCGGGACACGGCCGACGTGCGGCAGCCCATCAGCGCGGTGTACTACCGCAACACGCAGCTCGCGTCGCGCATCGCCTGCTTTCTGGATTTCCTGGCCGCGCGGCTGGCCGAACCCGGACATTGAGGCGCCCCCTGTAGGACCGCACCGGGTCCTGCACGCAGGCTTGCGCGAGCGCAAGGCCGCACGGCCCGGCGGCGCTTCAATGGCGCCATGCGCACCAAGAACATTCCCTTCCTCCGCCCCGGGATGTACGTACGCTCCCGAAACGGGAACATCCGCATGCTGGTGACTTGCGACAACGGCGACGGCTCCGTCATCTGCTTCTGGTTCTGCGAGGAGCGCGACCGGCTGGTCTGGCAGCGGTTCGCGTGCGGCGACCTGTGCCCGGACCTGCGGCCCGGCACCCAGCCGTCCACGGGCAAGAACGTCCTGCAGCGACCCGGCAACCACGGCAGTCCTGCCAGCGCGTGAGGGGCCGTGCCCGGCCGTACGCTCTGTTGCAGACTGCCTCTTACGCGCCCACCTGCCGGTGCTTAGACTGGGCCATGTTCCTCGACTACCACCCCGACGACCTCGATGTCCGGATTTCGGAACTGCTGGTGGCCACCAGCGACTCCGCCGACCCGGAACTGCCGTCCGCCGTCCCGGCCGTCCTCCGCCTGCTGCGCACCCGGCTGGACATGGACGTGGCCTTCGTCTCGCAGATCGCGGACGGGCGCCGCACGATCCAGGCCGTGGACCACGCCCCCGGCTTCGATCCCCTCCCGGAAGGCACGTCCGACCCCGTCGAGGAAACCTGGTGCCAGCACGTCATCGAGGGCCGGCTGCCGGAGCGCGTGGAGAACGCGGCTGCCTACGTCAAGGCGGGCAAGGCCCCGGACCCGGGGTATCCCGTGGGCACGCTGCTGAGCACGCCGGTGCGCCTGCCCGGGGGCGGGGTCTATGGCACGCTGTGCTGCTTCAGCCGGGGGATCCACCCCGAGGCCGACATCGGCCGCCTGCGGTACACGGCCGACCTGCTGGCCTCGCGGCTGGGACCTGGGTCCGGAAAGCTGGCCTCCGCCCGCTGAGCGGGCAGTCCGGCGGCGCCGGCGCCACTACAGGGCCTACAGGTGGAAATCGCCACGGGCTTCCGGCTGGTACAGCACCTTCCGCACCCGGATGCGGCGCGTACGGTCCGCGATCCGCCAGCGGAAGGCGTCGCCCTCCCGGTAGCCCAGGATCGCGGTGCCCAGGCCCGAACAGACGGAATGCCTGCCCGCGGCCTCGTCCGCATCCTGCGGATAGACCAGCGCCACTTCCACCGTTTCGTCGTCCACCTCCAGCAGGGCCCTGGAATTCATCGTGACGACGTCCTCCGCCACCTGCCGCGGATCGACGACGGTGGCCCGCTCGATCTCGTGCTCCAGCTCGAAAATCTCCGGATCCTGGTGGAAAGCGACGAGCTCCCTGAGCCGGGCCTCGTCAATCTCGGTGACGTGGATGGCCGGTGTGCCGGCCGCGGGGCGTTCGCGCAGGAGCCTGAGGTAGCGATCCGCGCCCATGGCCAGGGACGTCACCGAAGGCCCTTCGCTGTGCAGCGCGAATCCGCTGCGCAGGAACGCCTTGAGCGACCGCGCGTTGTCCTGATGGACTTTGGCGATGAGCCTCTCGGCCCGCATGTCGAAGAAGGCGAGCTTCATGCCTTCGCGGATCGCGCTGGCTCCCAGCCTGCGCCCCCAGTTGGCACGGTCGCCGATGGCCAGGACCATCTCGCAATCCGGGCCGTCCTTGACGAGCCGGACGAAGCCCACGGGCGCGTCGTGCCGGTCGCAGGCCATGAAGAACCGGCCGCCCTGGTTGAACAAATGCGTGAGCACCGGCAGCTGGACCCGGCCGACCACCTGCCCGATGGAGCGGGAGACATCGCGCGCATCGCTCAGGTAGCGGGTCACGCCCTCGTCTTCCAGCCAGTCCATCAGCAGGAGCGCGTGGGCCCGGGTGATCTCCGGGCACAGGGAAATGAAAGGCTTGTTCATCTTCACCCCATCGGGTTGCGAGAATGAATGAAAGCCTTCCATGGCCCGGGCCATGGCGGTTCTTTCGGCAGAGGGCAGATTCTAGGGCGAAGCCCCGAACCATCGAAGAGTCCAGGGCGGGCCAGCTGAGCGGCAAGAGCGTCGGGCGCCGGCTCTCCGCTTACTCCGATGCGCCTTGCTGCCCCGCCGCAGACGCATTGCGGCGCTCTGCTGCAGGCTGCTGCGGCAGGCGCGGAGGCTCGCCGCTTTCCGTCATCTGCCACAGGCCTCCATTGCGCATGGCCTTGATCGCTTCGGCGCGGACCTGTTCGCGGGTCGTATCGCTCTTGGCATGGCCGGGGTGGACCGTCACTCCCTCCTCGGTGTTGGCCGGGTGCCAATAGCTGTTGGCGGAGGCGGCGCTGGAGAGCAGGAGCAGCGAGAGGCCGAGGGTGCCGAAGGCGATCCGGGGAATGTGGCGTGCGGTCATGGTGGAAAAACCTTTCGTTGGTTGGCTTCAGTCGTTGGATACCCCCGGAAGACGCGATGCCGCAGGGGATGGAGCCAATGTAGAAAGCAGAAGCCGACAGCAGGCGGACGAGAACATGACAAGTCGGTCATGTGCCGGGGTGGCAACCGAAGATGACGAACTTGTCATCCAGATCTGCGCGAAATGACGGCTTCAGCCACTAAGATCCATGCCCAATACCGCGCCGCTCCATCCCGAATGCTTCGCCGAATCGTCATCGTCTTCATGCTGCTCTTGCTGCCGCTGCAGTGGGCCGCTGCGCAGATGCACGAGTCCGAGGCTCCGGTGGAGTCGGCGGAGGTCAGCGCGGCGGCCCCGGCGCACCCCGCCGCAGCCGCCGCGCCGCTGCAGGACAGCCACGCCCAGGAACCGGGCGGAGCGCCCTGCCTGTTCCACACGCTGGCGCAGCCGTCGGCTCCGGCCGAGCTGCCCGACGCCCGCGTTCCCGCAGCGTCCGCGCGCTCGGCATGGGCCGTTCCCTCCGAACTGGACCATCACGGCACCGGCGCCGACGAGGACATCGATCGCCCCCGATGGCCTGCGCGCTCCCCGTTGACGGTGGATCGCCGAGCGCACGCCTGACCTGTACGCGCCCCGGGGTCCACCGAAGTTCCTTCCCCTTCGGAGACCCAGGTGCTCGACCCACGACTTTTCCTCGGAAAGGCCGGCCACTTCGTGCTGGCCGGCCTCTTCACCGCCCTTGCGCCGGTTCATGCGCAGATATACACGCCCCCGCAACCCGCCGCCACGGCGGCAGCGCCGCTGACGCTGTCCGAGGCCATCGCACTGGCGCTGGCCAGGAACACCGGCATCGCCATCGCCCGACGCGAATTCGACGCCACGGGCGGCGCCGCCTTGCAGGCGGGCCTGCGCCCCAACCCGGAACTCTCGCTCCAGCAGGAAGACTTCCGCCGGGGCCGGCAGACGACCACCCTGCAGGTCACCCAGACGCTGGAACTGGGCGGCAAGCGCGCCGCCCGCACGGCCATCGCCGATCGGGTCCGCGAGCAGGCCGCCACCGACATCGAACTGGCGCGCGCCGACGTGCGCTCGCAAGCCGTCCTGGCCTTCCACGAAGCGCTGGTGGCGCAGGAGCGGCTGCGCCTGGCCCGCGCCTCCCTGGAGCTGGCGAGCGGAGATGCCGAGGCGACGGGCAAGCGCGTGCAGGCCGGCAAGATCGCACCCGTGGAGGAAACCCGCGCCCAGGTCGCGCGGGCCGCTGCCCAGGCGGAAATGGCGCAGGCCGAAGGCCAGTTGCGCGCCAGCCGCCAGAAGCTGTTCTCGCTCTGGGGCGACACGAGCCGCAGCGCCACGCCGCTGATCGGCAGCCTGGACCTGCCCGCAGACGGCCTGGCCAACGAGGCCGTGGCCGCACGCCTGGCGGCGTCCCCGGCACTGCGGCGCGCCCGGCTGGAACTCGACCGGGCCCAGGCCGCGGTGGAGCTCGAGCGCTCGCGGCGCGTGGCGGACGTCGCCGTGTCCGTGGGCGCCAAGCGCAGCCAGGAAACGGGCATCACCGCCGCCGTGGTGGGCCTGAGCGTTCCGCTGCCGCTGTTCGACCGGAACCAGGGCAATCTCGCCGAAGCCCTGAGCCGTGAAGAGAAGGCGCGCGAGGAACTGGCCGCGACGGAGCTGCGCCTGCAATCCGAGATCGCACAGGTCCGCGAGCAGCTGGGCTCGGCCCGGGCCGAAGCGCTGACCCTGCGCCGCGACGCGATTCCCGGAGCCCGCGACGCCTACCAGGCCGCATCGCGCGGCTTCCAGCTCGGCAAGTTCAGCTACCTGGAGGCGCTGGACGCGCAGCGCACCTGGGTCACCACACAGGCGCAATACCTGCGCGCCCTGCTCGACACCTACCGCGCCGCAGCGGAACTGGAGCGCCTGCTCGGCATCGCCGATGCGTCGTCCCCGCTGCTCGCCCCCAGCCAGTCCCCGGAACCCGTCCAAGCCCCATGAAACACATCTTCGCTGACTCCGGCTCCGGAAAGAGCCGCCCCCGGCACACCATTGCCATCGTCGCCCTCCTCGTGGGCGCGCTCATCGCGGGATGGTTCATCCTGCGGCCGGCCAAGACCGGCGGCACGGCCAAGCCCGATGCGGCGGCGGCAGCCGCCGACGAGGACGGCCACGGCCACGGCAAGGAGGAACACGGCGGGGACCACGCAGAAGGCAAGCCCGGCGAAGCGGCCCACGGCCATGGCCAGGAAGAAGCAGCCGGCCACGAAGGCGGCAAAGTCGCCTTCACCGACGAGCAGTTGCGCACCTCCGGCGTGGCGGTCGAAACCAGCGGCCCGGGCGAGATCGAGACCCGCGCGCAACTGCCGGGCGAGATCCGCTTCAACGAGGACCGCACCGCGCACGTCGTGCCGCGGGTGGCGGGCGTGGTGGAAAGCGTGCATGCGGACCTGGGTCAGCCGGTGAAGAAGGGCCAGGTGCTGGCCGTCATCTCCAGCGTGGCGCTGTCCGAGCAGCGCAGCGAGCTCATGGCCGCGCAGAAGCGTCTGGCGCTGGCGAAGACCACGGCCGACCGCGAGCGCCGGCTGTTCGAGGACAAGATCTCCGCCCAGCAGGATTTCCTGCAGGCGGAGCAGGCCCAGCGCGAGGCCGAGATCGCCGTGGCGAACGCCAGCCAGAAACTCAAGGCGCTGGGCGCGGCCCCGGCAGCGGGCAGCCTGGCGCGCTACGAGCTGCGGGCACCCTTCGACGGCATGGTGGTCGAAAAGCACATCGCGCTCGGCGAGTCGGTGAAGGAGGACGCCAACGTCTTCACGCTGTCGGACCTGAGCACGGTCTGGGCACAGATCAACGTCACGGCCACCAACCTGGCGCTGGTGAAGGTGGGCGAATCCGCACTCATCAAGGCCACCGGTTTCCAGCGCGAAGCCACGGGCAAGGTGTCCTACGTGGGCTCGCTCATCGGCGAGCAGACCCGCGCCGCGACGGCGCGCGTGACCTTGCCGAACCCCGAGATGGCCTGGCGCCCCGGGCTGTTCGTCACGGTGGAGCTGGTCGCGGACAAGGCGCAGGCACCCGTCACCGTCACGGCCGACGCCGTCCAGATGGTGGAGAACCAGCCGACCGTGTACGTGAAGGTGCCGGGCGGCTTCGAGCCGCGCGCGGTGAAGACCGGCCGCGCCGGAACGGGGCGCGTCGAGATCCTGGAAGGGCTGGCGGCCGGCACTGAATACGCGGGCAAGGGGAGCTTCGCCGTGAAGGCGCAGCAGGGCAAGGGCTCTTCGGGCCACGAACACTGAGGCACGGGCATGTTCGAGCGGATCATCCATTTCTCCATCGCCCACCGCTGGCTCGTGATGCTCGCCGTCGCGGGCATGGCGGCCCTGGGCATCTACAACTACCAGCGCCTGCCCATCGATGCGGTGCCGGACATCACCAACGTCCAGGTGCAGATCAACACGGCGGCCCCGGGCTATTCGCCGCTGGAGACCGAGCAGCGCATCACCTACCCCATCGAGACGGTGATGGCCGGCCTGCCGGGCCTGAAGCAGACCCGGTCGCTGTCGCGCTACGGGCTGTCCCAGGTCACGGTGATCTTCGAGGACGGCACGGACCTCTACTTCGCGCGCCAGCTGGTGAACGAACGCATCCAGGCCGCGCGCGAGCAGCTGCCCGAGGGCGCGAGCCCCGTGATCGGGCCGATCTCGACGGGCCTGGGCGAGATCTACCTCTGGACCGTGGAGGCCGAGGAAGGCGCGCGCCGGCCGGACGGCCGGGAATACACGCCCACCGACCTGCGCGAGATCCAGGACTGGATCATCAAACCCCAGCTGCGCAATGTGAAGGGGGTGACCGAGATCAACAGCATCGGCGGCTTCGCCAAGGAATACCAGGTCGCGCCCCAGCCGGAAAAGCTGTATGCCTACGGCCTGACGCTGGCCGACGTGGTGGCCGCGCTGGAGCGCAACAACGAAAACGTCGGCGCCGGCTACATCGAGCGCCGCGGCGAGCAGTACCTGATCCGGGCGCCCGGCCAGGTGCGCACGATGGAGGACATCGGCAACATCGTGGTCAGCCAGGCGGCCGGCGTGCCCATCCGGGTGCGCGACGTCGGCGACGTGGTCCTGGGCCGGGAGCTGCGTACGGGCGCTGCCACGGACAACGGCAAGGAGGTGGTGCTCGGCACCGTCTTCATGCTGATCGGAGAGAACAGCCGCACGGTGTCGCAGGCCGTGGACCGCAAGATGCTGGAGATCAACCGCACTCTGCCTGCCGGGGTGAAGGCCGTCACGGTCTATGACCGCACGGTGCTGGTGGACAAGGCCATCGCGACCGTGAAGAAGAACCTGCTCGAAGGCGCGGTGCTGGTGATCGTCGTGCTCTTCGCATTCCTGGGCAACATGCGCGCGGCGCTGATCACGGCCATGGTCATTCCGCTGGCCATGCTCTTCACCTTCACCGGCATGGTGTCGCAGAAGGTCAGCGCCAACCTGATGAGCCTGGGGGCACTGGACTTCGGCATCATCGTGGACGGCGCGGTGGTGATCGTGGAGAACTGCATCCGCCGGCTGGCCCATGCGCAGCATGCGGCGGGGCGCGCGCTCAACCTGCGGGAGCGCTTCGACGAGGTGTTCGAGGCAGCCCGCGAGGCGCGGCGCCCGCTGGTCTTCGGTCAGCTGATCATCATGGTGGTGTACCTGCCGATCTTCGCCCTGACCGGGGTCGAGGGCAAGATGTTCCACCCCATGGCCTTCACCGTGGTGATCGCGCTGCTGGGCGCCATGCTGCTGTCGGTGACCTTCGTGCCGGCCGCGGTCGCGCTGTTCATCGGCCGCCACGTCGCGGAGAAGGAGAACCGCCTGATGTCCTGGCTGCGCCAGCGCTACGAGCCGCTGCTGGAGCGCGTGCTGGACGCGAAGGCGGTGATGCTGACGGCCGCCCTGGTCGCGGTCGTGCTGTCCGTCCTGATGGCGACCCGGCTGGGCACGGAGTTCGCGCCCAGCCTCAGCGAGGGCGACCTCGCCATCCAGGCCATCCGCATTCCGGGCACCAGCCTGAGCGAATCGGTCGCCATGCAGCAGAAGATCGAAACCGCCATCAAGGCGAAGTTCCCCGAGGTCAAGCGCGTCTTCGCGCGCACCGGCACGGCGGAGATCGCCTCCGATCCCATGCCGCCCAACATCTCCGACGGCTACATCATGCTCAACCCCGAGAGCGAATGGCCCGTGCCGCGCAAGACGCCGGCCGAACTGCTGGATGCCATCCAGGACGAGGTCGAGAAGATCGCGGGCAACAGCTACGAGTTCTCGCAGCCGATCCAGCTGCGTTTCAACGAACTGATCTCGGGCATCCGCAGCGATGTGGCGGTCAAGATCTTCGGCGACGACATGGAACTGCTGAACAAAGCGGCCGCCGACGCTGCCGCGGTGCTGCAGAAGCTGGAAGGCGCCTCCGAGATCAAGGTCGAGCAGACCACCGGCCTGCCGGTGCTGACCGTCGGCATCGACCGATCCAGGGCTGCACGCTACGGCCTGAACATCGCCGACGTGCAGGGCACCCTGGCCACGGCGGTCGGGGGCCGGCGCGCCGGCACGCTGTTCGAGGGAGACCGGCGCTTCGACATCCTGGTGCGCCTGCCCGAGGACGTGCGGACCGACCTGGAGGCGATCCGCCGCCTGCCCATCGCCCTGCCCCGGAACGGCAACGGCGCGGCGACCTCGTTCATCCCGCTGGGCGAGATCGCCTCGCTGGACATCGCGCCGGGCCCCAACCAGGTCAGCCGCGAGAACGGCAAGCGCCGCATCGTCGTCAGCGCGAACGTGCGCGGCCGGGACCTGGGCTCCTTCGTCGCCGAGTCGCAGTCGGCCATCCGGCAGGTCGCGCTGCCCGCCGGCTACTGGGTGGAGTGGGGCGGGCAGTTCGAGAACCTGCAGTCCGCCGCGGACCGCCTGAAGATCGTCGTGCCGGTGTCGCTCGGCCTGGTGTTCGTGCTGCTGTTCGCCATGTTCGGCAACGCGCGGGACGGGCTGCTGGTGTTCACGGGCATTCCCTTCGCACTGACGGGCGGGGTGCTGGCGCTGTGGCTGCGGGGCATCCCGCTGTCCATCTCGGCGGGCATCGGCTTCATCGCGCTGTCGGGCGTGGCGGTGCTCAACGGCCTGGTGATGCTGAGCTTCATCCGGCAGCTGCGCGAAGAGGGCATGCCGCTGGCGCAGGCCGTGCGCAACGGCGCCGTGCAGCGCCTGCGCCCGGTGCTGATGACCGCCATGGTGGCGTCGCTGGGTTTCATCCCCATGGCGCTGGCGACGGGCACCGGCTCGGAAGTGCAGCGTCCGCTGGCGACGGTGGTGATCGGCGGCATCCTGTCGTCCACCATCCTCACGCTGCTGGTGCTGCCGCTGCTCTACAGCCTCGCCCACCGCCGGGACGAAGCGCAGCCGGCCGATCCGGCCAGCGAACTGCCGGCCCCGGCGGCAGGAGGGCACTGAGCATGTCGGCCGGACACGACCATGGCGCCAACGCCCATGAAGGCGCGCTGAAGAAGGCCCTGCTGCTCACCGCGGGCTTTCTGCTGGTGGAGGTGGCGGGCGGCCTCTGGAGCGGCAGCCTGGCGCTGCTGTCGGATGCCGCGCATATGTTCACCGACGCGGTGGCCCTGGGCATCGCGCTGCTGGCCATCCGCCTGGGCCGGCGCGCGGCCGACGACGCGCGGACCTTCGGCTACGCCCGCTTCGAGATCCTGGCGGCCGCGTTCAACGCCCTGCTGCTCTTCGGCGTCGCGGGCTATGTGCTGTACGAGGCCTACCGGCGCTTCTCGTCGCCGCCCGAGGTGCAGTCGCTGGCCATGCTGGCGGTCGCCACGGCGGGGCTGGCCATCAACTTCATCAGCATGCGCCTGCTGGCGGGCGGGCGGGAGCAGAGCCTGAACGTCAAGGGCGCCTACCTGGAAGTCTGGGCCGACCTGCTGGGGTCGGTGGGCGTCATCGCCGGCGCCATCGTCATCTACTTCACCGGCTGGACCTGGGTGGACACGGCGGTGGCCGTGGCCATCGGCCTCTGGGTGCTGCCGCGCACCTGGACCCTGCTCAGCGAGAGCGTGAACGTGCTGCTGGAAGGCGTTCCGCGCGAGGTGGACATCCAGGCGGTCAGCCGCCTGCTGCAAGACTATCCGGGCGTGCTCGACGTGCACGACCTGCACATCTGGAGCGTATCGAACGGCAAGACCAGCCTGACGGCCCATGTGGTCTACGATCCCCGGATCGATCCGCAGCAGGCCCTGCGGGACCTGCGCGCGCGGCTGGCCGGCGAGTACTCCATTCATCATTCGACGCTCCAGATGGAGACGCAGGCCTGCGAACGCGGCAGCGGCGCGCCGCATTTCGGCCCAGCCTCTGCCGCGGACGGACGGCAGAAGGAGCCGGCCCATGGCTGACGGCGCCACCCCGGGCCGCGGCCCATCGCGTCACGGGAGCCCCCCATGAAACTGCTGCTGGTGGAAGACGAGCCCAAGCTGTCCGAGTACCTGAGAAAAGGCCTGGGCGAGGAAGGCTTCGTGGTGGACGCCGCGCTGAACGGCGTCGACGGGCTGCACATGGCGTCGGTGAACGGCTACGACCTGATCATCCTGGACGGCAACCTGCCCGGCATCGACGGACTGGCCGTGCTCGCCGCCCTGCGCCAGGGCCAGCAGACCCGCCAGACGCCGGTGCTCATGCTCACCGCGCGCGTGCAGGTGGAGGACCGCGTCCGCGGGCTGCAGGGCGGCGCCGACGACTACGTGCTCAAGCCGTTCGCCTTCTCCGAGCTGGTGGCCCGCATCCACGTGCTGCTGCGCCGGGCGCAGGGCAGCCGCGCGGGCGGCGGCGAGGCCACCGTGCTGCGGCTGGGCGACCTGGAGCTGGACCTGATCCGGCGCCGCGCCGTGCGGGAGGGCCAGCGCCTGGACCTCACGGCCAAGGAATTCAACCTGCTGAGCCTGCTGCTGCGGCGCCAGGGCGAAGTGCTGTCGCGCACCGAGCTGGCGGCCCAGGTGTGGGACATGAACTTCGACAGCGACACCAACGTGGTCGAAGTCGCCGTGCGCCGGCTGCGCAGCAAGCTGGACCAGCCGTTCGCGCAGCCGCTGCTGCACACGGTGCGCGGCATGGGCTACGTGCTGGAGCACCGGACGCCATGAAGGCGGGCTGGCTGACGCCGCACAGCCTGCGCGGCCGCCTGTCGCGCGGGCTGGCCCTGCAGGCCGCGCTGGGGCTGGGTGTCGTCTGCGCGGCGGTGTACATCGTCATCGCGTGCACGCTGTCGATCCGGCAGGACGAAGTGCTGGCACAGAAGCAGGCCGCCATCCAGCATGTGCTGCGGGAAGGGCGCGGCGCGCACGCACCCGGCCTGGCGCAGCACCTGCTCGACGATGTGCTTGCCGGGCACAGGGAACTGTCGTTGCGCATGGTGGACGGCACAGGCAGGGCTCTCTATGAAGACCCTCGAAGAGAGCCGCCGCCCGGCAGCGCGACGAAGCGCCTGGATTTCGAAGCCTCCCTGCCGAACCTGGCGGAGGGCGCAGTGCAGGCCGCGCTGGTCCTCGACACCGGGAGCGACGACGCCCTGCTGCGCAGGCTGGGCTGGACCCTGGCGCTGGCAGCCTTGCTGGGCACGGGTGCCATCGCGGCCTGCGGAGTCTGGCTGGTGGGGCGGGGCCTGGCGCCGCTCGGCCAGCTGGTGGACCAGACGCGGCAGGTGAGCGCGCTGCGCCTCGACCGCCGGCTGGACGGCCGCGGGCAGGCACAGGAACTGCAACCGCTCATCGCCCAGTTCAATGCGCTGCTGGACGAACTGGCCGGGGCCTACGGACAGATGGAATCCTTCAATGCCGATGTGGCCCACGAACTGAACACGCCCCTGGCCACCCTCATCGGCAGTTGCGAACTGGCCCTGCGGCGACCACGCGGCCAGGACGAACTGTGCGACGTGATCGCCTCCAACCTGGAAGAGCTGCACCGCATGGCCGGCATCGTCGGCGACATGCTGTTCCTGTCGAATGCCGAGCGCGGAGCAACCGCCCGCAGGACGCCCCAGGACAGCCTGGCCCGACTGGCGCAGGAGGTCATCGAATTCCACGAAGCGGCGCTGTACGAGGCAGGCCTGGCCGCCGAGGTGCAGGGCGATGCGCAGGCCTGTGTGGATGCGCCCCTGTTGCGGCGCGCCCTGTCCAACCTGCTGGGCAACGCGACGCGCTACGGCCTCGCAGGGTCGGCCGTCGTCGTGCAGATCCGGCCGTTCGCGGATGGCAGCGTCGAACTGGCGGTCCGGAACCAGGGCCCCGCCATCGGCGAGCAGCATCTGCCCCGGCTCTTCGAACGCTTCTACCGCGCCGACCCGGCACGGGCCGACGCGGACCGCAACCATGGACTGGGCCTGTCCATCGTCGCCGGCATCGCGCGCATGCATGGCGGCACCGCTTTCGCCGAGTCCGCCTCGGGCATCACCCGCGTGGGATTGCGACTGCCGGAATACGCGATGGAAGGGCACATGGCATCTCCATCGGGGGCTGCCGTCGAACCAACCCTGAAGACCGCCATCGCGAGCGGGAGGGCCGCCGTCGCCGGACCGCACGGCCCATGAACAGTGCGGGCCTCTCGCACCGTGGCGCCCGCTTTGCGCGCCACAATCTGCCCATGCTCCACTACCACACCATCCCCGTCACCGCCTTCCAGCAGAACTGCTCGCTGGTCTGGTGCGACGCCACCCGCGAGGCCGCGCTGGTCGACCCCGGCGGCGACCTGGACCGGCTGCTGGCCGCCGTGGCCGAACGCGGCCTCTCGCTCGCCCAGATCTGGCTCACGCACGCCCACATCGACCATGCCGGCGGCGCGGGCGAACTGGCCGAGCGGCTGTCCCTGCCAATCACCGGCCCCCACCCGGGCGACCAGTTCTGGATCGACGGGCTGCCGCAGCAGAGTGCGATGTTCGGTTTCCCGCCCGCGCGGCCCTTCGCGCCCACGCGCTGGCTGCACGACGGCGACACGGTGCAGATCGGTAACGAAACGCTGCACGTGCGGCACTGCCCCGGCCACACGCCCGGCCACGTGGTGTTCCATGCGCCGCAGATCCAGCGCTGCTTCGTGGGCGACGTGCTGTTCGCCGGCAGCATCGGCCGCACGGACTTCCCCCAGGGCAACCACCAGGACCTGATCGACAGCATCGTGCAGCGCCTGTGGCCCATGGGCGACGAGACGGTGTTCATTCCCGGACACGGGCCGGAGAGCACCTTCGGGCGCGAGCGGCGCAGCAATCCCTACGTGGGCGGCACCTGAGCGGCACTCCACGGCTGGATCCGGCGAGGGCCATGGCCGGGGCATCCGCCCGGCCTTGATGCCGGTCAACGCCCCGAAGGCGGCATGCGGGCATTCTTCCAGGCAGGCCAGATGGTTCCGCGCAATCGGTAGTTCCGATCCCTGGCGGGCCACGGCCTCCCCGTGAAAGCAAAGCCTCCGCCATGACGACCACACCCGTCCCCTCGACCACCCCTGCCGCTCCGATCACTTCGCAGCCCGAACCCGATTCCCGCCGCAAGCTCGGCTACCTGCTGCTCGCCCTGGGCCTGTATGCCCTGGTGCTGGCCCTGCCGGCCCCGGCCGGGCTCTCGCCCTCGGGCCAGGTCGCCCTGGGGTTGCTGGTGCTCGTGGTCACGCTGTGGATCAGCGAATGCGTCTCGCCCGCCAACAGCGCGGTGCTGCTCACCGGCATGGCGGTGGTGGGGCTGATGGGCAAGCCGCTCACGCCGGGTGCAAAACCCATGGGTTCGGCCGATGCGCTCACCGTGATGCTGGGCGGCTTCTCGTCCACGGCCGTGCTGCTGGTGGCCGCCGCGCTGTTCCTGGCCGTGGCGCTCAAGCACACGGGACTGGACCGCCGCGTGGCCCTGCTGGTGATGAGCCGGGTGGGCATTTCACCGGCACGGCTCACGCTGGGCGCGATGCTGGTGGGCTTCGTGCTGGCGCTGTTCATTCCCTCCGCCACGGCACGCGTGGGGGCGGTGATACCGATCATGGTGGGCATCACCGCGGCGCTCGGCCTGCCCGTGGGCAGCAGCCTGGGCGCCACGCTGATGATCGTGACGGCGCAGGCCTGCTCGATCTTCAATATCGCGGTGAAGACGGGCGCGGCGCAGAACCTCATCAGCCTGAACTTCATGCAGGGTGCCTTCGGGCACGGCGTGACCTGGGGGCAGTGGTTCCTGGCCGCCCTGCCCTTCACCGTCGGCATGTCCGTGGTGCTGTTTTTCGTGTCGCTGTGGCTGCTGCGCCCGCAGGTGCCCGATGCCGAAGGCGCCGCGGGCAACCTGCGCGATCAGTTGCGCGCGCTGGGCCCCGTCAGCGCCCCGGAGAAGCGCCTGATCGCGGTGGCGCTGCTGCTGCTCGTGCTCTGGTCCACGGAAGGCACGCTGCACCCGTTCGACACGACCACCACGACGCAACTGGGCATCGCGCTGCTGCTCATGCCGCGCATCGGCGTGATGCACTGGGCACAGGCCGAAAAGCTCGTGCCCTGGGGCACGGTGGTGCTGTTCGCCGCCTCGATCTCGCTCGGCACGCTGCTGCAGCGCACCGGGGCGGCCGGCTGGCTGGCCCAGCAGACACTGGGGCAGCTGGGGCTCTCGGGCCTGCCGGTGGTGTCGGTGATCGGCGCGCTGGCGGTGTTCAGCATCGTGCTGCACCTGGGCTTCGCCTCCGCCACGGGCCTGGCCAGCACGCTGATCCCCATCTTCATCGCCTTCGCGCAGACGCTGCCGGTCTCGAAGGAAACGGCATTCGGTATCGTGCTCGTGCAGAGCTTCGTGGTGTCCTTCGGCTTCATCCTGCCGACGAACGCGCCGCAGAACATGCTGTGCTACGGCACGGGCGCGTTCGGCACGATGCAGTTCGCCAAGGTCGGGCTGGTCGTGACGCTGGCAGGCCTCGCGCTCATTCTGCTGCTGTCGGCCACGCTGTGGCCGTGGATGGGCGTGCTCTGACGCTGCGCAGGTGGTGCGGGCTCAGCCGCGCCGCGCGGCCTGGTAGAGGCCCTGCACACGCGGCACGTTCTGCTCCAGCTCGCGGATACGGTCCGGACCGCTCGGATGGGTGGACAGGAATGCGAGCCCGCCCTGGCTGCCGGTGGCCTCGCCCATCTTGCGCCAGAGCGTGACGGCCGATTCAGGGTTGTAGCCCCCGCGGGCGGCCATTTCCAGGCCGACGAGGTCGGCTTCCGTCTCGTCGCTGCGGCTGAACTTGAGCGAGATCAGCTGCGTGCCGAGGTTCGCGGCCGCGTTGCCCAGGTCGCCCAGGCCCAGCAGCTGCGCGCCGAGCGACAGGCCCATGCTCGTGGCCTGCGTCTTGGCCAGGCGGGCGCGGGCGTGCTCGCGCAGTGCATGGGCCATCTCGTGGCCCATGACCATGGCGGCCTCGTCATCGGAGAGCTTGAGCTGGTCCAGGATGCCGGTGTAGAAGGCGATCTTGCCGCCCGGCATGCAGAAGGCGTTGATCTGTTTGCTGCCGATCAGGTTGACCTCCCATTTCCACTGCCGCGCGCGGTCGTTCCACTGGGCGGAGAAGGGAATGAGGCGCTGGCCGATGCCGCGCAGGCGCACCAGCTGGGGATGTGTGTCGCCGGCCAGGGCGCGCTGGGCCTTGGCCTTGGCGAGCATCTGATCGTACTGCTGGTCGGCGGCGGCCTCCAGTTGCTCGGCCGGCACGAGGCGCCGCATCTGCGAGGCGGAGCCCACATCCACCTGGGCCAGCGCCGGGGCCGCGGCCGCCGCGCCGGCCGCCAGCAGGAAGCCGCGCCGCGCATTCCAGGGACCGGTGCGCAGGGCGTTGCAGAAGCGGCAGCCGGTGTCGGAATGCGGCGCGGCCGCTGGAGACCCATCGACGGCCGGGAAAGGGGAAGTCGGGTGATCATTCGGCATGATGGGGCGAGTCTAGTGCGCCATGCCGCAGCGCGGCTGTAGGCCGCCCGCGCAAATGTCCATGCAGCCGAAGCGGCGTCCCATCACCCGGCCGCGGCCCCCTTGCGGCCACGGATCTCCGACCAGACCACGATCAGCAGCCCGCCGAGCACGCCCGCGAGCCCCCACACGGCCATGGCGGACGGCGACTCCCCCACCACCGCCACCGCCAGGGCGAACGCGGTGACCGGTTCGGCCAGCGCGAGGGTGACGCCGGTCGCGCCGCTGATGTGCCGCAGCGCGTGCGTGAACAGCAGGTACGCCAGCCCGGTGGCCACCAGGCCCAGGTACAGCACCACCCCCCAGGCGCGCGCCGACACCGCGAGCGGCCCGGCGATGGCGAAGGCGGCCGGCAGGGACAGCAGCGCGGCCGAGCCGAACACCGCCAGGTTGACCGCCCCCGGCGCGGCACGGGCCACCAGCCGCTGGTTGACGAGCGCATAGGCGGCGTACGACAGGCCCGCCAGCAGGCACAGCGCGATGCCGCCGGGCGGTGCCTGAACGCTGGTGCGGCCGTCCAGTGCCATGGCGGCCCCGCCCGCCACGCCGAGCAGCGTGCCTGCCCACCACACGGCCGCGGGCCAGCGGCGCTGCACCACGGTCTGCAGCAGCCCGGCCCAGATCGGCCCGCTGCCGATGGCGATCGCCGTACCCAGCGCCACGCCGCTGGCCCTCACCCCGGCGAAGAAGCTCAGGTTGTAGGCGGCCACGCAGACCCCGCCGGCCAGGACGCCGCGCCAGGGCAGGGCACCGAGGCCGCGCGCGCCGCCCTGCCACCGCAGCAGCGCCGCGAAAAAGGCACCGGCGATCAGCAGCCGCAGCGCCCCCACCCACACCGGTGCCAAGCCGGAAGGCGCGAGGCTCTGCGCCGTGCCCGTCGTGCCCCAGAGCACGGCGGCGAGCAGCACCATGCCGATGCCCAGCGGCGCGCGGGCGGCGGACTGTGTCGGCAGCCGGGAGGTGGTGGACGGTGGCGTGGCGGAAGAGGTCGCGGGCGTCGGGGAGGACATGGCTGCAAGCGTGCCACGCGGCGCAGCCACCGGATGTCGCGCAACGCTCGAAGTGCGCCCTGCGCCCTGCGCCCTGCGCCGTGCGTCAGTCCCTGCCCGCGCCCCCGCGCAGCGCGCGGGCGCCGGTGCCGCGCTCCCGGCGCAGCGCGCTCGCCAGGGCCGTGCCCGTGGCGTAGCCGCAGGCCAGCGCCGCATCGTCGAGCCGCTGTCCGCGCGCGATGCGCTGCGCGGCGGCATCCAGGCGCAAGCCGCGCAGCCAGGCCTGGGGCGTCGCGCCCATGAGCTCCAGCCAGCGGGCATGGAAGCGCTGCGGGCTCAGGTGGCACAGGGCCGCCATGCGGGACGTGGGCCAGGGCTCGTGCAGGGCGGCCTCCACGGCCTGCTGCAGCCGCTCCAGCGGCAGCGCCCGGCGGGCCAGCACGCGGGGCGCCCGGCCCAGCAGGGCTTCCAGGTGGGCGGCCACCTGCACCTCCTGCGCGACGGGCGCGCTCCACACGCCGGGCAGCGAGGGCAGGCTGGGTGCGCCGCCGGCCCCGCCTCCGATGGCGCGAGCCAGGCCGTCGCGCGCCTGGGCCGGCACGGCGAAGCGGCGCAGCCGGTCCATGCCCGGTTGCGCCGCCGCATCGACCACGCAGAAGCGGGCCCCGGCCGAGGCCAGGTAGCCGTGCCGCACACCGGCGGGTATCAGGATGCCGCAGGAGGCATCCACGAACGCCGCGCGGCCGTCCACCTCCAGCTCCATGCGCCCCTGCAGCCCGACCAGCACCTGCGCATGGTCGTGCGCATGCGCGGCGTGCTCCCCGCCGTAATGGCGCAGGGTACAGGAAAGGAAGGCGGGGGTTCCCGGCAACATGGTCCGGATGGTACGCCCGGCGGCCCGCCCCCGATAATGCCGCCACGCCCGGCCGCCCCCGCCCCGGGGGACGGCCACGCCCTTGCCCATGACCTCCACGCAGCCTTCCGAGCCTCCATCGTCCGCGCCCTCCGTGCCAGCACCGCCCCGCCGTTCCTGGAGGGCCGCCTGGAAGGTCTATGCCGAACCCGCCAGCCTGCGCATGCTCGCCCTGGGTTTCTCCGCCGGCCTGCCGCTGCTGCTGGTGCTGGGCACGCTGTCGTTCTGGCTGCGCGAGGCGGGCGTGGACCGCACCACCATCGGCTACCTGAGCTGGGTGGGGCTGGCCTACGCCTTCAAATGGATCTGGGCGCCGCTGGTGGACCGCATGCCGCTGCCGCTGTTCACGCGCACGCTGGGCCGGCGCCGCAGCTGGCTGCTGTTCTCGCAGGCGCTGGTGATGGCGGGCCTGGCGGGCATGGCCTTCAACGATCCGCGCGCGGCCCTGGCGCCCATGGTGTGGTGCGCGCTGGCGGTGGCCGTCGGCTCGGCGACACAGGACATCGCGCTCGACGCCTTCCGCATCGAGTCGGCCGATGCCGACCGGCAGGCCGCGCTGGCCGCCACCTACCAGACGGGCTACCGGCTGGCGATGATCTGGGCCGGCGCCGGCGTGCTGTGGGTGGCCGCACGCGCCGAGGTGCCCGGCCTCACGGGCTACCAGCACGGTGCCTGGCGCACGGCCTACCTGGTGATGGCCGCCTCGATGCTGGTGGGTGTGCTCACGGTGCTGCTCTCGCGCGAGCCCGCGCCGCGCCCGCTGCCGCCCGCGCGCAATGCGGCCGAATGGCTGCGCGGCGCGCTGATCGATCCGTTCGCCGATTTCGTCGCGCGCTACCGCTGGCAGGCCGCGCTGATCCTGGCGCTGATCGCCGTGTACCGCATCAGCGACGTGGTGATGGGCATCATGGCCAATCCGTTCTACGTGGACATGGGCTACACCAAGGACGAGGTGGCAGCGGTCACCAAGGTGTTCGGCGTGATCATGACGCTGGCCGGCGCGTTCCTCGGCGGCGCGCTGTCGATGCGCGTGGGCGTGATGCGCGTGCTGATGCTCGGCGCCCTGCTGAGCGCGGCCAGCAACCTGCTGTTCGCCTGGCTGGGCCTGCAGGGGCACGACGTGACCCTGCTGGTGCTGGTGGTGTCCGCCGACAACCTGGCAGGGGGCATCGCCTCGGCCGCGTTCATCGCCTACCTTTCGGCCCTCACGAATGTGCAATATTCGGCCACGCAGTACGCGCTGTTCAGCTCCATGATGCTGCTGCTGCCCAAATGGCTCGCGGGCTTCTCGGGGCGCTTCGTGGATGCCTTCGGCTATCCCGAGTTCTTCGCGGCCACGGCACTGCTGGGCCTGCCCGTGCTGCTGCTGGTGGCGCTGGCCGCGCGGGTGCAGCAGCGCCCGCCGGGCTGAGCGGCGCCGGTTTACCGAAACTTTACGGCCACTTCAACGCCCCGAGATGCACCGGGGAGAGCATGACATCCCGCCCCTGCGGAAGGAGACGAGAGACGCCATGAGTACCGCCCAGCTGTTGATGATCGAAGACGACTTCCGCCTCGCGCAGATGGTCATCGAATACCTCGGCCAGTCGGGCCTGGAGGTCGCCCACATGGCCGACGGCCAGAGCGGCATGGCGCGGCTGCAGGGCAGCGATGCCGGCCCGCTGCCCGACCTCGTGATCCTGGACCTGATGCTGCCCGACATGGACGGCCTGGACGTGTGCCGCCGCATCCGCTCGCTGCCCGGCGCCGCGGCCCAGGTGCCGGTGCTGATGCTCACCGCCAAGGGCGACCCGATGGACCGCATCATCGGGCTGGAGCTCGGCGCCGACGACTACCTGCCCAAGCCCTTCGAGCCGCGCGAGCTGCTGGCCCGCATCCGCGCCATCCTGCGGCGCCGCGAGACCGGCCCCGCGGCGCCCTCGCAGGCGCTGCGCTTCGGCTCGCTGGAGATCGACCGCGACGCGCGCTCCGTCACGGTGGGCGGCCAGCCGGCCGACCTCACCTCCTACCAGTTCGACCTGCTCGTGGCGCTCGCGGAGCGCGCCGGCCGCGTGCTCACGCGCGACCAGATCATGGAGGCCGTGCGCGGCCGCGAACTGGAAGCCTTCGACCGCTCCATCGACGTGCACATGGGCCGCATCCGCGCCGCCATCGAATCCGACCCCAAGAACCCCCGACGCATCCTGACCGTGCGCGGCGTGGGGTACGTGTTCGCCAAGCAGCAAGACTGAAAATGAGGCATCCCCCTGAGGCGCTGCGCGCCTTCCCCCTTCTCTCGCCGCGCTGCGCGCGGCGGGAAGGGGGACGACGCCGGTGGCCGGGCAGAGCCCGTTCCACGGCGCCCGCTGGCATGGCCTGCTCCGCGGCCATCGGAACGCCGGGGTCGCGGGGGAGTGGGACGCTGTGCGCACGGCACACACCCTGGGGCCTCTCCGCAAATCCGATCCTGCGCTGAGACACAGTATGTCCAATCCGTTTTCCCGCCGCCTCTACCTGCGCATCTGGCTCGCCGTGGTCGGCGGGATGGCGGTGCTCACGCTGGCGGTGGGCTGGGCGTGGCGCATCGCGTCGGAGCAGAACGCGCTGTCACAGCCGGCGCCGCCGCCGCGCGAGGTGGTGCTGCTGGATGCCTCGGGCCAGACGATTCTGCGCGGACTCGCGATCCGCGTGCCGCCTCCGGCAGGCGCGCCCCCAGGCAAGCTGGAGTTCAGCGTGGAAGGCGAAGATGGCCAACTGCCGCACACGCTGCAGTTCTCGCCGCGCGTCCATCCTCCGGGCGGCGAGCGCGACAGGCGTGGCGGACCCGAAGCCGCGTTCTGGACGCGCCCGCCCTTCGGTTTTCTCTGGATGCTGGGCATCGTGGGCATCGCGGTGGCCGTGGGGGTGTTCCCCATCATCCGCCGCCTGCTCAAGCGGCTGGAGAACCTGCAGCGCGGCGTGCAGCGCTTCGGCGAGGGCGACCTGTCGGCGCGCGTGCCCGAGCATGGCCAGGACGAGGTGGCCGACCTCGCCCGCCAGTTCAACGCCGCGGCCGCGCGCGTCGAAACCCTGGTGAAGTCGCACAAGTCGCTGCTGGCCAATGCATCGCACGAGTTGCGCTCGCCCCTCACGCGCATCCGCATGGGGCTGGAGCTGATGCAGGGCAGCACACCCTCGCCGGCGTTCCGCTCCGAGATTCTGCGCAACATCGCCGAGCTGGATCAACTGGTGGACGAGATCCTGCTCGCCAGCCGCCTCGACGCACGCGAGGCCGACATGGGCACCGTGGAAACGGTGGACCTGATGGGTCTGGCCGCCGAGGAGTGCGTGCGCGTGGACGCCGAACTGCAGGCGGCCGACGGCACGGCCGCCGATGCGCTGGAAGTGCGCGGCATCGCCAAGCTGCTGCGCCGCGCGCTGCGCAACCTGCTGGAGAACGCGCGGCGCTACAGCCAGGGCGACATCACCGTCACGCTGCGCAGCACGGCGACGCAGGTGGAGGTGAGCGTGTGCGACCAGGGCCCCGGCGTGCCACCGGCGCAGCGCGAACGCATCTTCGAGCCCTTCTACCGCCTGCCCGGCGCCAGCGAACGCTCGGGCGGCGTCGGCCTGGGCCTGTCCCTGGTGCGCTCCATCGCGGAGCGGCACGACGGCAGCGTGTACTGTACGGACCGTGCCGACGGCTCGGAAGGCGCCTGCTTCGTGCTGCGGCTGCCGCGCGCCAGCTGACCGCCGCCCGACCGCGCCGCCGTGCGCATCAGCCCCCTTCCGGCCGCGGCTCCGGCGGCCAGCGCCACGCCATCGCCCCCAGCACCGCGGCCCCCAGGCCCAGCGCGCCGGCCGCCATTGACAGACCGTGCGCGAATCCCTGCTGCGGCGTGGCCGCATGGTGCAGTGCCCAGGCCACCAGCGGCGGCCCGGCGATCTGGCCCAGGCCGTAGGCCACCGTCAGCAGGCCCGCGAAGCTGTCGGCGGCCGCGGGCCAGATGCGCCGCGCCTCCTGCAGCGCATAGAACGTGATGGCGGTGAAGGGCAGCCCCAGCAGCAGGCTGCCCAGGGCGAAGCCCGGCACGCCCGGCCATGCGAGGCCCAGGCCGATGGAGAAGGCCTGCAGCGCATAGCAGCCCGCCAGCAGCCAGCGCCGGTCCCAGGCCGACGGGGTGCGGGTGGACAGGGCCGCGCCCAGCGCCACGCCCGCGCCGAACACCGGCCAGAACAGATCGGGCCAGGGCGATCCGGCCGGCAGCACCCCGCGCGCGATCACCGGCAGGAACGTGGCGGTGACGATATAGCCCAGCCCCGCCAGGCCGTAGGCCAGCGTGAGCAGCGCACGGGCGGGGCGGCCGCCCCGGGCCGCGGGGGCGGATGTTGGCGCCGACGCGGGCCCCGGCGTGCCTGCCGCAGGCCGCGCCGCCCCGCGCACCACCGGCCAGACCAGCGCGCACAGCACCGCGCAGAGCAGCCCGAAGACGGCCCAGCCAGTGGCGGCCCGCCAGTGCGCCGACACCATGGCACTGGCCGACAACCCCGTCAGCACGATCCCCAGCCCCGGCCCGCAGAAGATCAGCCCGCCCAGCGCCGGCTGCCCCAGCGCCACCAGCCGCGCCATGCACCAGGACGATACGTTGAGGAACACCACCGCGCTGGCCACGCCCGCCGCCGCGCGCAACAGCGGCCATGCGCCAGGCACGGGCAGCGCCATGCCGCAGGTCAGCAGCACCGTGACCGCCAGCCCCCAGCGCGTGAGCCGGGCCCCCTGCCACGACCGGGCCGTGCCCGGTGCCAGCCACGGCAGGGCCATGCAGACCAGGGCGCCCACCAGATAGCCCACGTAGTTGACCGTGGCCAGCCAGCTACCGCCCGCCAGGGTGAGCACGCCGTCGCCCAGCATCATGGGCAGCAGCGGAGTGAAGGCGAAACGGCCGATGCCCATGGCAGCGCCCAGCGCGGCCATGCCGGCCAGGGCGACGGCCAGGGGACGCTCCCCCAGGGCGGGGGCCATGGCGGCAGGAGCTGATGGAACGGGATCGGGTGCCATGCGGCCTCCTCTTGTTTATTCTCTTTTTCAGATTACCATTCAAACAATCAATCTCTCAACAAGAATTTCATGGACTTGTCCGCCCTGGAAATCTTCCGTGCCGTCGCGGCCGAAGGCAGCGTCACCCGTGCGGCCGAGCGGTTGGGCCGGGTGCAGTCGAACGTGACCACCCGTGTGCAGCAGCTGGAGGAACAGCTGGGCGCCACCCTGTTCCTGCGGGAAGGACGGCGCATGGCCCTGACACCGGCCGGCACCTCGCTGGTGGCCTATGCCGACCGCCTGCTGGCGCTGGCCGAAGAGGCCCGCCAGGCCCTGCACCCCGGCACGCCCGTGGGCCGGCTGCGCCTGGGCGCCATGGAGAGCACCGCCGCCGCGCGCCTGCCCGCCCCCCTGGCCCGCCTGCACGCCCGATGGCCCGGCCTGCAGTTGGAACTGCGCACCGGCGCGTCGCGCGACCTGGTGGACCAGGTGCTGGCGCACGCCAGCGACTGCGCCCTGGTCGCCTGGCCGCCGCCGGGGGTGGACCCGGAGGCGCCGGTGGACTGCACGCCCGTCTTCACCGAATCGCTGGTCATTGCCCTGCCGGCCGGCCATCCGCCCGTGGAGCGCCCCGGCGACCTGCAGGTGGACACGCTCGCCGCCTTCGGCTCCGGCTGCACCTACCGCCGCATGGGCGAGGACTGGATGCGCGCGCAGCGGCACGGCGCAGCGCCCCAGGTGCTGGAGCTGGCTTCCTACCACGCCATCCTGGCCTGCGTGGCCGCCGGGCGCTGCGCCAGCGTGGTGCCGCAGTCCGTCATCGACCTGATGCGCGAGCCGCCCGCACTGCGCTGGGTGCCGCTGCCCGACCGGGAGACGGTGCTGGTGCGCCGGCGCGGCTGGCACACGCCGGCCCTGGATGCGCTGCTGGACGCGCTGCGCAGTGCCCCGGCCAGTACATCGCCGGACGCCTGAACCGGCCATCCCCTCTTCCCTATCCACCGGAGACCCGCCATGCCGACGTCTGTCCTTTCCCCCCGCCGCCCCCCGCTGTTCGAGCGCCTGGGCATCGCCCTGCCCATCGTGCAGGGCCCCATGACCGGCGCCGACACGCCGGCCCTGGCCGCCGCCGTGTCCGAAGCCGGCGGGCTGGGCACGCTGGGCTGCGGCATGCGCTCGCCCGCCGCCATGGCTGAAGCCGCCGCCGAAGTGCGCCGCCGCACGGCCCGCCCCTTCGGCATGAACCTCTTCGTGCAGGACACGCCCTCACCCGACGCCGCCACGGTGCGCGAGGCGCTGGACCGGCTGGCGCCGCTGTACGCGGAATTCGGCCTGGAGCCCGCCGTGCCCGCGCAGTGGTGCGAAGATTTCGCGGCGCAGTTCGAGGCCCTGGTCGAGGCCCGCCCGGCCGTCGCCAGCTTCACCTTCGGCATTCTCGACGCGCGCCAGGTGGAGCGGCTGCAGGCGGCGGGCTGCGTCGTGATCGGCACCGCCACCACCGTGGCAGAGGCCCGTGCCTGGGCCGACGTGGGCGCCGACGCGGTCTGCGCCAGCGGGCTCGAGGCCGGCGGCCACCGGGGCACCTTCCTGGCCGACTTCGAATCCAGCCAGGTCAGCACGCTGGCCCTGGTACCCCAGTGCGTGGACGCGCTGCGCATTCCGGTCATCGCGGCCGGCGCCATCATGGACGGCCGCGCCATCGCCGCCGCGCAGGCCCTGGGCGCCGAAGGCGTGCAGATGGGCACGGCCTTCCTGTCCTGCCCCGAGTCGGCCATCGCACCAGCCTACCGGGCGGCGCTGGCCCGGGCGGGCGAGACCAGCACCCGCCTCACCCGCGTGTTCTCGGGCCGGCCGGCGCGCGGCATCGTCAACGCGACCATGGAGCGGCTCGCACCCTGGGAAGGCAGCGTGCCGGCCTACCCGGTGCAGAACGCGCTGATGGGCCCGGTGCGCAAGGCCGCCGCCGCCCGTGGCTGCGCCGATGCGGTGGCGCTGTGGGCCGGCCAGGGCGTGGCGGCGGTGCGGCCGATGCCGGCGGGCGAGCTGGTGGCTTTGCTGGCCGGCGAATGGCGGGCCGCGGCGGGCAGGGTCAGCGGGGGCTCGCCGGCATGACGGCCGGGCCGGCCTCTGCCATGAGGTGCCGCGCGGCGATGCTGTCCGGAAGGTAGAGGCCCCGCGCCAGATAGTCGTCCAGCCGCCTGCGGTCGGGTGCACGCAGCTTGATGAGGGGCGGCAGCGCGCCCGCAGGCCGCGAGAACAGCAGTCGCAGCTTGAGCTGCGTGCGCCGCCAGCGCCCGAGCATGTGGTAATAGAACGGTCCGTCTTCCGCGCGGGCCAGCACCAGCCGATAGCCGCCGCGCGCGCGCAGGATGAACTGCAGCGCCAGGTGCATGCTGAGGTAGTCCGGCGCATCGATGTACTGCCGCACCTCCTCGTATACGCCCAGAGATTGCAGGTGGGCGATGTATTCGTGCCCCGTGCGGTGGATCACCTGGGTCGTGAACTCCTGCTGCAGGTCGGCGATGAAGCGGCTGCCCGGAGGCGCCGCCATGAACCAGTTCTCCACCACAGGGAAGGCCGCGTCGCGGGTATGGCGCCCGAGGTAGAAGCCCACGAAGTCGGCCGGGATGCGCTCCTGCTGCGCCAGCACCCAGTCCAGCGGCGCCGTGAGGATCGTGCTGGCATCCACCCAGATGCCGCCATGCAGCCGCAGCAGTTCCAGGCGGATCCAGTCGGCGCGCTTCGCGGGCGATACGCCGTCGAGCACCGCCGGGATGTCCGGCAGCCATGCACCGACAGAGGCATCGTCCAGCAGGCGGATCTCGTAGCCCGGGCTGTTGCGCCGCCAGTTGGCGAAGCAGCGCTGGATCAGCAGCGGCGGAGCGGCCCCTTTCCAGTAGGCCCAGATGACGCGCGGAATGGGACGCCGGCCCTTCCCGGCTTCCCCGTCCTCGTCCGCCGGCATGCCCGGGGCGGGCGCGATGGCGTGCAGCGCGAACGGCGGCGGGGGGCAGGCCTCGAGACGGCGCGGCCACAGCCCGTAGAACCAGCGCAGGCCGCGCGCCAGCCAGAGTTCGCCATGCGTCTTGAGCGTGGGACGGGGAAGTGCAGGCAGGTTCATCGTGGGCGAAGCGCGTGGGCGCGCAGGAATTTCATTCGCCGCAGCCACCAGCCGCGCTGCAGATAGGCACGCGCCAGGGCATCGGCCGGCAGCGGCGACACGGCGGCGAAGTCGGCGCGGATGCGTTCGGCGGCGGCATCCAGCGCCGCCGGGTCGGCTCCGGGCTGGCCCGCGGCGCGGGCCACCACGCGCATGGCACCCGTGAGATTGCGCGCGCTCTGGTGGGCCAGGGCGAAGCGCAGCGCCGCGTCCCCGGCCTCGGGCCGGCCACGCAGCGCTTCGCTGAAAGCAAGCAGCGCGGCGGACTGGTCCAGGGCCTTGGGCAGCGTCATGGTGGCCAGGATGCTGCCCCCGCGCTGGCGGTAGGCCACCCAGGGCCGGGGCGCATGCCAGTAGCTGCGGGCGCCCAGCAGCGCCACCGGCATGGTGGCCATGTCCTCGAAATACCGGCCGGCCGGAAAGCGCACTGCATCCGGCCAGAGGTCGCGGCGCGTGATCTTGGACCAGGCATGCAACTGCCCGGTGGCCAGCAGCCCGGCCAGCAGCTCCGGCCCGCCGGGGCGCAGCGTGGCATGCGGGCCGTCGAAGCTGCCCCGGTGGCCTTCGCCGCGCAGGCGGTGCTTCAGGCGAGGGCGCTCGCGCCAGACGGCGAAGTCGCACAGCACGGCATCGGGCGCGTGCAGGCGCACCACCTCGCGCAGCCCCTCGACGGCGCCGGGCAGGAGCTTGTCATCGGAATCGAGAAACCAGAGGTAGTCGCCCCGCGCCGCGCCGATCATCGTGTTGCGCGCGGCGCTCAGGCCCGCATTGCGCTCGTGGCGCATCAGCCGCAGGCGGCCGGGCCAGCGGGCATCCAGCGCGGCCATGATCTCGGCCGAGCCATCGGTGGAGCAGTCGTCCAGCAGCAGCACTTCGACCCCCGCATCGGCCGGCGCCTGGGCCAGCACCGATTCGACGCATTCGGCCAGGTACTCGCGCACGTTGAAGACGGGCACCAGCACGCTGAGCCAGGGCGCGGCCACCGTGCGGGCCGCCATCGGGGATGCCGGGAGCGTCATGGTGCAGCGGGCGCCTCGCGCAGCAGGCCTTCCAGCAGGGCTTCGTAGCGCGCCGTCATGGTGGGCAGGCCGTAGTGCGCCACGGCGTCTTCGCGCGCGGCGGCGGCCATGCGGGCGGCGGCATCGGCATCGGTCAGCAGCAGCGCGAGCGCATCGGCCAGCGATGCGACATCGCCCGGCTCGGCCAGCAAGCCCGTGCGGCCGGGAGCGATCACTTCCTGCACACCCACGACGCGGCTGCCGACCACCGCGCAGCCGGCGGCCATGCCTTCGATGAGCGACAGCGGCATGCCTTCGTAATGCGTGGAGAGCACGCAGATCCGCTGGCCCATCAGCAGCCCCGGCACGTCGGCGCAGTGGCCGATGAACTGCACCTGGGGCAGCAGATCCAGTTCGCGCGCCAGCCGCTCGGCCGCCTGGCGGGCGCCGGCTTTTCCGCCACCGGCCAGCCGCACGGGCGGAGTGAGGCCGCGATCGCGCAGCAGCGCCACGGCGCGCAGCAGCGTGGCGTGGTCCTTCTGGCGGGCGAAGCGGGCAGCCATGACGATGCCGGGCTCGCGCGCGGCGAAGGGGTGGGCGCAGGCCTGGGCGAAAGGCTCCAGCCGCACGCCGTTGGGAATGGCATGGATGCGCTCCGCCGGAAAGCCGCGCTCCAGCAGGGTGCTGCGCACGCCTTCCGAAACGCCGACGATGGCCGCCGTGCGCCGCGCCAGCCAGCGCGCCTGCGCCAGCCGCCAGGCGGTGTAGCGCTCGCGGGAGTTGTGCTCCACGTGCACCAGCCGGGGCACGCCCGCGAGCAGGCCGGCATAGCGGCCCCAGAGGTGCTCGCTGAAACCGTGCGCGACCAGGATGTCCGGCCGCCAGCGCCGGCAGAGCGCCGCCAGCTGCCACACGGTGGCCGCATGCGCCCAGCCGGGCACCAATTCCACCGCCAGGCCCTCGGCCCGCAGCGCCGCCACGCGCTCGGGCGTGGTCGTGCGGCGCTTGGAGCGCAGCGCCAGCAGGGCGTCGAAGCGTCCGGAGCCCGCGTGCGCGCGCACCAGATCGACGGCCACCTGCGTGGCGCCGGAAAAGCCGCCGGTCACGAAATGCAGCACGCGCGGCCGCCGCGCGGACGGCATGCCCGCGGCCGGGGAGGCGTGGGGCGTGCGCACGCTCATGGCACGGGTTTCATGCCCTGGCGACCACCGCCGGCACACGCATGCCCAGCAAGGCCGCCCAGATCACCATGTTCATGAAGATGTAGAACATGATGCCGCTGTTGTGCGCGAAAAACACCTGCGTGAGCCCGAAGCCCGCATAGAGCAGCGGGATGCACACCCCCGACAGCCGCAGCGCCAGCACCTGGGCACGCACCGGCTCGGGCTCGGACGCCACCGCGGCCATGCGGCGGCGGCTGGGCCAGAACAGCGCGAGCGGTACGCCGTAGAAGCACAGCAGGAGGACCACGCCCCCGATGCCGGTCTTGACGAAGACGTCCAGCGGTTCATTGTGGACATAGATGTACTCCAGGATCGAAGGCTCGTACTGCTTCGCGGCCACCCGCGCGGCCTTCTCCTGCATGTAGCCGGCCATGCCCCAGCCGGTCCAGGGCCGCTCCATGCCCACGTTCCAGGCGAAACGCCAGTGCTCCAGCCGCTGGCCGACGGAGTTGTCGGCCTCGCCGTGGGTGTCGTACTGCGTCACCTCTTCCTGCATCCGCTCCCAGCGCTTTTCCACCACACCCCAGTTCATGGCCGTGAGCACGGCCAGCGCAGTGACCAGCACGGCGGTGATCGCGGTGATCCGTCCCGGATGCAGGCGGTGCAGCAGCCACAGGCCCACGGGCATCGCCAAAAGCAGCGCCAGCCAGCCTCCGCGGGACTGCGACAGCACCGAGGCATTGAGGGCCCCGAGCGCGGCCACGACCGCCAGCCATGCGACCGCGCGCGGAAGCTGGCGCCACAGGACGATCAACTGCAGGGCCAGCATCGAACCCAGCAGCAACGCCAGGTTGCCCCACTGGATGGCGTTCGTGCGGCCTGTCGGGAATCCGGAAGCCCGCAGCGCGCCCTGCACATGCACCTGCCACAGCGCCACCAGGCCCGCACCGATGCAGCCCACGAGCAGCCCCCAGAACAGCGGGCGCGGCCGGGGCGGCTGCGAGGCGATGAACAACCCGCAGACGGCGCCCAGCATGAACTTGATGGGACGGTCCCACTGGCCCATGGTTTCGCGCGGATCGGACATCACGCACCACAGCAGCCCCATCGCGAAAGTCACAGCGACGAGGGCCAGGGTCCCCCGGTCGGGACGCACGCGCACCCAGCGGTGGAGCGTGGCCAGTGCCCCGAGCAGGAGCAGCACGGCCCCGTAGGAATAGCCGGAAGGCAGCGTCAGCGCCAGGGCCGGCACCAGGAACGCGGCGAGCGTCGTGAGGCGACGCGGCCAGGGGGCGGGCCCCAGCAAGGAAGAAAAGACAGCGAGAGTCATCGGAAGGGCAAAGCGTGCTTCGCGGGCACGGGTACGAAAAGGCGGCACGCATGGCGCGGGCCGCAGGATATTTATTCGGATGGTCTCTCCGCGGCGGATCGTAACGCAGCGCCGCGGTGCCAGAATGCCGACCGTCGCGCATCCGCGCAGTCCGGCCGCCACGGTATTCCATGACGCTTCGCATTTCTGCCCCCGCCCTGCGCGCGGCCTATCGCCTCGTGACCTGCCTGCGCCCCCGCGGCAACGCCCGCTATCCCGGCCAGCCGCAGGCCGTGCTGTTCGACGGCCAGCCCGGCGCCGCGCCCGCCGCTGCCGGCCAGCCGATCCCGCCACGCCTGTGGACCTACTGGGATACCGAAACCGCCGATCCGCTGGTGGACCAGTGCATCGCCAACTGGCGCATCCACTGCCCGGACTTCGAGGTGCAGGTGGTCAACCGCCGCAACATCGGCGACTTCGTGACGGCCGGCGACCTGCCGCCGGGCTTCGCCCAGCTGCATCCGACCAAGCAGTCGGACTGGGTGCGCCTCTACCTGGTGCGCCACCATGGCGGCTACTGGCTCGACGCCACCATCCTGCTCACGCGGCCGCTGCACTGGATGGACGCGCTGCGGCAGTCGCGGGGCGCGGAATTCGTGGGCTTCTACCTGGGAGGCTACACGCACGACGAACGTTTTCCGGTGATCGAGAGCTGGGCCTTCGGCGCCCCCGCGCACGCGCCCTTCGTGACCGCCTGGCAACAGGAATTCCACCACGCGCTGGTCACCGCAGGCACCGACGCCTACCTGGCGCAGGTGCGGGGGCAGGACGATGCGGCCGCACGGCTGCAAGGCATCGCGGACCCGGCCTATCTGCTGATCCACGTGGCCGCCCAGCAGGTGCTGCGGCGTGGCAACGCCTTCCGGCTCGCACTCTTCAAGGCGGAAGACACCGCTTTCTTCTACCAGCAGGCCCTGCGCTGGAAGTGGTACCTGCTGTATCCGCGGCTGTGCCTGGTGCCGGCCGAGCCGGCCCCGGCGCCGCTCATCAAGCTGCGCGGCGGCGAGCGCCGGCATTTCTCGGAGCTGTTCGCCCGGCACGGCGGGCCGGCGGCCGGCAGCATCTGGCAACAGGCCTGCGGCGGCGCCAAGCCAGCGCGCGCCGGAGACGGCTCGGCAGCGTAGGGACACGCACATCGGGGCCGCGCCAGGGCGGCCGCGGCTCAGTGGCCCGCGCGAACGGTTTCGCCCGCCTTCAGGCGGTACACCGTACCGCAGTAGGGGCACTTGGCCTCGCCCGTGTGGGCCACGTCCAGGTACACCTTCGGGTGGGTGTTCCAGACCTTCATGTCGGCCTTGGGGCTCGGGCAGAAGACGCCGCCCTGCGGGTTCAGGTCCTTGGCGAGCAGTTCGATGATGGCTTGCGTCATGGTGGGGGTCGCGCTGTGCGGACAGGAGAAACAAAAAAGGGTCAGACCAGCGTGAGCCAGTGGGCGTATTTCGGATTGCGGCCGTTCACGATGTCGAAGAACGCGCCCTGGATCTTCTCCGTCACGGGGCCACGGCTGCCCGCGCCGATGGCGATGCGGTCGAGTTCGCGGATGGGCGTGACCTCGGCGGCCGTACCGGTGAAGAACGCCTCGTCGGCAATGTACACCTCGTCGCGCGTGATGCGCTTCTGCACGAGTTCCAGGCCCAGGTCCTTGCAGATGTGCAGGATGGTGTTGCGCGTGATGCCATTGAGCGCACCGGCCGACAGGTCGGGCGTGTACACCACGCCGTTCTTGATCACGAAGATGTTCTCGCCCGCGCCCTCGGACACGAAACCGGCGGAATCGAGCAGCAGGGCCTCGTCGTAGCCGTCTTCCGTGGCTTCCATGTTGGCCAGGATGGAGTTGGTGTAGTTGCTCACCGCCTTGGCCTGCGTCATCGTGATGTTGACGTGGTGGCGCGTGTAACTGCTGGTCTTCACGCGGATGCCGCGCTGCATGCCTTCCTCGCCGAGATAGGCGCCCCAGGCCCAGGCCGCGACCATCAGGTGGATCTGGTTGCCCTTGGGCGACACGCCCAGCTTCTGCGAGCCGATCCAGGTGAGCGGCCGCAGGTAGCAGGAGGCGAGCCGGTTCTCGCGCACCACGGCGCGCTGGGCCTCGTTCACCTCGTCCTGCGTGAAGGGGATCTGCATGCGCAGGATCTTGGCGCTGTTGAAGAGCCGCTCGGTGTGCTCCTGCAGGCGGAAGATCGCCGTGCCCTGGGGCGTCTGGTAGGCCCGCACGCCCTCGAACGCGCCGCAGCCATAGTGCAGCGTGTGGGTGAGCACGTGGATCTTGGCGTCGCGCCAATCCACCATCTGGCCGTCCATCCAGATCTTGCCGTCACGGTCGGCCATCGAGGGAACTACGGGGCTCATGGGATTCCTTTTTCCGGGGGCTTGCTGCCGCAAAACCGGCGATTTTACGGCGCGGACGGCCCCGCGGCGGGCGGCAGCGCATCGGAAGCGCCACCCGCCGCACCGCCAGCCCCGGCATCCGCCTGCGCCGCCGGCCGCACGAGCTCCCAGGCGGCGAGCCGGCCGCCGCGGAACTCGCAGGTCACGTGCGACTGCGTGCCGTCCGTCCAGCGGTAGCGCTCGGGCTCCTCGCCCTGGGGCGAGAGGAGCTCGCCCAGCGAGCGGGTCATGGCCACCACGTGCATCAGGTTCACCCCCTCGCGCAGGCGGGCGTTCAGCATCACGGCGCTGCTCACGTAGCCGATGGGCCGGTCGGCGGCCTTGCGCATGATGTTCATGAGCCGCGTGAAATGCAGCAGCGCCCACATGAGCAGCCCGCCGCCCACGGCGAAAACGCCCTGCCAGCCGTACGAGCGGTAGGCCGCGATGACGAGCAAAGCGATGAGGACGGGAATGAAGAAGCGGCGCAGCAGGTTCATGCGCCGATTGTCGTCGGCCCGAGCAAGCCCCTCGCTGTGGATGGTGCTTATGGGGGCCGAAGCCGCAGCAGCGCCTGGGGATCAAGTCATGCCGCGGACCACCTCCATCGCCTCCTCCACCCGTTCCACTGCATGGATGGTCAGGCCCTCGATGGGCTTCCTGGGCGCGTTGGCCTTGGGCACCACGGCCACGGTGAAGCCCAGCTTGGCGGCCTCCTTCAGCCGTTCCTGGCCGCGCGGCGCGGGCCGCACCTCGCCCGCCAGCCCCACTTCGCCGAAAGCGAGGAAGCCCTTGGGCAGGGCCTTCCCGCGCAGGCTGCTGGTGATGGCCAGCATCACCGCCAGGTCGGCCGCCGGCTCGCTGATGCGCACGCCGCCCACGGCATTCACGAACACGTCCTGGTCCATGCAGGCCACGCCCGCATGGCGGTGCAGCACGGCCAGCAGCATGGCGAGGCGGTCGCGGTCCAGGCCCACCGACAGGCGGCGCGGGCTGGGGCCGCCCTCGTCCACCAGGGCCTGGATTTCCACCAGCATGGGCCGCGTGCCTTCCAGCGTGACCAGCACGCAGCTGCCGGGCACGGGCTCGCTGTGCTGGCTCAGGAAGATGGCGCTGGGGTTGGTCACGCCCTTCAGCCCCTTTTCGGTCATGGCGAACACGCCGATCTCGTTCACCGCGCCGAAGCGGTTCTTGATGGCGCGCACCAGCCGGAACTGGCTGTGGGTGTCGCCCTCGAAGTACAGCACCGTGTCCACCATGTGCTCCAGCACGCGCGGGCCGGCCAGCGCCCCTTCCTTGGTCACGTGGCCCACGAGGACGATGGACACGCCCGTGGTCTTCGCCGCCCGCGTGAGGTGCGCCGCACATTCGCGCACCTGGGCCACCGAGCCCGGCGCGCTGGTGAGCTGGTCGGAATACACCGTCTGGATGGAGTCGATCACGGCCACGGCGGGCTGCGTCGCCTCGACGGTGGCGAGGATCTTCTCCAGCTGGATTTCCGCCAGCACGTTGACCTGGCTGTGGTCCAGCCCCAGCCGGCGCGAGCGCAGGGCCACCTGGGCGCCGCTCTCCTCGCCCGTCACGTAGAGCGTGGGCAGGCCCAGGCGCTGCAGCGCGTCCAGTGCCTGCAGCAGCAGGGTGGATTTGCCGATGCCCGGGTCCCCCCCGATGAGCACCACGCCGCCCTCGACCACCCCGCCGCCCAGCACCCGGTCGAGCTCCTCGATGCCGCTGGCGGTGCGCGCCACGTCGGCGGCCTCGATGGCCGACAGGGGCGTCACCGCCTGCGACTGCGCCAGGCCCGCATGCTGCGGCGTGCTGTAGCGGTTCTTGCCCGGCGCGGCCTCGGCGACGGATTCCACCAGCGTGTTCCAGGCCCCGCAGGCGGGGCACTTGCCGAGCCAGCGCGGGCTGGTGCCCCCGCATTCGGTGCAGGTGAAAACGGTCTTGTCTTTGGCCATGGAAGCAGGAACCCGCGGGCAGCGGGCAGCATGAAAGAAAAGGAAGAGGACAAGGGACGCGCGCAGCCCCGGAGAAGGCATGCGCGGCATCCACAGGCGGAGTGGATGGCATGCACATGGGGCCGGCCATGCCTATTTTCATGGGGTGGCCGGCACGGGATCGTGCAGGAAAACCGCGCAACCGTAAGCAAATGCGTCGTCAACCCTATCCTACTCCGCGCGGGTGGCGGCCTACCTAGGATGGGCCTCCCGGCGGCATGGCGCCGCCTTGTTTCCTAGAACGGAGAACGAACCTATGACCAAGAACACCGCACTTTCCGGATCACGCCGCTGGCTGGTGGCCGCCCCGATCGCGCTGGCTTCGGTGCTGGCCCTGTCCGCCTGCGACCGCAACAAGGAAAGCAACGTGAACACCACGCCGTCCAGCACGCCGGCTCCGGCCACCACGCCGGCCCCCGCGACCACGGCGCCCGCCTCCGATGCAGGCACGTCGGGCACCGGAAGCAGCTCCGGTGGTGCGGTCTTCGGAGGAACGGCCCCTGGCGCGGCGTCCTCCGCCCCCTCCGGCGGTGCCGTCTTCGGCGGCACGGCGACCACGCCCCCCGCCTCCGCGGCATCCAACGCCGCCAGCGCCGCAAACTGACGCCTCCCCACCCGCTGCGGGACGTGCGCCTCCCACCCGCAGCACAATAGCCCTCCCGGCCCGGCGCATGGCTCTTCGTGCGCCGGGCCATTCCGCGCCCACGGCGGCGCGATCCCGAGGAGGCAGGAGACGATGCAGGTTGCGATCTATGGGGCCGGCGCCATCGGCGGCTGGCTGGGCATGGCGCTGTCGCGCGGCGGTGCCCACGTGTCTTTCGTGGCGCGGGGTCTCACACTGGATGCCCTGCGCACCCAGGGCCTGCGCTGCATCCGGCCGGACGGCACCTGCGAGGCCGCGTCCGTCGCGGCGCATGACGATCCGGCCGCGCTCGGTGCGCAGGACGTGGTCGTCCTGGCCGTCAAGGCCCCCGCACTGCCCGACGTGGCCGCGCGCATCGCCCCGCTGCTGGGCTCCGGAACCACCGTGCTCACGGCCATGAACGGCGTTCCGTGGTGGTTCCTGGAAGGATGCTCCGGCCCGGCGCATGGGCGGGAACTGGCTTCCGTGGACCCGGGCGGATCGCTGGCACGCGCCATTCCCACCGAACGGGTGGTCGGCGGCGTGGTGCATGCCAGTTGCTCGGTCGATGGGCCCGGCATCGTGCGGCAGCATTTCGGCAACCGGCTCATCCTGGGCGAGGCCGGCGGCGGCATCACCCCGCGCCTGGAGGCACTCTCGGCGCTCATCTCCCGCGGCGGCATCGAGGTGGAACAGTCCCCGCGGATCCAGCAGGACATCTGGTTCAAGCTGTGGGGCAACATGACGATCAACCCCATCAGCGCCCTGACCGGCGCCACCACCGACCGCATCCTGGACGACGACCTCGTGCGCGGCTTCGTCTCCGCCGTGATGCTGGAGGCCAAGGCCATCGGCGAGCGCCTGGGCCTGCGCATCGACCAGCAGCCCGAGGACCGGCACGCGGTGACGCGCAAGCTCGGCGCCTTCAAGACCTCCATGCTGCAGGACGTGGAGGCCGGCAAGCCGCTGGAGATCGACGCCCTGGTGGGCGCGGTGCATGAACTGGGCAGCGCCACCGGCGTGTCCACGCCCCACACCAATGCGCTGCTGGGCCTTGTGCGCCTGTTCGCATCCAACCGTCTTTCCCTTCGCAACGACACCCGCCCATGACCTCTGCCCTCACCCTCTACTACGCCCCCGGCACCTGCGCACAGGCAGTGCGCATCGCCCTGCACGAAGCCGGCGCGGAGTACCGTCCGGTACGCGTCGATTTCCCGGCCGGCCAGCAGCGCAGCCCGGAATACCTCGCCATCAACCCCAAGGGCCGCGTGCCCGCGCTGGTCACCGAAGAGGGCACGCTGACCGAGACGCCCGCCCTGCTCGCCTACGTGGCACAGCGCTTTCCGCAGGCGCACCTCGCGCCTACCGATCCCTACGGCTTCGCGCGCATGCAGGAGTTCCACAGTTACCTGGCCTCCACCGTGCATGTCGCCCATGCGCACCGCCCCCGCGCGATCCGCTGGGCCGACGAGCCCGAGGCCATCGCAGCAATGCAGCGCAAGGTGCCGCAGAACATGACCGAGTGCTTCGAGATGATCGAGCAGCACGGCCTCGGCGACGGCCCATGGGTGATGGGCGACCAGTACACGGTCGCCGACGGCTACCTGTTCACCGTGGCCGGCTGGCTGGCCAGCGACGGCGTGGACATCGCCCGCTTTCCCAAGGTGCACGCCCATTCCCAGCGCGTGGCGGCGCGGCCCGCGGTGCAGCAAGCGCTGGCCTGAAAGAAATGACACCCCCCTGAGCGGCTGCGCCGCATCCCCCCGCTCTCGCCGTACTGCGTACGGCGGGCAGGGGGACGACGCCAGTGGCCCGGCAAAGCCGGTTCCACGGCGTCTGCTGGCATGGCCTGCTCCGCGGCCGTCGGAAGGGTAATGACGCGCCGGCCTCATGGAATGTGGATGGTGCGCGATGCACGCGGGCGTCAACCATCTCGACCCATCACCGCAGCGCGGCCTCGTCGCTCCATGCGAAGCGCACGCGCGGCTCGATCTGCGCGATCTCCGCGCGCAGCAGCGATGCGAGGCGGGCGGCCTCGCGCTGCGTGAGGCGCGCGACGGTGGTGGACAGGCTCACGGCCGCGAAGGCGCAGCCGCCCGGGTCGCGCACGGCATGGCCCACGGCGGCGGTGTTGGTGTTCAGGCAGCCGCCGCTGCGGGCATAGCCCAGGGCGCGCGTCTGCGCGATGAGGGTGCGCAGCGACGGCACGTCGAGCCCGCCGTAGCGCCCGAGCACTCCGGCATGGGCGGCGAGCGACGCCTCCACACGGGCATCGTCCTGCGCGGCGAGCAGGGCCAGGCCCGCGGCGCCCACGCCCAGCGGCCGCCGGCCGCCCACGGTGACGGACAGGGGCGGATCGAGCCGCTGCGCATGGGTGTGGTCATGGCAGACGGCCTCGAGGCCGCTGCGCACGAACAGGTAGGCGGCGTAGCCCGTGGCCTCGGCCAGGCGGCGCAGGGAGGCCGCGAAGAGCGGCGCCACGTCGTGCCGTGCGCGTGCTGCCAGCCCCACCTCGTAGGCCAGCCGGCCCAGCACGTAACCGCGCCCGTCGGGCAGCAGCGTCACGAGGCGCGCCTGCGCCAGATCGCGCAGCAGGCGGTGCACGGTCGGATGCGGAATGCCCGACTGGCGGGCGATGTCCGACAGCGAGAGGCCTCCCGCGTCGTAGCGCGAGAGCTGGTCGAGGATGCGCAGGACGCGGTCGAGCACCACGGTGGTCATGGCGCCAGCATACCCGGCGGGGAATGGAATCCCGCGGCTTCTTGTCCACACCGTGGACAAACCGCTGGCGCGGCCGGGAAGGCTGGCAACAATCGCGGCAACCACCAACAGGAGACAGCATGCGTTCCATCCCGTCCGATTCCCCTTCCATGCCGCGCCGCGCGGCGATGGGCGCCGCCGCGGCCCTGCTGCTGGGCGCTGCCTGCGCGCCCCTGGCCGCGCAGGAGGCATTCCCCTCCCGCCCCATCCGCTTCATCGTGCCCTACGCGGCCGGCGGCACCACGGACCTCGTGGCACGCACGGTGGGCGCGCGCATGGCGCAGACGCTGGGCCAGCCCGTCGTCATCGACAACCGCGGCGGCGCGGGCGGCAACATCGGCATGGATGCGGTGGCCAAGGCCGCGCCGGACGGCTACACCGTCGGCATGGGTGCGATCTCGACCAATGCGCTGAATCCGCACATCTACAAGAAGATGCCCTTCGACCCGCGCAAGGACTTCACGCCCGTGGGCCTGCTGGGCCAATCGACCATCGTGCTGGAAGCCGGCCCCGCGCTGCCCGTGAAGAACGTGGCCGAACTGATCGACTACGCACGCAAGCACCCCGGCCTGCCGTTCTCCACCGCGGGCGCGGGCACTTCCATGCACCTGGCCGGCGTGCTGTTCGGGCAGTTGAGCAAGACCGAATGGACGCACGTGCCCTACAAGGGCAGCGCCCCGCTCATCACCGACCTGATCGCAGGCCAGGTGCCCGTGGCGTTCGACAACCTGCCCGCATCGCTGCCGCACATCCAGGCCGGCAAGCTGCGGGCGCTGGCCGTGGCCGGATCGCAGCGCTCGCCCGCGCTGCCCGAAGTGCCCACCCTGGCCGAAGCGGGCCTGGCCGGCTATGCGGTGGAGCCCTGGTTCGGGGTCTATGGCCCCGCCGGCATGCCGGCCGCGGTGGTGCAGCGCCTGGACAAGGCCCTGCAGGAGGCCCTGGCCGACCCCGCCGTGAAAGACCGCCTGCAGGCCGCCGGCTTCACGCCGCGCGGCTCCTCCGCGGCCGAACTGGGAGCGCTGACGCTGCGCGAGTACGACCGCCTGGGCCAGGTGGCCCGCAAGGCCGGGATGACCGTGGACTGAGAGGCTCCGCCATGCCACAGCACACCGACGCCACCCACGCCCCATCCCTGCGCAGCTGGGTCGAATCCGCCAACGCCGCGGGCTGCGACTTTCCCATCCAGAACCTGCCCTTCGGCCGCTTCCGCGCGCAGGGCGGCGGGGCCCGCATCGGCGTGGCCATCGGCGACCGCATCCTGGACCTGCAGGCCGCGGGCCTCGTGGCCGGCGACGACATGAACGCGCTGATGGCCGCAGGGCCGCAGGCGCGCCGGGCCCTGCGTGCACGCCTCTCGCAGGGCCTCGCCGCCGGCAGCGCGCAGCAGGCCGCATGGCAGGGCGCGCTGCTGCCCCAGACGGGCACAGAGATGCTCGTGCCCTGCCGCATCGGCGACTACACCGACTTCTACACCAGCGTGCACCACGCCACCAACGTGGGCCGGCAGTTCCGCCCCGACAACCCGCTGCTGCCCAACTACCAGTGGGTGCCCATCGGCTACCACGGCCGCGCATCCTCCATCGGCGTGAGCGGCGCAGCCGTGCGGCGCCCCCATGGCCAGCTCAAGGCCCCCGATGCCGCAGCGCCCGTGCTCGCGCCCAGCCGGCGGCTGGACTACGAACTGGAACTGGGATGGTTCATCGGTGCGGGCAACGCGCAGGGAGAACCCATCGGCATCGGCGAGGCCGAGGACCACCTGTTCGGCGTCGCGCTCTTCAACGACTGGAGCGCGCGCGACATCCAGGGCTGGGAATACCAGCCGCTGGGCCCGTTCCTCTCGAAGAATTTCGCGAGCACGCTCTCGCCCTGGGTGGTGACGCTGGAGGCCCTGGCGCCGTTCCGCGCGCCCTTCACGCGGCCGGAGGAGGATCCACAGCCTCTGCCCTACCTGGACTCACCCGCCCACCGCGCCGCGGGCGCCTTCGACATCACGCTGGAAGTGCTGCTGCAGACGGAGCGCATGCGCGCGCAGGGCCTGCCGCCAGTGCGGCTGTCACGCACCGGCACCGTGCGCGCTGCCTACTGGACGCCCGCGCAGCTGGTGGCTCACCACATGGTGAACGGCTGCAACCTGCAGAGCGGCGACCTGCTCGGCTCGGGCACCCTGTCTGGCCCCGGCCCGCAGGAAGCCGGCTCGCTGCTGGAACTGGCCGCGGCCGGACGCCAGCCCGTGCGCCTGCCATCCGGAGAGGAGCGCAGCTTCCTGGAGGATGGCGACACCGTCACGCTGCGCGGCTGGTGCGAGCGCGAGGGCGCGGCGCGTATCGGCCTGGGCGAGGCGAGCGGGACGATCACCGGCTGACGAGGCCCCGCGCCTTACGGGCTCCCGGACAAAGGTCAGCTCCCCACCTTCAGCGCGCGCCAGTCGATGCGGTTGTCGGCGCGGTGCGGCAGTTCCACCTTCCGGGTGGCGGCCCAGGGGATGATCTGGTTGTAGAGCGGGATGTGCGAGACCAGCTCGTGGTCCTTCAACAGGGCCTGCTCGATGAGGCCGTTGCGCGTCGCGGCATCGGGCTCCTTCTTGATGCGCTCGATCAGCGCGTCCTGCTGCGGGTCGGAGAAGCGGCCCAGGTTGAAGTTGCCGTCGCCGCCCGCGCCGGGCGAGCGGACCAGCGACTGCAGCGAATAGAACGCATCGAAGGTCGGCACGCCCCAGCCCAGCAGGTAGATGCTGGCCTCGTTGCGCTGGATCATCGGGAAATACGTGGAGAACGGCTGGGTGCGCAGCCTGGCGCGCACGCCCACCTTGGCCCATTGCGCCGTGATCGCCTGGCAGAGCTGCTCGTCGTTCGTGTAGCGGCCCGCGCTGCACGCGAAATCGACCTCGAAGCCCTGCGGATAGCCCGCATCGGCCAACAGCTTCTGCGCGGCGGCGGGGTCGTAGGGCCAGCGCACGTCGGCCTTCTGCGTCCAGCCGTTCACCTGCCGCGCGATCAGCGCGCCGGTGGGCTGCGCGAGGCCGCGCAGCGTCACGCGCTGGATGGCCTGGATGTCGATCGCCTGGTAGAGCGCGCGGCGCACGCGCACGTCCTTGAGCGGGTTCCTGCCTTTCACGTTCGATCCGGGCAGTTCCTCGCGGAACTGGTCCAGCCCCAGGAACAGCGTGCGGTTCTCCGGGCCTTCCAGCACCTTGAAGCCCGGCGTCTGGCGCACGCGGGCGATGTCCTGCGGGCTGGGATCGAGCACGAAGTCCACTTCGCCTGACAGCAGCGCCGCGGTACGGGTCGCATCGGACTTGATCGGGGTATAGACCACATCGGTCACGTTGCCGGCGAATTGGCCCTTGCCCCACCAGTAGGGGTTGGCCGCGAGCACGGTGCGCTGATCGGGCGACCACGACTTGAGCACGAACGGACCCGTGCCCAACGCGTTGCGGTGCGTATAGGGCTCGTCGCTGGTCTTGATGTCCTTCGGGGTGGTCGCGTTGTTCTTCTCGGCCCAGGGCTTGCTCAGGATGCGCAACTCGGTGAGCTGGTTCAACAGCACCGGGTTGGGCACCTCCGAGAAGATGTCGATGGTCCGCGCATCCACTACCTGAACGCGGTCGATGCCCTGCGCAAAGACCGCGTAGTTGGAGGTCCTGGCCTTGGCGCGCTCCAGCGAGAACTTCACGTCCTCGGCCGTGAGCGGCGAGCCGTCGCTGAACTTCACGCCCTGGCGCAGGGTGAGGCGCAGCTGCGTCGGGCTCACCTGCTTCCAGGCGGTGGCCAGCTGCGGCTCGGGCTTGAAGGTCTTGCTGTTGTATTCGACCAGCGTCTCGTACACCGCCGAGTGCAGCACATTGTTCGGGCCCACGTTGTGGGCATGCACGTCCCAGGTGGTCACGTCGGCCGACCGGGCGAAGCGGAAGGTGGCCGCCTGCGCGGCCAGGGGCAGGGCTGCCGTGAGCGAGGCCGCGAACGCGGCCGCCAGGAGGGCGCGGGAAAATCGCATGGTGGTGTCTTCTTCTCGAATGGGGCTGCTCCGCAGCGAGGGTGCCACTATGCCAAGCCGGCCGTACCCGCAGAACGACTTTGTGGTTGTATCGATATGCGGGGCCGCGGGCGCAGCCCGCGCCCATACCGCAACGCAGGTTCAGCGGTGGCCGCCCTGGAGCATGCGCACCGCCTGCGGCA
Organism: Paracidovorax avenae; assembly: GCA_003029925.1. Lineage (GTDB taxonomy): Bacteria > Pseudomonadota > Gammaproteobacteria > Burkholderiales > Burkholderiaceae_C > Paracidovorax > Paracidovorax avenae_A. The sequence goes on along the minus strand of CP028296.1, from coordinate 353,041 downwards.
GCGACCGTGCGTCGGGCAGGAAGCGGTCGAGCGCGGCGCCGAGCACCACGGCGCACAGCAGCGCGCCCAGCAGGGGCTTCCAGGTGAGGCGCACGGCGGCCGCGAGCCACCCCGCGCGCTCCACGCCCATGGCGGCGCGCGCCGTGGCATAGGAGAACGCCAGCTCCACCGCCACGGCCAGCAGCACGTCGAAGCCGAAGTACAGCAGCGCGAGCGCCCCTGCCCCGAACAGCACGGCCGCGCCGATGAGGAAGATCGCCACCACGGGCACGACCACCACCGCGCCCTCGTCGGCCTCGGCGGCGGCGCCCAGGGCGTTGCCCGCCATGTCGCCCAGGGCGTCGCCGAAATGGCCATCCGCCCCCGCCCCCGCGAAATCGCCGCCGCCGGACTGCGGCAGCGTGGGCGAGCGCCCGCCAACACTGCGCACGGCCCGCGCGGCAAGGTCGCCGGCGTCGTACAGGGCGTCGGCCACGTCGAGCACATCCACGCCGCCGGAGGCATCCACATCCTCCTCGCCCCGGTTCCGCGCGTTCCGGGCAGGCAACCGCACGAGCCGCGCCGCCCAGAGCCGCAGCACCAGCAGGTAGGCGACATAGCCGGCCCCGAGCGTGGCCAGGTAACGCACGGCGAGCGATTCCACGCCCAGCACCATCTGCGTGTGCGAAACCGCCCACATGAAGGCCATCATGAAGGCGCCGATGCACCAGCCGTGCACTCGCAACTGGTAGCGGCTCAGCAGCGAAGCCTCCAGCGTGCGTCCGGGCGTGCGCACGCGGCGCCAGTTCGATCCCCCGGCGCGCTGGCCGGGCCGCGTACGCCCGGCGGGCATCAGTCCACCACCACCGGCACCCGCGGCGCCAGGGCGCACATCAGCTCGTAGCCCACGGTGCCGGCCGCCTGCGCCACATCGTCGATGCACAGCACGGCCCCGCAGGACGCCCGGCCCCAGAGCGTGGCCTCGCTGCCCACGCCCGCCTCCACGCCGGCCTCGTGCAGCGGCGAGAGATCCACGGTGATCATGTCCATGCTCACCCTGCCCACGGTGCGGGTGCGCACGCCGTTCACCAGCACCGGCGTGCCCGTGGGGGCATGGCGCGGATAGCCGTCGGCATAGCCGCAGGCCACCACGCCGATGGCGAGCGGCCGGTCCGCCGTGAAGGACGACCCGTAGCCCACCGTATCCCCGGCCTGCAGCTGCTGGGTGCCGATGATGCGCGCCGACAGCGTCATGGTGGGCGCGAGGCCCCAGTGCGCTGCCGTGTGTTCGGGGTGGTCGGCGGCGCTGCCATAGAGCACGATGCCCGCGCGCACCCAGTCGCCGCGCACCCGCGCGTCGCCACCGGCATGCCGCAGGGTGGCGGCGCTGTTGCTGACCGTGCGCTCGCCCGGCAGGTCCTGCGTGGCGGTGCAGAAGGCTTCGATCTGGTGGGCGATGCCGCGCGGCCCGTCGGCGTCGCTGAAGTGGGTCATGAACGAGATCTCGTCCACCTGCGGCAGCGCATTCAGGCGCGCCCATGCCGCCCGGTAGCGCGCCGGCGGGAAGCCCAGGCGGTTCATGCCCGAATTCATCTTGAGGAAGACCCGGTGCGGAGCATGCGTCTTGTGCGCGGAAAGCCAGTCGATCTGCTCGTCGCAATGCACCACGTGCCAGAGCGACAGGCGCGAGCACAGTTCCAGGTCGCGCGGCTCGAACACCCCCTCCAGCAGCAGGATGGGCCCCCGCCATCCCAGCTGGCGCACCCGCTCGGCCTCGCCCAGGTCCAGCAGCGCGAAGCCGTCCGCCCCGCGCAGCCCTTCGAACGCGCGCTCGATGCCGTGGCCGTAGGCATTGGCCTTGACCACGGCCCACACGCGGGCGTCGGGCGTGGCGGCACGGGCGCGTGCCAGGTTTTGCTGCAGTGCAGCAGTGTGGATCGTGGCTTGTATGGGGCGCGGCATGGAGGCTGGACGGCAGGCGGAAAGGGGGGAATTCTGGCATCGGAGCGTACAGGGCGCGTGATATAACCGCCAGTCACTTGCAGCCGGGTCCGAGATTTAACAGGGCATCAGTTCCGCTGATGCACCCCACAGCCATTCGATGAAGCGCGGTTTCTACACCATCATGTCGGCGCAGTTCTGCAGCTCGCTGGCCGACAACGCACTCTTCGTGGCGGCCGTCGAACTGCTGCGCACCAACGGCTCCCCGGAATGGCAGCGGGCCGCGCTGGTGCCGATGTTCGCCCTGTTCTACGTGGTGCTGGCCCCCTTCGTGGGCGCCTTCGCGGACGCGATGCCCAAGGGCAAGGTCATGTTCGTGAGCAACGCGATCAAGGTCGTCGGCTGCCTCATGATGCTGTTCGGCTCCCATCCGCTCATCTCCTATGCCGTGGTGGGCCTGGGCGCCGCGGCCTACTCCCCCGCCAAGTACGGCATCCTCACCGAACTGCTGCCGGCCTCGCAGCTGGTCAAGGCCAACGGCTGGATCGAGGGCCTCACGATCGCCTCCATCATCCTGGGCGTGCTGCTGGGCGGCCAGCTGGTGGGCCCCAACATCTCCGGATGGCTGCTGTCGGTGGACATCCCGTTCGTGGACACCGGCGTGGACACCGCGGCCGAGGCGGCCATCGCCACGCTCATCACCGTCTATCTCGCCGCCGCCTGGTTCAACACCCGCATTCCGCACACCGGTGTCGAAATGCGCCCCATGCCGCGCAACCCGCTGGCGCTGCTCCCCGATTTCTGGGCCTGCAACAACCGCCTCTGGCGCGACAAGCTCGGGCAGATCTCCCTGGCCACCACCACCCTCTTCTGGGGCGCCGGCGGCAACCTGAAGTTCATCGTGCTGGCCTGGGCGGCCGCCGCGCTGGCCTACAACACCACCCAGGCGTCGGCGCTCACGGGCGTGGTCGCCATCGGCACCGCGGTGGGGGCCGTGGTGGCCTCCATGCGCATGCGGCTGGACATGGCCACCAAGGTCATCCCGCTGGGCATCGCCATGGGCGTGCTGCTGATCCTGATGGTGTTCATCAAGAGCATCTGGATCGCCATTCCCTTCCTGATCCTCCTGGGCGGCCTGGGCGGATACCTCGTCGTGCCCATGAACGCGCTGCTGCAGCACCGCGGCCACAACCTCATGGGCGCGGGCCGGTCCATCGCCGTGCAGAACTTCAACGAGCAGGCGGCCATCCTCGGGCTGGGCGCGTTCTACAGCCTGTCGCTCAAGATGGGGTTGTCGGTGTTCGGTGCGATCACGGTCTTCGGGCTCGTGGTGGCGGGCGTGATGTGGCTGATCCGGCGCTGGCACATCCACAATTGCACCCGCTATCACGACGAGGTGGAACACCTGCTGCACATCGCGCGGCACGACCACCACCACTGAAGCACCGGCCCCCGCGGGCCGCGCCCGGCGCCGGTGCGCGGGGCATCCGCGTCCAGGCACCCGCCGCCATCCCGGCCCGGATTTCCCATGACCTCCCCGCTGCCCATCCTCGCCCTGCTGTTCAATGCCTTCGTCTGGGGGCTGGCATGGTGGCCCTTCCGGCAGATGCACGCGGCCGGCCTGCACCCGCTCTGGGCCACGGCGCTGATGTACTGCGGCGTGCTGCTTGCGCTGCTGGCGCTGCGCCCCGGCCTCTGGGCGCAGGTACGCGCGCATCCGCAGCTCTGGCTGCTGGCCCTCAGCTCGGGCCTGAACAACGTGGCCTTCAACTGGGCGGTCACGGTGGGCGACGTGGTGCGCGTGATCCTGCTCTTCTACCTGATGCCCGCCTGGGCGGTGCTGCTGGCCTGGAAGGTGCTCGGCGAGCGCCCCACGGCCGGGGCGATCGCGCGGCTGGCGCTGGCCTTCGCAGGCGTGGTGCTGGTGATCTGGCCCGGGGGCGCGTCCGCGCAGGCACTGCTGCATGGGCTGTCGATGGCCGACGGCCTCGCCCTGCTGGGCGGCTTCATGTTCGCGCTCACCAACGTCACGCTGCGGCGCCTGCATGCGGTGCCGGGGCAGGCCCGCATGTTCTCGATGTTCGGCGGCTGCATGCTGATGGCGCTCGTGGTGGGCACCATCGGCCTGCACGCGGGCGTGGTGGAGCCCTTCCCCGCGCCAAACGCCACCTGGATCGCCACGGCGGCGCTGCTCGCGGGCATGCTGCTGCTGGGCAACTGGGCGCTGCAGTTCGGCGCATCCCGGCTGGCGGCAGGCACGACGGCGATCGTGATGCTCTCGGAAGTGGTGTTCGCCAGCGTGTCGTCGCTGCTGCTGTCGGCGGCCACGCTGCAGCCGCGCACGCTGCTGGGCGGCGGCATGATCGTGCTGGCCGCGCTGCTGGCCTCCCTTCAGCGGCGCTGAAGCCGCAGGCGGATGCGCAGCCTCCTGCGGTCCTTGCGACAATGGGCGCGGGCCCGCCGTCGCGGGTCCTTTCTTCACCGGGAGACGCCGAGATGACCTCCGCCTACGACTTCGATGCCCTGCAGATGGACGGCCAGACGGTGCCGCTGCGCCAGTACGCGGGCCGCGTGCTGCTCATCGTGAACACCGCCAGCGTCTGCGGCTTCACGCCGCAGTTCGCGGGCCTGCAGGAACTGCACCAGCGGTACGCGGGCCAGGGGCTGGTGGTGCTGGGCTTTCCGTGCAACCAGTTCGGCCGGCAGGACCCGGGATCGAACGGCGAGATCGCCGCGTTCTGCCAGCGCAATTACGGCGTGGATTTCCCGATGATGGCCAAGATCGACGTGAACGGATCCGAGGCGTCGCCGCTCTACCGCTGGCTGACCGCGGAGGCGCCGGGCCTGCTCGGCACCAAGGCCATCAAGTGGAACTTCACCAAGTTCCTGGTCGGCCGGGACGGCCAGGTGATCCGCCGCTACGCCCCCACCGACAAGCCCGCATCGCTCGCCGCGGACATCGAGGCGGCGCTCGCCAGCCCCGCGCCCTGAGCCACCCCGGTCAGTCGGACAGCTCGCGCTGGGGCCGCCCGGTGATCTCGAAGCGGCGCGAGAATCCCAGCGGCCTCGACACCCCGCGCGCCTCCGGCATCAGGGGCACGCGCAGGCGGGGCCGCGGCAGCACCCTCAGCCGCCAGTCCGTGCCGCCGATGAACCGGAACCGCACCGTGTCCGTGCCCTCCACGCCCAGCAGCAGGAAACTGCCGGTGGAATACATGCCGCCGAGGGTGGCGGAGTCCAGCAGTTCGAGGCTGGGGCTGAAGAGGTGGATGCCGAGGAATTCCTCGTCCGGCACGTCGTCGGTGGTGAACAGCAGGTAGCCGCTGTCGCAGCGGAACGCCGCCTCCAGCAGCGCGGCCTCCACGGTGCGGCCGGTGCGCTGGCCGGCCAGCACGATGTCGCTCAGTGGCTTGTGCCGCGCGTCGGCCTCCCGCAGGAGATGGAGGGAGAGTTCTTCGGGAGCGAGGACATCCATGGGCCGGGCGCCTCACCAGAGCATGTCCACGCCGAAGGCGGCCAGTGCGCCGCCCACGAAGGCGCCGACCGCCACGCAGACCGGCGCCCCCGGACCGCAGGCCAGGCCCGCGAGCGCGCCGCCGGCCATGCCGCCGCCGATGCCCGCTCCGGTGACGGCCACCTCGCGGCCGGTCGCCGCGACCTTGTCCTGCGCCGTCGCCACGTTGTACACCGACAGTGCCAGCGACAGCACGATGAGCCCCCGCCCCGCGCGCGACAGCCCCCGCATGGTCTGGGTGACGCGCGGGTTGGATTTGCCAGCCGACTTCACGATCTCCGCATAGACGCCGTTCTGCTGCGCCGCCGTGAGCCGGTCGAACTGCGCGCCCGGCCCATGCAGTTGCTGCACCTTGCGCGCGATGAGTTCGTTGAGTGTCTTGCCTTCGGCCTTGAGCTGCTGTGCCATGGCCCGCCCGAAGGGGGTGCTGCGCCCGCGGATCACTTCCATGATCACGTTGCGCGTGTCCTGCGCCTGCTGCGCGGCCTGCGCCCAGGTGATGCGCCCCGACAGGGCCTGGGTGCGCAGTTCATTGGCCATGGCGTCGATCTGGCGGGTATAGGCGAGCCGGGCATTGGCGTCGATGGTCATGTGCGCGCCGGCATTGCCCATCTCCACCTTGAGCATCCAGACGGCTGTCTCGAACGCCGAGCGGTCCTTGACGGAATTGTCGTTGTCGGTGGTCATGTCTCCTCCTGCCCGTTCTGACGCGCCCGGCTCCGAAAAGTGGTGCCCTGGGGCTGGTGCCAACCGTACCAGCGCAGGCCGCCACGGTTGCGCAACGACCCGTCACAAAGGTCATTTTTGGTATCCATTGATACCAGAAGCCTACCCAAGGGGGGGTAGGCACGCAGCGCGTTTTACGCTTTAGTAAATACTTCGCATTCACGTCACCATGCAAAGGAGGGAAAACCCATGCAGAACACCATCATCGCCCGCCCATTTCGGCGTGCTCGCTCGGCACGCCTTGCTCTGGCGTGCGCACTTGCCTTGGCCGCTTCCGCGGCAGGCGTCGCACCGGCCTGGGCGCAAACCACCGCGGCGGCGGGCGCGGAGCCCGAGCCCGGCATGTGGGCCTTCGATGGCGAACAGAACGGCAAGCCGGGACGCGGCCTGCAGATCGACACCCAGGAAGGCCAGGGCATGGTCGTCTCCTACGTGGGCTACCGGTCCAATGGGTCCTCCCTCTTCCTGCAGGCGAGCGGCCTGCGCCCGGCGGGCAGCACCGCGTTCACCGGCACGCTGCAGGAGTTCCGCAACGGCCCCGTGATCGGCGGCTCCACCGGCAACGGAGAGCCGGCTGCCAACCTGGGCACCATCCAGCTCAGCTTCGACACTCCCACGTCCGGCACCGTGACGCTGCCGGGCGACGTGCCGCGGCGCATCTCGCGGCTGACATACCAGACGCGATGGAACGAACCGACCAAACAGTACCTGGTGCTGCCGACCGCGGGCTTTGAACAGGAGTACGACATCCAGCTGGCCCAGGGCAACTTCCGCCTGAGCCAGACATCGACCCGCGACGGCACGCTGTGCACCTATGCCGGCCCCTACCAGACACGGGGCGCCGGGATCGAGGGCGAAGGCACGAAGCTGTGCACGGACGCGGCAGGTACCCAGCGCAGCAAGGCCATCCGGATCGAGCGATTCAGCATCGACAGCTACGGACTCTTCTCCAGCACGGTGCTGTCCGAAGACGGTCCGGAGTTCCTGTCCGGGTCCTGCTATTACCAGGCGGTCTTCCTCGGCGGCTATCCTGCATGCCTCACGGTCCGGCGGGACGAAGTCGTGGTGCAGCCAGGCATGTGGAGCTTCGACGGTGAACTGGACGGCAAGCCGGGCCGCAGCCTCCAGATCGACACCCAGGGCGGCAGCCGGACGCTGTTCGTCTCCTACCTGGGATACCGCCAGGACGGCTCGTCGATGTTCCTGCAGGGCGTGACGCCGGGACCCACTTCGCCCACCAACTACGGCGTCGTGCTGAAGGAATACCGCAATGGCCCGGCGATCGGCGGCCCGGTCACTTCCGGCGAGGAGGCCTCGACGGTGGGTGAAGCGCAACTGGCCTTCGACAGTCCCACGACGGGCACAGTCAAGCTGCCCTTCGAATCCACGCCGCGCCGCATTTCGCGCTACCGCTACGAAGACCATACCGGGCGTTTCAACAAGGCCTTCGCCAGCTACGTGTATCCGTTCGGAGCGGAGCACGGCGCGAAGACCCAACTGGACATCGTCGCGCAAGACAACGTGTTCCAGATGAAATCCACGCCCGCCACCGGCAGCTATTGCGAATACAAGGGCACCTACCGCCTGGCCGGCAACGGACTGGCCTCGGAAGGCACACGCACCTGCTTCAGCGACGGCGGCACCACCACCACCGACACCCCCTACCGCATCACCGACCTGACCGTGGACCGCAACGGGCTGCTGCGCGGAAGGATCGAGGAAGCCGAGGGCACGCGGCTGGTCACCGGCCGGTGAGACGCCCGGACGACCATGGGCCAGCCACTCTGACGGAGACCGCCATCATGAAAATTGCCATTCCATCCACCCGCAGCGCCCTGGTGCCTGCGCTTCTCGCGGCCCTGGCCGCCACCGGAGCCGCGCCGGCCTTCGCGCAAGGCACCGCATCGGCAGAGCCCGAGCCCGGCATGTGGGCATTCGACGGCGAACTCACCGGCCAGCCCGGCCGCAGTTTGCAGATCGACACCCAGCTGGGCCGCGGCATGGTCGTCTCCTACCTGGGCTACCGCGCCGACGGCTCGGCGCTCTTCCTGCAGGCGAGCGGCTACCGCGCGCAGGACGACAACAGCTTCACGGGCGAGTTGCGTGAGTTCCGCAACGGCCCGGTGATCGGCGGGGGAGCCGCCAACGGCGAGGTGGCGGGCAGCGTCGGCACGCTGCGCCTGGCTTTCGACACGCCCACCTCCGGCACCGTGACGCTGCCGGGCGAGGCGCCGCGGCGCATCTCCCGCTTCACCTATGGCAACCAGCAACTGTCTCGCGATTTCGACCGGCAGATCGAGATCGGGCTGTATTCCCAGGCGAGCCGGTCACCCCGGACGGCAACGTACCGGATGCGGCTGTCCGACAGCAACCTCCGGCTGGAACAGCTCAGCAGCAGCGACGGCAGCCTCTGTGCCTATTCCGGCCCCTACCAGGTGCAGGGAGGAACCCTGGCCTCGCAAGGCACGAAGGTCTGCACGGATGCCTCCGGCGCGCAGCAGCAGGGCACCTACAAGATCGAACAACTCCGATTCGACAGCCAGGGCTTTCTCTCCGGAAAGATGGAGATCGACGGCGCCAGCGTCATCGCGGCGGGGGCTTGCTGGATGACCGGCGCGGTCAACTCCGGCACGCCCGCGCCCTGCTCGGCGCACTTCTATGGCGGGTTCGCATTGCAGACGGGAATGTGGAGCTTCGACGACGAACTGAACGGACGGCCGGGCCGCAGCCTGCAGATCGAGAACCTGCCCGGCAGCGGGGTGCTGATCGTGTCGTACCTCGGATACCGTGCCGACGGCTCCTCGATGTTCCTGCAGGGTGCGACGACGACGGACATGGTGCAGCTGCGCGATTACGCCATCCCGCTCAAGGAATTCCGCAACGGCCCCGTGATCGGGGGCTCCGTCACACCCGGGCAGGAGGCTGCGAGCGTGGGCACTGCGCAACTGGTGCTGGGCAGCACCAGCGGCACCATCACCCTGCCCGGCGATACGCCACGGCGCATCTCGCGCTACCGCTACGAAGACCACACCGTGCGCTTCGGCAAGGCCTTCGATGGCGGGCAGTACCTGTCCCCCTACCCTCCCGGCGGCTCGGTCGCCATCAAGCTCGACGCACGCAACGGCGTGTTCCGCATGGACACCCTCTCCAGGGGCAACAACCAGAACTGCCAATACCAGGGAAGCTACGAGCTTGCCGGCGACGGGATAACGACGTACGGTTCGATGAATTGCTCCACCGACAATGGCGGAACGGGCTCCACCATCCGCACAGGCTATTTCACGGTGGACGCCAACGGCATGCTGCGGGGCACCCTGCGCCATGCCTTCAGCGCACCCTACCTGTTCGCCGCAGGATGCGTGAACAGCGACGGTCGCCTCTGCACCCGCGACGAGCTGCAGCAGCCCCGCTGAAAAGCCGCAGCGCGAATGCTGGCCGGGCGGCTCAGGCCTCGGCCGGCGGCGGCTCCGGAGCTTCCGGGGCCGCTGGTGCCGGCGCAGGCACGGGCGCAGCACGCATCTGGCGCGCACGCTGCAGCAGCCGCTCGGCCGCCCGCGGCTGCAGGCCGTACATGTCGGCGAACTGTTCCACCGTGCTGCCGCTGGCCTCGAAGGCGCGCAGCAGGGCCTCGGCCTTCGCATCGCGCTCGGCGACTTCGGCGAAGGCTTCGTCCAGCACGGCGTTGGCGCGCTCGTCGCGGCCACGCACCAGCGCGTCGTAGGCATCGCGCGTGAGGCCCGATGCTTCGTACGCCTGGGCGATGCGGCGGCGCAGCTTGGCAGCGAGATCCTCGCCGTCGCGCGGCTTCTTGCGGCGAAAGACCTCCAGCAGCGCGTGGTGCACGTGCTCGGGCGCCATGGCCTCGACGGCCTGGCCCTGCAGGTCGTGCCGCGGGCGGCCCTCGGCCACCACCTGCAGGTAGCGGGTGGAGCGGGTATGGATGCCCAGCGCGGCCTTCAGGTCGTCCTTCTCGAAGGCGCCGGGGTGGGCGTCCTGCAGGTCCTGGAAGATGCCGCGCTTGAGCGGCAGGAACTGCGCGCCGAAGAGGTGCGGATAGAACCCTGCCAGTTGCTCCAGCACGGGATGGGTGCGGCGCGGGCCCTGGGCCTGCGGCGCGGCAGGGCCTGGCGCTGCGGCGGGATCGCCCGCGGAGCGGTTGCGGGGGCCTCCGCGGCCCC
>CP028296.1:334914-342603 GCA_003029925.1 Paracidovorax avenae | reverse complement strand
CCCGGGCGGCCGGCGCGGGGGGCGCGGCCTTCGCTGCCGGCCTCGGCAGCATCGCCGGTGGCGGCCGGCGCGGCATTGTCCATTGCGTCTTCGCGGCCTGCCGCGGCCTGCGCGTCGCCCGCTGCGGCGGGGACGGGGTTCTGGGTTGCTTCTGCGGTCGCGTTGTCGGTCATGGCAATCAAGGATGCGGTCTGGTCAGGGCGTGCGGCCCGGCTGCGCGGCATGGCCACGCGGCGTAAAACCCGCCATCATGCCAGTTTGCCGCGCCCGGCCCCTGCGCGGCGCTAGACGGCGCCCGGCCGCAGGGCCTCGTCGAGCACCTCCACCCAGTGCCGCACGGGCACCCGGGTGCCGCTCTGCAGGTGCGTGATGCAGCCGATATTGGCCGAGAGGATGGCCGCGGGCGGCTCCTCCGCGCAGGCCTCGTCCAGCGCGCCGAGCTTGCGGTCGCGCAACTGGCCGGCGATCTCCGGCTGCAGCAGCGAGTAGGTGCCGGCGGAACCGCAGCACAGGTGCGACTCCGTGCGCGCCACGCGCAGGCGGAAGCCCAGGCGGGCCAGGTGGGCCTCCACCCCGCCGCGCAGTTTCTGGCCGTGCTGCAGCGTGCAGGGCGGGTGGTAGGCGAGCAGCGCCCGCGGGGGATCGATCCGCCCCTGCAGCCGCTCGGCGAGCGCGGGCAGCATGTCCGGCAGCAGTTCGGACAGGTCCCGTGCCAGCGCGCTGACGCGCTCCGCCCGCGCGGCGTAGGCCGGGTCGTGGCGCAGCAGGTGACCGTACTCCTTGACCGTTGCGCCGCAGCCCGAGGCATTGAGCACGATCGCCTCCACGCCGCCCGCCTCCACGTGCGGCCACCAGGCATCGATGTTGGCGCGCATCTGCGCGAGGCCGCCGTCCTGGTCGTTGAGGTGGAACTTCACCGCGCCACAGCAGCCCTCGCCGGCGGCGATCACGGTCTGGATACCGGCGGCGTCCAGCACGCGCGCCGTGGCGCGGTTCACATTGGGCAGCATCGCCGGCTGCACGCAGCCCGCGAGCATGAGCACCTTGCGCGCGTGCTCGCGCACCGGCCAGGCGCCGGCCTCCTGGGGGCGCGGCACCTTGGCGCGCAGCGCGGCAGGCAGCAGCCCGCGCACGGCCTGGCCGGCCTTCAGGGCCGGCTTGAACAGCGGCGAGGGCAGTCCCTCCTTCAATGCCCAGCGGCGCGCGCGCTCGGGCAGCGGCCGCGGCACCTTGTCCTCGACGATGCGGCGGCCGATATCCACCAAGCGGCCGTACTGCACGCCGCTCGGACAGGTCGTCTCGCAGTTGCGGCAGGTCAGGCAGCGGTCCAGGTGCAGTTGCGTCTTGCGCGTGGGTGTCTCCCCTTCCAGCACCTGCTTGATGAGGTAGATGCGCCCGCGCGGCCCGTCCAGCTCGTCGCCGAGCAACTGGTAGGTCGGGCACGTGGCGGTGCAGAAGCCGCAGTGCACGCACTTGCGCAGGATGCCATCGGCCTCGCGGCCTTCGGGCGTGTCCTGGAATTCGGGGGCGAGTCGGGTTTGCATGGTGATCGTTATCGTGGGAAGGTCGTGGTGTCGGCCCGCAGGGCGCTCAAGGGCGATGGCGGCGCGCGCGCCACAGCGCGGCCAGGTGCCCGAAATCCGAGGCGAGCGGCGGCAGCGCGAGCCCCAGCAGCACCGCCGCGAGCGGCACCACCCAGACGAAGCCCACGTGCTTGAAGCCGGCCGCGCCCACGATGCCGCCGGCCGTGAACATGCCCAGCAGGCTCGCGAACAGCACCAGCCGGGCGCGGTTGGAATGCACGTGCGCCTCCGGCGGCGTGCCGCGCCGGTTCCAGTAGAGCATCTTGCCCATCTCGATGCCCAGGTCGGTGGCCACGCCCGTCATGTGCGTGGTGCGGATCTGGGCGGAAGACATCTTGGTCACCACCGCGTTCTGCAGCCCCATGAGGAAGGCCAGCAGCAGCACCGTGAGCGGCACCGAGAACGGGGTGGGCCAGCCCAGGGTGATCGCGCCCATGAGCCCGAACAGCAGCATCAGCACGGCCTCCAGGAGCAGCGGCAGCGCGAACCCGCTGCGCAGCCGGTGGTGGCGCGCCCAGTTCACCATGATCGCGGTGGTGCCCGCTCCCGACATGAACGCCCATAGCGTGCCCACGGCGGCCAGCACCAGGGCCATGTTGCCCAGCACGAGGTTGTCGGCCACGGTGGACAGGAACCCCGTCATGTGCGAGGTGTAGCTGTGCACGACGAGGAAGCCGCCCGCGTTCACCGCGCCCGCGTTGAACGCCAGCAGCAGCCCCAGCAGCCGGTTGGTGGACGGCGTGCGGTGCCGCCCCATGAGGTGCCTCAGAAGGCGCATGCCCTCGCCTACCCCGCCACCCGCCGTCCGGGATTGAAGATGCCCGCGGGATCGAAGGCCGCACGCAGCCGGTCATGGATGCGCTGCAGGGCCGTGTCCGCGGGCTGCGCCGGCGCGGCACCGGCCGCCGGCTCGGAAGATTCCGCCGGGGCGCGGAACAGCGTGGCAGCACCGCCGACGGCACGCGCGGCCTCCTGCAGCGCAGGCCCCAGGGCTGGCGGCGCCTGCACCCAGCGCAGCCCGCCGTGCCATTCGACCAGCGGGCCGGATGCACCAGCAGGCAATGCCAGGACCGGGGCCGACTGCGGCACCGACAGGCGCCAGAGCGCGGCGTCCTCGGGCCGGCCGGCGAACCACGGCAGCGCCTGTTCGCGGCAGGCGCCCCACTGCGGGGCCGCCTCCTGCGGCAATTGCAACTGCCCGCCCAGGGCGCGGCAGGCGGACTCCACGGCCGCCACGGCGCCCCGCAGCCGCAAGTGCAGCACGCCGCCCGGGGCGCCGGACGGACCGGCCTCCCAGCGGCTGGCATTCAACGGCAGCGGCTGGCCGCCCCATTCCTGCAGCCGCCGCAGCGCCTCGGCCTGCGACAGCTCGAAGCACAGCGTGGCCTCCGCGGGCGGCACGGGCAGCACCTTGAGGCTCACTTCGGTCACGACGCCCAGCGTGCCCCAGGCCCCGGCCATCAGCCGCGACACGTCGTAGCCCGCCACGTTCTTCATGACCTGCCCGCCGAAGCGCAGGCATTCGGCGCGGCCGTTGACGATCTCCGCCCCGAGCACGAAATCGCGCACGGCCCCGGCGCTCGCGCGGGCCGGGCCCGACAGCCCTGCCGCGACCATGCCCCCCACGGTGGCGCCTTCGCCGAAATGCGGCGGCTCGAACGGCAGGCATTGCCCCCGGCCGGCCAGCAGCGCTTCCAGCTCGGCGAGCGGCGTGCCGGCGCGCACCGTCACCACCAGTTCGCTCGGCTCGTAGTCCACCACGCCCGCGCAGGCACGCGTGTCGAGCACTTCGCCGGCCAGCGGCATGCCGCCATGGAAATCCTTGGTGCCGCCCCCGCGGATGCGCAGGGGACGGCCTTCGCGCGCACTGTCGCGCACGCGTTCGATGATATGGCGGAGGGCGGAATCCATGGCTGCATCGTAGCGGCAGCCCCGGGTCGGGGCGCCTGGCGCCGGCGTGAATTTTTTGAACGCGGCGTGTGAAGCCTGGAGGGGCAGGAAAACGACCCACCGGCAACCTCGCATAACAGCTTGTTTGCGCCACCATAACGCCCGACATTCAGACACAAAACAAATTTTGGGAAGCCCTTCCCTGCCCTGGAAGCGCTTCCTATCATCGCGCCCGTTTGAACTCTACCGTTCGGCCGCAACAGGCTGAGCCCGACCACATGACACGCCGCGTCACCATCCGGACGCCCCTGGGAGAGCAGCTGCAGTTCCGGCAGTTGCGGGGCAGCGAGGAGCTGAGCCAGCTTTTCTCCTTCGACATCGACCTGCTCTCGGAGGGGCGCGACATCGATCCCAAGGCGCTGCTGGGCAAGACGGCGACGGTGGAGATCGAGACGGAGGGCGGCGGCAAGCGGTACCTGGACGGCCTGGTCACGCGCTTCGGCATGCAGGGGCAGGACCATCGGCTCTATTCGTACCACCTGCGCCTGCAGCCCTGGCTGTGGGTGGCCACGCGGCGGCAGGACTTCCGCATCTTCCAGTTCAAGACCGTCCCGCAGATCGTGCAGGAGGTGCTGGGCCGCTACGGCTACCCGATGCAGCTCAAGCTCACGCGCGCCTACCGCGCCTGGGACTACTGCGTGCAGTACGGCGAGAGCGACTTCGACTTCGTCTCCCGGCTGCTCGAGCACGAAGGGGCGTATTACTACTTCCAGCACGCGAGCGGCCAGCACACCCTGGTGATCGCCGACGACATCGTAGGTTGCCACGAACCCTTGCCGGGCGCGGCAACCATTCCGTTCCACCCGCCGGAGAAGTCGGCCACGGCCGACCGAGAGAACATCCATGCCTGGGTGCTCAGCGAGGAAATCAAGTCGGGCCGGTACTACAACGACGACTACGACTTCAAGAAGCCGAGGTCGGACCTCTCCAACATGCGCCAGCAGCCCCCGGGCCACGCGCACGATGCTTACGAGATCTATGAATGGCCGGGCGGCTACGTGCAGCACGGCGACGGCGAGCAGTACGCCCGCGTGCGCCTGCAGGAAGGGCTGACGGGCCACAGCACCGTCAAGGGCGAGTCCCGCCACCGCAGCATCGCACCTGGCTATACCTTCACGCTGGAAAACTACCCGCGCGGTGACCAGAACCGCCAGTACCTCATCACCGGCGTCACCTACCACCTGCATGAGAACCCGGGCACGTCCTCGGTCAACAGCGCCAAGCCGGGAGAAGCGCTCAAGAGCAACGAAGAGCAGGGCTCCTTCCAGAAATTCAGCCTCACGGCCCAGCCCACGAGCCTGCCCTATACCCCGGCAAGAAAAACACCCAAGCCACGCACGACAGGCCCGCAGACCGCCGTGGTCGTGGGGCCGGCAGGAGAGGAAATCTGGACCGACGAATACGGCCGCATCAAGGTGCAGTTCCACTGGGACCGGCTGGGGGCGATGGACGAGCATTCCAGCTGCTGGGTGCGCGTGGCGACCAGTTGGGCCGGCTCAGGCTTCGGGGCAGTGTCCATCCCCCGCATAGGGCACGAAGTGGTGATCGATTTCGTGAACGGCGATCCGGACTATCCGATCGTCATAGGCAGCGTCTACAACGCGGCGAACATGCCGCCCTGGGCACTCCCGGGCAATGCCACGCAGTCCGGCATCAAGACACGATCGAGCAAGGGCGGCGCGACCGGCGACGGCATGAAGAACGGCGCCGGCGATGCCAACGCGATCCGCTTCGAGGACAGGAAGGGCGCGGAGCAGCTATGGCTGCATGCGCAGAAGGACCAGCTCATCGAGGTCGAGAACGATGAAGCGCACTGGGTCGGCAATGACCGGGCCAAGACGATCGACCGGGACGAGACGAACACCATCCACCGGGACCGGACGGAGACGGTCGATCGCAACGAGAAGATCACGGTGCATGGCTGGCGCACCGAGGAAGTGGATGGCGACGAGACCATCACCATCCACTCCAACCGCACCGAAACGGTGGACCGGGACGAATCCATCACCATCCACCGCAACCGCCGCGAACGGGTCGATCTGGACGAAACGGTATCGATCGGCGTGGACCGCACGGAGGACGTCGGCCGCAACGAGCAGGTCTCCATTGGCGCCAACCGGGCCAAGACCATCGGCAACAACGAGAAAGACCGGATCGGCAGGAACTGGTCCCTGCGCGTCGGCAAGACCAAGACCGAGACCATTGGCCGGATGTCGCTGCAGAACGTGGGCATGGCGCGCATGGACAACGTCGGCCTGGGTTACAGCCTCAACGTGGGCGTGGCGATGAACACGCTGGTCGGCCTGCAGCAGAGCACCCAGGTGGGCAGGACCAAGCGCCTCGACGTGGGTGACACCTACACCCAGGACATCGGCAAGGCCTGGAACCTGCAGGTCGGCCGCACCCAGACGGTGAACGTGGGCGAGCGCCAGGAAACCCGCGCCGGCAAGGTGCTCTTCGCCCAGGCCGGCGAGCACCTGGAACTGGCCTGCGGCGCGGCGAAGATCGTGCTGCGCAGCGACGGCGGCATCTACCTGCAGGGAACGCACATCGAAATGCAGGCCAGCGCCGCGATCAACGCGGACGCCGGGATCATCGACCTCAACTGCGGCAGCAGCCAGCCCGCGCCCGAAACGCCTCCGCCCGCCAGCGATGCACCCGGCGACGCGGCGCAGCAGGCCGCCGACACCGCGGAGAGCCAGGCGGAGTCCGCCGCGAGCGCCGCCATGGGCGGCGGCGCCGCGGGCCTGCAAAGCGCCCTCGGCGCACTCCAGCAGGCCAAGGGACTGCTCGACACCGCCAAGGCCCTGAAGAACGGCGACCTGGGCGCGATCGCCGGGTTGGCCGGAGGCATCGCCGGCCTGGGTGGGGCGGGTGGCAGTGGCGGCAGTGTGGCCAGCGCCCCTGCCGGTTCCGCCGGCCCTGCGGCCATGGGCAAGACGCCAGGCTGGAGCGCCAAGCCCTGACCGACCCCGCACCCAGATACCGACAGAAAAAGCGATCGACCCGCCATGGCCCAACCCGCTGCTCGTATGCACGACGACGTCACCCACCGGCGCGGCGCCGGCCCCATCCTGGAAGGAGCCCCCACCGTCCGCATCGGGGGGCAACCCGCCGCCCGCATGGGCGACCGGGTGCGCCACAACAAGGGCATCGAACCCATCACGGAGGGCGAGCCCTCCGTGCGGCTGGCCGGGCGCCCCGCCGCCCGCGTCGGCGATGAAGTCGCCTGCCACGGCGTGATCGCCCAGGGATGTCCCACGGTGCGCATCGGCCGCGACAAGGACGAAGCCTGCATGCAGGCCGCCGCCAACGAGGGCGCCGCCTTCGTCGTACCGGCGCATGGCTCGTGACGTGAAGCCGCCGCACCGCCCCAGTCCGCCCCGCCACCTGCCCCACCCATAGACCCCGAAAGGCCCCGAGCCCCCATGGCACTCAAGGAAGAAGACCTTCCCGACTACGACAAGGACGCCCTCTCGCGCGAACGCGCACTGCGCAAGACCGCCGAGGAATGCCGGCAGGAACAGGAGAAGGCCAAGGCGGAATTGCCCGGTTTGAAAAAGGAACGGCAGAAACTGGACCGCAAGGCGGAGGGGTATGCGGAAGAGGCGCGGAGGCTGGATCGGGAGATCAAGGAAAAGGAGGGGAAGCTGAAGCGGAAATGTCTCACGGGAAATATTGCCTGCCTTCCAGCAGATGAAACAAGAAAAGGGACCCTCAATCTGGAGATTGCAAAAATCATAAACGCATCTCTAGGAACAAAAATAGACCTGGCGCCAATCGCCAAATGGGAAGGCGTCTATCTTAAATCCTATGTGCCGTGGTGGCCGGTCAACGAACCTGATGGCGGACCTTCGATGACAAAAAGAGACGGGAACACCAGACTGCAAGGAAAAATGAAAAACGGAGAGGCAAACAACTCCGGCGTGACTATTGCCAAAGGTATAGATTTCGGAGGCCAGAATTATGACACGTACAAAAAAGAATTAAGAAAATTCAACAAAAGAAATGAACTTATAACAGAGGACGAGTTTGATAAATTGTCCGAAAAAATAAAACCATATTTTGGCAAAATAGGGGGCGGACTCAAACCTGAAGTGCAACACCGCTGATTGAGATTGAATTTCCGAGTCAGTGAATAGTAGAGCCCTGCTGC
>CP028296.1:317385-317734 GCA_003029925.1 Paracidovorax avenae | reverse complement strand
CCTTGAGGTGGATGGCGACCATCTGGTCGAACTGCTCCTCGGTCGTCTCCATGAAGCCGGCATGCGCGCCGGAGCCGGCGTTGTTCACCAGGAAGTCGAAGCGCTCACGCTGCCAGTGTTGCGCGAGCACGCCGCGCACCTGCTGCGCGAAATCCGCGAACGTGGCACTGGCACCCACGTCCAGCGGCAACGCCACCGCGCGGCGGCCCAGCGCCTCGATCTCGGCGACCACGGCCTGCGCCTCGGCCGCCTGGCTGCGGTAGGTGAGGACCACGTCGGTACCGGAGCGCGCCACGTGCAGCGCGGCATTGCGGCCCAGGCCCCGGCTGCCGCCGGTGATGAGGGCGAT
>CP028296.1:234657-235055 GCA_003029925.1 Paracidovorax avenae | reverse complement strand
CTGTTCGAGCAGATCGGGCGCGCGATCACGCGCACGCTGCTGAAGGACCGGCCGGCCACCGGACCGGGCGCGGCGCAGGCCAGCGGTTGACGCTGGCGCACTGCGCGCGGTGCGGCGTCAGGACACCGCGGCGCCCTGGCGACACACGCGCAGCACATCCTCGCCGTAGGCCTCCAGCTTCTTGGCGCCCATGCCGCTGATGCCCTGCAGGTCGGCCAGCGACGCGGGGCGCCGCTCGGCGATGGCCGCCAGCGTGGCATCGTGGAAGATGACGTAGGCCGGCAGGTTGTGCTCGCGCGCCACTTCGGCGCGCCAGGCCTTGAGATTGATGAACCGCACCTGCGCATCCGGATCGAGGTTGGCCGCGGCCACGGGCGGGGCCGCGGTACGCCGCGTGC
>CP028296.1:104362-104878 GCA_003029925.1 Paracidovorax avenae | reverse complement strand
AGCGCGTCGGTCGTGGCGGAGTCCAGGCGGCCCGTCACCGGCAGGCCCTTGTCCTTCTGGAAGGCCCGCAGCCCGTTCGCCGTCTTCGCGCCCATGCCGCCGTCCGGTGCGCCCACGTCGTAGCCCAGCGCATTGAGCCGTGCCTGTGCCTCGCGCACCGACATCGATGCGCCCGCCTTCGTCTGCGACGGCGCCGCGCCGCCATCCACGCCCAGCCGGCCACCACCGCCCAGGCCCTGGCCCTGCACCTTCTGCGCCTTGTAGTTGCGCAGCGCCATGACCATCTGGTTGTACGCGTCCATGAACGCCGCCGTCAGCACCTTGCCCTGCGAGGTGTTCTGGTAGCCGCCCAGGTTGCCGCCCGCCGAGCTGCCGAAGATGCTGCCGAAGCCCGCGAAATCGCTCTTGGAGGCGCTGCCTTCCGACACCGACACCTGCACGCCCGAGCGGTTGTCCACCAGCGTCAGCATGGCGCTGGCCTCGCGCGTCTTCAGCGACCCGCCCAGCTGGCCCAGC
>CP028296.1:22245-22611 GCA_003029925.1 Paracidovorax avenae | reverse complement strand
CTCTCGTATGCGTTGCGTTTCTTCGTATGTGCCGTCTTCTTTGCAACGCACGTGCCAACCCGGATGCTGGTAGGCATGGGATTTCATAACCCATTGATTAGAAATGGGAAATTCCGCGTGAAGCACCTTCTGCATGCAGTGCAGGGCATTCGAAATTCCTACGAAACTAGAATATGAGCTAAGCCATTTATCCAGAAAGCTATGCCCAAACGCAACGTCGTCATCGGTTTCATCGGCACGCAACTCGATTCGGGCCAGGGAGCGGGGCGCTGGGCCAAGTGGCGGCCCACGGTATCGCTCGTGCAACATGAGGACATGCTGGTGGACCGCATGGAGTTGCTTTACGCCACCAAGTACGCGGCGCTG
>CP028296.1:0-7268 GCA_003029925.1 Paracidovorax avenae | reverse complement strand
ATCGATGCAGGATCAGTTAACCTGCAAAACCCTGGACCTCTCTCCCAATGATTGGTACGGCTCCTGGGGGCAGGTCAGTTAGACATCAATATTCCCCGCCCTCAACGCGTTCGTCTCAATAAAGTCCCTTCGCGGCTCCACCTCATCCCCCATCAGCATCGTAAACACCCGGTCCGCTTCGATCGCGTCCTCGATCTGCACGCGCAGCAGGCGGCGCACTTCGGGGTCCATCGTGGTTTCCCACAACTGTTCGGGGTTCATCTCGCCCAGGCCCTTGTAGCGCTGGCGGCTGGTGGTGCGTTCGGCTTCCTTGATGAGCCAGGCCATGGCCTGGCGGAAGTCGCCCACTTTCTCTTCGCGCTGGCGCTCGCCTTCGCCGCGCAGCACCCTGGCGCCTTCGCCGAGCAGGCCGCGGAAGGTGTGGGCGGCTTCGGCCAGGGCGGCGTAATCGGCGCCGTGCACGAAGTCCTGCGTGATGATGCTGCTCTTGATGTTGCCGTGGTGGCGGCGGCTGATGCGCAGCACGGGCTTGTCGGTGCGGGCGTCGAATTCGCCGGCCACTTCGGCGGGCACGCCGGTGGTGGTGAGTTCGCGCAGCTTGGCCTGCAGGGCGACGGCGCTGGCTTCGGCGTCTTCCACGGTATCGAGGTTGAGGGCGACGCCATCGGCGATCGCGCGCAGGGCCTCGCGGTCCATGAAGGCGGAAAGGCGTTCGATGACGGCCTCGGCCACCTGGTGCTTCTGCGCCAGGGTGCCGAGGGTTTCTCCGTCCAGGGTGCGGGCCTGTTCGCCGCCGGTGGTCACGCTGGCGTCGCGCAGGGCCACGCGCAGCAGGAAGGTGTCGAGCGCGGGGCCGTCCTTCAGGTACAGCTCTTCCTTGCCGTTCTTCACCTTGTAGAGCGGCGGCTGGGCGATGTAGATGTGGCCGCGCTCGACCAGCTCGGGCATCTGGCGGTAGAAGAAGGTGAGCAGCAGGGTGCGGATGTGCGCGCCGTCCACGTCGGCATCGGTCATGATGATGATGCGGTGGTAGCGAAGCTTGTCCACGTTGAAATCGTCCGCGCCGTTCTTGCCGGTGCCGTCGGCGCTCGCCTTGCCGATGCCGGTGCCCAGGGCGGTGATGAGCGTCAGGATTTCGTTGGAGGTGAGCAGCTTCTCGTAGCGCGCCTTCTCCACGTTCAGGATCTTGCCGCGCAGCGGCAGGATGGCCTGGAACTTCCGGTCGCGGCCCTGCTTGGCGGAGCCGCCGGCGGAGTCGCCCTCGACGATGTAGATCTCGCACAGCGCCGGGTCCTTCTCCTGGCAGTCGGCGAGCTTGCCGGGCAGGCCCATGCCGTCGAGCACGCCCTTGCGGCGCGTCATCTCGCGGGCCTTGCGCGCGGCCTCGCGGGCGCGGGCGGCCTCGATGATCTTGCCGCAGAGGATCTTGGCGTCGTTGGGGCGCTCTTCCAGGTAGTCCGTCAGCGTCTTGGCGACGATGTCTTCCACGGGCGCGCGCACTTCGCTGGAGACGAGCTTGTCCTTGGTCTGGCTGCTGAACTTGGGCTCGGGGACCTTCACGCTGAGCACGCAGCACAGGCCTTCGCGCATGTCGTCGCCGCTCACCTCGACCTTGGCCTTCTTGGCCAGTTCCTGCTGCTCGATGTACTTGCCGATGACGCGCGTCATGGCGGCGCGCAGGCCGGTCAGGTGGGTGCCGCCGTCGCGCTGCGGGATGTTGTTGGTGAAGCAGAGCACCTGCTCGCTGTAGCCGTCGTTCCACTGCATGGCCACTTCGACGCCGATCTCGGTGCCGGGAATGCCGCCGTAGGTTTCTGCCGGGCGGCTGCCCGTGGCGTGGAAGGCGGTGGGGTGCAACACCTTCTTGCTGGCGTTGATGAAGTCGACGAAGCCCTTGACGCCGCCGGCGCCGGAGAAGTCGTCTTCCTTGCCGGTGCGCTCGTCCTTCAGGCGGATGCGCACGCCGTTGTTCAGGAACGAAAGCTCGCGCAGGCGCTTGGCGAGGATCTCGTAGTGGAAGTCGTTGTTCTCCTTGAAGATCTCGGTGTCGGGCAGGAAGTGCACTTCCGTGCCGCGCTTGTCGGTCTCGCCGGTCACGCGCATGGGCGAGACTTCGACGCCGTTCACCGTCTCCAGGAGGCGGTTCTGCACGAAGCCCTGGCTGAACTCCAGCACGTGCACCTTGCCGTCGCGGCGCACCGTGAGGCGCAGCATCTTGCTGAGCGCGTTCACGCAACTCACGCCCACGCCGTGCAGGCCGCCCGAGACCTTGTAGCTGTTCTGGTTGAACTTGCCGCCCGCATGCAGTTCGGTGAGCGCGATCTCGGCCGCCGAGCGCTTGGGCTCGTGCTTGTCGTCCATCTTCACGCCGGTGGGAATGCCGCGGCCGTTGTCGGTGACGCTGATGGAGTTGTCGGAGTGGATGGTGACGACGATGTCGTCGCAGTGGCCGGCCAGCGCCTCGTCGATGGAGTTGTCCACCACTTCGAACACGAGGTGGTGCAGGCCCGTGCCGTCCGACGTGTCGCCGATGTACATGCCAGGGCGCTTGCGCACGGCCTCCAGGCCTTCCAGGATCTGGATCGCGCCTTCGCCGTACCCTTCGCTGGCGCCGGCCTGCCGGGTGTCGATCTTGTGCGTGGGCTGCGCGTCGCCCGCGCCGTTCTCGGAGGGCTCGGGCAGTTGGTTCTCAGCGGTCATGGATGGGTAGCCTCGGGTCCGGTGACACCGCGGTGCGGCGTCCGATGGGGTCAAAAGAGATCAGGGGGGCGGCGCGTCAGATGCGCATCGGCATCACGACGTACTTGAAGCTCTCGTTGTCGGGGATGGTCATCAGCGCGGAACTGTTGCCGTCGGAGAGGTCCACGCGCACCATGTCCTGGCCCATGTTCGCGAGCGCGTCGATGAGGTAGGTGACGTTGAAGCCGATCTCGATGGTGTCTCCGCCGTAGTCGATGTCGAGCTCGTCCACGGCTTCTTCCTGCTCGGCGTTGTTGGACGCCACGCGCAGGGTGCCGGGTTCGATGTTCAGGCGCACGCCCTTGAACTTGTCGCTGGTCATGATGGCGGTGCGCTGCAGGCTGGCCAGCAGGGGGGCGCGGCCCAGGGTGACGCTGTTCTTGTGGCCCTTGGGGATCACGCGGTTGTAGTCGGGGAACTTGCCCTCGACCAGCTTCGTGACGAACTCCATGCCGCCGAAGGTGAACTTCGCCTGGTTGTTGGCGAACTGCATCTCGATGTGAGGCTGGTTCTCGCCGCCGGCGTCCGACAGCAGGCGCTGCAGCTCCAGCACGGTCTTGCGCGGCAGAATGACTTCCTGCTTGGGCACTTCCACATCCAGTGTGGCGCTCGCGAAGGCGAGGCGGTGGCCGTCGGTGGCGACCAGGCTCAGCGTGTTGCCCTCGGCCACGAACAGGATGCCGTTGAGGTAGTAGCGGATGTCCTGCACCGCCATGGCGAACGACACCTGGCCGAGCAGGTCCTTCAGCACCTTCTGCGGCACGCTGAAGGCGGGGCCGAAGGCGGCGGATTCCTGCACCAGGGGGAAGTCTTCCGCCGGCAGCGACTGCAGGGTGAAGCGGCTCTTGCCGCCCTTGAGCACCAGCTTGGACTGCTGCGACTCCAGGCTGACCGTCTGGTCGGCGGGCATGGTCTTCAGGATGTCGATCAGCTTGCGCGCGCCCACCGTGGTGGTGAAGTCGCCCGTGTCGCCGCCGAGTTCTGCGGTGGTGCGGATCTGGATTTCCAGGTCGCTGGTGGTGAGCTGCAGGGCATTGCCGGTCTTGCGGATCAGCACGTTGGCCAGGATGGGCAGCGTGTGCCGGCGCTCGACGATGCCCGCGACCGATTGCAGTACCGCGAGAACCTTGTCTTGTGTTGCCTTCAGGACGATCATGTCTTCAACCCCTAGTGATTTGTGCGACGGTGCCGGGCCGCCCGGCGGCCGCGTGGGCGATGCCTTTGCCGGCACCCCTCGGCCAACCTGGCATTTTGCCCGGGAACCGGGGCATTTCCTGGGCGCGGGCGGGCTTCACCGTGGTCTTGTGGTGGCAGGCCGCCTTGGAGCGGCTGACAAAACCCAGCGAAGCGGTTCTGGCTAGGCGCTGCATCGCAGGCAGTACGGGCAGTGGAGCAACGACGCCAGAAGGGTTTTGTCAGCCGCTCTAGCCCTTGAGCGTCTGCTCCAGCACGTGCAGCTGCTGGTTCAGCTCGGTCAACTGCTGGCGTTCGCCCGCGATCTTGCGCACCGCATGCAGCACCGTCGTGTGGTCGCGCCCCCCGAAAAGCTCGCCGATCTCGGGCAGGCTCTTCTGCGTGAGCTCCTTGGCGAGGTACATCGCGATCTGGCGCGGCCGGGCGATGGAGGCAGGGCGCTTCTTGCTGTACATGTCCGCCACCTTGATCTTGTAGTAGTCGGCGACGGTCTTCTGGATGTTCTCCACGCTGATCTGCCGGTTCTGGATGGACAGCAGGTCGCGCAGCGCCTCGCGGGCGAGCTGGATGGAGACTTCCTTCTGGTTGAAGCGCGAATAGGCCAGGATCTTGCGCAGCGCGCCTTCGAGCTCGCGCACGTTGGAGCGCACGTTCTTGGCGACGAAGAAGGCGACTTCCTCGGGCATCTCGGCGCTCTCGGCCCGGGCCTTGTTGATCAGGATGGCCACGCGCATCTCGAGCTCGGGCGGCTCGATGGTGACGGTGAGGCCGGAGTCGAAGCGCGAGACGAGCCGCTCGTGGATGTTCGCGAGGCCCTTCGGGTACGTGTCCGAGGTCATCACGATATGGCTCTTCTTGGCCAGCAGCGCCTCGAAGGCGTTGAAGAACTCTTCCTGCGTGCGGTCCTTGTTGGCGAAGAACTGCACGTCATCGATCAGCAGCAGGTCGAGCGAGTGGTAGTGGGCCTTGAACTCGTCGAAGGTGCGGCGCTGGTAGGCCTTAACCACATCCGAGACGAACTGCTCGGCATGGATGTAGAGAACTTTGGCGTCGGGCTTGTCCTGCAGCAGGCGGTTGCCCACGGCATGCACCAGGTGGGTCTTGCCCAGGCCCACGCCGCCGTAGATGAAGAGCGGGTTGTACAGGTGCCCGGGCGAGCCCGCGACGTGCATGGCGGCGGACCGCGCCATGCGGTTGGCCGTGCCCTCCACCAGGGTCTCGAAGGTGAGTGCGGGGTTGAGGCGCGAGCGGAACGGCGCGGCCGCGGGTTCGTCCGCCGGGGTGGAGCCGATGGGCGTCTCGGCGGGTGCCGTGGGTTGCTGCACCACGGGGCGAACCACCGTACGGGTAACGCTTTCCCGCTGAGCGAGCGCTAACTCCAGTGTGACCGGCTGGCCGTACAGGCCCTCGAGCAACGCGGTGATGCGGCCCGCGTACTGAGCGCGGATCCAGTCGAGCTTGAAGCGGTTGGCCACCAGCAGGGTGACCTTGGAGAAGTCGGGGGCGACCTGGGCGACGAGCGGCTTGATCCAGGTGTTGAACTGCTGTTCGGGCAGGTCCTGCGCGAGCTGCTCGACACAGGCTTGCCACAGCCCCTGGCCGGGATCGGCGTCAATGTCGAAGTCGGGGCTGCGGGAGGGTTCCTCGGTCATGAAGGCGGGATCTTTTTGTGGATAGGAGGAACGGATCAGGGCCTTGGATTGTAGCTTTTCAAGGGGTTATCCACAAGCTGGGCGGGGTGTCCGCGGGGCTGCTATAACCGTGCAGCCACCAGGCATCCGCAGCCCGAGCATTGCCACTTGCCGCCAAGCCTGTGATAATCGCCGGTTTCCCTGAATGCGTTCAGGGCGATGAAGCCCGGGCGGCTTCCTGCCTTGCTGCTTTGCTTTGCGATGCAGCGGTTTCGAGGCAGGCGGCGCGTGCGGCTCGCGCGGCACTTTCTGAGTGGTCCGCGCAACGGGTCCGGCCGATCGAAGCCGGGCCTGCAAACCCAAGAACCTTCGAGGAATCGATCATGAAACGTACCTACCAGCCTTCCAAGACGCGCCGCGCGCGCACCCACGGTTTCCTCGTGCGCATGAAGACGCGCGGCGGCCGTGCCGTCATCAACGCACGCCGCGCCAAGGGCCGCAAGCGCCTGGCCGTCTGATACGGCTTCGCGTTCAGGGAGGCCGCGTTGCTCCGTTCGCTTCCCTGATTGCCGATCCGTATGAGGCCGCCACGGCGTCCCGCCCGTGACGCGGGCGAGGATGGTTCCATGCACCGGCTCAAGACCCGTCCGCAGTTCCAGGCCGCCATGGCCGGGGGAACCATTTCCCGGACGGCGCACTTCGCCCTGCACCGCCTGCGTCTCGACGCAGGCCCTGCCACCCTTTCCGATTCCCATCCAGGGCCCGGAGCCCTGCCGCAACGGCAGGCTCCGCAGGCCCTGTTTGCCGTTGACGACTCCGCGGGACCGTGGCTGGGCGCTATGGTGCCCAAGCGCTGGGCGCGGCGCGCAGTGACACGCAACACCATCAAGCGGCAGATCTACGCCGTGGCGCCGGACTTCGCGCCGCAGCTGGGCCATGCCGCGCACGTGGTGCGCCTGCGCGCCGGGTTCGACCGCAAGCAGTTTCCGAGCGCGACCTCCGACGCGCTGCGGCGTGCCGTGCGCGAGGAGCTGCTGCAGCTCTTCGGGCAGGCCGTCCGCCCGCAGCGCGGCGGCAAGCCCGCTTCGTCGGCACGGCCACCGGCACCGGCTGCCGTGCCCGTGCCCGTGCCCGTGCCCGTGCCGGAGGCTGCGCGGCCGTGATGCGCTCGCTGCTCATGGCGCTGGTGCGCGGCTACCGTTTCTTCCTGAGCCCGTGGCTCGGGTCGGCGTGCCGGTTCGAGCCCACCTGCTCCGCCTATGCGCTGCAGGCGCTGGAGCGGCACGGTGCGGGCGCAGGCGCCTACCTCACCCTGCGGCGCCTCGCGCGCTGCCATCCGTGGTGCGATGGCGGCCATGATCCGGTGCCAGCCGAAGCGCCGCGCGCGACGCGCCTGTTTTCCCGGCTGGCCGGGCGGCCGGCAACGGCCGCCGCGGCCGCGACCCCCACCCCTTCCTCTCCAAAGAAGTCTTCATGAACGACATTCGCCGTACCATCCTGTGGGTGATATTTGGCTTTTCCATGGTTCTGCTGTGGGACAAGTGGCAAGTACACAACGGCCACAAGGCCACGTTCTTCCCGGAGCCCGTGCCGGCCCAGGTGGCGTCCGCGCCGGCCGGCGGCGGTGCCAGCGCCCCGGGCAGCGTGCCCACGGCCAGTGCCGCGCCCGCTGCCCGGGAGTGGTGTTGTGGTTGTCCCAGTTGA